>CAVVMD010000003.1:1145000-2047789 GCA_963749285.1 uncultured Solirubrobacterales bacterium | reverse complement strand
GCTGCTGCTCACTTTGACGCTCGCACTGGCCGTTGCTGGCGGATGGATGGCCGCGAGCTCCGCATACGCGGGGAGCTGGATGGAGGTCTCCTGCGTGAACCCGAGCCAGTCCGCCGCGCCGAGCCAGGGCTGGACGAGCTTCGCGGGCGGCGGTGGCTACGGCTCGAACAACAGCACGAGCTGCGGGCCGGGCAGCCCGATGTTCGCGATCCTCAGCACGGATGCCGCCGTGGGCGTGGGTGCGAACGAGACCCTCCAATACGCACCACCGGCGGGATCGACACTGATCGGCGGCTCGGTGGACGTGAGCTTCTTCGCCGACGGATACGGCTATGGAGCCTCGGGCACGGCGGTCGCGTACTCGCCGGAATACGCCTACAACGGCTCAAACGTCTTCTACCAATGTGCGTCTGGGCTGCCTCCCTGTGCCAATGGCACCTATGACTTCTCGGGCGTTCTCGGGCTTCCGAGCGGGCGCGGCGGAGACCTCTACCTCAGCGCCGGATGCGGCGGACAACCCGAAGCCGGGAGGGTCTGCAACTCGGGAGGCAGCGAAGGCGCGTGGTCGTTGGTGCGGCTGTGGTGGGCGAACCTCCTATTGGCCAACGAAGCGACGCCGAGCGCCAGTGGCGTCGGCGGAACGCTGCTGAGCCCAAACGTCGCAGGCACGGCGGAACTCACGCTCAACGCTGCCGATCCGGGTGGCCCAGGTGTGTATCTCGTGATCGTGCAGATCGACGGCAAAACCGTCTACTCGGGCACACCGAACAGCAACGGCGGAAAGTGTGCGGCGGTAGGCGCGACTGGCGGCGCGTTGATGTTCGACTACAGCCAGCCTTGCCCGGCGAGCGAGTCGGTGGACTTGCCGGTCAACACGACCTCGCTTCCCAACGGCCAGCACACCTTGAAGGTCTCGGTGCAAGATGCGGCCGGCAACTCAGCGGTCGTTTACGACGGCTCGATCTCGACAAAGCAGCCGTCGAACAACTCACTCGGGGCGCTGCCCGGTCTTGGCACAGCAGCGGGAAGCTCGCCAGCCTCCACGCCGGTCGCTGTAGCGAACGGGTCGACGGCCAGCCACACGGCGCGGCTCAGTCTTGGCGTCAAGCGCAGGATCACCCGCCCCTACGCGCACCGCGCGCTGCGAGCGACGGGGCGCCTGCTCGACGGCCAGGGTCATCCGATCGTGGGCGCGACGCTGGACGTGCTGCAGCAGGTCAGCGGCTCGCCGAGCTTGGCGGTCATCGGGCACGCCAAGACCCGTGCGAATGGGACGTTCGCGGCGGCGGTGCCCGGTGGCCCCAACCGGACGGTAGAGATTGCCTATCGCGCGTTCTCCACGGACGCGAGCTATGCCGCCACGGCGAAGATCGCGGAGGCGGTCAAGGCCGGTGTGAAGCTCAGCGTGAGCCCGCACAGGACGGGCTCGGAAGGGACCATCACGCTGAGCGGACAGGTACTCGGGCCGGTCCCCGCCGAAGGGGTCGCCGTCGAGCTGCTTGTCCACTACCGCGGCCGTTGGGAGCCCTTCCGAGTCCCGCAGACAGATTCACGTGGGCGCTTCGAGGTCGTCTACCAGTTCCAGGGCGGCGTAGGGCACTTCCCGTTCCGGGCGTCAGTGCTCGGCGGGCAAACCGGATTCCCATTCGCACACGGAGAAAGCAGGGCGGTCGATGTCACCACGAACTGACAGCAAGATCACGCTCGCTCCGCGTGGCATGACCGGACTGTTGCTCGCGGCCTTCGGTTGCGTGATGTTGATCCTCGCGCTCTGCACGTCGAGCGCTCGGGCGGGCACATGGACGCTGGCGTCGTGTACCCAGCCTGGCGGTCAGCCCGCCCCGACCGAAGGATGGAGCACAAGCGCGACTGGTGCCGTCGGCCCCGACAGCGGCGACACCAACACGTGCGCTCAGGGCGGAGACCTGAGCGCCGTGACGAGCGGTGAAGCACCGCAGGGCGCCTACGAAGGCCCTGAGTGGGTGTTCACCGCGCCGGCCGGCTCGACGATCGCGGGCGGCAGCATCACCGCGACCTTGACTTCCCCACATGGCCAGGCATGGCTAGGGACGCCGAGCGCGAGCTACGACTCCGCCGACGTGGTGGCGAACTGCCAATACAACCTCGCGTGCGGCCAGAACGGCACGCTCAGCGGAGCGTTCCCGATCACGCATCTCGGCGGGACCAGCCTCTACGCCGTGGCGGTGTGCGTCGGCCCCTACGAAGGGGCTACGTCGTGCCCGGCCACAGGAGGGATCGACGCTGGCGTGTACGTCAGCAGCGCAGCCATCGCACTCGCCAACAGCGCAACGCCGGCGGCGAGTGGATTCGGCGGCACGCTGCTGAGCCCAAACGCTCAAGGCACCCAGGAACTGACCTTCTTGGCAAGCGACCCCGGCGGTCCGGGCGTCTATCTCGTGACCGCCCAAATCGACGGCAAAACCGTGTACTCGGGCACGCCTGACAACAACGAAGGGCGGTGCATCCCGATCGGCGGGACCGGCGGCACGCTGATGTTCGATCACAGCCAGCCCTGCCGCGCGAGCGAGTCGGTCGACTTGCCGATCAACACGACGGCGCTTGCCAACGGCCAGCACACCTTGAAGGTGACAGTCGAGGACGCCGCCGAGAACGCGAGCGTGGTCTACGACGCCCCGATCACCACACAGCAGCCGTCGAACAACTCCCTCGGGGCGCTCCCCGGCCCTGGCGTGAGCGCGGCTTCGGGCCTCGCGCGAGGAGTCGGGCAGCCGAATGGGATCGCGGCAAGTGAGGGAGCGCGCCTGCGCCTCGGTCAGCGCGGTAGGTTGACGCGCAGCTTCGCCAAGCGCGCGCTAGGAATCTCCGGCCGCTTGATGAGCGCGCAAGGCCAGCCGATCGGCGGCGCGACGCTCGAGCTGCTGCAGCAGACCGCGAGCTCGCCGGGCCTGAAGTTGATCGGTCATGTGAAGACGAGCGCCACCGGGACGTTCGTGGCGAGGGCGCCGGCTGGACCTTCGCGGACGATCGCAGTGGCATACCGGGCGTTCTCCGGCGACGGCGCCTACGCAGCGACGGCCAGGATCATCGAGTCGGTCCAGGCTGGCATACAACTTGGTATCAGCCCAAGGCGCACCGGCTCCGAAGGCGCGATCACGCTCACCGGGCACGTGCTCGGGCCAGTCCCACCGCAGGGTGTGAGCGTTGATCTTCTCGTCCACTACCGCGGACATTGGGAGCCGTTTCGCACACCGCGGACGGACGCGGCGGGTCACTTCACCGTCGTCTATCAGTTCGAGGGCGCGCGCGGGCGTTTTCCCTTCCGCGCGGAAGTCCCACCAAGCCAGGCCGACTTCGCGTTCGGCCGTGGATTCAGCGGGGTGGTCGATGTTGTCACCGAATAACACACTCGCCAAGCGGTTCGCCGGTCGCGCTCTGATCGCCGCAGCAACCTTGCTGCTCGCAGCAAGCCTGGTGATCGCGCCGAGCGCAAGCGCCGGCACATACCCGATGTATCAGTGCGCCCCAGGTGTGCCCGCCGTGTCGCCGGGTTGGAGCGTGTTCGGCAACAACACCAACGCGACCACGCTGATCTCTAACGGCTGCTCGGCGGGCGGCAGTATCGGCGACTCCGTTTCCACGAACGAACAAGCCGGCGCTGTGACCGAGAACGGCAAAAGCGGAAGTCAAGTCGGCCTGCAGATCGACGTGCCGAACAGCGCTCCCGGCGTCACGATCCACGCGATCAAAGCCGAAGTCATCGGCTCGGCCGTCACCGGCGATGACGCCTTCCTCGGGTTCGCCTCCGCCGGCCAAGCCCTTCCGGGCGCGGCGGAGCTGCCCTACGGCGGCAACAGCGCGTACACCGCGACCGAAAACTGGACCCTGCCCCAAGGGGCGCGCGACTTCGAGGCATACGTCAACTGCAGCACCGACCGCAGCTCGACAACGTGCGACTTCGCCGACTCGATCGCCGTGCCCGCGCTCACAGACATCACGCTGAGCCTCGAAGACAACACGCCGCCGACGGTAGGCGGCGTAAGCGGGCCGCTCGCCGCAGCCGCAGCCGCCGACGTGACCGTGACTGGCTCGCAACCGATCAGCTTCACGGGCAGCGACGCAGGCAGCGGCGTCCGCGCGGCAACATTGACACTCAGTCCGCTGAGCGGTGGAACGCCCTACGTTCACACCTTCGCGTTCTCTGGCGAATGCGCCTACGACTCGTGGAACGCCTGCCCGCTCACGGAGACCGTGAGCGGCTTCGCGGTCAACACAGATGCTCTCGCCGATGGAGCCTATGCGGCCAACCTGGCGATCACCGACGCAGCCGGGAACGTCACCAACGACGCGCTTGGCTCGGTCACGGTCAGCAACCCCGTGGCGACCGTCAGCTCCTTGGGGGCGCTGCCCGGCCCAGGCACGACCAGCTCGCACACCGGCTCAACCGGAACTGGTAGCCCGAACGGCACCGTCGCGAGTGAGGGAGCGCACCTGCAGCTCGGCACGCGCTCGCCGATCTCCCGAACCTACGCCAGCCGAGCGGTGCGGATCACGGGCCGCCTGCTCAACGCGCAGGGCCTGCCGGTCGCGGGTGCATCCCTGGACGTGCTGCAGAAGATCGCCGGCGCGACCCTCGAATTGATCGGCCACGCCCGAACAGGCACGGACGGGACCTTCGTAGCCCGCGTGGCGGGCGGCCCGTCACGGATGGTCGAGATCGGCTACCGCGCGTTCTCGGCTGACTCCGACTACTCGGCGAAGGCGACTTTCGTAGAGGCGGTTCGCGCGGGGGTGCAGCTCAGCGTGACCCCGCGCAGGACAGGCTCGGAAGGCACGATCACTCTCGGCGGGCGCGTGCTCGGCCCGGTCCCGCCGCAGGGCGTCGTCGTCGAGCTGCTCGTCCATTACCGCGGCCATTGGGAGCCATTCCGCGATCCACGCACGGACTCGCGCGGGCGGTTCCGCGTCGCCTACCAATTCCAGGGCGGCATCGGGCGGTTCCCATTTCGGGCGGTTGTGTTCGGGAGCCAAGGCGACTTCCCATTCGCACTCGGAGAAAGCAGGGCGGTCCATGTCACCACGAACTGAGCGGCGCCGACACGTGCGCGGGCTGGGACACGCGCTCTCCGGCGACCGGCTGCGCGACGTGGCGCTGGCCGTCCTGATCGCAGGGGTTGTGGGAATGATGTTCGTGCCCGGTGCGAGGGCCGGGACGTATGTGATCGACAACTGCCCGTCGGCGGGTAACGGCGATGCCGGCTCGTGGACGGTGTTCGGCAGCCCGCAGAACGTGAAGGGAACTTGCAGCGGTGCTGTCGGTGACTACATCGGACCGAGAGGTGGCAGTATGAGCCCAGGCGCCACGGCGGGCGTGCAGATCGGGGTGCCAGCCGGGAGTGGCATCACGATCACTGAAGCCAAGATTTGGTGGCAGGTCTCACATCAGGTCTCCGGCGCTGACACGTTTGCGATTGCCGCAGACAACGATGGCGCAGTGGGTGAAAGTCAAACCCCGTTGGCGACGAGTCAACCCAACACATTTGTCCTACCGTCCACGACGACCGAGCTGACTCTTGCGAACTACTGCTCCAACGACGATGCCGGCGCCGGTTGTACGTTCGGCTCCGGGGAGAACAACATCCTCGAGCTATACGGGGCGCAACTCACGCTCGATGACACGACCCTGCCGAGCGGCACGGTGACAGGTGGCGCGCTTGCCGGCTCGGGCACTGTCTCCGGCACCGCCTCGATCAGCTACCAGGCGGCGGATACGAGCTCGGGCGTGCGGCTCGTGCAGCTTCGAGTGGATGGCGAACCCGTGGCGGAGAGGGACTACATCACGAGCTGTTCCTACACGGATTTTCAGGCGTGCCCGCCGAGCGTGTCCGACACGGTTAGCTGGAACACCGCCACGGTGGCGGACGGCGAGCATCGTGTGGAACTCGTTGTCGAGAATGCAGCTCAGAACACGAGCGTCATCTCCAGCGGAGAGGTGGCGGTTGAGAATCAAGGGAAGACCACATCGCTGGGTGCGCTTCCCGGTCCCGGCAGCACGGGCTCCACCATGCTTGGTAGTGGCAGTCCAAACGGGACGAGCGCCAGCGAGCAGGCCACTCTCCGACTCGGGCTGAGGCGGACGATCACGCGCAGCTACGCACACCGGGCAGCCGCGGTCGGCGGGCGCCTGCTCAACGAGCAGGGTCAGCCGATCAGGCACGCGACCCTCGATGTGCTGCAACAGGCGGTCGGGACGGCGATGCCGCAGCTCCTGACTCACGCCAAGACGGGCTCTGACGGCACGTTTAGGGTGCGGGTGTCGGCGGGGCCTTCGCGGCTGATCGAGGTTGCCTACCGTGCGTTCTCGAGCGACGCCAGCTACGCGGCGATAGCGAGCATCAGGGAGACGGTGCAGGCCGGCGTGAGGCTGAGCGTGAGCCCGACCCACACCGGCGCCCAGGGGATGATTGTGCTGTCCGGCAGCGTCGAGGGGCCTATTCCGCAGCAGGGCGCGCTCGTGGATCTGCTCGTGCATTACCGTGGCCGCTGGGAGCCGTTCAGGACGCCCCGCACGAACGGGCATGGTCGTTTTCGCGTGGTCTATCAGTTCGAGGGCGGCGTCGGGCGCTTTCCGTTCCGTGCAGAAGTTCCCGGCGGTCAGGCAGGATTTCCTTTCGGAAGCGGCAACAGCCGGGTGGTAGATGTCAGCACCAATTAGGCAGACGCGCCCTGCGCTGCTGACGCTCCGCCGAAGCCGGACGTGCATCGTCGCGGTGCTCCTTGCGCTTGTCCTGCCGGCGGCGAGAGCCGGAGCGGAGACAGGTGTCACCGCCCAGGCCGCCGCGGACAACGGTGCCTTTCTTCCCTATGCTCCGCCACCAGCGCAGCTTGCCGGCCTATGCTTGGTTGATACGGGTGTGAATCTCAACCCGGACACCGAAGGCGTCGTGGTCGAACGAACCGCGCTCGACGGCGGCTCGGGGAATGACGTGTCCTCCACGCTGCACGGGACTGTGCTCGCCATGATGGCGGGGGCGCCCGCGAACGGCTGGGGCATGATCGGCACCGCACCCCGAGCCGTTCAGATCGTCTCCGTGCGAATCCTTGAGCCAGGACATACGACCTTCCCGTTCAGCGCATATGCCACGGGAATCGACGCTTGTCTCCGTGTGCGTTCTCATTACGACGTTCGGGTCATCAATCTCTCGCTCGGTACGTCGGAAGCACCATCAGGTCGAGACTACGAAATGCTCGGCAACGCAGTGCAGGAAGCCGGCGACTATGACGTTGCAGTCGTCGCAGCCGCTGGCAACGACGACGGAGGCGGCGTGGAGTACCCGGCTGCATATCCTGGGGTGCTGTCGGTCGGCGCGACGGACACGCAGGGCGGCGGCTTCTGTTCGTTCTCCAACCGCGGCGAAGGGCTCCGGCTGCTCGCGCCCGGCTGCGACCTCGATGGCGCGGAACCAACGACGGGCGTGTCCAACTACAACTACTGGCAAGGCACCAGCGAGGCGTCCGCGATTGCCGCGGCAGCGCTCGACGCACTCGACTCCTACCAGCCAGGCTTGTCGCCCGAAGCGGCCGCGAAAGACCTGACGGAAGCCGACAGCGGAGTGCTCGACATCGCGCAGACATTCCGCAACGCCGGCCTCGGGGCGATCGTGACGGCCGGCGAAGCGGCCACGCCTGGAGCGAACTCATCTCCAGCGTCGTCTCCCCAGCCGGTGACACCATTGACCGCGATGCCGCTCACGCGACCATTCAGACGCCCGCAGGCTCGACTGAAACGAGTCAAGCACCGACTCGTGCTCGCTCTGTCGGGACGGCCCAGCGAAGCGCAGGTGCAGGTGCGCTATCTCGGCCGCAGGGGGCGATCACGGCGACTGCGCGTGCTACGCACGCTCCAAGGTGCGTTCACGAGCCTGACGCTCCCGACCTCCGGCGTGGTCGAGGTATCTGTGCGCTATACAGATCCCTACGACGTGGAACGTGCGAGCCCGTGGACAACGCTGCGCCTACCAGCATCCGCAGGGACAGCGGGAAAGGCCCGGCGCGGACGATGAGACGATTGAGCCTGACGATCGCGGTCACGCTGGCCATCGTGGCTTGGCTCTCGCCGTCCCAGACGTTCGCGGCTGGCAGCTATCAGGTGAGTGCCTGCAACTTCGCGCCGGAAGCTGCCAACAACTCTTGGGCGTGGGCGAGCAACGATCCCGCGCAGCCATCTCACTACGCGGAGCACGCTGGCTGCCCGTATCGGCTTGGAGGCGGCGGCGGGAAGGCCGACCAAGAAGGCGGGCTGTCAACAACCGACGCGCTCGGCCTCTCAAGTGGAGCGACGCCTGGGACGAGCGCTGGCTGGACGTTCACGGCACCAGCGGGCACTTCGATCACCGCGCTCACCTATGAACGCTACATCGGGCATCAGTTCGACGGCTTCAATGATTGGTCGCCCGCGCTCCGCGCGGACGGGACGATCGTGCCACAGGAAACCTGCCTCGATTCGGTCGAAAACGGTGAGACGTGTTCGGTGGGCGCCCCGCCGGGGGGCGAACCCGCAGTGGTCACAGGACTTTCAGCGCATGAACTGTCAGTCGGCGTCGTGTGCCAGGCGCCCTCTGGCGACGAATGTGTTACGGGTGCGACCGAACATAAAGTGTGGGCGGCGATGTACGGCGCGACGGTCACACTCTCCGATGCCATGCCGCCAACTCTGAGCGCGCCGTCGGGCGCCCTTTGGGGAGAAGGCGAAGCTGGCGGCTTTCACAAGGGCACTGAAAGCGTCACCGTCGCCGCAGCTGATGTCGGAGGCGGCGTAGCGAGCATCGTCCTGTCGGCAGACGGACGGCCAGTGGAGACCTACACGGCGCCGTGCAATTTCACCTTCGCCCAGCCCTGCCCGTCATCGACGGGCACGCAGACCTTGACGCTGCCCACTACGGGTCTCTCTGATGGATCTCACACGCTCACGCTTGTTGCAACCGACGCCGCCGGCAATCAATCGACCGTGGCCTCCGAGCAGATCGCCGTGGAGAACAGCTCGCCTCCGCCGCCAGTGGGATTGTCCGCAACTCCTACGCAGGCGGGCGGCTCGACATTCACGGCCACTTGGACCGATCCGGCAGGTCAGCTCGCACCGATCACGGGCGCTCTTTACCAAGTCTGTCCGGCAAGCGGCTCGGGGTCGTGCAGTGCTCCCGCACAGGCGCCAGCAGCCGGGCCGGCGACTGTGACTGTTCCCGGCCCCGGAAGCTGGAGCATCGCCGTGTGGCTCACTAACGCGGCAGGCAACGCGAGCCCCGCCGCCGCCGCGCACGCAAGCGTCGTCGTCCCGCCGTCCGGCCCAGGCGGCTCGGGTACGAGCACCGGCCACAACGCAGGGACCAAGCCGACGATCCGTGTCACGGAGACGCTGCGCGGACGCGAGCTGGTGGTGCATGTGAGCGGACCCGCGAGCGGCAGGGTCCGCGTGGGCTTCACCGGCCGGCTGGGAGGCCGGACCGTCGCCTCAGCCGCAAAGACAGTCGCGCTCAAGCGCGGGCGGCTGACGGTGGTGTTCAAGCTCGGTCCTCGCACTGCAGCGCACGCGCTGATCCGCGTCAGCGCGAAGCTCGATCACGAGCTGGCTGTCACGAGCACGCTTCGCCGCAGCACATCGCATCACAGCAAGCCGAAGCAGTAGCTCTTGATGCGGGGCGGTGATGCCCAATCAAGCCCGGTTCTCGTGGAGCAGCAGCTCCCAATCCTCGCGTAGTGGCTCCACTGCGAGCTCGTTGACCGCCAACGACACGATGTCCTCTAGCTCGATCGCGCCCGTAGGAAGGTGGACCTTGCCGAGCCAGCGCTCGCCGAGCTGGATGTTGGCCCGGACGTGTAGGTGCGGGTCAATGACCGGGCTCTTTCCGCGCGGATGCCAGTGATAGGCGAGCAGTTCGCCGGTGTCGTGAAGGCCAATGGCATAGAAGTAGGCGGCTCTGTGGACCTGCCAGCCTGCGTCGGAGTCCTCCGTGATGGTGTAGTGCTCGCTGACCGCCAGCGTCAGGCGACTTGCTCCCCGCAGGGCCACCGCATCGTTGCCGGCCATGATGAGGGCGTGCGGAGCAGCGGACGGCGCGTAGCCGCCTCCGACGTCGACGTGCGCAGTCGTGAGGCAGGAGAGTACGCGCGAGATGCGGGCGCGGTAAGCCTGTACGGCCTCCGCGGGAGTTCTAGCCGGCAAGGGGGAGCAGCATCGCGACCCGCATCACGTCCGGCTCGTCGTCGGCGTCTATCTCGCCGGCCTCCCAGCGAGTGCGAAACTCCTCCCCGGAGATCCCGAGGTACTGACGAGCCTTGTCGTCGAGGAGCTGCTGGCCCTGCTCGGGGGTCAGCTCGCGGATTTCGTTGTCGGTTCGGGTAGCCATAGCAAACAGTCCACTTGGGGAATCGGCGGCGGGTGCCGTGTCCTTGAACCCATTGTAGGCGAGCACGCGGAGACGTTCAATGCGCCGTCGATCAGCCGCGGAGGCTCAACTGCGACCGCGCCGGAGAATCAGACCGCAAGCAGCGATGGAGCTACGCAGCAAATAGCTCCAGCTGCTCAATGTCCACGAGCGGCTCAAGCGAGGCGAACGGCTTGCGGCGCGGAATCAATGGGATGACGGTCGCGGTGGTCTCCCACGCCGCACGCAGCTCGGCCTCGGCGATCTCCTCGCCGGTGAGCGGCACGCCCTTGGCCTGGAGATCCTTGAGAACCTGCTCCAGGGAGATCGGCTCCTCGCGCTCGTCCATGAGCTGCCCGTCGAGCGCGAGATCTGCCGCGGCTGCCTTGGCGGAGAGCAGCGCCCACTTCTTCTCGTCGAGTGAGCCCTTCGTGAGCATCACGTACACGGTGACGGGCTTCTTGGAGGAGAGCCTGTGGGCACGGGCGATGAACTGGTCGAACATCTCATAGGAGAACACCAGCCCGTCGACCACGACGACTGACGCGGTGTCGAGGTTGTGCCCGAGGCGGATCGCCGGGATGCCGCAGAGCAGCACTTGCAGGCTGCCGTGGCGGAACTCCCGCATCACGACCGCCCGCTTCTTTGGATTCACCGTGGCGGGCTTGCCGTTGCGCTCCTCCACTATGTGCCCGGCGCGCACGCCCTTTTCCAGCAGCCGATCGCACAGCCAGCGGCCGGTCTCGATGAGGTCTGAGCCGACGAGGATCTTCTCGCCAGCCTTGACATGCTGGAGGATCAGCTCCAGCGTCTTCATGTTCTTCGGCGTCCAGTTGGAGTGCTCAAGTCCTGCCAGGCCCGGCCAGTCGCGGTCGGTCGCCGCCTCGGGGGCGGTGGTGGCGTACTCGAGCTTTGTGAGCTGGCCACATGCGGCGGCGAACCGCTCGATCTGCCCACTCGCCACCAGCGCGTGGTCGGGGTACTTCCAGGTGAAGAACGACGCGAAGGTCGACTTGTTGAGCCAGTGCTTGTAGAGCTCGTGCTGGGCGACCCCCATTGGGGCACTGACGGTCTTCAGTGTGCAGGGGACGATCGGCTCGCCGAAGTCGCGCTTGCGCCGGCGAATCATGGCTGCGGCGGACAGCCTCCAGAAGCGGCTGACGTTCGTGATCTGCGGGAGAACCTTGCGCTTCTCGCGGCGGTGGGCCGTCTCCGATCCCTCGCGGCCGTAGGTGTACTCGACCACACAGAAGTCGAGCTCGAATGTGGCGAGCCCGCCGTCGTAGCTGTAGGGGAAGCGCAGGCTGGAGTCACCGAGACACCACCACATCAGCCAGAAGATTTGGTTGACGTAGTTGGAAATCGGCGTGCCGGTCGCGAGCAGCTTGTTGCGTGCCTGTAGGCCACGGATCGCCTTGCTGCGCTGCGATTCATCGCCCTTGATGAGCGTTCCCTCGTCTATGCAGATCACACCGTCACGAAACGCGCCGGCGAGGTGATGCGCGGCACTCTTGATCCGCAGGCGCTTGTGGACGTATCCGCAGGTGTGGCTTCGGATTTCCCCCCTGACCTCCTCGGTGTGGACCGCGGAGCAGACCAGCGCGCTGTCCTTCTGCCAGCCGCCGTGATGAGAGGCATGGCAGGCCGGACAGAACTCTGAGGAGTCCAGCACGACGCGCTCACCCTCGGCCTCGTGGACCGGCACGTTCTGGACGGGCAGCGCCTCGTTCTTGACGCCGAGCAGCGAAAGCACCTCGTAGTGGGTGATGTACCAGCCCTCGCCGCCAGCGCGCAGGTGCTTTGCAACGCGGCGGGCATGTGCGGGGGTGGTGATGTGCTCGACCTCGATCCCGAGCTTCTCCCCGATGTCCTGACGGTACTGCGGGATGAGATCCTGCGGGACGATGAACAGGACTTGGTTGCGCGCGCCGTTGCGCACCGCGCCCTGTGCGTAGCCGGCGGCGCCGAGGGTCTTGCCGCCGCCCTGCTCCCAGCTGAGGATGAACCCGCCACCGTCCTTGGTCTTGGTCAGGGCGCGAGCCAGATCCTCGCGCTGGAAGCGCTTCCACTCAAACGCCGAGTCGTTCCCGTTGGCACGGCCGTCTGCGGCGATCTGATCGAGCACCTGGCGCTGACGCTCGACCTCCTCGGGGAACCGAGTGGCGATGTCTCCTGGGTTGGGAATCTCGAAGTGCTCGAGCAGGTACTGGATGTCCTCGGTGGACTCAGTGAACTCCTTGTCGGCGACTTTGATGAGGAGCACCTTGGCCTCCTCCTCGTACTTGCGCACGACCGGCTCGCCGTTCTTGTTGCGCGCGACCTTCTGCCCGCGCTTGACGTTGATCCGCGAGTCCGTGCGCAGCGGGTAGCGAGTGCCCTCCCGAAAGCCACGCTCGGGGTCCGAGGTGGTGCAGAGGATCGAGTCCAGGTCGGTGAGATAACCCAGGCGCATCTGCGGGCGGACCTCATACAGCGGGATGACCTCCCGCTCGGCGGCTGAGGCGACACTCGCAACTGCATCTCGTACCCCTGGCGCAATGCTCAGGTCGCAGTCCTGCTCCAGCTCCCCGAGCATCCGCCAGTCCAGTGCGTTCAGCGCGAAGTGCCCGACAGGCTGGTTATGAAGCGTCTCGACCAGCTTCAGTCGCCCGGCCTTCGCGAGCGCCTGACGCACAAACGGGCCGGGACGAATCGAAAGCCGATCACCTGCCCGCAGCTCCACGTCGTAGGTCGGCCGTTCGCTGGCCTCCTCGCGACGGCGACGGTCGAGGTCGCGCTCCACGAGCTTCCACGGCGCGATTGGACCGACCTGCGGCGGGGAAAACGCACCGACGTAGCGACCCGCCTGGCGCAGCGCCTCCTTGATCTCGCAGCTGAGAGCCTGCCCGCCGAGTTCTGCCTTGGAGGATTCACCCTCAAAGACAAGTCCCTCGCCTCCGCCCACGCGGTCCTCCGCCCCGACGAAGAATGCGATCAGACAAGGCAGTGCCACGCCCTCGAACAGGTCGTTGCTCTCCACCGTGGCGAATACGCCCGCAGCGTCCTCGCGACAGAGAATCTCTCGCCGGAAACGGTCGCGCCCACAGACGAAGGCACCGACACCATACGGAGCGAGCAGCGCGAGACTCATACGCCACACGGCGACGGCGCTGTTCTCCGGGTCGCCGGTGCCGTCGGTCCACGTCAAGCCGAATGGCGGGTTGGCGACAACTCGTGGGAATTGCACCCCGAGCTTGCGCAGCATCGGGAAAGCACGCTGCACATCGCCGTTGATCGCCTGGTAGTCCCCGCGGCGTATCTGATCGGCGTCGATCTCCACGCCGAAGCGCCGTTCGCGCGGCCACGGCGCCAGCAGCGCCCCGTTGCCTGCCGTGGGGTCCAGTACCGGAGAGCGCCCAAGCGAGTCGATCGCCTCCTTGATGAACCTTGCCGCCTCCGGCGGCGTGTAGAACTGCTGCAACCCCTGCAGACCACCACCGCGATTGGTGCCAAGCACGCTCTTGGATGAATCGAGCGCTTCATCGGTGAGCGCACCACCGAACAGCTCGCCACGCTTGCCGTCCTGCACTGAACCTGCGACCGCAACCGACTGAGACATAAGCGTCCTCTCGCAAGGGCCCCACCCCGTGTGGGGCCGATGCCAACGCGCCGCACGCCCGACAGGGCGTGCAAAAATGGCGCGGGCATGGCCTCACGCGGGAGTCGCGGCCCTCAAACTCCCTCTAGCCGCCCCAAGAGGCCGTGTGAGCGAGAGCGACGCGGGAGAGAACTGACCTACGTGAATCGCGTTGCATCCGCATCCAGCGGACGGTCAGTTATCTAGTAACTCTCCGAACGTGCTGCTGGATTTTGGTGAAGAAGGCTTTGCAGTTACTACCCGTGTTGTGCAGCGTGCGCTGTTCACTTGCCGAGCGCGCCCCTGGCAGCGGCGCGGACATATACGTGAGGGTCTTTGGTCAGCTGCTCAAGTGCTGCGGCGAAGTCTTGTGGAGATTGCCGTGCGACGGCAAGGACGCTGCAGCGGATGCCTAGCGGCTGATTGGCATCGACCAACGCCAATACGAGGGGGTGCCCTGGCGAGACGGTTCCGCGCCGGGCACACTCGGCGAAGGCAGCGACGCTGACTGACACGTCTCCGTCGTTGAACATCGCTTCGAGATCAATGTCGGTGGACTCCGGGTGTGCGCGGACGATCTGAATCGCCGTGGCTCGGAGAACGCAATCCGGGTCTTCAAGGGCCTGGTCGAGCGCGTCGCGTAGCTCCCGTGCCCTGCTGCATTGCGCGGCCAGGGAGTAAGCGGCATGAAGGGCCGCGGCTCGTACATATGCTCCAGCGGCCGGCGCCCGGAAGATCATGCGTGCAAGGTGCTCATTTGGATGGGAGCGCAGTCCGGTGGTCGTAGATGGCATGGCGACCTGGGCGCTGACGGTGAGCAGCTCGTCGAGCACGGCGGACGCGACCGCGGGATCTAGGCGAGATGCGAGTGTCTGAAGCCCGTTGCCGGCTTCGTAGCGGTGAACGTCGAGGTCGCTTGAGTCGGCGAGTATGCCGATCAGATCGTGTGCAACTGCGGCTTGCTGCTCGGACGTACTCCAGCGCGCGAGTAGGCCGCGATCCTTGTTGGTAAGGATCTCCTCGGGCGCGAGGCTATCGCTCAACGAGCGCGCGGTGATATCGGAGGCTTTGGCCTGCAAGGTTTGGCAGGCGTCGGGTAGCTCCAGCCGTGCAGCCAGGACGAGCGCGGTAAAGCCCTTCTCTGCTCGTTCCTTGACGAGCTCCAGCGCTTCGGGCGACCTCTCGATCAGCGGCAGAGCATGGTCGACGCTGCGCACGTGCGCAGGTGAAAAGTCACACGCGACCTCAGCAATGAGCGTGAAGTTGGCGCTCAGTCCTGCGTCTACAGCAAGGAGCAGTCCCTGGGTAGCCTCGCTCGGGGGGAACGGTGTGTGCTCGATCTCATATGCAACCTCATCGAGGGCGCGTGGGAGGTGCTGTTGGTCGATGCCACATAGGACTGTGCTGAGCGCCCGACGAGCGGCCGGGGCCGGATGGACCTGCATGTATTGCTCGCCGGTGTGGTCACTGGCGGCCTCTAGGAGTGTGGCGATCAATGCGGAGATGTCCCTGTTACTCGCGAGCGCGCCAGCAGCGGCTATCGCCTCGAAGCTCGGTCCCTGCTCCCACGGTGATCCATCGACACGCAGTCGCTCCTTGACCTCCGGCCACGAAAGCTGGAGCGCGGCCTTGCGAGCGGCGTCGTGGTTGGCGGTCCTGATTGCCCAACTGAGGGCCTCGGGCCACTCCTCGATGCTCTCGCACAGCGCGCGTAGCGCTGTCCCAGCGCGGGCACAGCCCCCGAAGTGGCCGGCACGACGATGGATCGACCGGGAGATCATCAACGCGCGAAGCGCGTCGGGGCCACGACCGTCGAGCCACGCTCGAAGGCCCTCGGTTTCCTTTTTGTCGGCTCGCACGGCTGGCGTGAGAACGCGACCGCGGAGATCGGCAGCCGCGATCCGCTCTGTCTGATCCAGCGGATGGGCGTCTGGAAGAAGTTGCCCGACGGCATCCCGACTGAAGATCGCCTCGGCGATCTCCTCCTCCGCGTCGCCGGCGACACGCCAGAGCTGGGCTGCTTCGGCAAAACACAGGAAAGCATCTGTCGAGTTGCCATTGCGAGCGTGAATCGCGCCGAGCCGTGCATAGATCCATGCCGAGTTCTGTGGTTTGCGCCCGACGGGTGAGAGTAGGAGCTGATGGACCTCGTGGTCGATGTCCTCGCCGCACGCGGCACGAGCGTCGAAGTGATCGAGCTCGATCGCCAGTCGCGCACCGCCGTCTTGCACTGGACCGAGCGCCGCTACGGCTCGCTTCGCGATGTCGCTCAGCGCCTGCCATTCCTCTTGTGCCGCGAGAGCTTCGCAGCACGCCTCGGCCCACTCGGCGACGCTGCCCAGCTCGCCGCCAGCCAGTGAGCGATCGAATGCGTCGCGTAGAACCGGGATCGCTTCTTGTGGGTGCTCGTGCCACACGGCGCGCGCGGTTGCCGCCGAGCTGCGCCACTGCTCCGCCTGTGGTAGCTCCCACGACGCGCGGAAGGCGGCGTACTCGGCGGTGTCGTCACCTCGCCGTGCGGCTGAGCGGGAGACCTGCAGATGCAGCTCGGCCGATCGCGCGCGTTGGCGTGCGTCGCCGGCGTACCGGGCAGCGCGCAGCCGCAGGGCGTCGGCTACAGCGGGCATTGGGTCGAGCGCCTTGTCGGCCATGCGCTCGAACTGCTCTGAGGCGTTGCCGAAGTCACCGCACTCGACGGCGACCTCCGCTTGCGTGAGTGCGTCGTCGAGGCCAAGCACCGCAATCGGCCCGTCGATCGCGGCTGTCGTTTGCATGTCCCATCCCTCTTTGAAGCCCGCAAGGCGCTCAAGCGCAGCCAACTCGAAGGCCCGCTCGATACCGAGCGGCCGTTCGATGTGATCGCGACGAATGTCGGGGTGTTCGTTCAGCTTCTCCCGCAGCGTCCCTGCGGTCCAGGGATCAAGAATCAGGACACCTTGGTACTTCTCGCGCAGCGCCTTGAGTCGACACTCATCGCCCTCACCCATGTTGATGGGGAAGACGAATGTGACCTCCTCGGGCTCGCGCTTCGCCAGTGCCGTTTCTAGTGACTGCTCGCACTTCGACCAGGCGATCCGCTTGGTGTGGCGCTTTGCCTGCCACACTCTCTCGCCGCGACCGCCCTGCGCGGGAACGATCGTGTCGCGGCCAGCGTCCGGGGGCTTGAGCTGGATCGCAGTGGGCTCCTCAGCCCGGACAAGCGCGTAGACAACATCCTCGAACGATTGAGGGTCCATGAGCTGCAGCGCGATGTCCATCATCCTCGGCTTCACGGGCGCATTGTCGCGTAGACGGAATCCGCGCAGAGACCGGCCGCGGTTCCCCAATAGGATCTTCCCGCGATGGCAAGTGATTACGACGCTGGTCGAGCGAAGATCGACGCTCTAGTCGAGGTCTGGAGCAACAACTGCTTGGTTGAGAGCGGCTCGCTGCTCTTTGACGACCGCGCGATCTGGACGATCCCGCATCTCGAGGACTTCCGGCAGCGCTTCCTTGAGAACCCACTCTTTGGGACCGAGGAGAGCTTCGGCCAGAAGCTGACGACGCAGCTGGAAACGGCCTCGGAGGAGGTACGTTGGCTTGTCTGCGAGCTGGTCGCCGTCTACTTCTTGTTCGCGGTCGGCGCGATCGGCGGCCCCACGAAGCGCGCCACGCTTGAGGCGATCATCGCGCCGCTCGGCGAGGAGCGGCCCCCGCATTGGCAGCGCCTGGCTGAGGCGATGGACGAGGGCATCGGCAATCCAGGGCTGGGCTACAACGTCCGCCGGGACCTCCAGATCGGCTACCTGCTCGACTTCTGTCTGCGATTCAAGGCGATAGACGACCCCGAGCAGAGGCGCACGCTGCTCGATGATCCGTGGGCATTGCGGGACTTCGCAGACGACGCAGGTGAAGGCATCGCGGTGCGCGAGATGCGCCACATACTGCTGCACCTGCTGCGTCCCGGCGAGTTCGAGCCGATGTCCAGCAGGACGCACAAGCAGAACATCGTGGATGCGTTCGCGGCCGAGCTGCTGGCCGGCGAGGACATTCCCGAGGATCTCGATGAGCAGCTGCTGCTGATCCGGCAGAAGCTTGTCGAGTTGAAGGCTCAGCCGGACCGTCCGGTGCTGGACTTCTACTGGCCGCCCTTGCGAGATATTTGGGACCCCGGCTCGGATCGGCCTGACGGTGCAAGCGACCTCGATCTGCTGCTCCACAAGAAGCAGATCGTGCTCTACGGGCCGCCTGGCACAGGCAAGACGCACCGCACACGAGAGCTCGCCGATCGCCTGATCCGCCGCGTCGCGCTGGAAAGGTGGAAGGCAGCTCGATTCTTCGGCTCACAAGACGAGCTCGACGAGTACGTGAAGGCAAACGTCCATTGGGTGCAACTACATCCTGGGTACGGCTATGAGGAGTTCATCCGGGGCCTGCGGCTCCAGGCCGACGGCAGCACCAGCTACGTCAATGGCCTGCTGCCACGCCTGGTGGAGCAGATGAACACCGTCCCCGCAGACGAGCGGCTGCCTGTGATCCTCGTCTTGGATGAGATCAACCGCACCGATCTCAGCCGACTGTTTGGCGAGGCGTTCAGCCTCTTGGAGAACCGCGAGCGACCGGCGCAACTACCGGGCTTCGATGTAGACGAGGAGCCGCAGGAGTTGGCGCTACCCGACAACCTGTTCGTGATCGGGACCATGAACCTCATCGACCAGTCGGTCGAGGAGTTGGACTTCGCGCTGCGCCGTCGGTTTTTCTGGCGGCCAGCCGGTTTTGAGCCAGACCCGATCATCGAGGTAAACGCACAGCGCTGGGCCGAGCACGCGCCGGCCAAATGGGGATGGGACCGCGCGGTGGGCGACATGACCCGGTTGGCCGAGCGAGCCACGCTGCTCAATCAGCAGATCGCCCTTTCGCCGCACCTCGGCCCGCAGTACGAGCTCGGTCACACGTACTTCTTCGACGCCGCCTTCTTTGCCGGACGATGGCTGCGCGGCCGTAAGCAGCTCAGCGGCGGTGTGCTGTGGATGGCCAACGGTCGCCCGCGGCCGTCGATCGAAGACCTTTGGGTGTTCTCGTTGGAGCCGCTGCTAGCCCAATATCTCGGCGGCCTGGACGCCGACACCGCGACCAGCGAGCTGAGTCGACTGCGGGCCGTGCTGATCGCGGGAAAGGTCGAGTGAGCAGCCCCCCGGTCGTCTTTCAAGACCTGTCCCCGAGAACATCCACGGACGCCAGCGAGGAGCAGTGGCTCGGCCGCCTCGCCGATCACCTCGAGGATCACGATCACGTGCTGCGTCTCACGGGAGCCAGCCGCGTCGATGACGAGGATGAGCCGGCCCTGCGGCGAGGCGCGGACGGCAACTGGTGGGCCGGGCGCTTCATCGGCGAGCTGCGCTTCGAGGACCGCGAACTGCGCATAGAACCACGCCTCGGCATCGACGTGGTGGGAGCCTGGCTGGCCCACGCCCTCAACTTGACGGTCGTTCCGAAAGCGGCAGCGTCGGCCTCTCGGGGCCCGTTGATCGTTCAGCTCATAGATCGCGTGTGGTCGGCGGCGGTTGCCGACGCGGCCCGTCACGGCGGCCCTCGACTGCGGCGAGCATCCCATCACGACGATCTGTTCATCCGGGGCAGGCTCGACGCACCCGCGACGATCCGCCATCGCATCGGCCGTCGCCCGCTCGTGGCGACGATCCGCACCGAACGAGACCTCGACAACCCCGTTGCCCGCGTCCTGGTTCTCGCTGACCGCGCGCTTCGATCGCTGCTGCCGGTGCGACCGACGTGGCGGCCAGTCCTGACCGGCGAAGTGCTCAGTCAGGTGCGCGCCGTGGTCGGTAGCCAGCCTAAGCTGCCGGACGCCATCGACCTGCAGCGTGTGCGCTACACACCGATCACGCGGCGCTTTGAGTCGGTTGCGCGCCTGTCCTACGAGATCGCTCGCCGTCGAGGGCATCTGACCTCAGCCACCAGCGCAGACGCGGCCGGAGTCCTGATCGACGTGGCCGAGCTGTGGGAGCTGTTCCTTGTGCATTGCGCCCGCCGAGCGTTTGGACCGACACGTGTCGAGCATGGGACCTCCAAGCGCGACGGTGCCTATCTGCTGCAGTCGATCCCTCGCACCGACAGGCAGCTGGGGCGACTCAAGCCAGACATTCTCATCCGAGACGGGACCGGCGAACTGGTTGCCGTCGTGGATGCGAAGTACAAGCGGCTGCGGTCGTGGCGAGGTAGCCCCAGCGGGGTCGATCGCGGCGACCTCTATCAGCTGGCCTCCTACCTCTCAGGCCACGATGTCCCGCTCGGAATGCTGGCCTACCCTCCTCACGAGAGCGATTGGGCCAGCGCGGACCTAGACGGACCCTGGCTGACCCGCGAGGGTCAATACGTGCGGTTCGGGCGTATGCCGGCCACTGCCGGAGAGGCGATACACGAGCTCGGCGCGCTTCTGAAGGGAGCGGCTTAGGTAGAGACCTGGACGGTGCGTGAGCCCTCCGGCTATGGGCCGAGGAGGGTCGAAGTGCGGATCGACAATTCGTTGGCCGCTTTCGCCTCTTTGGGGTCACTTATACGCATGACTGCCTACCTAACCGTGCGCGAGGTCGCCACGATTGCTCGCTGCGAGCACAAGTCGGTGCGGCGCGCTATCGCTGCGGGCAGACTGCGCGCCTTTCAGCCCACAAACAAGCTGCTTATCCGCGAGGACGACGCCTGCGCCTGGATCGAAGGTCGGCCGGTATCGCTGACCGGCTCGGCTCCTAACCTACGATCTGGCTTGAGTCGCCGGCGCCCAACGCTGGGGTCCCAACGGCCCGGTAGCGTTGATGATCTCCGCGAGATTGAACGAAAGGCGGTGCGAGCATGAGTGTGCGCAAGCGCGATGATCGAGATGGGCAATACGAGGTGCGCTGGCGAGAGGGGGGCCGGCAGCGCTCCCGATTGTTCGGCAAGAAGGGCGACGCCCAGGCGTTCGAGCTCGATGTCAAGCGACGTCGACAGCTCGGTCCACTCGCGGCCGGCGTGATCCAGAGCCGGCTGACGTTGGCTGAGTACGTGAGGGATGAATGGTGGCCACGGTATGCCGTGCCGAATCTCAAGCCGTCGACGCGCCGCCGCTACCTCGAGGTTTGGGGCACTCACCTTCTGCCGCGCATCGGCGACTACCAACTGCGCGAGATCACCCCTGCCTTGGTTGAGGATCTGTGTAGCCAGTTTCGCGCCGCGAAGGTAGGCGTGCAGACGCAGCGCAAGGCGGTGATGCTGCTGCAGGGCATTCTGCGTCGAGCGGTCGTGCGCGGCCTGATCCCGAGCAACCCGGTCAGCGTCGTCGACAAGCCGCGCCAACCCGCTACCAAGCGCCCGGAGCCGCTGGCGCCGCTGATCGTTGAGACGATCCGCGCGGGGCTCTCTCAAAGAGACGCGACACTCGTGTCGGTGCTCGCATATGGGGGCCTGCGTCCCGAGGAAGCGACGAATGCCCATTGGGATGATCTCGGAGAGCGCATCCTCCACGCGCACGCCGGAAAAACCGAGAGGGATCGAGTGGTCGACGTTCTCGCGCCGCTCGCGCAGGACTTGGCGGAATGGAGACTCGCGCAGGGGCGCCCAGGCGGCAAGGCCCTCATCTTCCCGCGCCAGGGTGGCAAGGAGTGGCAGCTGCACGACTGGCAGAACTGGCGGAGGCGGATCTACCAGCCCGCGGCCAAGGCTGCAGGCGTGACCGGCGACATGCGCCCCTACCGGCTCCGTGGATCGTTCGTCTCCCTGCTGCTGTGGGAGGGACGATCGCTGACCTACGTCGCCGAGCAGGCAGGGCACTCGGTTGCCACCCTCGCCAAGCACTACGCGGGCGTGATGCGCGAACTCGAAGACAAGCCGCGAACACCGGCCGCCGAGGCAATCCGCAATGCCCGCGAGCAAGTGAAGTGTGCGCCAAATGTGCGCGAAGCGCAATCCAAGGGCCAGCGATGATGCCGTCTACCTCATGGGCGGATACTGGCCTCGAACGCCACCCGTAGCGTCTACGGAGTTCTAGCGGGCGGATTCGCGGAAGCTGCGCAGTGGATAGCGAAGGACCCAGCCGACAATCGGGCGGCGCTCGGCGACCTCATCGTGCGTGCCTGGAGCCTCCGCGATCTCACGTAGTAGTCGGTCGGCCATCTTGTCGGCGAGCTGTGGCTTTCCGAATGCAACTGCGCCGTACTCAGTCCGACGCGACAGTTCCTGTAGAACAGATGCCAGCCCCTTGCGACGGCGCTGGCCTTGATTGCGGGACTCCTGGGCCGCAAGCAGAGTGTCTTCATCGAGGTTGAGCACCGCCCCGTTCTCGGCACCTATTTCGGCCACGAACTCCAAAAGCTCCTGCGGCGTGAAATTGTCCTCCTCCAGACTGCGCTCCCACAGATTCACGTGTTCGTCACGAAGCACCCCATCCTGGCTGAACCGGCGTGTCACGCGCTTCGCATCGTTCTCATCGTCCAAGAGCAGGGCAACGGCATCGGCATATTCTGCGAAGCCTTCCAGCATTGTGCGGGAGCCCTCTAGCTTGTCGCCGCCGAGGTCAGTGATGAGGAGCCCAGCGCCGTCCCAGCTGTGCTCGCTAAACGCCTCGAATAGTCGCTTGATGAGGCGGACCTCGGTTTCTCCCTCGACGACCATGTGCAGACGATGTGGGTAGAGCTGATGGTCGCGAAGCGCCTCTCCGAGCTGATCGGGGTGGCGCCCGAGGGGGCGCGGCGACAGATCCGGTTCGCGAATCTGATCAACATCGGGCAGCAGCTCACTGGTTAGCTCCTGATAGGCGCGACGCAGTACCTCTGCCGCGTCGTAGAAGTCGAGCGCGTTGCGGACAGGTCCACGGTCACGCTCGCGCTCACGTCGGGCCTCAAATCGCCTGATGTCGTGCAACTGGGGTAGCGGATCAAGGCTCCTGGCGCGCTCTGCCAGCCAGCGATAGCTGCCCTCTAGGACTCCCAGCTCAAGCTCGAGTTCTGCTCGCAGCTGCTCGACATCCACGCCGTCATACTCGATGTCAAGCGCGTCTACTTGGTTGTGATCGTCCCAGAGGATCACGGATCGCCCATGCACAAACGGCCAGTAGCGTGCTTGGAGGCGAAGCAGGAGACGGATCGTCGCCAGCCATTGCAGGTGGAGCCCCTTTCGGTATGCGATATGCCCGTCGATGAAGGGCTGGTGGTTCGTGGCGAACGTGGCCACGGCATCCGAGCCGAGCTTGAATGTCTCCAAGGGCACCTCGAGTGTCTCGCCTTCGCGAGCCAACGCGACGTAAAGCAATTGCCACTCTGAATAAAGCGCGTTGACGACGGGGTAGCCGTGCCGTTGAAACGCATACTCGTCCCACGGACGAAATTGCACCTCGTCTCGAAAGACGATGCCGTCGGTGGGATATG
The DNA here is from genome assembly GCA_963749285.1 of uncultured Solirubrobacterales bacterium. Lineage (GTDB taxonomy): Bacteria > Actinomycetota > Thermoleophilia > Solirubrobacterales > Solirubrobacteraceae > Palsa-744. The sequence continues at coordinate 2,024,378 of CAVVMD010000003.1, read as the reverse complement.
GATCGGTGGTCCGCCAGTTCGTCCACGACCCGGTGGAGAAGGCGAGCGGCGACAAAACACCATCACGATCCCAAGCCTCCAAAAGGGATTGGTCCAGGCCGATGCCGCGCTCGCGTGCTTGGGTCTCAAACGCGCTAGCAGTGATCAGCTCGCGTTGAATCAGCACGCCTTTCTCGACGAGCTTCCTCGTGCTCAGCCCAAACTTCCTCAGTGGCGGGATCTGTTGAAACACGATCTGCAGTGGCATGTGGAGATTCTGGCGAAGCTCGCAGACAGCTGTGGGCCAGGGTGGGCCGGGGTACTCCACGCGCACGAAGCGGGCACCGCCGCTGAGCGGTCCACGACGCGCGAGCGAGGGCAAGGTGTGCGCCAGATGTGCGCCAAGCACAAACTGAGGACTGGCGGGCGGCGCTCAGGGCTCTCTTTCCTTGAACGCAAAACGCCCGCATTTGCGGGCATTTTGCTGTGCTCGGCACTGCAGTGGGCGATACTGGGCTCGAACCAGTGACCTCCGCCTTGTCGAGGCGGCGCTCTCCCAGCTGAGCTAATCGCCCTGGGATCAGAGGCAAAGCCTATCAACGCGAAACGTGCGCGAAGGACCGTGCGCACCGAGGCGCCGTGCGTCGCACAGAATGCTCACAAGGCCCGGGCGACCCCTCCCAGAAGCGCCCCCGAGCCTTGTGGTGAGTCAGGGCACGATCACGGTCTGGCCTTCGCTCCCGGCACCGAGGGATTCCGAGCCACTGGAGCCCACGCCTCCCGGGATGACCACGCCGCCCTGGCCAGAAGAACCGGTTTCGGCGCCGCCTTCAATGCCCGAGCCGGATTCAACGCCCGCGCCAGATTCTGCACCGCCATCAGAAGGCCCGCCTTCAACGCCATTGCCGCTCGAGCCTTCAACGCCCGTGCCTTCGACGCCGGGGACTTCCACCCGGCGCGTGCCGGCTCCGCCTCCGGTCTGGACCGCGCTATGACTCGCCGAGGCGGAGGAAACACCATGTCCCGCCTCAATCGCCTTGACCGCCCCAGCAACCGTGTTCGAGGCGATCGCAAACCCCACGCCCGTGCTGCCGGGCTGAGAGCCTTCCGTGCGCGCGGCATCGGACGCGATCTGGGAGTTGACGCCGATGACATCGCCCTGTTCGTTCAGCAGGGGGCCGCCGGAGTTGCCGGGGTTCAGCGCCGCATCGGTCTGCAGCGCGCCGGTGATGGTCGAGCCGTCGGGAGCGGAGATCGTGCGCCCGAGGGCGGAGACGATGCCGCGCGTGAGGGTCTCATCCAGGCCGTAGGGGTTGCCGATCGCGTACACGGGGTCGCCGACCTGGACGGAGCTCGAGCTCACGAGGGTCAACGGATGAAGCCCAAGGCCGGACGGGTCGATATGGATGAGCGCGAGATCGTCGTTGGCTTCCTCCCCGACGAGCGTCGCGGTGCGGGTGACGTTCGCAGAGGTGCCCGGGCCGGCCACGATGCTGCTGGCGCCCACGACGACGTGATCGTTGGTGAGGATCAGGCCTTGTTCGTTGAGCACGATGCCGGTGCCGCTGTCTTCGCCCTCGGACGTGACGGCCTTGATCGCGACGACGCCCGCGGAGTCGCGCTGGTAGATCTGGGTGGCGGTGAGCGCAGTGGAGGAGACCTCGCGACGGCGCCCCGCCGAGGAACCGCTCGTCGGCAGTGACGCACGCGTGGCGCGCGCGGAGGCAGGGGCGGATCGTCCGCTGCCGCCAAGCACTAGAAGCGCGACGAGGGCGACGGCCGCTCCAGCGATCGCCGCAAAGAACATGGGTACAACGAGACGTTTCACGGATCACCTCCAAGTTGCAAATGGGATGAGACCATGATGCGCCGGATGGCTGTGCGAACGCTAAGCAGGTCCCAAAGCGCCCATAAGGGATGGGAAAAAGGTTGATAACCAGACCCGAAGCGCCCGATAAGCTAGGGAGGCATCGTGGCGACGTGGCGGAGTGGCTACGCAGCGGCCTGCAAAGCCGTCTACACCGGTTCGACTCCGGTCGTCGCCTCTGTGAGAACAGCCTCGAAATTGGCATGTTTTGGGCCCGAGGCGCCTGAGCCGAGGACGGCCGAACAGGCCAAGGCTCCCCATAGGCTCCCCTTAATCGGACTGAGAACGGCACAAAAAGAGGGGCGAAGCCGTGCGGCTCGCCCCTCTTTCCTGCTGTCAGGCGGCCCGGCGCAGTGGGACCACGTTGGTCTCCTCGTCGCTATCCGCGCCTCCCCAAAGCGCGGTCAGCTTCGCCGCCGCGTCGGGATCGGGGGCGTAGTGCAGGTAGCGTTCGGTGGTGGTGATGTGGCGGTGGCCCATCATCCGCTGGACCTCGTGGATCTTGAAGGCGCGGATCGCCTGCGTGCCGAACGTGTGCCGCAGGTCGTGCAGGCGCAGTCTGGGCAGACCGGCTCGTTCCGCTGCGCTCAAAAACCGGCGGTAGAGAGACGTGCCGCAGATCGGCTCGCCGGGTTTGGCGTCGTGCTCGAAGACCAGCATGTTCCCGGTCTTCCCCTCGCAGAACGGGGCGAGCACCGAACGGACGTTGGCCGTCATCGGGACCGACCGCACTCGCCGGCCCTTGTTGCCCGCGTGACCGCCGTTCGTCGTGAAGCCGTCCTCGAAGCGCAGCACGCCGACCTGGAAGTCGACGTTGCTGACCTTCAGACCGCGGATCTCGCTCAACCTGGGGCCGGCCTCGGTCGCGACGGTGTAGATGGCCTCATCGGTGTCGGAGTACGCCCTCGGCGACGAGCTTGCGAACCTGCTCGGGCGTGTAGAAGCGCAGCTTGCCCTCGCTCTCGACCTTCTGGCCCATCCAGGCCCACGCGAGCGCTGGACTGCTCCGGTGCGTCCCGAAGATGCCGCGCACGACGCGCCGGTAGTGGTTCACGGTGTCCGCGCTGCGTTTGGCCTTCGCGAGCTCCCGGCGAACAGCCAGCAGGTCATCGTCGGTGAACGTGTCAAGCAGCCGGTCGGCCCACGTCAGCTCGCCTCGCCACGGACGCGCCGCCAGGCGCTCGCCGATCTTCTTGTACTCGTGCATCGTGGAGCCGCGCAGCCCCTTCTCCTGGGTGCAATAGCGCACAAAGGAATCCAGCGCCGCCCGAAACGAACGTCGAGCATCGGGCGTGTCCGTGGAGTGTTCCGCGGCGAACGCCTGCGCCTTCAACAGGGCGTCGCCTTCCGTCAGGTGCCCATGCGGAGGACGCCCCTTCTTCGTCCACACAAGACCGAGCACCTCCTTGGAGTCCTTCCCCGACGGAAGGCGATAGCGCATGACCCAAACGGGGGTCGATCGCGACTTGCCCTTGTACGTCGCCGACAGGGCGACGCTGACCTGTGCGTGCTTATGAGCTTGCATCGGGACCTCTTTTCCTGATGCCGGGGTCGAGGGCGTTTGCGCGCCGCTCGGCCGTCGTTCCAGAGTGTCCTCGGGGTTACCGCCCCGGGGGCACTCCCTATCTGTACGCGGCATCTTAAGGGAGCCGTCGGCGCGGTCATGAGCCGCGCCGCTGATTCTCGAGCCACGCTTCGATGTCCAGCCAGCGGAAGCGCCGATAGCGGCCAACGCAGACGTGCGGTATGCGATCCGCCCGCGCAGCCTTGTTGACCCACGACGGCTGGACGCCGAGCCGGGAGGCAACCTCGTCCGCCGTGAGCAGCCTGGCTACATCTGTCAACCGCCCCCCAGGGGCTTCGCGCTCAGTCGTCCTGGTCATCGCTCCCATCTGTCGAATGGGTTGGCGTCTTTCCCCCCCACCGATCTCTCGACCCTCAGAGGCTCCGCCAAGCGCCTCGGCGTTCCCATTGGCTGCCGGGCGCAGGAGCGCTCAGCGAAGGCGCCGCGAGCAGCCAGCCGCAGCGATGCCAAAGAGACGCCGGAGCGTTCTCAGCGCCGTCGCTGAACACGACGGAGCCGTTGCAGGAAGTCGTCGAGCTCGGCTTCGCTGATGTCGGGGATGCTGTCCTCGCAACACGGCGGCCGATCGTGCTCGTCCGGAGGGTTCTCGACCTCGAACAGATCGTGCAGGACCTCCCAGACATCGCTACGGCGGCGGCGCGTGTCGCGCTTACCCACGTACAGGACTACGACGCGAGCGCTGTGTGCTCGTGTCTTTGGCTGCAAAGAAAACGCCAGCCGATATCCCCGCGAGAGGTGTATGGCGCAAACGACGGGAGCCAGCGGACCCGATAGACGCCGAGCATCGAGCTCTGCCGAGCAGGGATCTCGTGCCAACTCCCGCAGCGCATCCCCGAGTCCCAGCCGTTTTCCCCGCAGATCGTCGATGACACGCTCGACCGCAGGCGCAACGTAAATCTCAAGCCCCGGCGCGGACACCGAAGCGCTCTATCAGTCGTCCGGACCGAAGCTGTCGAGGTCGACCTTGACCAGATCGCCACGCTGCATCGCACGCAGGCTCTCCCCATACAGGTCGTCAAACTCGCGCTGCCACTGCGGATCCTCCTGCTCCAGCCGGCTGATGGCCTGCGCGAGCAGCGCCCTGTCAGCGCCCGCCCGGCGCAGTTCGCTGACCTCCGAGGCCAAGGCCAGCAACGGTCTCGTCGGAATCCGCGCACGGCGATAGTCGGCAACCTCGACCGCCGGAACCCGGCCACGCGCGACCCACTTGTCGAGCGTGTTGATGCTCACGCCGAGGATTCCAGCGGCGACGGTCTTGGACACCGTCGGATCAATCGTCTCCTGAAGATCCTCGATCACAGGCCCCAGCTCATCGCGCACAGCGGCATCACGCCGCGCAAGACCACGCAGGCGCACAACGCTCGCAGCAGTCAGAAGATCGGCGGTCGCTCCTCTACCCATGACCCATACGTTAGCACAGGGTTGGTGTTCTACCGATCACTTTCTCCAACCCCTGCGAGCGTCGCAGCCGGCGGCTCGACCCGCTCAGTCGAGCAGCCCGCGGATGTCCTCGGCGGTTAGGCTTGAGGCGAACAGGTCGCCCTCGTCCATTACTCCGCTGAACAGTGCGGCCTTGCGGCGCGCGAGAGCCACGACTTTCTCCTCGATCGTGTCGCGTGCGATCATTCTGTAAGCCATCACTGGGCGGGTCTGGCCGATGCGGTGAGTGCGGTCGATCGCCTGGGCCTCGGTGGCGGGGTTCCACCACGGGTCGAGCAGAAAACAGTAGTCCGCCTCGGTGAGATTCAGGCCGAACCCACCCGCCTTCAGGCTGATCAGGAACACCGAGTCATCGCCGTCCTTGAAGCGCTCCAGCACGCGATCGCGCCGACGAGTGCGCCCGTCGAGATAGCAGTAGCCGATGTCCTCGGCGTCCAGGCGCTCGCGGGCCTTAGCCAGGAACCCCGTGAACTGGCTGAACACGAGCGCCCGGTGGCCCCCGCCGACGACGTCCTCCAGCTGATCCACGAGCGCGCCGAGCTTGGCGCAGGGCACGGCGTCGTGGTCGTCGTCGACCAGGCCCGCGTGCAGGCTGAGCTGGCGCAGCAGCGTGATCGAGCGCAAGATCGTAAACCGGTTGCGGTCGAAGTCGTCGATCAGCCCCAGCACCTTCTGACGCTCGCGCTGCAGATGTGTGTCGTAGAGCTTGCGATGGCGCGGATGCAACTCCACGTCGAGGGTCTGCTCCTGCTTTGCGGGAAGGTCTGCAGCCACGAGCTCCTTCGTGCGGCGCTTGATGAGCGGCTTGATCCGGCGCCGCAGGCGTGCGAGCTGCTCGGCATCGCCGCCGCGCTCGATCGGTCGCGCGTACTGCTCGGCGAACCGCTTCGGGTCAGGGAACAGCCCGGGCGCGGTGATCGACAGCAGCGACCACAGCTCCATCAGGTTGTTCTCCATCGGAGTTCCGGTGATCGCCAGCTTGAAGGGCGCGGCCAGCTCGCGGACGCATCGGTAGGTCTTTGTCTGATGGTTCTTGACGTACTGCGCCTCGTCGAGGATCAGCCCCGCCCAGGGCACCGTGCGGTAAGCATCTGACTCGAGCCGGAACAGCGTGTACGTCGTCACCACCACATCCGCGGCGGCGACCTCGTCGATACTGCGGCCTGACCGCGTCAGCGTGTCGGTCACCGACTCGACCCTGAGCCCAGGGACAAAGCGCGCGGCCTCTCCCACCCAGCCCGACACGACGCTTGTGGGAGCGACCACCAGGAAGGGACCAGTGCCCGGGTCGCGCTCGCGCGCGTGACAGATCAACGCGAGCGCCTGCAGCGTCTTGCCGAGCCCCATGTCGTCGGCGAGGATCCCGCCGAGCTCGAGCTCCCGCAACGACGCCAGCCAGGCGAACCCGTCGTGCTGGTAGGGACGGAGCTGTGCTTCAAGCGCCGCCGGCACCTCATGCGTGGCGATCGCGTCGATCTCGAGCAGCGCGCCGACCTGGCGCTGCCACTCCTGCGCCTGCTCTTGCACCACGCCAAGCGCGGCGAGCTCGGCCCACAGCCCAGCCTGATAGCGGCTGATCCGCAGCAGCGCCGATGACGAGTCCGTCAATGCTCTGGCCTCTTCGATCAGCCGCCGCAGCTCCTGCAGGTCCGGCGTGAGCAGCGAGAAGTGCGCGCCATCCGCCAGCAGCATGTGCGACTCGCCGCTCGCCAGAGCCGCAAACACCTCGGCGAACGGCAGCTCTTGGCCATCCACGCTGATCGTCACGCCGAGGTCGAACCAGTCGCGCTCTCCCACGACATCGGCGGTGGAGAGTCCGATCGTCAGCGAGTCGCCGACATCGCGATAGTCCGCGGGCTCTCCGAGCACCTCCACGGCCACGCCTGCCCGCTCCGCCACCTGCGGCAGCATCTCCGTTGTGAGGCGCATGCTGTCGAAGCCCGTGAGCGAGACCGGGACAGCGTCCGCGCCGGCGGGCCTCCCCGCGCCGTCGAGCAGGCCGAAGCGTTCGAGGCCCGTCCCGGTGAAGTCGGCAGCCGCGAGCATCGCGCGCTCAGCGTCGAGGTCGCGAAACCCGGGGCCGGCCCCGTTGCTCAGGAGCGCCGCGTGCCGTGTGGCGTCCCCGATCCGGTAGGCCCACCCCCATCCAACCTCGACATCGTGGCCGGTGCCGTAGCTCGCGCGCAGCACCAGCGTGGGCGCGGAGATCTCCGGCGGCGTGAACGAGTCGTCCGCGGACACCACCGTGGCGATGTTGCGCAGGGCGGGATATATCTCCTCGGCAAAGTGCTGGAGTCCGCTTGCCGGGATCTGCAGCCGCTCGCCCCTCAGGATCATCCTCTGCAGCGGCGCCGGCGCCGGCTTGAGGAGACGCACGAGCTCCAGCCGCCGGTCCTCGTGTTCGTGGGCGCCGCCGCCGTCGCTGTGCTCGACGCACACCACACCGTGTCCGCTAGAACCGAGGAACAGCAGCGGTTGCAGACCGTCCGCGTTCTCGCCGTCGACCTGGAGGATCCCGCTGACGAGCGATGCCCGATCGCCCTGCGTGACGTCGATGAGCAGCTCGCCCCGCTGGCGGCAGCGCACCTCGCCGAGCCCAGGGTGTGCGTGGATGAGTCTCAGCCCGACACGGGAGGCCTCCTCCAGAAGCGACCACAGCTGCACGCTGTCGCAGCCGCTGAGCTCGAGCGTCTTGTCGGCACCGTAGCTGTAGTAGGCGACCTGTCCCTCGCGCGCGCGGTGGATGGCGTGCAGCTCGCGAACCAGCGCGAGGTGATCGGGGTGGTACTCGCCGCTCTTCACATGCCACGAGTCCAGCCCATTCCAGCTCAGCGAGCCGTTGACCCAGCCGCCGCGGGCACCTGCTCGCATCAGCTTCGCCATCAGCCGCGGCTGGCTGCGGTCCGAGATGCCGACCGCGTGCAGCGACAACTCGATCGCGAGCGGGTTGCCATCCGCCTGCCCCGCCGGCGCATCAATCAGCGCGCGCAGGGGCTGCTCCCACGACCGTGGTTGCGCCGTCGTCGCGGCTCGGGCGACTCGAAGCGGCTGATGCTGGATATCGCGCGGCCGATTGGCGCCGCGTCCGCGTCCATCGCTCGCGGCGATCACGAGCGCCGCGACGTGCTTGCAGTTGTACCCCACCGGACAGGTGCACTCGCCGTCTTCGAACGCCAGCGACCCGCCGCCATCGGAGGCGAAGAACGCCGCGGTGTCATACAGCGCACCCTGGCCGACCACGGAGCCGGTCAACGTCTCGGTGCCAGGGTCCCACTCGATCCTGAGCACCCGGTTGGCGCGCGCATAGCTGCGCCCGCGCTTGAATAACGTCGATCCAACAGTAGTCTCGACCTCGGCCATCTCGACATCGTCCACCTCGCGGATCGCACTCAACACGCGCGCAACATTAGCCGTCGCCCCGGACCGCCCTGTACGGCAGTCGACGTCGCTGCGCGCGCGTTCCAGACCTCGGATTGAGAGATCAGCAGGAACCGCCCCAGGGACGGGCCAGATCCTCACCGACGACGGTCAGCCCGGCGGTGGCTAGAGATGCTCTCGCTCGTGACAGGACTGCATCGTGGCCACCCCGCTCGCGCAGGTCCAGCAGGTACGGAGAGATGCCCATAGTGAGCGCGAGCCTACCTCGTATCGTCCGGCCGGCGACCTGCGTGCCACACTTTGTGCGGTGAGCGATTCCGCGCTGACCGGAGGCTGCCTGTGCGGTGGTGTGCGCTTCGAGCTCACCGCGCCGCCGTTGACTGCCGGCTACTGTCACTGCACCCGCTGCCAGCGGCGAACCGGCACGGCCAGCTCGGCGCAGGCGCGGATCGACGGGCGCACCTTCCGGCTGCTGGGAGGCGAGCATTTGGTACAGGCGTGGCGTCATCCCGACGGCGGCTTTGAGAAGTGCTTCTGCCGCGAGTGCGGAGCGCACCTATACAGTCGCAACCCCGACGATCACACGCAGATGAGCGTGCGCATGGGAGCCTTCGACGGAGACCCGGGTGTGCGGCCGAGCTGGCGTGCCTATGTCACCTATGCATGCGCATGGGAGCCGATCCCTGACGACGGGCTCGAGCGCTTCGCCGAGGCCAAGCCGCAGTTCTGAGGTTCTCGATGTATACGGGCGAGAAGGCGCAAGCGGTAGACCATCTCGGTCAGGCGGGGGGTTGTGCCTGGGTGAGGAACTCGCGCATGTGTGCGGTGAGCGTGGCCGGTTGGTCCTCCGGGATCAGTGTGTAGGAGTCCGCGATCTCCACGAGGTGGCCCTGCGGCAGTAGTTCGGCGAGCCGGCGGCCGTGCTCGGGGGGCATCAGCCGGTCTTCGCTGGCCCACGCGATCAGTGTGGGACGGTCGAACGCCGCCAGCGCGTCGGTTGCCGCGAGCAGATCGCGCCGGCCCTGCGGGGCGCTCAGCACGTACTTGCGCAGGTCGCGACGGACCTCGCGCTGTTCGCGGATCGGGCCGAACCAGCGGTCCATCACCTCGCGCGGGACCGGTCGCTTGCTCAGCGGGCCGTAGGTCATCGGCAGCCTGCGCAGCCGGTCGAAGCGAAACGGCAAAAGCGCCGCATCGAGCCCTCCGGGGATACGCGCGAGGTATGGTAAGAGCTTCGCTGCGCCTTTGGGTGGAACGTTGTCGAACGCCTCGCACGAGCACACCACGAGCCGCGCGATGCGCTCGTCGCGGGTACCGCCGACGAGCAGCAGGGGCCCGCCCCAGTCGCTGATCGCGAGCGTGAGCTCGCGCAGGTCCAGCGCTTCGATGAACTCGCCGAGGATCTCCGCCATTCCCCGCATCGACAGGTCGGCGTCAGGGTGCATCGGATGGCGATGGGCGCCGATTGGCAGGGTGGGCAGCACGCAGCGGTAGTCGCGGCGCAGGTCAGCTACCACGTGCCGCCACAGCGAGCCATCCATGATCAGCCCGTGCACGAACAGGATCACAGGACCGGTCCCGCCCGTGTCCTCGTACTCGATCGTTCCCGCTGACAGCTCCACCTCGGGCATTACCACCTCCAACTACTTATTTGATAGATCGCTCTAGTGAGCGGGAGCCTATCATCACGCTCACGACCAGCGAGCAAGAGGGGCCGAACATGGCGAGCACCACCAAGGACCGCATCATCGACTCAAGTGCCGAGCTGTTCCGCCGCCAGGGGTACACCGCCACCGGCGTCAAGCAGATCGTGGCTGCCGCGAACGCGCCATTCGGGTCGATCTACCACTTCTTTCCCGGCGGCAAGAAGCAGCTCGCGGCGGAGACGATCCGCTCCTCCGGGCAGCTCTACATCCAGCTGTTCGCCACGATCACGATGCAGGCGCCGGACGTGACCACCGCGGTCGGGGACTTCTTCGCCGGTGCCGCCGAGACGCTCAGGGAAACCGACTACGCCGACGCGTGCCCGATCGCCACGGTCGCCCTGGAGGTCGCCAGCACCAGCGAGCCGCTGCGCGAAGCGACCGCCGAGGTGTTCGACAGCTGGATCTCCGGCGCGACCGAGTACTTTGTCGCCGCCGGCATCGCCCGCCACACCGCGCGAGAGCTGGCGTTCACGATGCTCTCGCTGCTGGAGGGCGCATTCGTCTTCTGCCGCGCGATGCGCACCACCGAGCCCCTCGAGGTCGCCGGGGCGAGCGCGGTCGCCGCCGCCCAAGCTGCTCTCGCCGCTGCTGATATCCGTCCGGCTCGTGCCCGAGTGGACGATCCAAAGCGCCGTTGAGCAAAGACGTGGTGACTCGGTGATATAGCGCTCGACCGGCTTATGCTGAGCGCCGTGACCGACGCCCCGCCCGATTTCGCCCGCACGGCCAATGACTACGCGCGTCACCGCGCCGGGTTCCCGCCGGAGCTGCTCGACCGCCTCGCCGCGAGAGGCATCGCGCGGGCGGGCGCGCGGGTAGTCGATCTCGGCACGGGCACAGGCAGCCTCGCGCGGCTGTTCGCGCAGCACGGATGCGAGGTCACGGGCGTGGACATCGCCGCGCCTCTGCTCGAGCAGGCACGACGGCTGGATCGCGCGGCAAGCGTGGAGATCGGCTACGTCGAGGCGTCCGCGGAGGCAACCGGTCTACCGGACGGTGCGTTCGAGGTAGTCAGCGCGGGACAGTGCTGGCACTGGTTTGACCGGGCGGCCGCCGCACGCGAGGTCGCCCGGCTGCTCACCGACGGCGGCAGCGTGGTGATCGCGCACCTCGACTGGCTGGCGATCCCCGGCAACGTGGTACAGGCCACGCAGGAGATAATCCTGCGCTATACCCCGCCGGGCGACCCGGCCCACGGACCGTGGCGGTATGCGCACGGTACCGGCGTCTATCCGCAGTGGCTGACCGATCTGCAGAGCGCGGGGTTCACCGGAATCGAGACGTTCTCGTTCGACGTGCAGGTCCCCTATTCGCACGAGGCGTGGGTCGGGCGTATACGCGCCAGTGCACCCGTCGCAGGCACACTGGATGACGACGGTGTACGGGCCTGCTCGCAGGAGTTGACCACGATGCTCGCCGAGCGTTTCCCCAAGAACCCGCTCACGGTCCCTCACCGCGTGTGGGTGGTCACGGCAGAGGCGCCGCCATCATGAGCGATCCACAAGAACAGCTGCTTCGTCGCGCCTACGAGGCGTTCAACGCGCGGGACATCGACAGCGCCCTCGCGACGATGCACGCGGACGTCGATTGGCCGAACGGGATGGATGGAGGACGCCTACACGGCCACGGGGAGGTTGGTGAGTACTGGCGGCGGCAGTTTGACCTGATCGACTCGCGTGTCGAGCCGCAGCACATAGAGCAGCGACCCGATGGTCAAGTTGTCGTGACGGTCCGCCAAGTCGTGCGCGACCGCGCCGGGAAAGTGATCTCAGAGGACACCGTCGAGCACTGGTACGTGATCAACGAAGGGTTGATCGAGCGGATGGCTATCCATGATCATTGGAAGATCCGCATTGCCATCGCGGACGACATCGCGTCTGTGCTCGACCTGTGGGCCGCGGCAGGTAGTCCGCCGAGCGTCACCGACTCTCCCGATGGACTGGCTCGGCTGCTGGCCGCTGACCCCCAGGCGCTGCCGGTCGCTGAGCTCGATGGTGTCCTGGCCGGTTCGCTGATCGCTGCGTGGGACGGTTGGCGTGGGAGCTTCTACCGGCTGACGGTCTCGCCAGAGCATCGACGCAAGGGACTCGCGACGATGCTGCTCAGGGAGGGCGAGCGGCGCCTGCGCGAGCGGGGCGCGGTCAGGCTCACCGCGATCGTCGTTGACGATGAGGCAGGCGCGATGAGCTTCTGGAAAGCGACTGGCTATGCCAGGCAGCGTGATCGTGTGCGGTTCGTGCGTCTCCCGACGGACTGACCCGTGAGCGTCGCCGATAGCCTCCAGACGGCATGTGGGACGGATTGACCAGACGCCTGGAAGGCGAGATCGTCGCATTGGAGCCTCTTGAAGCTCGCCACGAGGAGGCGTTGTGGAGGGCTTCCCAGCACCCGGAGATCTGGACGTGGACGACCCCGGTTGGCAAGAGTCGGGAGTTCTTCGACCAGTGGTTTCAGGCAAGCCTGGCCGAGACAAAGACGGGCAGCGAGTGCGTGCTCGCCACGATTGATCACGCTAGCGGCGAGGTGATCGGCAGCCCGCGCTTTCAATCAGCTCCACCACCGAGCGCACGAGGCGTGCTTCATCGCCAACTCGGTCACCTGCGAAGTGAGGATCGACGTGTCTGACCCCAACCCCAAGAGCGAGCATGACTGACGAGCTCGAGCGCCTGCTCGCCGAGCAGTCCTGCTACTACCGCGAACGTGCCGGCGAGTGCGAGGATTGGTGGTTCCGTCGCGGACGCTACGACCACGGCCCCGAGACGAGCTCCCGCTGGTTCGCTGACGCCGCCGAGGCGCAAGACGCCCTGGAGCGGCTCAATCTGGCCGGAGATGTTCTGGAGCTCGCGTGTGGGACCGGACTGTGGACCCAGCGGCTGGCTCCTCACGCTGCCAGCGTGACCGCGATCGACGGCTCCCCGGAGATGCTCGAGCTGTGCCGCGCCCGCGTGAACGATCCGCGCGTCAGCTACATCCAGGCGGACCTGTTCGCGTGGGAGCCCGACAGGACATACGACGTGTGCTTCTTCGGCTTCTGGCTCTCCCACGTCCCCGAGGAGCGCTTCGAGACGTTCTGGGAGAAAGTCAGGCGCGCCGTTGGATTGGAGGGCCGGGTGTTCTTCATCGACAGCCTGCGCAGCCGGCAGGCGTCAGCCGTCGATCACGAACTCCCCGATCGGGATGAGGAGACGATGCTTCGCCGGCTCGCCGACGGTCGCGAGTACCAGATCGTCAAGCGCTTCCACGAACCCGAGCCGCTGCAACGACGACTCACCGACCTCGGCTGGAACGCCCAGGTCAAGACGACGCCCGAGTTCTTCATCTACGGGCAGGCCACGCCAGCCGTAGCGTCGCTCACCTGACCGATCAGGCGCCCGTCGACAGCGCCGGGGCGATCTCGCGGGGAAACTCGCGCAGCAGTTCGACCATCAGCGTCGGGTCGGGCATCCCTCGCTCGTCGGTGTGACCGTCGCGTGCGAGCCCGAACAGCCGCTCGACGAACCGCTCCCAGCACAGCGCCGGTCGCATCTGGATACGCAAATGGACAGGCGCAGCGTCGAGAGTCCAGGCCATGTGGGGAACGCCGGCGGGAGCGATGACGACCTCGCCCGGGCCGGCGATCCGCTCGACCCCCGCGACGCGAAAGCACACGCGGCCGGCGATGACCTCCCAGCGCTCCTGCATCTCGGGATGGATGTGCTCGAGCGTCCGGTGCCCTGGTCGAGTCCAGAAATCGTCCATCTCAAGCAGCCGCCCCCCGGTGTCGGCCGCGGTCTGCAGGAACACGATCCGCTCGCCACTGACCGGGTTGACCAGCTCATCTCCCGTGCGCACCATCAGCTCGATGTTGGCAGACGCATCCCTTTACTCTGAGTCAATCGACGCGCTCTATTCACTCGACTCGTCACTGATTCAGCTGGTTGAAGCTGTGCGGGAGCTGCCGTATGGTCGTCCGAGTGATCGCACCGTGGAGGGAATGCTGCGCGAGCGTCGCGGCACCTGCTCCACCAAGCACCTGTTTCTCGCCCAAACGATGGCCGATCGCTTTCTCGAGACCGAACCGCTGATCGTCCATCGCGTCTACCAGCTGGATCGCGCTCGCGCCGCCAAGCTTTTCGGCGCCGCCGTTGCAGACGTGGTCCCCGAGGATGGGCTCGCCGATGTCCACCGCTACCTCACCATCGTCGTCGACGGCCGACGCATCACCGTCGACGCTACGTTTCCCGGGCCGGCGTGGGACGGCCGCTCATCGCTGCCGTTCGCCTGCGGTCCGGGACTCGACTACCCAGCCGGTGAAGATCCCGACGCCGAGAAGCGCGCGCTTGAGGCCGAGCATTGCGACCCGGAGGTTCGTGAGCCGTTCATCGCGGCGCTGGCGTCCGTAGAGCGGCCGCAGCGGTAGCCACGCCTGCTGCCGAGAACACAAGGCCCCCGGACAAGTCGGCGTCCATCCGTCCTCGGCCGCCAGCCTCGATCACCGCAGAGAGCATGTCAAACACGTCGATAGCGATGGCGGCCACCGCGGCCGGCTGCTCGAGTCGCCGCCAGCGCCGGCTGGCAAGGCCCATCGCCGCTACGGCTATCTGATGCACGCCGAACCCGCGAACGAACAGTCGAGCCTCCGGGTGCTCGGCGGTATTCGCCGCCAGCTTCAGCTCGGCCATCTTCGACGGAACGAACAGCGCCCCCAGCCCATAGCTCACACGGAACAGGCTGTTGACGAGCATCAGGCTGCGTTTCGACACGTTCGCCGGAGCCTAACGAAGCAGGACCTGTAGGGCTGGATCAGGAGTGTCGCTTGACGAACTCGCTCTTGGCCTCGGTGTACGCCTCGCGGTCATCCCGGTAGCGCTCCGCGAGCGTCCGCTTCAGCGCCGCGTACTCACTCGCAAGGACCGGATCGGCGCGCAGGCGATCACGGAAATGCAGACGCCGCTCGAGCTCTCCCGGCTCGTCTACGAGGTGCAGGTGATGGGTGCGGTAGGCGGCCGTCGGGTAGCACAGGAACCGCCGGTGGGTAAGCGTCGCGTTGAACGCCTGCGGGTATTGGTAGCCACCGCTTTGCACCAGCGCCGCGATCGGCGCGTCGAGGTCATCCACGAGCGCGATCACGTCGATCACCGGCTTGGCCGCCATACCCGGGACGGCGGTGGACCCGAAGTGGTGCAACTGCACCCCGGCGGGCAGCAGCGGAGCGAGTCGCTCACGCTCAGCGGCGTAGGCGGCCGGCCACGCGGGGTCGTATTCGATGATCTCAACCTCGGCGTTGCGCCCACCGGCACGCGCCAGATCTTTCAGTGCGGCACTGCGGGGATCGGTCGGTGCCATCTTTTCTCAGTCTCTCATCGTCACTGGCAAGCGTGGCACGACACTTACGAGAACTACGACGCCCGAACTGGGCAGCGCGTGCTCTCGTGCGGAGCCCGACAGCCCAGCACTACTCGTCGAGCTGTGCGAGGGCGGCTGCTGCGTGGTGGGCGATTTCCTTGGGGCGACGTGCCTCTCCGTAGAGCAGGAAGTCGACGATGAGTCCGTCGCAGACCGTGATGATCGCGCCTGCTCGCGTGTCGGCGTCCGGCTGGCCCGCTGCGGCGAGGTTTGCGGCCAGCGCGGCACGGAACTCCTGTTGATTTGCCGCGAGGGTCGCCTGGAGTTCGGCATCCCTGGGTGCGAGGGTCACCGCTTCAAGCCACGCATGAACCATTGGTGCGTTCTCCGAGAGGGCCGCACTGAACAGCTCCATGCCCTCAGTCAGACGCTCCTGCGGTGATCGGGTGTCGCTGCTCGCCGCCGCGATCAGCGGTGCGAGCCAGCGCCGCCAGTTCGCCGAGATTGCAGCGAGCAGAAGTCCTCGGGTGGAGCCGTAGTGGTAGCCGATCGAGCGGAGGTTGGCGTGAGCCTCTGAGGCGATGTCACGGGCTGTGGTCGCGGAGTAGCCCTGGCGTTGCAGGCAGGTGACGGCTGCCTCTAGCAGGCGGTCCTTGGTGGAGTCTGGCGTAAGAGGCATGTGGTATACAGATGTTTACATGCTTGTGTTCGACCGCGAAGGATACGGGCCGCCGCTCATGCTGCTGCACGGGACCAACAGCTCACGCAGCATATGGAAGCCACTCCTGCCCCAGCTATCCAGCGAGCGCGAGGTCTTCACTGTGGATCTGCCCGCGCACGGGCAGTCGCCGCCAAGTTCCTTCACGCCGCCCGACTGGGCGACGGAGGTTGCCGCGCTCTTGGACTATCTCGGGTTGGAGCGTGTCGCGGTCGTCGGCCATTCCTCCGGGGGGTGGACCGCGCTTGAGCTCGCCAAGCTCGGACGCGCCAGCGGTGTTCTGGCGCTCACACCGGCAGGGCTATGGCGCAAGCACTCCCCGCCGATCACCGACGCGATCCTGGTGGTTAACTGGCGGCTCGGGCAGCTCCTCGGCGAGCGAGCCGTCACCACGCCACTGCGCACAAATATGGGACGCCGGATGTCACTGCGACAGATCTCCGCAGCACCGGCAGACGTCCCGCCGAGGATGCGATCGCAATGGTCAAGACAGTGCTCGCGTCCAAGCACTTCCCCGAGCACTTCCGGCAAACCCGCCGGCTGCGGTTCCTGGACGGCCAGCAGATCCCTGCCGACATCCCGGTCCACGTCGTCTGGGGTGGCAAGGATCGGATCGCCCGCGCCCGAACATCACGCCACACCGACCAGCTCCCCAAACACAGGATCATCGAAACCTGGCCCAACTGCGGCCACATGCTCACATGGGACGCACCACAACAGGTGGTGGATGCAGCCCTCGCCATGCCGACCAGCAGTCAAGACAGCGAGGCTTCGCGTCGCTCCCCGTTTCCGCACGGGGATCGCCAGCCTGCCGCTGCGTCATAGTCCAGGCTGGTGGACGACACACCGAACATCTGCGCCGGGCCATTCGGCGGGTTCTACGACTTCTACATCGAACGGCCGTGGCTGATGCGCAGCATTGGTCGTGTCGTCTGGGGCATCGACGCCTCCGTCCTATATGCCAGCATGGCGCTCATCGGTCACGTCGCTGACGGCGCAACGATCCTCGACGTGCCGTGTGGCGGCGGTGTCGCCTTTCGCGCCCTCCGTCCCGATCAGGACGTCCGCTACGTCGCGGGCGACCTGTCAGAGAAGATGCTCACGCGCGCCAGGCGCCGCGCGAGAACGCGCTCGCTGAACCAGATCGAACTACTCACCGCGGACATGGCCGCGGTGCCCTTCCCCGACGGTCAGGCGGACCTCTTTCTCTCCTACAGCGGCCTGCACATGGTCAACGACCCCGAGCAGGCCATCAACGAGATCGCGCGCTCCCTGAAGCCCGGCGGCCAACTGATCGGCACCACGTTTCTCGCACAGGGACCCCGGCGAGCACGAGCACTGTTCGGGATCGGCAGCCGCAGCGGCCATCCGCTGCCGCCGCGCCGGGAGGACCTACGACGCTGGCTGGCCACCGCGGGGATAGCCGACGCCGCGATCGGACCACAACCCGGCTTCGCGGCGTTCACCGGACACAAGCACACAACCTGACCGCCGATGCGGGATCGCTGGCTGTCAGCTCCTCCGCGACTCTGCCACGGCGTCGAGCGTGCGCTCTGGACAGGGAGGCTGGTTGTCTGCGATGCGGAGAGTTTGCAGCCGCCGGAAGGTGCGGGAGTGAGCTCGCTCATATGACCACCCACCGACGCGCGCTTGAAGGGGCGATCGCGCGATCGCCTTGAAGGTCTCCTGCGCCTCGAGTCGGGCGAGTCCGGCGCCGACGCAAAAGTGCGGGCCGTTGCCGAAGGCGAGGTGGGTTGCTCCTGTGCGTGTGAGGTCCAGCCGGTCTGGGTCGGGGTAGCGTGCGGGGTCGCGGTTGGCGGCGCCGAGCACGACGAGTGCCTGCTGCCCCTTGCGCACGCTGACTCCACCGAGGGTGAGATCGTTTCGGGCGACGCGGGAGGCGACCTGGACGGGGCTGTCGTAGCGCAGGAGCTCATCGACGGCTTGGGCGCAGAGGTCGGGATGCTGAGCGAGCCAGTCGAGCTGGTCGGGGTGCTCCAGCAGCGCGAGCGTGCCGTTGCCGATCAGATTCGCGGTCGTCTCATGACCGGCGGCGAGCAGCAGCAGGCACATCGTGATGATCTCGTCGGTTTCCAGTGCCGCGGCGCCGCCGGGGGGATGGACCAGTGCGCTCAACAGGTCCCCGCCTGGATCTTCGCGCCGCTGCGCGACGATCGGGACGAGGAACAGCATCAGGGTCATGGCCGCCGCGCCGATCGCGTCGATCTCTTCCGGTGTCGGGTCGAGCTCGAGCATCCGGGCGAGCGTCGGAGTTTCTGAGCGCAGCAGTTCTGCGCCCTCGAGGCCGACGTCAAACAGCTCCGCGATCACCGCCAGCGGGATCGGATAGGCGAGCTCGCTCATCAGCTCGACCGGCTCACCGCCGCCGAGCGCTGTGAACGCGCTGTCCACGATCGCACTGACGCGCCCGCGGATTCCCCGCACCGCTCGCGGCGTGAAGAAGCGGTTCACAGCGGCCCGCAGCCGCGTGTGGGCCGGTGGGTCGCTCATCAGCAGCGAGCGGCTCCACTGTTCAGACACCGGGCCCTCTCCGCCCAGCGAGGCGAGCATCTGTGGGCTGTTGCGCGGGTCACAGCTCCATTCGGGGCTGCGCAGAACGTCTGCCGCGTGCTCGTAGGAGAGCACGAGATGAGCGCCGAGCTGCTCGTTCCACTGGACGGGTGCCTGCGCGCGCGCGGCGTGGTAGGCGGGGTAAGGGCCATCGGCTGGAAACGGCCATGCTCGCCAGTCAGGCATGGCTGCTCGCTGTCCTGCGCTCGGCGAAGAATGCATGGTCGAGCTTGCCCATCTCGGTGAGTGGGGCCGCGCCCTCAAAGAACTCGGCCGCCATCGATCCCCAATAGCCGTCGGCACGCAGCTCGGCGATCAACGACGCCTCGCCCATCTCGATCCGGCCCATGATCGTGTATTCGGGCGAAGCGGTGATGTGCCGGAAGGCGTTGGCCGAGGGGCCAGTCGGTGAGAACTTACGCTCGATCCACCTGGACACGTACTCCGGTGTGATCGTGAACGGTTGCTCTGCCCACCACATTTCCCAGGGCTCACGCCAGTAGGCGAACACCTCCTCGGGGGTGACGGGATCTGAGGACCTGAAGAACCCAGCCTCCACGCTTGCATGCCATGTCCCGAGCACGTCATCGCGTAGACATGCGCGCCCGATCGCGTTCATCATCTCGCTCTGCTCGCGCCCGAATCGCTTTACGCAGCCGAAGTCCAGGAAGCTCACGCTCCCGTCGTCGTGAAAGACGTAGTTGCCGGGGTGCGGATCGGCGTTGAGCAGGCCGAAGCGATGGTTCGTTGCATAGACGAAGCGGTGGATCGCCTCCGCCCATTGGTCGCGTAGCTCCTGTCCGGCGGTGAGCGCATCGCTCCAGGGTTTGCCCTGCACGAGCTCTTGGGTCAGCACACGGTCGGTGCTCAGCTCTCCGATCACCTCGGGGATGTGGATGAACGGGTGTCCGCGGTAGATGTCGGCGAACTCCATCTGGTTGGCGGCCTCTTGGCGGTAGTCGAGCTCCTCGGTGATGCGGGCGGTGATCTCGCGTCCCGCGCCGCGAATGTCAAAGCTCATTTTCCTCGGCGACAGGCCGAACATCAAGCCGAGGAACGTGGCCATCAGCTCGTTGTTCTTCAGGTCGGCCTGAATCGCGTCAGCTACCCCCGGGTACTGGATCTTCACCGCGACCGAGTGACCGTCGTGCAGCCGGGCGGCGTGGACCTGGCCGATCGATGCCGCCGCCAGGGGCTCCCAGTCGAACTCGGCAAACGCGCTCTCGGTCCGCTGCGCAAGCTCGCGCTCGAGCACGGAGCGCGCGAGCTCGGGAGCCATCGGCGGCGCCTCATCGCGTAGGCGCGCCAGCGCCGTCTGGTAGATCGACTGGAACTCCGCCGGCACCGCGGGACTGGCCGAGACGAACGAGAGCATCTGTCCGGCCTTCATCAGCGCGCCCTTGGAGCGGCCGAGCAGCTCGGCGTAGCGCTCCGCCGTGCGGACGTGAAACTCGGTGCTGTCCGCACCGGTCAGCTTGCTGCGCAGCCCGACCACGACCGCCTCCCCAGCTGTGCGAGCGCTCAGCGCGGCCAGCGGGGCGGTGCGCCGCAACCGCCCACGAGCTATGCCGTCACCCTTCGGCGGCGCGTCACCTGCATCTGGGGGAAGCCCGACATCGGACACCAAACACCTCTCTCTTCTCAGTCTACTGGCTTCAACTAAGTGTATACTGAGTCGGGTCCATGTCAAGCATCACCCCGACCCGCGAGCGCATCGTCGACGAAGCGATGCGCCTGTTCAGCCAGCACGGCTACTCCGGCACCAGCATCGCCAAGATCGAGGCAGCCGCCGGACTCACACCCGGAGCAGGCGGGCTCTATCACCACTTCGACAGCAAGGAAGCAGTCCTCGCCGCCGGGATCGAGCGCCAGCTCGCGCGACTCGGAGCGCTCCGTGAGATCCGGCACGTACTCGGATCATTGGGAGACCTCAAAGCCGAACTCACGCTGACCGCACGCTACGTCCTCGCCGAGCTCGACAGCGAGTCCGAGCTGCTGCGCATCCTCGCCTCCGACGCACGCAACCGGCCACAACTGCTAACCGCCGCCGTCGAGCAGCTCGTGAGCTCCACGTTCACGGGCTTTGCCGCTTGGATCGGTGAACGCGCTGAGCGCGCGATTTCGGCCGAGGAGGCCACGGCGATAGCCGTTTTCGGACTCGGGTCACTGCTCTCCTCCCGCCTGCTCCGCGACGTCCTCGGCATTCCCGCCCAGGTCGATGACGAGACGCTGGTCGACACCTGGGTACAGATGCTGATCACAACTCTGGCCGATCACGCACCCGAATGACCTGATGCGCGACCTCCGCGAGGACACCCTGATCATTCTCTATGACGACGACTGCAGGTTCTGCGAAGTGATGCTGGCGATGCTGTTGACGTGGGATCGGGCGAGCCGCGTGCGCCCCGTACCGATCCAGAGCACACCCGGAGGGGCGCTTCTCATCGACGTGGAGCGTGAAGATCGTCTGAAGTCGTGGCACCTCATCGACGCTTCAGGCATGCTTCATTCAGGTGGCGCAGGCATCCCTGTCATCGTCGCTGCCATGCCCGGGGGAACCCGGATCGCCAGTGTCCTTTCGCGGTTCCCGAGGACAACTTCGCGGACCTACGACTGGGTAGCGAGCCACCGCGTGCTCCTCGGCCGAGGACTGGGGGTGCGACCGCGTGCCTGGGCCGCGCGAGTCATTGCTGAGCGTGAGCGCTCGGATCAGATGAGCACCTCATGAACGCTCGACCACGCGCAAACACTCACACGAGCAGCCGACCACGCCGACGCGTACCTGACGAGCCGGCCGGCGAGCCAAACGGGCTGCGGAGCTGGCGCGCGGTGCCACGTACATCGGCGGATCACGCCAGCTCTGGACCTCGGCTTGATCGAGAAGGCTCCGTGAGCATCTCGATCATCCCGTGGTGCTTCCAGGCTCGCGGGAGCATCTCCTGCGTCTCGCGCAGCTCGGGCGGGAGTGCTGGGAGCAGCCACATCTGACGGCTGCCCTCCCGTGGCTTGGGCGGCGCCGGCCGGCGCCCCGCGGGCAAGCGCAGCCATTGCTCGCGATCTCTCAGATCGGCGGTGAGGTTGCCGAAGGCGTCGCTCTCGCAGAAGAGGATGCGGTTGCGGCCCTCAAAGGAGACCTCGTCGCCGCGGTACTGGTACCCGGTGAGGATCTCATCCGCGCCCATCATCATCGTCCTGGCCTTACCCGGCGGACACACGAACAAGACGACTACCTCGGCGGTGTAGCGTTCGTGGATCTCCGAATGCTGCAGGCAGTGAACTGGGTTCTTCTGCACCAGGTGACGCCCGACGTTCAGGAACATGTCAAGGCCGCGCAGCTTCTCAATGTTGTTCGAGACGCGGCCGGTGCGATCGAACTCGATCAGGACGTCGACGACGAGGTGACGCCTGTAGTCCTCGGGGTACGCCTGGCGCTCCTCCCACGGCGGCGGCTGGACCATCGTCATCCATCGCTGCTCGTCCTCATCCACGAGGACGATCGAAAGCGCCGCGTCGGGCTTGACCACCTGCAGCCGCGCCTGGGCCTCGTAGCCCCACACCCACGTCCGCTCGCGCCGGCGCTCGAACCCGCGTTCGAACACGAGGTCCGCAGCGTCAGAGACCGTGACCGAGGATCGCTCGCCGTAATCGTCGGGCTCGCCGAGCGGCGGAAGGAAAACGTGCTCTGCGCGCCACTCCGTCACGATGTGGGCGCCCCTGGCCTGGGCGGCTAGCGTCGCGTCCACAGCACGGCGGTAGGAGATCAGGAAGTCGACCGACTCGAGGTCATGGCGCACACGCCCGGGCATCGCCGAGCCCCACTGGCGCTCCGCCCACGCCCACCGGCTGAACTTTGCCTCCGACCCGAGCAGCCACGGTTCAGGGCCGTACTCATCACTGCTGATGACCGGAGAGGGTCCGGATCTGAGCCGATCAAAGCCCTTGCTGGTCACAGACCACAAGAAGGGTTCGCTACCGGCGCGCCTGCCGCCACGGTGGCGCTCCACCAGTCCCATCTCGCGCAGCCTGTTCAACCGCTCGCGCGCCTTGCACGCCTGCTGGCCGGGAAACAGCTCGACAGCGACCTGCAGCGTGCTCATCACCCGTGCGACATGCAACGCCCACAAGATCGCCTGGTCACGCCATACAAGGCCCTCCCGACGAAGTTCACCCGGCCTGCCCTTGAAGATCTCCTCGAGATCTGTCCCCAGGAGATTGATCACGAACAAGCTCGCTTCCACGGAGAAGACCACAGCAAGCGCCATCTCAGATTGAGAAGGGGATATATAAGAATGTCCCCGTCCGCCGCGCATCGCGCAACAGCGCGGTTTTGCAGGGACTTCGACCCCTCCGCCAACCCGAAGGTACGCAACCCCAAGGTCCGGGCAAGCACCCCCCAAATCGACCGAGGGTCCACCCAACGCCAATACCCTGGCCCCGAAGGTACGGGACTCGCACCCGGACCCTCGGGCATCGCGCAACCGAACTGGGTGATTGGCTGGAGTGCCATCACCAGGTATGTCGCTGGAACGGCCGGCGTTCCCCCCTACGTCCCCCTGAGCCCGGAGACAGGCGTATCCGCCCCGTGTCTCAGCGAAGCGGCTGAACGCCGCGCGCTCGACCCGTTCGCTGAACGACGAGGCGTTTCTCGTCGACGACGCGCAGGTTGATGTCGAGGATCGCGTTCAGCGCGTCGGCGATCGAGGCGAGCTGGCCCACCGTGAGGTTGGCGCGGCCCGCCTCGACGTTCGTGACGTAAGGCGTCGTAGTTTCCAGTCGCTGGGCGAGCTGCGCCCGGCCGTGTCAGTCGTTGCTCAGGCGCCGGATGCGCCATGTTAGAGACGCGACGCTCTCAAGCCCTGTCGCCGTGGCTACACCCAGCGCGATCAGCGCCCAGGTCGGCATACCGACGACGAGCACGAGGATCCACACCGCGACGGCCCCAGGAAACTGGATCAGTGAGCAGCGGCGGACGAAGCGGAGCCGCTCCTCCTTCGATGCTCCCTCAGCCGGAGGGGCAGGATCCTCCGAAGGGGCATCAGCGCAACAGCGAGAGGAACTCGACGACCGCCTCGAACTTCTTGGCGGGCAGATTCTTGAACGACGGCATCGGTGCCGTCGGGTTCACGAGCGTACGGGCGATCGCCTGCCGTGGCAGTCTCGAGGCGACATGGGTCAGGTTGGGGCCAGGTCCAGCATTACCGTAATCGCCTATTCGGTGGCACGCCGCGCAGCCTGATTGTGCATAGACGGTTCTCCCCGCCTTGAAGTCACTCAGCTCTTTGCCGCCGGCACGTCGCACCGCCATGGGCACGGATGGTAGCGGCGGCTCTTCAGGAGAAGACACGATTGCGAGGGCCAATACATTGGAATTCGCTGGGCACCCAGTCCTATGCAGGGGAATTCCACAGCCTTTGACTGCGATCAGCAGCGCCGGTGAGGCAAGTAGCCACCTTCCCGCGATCTCTTCAAGCTTGAGCGACGTCGCGTCAAATGCGACCGACTTGATGTTCCGCTTGCCCTTGGTCTTGATGCTCACGAGCTCCGCCGAAGCGCGATCCCCGTGAATGACGATGTCCTGCACTTTTGCGCCAGCCAGCGATGGCTTATAGACAGTGGTTGCCGAGGTGAACGCTTCTTCGACCGCGGCTAGGCAGGTCGATCCCGGGCGAGCCTTGGGCACGAGCTCAGCCGCGACCACTGGCACAAAGTCAGCACACAGGGCGGAAGCGTTTTGGCTGGCGATCGCTTCCCAGGGAGCCAACACGGCATGCGCGATTTCCGCGGAGACCGTCGACTCGCCACGACTCGACGCGCCACGGGCCGTCGTCCCCAGCAACACCATCGCGAGGATCGGCAGAGCCAGGAAGTGCCATCGGGACATGACCCGGTGGAGCATACAGCCGGCCCGGGAGCGCTGTTCCGGAAAACAGGAGACACGGGCCGGCGACCAGACACATACTGTCTTCGGACACCGGTAGGTTTCTGTCGATCCGAACGGGACCCTGATGCCAGACAAATTGCTCGAACTCGATCGGCTCCTGCACGACATGAGCGACGACGAAATCGCGAAGACCTGGGCGCGCTGCATGCGGATGCTTCGCGTCCGCGACCTGGTGCGAACGGCGAACACACCCGTGGGCGATTATGCCGAGCGCATCTGCTGTGATCGCTTCAAGCTGGAACGGAAGGGGTTTGCCGAGAAGTCGATCGATGCAGTCGATGCGAAGGGTATTCGGTATCAAATCAAGGGAAGACGACTCACACCGGAGAACCGCAGCCGACAGCTGAGCCCTATCCGCGACATCGAGAAGAATCCTTTCGACGTGCTACTCGCGGTGTTCTTCAACGAGGACCTCGACGTCCAGGAGATATGGAGCATTCCGTGCGAGGTGGTGAAGGAGGCGTCGTTCGTAGCCCGGACCAACTCAACACGATTCGTGCTCACCCAAGCGAGGCGGAACGACCCACGAGTTCGTCAGCTCGTGTAAACCGTAAGAAGACCCTGGTCGCTGATTACGCCGGAGCGAGCTTCTCGCATCTTGAACCGCCCAAGATCATTGAGGACCGGCCCAGCTGTCACTGAGGTCGGGCTGGGCGAGCGCGTTCCAGTCGAAGTTGTTGGGGGTGTAGGTCTGGATGAGGGCGGCGTCGAGAATCCGCGTGGCGTCTGCGGTCAGGCGCGTGATGCGCGGCGCGTGGTCTAGGAGCGCCTGGCTGACGGTGGCTGGCCGGTAGATCAGGGCCGCAGCATGACCACCGTACTCGTCGTGGCCTTCGTCCTCATCGTCGAGCAGCATGGGCTCGACCTGTGGGAGATACATGAAGCCTTGCAGCGCGTATCCGTCCCGAAGCTTGCGCAGCTCGTTGTTCTTCATGCCCCACGCCTTGAGCGTCCTCAGCGAGACGATCGGTGCGAGCAGCCGGAACTCGTGGGCATAGCCCCTGGTGCCGGGAGGCTGTGCCGTGATGCCACAGGTGTAATGCAGCACGACTCCGAGGCCATGATGGGACGTGACGACCGCCTGGTCGGGGTCGGCGGCGTCCGGGCGCTTGCGAGCTCCGGCAGCCTCGAACTCGGGAGAGAACATCGTCGCGTGCACGAACGGCACGCCGGCGTGGATGTCGCCCTGCGCCGTGTGGGCCACGTCCCGCTCGGCGTAGTAGTGCTGTGGGTCGTCCAGCTTCACGGCGCCAAGGCTAGGCGCGGAAGCGGACGGTCTCGGATTCTCAGGTCAGGGCAAGCGACTCTGCGCTCGCTCGAGCGTGTCGAGCTGCCCGGGGGGAGCCGTGGACTTGCCAAGCTCGACCGCGTCGGCGGGCACACCGAACATCTCACGCGCGCGACGCTCGACGGAGTCCAGCAGCACCTTCCTGCGGCCCGTAGGGCTCATATAGCCCTTGAGGATGCCGCTGTCGAACCACGCCCGCACGGTGTTCTCATGCACACCCAAGCGCGCCGCCGCATCCTTGATCGAGATCGTGGGTGGAGCCAGAACGGTACTCATGATGGAGTGATTGTAGCTTATGTAGATGTCATAGTCAATGTAGATCTTGCTGATCGCGGCGCGAGGTGGCAAGCGCGCGAGAGGCTCCCCAAAGGCTCCCCATTCGAGCGTTTTTTGAGGTCTCCTGAGAGCACCTGAGGTCCCCGAAAACCGCTTAGGTAAGCGGAGAACGGGACTTCCGGGAGCACTGCAAAGCCGTCTACACCGGTTCGATTCCGGTCGTCGCCTCTGCAAATTCCCTGCAAATGGGCACCTTTTTGGTACGCGTTCAGTTGGTAGGGGGACATGGCTCTGCTTCGTCGAATTTTGGGGTGTGGAGCGGGTTGAGGCGGAGGCGGTCTATGACGCTGGGCGGGAGGCGGTTGTTGGGGTGCTTCTGCGGATGGATGCCCAGATTCAGGTGTTGACTGTGCGGGTCGCGCGCCAGGACGAGCGGATCGCCCAGCTTGAGCGTCGGCTGAACCGCAGCTCGCGCAACTCTTCGATTCCCCCGAGCGCCGATCCCCCCGCTAGCACGCCGAAGCGCGGGAAGGATCCATCGGGTCGCAAACAGGGCGCCCAGCCCGGTCACGAGGGCAAGGGCCGGCCGCTTTTGCCGGCGTGGGCTGTGGATGACGTCATCGAGCATTGGCCCGAGCGTTGCGGCTGCGGGCACGTCTTCGCGTGGAGCGAGCGCTTGAGGGTGGGCGAGCCGGTGCGCTGGCAGGTTGAGGAGCTGCCCGTGATCCAAGTCAGGCTCACCGAGCACCAGTGTCACCGAGTACGTTGTCCGGGCTGTGGTGAGCGCCCGCGCGGCGAGTTGCCAGCAGAGGTCGCCCAGAGCGCGTTTGGCCCTCGTTTTCACGCGGCCGTCGCGACGCTCTCGGTGCGCAACCGTATTTCCCGGCGTGACGCGGTGGAGCTATGCGAGCAGCTGTTCGGCTCGAGGATCAGCACCGGGACCGTGGAGGCGATCCTCGCTCGCGCCAGCGACGCGCTCGCTGTGCCCCACGCCGACTTGTTGCAGGCGCTTCACGATGCTGATGCAGTGAACATGGATGAGACGGGCTGGCGGACCGCGGGGGAACGCCGCGCGCTGTGGGGCATCTTTGACCGGCGCCATGCCTATCTACACCTTGCCCCAGACCGCCACGAAGATCACGCCAAACAGCTGCTCGCGCAGACGAAAGCGATCGTGACGTCTGACCGCTGGTGGGCCTACACGCACCTCCCTTTGGCGCGTCGTCAGCTTTGCTGGGCGCACCTACGACGAGATTTCGCTGCGCACGCCGAAGGGCTTGCGGCGGAGAAAGAGTTCGGCGAACACGGTCTGAAGCTCTGCGAGGGAGTGTTTTGGGCCTGGGAGATCTTCCAGAACACCAACGACCGCTCAGAGCTCAAGCGCACAATCCGCGGCCTCCAAAGAGATTTCAAGCCGATCATCGCCGGCTACTCCTCGAAACGGGCACGCAACAAATACTGCCGCGGCATGGCGCGAAATCTCCTGAAGGCATGGCCGGCGCTATGGACCTTCGCGACTCACCCCACGGTCGAGCCAACCAATAACCACGCCGAGCGCGCACTCCGCAGCGCCGTCATCTACCGCAAGCTCTCCCTCGGCACCCAATCCGAGGGCGGCGAACGCCGCATCGAGCGGCTCCTCTCCGCACACACCACCTGCCGCCTACAGAGACGCTCCCTCTTCGTCTACCTCACCGACACACTCACCGCCCACGCCCGCGGCGACCCCATACCACTACTCAGCTGAACCAACCAACTGAACGCTTACGGTAAGTAGTAACCGTTCAGTTGCTGGGGGGGCATAGCTCTGCTCTGTCGAATATGGGGGTTGTGGAGCGCGCGGAGGCTGAGGCGATCTATGACCAGGGCCGTGAGGCTGTTGTTGAAGTTCTCTTGGCGATGGATCGCCGGATTGGGCAGCTCGAGGCTCATGTCGCACGATAGGACGAGCGGATTGCAAAGCTCGAGCGTGGGTTGAAACGGTCCTCGAAGAACAGTTCGCAGCCACCGAGCGCTGATGGGCCGAGCACCCCGATGCGTAGCAAGGATCCTTCGGGTCGCTCTCGGGGAGCCCAGCTCGGCCATGAGGGCAAGGGACGCTCCTTGCTGCCGGCGTGGGCGGTGGATGATGTGATCGAGCACTGGCCGGAGCGCTGCTCCTGCGGGCACTGGTTCGGGGAGGCTGGGCGTGTGCCGGTCGGCGATCCGCTGCGCCATCAGGTCGAGGAGCTACCGGTCATTACGGTCAAGGTCACTGAGCACCGTGCGCAACGCCTGCGGTGCCCTGGCTGCGGTCAGCACACGCGCGGGCAGTTCCCCGCGGAGATCACTCAGAGCGCGTTCGGACCGCGCTTTCAAGCGGCCGTCGCAACGCTCTCGGTGCGCAACCGCATCTCCCGTCGTGATGTGGTCGAGCTGGCAGAGCAGCTGTTCGGCTCGCGGATCTCCACAGGCACGGTGGACGCGATCCTCACGCGCACCAGTGAGGCCCTCTCAGAGCCGCACGCCGATCTGCTCGAGTGCCTGCGCTCTGCGCATGCCGTGAACATGGACGAGACCGGCTGGCGGACCGCTGGTGAGCGTCGCGCGCTGTGGGGCGTGTTCGATCAACGCCACGCCTACCTGCATGTCGCCGCCAGCCGTCACGAGGATCACGCCAAGGAGCTCCTCGCGGATACCAAGGCGATCGTCACCTCTGACCGCTGGTGGGCCTACTCGCATCTACCCCTCAAACGCCGTCAGCTCTGCTGGGCTCACTTGAAACGGGACTTCGCCGCCCACGCCGAGGGCCTCGGCGACGAGAAGGAGTTCGGCGAACAGGGCCTTGAGCTGTGTGAGCGCGTCTTCTGGGCATCGGAGGTCTTCAAGCACACAGCAGACCGCCGTGCCCTCCAGCTCACCGTCAGGGGGCTGCAACGCGCATACAAGCCCGTCATCCGTGGCTACGCAGCGAAACGTGCGCGCAACCGCTACTGCCGAGGGATGGCGCGCAACCTCTTGAAGGCATGGCCGGCGCTGTGGACGTTCGCCAAGCACCCCAGCGTCGAGCCGACCAACAACCACGCCGAGCGCTCCCTACGCTCGGCGGTCATCTACCGCAAGCTCTCCTTCGGCAACCAGTCCAAAAGCGGCGAGCTGCGGACCGCCCGACTGCTCTCGGCCCACACAACCTGTCGACTACAAGAACGCTCACTGTCCGTCTACCTCACCGACGCACTCTCCGCCAGCGCCCGCGGCGACCCCGCACCGCTACTCACCTGAGCGAGACGACCAACTGAACGGTTACATTTTTGTACCCATTTGCAGGGGACTTGCCTGGCGCCCGACTCGTCGATTCCAGCGCCGGGCCAAAAAGCCGTTGACGGTTGCCATTGGGCAAAGGGATCATCGGCCGGACGTCGACGGGCGCGCTTGCTTGTCGCGGAGCGCAAGCGGCGTGTGCCTGTGCAGAGATGCCTCCTCCAACGCGGATGCGAGCGCATCGGCGGAGGAGCTTCGTTAGGTCGGCAGCCGCGCGTTTCGTTTCGCGCTTGTCGCTGCGATGACGGCCGAAGAACATGAAAACCTCATGATCGACGGAACCCGCGTAGATGCATGCGATCAGATCGCGCCGACCTTCAATCGTGGTCGGGAGATACGCGTGAGCGGAAACCACCACGGCCCTTCCAGGTGGGCGCTCGTGGCCAGCGCCGCCGCAGCGCTCGGCGAGCGTTCTCGATACCTTGAGCATATGGATACTTCAGATATCGCAATGGACCACGAGGTCGTCGTGATCGGTGCCGGCTTCTCGGGCATCGGGGCGGCGATCAAGCTCGACCAGGCCGGCTTCCGCGACTTCGTCGTGCTCGAGGCCGGGGACGGTGTCGGGGGCGCCTGGCACTGGAATACCTACCCGGGGATAGCGGTCGACATCCCGTCCTTCAGCTACCAGTTCTCCTTCGAGAAGCGCAGCGACTGGTCGCGCGTGTACGCGCCGGGGACGGAGCTCAAGGCCTACGCGGAGCACTGCGTGGACAAGTACGGGGTGCGCGATCGCATCCAGCTGAACACCAAGGTGGTCGGGGCGAGGTTCGACGAGGACGCCCACGCGTGGCACATCCAGACCGCGAACGGCGAACAGATCACCGCGCGATACGTGGTCGGCGCGACAGGCGTGTTCAGCCAGCCCAAACCGCCCGAGATCGAGGGCCTCGACTCCTTCGCCGGCACGACCATGCACACGGCGCGCTGGGATCACTCGGTCGACCTGCGCGGCAAGCGCGTCGGGGTGATCGGCACGGGTGCCTCGGCGATCCAGCTCATCCCCGCGATCGCCCCTGAAGTCGAGCAGGTCACCGTCTTCCAGCGCACTCCCATTTGGTGCCTACCCAAGCTCGACGCCCCGATGAGCCCGCGCGTGCGCCGGGCACTGCGCTCGGTGCCCGGCGCCGAGCTCGCCACACGCTGGGCCAGTCAGGCCTTCGTGGAGGTCACCTTCGTGCTCGCCGCCCACTTCGCCGGCCAGTTCCCGAGTCTCACCGCCCGCGGTGAAGCCACCGCTCGCAAAATGCTCCGCGAGGTCAAGGATCCCGTCGTGCGCGAGAAGCTCACGCCTAAGTACTCCCTCGGGTGCAAGCGCCCGAGCTTCTCCAATGAGTACATCCCCGTCTTCAACCGGGAGAACGTGCTGCTCGAAACCACCTCCATTGAGGCGATCGCCGAGACGGGCGTTCGCACGAGCGACGGGGTCGAGCATCCTCTCGACGTGCTCGTGCTTGCAACCGGATTCAAGGTGTTCGACTCGGGGAACCTGCCGGCATTCGAGACGCTGGGCGCGGGTGGTGTTGACCTCGAGGAGTGGTGGGATGCCAACCGGCTGCAGGCCTATGAGGGCGTGAGCGTCCCCGGCTTTCCGAACTCCTTCTCGATTCTCGGTCCCTACGGGTTCAACGGCCAGTCCTACTTCGGTCTGATCGAGACCCAGATGCGCCACATCGTGCGCTGCCTGAAGCGGGCGCACAGCGAAGGCGCCACGCGCGTGGAGATCACGCCCGAGGCCAACCGTCGCTACTTCGAGTCGATGCTCGGGCGCCGCCACAACCAGGTCTTCTTCCGGGGCGCCTGCTCGAACGCTAACAGCTACTACTTCGACAAGCGCGGCGACGCGCCGTTCCGGCCCAGCCTCTCGCTCGAGGCTGCCTGGCGCAGCGCCCGCTTCGACCTCGACGACTACGCGTTCTCACGATGACCCGTCTAACGCGTGCAGAGTCCCAGGCGCGAACCCGAGCGCTGATCGTCGACGCGGCCACCCGCCTGTTTCTGCGCGACGGCTTCCAGGTCACCTCCCTCGAGCAGATCGGCGAGGACGCAGGGTTCACCCGCGGCGCGGTCTACTCCAACTTCCCCAGCAAGACCGCGATGGGGATCGCCGTGATCGATGAGCTGTACGAGCGCATGGCGCGCGATCTCAGACATTCACTTGAGCAGACAGACAGCCTCGATGAGTGGTTTGACGTGCTCGCTGCGTGGGCGCAGGACACCATCGGCGAACCGCAGTGGACGCGCTTTGAGATAGAGCTCGCGGCATTCAGCGCTCACGACGACACCTACAAGGCCGCCACCGCCGCTCGCCACGCGCGCCTTCGCGCGGGATGGACCGAAGTGATCGCTGTGCGGCTCGGCGAGGACTTCCCGATCGACCCCGAGGCGCTGAGCACCATCATCCTCGCGCTCGGACTCGGCACCGGGGTGCAGCGTGCCGTCGAGCCCGACCTTCCCGGGTCGGGCTGGGTCGAGCTCTTGCGCGTGCTCGCCGGATCGATCGTCGCGGGTGCCCGATGAAGGCCGTGAACTGTAAAGAAGGCCAGTTGACGGTCGTCGATCTGCCGACGCCGGCCCCCGAAAGGGGGCAGGTATTGATCGATGTCCTTCGCTGTGGCATCTGCGGATCAGACCTTCATGCTCGCCATCACTGCAACGAGATGGCAGACGTGGCTCTGGAGACCGGCTATGCGGACTTCATGCGCTCCAACCAGGACGTCGTCATGGGGCACGAGTTCTGCGGTGAGATCGTCGAACATGGCCCCTCCTGTCGGCGGTCGGTGCCGACGGGGACGACGGTGGTCTCGTTGCCTCTGCTGCGTGTCGGGAAGGACATCCACGCCACCGGCCTGTCGGTGGCGGCTCCCGGTGCCTATGCAGAGCGGATGCTCGTGCAGGAGTCTCTCACCGTTCCCGTACCCAATGGCCTCGCGCCCGGAGTCGCCGTGCTGACCGAGCCGATGGCTGTCGGCTGGCACGCTGTGCGCCGAGGCGAAGCCAAGAAGCGCACCGTCGCGGTCGTCATCGGCTGCGGGCCGATCGGCCTGTCGGTGATCTGCATGCTCAAGGCACACGGCGTGCGCACCGTCATCGCGAGCGACTTCTCCGCGGGGCGTCGCGCGTTGGCGAGGGCAAGCGGCGCTGACGTCGTCGTCGACCCAGCACATGAATCGCCCCACGCCTCAGCCGAGAAGCACGGGCACCTCACCGCGGTTCCCGCCGCCCTCGACCTCGCAGTTGACGGTATGGGCAAAATGCAGCGGCTGCCGATTCCCTGGCATCACACCTGGCGCGCGGCCGAAGCGCTCGGCCTGGCCAAGCCCAAGAGCCCCGTGATCTTCGAATGCGTGGGCGTGCCCGGGGTACTCGCCCAGGTGATCGCGAGTGCGCCTCTGTTCTCCCGCGTGGTCGTCGTCGGCGTGTGTATGGGTACGGACAAGATCAGGCCGGCGATGGCGATCAACAAGGAAATCGACCTGCGCTTCGTCCTCGGTTACACCCCCGTCGAGTTCCGCGACACGCTTCACATGCTCGCCGAGGGAAAGGTGAACCCCGGTCCTCTTGTCACCGGCACCGTGGGACTCGACGGCGTCGACGGGGCCTTCGAGGCGCTCGGAGATCCCGAGACCCACGCGAAGATCCTGGTCGACCCGAAGAGCACCGCCGTCGCGCCTTAGCGCAAAAAGCGAGCGCGTCAATCGACCGCTCCGACACTCGTGCAAAGGACAAGCACGAGCACAGACACGCCCGGACTCGGCACTTCTGCATCGGCTTGGCGAAGCGAGCGTGGTGACTCTCACGCCCCCTCAGCCGCGATCACCGTGCTGGCGATCGGACCGCGCATCGTGCTCAGTGCGCGCCAAGCGCGCTGCTCGAACCGCACCGGGCCGCGCGCCCGCAGAGACCGTGCCCGTCTAGCTCAGGTACTCGCCGAAGAACGCCAGGATCCGCTGCCAGGCGTTCTCGGCCGCCTCTTCGTCGTAGGCGAAGCCGGTCACATGCAGCAGCGGCGTCAGCGGCCCGACTTTCAAGCGGTTGAGGAAGCTGTGGCCGGCCTGCGGGTACTCCTTGACGTCGTGCGCGACGCCGAGCGAGTCGAGCGCGCTCTCAAGCCGCTGCGCACGACCTCGCAGGATGCGGTCCTTGGCGCCGTAGCTGCCGACCACCGGGCACGCGCCGGCGAGCCGCTGCATGTCCTTGGGCACCTCGCCGTAGTTGACCGACGCGGCCTGAAAGCCGCGCGGCGCGCACAGCAGCGCGAAGCCGCCGCCCATGCAGAAGCCGATGATGCCGATGCGCCCGGTGCAGTCCTCGCGCTCGGCCAGCAGCTTGCGCGCCGCCTCGATCTCTTCGTACGCGGGCCCGCTGCCCGAGCGCGATGCGCTCAGTGTCGCCACCACGCAGCGGATCCCGCGGCCCGAGTACAGGTCGGGTGCGAACGCGAGATAACCGGCCGCCGCCAGCCGGTCGGCCTGCGCGCGGATGTCGTCGGAGAGCCCGAGCGCGTCCTGGATGACGACCAAGCCCGCGTGCGGCCCCTCCCCGCTCGGCGTGGCGAGGTAGCCGCCCAGCTCACCAGACGGCGTCGTGAAGCGCAGCTCAGGCATTGCGCGCATTCTTACGCACGCGGCGCGTGGCCGGTCGACCCACGAGATCGGTCATCAGGACCGCAACGATCTGGGAGGCATTAGGGCTCACCCGCGCATTATCCGCCTTCCAGATGGTTGCGCAGCTCAATCACAGCGTGTCGGCTGGAACGCCATCGATACGCCTGCGCGCTTCGCTCGCGCTCGGGACGAACCGCGAGCGCGGGAGGGCGGCGAAGCGAGCGCTTCTGCTTCGTCTCGAGCAAGCAGGCGCGTCGCGATCGAACATCCCACGCGCCCGCTGGTCGACGAATTGCGAGTGCAGTGGCAACGCTGGCGGTTGTGGTTGACCCCCTTGCCGCAAGCATTCGATGATGGTCGCCGAGGTAATCATACCCACATCGCTAGTGGATGGGTATAATCACCTCTATGACGACGGCCGACTCACGCGAGCTGCTTGACGATACGTTCAGCTATCGCGAGGCCAAAGAGGCGGGTCTGAGCGACACCCGCATCTATGGGCTGCGCGACGCCGGAGCGATCCTGGCGCTGGGCGGCGGTGTCTACCGGTGGGCCGACGCGCCGCCTGCTGACCTCGACCTGATCGAGATCGCCGTGCGTGTCCCGCGCGCCACGCTTTGCCTGGAGACGGCGCTCGCACGTCACGAGCTCATCGACTCGATTCCGGCTGCGATCGATATCGCGATCCCGCGCGGAAAGACCCGCCCAGCCCTAAAAGCCCCATGCCGCCTGCACCAGTTCGACTCCCAGACCTTTGACGTGGGCCGAGAGACGCTCGACATCGACGCGCGCACCTCGCTGGGCATCTACTCCGCCGAGCGTTCGCTCGTCGACGTCGTCCGAATCCGCCATCTCCAAGGCAGCGACATCGCATGGGAGGCACTGCGCCGATGGCTGCGCCAACCGGGCGCAAGTCCCGCGCAGCTCATTGAGACCGCCAAGCACTTTGCCGGCGCGGAGCAGGCAATCCGCAAGGCATTGGAAGTTCTGCTGTGAGCGCTCCAACTCGCGCCAGCACCGCGAGTCGCGCCTATCTCGACCTGCGCAAGCTCGCACGCGAGAACCATCGCCCCGTCGATGAGCTGTTGCAGCTCTACATACTGGAGGCGTTCCTAGACCGGCTGACGAGCTCGCGGTTCACCGAGCAGCTCGTGTTGAAGGGCGGAGTCCTGCTGGCCGCCTTCGACGAGCGCCGACCGACACGCGACATCGACCTGCAAGCACATGCCCTCGCCAACGATACGGAGACAATCCTCACGGCGACGTGCGAGATCGCCGCGATTACACTCGACGACGGGGTCATCTTCGACATCGAGACCGCGACCGCCGAATCGATACGAGACGAGGCGGTCTACGGCGGCGTTCGAGTGACGATGACGGCACAGCTGGCCACGGCGCGCCCTCATTTCCACGTCGATACGAACGTGGGCGACCCGATCAGCCCCGCACCGAAGCATGTGCACCTGCCGCGGTTGCTCGGCGGAGAGATCGTCCTGCGCGGATACCCCTTGGCGATGGTGCATGCAGAGAAGATCGTGACCGCGATTGCGCGGGGCACAGTAAACACGAGGTGGCGCGACTTCGCCGACATCTACATGCTCGCCCGACATCATGCGATCAACGGGTCCGAGCTTGCCCATGCCATCCGCAGAGTCGCTGATCACCGCAAAGTAAGGCTCCGCCCGCTCGCGCAGACCCTCGACGACTACGGGCAGATCGGTCAGCAGCGATGGACGGCGTGGCGCCGCCGGCAGCGGCTGGAGGACCGACTGCCGGAGCAGTTCGGCGATGTCGTTGAGGCCACCATCGACTTCGCCGACCCAGCGATCCTCGGCTCGGCGGAAAGCCGCTCGTGGGACCCAACCAGACGCACCTGGTCGTGAATCGCGGCACGCGGCGACCATCAGCCACTCTCCCAAAACTCTCCCAGCACAAGCGCTTTACGAGGTCACCTGAGAGCACCTGACGCCCCCGAAAACCGCTCAGGTAAGCCAAGAGCACCGTTTTCCGACGCACTGCAAAGCCGTCTACACCGGTTCGATTCCGGTCGTCGCCTCTAACGAAATCCCTGCTAACACGGGGGTTTTGGTAACCGTTCAGTTGCTGGGGGGGCATAGCTCTGCTCTGTCGAATATGGGGGTTGTGGAGCGCGCGGAGGCTGAGGCGATCTATGACCAGGGCCGTGAGGCTGTTGTTGAAGTTCTCTTGGCGATGGATCGCCGGATTGGGCAGCTCGAGGCTCATGTCGCACGATAGGACGAGCGGATTGCAAAGCTCGAGCGTGGGTTGAAACGGTCCTCGAAGAACAGTTCGCAGCCACCGAGCGCTGATGGGCCGAGCACCCCGATGCGTAGCAAGGATCCTTCGGGTCGCTCTCGGGGAGCCCAGCTCGGCCATGAGGGCAAGGGACGCTCCTTGCTGCCGGCGTGGGCGGTGGATGATGTGATCGAGCACTGGCCGGAGCGCTGCTCCTGCGGGCACTGGTTCGGGGAGGCTGGGCGTGTGCCGGTCGGCGATCCGCTGCGCCATCAGGTCGAGGAGCTACCGGTCATTACGGTCAAGGTCACTGAGCACCGTGCGCAACGCCTGCGGTGCCCTGGCTGCGGTCAGCACACGCGCGGGCAGTTCCCCGCGGAGATCACTCAGAGCGCGTTCGGACCGCGCTTTCAAGCGGCCGTCGCAACGCTCTCGGTGCGCAACCGCATCTCCCGTCGTGATGTGGTCGAGCTGGCAGAGCAGCTGTTCGGCTCGCGGATCTCCACAGGCACGGTGGACGCGATCCTCACGCGCACCAGTGAGGCCCTCTCAGAGCCGCACGCCGATCTGCTCGAGTGCCTGCGCTCTGCGCATGCCGTGAACATGGACGAGACCGGCTGGCGGACCGCTGGTGAGCGTCGCGCGCTGTGGGGCGTGTTCGATCAACGCCACGCCTACCTGCATGTCGCCGCCAGCCGTCACGAGGATCACGCCAAGGAGCTCCTCGCGGATACCAAGGCGATCGTCACCTCTGACCGCTGGTGGGCCTACTCGCATCTACCCCTCAAACGCCGTCAGCTCTGCTGGGCTCACTTGAAACGGGACTTCGCCGCCCACGCCGAGGGCCTCGGCGACGAGAAGGAGTTCGGCGAACAGGGCCTTGAGCTGTGTGAGCGCGTCTTCTGGGCATCGGAGGTCTTCAAGCACACAGCAGACCGCCGTGCCCTCCAGCTCACCGTCAGGGGGCTGCAACGCGCATACAAGCCCGTCATCCGTGGCTACGCAGCGAAACGTGCGCGCAACCGCTACTGCCGAGGGATGGCGCGCAACCTCTTGAAGGCATGGCCGGCGCTGTGGACGTTCGCCAAGCACCCCAGCGTCGAGCCGACCAACAACCACGCCGAGCGCTCCCTACGCTCGGCGGTCATCTACCGCAAGCTCTCCTTCGGCAACCAGTCCAAAAGCGGCGAGCTGCGGACCGCCCGACTGCTCTCGGCCCACACAACCTGTCGACTACAAGAACGCTCACTGTCCGTCTACCTCACCGACGCACTCTCCGCCAGCGCCCGCGGCGACCCCGCACCGCTACTCACCTGAGCGAGACGACCAACTGAACGGTTACGGGTTTTGTTATTCCCATTCAAGACGCCGTGGTGTAAAAGGTCCCGAGAAGGTCCCGAAATGGCTCGTGTACGCACTAGCCGCGTTCGGCAGCGGCAACCAGCTCGGCAGGGCTCACGTTGAGTGCCGCGGCGATGCTCTGTACCGTGCGCCACCGGGGAGATGTGTTGCCTGATTCGGTCCGCGACAACGTCCCGGTTGTGATTCCGGCCTTGTGCGAGAGGTCTTCCTGGCTTTCGCCGCGCTCGATACGCAGGCGTTTGATTGCGCCTCCAAGGTCGGGAGCTGGCGTCGAGAACACGTCGGAAACATCTCAGTCGCATGCGTACAAGTCCATGCTCTTTCGCGCATGCGACAAACGATTGCTACCCTGAGGGGGTCGGGGCACATCCCCACAGATGCCCCCGGCAAGGCCGAGCACCCTGAGCCGCCAGTCGGTTCGTGCTCGGCCGTCTTGCTTCGTCAGATCGCGCTGGCCGAGCAGCAGGACCGCGACTGAGCGCCCGACCACGCTGCGGGGCGTGGCGCCTTAGCCGTGGACACGTTCTGTGGACACGTGTCTACTCGACGAAGGTAGTGTCGGTCTCCTCCCAATCCTCCATCGTCTCCCGGTACACCTGCCACGCACGGACGTCGGCTTGCTGGTTGCTCATCGTCTCGACCGCCCTTCAGGTAAGCGTTGACCGCCGCCGCCAAAAGCACTCCGCTTGCGTGCTTTCCGAAGCTCGGCGACGAAGCTCGGCGGCGGTGCCTCTGCGCCATAGTTGATGTCGTCCATCTCGTTCCGTTCGTTGTCTGATGATACCGTTCGATGCGGCACTATACTGAGTGATATGGTTCAAGACCCTGGACAGATCATCGCGCGGCTACGCGTGAAGCTTGGTTTTTCTCAGCGCCAAGCGGCGGCTGCTGCTGGCATAAACCAGCCGAGTTGGTCGCGCATCGAGTCTGGGATCGTCAGCGACCCGCGTCCGGGAACGAAGGTGAGGATCGCGTTGGCGCTTCGCGTCGAGGTCAGCGACATATGGCCCCCACGGCCACGCCGGCCGCGTCAGGAAGCCGAGGACGATCCAAGCCTGCCGAGCGTGATGGAGTGGCTGCTGCGCGTGGAGCGCGAGGGCTCGCTTGAGGAACGCCAGCACGCCGGTAAGTGGCTCCTTGGGAAGATTGAACACGCCGACCCGACTCTGCGCGAGCCCGACTCGGAGTGGGGGCGCTTTCCGATCCTGTTGAGGCTGGCCCTGTCGCTCACGATCGACCCGGAGACGTATCGTCCAATCACGATCACAGACGGTGAGACGAGGGGCGAGAGGTCGATGGGTTGACGCCGGTCACACGCACCCGCGTGGGCGCCGCCAAACGTCGGCATACGAAAGCACAGAAAGCGCGCGTAGAGGCGCACGCTGGGGAGACGACGAGGACCGCCCTTGTGACCACACGTACGCGACAGCGCGAGCGCCGCGACTCGACACGTCGCAGCTCGCGCGTCGGGCCTGACGACCCCGAACACGAGCACGCCGAGGCGCCGCGATGAGCCGGCGCCCCACGTCCGCGCGCTCGGGCTTGCTACCGATCGAGTTCGTCCGTTTCATGGTGTGGGTCGATCGCATCCTCGCCGCCGCAGAGCCGGACTTTGCGACCGAACCGGAGGCGTACGCGCGGTATCACCTTGATCAGCTTGAGGCGGCAGCGTGACACGCTCGCGCGCCTCGGTGGAAGAAATGTTGGCACAGGTGGCACGCCAACGTGATCGGCTGAAGCGTGAAAACGTCCGGCTGCGCGAGCCATTGGAGCACCTGAGCGACCCGGATAGTTGGCTCGGCAGCCTTCACCCAAACAAGAAAGCCGACACGTTCCGCCGCATGGTGGCCGGCTCCGGCGCGTTCAATGCTATGTCGAGGTCGAGTCTGTTACTGGCCATACACCCGGAAGATGAGACTAGCCCGGATCATGCATTAACGGTTCCGCCCCGGGCTTGCCGGGGCGGAAAACACGTCCGACTGGGCTTGGAGAATTGGGGTTGTCGAAGACCTTGTTCCCGAGCCCAGGAGGATCACCTTGCGGGTGCAGCGCGATGGCCGCGATTTCACGGCAGAGGTCACGGCGGACGGAGAGGGTTTGGTCTCGCACGCCGGGTCGGCGTTGCTGGCCGGCATCGCTGATAGGACGGGCTGACGAGAGCGCTCTCGCTGGGCCTGGCGGGGATGAAGGAACGCCGCTCGGGTCATGATCCTGGCCGGGTCGTGTGGGACTTGGCGGTGATGCTGGCCGACGGCGGGGAGTGCGTCTCCGATCTAAGTGGGCTGCGCGACCAGCTTGCGCTGTTCGGCGGGATCGCATCGAACGCGACCGCGTACCGTGTGACCGAGCGGATCGCATCTTCACCCGAGCTCGTAGATGCGCTGCGCGCCGCGCACGCAAAGGCACGCGCGCATGCCTGGGAGCTGGGCGTCAAGCCGGGGCGTGTGACGATCGATTTGGACGCGACGCTGATCACTGCGCATTCGGAGAAGGACGGTGCCGCAGGGAACTTCAAGGGCGGTTTCGGCTTTGCGCCGATGATGGCCTACTGCGACGAGTCCAGCGAGGCGCTCGCCGGGATGCTGCGCCCGGGCAACGCCGGGACGCACAGCGCCTCAGACCAGATCGCGGCTGCTGAAAGCGCGCTCGATCAGATCCCTCGTGAGCACGTGCAGGAGCTCGAGATCCTCCCTGCGCACCGACTCCGCCGGCGCCGCGCACGAACTCGTGGACTGCTGCCACGAGGGCGGATCGGCTTCTCGGTCGGGTTCGACCTGACCGAGCCCGTCCGCAGCGCGATCCTTGACCTGCCCGAGGATGCTTGGGTTCCAGCGCTCGAGAAGGACGGGAAAATACGGCCGAACGGTCAGCTAGCCGAGCTCACCGGTCTCGTCAACAACTGTGCCGCCATTCGGCCTCGACTTTCGGCCATGGCAAGTAACGCCTGGCTTACCCCAGCGTTCGCAAGGCAGCGCACCGTGTCGCCACGTGACTCAAAGCGACTCAGCTCGGTGATTGGGCACTCCGGGCAGCGGCCATCATCCAGATCACTCGGTGACTTGTCGCGGTGGTCGCACACGTGACGTAACACGTCATAGGGATGGTCAGCGCAGATCACGTGCCATGAACCCTACGTCAGATCGCATGCGTGGAAGTCGGAAGGTGAGCACGGGTCGTCGATCTTCTCGCCGTCGACGCGGAGACTGCATGTATGGGGTGTGGAGGGCGAATCATGAGCCACAGCGGCGGGCTGCCCCACACGCGCAGCTCCTCGATGAGATGGAATCCGAGGCGCGCGTACAGAGCGGCGCTGCGCTCGTTGGAGGCCTCGATGTAGGCGGACAGGCCCTCCCGATCGCAACGGTCGAGCGTGGGGCGCATCAGCGTGCTGCCAAGTCCTCGTCCCTGGGTGTCCGGGTGCACGCCGATGTCGCGAACGTAGTAGTGGGGCTCGCGTGCGAGATGCATGTGACGCCATTCCATCGTGGCCCCCAAGCTCGCCGCCTTGGCAACCCGAACCCCGAATACGCTGCCGTGCAAGAGGGTGGTGTGCAGTGGCACACGCCACTTGCCGGGCGGCAGGCTCAGCATTGCGCCGGCGAGATCGTCTGTCGTCTCCACGCGCCCGCGCGGCAGGGCGAGGTGGCGCAGCTCGATCCCAAAGTAATGACACAACCGCGCTCGCCTCCTGGCGTCATTTGGGATCAGCCAGCCAAATATCGGGTCCTCCATGAACGCCTCCGCCAGCACCGTCCGCAGGCGTTGGACGTCGTCCACGGTTGCTCGGCGCAGCCCGGGAGCGGCGGATGGGGAATGCACGAGTGGCCTTGACGGCGGCGTGTCCCCGAGAGGGTTCGACTGCGATGCGCCCCCGAGAGGGCTTGACGGCGGTGCGTCTCGATTGGCAATTGACGAGCTCTCACCCATGTTTGGAACCTTTCCTTTTCGTGGTCGCCGATTCCTGCGGGCGTCGTATGGCGTCCGGGTCGGTCATGCTCGGGTTCTCGCGCGCAAGCGCCTCCAGGGCCTGGAATATGAGCACGAGCAGGTCCCCGAACAGCGCATCGGGCACAGCCTCCGGATCGACCAGCTTCTCCAACGCCAGACCATTGCCCAGAGCGTTGATGAGCAGCCCCACGAGCTCGCCCGCCTCAGCGCTCAGCGCGACGCCCTGATGTCCAGCCCCCTCCAGGAACAGGCGCGCACTGGATGAACGCAGCGCCGCGAACTGTCCGGCCAGGCGGTCCCGCAACCGTGGGTCGCGGATCGCGTATGCCCAGAACTCGATGAACAGGGGAAAGTAGTCGGGACGCTCGCGCAGAATCTCCATCCAATGGTCTGCCGTCCCCCGAGCCTGCTCCTCGGCCGTCGCTGCCTCGGCAGCGATCTGGGAGTAGTCGCGCACGTCGGTGGCGATCCGCTCCTCGAATAGGGCGAGGAACAGGTCCTCCTTGCCGGCGAAGTTCGAGTACAGCGCCCCGGTCGTCGCCCCGGCCTTATGCGCGATCTCGTCGACCGAGGCACCGTGATACCCGCTGCGGGCAAACACGGCTTCGGCGCCGTCCAGCAAGCGCCTGCGGGTCAGCGCCTTCTGCTCTTCACGAAGAGAGGGACGGCGAGAGGAGTCTGCCATAGCGAACAGTATTGCAGATAGTGAACGTTATGTCAATCGGGGACGTCCCGCGTACCCGCGGTTCGCATTGAGTGCGGTTCATGGAGCCAACGTGTCTCAATCCCGCTCCCGCTACTAGCGAAGCCTTGGGAATCCAGTGGCACGTTGCTTCTTGCCCTTCTTCTTCCGGGACGCGTTCCTACCGCCGCTCCTTGGTGAGCCGTTCGAGCTCACACCCGTTGGCCGCCTCGACCTCCTGG
The DNA here is from genome assembly GCA_963749285.1 of uncultured Solirubrobacterales bacterium. Classification (GTDB taxonomy): domain Bacteria; phylum Actinomycetota; class Thermoleophilia; order Solirubrobacterales; family Solirubrobacteraceae; genus Palsa-744. The sequence goes on along the minus strand of CAVVMD010000003.1, from coordinate 1,981,907 downwards.
GACATGGTCATCTGGTAGGAGTCGAACAGCGCGCGCGAGGACAGTGGGCGCAGGCGCTCGATCGACTCGGTCATCTCCGTCCAGCGCTCCTGCGGGTAGCCCGCGTCTGCGAATGGCTTCCACAGATCGTCCAGGAAGAGCTTTACGAACTCGCGGGTGACGACCGAGTTGACGGGCCGCGGGCCGGTCGGCACGCCGTCGACGACCTGGGGCAGGGGCTGGGTGGCGATCGTGACCTGCGCGGTGAGCGGGTTCACTTCGATCTTGGCGCGCGCAAAGGTACGGGGGTGCCACAAATACCCCAATTAGGCGAGAGGGGGTGCCTGCCGCCAGAGCGTGCGTCAGAGCTCGATCGGTGGGACCTGCAACGACTGGCTGAGGGCTGGGCCCAGGGACGAGATGAGCTCCTCGCCGTTCGGGGTCTCGGCGGGATCGAGGAGCCACTGAAGGACCAGCCCGTCGCAGACCGCTATCAGGAACGACGCAATCACCTTTGCGTCGGTTCCTGCCTGCTCGGCGTCCTCGCCCAAGCTCGCCCGCACCATGGAGGCGACCTGCTCACGCACGGTGTTGTAGTGAGCGGCCAGTTCTTGGCGCAGGCCCTCAGACCACGCTGACTGCCCGACGGCCTCGACGAAGCCGACGAGCACGGGACGCAACTCCTCAAAAGAGTCCAGCATCGCAACCCACGACGCCGCCATCTGCCCCACCGGCGACTGGTCCTCGCCGGCAAACGCGGCCTCGCCCAGGCGGGTGGTCCATTCTTCGACGGCACGGCCGATCGCCGCGTTGAGCAGCGCTTCCTTGGAGCCGAAGTGATAGCCGATCGAGGCGAGATTGGCGTTGGCGGCGGTGGCGATGTCGCGGGCCGTCGTACGGGAGTAGCCCTTCGTGCGCAGGCACTCGATTGCGCCCGCCAGGAGTTGGTCGCGGTGGCTGGCTTGAGCCATTATGAGATCTTAGTTGACAATCGGACAAACGTAGGTATTGTACATACGTATAGATTGATTATAGCCCGATGATGCCAGCGTGAGGAGCAGACAGATGACAACGACCGAGATGGCGAGGACGCAAGTCGAGCAGACGATTGCCGAGCAGCCGGTTCTCGACGGGGTGCCCCGGGGCCCGCGTCTCCCGCGCGCGCTGCAGACGGTCCTATGGGCAACGCGCCCACTCTCCTTTATGGAGCGTGCCCGCCGCCGCCATGGCGATGTCTTCACCGTCCGTCCCTACGGTTTTTCAGACATCGTCGTCCTCGCCGACCCGGAGCACATCAGGGAGGTGTTCACCGGCGACCGCGACGTGTTCGCGGCCGGGAGGGCAAACGCCGCGATGAGCCCTGTCCTGGGCAGCCACTCGCTGCTGACGCTCGATGGGGAGCGTCACCTGCGCCAGCGCAAGCTGATGCTGCCGCCCTTCCACGGCGAGGCGATCGGCCGCTACCGCGAGCGCATCGAAGAGATCACGAAGGCCGAGATCGCGAGATGGCCGATCGGCAAGCCATTCCCGATCCGCCCGCGCATGCAGGACATCACGTTCGAGATCATCCTGCGCGCGGTCATCGGCGTCAGCGACCCGCGGCGTCTCGAGCGCCTGCGCGAAGTGTTGCCCAAGCTGCTCGACTTCAGCATCCTTGACATGTGGGCGGTGTGGGTGTTCCCCAAGCTGCTGGACAGCCCGATCGCGCGGCGCAACCCCGCCCTGCGCATGCGCCCCGAGATCGACCGCCTGCTCTACGAGGAGATCGCCGCGCACCGCGCGGATCCCGAGGGTCACGACGACATCCTTGCGCTGCTTCTCCGCGCGCGCGAGGAGGACGGCGAGCCGCTGTCGGACGAGAACCTGCTCGATCAGATCATCACGCTGCTGCTCGCCGGCCACGAGACCACGACGACTGGGCTGGCATGGGCCTTCGAGCGCCTGACCCGCAACCCCGACGCGCTCGAGCGGCTGCGGCAAGAGCTCGAGACCGACGAGGAGAAATATCTCGAGGCGGTCGTGAATGAGACGCTCCGCGTCCGTCCCGTGATCGACGGTGTCTGGCGAAAGCTCGCCGCCCCGGCAATCGTCGCCGGTCACCGCCTGCCCACCGGGACGCTCGTCTTCCCCGCAATCTCACTCGCACAGACATCCAACGACGCGTTTCCCAATCCCGAGGAGTTCCGCCCCGAGCGCTTCCTCGAGGGCTCCCCTCCCCCGTACACCTTCATCCCATTCGGCGGCGGGACACGCCGCTGCATCGGCGCGGCCTTTGCGATGATGGAGATGAAGACGGTGCTCGCCACAGTGCTTCGACACGTCGAGTTGAGCGCGCCCGATAAGCGTCCCGAGCAACCGCGCTCTCACCACATCACCCAGATCCCCGCCCGCGGCGCACGCGTCGTCAGGGAGGCATGATGACCGCGACCCTCGAACAGGACGCCACCGAGCACCGGAGCATGGTCACGCCCATAGTCCGCTGAGAGGCACAGCCCATAGACGCTTGCCGAGCGGGATCGTCTGCGCGCACGTACAGAGAACGACCCCTGCCTTGAAGCGCTCGCCGCTGCCGTCGCGTAGCTTCTCCATCGCTCGTACGTCTTTACGACTCACCGACGCCGCCGCCTTCACCTCGATCGCCACGATCTCCCCGGCACGGCTCTCCAGCACGAGGTCCACCTCGTCCTCGCGCTGCCGGTAGTGGTAGGCGGTAGTGTCGATCCCAGCCCAGTCTGCGTGCTTGAGCACCTCGATGACCACGAAGTTCTCGAGCACCTTCCCGGTGATCTGGTCGTCTGCGGCGATCCGGCGCTCGTCAGCGCCGAGCAGGTGCGCCAGCAACCCGGAGTCGATGAGATATGCCTTGGGAGCGTGCGCCTCCCGCGCCCCGATGCCAGGACGCCAGGCGGGCAACAGGCGGACGAGAAAGAGGGTCTGCAGCAGCCCGACGTACTCGCGCACTGTGTCGTGCGTCAGGTCGAGCTTGGCGGCGATGCCGCGGTAGGAGAGGACGTTCGCGGCCTGTGAGGCCAGCAGGCGCAGCAGCCGCGGGATCTCATCGAGCTTGCGGGCGTCGCTGATGTCGCGCAGGTCCCTGTCGAGCGTCGTATCGAGATAGCTGGCGAACCAGCGGGCTCGCCGACGCCCACTGCGTACGCGAGCCTCAGGGTAGCCACCGGCCGCTACGACGTCCACGAAGGCGCCGCGACCGACGGTGGCGCCGGCGATACGCGGCGGCTCGCCGGCGAAAAGCGCATCGACGAGGTTCGCGCTGCACCCGTGGATCTCGCTTTGAGCCAGCGGCCACAGCGGGATCGTCTCCATGCGACCGGTGAGCGCGTCTTTGACCTTGCGGGCGGTGAGCACGTTCGCGGAGCCGGTGAGCAGGAAGCGTCCCGGTGTGAGGTCTCTGTCGACGGCATCCTTGATCGCGAGCAGCAGGTCGGGCGCGCGCTGGATCTCGTCGATGAACACGGGGCCGTTCAGACCCGCGACGAACCCCTCCGGGTCGGCGAGCGCCGTCTCGCGCGTAGCCCGGCGATCGAGACTGAACTCTTCGGCCGGATGGTCGCCCCGGGCAATTTCGCGCGCGAGCGTGCTCTTGCCCACCTGCCTTGCGCCGCCGACGAACACCACCCGTGTGTCGGCGAGTGCCTCGAGCACCAGCGGTTGGGCGTGGCGGATGAAGATGTCAGTGGTTACGGGCACAAGTGCGGATCAAATGGCGATTTGAGAGTTGGCAGATGGCAAATATCATAGCGGCAGATGGCGACTAGATGTCCGGCAAATGGGCAACCGGCACCCACCTGCACGCTGTCCGCGCGACACCAGCCCCTTCGTCTCGCCCAAGGCTCCGTGCAGCCATCAAACAAGTCGCCCAGGCAGGCGCATTGGTCCACCGCCCTGGACCAGGCTCCCCAAAGGCTCATTCGAGCCTTTTTTGGGGGCATCGGAGAGCACCTGAGGTACCCGAAAACCGCTTAGGTAAGCGGAGAACAGGACTTCCGGGAGCACTGCAAAGCCGTCTACACCGGTTCGACTCCGGTCGTCGCCTCTAAAGGAGGTCCCGCGTGACAAGTGCGCGTGGTCGAGGGTGCCGAGCCCAGGCGCCCGGCGATCAACCACGCAAGCGACCGCGGCCCAGCGCGTCCGTTAACCGCGAACGTTTTCAACATAGATCCCATCCCCGCTGAGCAGCGCACTCAACAGGCCAGCAAGGCGGTCAGGCGCTGGTGCGGGTTGCGCCGGCGTTTCGCCACCTCATGAGGGCCCTCGGCGAATCATGTAAGCGCCCAGCAGCCGCTCCTTGCCCGGCGAGTAGTGTGAGACCGAGCTCATCAACTGCTCTTCTTGGCACCCTTGCGCCCGGCCGCGGCCTTCTGTGCCTTGGTGCCTCCCTGGCTCGTGGCCTTGCGTCGAGTGCCGCTGCCGGAGCTCTTGCCGCCCTTTTTCGAGGCGTCGGGAGTGTTGGCGATCTTGGCCGCGCGTTCCTTGCTCATGCCCTTCTTGCGCAGCCCTTCGTACTGTTTGTCGTCCTTGACGCTGGGTCCATGGTCTTTGGCCATAGCAGAGTCCTCCTGAGCTTTCGCCGATACATTGATACAGGTTGCAGCTACCCGCCAACGCACGGCTCGACACCTGCGGGTAAGCCCTCCTCGCTGGTGTGGCAGCCCTATCTGCAGGTCATTGGGGCACAACCACGCATGTGACAGTCCGCCCGGACAGGCGATGCGCACTGGACACGATGCGCACTGGACAGCTACCCGGGCGGCTCCCGCGCGAAACGATTTCTACCTCCGCTTGCCGATCCTGGCTGATGGGTAGGAGCATTCATGTTGTCCATACCCATCCGAATCCCCAGGAGAAGCAGATGCCCGCGATGAAGCGCAGCAACGGAATCCTTGCCGATGACATGCGCGAGGAGCGCGAGCAGGTTGTGAAGATGCTCACCAAGGCCTACTGGATGGAGATCGAGACGGTCATGAGCTATCTGGCCAACTCCACCAATCCCGATGGCGTGCGCGCCCAGGAGATCATCTCCTCGCTGCGTGATGACATTCAGGAGGAGCTCGGGCACGCCACCCAGTTCGCCACGCGTATCAAGGAGCTCTACGGCGTCGTGCCCGGCTCGATGGATTTCCAGGCAGAACAGACCTACCTGCAGCCCCCCGCGCAGCAGACCGACATCGTCCACGTCATCAAGGGCGTGATCGCGGCCGAGAGCGGGGCGATCGAGTACTACAACGAGATCATCCAGTCCACCGAGGAGAGCGATCCGGTCACCAACGACATGGTGATCGCGATCCTTCACGACGAGGAGGGCCATCGCCGCCTGTTCGAGGGCTTCCTGCGCGAGTACGAGGAGCAGGCACAGTCTTAGCGACGATGCCGCCGTCGAGCGCGCGCCGCGTCGATCTAAGAGGTGTCGGGTTACAGCTTGCATGCGCACGCTCGCCCTCTGCACGTCCATCCTCACGCTCGCGATCACCGTCGTGGCCTCCGCGCGCGCCGCCTCGCCATCCCGCGCAGCTCAAACGCCCCCACTCACAGCCATCCAACAGGGCTATCTCACCCTGGCGCGCGCCGGTGTCGCGCGCGCCGAGCAGCGCTGGATGAATCCGCGGCTGCACTGGTATGACGCGCGGCTAAACGACCACGATCGCTACCCCCTCGCCACGATCTGGGACATCGTCCCGCTGTTTCAGTCCCTCGACGCGATCGCCATCGCCCAGCCCACACCCGCCAACCGCCATGCGCTCGCGCGCTTCGCGGCGGGGGCAGAGCGCTACCTGAACCGGGGCCTGCGCCCGCTGCCCGGCTACTCGCCCTATCCCGGCGACCGCGCCGCCGACACCGAGACGTGGTTCGATGACAACGGCTGGTGGGGTCTTGCCTTCGTGCAGGCATACCGCGCCACCGGCACGCGCCGCTACCTCGCCGCCGCCGAACGGGCGCTGCGCTACATCGCGACCGTTGGCTGGAACCCCGCTACGGGCGGAATCTGGTGGAACACGCTGCACCCCTATCTCGCCGGCGAGGCGCTCGCCTCGGGCACGCTGCTGGCGACCCTGCTCTACCAGCAGACCGGCTCGTCCTTCGCCCTTGGCCAGGCGCTGAAGTATCTGGCATGGGCGAACACGAGCGGGTTCAGTCAGGAAAACGGGCTGTATGCCGCCAGCAACCTCTCCCCCATCCCGATCGACTACATCGAGTCGCCGCTGATCTACGCGCAGGCATTGCTCTGCCGGCTCACCGGCACTCCCAGCGACTGCGAACGCGCCGAGACATTGAAGGCCACGGCACTGCACCGCTTCGGCTACCTGCTCGATTTCGCCCCGCAGTACGACGCCATCTACTTGCAGTGGATGCTCGCGCTGTACTCCCTCGACGGGGACTCGAAACTGTATGAACTCGCGGCGGACAACGCGCGGGACGCGGAACTGCGCGCGATCAACGACGAAGGATTGTACCTGTTCTCCTGGAACGGCGAATCCTTGCCCGCGGCATTCGCCGAACCAGGGATGCTGCAAACGCAGGCCGCCACCACCAGTCTGTTCGCCTGGCTGGCTGTGTACCCGCCGCCGCCGCCGTCGCCGTCGTCGTGAGTTACCAGCGGCCGTACCAGCGCCTGCGGCCGACTCCGGCGTCCACGCCTCCGATGACGAAACCCAGCAGCCATAGCGCAACCGCGACCAGCAGCACGAACCACAGTACGTGAGCGGCGAACCCCAGGCCGCCGAGCACGGCGAGTATCAGGAGTAGAACTATCAGCGCAACCATGATGCCTCCTCTGGTCTGGTGTCGTGAGTCATAAATTCGCTGGCGTTTCCCGGCGCCTACCGGCGCCGCCCACGTGCCACCAGCACGCTCACCGGCGCCATCGAACGTCAGATCACCATCCGTCCGGCAAACGCTGACCGAATTCATGACTCAAGACACTGATGTGCATCAGGTTCTACCCGGCGGGCGTGCGATCAAACCGCGGGCGCGTCCCGTAGGACTGGACGAGCTGGAACGGGCGCTACTGGGCCGCCAGCAGCGGCACGTCGTGCGCGAGTTCGGCGGGGATGAAGTTGGCGGCGTAGACGGTCGTGCGCCGGCCGGAGGCGGAGATGCCGTAGACGAGGCCGGAGTGGTTGATGAACTGGGGCTGCTGGGCGTCGCGTTCAGAGCCCACGCCCCAGGCCTTCCAGACGGTGGCGAGTTCGTGGGCTGAGCCGGTGAGGTAGAGCATGCGCCCGGTCATTTTGTGGCGGGCCAGGAATGCCGCGACGGCCTTGGAGGTATCTCCACGTGGGTCGACCGAGACGGCGATGATCTGCACCTGCGAGGACTTCGCGGGACCCAGCAGTTCCAGGGTCGCGTGCAGGCTGGCGGTGATCAGCGGGCAGACGTCGGGGCAGTTGGTGTAGAGAAACGTCAAGAGCACCGCGCGGCCCCGGTAGGAGGCGATGTTGACGGGCTGTCCGAGATAGTTGTGCAGCGCCAGCGGAGGAGCGGGCGTGGCGGGCGAGAACACGCCCTCGGCGCGGAACTGGCCGTGGACGGTGCTCGCGCCGGTGGCCTGCTGGCCGGAGTTGCCGCCGATCAGCAGCACCGCGACGCCGCCGGAGATCACGACGAGCACGACCAGCGCGAGCAGCACGCGGGGTTGCAGTCCACGAGAGCGCATCTTGTGAGCGAAGTTAGCAGCGCACAGGGGTTCGTGCGCCCGTTCACGGGTTGGTTGGGGAGGGGCCGAGACTCACGCGCGTGGCCCGAGCCCGGAGCATTGTGACCGCGGCACAGCGCGTGTGAGGTCACACAGCGATCGCAACACCCGATCCTGCTGATCCGATCCGGCGGGCGGCGATACCGGGCACGCGCGGTGCGGCACGGCACGGCAATGTCCATCGTCTGCGGGCGTGCCACACACGCGTGCGTGGGCCGTCGATGTCCACCGCCTGCGGACAGCTCCCACGCGCACGTGGGCCGTCGGCAAGAAACGTTGCAACCCTCCCGGTGTGATGCAAATTGCAGGAGGACCTGTTAGGTTGCCCCGCGTTCGTGCCTAATCCTCGACCTCACGGGGTCGGGGAGCGGGGGACCCAGTGCAGCCGCAGAGGGCTGCGGGGGCGAATCGCCACCACAGCGTGGCGTAGCGCATGCGCGCGAGCCCGACAGCTAACCCCGTAGGCGCCAATCGATTCCGAAAGGACGTGCTGCGCATGCCGGGACAAGCCCCGTCGCGTGATCTTGCTGTTATGGACCCCTGGGAGGCTTCGTATGCCCGTTCGCGCGGGCGGCGTGAACGGGCCGCTGGGCGCGGACGCCGCAACGGCGCCGGCGTCCAGTCCCCCCCATCGCTGACGGCGCTGCTGGGCGCCCACGGGCGGCGGAACATGGCTGCCCGGGACCTGGCCGAGACCGAGGCATGGGAGCTGTCGCTGGGCCGCTCCCGTGCGCGCAGACGCGCCGAAGAGCTGCGGTTCGTGCCGGCCGGAGCCCGCGCGAAGCGGATCTCGCTGGGCGCGCTGGTGGCACTGACGGCCGCTCCGAGCGCGAGCATGGCCGAAGCGAGTGGACCCGTCTCTGCCGCGGCCGGCCCGGCGACGACGACCGAACACAGCATCGTGCTGAGCGAAGGCGCCGAAGGGCGGCAGGTGGAACTGCTGCAGCAGGCGCTGGGCATCGAAGTCGACGGGATGTTCGGCCCGGAAACCGAGGAAGCGGTGCGGAAGTTCCAGGCGAGCAGGGGACTGACGGTCGACGGCATCGTCGGGCCGCTGACCAGCGCGGCGCTGCGCGGCCAGACCCCGGCGCGCGCGTCGGTGGCGGATGTCAGCAACGATGAAGCGTCCTCCCCGGCAACCGGCGAAGAAGGCGCGGGCGGCAACGCGGTGGCGCGACTGCAGAGCGCGCTGCACGTAACGCCAGACGGCGACTTCGGCCCGGAGACCGAGGCCGCCGTCCGGCGCCTGCAGGCCCGCCACGGGCTGACCGTGGACGGGATCGTGGGCCCGGCGACGTGGAGCGTGATCGGGGTCGACGGCGAGGAAACGCTGACGCCGCCCGCCTCGGCAGTCGCCGTCGCCGCCAGTCATGCCAGCACCACGGCTGCCGCTGCCGGGGCTGACCCCAGCGCGGGCGCCGGCGAAAGCTCTCCCGCAACCGGCACAGCGGCAGGCGCGAGCCCCAACGCGATCGCCCAACTGCAGAGCGCGCTGCACCTAACCCCCGACGGCGACTTCGGCCCGGAAACCGAGGCCGCCGTCCGGCGCCTGCAGGCCCGCCACGGGCTGACCGTGGACGGCGTCGTGGGCCCGGCGACGTGGAGCGTGATCGGGGTCGACGACGCGCAGACGCTGAACCCGCCGCACAGCGCAGTGGCCGGCGCGGAACAGAGCGCCGGGGGCGGCTCATCGTCGAGCTCCACCAGTGGCGGCGAAGGCGACGGCCCGAGCGTGGTCGCGCAGGTGATCGCCGCGGGCGATGAAATCGCCACGCGACCGTACGTGTTCGGCGGCGGGCACGGCTCGTTTCAGTCGGTCGGGTACGACTGCTCGGGGTCGGTGTCCTACGCGCTGCACGGCGGCGGACTGCTGAGCTCACCAGAGGACTCCACGGGGCTCGAGTCCTACGGTGAAGCGGGCCCGGGCAAGTACATAACGATCTACGCGGACGCCGAACACGCGTTCATGGTGGTGGACGGCAAACGGTTCGACACGGTCGCCCTGCAGGAGACGGGCAACCGGTGGACCAGCTCGATGACCTCCACCGCGGGCTACGTGGTGCGCCACCCAGACGGGTTGTAACGCGCCGCTGAACACTCGTAGTCCGAGGCCAGCACAGGAATCGCCTCGGGCCGCGGGCCGAGGCGCATCTATTCCACCAAGTACGCACACCGGCCTGACCCACGCTCGCGGAGTCGAGTCGGCACAGCATCGTCATCCGACTCGTCATCCGAACCAATTACCCGCACCGGGCCGGCCCTTAAGGGCCGGCCCAATCCCACTTGCGAGCCCGCCCGAGAGTTTCGTCCCAAGCGGCGCAGGACCCCGGACGTCCTCCCGACCGTAAAAGCCGGTCGGGAGGACATTCCGGGCCTGCTTGGCTGATTTCGATCTGGTACCCACGCTCGCGGAGTCGAGTCGGCACAGCATCGTCATCCGACTCGTCATCCGAACCAATTACCCGCACCGGGCCGGCCCTTAAGGGCCGGCCCAATCCCACTTGCGAGCCCGCCCGAGGGTTTCGTCCCAAGCGCGGCCTAACTTGGATGTCTCCCGCAATGACAGGAGGCAGAAAGCGATGCTGGCACGAACGAAGACGTTCACGATCGAGGGATTGCAGACCAGGCAGGTGTCTGTCGAGGTCGACATCAGACCGGGGCTGCCCGGGTTCGCGATTGTCGGTCTCGCCGACCCGTCGGTGCGGGAGGCGCGCGAGCGGGTGCAGGCGGCAATCCTCAACTCGGGGTACGAATTCCCCGCGCGCAGGATCACGGTCAACCTTGCCCCGGGGGACGTGCCAAAGGTGGGACCGGGGTTGGATCTGGCGCTGGCGTGCGGGGTGCTCGCAGCAAGCGAGCAGCTGCCAAAGGACCACCTGGACAGCCACGCGCTGTTCGGCGAGCTGGCGCTCGACGGCAGCGTGAGGAGCTGCCAGGGGACGCTCGCGGTGGCACAGGCGTGCGCGGAGGCGGATCTGCAGACGCTCGTGCTCGCCCCCGAGCGCGCGCGAGAGGCGATGCTGGTGCAGGGACTCCAGGTCGCGCCGGTGCAGCGACTGAAGAGCGCGGTGGGAGTACTGAGCGGCGAGCGGCCCGACCCCCTGCCCGAGCCGGACGGCCCCGAGCACACGGGAGCGGGCATAGCGAGCACGGCCGGGCCTGACCTGGGCGAGGTGCGCGGCCAGCACCACGCGGTGCGGGCGCTGATCGTGGCGGCGGCGGGCGGTCACAACTGCCTGCTGAGCGGCTCGCCGGGGACGGGCAAGACGATGCTCGCCCAGCGGGTCCCCTCGATCCTGCCCGAGTTGAGCCGCTCAGAGGCGATCGAGGTGACGCGCATCCACAGCATCGCGGGCGACCTGGAGGGCGAGCTGGCCAAGAGCCGGCCGTTCAGATCACCGCATCACTCGATCACGACGGCGGGGCTGGTTGGCGGAGCCCGCAAGGGCTGGGTCGGCGAGGTGGTGCTCGCCCACCGGGGCGTGCTGTTCCTGGACGAGCTCTCGGAGTTCGCCAAGCCGACGCTGGAGGCGTTGCGCCAGCCGCTGGAGGACGGGCGCGTGGCGATCGTCCGGGCGCAGCACTCGGCGGTATATCCGGCGCGGTTCATGCTGCTCGCCGCGACCAACCCATGTCCGTGCGGGTACGCGGGTGACGGCGAGCACTGCCGCTGCAGCGAAACCGACATGGCGCGACACCGACGCAAGCTGAGCGGCCCACTGCTGGACAGGATCGACCTGCAGGCCAAGCTCGAGAACACCGGCAGCGAGGGGCTGGGCGCCGCGCCGTGGACGAGCTCGGAGAAGGCGCGCGAGCGCGTGATGGGAGCCCGTGAGCGCCAGGCGCACAGGCTGCGCGGGGAGTGCGTGACGGTGAACGCGCACCTGGACGTGCGCATGCTCGAGCGCTACGCGAGACTGGACGAGCGGGGACAGACGATGCTGCACGAGGCCCAGGCGAAAGGGAAGTTGAGCGCGCGCGGGCAGCACCGCACGCTGCGCGTGGCGCGGACGATCGCCGACCTGAACGGGTGCGATCAGGTGCGGATGCGCGATGTCGGCGTGGCGCTGTCGCTGCGCCCGGAGACCGGGCTGCGGGACAGCCGGGCGGCATGAGCGGAGGTGTGAGATGACTACCGCTGCGATCGAAGGCGCGTGCCGCGCGTGCAGGCGTCGAACTTGGCTGCTGAGCAAGCTGAGCGCGCGGCTGGACTACCGCGTCAAGCGCGAGGAGAGCCGGGTGCTGGAGCTGCTGGAGCTGGAGGACCCAGAGCTGATCGAGGCCATCGGCGGGCGGTGGCGCACGGAGCTCAGAGAGCGCTGGGAGCGGTTCGAGCTCGACGACAAGTCGGATGAGCCCGATGCGATCGACAAGCTTGACGCAAATGGGCTCGGTGCAGATGCGGGGGTGGAGACGGTGTGCCGGCACTGCCCCGGCTACCCAAGCGCGCTGCGTGCCCGTAGAGGAGCGCCGAGAGTGCTCCACGTCGTGGGCGGAGCGGAGCGCCTGGGGAAACTGACGGCGGGGGCCGCTGTCGCGATCGTGGGCAGCGAGAGGCCGACCGACTACGGGATGGAGATGGCGCACAGCCTCGCCCGTGGCCTGGCCGCGAGCGGAGTGACGGTCGTGAGCGGGTTCGCGAACGGGATCGCCGCCGGTGCTCACGCGGGGGCGCTGGAGGTGCGAGGACCGACGGTGACGGTGATGGCGGGCGGCGTGGACGTGATCAGACCGGCCGCCAGACGGGGGTTGTATGAGCGGGTGAGGGCGCGTGGATGCGCGGTGGCGGAGCCGCCGTGCGGGTATCTGCCGCGGCGCTGGTGTCGGCCGGCGCGGGCGCGCACGATCGCGGGGCTCGTGAGGCTGACGATCGTGGTCGAGGCCGACGAAGGTCCGCGCGAGCTGATCGGCGTACACGCGGCGCGAGCCCTGGGCCAGGTGGTGGCGGCGGTCCCGGGGCGGGTGACCTCTCCAGTCAGCAGGGGCACAAACGCCCTGCTGATGGCGGGCGCGCCGCTGGTGCGCGGGCCGGCAGACGCGCTCGACCTGCTGTACGGGGTCGGGGTGCCCGGGCTGCGCGGTGCCCATCCCCGCGGGTCCGCTGCGCCCGCAAAGGCCGCGAAGCTCGAACCGAGGCTGCAGGCGATACTCGAGCAGGTGGGCGCCGGCCGCGACACGGCCGGCAAGCTGACTTCCGCCGGAGAGAATCCGGGCGAGACGATGCTGGCGCTCGCGGAGCTCGAGCTGATGGGCCTGCTGGGCCGGGGCGATGGGGGCAGGTATGTGCCGCGCGAGAGCCTGGCAGAGCGGTGAGCGGGGACAGGGGGGCGTGACAGAGGCGCCGATCCCGTGGCCGGGCGCGCCCGTACGCCCGTGGCAAGTCAGCCCGTGCGAGCGTTCGCCACCGCAACCTCAGCGAGCGAGCGGCCCGATGCGATAGACGGCGCCGGCGGTGTCGTCGGTCACATACAGCGCGCCGTCAGGACCCGGGACGGCGTCGGTCGGACGCCCCCAGCGCGTGCCGGAGGGAAGCTGAAACCCGCTGACGAGCGCCCGCGATTCACCGAGCGTGCGGGTGCGCGATTCCCACGCCAGCCACAGCACCGCGGGGGCGCGCGGGGGTTCGCGATCCCACGAGCCGTGCACCGCCACGACCGCGCCTTGTGACCAGGGCGCGGCGATCGCGGAGCCCTCGAGGAAATTGAAGCCGAGCGGAGCGCTGTGCGCGGGCAGCCCCCGCTGGATCGGGGCGAGCATGGCGCAGTTGAGCACGCGGCCGCCGGGATTGGTCTGCGCGTCGGCATCGAACGGCAGGTTCGCGTAGCGCAGCGCGCTGCCGGGATCGCCGGGCCTCACGTCGGGATCGGGGTCACAGTAGGGCCAGCCGAGGTTGCGCCCCGGGGTGAGCCGGGCCAGCTCGTCGGGCGGGTGATTGTCGACGTAGTCTGGGATCACCTGGCCGTAGGCTTCGGCCTGCGATCCGTAGGAGCGATGGAAGGGATAGGCGATTTCGTCGCGCTCGTTGACGGCCGTCCAGAGGGTGCCATCGGGCGCGAAAGAGAGGCCCTCGCCGTTGCGCACACCGCCGGCATAGACGCGCAGGTGACTGCCGCCGGGCCGGACCGAGAGGATCGTCGCGCGGGGCGGGGATTCACCCCGGGCGGGCGCGGTCGCGTTGGAGCCAGAGCCAGCCGTCACGTAGATCGTGTGATCGCGCCCGATCGCGAGGCTCTTGGCCTGGTGGACGTCGTCGCCGGTGGGATCGAGGTTCGGCAGGTTGCGGACCACGACCGTGCGAGCACCGAGCACGCCGGTCGACTTCCAGACGTAGCGGTCGATCTGGTCGAACTCGACGACGTAGAGAACATGGACGCCGTGCAGGACATCGAAGGCAAGGCCCTGCGGGCCGCCCAGACCCGAGACGAGCACACGCCGGCGGGGCGGTGAGGAGGGTCGGCGGCTGGGGATGAGCTCGATGACCTGACCGGCATCGGAGGAGCTGACGAGCAACGTGTGCTGGGGGGTCCAGACCGCGAAGCGCGCGTCGGGGATCCGCGCCCACACCGCCGCGGTCCAGCCGGTCGGGATCGTGAGCGTGTGCGGAACGTCGAACGGTTCGCCGCCGTTGCCCGGCAAGACGGTGAGCTTGGCCGGCGCGAAATGCACACTGGCGGCGATGTGAGCCGAATGCAGAGCCGAAGCGCTGTTGGTGGCGCTCCCATCCACTGATGCCGATGCAGGTGCGGACGCAGATGAGCTCACCGAGCTCTCACCGGCCTGGATGTTATGGCTCGACGCACACGCCATCAGCAACAGGCCGGCGAGCACGAGCAGTACGGACAGCCGCGTTGCAAGCATCCTCTGTCGGGGATTCCGCCGTGCAGGAGTGTCGCGCATAGGGACTCTCATCGCACTCGACCTCCAGCATAGTTGCGCCGCCGCGGCGTGGAGTGGGAAGGTCACGGCCGATGAAGATGGTTGCCAGAGAGAAGTCAGGCGAGGGATCTACATTGCATTTTCAGGTGGTGTATCGCTATCGCTATACACACCCGAATTTTTATCACTGCATCTCTCTCTTACCTCTATTCCAGCCCGCGACAACAGCCACGCTCAGAGTGCAGCCGAGTCCTGAGTCAAGGTTCCACCCGCCGGGGCGTATAGGCTGCCGGAGAGCGATGAGGCCCGCTCCATCACCGCGGCGTGTCCGCTGATGGCTTCTACCGAGACGAGCTGACTCCGAACAGAGGAGGACTCCGGTGGACATCATGACGCCTGGTACGCCACAACCGAAAGCGCCGATCGAGGATCTGGGCGAGCTGCCCGAGTCGTTCCGGGCTGCGCAAACGTGCTGGTGAGTGTGGTCGTGGGAATCGTCGCAGCGGCGCTGGGTCAAGCGATCGGCGGCTGGCTGTGACCGTCGTCCTCGCGCTGATGGCGTCGGTGTTCATCGGGATCTCCGACTTCGTCGGCGGCACGGCCAGCCGGACGTACAGTCCGTTGCAGGTGACCGTCGTGCTCCACCTGGCGACGATCGTGACGCTCGTCCCGATCGCGATCGTGCTCGGTGCGAGCGATCTGACGCTGCACGACGCTGGGTTGGGAGCGGCAAGCGGCCTGGCCACCGGCATCGCGTACGTCGGCTTCTTTGCAGCCATCGGTCATGGACGGATCGGCGTCGTCGTGCCTGTGTCAGCCGCCATGACCGCGCTGCTGCCGACGGCAGTCGGGATCGGCGAAGGCAACGCGCTGTCCACGCTGACGGAGGTGGGCGTCCTGTGCGCGCTCGTGTCGATCCCACTTGTCGCGTATG
Source organism: uncultured Solirubrobacterales bacterium (assembly GCA_963749285.1). Taxonomy (GTDB): domain Bacteria; phylum Actinomycetota; class Thermoleophilia; order Solirubrobacterales; family Solirubrobacteraceae; genus Palsa-744. The sequence continues at coordinate 1,966,407 of CAVVMD010000003.1, read as the reverse complement.
AGACCGGGCACGATGAGTCCGGACACGACGACCCGACCACCGAGGACTGGCCTGCCTCCCGACAGGTGGCAGTCTCGATCCTGTGTGGTCTCGGCTTTGGGACTTACTTCGTCTGTGTCGGGCACACGTCGCTGGGCGCGGGGTTGTGGCCGACCGTGGGCAACCTCGTGGTCGCGGCCACCGTAACCGGGGCAATCGCTATCGCCCGGGGCGTGATACCCAGCCATGGCTCCATTCCACGGCTCGCCGTCGCCGGCGGGGTCGCGTTGGGCATCGCCGACACCGGGCTGACCACAGCGCTGCAGCGCGGCCCGCTGACCGTCGCATCGGTCCTCGGTAACCTGTACCCCCTCGTCACGATCGCCCTCGGCGTGGCGTTGCTCGGCGAGCACGTGCGTGCTTGGCAGGGGGCGGGAATCGCGCTGGCCATCTCGGGCGTCGTGATGATCGCGGCGGGATAGCCTGCTCGCGGGATGACCGAACGTGGATTCGAGCCGGCGCGCACGCCCCGTCCCCCCAGCGCCCATGGGCCCTATAATCGGCTCCTCGCGCGGATGTAGCTCAGTTGGCTAGAGCGTCTGCTTGCCATGCAGAAGGTCGAGGGTTCGAGTCCCTTCATCCGCTCTCATAAACCCGCTGGAAATCAGCGGGTTTTGTTTGAGCGCAGGCAGAGAGCAAAAACTTTGTCACGTTTTTTTGTCACGAAATGGGTCGCAGACGGCCTCGGAATCGCCCTCCATGCAACGGATCAGGGAGGCGTTGATTGACAAGGAGGGCGTAGCCCGACGCCTCCGATGCACGTAGCGGCGGCCACGCGCCGCAACCACTAACGTCGTGCGAGGGTTATGCGTGCAGCTCGGGTCGCTACGGTGCCGGGCAACACTCAGCGATCCCTCATCCTTGGGTGCTGGTGTAAAGCCTTGTCCCGCCGGGGGCGTTGAGCGTGCCGAAGCCGCGCAAGCCGCTGGACAGGCATGTGCTGGAACGCTCAAATATGGCCGATCTCTGTAGTGCCGCAAAACGTACATCGACAGCCGTCATGTCCCCCACCCCCGATACGCTCCTTGGCATGGAGATAACCCGAGGCGACGAACGTCCCTCGCCGCCACCGCCCACTCCGCAGCCGACGCCGAGTTGGCCCCCGCGCAAAATCCGCGAGAGCGAAATCGGCGGCTAGGGTGCTATGGCCGAGAAACGTCCGCCACCACGGCCGACACCCCGGCCAAGCCCTCGGCCGAGTCCGCAACCTTCGCAGCCGCGAGAGCCTTTCCGCAAGCGCAGCACGCCTTCGCAACCGGCGAAAACACCTTGGCCGCCGGGAAAAGTAAAAGAGGCCCCAGCTAGGCGGCGCGAGAAATGAGCGCCGCCGCGATCTCCAGAAGCCCGATCACCAGCACGGGCCACCACCAGAATGAAGCTTTTTCAAAGGCTTTCCCGCGTTGCTCGTTCGCTTTCTGCGCTTGATCGAGGACCGGAATGTAGAACTCGATCGCGCTTGAGGCGAAGTCCGCCACGGGTTCGGATACTGAGTCCCGCATCGCTTCTAAGGTCTCTGGACCCACTTCATCGCGGTCATGCAGCTTCCAGACTGCGGAATCTCGCAAGAGAAGCATGAAAAGAGCCATCGCTTGAAGCCCCAGGCCGACCGCGAGCCCGATGATCCACCCTTTGGACGCACTGGTTCCAGTTGCTATCGCGCTCACGGCCTGCGTGACCGCAAACCACGAACCGGCAAGCGTGGCCTGCCCACGAGCCTTTTCGTCGAGGCGGTTCGCGCGAGCAAACTCGCCGTCTAGTGTCGCACGCGCCGTGTCGAGGACATGCGCGAGGTTCTGCGATGTCGCTTCGGATTGCGGGTCAATCGCCATGCTCAACACCTGCCCAGTCTAGTTGTGCCCTGGCGACCACATGTGGGGGTCGCTGACGCGAATATCGAGGCCGCATCGAGCTGGCTGAAGTGCTCAGCGGTGTGCCGTACTGAGGCTCAGGCCGCTGCCAGTGCCTCGGAGAGCGCGTCGGGGCTGACGACGACATGCTCGGGGACGGTGATGTTGATGGCGTGGTCGCGTTGGAGGAGCCACTTGGCGTTGATGATCGTGACGCCGATGACCTCGCCGCGGTCGTTGAAGCGCAGCACGTGTCCCTCGGGTGTCTCCTCGCTATCGGCGGCGGCCTGGCGCTCGCCGATGTGCAGGTAGAGGACGTCGCCGCGATCGTCGTAGGTGGCGTGGTCGAAGGTCAGGCTGCCGATCGTCACGGTCATTGTGTTGTCCATCCCGGTGGGTCTTTGCGGTTGGCGTAGGCGGTCACGATCCGCCCTGGTGTCTCGTTGAAGTTTACGACGGCGAACAGCCAGCGGCTGGGGCCGAGGTTGCTGCGGTAGTAGCGCTCTCGTCCGGGGCGAGGGTCCGCGCGGCGATGGCCGGGGGAGCGGACGGTCGCAATGATCTCCTCCTGATAGAGAGCCAGCTCTGCGTGCTCGTGGAGGATGTGCTCCCAGCCCTCCTCGTCCAGGACGACCGTCCGCCCGTCGGGGTCGGCTGTTTGCGCCAGGATGCTCAAGCGTCACCGCGCCTTTCCGGGTGGACAGCACAGGGCCTTGTACACCACCCGGCGGCTATGAGTCTCACATCCATTTGCGGAGAGCGTATTCGTCGCTCACGCCGGAACCGCGGAGAGCCCTACTCCTCGCCCAGCTCCAGCACCGCCAAAAACGCCTCCTGGGGCACCTCGATGCGCCCGACCTGCTTCATCCGCTTCTTGCCCTCCTTCTGTTTGGCGAGCAGCTTTTTCTTGCGCGTGATGTCCCCGCCGTAGCATCCCGCGATCACGTCCTTGCGGAAGGCTTTGACCGTCTCCCGGGCGATCACGTGTGAGCCGATCGCCGCCTGGATCGGCACGTCGTACTGCTGACGGGGTATCCGCTTGCGCAGCTTCTCGGTCAGCGTGCGTCCCATGTCGTAGGCCTTCTCGCGATGCACGACCATCGACAGCGCGTCCATCGGGTCGCCGGCGAGCAGCACGTCGAGCTTGACCAGATCCGAGGGTCGCATCCCGCTCAGCTCGTAGTCGAGCGAGGCGTATCCACGCGTGCGCGACTTGAGCTGGTCAAAGAAGTCGAGCACGATTTCCGCCAGCGGCAGGTCGTACGTCATCTGCACTCGCTCCGGAGACAGGTAGTGCATGCCCGCGTGTTCGCCACGGCGTTCCTGACACAGCTCCATCACCGCGCCGATGTGCTCTTTCGGGGCGATCACCTGCGCCTTGATGAACGGCTCGCGGATCTCCTCGATCGTGCCGGGGTCGGGCATGTCGGAGGGGTTGTGCACCTCGAGCTCTTCCCCGTTGGTCAGCGTCACGTCGAACTCCACCGAGGGCATCGTCGCGAGCAGCTCCAGGTCGTACTCGCGCTCCAGTCGCTCGCGCACGATGTCCATGTGCAGCAGCCCTAGAAACCCACACCTGAACCCGAACCCGAGCGCGTCCGAGGTCTCGGGCTCCCACGACAGCGCGGCGTCGTTGAGGACCAGCTTCTCCAGCGCGTCGCGCAGGTCGGGATAGCTGTCAGAGTCGATCGGGAACAGACCGCAGAACACCATCGGCTTGACCTCGCGATACCCCGGCAGCGGCTCTGTGGCCCCGGCTTTGCGCCCGGAGGAGCCGCTCGTCAGGGTGTCTCCCACGCGCAGCAGCGTGACGTCCTTCAGGCCCGTGATCAGATATCCGACCTCGCCCGCCGCGAGCTGATCGGTTCCCATCATCTGCGGGCTGAACACGCCGATGTCGTCGATGTCCGCCTCGGTACCCGTCGCCATCGCGCGGATCGCCTCGCCCTTGGCGAACACCCCGTCGACGACGCGGATGTAGGCGATCACGCCGCGGTACTGGTCGAACTCGGAGTCGAATATCAGCGCCCTCGGCGCCGCGTCCGGGTCACCGGATGGCGGCGGCACACGCGCGATCAGCTCCTCCAGCACGGCGGGCACCCCCTCCCCCGTCTTGCCGCTGATGCGCAGGATCCCCTCCGGCAACTCGCCGATCAGCTCAGCGACTTCGCCTGCGACCCGCTCGGGCTCAGCCCCGGGCAGGTCCAGCTTGTTCAGGCACGGGATCAGCTCCAACCCCGACTCGACAGCCAGATAGGTGTTCGCGACCGTCTGCGCCTCCACGCCCTGGGCGGCGTCGACGACCAGCAGCGCGCCCTCACACGCGGCCAGCGAACGCGATACCTCGTAGGTGAAGTCCACGTGCCCGGGCGTGTCGATCAGATGCAGCTGGTAGGTCTCGCCGTCGGCGGCGGTGTAGAACACGCGCACCGCCTGGGCCTTGATCGTGATGCCGCGCTCGCGCTCGAGCTCCATCGAGTCCAGCACCTGCGCGCGCATCTCGCGCGCCGCGACCGTGTGCGTCAGCTCGAGAATGCGGTCGGCGAGCGTCGACTTGCCGTGGTCGATGTGCGCGATGATCGAGAAGTTCCTGATGTGCGCCTGGTCCATGGATCGCCAACTCTAGACGGGCGCGGGCCGCCTGGCCCGGGGTCTGACCCGCTAGCCTTCGTGATCCGGCGGATCGCCAACTCGACTACGGGCCTTCGAGGCTCAACCGCGGCTACGCGCCAGATGGGCACCCGCCCACCCGGCGGCCTGTCCAGGTGTCGGGAGTGTCACGCCGCCCAGGCAAGACACACAGTCCTGGGACGTAAGTAGTAAGCGGCGATCTATGTTCGGGTGCAAGCTGGGTGGGCCTTGGCTCACCCAGCCTCTGCTCGTCGCGCGTGAGGCCCACCAATCGCCGGGTACCCGAGCGGGGCCCCCTCGGCCGCTGGCCGTCTCAAGCGGCAACAGACCTGCGCTACGCCCACCCGAGCTGGGTGCGTCCACCGCGTGGCGACTTGTTGAGCGCTCCCTACGCCCGCCCGAGCTGGGTGCGGATCAGGCGGTGCACCTGGTGAGCCTCGGGGACGCGCATCGTCAGGACCGCGCGCATGTACACGAGCACTCCGGCCACGCCCGCCCCACCGACGCTGAGGATCTGGGCCGGCAGCGATGTGCCGAATAGATGGTCGAGGATCGTCCACACGACCCATGACACGACGCCCAGCAGCACCGAGGCGAGCAGTATGCGCGCCGTGATCATCACTGTCTGCGCGCCCTCCAGGCGGCCGTTGAACCCGATCCGCAGGCGGTGGTACTGCAGCGCGGTCATCACGGCGTTGGCCGCGACGGTGCCGATGATCAGCCCGGCGATCCCCAGCGGCTTGTACAGGCCGATCGAGACGATGATGTCCACGATGATGTTCAGCGCCGCCAGGCGAGTCGGGATCCAGGGTCGCTGCACCGAGAAGAACACGCGTGTCAGCAGCAGGTTCAGTCCGCCGAACGGCAGGCTCAGCGCGAACCAGAACAGCGCTTCGGAGACCAGACTTGTAGACGTCGCGTTGAACTGGCCGCGTTCGAACACGAGTCGCACGATCGGAGTCGTCAGCACGAGCATGAACATTGCCGAGGGGATCAGCAGCAGGTTGATCTGGCGCATGCCGATCCCGATCGTGCGGCGCATGTTCCTGACGTCGTGCCTCGCTGCCATGCGGCTGAGGGTCGGGAACAGCACGGTCGCGACCGCGACGCTGAACAGGCCCTGGGGCAGCATGTAGATGCGAAACGCGTTGTCGATCGCACGCGGGGCCTGGTCGGAGACGAGCGTCCCGAACACCGAGTTGATCAGCTGGTCGAGGTTGACGATGCCCAGGCCGATCGTCACCGGCAGCATCAGCGTGAACACCTGACGGATGCGCGGGTCGTGCCAGTCGATGGCGAACTGCAGGCGAAAATCGATCCGCCCGAGGGCTCCGAACACCATCAGCATCTGCACGAACGTCGCGATCAAAATCGCGATCGCGTACGCGTACAGCTGATCGCCGTTTTCCACGCCGCCGTGAAAGTGGGGACGCAGCACGACCAGCAGCACGATGATCACGAGGTTCCACACCGCCGGTGAGATCGCGGGGATCGTGAAGTGTTCGTAGGACTGCAGCACCCCGACGAGCAGACCGATCAGCCCGATCAGCAGCACGACCGGGAACAGGATCTGCGAGAGCCCGACCGTGAGCGCGTCGAGCGCGCCGTTGAACGTGGGACCGGTGAACAGCGGCATGATCACGCCGGCCGCGAGTATGAACACGGCCGTGACGGCGCCGAGGACGATCAGCATGATCCAGAACAGCGTCGAGGCCAGCCGGAACGCCTCGCGCTTGCGGCCCTGCTGCAGCAGGTCGGTGAACACCGGCACGAACGCGGCCGACAGCGCGGCGTTGGCGAACAGGTTGCTCACCAGGTTCGGGATCTGAAACGCGATCGTGAACGCCGAAGCCGGGCCCGAGGTCCCGAAAAAGCTCGCGGCGACGACTTCACGCGCGAGCCCGAGCACGCGCGATATGCCGGTCGCGATCGAGAATATCGCGGTGTTGCGCGCGACCCGCTCCCCCCGCCCCCGGGCCCCGTCCCATCGTCGCTGCCCCTGCCCTGCTCGGGCTCCGGTTGGCCGAGACCTCCGTATTCCTCGCCGAAGCTGGCGTCGGGTATGCCGATGACCTCGACGCGCGGATCGACCGGGACTTGCTCGGCGGCGTCGGGGATGTCTTGAACCTCCCCCTCGGCGCCGTCGAGGGCGTCTGCCCGGTCCTCCTCGCCGGCGCCCGGATCGCTGGCTGGCAACGACTCTGCGATGGGCTCGCCCTCTGGTGGGATCGCGGACAAGGCCGCTATAGTACGGCGCTCGAACGATGGCCAACATTCATTCTCAAAAGAAGCGCATCCTGCGCACCGAGCGCGAGCGACTGGAGAACCGCCGCTACACCTCGGCGATCAAGACCTACTTCCGTCGCCTCGAGGCGACGATGCAAAGCGGCGACACCACCACCGCCGACGCTGAGCACCGCGAGCTAGTGAGCACGATCGACAAGGCCGTCGGTCGCGGGGCGATGCACCGCAACACGGGCGCTCGCCGCAAGTCCCGGGCAGCGCGTCTGCGTGCCGGATCTTCTGCTTAGGCAACCGCTAATTCGCCGCGATTGATTCGATCGCGCGTATCGCCTGCGTCTCTTCGTCCAGTCCCGACATCCGCGTCCGGGCCCGCGGCATCGGTGAGCCCCCGCGTGTATCGATCTCCAGGTCCGCCAGCACCCCAAGCGCGGCGCGCAGTCGCTCGGGCTCGGTCTGAGCCACATCCTTGACGAACCGCTCTGCCGCCCGCGGCGGCATTCGCAACCCGCGCCTGACCTCGGCGGCGGACTCGCCCGCCTGCAGACGCAGCGCGATCGCGAGCGCTTCACGCAGGCGCGAGGCCATCAGATACGTCAGCCCCGCCAGCCGCTCGCCCTGTGCACGCAGGCGCACGTACGTGCGCGTGGCCTCACGCCCGTCTGCCCCCACCAGCGCGTCGGCCAGCGTATACGCGCGGTACTGCGCCGAGCGTGCGGCGCGCGCTTCGATCTCCTCGACACTCACCCTGCGCGGCGAGTCTGAGTCCAGTTCCAGTTCCAGCCCGAGCTTCTCCAGCTCGCGTACCAACCGCTGCTGGCGCTCACCGACCTGGCCGACCAGCGCCGTGGCCGCCGCCATGTCGAGCTCGATACCCATGCCCGCCGCCTGAGCGCGGGTCCACTTGGGGAGATCCCACGGCTTGACCGTCGCCTGAGTAACGACCTGTCCCCGCGCCCGCTTGACCGCCTCGTGCACGGCCGCCGGAGCTTTCGTACGACCCTCCTCGCGCGCGAACAACGCCACGGTCGTATCGGGCGGCATCGCCTCCATCGCCGGCGTCAGGTGCTGCTCGACCTCCGCCTGCTTCCAGCGCTCGACCCCGTCCACCAGGATCACCCGCCGCCCGATCGCGAGCGTCATCGCCGCGAGCGCGATCGCGACGCCCGCCGGTGTCGCCGACTCGCCCTCCAGCGCCTCGACGCTGTCCGCCCCACCCTCGCGTTCGGCCAGCGCGCGCAGACCCGCGCGGCGCTCGGCCACCGCACCGTGATCGTCGCCGTGAATCAGATACGCGGGCTTGAGCTCGGGCATCGGCTCAGCGCACCACGAGATTCACGAGCTTGCCCGGGACGACTATCTCCTTGACAATCTCCTTGCCGTCCACGTGCGCCTTCACGTTCGGAGCGGCGCGGCACAGCTCCCTGAGCTCGTCCGGGCCGGCGTCCGACGGCGCCTGCACGCGGTCGCGCAGCTTGCCGTTGACCTGACACACAAGCTCATACTGATCGCGCTCCAGCAGCTCCTGGTCGGCCTGGGGCCAGGGCTCTTCCCACACCCGCTCGCCCGTCAGCCGCTCGTACACGTCCGCGCACACGTGCGGCGCGAACGGGAACAGCAGCGAGGCGGCCGTGCTCAGCGCGAACCTCTGCCCCTCCACGCTGGTCTGCTCACGCAGGCGCGAGCATTCGTTGAGCAGCTCCATCACCGCCGCAATCGCCGTGTTGAACGCGAACCTGCGCAGGTCGCCGCTGACCTTGTCGATCGCCCAGTGCGCCTTGCGCAGGAGCTTCAGATCGTTTTCCTCTATTGCTGTTCGGGGTGGCGCATGCGCCGCAAAGGCCGGGTCCACATGCTTTTGAAAAGCTGATGATGTGCCAGTCGGCGCATGTGCCGCAAGGGGCGGGTCCACATGCTTTTGAGAAGCTGATGTTGTTCGGGGTGGCGCATGCGCCACCCCGCCGGACGGCGCATGCGCCGTCCGGGGCAGGGTCGCATGCGACCCTGCCGGAGGCGCCGCATGCGGCGCCTCCCTTCCCCCTTTTTCAGACGTTTCGACCGCCAACCGCCACAGTCGACTGAGAAACCGGTGCACCCCCTCCATGCCCTCGTCCGACCAATCGGCGTCCTGGTCGGGCGGGCCGATGAACAGGATGTAACACCGGGCCGTATCCGCCCCGTAGCGCTCGACGATCGCGGTGGGCGAGACGACGTTGCCCCGAGACTTGCTCATCTTCGCGCCGTCCTTGGTGACCATTCCCTGCGTGAACAGCGCCCTGAACGGCTCCTGCACTTCGAGATGGCCGAGGTCCGCGAGCGCCTTGGTGACGAACCGTGCGTACATCAGGTGCAGAATCGCGTGCTCGACCCCGCCGATGTACTGATCCACCGGCATCCACTCGCGCAGCACCGCCTCCTCCCACGCCGCGCCGTCGTTGGCGGCGTCGCAGTAACGCAGGTAGTACCAGGAGGAATCGACGAACGTGTCCATCGTGTCGGTCTCGCGGCGGCCCTCCCCACCGCACTCCGGGCAGCTCGTGCGCACCCAATCCTCCGCGGCCGCCAGCGGCGAGCGCCCGCGCGGCGCGTAGTCCTCGATGTCCGGCAGCTTGACCGGCAGCTCGTCCTGCGGCACGGGCACCGCGCCGCAGTGCTCGCAGTACACGATCGGGATCGGAGTTCCCCAGTAGCGCTGGCGTGACACGAGCCAGTCGCGCAGCCGGTAGTTGACCGACGCGTGACCCTTGCCTTCGCCGTCCAGCCACCGCACGATCGCGCTCAGCGCCTCGCGGTTGTGCATGCCGTCGAACTCGGGATTCGAGTTGGTCAGCTCACCGTCGCCGGCGTATGGCAGCCCCTGCTCGTCACCGCCCTCCGCTGGTGTGGTGGGCGGGCCCTCGATCACACGACGAATCGGCAGCTCGAACGCGCGCGCGAACGCGTGGTCGCGCTCGTCGTGCCCCGGCACCGCCATGATCGCGCCGGTCCCGTACTCCATCAGCACGTAGTCGGCCACATACATCGGGATCTGCTCGCCGTTGACCGGATTGGTGACGGTGCGACCCAGCGCCACGCCGGTCTTCGGCTTCTCGGCGTTGCCGCGCTCCTCGCCGGACTCGGTGATCGCGTGGCTGACGTACTCGCGCACCTGTTGCTCGCGCTCTGTCTGAGCGACTAGACGCAGCACATCCGGGTGCTCAGGCGCCATCACGAAGAACGTCGCGCCGAACAGCGTGTCCGGGCGGGTCGTGAACACCGGGTAGTCGATGCCGAGCTCCTCGCAGCGAAATGTCACCTCCGCCCCCTCTGAGCGTCCGATCCAGTTGCGCTGCATCGTCTTGACGTGCTCGGGCCAGTCGATCTCCTCCAGATCGCCCAGCAGCCGCTCGGCGTAGTCGGTGATGCGCAGAAACCACTGCTCCAGCTGTCTGACCTCCACCAGGGCGCCGCAGCGCTCGCAATGCCCATCGGCGTCGACCTGCTCGTTGGCGAGCACGGTCTGGTCGTGCGGACACCACTTGACCGCCGCCTCCTTGCGGTAGGCCAAGCCCGCCTCGAACAGCTGCAGGAAGATCCACTGCGTCCAGCGGTAGTAGCTCGGTTCGTGCGTGGCCAGCTCGCGCGACCAGTCGATCGAGATGCCCCACTCGCGGAACTGCTTTTGGAACGAGGCGATCGACGCGTCTGTGGACGCGCGCGGGTGGACGCCGGTCTTGATCGCGTGGTTCTCCGCCGGCAGCCCGAACGAGTCATAGCCCATCGGGTGCAGCACGCGACGGCCCAGGCGACGGTGGTAGTGGGCGATCGCGTCTCCGACCGAGTACACCTTCAGGTGGCCGATGTGCGGCTCGCCGCTCGGGTACGGCAGCATCTCCAGCACGTAGGATGAGCTCGGCTCCTGCTGCGCCTCGGCGGCGCCGGACGCACCCCGGCCAGTGGCGAGGGTGACGCCTTCATTGGCAACCTCCCAGGTGCGCTCGTTCGCCCACACCGCCTGCCAGCGGGGCTCGATCTCCTGCGGGTTGTAGCGATGCTCGCCGGTCATGATCCTCCGGAGGTTATCGGGCGCTCCGGGGATGGATTCGGCCGTTCACACGGGCGCGAGACACCCGACCGATGTCATCGACCTCAGAACGTGTTTTGAAAAGATCGGCACGCCCGGATACGTCCCTGGACACGGCGCTGGATCGCCACGTGACGGCTCGCACGTGCTGGCCGATCCCGGACGATCGGTAGCATGCGCTTCGCCATCCCGCGTCGCCCAGCTTGATCCATGAACGCCCCGACCGCACCGCCTATTTCAAAACACGTTCTACGCCGCCACGGTTCCAGCCTCCGAGCCGACCGGGTGATACCGGCGGCGATACTCCGCCGGGGCGACGCCCAGGGCACGCAGGAACGTGCGGCGCATCGTCTCGGGGGTGCCGAACCCGCACGCCGTCGCGACGGTCGCGATCGGTTGGGAGGTGTCCTCCAGCACGCGCCGGGCCGCCTCCAGGCGCACACGCTCGACGTAGCGGCCGGGCGTGATCCCCGTCTCGGCTGCAAACGCGCGCGCGAAGTTACGCGAGCTCATGTGCGCCAGCTCCGCCAGCACCTCCACGGACAGGTTCTCCGCGACGTTCTCCACGATGTGCCGCTGCACCTCGCGCAGCGGCTCGCGCTCGGGCTCCTGGGCGGCGAGAGTCGCGCTGAACTGCGACTGGTTGCCGGGCCGGCGCAGAAACAGCACGAGATGGCGTGCGATCGTCAGCGCCGCCTCGCGATCGAGATCCTCCTCGACGAGCGCCAGCGCCAGATCCATGCCCGCAGTGACGCCGGCCGAGGTCCATACGGGGCCGTCGTGCACGTAAATCGCCTCGGGATCGACCTCCACCTTGGGGTAGCGCTCGGCGAGTCTCGCGGCAGACGCCCAGTGTGTGCTCGCCCGGCGCCCGTCCAGCAGTCCGGCGGCCGCCAGGACAAAGGCGCCCGTGCACACCGACGTCACGCGCCGCGTCCCGGGCGCGACGGCCTTGATCCAGTCCAGCAGCGCCTCGTCCTCGCTCGCGCCGGCCGACCCGGCGCCGCCGGGGATGATCAGCGTGTCGATCCGCTTGGGCGCCTCGGCGATGCTCATCGCGGGAACGATCCCCAGGCCACTCGATGTGGTGATCGGCGCGCCGTCGAGACTCGCGACGGTGATGCGATAACCGCGCTCCGCGCGCCCGGTCCTTTCGATCAGCTTCTGAGCGGCGGCGAACACCTCCTGCGGACCGATGAAATCCAGAGCCTGCGTGTCGGGGTACACGACGATGACTACGTTCTTGGGGACAGACGCGAGTTTTGTCATGACTCGATCATGGCCTATCACCCGCGTGTCCGCAAGGACATATTTCCAACGATTTCTGCCACGCGCGAGATACCGCCCAGGGTCAGACGTCCCCCGGGCTGCGCCCAGGTCTACGATTCCCCGATGGACTCATCCGATGCCCTGGGCGCCGCGTCGGGACGCGTCGCGAGCATCATCGCCGCGGCCGAACGCACCGCGACCCAGCTGCGCGAGCAGGCCGAGGCGCGTGTCCGTGAACGCATTGCCGAGGCCGACCGCGCCGCCGAGCACCGTGTCCAAGCCGCCGAGGACGAGGCTCAGGAGGTTCTGCAGGCTGCCCGCGCCCAGGCGGAGGCCGCCCGCAACGAGGCGCTGAGCTCGGTCGGGACGATCCACGGCGAAGCCGACGAGCGCCTGCGGGAAAGCGAACGCGTCCGAGACGATGCGCATGCGGAGGCCCAGCGCATCGGCGGCGCCGCGCGCGCGGAGGCAGAGCAGGTGCTGGAGGGCAGCCGGGCTGAGGCCGCGGATGTCCTGGCCCGCGCGCAGGAGGAGGCGACCCAGGCGCTTGCCGGCGCCCAGGAGCAGGCGACCCGGCTGCTGGCTGACGCTCAGGGAGAGTCCGAGCGAACCCTTGCCGGGTTGGGCCAGGAGGCGGGCGGCATCCTCGATGACGCGCGCGCGGAGGCCGACCGCATCCTGGACGGCGCGCGTGCGGAGGCCGAGCGGCTGAGCGCCACCGCCGGCGAGGAGCTGTCCGGGCGCCAGGCCGACGCGCACCGCCGGGCTCAGGAGATCCGCACGGTCGCCCGCGCCGAAGCCCGCGAGATCGTCAGCGAGGCCCACGCGGTCGCGCACGACGTCGTCCGCGAGGGAACCGAGATCTCGCGCAACCTGCGCGAGCTGTCGTCATCGCTGCGCAACAACGCCGAGCGCCTGCTGCGCGACGTGCGCCTGGCTCATGGCAGCATGACCGCGCGCTTGGATCAGGTCGGGCCGGGATCGGAGGCGGGGGCGCGGCGGGGGCGCAGGGACGATCCTGGCGAGGATCTCGACGTTCCGGAGTTCATTCCTCGGGGGTGAGTTGGCGGGGTGAGTCGGCGCCGCGACGCCCGGCTCGTGAGGTCAGGCGGCTCTGCATTGCAGCAGCCATCGCAACCCCCGACTTGGGCCGAGGCGGTATACGATGTCTTGAGCTTGGGGCTATAGCTCAGCTGGGAGAGCGCTTGCATGGCATGCAAGAGGTCGTCGGTTCGATCCCGACTAGCTCCATCGACCCTGACGGTGGTCGAACCGCCGGTATTGAGAAGGTCGGTTCGATCGCGTCACGGGCGTCTATGCGGACTTCCTCGGTCAGTTCTTGGAGGATGGTCTTGACGCGCATGGGTCCGCCGTCGTCCAGGGCAGCGCGGACTCTCTGCGGCGGATCGCGTCGAGGTCGGCAGCGCTCACGCGCTCGGCGGGTTCGCTGTTGCTGAGCGAGGCTAGTTCGCTGGCCCTGGCCTCAAGCGCTTTGGCCTGCTCACTGAGCGCGGCTATGCGTGGCGCGCAGGTGTCCTCGGGCATCGTGCCGTTCTCGCTCATGCGGTTCCACGGCCGCCCGGTCTTGGTGCGGTCGATCATGGTCCCCGTGAACTGGTGTCTTCGGTATAGCACATGAAATGTGAGGGCCAACTTTGCGACGGCCCCCACATTTCCTTATGCCGTGCTATCGGACAGCCCAGCTAGAAGACTCCCCAGCTGTGTTTGCTAACCAGTGTCAGTTCGCTTTCACCTTCGAAGCTCGCCCGCACTTCGTCACAGTCGAGACCGACTTTTTCCGTGCCTCCGCCCGATTTCCGGACCTCTGTGATTTCTTCGGTACCCGCCTTTGCGATCAGGGTACCAACCGACTGTTCCGTTTTTTCGGGCGTGTCCAGCAGAGCTATTGTACCTGAACATGTGACGTCAATATTAAAACCACAGCCCACTTTGATCTTCGCAAACGAAAGCGAGGGACTGAACTTTGTCGCAAGCTCCCCGGCCTTCGCTTCGGGCAAAGCGACCGTCACTATTTCGCCAGTGAGACTACCGCCTTCGACCGTGACTTCTTTACATTTTGTTGAGCCGATGGTCGATTCACATTCTGAATATTCAAATCTGTCTCGGACAGACGTCCCGGGTATGCCTCCCTTGATGGCAGGTTCTTCGGCCGCATCTAGTTTGGCTTTTTTGCAGACAACTTCGAGCTTGATACCTAGGATTGTGCTCGATATGGTCTGATTTGTCTTGGATTTGATCCCCTCTTCTTCCTCTTGTCCAGCCCCGAGCATCGTTTTGTTGACCTTATATATGTATTCTGCTCCGAGGGCTGATCCTGCTGCGATCGAACCAAATGCAAAGGGAATCGCGATTAGCCCTATTATAAACACACGTTTCGCCATCATCTCACACTCCTGTCAGTGGGGCCGAGGTTCGTCGACCGCACCAATCCACACGCGGGAGAGCGATCCCGCAGGCTGCCGGTACCGGCCCACGATTGTCAGCTTCCATCGTCGTCAGACACTTATATAGATGTGCATAAGAGGCGGCTAAATACGAAAAGGATTCACAGACGATCAGCGCGCAGGTAGTCCGCGCCGGCTCGTGGACGCCAACTCCGTAGGTTCTTGCCGAGGTCGCCGACATGACTGAGCTGGGCGTGGGTCGGCAACGACAACCAACCACCCCTTGGAGGACGGCAATCATGCAAGCCCGAATCGAGAATCCAGCCCTCACCGTTCCCGGTGCCATGCCTGCGCTGCAGAAGCTGGGGGCCGTCATCAAGACAGGCAGCCTGACCCGACAGCCGAAGCCGTAGCGATAACGTGTCCCCACCATCCCCAGGAGCGAGCGGTGCCAGGCGGCGCCGCTCGCCTCGGTGTTCGGCGATCATGACGTTGCCCGTCGGGTAGGCGACGGCGATGAGTCTGATCGCCGCCCCGGGTCTTAACGGCAAGTCCCCCAAGAAGGAGAGCGATGAGATGCCTGAGCACAAGATCGGAACGCACGAGGAATGGCAGGCGGCACGGGACGAGCTCGCGAAGCTCGAGGCCGAGCAGGCAGACCGAAACAAGAAGGTCAAGGAGAAGCGGCTGGCGCTGCCCTGGGTCCGGGTGGAGAAGGAGTACGAGTTCGACACCGAGAGCGGAAAGAAGACGCTGGCCGAGCTCTTCGACGGCCGC
Organism: uncultured Solirubrobacterales bacterium; assembly: GCA_963749285.1. GTDB lineage: Bacteria > Actinomycetota > Thermoleophilia > Solirubrobacterales > Solirubrobacteraceae > Palsa-744. The sequence goes on along the minus strand of CAVVMD010000003.1, from coordinate 1,951,135 downwards.
TCCCAGCTCCTCGCCTACAACATCATGTTCGGCCCCGACTACACCAACGGGGCCTGTCCCGGGTGCACGTCCCTCGGCGACGGCCTCGACGGGTCGCTCGTCCACCTCAACCACCGCGACGTGACCCTGCTCTGCTTCTCGCGGGCGCCGATCGAGCGGCTTACGGCCTACAAGGAGCGTATGGGCTGGGAGTTTCCATACGTGTCCACCTACAACACCGAGTTCCCGTTCGACTTCGGGCTCGCGCTGACCGAAGAGCAGGCGCAGCAGATCCCCGAGATCAAGGAGATGGTCGAGAATCCGCCCGCTTGGCTGATCGAGTGGTCGCAGCAGATCGGGGCCGAGCTGAAGGACGGGCTGCGCGAGGGCCCCACCTGGATCGCCTTCGCGCGCGAGCACGGGACCATCTACCACACCTACACGGTGAGGGCGCCCGATCCGTTCGTCGCGCCATACTTCAACTTCCTGCTCGACCGCACGCCTAAGCCCCAGCCCGACGAGCCTCGCACCTTCCGCAAGGACGAGTACCCAGACTGAGCCGCGCCGGTCCCGTCAGCCGGCCAGTGCCCGCTCGAGCTTATATAGCCTGGACCCGCAGACCCAGACAGAGACAGGAGGTAGCACGTTATGACAGAGCACCGGATCGGCACGCAGGAGGAATGGCAGGCGCAGCGCGACGAGTTGCTGGCACAGGAGAAGGAGCTCACCCGCCGCGGCGACGAGCTGGCCTGCAAGCGGCGCGAGCTGCCGTGGGTCCCGGTCGAGCAGGACTACCTGTTCGAGACCGGCGGTGGCACGAAGACCCTCGCCGACCTGTTCGACGGCCACTCCCAGCTGCTCGTCTACCACTTCATGTTCGGGCCGGACTGGTCGGCGGGCTGCCCGGTCTGCTCCTCGATCGCGGACACGCTCGATCCCCAGGTCGCCCATCTGAAGGCCAAGGACACCACGCTGCTGCTCGCCTCGCGCGCGCCGATCGGGCAGCTGCTCGCCTTCAAAGAGCGGATGGGCTGGGGCATCGACTGGGTCTCGAGCGCCGGCAGCGACTTCAACCGCGACATCGGCTTCCTGAACACGCAGGAGCAGCTGAAACCGTTCCTGGAAGGGGATATCCCGGTCACCGTCGAGCAGAACGCGCGCATGTGCGGGACCGATGCGGGCGGTTACGTCACCGAGGGGCCGGGTCTGAGCGTGTACGCGCGCTCGGATGGCGTCGTCTACCGGACGTACGTGACGAGCGCGCGCGGCCTCGAGCCCGCGATGGCCTACTACGGCCTGCTCGACCGCACGCCGCGGGGCCGCGACGAGCAAGGCTCGGAGCCGATGTGGATCCGCCGCCACGACGAGTACGACAGTTAGACCGTATGGATGGCCGTTCTCTCTGTCCGTTGGTGGTGTGAGGGTCGGCACCCGCGCATGAGGTGCGCGGGTTGAGGGTCCAGGATTGGCCTGGGCCCCGACCGCAATCATGGAGGTGCCGACCATGGCAAATGTTCGCAGTTGGGCTGGGCTGGATGTGCACGCGGGTAAGACGCTCGCGGCGACGATGGACCGCGAGTCGGGGGAGATGCGCGTGCGGCGGCTGGCGGGCTGTACGAGTGAGGTGGTGGAGTTTTGTGCTGGCTTGCCGGGCCCGACGCGGGTGGCGTATGAGGCGGGCCCCACGGGGTTCTCGCTGGCCAGGGCTCTGGGCGCGGCCGGTGTTGAGTGTGTGATCGCGGCGCCGGGGAAGATCGAGCGGCCGAGCTCTGACCGGGTGAAGACCGATGAGCGTGACGCGCAACGGCTTTTGCGTTTGTTGATGATCGACGCTCTGCACACCGTGCGGGTCCCGAGCACCGAGGAAGAGGCGTTGCGGGATCTCGTCCGGGCACGCGAGGATGTGCGTGGTGATCTGATGCGTGCGCGCCATCGCATGAGCAAGCTGTTGTTGCGCCACGACGTACGCTTCGAGGGGGCCGCTTCGGCGTGGACGACGCAGCATCGCGCGTGGCTGTCCAAGGTCGACCTCGGCGATCATGGTGCTCAGGTCACGCTGCTTGACTACCTCGGCGCGATCGACGCGCTGCTCGTGCGCCGTGACGCTCTGGAGGCGAGTATCGGTGAGCTCATCCCCGGCTCGCCGTGGGCGCAGAGCATCGCGCGGCTGCGCTGCCTGCGCGGCATCGACACTCTCAGCGCCGTCGGGTTGTGCGCCGAGATCGGTGAGTGGGAGCGCTTCGGGCGGCCAGGGCAACTGATGAGCTATCTCGGGCTGGTCCCCTCCGAGCACTCAAGTGGAGAGACCCGCCGCCAAGGTGCGATCACGAAGTCAGGGTCCGGGCACGGACGCAGGCTGCTCGTCGAGGCCGCCTGGCATTACCGCCGCGCGCCAGCCAAGGGCCAAGCCCTCAAGCGTCGCCAGGAAAACCAGGCCCCACAGGTACTGGCGATCTCCTGGGCCGCTCAGCAGCGCCTGCACCGCACCTGGCGGCGCCTGGACTCAGAACGCGGCAAGCGCAGAACGATCGTCGCGGTCGCTGTCGCCCGAGAACTTGCCGGGTTCTGTTGGGCGATCACCAACGCCGACTGACCCCACCCCCCACCACGTCGGTCAAGGAGGCGGCGGGAACCATCCGGCCACCACGCGCGAGAGCATCCGCGATGGCCCTATGAGCAACTGCCACCGGCAGCCACGCTCGATCTTAGACAGCGGGCTCTCACGACGAAAAACGGTCCTGCGGTACCCAATCCGCGTATAAGAGTCTGACCGCGCGTCGCGCACCCGCCGGACCCGCCGCCCCCTTGACCGACAAAGATGCCCGCCCCACCGCGGGCATCCGGTGCTGGGCACTTGACAAACGATCATCCATAAGAGGGCCCGCGCCAGCACGAACCCTTAGTGAAAGGTTGGAGACGCAGAGAAAGGCAATGATTATGAGTGACTTGTCGGGAAGGAGGACTGTCGTCGTTGGCGCCATCCAGGGCTTCAGGGGCGATTCTGAGCAAGACGGGCTCACCGCCCCGCTCACGGCGATACGCACCGAGCTCGGGATCGTCACGGTGTTGCTGGCCGCGACTGGCCTGGCGTGGTTCTCGACGGCCGAGCGGATGGCGGGGATGAACGCGGGACCGGGGACCGACCTCGGCGGGCTCGGCTGGTTCACGGGCGTGTGGGCGGTGATGATGGCGGCGATGATGCTGCCATCGCTCGCGCCGACGGCCGCCGTTTACGCCGCGCTGGTCCGTCGTGAGCCCAGCCGGATGCTCCTGTTCACCGGCGGCTACCTGCTCGTCTGGAGCGCCGCGGGAGTGCTGGCCTACGGGCTGTTCGAGCTCGGCAAGAGCCTGTTCGCCGGCGCGCTTGAGTGGCATAGCGGCGGGCGGTGGCTCACGGCTGGTGTGCTCGTGCTCGCCGCGCTGTATCAGCTGACGCCGTTCAAGCGCGCTTTCCTTACGCGGTGTCGAAGCCCGTTGCGGTTCCTGCACGCGAGCTGGCGCGAGGACCGGTCAGGGGCATTTGTGATGGGCCTGCGCAATGGCGGCTGGTGCCTGGGCTGCTCCTGGGCGCTGATGGCCGCCCTGTTCGCGCTCGGCGTCATGAGCCTCACCTGGATGGTGCTGATCGCAGGCCTCGTGGCGCTCGAAAAGGTCGGACCGTGGGGACACGCGACGAAGGTGGCGACCGCAGCCGTCCTCGTTGTGCTCGCGGTCACGATTCTCACCGTGCCGCACGAGCTGCCGGGGTTCGTCGTTCCGGGCTCCCCCGGCTCGATGCACGCGATGAAAGCGATGGGATAGCGACCGGCTGTTTACCGGCGGCCGATCGAGCAGCGAGTATGGCAGTGGGGCTGGCTCGCCGCGGCTCCAGCGCCGCGCGACGGTATTCGTCGGATCGCCCATTTCCTGGTAGCGTTCCAACATCGTGTCAGCGAAGTTGGCAGCTGCCCTGAGCAGCCGTTGGACGGCCCTGGTGGCAGGTCTCACATTCGGCGCGTTCGCATGGTCGCTGCTCAGCACCTCGCCAACACATGCCAACCACCACCGCAAGCCCTACGAATATCTCTACCTGGACTCGGGGCGGGTGGACTCCTACCTGGGTGAGCTCAATGAAGGAAACATCCGCTCGGTGAATCGCAGTGAAACAGAAACGAGCAATGCCAGCCTCGGCTTTCAGCTCGACACCATTGGCAGCGCTACGGCCACTCAAGGGAAGCAGCTCACGGTGAGCGCAGTCGTCACCAAGACCGAGGCGGATAACTTTTACAGCCTGCTCGAACAGCTGCAGGGTGGCGCGCTGACGACGGTGAGTACGGGATCGGCAGCTCTCTCAAAAGAACTGTCACCCAGCGTAGCTCCTGTCGGAACAATGCTTCGGATCAATAACGCATTCGTGCAACTGCCGCCCTACCTCTCGGCCTATCCAATACTGCGGTACGCGAGATTCGAAACGCGCTCGCGCGCCTTCGAACCGCCGCAGCTCTCGCAATATCATCTCTCCAGGTACACGTCGGGGCCCGCGGCCGAAAAGGGCCGGCTGGCTTTCATCAGACGGCTCGGGTCCAATCCGCGTCTCCCCTTCATCATCCAAGAGCCCAACATGACGATCGTGATCCCGGCACGCTATGCGAATCTCACGGGCGATCCGAGTCTGCTGTCCGCGCGGCTCACCATCGTCGGCAAGATCGTATTCAACGTCTACCATGGCTTCGGCGATGGCGCTTCAGAGGACACGTACCTTCCTGCCCTGCTCAACGCCTCACCGGGGCTGTTGCGCGAACTCGGAGTCCGGCAGTCAGCCCTCCACTCCAAACAAACTATCTTCGACGGCGTGTCACAGTCTTTGACATTCCCAGGGCGAGTCGTTGAGGTGGTCCCGGTCGCCATGTACAACTGACGGCGTGACTGATCAAGCCGATGATGCCGTTCCGGTCGCGCATGCGCGACCGGCGGGGCGGCGCATGCGCCGCCCCCGGCAGGGCCGCATGCGGCCCTGCCGGCCATGCCGCATGCGGCATGGCCCCCCATATGGGTCTGATCACCGCGCGGATAGAGTTTCGACGCGTGCGTTCGTCGCTGCTCAGACTGGTGGCCCCGGCCCTCGTCCTGCTCCTCCTGGGGACGTCGATCAGCGCCTGCGGCGGCGCCGGCGGACTCGGAGCCGCGGGCAGGTTCACGCCGCGCACGCCCGACACGCTCACCGTCGCGACCGCGCAGATCCCTGACCCGGGGTTCTGGTCGGGAACGGTGCGCCATCCCACGGGCGGGTTCGAGTACGGGCTCGCGCAGGCGCTGGCGTCGCGATTCGGACTCGCCCACGTCACGGTGATCGAAGTCCCGTTCCAGCGGCTGATCGCGGGGGACCTGGGGGGCGCCGACCTGGCGCTGTCGGACATCACGGTCACCGCGGAACGCTCTCAGCGCCTGGATTTCTCGACGTCGTATCTGAGCGCGCCACCGGCGATCCTCGTGCGCCCCGGCACTGAAGTGCCCGACGTGCATGCCGCCCAGAGCCTGAGCTGGGCCGTGCAGACGGGGACCACCCTGCTGAGCGCACTGGAAGAATCGATCAGGCCCTCGATCGCCCCGCAGATCCTCGACCACCAGCGCGAAGCACTGCTCGCGTTGCGCGTCGGGCGGGCCAGTGCGGTGATGCTCGACCTCCCGGTCGCGCTGGCCTACGCGCGTGAATCGCCGCACACCTATGCGGTCGCCGCGCAGCTGCCCAGCGAAGCCGTGCTCGCGGCGGCCCTGCCGAAGGGATCGGCCAACCTGGAAGCGGTGGACTCGGCGATACGCGCGTTGAGCGCCGACGGCACGATCGAACGCCTGGGGCGGGAATGGTTGGACACCGACCTGCAGGGCGATCGCGCTGAAGCAGTCCCCGTGCTACGGACGAGCGAATGATGCTGCTGGGACTGCACGGCGCGATGGCGACGCTCGTCGACATCTCCTCGCCGAAAGGCGCCCCGTGGGAGTTCCTGGTCGTGTTTGCGACGTTGCTGCTCGGTCCAGTCCTGTTCAAGCGCGCGGGTGTCCCCGGTCTCATCGGACTGCTGATTGGCGGATTCGTGATCGGACCACACGGGCTGGGCCTGATCGGGTCGGGCAACAACACACTGCCCGACCTCGGTCAGCTCGGGCTGCTGTACCTGATGTTTGTCGCGGGGGTCGAGCTCGACCTCAACCTGCTGAGTAGGTATCGGCGCTCGGCGGTCGCGTTCGGGCTGCTCACGTTCGCGTTCCCGATGGTGCTCGGCACGATCGTCGGCCTCGGGCTGGGATGGGAAGCGCAGGCCGCGATCCTGCTCGGCTCGCTGCTGGCCTCGCACACGCTGATCACCTATCCAACCGTGCGCGAGGCGGGTCTCGCATCCGATCCGGCGGTCGCGACCGCCGTCGGATCCACCGTGCTGACCGACACGCTCGCGCTGGTCGTGCTGGCGGGCGTCGCCGGCTCGGTCGGGGGAGGCCGCTCGGGCATCGAAGTCGCGGTGCAGATCGGGGTCGGATTGATCGTGCTGATCGCCTTCAGCCTGCTCGTGCTGCCGCTGCTCGCCGGTTGGGCGTTCCGGCTGCTGGGAGCAGAACGCTCGGTGCGATACGTCGTGGCGATCACGGCGTTTCTGTCCGCGGCGACGGTCGCGGAGCTGTTCGGCATCGAGGGCATCGTCGGAGCGTTCTTCGCCGGCCTGGCCCTGAACCGGCTGGTACCCAACGAGGGGCAGCTGATGGATCGCATCGAGTTCTTTGGCGGCGCGGTGTTCATCCCGGTGTTCCTCGTCTCGGTGGGGCTGATCCTCAACCCGGCGGTGATGGTCAAAGGGGAAACGCTGGAGCTCGCCGGGCTGTTCATCCTGGCCTGCCTCGGCGGCAAGGCACTGGCCGCCCTCCTATCCGCACGCCTGCTGGGCTTCTCGCGAGCGCAGGCGTCGCTGCTGTTCTCACTGAGCTCAGCCCAGGCAGCCGCGACGCTGGCAGCGACGGTGATCGGGTTCCAGCTCGGGCTGTTCGACAGCTCGGTCGTCAACGCCGTGCTGGTCGTGATTCTCGTGAGCGTGCTCGCGTCCACGATCACCGCTACCCGGGCGAGCGAGCGGATGCCCTCTGCCCGCGATCAGGGTCCGCGGCCGATGGGCACGCGCGTCGTGGTCGGAGTCGGCGACCCCGAGCTGGCTCGGGGGGCGCTGTCGATCGCACTGCGGATCGCCCGCGCCGACGGGGGCGTGGTCTACCCCGTGCTGGTCGTGCCGGAAGCGGCGCCATACGCGCCCAAGGCCGCGCGTGAGCAGCTCGCGCGGGTCGCCGCCGCGGCGGGGGTCGACGGTCTGCCTACGACGATCGTCGATCGCTCCGTGCTGCACGGCGCCCTGCGCGCCGCGGCCGCCGAGGAAGCCACGCTCGTGCTGGTCTCAGAGCCGCCCCTCGTGGACCCCTCCCAGGCCGAGGAGTCGGCTGACGGCAGAACCACCGCGCAGTCGCACACACCGCCGGTCGCGATCGTGCGCGGCAACGCCGATCGGCTCGGGATCGTACGCACCCTGCTCGACGCCGATGACGGTGACTCGCAGTCGGTGAGCGCGCAGATGGCTCGACGTGTCGCGGGCGGACCCGCGGACCGGCTCGATGACGACGGCGACCGGGACTGGTCCGCACTGCTGGCGCCGGGCGACGTGACGTTCGTCTCCGCCATGCTGGTCGGAGAGACGCTGCTGGAGCTCCCGGACGAGGGACGCGGAATGGTCGTCGTCACGACGCTCCCCGAGACGCTGGTTGACGAGCAGGACGTCGAGGACATTTAGGACCGGCCCTGCGTCCTCGTCAGGTCTGGCCCCGCACCCTCGTCGCCCGGATCCTCAGCAGCTTCGTCGCGGGATCAACCGCAGGGTTGACGGCCCTCAAGATTCATGTTACTGTCGGTAACGTGAAAAGGTGGGAAGCACCCACCGTGAAGTATGGGTCATGAGCGGCCGCCGTGCCCGGCGAACACGAACGGGAGAGCGATGAGGGAGAAAACGAAGCCGAAGACTCGATTCCTTGCTTGCGGCGATCCCGGCCCCGGCCTGCTCGTACTTGATCGTCGCGTCGAGAGCTGGGGAACGGTCACGGTATCCCTGACCATCCCCCACCCCGCTGCACCCGAATCTCCGCGCGAACCGACCCAGGCGCGACATACTGAACACCATATGAGCCCCAGACAGTTCGACATCTCCGGCATTCGCACCGCGATCGCGGTTCCAGGCGCCCGCACGGCCGTCGTCGCACTGACGCTGTGCGCCGGACTGGCCACGTCCGCCGTCGCACAAGCGCAGCCCCCTGCCCAGATACCACTGCTCCCAACGACCTCGGCCACGATCACACCGTCTCTGTCCCCCGATCGCCTCGACGCCAAGGCCACCCTCACCTTCGCCATCCAGTACGCGGGAGGCGCATTCGGGGTGCCCGCGCCCGTGCGCCGGTCGGTCCTGCAATTCCCCGCGGGCATGAGCCTCGACATCCCCGACTTGCTCAGCTGCTCGGCCTCGCGCCTGCGCGCCCGCGGCGCGAGCGGATGTCCCGTCCAGTCTGAGATCGGCACCGGACACGCGCTCATGGAGGTGCGCGCCGGCACCGAGATCATCACCGAGGACGTCGCCCTGTGGGCATTCCTCGGTCCGCCGGCCAACCTCCAGCCGACGTTTGAGATCCTCGGCCAGGGCTACACGCCGCTGGACGAGCGCATGGTGTTCACCGGGTCGGCGCTCCCGGACCACCCTCCCTACGGAGAAGAGCTCGTTCTGTCCATCCCCGCGATCCCCACGCTGGCCTTCGAGCCCGACGCCTCGATCGCCAGCTTCTCGCTTACGATCGGCGCGGGCAGGCAGCATCGAACGCGCGGTGCGAACACGGTCCTCGTACCCTCGAGCTGCCCGGTGGGCGGGTTCCCGTTCGCCGCCGAATTCACCTACGCCGACGGCTCGATCGGCAGCGCGCTCGCCACGGCCGTCTGTCCGCGATGAGTTCCTCGATCAAGCTCGGCGGCGTCCCGGCGCTCGCAGTGCTGGCTTTCGGTGCGCTGAGCGCGGTTGGGCCGTTCGGTCCCGGTGTGTCGCGCGCGGGGACATCGCCGGCTCCCTCGGCGCTCGCCGCGAGGACGTTCTCCCTGAACGAGACCGGCAATCTGCATCTGACCAGCAAACAGGGCTTCACCCTGAACGAGCAGGGTTCGGCGTCGGGCTCGATCCGAGGCACGATCTACGTTCACCTGCGGATCGTCTCGACCAGTCGCGTGAGCGCCGAAGTCAACATCTATCCGAGCGGGGGCTCGATCTCCGGCTCGGGGACGGCGAGCTATCGGCGGGGCAGCACGACGGCTGATTTCTCGGGCTCGTTGTCGATCGGTCATGGGAGCGGCAGCTATGCCCATGCACACGGGTCGGGCCTGAGCTTCAGCGGCACGATCGCCCGGTCAAACGACGCCGTCACCGTGCATGTCAGCGGCAGCGTCTCGGACTGATCGCGTCGGGTCACCCTCGGCGCGCGTGACTGGGGGATCGAGTGTTGGAGCTGCGTGACATCGCGAAGCACTATCCGGCTGTGGGTGGGGAGACGGTGCGCGCGGTGGACGGTGTTTCGCTGCGGGTGCAGGCGGGTGAGATGGTCGCGTTGTACGGGCCGAGCGGGTCGGGCAAGACAACGCTGCTGCTGATGGTCGCAACGCTGCTCGAGCCGACTGCCGGCACGGTCCTGATCGCCGAGCGCGATGTGTCTTCGCTCTCAGAGCGCGAGGCGTCGCACTTCAGGCTCTCCGAACTGGGGTTCATCCGGCAGAACTTCGACCTGTTGCCGGGTGTCAGCGCGGTCGATAACGCGGTGTTGAAGCTGCTCAGCACGATGCGCTGGCGCGAGGCGCAGCGCACGATCACACCGTTGCTGCAGCAGCTCGGCCTGGGTGAGCGCCTGCATCATCGTGCGGAGACACTGTCGATGGGTGAGCGCCAGCGCGTGATGATCGCCCGCGCGCTCTCCACCGAGCCCCGTCTGCTGCTCGCGGATGAGCCGACGGGAAGCCTCGATACCCAGCGCGGTCATGAAGTGCTCGAGCTGCTGCGAGGACTGTGTCGTGAACGCCAGGTCGCGGTCGTGCTCGTGAGCCATGACCCGATGGCGGCTCATTACGCCGACCGCGTGTACTCGCTGCGCGACGGCAGGCTCTGCGACTACGAGACCGATCGGGTCTACACGCGGCCGGCCGGGTCGGCGCCCAGCCCGGGGGTCGGGCGAGCGAGCGAGTTGCGGGCCGGCGGGCCGGCTCTCAACCGCGGGTAACCGGGGGCAGCGGTGTGAAACCGTGGAATGCGCTGCACCTCTATCGCGTGCGTCTGCGCGCACGCCTGGTGCAGGAGTGCTTCGCAGTGGTGGGTATCGCCGCGGGTGTCGCGCTGCTGTTCGCCTCACAGGTCTCCAGCTCGAGCCTGCAGAGCTCCGTGGCGCAGCTCTCGCGTGGGATCGCCGGCAACGCGACGCTGCAACTGCTGGCGCGCGACCCGCATGGCTTCCCGGAACGAACGCTGGGGCTCGTGCGTCACATTCCCGGCGTGCGCGTCGCGGCGCCGCTGCTGGAAGCCGGCGCGAACGCGATCGGCCCGCGGGGCAGCGAGTCGGTGCAGCTGATCGGAGCCGATTCGAGCCTGTCCGCGCTCGACGGCCCGCTGGTGCGTCACACCACGGCCATCACTCCGTTCGGGGGGATCGGCGCCGTCGTGCTGCCCGCCCCGCTCGCACGAGCGATCGGTGTAACGAGGTTCGGTCAGGAAGTCACCTTTCAGCTCGCCGGACACTCGGTCAGTGCCCCGCTTTACACCCAGCTTCATCAAAACGAGATCGGACCGTTGATCTCCAGCCCTGTCGCGATCGCGCCACTGTCCTACGCGCAGGAACTGACCGGCCTGGGAGCTCGCGTGAGCCGCATCCTCGTGGAGCCTGCGGCGGGCAGGGAAGCTCAAGTGCGAGCCGCATTGCAATCGCTGGCCGGCAGACGTCTGAACGTCGAGCCGATCGGCTACGAAGCGAAGCTGTTCGCCAAGGCGGCCGCGGCGAGCAACCAATCGACCGCGCTGTTCTCGGTGATCAGCGCGCTCGTCGGATTCCTGTTCGCGTTCAACGCGATGCTCTTGACGGTCCCCCAGCGCCGGCGGCTGATCGCCGATCTGCGCCGCGACGGATACACCCCTCGGACTGTGATCGGAGTGCTGCTGCTCGATGCCGTTGTGCTCGGTCTCCTCGCGTGCGTGCTCGGGTTGGCGCTGGGCGATGAGCTCTCGATCCACGTGCTGCACTCCGACCCGGCGTTCCTCTCCCTTGCCTTTGCCGTCGGCTCAGAGCGCGTCGTGAGCTGGCAGAGCGTCACGATCGCGTGCGGCGGGGGGATGCTCGCCGCGATCGTGGCGGTGCTCAGCCCGTTGCGCGACATCCTCTCCCGCGATCCCCTCGCCGCGATCAGAGCCCAGCGGGAGAGCTCCCGGGGCGCTCACGCCGGGGGATGGCAGGCGCTCGCCGGCGTGGCCTGCATCGGCGCTGGCACCCTGACCCTGCTCGCCGCGCCGAACACTGCGATCCCCGGCATGGTCCTGCTCGTCGCGGCGCTGCTGCTGGTGCTGCCACTCGCGCTCAGCGCGACGCTCGCGCTCGCCGGACGCTGCGCACGCATGATCACGAGCGCGGTCCCGCACGTCGCGACCATGGAGCTGCGCGCAGCCCGCGCACGAGCCGTCGCGATCGCCGCGACCGGGGCGATCGCAGTGTTCGGAAGCGTCGCGATCCAGGGCGCGCACGGCGACCTGCTCGCCGGTCTTGAAGGCGCGGCGCACGAAATGAACGCATCGACCGACGTGTGGGTCGCTCCCGCCGGCTCCTACAACCTGCTCGACACGACCCCGTTCGCGCCGGTCGACCAGGCCAAGCTCGCACACCTCCCAGGTGTACGAGCCGTGCGTATCTACCGCAGTGGGCTGCTGGACTACGGCGAGCGCCGCGTACTGGTGATCGCTCCCCCGCGCCAAGCCACCCCGCTGCTGCCCACGGCGCAAATCGTGCAGGGCAACGTGACCCAGGCTACAGAACGCGTACGCGGCGGTGGCTGGCTCGTCCTCTCCCAAGCGCTGGCCTCCGAACGGCACCTGCACATCGGCCAGGCATTCACGCTGCCGAGCCCTGACCCGATGACGTTCCGTCTCGCGGCGCTGTCCACCAACGTCGGCTGGGCGCCCGGCGCGATCGTCATGAACGCCACCGACTACGCGCGCGCGTGGGGCAGCCAGGACGCGAGCGCCTACAACATCCTGCTGGCTCCCGGAGTCTCGATCGCACAGGGCGTCCGCGAGCTCGAACGCGCGCTGGGTGGGCGGGGCCTCGATGCAGGACTCGCCGTGCAGAGCGCCGAACAGCACGCCGCTCGGCAAATCGCGCTCAGCCGCGAGGCGCTCGCGCGCCTCACCCAGATCGCCACGCTGATCCTGATCGTCGCGGTGCTCGCGATGGCCGCGGCGATGGGCGCGATGGTCTGGCAACGCCGCCCGCGCCTGGCCAAGCTCAAGCTCGAGGGGCTCCCCCGAACCCAGCTGTGGCACACGATCCTGCTCGAGAGCCTGTTGCTGCTTGGCGTAGGCTGCGTGACCGGGGCGATCTTCGGCCTCTACGGTCAGCAGCTGGCCGACCGCGTGCTCGCCAATGCGATCAACTTCCCCGTCGTCTACTCCGTCACGGCACTGACGGCGCTGAGCAGCCTCGCACTCGTGACCGCCACCGCGCTCGCGATCCTCGCGATCCCCGGCTACCTCGCCGCCTCCGTGCCGGCCGCGCTCGCACTGCAGGACTGATGCCCGCCCCGGTGCGCCTGTTATGAGAAAACGAATCGCCACAACACCCGCCGTGCGCCAGGCGATATTCCTGTCCGCCGGCCTGATCGCCGCCGCCGCCGATCGTCGTCCTTACAAAAAGGTGGCGCGCGAGCAGGCCCAGCAGCAGACTCGAGACGCGTTGCTCGACGCGGCGGACGACGAGTTCTACGGCGACCGCTGGCAGAAAACCTCACTGGAGACGCTGTCGGCGAAGGCCGGGGTCACCAAGCAGACGCTGCTGCGCCACTTCGGCTCGAAGGACGGCCTGCTCCTGCAGGCGCTCATGCGCGGCGCCGCGCAGATACTCGAGCAGCGCTGGAGCGCCCCTCCGGGCGATGTCGCCGACGCGGTGGAGAACCTGCTCGACCACTACGAATCCTGGGGCGAGCGCTCGTTGCGCATCGGCGCATGGCAGCGCAGCGGGCCCGCGATGCTCGCCAAGCTCTCCCAGATGGCCCGTCAGGTGCACTACGAGTGGGTCGAATACGCCTTCGGCCCGTGGCTCGAGGACTTGGAGGAGGAGGCCCGCGTGCGCCGGCGCGCCGCGCTGATCGCGATCTGCGACGTCCAGAGCTGGTGGATCTTCTCCCACGACCTCGGACTCGAGCGCTCGGTGATCCACGCGACCCTGACCGACACGATCGAGCGTTTGATCGCGGAGCGCCCGGAAGCCGCGCAGCGCCCGAGGGCGAAGCCGCGCCCGGACGCGAAGCCACGCCCGGACGCGAAGAAGCGATGATGAAGGTCCTCGCGTACACCTCGCCGGCGCGCGGTCACCTGTACCCGATCGTGCCGATCTTGTCCGAGCTCGTCGCGCGTGGCCATCACATGTCTGTCTGCACTCTGTCCGACGAGCTCGAGCATCTGGCGCCGATGGGCATCGCGGGGCGGGCGATCGACCCCGTCGTGGAGCGCATCCAGATCGAAGATTGGCGGGAGCGCTCGCCGCGCCGCGCCGGGCTGTCGGTGCTGAGGACCTTCACCGAGCGCGCCGGCGGCGAGGCGCCCGACCTCGCGCGGGCGATCGACCGTGAGGACCCTGACGTGCTCCTGATCGACGTCAACTGCTGGGGTGCCGCGACAGTGGCCGAGTCCTCGGGACTGCCGTGGGCCGTGTACTCGCCCTACCTGCTGCCGCTGCCCTCGCGCGATGCCCCGCCCTTCGGGCTCGGGCTGCGACCCATGGGCGGCCCGATCGGCGCAGTCCGGGACGCGATCGTGGGCCGCGTCTTCAGCACGACCTTCGACCGGGCTGTCATGCCGAGGATCAATGCGCTGCGCGCCGCGCACGGACTGCCCGCGCTCGCTCGCTACAGCGATCTGCTCGCACGCCCACCCCTGCTGCTGGCGCTCACCGCCGAGGGCTTCGAGTACCCGCGCGGCGACTGGCCGGCGAACGTGCGCCTCGTCGGCGCCATCAATTGGTCCCCGCCGCTGCCGGCGCCGGCATGGCTGGCCGACCTGTCGGACCCGCTGGTGCTCGTCACCTGCTCGACCGAGCGCCAGCGCGACAAGCGCCTGCTGCACGTCGCGCTGGAAGCGCTGCCCGCGGCCGGCATGTCTGTGATCGGCACTTCGGCCGCGCACGACCCTCATGAGTTCACGGCGCCGCCCGAGAGCAGGGTCGTGCGCTTCGTCCCCCATGAAGCCGTCCTTGCGCGCGCGGCGTGCGTGGTCTGCCACGGCGGCATGGGCATCACCCAGAAGTCATTGTCGGCCGAGGTGCCGGTCGTCGTCGTGCCCTGCGGACGCGACCAGCTCGACGTGGCGCGCCGTGTCGAGGTCGCCGCGGCGGGAGTACGCATCTCGCCCCGGCGGCTGACCGCAGATCGGCTCTTGGAGGCAGTCCGTACCGCAATCGGCTGCCGCGCGGGCGCGCAGCGCGTGAGCCACGCTTACGCGGCGGCGGGAGGTCAGGTGGCAGCCGCGGATGCGATCGAGGGGATCGCGACGGGAGATCTTCTCCTCGCCGGCGCGCGCCCTTGACAGCCGCGCCCCGGCAGGGGAGGATTCGGCTTCAGTGAACCGTGCAGTAATGGGACGAGGCGGGCGATGACCGGGGTGTTGTACGGGCTGGCACGGTTCTGCGTCCGGCGCCGTTTCGTCGTGCTCGGGGTCTGGCTCGTGGTCGCGATCGCCCTGGTCGCGGTGTCGCACCGCCTGGGCGAAAACACGAGCGAAAACCTGTCGCTGCCCGGAACCGACAGCCAGCGAGCCGCGGACACGCTCGCCAAGTCGTTTCCCGATCAGGCGAACGGGACGAGCCCGATCGTGCTGCACGCCCACAGCGGCAAGCTGACCGAAGCCAAGTACTCGAGCGCGGTCGACCAGGCCGCCGCCGCCGTGGCGAAGGCCCCGCATGTCGCGTCGGTCGTCAACCCGCTCACACCGCAGGGCGCCTCCGCCCTGAGCCAGGATCAGAGCACCGGGTACCTCTCGGTCACGCTGGCGGTCAGCCCGGGTGAACTGTCCGTCTCGGAAGCGCAGACGATCGCCGACGCCGCCAACCCCGCCAAGGCCGCCGGCTTGGAGGTGGAGACGGGAGGGCAGCTCGGTCAGAAGATCTCCAAACCCTCCACCGAGTCCAGCGAGCTGATCGGGATCGTCGCGGCGATGGTGATCCTGACGCTCGCCTTCGGCACGATCGTCTCGATGCTGCTGCCGATCCTCAACGCGATCGTGGCGCTGCTGAGCGCGCTGGCGATCATCCGCCTGCTCGGCCATGTCACGACCGTCCCGAGCGTGGCGCCGACGCTGGCCACGATGATCGGGCTGGGCGTCGGGATCGACTACGCGCTGTTCATCGTCACGCGTCACTTCCGCGGGCTCGGCGACGGACTCGATGTCGACGAGTCGATCGCGCGGGCCGCAGCGACCTCGGGCGGGGCCGTGTTCTTCGCCGGTGGAACCGTCACGATCGCGCTCGTCTCGCTCGCGGTCGCGGGCATCCCGCTGGTCACGACGATGGGCCTGATGGCGGGCATCGCGGTCCTCGTCGCCGTGCTCGCCGCGCTCACGCTGCTGCCGGCGACGCTGGCGATCGCCGGGCCGCACATCAACTCGCTGCGCGTGCGCCCCCCGCATCGCGACCTGCGCCCTGAGACCGCGACCAAGCAGGGCCTGTGGGCGCGGTGGGCGAACGAGATCGCCAAGCACCCCCTGATCGCGGGCCTGGGGGCGCTCGCGATCCTGATACCGCTGATGATCCCGCTGCTGTCTTTGAACCTCGGTCAGCAGGACGTCGGCGCGCTGCCCACATCGACCACCGCGCGCCGCGCGTACGACCTCCTCACCGACGAGTTCGGCCCGGGCGTCAACGGGCCGCTGATCGTCGCGGTCTCGCTGGGGTCGCCGGCGCAGGCTCCTGCGTCGGGCAGCTCACAGGGGAAGTCGAGCTCGGCCAGTGGCGCGAGTGCCAGCTCGTCGGGTTCAACCACTTCGAGTGCCTCCCAGACAGATCCCCGCACCGGCGACCCGCGCCTGCAGACGCTGCAACACGACGTCGCCGCCACCCCCGGGGTCGCGGCGGTCACCCCGATTCAGATCGACCAGGCCGGAACGACCGCCTATTTCAACGCGATCGCCACCACCGAGCCATCGGACAAAGCCACCGAAGAACTGGTCGAACGATTGCGCTCGAGCACGATCCCGGGCGCCGAACACGCCACCGACATGCACGCCGACGTCGGCGGCAGCACAGCCGGGTTCGTCGACCTGGCCTCGCGGATCTCGGACAAGCTGCCGCTGCAGATCCTCGTCGTGATCGCACTCAGCTTCGTGCTGTTGATCCTGGCGTTCCGCACCGTCGTGATCCCAGCCCAGGCGGCGGTCATGAACCTGCTGTCGATCGCCGCCTCCTATGGAATCCTCACCGCCATCTTCCAGTACGGCTGGTTGAGCGGTGCGATCGGCCTCAGCGGGCCGATCCCGGTCGTCTCCTACGTGCCGCTGTTCACTTTTGCGGTCCTGTTCGGGCTCTCGATGGACTATGAGGTGTTCCTCGTCAGCCAGATCGAGGAGCACGTGCACGCCGGCCAGGACAATCGCGAATCCGTCGTCTCCGGGCTGGTCACGAGCGCGCGGGTGATCACCTCCGCCGCGTTCATCATGGTGTTCGTGTTCGGCAGCTTCGTGCTCAACGGAGATCCGACCGTCAAGCAGTTCGGGATCGGGCTCGCCGTCGCCGTCGTGCTCGACGCGACCGTCGTGCGCTGCCTGCTCGTGCCCGCGCTGATGCTGCTGATGGGGCGCGTCAACTGGTGGATGCCGGGCTGGCTGGAACGGGTCGTCCCGCACGTGAGCATCGAGGGCGCGGAGTTCTTCCTCGCGCGCGATGAGCCGATCGCCGCCGCGGGCGATCCGGCGCCGGCGGCGGTGGGTGCTGGGCCACACAAAGACCTGAGATAGTCGGTAGCCGCAGGTCAATCGCCAGCCGGGATCGAGGACCGAGTGCAGCTCAGCGCCGTCGCTAGGATGGGCGGACCGTGAGCCCGGCCTCCACCACCTCTCACGCCGCGGCGACTTCGCAACAGGCTGAGAGTTCCCCAATCGCGATCCAGGCCCGCGGCCTGCGACGGACGTTCAAGGGCGAGATCGACGCCGTCCGCGAGATCGACCTCGATGTGGCCGCAGGGGAGGTATTCGGCTTTCTGGGGCCGAACGGCGCCGGCAAGACCACGACCGTGCGGATGCTCTGCACGCTGCTTCCCCCCACGGCCGGCAGCGCGCGGGTGCTCGGGATTGACGTGCTCGCCGACCCGGGCGCCGTACGCCGGCGGATCGGTGTCGCGCTGCAGGAGATCGGCCTCGACCCGGTGCAGACCGGGCGCGAGCTGCTCGAGCTGCAGTGCGGCCTGTATGGGATCACCGGCTCGAGCGCGCGCACGCGCGTGCAGGAGCTGCTCGAGCTCGTCGGCCTCGTGGATGCCGCCGAGCGGCGCACGAAGACCTATTCGGGCGGGATGAAGCGCCGGCTCGACCTCGCCAGCGCGCTCGTCCATGCCCCCGAAGTGCTGTTCCTCGACGAGCCCACCACGGGTCTCGATCCCGCGTCGCGGCTGACGATCTGGGAGGAGGTGCGGCGCATCAACGCGCGGGGCACGACCGTGTTCCTGACGACCCAGTACCTCGAGGAGGCCGATCAGCTCTGCGATCGCCTGGCGATCATCGATGAGGGCCTGATCGTCTCGCAAGGCACTCCCGAGCAGCTCAAGTCCCAGCTGGGTCACGACGTCGTGTCGGTCACGCTCGACGGCGCCGACGTCGCCGCGACGAAGGCCGCCATCGGCGAGCTGCCGGGGTTGGAGCGCGTCGTCGCCGAGCGCGATGCCCTGGCGCTCTACGTCGAAGATGGCCCGGGCTCGATCGCCGAGATCGTGCGGCGCCTGGACGGCGAGCAGATCCGCGTCGGCGCGATCTCCGTGGCGCGACCCTCGCTCGACGACGTCTTTTTGCAGGCGACCGGCAGGCGCCTGGAGGGCAGCGAGGAGCATCGGGAGAGGGAGCTGCAGAGCGCATGACCGAGGTCCTGCTGCTCGGCCGGCGCGCGGTGCGCGAAGTGGTGCGCCTCCCCGCCGCCACGATCCCCACGCTGTTCATCCCGCTGTTCTTCCTGGCGGTCAATATCGGGCAGATCTCGATGACCTTTCCCTCGACGACGCCGTTCCTGCACGGCCAGGGCTATGTCGGCTTCCAGCTCCCGGTGTCGATGATGTTCGCCGTGTGCACGGCCACCTCGGGCCTGGCGCTCGTCACCGAGATCGAACTCGGCTACTTCGACAAGCTGCTCGTCGCGCCGATCCGGCGCTCGTCGATGATCTTCGGACGCCTGTCAGCCGATCTGGTGCGAGGACTCGCCGTCGCGACGCTCGTGCTGCTCGTCGCGCTGGCGTTCGGCATGAAAGTGCGCAGCGGCGTCGGCGGCGCGCTGGTGCTGATCGTCCTGGCGGCCCTGTGGGGTGTCGCCTACGCCGGCATCGGCATGCTGGTCGCGCTGCACACCCGCAACGTCCAGGCCACGAACGCGAGCTTCCTGGTCTTCTTTCCCCTGCTCTTCCTCACCCCCAACTTTGTGCCCTTCGAAAAGCTCACCCCGCTGATGGAGGCGCTCGCGCGAGCCAACCCCGTGAGCTACGTGATCGAAGGCCTGCGCTCGCTCGTGCTCGAAGGCTGGGTGCTGCACAAGCTCGCGATCTGCTTCGGTGTGATCCTCCTCACCGGCCTCGTGCTCACCTGGCTGTCGGTGCGCGCGATCGATAACTACGACCGCTGAGGCGCTTACCCGCCATCTTCGCAGTGCTCGTCCCGGCCTCCCACCGGCCGTGACAGCCGCGGTGGCTGTCACGGCTCATGAGACGATCACATGGTCACCTCTTGGGACAGGGCGCCTTGTAGGAGGCTTCCGCAGTTTCGCCCAGTACGTGGGGATTGCTCACGCTTCCGAATTCCATCACGGCCTTCAGCGGAAACCCGCCCTTCGGGCACTTCTTCGGCACGGTGATGTAGTAGTAGGTCTTCTTGCCCTTCTTGTACGCGGCGCCAACCGTGACGCTGATTTGCTGTGCCGACCCGTCGAGCGCTCCAGGCACCGTTTCGACCAGCGGCACCGCGGCGATGACCGTCGGGCCGAACGGAGGAGAAGCGTTCACGATCCTGCCCTTAGACAGGAGTTCGATCGAAACCGGCGACGTGCCATCCGCAAAGAACTCCAGGCCCCCGCCGGGAGCAAAGAACGGCTGCACCGACAGCGTCTCGTGCACGCGTTCGGTGCCGAAGCTCACGACACCGCTGGCGCTGCCCTTCGGGCCGGCCTGAGACTTCTTCGGGCACGGCCCGGGCCCACGCTGTTCGATCACGGTCGGCGCGCACGTGGCGAACCCCTGCGGGTGCAGCCTGGCACTCGCCGGCCCGTAGAATCTGACGCCGATCAGCGGCGCCGGGAAGCCACCGTATTCGGTCCCCGAGATCGTGAATTCAGACTGCAGCGCCGCGCCGGCGCCGAGGATGTTGCCGGTGTGCTTGTAGCCGGGGATCGGGACCGCCTTTGCTTTGAGAGTGATCGTCGGCGCGGCCATCGCGGCCGCCGGCAGGACGAAGGCGGCAAGGCCGAGCACGGCCAGGCAGGCGGACGTTCTGCGCATCTGATGGGCGCATCCGATTCTGCGCATTGTGATGCCTCCTTGTATGTGTTCGACAGCTCTGATCGCCGAGGGTTCTCCTACGCCCTCGGGGCGCCGGGCAAATCCGCGGGTATTTCGCTGCCGTCTACCGGATAGAACCCATAGCAACCGCTCAAGTCGCGGTCTGCCACGCTCACGGGCTGACGCAGTAGGCGCCCGCAGTGACCGGGGAGCAAGGCAAGGCCGCTCTGCGGCAGCCGAGGCGGGTCTCCCCCATATTTGTTCGGTGCAATTACTTTGGCGTCAGACGCACACTTAGAAAGATGTTCGGTACAATTGAATAGTGGCTCAACCGAACAAAACCACGAAGAGCAGCCGCGGCCGACCTACACGAACTGCCGTTTACGAGCGTCTGCGTATTCAGATCGGCGAATTGCGTGACGGGCTCGGCGGCCTGCCCTCGCCTGGCGAAGCGGACGGCATCTGGCGCGGCATATGGTTGGAGGAGGCTCACCATTCGACCGCCATCGAGGGCAACACGCTCGTACTCAAGCAGGTCGAGCAGCTGCTCGAGGAGGGCCGAGCGGTTGGCAATAAGGAGCTCAGGGAGTACATGGAGGTGCGCGGGTATGCCGATGCCGCCAACTGGGTCTACGGTCAGGCGCTCAACCCTGGCGCATGGTCGAGCGGCGAGCTGCTCTCGCTGACTGAGCTTCGGCACATCCACCGACTCGCGCTCACACCCGCATGGGATGTCGCGCCCCACCCAAGCGCCGGCCAGAGCGAGCGTCCCGGCTCCTTCCGCGAGCATGACATCCGGCAGTTTCCAGGCGGTATGCGCCCACCGCCGTGGCCCGAGGTCTCCGCCATGGTCACCGACTGGATCAGCGAGGTGCAAGCGCTGGGTCGGGAGGGTGAGGGCATCGAGCCCGAAACGCTAGCCAAGGCGCATGCGCGCTTCGAGCAGATCCACCCGTTTCTCGACGGCAACGGGCGCACTGGCCGGCTCGTTCTCAATCTGCTCCTGATCAGGCTCGGCTATCCCCCCGCGATCATCTTCAAGGGCGATCGGCGGCGTTACCTGGCCGCACTCCAGAGCGCCGATCGGGGCGACCATGGCCCCCTCGGAGAGCTGCTCGCCCGTGCGATCCTCGACAACCTCCACAAGTTCGTCGTCCCCGCGATTGCCGGCCCATCACGCCTGGTCCTGCTGCCTGCTCTGGCCTCCGAACGGATCTCCGCAAACGCGCTACGCGTGGCCGCGACGCGGGGCCGTCTCAAGGCCTCCAAGGCAGCAGACGGCACGTGGCGCAGCACGCGCGCCTGGGTCGACGAATACCTGGCCGGACGCTACGAGCGCGAGCCTCGCGACAGAAGCCAGTAGACGCGGCAGCGGCCCCCCTACAAACGATTGCCTATGGGCGAAACCTCTCTGTGTGCAAACCTGTTTCCTGAATGTCCTTGAGACCGTCGATGAGGACGCTGTCGCCCGCCTGAGACTACGATGTAATGTGGTGCACCTCGGTGACATCAGGAGCGGCCTGAGACAGGGTCGGGAGGAACGCGGCGGAGGCTGCTGACCAGGGGGGAGCGCGTCTTTGCCTGGAGCTACACGATGCTGGTCAGCCTTCTTGCGCCCGCTGGCGTTGTTCTTCTCGACAACGGTGCCGCGCGCGGCGTGGGAATCGCGTTGCTGGTTCTCGCTTTGCTCGGGATGGCTGTGCCGATCTCACCTTTTCTGAGAGCGAGGGTACGGCGTCCCTCCCTGCTATTCTATGCTGAAACCTGACGAGAGTAGCGCACATGAGCACGACCACCCTGCACTTCCCAAAGACAAAGGCCAAGAGGTCCAAGAGGACTCGCACCGCTCGCAGCGGCCAGGCCGAGCGGGTGGCATCGCAGCTGCTGCTCTTCTACCGGTCGCTGTCGCAGCTGGCCAGCGCGCTGGGCGTGACGCGCGATACAGCGCGCAGCTGGAGCGCCGTCACAGCGCCTGCGCGCCCGCGTGTGGAGCTGCTGGAGAGAGCAGAGTTGTTGCTGAGCCTCTGTAGTGCGGCGCGGCGCTACATGGCAGACGATCGCCAGGTGGGCGCCTGGACGCTCGCGCCGAGCCCCTCCTTGCGGGGTCATTCACCGGCGCAGATGCTCGCCCGTCACGGACAGGAGGGGCTGCAGATCCTGCTGGCCGAGCTTGCGACGATCGCTCCGCCCCGGCCGACAGGCCCGGTGGAGATGCCCTCGGTGGAGCAGCTGCGGGAATCGCTCGCCAGTGGGGTGGGCGCGGCGGCGCTGAAGCGGATAGAGCGGATTGCCGCAGCGGAGCCGATTGAGCTCAGCGACACGCAGCTCGATGCGCAGCTGCGCGAAGCCGCCCAGAGTAAGCAGCTGCCAGACACATCTGGACGCTGATCGCCGAGATCAGAAGCCCTGTTCGCCGAGCCATGCTCCCTTCGTCCAGCGAGCCACAGCAGGCGGCGGCTCGTACTTGGTGAAGGAGAGTGCGAGAGCGCGCCGCAGGTTCTCCCTGCGGTAGCGGCCGCGCTCACGATGTGGAGCGTGCGCAAGAGCAGCCTGCGACCAGCGCAGCATACGCCGCCACTCGGCGGCGATCGGCGCGTCGGGATGCGCCGCGGCCTGCAACAACGCGTCGAGCAGGATCGCCGTGAGCCGTCGCCCGACGGCAACGTCGAGCACGTCAGCGTGGCCGAGGTCAAAGACATACAGAGGCCCGGTGCCGTGGGCGTGCCACGCCAGCGCGGCCAGCGGCACAGGCGCCGCCCTGGGCAACTCCTGCCATATGCCCAGGACGCGGCCCTTCTCGTCCCCGCCGTTACGCAGGCGGTCGGTCACGCTCCAGGGCAAACCGGCCGGCCAGGTCCGCTCGTCGAGCACGGGCGCACTTGACGCAGAGCTGCGCAGAAACAGATGCGGATGGCCCGCGCCGGTGAGCCCATGATCGACACTCAGGTACATCTCTCCGCGCCTGACGACGACCTTGATGTTGTAGCCCCGCATCACCCTAACTTACGCGCTGCACCGGTCAGACGCCTCACCGCTGCATCAGAACTAGTTTTCTGTGGTTCCGTGAAACTCGATGTCGTTTTCGCGCCAAATTACCCCAAAAACATTGATCTTTCTCTACGTGCCAGGTATAATTTGGGGAGTGAATAGATAAAAATTGACCCCCGCGCTGCTGGTAACAGCCGGGGGTCGTGGCTAGGGATATGAGCTCCCATGCTCCTGAACGAGATGCGCGGTTTCGGGTTGCGGCCTCCGACGGTTATCTTGGGCTCAGGGCCGCACCACTCGCCACCAGTTCATGATAGCGCCAGCTGCAGGGCCCACAAGACGACCTCCACTGCACGGTCAGCTCGATCGAGCCTTGGCACGTCGCCTGGCTGCACGTGACGAGTACAGACGCCGAGCCTCGCGAGATTACGAGCTTTGAGGCGACGAGTGTGACGAGTGGGGTCCGATCCGTCACGCTGGCCGGGGTCGTTGCGGTAAGAGGAGCGGTCGAGCCGCCGCCGGCATCTGATTCCGAGCTGCCGCCGCCGCTGGACTCTGAACCGCCCCCGGACTGTCCCGGCGCTGGGCAGCCGGCAGGGCCGCTGCCGTCCGGGCCGGTATTGATCTCAAAGCTCGAGGACGCTGTCGTCGCTTCGTCACCGGACCACGGTGTGAAAGACGCCGTGGTGGTGTAGCGCCCGCACAAGGCCGGGGTGCTGAACGATGCGTGCGTTCCACCGAAGAAGTGTATTTCTGTGTCTTCGATCGGGAGTTGCGGCATGTCTTCCAGCCCCATCACGAGCTGCCCGCTCGCCGGGTCGCGTGTCAATGCCCCGGGGCGATGAGCCACCGGCTGTGTGTCTCGCCGCGATCTTCCCGGAGCCATCTGCTATCCGCTACCGGACTGAACAGTAAACCCTGACGACGGGATGGTGATTCTTGTGAACAATCACCGTAACCGGCGCAGGTTCGCAGGTTATTGGAGGGTTTGTTTGCAGAGCACTTGTAACCTTATAGACACCTGGACTAACCTTAAATAGAGCACCGCCAGCTTTGTTGCGTCCGAGGTAATAAATTGAGGGCTTTTTCGTAAGACCTCCTACTACTATGCTAGTATTAATTATCGCACGACGACTATTATGATGGGGCGGACCACCAATCGCATAGGCTAGAACCTCAAGTGTTGTTTTAGGGAGACGAGCCTTACTGGTGACGCTTCCCGCACCATAGACACTCGTTGCAGTCACTCCGACCTGTATAGCTATAAACACAGCCAGAAATCTGTGCCCAAACCCTAGTTTATACATGTCTTAGCTACCTTTGTACTAGTTTATCGGACCCTGCGAGGAATTAGCTAGCAGATGGGTCACCGAGCTTGGGGGCGTCCTGCGGGGCGTCCTGCCACGGAGGATCCCCTAGAAGCTATCCGGGCTCCGACTTGCCCGGGTCCGCATTGAGAGAGCACACTGCGATGGCAGCTGACTCAGGCCACAGCCGCGAACTCGCGCTCGACCTCGCCATCCACCGTCCGTTGAAAGCACACCAGCAGCTCCTCGTCCAGCACAGCTGCAATCCGCTGAAGCGTCGGCAGCTGCGGGATATGGGCTCCCTTCTCCAATCGCGAGACGGCGCTATGAGAAGTACCCGCCGCTCTGGCGACCTCCTCCTGGGTGAGTCCCAGCTCGAAGCGACGCTCCCGCAGATGTGCAGCCACGGGACTGACCTCACGAAGGGCGCGAATGCGCTCGTATTCGGCGCGCGCGTCGCGGTATCCCGCGTTGCGATCAGCGCGGCCCTTGGCTGCCTTGGCAGCACTCTTGCCAACAGGGCTATGTAGAACGATGGCCATATCGCAGAGCTTATCACGGCTGATAAGTCGCCTCAGCTCCTACGCGATCCCGGAGGACCGCTCTACAGCCATTCCGCAGACAGCTTACTGCCCGATCCTTGCTCGCCTACTTACTCCGGCCGCCGATGATCGCTCCGGGCTCGGGCACCATCATCGACGTGATCGGAGCAGGCCTTGGCTTTGGCTTCGGCTTCGGGGTTGCGGACATAGATTTCATGATAGCGCCAGCTGCAGAGCCCACAAGACGACCTCCAACAGGATCGCGCCCGACGCCGCCCAGAACACGCGGCCCAAGCGTTCGAGGTGCGGGTTGTTTGCGCTCCAGAGCTCATCGTATGTGCTGACAAGTCGCTGGTAGGCGTCGGTGGCCGGGTCCGCCTCGTCAAGCTCCTGAGAAAGCAGATCGCCACCCTGCCCGAGTGATTCAATCCTCTTGGTCGGTAACATCACATAGAGACACAGCACAAGTGATCCAACGAAGGCGCCAAGGCCGATAAACGCCAGGACACGCAGATGGCGTGTGCTCAAAGCCCGCGTGCCAAGGAAGGACACGACTACAGACGTCGCCGTGAGTAGCGTCCCCGTGTGCACACGCAGATCACGAACAGCGGAGTGCTGCTCGCCCAGCGCCGCACGAGCGACCCCCAGGGCCGTGCAAGCGACGTCCCGGTCACGGCGTCCGGGCGACTCGGGACGATCATCGAAGGGCGAGGATATCTGATCCATCCTTGCAACCATAACTACCGATTAAGCACCAACCACACGCCTTTGCGTACGAACTGTGTCCTCTCTGTGCCAAAAGTGTGACAACGCGGCCAGACTGTTTGATTCCGGCCGTTCTGCCTGAGATGAAGGCGAGTGGTCAGGATGTTGCGAGCTGATTACTTCTCTGATTTCCTGCCCTGGTGACCCTCTGACACCAGCCGCACGCTCTCGGTGTGCACCTGCGACGGGGATGGAGAAGACTCGAGGATCGTCAAGCTCGCGTCGAGACGCCCGTGGTCTGTGCTGAGTAACCTCCGGCCAGTGGTGTTGAGCGTGAGCTTAACCGTCGTAGTCTTGGCCGCCGAGATGGAGAAGGTGGCCGTTCCGATGACCTCCGTCTTCACCTTCGTCTTCTTGCCCTTCTTGAGCGGGACCTCGCCCGTCAGGCTCAGCTTGCCGCTGCACGTGCCGGTGCCCGTGCAGGCGAGCTTGACCGCCGCCTCGTGAGCACTCTGAACGTCGATCGTGACCTCGTCGAGCGACACACTTCCGGTGGCTGCGGCTGCTTCTTCTTCTCTCTTCTTCTTGGCAGCGGCTTCTTCTTCTTGTTTCTGCTTGATGGCTGCTTCTTCTGCTGTGGGCGACGGTGAGACGACCGTCAACGTGTGCGCAGGTGTCATGAAAGTGAAGGGGCTTTCGCAGTCTTCTGGGGTGAACGTGAACGATGCCGCCCAGTAGATCGTCCGGAGCGTTGCGGTCGCCTCGGTCGAGGTGAACGTGTACAAAGAGCTTCCGAGATGCGACGACCCCTGACCACCGTCGATATCGGGACTGGACAGCAGAGCCGGCGATGACGCTACGCTGAACATCAGCGCGTGACTGGATTCCCCGGAAAAGGTCACGGGCGTACCCACCAGCACGGTGGCGCCATCAGGCGGGGCTGGCAGCAGCATATGCCGCGCTTCAACTTCGGCCCCTTGCTTGCCAAGGGCGCACGTAAGCTGCGGCGAGATTTTTGCTTCGTATGCCTGCGCCGGGAGAGCGCAGCCCAGTGCGCCAAGCGCTACAAGCCAATGGACCGTGAATAGTCTCATTCTCATGCTAGAGATCCTACTACTGCCTATGAGCGAGAGCTTTCCTGAAGACGAGCCGCTGGGTGAACGGGACCAGAGGTCAGATGCCACCACGGAGACGCCGCGTGCGCCGACGCCGGGCCCGCGAGTCCTCTCGCCAGGGTCGGCAGGTTCTTGTGCGCGGATCTTCGCGGAAGCGCGCAGAAGCGAACTGATCGGCCAGACGACGCGCCACCCCTGCGACCGTGTCTATCCCAAAAAACGGCAATGTATGGTCCAATCAAACTATCTGCCCGTGTGAACGAATCGCAAAATGGACAATATGCCGTCATCCAGCCTACGATCTGCGTCCATGGAAGGCCCTCTCCACACCACGGTGTCTCGGACCCGGCCCGCTATATCAGGTGTGGTTCCCGTAGTAGTTCCCAGGAACGTTCAGCAGGCCACTCGGGCCTCCCAGAGGCCCGGGCTAGGACCCGCCCGCGGCGCGCGCGGGGACCTCGCCCCACAACTGCTCGAGGCGGTAGTACTCACGTGTAGCCGGCGTGAATATGTGCACGACTACGTCGAGATAGTCCATCAGGATCCAATCGCCCTTGCTCAGCCCCTCGACTCGCCGCGGGAGCGTTCCATGCTCGTGCTTGCAGCCCTCGAGGATGCCGTCGTGGATCGCTTTCGTCTGGCGCTCGGTGTTGCCCGTGCAGATCACAAACCAGTCGGTGTAGCCGAGCACTCCGCGCAAGTCCAGCTCGACCACGTCCCCGGCCTTCTTGTCGGCCGCATACCGCGCGATCTCGCTCAGCAGCGTCTCGGGCCCCATCGGCTCCCCGGCGGGCTTCATGGCGCCTCGGCGATCCCGCCCGCGGGCGCATCCGCAGCGCGGTACAGACCATGCTCGGCGATGTACCCCGCCACCGCCTCACCCACCAGCTCACTCACGGGCTCACCCGCGGCGATACGCTCGCGCACCGCGGAGGAGGACACCGCGATCTTGCCCATCCCCAGACGCTCCATTCGCGGCGCAGGGTGCAGCCCGGCCAACGCCTCGCGTGTGTCCTGGAAGTCCAGCTCGTCGCGCTCGGCCACAGCCAGCCCAGCGAGCCCCAGCAATCGCGCCGGTTCGCGCCAGCCCGGCAGCGTACGCGCGGTGTCTGCTCCCACGATCAGCGTCAGCTCGGCGTCGGGATGCTCGTCATGGATGGCCTGCACAGTATCCACCGTGTAAGACACTCCCCCGCGTTCGACCTCCAGCGCCGACACGCTCACGCCCGGCTCCTCGGCGACCGCCAGGCGGCACATCGCCAGGCGCTGCTCCGGGCCGGCGTCCGCGCGCGCGATCGGCTTGTTCGGAGCGATGTTCGCCGGCACGATCAGCACCCGCTCAAGACCCAGCTCTGAGCGAGCGTGTCGCGCCAGCGCGACGTGTCCGAGGTGCGGCGGGTTGAATGTCCCGCCGAGGATGCCGACATTTGCCACCGGGCCGGTGCTGTTCAGCCGCGGACGTGTCCGTCGCCCGTGACGAGGTACTTGAACGTGCACAGCTCGCGCAGCCCGATCGGCCCGCGCGCGTGCAGCTTCTGCGTCGAGTTGCCGATCTCCGCGCCCATTCCGAACTCGCCCCCGTCGGTGAACCGCGTCGAGGCGTTCACATACACGCACGCCGCGTCCACCCCCAGCTGGAACGCGCGCGCGGCGCCGGTGTCGCGCGTGAGAATTGCCTCGGAGTGACCCGATCCGTAGCGCGCGATGTGCTCGATCGCCTGCTCCACCGACTCGACCACCCCGACCGCCAGCCTCAGCGCCAGGTACTCACTCGCCCAATCCTCCTCGCCGGCCTCTTGCAGCGCCGGGGACGCCCCGTTCCTGCTCGACACACCACTCGTGGCGGACGACGATGATGAGGCGCACCCCACGATCTCGAGCGTGCGCGCATCGGCGCGCACGCTCACCCCCGCCGCGCTCAGCGCCGCGGCGATCCGTGGCAGGAACGCCTCCGCGACCGCCTCGTGCACGAGCAGCGTCTCGGCCGCGTTGCACACCCCCGGGCGCTGCGTCTTGGCGTTCAGCACGATCGCCTGCGCCTGCTCGAGATCGGCGCTCGCATCGACGTACACGTGGCAGTTGCCCGAGGCGGCGTAGATGACGGGCACGGTCGCGACCTCTCCAAGCGCGGCCTTCAACCCCTCGCCGCCGCGAGGGATGATCAGATCGACCGTCTCGCTCTGGGTAGCGAGCTCCGCCAGCTCCTCGCGCCCACCGCCCGCGACGAGACCGACACACCCCTCGGGCAGTCCCGCCCCGACCGCGGCCTCGGCGGCTATCCGGACGAGCGTCGCGTTGGAGTGAGACGCGCTGGAGGAACCGCGCAGGACGATCGCGTTACCCGACTTCAGGCACAGACTCGTCGCGTCGATCGTCACGTTCGGGCGCGCCTCGTACACGACCGCGACCACGCCCAGCGGCACGCGCACCTTGCGCATGTCCAGCCCGCCCGGCAGGCGCCGGCCCTCGATGACCTCGCCGACCGGGTCGGGCAGCGCGACGATCTGCTGCACCGCGCGCGCGATCCCTTCGATCCGGGCCCCGTCCAGCGCCAGCCTGTCCAGCAGCGCATCGTCCAGGCCCGCCTCCCGGCCAGCCTGCATGTCGCGCGCGTTGGCCGTGAGAATCTCGTCCGTGTGCGCGATCAGCGCGCCGGCGATCGCCGTCAGCGCCGCGTCCTTGCGCGCGGTATCGACCTGCGCGAGCGTCATCGCCGCGCGCCTGGCGCGGCGGCAGATGTCCGTCGTGGAAGAGACGGCCGTGGCCATCGCTACAGGGTACGACAGCGCCAACGCACCGGGGTGTAGGCGCAGCGGCGCGCGGGCTGTCCCGCGTGCTACGGCCATGTGAGCTCGAGCGCGCGGGCTGCCGTGCTGAGCTTCAACACGAGACGGCGTGGGTTCGTCGGCGAGGGCTGGAAGTCGTGTGCGCGGTAGAAGCTCGCCGCGGGCTCGTCGATCGCGTCGACGACGACGACACGTCCTCCGGCTGAGCGGGCCGCAGCGATGATCGTGGTGAGCGCGTGAACCAGCAGCTCGGCGCCGAGCCCCTGTCCCTGGAGGCGCTCGTGGAGGGCGAGCTTGGCGAGCAGAATCGCGGGGATCCGCCGCGGGGCGCCCCGGCCGATGCGTTGCGGCGTCTGCTCTCGCTCGATCAGATGGGGCGCCAGGGCGAAGTAGCCGACTGCCGTGGCGGAGTCCTCCTCGATCAGCACGTAGGTGCGCGTGCCCTGACCCGTGGCGCCTCGCGCGTGCTGCTTGAGCCACTCGTCGAGCGCGCGATTGCCGCAGGCGAAGTCGTCGAGGTCGTGGCCGGCGCCGAGCGGCTCGACGCGGTAGCTCACGTAGCGTTGATCCGCCTGCGTCGCCTGGTCTCACGAGCCGCGTGCGCGAGCCGGGGAGCGTCCTCCGGCTGATCGAGAGAGGCGACGAGCTGGTCGAAGTAGGCTGCGGGGACGACCGTCGATGCTCGCTCGCTGACCAGGATGTCGGCGCGGTCCAGTGCCGCGAGCACGACGAACGAGGACACCGACTCGCCCGCGAGCGCGGCTGCTTGCTCGATCTGCTTGCGCTGGGTTGATGTGAGTCGTGACTCCAGACGGGCTGCCTTGGCTGCCATTTGGATCTCCTTAGCTTACGTACAAGTGTACGGTATCCAAACGGCGGCTGCAAGTCGCCGCTTGGACTTCTTGTGGTCCTTCGCGCACGCCTTCGGCGCCTTCGCGAGCTTCTGCGCGCGGGTCAGGGCCTTCGGATCTTCACGCCGTAGCCCTGGAGTACGACCTCGAGGTCGGGAAACGCTTCGCCACCGTGCGATACGAAGTACGCAGGGCCTACCAGCCCCACTGTGGGATGCCATGACAACAAGATTCCCGCTGTCGCGGCCGCGGGAAGCCCGTCCGCCGGCCCTAGTCCAGGACGAGGTAATCCCGGTGCACGGCCTCATCGCTCGCGCGCGGCAGGATCTCCCGCGCAACCGTCGAGTTCATCCCCTGCACCTGGCGCATCTCCTGCGCGGAGTAGTTGCAGATGCCCTTGCCGATCTGCTCGCCTGGGGTGCCGTGCCCGTCGCGGACGGCGATGTCCACCGCATCGCCCGCGTCGAACTCGCCGAGCACTTCTGTGACACCCACCGGCAGCAGACTCGCGCTGCCCTCGCGCACCGCGCGGGCTGCTCCTGCGTCGATCAGCAGCGTGCCGCGCGAGGGCTTGGCGTACTTCAGCCATAGCTTGAACGAGCTGTAGCGCGCCTCACGCGCGGGAAAGTAGGTGCCCGCCCGTCCTTCCTCGCGCTCGCCCGCGAGGACAGCTCGCAGCGCGTCCTCGTTGAGGCCGTTGCAGATCGTCGTCGCGATCCCGGCCGCCGTGGCCATGTCGGCGGCGACCACCTTCGAGCGCATTCCACCCGAGCCCAGCGGCGAGGTCGTGTGACCGATCTCCAGCTCCTGCAGACCGGCGAAGTCGGTGACCTCACGCACGATTTTTGCGTCCGGATACAGCCTTGGATCGGCGGTGAACAGGCCATCGATATCCGTCAGCAGGATCAGCTCCTCGGCGGCCACCAGCACCGCTACCTGCGCGGCCAGGAAGTCGTTGTCGCCGAAGGAGATCTCATCGGTGGCGGTCGTGTCGTTCTCGTTGATCACCGGCAACACCCGCCACTCCAGCAGCGTGGTGAGTGTCTGGCGCGCGTTCAGGTAGTGCGTGCGTGCGGACATGTCGAAAAAAGTCAGCAGCACCTGCGCGCTCTTCACGCCCCGATCGTGCAGCAGCTCGTCGTACACGCGATACAGCTTGCCCTGCCCGACGGCGCTGGCGGCCTGCAGCTCACCGACGGTGCTCGGGCGCTGCGGCAGGCCCATCGTGCGCATCCCCCGCGCGATCGCCCCGCTCGTCACGAGAATCGCCTCACCGCCTGCACCGTGCAGCTCGGCGGCGACATCGCACACACGCGCGAGCGCGTCCTCGCGCAACTCACCGTCGGAGTCGGCGACGACGCTCGAGCCAAGCTTGATCACGACGCGCTTCATGCCCAGAGCCTACGCGGACGCGCTCGGGTCGAGCTCGAACATTACGCCCGCGATGCACACCTCATCGCCCGCGACGAACCCCTCGCGCTGCAGCGCGTCGAGCACGCCGATCCTGCGCAGCCGCTCCTCCAGGTAGGCAAGCGCGTCCTCGTTGTCGATGTCATACCGGCTCAGCAGCCGTTCGACTCCACGGCCGCTCACCGCATACGAGCCCTCCCCGAGACGTTCGACCGCGAAGCCGCGCGCTCCGCCGCGCGCACCAGGCCGGAAAACCATGTGCTCGGCCAACTCCTCCTGGCCCTCGCCTGCACTCGTCTGCCCCTCTGCCGTGCGATCAACCGATGTGGGCACGGCCTCAGGGACGATCCGCAACAGCAGCTCCCCCAGCTCGCGCACGCCCGCCCCTGTGGCGCTGGAGGTCGCGAGCACCGGCACGTCCGGACCGAGCCGCTGCTGCCACTCCGCGACCGCCTCGCGCACGCGCTCGGGCGTGAGCAGGTCCGCCTTGGACAGCACCAGCACGCGTGGCAGCTTCACCAAGCGCTCGTCGTGGGCGGCCAGCTCGTGCTCGATCGTGGCGTGGTTGGCGGCGGCGGCGGTGTGGGTGGGGTCCAGCTCCCCGGACAGCTCCGGCGCGACGTCGAGCACGTGCACGAGCAGGCGTGTGCGCTCGACGTGGGCGAGGAAGTCATGCCCCAGCCCCGCCCCGTCGCTGGCGCCGTCGATCAGCCCGGGAATGTCGGCCACCACGAGCTGGCGGCGCTCGAGCTCGTCTTCGAGCACGCCCAGCACGGGGGACAGCGTCGTGAACGGATAGCTCGCGATCTTCGGCGCGGCGCGCGTCATGCGCGACAGCAGCGAGGACTTGCCCGCGTTCGGCATCCCGACGAGGCCGACATCGGCCAGCAGTCTCAGCTGCAGCTCGATCCAGCCCTCCTCGCCGGGCAGCCCACGCTCGGCGAACCGCGGCGCCTGGCGCGTGGGGGTGGCAAACCGCTTGTTGCCACGTCCCCCGGAGCCCCCGCGCGCGATCGTGGCGCGCTGGCCGTGAGCCAGCAACTCCCAGCGACGGCCCGCCAGATCGTCTGTCGAGTCCGCTGCCGCCTCGCCTCGGGCTTCGGTGCCGGGTGGCACCCTGATCGTCAGCGTCTCACCACCCGCGCCGTGCTTGAGCGAGCCTTCCCCATGCCCGCCCCGTCCGGAGTGATACTGGGAGCGGCGTCTGAACCCGTGCAGGTCGCGCAGCGACTCGTCGCACACGAGCACCACCTCTCCTCCCCGCCCGCCGTCGCCGCCATCGGGCCCGCCGCGCGGCACCTTCGCTTCGCGGCGAAAGCTCATGCAGCCATCCCCTCCCGCTCCTGCCCGGACGTGGATTCTCGCGCGGTCGTGCAGCATCGTCGGCAATCGTGACAGGCCCGGCGGGCCGGGCTGTCGAACGCCCCGCCCTCGACGTCCGGCGGCTTGCGGCGCGATCTGGTCGTGCTCGGGCTAGGCGCCGTTCTCGGCGGCGGGCAGCACGTTCACGACACGTCCGCGCCGGCCGGTCGTGAACTGCACGGTCCCCGCGGCGCGCGCATACAGCGTGTCGTCCTTGCCGATGCCCACGCCCGCGCCCGGCTTGAATTTGGTGCCGCGCTGGCGCACGATGATCTCTCCGCCGGTGACCGTCTGCCCGGCGAACGTCTTCACGCCAAGCCTTTGCGCGTTTGAGTCGCGCCCGTTGCGGCTCGATCCGAGCCCCTTCTTATGCGCCATCTGCCACCGTCTCCTTGCTTGCTTTGGCTGCCGGCTTCGCTTGCGCAGCGGTGATGTCGGTGACCTCGATCCGCGTCAGCTCCTGGCGGTGCCCGGTGCGCCGCTTGTAGCCGCGCTTGGGCTTGAACTTGAACACGCGCAGCTTCTCGCCGCGCTCGTGCGCGATCACCTTCGCGGTGACCTTCACCTTCGCCAGGCCCGCCTTGTCGAACACGGCCTCCTCGGAGCGATACAGGATCGGCTCAAGCGCCACGCTCTCGCCCTCCGCGGCGGGGAGCCGCTCGACCAGCAGGCGCTGGCCGCGCTCGACGCGGTACTGCTTGCCGCCTGTCTTGACGATCGCGTACATGACGATGTTTGAGCCGTGTCCCTTCCTACTCCGTGCCTGCGTCAGCCGCGCCCGCCTTGGCCTTGGCAGCCGAACGGCGCCGCCCGCCTCTGCGGCCACGACGCCGAGGCTTGGATTGTAGGCCATCCTCGCTCGCATCCGCCGCCTCCTCGGACGGGCCATCCTTCGCATCCACCGCCCGTGGCGTCGCGTCCTCGCGATCTGGGGTCTGACCCTCGGCCCGCGCGGCGACAGGCTCGGGCTCCGCGACACCGGACTCGGGCTCGCCGGCATCCGGCTTGGACTTGGGCTGGGACTTGGTGACGGCGTCAGGCTTGGACGGAGCACGCTTTCGCGGCCGGCGCCCGCGCGCGGGCGCCGGTGCGGCGCGCGGCGCGGGCGTGATGACCTCGCCGGACTCGTCCAGCAGCAGCGCGCTCGCCGCAGTGCGGCCGACCTGGTCGATGCGCACCATCCGCTTCTCCCCGACATGCGGCGCCGCGCCTGAGATCGAGATGATGTAGCCGTCGATTTTCGCGACCGCGTCATCGACGTCGTACATGTGCGGCTCGACGATCTCGACCAGCACCTCATCGCCCTGGCGGAACGGCAGCGCGCGCTCCTCGACCTCCTCGCGGGTGCCCGCGAAGGTGATCGCGAAATGGTCGAGCTCAAGACCCTCCGAGCCCTCGAACAAAAACGACTTGTCCGTCTGTGCCTCCAGCGCGTGCAGCACCCGTGAGCCATGCCCGGTGAACTGCGTGCTCACGCGCGGGTTCATCTGCACGAGCAGCGCCTGCGCCTCGGGGTGCTCGGCGGCAAGGTCGCGCAGCCGGCGCTCGAACTCGATCGCGATCGTCTCCTCGCCCTTGATCACGCCCTCGCCCTCGCACGTCGGACAGGGGCGGCTCATGATCTCGCGCACACCCTCGGTCACGTTCTGACGGGTCATCTCGACCAGGCCGAGCTTTGAGATCTCGGCCGTGAACGTCTTCGTGCGGTCTTCGTCGAGTGACTTGCGCAGCGTCTTCATCACGGCATCGCGGTTGCGCGCGCGGGCCATGTCGATGAAGTCGATCACGATGATCCCGCCGATATCGCGCAACCGCAGCTGGTTGACGACCTCCTCGGCGGCCTCCAGGTTCGTTTTCGTGATCGTGTCCTCGAGCCCCGCCCCTTTGCCGCGGCCGATGAAGCTGCCGGAGTTGACGTCGATCACGGTCAGCGCCTCGCCGTAGTCGATGATCAGGTAGCCCCCGCTGGGCAGGTCCACCCGCCGTGACATCACGCCTTCGATCGCCTGCTCCACGCCGTATGCCTCGAACAGCGGCTCCTCCCGGCCGTCCCACAGCTCGACCCGCTGCACCAGCTCGGGGGCGGTCCGTGCGAAGAACGACACGAGCCGGTGGTGCTGTTGCTCGTCGTCGACGATCGCGCGCTCGAAGTGCTCTGAGAAGATGTCGCGCACCACGCGCACCGACAGGTCGGCCTCCTGGAACACGAGATCCGGCGCCTGGGTGTCCTCCACGCGCTTGACGAGCACCTCGTGCAGCTTGTGCAGGTACTTGAGCTCGCGTTCGAAGTCCTCGCGCTTGGCTCCGTGCGCGGCGGTCCTGACGATCGCCCCGCCCTCGCCGAGGTCGAGCTTCGCCGTCTGGCGGCGCAGGCGCTCGCGCTCTTTGTCCTCCAGGCGCCGGGAGACGCCGATGCCCTCGCCCGTGGGGGCGTAGACCATGTAGCGCCCGGCGATCGTCAGATCCATCGACAGGCGCGCACCCTTCGTCTTCAGCGGGTCCTTGATCACCTGCACGACGATCTCCTGCCCCGGTTTCAGCAGCTCGGAGATCTTGTTGTGAGCGCCGCCGCGCCCGCGCCGGGCGACCTCCACGCCGGGCAGCACGATCTCATCGACGTGCAGGAACCCGTTCTTCTCGAGGCCGATGTCGACGAACGCGGCCTCGAGCCCGGGCAGGACGTTGTCGACCTTGCCCTTGTAGATGTTGCCCACGATCGAGCGCCCGCCGCGGCGCTCGATGTAGAGCTCAGCTATCCGGTAGCCGGCTCCGGGCTTGCCGTCGCCGCGCTTGCGCCGGCCACGGGTCGAGGAGGACTTCGCGGCGCCCGGTGCTCCGGTCGCCTCCAACAGCGCGACGCGCGTCTCCGCGCGGTCGACGCTGACCAGCACTTGCTTTTTCAATTTTTCGATCCAGTCTGAGAGATTTCATATCTAATAAAGTGGCACGCGGCCCTTCAGCGCAGCCGAGGCGCGCGCCCGGACGTAGATTGACTGCAGCAGACCTACGGCCAGAAGGGTTGTAATCACCGACGAGCCGCCATAGCTCATCAGGGGCAGCGTGACGCCGGTGATGGGCATGATCCCAATGGTCATTCCCACGTTTACAAACACCTGAAACATCAGCATAGCCGCTACACCGGCGGCGACGAGCGAGCCAAACAGGTCCTTGGACATCGTGAGGATGCTCAGCGTGCGCCAGATCAGCAGCGCATACAGGCACAGCACGAGTCCGGCGCCGAGGAATCCGTACTGCTCGCCCACCGCGGCAAACACGAAGTCGGTGTGGTCCTCGGGCACGAAGTTCAAGCGGATCTGGGTGGCGTCGGCGCCGCGGCCGGTCTTCTGGCCGGAGCCGATCGCGATCTTCGACTCCTGCAGCTGATAGGAGGGGTCGGAGGGTTCGGTGGAGGTTCCTTCCTTGACGGGGTTGGGATCAGACGACGGATGCAGGAAGGCCGTCAGGCGTTCCGCTTGATAGGGCTTGAGCACATGCACGCCCGCAGCCGGGGCGAGGACAAGCACGAATGCGCTGGACACCGCCACAAGCGCCACCAGCCCGGTGAGCTGACGCCACGGCGTCCCCGCCACGAGCAGCAGCACGAACGCGATCACCATGTACACCATCCCCGAGCCGAGGTCCGGCTGAGCGATCACGAACATCGCCGGCACGAGCGCCGCGAGCATCACCCGCACAGTCGTGTCGCGCTCGCGCAACCGGCGCGCGCGGTCGACCACGAACGCCGACAGCGCCAGGATCAGCAGCACCTTGCCGAGCTCGGAAGCCTGAAACGAGAAGAACGGCAGGCTGATCGCGCGCTGCGAGCCATTGGCCGCGTGACCCGCCGCCAGAACCGCCAGGATGCTGAGGATCAGCAGCGCATAGATACCGTTTTTCAGCGGCCGCAAGCGCGCGTAGTCCACGCGTGCGAGCACGAGCATCAACAGCCCACCGATCACAAGATAGATCGCCTGACGATTGACGTAGTAGTTGGGATCGCCGGGTATCGCTTCGCGGGTGGCCACACCAAGCGTCATCACCGAGGCAATCCCCAGCCCGATCACCGCAAGCGTCAGCAGCGGATCGATCGGCAGCTCGAAGCGTTTGCCCTGGCCGGCGTGACGCGCGGGCGGTTGTTCGATGCGCTCGGGGGCTTTGATCGGGCTGGTCAGAGGCACAGGCATCGCCGGGTCGGGTCGGTGAGCATTGGCTGGGCGCGGACGCGGGCGTTGGCGCGAGCGTAGGCCCGGACGCGGGCGCTGGCGCGGGCGTAGGCCCGGACGTGGGCGGACGCGGGCGTGAACGTGGACGTGAACGGTCGGGGTGCCATCACGATCAGAACGTCTTCGAGGTCCCCGCGACGAACTTCTCGGGCTGCCCGAACCACTTCGACGCGATCAGGCGGGCGATCGGCGCAGCGGTTTCCGCGCCGAAGCCGCCTTCTTCGACGGTCACGGCGATCACGATCGGGCGACTGGGATCGTTGATGAAGCACATGTACCACGACTGTTCCAGGTGCGGAGGACGTTCGGCGGTGCCCGTCTTGCCGAAGACGGGGTGCTGTTCCTGGTTCCAGCCCGTCCACACGTCCGCGGAGGTGCCCCCCGGCTGGCTGGCGGCCTCGTGAATGCCCTGCATCACGAGGCTGAGGTCTTCATCGTTCAGGTGCACGTGACGGACCGGTGCAGACGACAGGCTCTGCACCAAGCCACCGTTTGATTCGTCGATCTGCAGTCCCAGATGAGGACGCACGACCTCGCCGTAGCCGCCGTGCAGGTAGGCGTTTGCGAGCGTCGAGTACGCCACCGCCATCTGCAGCGGATTGGTCTGCAGGGAGCCCTGACCGACCGCCAGGTCCATGTTGTAGCCGACGGTCCACGGCTCGCCCGGTTCGGCCACGATGTGGCACGGGTGGCCGTGGTGTGCACGCTGACACTTGGATTCTTCCTCGTTCTGTTCGACCAGCCACTGCCGGCTGGGAACGGTGCCGGTCGTCTCGCTGGGCAGATCGATCCCCGTCTGGCGGCCGATCCCAAGTTCGTGGGCCTTGTTCTGGATCACGTTGCCGTGGCTGTTGGCGAGCTCGCCGACCGTGAAGAAGTAGGTGTCGGAGGAGACCTTCAGCGCTTCGACCAGCCCCACCGGCCCGTAGTCGGCGTGGCCCGCGTTGCAGAACTGCTCGCCGCCGACATCGATGCACTGCCCCCCGCCGAGGCCCTCGCTCGGGTTGATGACGCCCCCTTCCAAGGCGGCCATCGCGGTGATCGGCTTGAACGTCGAGCCGGTCGGGTAGGCGCCGTTCGTCGCCCGATCGACCAGCCGCGAAGGGACTTCTTCGCCGCCACCGGCGCCCGTGACGCCCTCTAGTTCCCGGTATTCCCGTGTGGTCAGCGGTTTGGCGAACTTGTTCGGATCGAAGCTGGGGTAGGAGCCGATCGCGAGCACTTCGCCGTTGAGCGGGTTCATCGCCACGAACCCCCCCGCAGGGGCCGGTTTGCCGCCCGCGCGTGCGTTTTCGATCCCCTGCAGCAGCGCCTTTTCCCCCTCTCGCTGCAGACCCAGATCGAGCGTGGTCTTCAGGCTGTAGCCAGCGGTGGGCGGCGTCGGCTGCAGGCGCGTCGGCACGGGATAGCCTTCAGAGTTGACCTGCACGCGTTGCTCGCCGTCGCGGCCGCGCAGGTAGCGGTCGTAGTAGTACTCGAGCCCTTCTTGACCGACCACCGTGCCCTGCTGGACGCCCTGGAAGGCGCGCAGCTTCAGCTCGGATTTGGAAACCTGTCCGACGTAGCCCAGCACGTTTGCCGCCATCTGACCGTACCGGTAGGAGCGGATCGAGACGGGCTGCTGGGTCACGCCGGGAAACTCGTTCTGGCGCTCGGCCAGCACCGTCAGCACGCCGCGCCCGGCGTCGGTCTTGATCGTCACGGGCGCATATGGCAGCGCCGTGCGACCCTTGATCACAAGCGCCTCGATGTGGCCGGCGCTCATCCTCAACAGCCCGCCCAACCGCCTGTACAGCTCGAGCCGTGGCCTGCCCGCCGGCGGCAACGCAGAGGGCACTATCTGCACCGCGTTGGTCACCGTGCTGGCCGCGATCGGCTGGCCTTCGCGGTCGAGGATCTGCCCGCGCGGAGCGGCTATCGGCAGGTGGCGCACGCTGTTGGCGGCGGCTTCCTGGACGTACTGTTCGCCGGTCAGCACCTGCAGGTACCACAGCCGGAAGAAGATCACCCCGAACATCACGAGCGCGATCCCGCCGAGGATCGCCACGCGCAGGGCCATCTGCGGCGAGACCGGAGGGATGCGCGTCGACGGCGAGCCGGAGGACCCACCGTCCGGGGCATCGCCGGGGCGGAAACGTTCGATCGCGCTCATCTTCGCGTCACGCTCGAGCTCGTGTCCTCGACAGCGGGCTCAACCCGCCGGTCGTGTACGCGCGGCGGCGGCGGCGGCGGGGATCCTGGGGCAGGCCGCCGATCAAACAGCGACGCACGAGCATCCACATCGGCAACGCCACGATCGTGTTGACAACGATCCCAAGCACGATCTGGCGCAGCAGCTCCAGGCTGACGGGCGCGTCGACGCCGAGCATGAACTCCATCAGTGAGTAGCCGACGAGCGCCGTGGCCGTGGCGATGGCGCCCACGAACAGCGGTGTCAGTGCCGCCTGCGGGTCGCGCGTCTCCCGCAGCCGCCCGCACCAATAGCCGACGAGCGTGAGCACCAGCGATGTCAGCCCGAGTGTCTGCACAAGCGCGAGATCGACGAGCAGACCAATGGCGAAGCCGCTCGCGGCGCCCACCGTCGAGCCGCACAGCAGACCGATGAAAGCGACCAGCAGCGTCGAAAGATCGACCGTCACACCGAACACGGGCACCTCCGAGACGACCCCGATCTGGAAGAACACGACCGCCACCGCCAGCGCGGCGATCCGCGCGAGCAGACCACCTGAGACGCCCTGGCCGATCATCCGCCCAGTCCAGTCGAGGCCAACTGTCCGGCGGTGCCGGTTTCCGTGCCCGTCTGGCGGCCCGCGGGCAGGCTGGACACGACGCTGCTCAGCCGCGCCGGCTGCGTACCCGCACCGGCGCTCAGCACCTGCACGACGTCGAGGTTGCGCAGGTCCGCGAGCGGATGCACGTTGACTGACTTGTAGGCGCTTTCTTCGTCGACCGAGGTCACCTGCCCGATCGGGATGCCGCGCGGATAGAGCGAATCGTCGCCACTGGCGACCGTGCCCGAGGTGAACACGTATTCGCCCCTGTTGACGGGGGTGTTCGCCGGCAGGTACTGGAGCAGCAGATCGTCAGGTTCGCCGACCTTCGGCTGCACGATGCCCGTCGCCGCACTCGCGCCGATACGCGCGCTCACGCCCATCGAGCCGTCGGTGATGAGGCTGACCTGGGCGCCGTCGGCGACGGCCTCGGTGACCTTGCCGACGAGACCTTCGTCGTTGATCACGGGATCTTCGACCTGCACCCCCGCCGCGGTCCCCTCATCGATCGTCACCGTCGAATACCAGATGTTCGGGGATTTGCCCACGACCGTCGCCGTCACCGGCCGGTAGTCGGCCACGCTCAGCTGGTTGTCGAGATGAAACATCCCCAGCAGCTCGCCGTATGACTGCTGGTCGATCCGCTCGGCGACCACTTCCCGGCGCAGTTTGTCGACCTGCTTGCGCAGTTCGGCGTTCTGGCTTTTGGCGTGCAGCGTGTCGTCAAACCAGCCGAACAGGTCGCGCACCGGCTTCAGCGCCTTGTTGGCGCCATCCTGGATCGGAGCGATCACCGTCAAAAAG
Source organism: uncultured Solirubrobacterales bacterium (assembly GCA_963749285.1). Lineage (GTDB taxonomy): Bacteria > Actinomycetota > Thermoleophilia > Solirubrobacterales > Solirubrobacteraceae > Palsa-744. The sequence goes on along the minus strand of CAVVMD010000003.1, from coordinate 1,910,275 downwards.
CCGCGCTGCACGGAGTGCAGGCGTCCACCGCGCGCCTCGCCGAAGTAGGCGGTCAGGAGTATCAGGGAGAGCACGACGAGCAGCGCGAGCACCGCACGTCGACGCCGGACCGTCTTGTCATACACGAATCAGAGCCTTCCGAAGCGTTCATGAGACAGAGTAACCGGGCTTGCGGGAAGAAGGTGCGGCCCCCCACTCCGGTGTCCGCGGCCGGCAAGCGGCGGGCCTCACCGCCCTGTGACGGGACGCGGTTCTCGCCGCGGGTATCAGCGAGCAGGGCGCCGGCCTCACCGGCGCCGCCGGTTGCGCGAGCTGCGGTTAGAGCGGTGGATCGCCTCGAACTCCTCCAGCGAGCGCCCCGAGCCGACCGCGACGCACGTCAGCGGCGACTCGGCCAGATGCGCGGGCATCTGCGTCTCCTCGCGCAACCGCTCGTCCAGGCCCTGCAGCAGCGCACCCCCGCCCGCGAGCATGATCCCGCGATCCATGATGTCCGAGGCCAACTCCGGTGGGGTGCGATCGAGCGTCTCCTTGACCGCTTCGATGATCTGGTTCAGCGGTTCTTCCAGTGCCTGGCGAATCTCCTCGCTGGTGAGCACGACCGTCTTCGGCAGCCCGGAGACCATGTCGCGCCCGCGGATCTCGGCTTGCAGCTCCTCCTGCATCGGACAGGCCGAGCCGATCTCGAGCTTCAGCTCCTCCGCGGTCTGCTGACCGATCAGCAGCTTGTACTCCTTCTTGGCGTAGTTGATGATCGCCTCGTCCATCTCGTCGCCGCCGACCCGGATCGACTGGGAGACGACGATCCCGCCGAGTGAGATCACCGCCACCTCGGAGGTGCCGCCGCCGATGTCGACGACCATCGAGCCGGTCGGCTCGCCCACGGGCAGCCCCGCTCCAATCGCCGCGGCCATCGGCTCCTCGATCAGATACGCGGTGCGCGCGCCCGCCGACAGGCACGCCTCCTCGACCGCGCGCTTCTCGACGCCGGTCACCCCGGAGGGAACGCACACCACCACGCGGGGATGGGCGAAACGGTTCTGGTGGACCTTCTGGATGAAGTGCCTGAGCATCTCCTCGGTCACGTCGAAGTCGGCGATCACGCCGTCCTTGAGCGGTCTGATCGCCTGGATCGTGCCCGGCGTGCGCCCGAGCATGCGCTTGGCCTCAATGCCGACCGCGTGCACTTCGCCGGTGCGCGAGTCGATCGCCACCACGCTCGGCTCGGACAGCACGATCCCGCGCCCGCGTACGTACACGAGCGTGTTCGCCGTCCCCAGGTCGACCGCCATATCGCGGCCGCCGAAGCCTGTCAGGTAAGTGAAGATGCTCATTGGTCAGGTGCAGTGCGTTTCGTCGGCTCATGCGCACACGCGCTCAAGCTCGGCTGCGCCCTTTAGATTCGAGCGTGTCCGGCGGCCGACGTGGCCCGCGGCAGTCTAGCGGACGCCCATCTGCGGACTCCACATCTGCCAGCGGATTTGCAGGCAATACGCCCTTAGCCTGCCCTTAGCCTCAGACCGCGAGCAACTCCGGGTAGATCTCGAGCAGCGTGCCCAGCGGCAGGCCGACGACGTTCTCCACTTCCCCCTCGATCGCCCTCACCAGCGCCGCGCCGGCGCCCTGGATCGCGTAGCCCCCCGAGCGCCCCCGCCACTCCTCGGTGCCCACGTACCGCTCGAGTGACTCCTGCTCGAGGGCTCCAAACGTGACACGTGTGCGAGCCAGGGCGGTCCGCTCCTCATCTGCAAGCAACACCGCCAACCCGCTCAGCACCTCATGCGTGCGTCCGCTCAGAGCCGCGAGCGTCGCCCTTGCCGCCACCGCATCCGCGGGCTTGCCATAGATCACCCCGTCGAGCACCACGATCGTGTCGCAGCCGATCACCGCCTCCGCCACACCCGGCCGGAACGCGCCTCGCGCCTTGAGCAGCGCGTTCTCGATCGCCACCTGTCCCGGATCTTCACCCTGCTCGATCTCCCCGACATCCGCGGCCCTGATCGTGAACGGGACCCCCAGGCGCTCCAGCAGGACGCGCCGCTGCGGCGAGGCCGAGGCCAGGATCAGCGGGAGATGCGAGGGAGCAGCCGCTACTGCAAGCCCTCGAAGAACAGCGCCGCCTCACGGGCCGCCGACTCGGGCGAGTCCGAGCCGTGCACCATGTTCTGGCCCAGCTCGATCGCGTAGTCGCCGCGAATCGAGCCGGTCGTGGCCTCCAGCGGATTGGTCGCGCCGATCGTCTGGCGCGCCGCCTTGACCGCGTCTGTGCCCTCCAGCACCATCGCCACGATCGGGCCCGAGGTGATGAACTGAACCAGCTCGCCGAAGAACGGGCGCTCTGAGTGCTCGGCGTAGTGCCGTTCGGCCAGCTCCCCGCTCACCGTCATATGCCGCAGCGCGACGATCTTCAAGCCCTTACGCTCGAAACGGGCGACTATCTCACCGGTCAGTCCCCGCGCGAACGCATCGGGCTTTACAAGGATCAACGTTCGGTCCATGAGTTCCTTTGGTTGGATTGCAGTGCCGGTCAGGAGGTCGGACGCGGACGACGGGCGCGCCCCGTGCTCCGCGACCGCGACGCGGACGGCTCGGAAGCAGCCACGGGTTTCGCCCTGGTGGCGTCATCCTCAGCGCTCACAGCAGGCGTTACGGCGGGCATGCCGAGCTCCGCACGGTCGCCCTCGACGCCGAGCGAGGAATCGCGGCTCAGCGAGGACTCATCCTCGATCAGCAACGACTCCTCCTCGGTCGCGGTGCGCCGCCGGCGTTTGCGCCGCGCGGGCGCGATCGCGCCCGGCACCTCGGTCTCGCAGTACGGGCAGATCGTCCACGCCTGATCGAGCGGGCGCTGGCAGTTGGCACAGCGCTCCTTGAGCTTGCGCAGGCAGCTCGGACAGCGAACGAAGTCGCGCTCGATCCGATAGTCGCAGTGCGGACACAGCGAGTGATCGAGCTCGTGCAAGCGCGCCTCGGCGGCCTGCACCTCCAGTTCGCGCTCGCGCACGTCCTCCAGGTACTCGGGCGGACGCAGGATCATGTAGACGATCGTGCCGACGAACGGGAACAGCGACGCCGCGGTCGCACAGCCGACCAGCATCGGATCGAGGATGCGCCGCCGCGCGTCCGCGTAAGTCCAGTAGATCAGAGAGCAATACAGAACGACGACGAACACGATCAGCAGGTCGATGACCAGGTTCAGGCCGCTGCTTTCGATTCCGAAATATGCGAGGGGGAGCATGGATGACCTCAGGGCGCGCTCACGAGCGGGACGAGCGGGACGAGCGGGGGAGTTTAGAGTCTTTCCCGGCAGGGATGTGCATTTCCTGCTGCAACTGGGCACGAATATGAGGCGCCGAAAGGCCTGCCGGTCGATGCCCTGTCGGCGCCACCACCGGCAGCAGGCACTCACAGCGCGCTCGCCTCACAGAAACAGCCTGCCGAATCCGTAGCCGGCGGCAAAGAACACGAGTATGACCAGGGCCACGATCAGCGCGACGGCGCCGATCATCGTGAGCACGGATGGGCCGTCGTCGTTCATCTGGTTGCACCGCGCGGAGCGGCCTGCCCTGCAGGCAGGGTCTCTGAGGAGCTGTCCAGCCGGCGCAGCAGATCGCCGACGAGGTAGACCGAGCCCGTGGCGAGCACGGCCCTGGCGTCCTCGCCCACATCATGACGTTCGCCGGCCCAGCGTCGCGCCTCTTCGAGCGCCCGCTCGGGCTGGGGCTCGCACGTGACCGCGTCAAACCCGAGTTGACGCGCGAGCGACTGCAGCGCGGCCGGTGAGAGCGCGCGCGGGCTCGACGGGGCGGTGAACCAGGCGCGCGAGCACACCGGCAGGAGCGCTCCGAGCATGCTTGCCGCGTCCTTGTCCTCGAGCACCCCCATCACGAGCCCGATCGCGCGGCCACCGAGCACCTCCGGCAGCGATCCCACCAGCGCCGCCACCGCGTCGGGGTTGTGCGCGCCGTCGAGCACGGTCAGCGGGCGCTCGTCCACGACCTGCAGCCGGCCCGGCACCTCGGTTGCGACGGCGGCGGCGCGTACGGCATCCTCGTCGAGCTCGATCCCCGCGCCGCGCAGGTGCACCTCCGCGGCGGCTCGCGCGAGCGCGAAGTTGCGCTGCTGGAACCCGCCCCGCGCCGCCAGCGGCTCGGCCGTGCAGGACTCGCCATCCACCGATCGAACATCGGCCAGCACGATCCGAGCCTCGCGTTCGCCCGCCACGCGCTCGGCGACGGCCAGCGCCGGCACGGCGAGCCAGGACCCGAGCACGAGCGTCCCCCCCGACGCACGACCGCGAGCTTCTCCTCGGCGATATCGCTCAGCGTCGGCCCCAGCCAGCGGGTGTGCTCCAGGCCGACGTTCGTGAGCACCGTCACCGGCGCGTCGATCACGCTGGTCGCGTCGTAGCGCCCGCCGAGCCCGGCCTCGACGACGGCAACGTCAACTCCTCGCGCCGCCAGCTCCGACAGCGCCGCGGCCGTCAGCAGTTCGAACTGGGTGACGTGGTCGTCCTCGCCCAGCGTGCGGTTGACCCGCTCCTCCGCCAGCGCCGCGCGCGCGATCGCCGCCGCGAACGCGTCCTCCTGCAGATCCCGCTCGCCGACCTGCACCCGTTCGCAGTAGGAGACCAGGTGCGGAGAGGTGTAGGCGCCCGTCCGCAGCCCGTGACGCTCGAGGATCGCCGCGGCCATCCGTGTGGTCGAGGTCTTCCCGTTGGTGCCCAGCACGTGGATCGTGTCCAGGCGCTGCTGGGGGGAATCGAGCGCCGTCATCATCCGCCGCATCCGGTCCAGCCCGAAGCGCATCCCGAACAGCTCCAGTGAGTGCAGATGACGCTCGGCCCGGGCGGGCGTCCAGTCTCTGCCCGTGCGTGCGGAGCTCGCGCCTGTTCGAGTTGAGCTCTCCGGTGTCTGCATGCCTGCGGGGGCGCCCGCGCCGGGGGCTCTACGCGCCCGGGTGCTTGCGCAGGTAGTCGACGAACACCGGCCGCAGCGCCTCGCCCAGCTCGCCGTCGCCGCTGTGCAACGCGTCTTTGATCAGGCCTTTGGAGGACTCGATGTCGTAATCGGCCTCGCCGACGTCTCCCCCGGCCGTCTCCGCCGCCGGGATCATCTGTAGCAGCGACCACAAAAACTTCATGTCCAGATGCTTCTCGGCGCGATGCATCGCGCGGTCGTGCAGCTCGCGCGTGGAGAGCGCGTCGAGATCCTCGGTGGTGTGCAGGTCCTCAGTCATGTTCGGCGATCAGCTCGCAGCCGCGCTTGTGCCCGTGCTCGGGCGCATCAGCGGCGCTTGCGGCGGCGTCGAGAGCGCCTGACGCGTTTGAGCGCGATCAGCTCGCGGCCCATACCCCTGATGTCGAGCTTGTGCGCCAGCTTGCGCAGCTCCATGCGCTCCTTTACGCTGAGGTTGCTCACGCGTCCGCGCGACTCGCGCACGAGCTCGGTGAACCGAGCGCGCTCCTTGGCTGACAGCGCCGCCCAGCGCCGCCCGACGATCACCGTGCCCTGCAGCAGCGTCGCCCACGGCACCGCGCGCGCGGTGCGCTTGAGCTTGGAATCGGACTTGCTCACGGACTTGGACTTGCTCAGCTTCCTCACAGCGCGATGGTAGCGGTCGAGCGGCAATCGGTCGGGCCGGGGCTACGCCGACTCCTCGCGCAGCTGCGGCTCCTGGCCTGAGTCCTCGGGCGCGGCTTCGGTCACGAGCGTCGGAGTCAGGCCCCGTTCGACGGTCTCCTTGGTGACCACGCACTTCTTCACATCCCGGCGCGAAGGCAGCTCGAACTGAACCTCGAGCAGGATCTCCTCGATGATCGAGCGCAACCCGCGCGCGCCGGTTTCGCGCTCCAGGCCGCGCTCGGCGATGGCCGTGAGCGAGTCCTCGGAGAACACCAGCTCGATCCCGTCGAAGGAGAAAAAACGCTGGAACTGCTTGACCAGCGCGTTGCGCGGCTCGGTCAGGATTGAGACGAGATCCTCGCGCGTCAGCTGGTGCACCGCGCTCATCACCGGCAGCCTGCCGATGAACTCCGGGATCAGCCCGTACTCGATCAAATCCTCGGGCAGGCACTGCTCGAACACTTCCCCCGTGTCCTTATCGGCTTTGGTCTCGATCGCGGCGGCGAACCCGATCCCGTTGTTGCCGATTCGCCGCTCGATCACCGCGTCGAGGTTGGCGAACGCGCCCCCACAGATGAACAGCACGTTGGTGGTGTCGATCGTCAAAAACTCCTGGTGGGGGTGCTTGCGCCCGCCCTGGGGTGGCACCGAGGCCGCTGTGCCCTCCAGGATCTTCAGCAGCGCCTGCTGCACGCCCTCGCCGGAGACGTCGCGGGTGATCGAGGGGTTGTCGGCCTTGCGGGCGATCTTGTCGACCTCGTCGATGTAGATGATCCCCGTCTCGGCCTTCTTGACGTCGTAGTCGGCCGCCTGAATCAGCTTCAGCAGGATGTTCTCGACGTCCTCGCCCACATACCCGGCCTCGGTCAGCGCGGTCGCATCGGCGATCGCGAACGGCACGTTGAGGATCCGCGCGAGCGTCTGCGCGAGCAGCGTCTTGCCGCAGCCGGTGGGGCCGAGCAGCAGGATGTTCGACTTCTGCAGCTCGATCTCATCCTCGCCGGAGTTCATCATCTGCACGCGCTTGTAGTGGTTGTAGACGGCCACCGACAGCGTGCGCTTGGAGGCCTCCTGGCCGACGACGTACTCGTCCAGGACCTCGTAGATCTCGCGCGGCTTGGGCAGTTTCTCCAGGTCGAACGTGGGTGGCGAGGAGAGCTCCTCGTCGATGATCTCGTTGCACAGGTCGATGCACTCGTCGCAGATGTACACGCCCGGCCCGGCGATCAGCTTTTTGACCTGTCGCTGGGACTTGCCGCAGAAGCTGCACAGCAACTGCTCGTTGGAATCTGTGGGCCGGGCCATTTTTTTTATCGTTCTCTCATACCTGGATTTTCAGCGTAAAGGCGGTTGCTGGGCAAGCAGATCAAGGACGCAAGGAGCGTGGCGTGCTCTGCACGCGAGCGACTGAGGACGCCGAGATGCGCCGCCCAGCGGCCGCCTTTCAGTGCTCGGAGATTACGCGGTCGATAATGCCGTACTCGGTTGCCTCCTGCGAGCTCATGAAATAGTCGCGCTCGGTGTCGCGGCGCACATCCTCGAGCTGCTTGTGCGTGTGCTTGGCGATGATCTCATCCAGGCGCCGGCGCACGTCGATGATCTCCTTGGCGTGGATCTCGATGTCGGTCGCCTGGCCCTGAAAGCTCGATGAGACCTGGTGGATCAGGATCTTGGCGTTGGGCAGCGCCATGCGCTTGCCGTGCGCGCCGCCGGCCAGCAGCAGCGCGCCCATCGACATCGCGATGCCAACGCAGATCGTCTGCACGTCGGGCTTGATGAACTGCATCGTGTCGTATATGGCCAGGCCCGCATACACCGAGCCACCGGGCGAGTTGATGTACAGCGAGACGTCCTTCTCGGGATCCTCGGACTCCAGGTGCAGCAGCTGGGCGACGATCAGGTTGGCGATCTGATCGTCCACGGGCGTGCCGAGGAAGATGATCCGCTCGTTGAGCAGACGGCTGTAGATGTCAAACGCTCGCTCGCCTCGCGAGGTCTGCTCAACCACCATTGGGACAAGTGGGCTCATGGTCCTCGCTCTTGTTTCGCTTACCCGGCTCGATTCCTTCTACAACCCTAGCTGGCCGATCTCTGATCGGTCGGAGTCCACAGGCCCGCGGGCGCCGCGGCGGCGGCGTCCGCCTTCCCCACCCGCGCCTCCCGCTCCGGCGTCCACAGCTGCTCGCGCGCGATCGCCTGCTGGCCGATCGGAGATCCCGTCGATCTCTGATCGGTCGGGATCGGCGTGGCGCGCTCCACGATCAGCTCGATCGCCTGGCGCGCGGCGAGATCCTCGCGCAGCTCCTGCAGCCGTCCGGCGGCGCGCAACTGCTCGAGCACCTGCTCCGGCGCGATCCCCTCGCGCTCGGCGGTCGGCGTGAGCGCCTGAAGCAGATCCTGCTCGGAGGGCTCGATCCCCTCCGCCGCGACCACCGCCGTGAGGACCGCCTCGCGGCGCAACGCCCGCTCGGCCTCGGGGACCATCTCGGCGAGGATCTCCTCCTCGCCGCGCCCGGTTATCTGCAGGTAAGCCTCACGCGAAATGCCGCGGTGGGAAAGCGAGTGCAGCATCCGCTCCCACATCTCAGCGGCACGGGAGCGCGCCAGCTCCTGCGTGACGGGCACCTGGGCGCCGGCCACCGCCGCGTCGAGCGCCGCCTCACGGAACTCCTCCTGCACGCGCCCCTCCTCGACCTCCAGCAGGCGCCGGCCGATGTCCTCGCGCAGCTCCGCCACGTCGTCGAAGCCGGCGTCCACGGCGAAGTCCTCGTCCACCTCCGGCAGCCGCTTGGCCTTGACCTCCTTGACGGTCATCGCAAACGAAGCTTCCCGGCCCGCCAGCTCCTGGTTGCCGTAGTCCGCCGGGAAGCTCAGATCGACGGTGCGAGCCGCCTCGCCGGCCTGCGCGCCGATGAGACCCTCCTCGAAGCCGGGGATCAGGTTGCCCCCGCCGAGCTCGATCAGCTGGTCACGACCCTCACCACCCGCAAACGGGACGAGCGTCGTCTCGCCCGAGGCCTCCTCCACACGCGGCAGGCGCCCAACGTAGTCGAGCACCACGTAATCGCCCTCGCCCGCGGGGCGCTGCACGGTCTCCAGGCGCGCCAGACGCTCGCGCATCGCCTCGATCTCCCCCTCGATCTGCTCCTCGGCCACCTCCGGCTCGCGACGTCCCACCTCCAACCCGCTGTACTCGCCCAGCTCGGCCACGGGCAGCACGCCGATCTCGATCGAGAGCTCGAGCGCCACCCCCTGCGCGGGCAGCTCGCCGAGATCGATCTTGGGGTCCCCGACGGGCACGATCTCCGAAGCGCGGATCGCCTCGGCGTACCAGCCGGGAAGACTGTCGCGCACGGCCTCGTCCAGCACCGCCCCGCGACCGACACGCTGCAGGACCAACGGCGCCGGCACCTTGCCCTTGCGAAACCCCGGCAGTTTCAGCTCGCGTCCAAGCCGGCGCGCAGCGCGCTCGATACGCGCCTCGATCTCCGCGGGTGGAACCTGAACGTCCACGCGCACGCGTGAGTCCGCCAGCTCTGTGACCGTCGTGGAGACAGGCTCAGCCATTGCCGTCACGATACCGTGCCGCCCGATGAAGACGACCCCTCCACTCCCGCCGGCGCGCCCCCGCGCCGCGCCCGCAACGCACCCTGGCAGGCGCTTGGAGACGTGGTTGTGGACGGGACCCGCAGGCCACCTGATCGGCGGCGGGCTGGACTTCGTGCACGCGCTCGCGCGCTACCTGTTCGCTCGTGTTCGCGGCCGGCCGATGCACTGAGGCGCCCGCTGCACTGAGGAACCACCACGCGCGCAACTGCCGTCAGCCTGCAGACCACGACGTACCCTGCCAAATCTTGCGAGCGTCGCACTGCGAACACGCGCCCCGCGCGGGCGCTGAGAGCTGACAACGCCACGCGCGGGGGCTCGCCTCAAAAAACTAAACCGCGGCGGCCGTCGTCTTCGCCCCATCGAACGACAGTGACACGCCGCTCGGCACGACCAGCACGGGGCAGGTCGCGATCTCGATCAGATGCGCAGCCGAGGAGCTGAGCGAGACCCGGCCATGCTCGGCGTCGGCGCGCGAGTCGAGCACCAGCAGGTCCGCCCGCTCGTCGGCGACGGGCACGACCTCGCCACCGAGCGCCCCCGCAAGCGCCTGTGCGGTCGCCTGGGCGCTGCCGGCGCCGCCGGCCTCGCCGACTGCGACGATGCGCCGCGGACCTGACTTCCCGCCATCGGCGTCGGCCAGCCCCGCCGGAGCGATTCCGACCGCCACAGGACCACCCTCCAGCAGTCGCTGGGCGGAGTTGCCGATCGTGATGTGACCGTGAGCGGTGTGCGAGTCCGAGCAGAACACGATCGCCTGGGCGCCAATCTGCTCGGCCAACGTGCGCAGGCCCTGCGGAGTCGAGCGGTCAGTCACGGCGTGGCTCGAGGCGAACGTGCCGTCGAGGAGGGCGGCGCCGCGGTCGAGCACTTCCTGGGCCTCCTCGTCGCTCACGGCCTCGTCGGTGTGGCGGACGTAGCCGAGGGACACTTCGGCGCCGGCGCGGGCGAGCAGCGAGCCGTATGCGATCGCGTCGTCCTCGTTGGCGGTTCCGTCGTAGGAAACGATCACCTTGGTTGCCATTTTCATTCTCCTGTCTGGGGGCGTGCAGGCCCTTTGTCGAAGCTCTGGTTTCGGCTCATGGTGACACGGTCCTGCCATCAGTTCCAATGAAATATGTAATCGCTGCAATAAGCTGTGCTTATGCTCAACGTGAACCGCCTGCGGATTCTCACCGAGGTCGCGCACCGGGGCTCGTTCTCGGCCGCCGCGGATGCGCTGTCCTACACCCAGTCGGCCGTGTCCCAGCAGATCGCGGCGCTCGAGGCCGAGACGGGGATGACGCTGCTGGTGCGCCGCCCGCGCGGGGTCGACCTGACCGCGGCGGGTCAAACGCTGGTGGGGCACGCCGAGGGCGTCCTCGCGCGGCTGGAGTCCGCCGAAGCGGCGCTGTCGGCGATCGCCGGACTGCGCGGGGGCAGGCTGCGAATGGCCTCGTTCCCGACGGCCGGGGCGACGCTGATGCCGCTGGCGATCGCCACCTTCCGCGCGCGCTACCCCGACGTGGAGCTGACGCTCACCGAGGGCGAGCCCGAGCAGATCGCGCCGCGGCTGCGCGCCGGCGAGCTCGACCTGGCGTTGCTGTTCGAGTTCGACCTAGCCGAGTCCGGCGGACCCACCGAGTCCGCCGGGCAGGGACGTTCAGCCGGCTCAGACGGGTCCATCGGCGGGCGGCTGACACGGGCGCAGCTGCTGGAGGACCCGCTGTGCCTGGCCTTGCCGCGCAACCACCGGCTCGCCGAGCGCCAGCGACTGCGCCTGGAGGACCTGCGCGGCGAGGCCTGGATCCAGACCTCCCAGTCGAGCCCGTGCGCGCGCCACGTCGTGCGCTGCTGCCATGCCGCCGGGTTCGAGCCGAACGTGTCGTTCCAGAGCGACGACTACCAGACCGTGCAGGGTCTAGTCGGCGCTGGGGTCGGCGTTGCGCTGATCCCGGAGCTGGCGCTGTCGGTCGTGCGCGAGGACATCGTCATCCGCGCCCTCTCCCCCCGCCCCCCAGCGCGCCGGGTGATCGCGGCCACGGCCGCGGGGGCGCGCCTGCTGCCGGCGGCGCCGGCGATGCTGAGCGTGCTCGAGCAGGTCGCCTCGGAGTACCAGGCGCTCGGGGGGCGCCCGGCCGAGTAGGCCGAGCGCCCCGATGCGTTTCCTGCTTGCTTTTAGGTCAGTCGATCAGTGCGCGGGGTTGGCCAACCAGGCTTCGTTGACCAGCGTCGCGATCGCTTTGTAGCCGGCCACGGTCGGGTGGATGTCACCATCTTCTCCCGCCGGTTTCCCGCCCGGCTTCTGCACGTTCGGATTGCACATTTCCGTGTATTTGCAGATCGCTTTCTTCTCGGCTTTTTCGGTCGTTTGTGGGTTGAATATAGGGAACGGATTGGCGAAAGTCACGTTCGGGAAGTGCGCGACGATTTCTTTTTCGAGCGCTTCGTTGAGCGCCTTCTGCAGGGCGTCGCTGCCGGGAAGCACGAACGCGTACGGGTTGTAGAAGCCGAGCAGAACGATCGCCCCCGTGTAGTGGCCGCCGCCCGATTCGGTGCTGTCCAGAACTCCGATGATGTCCCCGATGTTTTTCACGATGTGCGGGAACGTCGTGCTCTCCGCGGTGTCGACTATGCATATCTGCACGGCTTCCGTCGGCGTTTCGCCGTATTTGCTTTTTCCTTCTTTGGTAAATTCTTCGCCGACTTCCTTTTCGCACTGCGCCACAGCCGCGAGCTCGTCGTTTGAGCCGATGCCGAGCGTGATCGCCTTGACTTCGTGCGCCGGGTGACCTTCTTTGAGGATGCTCAGCGCCCCTTCGAGCTGTGACAGGCTGCCGAGTGAGTTGTGCAGCGGAAAGCCGTCTTCGAAATGGTATGGGCAGGGGTGGTAATCGCCAAGACCATTGGATCCCGACGGTTCCGTCGATTTTTTCCCGCCGATGGCTTCATTTTCACCGATCAGCGTGTTCGACGTCTCGCCCGGGCAGCCGTCGTTGACGATCGTGATGCCTTTGCCCACCTCTTCCGCTTTCCCGAGGTCTTTGTTGAAGAAGTTGTCGAACCCTTCTTCGAAGTAGGACGGCGACTCGTTCGGGTAGTTGATGTTGAATTTTTCCTGGGTGTAGCCGAAGGTGATCGAGTCACCAAGGGCCAGGTAGGTGGTCGTGGTCGGTGTTTCGGCGTTGGCGGCGACCGGTGTGAGCATCATCGCCGAGAGCGCCACGAGCGCGATCGCGCACACGATCAGACGACCGCGTGAACGGAACGGACCTGAAAAATCATAGATAGCCTGCATCTAACATTCTCCTTATTTAGACAACCTCTTTAGACAACCTCTTATCAGAAATCCTTATGGCTAGAAGTATACTGATCATCAGTTTATATGTCAACACCGCTTTACCGGGCCCGATATGGCCAACCGACCTGCCTTAGCTGCCCGGTTTCAGCGCAGCATGAACGCCTCCCTTCGGATCGTCTCGTACCGCCCGGCTCCGCCGATCAACGTGAGCGTGTAGTGGCCCGGGCGAAGCTTTCGCAACGGCGTCAGCCGCAGGCTCGTATGACCGTGCGCGCTGCGCGCCGTCCCGGTCGCGTACACGGCGCCATGACGCGAGAGCAGCGCGTGCGCGGACGCACCTGCGGACGTGAGCTTGACCGCGCCCGAGACGAGCTTGGTCGTGCAGCGCTGCGCGCTCTTGCCCTTGCGCTTGACCGTCTCGCACGTCACGAGCTCAACCTTGCCGGCAGGACCGGCGGGGCCTCGAGCGCCGGCGGGACCCTGGACGCCGTTCGCTCCGGCAGAGCCTCTTTCGCCCTGCGGGCCGGCAGGGCCGGCCTCACCGGCAGGTCCCTGGGGGCCTCTTCCGCCGTTCGTCCCATTGATCCCGGCTTCCCCTTTTTCGCCTTTGGGACCCCGTTCGCCTTTTTCGCCTTTGCCACCTCCCGAGGTGGCGTTGAACGTGGCAGTCACTTTGGTGGCGGCGTTTATCGTGAACGTGCAGGGGCCGTCACCGGCGCAGGACGCTGCCGAGCCGGCGCCGCCGCTCCAACCTTCGAACGTGGAACCCGATCCAGCGGTCCCCTCGAGCGTGATTGCGGTGCCTTCACCATATTCCGTTGCACAGGCTTCGAAGTGGCCGCTGCCGCTGGCTTCGCATTCCACTGTGCCACTACCCGTACCCGTCTTTGTGATCGTCAATGTGTCGTCGCCGGCGATCGGAGCCGGTCCGAAGATGAGGGCTTCGCTCGCTTCGCCGCCGGAGACATACACGTCACCGCTGTGACCGCTCGCATCGCTTACGGCGACCCCGAACGAGGACGAGCCGAGGAAACCTGAGCCGAATTCTTCAACTCGTTCCCCCGAGGACGTATACACGGCGACGTCCGACCGCTCGTCGATGTACACGTCGCCGCTCACGGCCAGCGTGGTGCCGGCGGAGTCGATGGTCGTGCCGACCGCCGCTTTCCCTTCGGTGTTGAACTGCGATGCTTCATACTTGGCGACTCCACCCGGGCCCTGGTCACTGGCGGCGTAGATGTCGCCGGCTGAATCGGCCGCGATGTTGCCGATATCGGTGACCTGCGACAGCGAGGACACATTGTTATAGGTGGTCGCGGTGACGGGGATATACTTCTTAACCGCATCTTCTTTGCTGAAGGCGACATAGACGTCGCCGCTGGGATCGACGGCCACCCCGACGGGTTCTTCTGCTTCCGTGAGCGGAGCCAGTTCGATTCCTTCGGAGTTGTAGATCAACACCTTTTCGCCGGTCGCTACATAGATGTCTCCCTGGTCGAGGCCGCTTGCACTGTCGACGGCGATCTCGCTCTCACCTTCGGTAAAGCCTCCGACGCCTGTTTTGATCACGTTGCTCGTTGGCGTCGAAGAGAAGTCAACCGGTTCCCCTATGGCGTTGAACCGGTAGATCCGGCCTTCCTCTTCTTCCGTCGCCGCATTTTCACCGACTTCATAGACGTAGACATCCCCGCTTGACTGTTCGTCGGCGATACTGGTGGGGTTTGCAAAGCCGCCCGACGCCGGACCTCCCGGACCGAAGGGGCCGATCTCGCCGCGGACGGACGACGCCCGCGCCGGGACACTCGTGAACGCCAGGACGCCGACCAGCGCGATCAGTACGATCGGCACAATCGGCACGGCGATAGGAGCACATATCGGGCTGCGAATCATCATTTATTTACTCATCCTCTCTCTCTACCTTTTGTCCATAAATATTCGAGCTCGCCCGTACCGCTTGCGTGCGGCCTTTTCGCAGCTGGAGCGCTGCTTCTTCGCCTTGCCTTTCCCGCACTCCCTCAGCGCCTTGGCGAGCTTCTGCGCTCTCGTCAGCGCCCTGGCATTCGCGCAGCCCGTAACGGCGATCCGGGTGGACTCGTGGATTTCCGCGCCGTTCTGCGCGACGAACGCGGTGGGCATCGTGAGCTTCTGTCCACACAGGCTGTATTTCGCGTTCGCGGGCAGGTTCGCGGCCAGCGCGGAATACTTGCCCTGGGGAAGCGTGAGCTCGAACGAGTTGAACGGGACGTCGGGGACGGTCTTGAACGTCGTGCTCGTGAGTCCGGCTTTGCTGATGAACGTCGAGCCGGCCAGATCGACCGTGACACCGTAGCCCTGCAGGACCATCGTCAGCGACGGGAACGCTTCCCCACCGTGGCTGACGAAGATCGCGGGGCCCGTCAACGGGACGGGCAGCAGCGGCGTCGTCACGGTCGCGTGCCCGATGAACGAGGCCATGGGACAGCCGGCGGGGTTGGCTTCGAACTGGGCGTTCGTGCACGCCTTCTGTAGCGTCGTCAATCTCGAAGGGAGCTGCTTGGGCAGATCGACCTTGACCTTCGCGATATCGGCCTGGGTACCTTGTGGCGCGGTGGGGTAGGACAGCTTCGCGGTGAGGCTCGCCCCGTCCGCTTTGCTGTTCTGCCCGGATGTCGAGACCGCGAATTTGGGGGCGAACTTCAGCGTCGCGCAGTTCGTGACCTGAAACGGCGCCGACACCGGGGAGGACGCCCCTTCGACGCTGCCGATCGTTCCCGTGATCGCCAGCGGGCTGCAGTTCGTCGGGTTGAACGTGAATGGAGCCCCGCCCGCCCGTTCGATCGTGACCGCTACATGCTTGATCTGCAAGGGAATGCCGTCCAGGATGTGCGGGACCTCACCGGTTGTGACCGTCAACGCCGCCGTGTGAGGGTCCACTTCGACCCTGGCGCGCACGATGACCTTCCCGAGGTCGAACGGGCCCGCCACCGCGGGGTTGACGATCGACAGACCAAATGGGGCGCCCGCGTATCTTTCGGTGAGATACACCTTCCCGCCGGTGACGCTGTACGGGTCCGCGCCGACACCGACGCTGACGATCGTGCTCCCGATCAGGCTTTCCGGGCCGCACGTCCCCGCGTTCGCCTCCGCTTCGCCGCACAGCTTGACGCCCGCCAGGATCCCCGACAGGCCCGGCGGCAGCTTCAGCTGCACCGACCGGAGGTTCTGCTGACCGTCTTCACGACCGATCGTCGTCGTCAGGGGGCTGAACGAGCCGGCGTTGATGTTCGTCGTGCCCGCCGCCAGCGACGGCGCGAACGGCAACGGATTTGCTGGACACCCCGCCCCACCCGGGCCGCCGCCGGGACCGGAGGTGATCGCAAAGCTCGATTGCGAGCTCACCGCCGGGTTGCCCGACCATGGCGTGAATGTCGCCTCGGTGGGGTAGATTCCGCAGTGTGCGGGTGTCGAGAGCGGGGCGCGTTCACCGCCGAAGAACCGCAGTTCGGCGTCTTCGAACGCGAGCTGCGGCGTGTTTTCGAACGTCGATACGATCTGGCCCGTTTCCGGGTTCAGCGACACCTTCCCCGGAAGCTTCACCAGCGACCCCGACACGGGGTCTTCGGCGACGATGTACATCGCGATCAGCGATTCGAACGGGTTTTCCTGGGGAAACACCGCAAAGTTCTGCGGCGAGGCCAGATACACGGCGCCCTTCAGCGGCTGACCGGCGGGCAGCAGCGGCGTTTTGATCGTCACTGCACCGATCTTCGATGCGTTCGGACAGAAATCCAGACCCTGTTCCAGGGGTTCCGGCAGCTTGGGTGTGAAATGCAGTTCGCTCGGCGGGTTGCTCTCCCCGGGGAGATAGCCCATCTGCGCCTCGGAGCAGGCCTGCAGCCCGTCGGCGCCGGCGGGGTTGAGCGTCACGCCTTCAGGCAGGGTGACCGCGATGTCCCTGATGTTCGAGTCCGCCAACCCGGTCGGGTTCAGCTGGCCTTCCTGGGGGACGTGCACGGCGACCGTCAGCCCGCTCGGCTCGCTGGCCTGCTGCCCGTCCGGCGCGACCTTGATTTCCGGACCGAACGGCAGTGCGTTGCAGCCGCTCAAGCTCGGCATCTGTTCGGCTGGGCCGACCGAGCGCGGGTTGTCCGGTTCCTTCCACGAATCGGCCTCGACCGACGTCCGCAGCGGAGCGCCCGTGCAGGAGGTCGGCAGCGTCAGGAATGGCGGCGCCTCGGACTGACCGAGCGCGGTGCAGCCGGCCAGATGCCTGCCGTTCCCTTCCTTGGGGGACAGGCACGCCCACCCGCGGTCCTGGTCGTGGCGGGGATCGCCCGGCACACCCCATACCGTCACCACGCTGGACAGGAGCCCGACGAGCTCGGTGATGTCATCGACTTTGACCGTTACGCCATAGTCGTCCCCGGTGCGAATCGAAGTGTCGATCAGCACCAGGGCGCCGTCGACCTCGAAGCCGAACCGCGCCGGCTCGCCCACCTCCGGTTCCAGGTTGAAGACGGGGACTTCTTCCGTGTTGAAATGGAGCAGCGATTGGATCGGTTCATGAAAAGTGACCATCGCCACACCCACAGCCGTTTCGGGCGGGCAGGCATCGACGTCCTCGAACCCGACATCCGCGAACTGCCGAGCAGTGCACCGCGGGAACACGGTCGGGTTGCCGATCAGGCCGGCCGGCCACTTGAAGTCCAAATCCTTCGCCAGACCGGCCTCTTGCGGCAGGAGTTCTTTCACGCCGGGTTCGGATTCGATGGGTTCAGCCGTCCGGTTCAGCGCAAGCGCGGTCGTCAGCTGGAACGGGTGGGAGCCCGCCTGAGTATCGAGCGAGCCGTCTTCATTTTCCGGCGTGAGCTCGTAGCGTTCGACCCCGAACTGTGTCGGGGCGTCGTTCACCGTTACCGGACTGCTGAGCGATGCGGATGGCGCCCCGCCGCCGGTGATCGTGACCTCGTTCTCTTCACCGGAAGGAGCATCCGGCGCCACCGTTTCCATGTTGATCGTGATCGTGACCCGCAGCTGTTCATAGGGTTCGAGAGTGCCGCTGAAAGTGCAGCTCAGGGAAGCGGGTACGCACGTCATCGCACCCGTGCTTCTGCCTCCCGCGACCTTGCCGGAGATACCACTCGCGCTCGTTCTCAGACCAGCGGGCAGATCGTCGGCGATCGTCACCGTGTGCGTGGCGCCGTTGACCGCTTCGTCGCCGAGGTTGATAGCCGTCACGACGATCTCTCCTTCACCGCCAGGGGGCAGGTTCGTCGGTGTGGGACTGGCTTGCAGATGCCACCAGGGGGCCGTGGTGGAGGGCAGGCCGGCATGCGCGGGGGAGACCGCGGCGAGCCCCGGCAACCAAGCCGTCGCAAGCGCCAGGACACCGATGGTCAAGGGGCGTCGTGAAAACCGCGGGATCCGGCGTCGATCGAGCATCTTCACTTCCTCACCCGAGACGTCTTCTTCGCCTTCGCGGGAGGTCTGTATTCGTCTCTGGCCCGTTTTTCGCACGCGGCTCGCTGCTGCTTCTTCTGCTCCTTCTTCTTCGTCTTCGGCTTCTTCCTGCATGCTGTCAGGGCTTTCGTCAGCTCTTGCGCACGCGTCAGCGGCTTCACGCTCCTCGCGGGCGCGGAGTTTCCGGCGCCGGAGAACGTCGCGCTCGGGGGCAAGCCGAAGATCGGCGGCTGTGGCGTGGGCGGCGCTCTGCATCCATCGGCGCTCGTGCATTCCGCCGCCGCGCCCGCAGGCGGGGCCACGCACGGCGACCGCGTCGTGCATTCGTGCGCGTCATAGACAGCCAGGCTCGTTTGCACATCCTGCGGCACGAGCTTCGCGGTCGTCAGGAAAAACACATCCCCACCGTTTTCGCCGGCGTCGAGGAACACCGATTCTTCAGCGGAGCTGCCGGAGGAGATAAGGCCTACGCAGCCGGGCGGTTCTTCCCCTTTCCTGCCTTCCACTTCAAAGCCTCGGGCAGGCTTATAGAGCTGGCTTCGCGAGGAGGCGCCGCTGCCGCAGGAGCCCACTCCCACGGGCTCATACTCATACACATCCTCGGTCCCGTCGGAGTCTTCGGGTACGAGCGCATCGCTGCTGTTGAAGAACAACCGGCCGCTGTCGGACAGATACCGCGACTGGTAAAAAGCGGCCCCCGCGTTATTCACCGGTGTCCATCCCGGGATGCTCCCCGCCAGCCAGCGACCTCCCCCCCAGAGTCCGGCTTCGTCGACGAGCAGCCGGCCATCAGGATCGGCGGCGCTGCGCCCTTCGTCCTGCACTCCGACCGGGCGCACGTTCGGATTCGGATTGCACGACGCGCAGATCAGGCGTTCGGTGCTCGCATCGTAGAGGAAGACCTCCTCGTCGGGTGTGCCGCTGTTCGCATCGTGATTGTCATACCCCGTCAGCTCCCTTTCCGACATGAACGCCAGGTAGCCGCCGTCCGGCGAGACCCGCGAGGTCAGCCCCGCGAGTTCGACTTCCTTGCTTTCGCCATTGGTGCTGCTCAGCGTCGTACCAGTCCAGTCATGCGCATCCTCGCCGGAGAGCTGGGCGATGAACGTCGTCGTCCACCCCGCGCCCGTGTCGTGCGAGACATAGAGGTTATAAGCGCCCGGCACGGCTTTTTCCTGCTCCGCGTTCTCGGCTTCACTCAACACCCCCTTGGCGACCAGGTAGACGTAGGAGCCGTCTTCGCTCGCCCCCGGCAGCAGGCCCTGAACGTCGGCGCTTTCACCAGCGTTGTGGTCGACCGTGAGGTCGGTCAGCGTGCCTTTCAGCGCTTCGTCTTCGTCGTTGGTCGTTTCGAACACGTAGAGGTCCGGCTGCGAGTTTTCTCCATTCGCCGGCGTTGTGGAGTCGGCGGTCAACCGCTGCGTGTCGGTGAAGAACACGCTCTGATCGTCCTCACCGGCCGTCTGATATTGGGCGGCGGCTCGCGCCGGTTCCCGCGCGCCTTGGGCGACGTCGAGCCGAACCGTTTCCTGTTTCGTCATGTCGCGCAGGTAGAGACGTTCAGAGTCGGTTCCACGGCCGGTGGTCCAGGCGATACGCGAGCCGTCGCCGGAGATCGCCTGTCTGACGTCGGCATCCTGATTGCCGAGTTGCGGTGTGGCGGCGGCCATCCCGCCTTCCCTTTCGGGCAGTACGCTGACAAGTTGCAACCGCCCCCCGGCCCACTCGTAGAGGTTTTCTCCTGTGATGGCGTCCGGCGTCAACGGGTTCCCCAGAAAGGAGAAGACGATATGGCTGAGATCGGGCGCAGCGCCCCTGAAGGTCAGCCCCTTTTCTCCCCCCAGTTCCTCACGTCCACCAAATTTCGCGCCCGCGGGCACATTTGCCTTCGTGACGAGCGCCAGGAAGTCACTACCGGCATCGTCGCGTAGATAGAGGGTTCTTTCGGAGGCTTCCGGCGAGAGGGGCGTTTCGCCCTTCGGTTCGACAAGCCCGAGCGAGAGGTCCGACGAGAACAGCCTGTATTCCGACTTATCCCCCACGATCAGGCCGGTCGCCGCTTCGTGGGGTCCCGCGACGTCCCGCGAAGACCAGCCATCCGCGCCACGCGTGGAAAAGATCTGTGACCATTCCAGGACACGACTGCCCGCGGGTTCGGCGCCGATCGGCGCGGACGCGGCCCAGGTGAACGCGCCGCCGGCGGTCGCGGCCTGCGCCACCCCGCCTTCTATTTCCATGGCGCTGATCAAAGCGCCGTTCGTGTTTGGGGGGGAGACCAGTTCCCACTGACGACCGTCCGGCAATGCGCTCGCGCTGCCGGACCCCTGCGCCACGACGCCCAGCACCAGCGCCAAACCCACGATCACGCGTATCGTCGGACGCGAAACCCCTGGACCCCTCAACCACATCAACGCAACCACATCAACGAAACACTCCTCTCCGTGCTGCTGCCAATACGGGCATGAATGTGAGCGGCGCGTGACGTATCCACACACCGCTCACAGTCCTGACGACGCTCGGACGCCGTTACCCTAAGATCTCTTCTTCCAGACCTCCCGTCAGCGTTATCATGTCTTCCGTCTTCTCGGTAGACGCCAGCGGAGTTCCTCCGTCAATGGAAGATTTGAGCGTGTCCGCGGCTTTTGATTCGAATTTTTCCGGAACCTGTTTTTCTGACGCTTCTTCAAACTTGATATTGAATAAGGGGGTCATTTTATTGAGCGGTTCGATTTTTCCGATCACGGAGCCCGTCACCGCCACTTTCTCACCGGTGCCGATGGCGCATTCGAATTCCGCGAGCGTTGCCGCCGAAAGATCCACGCCGACTTCGGATGTGCTTTTCTTGATGTATCCCAGCGTCATGGCGAGTTCTTTTGTGATGATTTCTTCGGCCCCGCCCAGAGGCGAGGTGCTGTGGCACGCATCTACACCGGCTGCCAGACATTTTGTGAACTTAACGGTCACTGTGCCTTCTTTTTTCGCGCCGCCTTCAGGGGTACCGGTGTTCAGTTTGCCGACGTCCGTGCTCGCCGCGCATTTTACCGTTATCCCTTCTTTCACTTTGAGCGTCGCCGCTTCACCTTTGGAAGTGAATTCCTTTGCCACTTTACCTTGGAATTCCGGTTTCGCCGCCGAAGCCGCCGAAGCCGCGACCGCGCTGAGCGCGAACGCCGCGATCAAACATAACCCAACGATCTTGAAACGCTTCATATTGCATCCTGCTCCTTATGATCGGATTTGATCGACCGGCCCCGAAGCGCTCTTCTTCAAAGTCAAAGACCTCGGGATCCGGACCTGCCGCCGCGCCGGAGGACTCCGGTGGACGGGAACCAACCTGTCAGGAGCAATCTATTTGGGTGGCGAGGGTGTTGCAAGAGTTGTCTCTGACTCCGGCCACAGCGGGGCGCACGCGAGCCCGATATCTGGCTATCATCGGCTCTGCCCCGCCGGTTTCGACGGGCGGTGGATTTGATCGGTCGGCGCCGGGGCGCTCTTCTTCAAAGTCAAAGACGCTCCGGCGCCGATCCCTTCATCCCGACGCCGATGACTGCTCGAGGCGTCGCACAGCCCGGTCTAGCACCAGCCCGCAAGCCTGTCAAGCGACCCCGGACGGCTCCCTCATCAGCGCGCCGGGTTGGCCAGGTACGCCTGGTTGACCAGCCTGCCGAGCACTTCGTAGCCGAGCGGCGACGGATGGATGTCGCCGTCGTCGGAGCTCCCGCCGGGAACTTCCGGGTTGCACATTTCGGTGAACTTGCAGATCGAGTCCTGCTCCCGCGCCGGCTTGCGTCCGCGGTTGAACACCGGGAACGGATTCGCGAACGTCACGTTCGGGAAGTGCGGCAGCACGTCGGCTTCGACCGCCGCGTTGAGCGCCTCCTGCAGTGCGTCGCTGCCGGGGAGGATCAGCGCGTCGGGGTTGTAGAAGCCGAGCAGGACGATCGGCCCGGTGTAGTGGCCCCCGCCCGGCACGGTGCTGTCCAGCACGCCGAGGATGTCAGCGATGTTCGCGAGGATGTGCGGAGCGGTGATCTTTTCCGAGCTTTCCTTGATGCAGCCGATCACCGCCGCTTCGGGCGACGCTCCGTACTTGCTTTTGCGTGTTTTGGTGAATTCTTCGGTGACTTCGTTCTCGCACTGCGTGATCGCCGCGAGCTCGTCGTTGGAGCCGATGTTCAGCGTGATCGCCTCGATCGGGTGCGCCGGGTGGCCTTCTTTGAGGATGCTCAGCGCGTCTTCGAGCTGGGAGATCGACTGCCCGCCGACGCTGAGCGAGTTGTGCAGCGGCAGACCATCGACGTTGTTGTAGGCGCAGGGGTGATAGTCACCGAGGCCCTGCGGGTCGTGTCCGGCCGGTTCGGTCGAGGTTTTCCCGCCGAGAGCCGGGTTTTCGCCGATCAGCCCATTGGAGGTCTCGCCCGGGCAGGCGTCGTTGACGAGCGTGAGGCCCCGGCCGACCTCAGACGGTCGCGAGAGATCCTGGGCGAAAGCGTTGGTGAAGCCTTCTTCGAAGTACGACGGCGACTCGTTCGGCGCATTTTCGTCGAACACCTGCTCGCTGTAGCCGAAGCTGATCGAGTCGCCCAGCGCCAGGTAGGTGCTGACTCCGGGCGTGGGCCTGCCGGCGCCGGCGGCCGGCGCGAAGGCCAGGGCCACGAGCGCGACCGTCGCGACGGCAAACGCGAGTGGGCGCCCGATCGCGCGACGGTGGGGACGGATCGAAACGGCGAAGCCGTGTGGGGCGTGCATGTGCATCTCCTCCAACTCGAGGGCCCCGCACGCACTACGGCCTCTCCCCCCCGCGACTTGCACAGCCCAAATGACAGAGCTTCTCCACGCTACTCCTCGGGCTGACCACTGTCAAACGGGTGCTGACGCGGGTTCAGCTCGCGGGTCGGCCGGAGTCGATCCTGATCGCTCGCTCGACTTCTTGTCCTCTGTCGGTGAGCGTCCAGGAGTTTGCTTCTCCCTTGGCGTGAGCTGAGCGGGTGTTGGCGATCAGGCCGAGGTGCTCCAGGCGCGCGAGCAGCTTTGAGATCTGGCCCTGGTCCTGCACACCGGCCAGGTCTGCGACCGCGCGATTAGACGGACCGGATCCCCGCCCACCCTGATCGGCGATCGCGGCGAGGACTCGCAGCGTGCGGTAGGTCAGGCGCATGTGCAGACCGTCGAGGGGATCTTTCGTTAGTTTTCGTGGCGCAGACCGGACCCTGGGGACGGTACGAGCCATCTCCTTCGCTGCGGCCGCGGGTCCGAGGTAGGGCAGCACGATCATGCCCATGAGCGGGTTCAGCAGCTCGATCAGGGGCATATCGGGCCGTTCCAGCATGCGCCCGTGGATGACCGACAGGACCGCGCCGACCACTCCCTCCGCGGTGAGGGGTGGCGGGCCTTCTTTGCCGGTTTTCGTCTGTGAGCGTCCCCGGTCGATGAACGCGATCAGGGGACCGAGACGACGCGCACGGCAACTAAGCACGTTGGGACCGCTGCCCAGCGCGTGCACTATCACCAGCGATCCCAACACACGCTCATCCCCTGCGAACCAGAGTAGTCCCAACAGTCCGGCCCTGACCTGCTCACGCCAGCCCGAGTGTCCCTCAGCCGCACGAGTCGCCACCCCGGTCGCGCGCGCAACGGCATCCTCGAACACCGCCATGAAGCAGTCTTCGCGATCCTCGAACAGGTCATAGAACGTTCGCCGTGACACACCCGCACAAGCGGTGACCCGCGCCACGCTCATCCCGGCAAAACCGACCTCACCGACGATCTCCGCCGCCGCTAACAGGATGCGTGCGCGCTGAACCTCGCTTATCTGGATGGCGCCCTCCCGCACGGCGACCTCCCGAACAGGACGCCGCCGAGCGACAGGACGCGCACGCGACGAGGACCCGAGCCGACGGCGATCACGCGCACTGGACACCAACGCCCCCCTCACCGCCCCACGCCTACCGCGCTACTTCTTGCCCTTGCCGCCCTTCTTGCCATGCGCCTTCACCTTCTTCTTTTTGACCTTCTTCTTCGCCTTCGAACACCCCGTGACGCTGATCTTCGTGGACTCGTTGATCTTCGCGCCATTCTGCGCGACGAACGCCGTAGGCATCGCGAGCTTCTTTCCGCAGAGGTTTCCATTGGCCGCCAGCGCGGAGAACTTGCCCTCTGGCAGCGTCAGTTCGAAGCTGCCGACAGGCGCGTCGGGGACCGTGCGGAACGTGCTTGACGTGATCCCCGCTTTGCTGATGAACGTCGTACCGACGAGGTCGATCTTGACACCGTAACCCTGCAACACGACGATCAGACTCGGGAACGCTTCGCCACCGTGACTCACGAAATACGCGGGACCTTCCAACGGGACGGGGACGAGCGGCGTGATCGCCTTCGCATGACCGATCACCGACGCCGCCGGGCACCCTGCCGGGTTGGCTTCGAACACCGCGGCCGTGCACGCCTTCTGCAACGTTGTCAGCCGCGACGGCAACTGCTTGGGCAGGTCCACCTTCACGCTCTTGATATTCGCCTGACTCCCGAACGGCGCTTTTGGATACGTCAACTTCACGCTCAAGCTCGCACCATCCGCTTTGCTCGTCCTCCCCGACGTCGAGACCACGAACCCTGGTTTGAACGCGAGAACCGCGCAGTTGGCGACCTCGAACGGCACTTCCACCGGCGAGCTCGAGCCTTCGTCGCTCTGAATCGAACCGGTGATCTTCAACGGGCTGCAACTCGTCGGGTTGAACGTAAAGCCCGGCCTGTTGATCAGCACGTTGACCCTCTTGATCTGCACGGGGACGCCGTCGATCAGATGCGGGATCGCATAGCCTTCGCTTTCCGAATTGGTGGTGACGGTCAGCGCCGCAGTGGTCGGGTTGACTTCGATCTTCGCCCTGACGACCACGCAGTCGCACGCCGGGTCCTGAGCCGGGTTGGACGTGTCATGCTCCAGATCGAACGGGCCGGCCTTGACCGGGTTCACAATCGACAGGCCAAACGGCGCCCCGTGGTATTTTTCGGTTATGTAGACTTTTCCGCCCTTTACGGAGACCGGGTCAGAGCCCACGCCGGCCGAGACCGTCGTTTCCCCGATCAGGCTGTTCGGTCCGCACGTCCCCGCGTTCGCGTTCGCTTCCGAGCACAGTTCCACACCCGACAAAAGGCCCGACAGGCCCGGCGGCATGTGCAACGTGACCGAGGCCATGCTCTGCTCGCCGTCTTCACGGCCGATCGTCGTGGTGAGCGGGGTGAACGCGCCGCCGTTGTTGTTGGTCGTGCCGCCGGTCAACGACGGCGTGAACGGCAGGCTCGCGCCAGGACACGGCTTACCGTCAGGGCCGCTCGTGACCTGAAACGTCGAGGAGGCCGGCACCGGCGCATTGCCCGACCACGGCGTAAACGACGCTTCGGTCGTGTAGGAGCCGCACCTGGCCGGGGTCGCCAAAGGCGCCCGTTCGCCACCGAAAAACGCCAGTTCGAGGCTTTCAAACGGCACCTGCGGCGTGTTCTGGAACGTCGTCGTGATCTGCCCTGACGGGCTGAGGTGCACTTCCCCGGGCAGCTTCACGAGCACGCCCGACACCGGGTCTTCGGCGACCAGATACATCGCGATCAGGCTCCCGAACGGGTTCGCGTTCTGGGAGGCCAGATACACCGACCCCTTCAGTTCGTTTGGCAGCAGCGGCGTCTTGATCCTCACGTTCGCGATCTTTGACGCGTCCGGACAGAATTCGATCCCGTGCTGCAAGGAGAGCGGATTCGCCAGCCGTTCGCTGAACGTCATCGCCGTAAGGCCAGGGTCCACTTCCGCTTCTCCCCTGTAGCCGATCTCATCGCCCGGGCTCCAGAGCTGCCCCGTCGGCAGCGCGCCCGGTTCGCCGGTGCAGGACTGCAGGCCGTCGCCCGCCGAGGGATTCAGCTGCACGCCTTCGGGCAGCGTCACCGTCGTGTCCCTGACGTCCGCGTCGACGCGACCGTTCGCGTTCGCGCCCGCTTCCTGAGGCACGCTCACCTTCACCGTCAACCCCGTCGAGGTGCTCGCCGACTGCACGTCGGGTTCAACCGCGATCCTCGCGCTGAACGGCAGACCGTTACAGCCCTCCAAGGCACCCATCGGTTCACTCAACGGCGCCACAATCGGGTTGTTCGGTTCGGCCCACGAATCGACCGCGACAGTGCTCTGCAACGGCCCCGTACACGACGTCGGCGCCGAAAGAAACGGCGGCGGGTGGCTCTCGCCCAGCGCTGCGCAGGGAGGAGTCGTTTCGGTGCGATGGTCGCCGCCGTCGATGCAGTTCCATCCCCGCGCGTTGTCGTGGCTCTGCGCGCCCGGCGTCCCCCACGTGACGATCGTCGCAAACGCCAGCCCCTGAACCTCGGAGAGGTTGGGCGAGGTCTCAACCACGCCGTAGTCGCCACCGGTGCGCACGGCGCTATCGAACGTGACAGGCACCTTCTCGAGAACGAAGCCGGCGCGGGCCGGCTCGCCCGGCGCCGGCGGCAGGTTGAACAAAGGTACGGTGAAGACAAACGACACCCCACCCTTCGGTTCGAGATGCACGATCGCGACGCCGATCGCGGTGTCGCTGGGGCAGTTGTTGCCACCATTGTTGGCCGTGTTCGATTCGTCGAAGAGCGCTTCGGGGCACTGCGGGAAGAGGCTCGGATTGCCGACCAGGCCCGCCGGCCAGCTCGACGCTATGTCCTTCACGAGCGCGGGCGGCGTTTGAAGGCTCGCGCCCTGGTTGAGGCCCACCGTCGTCGTGAGCTGGTAGGGGTGCGCTCCCGCTTCGGTCAGCGGGGCGCCGCCTTCTTCTTCCAGCGCGAGCCGGTAGTTCTCGACCCCGAACGGCGTCGCGCCTTCGCCGATCGTGACCACCTGCGTCTGCGAGAGCGGCGGCACGGGCACGCCACTCGAGCGGCCTTCGAAGTCGCCGTTGGTGACGCCTTCTTCGCGTGGATCGCAGTTGGCCTGAGCGAAGTTGCCCGTGCCGGGTGTCGCGACAGGACGACAGAGATAGCCTTCGCCGCCGGAGACGCTGATCTCGTTCTCCACGCGGCCAAGCGCCGCGCCGGCCTGCGCTTCGACATCGATTTCCGCAGACAAGGTTTCGTAGGGCTCGAGCGGTTCACCGGTGTTCTGCCACGTGCACGTCACCGCGCTCGCGGGAAAGCTCGTCGCGGGCGGCGCCGGTGCGCACAAGCCGAATCCCCGGCTGAAACGCTCCCCAGCGACGACCGGGCCCGCGCCGGTCGCCATCATGCCGGCCGGAAGCCTGTCGGTGAACGTGACCGGCGTCGTCGCGCTGCTGACGCCCGCGTCGCCGAGGTCGAGCACCGTGAGTTCCAGATGTGCTTCCTTGCCGCGCGGAAGCACGCTCGGCAGAAAGGTCGCCTGCGTATCCCACGACGGCGCTTCGGCCTGGGCCGAGGAGGCCCCAAAGGCGAGGATCGCGAGGAGAGATAGGAGAGCCGTGAGCGGCGCGGCGATATTCGCCGTGTGAGCTCGGTTCTTCATGAGCGTGCCCCCCGGTTGCGGCCGGCTCTTTTGGCCTTCACTCTGACGCACTGCTCCCGCTTCTTGACCTTCCTCCTCACGTATCCCCGCCTGCATTTGACCGTCTTCGTCTTCACCGCCGGTTTGGCGGGCGGCGCGCCTTGCGGCGCGAGGTTGCCTTCACCGGAGAAGCTCGAGCTGGAGGGCGCGCCGAAGACTTCCGGCTGCGGCGTCGCCGCGCCCCTGCAAGATTCCGTCGCGGTGCACGGAGGCACCGCGACCGGCGGGGACGGACACGGCGCGGCGCTCGTACACTCATGCGCGTCGTAGACGTCAAACGCACTGTCCGCATCTTCGCTGCTCAACCGCGCCGTGGTCATGAAGAACACTTCAGCGCCTTCTTCGCTCGCGTCGAGGAACGCCGATTCTTCACTCGATGTCCCAGAGGAGATCAGCGCCACGCAGCCACCGGCCTGCCGAACGAACACTTCGCTTGCGCTGGCGCTCGCACCAGTGCAGCTGCCCAGCCCCTGCGGCTCGTACTCATACACGTTCTCGGTGCCGCTGACATCCGCGGGCACGAGGGCGTCAGGGCTGTCGAAGAAGAGACGCCCGTTGTCCGAAAGGTACCGCGACTGGTAGAGAGCGTGGCCTTTTGCTATTGGCGTCCATCCAGGAATGCTGCCGGCCAGCCACTGTTTTGCCCACTCGCCAACATGGTCGACCAGCAACGGGCGCGCGTTTTCGCCGAACGGGGGATCGAGTACCCCGGCGGGCCGTGCGCCGGTCGGGTTGCACGACGCGCACACGGGACCACCACGCCCCGCATGGGAGAGGTAGACCTCCTCGTCGGGTACGCCGCTGCTCGCGTCGTGGTTGTCGTAGCCCGTGAGGCTTCTGTCCGACATGAACGCGACGTATTCGCCGTTCGGCGATACGCGCGAGGTGACCACACCGAGGTAGCCTTGTGCGCCGCTGCTGGGGTTCCAGTCCGGTTCATCTTCTTGGGAGAGCACGGAAACGAACACCGGGGGTTCCCACTGGCTGCCGTTGTAATGGACCACGTAGAGATTGCACAGGCCGCCGGTTTCGCGGCAGTTGCCTTTCACCGCGTGTTCGGCAAGCTCGCCATTAGCGACGAAGTACACGTACGTGCCGTCTTCGCTCGTTCCGGGAACCGTGCCCTGCACGCCGGCGCTTTCACCGCCGGCGGTAGCTTCGGTCAAGTCGGTGAGCGTGCCGGACAGCGGCCCGCCGCCGCTGCTCGGTTCGAACACGTAGAGATCCGGTTCTTCGTTCTGCGCGTGAGACCCGGGCGTCAGTCGCTGTTCATCGGTGAAGAAGACCCGTGAGCCATCGGCGCTGGCGCCTTGAAAGTGCGGTCCGCTATAGGGGCTGCTCGGTTCGACACCCGCCTGGGGGGCATCCAGCCTGACGGTTTCCCCCTTGGCCATATCGCGCAGATACAGGTGGTTTTCTTCCCCTTCGCCCGCTCCCCAGACGATCCGCGATCCGTCGGCCGAGATCGCATTCCTGACCAGTTTGCCTTCAAAACCCAACGACGCTTCCTCGTTTTCCGCGCTCGCGGACACTTTGTTGGGCAGGATGCTCACGAGCTGAAGCTCTCCACCGGCCCACTCATATAGATTCGACCGATTGTGGGCGTCTTTGACGGCGTTGACCGTCAGGGCTTCCGGGGATCCGAGCACCACGTGGCTGAGATCGGGAGTGGCTGCCGTAAATACTATGCCTTTCGATTCGGGGGTTGGGCCAACGACGGCTCCCGACGGTACGTTGGACTTTGTCACGAGCGGAACGAAGCAACTGTCGGGCTCACCGCACGTGCCGTTGTTGCGCACGTAGACCGTCTTTTCAGCGCCCGCTTCCAGAGGCGGCAGCGGTGTTTCCCCCTCGGGGGCGACGAGCGCCTGGGAGAGGTCGCTGGAGAAGAACAGGTATTCCGTCTCGAAGCCGGCTGTCAGCGAGGACATCGCGTTGTGGGGAGTCGCGATGTCCTGGGATTCCCAGCCTCCGGAGCTTCGACGGGTCGAGAGGAGCTGCGTGTATTCGAGCGCGGTGTTGCCCGCGGGGTTGCTTTCGGTCGGTCCGATCGCGATGTAGGTGAGGGCACCGCCGCCGGCGGCCGCCTGGATGAGCCCGCCTTCGCCGTTGATCGGTTCGATCCCGGCGCCGTGCTTGTTCGGCGGCGAGACGAGTTCCCACTCGCGCCCATCGGGCAGCGCGAACTCGCCGCCGGCGGGCTGGGTGGTGAGCGTCGTGTCCTTGCCGTAGAGCGTTTGGCCGCTGGAGGGCACGATCACGACGACGCGATAGTGGTAGGTCGTGGCCGGCGAGAGGCCGACCGGGCTCTGGCTGACGCTCACCGCGACCGTGCCCGTACCGATGCCGCGGTCGGGGATCGGGATGCTCGTTCCGTGCGGGGCTTCTTCCGGCGCGTAGGGCCTCGTGTCGTATTCAAAGCGGTAGCTCGTCCCGTTTTCCTGCGGGTCGATCTTCGCCCACAGCTGCGCGCCGGTCGCTGAGACTTTCGCCGACCACTCTTCTTCGATCGTCGGCGGCCCGGCGGCGAGCGCGGGGGCGGTCGAGAGGGCCAGGGCAGCGGCGAGGGCGGACAGGGAGGCGAGCAGGGCCGCGGGCCGGATTGCGAAGCTGCGCCGGCTCACCGACAGCCGGGAGACGACATTGCTCTTGCATGAGCCGTCGTTGTGTGGATTTAATCTGATCATGCTCATGCAAGCCTTTCGGTAACCGTCTTGTCTCTTCTGAGTCTTCGTGATCAAGTTTGAGAACGGTGCGTGGGACCGTTCCTGGCCCCACGCACCAATCTCATCGCTCGACCATCACGCGAGCTATACTTTGAATTCTGCTGCTTCTTCGAACTTCAATGGGAATTCGTTTTCCAATCCCAGGGCCCGATTTTTCCATTCCGACGCACCCGGCGCTGTGGTCTCGAGTTGTGCTTTCTCTTTTTCGCCTGCTTCATTTTCATATTCCCTGGCTTCCTGGAAGCCTCCGTTCTGGCGAAGCGCAAATTTATATTCCGTGCTCGGTTTATTTGTGACTTTGACGGGTAGGAGGAGCGACCCGGATACTTCGAGGGACGAGAGCTCTCTTGACCAACAGTAGCCTTCGAGATCGGTGACGCCCGGGACGGAAAGCAGCAGCGCGACGCTTTTTTCTGTAGCTTTCCTGCGCCAAACCAGATTAACTGAAACCGGCAGCTTGATTTCCTTTTCTTTCAATCCTTTGGTGTGACAGTTCGCGTCACAATGGAGCGTCAACGTCCCTTCGCCGCCTTTGGTTCCTTTGACTTCGCCGGCAAATTCGAGTTTTTTACATTCTTCATCGCCCACACCTTCTATCTCGGCTGTCATTGGCTGGGTCACTTCGCCCGTGAATTTCTTTTTGACCAGTTCTGCGCCTTTGCTGTTGACGATTTCCGGGAGCACCGCCGAAGCCGAAGCCGAAGCCACTGCGCCGAGGGCCAACGCGCCCACAAGCACCATCATCGTAATCCTGCACTTAGATCTCATATATGAAACAACTTCCTTTCGTCTCATTCAACGCCAGGACGCATCCCCAACACAGAGACCCGTCCCGACGCCGGTCTTGTTCGTAAGCACGCCCGCGCGAGAACGAAAACACCCCGCGCGAACGCACGCTCAGAAGCCCGGCACGCACACGGGCACGAGAAAGCACCGCACGAAGGCGGCGCGAAAGAAGCTGCCGGCTGAGGCCTCTAGCGGCTAGCCCACAACGGGCAGAGAGAGAGAGAGAGAGAGAGAGAGATGACTCGGCGACGCCGAGGCATCTACAGACGGGGCCAAACGGACCCGCAGCAACTCCCGACACGTATGTCCTGCAAGAACTCACGCGAAAACAACTCCCTCAACGAAGCGATTCAGGTTCCCTCTCCCGAAAAGAACCCCTGCTGATCATGAAGCCCGGCCACAAAGACGAGACCCCAAACCCGATCTATTTTCTACACGGCAACCCATAGGGATGCCAACACGGAACCACTATATACCCATCCCACAGCAAAAGTCAAGCCCCAATCGACAAGCCCCCCTCCGAAGGCGGATCTGGCCCCGTGCCGGCGGCGCCACGTGCCACCCCGCCGCCGGCAGAAACGCGAGGGTTCGATCGAGTCTCCTTCAGCTCGCGGGTCGGCCGGAGTCGATCCTGATCGCTCGCTCGACTTCTTGTCCTCTGTCGGTGAGCATCCAGGAGTTTGCTTCTCCCTTGGCGTGAGCTGAGCGGGCGTTGGCGATCAGGCCGAGGTGTTCCAGGCGCGCGAGCAGCTTTGAGATCTGGCCCTGGTCCTGCACGCCGGCCAGGTCTGCGACCGCGCGATTGGACAGACCGGATCCCCGCCCACTCTGATCGGCGATCGCCGCGAGGACTCGCAGCGTGCGGTAGGTCAGGCGCATGTGCAGACCGTCGAGGGGATCTTTCGTTAGTTTTCGTGGCGCAGACCGGACCTTCGGGACGGGACGAGCCATCTCCTTCGCTGCGGCCGCGGGCCCGAGGTAGGGCAGCACGATCATGCACATCAACGGGTTCAGCAACTCGATCAGGGCCATATCGGGCCCTTCCAGCATCCGCCCATGGATGACCGACAACACCGCGCCGACCACTCCCTCCGCGGTCAAAGGCGGCGGGCCCTCTTTGCCGCTTTTCGTCTGTGAGCGTCCCTGGTCGATGAACGCGATCAGGGGACCGAGACGACGCGCACGACAAGCAAGCACACTGGGACCGCTACCCAGCGCGTGCACGATCAGAAGCGCTCCCAACACACGCTCATCCCCCGCGAACCGGAGTAGTCCCGACAGTCCAGCCCTGACCTGCTCACGCCAGCCCGAGTGTCCCTCAGCCGCACGAGCCGCTACCCCGGTTGCGCGCACAACGGCGTCCTCGAACACCGCCATGAAGCAGTCTTCGCGATCCTCGAACAGGTCATAGAACGTTCGTCGTGACACACCCGCACAAGCGGTGACCCGCGCGACGCTCATCCCGGCAAAACCAACCTCACCGACGATCTCCGCCGCCGCTAACAGGATGCGTGCGCGCTGAACCTCGCTTATCTGGATAGCGCCCTCCCGCGCAGCGACCTCCCGAACAGGACGCCGCCGCACCACAGAACGCGCACGCGACGAGGACCCGAGCCGACGGCGATCACGCGCACTGGACACCAACGTCCCCCTCACCGCCCCGCGCCTACCGCGCTACTTCTTGCCTTTGCCGCCTTTCTTGCCATGCGCCTTCGCCTTCTTCTTTTTGACCTTCTTCTTCGCCTTCGAACACCCTGCGACGGCGATCTTTGTGGACTCGTTGATCTTCGCGCCGTTCTGCGCGACGAACGCCGTAGGCATCGCGAGCTTCTTTCCGCAGAGGTTTCCATTGGCCGCAAGCGCCGAGTACTTGCCCTCGGGCAACGTCAGTTCGAAGCTGCCGACGGGCGCGTCGGGGACCGTGCGGAACGTGCTTGACGTGATCCCCGCTTTGCTGATGAACGTCGTGCCGACGAGGTCGATCTTGACACCGTAACCCTGCAGCACGACGATCAGACTCGGGAACGCTTCGCCGCCGTGACTGACGAAGTAGGCGGGTCCTTCCAGCGGGACGGGGACGAGCGGCGTGATCGCCTTCGCGTGACCGATCACCGACGCCGCCGGGCACCCCGCCGGGTTCGCGTTGAACTGCGCGGCCGTGCACGCCTTCTGCAGCGTCGTAAGCCGCGACGGCAACTGCTTGGGCAGATCCACCTTGACCCGGGCGATGTTCGCCTGGCTCCCGAACGGCGCTTTTGGATACGTCAACTTCACCGACAGACTCGCACCGTTCGCTTTCGACGTTTTCCCGGATGTCGAAACCGCGAGTTTCGGCGCGAACTTCAACACCGCGCAGTTGGCGACCTCGAACGGCACTTCGACGTTCGAGGATGACCCTTCGTCGCTCTGGATCGAACCGGTGATCTTCAACGGGCTGCAACTCGTCGGGTTAAACGTGAAGCCCGGCCTGTTGATCAGCACGTTGACCCTCTTGATCTGCACGGGGACACCGTCGAGCAGATGCGGGATCGCATACCCTTCGCTTTCGCTGTTCGTCGTCACCGTCAGCGCCGCCGTGAGCGGATCGACGTTGATCTTCGCGCGCACCACCACGCAATCGCACGCCGGGTCCTGAGCCGGGTTGAACGTGTCGTGCTCCAAATCGAACGGGCCGGCCTTCACCGGGTTCACAATCGACAGGCCGAACGGAGCGCCATGGTATTTTTCGGTTATGTAGACCTTGCCGCCCTTCACCGACACCGGATCCGAGCCCACGCCAGCCGAGACGGTCGTTTCCCCGATCAGGCTGTTCGCAGAGCACGTCCCCGCGTTCGCGTTCGCTTCCGAGCACAGTTCCACACCCGACAAAAGGCCCGACAGGCCCGGCGGCATGTGCAACGTGACCGAGGCCATGCTCTGCTCGCCGTCTTCACGGCCGATCGTCGTGGTGAGCGGGGTGAACGCGCCGCCGTTGTTGTTGGTCGTGCCGCCGGTCAACGACGGCGTGAACGGCAGGCTCGCGCCAGGACACGGCTTACCGTCAGGGCCGCTCGTGACCTGAAACGTCGAGGAGGCCGGCACCGGCGCATTGCCCGACCACGGCGTAAACGACGCTTCGGTCGTGTAGGAGCCGCACCTGGCCGGGGTCGCCAAAGGCGCCCGTTCGCCACCGAAAAACGCCAGTTCGAGGCTTTCAAACGGCACCTGCGGCGTGTTCTGGAACGTCGTCGTGATCTGCCCTGACGGGCTGAGGTGCACTTCCCCGGGCAGCTTCACGAGCACGCCCGACACCGGGTCTTCGGCGACCAGATACATCGCGATCAGGCTCCCGAACGGGTTCGCGTTCTGGGAGGCCAGATACACCGACCCCTTCAGTTCGTTTGGCAGCAGCGGCGTCTTGATTCTCACGTTCGCAATCTTCGCCGCGTCCGGGCAGAATTCGATCCCCTGTTCCAGCGAAAGCGGGTTCGGCAGCCGTTCGCTGAACGTCATCGCCCTAAGGCCCGGATCGACTTCCGCTTCGCCCCGATAGCCGATCTCATCGCCCGGGCTGGCAAGCTGCCCCGCCGCCAACGCGCTCGGATCGCCGGTGCAGGCCTGCAGCCCATCACCCGCCGAGGGGTTCAGCTGCACGCCTTCGGGCAGCGTCACGCTCGTGTCCCGCACGTCCGCGTCGGCCAGGCCGTTCGCGTTCGCGCCCGCTTCCTGGGGCACGCCCACCTTCACCGTCAACCCCGTCGAGGTGCTCGCCGACTGCAGATCAGGAGCGACCGCGATCCCGGCACTGAACGGCAGGCCGTTACAGCCCGCCAAAGCACTCATCGGTTCGCTCAACTGCGCCACAATCGGATTCCCCGGTTCCTGCCAAGAATCGACCGCAACAGTACTCTGCAACGGCCCCGTACACGACGTCGGCGCCGACAAAAACGGCGGCGGATGGCTCTCGCCCGCCGCCGTGCAGGGAGGAGCGTTTCCGCGATCGAGGCCGCCGACGATGCAGCTCCACCCCCGCGCCTTGTCGTGGCTCTGCGCGCCCGGCGTTCCCCACGTGACGATCGTCGCAGACACGAGCCCCTGAACCTCTGAGAGGTTGGGTGAGGTCACGACCACGCCGTAGTCGCCACCGGTGCGAACGGCCGTGTCGAAGGTGACAGGCACCTTCGCGAGAACGAAGCCGGCGCGCGCCGGCTCGCCCGGCGCCGGCGGCAGGTTGAACAACGGGACGGTTCGGGCAGGCGCTCCAGGGTGCTTCGTGGTGCTCTTCAGCGTGAAACGCACGATCGCGACACCGATCACGGTGTCGTTCGGACACTCGTTCTCGCCACCGTTGGCCTGGTCGGATTCGTCGAAGAGCGCTTCGGGGCACTGCGGGATGACGCTCGGATCGCCGACCAGCCCCGCCGGCCAGCTCGACGCTATGTCCTTGACGATCGCAGGCGGTTCTTCACTGCTTTCGCCCTGGTTGAGGGCCACCGTCGTCGTGAGCTGATACGGGTGCGCCCCCGCTTCGCTCAGCGGCGCGCCGCCTTCCTCTTCGAGCGCGAGCCGGTAGCTCTCGACCCCGAACGGCGTCGCGCCTTCACCGATCGTGACCGTCTGCGTCTGTGATACCGGCCGCGCGGGCACGCCGCTGGCGTTGCCTTCGAACTCGCCGTTCGTGACGCCTTCTTCGAAGGGATCGCAGTTGGCCTGATCGAAGTTGCCCGTTCCCGGCTGCGCCGCGGGGTGGCAGAGATAGCCTTCGCCGCCCGAGACGCTCACCTCGTTCTCCGCTTGGCCGAGCGACGCCCCTGCTTCCGCTTCCAGATCGATCTCCGCATACAGCGATTCATAGGGCTCGAGCGGCTCACCCGCGCTCTGCCACGTGCACGTCACGGCGCTCGCGGGGAATGCCGTCGCGGGCGGCGCCGGTTCGCACGAGACGGGCCCGCGAAAGCCGGATTCCCCCGCTTGGGTGGGGCCGACGCCGGTCGCCTCCACACCCGCTGGCAGCCTGTCAGTGAACGTCACCGGCGTCGCCGCGCTGCTGACACCCGCATCGCCGAGGTCCATCACCATGAGTTCCAGATGGGCGGCCTGGCCGGGAAGCAGCACACTCGGCAGAAAGCTCGCCTGCGCATCCCACGACGGCGCTTCGGCGTGTGCGGAGGAGGTCCCAAAGACGAGGACTATTGGAACAAGGAG
The DNA here is from genome assembly GCA_963749285.1 of uncultured Solirubrobacterales bacterium. Lineage (GTDB taxonomy): Bacteria > Actinomycetota > Thermoleophilia > Solirubrobacterales > Solirubrobacteraceae > Palsa-744. Next base: position 1,874,086 of record CAVVMD010000003.1, on the reverse strand, counting down.
CGAGGCTAGGGTCAAGCTACGCAACGGAGCGTGTGATTTTACTTCTGTTTGTGAGCTTGCCGCATTTGTTTGTTGTTTTAGTCGGGTTTTCATGACTTTGACCTCAGGTTGCGGCTGGCTCGCTTCGCTCGCTTCTTACTCTTCCTTTTCGGTACGCATTTACCCTGTTTGTTCTTCACGTCACCTTTCTTGCACTTGACGGTCTTCTTTTTCACCGCCGGTTTGGCGGGCGGTCCGGTTTGCGGCGCGACGTTGCCCGCGCCCGAGAAGGTCGCGCTGGAGGGCGCGCCGAAGACTTCCGGCTGCGGCGTCGCCGCCCCCCTGCACGATTCGGTCGCGGTGCACGGCGGCACCGCGACCGGCGGGGACGGACACGGCGCGGCGCCGGTGCATTCGTGCGCGTCGTAGACGTCAAACGCACTGTCCACATCTTCGCCGCTCAACCTCGCAGTGGTCATGAAGAACACTTCACCGCCGCCTTCGCTGGCGTCGAGAAAGGCGGATTCTTCACTCGATGTCCCAGAGGAGATCAGCGCGACACAGCCACCCGCATCACGAACGAAAACTTCGCCGGCGTCGGCGCTCGCGCTGGTGCAGCTGCCCAGTCCTTCCGGCTCATACTCATACACGTTCTCCACGCTACTGACATCCGCGGGGACGAGGGCATCGGGACTATCGAAGAAGAGACGCCCGTTGTTCGACAGGTAGCGCGACTGGTAAAGAGCCTGTTCGTCCGATACCGGCGTCCATCCTGGAATGCTGCCCGCCAGCCAACGGCCGCCCCACGCGCCGACGTGGTCGACGAGCAACGGGCGCATGCCTTCGTCGTGCGGGGGATCGAACACCCCAGCCGGCCGCGCACCGGTGGGATCGCACGACGCGCACACAGGACCACCGTGCCCCGCATGGTAGAGGTAGACCTCCTCATCAAGAACGCCGCCGGCCGCGTCGAGGTTGTCGTATTGCGTCAACGACGCCTCGGACATGAACGCCACATATTCGCCGTTCGGCGAGACCCGCGATGTCGTGGCGCCCAGGAAGCCCCTACCACCACTTGTCTGATTGACCCAGTCGCCTTCGTCTTCGCTGGAGAGCACGGCAACAAGCACGGGGGGTTCCCATTCGCTGCCGTTGTAATGAGCCACGTAGAGGTTGCACTTTCCGCCGGCTTCGCGGCAACCGCCTTTTTTCACCGCGTGTTCGGCAAGCGCGCCACTGGCGACGAAATAGACGTACGTGCCGTCTTCGCTGGTCCCGAGCACATTGCCCTGCACATCGGCGCTTTCACCACCGGCGGTAGCTTCGGTCAAATCGGTGAGCGTGCCGGACAGCGGACCACCGCCGGCACTGGATTCGAACACATACAGATCCGGTTGTTCTTCGCGCGCATGAGAGCCGGGCGTCAGTGGCACATCGTCGGTGAAGAACACCCTCGAGCCATTGGCGCTGGCACCCTGAAAGTGCGGTTCGGGTTCGGAAACGGACGACGATCCGGCACCCGGCTGGGGGACATCCAGCTGAACGGTTTCCCTCTTGGGAATATCGCGCAGATACAGGTGACGGTGTTCGGCTTCGCCGGCTTCCCAGACGATCCGTGACCCATTGTCTGAGATCGCGTTCCTGACGAGATGGCCGGCATAGCCCAACGACGCGCTCTCGCCTTCCGCGCTCGCCGACACGGTATTGGGCAGGATGCTCGCGAGCTGAAGCTGCCCACCGGCCCACTCATATAGATTCGGCCGGCTGTTGGCGTCTTTGACGGCATTGGCCGTCAAGGCTTCGGGAGATTCGAGCACCACATGGCTGAGATCGGGAGTGGCTGCCACAAATTCCACGCCGTTCGATTCCGGCTCTTTTGGACCAATGACGGCCCCAGGCGGCACGTTGGACTTCGTCACGAGCGGAACGAAGCACCTGCCGGGCTCATCGCACGTGCCGCTGTTGCGCAAGTAGATCGTCTTTTCAGCGCCTGCTTCCAAAGGCGGCAACGGCGTTTCCCCCTCGGGGGCGACGAGCGCCTGGGAAAGGTCGTTGGAGAAGAACCGGTATTCGCTCAAGCTGCCGGGGTCCAAAAAGGAGGTCGCGTTGTGGGGAGTCGCGATGTCCTGCGATTCCCACCCTCCGGAGCTTCGACGAGTCGCGAGCAGTGGCGTGAATTCGAGCGCCGTGCTCCCCGCGGGATCGCTTTCGGTCGGCCCCTCCGCGATGTAGGCGAGGGCGCCGCCGCCGGCGGCCGCCTGTATGAGCCCACCCTCGGCGTTGATTGGTTCGATCCCGGCGCCGTGCTTGTTCGGCGGCGAGACGAGTTCCCACTGGCGACCATCGGGCAGCGCGAACTCGCCGCCGGCCGGCTGGGTGGTGAGCGTCGTGTCGGCTCCGTAGAGCGTTTCGCCGCTGGAGGGCACGGTCGCGACGACGCGAAAGTGGTAGGTCGTGGCCGGCGCGAGGCCGACCGGGCTCTGGCTGACGCTCACCGCGACCGTGCCCGCGCCGATACCGCGGTCGGGGATCGGGATGCTCGTCCCGTGCGGGGCTTCTTCCGGCGCGTAGGGCCTCGTGTCGTATTCAAAGCGGTAGCTGGTCTCGTTTTCCTGAGGGTCGATCTTCGCCCACAGCTGCGCGCCGGTCGCTGAGACCTTCGCCGACCACTGTTCTTCGATCGTCGGCGGGCCGGCGGCGAGGGCGGGGGTGGCTGAGAACGCCAAGGCGCCCGCCAGCGCGCACAGGGGGGCGAGCAGGGCCGCGGGCCGGACTGCGAAGCTGCACCGGCTCACCGAAAGTCGGGAGACGGCATCGCTCTTGCATGAGCCTTCGTTGTGTGGATGTGATCTGATCATGCTCATACAAGCCTTTCGGTAAAGCGTCTTGTCTTTCTTTTCTGAGTCTTTGTGATCACTGCTGAGAGGGTGCGTGGGACCGATTCCTGACCCACGCACCAATCTCACCACTCAACCGTCACGCGCGGTTAGGCCTTGAACTCTGCTTCTTCTTCGAACTTTATCCGGAATTCGTTTTCAAATGCAAAGGGTAGAGTTTTGAAGGATTCGTTTGTGGCCTTAAGTTGCGCCTTTACCTCTTCGCCTGCTTCATTTTCATATTCCTCGGGTTCCTGTATGCCGCTTTTCTCTTTAATAGCAAGGGTATATTCCGTGCCCAGCGTGTTTGTCACTTTAATGGGTACGAGGAATGAACCAGACAGTTCAAAGAGAGAACCCGGGCGGGTCTCGCGTCCCCAACAAAAGCCTTCGAGATCGACGACGCCTGGAATGGATAGCAGCAGCGCGACCCTTTCTGTCACTTTGTTGAGCCATACCAGGTTGACTGAAAGCGGCAAGTTTATTTCTTTTTCTTTTGCGCCTTTGGTGTGGCAGGCTGCAGCACAGTGGAGCGTCAACGTCGCTTCGCCCCCTTTTGTCCCTTTGACTCCGCCAGCCAACGAGAGTTCCTCGCATTCTTCACCACCCTGACCGAACACCTCCATAAGCATTTTCCCCGACCTTCCGCCCGTGAATTTCTTTTTGACCAGTTCTGCGCCTTTGCTGTTGACGATTTCCGGGAGTGCCGCCGAAGCCGAGACTGACGCCACTGCGCTGAGGACCAACGCGCCCACAAGCACCATCATCGTAATCCTGAACTTGGATCTCATATGAAACAACTTCCTTTCGTCTCATTCAACGCCAGGACGCATCCCCAACACAGAGACCCGCCCCGACGCCGGTCTTGTTCGTAAACACGCCCGCGCGAGAACGAAAACACCCCGCGCGAACGCACGCTTGAAAGCCCGGCACGTACACGGGCACGAGAAAGCACCGCGCGAAGGCGGCGCCAAAGAAGCTGCCGGCTGGGGCCTCTAGCGGCTAGCCCACAACGGGCAGAGAGAGAGAGAGAGAGAGAGAGATGACTCGGCGACGCCGAGGCATCTACAGACGGGACCAAACGGACCCGCAGCAACTCCCGACACGTATGTCCTGCAAGAACTCACGCGAAAACAACTCCCTCAACGAAGCGATTCAGGTTCCCTCTCCCGACAAGAACCCCTGCTGATCATGAAGCCCGGCCACAAAGACGAGACCCCAAACCCGATCTATTTTCTACACGGCAACCCATAGGGATGCCAACACGGAACCACTATATACCCATCCCACAGCAAAAGTCAAGCCCCAACCGACAAGCCCCCCGTCCGAAGGCCGATCTGGCCGCTGTGCCGGCGGCGCCACGTGTCACCAGCGCCGCCGGCACAGACGCGAGGGTTCGATCGAGTCTCCCTCAGCTCGTGGATCGGCCGGAGTCGATCCTGATCGCTCGCTCGACTTCTTGTCCTCTGTCGGTGAGCGTCCAGGAGTTTGCTTCTCCCTTGGCGTGAGCTGAGCGGGCGTTGGCGATCAGGCCGAGGTGCTCCAGGCGCGCGAGCAGCTTTGAGATCTGGCCCTGGTCGTGCACACCCGCCAGGTCTGCAACCGCGCGATTGGACAGACCGGACCCCCGCCCACCCCGATCGGCGATCGCCGCGAGCACCCGCAACGTGCGATAGGTCAAGCGCATCTGCAGACCCTCGAGAGGGTCCTTCGTCGATCTCCGCGGCACAGACCGGACCCTGGGGACGGTACGAGCCATCTCCTTCGCTGCGGCCGCGGGCCCAAGATAGGGCAGCACGATCATGCCCATCAACGGATTCAGCAACTCGATCAGGGACGTATCGGGCCGTTCCAACATCCGCCCATGAATGACCGACAACACCGCGCCGACCACCCCCTCCGCGGTCAAAGGCGGCGGGCCCTCTTTGCCGCTTTTCGCCTGTGAGCGTCCCTGGTCGATGAACGCGATCAGGGGACCAAGACGACGCGCACGACAAGCAAGCACACTGGGACCGCTACCCAGCGCGTGCACGATCAGAAGCGCTCCCAACACACGCTCATCCCCCGCGAACCGGAGTAGTCCCGACAGTCCAGCCCTGACCTGCTCACGCCAGCCCGAGTGCCCCTCAGCCGCACGAGTAGCTACCCCCGTCGCGCGCACAACAGCGTCCTCGAACACCGCCATGAAACAGTCTTCGCGATCCTCGAACAGGTCATAGAACGTTCGCCGTGACACACCCGCACAAGCGGTGACCCGCGCCACGCTCATCCCGGCAAAACCAACCTCACCGACGATCTCCGCCGCCGCTAACAGGATGCGTGCGCGCTGAACCTCGCTTATCTGGATAGCGCCCTCCCGCGCAGCGACCTCCCGAACAGGACGCCGCCGCACCACAGAACGCGCACGCGACGAGGACCCGAGCCGACGGCGATCACGCGCGCTGGACACCAGCGTCCTCCTAACCGCCCCGCGCCTACCGCTACTTCTTGCCCTTGCCGCCTTTCCTGCCATCAGCCTTCACCTTCTTTTTGACCTTCTTCTTCGCCTTCGAACACCCTGTGACGGCGATCTTTGTGGACTCGTTGATCTTCGCGCCGTTCTGCGCGACGAACGCCGTAGGCATCGCGAGCTTCTTTCCGCAGAGGTTTCCATTGGCCGCAAGCGCCGAGTACTTGCCCTCGGGCAACGTCAGTTCGAAGCTGCCGACGGGCGCGTCGGGGACCGTGCGGAACGTGCTTGACGTGATCCCCGCTTTGCTGATGAACGTCGTGCCGACGAGGTCGATCTTGACACCGTAACCCTGCAGCACGACGATCAGACTCGGGAACGCTTCGCCGCCGTGACTGACGAAGTAGGCGGGTCCTTCCAGCGGGACGGGGACGAGCGGCGTGATCGCCTTGGCGTGACCGATCACCGACGCCGCCGGGCACCCAGCGGGGTTAGCTTCGAACTGCACGGCCGTGCACGCCTTCTGCAGCGTCGTAAGGCGCGACGGCAGCTGCTTGGGCAGATCCACCTTGACCCGGGCGATGTTCGCCTGGCTCCCGAACGGCGCCTTCGGATAAGTCAACTTCACCGCCAGGCTCGCACCGTTCGCTTTGCTTGTCTTCCCGCTCGTGGAGACACTGAGTTTGGGAGCGAACTGCAGGGTCGCGCAGTTGGTCGCCTGGAACGGGACCGACACGGGACTCGATGCGCCTTCAACGCTGGACACGTTCCCGGTGACGCCCATCGGATCGCAGTTGGTCGGATTGAACGTGAACCCAGGACGAGTCGTGACGAAGTTCACGTGCTTGATCTGCAATGGGATCCCGTCGAGGATGTGCGGGATCGCATCCCCCTGCGCTTGACTGTTGGTCGTGACGGTCAAGGCGGCGGTGATCGGGTTGACTGCGATCGTGCCCCTCACGATCACTTGTCCGAGGTTGTAGGGGCCGGCCTTCGCGGGAACCACGACAGAGACCCCGAACGGAGCGCCCTCGTACGCGCCGGTGATGTAGACCTTGCCGCCGGTCACGCTGTAGGGCTCGCCGCCCAGTCCCACGCTGACGGTCGTTTCCCCGATCAGGCTGCCGGGCCCACACGTGCCCGCGTCCGCTTGGGCTTCACCGCACAGTTCCACACCCGTGAGCAGGCCCGACAGGCCCGCGGGCATGTGCAGCTGGATGCCCTGAATGTTCTGCTGGCCGTCTTCGCGGCTGACGGTCATCGTGAACGGGCTGAACCCGCCCGCCTGGATCGACGTGGTGCCAGCCGTCAGCGACGGTGAGAACGGCAGCGACGCGCCCGCGCAGGGGTGCCCGTCTGGGCCGGTTTCGATGTTGAAGGTCGATGTCCGCTTGACCGGTTCGTTGCCTGACCACGGCGTGAGCACAGCCGTGGTCGTATAGGCGCCGCAGCGCGCGGGAGTGGTCAATGGCGCGCGTTCTCCTCCGAAGAAATGGAGTTCGGCGTCTTCGAAAGGCAGCTGCGGATTGTCGGCGAAGGTCGCGGTGATCTGCCCGGTCTGCTGATTCAGCGAGACCTCGCCGGGCAACTCGACGTGCGTCCCGGAAACCGGGTCGCTCGCGACGAGGTACATCGCCACCAGCGAACCGAAGGGATTTTCGTTCTGTGTCGCCAGATACACAGCGCCTTCAAGCGGATTTGGCAACAGCGGCGAATGGATCTTGACAGTCGCGATCTTCGACGCGTCGGGACAGAAGTTCACGCCCTGCTGCAGCCGCGTGGGCAGCATTTCGGCAAAGCTCGGGGCTTGTACCCCGGGCACGATTTCCGTGGACCCCGCGAATCCCGCGAGCTCCGGCGAGCAGGCCTGGAGGCCATCGGCGGCGCCCGGGTTGAGCGCGACGCCTTCGGGCAGCGTTACCGCGATATCTCTGACGTCAGAAGGCGAGAGACCGCGCGGGTTCAAGCCTTCTTCCTGCGGTACGTGAATGTCCACGGCGAGGCCGGTGGGGCTGCTCGCGGCAGACGTGTCCGGCGCCACCCCGATCGACGGGGCGAACGGCAGACGATTACACCCGCCCATGCTCTCGAGCGGTTCGCCGCTGGCTGGGAGCGTGGTGAACAGACCGGGTTCGGACCACGAGTCGACTTCGACGCTCGTGCGCAACGGCCCAGTGCACGAGGTCGGCAGCGTCATCAACGGTGGGGGATTGGCCGCGGTCGTCTCCTTGCAGGCGCTAGTCGGTTCGATGCACAGGCCGCGCTGCGCGTCGTGGCGCGGATCGCCCGGCACCCCCCACAGCGTGAGTGTGCTGGCCATGAAATCGGGGATCTCCGAGATGTTCTTGACCTCCGCGACGACTTCGTATGCCCGGCCGGTCCGTACCGCGGTGTCGATGATAACCGGCACGTTTCCAGGCAGTGGCACAATGAATCCGAAGCGAGCCGGCTCGCCCTCCGATGGCACGAGGTTGTAGACAGACGCCGGCACCGTGTATACGTACTCCAATCCGAATGCGATGGCTAGGTGCGAGAGGGTGATAGCAGTCACACCAACAGCGGTGTCAGCCGGACAGCTCGGGTAACGGCCTCCGATGATAGTGAGAAAGGCCGTCTCGCTGCACTGTGGGAAGGGCGCCGGGTTTCCAATCAGCCCCGGAGGGAGATTGAAGTGCAAATCCTTGACGGGCGCCGGCGATTCTTCGCTTCTGTACTGAGCCATTTCGGCTCCCGGAGGGAACCTGAATTCATTCACCGCGACTTCTCCTGGATCGGCTTGCTTGAGTTCCCCCCTGTTCACGGTCATAGTGGTCGTGAACTGAAAGGGATGCGCACCGGCCTGCGTGACGGGCGCGCCTCCCTCGGATTCCGCCGCGATCTTGTATTCTTCGACTTCCAGGCGGCTTGGTGCCGTGCCCAGATTCAACGCTCGATCGATCGAGACCGCCGGCACTGGCGAGCCTGAGAGTTGCTTTTCGAACTGGCCCCCGGCGCCTTCTTCCCGGCAGAGACCTTCGGTGTATCGTCCAGCGGCGACCGGAGAGCACAGGTATGATTCACCGCCCGTTATCGTCGCCTCATTCGATTCGCCCGAGACCGCGCCCGGCAACGCCTTGACGAGGAGTTCCACTCGCAAACCTTGGTACTCGGGTAGCACTTCACGGTAGACACACTGGGCTTCGCGCGTCGTGAGCTTCGTGCACGTGACTTTTCCATAGCTCGCCAGGTGGAGACCATCTCCCGATTCACCGTAGATTTCCGCGATTTCGAAGCCGGCCGGCACGCGATCGGTTATGGTCACCGGAGTAGAGGCGCCACTCAGTTCGGCGTCGCCGAGATTCGTCGCGCGCACCGAGACGAGACCCTTCCCTTCGGGGGCGATCCGAGATGGCGCAACATTCGATGTCAGCTGCCACCATGCTGAGGGATCGGCGTTTGCGCTGGGCGCACCCACGCACGCGACGAGCGCTGCGCAAGACAGCACCTGCAAGATCAGACGACACTTCGACATGCTTACCGCCCCCCTCTGTTCGTCTTTGCGGAACGCTTACGTTTCGCACGATGCCCGGCCTTCGGCGGCGCGTACCTGGCCCGCGCCCGCGTTTCGCACGCGCGGCGTTCGCGTCGCGGCCCGCGCCTGCAGGCGCTCAGCGCAGCCGCCAGCCGCTGCGACCGCGTGCGCTTTCGCGCCGTGACGGGCGGCTTGCCCGCCGCCAACCCTGAAGCGCGGTTACCGGCGCCGTAGAACGTCTCGCTCGAGGGCGCGCCGAACACCGACGGCTGCGGTGTCGGAGGCGGCTCACACGCAGTCGTGGTCGCGCACGTGGGAGGCAAAGCGGGGGATGGCGCAAGGCATGGCGACGCCGTAGAGCAAACGTGTGCGTCATATACGTCGTAGCTGTGGTCGGTGTCTTCGCCGACGAGCTGAGCGTCCGTCATGAAGAACACGTCTTCGCCTTCTTCGCCGCCGGGACCGGCAGCGCCGGCATCGAGAAATCCAGATTCGTCACGCGAGCCGCCCGAGGAGATCAGACCCACACAGCCGCCCGAGCGAGCGCTGAACGTGTCACCGGCTTCAGCGCAACTGCCAACGCCCGCAGGCTCGTACTCATACACGTCCGCGGTGCCGTTCGTCGCCTCGGGCACGAGCGGGTCCGCGCTGTCGAAGAACAGCCTGCCGGCGTTCGACAGAAACCGCGATTGATACGTGGAGCGTTCGAGCGCGAAACCGCCCCAGCTGGGGATGCTCGCGGAAAGCCAGCGGTCACTCCAAACGTCGCCATAGTCCATCAGATACCCACTACCGCCCTCTCTCCCTTCGTCGAGGATGCCGTGCGGACGCGCGCCCGACGGATTGCACGACGCGCAGACGAGACGGTTGCTGTTCGCGTCATAGAGGAACACCTCCTCGTCGGCCGCTTCGCTCACAGCGTCGCGACTGTCATAGCCGGTAAGCGAACGATCGGACATAAACGCCAGGAACTCGCCATTGGGCGATACACGCGAGGTCATTTCGACAAGCGAATAAGAGGAGTAAGAGCCCCCCCAGTCGTTAACATCTTCACCTGAAAGCGTCGCGACGAAAACCCGCGACCATTCCCGTGTCCTCGTGTCGTAGTGCTCCATGTACAGGTTGTACCCGCCTGCCACAGCTTCTTCGCCGGCTTCGTTTTGAGCAGTGGTCAGCTTGCCCTTTGCGACGAAATACACGTAGGAGCCATCTTCGCTGGCGCCCAGCACCACGTGTTGGGCGCCAGCTTGCACCCCGGCCGGTTCTGTGCCGCCTCCGGTCAGATCCTTCAGGTCACACCGAGGTCTGCCCGCTTCTTCGGCGACTTCACACACATAGAGGTCGTCTTCTTGTTCGTTTGGCGCCGCTGTAGAGTCAGCTGTCAGCTTTTGATCGTCGGTGAAGAAGACCCGCGACCCGTCTGTGCTCGCGACCTGAAAGACAGCTCGATGTTCGGAGGGTTCTCCAATCTTCTGCGCAAGGTCAAGCTCGCCAGTCTTGCCAGTCGTCATATTGCGCATGTAGAGCGGCTTTTCAGACCCTTCTTCGTCACTCCATATGACGCGGACGCCATCGTTGGAGATCGCGTTGCGCATGTTCCTGCTTTGGCTGCCCAAGAACGTTTCGCCGTTCAAATCCTGTTCTTCGTCGGGGAGGACGCTTACGAGCGCGAGTTTGCCGGCGGTCCACTCGTATAGGCTGCCCCATTGCCCGCCGACCTTCTTGGCTCCCGGTGTCAGCGCTTCATGCGATGCCAACACAACATGGCTCAGATCGGGCGTGGCGTCGATAAATGTGCGAAGTAAGAATGGACTTTCAAATGGAAATTCACCACTTTCCAGAGGTCGCGCGATCTTCGTGCCGGGTGGTGTGTTAGCAGGCGTCACCAGGGGCAGATAACTGCCGCTTAGGTCGTCGCGTATATAGTCGGTTCGTTCCGTGACTTCGGGCGACAGCGGCGGTGGTTCTGTATCCAAATTGAACTGTTCCACCAATGCCTCCGAGAGATCTGGCGTGAAGAACCTGTATTCTTTCCCCTCCCCGATACTGGCTCCCACGGGCGTCGCGTTCGGAGTGGCGATGTCTTCTGAGGACCAGCCTCCTTCCGCACCTCGTCTGGAGAGCACCTGCGCGAGGAACTGGTCATTGTTGGCGGGGTCTTCGACGATCGGGGTCGTCGAGAAGTAGGTGACCGCGTCGCCGTTGGCCGCAGCCTGTACGACACCTCCTTCTCCTCCGCCAGGTGGCGGCTCGACGGCGGCGCCCTGCTTCTGCGGCGGCGAGACCATTTCCCACGCGCGATTGTCTGGCAGCGAGGGCTCGCCGCCCGACTGCTGGGTGGTGAAGGTGTGATCTTCGCCGCGGACCGTGCCGAGTCCGTTGCTTGCCACCAGCCGATAGTGATATTCGGCGCCTGGTGACAGGCCGCTCGCCTGGGCTTCGATGGTTGCAACGTTCGCACCGGCGCCCGCGACGCCGGCGGGCACCGGAACGCTCGCACCGTAAGCGGTCGTGAGACCGTATTCAAAGCTGTACGTAGTGCTCAGTTCGCCCGGGTTGATCTGCCCTTGAAAGGTCACTTCGCTGGAGGATGCATCGAGCACCGACGCTTCGACGATCACAGGCGCCGCCGCCGCCAGCGCGCCGGCAGGCGCGCAGAGCGTGAGCAGGAGGGCACCGGCCACGGCGAGCACGAGACGGCGATACGAGGGCGCATCGCTGCCTTCGCTGATTTCAGGCATACCACTCCCTCCGGCACGGTGCGGGCCACGGAGTAGCGCGAAGCGACCGATCTTCGATGCGGCGGCGGACTTCGCGAACTGCGCTGTGGATTTCACCTTGTCTCCTCGGTTGTGGTGTTCAAAGGAACCTGTGCTGACTGAAGTGGTGGAGTCGATCTCTCTCTCTGTTATGGGATAGCGCACATTGCCTCCAGTGGACGAACAGCTCGGGGTCCCTTGAGCGGACCCACGCCTCTCGGATGTACCGGATACCGGGACCGAGCGTGGCGTGGAGCCAAGCGCCGGCCCCACTCCACGCTCATATCCATGTCGTCAGGCTTTTATCTCAATCGTTTCTGCCGGAGTCATGTGCCAAGTAGTTTGCAGTCGTGTTTCGACGCCATCCATCTTTTGCCCGCACGTGAATTCTTCACTCCCATACTTGATAAGGGAGCTTTCGAGGAGCGTCTGAAACACAAAGGAGCTTGATGAGCTCACGAATTTGTTGATAGGCGTAACCTGGCCCGCAACGCAACCAGTCCACTTCAATGTCTCGAATTCGCATTTGAATTCGGCGATCAGCCCCGTATGTTTGCCACCTTCGGGTTCCCAGAACGCTCCGACGAATTTTGCGCCTTCCCCCTCATACAGAGCGCCGGTCAGGAGCTTCGTTGCGATTGTGCCTGCAGGCTCGCCAGCCGAGGTACACACTGCCCCGTTACCAAGGCTACAGCGCTTCAATATAAAGAGCGCCGCAGCGCTGTGCGACCCAGTGATTTTGCCTTCTTTCGATTCACTGGATCCGCACTTCCATTCACTGCCCGCCGATGTGAAAGTGGCTTGTCCCCCTCCTATCGCAAGCCCCTTCAGAACCGGTTCTTTGCCCAGTTCGTTCACGAATTCCGGCTGCGTCGCCGAAGCCGACGCCACCCCAACACCACTGAGGGCCAACACGCCCACAAGCACCATCATCGTAATCCTGCACTTGGATCTCATCTGCTAGAACTTCCTTTCGTCTCATTCAACGCCAGGACGCATCCCCAACACAGAGACCCACCCCGACGCCGGTCTTGTTCATAAGCACGCCCGCGCGAGAACGACAACACCCCACGCGAACGCACACTTGAAAGCCCGGCACGTACACGGGCACGAGAAAGCACCGCACGAAGGCGGCGCGAAAGAAGCTGCCGGCTGGGGCCTCTAGCGGCTAGCCCACAACGGGCAGAGAGAGAGAGAGAGAGAGAGAGAGATGACTCGGCGACGCCGAGGCATCTACAGACGGGGCCACTCGGACCCGCAGCAACTCCCGACACGTATGTCCTGCAAGAACTCACGCGAAAACAACTCCCTCAACGAAGCGATTCAGGTTCCCTCTCCCGACAAGAACCCCTGCTGATCATGAAGCCCGGCCACAAAGGCGAGACCCCAAACCCGATCTATTTTCTACACGACACCCATAGGGATGTCAACACGGAACCACTATATACCCATCCCACAGCAAAAGTCAAGCCCCAATCGACAAGCCCCCGTCCGAAGGCGGATCTAGTCGATCAACCCCGGCGTGGCGACCCACACGCTTTCGATCCCGAGCACGCCGCAAAGATGATGTACACCATCCTGTGGACCTCGCTCCGCCCAAGGGCATATCCCGCTAGGCCCGCACGTCTGGATGCGCCCGATGGCCTTCGCGGAGCTTTGTCCTCGGGCTCGACATGGCACCACCATGCCTTCGCCCTTGCGTCCGTACCGATCGGAGATCGACGGGATCTCCGATCGGCCAGCACGACCCTAGAACGCCCCAGCCGCACGTCGCTATCGGGATAAGCCCCAAGCCCGCCACCGTCCGCAGCGGCTGTCATCGTGGGAGATCGTGAGCATTCTGCTGCTGATAGTCGGTCTGCTGCTCGGCGCCGCGGGCGCCGTCGCGCTCGGGCGCCGTGGTGGCCACGCGCGCGATGAGGAGCAGCGCACGCACGAACGTGAGCGCATGCGCGACGAGCTGAAGGCGATCTCGCTGGACGTGCTGGCGCAGACCGGCGACTCGCTCGCACAGCGGATGACCGAGGCCCGCCGCGCCGAGGAGGAGCGCGCGTCTGGGGAGATGGCCCGCCGCGCGGAGGAGATCAAGGGGCTCGTGGCGCCCGTGCACGAGAAGCTCGGCAAGGTCGAGAGCGAGCTGGGGCGCCTGGAGCGCGAGCGTCGCGATTCCCAGGTGCAGCTCTCGGAGATGGTGCGCACGCTGAGCGCGGGCACCGACACGCTGCGCAAGGAGACCGGCGAGCTCGTGTCCGCGCTCAAGCGCCCGGAGACGCGAGGGTCCTGGGGCGAGATCCAGCTGCGCCGGGTCGTCGAGCTGGCGGGGATGGTCGCCCACTGTGATTTCACCGAGCAGTCCACGATCCACACCGCCGACGGGCGCCTGCGACCCGACGTGCTCGTGCGCCTGCCCGGCGAGAAGGTGATCGTGGTCGACTCCAAGGTTCCGCTCGACGCCTACCTCGCCGCGATCGAGGCCGATGACGGGAATGGGCAGCGCGAGCTGCAGCTCAAGCGTCACGCCAAGCAGACGCGCGACCACATCACCAAGCTCGCCTCCAAGGGGTATCAGCGCCAGTTCGACTCGACACCAGAGCTGGTCGTGATGTTCGTGCCCTCGGACGGCATCTACCAGGCCGCGCTCGCCGAGGACCCCGCGCTGATCGAATACGGCGTCTCCCAACAGGTGCTGATGGCCACCCCCACCACGCTGATCGGCCTGCTCAAGGCCGTGCACTACGGCTGGAGCCAGGAGCAGATCGCCGACTCCGCGCGCGAGATCGCGGAGTCCGCGCGCGAGCTGCACCGCCGGCTGGGGACGTTCGCCGAGCACCTGGCCAAGACCGGCCGGCAGCTCGACTCAGCCGTGAACGCCTACAACCGGGCGGTCGGCTCGTTCGACCACAAGGTCGTCCGCCAGGTGCGTCTCATCGAGCAGGCCGGCGTCGCCTCCGAGCGCCGTGTGGACGCGCCCCCGCCGATCGAGACCGCGGCGCGCCCCGTCACCGCGCGCTTGGAGACCGCGCCGCGGGAGGTCCCGGCGGAGCAGCTCCCGAGCGTTGCTGGAGCCCGTCCCCGCCCGGCACCGGTCGCATCCCCCGCGCAGGAGCCTTCGGCCCCGTCCGAGTCCGCGTCAGACCTCGCCGGCGAGCGAACAGAAGAACAAGCAGCGTGAGCGCGACCGGCACCGTCGCCGGGAGCTCGTCGACGAAGAAGAACAGCAGGTCGAAGGAGAGCGCGAGCAGCGCCGCGAGCGCCGCCCCGCGCAGCTGCCAGCGCCGGCCCAGCGCCGTTGCCAGCAGCGCGCCGAGGACCCCGGCGACGAACAGGTCTCCGTAACCCATCACAGCCGAGCCGAACGCGGCGCTCTGCAGTCGTGGCAGCCCCGCGGCCGGGTGGGCGGCGTTCAGCGCGTTGTTCGGCTTCTGCAGGAGGTCTGAGACCACCAGCACGGTGTCGGACACCGCCATCGCGACGATCCCGCCCGCCAGCCAGCGCGGGGGCGTGACGGCCGTGAGCATGGCCCCGAGCGCCGCGCAGCTGAGCGCCGTGAGGATGAGCGCGGCCGCCTGCCCGGGCAAGGCGCCGCGATCGGCCCACGCCAGCGCGAACAGCGGAATCACCAGCAGCGCGTGGGTTGGGCGGGGAGGATCGGCGTTCCATGCGAGCCAGCCCAGCGCGAGCGCCGCGAGCACCGGCACGGCGATCAGCGCGAGATACGTCAGGCCGTCGGCGCTTGCCCGTTCGGCGAGGCTTGCGATCAGCACGAACCCGATCACCGACGCCGGGGGGATCAGCGCCCACCGACGGCTGCGCAGGCGGGCCAGCCTGCCGGCGTCCCACGCGCGCGGAACGGCCGCCGTGGCGCCCTGGGCGAGTGACAGCAGGGCGATCGAGATCGAAAAGGGAAGCATGCCGACTGTCAACATAAACTCTCGGGCAATGGTCGCCCGCGAGCAGCAGCCCCGTCGGCAGAGCCAGTACCGGCGCCGGCGCGTGGTGGCAGCGATCCTCGCCGTGGCGTGTCTCGCACTGGTGGTGGCGGCCCTGAGCTCACACGGGGGTGGCTCGCACTCGAGCGCCGTCGCCAAGGCCGCCACGCATGTCCGGGCGGCCGTCCACCGCACCCCGGCCGAAGCACAGGCGCTGACGAGGGCCGCCGAAGAAAAGGCGATCGACCACGTCCTGTCCTACACCCCGGCGATCACCGCCGGTGGGTCGCACGGTCACGAGGTCGCGCTCACGTTCGACGACGGCCCCGGCCCCTACACCCAGCAGCTGGTGGGCGTGCTCAACCGGCTGGGCGTGCACGCGACTTTCTTCGCAATCGGCGAGGAGGAGCGGTATTTCTCGGCGGGCACCATCCTGGAGCTGCGCTCGGGAGACGTCGTCGGCGACCACACCGAGACGCATCCGATGATGGCCTCGCTGTCCGCCCACGACCAGTACGAAGAGCTGTTCGAACAGATCGCCCGCATCGAACTGCTCGGGGGCCCGCGACCGCGCCTGTTTCGCCCCCCGTACGGCTCGTTCGACGCGACCACGTTCAGGCTGCTGCACCGCCTGCGCCTGCTGATGGTGCTGTGGTCGACCGACACCTCCGACTACACCCTGCCGGGCGTCCAGGCGATCGTTCACAGCGCGCTCGCGGGCGCCCATCCGGGCGCGATCATCCTCATGCACGACGCCGGCGGGGACCGCTCGGAGACGATCGCGGCGCTGCCCACGATCGTCGCCGGCCTGCGCCGGCGCGGCCTGCAACCCGTCACGATCCCCCGGCTGATGCTCGACGACCCCCCGCCGCCGGGTCAGCCGCTGCCGAGCAGCCTGGCGGGGGATTAGCGGCCTGCGGGAGGGGACCCTGGCGGGAGACTGGTGTGCCCTGGCGGGGATTGACGTGAGGACGGGTTTGGCGGGGGAGACTTGACGACGTCCCCGATCAGTGCCCGAGCTGAACCGTCTTGATGATCAGCAGCAGCACCGCGACGACCAGATAACCCCGCAGCAGCAGCATCGCGAGCCTGCGCCCCGGCGACCACACCGGCCGCTCGAGCAGCGCCAGCGGCGGCATCGTCCAGGTCTGGCGCTTCTCCTTCGGGATCTCGCCCGCGCGCAACACCGCGGCCGGGTCGCGGTGGGCAAGCGCGTAGCCACCCATCGCCAGCAGCGCAAGCGCGAAGGCGATCGACAGGTATACGAACAGCGTCGTCACGTCGATGCTCGGGAACATCGTGCTCGCCATCAGGATCAGCGACAGCTCGATCAGCACCCCGACGATCACGCTCGCGATCGCGTTCAGCCAGGGCGCGTTGACCCACGGGCCGAGCACCTCGCGGTCGTTGCACAGCAGCAGCAGGAACACGGTCGCGCTCGGCAGCAGCACGCCCGCGAGCGCCTGCACCGAGGTCGTGATCAGGCCCAGCGGCGCGCCGGGTATCAGCACGATGCCCGCCGCCGCGAGGACCATCAGCGTGAAGCTCGCGTAGAACCCCTTCGCCTCCAGTGGACCGCGGTTCAGCGAGTGTTTGGCGCCGAACACGTCCCCGAACGCGTAGGAGGTGGACAGGGTCACCGCCGCTGCGCCGATCAGCGAGGCGTTGAGCAGCACGATCGCGTAGAACGTGCCGGCCGTGGAGCCGAGCTCGCGGCCGAGCTCGGTGGCGACCGCGCCGGCGTTGGAGAACTGGCCGAAGTACGGCGTCCCGGCGAACGCGAACGCGGTCACGGCGATGATCGCGCCGGCCCCGATCACGACCACGAACGCCCCGATCACCGTGTCCGCGCGCTCGTAATTGATCCAGCGCGGCGTGATCCGCTTGTCGAT
Organism: uncultured Solirubrobacterales bacterium; assembly: GCA_963749285.1. Lineage (GTDB taxonomy): Bacteria > Actinomycetota > Thermoleophilia > Solirubrobacterales > Solirubrobacteraceae > Palsa-744. Next base: position 1,856,691 of record CAVVMD010000003.1, on the reverse strand, counting down.
GATGTTCGACTGCTGAAAAAACAGCTGCCACGGCGCGACCGTCGTGCCGACGATCGCGATGATCAGCAGCACCGCCGTGGAGCCGACGCCGCCATGGATGCTCGGCACGAACGTGTGCCGGGCGATCTCGCCGAGGTGCGGATGGGCCAGGATCAGCAGCGGGATCACCAGGAAGTTGGCGATCACGAACACGTACATGAACCGCTCCCAGCTGCGAAAGCTCCCGGTCGAGGTGATCCCGATCAGCGTCACCGCCGCGAGCGGGACCGCCACGTCGGAGCTGACGCCGAAGTACTCGAGCGCGAGGCTGACGCCGATGAACTCGGTCACGATCGTCAGGAAGTTCAGGACGAACAGATCCCCGACCGAGAACCACCCCCAGAAGCGCCCGAACCGCTCGTTGATCAGACGCGCGTGCCCGACGCCGGTGACGGCGCCGAGGCGGATGACCATCTCCTGGTTGACGATCAGCACCGGGATCAGCAGCACCAGCACCCACAGCAGGCTCGTGCCGAAGTTCTGCCCGGCCTGCGAGTACGTCGAGACGCCGCCCGCGTCGTTGTCGCCGACCATCACGATCAGACCGGGACCCATGATCGCCAGCAGCGCCATGCTCCGCGAGCGCCAGCCGTGACGCTCGCCGGTGTCGTGCATGCTGATCGTCCCCAGCGCCCCGCGGATGTCGCCGATGTGCGCCTCGTCCAGGACCGGCGGCACGCCCTCCGGGCGCACGGGAGCAGGCGGCGGGCCCTCGGGCGGGGGGGCGCCGGGGGTGGGGCGACTTGCGGGCCCGGACGGCGTGGGGTGTCCGTCCTCGGGCCGGTCCGCACCGGGAGTCAACGTCGTCTGGTCGTCGGTCGTCATCTCCTTTACCCCCTTTCTTGGGCCTTCGCTCGCGGGATCGCACGTCGTCACGTCACGTCTCGGCGCACGCGACGCGGACGGGTCCCGGGGGAGGCGGTCTAGGCCAGGAGGGACGGATCGTCGCCCGACGAGCGTGCGGCCGGCTGGGTACTTCGTGGCTGTTCTCGGTCCATGCTGCCGGCCCCCTTTCTACGCGCGTTATTCGGGCTCAAAACCAGGGCCCAGCGTAGCAATCGTCAGTCGCTCACGACCCCGAAGCGCCGCCGCCAGCCGGCGGGGAGCGTCTGCTCGAGCACATCATCGACGGTGATCGCGCCGACCATGCGATCGTCCTCGTCGACGACGGCGAGCATCACGAGGTTGTAGTCGGTCATCGTGCGCGCGACCTCGGGCAGATCCGCGCCCGTGCCGACCGACTCCGGCTCGTGCTCGGCGATCTCGTGCAATGGAGACTCGGCGGCGGCACGCAGCAGCGCGACGACGGGAACCGAGCCCGACAGCCGGCCCTCGGCGTCGCGCAGGTAGACGGTGCTCAGCGTGCCGGGCGCGAGGTCGCTGGTGCGCACCCGCTCGATCGCCCGCGCGAGCGAATCGGTCTCTGCCAGCAGGATGAAGTCGGGGCTCATCAGACCCCCGGCGGTGGAGGGGTTGTAGCCGAGCAATCCTTCGATCTGGCGTCGCTGCGCCGGCGGCAGCAGCGCGAGGACACGGGCGCGTCGCTCCTGGTCGATCTCGACGATCAGATCCGCCGCGTCGTCGGCGGCCATCCGCGCGATCACGGCCGCGACCTGCGCGTCGGGGCGCTCGCGGATGAACTCCAGCTGATGATGCTCGTCGAGCTCCTCGAACACGTCGGCCTCGAGCTCGCGGTCCTGGCCGATCGCCTCGATGATCTCCTCGCCCTCCTCGTGTGAAGCCGCCTCGACGAGATCGGCGATCTCCGCGGGATGCAGGTTGGCGAGCTTGCGGTGGGAGAAGCGCAGCCGCGCGCTGGGCACGTGGCCGACGAACGGCTCCATGTCCGTCCAATCCAGAAACGGCTCCGCGCCGATCAGCCCGCGCAGGCGGCGCGGCAACACCCGGCGCAGCCGCGCGCGCGTGCTGTGATCGACCCCCACAACCCGCCACCAGCCCTCGATGCAGGACAGCTCGATCTCATGCGCGGTCACCAGGCGCGGGGGATCGGCCTCGACGTTGACGAGCTTGCGCCCGAGCACGTCCTGGCCGAGCAGCACCTCCCCCACGCGCCGCTCGAACCGCCCCAGGCTCAGCTTCTCGCCCGCGAGGCGCACCGCACCGGCCTGCAGCTCGGCGATCCGGTCCACGGGCACGAACAGCTCGCGCCCGCCGATCCTCGCCTTGACACCCGTCACCGGCGGGTAGCCGCCGTCGGCGAGCCGCACGATCAGGTCCTCGACGCGACCGAGCCGCTCGCCTGCTCGATCGAGCAGCGGGCTGCGCAGAAAGCTCGATAGGTGCTCCACCTGCTGTGACAAGGCGTCCATACGTTACGGCTCCATTCGGACCATAGCGATCTACCTCTTATCGAGCTGTCTCTGGGAGGGCTGGGCCGCATGCGGCCCAGCCACGGAGCCGCACATGTGCGGCTCCGCCGGGTGGCGCATGCGCCACCCGGCCGGTCGGTGCATGCACCGACCGGAACGGACGGGTCGCATGCGACCCGTCGCGGGAGCGCGCATGCGCGCTCCCGCCTGGCGGCGCAAGCGCCGCCAGGGACATCGTCATCAAATTCAATGTGTCACCGTTCACGACTCGACCAGCAGCGCCGCGCCGATCGCGCCGCCAAGATCCCCGAGCGCGGCCACGTGAACGGCGGGTGGCCGTGAGTCAGCGAACAGGTGCGGCTGCATCGCCTGCGCGATGCGCTCGGCGTAGGGGTCCCCGAGGCGCACGCCCAGCCCGCCGCCGACGATCACGGCCTCGACGTCGAGCAGGTTCACGGCCGAGGCGATTCCCGCGCCGAGCGCGCGCACGGCACGGTCGATGATCTCCGTGGCGAGCTTGTCGTGATGCTCCAGCGCGCGCGACCAGATCCCGCTCGTCAGGCGCTCGCGTTCGTGCTCGCGCATCAGCTTGAACAGGTCGGTCTTGTGCCCCTTCTCCTCGTGCAGCTTGCGCGCGTACGCCTCCATCGCGGCACGCCCGGCGTAGGCCTCCATGCAGCCGCGCCGCCCGCACGTGCAGCGCGCGCCGTCGATCTCCACGACCATGTGCCCGATCTCTCCGGCGCCCCCGCGCCCCGTCCAAGGCTTGCCGTCGAGGATGATGCCCCCGCCTACGCCGGTTCCCCAGAAGACGCCGAGCAGCGAGTCATACGGCTGCCCCGCGCCGAGCTGGACCTCCGCATCGGTGGCGACCTGCACGTCGTTGCCGACCCGCACCACCGGACCGAGCGCCGCCTTGAGCTTGGCGGCGAGCGGGAACGTGCCTTCCCAATCGGGCAGGTTGCGCGCGCTGGTGACGTCTCCAGCTGCGATCGTCCCGGGCGAGCCGACCCCGATCCCGCCGAGCTCGGCCGGCTCGATCTTGGCAGCCCTGGCCGCGTCGCGCAGCGCGTCCGCCATTGCGTCCGCCACATCCTGCGGTCCACCGTTCGTGGGCGTGGCACGGCGCGCGGACCCGAGCACCGTGTGACCGTCGTCGACGATCACCGTCTGGATCTTCGTCCCCCCGAGATCGATCCCACCGTAGGCGCTCATCGGCGCCCATCATCGCTCATAAAGAAGACACACCCCAACATTTAGGCGAATTTAGGCGTCCTTGCAGGCTTTCTTCGTACCCTCTTACGCGCCAGCCTCACCATCGAACAGAGCGCAATGACTACACGCACCAGAGCATCCTGGCTCGTCTACGTACTGGGGGCTCTATGCGCCGGTGCGATCGTCGCCGCCATCCTCGTCGTGGGACCCGCGTCGGGCAGTCAGACGACCGTGACCCGCACCGCCACCGCTGCGCAGGGGGTCGTCCAGTCCACGGTCTCGGGCGCCGGCAACCTGCAGGCCTCGAGCCAGCTCGATCTCGGCTTCAAGACGAGCGGGGTCGTCAGCCAGATCTACGTCTCCCAGGGACAGCGCGTCACCGAGGGCCAGCTGCTGGCCGAACTGAACCCAAAGAGCGCCGAAGTCACGCTCGAACAGTCCCGAGCCAGCCTGCAGGCGGCGATGGCGAGCCTGGCGCAGATAGAAGAAGACGGCGGAGAAACCTCGACGAGCCAGGGCTCAACCGGTTCGGGCAAAGCCACAGGCGCCTCCAAAACGCCCACGTCACCCGAATCGTCAAAGCCGGCTGAGAGCGCAGCCACCCGTGAAGCGAACATCGCCTCGGCGCGAGCCGCCGTGCAGAGCGACAAGCTGACGGTCGAAGGCGACGAACAAGCGCTTGCGGACACCAAGCTGTATGCACCCAAAAGCGGCACGATCGTCTCGCTGTCCGGCCAGGTCGGGGAAGTCGTGTCTGCAAGTGGAACGACCAAGGCATCGAGCAGCGGCGGCAGTGGCAGCTCATCGAGCGGCTCGGGGTCCTCCGGGTCGGGCACGGGCGCGGCGGGCGCCGCCACGTCCGCTTCGAGTGCGCGTGGCTCATCCAGCGGTTCCACAGGCTCCTCTGACTCCTCGGGCTCCTCCAGCTCGGCGTTTGCGGTCCTGAGCGACCTCAGCTCGATGCAGCTCGTGGCGCCGCTGAGCGAATCCGAAATCGGCAACGTGCGGGCTGGTCAGACCGCCACGGTCACCGTCGAAGCCCTCAGCGGAGCCAAGCTGGCGGCACACGTCAGCGAAGTCGCCCTGCTCTCCACGAGCAGCAGCGGCGCGGTCAGCTACGACGTCACCTTCCAACTCGACCAGCTGGACCCGGGCTTGAAGGTCGGGATGAGCGCGACCGCCGAAGTCGTCGTCAAGCAGGCCGAAGGCGTGAACGTCCCGACCAGCGCGATCTCCGCTGGCAGCGTGACCGTGAAGCGTGCCGGCAAGCAGGTGCGCCAGCGCGTCGTCACGGGACTGGCCGGCAACACCTCGACGATCATCCTCAGCGGCCTGCAGGCGGGAGAAACGGTCATCCTGCCCACGGCGAGCACCACGAGCTCGAGCACGAGCAGTCTCACCTCCAGGCTCGGCAGCCGCCTCGGCGGCGGTGGGCTCGGCGGCGGAGGCGGAGGCGGCTTCGCCGGTGGCGGCGGCGGAGCCGCCTTCTTCAGAGGCGGTGGCTGATGGCCCGCTCTCTGCGTTCGCGCATGCCGATAGCCCGCTCGCGCATCCCGCGCAGCCGGCCTCTGGTGCAGCGCGAGGCGAGCGATCACGCCTCGGCGGGGCGCGCTGGACGTCGTCCGCGACATCCGGTCATCAGCGTGCACGACGTCAGCAAGACCTTCGAGCTGGGACAGATCCGCGTGCGCGCGTTGCGCAACGTCTCGTTGCGCATCGACACCGGCGATCTCGTGGCGATCATGGGCAGCTCGGGCAGCGGCAAGACCACACTGATGAACATTCTCGGCTGCCTGGACATACCCTCGAGCGGTCGCTATGAAATCGACGGCGTGGACGTCAGCCACATGGACGAGGACGATCTCGCCGACCTGCGCAACCGCAAGATCGGCTTCGTCTTCCAGAGCTTCAACCTCGTCCCGCGCACGAGCGCGCTCGTCAACGTGGAGCTGCCGCTCGCCTACGCCGGACTGCGGGGCGCAGAGCGCAGACGACGCGCCGAGCTGGCATTGCGCTCGGTTGGGATGGGCCACCGCCTCGATCACCAGCCGGCGGAGCTGTCGGGTGGCCAGCAGCAGCGTGTCGCGGTCGCACGGGCGATCGTGACCAACCCCTCGCTGATCCTCGCCGACGAGCCGACCGGCAACCTGGACTCGCACTCCACCGAGGACGTGCTGCGGATCTTCGCGCGCCTGAACGACGAAGGACGGACGGTGGTCCTGATCACGCACGAGCCGGACGTGGCCGAACAGGCCAAGCGGGTGATCCGCCTGAGCGACGGCGAGATCGTCGAAGACGAGCGCAGCGCAGGCGTGCACGAGCACCCCGCGGCGGTGCACGCCCAGAAGTCCGCCCACCATGCCCTCGCCCCGAGCGCGAACGAGGAACAGCAATGATCCGCCCTGCGAGGAGCATCAATGATCCGCCTGAGACACCGCGCCTGGCCGGGGACGGGATCGAGGTCCGGCCATGATCGGCCCGGAGATGCTGCGCATCGCATGGAGCGGGATCACCGCGAACAAGCTGCGCTCCGGGCTGACGATCCTCGGCATGACGATCGGGGTCGCCTCGGTGATCGTGCTGATAGCCGTCGGCAACGGCTCCTCCAAGGCAGTCCAGTCCACGATTCAGAGTCTGGGCACCAACGTGCTGGTGGTGCAGGCCAGCGGCGGCTTTCGCGGCGGCGCGCGGGCGAGCACCGCGGCGAGCGTCTCGCTGACCAAGGCCGATGCCGAAGCGCTCCAGAATCCCAGCCTGGCCCCGGATGTCAAGAGCGCCTCGCCCGTCGTCGACGCCAGCGACGTGTCGCTCGTCTACAACGGCACGAGTTTTGAACCATCGTCGTTCGTGGGCACCACACCCTCCTACCTGACGGCCCACACATACAAGATCGCCGAAGGCGCCTCGTTCACCTCCGAAGACGTGAGCAAGCACAAGCGCGTGGCGGTTATTGGCCAGGAAGTCGTGCAGGAACTGTTCGCCGGGCAGAGCGCCGTCGGGCAGAACATGAAGGTCAACGGCAGCAACTACGAAGTGGTCGGCGTGCTCGCCAAAAAGGGAACCAACGGCACCACCAACGAGGATGACGTCGTGATGGCCCCGATCACGACGGTGCAGGACTCGCTCACCGGCACCGGGCCGATCGACTCGATCACCGTCCAGGCCACATCCGAGTCCTCGCTCGACGCCGCGGAAGCGGAGGTGAGCACGATCATCGAGGAACGCCACAAAATCAAGAACACCTCCGAACCCGGCTTTCAGGTCCTCAACCAGGGATCGCTGCTGGAAACGTCGAGCTCCACCAGCAGCGTGTTCACCACGCTGCTGGGCGAGGTGGCCGCGATCTCGCTGCTGGTCGGCGGGATCGGTGTGATGAACATCATGCTCGTGTCCGTCACCGAGCGCACCCGCGAGATCGGCATCCGCAAGGCGATCGGCGCCCGGCGCTCGGACATCCTCACCCAGTTCCTGACCGAGGCCGTGCTGGTCTCCCTGTTCGGCGGCCTCACCGGCGTGCTCGTCGGCGTGCTCGGCAGCCAGTTCGAGATCGCCGGAGTGCACCCGGAAATCGCCACGTACTCGATCTTTCTCGCCTTCGGCGCGGCGGCGCTGTCCGGCCTGTTCTTCGGCACCTACCCCGCCGCTCGCGCCGCCGCGCTGCGACCGATCGAAGCGCTGCGCTTTGAGTGAGCAACCTTCCCCCCACGAGGAGCCCGCCATGCCCGACGACGAGACGACTATTCAGGAGACCGCCGCCGAGACCGCGGCCGCTGTCCCGGCGCACGACATCCCCCCCACGAGACCGCGACCCCAGCCCCGGATGCATTCGTTGCCTACGATCCGGTCTCAGAAGACGCGCAGGAATGGGACGAGCCGGTCGAGGAGCTGCCCCGCAGACCGCGCCGGCGGCTGCTGGGGGTGGGCGCTAATCCCATTCCCCTGGCGCTGCTCGGCGTGCTGTTGATCGCCTGCGGCTTCATCGCGGGCGTGCTCGTCGAGAAGGGTCAGAGCAGCTCGAGCTCCTCGTCGGGCGCCGCGGCGGGCCTCGCCTCACGCTTCGCGGCGTTGCGCGCAGGCGCCTCCGGCGCCGGCACGAATGGTGGCGCATCCGGCGCAAGTGCGTCCAGCGGCGGTGGCTCAGCCACGGGCAGTGGATTCTTCGGTCGCTCCGGTGGCGCGGCCGGGACGGGCGGGGGCGGCGGAGCCACCACCGGCCAGGTGGCGTATGTATCTGGGAGCACGCTGTATGTGACCACCGCCGAAGGCAACACCGTCAAGGTCAAGACATCTCCTGCCTCGACCGTCACGAAGACCGTGACAGCCGACGTCAAGGGCATCCATCCCGGCGAAACCGTGCTCGTCACAGGCGCCGCAGGCGCAAACGGCGCGATCAGCGCCGAATCGATCCGTGTCGGCGGTGGCGCAGGCGCGGGCGCAGGCCTCGGCGCGCTGTTCGGCGGCTCCGGCGCGGGCACGAGCGGTGGTGGGCGTGCGAGTAGCGGCGCCGGCAGCGGCAGCGGCGGACCAGCCCTGTTCGGCAACGGCGGTTGACCAGGCGAGGACGGGCGGCGCGACGAATCACTATCTTGCGGACCGGCGATCGCCGCCAGGCGGGGTGTGCGTCCGAGCATCATCATCGAACAAGGGAGCTTCATGTCTCACATCCACAGTCACAGACGCACCCCCGCGAGGCGCATCCCCGCGGCGGCAGCCCTGCTCGTCCTCCTGCTCGCCTGCCTCGGGCTGGCGGCCTGCGGCGGCTCGTCGAAAACCTCGTCCACGAGCGCGAACGCCGCCGCCACGAGCCCTACGGGCACGGGCACGGCGGGGACGGGTGCCACGGGGCAGGGCGCGGCACGCTTCAAAGCGATGCGCGAATGCCTGCAGAAAAACGGGATCACGCTGCCGAACCGGACCCCTGGCCAGCGACCTGGCGGTCCAGGCGGGCAGGGCGGCTTTCTCGGCGGCGGCGCCGGCGGTCCGCAGCTGCCGAAGGGCGTGACGCGCGCGCAGTACGAAGCCGCGCTCAAGAAGTGCGGCGGTGGTGGTGGCGGTCTTGCTCGCCGCGGCAAAGCCTTCGAGAGCCCCGCGTTCAAGCAGGCGCTGACGAAGTTCGCGGCGTGCATGCGTGAAAACGGGGTGAACGTTCCGGCGCCCGACACTTCGGGCAAAGGCCCGGTCTTCGACACCAAAGGCATCGACACGGCCAGCTCGCAGTTCCGGACAGCCGAGATGAAGTGCAGCAGCGACCTGCGGCAGGCGTTTCGGCGCGGCTCGGGGACGGGTGGAGCAGCATCGGGAGGGGGTGCGGCGCCGGGTTCAGCCCCCGGTGGCACCCCCGCCGGCTGAGCCTCAGGGCCTACCCGCCGGAGGGCGTGCCGGATCCCAGGCCGTGGTTGCCCGACGCGGCCTGGGATGAGCCCGTGGACGCCGGGTGGTCGGGGATCGCCGAGGAGCTCGGCTTGACCGCGACGGTCGGCGTGGGCAGCGCGGCGATGCGCGAGACCAGCTGTTCCCATTGCGCCGGGCTCAGCTCGCCGACGATCGCCACCGGTGCGGGGGCGGTCTTGCCCGCGGCGGCCGCATGAGCCGCGGCCGCCGTCGCGGTGGACTTCGGGGCGGGCGCGCGCGGCGGCGCGGGCGCGAACACGATCTCGATGTAGTCGCCGTGGTCAGCTCGCGCGAGCGTGGACGGCGCACCCGGGTAGCGCATCAGGCTGACGATCCGCGCGGGCACGAACTCTCCCTGGAGTGTCAGCAGCGTGCGGATCGTCGTGTCGGTGATCGTTCCCGCGCCCTGATGGCCGGCGATCGGGACACCGTTGATCGCAACGATCGCGACCGCGTCGCCGGTGTGGCCGGCTGACACGTAACCCGCCGCCGCGTACGTGCCGCAGCGCAGCGTGCCGACGCTCGGCTTCAGGCCGCTGCGCGACAGGAACGCAAGCACCGCCAGCGTGCGCTTGTCGATCGCCCCGGAGGCGACTTCGTGACGGGAGCAGGCGGACAGCCCGATGCCCGGGTCGGACAGGACCTCGCGCTCGATCCGGCTCTTGGACAGCAGGAACACATCGCTCGCGGTCGCGCCAAGCAGGTTCGGATTGCCTTTTGCGCCCTGCGGATGCAGTGCCACGTCGAGCTGGGCCCAGTTCGCGAGGATCGCGCGCGGGTCGATCGTGCTCGGATCACCCGCGGGTCGGATCGCAAAGCGCAGGTGGCCGTCCCGCGCGTTCGAGGGTGTGTCGACGTGGCCAAGCACGGTGCCCTGCGCGACGATCGCGCCGGCGCGCAGCGGCAGGCGCCCACCCGCGGCCGAGGTGTGACCGGATGCCTTGGCGCGCGCGACGGCCACACGGGCGTCGGGATTGTCGGGATGGGCGAACACGCGCACCTTGCTCGACCCGGTAGGGGTCGATTCACCTGCCGGCGCGGCGCCGGAAAACCCTGAGCCCGCCTGCGCTCCTGCGCTCGGGGCCTGCGCCGCGGCGCTCGCGGCGGACTCCGACCTCGGGAGCTCATAGCTCCGGGCGATGCTGCCGAGCCCGGCGTAGGTGAACACATCCCCGTACACGTCCTGCAGGATCAGGTACCTACCGAGCTTGCGCGAGCTTCCCAGCTTGAGGACCCGTCCATCCTGGACCGCCACCGCGTCCGCCTTCGGTTCGCTCATGACATCCACCAGCTCAGGCCCCGAGGCGCTCGTCGTCGCGGTGGTCGCGGCGGCCGCCGGAGCGGGCGCAGCTGAGGATCCGGGTGTCGCGGGGGCGCCCGTGCCGTTCGCGGGCGTGGCTGAAGTCGCGGGCGGCGTCGACGCGGCGGTCGCGCCCGCGGTGGCGCTGGAGGAGGACGGCAGCGGTGTGTCCGCGGTGGGGGCGGGTGCTTCCCACGTCACGTGCTTGCCGGTCACGGGCGGGCGACCGTCGACGAGGCCGGTGAGCGTGGCGATCACCTGACCGGGATAGGCGGCGATCAGCTTCGCGCGCAGCAGCACCGAGCTCACATACGCTTCGGAGTGGTTGTAGGCGAGGATCGCCGTGCTCAGGTTGTGGGCCGCGCCCGCGGCGTTCAGGTAGCGCGCGGCGGCGAAGATCGCGTCGACCGGGTTATAGGGGTCGGCGTAGCCGGCGTTCAGCGCGTCCACCCCGTACTGCAGCCAAGTGGCAGGCTCGAACTGCATCCACCCCTCGGCGCCGGCGCTCGACACGGACAGGTCGGTTCCGTAGTCGGTCTCGATTTCGTTGATCGCGGCGAGAATCGGCCAGGGCACGTCGTACTGGATCGCCGCGGCCCGATAGATCGGCAGCAGGAACAGCGGGACGCGGTAGAAGTCGAGCGCCTGCGCAGATGCGGCCGAGCCGCCCAGCATCGCCGCCAGCGCAGCGGCCTGGCCGGCCACGAGCTGCGGCGGCAGCGCCACGTTGCTGGGAGCCCCGGCCGCCGCATTCGCGGCGCCCGAGGCCGGGGTATTGACGCTCTTGGCGGATCCACCGCCGGTGGGCTTGGCTTGGGTCTGGGTGAGGCTGGCGCTCGCCGGCCTGCTCGGGGTCGCGCGCTGCTTGTGCCGCACGATGACAGCGGGCGCTTCCCCGGCGGCGGGTGCCGGAGCGCTGCTCGGGGCCGGGATCGACGGCCCGGTCGTCGCAGTCGGAGACGAGGACGTCGAGGAGGGAGCGGTCGCGGGTGCGGGCGTAGTCGGTGTGCTCGTCGTGGACTGGGTCGAGCCCGTCGTGGACGTGCCCGTTTCCGGTGTCGTGGAGGTGACCGGCGGCTCGGCGCCTTCCCCGGTGGTGGTCGAACTGGTGGGCGCTTCCGCGCCGAGCGCGCCGCCGGCGAGCGGCCCACCGAGGCCGGCCATAGTCAGCCCGCCGCCGGCCAGCGCGGACAGCATCGCGCGCCATGTCACGCGGCGCGGGCCAATACCGCGGTGGCGCGGGCCAATATCGCGCAAACCGCTCATCGGCGGCCTTCGCAGGGGCTGGTCATCGTGCGGTCGCTGGGGTTCATCGTAGATCGTCGGTCGGCCGCTGACCCACGATCGCGGGACACGCCACCGAGATTCATATCGGCAGACAAGCAAGAACCCGTAAAGGATTCGTAATCACGCCTGGCCAGCCTCTGCTCGGCCCTTGCTCTTCGGGGTTCCCTCACGTGCAGAACAGCTGACCGTACCGGCCTCGCAGGCGGAATGTCGCGGATCGCCCCAGGAATGTCGCGGATCGGCCCCAGACCACCCGCGTGGGCCTCGATCCACAGACGAACGAGGGTTTGTGCAAAGCGTCACGAGGCGTCGACGGACCGGGCATGCGAGTGTCTCTTCGCGCGAGCCGCGCATCCTCCTGCCGCAAACCACCGCAAACCGCTCTATTCTTTGCCGTCGAGGGTTTGTTGGATCAGGAGCCGGCGATCGGTCCGGCGGGGGATACACAAAACGGGAGAGGGATTTGGTGCTTGATATGCCCAGAGTTCGGATCATTGCCACAGCGTTGGTCGGCTGCGCGCTGATGCTCGCCGCGGCAACGGCGGCGCAGGCCGAAGAGACCGTGACCATCACCAAGGCCGGCTTCTCGCCCGACGCGCTCGGGGTGCCGACCAATGTGTTCGGCAGCGCGACGATCGGCTCGACGAACCTGCCCGTGCCCTCGCCGATCACCCATATCAACGTGATGGGGCCGGCCGGGCTGACCCTGAACCTCGAAGGCACCGGCACGTGCAGCGCGGCAACGCTCGAAAACACCGGTCCCCAAGCCTGTCCCGCCGACTCCAAGGCCGGGTTCGGCGGCGGCGAAGGCGCTTATGAAATCGCCCATGAAATCATCCACGAGCCGTTCACGGTCGACTTCTTCCTGGGCAACAACAAGCCGGGGCACGTAGAACTGCTGATCTACCTGGACGGCTCCAGCCCGGTCTCGATCCAGCTCGTGTTCACGGCGCCGGTGATCCAGGAGCCCAAGCCCTACGGGCTCGGCTTCAGTCTCAACGTGCCGCTGATCAAAGTCCTGCCCGAAGCGTCTGACGCCTCGGCGATCAGCACCTTCTTCACGGCGGGCGCCAACAACGTCGCCTACTTCAAGAAGGTCCACGGCAAGAAGAAGCTGTTTCACGTCAAGGGCATCATCACCCCCAAGACCTGTCCTAGCGGAGGCTGGCCGGGGGCCTCGGAATTCAGCTTCGAGGACGGCACGACCGTCAAAACCACGACCAAGATCCCCTGTCCGAAGAAATGAGCACGAGCCCAGCACGCGAGCTGTGGGTCGGAGGACGGACGACGAGGTGAGCCCGGGAGCCGAAGATCGCGCCACCGGGAGTCGGCGGCCATGATTCGGATACCCGCGGCGAGCGCCCTGGCAACACTGGCGACGTGCTGGCTGTGCACCCTCGCGGCGCCCGCTGTGGCGCCTGCGGCAGCGGTGACACCGTCCGGCGCGAGCATGCGCCCCTCGCTGCTGCCCGACCGGCTCGGGGCGAGCACCGCGCTCACGCTCGCGTTCAGGTTCTCGGGCGGCGAAGAAGGCGTACCGGCGCCCCTGAGCGGGATGGTCGTGCGCCTGCCCGCCGGGCTGACCATCAACCTGCGCGGCGTCAAAACCTGCGCGAAGTCGCGTCTGCAAAGCAGGGGCGCGGCCGGTTGCCCGACGGGATCGCTCGTGGGGCGCGGCCATGCGCTGATGAGCGTGCACGCCGGCTCGCTGGCGGTGCCCGAGGAAGCCACCGTCACGGCGTTTCGCGGCCCCAACCGGGGCTCGCGCCCGACGCTCGAGATCTTCGGGCAGGGCGAAACCCCGTTGGATCAGAGCTCGATCAGCACGGCGGTGCTCGAACCCGACAGCGCGCCATACGGTTCGAAGCTGACGATTTCGATCCCCCCGATCCCGACGCTGGTGCTCGAGCCGAACGCGTCGTTCGAGTCCCTGTCTCTGACGGTCGGCGGGATCAGTCACAGCCCCCGGGCACACGCCGCCGCCGGGGCCATCCTCGTGCCGCGCAGCTGCCCTGCCGGCGGGTTCCCGTTCGCCGCCAGCTTCACGTTCGCCGACGGTTCCGTCACGAGCGCGTCCGCCACGGTCGCCTGCCCATAGAGCGCGCGGACCCGCCGACGCGATAATCTGAGCACGTGGAAGCGATCCTCTCCGTCCTGCAGGTCATCATCTGCGTGATCCTGATCTTCCTTGTGCTGATGCACTCAGGCAAGGACTCCGGCCTGTCCGGCGCGTTCGGGGTCGGCAGCGGTCAGGGCCCGCTCGGAGGAGGCTCGATGGTCGAGCGCAACCTCAACCGCTGGACGATCTTCTTCGCCGTCCTGTTCGCCCTGAACGCCATCATCCTGCTCAAGCGCCCCTGGGCCTAGGACGCCGCTGAGCGGCTCGCTGCGTTGTCCTCAGTCGCTCGTGTGCCGAGCACACTTCGCTCCTTGCGTCCTAGCATCGCTTGCTCAGCGACGCCCTAGAAGCTTGATGTGGGTTTTTCGCCTTCTGCCGAGTGGGGGCAGTTGTGCAGGACGATGATGGGCGTTGACGGGTGCGATAGGGATAAAGACAGTGGATCTTGTACATAGTTTTAAACTCGGTATGACCATCGCTATACGCAGTTATTTTTTATAACAACACTCCCCCTTCCCACCCTTCATCCCTTTATACTATTACTATAGTATTACTCAACTGTGGCTGATTTCCTGCCTCCCAACCCACATCAACCCTCTAGGAGCGCGTTCCCTGGAAGCGCGTCAGCCGTCATCTCCAAGCGCCGCCAGGCGGTCGAGGATCTCGACGGCTTCCGCGCGCAGCGTTCCGTCAACCGCGGTGTAGTCCTCGCGCGAGAGCTTGCCCGTGCGATAGTCGAGCTCGGCGTCGCGGATCTCGCGATACTTGGCTTCACGCGCGGCCTGCAGGTTGGCGCGATCCGCCGTGGACTGCGGGTCGGGTGGGCGCCGAGCGGCGCGCAGGGGGGCGCTGACGACGAGCATCACCACGCCGAGCAGCGCAACCGTCAGGATCGCGACCAGGATGTCCACCCCGTCAGGCGCGCGCGAGACCCTGCGCGCCACGGGCACGGCGGCCGCGCGCCAGCACCGCCGCACGGCGACGTATCGCGCTCGGCGCCGGCCAGATCGCGATCAGCCCGCCGCCGAACACGATCAGGCCGCCGATCCAGATCCACATGACCAGCGGCGAGACGATGAAATGGAACTGCGCCGGCGGTGGATGCTGCAGGTAGGAGCGCGCGAGGAACGCGACCGCGATCAGGGCGTCTTCGGGTGCCACGAACGGGATCGTCTTGTTCCCGATTTCGACGATCCGCTTCAGCTGGGGCGTTTCGATGTCCGGCGCGATCGCGCTCCACACGTCGCGCGTGATCCCCGCGCTCATGGCCACGTGGCTGACGGGCTGGCCGCCGATCAGGCTGCCGACCGAGCCCTGCGAGGGTTCGTCGGAGGCGTAGTAGCCCTCGCTGGGGTACAGGGTGCCGACATGCCGTCCGTGCTTGCTCACGCTCAGCACCGCTCCCAGGCTCAGCGTAGATCCCGTGTGGGCAGCGTCGTTGCTCGGTGTGACCGTCGCCGTCGGGCGCACGTAGCGGACGGTGTAAGCGCCGACTTTGCTGGATTGGCCGACCGACAGCGTCGGCTCGACCGTGTGCTGGAACGAGGAAGACGCCGCCACCCCGACGAACAGCACGGCGATGCCGACGTGCACGATGTAGCCGCCGTAGCGCCGGCGGTTGCGCCGCACGAGCGCGATCAGCGCCACCGGCGCCGCCTCCCCCGCCATCGCCCGCCGCGCGCGCACGCCGCGGAAGAACTCCTGCCCGACGCAGCCGAGCACGAACGCCGCGCAGCCGAACATCGCCAGCGCGAACGGCTTGCCGGACACGCCCGCGGCGAGCAGAAGCACCAACGTCGCCAGCGCGATGCCGATCGGCGCCACGAAGTTGCGCCGCGCGTTGGCGAGCGTCGCCCGCCGCCAGGCGATCACCGGTCCGATGCCGCTGAGCAGCACCAGGATCAGCGCCAGCGGCACGGTGTAGCGGTCGAACCAAGGCGGGCCCACCGACGCGGCTTTGCCGGTCAGGGCTTCGGAGATGAGCGGGAAGTACGTGCCCCAGAAGATCACGAAGCACAGCCCGACGAGCACGACGTTGTTGGCGAGGAACGCCGACTCGCGGGAGACGAGCGAGTCGATGCGGTGCTCGGTGCGCAGCATGTCCCGGCGGGTGACGACGAGGTATATGGAGCCGGCGATCAGCACCCCGATCAGGCATACGAACGGCACGCCCAGCGTCTGCCCGCCGAACGCGTGGATCGAGTTCAGCACACCGCTGCGCACCAGGAACGTGCCCATGATCGCCAGCGTGCCCGTGGCGAGCACGAGCGAGGCGTTCCACACCTTCAGCATCCCCCGTCGCTCCTGGATCATCAGCGAGTGCAGGAACGCCGTGCCCGTCAGCCACGGCATCAGCGAGGCGTTCTCGACCGCGTCCCAGCCCCAGTAGCCGCCCCAGCCGAGCTCCGAGTAGGACCAGCGCGCGCCCAGCAGGATGCCGATCCCGAGGAAGAACCAGGCGGCGAACGCGAACCGGCGGATGGCGCTGATCCACTCCGCGTCCACGCGCCGCGCGAGCAGCGCTCCCATCCCGAACGCGAGCGGCACCGTGCACAGCGTGTAGCCCGAGTACAGCATCGGCGGATGGATCATCATCGTCGGGAACCGCAGCAGCGGGTCCAGGCCCGCGCCTTCGACCGGCGCCGGGTGCGTCGTGGCGAACGGGTTCGCGTAGAAGATCATCAGCGACACGAAGAACCCGCCGAACCCGAGCAGGATCGCGGTGGCGTACGCCGCGACGTCGCGCATCCGCTTGCGCGTGAGGAACAGCACGAGGCTCGACCACATCGACAGCAGCCACGCCCACAGCAGCAGCGAGCCTTCCTGGGAGGACCATACCGCCGCAGCCTTGTAGAACGTCGGCGTGGTCAGGCTGGAGGTGTCCGCGACCGTGTTGAAGGCAAAATCGTTGCGCAGAAACGCGATCTCCAGCACCGCGAACGCGACGCTCAGCACGCCCGCCAGCGCGTACACCGCGCGCCGCCCCGAGTCCGAGAACTCCGGGCGTCCGCGCCGCACCCCGTACAGCGACGCGCCGATCCCGTACACACATACGGCGAGCGCGAGCAGCAGACAGGCGCTGCCGAGACTCGCCATCAGCGGCCGGCGCCCGTGCGCGCCGGGTCAGGCGCCGGGGAGACGTGACGATGTGCGGCGCAGCGGAACACGGAACAGACCATTCAGTAGCTCTGCTTCTGGCCGCTGGGCGGTGCGACCGTGTACTTGGACGGGCACTTCGTGATCAGCGAATCCCGTTCGCCGACGTAGGCGCCACCTTGCTTCTGCACGGTGACGATCACCTCGCGCCCTTCGCGGAACGGGTCGGGAACCGTGCCCGTATACACGACCGGGACCGTCGTCCCCCCCACGCGGTCCTCGACGCTGAAGTCCAGCGTGCCGCCGTCGCGGTGCACCGAGCCGCCGACGACCGTGCCCGTCAGCTGGTAGCTGCGCCCGGGCTGGGCCTGGTGCACGAGCTGACTCGGCGTGAGGGCGGGCGAGGCGGCACTGAAGCTCGTGTAGATCAGCGCTCCGGCCAGCACCACGGCCGCGCTCAGGGCCACCGTCAACCGCACCGTTCGCTTGCGCGCGGGATTCATCGCCGTCAAGTATTCCACGGGCCGCGCTCGTCGGCGTCGCCCGACGGACGCCGCGGCTGGACCCGTCCTGCCGGGCGCCCAGGAAATTGTGCGCTCAGAGCGAAACCTTTGGGCGTGCGGAGAGTCTTTACAGGTAGACCGTCATGAGAGCCACCGCACTGCTGCAACGTCTACCCCACCCCGTCAACGCCGAGCCTCGACCACGACGCCCGCGCCGACACGAGCGCAAGCACGCGGCCACGGCTCATACGACGGAGCTCCACGTGGCAGCGCCCGCCTCCGGGCATGGCTCGACGACCGATCTGAGATCGACGGGATCTCAGATCGTCGCACGCGTGCGTAACGCCGGCGGCCCGATCGACAACGCCTCATACACGTGCGCCTGCGGCTTCGTATTCGCCGCGTCGGTCTCGACCACAGTGCGCTGCCCGCACTGCGGCACCAGTCAGGCCTGGTAGACCGGCCTGACGCAGCCCAGCCAAAGGAGTGACGTTCCCTGCCTGGCAGCAGTAGGAAGAGACTGTGCCTGATTGTCAGAAGTCGTGGTTGGCAAGCCGCAGTCCTCCGCGTTGCTCGGTGTCGCTCATCGCGGTCATCGCCGGGACCATCTCGCTGGTGACGAGACCGTGCTCTGTGGTGAGCTCGTCGATAATCTCAAACGAACGGGCAATCCGCTCGGGCGTGTCGATCACGATCGTGACGACGGGAACGTGACGACGGACCTGGAAGAACTTGTCGCCGTACGGGGCGTGATCGCCGTGAAACCCCCAGATTCCGCGGATACTCGTCGCACCTGCCGCGTCGGATTCCCGTAGCCGACGGATGATCTGCAGGTTCAGGGGGTGCCCGTCGTGAGTAGCGGCCTGGGAGGTGTAGATCATCAGCTTCTGCCACATCGCAAGACCGTGCTCATCAGAAGCGGGTAGCTCGTGTGGGACTGCCAAGAGCTTCCCGTCGCGCTTACACACTCGCACCCGCTCGAGTGTGATCAGGGGCTGGTGCAAAAGACCGCCGAGCTCGGGGAGGATCGTGGCGATCTGCTCGCCGGAGCCGATCGCAATGATCATCGTTGGCACCTCGGCGTTACGGGCGAAGAACTTCGCGCGAAAGCGCCGCCCACCCCTGGTGCCATCGACGCCGAGTAGTACGGTCGCGCCGGCGATCCCGTGCCGGTAGAGCAGATCGGTAATCGCGACGAACGCCGGCTCCCGGTAGACGCGCTCCTGACGGCCGACGTATACGGTCAGCTTTGTCGCCTCCCCGAGCTGCTCGGGCAGCTGCACGGGTCCGATCTCACCAGTGAGCAGGCGCGCGCGCTCCAGGGTGATCAGTCCGCGGCGCTTGATCTGCAAGATCGGCTCGAGCATCGCCTCGATCCGCTCGCGGCGATCGACGGCGATCGAGACGACGGGGAGGTCTTCGGAGAGAGTCAGCAGCCGGTCGGTGTGCAGGTGGTGCAGCCGCCCGAATCCCTCTGCGCCCCTGAACAGCACGCTTGCTTGCAGCTGGTGGTCGCCGTAGATGTCCAGCAGCTCGTCGCCGAGCAGCCCGTCCTCGGTGCGGTCGCGCTCGCCGAAGTAGGTCGTCAGCTTCAGGCAGTCCTCGTTCATGTGTGTGCTCCGATCACATGACCCACCGCAGCGGCACCCACGCCGAGCGCGAGGCTTGCCAGGACATTCAGGAGCGCACGCGGTGGTTCGGCATCCTCGGTGAGGCGGTGGGACTCAAACATCCATGTGGAGAAGGTGGTGAAGGAACCGAGCGTCGCGGTGCCGGCGAGCACGAGCGTGTCGCCTGTCACCGCCAGGCCAGCGAGGAAGCCGAGCACCAGCGCACCGGTGATGTTGATCGCAAACGTCCCTAGCGGGAAGCTCGTGCTGACGCGGGAGCCGATCGTCCCGTCCACGACGAAGCGGAGGATCGAGCCGATCCCGCCGAGCATCGCCACGGCTGCCCACACCCACACGCTCATACGATCACCCGCGCGCGGCGCACGGCCGTCGTCGCGACCCAGACCGCCAGATAGCCAGCGCTGATGCTCGCCGCCGCATAGCCCACCGCGAGACCGTAACTGTCGTGTTCGATCATCTTCAGGATCTCGACCTGCATCGTTGAGAAGGTGGTGTAGGCGCCGCAAAACCCGGTGGCGAGCAACGGCCGACGATAGGTCGACTGCGGCAGACGGTCCTGCAGGCGGGTGGCGAAGTAGCCCAGCGCGAACGAGCCCGTGACGTTGATCGAGAACGTCACCCACGGCCAGCTGGCCGCTGTGCCGGTGAATTCCTCACCCAGCCAGACCCGTAGTAGCGCTCCGACTGCCCCGCCGAGGAAGATTGCGGCAAGCTCGCGTCTGTCCAGGTTCGGCATTATGATCGTCCGGCTACCACTGTGCGGTCGCGGTTAGGCGGGTCGCTGTGCGCAGACCTGGTAGACGGCCGTGTAAAAGGTCTCAAATCCACGTCGCGCGGCGCGGAGATACAGCCGCCAGATGCGCGTGCGCTCGGGACCGGCGAGCGCCTCGGCCTGTTCGAGGTTCTCATCCAGGCGCTCGGTCCAGTGGCGCAGGGTGACGGCGTAGTCCTCTCGGAAGCCCTCCGTGTGCTGGGTGTGAAAGCCGGCGCGCTCGAGCGCGAGCTGGATGCGCGACAGCGGCAGCGGCTCGCCGTCGGGGAAGATGTAGCGGGTAGAAAAGACATCCTCGAGCGGTTCGTCGTTCGGGTCGAGTGCCGCGATCGCGTGGTTGAGCAGCAGCCCACCAGGGCGCAGCAGCGCGAACAGTGACCGTGCATACAGGTCGATCTGGCTCTCGCCGACGTGCTCGGCCATGCCAATACTCGCGATCGCGTCGAACGACGACGCAAGTAGCTGGCGATAGTCAGCCACGTGGATCTGCACCCGATCCTCCACCCCGGCGCCGGCTACCTTCGCGCGCGCGAGCTCGGCCTGCGGCGGCGAGAGGGTTATGCCGGTGACGGTCACGTCGTAGGTCTTAGCTGCGTGAATGGCGAAGCTACCCCAGCCACAGCCGACGTCCAGCACGCGCATCCCCGGCTCCAGTCCGAGCTTCTTCGCGATGAGGTCGAGCTTCACGCGCTGGGCCTCCTCCAGCGTTTGCGCACCGCGCGAGAAGATCGCGCAGCTGTAGGTCATCGACTCGTCCAGGAACAGCGCGAAGAAATCGTTGCCGACGTCGTAGTGGTAGCGAACCGCCGCCGCGTCGCGCTCGATGCTGTGCAGCTCCCCGCGAAGAATCAGCTCGAGGCCCGGAATACGGGGAACTCCACCGGGCGCCGCGGCGGCGGCGATTGCCAGGCCGAGACGCACACGATCTCCGCGGCTCAGGGCCGACGGCTGCCACTCGTCGATGACGATGAAAGCCGCGTCGAGATCGTCCACCGCCAACGACCCGTCTACATAGGCGCGGCCGAGCCCCAGCGATCCCGGCGCCCGCAGGAAATGC
Source organism: uncultured Solirubrobacterales bacterium (assembly GCA_963749285.1). Classification (GTDB taxonomy): domain Bacteria; phylum Actinomycetota; class Thermoleophilia; order Solirubrobacterales; family Solirubrobacteraceae; genus Palsa-744. The sequence continues at coordinate 1,835,951 of CAVVMD010000003.1, read as the reverse complement.
GCAAGCCCCGAGGGCGAGCGCACCGAGAACGTCGGGCTGTCCGGCTCGGTCGCCGCGACCGCACCGCCGTCCCAAAAGCGCACATGGAAGGGCCGCGAGGGGAACACGCGCGCCAACTCCCGGGTGAGAGGAGAGCTTGCGCGAATCAAAGCCACGGAGCCCCAGACATGACCAGATCTTGCATGACTGGCGCGAGAACTGGCGCGAGCAGCCTTTTCGAGCGCCGCTGCTCTGGGCCTCAGTGACGCCCCAGCACGACCAGCACCATCCCGAAAACCCAGCCCCAGTGCTACCTGATGTACATCCCCGAGATCGCTCGCGAGATCACCAGCTGCTGGATCTCGGCAGTGCCCTCGAAGATGTCGTAGATCTTCGCGTCGCGGTGCCAGCGCTCGACGGGGAACTCGCGCGTGTAGCCGTTGCCGCCGAGGATCTGCATCGCGCGCTCGGTCACCCAGACGGCGACCTCGCCGGCCTTGAGCTTGGACATCGAGCCCTCGGCGTTCTCGAACGGGACCTGGTTGCGGCCCATCCACGACGCGCGCCACACGAGCAGCCGGGTCGCGTCGATCTCCAGCTTCATCCGCGCCAGCGTGAACGCGATCGCCTGGTTCTCGATGATCTTCTTGCCGAACTGCTCGCGCTCCTTGGCGTACTCGAGCGCGTACTCATACGCGGCACGGGCGATCCCCAGCGCCTGGGAGCCAACCGTCGGGCGCGAGGACTCGAACGTCTGCATCGCGGCCTGCGAGTTGCCCTTCTTGCCCTCACGCACACGGGCGATGCGCTCGTCGAGCTTGTCCTTGCCGCCGAGCACGTAGCCGGCGGGGACACGGCAGTCGTCGAGAAACACATCGGCGGTGTGCGACGCGCGCAGACCGTGCTTGGACACCTTCGTGCCCTGGGAGATCCCCTTCGCTTCGCTCATCGGCACGACGAACGCGGCGTGTCCTTTCGAGCCCAGCTCGGGGTCGACGGTCGCGATCACGACGTGCACGTCGGAAATGCCGCCGTTGGTGGCCCACGCCTTCTGGCCGTTGAGCACCCACTCGTTCGTCGCCTCGTCGAACTTGGCCCGGGTGCGCACGTTCGACACGTCCGAGCCCGCGTTGGGCTCCGAAGCGCAGAACGCGGCTACCTTCAAGTCCTCAGGCGTGCCGAAGCAGCGGGGGATCCACTCGCCGATCTGCTCGCCCGAGCCCTGACCGAAGATCGCGGCGACCGCCAGCGCGGTGCCCATGATCGACATGCCGATGCCGGCGTCGCCCCAGAACAGCTCCTCGTTGACGATCGGCAGGGTCAGACCGGTCGGGTCGGCGAAGAACTGCGCCAGCCCTTCAAAGCCGTAGAGTCCGATCTTGGCGGCCTCCTGGATGATCGGCCACGGGGTCTGCTCCTGCTCGTCCCACTCGTGCGCGGCGGGGCGCATCACGTCGGCGGCGAACCCGTGGACCCAGTCGCGGATGTCCTTCTGGTCCTGGGTCAGCGCGAGCGAGAACGTCGCGTCCTGGTTGGCCGAGCTCGTGATCGCCTCGACCGCGGCCTCGGCGGCCTCGGTGCTCACCTCAGGGCTGGCTACGGTCGTAGTCGTGGCTGACATCTGGCGGGATCTCCTTTGGATGTGGGCGCCCTGAGCGCCGAGCGGCTGCGGGATGGGCCTCGAACGAGGCGCCGGGCGTTAAGCGTAGCCCAAAACGACCACATCCTCGATACTGCCTAATCCGGATGCAATTTATGGTATTAGTCTGACGTTGACCTTCATCATGTCGTCGATGCAGAAAGTGACTATGCCCATACGCACTCCTGTCGTTGCCCTGACCCTGATCCTCGCCGCCCTCGGGCTCGCCGCCTGCGGCAGCAGCTCCTCGAGCTCCGGCTCCAGCAGCAGCCACCTGACGCTGGTCGCCTACTCGACCCCTCAGGGCGCTTACGAAAAGCTGATCCCCGCGTTCACGGCCACTCCCGAAGGCAAGGGCGTCTCGTTCAGCCAGTCCTACGGGCCGTCCGGCGAACAGAGCCGGTCCGTCGCCAACGGGCTGCACGCCGACGTGGTCAACTTCTCGCTGGAACCGGATGTCGAACGGCTCGTCAAGGCGGGGCTCGTGTCGGCGGACTGGAACCACAACGCGACGCACGGGTTCGTCACGAACTCGGTCGCGGTGATCATCGTGCGCAAGGGCAACCCCAAGCACATCACCGGCTGGTCGGACCTGGTCAAGCCCGGCGTGCAGGTGCTGACGCCGAACCCGTTCACGAGCGGGAGCGCGCGCTGGAACATCATGGCCGCGTACGGGGCGCAGATCAAGGAAGGCAAGACCCCCGCGCAGGCGCAGGAATATCTGACGCAGCTGTTCCACAACGTCGTCAGCCAGGACAGCTCGGCGCGCAACGCGCTGCAGACGTTCCTCGCGGGCCGGGGCGACGCGCTGATCGACTACGAGGACGAGGCGATCTCCGATCAGAAGAAGGGATCGCCGATCGAATACGTGATCCCGAAGGCCACGATCCTGATCCAGAACCCGCTCGCGGTCGTCGGCTCCAGCACGAGCGCAAGCAAGTTCACGAGCTACCTGCTGTCGCCCGCCGGCCAGAAGATCTGGGCCTCGGAGGGCTACCGGCCGGTGATCCCCGGGGTGGCGGCGCCCGGTCAGTTCCCAACGCCCCCGAACCTGTTCACGATCGAAGCCCTTGGCGGCTGGAAAGCCGTGGACAAGGAATTCTTCGAACCGGAAACGGGGATCGTGACGAAAATCGAGCAGTCGCTGGGAGTGTCCACTGCCAAATAGCGCACCAACCCCGGCGCCCGCGGGCGCAACCGGCGCGGGCGGCGGCGACGTGCAGGCGCCCGCGGGTGGGTCTGTGACGGGCCTGTTCGGGGGGCGCCGGCGTGAACGGGCGAGCGGACGGGCGGCCGGCGTGCTCGGCAAGGGCTTGCTCGGCATCTACCTGTCGGTGCTCGTGCTGCTGCCGGTGGCGGCGCTGCTGGCCAAGGCGGGCAGCGGCGGGATGAGCGCGTTCTGGCGTGAGGTGACCGGCCCCGAGGCGCAGGCCGCGATCAAGCTGACGCTCGTCATGTCGGCGATCGTGGTGGTCGTCAACGCGATCTTCGGAACGCTGATCGCGTGGGTGCTGGTGCGCGACGAGTTCCCGGGCAAGCGCGTGGTCAACGCCCTGATCGACCTGCCGTTCGCGCTGCCGACGATCGTCGCGGGGGTCGTGCTGCTGGCGCTGTATGGCAACGGCAGCCCGCTGGGGATCGACGTAGCGTTCACGCGCGCGTCGATCGCACTGGCGCTGCTGTTCGTGACGCTGCCGTTCGTCGTCAGGTCGGTGCAGCCGGTGCTGATCGAGCTGGATCGCTCGATGGAGGAGGCCGCCGCGTCGCTGGGCGCGGGGCCGCTGACGGTGCTGGCGCGGATCGTGCTGCCGACCCTGACCCCGGCGATCGTCTCGGGGGTCGCGCTGAGCTTCGCGCGGGCCGTCGGCGAGTTCGGCTCGCTGGTGCTGATCACGGGCAACCTGCCGTTCAAGACGGAGGTCGGCTCGGTGTACGTGTTCGGGCAGATCCAGAACGAAAACCTGCCGGCGGCCGCGGCCGTGTCGGTCGTGCTGCTGCTGGCGGCGCTGATCGTGTTGGGCGCGCTGACGCTCGTGTCGCGGTGGAGGTCCCGCCATGTGCAGTAGTGCGCGGTGGTCGCAACCGAGGTCCGGTGGCAATGTCTGAGTCTGTTTCGTTGGGCGCGCATCCTGGCGGGCATGTGCTCCGTCCAGGGCGCGGTTCCGCGGGGCGTCCGGCCCCGCGCACGGGTGCGGGTGCCGCCAGGGCGCGCAGGCTGGGCGTGCGCACGGTCGCGCTCGGGTACCTGGCGCTGCTGCTGCTGGCCCCGGTGGCGATGATTTTCTATCGCACGTTCGAACACGGGATCGCGCCCGTCTGGGACGCGGTGACCGCGCCTAATGCCGTGCACGCGTTCTGGCTCTCGATCGAGATCGTCGTGATCGCGGTGCCGCTGAACACGGCGTTCGGGATCGGCATGGCGCTGCTGCTGGAGCGCGGGAAGTTCAGGGGCAAGGCGCTGCTGGGGATGCTGGTCGACCTGCCGTTTGCGATCTCACCGGTCGTGGTCGGACTGGCGCTCGTGCTGGTGTACGGGAAGACTGGCTGGTTCGGGAACTGGCTGATCGGGCACGGCATCCAGATCATTTTCTCCGTCCCAGGCATGGTGATCGCCACCGCCGTCGTATCGCTGCCGTTCGTCGCCCGTGAGACCGCGCCGGTGCTGCGCGAGCTGGGGACCGATTCCGAGCAGGCTGCCGCCACGCTGGGTGCGAGCACGTGGCAGACGTTCTGGCGGATCACGCTGCCGGCGATCCGCTGGGGGGTCGTGTACGGGGTGGTGCTCACGACCGCGCGCGCGCTCGGGGAGTTCGGCGCCGTGAGCATCGTATCCGGCCGGATCGAGGGTCAGACACAGACGCTGCCGCTGTACGTGCAGGATCGGTTCGAGAATTTCGACATCACGGGCGCGTACGCGAGCGCGGTGGTGCTCGCGCTGCTGGCGCTGGGTACGCTGGTGGCTATGAATCTGCTCACGCGTCGCACGCGCAGAAGGACGGCAGTGTAGCCATGGCTATCGGTGCGAAGAGTTGTGTTGTTCTTTTGAGGCCGCGTATAGCAATGGCTACCAGGCGGGGGAAATTGTTATTCAAAAAGGACTCGGTATAGCTATGGCGATCGAGGTGCGCAACGTGAACAAGCGGTTCGGCGAGTTCGTCGCGCTCGACGATGTCTGCATCAGGGTCAACGATGGTGCGCTGACGGCGCTGCTGGGCCCGAGCGGGAGCGGCAAGTCGACGCTGCTGCGAATCATCGCCGGCCTGGAGACACCCGACTCCGGCGAGGTGGAGATCGGCGAGCAGATCGTCACGGACGCGCCCGCGCGCACGCGTGACGTCGGATTCGTGTTCCAGCACTACGCCCCGTTCAAGCACATGACCGTGCACGACAACGTCGCGTTCGGCCTGACCGTGCGCAAACGCCCGAAGGCGGAGATCCGCGCACGCGTGGCTGAGCTGCTGGGACTCGTCAGGCTCGAAGGCCTGGCCGATCGCTACCCATCGCAGCTCTCAGGCGGTCAGCTGCAGCGCATGGCGCTGGCCAGAGCGCTGGCGGTGCAGCCGCGCGTGCTGCTGCTGGACGAGCCGTTCGGCGCGCTGGACGCGCAGGTGCGAGGCGAGCTGCGCGAATGGCTGCGAAGACTGCACGAGGAGATCCACGTGACGACGATCTTCGTGACCCACGACCAGGAGGAGGCGATGGAGGTCGCCGAGCAGATCGTGGTCATGAACAAGGGCCGAATCGAGCAGGCAGGTACGCCGCGCGAGCTGTACGAGAGCCCGCGCAACGAGTTCGTGATGTCGTTCATCGGCCCGGTCAACCGCCTCGGCGAGGCGTCGTTCCTGCGCCCGCACGACATCCAGATCCTGCCGTCCGTCGCGGGCGAAGGCACCGAGGCGCTGATTGAGCGGGTCGTGCACCTCGGGTTCGAGGTGCGAGTCGAGCTGAAGCTCGGAGACGGCCGCGACATCTGGGCGCAGGTCACCCGCGAGAGCGCGCAGGAGCTCGAGCTGCAGGAGGGACAGATCCTCGCCGTGCGCCTGCCGCCCCCGCGCGTGTTCGCGTAGGACGACTGGGCCGCACCGGTCGGGCGCGACCGGTTCCATCGGCTGGCTCGTTGGCCGTCTGTCTGTTCTGTTCAGTTCTACAACGCGACCGGGCGATACTCCCTCGTCGTCGGGTCCTGCTCCATCAGTCCGATCGTCTTCAGCGTCTTGACATAGCGGTGTGTCGTCGAGGGCGACATGCCCAGCTGGTGGGAGAGTTCGATGATCGGACGCCACGGCCTGTCCGGGCCGTAGCACGCGAGCACCGACAGACCACGCAGCAGCGACTGCGAGAGCTGCGGGTCCTCGAGCGCGGCGTTCAGCGCCGCCTGCGAGGAGCGCTGCAGGTCGTAGGCTTTGCGGCTGCTGCCCGTTGGCGGCTCATGGGCGTTGTCCAGCGCCGCCAGCAGCAGATTCGACACGATTCCGTTGGGGCTCTTGCTCGCCGCGCGCATGACCTGCTCGACCTGAACCGGCGACAGCGTGATTGAGATGTCGGCGTTGTTGTCGTGCTTGCTCATTTCTAGTTCTCCCCAGGGTCTAGTTTGAGGCCCGCGAGAGACGACCACGAGCCCCTTCTTGATTCTTTTCGAATACCAGCCGTGTTCAGATCATCGGCTACCCCAGATAGCGGAACTGTATTGGACTTGCCGGTTGCCTCGTCCGGCCACTCCATTCGCGCAGGGCTCTGATAGACCCCAGTGGGATGGACGATCCCGAGCGGCGCGGTCCCGAAGCTCCGTCCCGGCCCGGGCGGGCGGAGTCCGATTCCCCGGGCCTTGCCGGACGCGCCAAAGCCCTCCGGGACCGCTTGACCGATCACATCCGCCGTTCCGCCCGGCGCGCCGGTCTCGTCCTCGTCGTGCTCCTGCTCGCCGGGCTTTCGATCTACGCGCTCTCGCGCCTGAACCTCGGCCATGTCGGGCACATCCTGATCACCGCAACCCCCGGCTGGATCGTGCTCGCGCTCGCGCTGATGGCTGGTTCGCTGCTGCTGCGCTCGGTGTCGTGGCGGGAGATCCTGCGCGCCGCGCTCCCAGACATTCCGATCGGCTGGATCGCCGTCGCTCGTGCGACGATGATCGGCGTGATGGCCTCCGCGGTCGTCCCCGGACGCATCGGCGAGCCCACGCGGATCGTCGTGCTCTCGCGGCGCCTGCACGGGCCCTCGCGCCGCGTGCTGCCGATCGTGACCGGCACCGTGTTCTCACAGACGCTGATCAACCTGCTCGCCCTGGCGATCCTCGCGTCCGTCACGTTCAGCAGCATTCCGCTCGGGCACGGACGCCTGGTCGGTGTGCTCGCGGTCGCGGCGGTCCCACTCGCGCTGTGCGCGCTCGTGCTGCTCGGCCCGTGGCTGCTGCGGGTCGGGCGGCGAGCGCCGTCGGTGCGTGTGCGACTGGCCAGCGTGGCGATCGCGCGGCTGCTGGGACTCGCCAGACAGGGGCTGCACGTGTTCGTGACGCCCCGTCACGGACTCGCCTCGGTCGCGGCCCAGTTGCTCGCATGGGCGCTGCAGTGGCTGGCGTGCTACGCGGTCGTGCTCGCGCTCGGCCTGCCCGCCCACCCCGCGCTGATCGCCGCCGCCGCGGTCCTGCTCGCGGTCAACGTCAGCGCGATCCTGCCCGCGACCCCATCCAACGTGGGCGTGTTCCAGGCCGCCTGCCTGGTGGTGCTCGCCGCCTACGGCGTCGGCGCCGGGCAGGCCATCGCCTACGGCATCGTCCTGCAGGCAGTCGAGGTGCTGACGGCGCTGGCCCTCGGCGTGCCGGCGCTGCTCGGCGAGGGTCTCACCTGGCGCGACATCCGCACCGTGCGTGGCGAGCCTGGGGACGGGGCCGCGCCCGGAGCCGAAGCCGCGATGATGCCAGGCCTGTCTGAAGGGCGCGGAGACGGGGGCGAGGACGGAGACGAGGGGGAAGAGAGGGATGCAGGCGAGGGAGGATCACCCGGGGACGGGGACTTACCCGGCGAGGGCGCGTAGGGACTGCTTGAGCGAGCGCGTCGTCTGCAGCACCGCGGTCGGCTCATACCCGCAGTGGGCCATGCAGTTCTCGCAGCGTGGGTCGCGTCCGCGGCCGTATGCGCTCCAGTCAGTCGTCTCGATCAGCTCCTTATAGGTCCGTGCGTAACCGTCGGACATCAGGTAGCACGGGCGCTGCCAGCCGAACAGCGAGTAGCTGGGAATCCCCCACGCGGTGCAGTCGAAATCGGCTTTGCCCTCCAGGAAGTCCAGGAACAGCGGGCTGTGGTTCAACCGCCAGCGCTTGCGCCGTCCGTCGGCGAACGCCTGGCTGAACAGCTTGCGCGTCTGCGTGACGCCGAGAAAATGCTCCTGATCGGGGGCTTTCTCATACGCGTACGCGGGCGAGATCATCATCTCGTCGACTTGCAGATCGTCGTTGAGGAAGTCGAGCACCTCGCGCACCGTCTTGGGCGAGTCGTGCGTGAAGAACGTCGTGTTCGTCGTCACGCGAAAGCCGGCCGCCTTGGCCGCCCTGATCGCCGAGACTGCCTTGTCGAACACCCCCTCGCGCTCGACCGAGGCGTCGTGGCGCTCGCGCAACCCGTCGATGTGGATCGCCCAGGCGAAGTACGGGCTCGGCTTGAACTGCTCGAGCTTGCGCTCCAGCAGCAGCGCGTTCGTGCACAGGTACACGAACTTCTTGCGCGCGACGAGCTCCGCCGCGAGCACATGGATCTCGGGATGGATCAGCGGCTCGCCGCCGGCGATCGAGACCATCGGCGTGCCGCTCTCCTCGATCGCGGCGAGCGCCTGCGCCACCGGCATCCGCCGGCGCAGCTCGTACTCGGGATGCTGGATCTTGCCGCAGCCCGAACACGACAGATTGCACTGAAACAGCGGCTCCAGCTCGACGATCAGCGGGAACTTCTCGCGCCGCGCCAGCCGCTGACGCAGCAGATACCAGCCCATCCGCGTGCTCTGCCTCATCCGGACCGCCATTACCTCGACCTCACTTGCTTGGGTATCCGTCGCTGCCAAAGACAGTATGCACACCGTGCTCTGCCACCAGCCGATCAATAGCGCCCGCGGCTCTGCGCAGCACCACCGCCGCACGCACCCCACCGGTCAACGTCGCCAGCGGGCGCGTCAGCTCACGTGCAGGGGTGTCCACCACAACACGCACTACGCCGAACGGCCGCTCCTCCAAGCCATGGGCCAGCCACCCCGACTCCATGTCGACTGCGATCGCGCCTCGCTCTGAAAGCTTCGCCCGCCACCACTTGTTGTGCACCTGCTGCGTCACGCTCACCACCATGCCGCGACGGACCCTGAGCCCACGATTCGCTAGCAGCGCGGCAAGCGCGTCGGCGCCCGCACAGGGAGTCGGCTTGGCCGGGTGTTCATCCTTGCCGGTCACTTCGTTGCGCAGCAGCCGATCGGCCACGATCACGTCCCCGGGCTGCGAAGACTCCTCCAGTCCTCCGCAGAAGCCCATCACCAAGAACGCGGCTGCGGGTTGCTCGTGCAGTTCCCGAGCGGCCGCAAACGAGCGCTCGGGACCCATGCCGGTCCGGCGTACCTGCGCCGTGCGCGTCGCGCAACCGACCAGCGCGGCCTCGATGCGCAGCGGCGTGGCAATCAGCAGACCGCTCATAGCGCCGCCAGCGCCGCGCGTGCGGAGGCATGCCCGCTCAGGACGGCGCCCTCCAAGGTCGCAGGCCAGCCCGTGTCCGTCCAGGCTCCCGCCAGCACCAGCCCCGGTGCGGGTGTCTGCGCGCCGGGACGCAGCCGGGCCACCCCCGGCGCGGCGCGAAACGTGGCGGCGTGCTCGCGCGTGGCGAAGAACGTCTCCACACGTGCATGACGCGCGCGCGGAAACAGCGCCGACAGCGCGGGGAGGTAGCGCTCGCGCAGCGCGTCCACGCTCATCTGCATCTCCCGCTCGGCGCCTGACAGCGACACCGCCAGATACTGACATCCCGGCGGGACACCGCCCGCGGCGGTGCGGTCGAACAAGTACTGCACCGGCGTTCCCACGCCGGCCGCGAAGCGGTGCTCACACACCGGTCGGTCATAGACGACGTGCACGTTCACGATCGGCGAGCTCTCGATGCGGCTCAGCCTGCCGGCGATCTCGGGCGCGAGGGTCTGCAGCAGTCCCGCCGCGCGCGCGTGGGGCACCGCCACGATCACGGCCCGCGCGTCCAATGCGTCGGGCACATCCCCCGCACCCGAGCCGCGCACCTGAAAGCCCGATCCGCTGCGTTCGATTCGCTGCGCGCGCCAGCCCAGGCGCACCTCGATCCCAGCGCGCGCGAGCGCCCGTGCGGCGGGCTCAGCGATCGTCTCGCTCAGAGGCCGCTCGTGAAAGCCGATATCGCCCGCGCTCGCGCTCGCGAGCAGTCCCGTCTTGAACACGAACGCGCCGAGCCCCAGCGACGCCTGCGCGGCGGGCAGGTTCAGAGTCGGCAGCGCGATCAGATCCCACAACGCGGCCACCGCGTCCGGGCCCTGGCCGTGCTCGGTGAGCCACTCGCCCAGGGTCTGGCGCTCCAGCGCCTCATCGTCGGGGTCCAGTCGCCCGAGCGCGAGCGCGGCGCGAGCCGCGCGCAGACGTTGGCTGAGCGTGAGATGGCGGTAGCGCATGAGCGCTCCCGCGAGGTGCAGCGGCGCGGGCAGCGCGCTGCGATGCAGCACGACCGGAGCGCGGCCGGGGCTCAGCACGGGGATCCGCAGCCGCTCCTGCAGGACGACGCCGTGCTCGCTTCCGAGTCGCGCCAGCAACCCGCGGTAGGCGATGCAGCAGCGCAGGAACACGTGCTGTCCGTTGTCGATGCGCAGTCCGTCGCGCTCGAACGAGTAGGCGGCGCCACCGAGCCTGCGTCTGACCTCGACGAGCGTCACCCGCGCGCCGGCCTGCGCACAGTCCAGCGCCGCCGCGATCCCCGCCAGGCCCCCGCCGATCACGACGACGTCACGCTCGGGGTCCGCCTTGGCGCGGGCGTTCAAGCGCTGCCTCCGATCATGCTGCGCGCCGCGACCCACGCCTTCTCGTGCATCGACAGCGCGATCCGTTCGCGCAGCGCCCGCTCGGGGTCGCCGGCGATGCGTCTCAGCAGCCGGCTGTAGATGCCGCTCATCGCCAGCAGGCACGCCGCGCTGCGCCTGTCCAGCAGCGGCGCCAGCGCGATCCCGCGCTCGAACCATTGCCGTGCGCGATCCGCCTGGAAGCGCACAAGCGCCTCCAAGTCTCCCCCCTGCATGTCCTGCTCATCAGCGCTGTCTCCCCCGCTTTCCTCGCCCCCCTCTGCAAGCCGCACAATCGTGCTCGCAACCTCGTGCTCGCCTCCGGCCACGATCAGCCCGAAGCGGCGCAGATCCTGAGCGGGCAGGTACACCCGCCCGTTGTGCGCGTCCTCGCGCACGTCGCGCAGGATGTTTGTCAGCTGCAGCGCCACACCGAGATCGTCAGCGAGCCGGTCCGCCTCGATCAGGTCCGTCCCAGCCGGGTCGCGCAGCGCGAAGATCGCCAGGCAGGCCCGGCCGATCGCCCCGGCCACGCGCCGGCAGTAGATCACGAGCTCGTCGAAGCTCTCATAGGTCACGCCTGCGACATCCATGCGTACTCCGGCGATCAGTGCCTGCATTGCATCGGGCGGCACCGAGTACCGCGCATATGCGTCGGCAAGGGCGACCATCACCGGATCGGTGTCGGTAAATGCCGCGAGCGCCTGGGCCTGCTCATCCAGCCGGCGCAGCTTCTCCTCAGGGGCCAACTCCCCGTCGCCGATGTCATCGACGCGCCGCGCGAACGCGTACACAGCGCACATCGCCCGGCGCCGCTCGGGCGCGAGCAGGCGAATGCCGTAGTAGAAGTTGGCCGCCGTGGCACGCGTGATCGCCTCGCACTGCCGGTATGCCTCCTGCGTGCTCACCGGCGGCGGCGCTCAACGAGCGTTCCGGACAGCGCGAGCAGGCGCCGTCCCGTACCGGCGCGCGGCGGGCCGGCGAGCACGTCACAGCCGGCGCGCTCGATCGCATCGAGCGCCGCGCGTCCCCCGGCGACGAACGCCGCGACCGCCAGTCGCTCGCGCACACCGTGCAGCTCGTCGATCAGCGGAGCCCCGCGCGCGAGCAGCTGCCGTGCGCGCGTGACCTCAAACGCGACGGTCTGGCGCAACGGGCCGTCCGCGTGCTCGGCCGACAGGTCCGCGGTCGTGCAGCCGAAGCGGGCAAGATCCTCGACCGGCAGGTACACGCGCCCGCGGTCACGGTCCTCGGCCACGTCCTGGCAGTGCTCGGCCAACTGCAGGGCGGTGCAGATCGCATCCGACAGCGCCACGCGCGCGGGCGTGGCCTGCCCGAAAACGCCGAGCACGAGCTCCCCGACGGGATTGGCGGACAGCTCGCAGTAGCCACGCAGCTGCTCCCAGGTCGCATACCGAGTGACGCGCTGATCGACGCGGTTGGCCTCGATCAGGCGCACGAACGGCCCGCGCGGCAGCGAGCATGCGCGCAGCGTCGGCTGCAGACGCTGCAGCAGCGAGTGCTCGGCCTCGCCCCGATACGCCCGGTCGAGATCCCGTTCGACCCAATCCAGTGCGGACAGACGATCGCCGACGAACGAGTCGCCGAGCTCATCGACCAAGCGGGCAAAGCCGTAGACGGCGAGTAGGTGTGTGCGCGCGCGCCGTGGGAGCAGCCGGCTGGCGACCGGGAAGTTCTCGCTCTCGGTACGCGCCATGACAGCGCCCGCGGCGGGAGCGTCGAGCGGTGGATCGACCAGGAGCTTCACTCCCGCAGACAGCGGCCGAGAGCCGCGATCGGAAAGACCAGCCGATAGAGGTGATAATTGATGTAGTAGTCGGAGGGAAACCCGGTGCCGGTGTACTGCGGCTCGTCCCAGGTCCCGTCGGAGCGCTGATTCGCCACCAGCCAGTCCACGCCGCGCCTGAGCGCCTGCGAGTCGATTCCTCCGGCGGCGTGCAGCGCGAGCAGCGCCCAGGCGGTCTGCGAAGCGGTGCTCTGACCACGGCCGATCCACGCGGGATCGTCATATGAGCGAGGGTCCTCGCCCCAACCGCCGTCCTCGTTCTGATAACGCGCCAGCCAGCCGACCGCGCGGCGGATGCACTCCTCCGTGGGCGCCACGCCCGCGGCGATCAGCGCCGGCACCGCGGCGCCCGTCCCGTACACGTGGTTGACGCCCCAGCGCCCGAACCACGACCCGCCGGGCTCCTGCTGAGAGATCAGCCAGCGCACCCCCCGGCGGGCGGCGGGCGTGTCGAGCAGATCCAGCGCGGCGAGCATCTCGACGGCGTGGGCGGTCACGTCGGCGCTCGGCTCGTCGATCACCTCGCCGAAGTCCAGGAACGGCAGCTCGCGCACCAGCGAGCACGTGTTGTCGGCATCGAACGCCCCCCAGCCTCCGTCGGAGCTCTGCATACCTCGCACCCAGCGCTGCGCCCGGGCGATCGCCGCGTCGATCTCCGAGCGCAGCCCGGCCGTGGCGGAGTTTCCGTTGTTTCCGTTGCAAGCCGCGCTTCCCCGAGCAACGCTCACCGCGCCGGCCACCCGGCGCAGCGCGAGCACCACCTCGGCGGTGTCGTCGACATCGGGGTAGTTGACGTTCGCGAACTCGAATGCCCAGCCTCCGGGCGCAAGATCCCGTCTGGCGAGCACCCAGTCGCCGGTCATGCTCACCTCCTCGCCGAGCAGCCAGCGCGCGGCTGCAACCATCGCCGGATCGTCCCCCGCGACGCCGGCGTCACTCAGCGCGATCATCGCCAGCGCCGTGTCCCATACGGGCGACTGGCACGCTTCCAGACGCCGGCTCAGACCGGCCGGGGCCCCCACCGCACGCGAGTCGTCCTCGTCCTCGACCATGAACCGATCGAGGCCCTCCAGCCCGCTCCTCATCACGGCGTGCTCGAGCGAGTAGCCGCACAGGTGCAGCGCCATCAGCGAGTACACCCATGGGGGCTGGATTCCACCCCAGGAGCCGTCGGCCTCCTGGCGGCGCACGATCCAGCGCTCCGCCCGGTGAAGCGCGAGCGCCCGCAACGGACCGATCGGGTGGCGCTCATACGCGCGCAGGGCGCGATCCAGCCCGGCCAGCAGCCGGCCATGCCACGAGGCGGGGCGGCGCTCCTGGGGATGCTCGCCGCAACACAGCTCGTCGAGGTCGAACCCCAGCGCGCGCACCGGCCGGTGGGCTTTGACGAGCGACAGCGCGACGATCGTCTGGCGGGCCCAGCACGCGAAGTCGTACACGTTCAGGGGCGCCCACCCTCCCAGCAGCACGATCTCGGGGGGCAGCGCGGGCACCTCCTCCCACGACCACAGGCCGAACAGCGCGAGCCACACGTGCGTGAACACCCGCGCACGCTCGATCCCGCCCTGCGCGCGGACGAACGCGGCCGCCCGGCGCATGTGCTCGGCCTCGGCGGGGTCTCCGGCGAGGCGCAACGCCCAGTAGGCCTCGATCGTCGTGGACAGCTCGCCGGGGCCGCCCTGAAAGTTCGCCCAGGTGCCGTCCTCGCGCTGCTGGGAGCGGATCCAGGCGGCCGAGCGCTCGGTCTCATCGGGCAGGCGTACGCCGATGAACTCCCGCAGCAGCATGTCCTCGGCGTCCATCGTCACGTTCGTCTGCAGCTCACCCTGCCACCAGCCCGCGCCGTTCTGCAGCGAGAGCAGGTGCTCGCACGCCCGCTCCAGTGCCACCTGAGCGTCGCTTGGTGCCTGCACGGTCGAAGTGGACATGCGGGAAACCTAGAACCTTTTCGCGGGTGAGGACGAGTTGCACGCACATTTTGCACGCGCCGCCGGGCGTGACGCTCACGAGTCCGTCATCTGGCGTCGCCCTCGGCCTGCACGCCGCTCCGCCTCAGCCGGGCGAGACCAGCACCTCGGGGTGCGCGAGCGTGATCGTGTGGCGGCGCAGCGCAGCCTCGGAGACCGTGCGCGGCACGGGCGAGACGAAGCGGTAGGCGATCAACCCATCGACGTCCACGCGGTCGCGCAGGCGAAAGCCGGGCGCGGGCGGCTCGCCCGCGGAGGCCCGCAGTGGGGCGTAGCCGACCTCGTCGATCTCGCTCACCGTGATCGTCCGGCCGGGCGCGAGGTTACCTAGCGGCGGCATGTAGTACTCCAGCGGCGCCGCCCCCAACTCGACGGTCGTGATCGCACGCTCGCCTGCTCCCGCTGCTCCGGCGGCGCGCGCGGATTCCCGGCCTCCCAGCACCCGGGCAAGGCCGCGCCAGTTCCCGCGCTGCAGGCGCGGGCTGAGGTTGACGTCGACCGAGATCGCCAGGAACGCGACGGCGATCGTCGCGGCGAGCGCGATCCCCGCGAGGCCCGCGCGCTGGGAGACCACGACGACGGCGATCAGCGCGGTGACGGGGATCATCGCGGCGACGAGATTGCGCGGCGCAAGGTAGTCGGCGCCGACGGCGATAAGTGCGATCGGGATCAGGACGCCTCCGGCGGCCACGGCCAGCGCGATCAGGGCGCCGTGCTCCTCGCGCGGGGTCAGCACGCGCCACAATCCGAACCCGAGCCCGGCGAGGATCGGCAGCGCGACGAGCAGCTCGATCCCGTGTCCCAGCGAGGATCCGTAGTAGTCGGTGAGGTAGTACTGGGGGATCGCCTGCAGGCGGCTGGACAGGGCCCATTCGCCGATCCACTGCGTGCCGTGGCCGCCCTGCGCGGAGATCAGCGGCAGCAGTGCCACACCGACGAGCGCGAGCGCTCCGACTGCTCCCAGCGCCGTGCGCCGGCGCGCGCGGTCCCTCGACACCAGCAGCCAGATGACCATCGGGATCAGCAGGAACACCGCGAAGTAATGGCTCAGCAGCGCGAGCGACCCACTGAGCGCGAACGCGGCCATCCAACCACGGGTGGGAGTCCGCAGGGCGTGCAGGAAGCACAGCATCGCGACGGCGGCGAGCAGCACGAACAGCGCGTAGGCGCGCGCCTCCTGGGAGTACCACACCAGCAACGGGTTCACCGCGACCAGTGCCGCCGCGGCGATCGCGGTGGAACGCCGGCCGGTCAACTCTGCACCGATCGCCCAGGCGACGGGCACGGTCGCGATGCCCGCGAGCGCGGAGGGCAGGCGCAGCGCGACCTCGCCGGTCCCCAGCACGCGCGCGTCCGCCCACGCGATCACGTACCACAGGGGAGGCGTGTTCTCGGTGTGCACGACCGCGCGCAGCGTCGCCCACAGGCTCGCGTGCAGGACGTGGACGGGCGTGAACGCCTCGTCGTACCAGAAGCTCTGCAGGTCCAGCGTCGACAGGCGCAGAGCCGCCGCGAGGATCGTGAGCGCCGCCAACGGCCACCACGCGGGCAGGGATCGTGCGCGGGCGCCACGCCCACCGGCTTCGGTCGCACGCTCGTGCCGGGGTGCGTCGGACATGCTCGCCGCGCTCACGCGCCGACGCCCGATCGCGTGGCCCGGTGTTCCGCCGCCGCTTCCGCCGCGGTCGGGCATATTCCCACGGCGGCGGGGCCGAAGCAGCCGTAGCGGTGTCGGCGCAGATCTTCTTCGGTATGCGCCGGCAGATACCAGCCGCCGCGCACCGTGCGCTTGCCGTCGATGGCGGGCCCCCCGATCGCCAGGCACAACTGGATCTTCGTTTTCGGAGCGCCCGGAGCGGTGTTGCCACAGACGACCTCGGTCTGGGAGCGTTCGCCGAACACTGTCTGCTCGATCGAGAGGTTGTGGTAGTCGTGACCGGTGTATGTGCGCCAGGTGCGCAGGTCGTCGATCAGACGCTGGTTGACATGCGTCTGACGAACGACGTCGTTGACGGTCGCTCCCGCCAGCAGCAGCGCGACGAGCACCAGTACGGTCGTCTCGATCAGGCGCCCTGTGCGCGCATGGCGGCGCTGGATCGGCGTCCTCGGTCGCTCGTGTGCCGAGCACACTTCGCTTCCTGCGTCCTTGCCCAGCTTGCCCTGCGCACCCAGGGTCATTGCACCGGAGCGAAGATCGGAGACGTCTGGTGGACGACGAACAGGGCCTGCACGAACAGCGTCGCGGCGAGCAGGCGCCGGTCGCGCGTGATGACTGCCAGCGGCAGCGGCCAGAGGATGTACCAGGCGAGCAGCCAGGTGCTCGTGACGGCGATCGCCAGCAGCGCCCAGCCGGAGGCGGCGACCCAGTCATAGCCGCGCCAGGTGCGCCACAGCAGGTGCGCGACGATCAGCACGAGCGCGGCCTTGAGCAGGTCGTGGTCGACGGGGAACACGCCGGGCTTGCCGAACAGGTGGGCGAGCTCGTTGGGGAAGCTGTCGGTCGAGACGAACGCCGAGTCGCGGTTCAGCGCCGAGACGACGTCGATGCCGTGGATGCCGAACACGGCGTAGCCGACGAGCGCTGTCAGTGCAAGCGCCGCCAGTGCGCCGTAGACCGCCGCCGAGCGCCGCCGGGCCAGGATCATGAACGGCAGCAGCACCGCGACGGTCGCCTTGACCAGCGCGCCCGCCACCACGGCCGCGCCCGCGGCGGCGTCACGGTCGGACAGGGTGAACGCGACGGCGGCCATCATCAGCGCGAGCATGATCAGATCGTTGTGGGCGCCGCCGAGGCCGTAGATCACATACAGCGGGTTGGCGCCGACGGCGAGCAGCGCGAACACCTGATCGTGCCCGCGCCGGCGCGCGACACGCCAGACGAGCACAAGCGTGGCCGCGGAGGCGAGCAGCGCGTAGAGCTTCATCCCCCACAGCGCGCCGACCACGCCGAGCAGGCCGAGGGGATAGGTGATCAGCGTGTACAGCGGGCCGTAGGCGGTGGCCACGCGCAGCCAGTCATGCCCGACGTAGCGGAACACCGGATCGCCGACGATCGCGACCGGGCCGTGCGTGTATGGGTTGATGCCGTGCACGACGCCCATGCGTGCGTAGGCGATGTAGCTGAACACGTCGGTCGAGATCAGGATCGGCCCGGCGAACACGATCAGGTTCAGCAGCGCGACAAGCCCGATCGCCCACCTGGCGGACCCTGTCATCCGGGTCGTGTCTCCCCGGTCGCTGCCGGGCGTCCGATCGACGACGCTTGCCTGATCGCCGGCGGGCGCCCCATCACCGGGGACCACCCGGTCACCAGCCGCCATCCGATCGCCGCCGACGCCCACCGCATCGCCGGCAGACGATGCACGCGCGCGCGCGTGAACCACCGCCAGCAGAACGCCATAAGCCACGCTGAACGCCAGCAGCGCGATCAGGAACACGCGATAGCCGAGCCGCTCGCCCCCGAGCGACTGAAGCCAGCCCGCGATATGCGGCGAGCGCGGGATCAGCGGCGAGTGTTCTCGCGCGGCGTCGAGCACGATCTCGACGGTCGCGGCGAGCAGCACCAGCCCGCACACGCCCACCAGCGGCGCTGTCCAGCGTCTACCGGCCACAGAGCCGGAGGAGTCAAGGCCTGCGGGCGTGGGCTGTGCTGGGATATCCGCGGCGAGCGTTCGCGTCACGACAGCTAGACCCCGGCAGACGTGACGACGCGAATCCGGGTCCCTACAACGCTGTCCAAACCGTCTTGCTCTCCAGGTATGCGTCCAGACCGTCGTGGCCATGCTCGCGCCCGATGCCCGAGGCCTTGAAGCCGCCGAACGGGGCCGAGGGATCGACCACTCCCCAGGTGTTGATGTAGACCATGCCCGCGTGCAGCATCGCCGCCAGACGATGGGCACTGCCGACGTCGCGCGTCCACACGCCCGCGGCGAGGCCGTACTCGCCATCGTTCGCGCGCGCGGCGACCTCCTCGAGCGAGTCATACGGCGAGGCGACGAGCACCGGGCCGAAGATCTCCTCGCGGGAGATCCGCAGCTCGTCGGAGGTGGTGCTGAACAGCGTCGGGGCGACGAACCAGCCGCCGCTGTCGGTGAGCGCGGCCTCGCCTCCCGCAACGACCTCGGCGCCTTCGGCGCGACCCGAGTCGATGTAACCCAGGACGCGCTCGTGCTGCTCGGCGGAGACCAGTGGCCCGAGTTGTGTGCCGGCGTCCAGCCCCGGCCCGAGCCGCGCCGCCGCCGCCGCCTCGGCCAGCCCGCTCATGACCTCGTCGAAGCGCTCGGCGGGGACGAACAGGCGTGAGCCGGCGTTGCACGCCTGCCCGGAGTTGAAGTAGATCGCCTGAAAGGAGCCCTTCACGGCCGCGTCGATGTCGGCGTCGGGCAGGATGATGTTCGGGGACTTGCCGCCGAGCTCGAGCGTCACGCGCTTGAGCGCGCGGCCGGCCTTCGCGCCGATCTCGCGTCCCACGACCGTGGAGCCGGTGAAGGCGATCTTATCGACGTCGGGGTGATCGACGAGCGCGGCGCCCGTGCCGCCATCGCCGGTGAGGACGTTCAGCACGCCCGGCGGGAACCCGACCTCCAGCGCGAGCTCGCCGACGCGCAGCGCGCTGAGCGGCGTCTGCTCGGCGGGCTTGAGCACGACCGTGCACCCGGCGGCAAGCGCCGGGCCGAGCTTCCATGCGGCCATCAGCAGGGGGAAATTCCAGGGGATGATCTGCGCGCACACCCCGACGGGCTCGCGGCGGGTGTAGCAGTGCATGTTCGGCGCGCTCACCGGCAGCACTGCGCCCTCGATCTTCGTCGGCCAGCCGGCGAAGTAGCGCAGGTGCCCGATCGCGCCGGCGACGTCGACGTACTGGGCGAGCCCGACCGGCTTGCCGTTGTCGAGCGACTCGATCTGGGCGATCTCCTCGGCGCGTGCTTCGATCGCGTCGGCCAGCGCGTGCATCAGGCGCTCGCGGCCGGCGGCGGGCATCGACGCCCAGGGGCCGTCGGTGAAGGCGGCGCGCGCGGCCGCGACTGCCCGTGCGACGTCCTCGGGTCCGCCGAGCGCGACCTCCGCTATGTCACGCCCGGTGGACGGGTCGAGCGTGGCAAATGTGCGCCCATCGGCCGCGTCGGGGCGCTCGGCGCCGATCAGCAGACGGTGGGGTCCGGCGATGAACTCGCGCGCGGCGTCGCCGAGCGCGTCGGGGAGGGTGATGGAGGCAGTGGTCATAGATGCAGCCTACCTGTCACCGGCGCGGGTTGGTATGGGTGGGAAACCCGCAAGCCCCGCTGCTTCGTACAACGCAGCCGGCGCCGGTTACCGCAGCCGTCGGCGCCAGCTGGGCGTCAGGGCGTCAGGACGATCTTCAGCGCCTCGCGCCGGTCATACAACGCATACGCAACGGCGGCGTCGTCGAGAGACATGTGATGGGTTACGAGCGGCGCGGGATCGAGCAGACCGGCGGAGACCATCGCAAGGACGCGATCGACGTGCGCGATCACGTTCGCCAGGCCGGTCCTGAGCGTCAGGCCCTTCAGCCAGGCCAGCCCGAGCGGGACCTCGCCCCGACCGGCGTAGGCGCCGATGCCCGAGACGGTGCCGGCGTCGCGCGCGAGCGAGATCGCCAGGGCCAGCGGGCCGGGGTCGCCGACCGCGTCGACGGCGACGTCCACCCCGAGCCCGCCGGTGGCGGCACGGACGGCGCGCTTGGGGTCCTCGTCGGTCAGGTGGATGGGCACCGCGCCGAACTGTCGCGCCATGTCCAAACGGTCGGGGACGGTGTCGATCGCGAACACCTGCGTGGCGCCCGCGGCGCGCGCGGCCTGGACGGCGCACAGGCCGACGGGGCCGAGGCCGAGCACGGCAGCGGTGTCTCCCGAGCGCAGGCCGGCATGGGCGACGGCGTGATAGCCGGTGCCGAGCACATCGCCGGCGAACAGCGCGACCTCGTCGGACATACCCTCGGGGACGCGGCGCAGCGTGAGGTTGGCGCGCGGCACGAGCAGGCGCTCGGCCTGAGCGCCCTGCAGGTCACCGAGGCGGGAGCCGTGCCCGAACGTGCGGCCATGAACACAGCGGTGGTAGTCGCCGCGAACGCATGCAACGCAGGTGGCGCAGGCGGTGTGAAAACAGCCGAGCACGCGCTCACCGACCGCGGCGCGCTCAAACTCCGGGCCGGCAGAAAGGACGGTGCCGACGAACTCGTGGCCAATCGTGAAGCCCTGCTCGACGGGGACGCGACCGTGGTAGATGTGCAGATCCGAGCCGCAGATGCCGCTCGCGTCGACACGGACGATCGCGTCATCGGGAGAACGCAGCTCGGGCTCGGGGACATCCTGCACGGCGACCTCGCCGGGGGACTGGAACGTGACGGCGCGCATGGGTCGCCCACCCTACCGGGCCGGCCCGGTGAGACGGCGGGCCGCGCGCGAACACCGAGCCACGCGCGGAAGCCGCGTATGCTCCGAGCCGACATGGCGACTCCGTCCAAGGCAGTGCTGATCACGGGCTGCTCGTCAGGCATCGGCCGTGCGAGCGCGCTGCGGCTGGCGAAGCAGGGCTGGACTGTGTACGCGAGCGCGCGCCGGGCGGAGTCGATCGCCGACCTGGCGGACGCGGGCTGCAAGCCGCTGCGGCTGGACGTGACCGACGAGGAGTCGATGCGCGCGGCCGTGGCGGAGGTCGAGCGCGAGCACGGCGCTGTGGGCGTGCTGATCAACAACGCCGGCTACAGCCAGAGCGGGCCGATCGAGCAGGTAAGTCTGGACGCGGTGCGCAGGCAGTTCGAGACGAACGTGTTCGGCCTGGTCGCGCTGACGCAACTGGTGCTTCCGCGGATGCGCGAGCAGCGCTGGGGCAAGGTCGTGAACGTCGGCTCGATGGGCGGGCGGCTGACGTTCCCCGGTGGGGGCTACTACCACGCGACCAAGCACGCGATCGAGGCGATCTCAGACGCGCTGCGCTTCGAGGTGCGCGGCTTCGGGATCGACACGATCCTGATCGAGCCGGGACTGATCGTGTCGGACTTCGCGACGGCCGCCGTGGCCAGCATGGACGATGCCGGTGACGGGGGGCCCTACGGCGAGTTCAACGCGAAGCTCGCCGCCCTGACGACGGGCGTATATGACGGCCCGATGCGCCATCTCGGGGGCGGCCCGGATGTGGTCGCGAAGGCGATCGAACGGGCGATCTCCCGCCGGCGCCCGCCCGCGCGGGTGCGCGTGACGCCCTCGGCGCGCCTGGCGATCCTGCAACGCCGGCTGACGCCCGACCGGGTGTGGGACATGGCGATGCGCTCGCAGTATCCGCAGCCCCGTTAACCAGTCGATCGGGCTGCGGAGGTGCCGGGCCCACGCGGGCAGCAACTACGCTCGTAGTTTCCGCGGCCCAGCGCGTGCTCAAACCCGTGACGTTTTCGGCACCGCTCTCATCCCCTCTGTCAGGCGCGAGGCGAGACAACCGCGCCCGGCTCAGCGCATCTGCGGATGCGGTCGCCCGATCTCAAACCCCTGCGCGTAGTCGACGCCGTAGCCGCGCAACAGCTGGAGGGTGGCGCGGTCGGTGACGTACTCGGCGATCGTGCGCTTGCCCATCCCCCGCGCCAGGCCGACGAGGGCCTGCACGACGAGTTGGTCGTTGGGTGAGCTGGGCAGCGCGCGGACGAAGCCGCCGTCGATCTTGAGATAGTCGAACGGCAGCCGCGTGAGGTACTGAAACGAGCCGAACCCCGCGCCGAAGTCGTCGAGCGCGATCGCGCAGCCGAGCGCGGAGACGCCCCGGCAGAACGCCTGGGCGTGGTCCATGTCGGAGATCGAGGCGGTCTCGGTGATCTCGATCACGAGCCGGTGAGGGTCGACGCCGTGGTCGTCGAGGCAGCGCTCGATATGCGCGAGCATCGTGGGGTCGGTGACCGACAGGGCGGACATGTTGACCGCGACCCGCGCGCCGCCGTCATCCGCGCCGTTGCGGGCGCCATGCCGGCCGAGCAGCGCGGCGACATGGGCCAGCACGAGCCGGTCGATGTCGCGGATCAGGCCGTAGCGCTCGGCCGCGGGCAGGAACCGGCCGGGAGCGACGAGCCGTCCCGAGGGTTCGTCGGCGAGGCGCACGAGCGCCTCGTAGTGCGAGGGGCGCCCGTCGCTGAGGGCGACGATCGGCTGGTAGTGCACGGCGAACAGGTTCTCCTGCAGCGCGCGGCGCAGGCGCGCAAGCCACGGACGGCGGTGCAGACCCGCGGGCGAGGAGACCCCCTCCGTGAGGGCGCCTCCATAGCGATGACTGCGCGCGGGTGGCTCGGGCGTGCGCAGGCACAGGCGAGGCGTGGCGTCGTAGGTGAGCGTGGAGGAATGCATGACCCGGTGTTTCGACACGATCCGCCCGGCGCCCTGCGCCCTACGACGATATGGAGGTTTCGGCGGGAAAGCTTCAGCAAACCTGCGCAAACTCGCTCATCCCACGCTCAGTCGGGCAGCAGACGCACATTGACGAGCGTTTACCCGGTTTGGCGAGCGTTCAGCGGGCTCGCCGAGCGCCTGGCCGTTTGCGAGCGTCTTACGGGTCGAGCAGAGGTCGGGCGCCGTCGAGCGGGGCGGCAGCCGCGCTCAAGCGCGCGAGTACGGCCGCCGCGCGCGGTCGGAGATCACGAGCAGCAGCGCGAGCAGCACGAAGTTCATGACCACGCTCGACCCCCCGTAGGCGACGAACGGGAGCGTCACTCCGGTCAGCGGGATCACGCGCGTGACGCCGCCGACGATCACGAACACCTGCATCGCCACGATGAACGACAGCCCCGTGGCGAGCAGCTTGGAGAACGAGTCTCGCGCCAGCATCGCCGTCTTCAGACCGCGCGCGACGAACAGCAGGTAGACGAGCAAGAGCCCGGCGGCGCCGACGAGACCGAGCTCGTCGGTGATGACCGCGTAGATCAGATCGCTTTCGGGCACCGGCAGGATCGAGCGGTGCACAACCACGTGGTTGGACAGTTCGACCGGATAGCGCAGCAGCGACTGATCGAAGCCCGTGCCGAGCAGGCCGCCGTCGGCCTGGGCGAACAGCGATTGGGCGAGCTGATAGCTGCCGCCCGGCTGGTTGTACAGGGCTTCGTTGAACGGGTGTTCCCAGGCGAGCACGCGAGCATGCACGTGGCCCACGTGCACGGCGACGAACCAGGCGCCGGCCGCGAACAGCACGAGCCCGATCAACGGGAACGAGAACCGCCCCGTGGCGACGTACAGCAGCGCCAGAAACGCGCCGTAGAACATCAGCGAGGTGCCGAGCTCGCGGGTGATCAGCAGCGTCGCCATCGCCGCGCCCCACACGATCAGCATCGGCCCGAACTGCTTCATCGGCGGGATCGTCAGCCCAAGCACGCGCCGCCCGGCGGTGACGAGCACCTGGCGGTTGTCGTGCAGGTAGCTCGAGAGAAAGATCACGATCGCGACCTTGCCGAGCTCGGCGGGCTGGAACGAGACGCCGCCCACATGGATGTCCAGGTAGGCGCCGTTGACCTGCTCGCCGATCACCGGCGCGCGCGGCAGCACGGTCATGGCGATGCCGACCGCGGCGATCGTGTAGCGGTAGCGCTCCAGCACGCCGACGCCACGGCGGCGCAAGGCGAGGATCGTCGCGGCGAACAGCACCAGGCCGAGCACCATCCACTGCGCCTGCTGGCGCGCGAGCACAGGGTCGATGCGATAGACCATCACGATGCCCACGCTCGCGAGCACCGCGCCGAGCGGGAACAGGTACGGGTCGGCGTCGGGCAGGCAGAAGCGGATCACGAGATGCCCGGCGACGCACAGCGCGAGGAACAGCGCACCGTAGGTCAGCGACACGCTGGAGGCGTGGTTGAGCGTGAGGCTGGTCGCCGAGGAACGCGCGGTGTCCTGCTGCTGGATGAAGATCGCCGTGAACCCGGCCGTGACGAGCAGCGCGGCGGGAACCAGGCCTAGAAGCTCGCGATTTCGGGGGCTGAGCATTCGCTGCGAGCGTACCGACAGGCCCGGCAGGCATACGCCGCGCGTGTGTGTGGGACTCGCGGGAGTCTTCGCATCTTGACGGCTCCTGACGGCCGGCAGGTGGCGGACACACGCGTGGAAGATCACGCGCATCACGCGCATCACGGGCGTGCGCGTGCGCGTGCGCGACCCTGTGGGGAGGCACGCGCGCGATCAGGCAGATCGGCAAACAAACATGACCACACCCGGCGTGGGACGCCGAACCGGCCGCTACCCTTGGCGGACGCACGCCGTAGGGGAGCGGCGCCTGCGTGCGCATGAGCATGCCTATGAGCGGCTATCCGGTGACATCCCAGGACGATGAGCGCCCGCCCGCACCGGGTTGGGGCATGGCCAGACGGTTCGTGATCGCGGCGGTGCTGATCGTCGCGCTCAGCGGGGGCGCGACCGCGACGGTGGCGTTGAACAAGATCACCGGCATCGCCGAAGAGGTGTTCCCGAAGCTGAACGAGATCAATGCGCCGCGGAGCGTCGTCACGGCTGAATACAACGGCGGTCCGCAGACGTTCCTGATCCTCGGCTCCGACCGGCGGGTGGGCGCCAAGGACGCCTACGACCGCGAAGACCCGCCGCACTCGGACACGATCCTGCTCGTGCGGTTCGACCCCGAACAGGAACAGACCTCGGTGCTGTCGATCCCGCGCGACCTGATGGTCAACATCACGACCAAGAACGGGGAGAGCTACCCCCAGGAAAAGATCAACGCGGCGTACACGATCGGCAACAGGCTTGGCGGCACCAAGGGCGGGATGGTGCTCGCCGCCGAAACGATCGAGCACGAAGTGTTCCCCGGCCTGACGCTGAACGGCATTGTCGACGTCAGCTTCCAGGGCTTCATCAAAGTCGTCGACACGCTCGGGTGCGCGTACGTGAACGTCGACCACCGCTACTACAACGAGAACGTCGGATCGACCGAAACCGACTACACGTCCATCAACCTGCAGCCCGGCTACCAGAAGCTGTGCTACGAAAACGCGCTCGACTACGTGCGCTACCGCCACACCGACTCGGACTTCGTGCGCGTAGCCCGCCAGCAGGACTTCCTGCGCGACCTGCGCGAGCAGATCGACCCAACCAACGAGCTCGGCCAGATCGACACCGTCGCCAAGGCCGTCGGGCACGCGATCTCAACGACGTTCCACGCCTCCGCGAGCGAGCTGATCGAACTCGCCAAGCTGATCGCGTTCTCGCAGGGCAAGCCGCTGCGACAGGTCAAGTTCCAGAGCGCCAACGTCGACTTCCAGGGGCCGAACGGCGGCTCCTACGTGACCACGACCCCCGCGCTCGCGCAGGCCACGCTCGCGGACTTCCTGCACGGCGACGAACACCTGAGCCTGCCGTCCTCCAAGGCGCCCGCGCACGTCTCCAGCCACTCGCGGCACGGTTCAAGCGGCTTCTCGCCGCACGCGTTGGACCTGTTCGGAACGTCCTCGGCGGGCAACAGCGAAGCTGTCAAAGCCGCCGTCGAAGTTCCGTTCGCGGTCCTCTACCCCACCCTGCAGACCGGCCCCGCCGAACAGCAGCAGGTGCGCGCGTACACCCTCAAAGACCAGCAGGGCAACACCCATCACGCTTACGTGGTCGTCTGGAAGCAGAACTCGATCGGCGGCTACTACGACTTCGAGGGCTCAGACTGGCTGAACCCGCCACTGTTCGCGCACGCGCGCGTACAGAGCATCGACGGGCGTGCCTATCAGCTCGTGGACGACGGCGCGCACATCCACGTCATCGGCTGGCGCTCGGGCAGGGTGCTGTACTGGCTGACGAACACGCTGCTGGAGGAACTCTCCAACCCGCAAATGCTCACGCTGGCCAAATCCGCCCAGCCGCTGCACTGAGCCGGCTCCGTCGGGCTCGATCCGCCCAGGTCCATCCTCGCCAGACCTGGCCCTTCAGCCCATCATCACCAAGCCCCGCCCCGCGAGATCTGGACCACAAGACCGGTGTGGGTGACTGGACTGAGACTCAGCCCGCCCCGGCGTTGCGCGCCTGATCGAGGGCCGCATTGACGAGCGCGTCCGCCCGCGCGTTCTGCGCGCGCGGAACCGTCCGCACCCGCCAGCGCTCGAACCCGCCCAGCGCCGCCATCGCCTGCAGGTGCAGCGGTCGCATCGCCGCGTGCTTGACCTTGTACTGGCCGTTGATCTGCTTGGCGATCAGCTCCGAGTCGTTGACCACCTCGACGTCGCTCACCCCCAGCTCGGCGGCCCGCGCCAGGCCGAGCAGCAGCGCGCGGTACTCGGCGACGTTGTTCGTGACCTCGCCCAGCAGTTCGGCATGCTCGCCCAGGACATCGCCCGCGGGCGAGGAGATCACGCACGCGGCGGCCGCCGGGCCGGGGTTGCCACGCGCGCCACCATCGACATGCACGATCGCTCTCATACGCGACGGGAGTATGCAGATCGCATAGGACGCCGCAGCGTGTGGATCGGGAGGCCGAGACCAGGGCCGGCGCCAAACCGGAGCGAGGTGACCGCGGCGCTACGCGTGGGCAAAACACAGCGATCGCAACACCGCGCTCATCCCCGCTGACAAGCGTCCTCCGTGACGGTCGCGACTAGGAGTTACAGCGCCTGAGCCAGCGGGGGGAGATCCCCGGGGACCCGGGCGCGGCGGCGGTTGCGCACGACACGCTGCTGCTTGATCGCATCGGTCGGACGGGCCCCGCGGGCACGACGGTCGGACTTGCGGCGATCGACGATCACCGTCACGTTGTCCTCGCTCGCGTAGTGCTCTGAGAGCTGCGGATACAGCTCCTCGGACAGCTCTCTGGGTACCACGCAGTAGATCATCGTGGGACCTATCCTACCAGCGACAGCGCCCCGTCGGCGGCCGCCGCGGCGTTTGCAAGCCGGTCCTCGGCGGCGAGCTCACCGAGCTCGGTCCCCTGCGCGACGACGCTCACGCCGGCCGCCTCGTCGCCGAGATCGACCTCGTAGCGGTACCACGACAGCTCCCAGGCGATCACGATCGTGACCGCGCTCCCGGACTCGGCCAGCGGGCGGACGGTCACGCTCGGCGCCCCCAGCGAGCGGGTGACCCCCGCGACGCGACGCGGATGCTCGCCGGCGTTGAACACCTCGAGTGCGCGTTGCGCCTTCATGTCCCCGCCGGTGAAAGCAGGCTCCGATGCGATGTCGGCGACGGCTGAGGCGTCGGGGATGACGGGCTCCTCGGCGAGCACCGGCAGGTCCTCGAGCGGGTCCTCGTAGGAGCCCCCCGCCGCCAGGTCCGCCG
Source organism: uncultured Solirubrobacterales bacterium (assembly GCA_963749285.1). Classification (GTDB taxonomy): domain Bacteria; phylum Actinomycetota; class Thermoleophilia; order Solirubrobacterales; family Solirubrobacteraceae; genus Palsa-744. The sequence goes on along the minus strand of CAVVMD010000003.1, from coordinate 1,808,273 downwards.
ATGGTGACACGGGCGGCGATAGGAGAGCCTCTTCCGCCAGCGGAGACTGAGACGATGCCGGTTCCCGCAGCTGGCGCAGACGGTCGAGCAGGTTGCGTCCCCGCCGCGAACGCGCCGGGCCCAGGCTCACGGCGTGGCGTTGGTCGGTCTCGCGCAGCCAGCCCTCGTGGGTTGCGCGCGGAGCGCACAGTTCGCACACGGTCCGCCGCCGCCCGCCCGCCAGGAACACGTCCGGCTGCTCACCGCGCAGCAGCCTGCGTCCGCACACGTCGCAGGCGACATCGGGCATGGAGGTGACGATCATGCGGGTGGCCATCGAGATCAGGGTATCGGTACCCGCCCGCCCGCGCTCCGGCGCGCGTCGCCCTCCCCCTCGGGCGTGCGTCGCGCGCGCTCAGGGGCGGCGTCCTCGACGACCTTTGCGCGAGCCTTTTTGCGAGAGCCGCCCGCGCCGCGAATCGCCTCCTCGCGCCATCGCGCCGGCTGACGATCGCCATCCGCCTGAGGACGATTGCTTTCGATATGCAGCCGGCAATGGAAACCGGCGCCGGCAGGGCTGTAGTGGGAAGGAGCTACCGGGTTTCCCACCCAAGCAACTACGTCTCGAACGACTCCTCCTGCATCCGTGAGCGCAGCCTCAGGACCGCCTTCGTATGCAGCTGAGACACGCGCGACTCGGTCACGCCGAGCACCTCGCCGATCTCCCGCAACGTCAGGTTCTCGTAGTAGTACAGCGCGATCACGAGCTTCTCGCGCTCGGGCAGCTTCGCGATCGACTCGGCGATGCGGTCCTTCAGATCGCCCACGTCGAGCGCTTTCGCCGGATCGGGCGCGGTCGGGTCCTCGATCGTGTCCATCAGCGAGACCTGGTCGCCGCTTGAGTCAGACGTGCTCCACAGCTCGTCCAGCGCGACCATCGAGGAGTGCGAGATCGCCAGCAGCGAGTCGTTCAGTTCCTGCACCGTGATCTTCAGCTCGGCCGCCATCTCCTCGTCGGTCGGAGCGCGCTGCAGCGCGTTCTCGAGCTTGGCGTTAGCGCGCTCCACTTCGCGGGCGCGGGCGCGGACACTGCGCGGCACCCAGTCCATCGAGCGCAGCTCGTCGATGATCGCGCCCTTGATGCGCATGATCGCGTACGTCTCGAACTTGATCTCGCGCGCCAGGTCGAACCGCTCGATCGCGGAGATCAGCCCGACGAGACCGTAGGAGATCAGGTCGGCCTCCTCGACGTGCGGAGGCAGCCCGGCGGCGGTACGCCCGGCTACATACTTGACCAGGGGCGAGTACGCGACGACAAGCCGCTCGCGGGCGCGCTGGTCCTCCTCGGACTTGTATTGCCGCCACAGTTCGCGCAGCTCGATCGCTTTGACGTTCGTCTCCATCCAGGTCCGCCCCTTCCCCCTGGTCAGGCCCGGGGGTGGCTGCGCGCATAGGCGCTTTTCAGCTTGGCGGACTCTACCCGAGTGTATATCTGGGTGCTCGACACGCTCGCGTGCCCCAGCAGCTCCTGGATGCTGCGCAGGTCCGCGCCGCCGTCCAGCAGGTGCGTCGCGAAGCTGTGACGCAGCGCGTGCGGGCTGATCGCGCCCGCCGTGGACTCCACCCCGCTGCTGCGCGCCCACCCGCGCAGGCGGCGGCGCACGTCGCTCGTGCTCAGGCGTCTGCCGGTCTTTGACAGGAACAGCGCGTCCTCGGCGCCCGCGGCGATGTCCGCCAGCTGCGGACGGCCCCGGTCCAAGTACTCGCCCACGGCCTTCAGCGCGACCTCCCCGGCGGGGACGAAGCGGGTCTTGCGGCCCTTGCCCTCGACGCGCAGCTGCTCGCCGTCGTGATCCACGTCGCCGAGGCGCAGCGTTATCAGCTCCTCGGCGCGCAGCCCGCAGGCGTAGGCGAGCTCGAACATCGCGCGATCACGGAGCTCGAGTGGGCGGGCGGGTATCCCATTTGGGATCGCGTCGAGCAGTGCGGCAGCCTCGCGCGCTTTGAGCACCCGTGGCAGCGCGCGCGAGCGCCTGGGTGTGGACACGAGCTCGGCCGGGTTCTGCGCGATCAGGCCGTGCTCGCGCTGGCTCCCGAACAGGGCGCGCAGCGCGGCGAGCTTGCGCGCGCTCGTGCTCGGCGCGAGGTCACGCTCCGACAGCGCGGCGACGTAGGAGCGCACGTCCTTGGGACCGACGTCACCGGGTGTGAGTCCCCGCGCGCACGCCCACGCGACGAACTGGTCGAGGTCGACCCGATAGGCGCGCACGGTCCTGGGGGCGGCGTCGCGGCGAGTCAGGTCGTTGTGCAGGAGTCCGATCGCGTCGCGCCATGCGCGGACGGTCGTGTTGTGTTGTTCGTTTGGAGTGCTCACGTGTGTGCGCGCGTGCACGCGCGATTGCTCGAGTTGTTCTTTTGAAGTGCCCACGCGCGCGGCCGTGTGCACGCGTGGCCCGCCGGCCGCCGCGAGGGTCTAGTGTCGCGATTCAAAAATTCGATGGCGTTTCCCGGCGTCTACCGATTGAAGGTCGATGACCTTCAATCGGCCAGTACCTGACGCCCGCCGTCGACGGCCCACGTACTACCGACCGATCGAAGATCGGCCAGCAGACCGCCGCCATCGAACGTCAGATCACGACCATCCACTCGGCAAACACTCAACGAATTTTTGAATCGAGACACTAGTTCGCCGCCGTGGGCCCCATGCCCTGCCCGGCGGCCACGCCGACGGGCGAGCGCGCATCGCCGCTCAGCAGTGGTTCCAGCACCCGCGCGAGCTCTGGCCAGTCGGCGGCGACGAGGACATCCTCTTCTGCGCACACATCGCTGTTCCAGGGATGAGTGAGCGTCGCGGCGGCGATCCCGCGTTCCAGCGCCGCGAGCAGGTTCAGCGGGCTATCGTCGATCAGCACGTCGATTGCGAGCTCCGCGCAGCGCGAGATCTTGTCCCACGAGCAGCACAGGTCGTCGAACGGCAGGCCGACCGACCGCAGCCAGCGCGCAGTCGCGGCCGCGTGGTGAGGATCGCGGTGGCTGGTCACGTGAATGTAATGCCCGTCGCGCTCGTGCCAGCGGCGCACAGTCTCGACCGCGCCCGGATATGGCGTGCCCGCGAGGATGCACTGCTCGCTGTGGCTCTCCTCGATACAGATCTCCAACTGCTCCGGCTTCAGGCGCGTGATGCCCCACGTGAACTGCTCCTCATACGGGAGCTCGATCCCGAACCGCCGCACGGCGATCTCTGAGAGCGTGTCCCAGTAGTGGTGCAGCGTCGAGTCGATGTCGATCGCGATTCTCATCGGTGTCGGTGTGGGTGTCGGTGCAGCCGTCGGTGGCAATGCGGGGGTTGAGCGCGGCGGTCGGCGCTTGCGCCGGCCGGTGGCACACGGTGGCCGCCATCCTGCGAGTGCCCCCACCAGGCCGCGGTAGAGTACTCAGATGAAGCCCACCGCGTCTATGTCAGGCGGAACAGCCGTCGGGGTCGCCTCTCACAACGGACACCACGACACTCAAGTGTACGGTCCATCCGGACGGTCTGAGTGGCTTGACATCGACTGGCGCGAGCACCAGCGCTGGGTCAGCGTCGAGGGTCAGCGGGTGAACACGATCGAGCTCGGCGAGGGTCCGCCGCTCGTGTTCGTGCACTGCCTGGCGGGCTCGTGGTCGAACTGGCTGGAGCAGCTGCCGGTGTTCGCGCGGGAGCGCCGCGTGGTCGCGATGGACCTGCCGGGGTTCGGTCATTCGCCTCTGCCGCGCGAGGAGATCTCGATCTCCGGATACGCGCGCCTGCTGGACGGGTTGCTGGGCGAGCTTCAGATCGACGCGGCCGCGGTCGTCGGCAACTCGCTGGGCGGGTTCGTCTCCACCGAGCTGGCGATCGCGTTCCCGCAGCGCGTGGAGCGCCTCGTGCTCGTGTCCGCCGCCGGTCTGAGCACCTACCACAATTCGGAGACGCTGCGAGCGTCGGCGCTGGCGCACCGGTTCGAGCGGCTGCTCGCCCAGTACACGGCTTGGGGGGCGGCCAACGCGAGCACGATCACGCGTCGAGCCGGCATGCGCAGGCTCCTGTTGAGCAGCGTCACCCGCCATCCCGACCGGCTGTCGCCCGCGATCGCGGCCGAGCTGGTGCGCGGCGGGGGCAAGCCGGGTTTCGTCGGAGCGCTGCGGGCCCTCGCCACCTACTCCGTCCGCGACCGCCTGCCCGAGATCGCCTGTCCGACACTGATCGTATGGGGCGAGCACGATCGGATCGTGCCGGCGCGCGACGCGGACATGTACGCCGAGCTGATCCCCGACTCGCGCAAGGTCGTGTTCGAGGACACCGCTCACCTGGCGATGCTCGAGCGCCCGGACGCGTTCAACTCGCTGCTGGGGGAGTTCCTGAGCGAGTAGGCCACTACCGAGGCACACCCGGACACGGCCGTTGCCAGCGAGGGTGCTCAGTGTGGCGGCACTGGCTCGCTCAGCAGGCGTGGGCGTGCAGGAGCACGTGAGCCCGGCGGCTTCCCTGACCTGGCGCGGCATCCGACGACGACCTGCGCCTCGCCCCCAGTGTTAGTCCTGCTCACGGATAGAGAGCCTCGATCTCCGCGGCGTACTTCTCGGCGATCGACTTGCGTCTGAGCTTCATCGTCGGCGTGAGCTCCTCGCCACCCGGCTCCCAGTCGTGGGGCAGGATCTGATGTCGCTTGACCTGTTCGACGCGGCTGAGCCTGGAGTTGGCGCGCTCGACGGCGTCCAGGATCTCCTGCTGGACCGCGGGCTCGGCGGCGAGCGCCGCTGGTCGGGCATCGGCGAGGCCGCGTGCCGCGGCGAAGACTGCGCAGGCATCGGGTTCAAGGACGATCAGCGCGGTGTTGTAAGCGCGCCGGTCGCCGATCGCGACCGCGATCCCGATCAGCGGACAGGCGGCCTTGAGCTTGTTCTCGATGTTCGCGGGTGACATGTTCTTGCCCGCCGCGTTGATGATCAGCTCCTTCTTGCGATCGACGATCCGCACGTACCCGTCGGCGTCGATCTCACCGATGTCGCCCGTGTGCAGCCAGCCCTCCGCGTCGATCGTCTCGGCCGTCTTCTCGGGGTCCTTGCGATAGCCGCGCATGATCGTCGGGCCGCGCACCAGCAGCTCGCCGTCGTCCGCCAGAACGACCTCGACGCCGGGGAGCGCTCGCCCGACCGTGCCGATCCGGATCGCGTCCCTCGGGTTCGCCGTGGTGATAGCGGTGGTCTCGGTCATCCCCCAGAGCTCGCAGATCGGCAGTCCCAGCGCAGCGAAGAACTCGAGCACCTCGGGAGCGATCGGGGCCGCCCCTGAAAGCAGGGGGTCGGCCTCGTCGAGGCCGAGCTGAGCGCGCACCTTCGCGAAGATCAGCGCGTCGGCGCGCGCACACGCCTCGCGCAGCTCCGGCGCGACGGGCGCACCCGACTGATCGCAGCGCACCACCTCGATCGCGACGCGCAGCGCCTCGGCGACCATCGCGCGGCGCTGCTCGTCCGGGTCGGCCGCGAAGCGCGCTTCCAGTGCCGCCTTGAGCTTCTCCCAGATTCGCGGCACCGCGCCCCACGTCGTCGGACGGGTATCTCCGAGCGCCGCGATGGCCTGCATGACATCGTCCACACAGGTAACCGACGCACCCGACACCATGCTGAAGTAATGGCTCAGGCGATCGGCGAGATGCGCCATCGGCAGGTAGGACATCCTCCGTCCGGCGGGTGTGATCGAGAACATCCGATCGACAAGGCGCAACTGCCACATCAGGTTCTCGTGGGTCAGCTCGACCGCCTTCGGTGGCCCCGTCGTACCCGAGGTGTAGATCAGCGTCGCCACATCCGCGCCCGCCACCGCCCGCCAGGCCCGCTCGAAGTCAAAACCCGCCTGTCCACCAGCCTCCAACTCCGTCAATGGCCTGGTCCCCTGCGGGGCGCCGTCGAGGACAAACACCTCCTGAAGCGCGGGCAACTGCTCTCCTACCGCCAGCACCCGATCGGCGAACTGCGCCTCGGTGACCACCACGCGGCACTCGGCGTGGGCGAACATGTACTCGATCTGCTCAGGCGCCGAGGTGTTGTAGATCGAGAACGGGATCGCACCGATATGCAGTGCCGCGCTGTCCACGATCAGCGCCTCGGGGCGGTTTGTGAGCATCATCGCCACCGTGTCGCCACGACCGACGCCCTGGGCGGCCAGCCCGCCGGCCAACCTGCGCACGCGCTCCGCATACTCGCCCCAGCCGATCTGGAACGCCCCACCCGGCGTGCGCAGGGCAACCTCCTCGACGTAGCAGCCCGCGGTCCGCTGAAACGCCTCGCACAACGTCAGCGCGTCCAGCGCCAGACCCTCGCGAGTGTTCAATGCCGTGATCGCTGTCTCTGGCGCCCCATTCATCGGTATCACCGGGCCCAGACCACCTGCAGCGGTCGCTGTGGGATCCGTTCGCGTTCGCGTAACCGCACGCGCAGGCCCTGCGGGACCATAGTGAAAGAGAGCTGCTCCTGCACAGGTCCGCCCGAGTCGTTGAGCTCAACTTGAGAATTACGAGCGATCATCGCCATCGCCGTCTTTGACTCCAGGAACTCAGGAACGCGAGGTTGCGCCCGGGGCAGAACCGACCTGCCTCCGACCTGGTGCCCATTACGCGCCCGCCGGCGATCCGTCAGACGCGCAGCCCGCGGCGACCCCGGGAGAGCAGCGGCGTAAGACGGGGCGACTGTCGAGGAACAGAGCGCCCGCGGTGCATCTGCGCTCAGCTGGTGCGGACGATCAGCACCGAGCAGGGTGCGTGGTGAGAAACCTTGTTCGGCACCGAGCCCAGCAGGAAGCGCTTGGCGCCCGTCATTCCCCGATTGCCGACGATCACGAGATCGGCCTCGCGCTCCTCGGCGACGTCGAGGATCGCGTCGGCGGGGTCTCCCTGGCGCGCGTGGGTGTTGACGCTTACCCCCGCCTCACGTGCGATGTCCGCCGCGGCGGACAGGGACGCCTCGACCTCCTGGCGGGGGTTGATCGCCCACTGCACGTCCTCCGGGGCGTCCCGGCGCTCGGCGCGCAGGCGCTGCTCGGGAACGGGCGCATACGCGCTCACGAGCTCGAGCGTGGCGCCCACGGCGCCGGCCATGTCGACCGCCTGGCGCACCGCCTGGGTGGCGGTGTCGGAGCCGTCGGTCCCGACCACGATCAACTTGAACACGATTCCCCCTTGCGAGATTTCACGGCGAGCCCTCGCGGCCGGCCGGCCCGGATCATATCCATGCCACGGGAGCGAGGATCCGGCAAGGCGACCAATAACGACATCGGCGCACACGCCGCGGTGGCAGAGCTGCTGTCAAGCCAGTGCGGCGCGGCTCTCCGCGATCTCGCGCGTGATCCCTTCCGCGCCCAGGCGCTCGGCGGTCTCGCCGGCCTGCTCGAGCATCGGCCGTGCGCGGTCGAGGTCCTCGGGCCGGCCGCGGGCGATCAGCGCGCGAGCCCAGCGGACGTGGGTGCGGGCGAGCAAGAGCGGCGCGCCGAGGCTCGCCTCGATCTCAGCGGCGGCGACGAAGTGGCCCTCGGCCTGCTCGTAGCGCTCCAGGGTCGCGGCGAGCGCGCCCAGCGCCCAGGCGAACGACCCGGACACGAGAGCGCCGCCGACCGCGAGTTGGCCTGAGAAGGGCGCCAAGAGCTCGTAGAGCTCGCCCGCGCGATCTCGGAGTCCCAGACGGGAGCAGACGTCGGCCCAACCAAACATGGCTATGGACCATGTGTAGTCCCAGCGGACGCTCTGGAAGTCCTCGGCGAGCGCCAGCTCGCGCGCCTCATCCGCACGGCCGCTCTCGATCAAGGCAAGCGCCGCGCCTGACCGCCACCCCGCGAGGCCGCCCGGCTCGCCGGCGAACTGCACGATCTGCTCGACAAACTCCCCGAACCGGCCCTGGAGGCGACGAACCTGGTTAAGCAGCGCGCCGGAGATCATCGCGGCGTCGGGCTCGCCCGATGCCGTGCCTGCCTCGAACGCCTGGATCGCCCATCGCTCAGATGCCTGGAGGTCTCCCTGGGCACAGGCCCAGCCGGACTCATACAGCAGCCGGACGTAGACGATGAACGGCTCCGGCACCGAGGCAGCCAGCGTTCGCATCGTTGCAAGGTTGGATTCGACCTGCGACCGGTCCCCGGTTTCCAGGCCGACTTGCATGCGTCCCACAGCCGCCCAGACGCTCAACCGGGGGTCATCGAGGAGCTGCGCGATCTCGAGGAGCTCGGCGGTCAGCCGTTGGCGTTCCTGCAGCGTGTCGGGCACCCAGATGGCCGAGTAGGCGTTGGCGAGCGTGTGGGCCAGCGCGCCCGGATCGCCGGCGGCTCGAGCTATCTCGATGGCCTCCGCAGCCAGCCGCCGACACCGCGCCGGCTCGCCGGCGAAGTGCAGCTCGCCGGCCAGCAGCGCGAGCACCCGCGCCCGCCGCGGATCATCATCCGGAAGGGCTCCCGCTGCGGCTTCGAGCGCCTGCACCCGCTCAGAGTCCAACGCGCCGGCCTGGCTGACCCATCCCCGGCTGTTGGCCAGCACTGCGCGACAGAGACGGTCGGCGTCCCCCAGCTCCTGGGCAAGCCCGGCGGCGTCGAGCAGTGTCTGGCGAAACGCCGCGTTCCCGATCTGGCGCTGTGCCTCCCCCAGGCCGATCAAGAGCTCGCAGCGCTCTGTGCGGTCGCCGCCGGGCGCCTGGTCGTAGAGCTCGAGCGCCTGGCGATACCAGCGCGCGGCCTCATCCGGGGCGAGCTGCGCCAGCGCGCGCTCCGCGGCTCGCCGAGCGTAGTGAATGGCCTTGGCGGGGTCGGCGCTGACGACCGCCGCGGCCCAGTGGCCCGCGAGCTCACCCAACCGCTCGCCGGGCTCATCCCCGCACTGCTCCTCCAGTGCCACCGCGACCCGCTTGTGCAATCGGGCGCGGCGAGCACGCCCGAGATCCTCATACAGCGTGTGCTCGACGAGCCCGTGGGTGAACGTGAAGCGCTCCGCCCGCTCTGGGCTCTCCTTCAGCAGTGACGCCGCGACCGCCTCATCCAGCAGGTCGAGCAGCCGATCCTCAGAGAGCTCGAGCACCGCGAGCAGCAGATCCAGGTCGAAGTCGCGGCCGATGACCGCAGCCGCGCTCAGTGCCGTACGGGCGTCTGAGCCAAGGCGCTCCACGCGGCGCCCGACGACCTCGCGCACGCTCTGGGGCAAGCCCAGAGCGGCCAGGTCCCCCATCAGGCGCCAGCGTCCGTCCTGCGCTTGCACAATCGCGCCGGACTCCGTCAAATGACGCAGCACCTCACCCGCGAAGAACGGGTTGCCCGCCGTCTCGCGCGTGATCTCGGCGGCCAGCGCCCGCCCGTCCTCGTCGAGCTCGTGCCCGGCCGCCGCTTCCATCAGCACGAGCACCTCCTCGGAGTCAAGGCCGGTGAGCTTGATGCGCTGCACCCCCTGCTCGCGGTGCAGGTCGGCCAGCAGCGCCGTCAGCGGATGCTCGCGCGAGAGATCAGAATCCCGATAGGTCCCCAGCACCATCACCCGCATCGCCGAGCCCGCCGATACCACATGGCGAAGCAGCGACAGCGTCGGCGAATCGGCCCATTGCAGGTCATCGAGGATCAACAGCAGCGGCTCGTGCTCGCCCGCCGTCTCGAGCAGGCCCGCGATCGCCGCATACAGCAGATAACGCTCTGTCTCGGGATCGCTCTGGCGTGGAGAGGGCAGCTCAGCTACGCGATCGCCGAGGGCGGGCACGAGGCGCGCGAGGTCGCCGCCGAAACGCTCGACATGCCTATCCAGCACCGGCTGAGGCGTCTCTTTGACTAGGTAGCCGAGCGTCTGCACCCACGGCTGGTATGGCACGCCGAGGTCCTCATCGCAGCGCCCGTAGAGCACCGTCGCGCCTTCACCGTGCGCCTGCAGCGCCAGATGCGTCGCAAGCCGGGTCTTTCCGACACCGGCCTCTCCGCCGATCAACGCCAGCCGCAGCGAACCCTCTCGCGCCTCTACCCACAGCTCTGTGAGCCGCTCGCGCTCAGCCACCCGTCCGACATAGCCGGCGGCCGGCAGCTCACGCAGCCGCTCCGGCAACGCGATCTTTCCCCCCACGGCCGGCTCCCATTGCAGCTCGAATGCCTGGACAGGTTGGGACAAGCCCTTCAGCTCGAGGCCGCCGAGCGAGTGGAAGCTATGAGCATCACGAGCGCCACCAAGTCGTTGCACCAGATCATTGATCACGATCTGGCCGCCCTGGGCCGCCGCGCACAGCCGCGCCGCCTCGATCACCGGCTCACCGAAATAGTCGCCGTCCTGCACCGTGGTGTCACCGACGCTCACGCCGATCCGCACGCCGAGCTGCTCCTCCGCGCGGCGGTTGCGCGCCTCGACGGCCTGCTGCATCTCAACCGCACACGACAGCGACTGGGCAGCGCTGTCAAATACCACCATCAGCCCATCGCCGAGGTTCTTGACCTCCCGGCCGGCGTTGCGGTCAAGCGCACGGCGCAGCAGCCCAAAGTGCTCCAAGCGCAGAGCCTCCGCCGCCTCGGGACCAACGCGGTCAGCCATCGCCGTTGAACCCACGAGATCGGTCATCAAAACCGACACCGTCTCCGTAGCGCTCACCGGTCGATCATCCCCCTGATAACGCTACCGCAAGCCACCGAATAGTCTTTTCCTTACCGTGCGCCCGGCTTGCACCAACACACTGCTCATGCGCAGCGCGCCAGCGCCGGGAGACATGTTGTGAGCGAGGGATCGGTGATCCGCCGCCTCGGCGAAATCGCTGGGTCAAGGCGTCACTACCGGCGGCTGACGTCGGTGGGAACGCCGCGCGAGGAGCTGCTCGCGCTTCAGCAGTGGCGCTTGGTGGCGACGGCACGTCACGCGGCGGCAGCCTCACCGTTCTACCGCGAGCTGTATGCCGGGATCGAGCTCGCCGACGACCTCGACGTGCGGGCGCTTCCGGTCGTGACCAAGGCGATGCTGATGGAGCGCTTCGACGAATGGGTGACTGATCCGCGGCTGAAGCTTTCAGAGGTCGAGAATCATCTTGAGCGTCTGCGCGGTGACGAGCTCTACCTCGACGCGTACCGCTGCATGCCGACCGGCGGCACCACGGGACGCAAGGGCGTGTTTGTCTATGACCGTGACGAGTGGCGTCAGTGCCTGACCTCGTTCGTGCGCTGGAGCGAGCTCACCGGAGTGCGGCCGCGACTCGGGCGCCGTGTTCGAGTCGCGAGCGTCGCGGCGACGAGCCCGCTGCATATGACGGCGCGCTTTAGCCTGAGCATGGACGTGGGACTTACCGCGCTGCGACGGCTCGACGCGCGCACACCGCTTGTCGAGCTCGTCGCCGCTCTCAACGAGCACCGCCCGGAGGTACTAGTGGGGTACCCGTCGATGGCCTCACTCCTAGCGGTCGAGCAGCTCGAGGGCCGTTTGCACATCGCTCCCCGCGTCGTCACGCTCAATGGCGAGGCCCACACCGAGGAGATGACCGCCAACATCCGCGCCGCGTGGGGAGTCGAGCCGTTTGACGTGTACGGCACTACGGAGAGCATGTACGCCTGCGACTGCGAGCACCACCAGGGGATGCACCTATTCGAGGATCTCGGCCTGATGGAGATCCTGGACGAGCGCGGCGCCCCGGCCCCTGATGGGGTACTCGGCGCCAAGATGCTCATCACCAGCTTCATCAAGCGCTCCCAGCCGTTGATCCGCTACGAGCTCTCAGACATGGTCGCGCTGACGACCGAGCCCTGCGCGTGTGGGCGACCGCTCGCACGGATGGTGTCGGTGGAAGGGCGCAGCGATGACATTCTGCGCATGACGGGAACTGACGGGCGGACCATCGCCGTGCACCCGCACACCCTGAAGAGTCCGATGGTCGCGCTGGGAGAGCTGCGCCAGTACAAGGTCGTGCACGACGACGAGGGCCTGCACGTGCTCGTCGTGGTCCGGGACGGTGCCGCGGGGGATGGGGTCTCCCAGCGCGTGGACGCGATGTTGCGCTCGAAGCTCCTCGCGGCGGGCGTCGCCGATCCTCGGCTCGAGGTCAAGATCGTGGCCGAGCTGCCGCGCGAGCAGGGCCCCAGCGCCAAGTTCAAGCTGATCGAGTCGCGCACCAGCCCTGGCGCAGCACCCCCCAGCGCCAGCCCACTGACACCCCCACCCTGTCGCTGAGCGGCCCAACGCCACCGAATACGCCGCACCCGTTTGCGATTATGGACTCCAGACGCCCGGTTCAAGCGCCTGGGATCGTGCCGAGGACCGCGAACCCGGTCACCGCCGCGCAGAACGCTCCGCGAGCAGTCTGCTCATTCAGATCGTCGAGCCAGGCCGTCAATCCATTACCGGGCGCGCTTGGCTGCGTGTCGTCGCGTATAGAGCTTCTGCTGGATCGTCATCACACCGGGGTGTCCACTGCCGGGCCAGGGAGTCAAGAGCAGCAGCAGCCGTGCAGCCGAGGACGCGATGACCTCGTGGCGCTCTCCTGGAGCAAGCTCGATCAGCAGCCCACTGTTGCCACTCGCGCGCTCGCCCGCGGCCGTGGTTACCTCGATCGCGCCATCGATCACGAGGAGCCACGCGCGCTCGTGGACCTCATGCTCAGACAGGCTCTCGCCCGCCGCGAGGTCGAGCACGATCGCGCGCGCCTGCTCGCTGGAGGAGAGGATCTCCGGCAACCGCGCCTTGAGGTCAAGCGCCTCGAGCTCCCAGCTGTTCACCACGCCTCCTTCGCCCGAGCGCTGCTACGCGCTTCGCTGCGCGCGGTAGTGCTCTTTCCAGATCAGCTTGTAGATAGGGATGCGGCGGGGGAGGTCGCGCACGCCCGGGATGAACGGTATGCAGATGAACGCGAGGCTGAGCAGGCCCATGATCAGCATCACCTGGATGTCGGCGTTGGACGAGGACTTGATCGGTTCCACCTGATACCAGAGGGTGTACAGCCACAGCCACACCTGGCCCGGGTAGCTGCCGGTCTCGTTCATCATTCCCCACTGGTCGCCGAGCAGGTGGTCGCCTTCGGCGCGTTCGCCCAGCAGGCCGCCGTCGGCCATGAACAGCAGCGGCTTGGTGTAGTCGGTCTGGAAGAACTGGTTGCTGGTCAACAGGGCGCCGTCGAGTCCGCCGCTTTGGGCGAGGCTCAGCAGCCCCGTCATCAGCGCCGGGACCGGTCCGGCTCCGCTCGCCTTGACCGTCACCGCGCCGCTCGAGGCGTCGAGGGCAACCGTCTTGGGCGGCGTCTTCTTTTCTTCTTGAGCCGTTTCGTATTCTTCCAGCGGCTTGGCGTACGCTTCTCCCCAAGCCTTCCGCGTCGCCGCGGGCGCCGCCCGATATTCGGCCAAGGCGCTCCGCAGCGCCGGGTCGCCGGGGACCGTCTCGAGCGGGCCGATCACGTAGTCCTCGGCCGTGTCGATCGGATGGCTCACGCCGAGCCAGCGCTGCGGGTGCAGGAAGAGGAAGTGCTGCACGCTGGCGCTGTTGTGGTTGTAGGGCGGGCCATATTCGGCGGTGTCACTGGTGCCGTCGAGCTCCTTCGCGGCGGTCGCGACGAAGTTGATCGGCTCCTCGCGCGACCACTGGGCGACCGTGCTCGGCTTCTCATCAGGCGATGAGAACAGCACGCTCAGCACGATCGCCAGCAGCGCGACGACGCCGACGGCGATGCACAGCTCTTTGACGAGGTCGTAGGAGGCGTAGGCGCCCTTCCACCGCCCGGTGTCGTCCTTGGAGGCAAGGAAGCTCACGACGCCACTCCCCTCGTAACCGACGAGGGCTTGCCGTCGGGGACTGTGGGTGGCGTGTCGCCGGCCTGCGGCGGGCGCGTGGCGAGGGCGGGCCTGTCGAGCTCGAAGGGTGGCACGACGCCGTGGCGGCGCACGAGCAGCACGTGGGCGGCGACGAGCCCGACGACGGCCAGCGGCAGCAGAAACACGTGATAGCTGTACATCTGCCCGAAGTTAGTGACGTTGAAGAACGCGCCAACGCCGACAGAGTTCAGGCCGTCCTTGGCCTGGGTGGAAATCCACTGCGCGTCGAAGTTCTGCTGGGACACATATCCCGTGAGCGCGGTCGGGACCGCCACCAGGAACGTGATCGCTCCGGTGATCCACACGCGCGTGCGCCCGCCGCGCCAAGCGGCCATCCAATACTTGCCCCCACAGGTGCACGACCATCGCGAAGAAGAACAGCTCCACCGCCCACAGGTGGACGCTGTTGAAGAAGTGCCCCACGCCCGTGTCATGCCACCAGGCGGGGCCCTTCAGCGCCAGGATCGTGCCAGAGCCGACGATCACGATCAGCGCGGCGATGCTGGCGACGCCAAAGATGTAGATCCACGAGGCGACATACGTCGGTTGACTGTCGGGCAGGAGCTTCTCGGGGGGCAGCGCCTCGACCGCGGCCTCCCGCACGCGGCCCGTCCAGGTGGGCTTCGGTGTCTGGGCAGTGGGCTCGGGGGGCTGGACGGTACTCATTTGGCGTCCTCACCGGTCCGGCGAGCGACGGTGCGAGCGCTCGCACCGGGGAAGGGCAGCGCGATCGCCAGGGCGAAGACCACGAACATCAGCGCGATCACGATCAGGTTCGCGACGGACAGCTGAATGAAATGCCATTCCACGACATGCGCGGGGTGATTCAGGTTGAAGACGGCTGCCAGCACGACCATCACGCGGCGATGCTCCGTCGCGAACCTGACAGAGATGTGTGCGGCTGGGGCATTGTGACCTCCGGGTCGCTAGACATGGCAGCGAAACCTCGGAAGTCACGTCATGTTGCCCGCCCAGCAAGGACCGACCGCACACCGAATGCCCTCTGCCAAGGAGTCTACTAGGTGCGTGGTGATTCGCAAGCGCCCGACTAACCTGGCTGCTTGCGTCCCCCGGCGGAGTCAGGCTGTAAGGCCCGATCCACCCGATGCGTCGCCCCACTCGTGGTCGTCGACGAGGTCGGTGGGACCGAGGATGAACACCTCGCACATCAGATCAGGGTGCTGCTGGTTTCCGCTCATGAAGCCGATGACCGCCCGGCCGGTCGCCTGTTCGATCACCCCGGTGAAGCGATCGCGCATGACCTCCTGAAACTCCATGCGCTGCTGAATGACCGCGGAGCCCCGCCCGCCGTTGAGCAGTGTCTGCTCCACCCGCGAGAAACCCCCACGTAGAACGCACACGACCAGGTCGTCCTCGTAGTAGGACTTCGCGCGAGTCGGACCTCGCCCGTAAAACTCCTTGAGCAAAGCGACCATTCCGTCGGAGATAGCCGTGAGCACATCGCCATGTGTGCTCGAGGTGCTCGTGCTGTTGGGAGGGTTCATCGCGGACAGAGGTGCCGTCGGGCGAAACGCCACTGAATCCTAGCCTGAGCTTTACCGGCTCGCCCTGCGGACGCCTGCGCATTAGCGCCTCTACGACGGCACGCATGGGATCGAATGACATGCACCGGCACAGCCGCACCGGCGGCAAGGCCTCTGCAGAGATCTTCCAGCGGTCGTCACCTGACCGGACGGACCCTGCCACCACGCCTGAAATCGCCACCGAAAAGCGTTCCCGCAACGCCAACCGGTGCAATGAGCGGTTTCGCCGGCAACGGATGAAAGAACTGGCTCTCTTCTCGCCCATCCAAATAGCCCGACCCGTAGCCGCACCCCGGATCGGTGACATGCCTGTCAGCGCGTTATTGCACCCTCGGCGGCGGAGCCGACGAGTCGCGCGTACTTCTGAATCGCCACGTCCACGTGCTCGTCCGCGCGCGGGGGCTGGGAGTAGGCGGCGGTGCGCTGCGCGATCTCATCGTCTGACAGGGCCACGTCGATGCGGCGCTCGTCCACGTCGATCCTCACCTCGTCTCCGTCTGCCAGCGCGCCGATCGGGCCGCCCCGGACGGCCTCCGGGGCGATGTGCGCCGCCATGAACCCGTGCGTCGCCCCCGAGAACCGCCCGTCGGTGATCAGCGCAACCGTCTCCCCCAGGCCCTCGCCCACGATCGCCGCGGTCACCGCCAGCATCTCGCGCATCCCCGGCCCTCCCGCCGGGCCCTCACCGCGGATCACCACGACGTCGCCCGCTTTGACCTCTTTGGCGAGCACGGCCGCCATCGCCGCCTCCTCGCCGTCGAATACCCGCGCCGGGCCGGTGTGCGTGCGGCGCTCGTGCCCGGCGAGCTTGACCACGCACCCCTCCGGCGCGACGTTCCCGCGCAGGATCGCGAACCCTCCCGTCGCCTTCAGCGGATCGCTCAGCGGCCTCACGACCTGCTGGCCCGCCGTCTCCTTCGCGTCGGCCGCGCACTCCCCGATCGTCCTGCCCGTCACCGTCACCGCGTCGCCGTGCAGCACCCCCGCGTCCAGCAGTCGCTTCAGCACGAGCGGCACCCCGCCCGCCTCGTACAGGTCCGTCGCCACGTACCTCCCCCCCGGCTGCAGGTCGCACAGCAACGGCGTGCGCTCGGAGATCGCGTCGAACTCGTCGATTCGCAGTGGAACCTCCAGTTCACGCGCGACCGCCAGCAGGTGCAGCACGCCGTTGGTCGAGCCCCCGCTCGTCGCGACCGCCGCGATCGCGTTCTCCAGCGCGTCTCTGCTCATCACCGCGCTCGGCCGCCGCCCCGCGCGCAGCACGTCCATCACCAGTTCCCCGCACTCGCGCGCCACCTCGAGCTTGCGCCCGTCCTCCGCCGGCACCATCGCCGAGCCCGCGGGCGAGATCCCCAGCGCCTCGAACGCCATCGCCATCGTGTTCGCCGTGAACTGCCCCCCGCACGCCCCCGCGCCCGGCGAGGCGACCTCCTCCAGCGCGTGCAGCTCCTGCTCTGTGATCTTGCCGGCGGCATACTCGCCGACCGCCTCGAACACCTGCTGGATCGTCACGTCCTCGCCCTTGTAGTGCCCGGGCCGGATCGACCCGCCGTACAACATCAGCCCCGGGATATCCAGCCGCGCGAGCGCCATCACGGTGCCCGGGATCGTCTTGTCGCAGCCGCTGATCGTCACCAGCGCGTCGAAGCGATGCGCGCTCGCCACCAGCTCGATCGAGTCGGCGATCAGCTCGCGTGAGACAAGCGACGCGCGCATCCCCGCCGTGCCCATCGTGATCCCGTCGGAGATCGCGATCGTGTTCAGCTCCATCGGCGTGCCGCCCGCGGCGCGGATGCCCTCCTTGACCTTCGCGGCGAGCACGCGGTTGTTGAAGTTGCATGGCATCGTCTCGATCCACGAGTGCGCGACGCCGACGATCGGCTTCGCGAGATCCTCCGCGCTGTAGCCGATCCCATGCAGGTACGCGCGTGCGGCCGCGCGCTCGGGACCCTCGGTCAGGGCGCGACTGCGGTGTCTGACATCGAACGCTGTGGAAGTGCTCACGCGGCGCGCACGTTATCGGGATCCCACCCACCCAGCCGGTCCTGCCCGGCGGCGCGCCCGGCATGTCTAGCGTGTTGGGCGTTTCCGGCCTGTGGCATTTCCTCGCGCTCACCGTGGACGTTGCTCCCGCCGCGCGTACCGGCGCCCACGGCGCGTGGCATGCCCTCGGCCCTGCCGTGTGCGATGTCGTCCTTACGCGTCGTACGCGCGCGCGTGGTACGTGGCATCGACTCGTCGTGCTCGCGCTCCCAGGCGACGAGCCGCGTCAGGTCGCGCCTGACCCGCTGCGGATCGACCTGCCTGCCCGGCAGGTGCATGTTCGCGTCGGCGATCAGCCTGCGCTCGTCCGCCCTCAGCGCCATCCACTTCGCCAGCACATCGTCGGAGTCCGGAAGCCGCGCGCTCCCGTACGGTCGCGAGTGGTCGGGAAACGCGACGCAGTACTCGCTCAGCAGCGCCCCCGTCCGCGGCACGTACGCGACGATCGGCTTGTGCGGGTAGATCAGGTACGCGTACCGCGCGCCCGAGCGACCGAACACGCGCAGGAACCCCAGGTCGCGATACATCGCCCACTCATGCTCGTTCACGCACGAGCGCAACAGCGCGCGCGCGCGCTGCTCGGCGCGCCGCTCCCGGCCCGGATCGTAGTCCAGTTCGCGGGCGGCGTGCGGGCCGTGGGTGAGTTCGGCCCGCCACGTGCGTACGCGTGCCCGCGCGCGCGTATATCCCGCGCGCAGCGACGGCCAGGCCAGTACCCACACGAGCGCGGCCAACACCAGCGCCGCGGTCGCCAGCCCAAGCAGCATGCGTCCCTACAGCGCCGTGGCGGACGGCGTTCCGGGGCGCGCCATCGCGGGCGGCGCCGTATCGGACAGTCCCCTACCGGGCGCACCGCCGGCCGCGCGGGGAAAGAAAATCACGCGCTCCGCGTCGCGCGGCACCTCGGCGAAGCTTCGCACCATCTCCGCCTCGCGCCGTCCATCGGTCGTCTGGATCGGCACAGCCGCCCACATCCCCGCGTCCAGCTCGCGCCTGAACGCCTCGATCAGCTCGCGCTCCTCCTCGGCAACCTCCACGTCCCCCTCAACGAGCACGATCTCACCATGACCGGGCTTCATCCGCAGCAGTTTCATCGCCAGTCGATTATGGCACGCCGCGGCGGGGTGGATGGCAGCTGTTCCTCACCGGCGCCGCGGCGTGAGCGCCAGGCGTGCCGGTGGGCCAAGCGAGCCGCTATCGCTCGCTCCTGCTCTCGCTCCCTCGCCCGGCGACGATGCCGCGTGCCGCGCGCGAGCCTCCACGCCCATGACCTCCTCAGCGGGCGCGCATCCGCGCAAGCCCGAGCACGTCGACCGGCCCCGCGCCCGCGCCGACGTCGCGCAGCCCGTTCGCGACCGCCTCCCCCGCCAGCGCGCGGGCGACAGTGGCCGCCTCCAGCGGAGTGTCGCCCAGCGCGAGGCGGGCGGCGAGCACCGAGGAGTGTGTGCACCCGGAGCCATGAGCGGCGCCGTCGGCGTGTCTCTCGCCGGAAATCTCCACGATCTGCCCGTCAGAGTCGACGAAGAGATCCATCGCACGCGCGCGGTGGCCCCCCGTGAGTACGATCGCGCCCGGGCCGAGGGCGAGCACCGCTCGCACCAGCTCTTCCGCCTCGCCCTCCGATGAGTCCCCCTCCGTCGCCTGGCGCCCCGCGAGCACCAGCGCCTCCGGCAGGTTCGGGGTCAGCACGCTCGCGCGTGGCAACACCTCGGCGATGAGCGCATGCTGCGCATCCGCGTCCAGCAGGCGCGCGCCCGACTCGGCGACCATCACCGGGTCGACGACCACTGGGGTGCCCGTGGGCAGCTCATCCAGCGCGCGCGCCACCGCGAGCGTGACCTCTGCGCTGCCGAGCATCCCCACCTTGACCGCGTCCACTCCGATGTCGCGCACGACCGCCCGCACCTGCGCGAGCACCATCTCCGGCGGCACGTAGTAGATCGCCTGCACGCCGACCGTGTTCTGCGCGGTGATTGCGGTGATCGCGCTCGTGCCGTGCACGCCGCAGCGCGCGAACGCCTTCAGGTCGGCTTGAATGCCTGCCCCGCCCCCCGAGTCCGAGCCGGCGATCGTCAGGGCGACGGGGGTGCGCGTATCAGTCATGGTGTGTGAGCTCACGACGCACACGCGTGCGTGTGCGGGCGCATGTGCAGTGCGAACGACTTACCAACCGACGGCAGGTATTCCCGTTGCGCGGTTTATCCAGTACCGCGGTGCGCGCCATCGGCACTACTCACTGCGGCGGCGCGGGAAGATCGTGAAGCTGCCGATCGCCGTCACCAGCAGGCGGCCGTCCTCGGTGCGCACCTCGCTGCGCATCACCGCGGTGCTGCGGTTGCGCCGGTCGAGCGTGGTCGAGCACACGATCTCGCCCTCGGTCGCGGTCTGGATGTAGTTGATCGAGATGCTGATCGTCGCGATCCGCTCCTCCGCGGTCGTCTTCGCCCACAGCGTCGAACCCATGCAGTAGTCGACCAGTGCATACGTGACGACGCCCGACAGCAGCCCGCCGGTGTTGATCAGCTCCGGTCGGATCTGCAGGCGAACGGTCTGCGGATCATCCCAGCGCATCCCCATGAACCCGCTGACGCCGTCGAAGGACCCCGGCCCACGGGCGGGATGACGAGCGTCGAGGAGCGTGTCGCCGGGCGTCGACTCCGATGTCCGCCCGCCCCGTCCGTCTGCCCGCGAGTCGGTGGACCGGTCGGTGGACTGGTTCTCGGGAGTGTCGTTCATATGCCGGGAGGCTACGTGAGCGCGTCCGCTCGCGTCGGTGCGGGTCGGCGCGAGGACGTGCGGGATCGTGCGAGTCGGCGCGGCACGTGCAGGGTCAGCGCCGGATCGTGCGGAACCAGCCCAGGCACGTCGCTCGGCAACACTTTGGCAACGTCCATACCGTCCAATGCATCCAGCGTGTCGCGGAAACCGCGCAATCTGGACGTTTTGGACGCCCCTGAACGGGTCTACACGTCCTGATTAAGGTTGAGGGCCTTGTGGACCGCTTTGGTCCGTGGTGGTTCGAGTCCACTCGGGCGCACTGAAATGCATGCAAATTGCGGGGTTTTGAGTACGCGCTCAGTTCCTGTTCAGGTGAGTGTTGGGAGTGGGTCGCCGCGAGCGTGGGCGGCGAGCAGTTCGCGTAGGTAGGCGAATAGGGAGCGGTGTTGGAGGCGGCAGGTGACCGAGGCGGACAGAGCGCATTCGATAAATGTCTCGCCGTCCTCGGATTGGGTTCCGTGGGAGAGCTTGCGATGGATGACCGGTCCGTGAGCCGATCGTTCGCGGGCCTACAGTGAGGCGATGCGGCTGGTCGAGCTGGACAGGCTCTCGGAGCCATACTGGGAGGAGCTGGTCGCAGGCGAGCACGAGCCGTTCGGCGGGATCGGCGAGAACCTGGTGTGGCGCGACAAGACTCAGAACATCGGCGTCCGCGAGGACGACGGCCGGCTGGTGGCCGCCGCCGGCGTGGTCCTAGCCAAAGTAAAGATTGGACAGGAGCTGCCTTTTGAGGTCGCGGGCCTGGGTGGTCTGATCGTGACCCGCAGTGCGAGGGGGCGCGGGCTGGCGCGCCTGCTCTGCAGGCGCCTGCTCGAGCTCGTGGCCGAGCTCGAGGTCCAGCGAGCAATGCTCTTTTGCCTGCCGAAGCTGATGCCGCTGTACGGCGAGTTCGGCTTCGTGGCGATTGATGCGCCGGTATGGGCCGACCAACCCGGGGGACAGATCGAGATGCCTATGCCGGCGATGTGGAAGGCGCTGAGCAGTGACGCCGGCTGGCCCTCAGGACGTGTTGAGCTCCTTGGAGAGCCCTTCTGAGGTCTGCCTGACGGCCTGGAAACTGGCAGGCTGCGGAAGGCATCCCTCCTCGTGCAAGGCACTCAGCGCCATGTAGCAGGGACCTCTCAAACGCCGAGATCGCACGCAACCGTCAGATGTTTTCTCGACTATTGCTCACGGGCGGCCCTGAAGACGTAGCGCTCCCGCTCCTGCTCATCGGCGAGGGAGAGAGTGTGAGGACTGCGAGCCCCCCCCAGCGACAGATCTGGACCTCCGCTGCACCCCATTACGAGATCTGAATGACTCGGGGTGGGAGAGAGGCTGAGAAAGCTCAGCCGGTAGCGGCCGATCTCGATCTCATCCCCATCATTCAAGATCGTCCAACAGTCAGTGGTCGACGAGGACGATCCCTACCGGGCGTCGAGCATGCGTTCGCGCTGGTACCTGAGCCATGCACGTCGGGCGGTGAGGAGCGCGAAGATCAACAGCGCCAACGGCACGAGGATCGCGGCGGCGATCAGCAGGATGACGAGCGTCACGACGAGCACTCGGCCCACGTCGTGAAGTCCTCGGTGGAGGGTGAACCCTTCGCTTCCGGCGTGTGCATCCCCGAGGACGGTCACTTCGACTTCGGCGGTGCTCGCATGCTGTGAGACCGTTTGGAATGTCGACTGGGCCTGGGCGATCGTGTCGCGGTTCTGTGACAGTCGTTCGCGTAGGCTGTCGATCTGGCCTTCGGTGGTTGCCCTCGAGAGCGCATGGAGCAGCGCCTGGCGTTCGGCGGTGGCGTCGCTGAGTCGCCGACGAGCCGCGTCGTAGGTGTTGGTGATGTCCTGCAACGACTGGCTCTCGGCCCGCACCGGGGCGAGCTGTCCCAGAGAGGCGAGTGCGCCGCTGAGCTTGGCGCTCGGGATACTCAGCATGAGGTTGGCTTCGCTTGCGCCTGGCTGCTGCACCTGTACGTGAGAGCTCTGCACGAAGCCGCCATCGCTCACCGCCAGGCGGGACACGCGGTTGGCGGTTTCCTGCACGTCGCTGGGAGTCGCGGCCAGGGTGATCGAGGCCGCCAGCTGCTGCACGCGTCCGGGCGCCGATCCCACCCCACCAGCAGCCGGCGCCGAAGCCGGTGCGTTCGAGGTCGCCCCCGCGGATGCCGAAGCACTGCCTTCCGCTGTGGCGTTTTTAGCCGCACGGAACGCACCCTTCGGCGCGCTGACGCCTGGGGTAGAGGCTTCGGCCCGGCCCGCGTTAGAGGACGCGGCCGGCTGGTGTGGGAGCGCCTCGATCGGTCCCGTGCCGGTCCGCCAAGGGCCTGCGATGACCACGGCCGCGATGACCGCCCCGACGGCCGCGATACCGGCTGCGGAGCCCAAACGACCGGGTGGACGCAGCCAACCCGATCGGCGGTGCGGCTGCTTGGGGGCAGCACGCGTCGCCCGCTCGGCGATCTGCGCTCTGAGCTGGCGCTCGAACTCAAGCTCCATCGGCGGCGCAAGCGCCCGAACATCCTGGCGCAGCTCACGCCAAGAATCGGCGATCGCGCCGTCGCCGTCGCCATTCAGCGCCGCCTCGAGCTCTGCCAGCCAAGCCGCCTCGTCGGGGCTCGCTGAGCCACCGCCTGGGAAGGGAATGACCTTCATGCGATCTCCTCCTGTCGTTCCGCCTGCAGGCACCCCTCGCGCAAGCGCGCGAGAGCGCGGTGCAGACGGGTGCCGGCGTTTGACTCGCTGATTCCAAGCGCCCGCGCAAGCTCGCTGTTGGAGAGCTGGCCGTGGAACTTCAGCAGCACGACCTCCCGCTCGCGCAGCGGCAATGCCGCGAGGGCATCGCGCACAGTCGCACGACGCTCGACGTCCTCGAGCGCCTCTCCGCGGTCGCGATCAGCGGCGAGCTCATCCTCCAGCTCATGCCGGGGCTGGCGTCGCCGTCGACGCAACTCGTCGAGCGCCGCGTTGCGCGTGATCGCGAACAGCCAGGCACGAGGGGAACCCCTGCGATGGTCCAGACGCGCACGCGAGCGATAGAGGCGCTCAAACGCCAGCGCCATCACATCCTCGGCCGCGGCTCTGTCGCCGAGCAGTGAGATGGCATACGCGTGCACGTCCGCCCCACACTCCCGGAAGAGAGTCTCGAAGGCCTCCGCATCGAGGGCATCGGGCCACGCTTGAGCAATGGCCCGCTGGGCATGCTCATCAGACAAGGACACGGGTCTGCTCATCACCCTAACTACGTTCAGGGTCGAAGGTTCATCACAGATCGTGACATCACGGGATCGCATGTCCTCACCGAGTAGCCATTCCGTCATATGCCCTCGGGACGAGCTCGACTCGCATCGGCGGGGATGGGATCTCTTTAAAAACGCTGCTTTCCCACGGACGCGCTGGGCCGCGGTCGCAACGCTCTGGCTCCCCGCCCGCGTGGGCTCGGCACCCTCGACACGATCCCTTTACACGCGCACATACATCCATGAGCCGGCGATCGCGCTGCCCGCCGGACAGGCGGATGCGCCGACTACCGCTTGCTCGCCCGCACGGCCGTCCCGTACGCGCAAATCTCAGTCCAGGTGGCCCCGAGCTCGGACGTATCGAACCGAAACGCGATCACCGCGCTCGCGCCTTTGGCCTCGGCCTCCTCGACGAGCCGTTCCTGGGCGTGCACCCGACCTTCGGCGAGCATCTTGGTCATGCCCTTCAGCTCACCGCCGACCAGCGACTTCAGCGAAGCCCCGAACTGAGCGCCGACGTTGCGGGCACGCACGGTCAGGCCGAACACCTCGCCGAGCACCTCTTCGATCTCGTATCCGGGCAGGTCGTTCATGGTGGTAATGATCATCTGCGCCTCCTCACTCGGGATCGACCGGAGCATAGTCGCGCCGCAAGCTGGACGAACGGCTCCCTCTAGCGGGTTTCCCAGGCTTCCTCTTGCGTCGTCAGGGCGAGAATGTCTTTCGGCAGCTTGCCCGAGGCGACGTCCGCGAGCGTGACGTGCTCCAGCACTTTGCGCAGGTTCGCGCGCAACGCGAGCCACACCTGCTGCAGCGACTCGGCCGAGCCGGTGTAGGAGATCTCCTCGGGGCGCAGCCCGCGTACCCCCACGAGCGGACCCTCGACCGCGCGGATGACCTGCGCGAGGTTGACCTCCTCGGGGGGCTTGGCGAGCCAGTAGCCGCCCTCGGGACCGCGCTGGCTGCGCACCAACCCGGCGGAGCGCAGCTGCGTGAGGATGTTCTCCAGGAACGACACGGGAATCCCTTGAGCTTGCGCGACCTCGTCGACCTTGCGCGGCGAGTCCTGGCTGCCGGAGGCGAGCTCTACGACCGCGCGCACGGCGTAGTCGGCCTTGGCTGTGACGTGCATGACGGATGATTCTCACGTATTCGGCGGCGCAATGGCATCGAGGGCGATGCACGGCCCGCGCGTCCCGGTCGGCAGGCACGCTGCCCCCACGCCAGCCCGAGCGCGCGCGAGCAGCCGGCTAACGTGTTGTGCGACCGACGACGCGCGCGCGTGTGTGCGTCGGAAATCCACCGGAATCGATCCAAAGGGGATGGCCATGTCCGAGCAGGAGTCATCGTCAGGCGACGCAGCGACCGAGACGGCGCCCGGTTGGACGTTCGAGCCGGGACACACCGAGGCGGGGTTCAGGGCGCGCCACATGATGGTCACCTGGGTGCACGGCCTGTTCAAGGACGTGCACGGCAAGCTCCGTTTCGATCTGGAGCACCCGCTGCAGGGCACGTTCGAGGGGACGATCGACGCCCGCGAGCTGTGGACCGGCCAGCCCGAACGCGACGCGCACCTGCGCAGCGCGGACTTCTTCGACGTGGAGAACCATCCCACGATCGTCTTCGCCGGGCGGCTGACCGAGCGCACCGGGGACATCGACTTCAAGGCCCAGACCGAGCTGACGATCCGAGGCGTCACGAAGACTGTGAGCATGGACGTGTCCTATCTCGGGCAGTGGCATACCCCTTTCTGGGTTGGCGATGAGAACAAGGGCACGCTGACGCGCATCGGATTCGAGGCCAAGACCCGCATCAACCGTCACGACTTCGGCGTGTCCTGGCAGGACGAGATCCCGGACGGGGGCGTAGTCGTGGGTAACGAGATCGAGCTGACGATCGACCTCGAGGCGATCCTCGACGCGGACCTGGAGAGCACTGGGGCGATCGAGTACTACCGCGACTAGATCCTGGGGGCCCGCGCTGAGCAGGCACTCGCCCGCCCGGTCAAGCGGCGGACGGGCCTCGAACCCGCGACCTCGAGCTTGGGAAGCTCGCGCTCTACCAACTGAGCTACCACCGCGCAGTGGCGAATCTTACGCCGACAGCCATCTATCCTGAAGCCCGTGCGTCGCCGCATCGTCCCGATCCTCGTCTCGCTGGCGGGAGCCTGCCTGATCGGGCTGCTCGTGTACGGCGTGACGGCGCAGTCGGCGAGTCGCACGCTGGACGAGGCGGTCGCGCAGGGACAGCACCCCGCCGCGCCCCAGGCCACGCGCACGTTGCCCGTGCTCTCGGGCGTCGCCGACACCGGCGCGCCCGGCGACTCGCTCGCCGCCTACCGGGGCAAGGTCGTCGTGTTGAACTTCTGGGCGTCGTGGTGCGTTCCGTGCCAGACCGAGGCGCCACTGCTCGAGGGCGCCCAGGGCCATCTGGCGGCGCATGGCGGGACGGTGCTCGGCGTGACGTATCTCGACGCCTCGAGCGACTCGCGAGGGTTCGTGCGCGAACACCACATCACCTACCCGAACCTGCGCGACACGACCGGCGAATTCGCGCACGCCTACGGCACCGATCAACTGCCGGAGAGCTTCGTGATCGATCGTGACGGGGGTATCGTCGCAATCTCCAGGGGGGAGATCGACCAGGCGTTCCTGGACCGGGCGATCGGGCTCGCGGAACACACCTGATGAGCCCCCGCGTGTCGCAGACCCTGCAAATGCTGGCGGCGGCACTCGCGATCGGGGCCCTCTCTCCCACGGTCATCATCGCCGCCCCACCCCGTGCGTCGCTGCCGGCGATCGAACGCAGGGTGATGTGCGTGACCTGCAAAATCCCGTTGATCGTCGCCGAGTCCCCGCAGGCCGACCGCGAGCGGGTGTTCATCAGAGGCCTGATCGACGAAGGCCAGACCGAGGCCCAGATCGAACGCGCGCTGGTCAGCCAGTATGGCCCGGCGGCACTCGGACTGCCGAGCACGCACGGGTTTGACCTGACCGCCTATCTGGTGCCGCTCGCCGCGATGCTCGCGCTGGCGGGGACGCTCGCGCTGCTGCTGCCACGCTGGCGTCGGCGCGCCCGTGCGCAGGCCGAGCAGGGACCGGCGGCGACCCCGCCGCTCAGCGCCGCCGAGACCGCGCGCCTGGACGCCGACCTGGCGCGGTTCGACCGGTAGAGACATCGGGAGAGCTCCACGGCGCCGAATGAATGGCGGTTCTCCGGGGATTGCGCCTGGACCCATGCCCAGAGGTTTGATGTGGATTTTTTCGCCTTCCGCCGGGGTGGGGCGGTCGTGCGGGGCGATGATGGGCGTTGACGGACGCGCGCGACGGTGGGTCTTGTAGCAACGGTGGGTCTTGTACATAGTTTTAAAACTCGGTATCACCATCGCTATACGCAGTTATTTTTTTATAACAACACTCCCCCTTCCCACCCTGCATCCCCTTTCCCTCCCTTCATACTAATACTATAGTATTACTCCCCTGCCGCTGCCGCCCACCCCACATCAAGGTCTATGCGGGCCACAGGCACACCTCACTGCGTCCGCTCACATCTCCCGCGGCGCGCTGACCCCCAGCAGGTCCAGGCAGCGCGCGATCGTACGCTGCGCCGCCACCGACAGCCCCAGCCGCAGCGATTCGGCGTCAGCCGGCTCGGCGCCGACGACACGGCAGTCGCGATAGAAGGCCGTGAAATCCTGGGCCAGCTCGAGCGCGTAGGTCGCGATCCGGTGTGGAGCCCGCCGCTGGGCGGTCTCGGATATCTCGCCCGGGAACGCGAGCAGTCGCTTGATCATGGCGCGCTCGGCCGGGTGCAGGGCAGCGTCGTTCCCATCATCGCCCGCGCCTGGCTCACCCTCCCCGGCGCCCTCCCGAGAGGTGCTGCCGGCCACCTCCTCCAGTGCCGCCGCGACGCGCTCAGGGCCCGCCAACGCGAGCACGGAGACGATCCGCGCGTGCGCGTACTGCACGTAGTAGACGGGGTTCTCGTTGGACTGCTCGCGCGCGAGATCGAGATCGAGGTCGATCGTGGTGTCGTGCGAGCGCGACAGCAGGTACCAGCGGGCGGCGTCGACGCCGACCTCGGAGACGAGATCCTCGAGCGTGACGAACTCGCCGGAGCGCTTGGACATCTGCGCGCGCTCGCCGCGATGCACGAGATGAACGAGCTGCATGGTCAGCATCTCCAGGTGCTCGGGGTCGCCGCCGAGCGCCGCGTAGGCGGCTCGCATCCGCGCCAGGTAGCCGTGATGGTCAGCGCCCCAGACATCGATCTGACGCTCGAAGCCACGCTCGCGCTTGTCCTGGTGGTAGGCGATGTCCGAGGCGAAGTAGGTGTGCTCGCCGGAGGAGCGCACGAGCACGCGGTCCTTGTCGTCGCCGTAGTCGGTGGTGCGCAGCCACAGGGCGCCCGCGTCGCGATAGGTGTGACCGTGCTGCTCGAGGATCTCGAGCGTGTGCGCCACCGGGCTCGGATCGCCTGAGTGCAGCTCACTCTCGTACTGCCAGTGGTCGAAGCCTTCAACCGCAAACGCGTGCAGCGAGGACTGCATCCGCTCGATCATCACGCCGACGGCGGTGCGCCCGAGCTCGGCGGGGTCGGCCGAGGCCACGCCCGTGCGAGACGCGCCCTCCTGCGCGCTGACATTCCCCCCGCCGCCCCGCGCAAGCATGGGTCCGACCTCGTCGACAAGCGCCATCACATAGTCGCCCCGGTAGCCGTTCTCGGGGACCTGCTCGCCCCGCGCCAGCGCGCGAATCGACTCACCGAGCGCACGCACCTGCGAGCCCGCGTCGTTGACGTAGAACTCGCGTTCGACCTCGTGGCCGTGAAACGCGAGCACGCGCGCCAGCGAGTCTCCGTAGGCGGCGTTGCGCGCGTGACCGACGTGCATCGGTCCCGTCGGGTTCGCCGAGACGAACTCCACGAGGATCCGTTCGGGCCGCCGCGCCCCACCCGCGCCGAACGCATCGTCCGCGGCGAGCGCATGGGCCAGGGCGTCGCGCAGCCACGAGTCGGCCAGGAACAGGTTCAGAAAGCCCGGTCCCGCGACCTCATAGCGCTCCAGACGCTCGCCGAGACGGCGGCCCAGCTCGGCCCCAAGACGCTCGGCCACCTCGCGCGGCGGGATGCCGAGCGACGGTGCGAGCAGCAGCGCCGCGTTGGTCGCGTAGTCGCCGAAGTCGGCCTTGGGCGGGCGTTCGAGCGTGATCGCGTCGGGCCTGCCGAGCGCTGAGCCGCCGGCGGTGCCATCGGCGCCGACGAACTCCGCGGCGCCCAGGACCGCCTCGCGCAGGGCCTCCAGAGGTGTCGTCGCCCCCGTTGCATGCATCTGACTCACAGATTGGGATACTAACTACGTGAACGACCAAGACCCAGGCGCCGAGCGCCACATAAACATCCTACTCTTCAGCGGGAGGGTGGCAGGTCCCCCTCCCGGCCTCCCCCTTAGAAGGACTGGCCCGTGAACGACGATCAAGACCCGGGCGCGGAGCGCCACATAAACATCCATCTGTCCCCCGAGATCATGGGTGGCGTATACGCGAACTTCGCGAACGTAAGCCACTCCGACTACGAGTTCACGGTCACTTTTGCGCGCGTCGACCACGAGGTCGAGGCCGAGGAGGTGCCCGGCGTGGTCGTTGCGCGCGTGAACCTCTCTCCGCGGTTTATGCGCGAGCTGATCGACGCGATGGAGGACAACTACTCCAAGTGGCGAACCCGCGAGGGCATCAAGAACCTACCCGAGTACGGCGGCGCCGAGGCGGGTGAGCAAGAAGGAGACTAGGGCGGGATGTGCCAGTCGGGACACCCAGTTATATGGGCGGTCAAGGGTCGTGCTGGCCGATTTGAGATCCCATCGATCTCAAATCGGCCAGGTATGAAAAGCCCACCCACCCCGCGTGGCGTGCTGGCCGAAACGGGGATGCGAGCCGTAGGCGAGTGTCCTCTCGGCTTCGGTACGCGTGCTGGCCGATTGAAGATCCGACGATCTTCAATCGGTAAGGACACAGACCGATCGAAGATCGGCCAGCGAAGCGCCATCGGCCGTCCATGAAGGTCGCGGTCATCTCCGACATCCACGGCAACCGGCACGCTTTCGAGGCGGTGCTCGACGATGTCGCCTCAAGCGACGCCGCGGAGCTGTGGTGTCTGGGCGACCTGGTCGGCTACGGAGCCGAGCCGGACGCGTGCGTGGCGCTCGCCTCAGAGCACGCCGCCGTGTGCCTGGCCGGCAACCACGATCTCGCCGTCACGGGCGAGATCTCCTTCGAGGAGTTCTCCCGCGGCGCGAGTCTCGCGGCGCGGTGGACACAGGAGGTGATCGCCTCCGAGCACCTCGACTTCCTCACAGGGCTGCGCCCGGAGGGCCAGGAGGGGCCGATCGGGCTGTATCACGCCAGCCCACGAGATCCCGTCTGGGAGTACGTGCTCTCCGCCCTGCTGGCGGAGCTGTGCCTGGACAAGCAGTCGGACCGCATCTGCCTGATCGGGCACTCGCATGTCGCCCTGTCGTTCGTGCGCAACGAGGGCGAGCTGGCCAGCGGCGAACCGCGACGCGAGGGCGCGCAGTTGGACATCTCCGCCGGCGAATGGCTGCTGAACCCCGGCAGCGTCGGCCAGCCTCGCGACGGCGACCCGCGCGCGGCGTGGCTGCTGCTGGACCTCGACGGGCTGACAGCGTCGTTTCAGCGCACTGGCTATGACGTCGCGGGCGCCGCCGCGGCGATCCGCGCGGCGCGTCTGCCGGACTCGCTCGCCGAGCGGCTGGAGTACGGTCAGTGACCATGCACGAGCACATCGCAACGCCCACCCAGCCCGATCGGGGTCAGAGGCCCGGCAGCGGTGGACGATACGGTCGTGGCGGCCGGCGCTGGTCTGGCCTCATCCCGCTCATCGTGGCCTGCCTGCTGGGGGTAGCCGCCGCCGTGCTCGTGTCGTGCGGGAGCTCCGGCAAGGGCCTGATCCCGCTCGCCAACGCGGGGCCACTGCAGAGCGACTTCGAAGCGGTCGCCCAGGCCGCCCAGACCGGGGACGGCGACTGCGCGGCGACGATGGCGGCGATCAACAAGACCGAGCAGGACTTCGCCGCGCTGCCCGCGACGACCGACCTGGGTCTGCGCCGAACGCTCAGCAGCGGCATCTCCAACCTGCGCGAACGCGCGCTCGCCCTGTGCGCGCAACCGCTCGCGCAGACGACCACGAGCGCGCCGCGCACGGCGACGAGCACGAAAACCGAGACCCAGACGCCTGCGCCCACCACATCGACGACGACGAGCACACCCACCACGCCGACGACGCCGACCACACCGACGACGACGCCGAACAACGGTGGCGGTACGGTCGCCCCCGGAAGCGAAAGCCCGCCCGGCGTCGGCCAGGGAGGCGGCACGGGTGCCGGGGAAGCAGGAGAAGCGGGCGGCGCCGGGGGCGGTGGCCTGGGAACGGGCAACGGCAGGGGCGAGAGCGAAAGCAAGGGGAACGGCGACGGGAACGGAAGGGGCAACGGTCAGTGAGCGAGGGCGACATCATCGCCGGGCGCTACCGCTTGGAAGGCCGGCTCGGCTTCGGCGGGATGTCGACGGTGCACCTCGCGTTCGACATGCGCCTGGAGCGGCGCGTCGCGGTCAAGCTGCTGGCCGAGCATCTCGCGGACGATCCGACGTTCGTGTCGCGCTTCCAGCGCGAGGCGCAGGCCGCCGCGCGGCTGGTGCACCCGAACATCGTGCAAGTCTTCGACTCCGGTCTGGACGAGCACTCGGGCAGGCATTTCATCGTGATGGAGTACATCGAGGGCTCCTCCTGCGCGGAGATCCTGCGCGACGACGGCTGGGTGCAGGTGGACGAGGCGGTCGCAATCATCGAACAGGCGTGCGAGGGCCTGCACTACGCCCATCGCCACGGCGTGGTGCACCGTGACGTCAAGCCCGGGAACCTGCTGCGCTCGCGCGAGGGAGGGGTCAAGCTGGCGGACTTCGGCATCGCCAAGGCGACCGAGCAGTCGAGCATCACGCAAGTCGGCTCGGTGCTCGGCACCGCCGCGTACCTTGCGCCCGAGCAGGCGCGGGGCGAGGAGGCGGGCCCGCGCGCCGACCTGTACGCGCTGGGAGTCGTCGCCTATCAGCTGATTTCCGGCCGGCTGCCGTATGAGGCGACGTCGCTGACAGAGCTGGCGCTCAAGCAGCAGCGCGAGGAGCCGCCGATGCTGGACACGCTCGTCGCGGCCGTCGGTCCCGAGCTGGCCGAGGCGGTCGCGCTCGCGCTCGCGCTGGACACTCGCGAGCGCTACCAGACCGCGCGCGAGATGGGCCGCGGCATCAGCGACGGCGCGGACGGGATCTCACCGCTGGAAGTCACCGCTCGGCGGTCGGTCCGCGGTGCGGGGCGGAGCTCACCCGGCAACGCAGGCCACGAGCGTGCTGAGCAGCGGTGGCGGCGCGGGGGGATCGAGCGCTCCCCAGACGAAGGCCGCCGTCGCTCCCCGGCAGCCGCGGCCGGGGCCGACGAGGGGCCCGGGGGTCGCCGCGAGGCAGTCCGCCGCCGCGTCCGCGGCGACGAAGCCTCAGAACAGGGGTCCCAGGCGGTTGGCGCTTGCATTGCTTGGGTTGCTCGCGCTTGGCGGTGTGATCGCGGCGATCGTCGTTATCACCGCGCCGGCGCCGACCAAGGTCGTGCTGCGCAACGTCGTCTACACCGACGTCGAACAGGCTTCGCTGGCGCTGAAACAGCTGGTCGGCGAAAACACCAAGTAAAGCCCAGCGCGCCCTGCCAACACAGGCGGAGATCCGCGCGGCGCGAGTCTCCGCCTGTCTCATGGTGGTCAGCTTAGAATGTGCCCCAGCTTTCTTTTTCTTCTACTATCGCCGCTTCGGCCTGCCCGATGACCTCCACCGATACTTTGGCGCTGGTTAATTTCAGGCCGACTTCCCTGTTTTCGCCGCCGAATTTCTTGATCTCGCTCACGGGCGGTTCATTGAATTCCACTTTGTGCTTGACGGCTTCCATTTTATCAGGCATCACCGGGGGAGCGATCGTGCCGATCAGTTCGGTTTCTCCGGAGAGTTTACACGCCAATCCTTTGAGTTTGATGATAGGTTTGTTTTTAATTTCCAGCAGAATGCTGTTATGTCCGACGATCGCAACCGGTTCGACGACCGTCACTATTTCACCGCCGGTTTCCAATACACTTATCGAAGCTTCGCAGTTGCTTGGTAAGACTTTGCATTTGGTGAATTCGAGCTTCGCCGTAGCTTTACCTGGTATCCCTCCCTGAATTGCCATCGAGAGAACGTTCAGCTTGCATTCCATCGTCACGGGCGCGCCCAGGACTTCGGTCTCCAAAACAAAGGTTTCCGCTGCTACGGTCATTTTCCGCGACTGTCCTTCTTTCAGGGTCGCTTTTTCGACTCTCCATGTGTATTCACTTGCGGCCGTCGCCGTCGATGCGGCAACACCACAGGCTGCACATACGGCGATCAGCGCCAGCGACAATAGTCTGATCCTCGATCCCATTACAACATCCCCTTTTGTTCTTGAGTAAGGTCTACACCCCGATCGTAAGGTTGGGTGCCAGCGCTGTCTACAAGTTGGAGACATCGCACGCAAAGCCCGCCAACGCAAACGCCGGTCAGGCGGCGGGCAGGACAACCCCCCTCGCCGCGGCCGGGCCTGACGAGCGGCCGGGGCCGAGACCCTCACATGCCCGCCGCGCCGTTAAAGGCGAAAGGCCCGCTTGCGCGGGCCCCTCGGGGTGCTACTGCCCTTTCGGGCTGGACAACCGTCAATTGCCCAGCAGGCTAGCAGCCATACCCGTCGCCTTCAACTATGGCTCCGGCGGCCGGATTCGAACCCCGCGGGATGTCGAGCGCGCCCCGTGCCGGCAAAACGCCGGGCCCGGTGCGCATCTCGCACCCGCTGAAGCTCACTGCATTGGAAACTCTCCAGCGCGCCATGCACATGCCACGGAATCCAAGTCCCCATCGAGGATTCCCTGCCGCAAATCTCCCATCAGGCGGGCGAGAAAAGCGAGGTTGTGCATCGTGATCAACCGCGTGCCGGTCAGCTCGCCGGCGCGGGCAAGATAGCTGAGATAAGCCCGTGAGAACCCACCAGAGCACGCCGGGCAGGGACAGCCCTCCAGCAGCACCCCGTCGGACTCGCGCTGCGAGGCCTTGGTCAGGTCCAACCGCCAGCGCGCGCCCGGGTCGGGCACGAGCGCGGTGCCGTGACGCCCGAGACGGGTGGGCATCGCGCAATCGAACGTGTCGATGCCCAGCTCGACGCCCGCGATCAGGTCGTCGACCTCGCCGATGCCGAGCAGGTGACGGGGCCTTGACTCGTGCTCGCCGCCCAGCTCGGCGGTGGCCCACGAGACGACCTCATACATCTGCGCCTTCTCCGCCCCCAGCGACCCGCCGATTGCGATGCCGTCACAGGCGCTTGCGGCGACCGTGCGAGCCGACTCGCGGCGCAGGTCCTCATAGACACCGCCCTGCACGATCCCGTAGACCAGCTGCTCGCCGGGTCCGTGCTCGGCGTGCCAATCCAGGCAACGCCGCAGCCAGCGGTGGGTGCGTTCGGTCGAGTGCTGCGTGTAGGCGCGGTCGACGTGGAACGGGGTGCACTCGTCGAACACGAGCGCGATGTCCGAGCCCAGGGCGGCCTGGGTGGCCATCGAGTCCTCCGGGGAGAGAAATCGGGTGCGACCGTCGACATAGGAGCGAAAGCGCACCCCGGACTCGTCGATCTCGAGAATCGCTCCCTCACGCTCCCCGGGACGGCCGCGCCCACGGCCGCCACCGGTGGCGCCGGCGTCACCCCGCTCCCCCTCGCGCTCGGCGGGACGACCACGCCCCCGGGATGGGCGGGCCTTGATCTCCTCCGCGACGGTGCCGTGGCCCATCGAGAACACCTGAAACCCGCCCGAGTCGGTGATCGTCGGCCCGGACCAGCCCATGAACGCGCCGAGACCGCCGAAGCGCTCGATCAGCTCGGGACCGGGGCGCAGCAGCAGATGAAACGTGTTGCCGAGCACCATGTCGTACCCGAGCGCGGCGACCTCCTCGGGCAGCAGCCCCTTGACGGTGGCCTTCGTCGCGAGGGGCGTGAACGCGGGTGTGCGAACATCGCCGTGCGCCGTGCTCAGTACGCCCGCGCGAGCGCGCGAGGCCACGTCGCGGGCGGTGATCGTGAAAGCCGGCACTGGTGCGCCATCCTACGAGCATGAGACGACCGCGTACGCGAGCCCGCTGAGACCCAGCCGGTCGCGTCCCGCCGCTCAGGCCCCCCAACATCATGCTCGCCGCGATCGTCAACGTCAGCCACCTCGTCGAAGTGTTCGGCTACCCGCTGCTGTTCGTGGCGGTGATGGCGGAGTCCAGCGGCGTGCCGATTCCGGGCGAGACGGCGCTGATCACCGCCGCGGTGCTGGCCAGCGGAGGCAAACTCCAGATCGAGCTGGTCATCGCGATCGCCGCCGCCGGAGCGATCGTGGGCGACAACATCGGCTACCTGATCGGTCGCAGGGGCGGGCGCTGGCTGCTCGAACGGCCCGGGCGTTTCCATGACCAGCGCCTGCAGGCGCTGCAAAACGGAGAGGTGTTCTTCGAGCGTCACGGTCCCAAGGCGGTGTTCCTCGGGCGCTTCGTGCTCGGGTTGCGCGTGTGGGCCTCATGGCTGGCCGGCGCGACGCACATGCGCTGGCGCTCGTTCGTGTTCTGGAACGCGCTCGGAGGGATCTGCTGGGCGACCGCGATCGGGCTGCTCGCCTATTTCCTCGGCCATGCCGCGGGCAACGCGATCGAGGCGTTCGGCATCTACGGGCTCGTCGCGGTGCTGATCGCCATCGGCGGCGTCGTGATCGCCCACCGCCGCCACCAGCGTCGTGTCGCGTCAGCCTCCTCGGCAGCACATGCCGATATCGCCCCGAGCGACCCCGAGGGTCCGTGAGGCCGAGAGGCCGTGAGGCCGAGAGGCCGAGAGGCCGAGAGCCCAGAGCCGAGAGTCCGAAGTTCAGGCCCGAGAGCTGAGTCCAAAAGCCCTGAGGTCCACCAGTAGTAGTCCCGCCCCGGCTCAACCGGGGCGCGCCACTCAGCAGCCGTGAGCGTGGCCGTTGCCGTTGCCACATGGCGCGATGCGATCCCACAGGTCCGCCAGCGCGCCGAGCTCGGGCTCGGAGAAGCGTGAGAAGAAGTGCTCGCGCACGACCGCCAGGTGCGTGGTGCGAGCCTGCGCGAGCCGTTCGCGGCCGAGATCCGTCAGGCAGGCGTAAGAGCCGCGCGCGTCGTGTTCGCAGGAGCAGCGCTCGAGCAGACCGTCGCGCTCCAGGCGATCGACCAGCCGGGTCAGACCGCTGCGCGACAGCTGTGCCTGCTCGGCGAGGTCGCACATGCGCATCCGCCCCACACCGGCGTCGTCGAGATGATGAAGCACCTCATAGGAGGTCATTGGCAGGCCGTGCTCGCGCTCCAGCTCGGCGTCGAGGCGCTTGGCCAGGCACGCGTGTGCCCGCAACAGGCCGCGCCAAGCGCGCAGCTCACCCTCGCTGAGGGACTCCTGCTCCCCTGGTGGGATCTTGACTGCGGTCGCGGTCGACATGATGACAATTGATACGAAAACCCTGCTCAGTCGAACATAGCAGCGTCAGGAGTCGATCTCGGGTCCCGAGGACGGGTCCCTGAGACGCAAACGGCTCATTGCCGTGTAGCGCGCCAGGCCCAACGCATCATCAGGGGCTGGAGTGGCAACCGCGCATACAGCGCCCAGCGCGGGATGCGACGGAAGCGCTCAGGGTTGCGAGCCATGTGCAGGTTGGCTGGAAACACGGCGCCGAGCAGGGCAATCAGACCGAGGCCCGCGAGCCGCCGGGTACGGGGCAGCAGCACCCCAACGCCGCCCGCGATCTCGGCGATGCCGCTGATCCTCACCAGGCGTGCCGCGTCATCCTGCACGCTCGGCGGCACGATCGATTCGTAGGCGCGGGGCATGATGAAATGGTTGACCCCGGCCTGGACGAAAAACACGCCGAGCAATGTGCGTGAGCGATTCATCGCCGGCATGTTTATCAGCTCTCGGGGCGCAAGTGAAGAGGTTGGAAGAGCTTTCGGAACCGAACGTCCTATCAGGTGGGCGTCTCGGAGCTTTGTGAAGAGCCGGCTGCCCGCGCTGCTTCGCTATCCGCGCTCGATCAGCGAGCGACCGGTCATGGCCGCCGGCTGGTCGATGCCGAGCAGCTCGAGCACCGTCGGAGCGACGTCAGCCAGGATGCCGCCGTCGGCGCGCAGCGACAGACCCGCATCGCGCGCGGTCACGATCAGCGGAACCGGGTTGAGCGAGTGCGCCGTGTTCGGGCTGCCGTCGGGCTCGAGCATGTGGTCGGCGTTGCCGTGGTCGGCGGTCACAACGCACACCCCACCGGACTCGCGCACCGCGCAGACAACCCGGCCGAGACACTCATCCACGGTCTCCACGGCGTGTACAGCCGCGGGAATCACGCCGGTGTGACCGACCATATCGGCGTTGGCGAAGTTGATGACCCCGAACCCAGGCGCATCCTCGCGCCAGGCGCGCATGAACAGATCGGCGGCGGCCACGGCGCTCATCTCGGGGGCGTGGTCGTAGGTGGGCACGTCCCGCGGTGAGGGTGCCAGCTCGCGTCGCTCGCCCGGCTGCAGAGCCTCGGCGCCGCCGTTGAAGAAGTAGGTCACGTGCGCGTACTTCTCGGTCTCGGCCACGTGCAGCTGGCGCGCACCCGTGCGTGCGATCGTCGCGGCGAGCGTGGTCGCGGGGCGCTCGGGGGTGAACGCCACCGGGTAGGGCCAGCCCTCCTCGTACTCGGTCAGGGTCGTGTAGCGCGCCACGGGCTCGGCCCCATCACGGTCGATCTCCACAAACCCCGGCTCGGCGAGAGCTCGGGTCAGCTCGCGCATGCGGTCGGGGCGGAAGTTGAAGGCGATCACGCTGTCGCCCGGCCTGATCGCGGTGTCCTGTGCGTCCGCGCCGACCAGCGTGGGCTCGATGAACTCATCGGTCTCCCCCCGCTCATACGCTGCCCGCACCGCCTCCTCGCCACTACCGGCCCGGTGCGGAGCACGACCGTGGACGAGCAGGTCGTATGCGCGCTGGGTGCGCTCCCAGCGCCGGTCGCGGTCCATCGCCCAGTAGCGGCCGATGACCGAGCCGACGCGGGCGCCCTCGACCGCGTCCAGCTGCGCCAGGAAGCCGGCGCCGGCATGGGGCAACGTGTCGCGCCCGTCGGTGAACGCGTGCACGATCACATCCTCGGCGTGCATGCCACGCGCGCGCGTGGCATGCACGCGCGTTAAAGCGATCAAAGCAAACAGATGCTCCAGCGAGGAATGCACCCCGCCGTTGGACACGAGCCCGAGCAGGTGCACCCGCTCGGCGTCGGCGAGCGCCGCGAGCAGAACGGGGTTGGCAGCGAACGAGCCGTCGGCGATCGCGTCGTCGATGCGGACCAGATCCTGGCGCACAATCGCGCCAGCGCCGAGGTTCAGATGACCGACCTCGCTGTTGCCCATCTGCCCGTCCGGCAGACCCACAGCCCGGCCGCACGCCAGCAGGGTCGTGTGCGGGCAATCGCGCCACAGCTCGTCGAACACCGGGGTCTGAGCCAGCGCGACCGCATTGCCGGGACCGGGCTCGGCCAGACCCCAGCCGTCGAGCACGACCAGGCAGACCCGCGCAGCGGACGGGCCGCCGGGGGCCGGGCCGGCGCCAGGAGCAGAGACAGAGGCAGGAGCAGGGCCAGAGGCTGCGCCAGAGCCCGGGCCGGCGCCGGAGTGCCCCCCGTCGGACGAAGCGGCGCTCATACCGTGGCGGCGTCCACGATCGCCGCGAACGACTCCGCCTCCAGCGAGGCGCCACCGACGAGCGCTCCATCGACATCGGGCAGGGCGAGCAACTCGGCCGCATTGTCCGGCTTGACCGATCCTCCATACAGAATCCGCACACGCGCGGCGGCCGCCGCGTCGCGGTCGCCGACGAGCGCGCGGATAAAACCGATCGCCTCCTGGGCCTGCTCGGCCGTGGCGACACGGCCGGTGCCGATCGCCCAGATCGGCTCGTAGGCGATGACGACATCGCCAAGCCGCTCGTCGGGCACGGAGGCGAGATCGTCGCGGACCTGCTGGCGCAGCTTGCGCTCGGTGTCGCCGGCGTCGCGCTCTGACTCGGTCTCGCCCACGCACAAGATCGGCGCGAAGCCGGCGGCGAGCGCCATGGGGACCTTGCCGGCCAACGCCCGATCGGTCTCGCCGAACAGCTCACGGCGCTCGGAGTGGCCGAGCACGACGCCATGAACATCCAGCTCTGAGAGCATCGGCGCGGAGATCTCCCCGGTGTAGGCGCCCTCGGGCTCGGAGTGCATGTTCTGCGCATACACCTGCACGCGCGAGCCGCGCGCGGAGTCGACCATCGCGCGCAGGTCGGTGAACGGCACGCAGATCGCCACGTCGACACCGTCCACCGCGGACATGCGCGGGAGCAGCGCCTGGATGTACTCCTCGGCCTGCGCCTCGGTCTTGTACATCTTCCAGTTGCCCGCGATCAGCGGGGTGCGCGCGGGTGCGGACTCAGGCGTGGCCACTATGACGCCACCCTCACACCGTTGAGCGCCTCGATGCCCGGCAGCGCGCGGCCCTCGACCAGCTCGAGCGTCGCGCCACCGCCGGTGGAGAGATGGTCGACTGTGTCCTCGAGCCCGAACCGCGCGAGCGCCGCGGCCGAGTCGCCGCCACCGACGACCGTCACCCCCTCTGCCTGCGCGACCGCCTCGGCCACCCTGCGCGTACCCGCCGCGAACGACTCCAACTCGAACGCGCCCATCGGGCCGTTCCAGAACACCGAGCCCGCCAGCGCGATCTCGTGGGCGTAACGCTCGGCGCTCGCCGGGCCGATGTCCAGGCCCATCCACCCCGGCGGCACCTCCACACCATCCAAGACGCGATGCCGCGCGTCGGCGGCGAGACGATCGCCGATCACCAGGTCGCTGGGCAGCTCCAGGCGCGCCTGGCCGGAATGCTCCGCCTTCGCGAGCGCACGACGCGCGTGCTCGGTGTCCTGCTCGCAGCACAACGAATCGCCCACCGCATGACCCTGCGCGCAGAGAAACGGAAAACACATCGCTCCTCCGATGATCAGCACGTCGGCGACGTCCAGAAACCGATCGATCACGGCGATCTTGTCCTCCACCTTCGCTCCCCCGACGACCGCCACCAGCGGGCGCGCCGGGTGCTCGAGGATCTCCCCCAGCGTCGCCACCTCGCGTTCCAGCAGCCGCCCGGCCGCGCTGGGCAGCAGGTGAGCCACGCCCTCGGTGCTCGCATGAGCGCGATGCGCCACCCCGAACGCGTCGTTCACGTAGGCGTCCGCGAGCCCCGCCAGAGCACGCGCGAGCTCGAGATCGTTGGTCGTCTCGCCTGCCTCGAAGCGCACGTTCTCGAGCACCAGCACCTCCCCCTCGTCCAGCTGCTCGGCGAGCTCCCTCACCTCCGGGCCCACCACCGCGGGCGCGAGCGAGACCTTGGCGTCCGTCAGCTCCCGCAGCCGCGCCACCACCGGCGCGAGCGACAGGTCCTCCTCGCGCCGGCCCTCCGGCCGGCCGAGATGCGAGACCAGCACGAGCGCGGCGCCACGCCGGCGCAGCTCCTCGATCGTCCCCAGCGCCGCGACGATCCGCGTGTCGTCCGCGACGAGCGGATGACCATCGGCGTCCGTGCCCATGGGCACGTTGAAGTCCACCCGCACCAGCACCCGCTTGCCCTGGACGTCCAGGTGCTCCAGGCTTCTCATCCGCACGACTCAACTCCGATCTGCTCGCGCTCCGTCACGATATCTCTCCAAGGCCCTTCGTCCGCGGCCCAGCCGGCCTGAACCTCACAGGACCCTCTGCACCAGATCCACCAGGCGGTTGGAGTAACCCCACTCGTTGTCATACCAGGCGACGACCTTCAGCATCGTGCCGTCGATCACGGCCGTGAGCGAGGAGTCGACGATCGAGGAGAACGGCGAGCCCACGATGTCGCTGGAGACGATCGGATCGGTGGTGTAGGCCATCAATCCCACCAGCGGCCCCGACTCAGACGCGGCCAGCAGCGCGCCGTTGACCTCCTCGACGCTTGTGGGGCGCGCGCACTCGACGGTCAGGTCCACAACCGAGCCGGTCGGCACAGGCGCGCGGATGGCGAACCCGT
The DNA here is from genome assembly GCA_963749285.1 of uncultured Solirubrobacterales bacterium. Classification (GTDB taxonomy): domain Bacteria; phylum Actinomycetota; class Thermoleophilia; order Solirubrobacterales; family Solirubrobacteraceae; genus Palsa-744. Next base: position 1,767,698 of record CAVVMD010000003.1, on the reverse strand, counting down.
GCATACGGCCCTGCAGCTCGGGGATGACCAGGCCGATCGCCTTGGCCGCGCCGGTGGAGGCAGGGATCAGGTTGATCGCGGCGGCGCGAGCGCGGCGCAGATCCTTGTGCGGCAGATCCTGCAGGCGCTGGTCGGCGGTGTAGGCGTGGATCGTCGTCATCAGCCCGTGCGCGATCCCGACCGTGTCGTTGATCACCTTCGCGACCGGCGCCAGGCAATTGGTCGTGCAGGACGCGTTGGAGATGACGTCATGACGAGAGCGGTCATAGACCTCGTCGAAGTTGACGCCGAGCACGACCGTCGCGTCGGGGTCGGTGGCCGGCGCGGAGATGATCACCTTCCTGGCGCCCTGCGCCAGGTGCGCGGCGGCGCGCGCGCGGTCGGTGAACAGGCCGGTCGACTCGATCACGACATCGACGCCGAGCTCGCCCCAGGGCAACGCGGCGGGGTCGCGCTCGGCGAGGACTCGCAGCTCGTGGCCATCCACTTCGATCGCGCCCTCACCGCGCGCGTGGACCTCGCCGGGATAGGGACCGAGGATCGAGTCGTAGTGCAACAGGTGCGCCAGCGTGGCGGAGTCGGTCAGGTCGTTGACCGCGACCCACTCGATCTCGCCCGCGTCGTCCCTCACCTGAGCAGCGCGAAACACGTTCCGGCCGATCCGGCCGAACCCGTTGATTCCCACCCGTACCGGCATGTTGCACGGCCTCCTAGTCGCGCGAAAATGAACGATGCCGGGCCTCGGAAGCACTGCTCCGTCGCCCGGCGTACCCGGCGAAGGCTATCAGCGAGGGGTTCGCCGCCCGTCTGGGAGGGCCGCGGAACGACCCCGGGCCCCGAGCGCGATACGGCCCCTGTCAGAACGTCCAAGCGCGATCAGGAACGTCGCGAGGCAGTGTCGATGTCGCGGTGGGCGACCGCCACGTCGAGGTCATCGTTGTCCGCGTAGCGCGCGCCGAGATGCTCGGCGATCGCGACCGAGCGATGGCGCCCGCCGGTACAGCCGATCCCGATCACGAGATGGGACTTGCCCTCGGCGACGTACTCGGGCAGGAGGAAGTCGAGCAGCGCGTGCAGGCGCACGTACAGCTCGTCCAGGCGCCCGTCCCGCGCGACGTACTCGACGACGCGCTCGTCGTGCCCGGTGAGCTCGCGCAGCTCCGGCTCGTAGTGGGGGTTGGGCAGGAAGCGCACGTCAAACGCGAGGTCCTCATCGCGCGGGGGGCCATGCTTGAAGCCGAAGCTCATGAACGTGACCGCCAGCCGGCCGGCGGTCTGGTGGGGTAGGAGCCCGTCGGCGATGCGCCCGCGCAGCATCGCGGTGGACATGCCGGTCGTGTCGATCACGAGGTCCGCACGGCTGCGCAGCGGCTCGAGCAGGGCGCGCTCGGACGCGACGCCTGCGGCGACACTGCCCTCCGGAGCCAGTGGATGCCGGCGGCGGGTCTCCTTGTAGCGGGTGACGAGCGTCTGCTCGGCGGCCTCGAGAAACAGCACGTGGTGGCTCAGACCGAGCGCGTCGAGATCGTCCACGACCGCGCGCAGCGCCTCGAAGTAGACCCCGCCACGGACGTCGGACACGACGGCCGCGCGCTCGACCTTGGAGCCCCCGTGCACGAACAGCTCGACCAGTGAGCGGATCATCTCCGGCGGGAGGTTGTCGACGCAGAAGTAGCCGGCGTCCTCGAACACGTTCATCGCCGTGGACTTGCCCGCGCCGGAGAACCCCGTGATCACGACGAGATCCTGTAGGCGCGACTCCACGACCGGCTTCGCCGCGCGCAGAGGACGGAGGGGCCTGATCACGGCCATCACCCTGATTGTGCCGTGCGCAGCGGACATTCGTGTCACCTCTTGGACACATGTCTCTGTCAGCACGCCTGTCACGAATGTGGAACTACGCCCCTGAGCCGTCCGAGGAGCAAGCTAGGCCAGGACGCAGGGAGCGTGGCGTGCTGGCCGAAACGGGGATGCGAGCCGAAGGCGAGTGTCTCCCGGCTTCGGTACGCGAGCGACCGAGGACGCCGGATAGCGCTGGCCGAAACGGGGATTCGCGCCGAAGGCGCGTGTCCCCCGGCTTCGGTCATCGGACGGCTCAGCCCGCGCGGTGCAGACTGGCATGCAACTCCCGTGCCACCTTCGCGGGCAGGCCGGGAACGGTCTGCAACTCCTCGCGCGTGGCAGCAGCGACGGCCTCGGGCGAGCCGAAGTGCGCGAGCAGCGCGCGCTTGCGCGCGGGGCCGATCCCGGGCAAATCGTCCAGCAGCGAACCAGTCATCGCACGGTCGCGGCGGATGCGGTGATGGGTGACGGCAAACCGGTGGGCCTCGTCGCGAACGCGCTGGAGCAGCTGCAGCTCCGGGGTGGAGTGGTCGAGCACCAGCGGCGCGCGGCGCCCCGGCTGGAACACCTCCTCGATGCGCTTGGCCAGCGAGACGACCGCGACCCCGCGCTCACGCCAACCGCGCAGCGGCCGCAGACCGGCCGCGAGCTGGCCGGCGCCGCCGTCGATCACGACGAGACTGGGCAGCGAGGCGAAGCTCGCGTCATACGCGGAGTCGTGCGGGGAGATATCCACCTGGGTTTCCCACTGGGCGTACCGGCGCCCCAGGACCTCGGCCATCGCGGCGTAGTCGTCGGATTCACCTGCTGACAGCGAGCGGATGCGAAAGCGGCGGTAGTCGGACTTCTTCGGCGCGCCGCCCTCGAACACGACCATCGAGGCGACCGTGTGATCGCCGCCGAGATGGGAGATGTCGTAGCACTCGATCCGGATCGGCGGAGCGTCCAGTCCGAGCGCTTGCTGCAGACCCTCGAGCGCATCGACGCGGCTCTGGCGGCGGCGCTCGGCGCGCAGGCGCTCCTGGTCCAGCGCGAGCAGTGCATTGCGCTCGGCCAGCTCCAGCATCCGGCGCTTCTCCCCCCGCTCGGCGGGACGGATCTCGACGGGACCATCACGGCGACTGGCAAGCGCATCGGCCAGCGGCTCGACCTCCGCCCCGGATGATAGCTCGCGCTGGACGACGATCAGCGCCGGGATCGACAGGTGCCCGGCGTAGTACTGCAACATGAACTCCTCGGCCACATCGGCGATGCCGCGCTCGGTCTCGTTGGACAGGTAGAACGACTGGCGGTCGGTGAGGACGCCGTCGCGGATCTGGAACACCTGCGCGTTGGCGTCGCGCCCGTCGATCGCGACGGCGACCGCGTCGAACGTGCCGGTCGAGGTGCCCGTGACGCGGCGGCGCTCCAGCAGCGAGTGGACGGCGCGCAGGCGGTTGCGCTCGAGCGTGGCCTGCTCGAACTCTTCGGCCGCAGCGGCCGCGCGCATGCGGGCCTCCAGGTCGCGCTCGATCGCGACGAACCTGCCCGAGAGAAAGTCCATCACCTGCTCGATGCTCGCGCGGTAGTCGAGCTTGGAGATGTAGTCCACACAGGGCGCGGTGCAGCGCTTGATGTAGTAGTCCAGGCACGGGCTGCCGCTGCGCCGGCCGGGCTCGGGGCCGGTGCAGGAGCGGAACATGAACACCTTCGCCAGCACCTCCAGCGTCGCGCGCACGCGCTTGGCGTTCGAGTACGGGCCGAAGTAGGCCCGCCCGGGGCGGTGGCGCTCGCGGGTGAAGTACACGCGCGGATAGTCCTCGTCGAGTGAGATCGCGATGAACGGATAGGACTTGTCGTCGCGCAACCGGATGTTGAACCGCGGCCGGTACTGCTTGATGAACCCCTGCTCACTCAGCAGCGCCTCGGACTCGCTGGCGACGACGACGCACTCGACATGGGCGACGGACGCGACCATCTCGGCGTGCCCGGGAGAATTCGTTCCCCGCCCCCCCACCTGCGCTCGGGAGAAGTGCGAGGCGACGCGCTTACGTATCGACACGGCCTTGCCGACGTAGATGACCCGATGACGGTCGTCGCGGAACAGGTACACGCCCGGCTGGTCGGGCAGCGCGCGTCGTTGCGCGACGAGAGTGCGATTCGGGTCTGTCAGCGCCTCGGTGGCCATCACATTCGAGGATAGGGGCGGGACCATTTGCGTGATGCTGTTCCGGTAGGCGCATGCGCCTACCGGCGGGGGCACGCATGCGCGCCCCCGCGAGATGTCGCATGCGACATCTCATTCCGAGGGGTGCATGCACCCCTCGGCGGAGCCGCACATGTGCGGCTCCGGAGGCAGGGCCGCATGCGGCCCTGCCGGCGGCATCGCATGCGATGCCGCCCACCCAATCAGTACGCGCCCAATCAGTACGCGCGCCAACGCCGAACGACGACGACCAGCGCGTAGACGATCCCGCCGACCAGCACGAACCACAGCAGCTCGCCGATGCCCGTCTGCCACATGCGCACGCGTGACATGTACACCAGCAGGCCGGCTGCGATCGCCCCGTAGAGCAGCCCCCGGTAACGGTCTCCGAGGCCGTGCAGAGCAACGCGATATTCGCGGTAGAACCGCAGCCCGAGATAACCGATCGCGACGCCGAACCCGACGTAGAGCAGCGCTTCGAACGTGTGCGCCACCTGCCCGCCCGAGGGCAGCAGGTAGACCGCCGCGGCGATCAGCAGCACGATCGCGACGTTGCGGGTTGTCTTGAGGCGGTCGGTCACAATGGAGAAGATTAGCTCTGGTCGATGACGTGCGGAGCCGATTGATATGATGATTTCATATGTCTCGTCTACTCTCAGTCTCGGTCCCTGACGAGCTCGCCGCAGAGGTCGAAGCGCTTGCCCAGGCGACCGGCAAGACCAAGAGCGAGGTGGTGCGCGATGCGTTGCGGCGCCATCTGCAGCACGGACATTTCGCCGGGCTGCGGCGCTACGGCCGGGACCGGGCAGAGGCCCTGGGAGTCGGGCCCGAGGATGTCGAGCAGCTGATTGACGAGCTGCGCGTGACGCGTACGTGACCACGCGCGCCCTCTGCGACACAAACGTTCTGGTATCGGCGTTTATCGCCGGCGGACCCCCGAGTCGAGTGATCGAGGCGGCAATCGACGGGCGTATAGAGCTGGTACTCGCCGATCCCGTCCTCGGTGAGCTGGAGCGTGTGCTGACCGTGAAGCTTGGGTTCGAGCCGGAGCGCGTACGTGAGATCGTCTCGTTGCTGATTGACCTGGCGGACGAGCGCATAGAGGCGCCTGCACAGTCGTCCGAGGCGATTACAGGCGATCGCGATGACGATGTGGTCCTGGCATGCGCAGTAGCAGCAGGTGTTCACGTCCTCATATCGGGCGATCGGCGACACCTGCTTCCCGTCGGTGAGCATCGCGGCGTGCGTATCGTTGCACCGCAGGCGCTGCTCGCAGAGCTGGCCGGCGAGTAAGGGCCTATCCCAAAAGGGATGTGCGGCTGGGGCGTTCTAGGGTCGAGTGGAGCGCGGACGCAAGGGCGAAGGCATGGTGGTGTCATGTCGAGCCCGAGGACAAAGCTCCGCGAAGGCCATCGGGCGCATCCAGACGTGCGGGCCTTGCGGGATAGGCCCTAAACCTCTCGGCCCGAGCCCAGTCCCGGCCTCACTCGACCAGCGCCTCCAACCGAGCATAAGCCTCCTCGACGGCCCGGCGCGCGGCGGTGTGGCGGGCCTCGGACTTGGCCGACTCGTACTGCGTGGCCCAGGCGGCCGGGTCGGCGAGCTGGTCCTCCAGCTCGCGCATCGCCGCCTCGGCCTGTTCGATGGCGAGCTCGGCGGCGGCCTGCGCGCTGAGACGGTTCTTCGAGGGTCCGGCCGGCTTGGGCTTGGCCTTGGGCTTGGGCTTGGCCCTCGCATTCTGCGATATGGGCTCAGCTCCAGTCGGCGGGGGCTTTGGCTGGGGCCGTCTCGCGTCTGGGCCGGCGCCCGCGGGCAACTCGCCGGCGCGCCGTGCATCACGCACGCGCACATACTCGGGCCAGCCGCCGACGTAGCTGTGCAGGGAGCGCTCCTCGACGGCGACGGTGCGTGTCCCGACCGCGTCGAGCAGCGCGCGGTCGTGGGAGACGAGCAGGATCGCGCCGGTGAACGAGCTCAGGGCGTCCTCCAGCGCCTCGCGAGACTCGATATCGAGGTGATTGGTGGGCTCGTCGAGGATCAGGACGTTCGCGCCGGAGTGGACCAGGACGGCCAGCGACAGTCGCCGGCGCTCCCCGCCGGAGAGCCCGTCAAGCGGCTTTTCCGCCTCCTCGCCGGAGAACAGAAACCGCCCCAGCAGCGCGCGCGCCTTGTTCGGCGTCAGACCGGTGGCGCGCTGGGCGGCTTCGAGCACGTTTGGATCGGGATTCCCATCCAACCCGCCACCGGCGCCGAGCTCGTCCGCGTGCTGGGACAGGTAGCCGACCGTGACGTTGTGCCCGGTGCTGAGTCGGCCGGACGCGAGCGGACGGCGCCCGGCGAGGATTTCGATCAGAGTCGTCTTGCCGGACCCGTTGGGACCGACGAGCGAGACGTGCTCGCCGCGTTCGAGCCACAGCTCGGCATGGTCGAGCAGGGTGATCGGCGCGCCTGGCCTCTCCCCCACGCCTGCCCCGACGCCGGCGGCGGCACCGCGACGACGGTCGCTCGCCTTGTTTCTATCCCCTCCAGTCCTGTTCGTGTCTCCTGCGTTCCTGCTCGCCTCATCTCCGCCGACCTCGACACGCGCGTCGGTCAGCTCGAACACGACACGCCCGGAGCGGGCGGGGGCGGCGAACTCGAACTCGAGCGATTGTCCGTCGCGCGGATCGCGCTCGATACGCTCGATCTTCGCGAGTTTCTTCACCCGCGACTGCGCCTGGCGGGCCTTGGTCGCCTTGTAGCGAAACCGCTCGATGAACCGCTCCATGCGCGCGATCTCCGCCTGCTGCTTGTCGATTGCCTTGCCGAGCGCCAGCTCGCGCGCGGCCTGCTCGCGCCGCCAGGCGTGCCAGGTGCCGGCGAAGAACCTCGAGCGTCCGGCCTCCAGCTCGAGGACGGACGTGCCGACGGCCTCCAGGAACCAGCGGTCGTGCGCGACCAGGACGATGGCCGCGTCGAGTGAGACGAGGGTCTGCTCGAGCCACTCCAGCGACTCGATGTCGAGATGGTTCGTGGGCTCGTCCAGCAGCAGCACGTCCGCGCTGGTGGCGAGTGCACGAGCGAGTGACGCGCGCGTGAGCTGACCTCCGGAGAACGTGTCCAGCGCGCGATCGAGGTCGGCATCGACGAACCCCAGCCCGTGCGCCATCGCGGTCGCCCGGTCGCGCCACAGGTAGCCGCCGCGTGTCTCCAGGCGCGCCTGCGCGCGTGCGTAACGGCCGAGGGTTGGCTCGTCTGCCGTTCCCCCCGCGGCCATGCGGCTCTCCAGCTCGGCGAGCTCGGCCTCGATCTGCAGCTCCTCGGTGCAGCCCGAGAGGATGTACTCGCGCAGCGGCAGGCCGCGCTCGCGTGGGGGACGCTGGTCGTGCAGGGCGATGCGCGTGCCCTTGGTGACGCTCAGCTCGCCGCGGTCGATCGAGGTTATCTCCCCCGCGAGCACTCGCAGCAGCGTGGTCTTGCCGGCGCCGTTGCGGCCGGCGATCGTCATGCGTTCGCGGTGCTCGAGCTTGAACGAGACGCCGCGCAGAAGCGGCTGCCCGCCCATGTCGATGTGCAGGTCGGATGCGATCAGTAGAGCCATCGGCTGCTGATGGTAGGCGCAGGGTCATTGGTCTCGACTCAGACCGGCTCGGGATAGCGCCCGGCGAACGGGCGGGGACACCTCGTCGCCCCCATCGGGTCAACGCGGCGGTCGCGTGCTGCGCTAGCATCCGCCACGCAATGCGCCGCCTGACGACCTCGTTGATCGCGTCCCTGACTACGCTCGTCTTGGCCCTGCTCGTGCTCGCGCCGGCGGCGCTGGCCGAAAACGACGGGCGCGGGTTCTACGGCGCGACGAACGACAAAGTCGTGACCGACGCCGGGTTCATCCTGATCGTGTTTTTTCCGACGTTCGTGTTCGTGATGAGCATGATCCAGCGTCGGCTGGAGAAGCGCAAGGAAGCGAGCAAGGCCATAGCGAAGAAGCAGCTCGGCGGGGCCGCTGAGTGGCACGGCGGCTGGTAGGCGTTCCAGGCCCCGATGCACGAGTCCGTCTCCGCCGGCCCTAAGCGCCGGAAGACAGACGCCGCGAGGCAGAGATGAACGAACCCGACGCCGTCCGCTACGAGCGCGAGGGCGCAGCGGCGGTGATCACGATCGACCGCCAGCACCGGCGCAATGCCGTCGATGGGGAGACGGCCGCGCGACTGCACGAGGCGTATCTGCGGTTCGAGAGCGAAGATGAGGCGCGCGTGCTCGTGTTGACGGGCGCGGGTGGCGTCTCGTTCTGCGCGGGGGCGGACCTGAAGGCGACGGAGACGATGGCGGGCAGGCTGATGTCGGCGGAGGGGCCGATGGGGTTCACCAGGCTGACGCCCTCCAAGCCGACGATCGCGGCGATCTCGGGGTTCTGCCTGGCGGGCGGACTGGAGCTGGCGTTGTGGTGCGATCTGCGAATCGCGACCGATGGCTCGACGCTCGGCTATCCGGAGCGTCGCTGGGGCGTGCCGCTGATCGACGGCGGGACCCAGCGACTGCCGCGCATCGTCGGGCTGGGGCGAGCGCTGGACCTGATCCTGACGGGGCGCATGATCGACGCGCGCGAGGCGCTGGCCATGGGTTTGCTCACAGAGGTCGTGCCGGCGGGCGCCCACCTGGAGCGCGCGCTCGCGCTCGCGCAGGGACTGGCGCGCTTCCCCCAGCGGACGATGCTCGCCGACCGGCGCGCAGCGATCGAGGGCCTGGGGATGCCACTCGCGGACGGGCTCGCGCTGGAGGCGCAGGCCGGACCGGAGGTGTTCGAAGACGGCGCCCGCGGCGCCGCGCGGTTCGCCGCGGGCGAGGGGCGCGGAGGTGCCGGGGCCGGCGCTTAGGGATATGCTCGCAGGGCGATGGCGTATCTCGTAACAGGCGCGACCGGGTTCATCGGGCGCAGGCTGATGGAACAGCTGCTCGCCAACCGTCAGGGCAAGGTGTATGTGCTGGTGCGCGAGAGCTCCGCAGACAGGCTCGCTGACCTGATCGAGCGCTGGAAGGCGGTCGCCGGGGTGAGTGCCGCCAAGCGCGTGGTGCCGCTGATCGGCGATCTGCGCAAACCGCTGCTCGGCGTGGAGCCTGAGCACGTGGAGGAGCTGCGCGGAAAGATCGACCACTTCTTCCATCTGGCCGCGATCTACGACATGACCGCGCCGGCGGAGCAGAACACGGCGGTCAACGTCGGCGGCACGACACACGCGGTCGAACTGGCGCGCGCTCTGGACGCGGGCAGGCTGCACCATGTCTCCTCGATCGCGGTCGCCGGCGCCTACAAGGGCACGTTCGATGAGAGCATGTTCGACGAGGGCCAACGACTGCCCTCGGCCTATCACCGCACGAAGTTCGAGTCTGAGCGGATCGTGCGCGAGCAGCCCTACGTGCCGTGGCGGGTGTACCGGCCGGGAATCGTCGTGGGCGACTCGAAAACCGGCGAGATGGACAAGGTCGACGGACCGTACTACTTCTTCAAGGCGATCCAGCGGATGCGCCAGCTGCTGCCGGAGTGGACGCCGCTCGTGGGCGTGGATCTCGGCAACACGAACGTCGTGCCGGTCGACTGGGTGGCGAGCGCGCTCGAGCACATCGCGCACGAGCCGGACCTCGACGGCAAGGCGTTTCATTTGACCGACCCGCGCCGCCAGCGCGTGGACGAGCTGATCAACGAGCTCGCGCGGGCGGCGCATGCACCGAGGGTGGCGGTGAGCATCGACAAACGGCTGACCGATCCGCTGCCGCGATGGCCGCTACAGCTCGCGCTGGCGCTGCCGCCGTGGCGGCAGGCGAAGAACCTCGCGTTGCGCGAGCTGGGCATTCCCGAGGAGGTGTTGGGGCACATGGAGCTCGTGCCCCGTTTCGACACGCGCGAGGCGGGACGAGCGCTGGCGGGCTCACCCTTGGAGGCCCCACCGCCGCTGCACGACTATGCCTCGCGCCTATGGGACTACTGGGAGCGCGAGATGGATGAGGGCACGGCGCGGGGGCGTACGCTGAAGGAGGCGTTGGAGACCAAGCACGTGATGATCACGGGCGCATCCTCGGGAATCGGACGCGCGAGCGCATTGAAGGTGGCCGCTGCGGGCGGGGTGCCGCTGCTGGTGGCGCGCAACGTCGAGAAGCTCGAGGAGACGCGCGCGGAGATCGTCGCGGCGGGCGGGACGGCGTACGTGTACGCGGCGGACCTGTCGGACATGGAGTCGGTCGACCGGCTCGTGGAGCGGGTGCTGGCCGACCACCGCAACGTGGACATGCTCGTGAACAACGCGGGGCGCTCGATCAGGCGCTCGATCGCGCTCAGCTACGACCGGTTCCACGACTTCGAACGGACGATGCAGCTGAACTACTTCGGCGCGGTCAAGCTGATCATCGGGCTGCTGGGGCACATGCGCGAGCGGGGCTCGGGGCATATCGTGAACATCTCCTCGATCGGAGTGCAGGCGAACCCGCCACGATTCTCCGCTTACGTGGCGTCGAAGGCGGCGCTGGACGCGTTCACGCGCGTGGTCTCCAGTGAGGTGATCGGCGACGGGGTGACGTTCACGACAATTCACATGCCACTCGTGCGCACGCCGATGATCGCCCCGACGAAAATGTATGACGCGTTCCCCGCGATCACCCCGGACGAGGCGGCGGACATGATCTGCGAGGCGCTGCGCTCACGGCCGAAGCACATGGGCACGCGCCTGGGGACGTTTGGCGAGGTCGCCTACGCGCTGTCGCCGAAAGCGGTGGACCGGCTGCTGCACCTCGCGTACCGCGTGTTCCCGGATTCGGCGGCGTCGAAGGGCCAGCGGGATGTCGAGGAGAAAGCCTCGTTCGAGCAGATCGCGATGGCGACGCTGACGCGAGGCGTGCACTGGTAGCCGACGCCACCCCCGCGATCGAGGTACGCGGCCTGCACAAGCGCTACGGCGAGTACGAGGCGGTGCGCGGGATCGACATTGACGTGCGGCGCGGAGAGGTGTTCGGCCTGCTGGGGCCCAACGGCGCGGGCAAGACGACGACGGTCGAGATCCTCGAGGGCTATCGCAGTCGCACGAGCGGCGAGGTGTCGGTGCTCGGGTTTGACCCGGCGCGCAGGCAGATCGAGCTGCGACGACGCATCGGGATTGTGCTGCAATCGGGCGGGATCTACAGCCACGTGACCCCACGCGAGGCGCTGAGGCACTGGGCGAGCTTCTATCCGAGACCTAGAGATGTCGATGAGGTACTGCGGCTGTCCGGGTTGGAAGAGCAGGCGGACGTGCGCAGCCGCAAGCTGTCGGGCGGGCAGTTGCGGAGGCTGGATCTGGCGCTCGCGCTGGTGGGCGATCCGGAGCTGATGTTCCTGGACGAGCCGACCACCGGGTTTGACCCGGAGGCCAGGCGCGGCGCGTGGGACACCGTGCGCAGACTGAGAGAGCTGGGCAAGACGGTGCTGCTGACGACGCACTACCTGGACGAGGCGCAGGCGCTGGCGGACAGGGTGGCGATCGTCAAGGACGGGCGGGTGCTGGCGATCGGGGCACCGCGCGAGCTGGGAGTCGGCGCGGCGCGGTACCGGGTCGCGTGGCGGAACGGCGGCGGCGAGATCGTCGAACGGCAGACGGACGATCCGACCACGCTGCTGAACGAGCTGACGGGCGAGGCGCTGGCGAAGGGCGAGCAGGTGCGGGAGCTGAGCGTGGGCAGACCAACGCTGGAGGACGTGTACCTGGAGCTGACGGCCGATGCCTGACGCGATGACGCTCACTTGGAGGCAGTACCGGCTCGAGCGGAAGATGTTCTGGCGTAATCCAAGCGCTGCGTTTTTCAACTTCCTGCTCCCGCTGCTGTTCCTGATCGGCGGTGGGGCGATCCTGCACGGCAACCAGCATCAGCTGAACAAGCTGGTGCCGGCGATCGCGGGGATGAGCGTGATGTCGACCACGTTCACCGCGCTCGCCTACAACATCGTGTTCCTGCGCGAGCGCGGCGTGTTGAAGCGCATCCGCGGGACGCCGCTCCCGGCGGGGTCCTATGCCGGCGGCGTGGCCGCGAACGCGGTCACGAACACGGCGCTGCAGATCGCGATCGTCGTGATCGCCGGCAGGGTCTTCTTCGGCATCGGCTGGCCCAAGGACTGGGCGGAGCTGATCGTGTTCGTCGTGGCGGGGGTCGTGTGCCTGGCCGCGCTCGGCGTGGCGTTCGCCCATGTCATCCCCAACTTCGAGTCCACCGCCGCGTACGTCAACGCCGTGTTCCTGCCGGTCGTGTTCGTGTCGTTCTACGCGTTCGACAGCGCCAGCGCACCGGAATTTGTGCGCAACGTCGCCGACGCACTGCCGCTGAAGCCGCTGATCGACGGGCTGTACGGGGCGATGGTGACGGGGACCGGCCTTCAGAGCAACCTCGACGCGCTGGCCGTGATCGGGCTGTGGGGAGCCGGCGGATTGTGGCTCGCGATCAAGGGGTTCTCGTGGGTGCAGCGTCGCGGGTAGGCTGTGCCGCGGCGAACCCGCCCCCGGGCCACCACCCACAACTCTCACCCCCCGCCGTCAAGCCCACTCCCCCGAACCAGGAGAGAACTCACATGAAGCAGCTGGCCGAGGACGTGCACATGCTGAAGGGATGGCCGCCGAACGCGATCAACGTGTACGTGATCGGGGACGTGCTGATCGACGCGGCGACGCGACAGGGCGAGAAGCGAATCATGCGCCAGATCGCCGGCCGCACGATCGCCGCGCACGCGCTGACCCACGCGCACCCCGACCATCAAGGCTCGAGCCACGCGGTGTGCGAACGACTGGGGATCCCGCTGTGGTGCGGGCAGGGCGACGTGCCCGCGATGGAGACACCGGGCGCCATCAAAAACAGCCAGGCGCCCGGGTGGCTGAACGCGCTGCAGGAGCGCTTCTGGACGGGACCGCCGCACCCGGTCGCGCGGGCACTGAGCGAGGGCGACGAGGTGGCGGGGTTCACGGTGCTGGAGACGCCCGGCCATGCGCCCGGGCACGTCTCGTTCTGGCGCGAGTCCGATCGCGTGCTGATCGTCGGCGACGTGCTCGGCAACATGAACTTCATCACCGGCATTCCCGGCCTGAACACACCCCCAGATATGTTCACCCCGGATCCCGCCCGCAATCATGAGTCGGCCAGAAGGCTGGCCGAGTTGCGACCGGCGCTGGCATGCTTCGGTCACGGCGCGCCGCTGCGCGATCCGGACAAGCTGGCGCGTTTTGTAGCAGGACTTCCGGCCTGAGTGCCCCACCGCGATGAGCGACAGCCTGTTCACCCCGTCCGTGGACGGACACGTTATGCCGACCGAGCACGCGCGCGGCCCGTGGGACCCGCGGGCGCTGCACGGCGGCGCTCCGGCGGCGCTGATCGCCAGGGCGTTCGAACAGGTGCAGCCCGGCGCCGAGATGGCGATCGCGCGACTGGGGTTCGAGTTTTTGCGCCCGATCCCGTTCGCCGAGCTGACCGTAACCACCGAGATCGTGCGTCCCGGCAGGCGCGTGCAGGAGCTGGCGGGCGAGCTGAGAGCCGGCGACGAGCTGATCGGGCGAGCGGGCGCACTGCGAATCCAGGCGGTGCCGGAGGAGCTGCCCGACCCCGACGGGCGCCGCGAGCAGCCCGGCCCTGAGCCGGTGCGGGCAATGCCGGGCCCTGGGCAGGGCAACGTGGTGAAGTTCGCGCTGAACGACACGGAGGCGAGCAGCCTGGCGACGACCGGCATGGAGATGAGCTGGCTCACCGATCCGCGGTCTCTGGGTCCGGGTCAGGTGTGGATGCGGCTGCGGCAGCCGATCGTGCCGGGCGAGGAGGCCTCCTCGCTGGTACGGCTGGTGGCGACCGCCGACTTCGGCAACGGCATCAGCGCGGAGCTGCCGTTTCACGAGTACCTGTTCATCAACGCCGATCTGGCGATCCACCTGTGGCGCCGGCCGCGAGGCGAATGGATCGGGTTGGATGCGAAGACCGTCCTGATGGACGGCGGCGTGGGCACGGCGGAATCGGTGCTGCACGACGAGCGCGGCCCGGTGGGACGGGCGTTTCAGACGCTGGTCGTGCAACCGCGCTAGTCCTTGCACCGTCTCACGCCAGCCGGTAGTTGTGCGCGCAACTTGCTATAACATTGCGCAGACAACTATCTTGCCGCCGGACCCCGAGTCCGGCCGCGAAAGGAGCCGAAATGTCTGCTGAGTCCGCTGTAGCAACCCCCACCGAGACAGGCCTGCCGACGGGTACGTGGCACGTCGATCCGGTCCATTCGAGCGTCGAGTTCCAGGTCAAACACCTGGGCATCGCCACTGTGAAAGGTCATTTCAAAGAGTTCGAGGGCACGGTCGAGGTCGGACCCGAGGGCGCCCGAGCATATGGAACGGTCAGGACCGCGAGCGTCGACACGCGTGAGCCCAAGCGCGACGAGCACCTGCGTTCGGCCGACTTCTTCGAGGTCGACACCTACCCGGAGATCGCGTTTCGCTCGACTGCGATCAGGCCGACCGGCGAGGGCGAGCTGGAGATCGACGGCGAGCTGACGATCCATGGCGTCACGCGACCCATCACGCTGGCCGCCGAGATCGAGGGCACCGAGACCGACCTGCAGGGCAACGACCGCGTGGGCCTGTCCGCGAGCGCGCAGATCAACCGCTCGGACTACGAGATGCGCTTCAACGCGGCGCTAGGCTCGGGCAATGTCGTGGTCAGCGATCGGGTCAAGATCCTCGTCGACATCTCCGCGGTCAGGGCGGGCTGAGTCCGTCGCGTCGCGTTCCTTCGGGCTGCGTTGCGGGCCAGGCCAGGCCGAACCGAGCCGACGGACGTGAAACGGCATATGTGAGCGAGTCAGCCTTGAGTCTCCTTTATGTCTGTTTATGTAAAGCGGGTGGGGCGAGTGTAGTGTTTTTAAAGTGGGTATGACTATGGTTATACCCAGCTCTATCTTTGCACACTCATCCCTCACCGCGTAATGCCATCGCTATACGAGATGCAGAATCGCTTCAGCGCACGACGACGTCGCCAAGCGCCTCGTCGATCGCGACGAGCGTGTCACCACTGAGCACGATGCCCGAAGCGGAGGCGTTGGCGTGCACCTGCTCGGGGCGACTGGCGCCGACGATCGCCGAGGCCACATTCGGCTCGCGCAAGACCCAGGCGAGTGCGAGCTGGGCCATCGTCAGGCCGGCGGCGTCGGCCACCGGGCGCAGGCGCTGAACCGCCTCGAGCACGCGCGGCTCGACGAGCCGGTCGATGAACGTGCTCATCTCCTCGCTCGCGGCGCGGGAGTCGGACGGCGGAGGCTCGCCGGGGAGGTACTTGCCGGTGAGAACGCCCTGTCCGAGCGGAGACCACACGATCTGGGAGATCCGCTCCTGCGCGCACAGCGGGATCACCTCGGTCTCTGGTGCGCGCCACAGCATCGAGTACTGCGGCTGGCTCGAGACCCAGCGCGCGACGCCGGGCAGCGCGAGCGACTCGTCGATCCGCTGCACCGGCCACTCGCTGAAGCCGATGTGGCGCGCCTTGCCGGCCTGTACGACCTCGGTGAGCGCGGCCATCGTCTCTTCCAGCGGCGTCTGCTCGTCGTAGCGGTGGCACTGGTAGAGGTCGACATAGTCGGTCTGCAACCGTGCGAGCGAGGCATCGATCTGCTTGTGGATCTGCGTCGCCGACAGACCCCTGTCGGTGGGCGACATTTCGAAGTACACCTTCGTCGCGAGCACGTAGGAGGAGCGTTGCGAGCGTCCGGACAGGGCTTCGCCGAGCAGCGTCTCGGACGCGCCCCGGCCGTAGACGTTGGCGGTGTCGATGAAGTTGATTCCGGCGTCGAACGCGGCATCGACGCACGCCCGGGCCTGCTCGCGCGCGACGCCCCCGGAGTAGGTGAGCCACGAGCCGAGGCTGATCTCCGAGACCTCGATGTCGCTGGAGCCGAGCTTGCGAAATTTCATGGGCCGGAGCTTAGAAGATAAAGAGAGTGGATGTTGTTATAAAAATTGAGGTGCGTTTAACAATTGCTATACGCGGTCCAAAAAATGATGTTCATCCTGATCGCATCCACCTGCCATCCAGCATGTCGATCAACGCCGGCCGGCCCATAGCATGGGCAGCGCTGCAACTCCCGCCAGCCCGCAGAAGTCCCGTCCGCCTGTCCGAGGCCTGAGCCTCAATCCATCGTCAGCGGCCCCTCGGCCGACCCGCTGAGGAACTGGCGCACGAACGGATTCTCCGAGGAGAACATCCGCTCCGCGTCGCCCGCCTCCACGATCCGCCCGCGCCACAGCAGCGCGATGTACTCGCCGATCTGCCGCGCCGAGGCGATGTTGTGGGTCACCACGATGTACGTGCCCCCGTAGAGCTTGTGCATCTCCTGGATCAGGTCACACAGCAGCGCCGTGCGCACCGGGTCAAGGCCCGAGTCGGGCTCGTCGAAGATCACGATGTCCGGCTCCATCACCAGCGCGCGGGCGAATCCGGCGCGCTTGCGCATGCCTCCCGACAGCTGCGAGGGCATGTAATCGATCGCCTCCATCAGCCCAACATCGGACAGGCGCTTCTTGACGATCTCGGCGATCTGCGCCTCAGCCATGTCCGTGTGCTGGCGCAGCGGAAACGCGACGTTGCTGTATACCGACATCGACCCGAACAGGGCGCCATCCTGGAACAGCACGCCGATCTTGCGCCGCAGGGCCAGCAGCTTGGGCAGCGTCAGGGTCGGGACCGATTCCCCTTTGACGACGATGTCCCCCGAGTCCGGGAACATCAGGCCGATGATGTGCTTGATCAACACGCTCTTGCCGGTGCCCGACGGCCCCAGCACCACGGTGATCGTCTCGTCCGGGATCGCGACGTTCAGGCCGTTCAGAACCGGCGCTCCGCCCAGCCGCTTGTGCACGTCCAGGCAACGGATCGACCAGCGCTCGTCGGCGGGGTCGCCGAGCAGGTCTATTTCACTGGAGTGATACTCGAACTCGCCGCCGCCATCGCCGCCATCTCGCCCGTGCGCGAGCAGACCTCCGCTCCCTGCTAGGCCGCTCATCGCGCCTGCGCCCGCGATCGCGCGCTCAGACTCGATATCGGAACCCGAGTCCTCCTCAGAGCCCTGCGGCATGCCGTCGGCCGTCTCCACCTTGGAGATCATAGTCGGCGGTCCCCCGGTCGGCAACCGCCCGCGCCGCCGGCCCGTGCTCGACGAGGTCGGGACGTGTCCCACAGCCGGTTTTCACCCGGTCTTTACTTCAGCTTGACAATCCACTATCCAGCGGTCTACGATATGGCGTCAGAATTGGTTTATAGCCGGAGGGGCACAGAGGGAGGGAGTCAGGGATGTTGGACCGCAGGCATTTCGCTGCCGCACTGGAGCCATCCGCCCCCACCGGCTCGGCAGACCCGCGCAGGCGCATCCTGAACGCGCTCGTACGGACGGTCGCGCTCCAGGGCTACGACCGCACCACGATCGAGCACGTGCTGCACCTAGCCAAAGTTCCAGAGCCGGTCTTTGCCGAGCACTTCGAGGACAAGCAGGACTGCCTGCTGGCGGCGCTCGACGAGCTGATCGCCCGGATCGAGTGCACGATATTGGCGCGGATCGACGGATCGACGGACTGGTCTGAGCGTGTGCGCCTGGGCCTGCAGGCGCTGCTGGCGGCGCTTGCAGAGCACCCCGACGACACGCGCGTCGTGCTCGTGGAGTGCCTCAGCGCGGGCGAGCCGGCGATCGCGCGCCTGAGCTCCGCCGTGGCGAGCTTCGTTCCCATGCTCGAGGAAGGTCGCAGCGCCGCCCTCAGCGCCGCCCTCAGTACCGACCATCTGCCTCCGCAGGCCTCCGAAGCCGTTGCCGGCGGGATCGCCGCGATCCTGCATCGCCGCGTGCTCGAAGGTCGTACCGCGGAACTGCCGGCGCTGCTGGGAGACCTGCTCTACTTCGCGCTCATGCCCTACCTCGGCCATGACCACGCGCTCGCGGCGGCTGGGTACGAAGCCTGACCGTCCTCAACGCCGTCTCGGCGTCCGCGTCCGCGCCGAACACCGGGGCGATCTCCATCGCCGATGCGGCCCGCGAACCTCTGCTCCAGGCTCCCCGCGCCGGCTCTATGGTCACCCTCAAACGGCCGGCGGCCTGCTAGCCCGCCCGCCGGGCCGCACCAGTTCGTCGGGCCTATTTCCCGCCGTAGGTCACGTGCGGATACTGGCTTGTCTGACCGTTGAACGTGAACGGCGCCTGCTTGTTGCAGGCCGGCGCGGGAACGGCGTTGGGGGTTGCCGGCGCATTGGCGATATGGAACTGGATCAGCTGTTCGATCAGGGTCTGGGAGATCGTTTCGTTCGCGGGTCCGCTCACCGAGGGCGCCGAGGGCGCGCACGAGCCTCCTTCGAACACCTGCAGCCCGCCGTTGCCCAGCGCGCGGAACGCGCCGGGCTGGAAGTAGGGGTTGGCGCGATTGGTGCCGATCCGGTGCGTGTAGATCGCAAGGCTTTCCGGACCCAGGATCTGCATCGAGCGCAGGTAGTGCAGCGGCGGACCCTGGCCGGCGGTGTTGCTGTTGCCGAGATGCGCCTGCGTGGAGGCGGTGAAGTTGGCGAAGAACGCCTGCACCTCGGGTATGTACTCGCCGAGGAACTGCAAAAACGGATCGAAGTTGTGCAACACCGGACGGATGTTTTCCAGCAGCGGCACGGTCAGATCGGTCACCGGCTTGACCTCCGGCAGGCCCTTCTTCGCGGCTTTCGTCAGCGGTCCGAGCGAGGTCAGGAAGCCGTTGAACGCAGGCGCGAACGGTTTCGCCGCGTGCAGCAGCGAGGAGAGCGCACGCTGAGTCGGGCGGAATTCGTCCAGGAACGGGTTGGCGACCTTGGAGAACTTGTCGAATTCCTGCAGCGCCACGGTCCCCTTGCGCTCGAACTCCGGCAGCACCTTGAACGCGTCGGCGAACGCCTGACTCTCTTCAGCCGCCGCGTGGAACGTCCGCTGCCCGTTGACGATCAGCCCTTCGAACTGCCGGTCGCGCCCGGCGAGCGCGTCGAACACTTCGCCCGTGTTCTTGATCAGCGCCGTGACGGCGCCTTCCTGGGAGGCGAGGATGCCCACCAACTGGTTGGCGTGTTCTGAGAACGGCTGCAGCTCGGCGAAGTCGGCGTTGATCTGTTCGCCGCGGCCCGTGATCCCTTCGGCGACCGACTGCATCCACACGCCGAAGTCCTTGCGCGTCTTTGCGTCGAACAGCGACAGGATGTCGTCGAGCGTCACCGACGGTTCGACCTGGCTCTCCGCCAGGCGGCCGCCGTCGGGAAGGTAGGGGCCAGCGTTGTACGAGCCATCGACGCGCTGGGGAATCAGCTGCACGTAGGTCTCGCCCAGCAGCGTCTTCTGACGCAGGATCGCGTGCATGTCGGCGCGAATCGGCGCGTACTGGCTGGAGAGTTGAAGCGTCGCGATCGTGCGGCCTTCCTTGCCCAGTCTCAGCGCGACCACGTGCCCGACGTCGACGCCGCTGATGCGCACGTCCGACTGTTCGGCCAGCGCCAGCGAGCGCGGGAACGCGATCGTGAGCTGGTACTCCCTCGGTTTCAGCGGCACGGGCCCGCCGAAGGACTCCCACAGGAACAGCAGCAGCCCGAAGCAGCTGAGCGCGAACAGGACGATTACGAGGATGTTCCCGAGCGTGGGTGCGCGCTTCTGCATCGGCTCAGCCTTTCGCTCCGAACACGGGCGCGTTCAGTCCGGAGAACACGCCGCCGCCGGTCGGCGCCTTGGAGGAGCCGCGCGCGGCCGACGCCGTCGTGCCTTCGAGGATGCCCGCGTTCGCGCACGCCGCCTTCGACGGCGGATTGGTCAGACCAACGAGGATGTTGACCGTCGGGTTGATCGTCGCGACGCCGCTCAGGAACGGCAGGACTTTGCAGTTGAAGTACACCAGCGTGCGTCCGAGCACCCCGTTGGCGTCGGCCGAGCTGACGACGCTGTTGAGGTTGTGCGAGTCCCAGTCCAGGAAGAACAGGAACCCGCCGACGTTCTTGCCGGGGTTGTAGGCGATCTCGTTGAACAGTTCGTTGAGCACCGAGAAGCTGCTCGCGAGCTTGGGGAACGCGTCCGTCACACCCTCGAGGCTTGGCTGCAGCGCGTTGACCGTGGGCAGGATTTCGCGCGCGAACGGCCGGATGTCGTTCTTGAAGATCGGCGTTGTCACCTTGAACGATACGCGCGAGGCTTCCTCGGCGGGGGCGACCGCAGCGGCGAACGGGTGCAGCTCGGAGAGCGTCGGCCCGACCACGTTGAACGCTGTGGCGAGCTTGCCGAGACCCTGTTCGGTCTTGCTCAGCGCGCCCGGCAGCAGTCGCAGCGTGCTCTGCACGCTCTGATCCTCTTCGCCGAACACTTTGAACACCGTATTGGAGGACTGGATCAGGTCGGCCAACTGCGTGTCCTTGTTGCCGAACGCTTCCATCAGCACCTTGAAGTTGTGGATCCCGCGCGCGATGTCGGCATGGCGCACTTCGAGCTGTTGAGCGATCAGCTGGGCGTCGCGCGCGAGCGGATCAAAGCGCTTGAGCGTCGCCGAGAACGCCTTGCCGTTGTCCTTGAAGCCTTCGCCCGCGCCCGCCAGCAGCAGTTGCAGGTAGGCGCGCGTTTCGGTATCGAAGCCCGCGAGGAATTCGTCGAAATCGATATCGGGAGCGGTCTGCGCCAGCGGGAGCGTCGAGCCGCTGGGCAACCGTCCGCTCGAGGGCGAGCCGGGACTGACCTCGATCGTGATGTCCTGCAGCTGCGTCTTGGGGCGCAGCAGCAGCGTCGCGTCGCGATAGATCAGCGCGTATTTCGGGACCACTTTCATCGTCACGATCGCGACCCCGTTGTGCAGGTTCACGCTCGCGACTTCGCCGATCTTCGCGCCGGCGATCGTGACCGCCTGGCCCTGTCCCGGGGTGACCGCCTGCGCGGTCTGGAATTCGGCCTTCAACGTGTAGTAGCTGTGACCCAGGACCGGCACCCAGCTCGGCAGCTTGAGGTTCTCATGCGCGAGGATATATCCGCCGACCAGCGCGGCGATCACGATCATCGTAACCACCGAGATGAACGCCGTGCGGTAGCGCTCGATCTGTTCGCGGACGCTCAGCCCGCCTTCGTGGCTGTGCTGGTGGCCGTTCTCACCGGGGGTCATCGTTCACCTTCATGACAGGTACTACGCCTATGAGCAGGCCGAGGGGCGAGCGAGGCAAGGACGCAGGGAGCGTGGCGTACCGATCGTCGATCGACGGGATCGCCGATCGGCCAGCACGCGAGCGACTGAGGACGCAGACCGAATAGGGAGACGTTCGCTCCGCTCACATCCCCGATTCGGCCAGCGAAGCTCATCGGCATGCTCATCCGCCGCTCCCGTCGGCCGGGCCCTGCGACAGCGGGCCGTTGAATTCGGGGAGCGCCTGCGTATCGCACGGCACGAGCGGCTCGTACGGAGGCTCTTGCGCCGGATAGGCGGGGCGCGTGCCCAGTGGCTGCAACGGTGCATGGGCGAGCAGCGGCACACCTTTCAGCGTGGTGCCGAGGATCGACGTCGGTCCCGACTTGAGCGTCTGCCCGCTGTTGCCGACCAGGAACTGATCCATCACGCCGTTGCCGGAGAAGTTCTGGCTGATCCCAGCCAAGCCCGTGAACGCGTACCAGAACTCCTTATACGCTTCCACGCCCGAGGTGCTCGACCCATCCTGCAGCTTGGTGTTGCCGGCCGGGTAGAACACTTTGGTCAGGCACTTGCTGAATTCGCCGGTCTGCTTGTAGAACGGCGCCTGTTCGTCGATGAACTTGGCGAGCGTCGGAGCCGCTTCGTTCAGACCCCGGGCGACCCCGCCGAGCTCGCTGGGCGCAAGCGAGGCCTGCACCTGTTCGATCCACGGCAGCGCGGCAGCGATCGTCGGTCCCTGCTGCTTGACGCCAGGGAGGAGCGCCGTGGAGAAGGAGCGGACCGAGGGGAACGCGGCATCGAGCGCGGTGAACGCCCGCTCGGCGTTGTGCAGCGCCCCCGGCAGGTGCGCGACCGTTGCGCTGAGGCTCGGGGCCTGAGCGGCGAACGAGGCGAAGAACGCGTTGAAGTTGGGGACCCATTCGCTCAGCGCCTGCTCATGCACGTTCAGCGCCGCCGTCACTTTGGCGATCGCCGTGATCAGCTCGGAGATGTCGTGCGGTTCGGTGCCGGTCACCGCCTGCTGGACGATCCCCGCGCCGCGCAGCGCCGAGGGTGCGCGATGGTAGGTCTGGTTCAGCGCCTGCGCCGCGTTCAGCCCAGCCACTTCCGGGCTCTGTTCGGCGTTTTCGGCGGCGGTTGGCTTGCGCGTCAGCCCGTCGCCGTAGCCCTGCAGGAAGTTCTGCAGGTTGGCGCGCGTATCGGTGTTCAGCGCGTCGAGCACCTGATCGAGCTGGACCGGATCTGAGGTCTGCGTGATCGGGATCGTGTAGCCCGAGGAGATCGTCGGCGCAGTGGGCGTGCCCGGCTGCAGTTCGATGAACCAGTTGCCTTCCAGAAACAGTCGCGGGCGGATCTTCAGCGTCGCGTCGTTGTGGAGCGGCAGGCCTTTCGGTTCGATTTCCATGTTCACGAGGCCCGCGCTGCCCTCGCGCTGGATCGAGCTGACCGTGCCCACGTTGACGCCGGCGATGCGTACGGGCGTCTTCGGGTGGACGTTGACGGCTGTGGCGAACTCCGCCTTCAGACGGAAGCCATGTTTGAACGGGATGCGCTTGGTGAAGCCGAAGTACACTCCGATCGCCAGGAGCACGAGGAAGATGACGCCGACGCGCACCGGGTTCGAGCGTCGCAGCTCCACCACCGGGATCTCATCGTGGCGGCGCCAGAAGCGCAGGCGGCTCATGATGTCTTCCTCTTTGGAGCTTTGCTCTTCTTCCTGACGGGAGCTTTCGGAGCAGTCTTGGCCAGGCCGAGAGCTCTGAGCGTCGAGCTCGGATACTTTTCGCCGAACAGGTTCTGTTCGCGCGAGGTGATTTCGCGGTTGTTCGTCACGCTGCTCGCCGGCAGGTTGCCGATCACGGTCTTGCCCGGCGTGAAGGTCTCGTTGCCGGCTTCGCACACTCGCGGCTGGCCGGGGCCGGCGACGTTCGGATAGGGATTGACGTGCACGAAGTTGTTGTTGATGATCGCCGAGCTGCCGGCGCCGTGTTCGACTGACGGCCCGTTCGCCGGCGCAGTCGAGGGGAAGCCCTCGGCATTGGGCCCGAGCGGGGACAGCACCACCCCCGCGCGCGCCAGCGTGCCAATGCCGATGTTCTCCGACTGCAGGTTTGCGACGTTGCGGAACGCCAGCGTCACGTAGTTGCAGTACGCCTGCGCGGGCGCGATCCCGGCGAGCAGCGGGGTGCCGATTTCGGCTGTCTGCGTGAGGTCTTCGAGACCCAGCGTCACGACCGGGTTCTGCGCGAACGCCGCGAACGCCTGCGTCGATTCAGCCACGTCCTGGTTCAGCGCCGTCGCCGCGCGCAGGTTGACGGCGCCCACGGCGAAGGCGTGGCCGAGCTGCGGGGCAACGGTGCGCAGCGCGCTCGCGCTGGGGCGCAGCAGGCGCATGAACTCAGTGGTCTTTTCGATGAGCGGAGCCTGGTGGGCGAGCGAGTACGTCGCCTGGCGCAGCGCCGCCGGGCCGCCCGCGATCGTCTGTTCCAGCGACGGCGCGACGCCCGCCCAGGCCGAGAAGAACGTGTCGAGCTCGCTGAGCAGCGCAGCGTTTGTGTCGGCCACCGGCGCGGTCTGTTCAGCGACCCGGTCGAGCGCCGGGAACAGGTTGCGGAAGTTCGTCTGCGGTGAGACGAGGTTTGCCAGCACCGGGATCGCGTTGGTCACCAGCGGTCGCAGCGTCGCGATCGTTTCGTTCAGCCCGATCCCCCGGGCCGCGAGACCGTCGCCGAAATTGATCGAGTTGTTCTGGATCGCGGTCCGCGTCTTCTGGTCGAACATGTTGAACAGCGAGACGATGTCCACCGGTTCGCGCACCTGCGCGACCGGGATCGTCTGACCCGGCTTGAGCGTCTGCCGCGATGTGCCCTTTTCCAGTTCCAGGTACTTCAGCCCGATCGCCGACACCGACTGCACGATCGCCTTCGTGTCGGCCGGCAGCGGTTGCACTTTCTTTTCCAGATGCAGTTCGGCGATCGCGGTGATGCGTCCAGTGGCGGGACTTTGATACGGCATCAGCGAGCTGACGATGCCCACGCGCGTTCCCGCGATCCGCACCTGGTTGGCCTTCTGCAGTCCCGAGGTTTCGGGCAGCGCCACCTTGATGTTGTACGTCGGCACGAACGGCAGCCCGTTGTTGGCGTTGTAGGACAGGAACACAGCCACGACGACGATCAGCGTCGTGAGCGCCCCGATCAGCAGCGGGTTGCCGGCCAGAGATCCGCGACGCCGGTTCACTTCGACCCCCTGGAACCTTGCGCACGCCTACCTGAGTTCGCAGGGCAAGCTGGGCAAGGACGCAGTGAGCGTGGTGTGCTGGCCGAAACGGGGATGCGAGCGAAGCGAGTGTCTCCCGGCTTCGGTACACGCGCGATCGAGGACGCCGATCCAGCGCCGCTATGCGGGCTCAGGTTCACTTTGGTGTCTCCGTGGGATCACAGCTGAGCTGGCCGTTGTCGGTAAACGGCGCCGAGCCGTCAGCCGAGGGCTGGGTTGCCCCGCCCGGACAGCGGCGCAGCTGGCCGGTCTGCAGTCCTTCCAGGGCCGCCTGGGCGCTCGCCGGCGTGAGGTTTTCGCCTGAACCCAGCTTGAACGAGGGCGCAACCGGGCTGACCCGGGCGTAGTGTCCGTTGGCGTCGTAGTAGGCGCTCGCCTGGCCGAAAGTGCGGAATGTACCGATCAGCTCGGGTGAGTAGGGACCGAAGAAAGCGGTGATCGGCACCGATTCCTGCAGCGCCTGCACATTCGCGGGCGAGGCGCTCGTCAGCTCCTGCGCAAGCGCCGGCAGCGCCGCGAACGCTTCGGTCAGGTCGTTGTTCGCGCCGGGTCGCGAGATCGCCTGGCTGAAGTTGGTCACGACCGGCGTGGCTGTGGTCACGAGCGGTTGCAACCGTTCGAACAGGGTCGTCAGCGCCTTCGTGTTCGGGCGCTGGGCATTGAACAGCCGGGTGAGCGCCGTCAGCGTCGGCGGGACTTCGGTGAACGCCTTGTTGCCCTGGTTCAGAGCCCCCGGCAGTGCTCGCAGCCCGCGCGCGAGGTTTGACTGCTGCGAGCCGACCGCCTGGAAGGTCTGATCGGCGTGTTCGACCAGGTCAGTCAGCGATTCCTTGCGTGCCGCGATCGTCGTCAGCGCCTTCGCCGATTCGACGAGAAAGCTCGTGAACGTCGACTGGTCGCGCACGAGCTCGGAGAGGAAGTGATCGGTCGCGGCGAACGACGGGGCGAAGAATTCGGTCGCCTTGCCCAGCGCCTTACCCGCCCCGGCGTACTGTTCGGCAGAGCCCTGGATGAACTGCTGCAGTCCCTTGCGCGTCGGCGGGTTCAGCGTGTTGAACAGCTGGTCGAGGTCGACGACTTCGCGCGTGGCGCTGGCGGGCAGCGTCGCTCCCGCGGCCAGCGCCGGCCGGTTGTTCGGACCCGGCGTCAGCGCCACGTAGCGGTTGGCCACACCCGTCAGCGAGGGCACCCTGATTTCGGCGATCGTGCCCGCGTGCAGCGGCGTCAGTGAGGAGTCGACGTGAAGCGTGATGCGGGCTTTGAAGTGGGACGTGAGCGCGATGTCGGTGACGCTGCCCACCGGCACGCCGCCGACCTGCACCTGGTCGCCCCTGACCAGCTGCCCCGCTTCGTTCATTTCCAGGTAGTAGTTGACGCCCCCCCCGCTCGAGAACACGAGATAGGCGACGATCAGCACCACGATCCCGAGCGCGCCGACGGCGAGCGGGCGTCCGACCCCGGGCGGCACGACGCTTGGACCGCGGGCTGGGCGGGGCGCATTCTCGCGCGGAGGCGGAGGCGAGGCAGCCGGGCTGGGGGGACTAACCGTGGCCACCGATTTCCCTTTCGCTCGTTCCCGTTCCCGGCGCCGGCGTCGCGGGTCCACCGCTCCCGGTCGGTCCGCCCGTGGGCGCCGGCGTTCCCGGCTTATCGGGGATCGCCGCCGCCGAGGGTCCGCTCGAGACCGTCGGATCGGGGATCTCGCCCAGCCGCGCGATCAGCTTGATCCACTCGTTCGGCGTCAGCGCCGAGGAGAACACGCTCGCCGCGTGCGCGCCACTGCCGCTGAGCGGACCGTAGGTGATGTAGATCCAGTCCCGCGCGCTCGGCTTGGCGAGCGTGTTCGTCGTGCCGGGGATGCTCGTCAGGCTGACGATTCGCCGCGGCCGGTTCAGGCCCTCCAGCGTCAACAGCTTGCGAATCGTAGTGTCCGCGACCGAGCCCTGTCCCTGGTGGCCGGCGATCGGGATGCCGTTGACGGCTGTGATCTTCACCGCGTCGTCAGAGCTCGCGGAGGCGTTGCCTTCGCGAGCGGGAGCGGCGCCGGCGCAGCGCAGGCCCGTCACGGTCGGCTTCAGACCCGACACCGACAGGAACTCGAGCGCCGCCAGCACGCGCTTGTCGACCCGCCCCGTCTGGACGTCCTGACGCTCGCAGGCGCGCATGTGGATGCTCGAGTCGCTCACCACCTGCTGCTCGAGCTGGCTCTTGGACTCCAGCAGCACCTGCCCGACCGTCGGCGAGGTCGCCAGGAACGGGTTCTCGCCCTTGGCCCGGAATATCGAGGTGTTCTCCAGCGCCACCCAGCCGTCCAGGATCGGCTTGGGATCGATCAGCGGCGCCTGCGCCCCGGCCGGTTTGATCTGGAAGAAGATGTGCGGCCCGCCAGTCTGAGCGCCTGTCGCCGGCCTCGCGCCCTCCGCGCCTGGCGGGGTGTCGCTCGCTTCACTCGCTTCCGTGCCGACGTGGCCCAGCACGGTTCCGGCGATCACCTGCACGCCCGGGCGCAGCGAATGCAGGTAGACGTCGTCCGGGCCTGATCTGAAAACCCGTACCGTCGCGGGCGCGGTCGGCGGCGGCACAACCGGCTGGGTGGGGACCGGGGCCGGCGCGGGCGCCGGGGTGCTCGGTGCCGGTTCCAGGCCCGCCGTCGCCCCCAGCGCGAGGCCCGATACGGCGGCCCCTTCGGACAGGGGCGAGCGCGGCTGCGCGCCGGCCGTCGCGGGGCCGCTGGGCGCCGGTTCGCCGGCGGGCTGGACGATGCGCGGGCTCACGGCGGTATGGTCGTGGGGCTCGAGCACCGGATACAGCGCGGCGACGCTGCCCAGCTGCGCGTACACGTAGGTGTTGCCGTAGGCGTCGCGCAACGACACGAACCGTCCGAGCGAGGGCGAATCGCCGATCTGCACGATTTCGCCGTCCTGCGCGGCGATCACGGGCGCGCCCACCTGGGAGTAGATCGTCGTGCCGGCGAGCGCTCGCGTCGGGCTCGATCCACGCGCGGGGATCGTCTGAAAGCCATCGCTGTAGTGCGAGGGCGCGTGCACGGGGAAGCGCGCCTCGGTCAGGCCGGTGACCGCCCCCAGCAGTTCCGGCGGCGTGCCCCCGAGCAGCTGCGCGCGCAGCATCACCGAGTCCACGTAAGACTGTGAGTGGTTGTAGGAGTACACCGCCGCCCTGACGTTCGTGTCGCCTCCGGCCGCGCGCAGGTAGCGGGCGGCGGCGAAGATCGCGTCGGCGGGGTTGTACGGGTCCTTGAAGCCGTCGCCGTTGGCGTCGACGCCGTACTGGGCCCATGTCGAGGGCAGGAACTGCATCCAACCCTCCGCGCCGGCGCTGGAGACGCTCAGGTCCCGCCCGTAGTCGGTCTCGATCTCATTGATCGCCGCGAGCACCTGCCAGGGAATCCCGTACGCCGTGCCCGCCGCCTGGTAGATCGGCAGCAAAAACGGCGGGATCTGGAAGCTTTCGACGAAGAAGCCGGACACGCCCGCGATCGAGCCCCTCAGCGCGAGCGGCAGCGACGGGGTGAGCGAGGATGGCGAGGGCGCGCGACGATTCCCGTGCACGCCCGCTTCCGCTGTGCCTCCTCCCGCCGGAGATTGTTCGCCTTCCCCTTCTGCCGTCCCCTTGCCATGCGTCTTGGCGTGAGCAGCGCCCTTGCTGGGGGCGCTCGAACGACCGGGGGTCACATGCTGCACATGCTGGGCTTCCACAGGCGGCCCACCTGCGCTTGCTTCAGAACCCGCTTCGGGCGCCGTTGTGGTGCCCGCTTCGGACGGTCCCGGTGTCGCGGGCGCGGGAGTCGTCGCCGGCGCGGGAGTCAGCGTCGGCGCAGGCGCGGGAGTCGTGGTCACAGCGCCCGGTGCGCTGGTTTCGCTCGGCGCCGGTTGTGTCGTGGAGGTCGTGGGGGTCGTCGCACCGGCTTCGTCGGCGCTCGCCTGGGCCGGCGGCGTCAGCGTCAACGCCAGTGCCGCCACCAGCACGAGCAGCGCGGGCGCGGGCACGAGCACGGCCGCCAGCCGCGACGGCGACGTGAGCGTAGTACACGAGGCGGCCCGCTTGGCCCGTCGTGGCGATCGGATTGATGGTGGTGTCGCGGTCATCGAGTCATCGGGGTTCATCGGGGGGTCATGTCAGTCAGTCAGTTACCGAGCAGGTAGTTGAGCAGCATCCCGCTCGCTTCGGAGCTTTCGGAGGAGGGCGTGTAGTACGTCGTGCCGGAGCTCGAGCCCCCGACGGGCTGGGCGCTTTTGGCGCCTTCGCCCGTGGCGCTCATGCCTGGAAGCGCTTCGCTGGTCGAGACCGAGCCCGGATATTTCGCGATCGCCTGCGCCGGCGTCGCGCCTTTGAGCACCGCCAGTGTACGTTGCATCACCAGCCCCGTGGTTGCGCTGGCCTTGCTCGCGCCGGCGCTGTTTTCAGTCGAGGTGGAGCCCGTCGTGCTGAACAGTTTGGCGCTGCACCCAGATACCGGAGCGAGCGCGTAGGTGAGGCAGACGTTGGCGACCAGTTCGGCGCGCAGGAAATGCCCGAGCGCGTCGTAGCCGTTTGTCGAGCCGGCGCCGAGGAAGATGAAGTCCATCAGGCGCTCGAGTCCGCCGGTGTCGCGCAGGCTCGTGAACAGTTCCGCGAGACTCACGCTGAACGGCTTTGCCACATTCCCCAAGGTTTTCACGCGGGCCAGGAAAGGCTGCAGCGCCGCGAGCGCCGGCCCCGAGAGCTTTGCGGTTTTGCCGAGGCTGGTAAAGAAAGCGGTCGAGCTACGCTGGAACGCCGGGAGCTGCGTGAACGCCTGGTTGATCCCCGGCGCGGCTGCTTTCAGGTCGGTGAACGCCGGCGTAGTCTGTTCGGCCAGGCGCCCGTAGCGTTCCACCGCCGGACCCAGCTGCTGCAGGAACGCCGGGAAGTCCGCGAGGTTCTGCTTGAGCGCGGTTCGCTGGTTGGCCGTCGCGCGCGCGACCGTGTCCTGTCCGGCGATGAAGCCCGAGATCTGTTCTTTGACCCCCGGGATCGGCGCCAGCGCGCGGTTGCCGTCCACGGCCAGTTTCGCGAGCAGCTTGTTCTGACTGGCGAGTATGCCCACGACCTTGTCGAGTTCGCGCAGCGCCGGGTCGGCGCGGCGGATGATCGCGTTCAGGTCGCTCCCGCGGCCAGCCAGGCCGGCGCCGAGTTCGTTGAGGATGATCGTGAACCGCTGGCGCACGGGCAGCCGGTTGATGTCGCCGAGCAGATCGATGTCGACTGGGCTCGAGGTGTTCTGCACCGGCAGCAGGTACTGCCCTTCGCCTTCATGGCCGCTGGGAATCTTGTGCAGCGGGGGTGGCAGCGGCGTGCCTTCGGGGCGCGGCTGGGTCGGCAGGCAGTTGACGAACTTCTCGCCGATCAGCGCCTCCGGTTCGATCGTGCAGCTCGCGTCGGAGCGGAAGTCCTGGAAGCCGGCGTTTTCGATCTTCAACACGACCGCGGCCTTCTGCTGCGGCGTGGCCGTGACCGGTCCCACGACCCCGATCTTCACGCCGTCGATCTTCACGTTCTCGCCGGGGATGATGTTCGCGGCGTCGTCGAAGATCGCGCGCACGGTGTAGCTCCCGTTCGAGCCCCCAGCGGAGGTGGCCAGCAGCACGACCGCGACCAGCGCGGCCACACTGAGGGCGCCCACAACAGTGACCGTCCCCCTCCTCCACCCATTGGTCTGTTTCAACCCATCCATCCTTGCCTTCAGCAGCGATCAAGGGCGGCCCCGCCCGTTCGACGGAGCCGCCCATCCATCTGTCCCTCCGGCGGGTCAAGCCCGCCATTGTCAATTGGCGTTTACTTCTTAGGACACGGCGTCTTGTAGGTGGCTTCCGCCTTTTCGCCCGGTTCCTTGGGATTGCTGACGTTTCCGAATTCCATGATGGTCTTCAACGGGAACCCACCCTTCGGGCACTTCTTCGGCACCGTGAGGTAGTAGTGCGTCTTCCCGCCCTTCTTGTATGCCGCGCCGACCACTACGCTGATTTCTTTGGCCGACCCGTCAAGCGCCCCGGGCACCGTTTCGACCAGCGGCACTACGGCTGTGACCGTCGGGCCAAATGGCGGGGAAGAGCTGACGATGCTGCCCTTGGAGAGGAGTTCGATCGAAACCGGCGAGGTGCCGTCCGCGAAGAACTCCAGGTTGCCACCGGGAGCGAAGAACGGCTGCACCGTCAACGCCTCGCTGACGCGTTCGGTACCGAAGCTCACGACACCGTTGGCAGATCCCTTCGGGCCCGCGATCGATCCCTTCGGGCACGGCCCCGGTCCCTTCGTTTCGATCACGGTCGGCGAGCACGTGGCGAACCCCTGCGGGCTCAGCTTCGCGCCGGCCGGTCCGTAGAATTTGACCCCGATCAACGGCGCCGGGAAGCCGCCGTATTCGGTCCCCGAGATTGTGTATACGGCCTTGAACGCGGTGCCCGCGCCAAGGATGTCGCCGGTGTGCGGGAAGCCGGGGATCGGTACTGCTTCCGCTTTGAGCGTGATCGTCGGCGCCGCCACAGCGGTGGCCGACAGGCCGAGGACGGCAAGGCCGAGCACGACCAGACAGGTGGATGCTCTGCGCATCAGTTATCTCTCCTCTGTTTGATGGACAGGTCCGCCTCGATCCGGGTAGCTCCGGAGCCATGCCGGTCCGGCGATATCGAGATCCCCAGCGACCCGCGCCGGAGAACAATGGCGATTTCCACCCTCAACATTAGCTGTCGCCGGAGACGGCTGCAACACCGAGGTCGTTGGTGGGCGCAAGCTGCGATCAAGCATATCCCGCCATATTAGAATACTCAGTCTCTACTCGACAGTTAGATTCAGGTCGGGATGCTCCTTATGCCGACAGCGCCAGCTCGTCGCCGTCGAATCGCACGCCGATCGGCTCCAGCACTACTTCTCTGGGGCCCTCCTCGACGCCTCCGGCGACCCACGCCGACAGGCCCAGGCGCTCAGCCAGCTCGACGACCTGAGCGCCCGCGCCGGACGCGCAGTACAGGGCATAGCCCGCGCCCATGTTGAACGTCGAGTAGGCAGTCTTTGCCTCCAGGCCTGCCTCCGCCGCGAGCAAGCTCAACACCTCGGGTGTTTCCGGGAGCTCCCAGATGCGGTACCTCAGCGCCTTCGGCCGGCGCATCAGCTTGAGCAGACCGTGGCCCGTGATGTGACTCATATACGTCAGCGGCAGCCGCTGCTCCAGCAGCGCCTCGACCAGCCTGACGTACATCGTCGCAGGCACGAGCAGCGCCTCGCCCAGCGTCCTCCCGCTGGGTAGCACGGTCGCGTATCCCTCCGTCAGCCTGTCCGCGACCAGGCGCGCCAGCGACGCCCCGTTGGCGTGCAGTCCACTGGAGGCCACCAGCACGATTTCATCGCCCGGCCCCAGCTCCTCGCCCAGGATCGGCCCACGACCCTCCGGCACCACGCCGACGGCCGCCCCCGCCAGCTCGATCTCACGCTCGTCCACGAGTCCGGGCAGCGAAGGCGACTCCCCACCCCCCCAGGCGCAGCCCGCGTCCGTGCACGCCCGGCGCCAGCCCTCCACGAGCGCCGCCGCGCGTGCACCCTGGCGATACCACTCCGACGCTCCCGTCGCGAAGTACGCGTTCACGACCAGCGGCAGCGCCCCCACGCAACACAGGTCGTTGACGATCGCCGCGACCGTGTCGTAGGCCACGTCGGCGAACCGGTCGATTCCCTGTTGCTCCAGCACCTGCCTGGCGATGATCGACTTCGTCCCCAGGCCCTCGACCACGAACGCCAGCGTGCGGCCGGCGAGCTCGAACGCGAACGCCGGCTCGCCCCGGGAGGCGTCGATCGCCAGCCCGCCGCGCCCGGCCAGCAGCGAGGAGGTCGACAGCGCATGGGCCATCGCCAGGCGCTTGCCCGCGTCCAGCGTCTCGTAGTCCACGCCCGCGTCGCGGTAGCTGGTTCTCTCGCGCGTCATCGCCGATGATCCTAAGCCCAACGCCGTGATCGTGGTGGGCGAGTCTGGCCGCGGCGCCCTGCAGGCATCCGCGGAGATTTGAATCCGGCAATCTCGGAGAATCCTTTTCGCGACGGCAGGCCTCTTATGTACGTGTTGACGCTCGATCGACCGGAACGGGAGGCTCATCATGCAGATCGCCGTCTTGCGCAGAACATCAACCGCTCTTGCCGTCCTCGGCCTTGTTGTCCTTGGCCTGTCGGTCACGGCGTCGGCGGCGCCGACGTTCATGTTCAAAGTGACGGCCTTGCCGATCCCGGGCTTCCCGCACACCGGCGACATCCTCGGCGCCGGCGCCGTGATCGAGGGTACAGGCACGATCTCGGGGACCGAATACGGCGGCTTCCCGCCACCACTCATCGAGGGCAAGTTCTACGCGCCGGCCGGCGCGAAGCTGCACCCGCAGGGGTTTGCCACCTGCGCACCGACCGTAATTGAACAGAGCGGGCCCGGACCATGTCCGAAGCAATCGATCGCCGGCCCGCAAGGCTTCGGGGTCGGCGTCGTGAGCTTTGGCACCGAACGCGTGCAGGAGAGGGCGACGATCCAGCCGTTCTTCGCTCCAGGCGGCAATCTGGAGTTCTTTGTGGACGGCACCACGCCGGTCTCGCTCGAAATCCTCGCCACGGCCCACGTCGTCAGCTCCTCACCGCCATTCGGCCTGGAGGTCATCGGCGAAGTGCCGCTGATCGAAACGGTGCCCGGAGCGCTCGACGCGTCGGTCGAGGAAGTCACCATCGGGGTCGGCGCCGCGTACAGGCAGGGCAAGAAGACGATCTCCTACATCACGATCCCGAAGCGCTGCCCGAAGGGTGGCTGGCCGATAAAGGTGCAGTTGAGCTTCCTCGGCGGCTCGACCGCGGAAGCCTCGTACAAAATGCCGTGCCCTAAATAGGAGACGCGGAGCTCTCATCTGGATCCCGACATCCGGTCGACTCGGGTGGGAGACCTGCCCAGACCGCCACGCGACACATAAAACGTTCGCCGTCAACCCGCTACCCCCTGCCACGACCTGAACAGCCACGTAACAGAAAGGCCAAACTCCACCTATGACCATCGCCATCTATCTCATCGCCGCCGCGGTCATCATCTGCGGCCTGTTCTTCATCATGAGAACCCGCTCTCGTGACTGATGCACGCACTTCATCCTGGCCGAGCGAGCAAGTCGTCGGCGCGGCTCAGCAGGGTGATCCCCGTGCGATCGCGCTACTGCTGGAGGGCTCGCACGCGCACGTCAAACGGTTTGCACGCACTCTGTGCGCGACGCCCGAGGATGCCGAGGAGGCGGCGCAGGAGGCGCTGATCGTGCTGTACCGCAAGATCGGGACGCTGCGCGTCGTCGCTGCGCTGGCCTCGTGGATGTTCCAGATCGTACGCAACGAGTGCATCCGCAGATCGCGGCTCGCGCTCCACAGGCCGACCTCCACCGCAACGACCGAGCCCTCCGCCGAAGACGCCGCCCTCGCCCGCCTCGAAGTCGAGCGGATCGTCGACTCGATCGCGGAGCTCCCTGCCGAGCAGCGCGCCGTCCTCGTGCTACGCGACGTCCAGGGCCTGTCGGGAGCGGCGACGGCTCAGGTGCTGGGCCTCAGCCGGGCCGCGATGAAGTCACGCCTGCACCGCGGGCGCGAGACCCTCCATGCACAACTCAAAATGAGCAACAACCCAAACGACTGCGACCCGATCGACCCCGCAGGCGCGGATCCAGGCAATGCTTGACCACGACCGCAGCGCTCTAGCCAGTACCTCCGTCACCGCTCATCTAACCCGCGGAGCGATCGGCTTCGGGCTGATCGGCGCGGGGATCGCGCTGACCCCCAGCATCGGCCCAGCCGCGCTCCTGCTCACACCGCCCGGCCTGGTCGCGCTCCGCGGCTGCCCGATGTGCTGGATCGCCGGGCTGATCCAGACCGTCTCCACCGGTCGGCTGCAGCGCACCTGTACCGAGAACGGCTGCACGCTGACGCACGCAAGCTCCCCGAGGGGTTAGACGCGCCGCAGGTATCGGGCGTTCGCTCGCTCGATCGAGACGTTCGCTGCGATCGGGAACCTCCTCCTCAGAATCGCCAACCCCTCGATCGCAGACGTACCCTGCTCGATATTGAAAGCGCCGGTCCTCGCCACGCGCGCCCCGATCGGCCAGCCCGTCGCTGATCGCGCTCGCCCGAGACTCGATATACCCCATCAACCCGTTCCCGCTTCCAAGGAGACTCAGTGGACTTCCAACCGAGTGAGCGTTGCATCGAATTCGTCGAGCGCTTGCGCGCGTTCATGGACGAGCACATCTATCCGGCCGAGGCCGTGTATGAGCACCAGCTGCGCGAGTCCGGCGACTCACACGCGCAGCCGCCGATCATGGAGGAGCTCAAGACGCGCGCGCGCGCGGCCGGGCTGTGGAACATGTTCCTGCCCGACGCCGAGCACGGCGCCGGACTGTCCAACAGCGACTATGCGCCTCTGGCGGAGATCCTCGGGCATTCGCACATCGCCTCGGAGGCGTGCAACTGCTCCGCGCCTGACACCGGCAACATGGAGGTGCTGCACCAGTTCGCCACCCCCGAGCAGAAGGACCGCTGGCTGACGCCGCTGCTCGACGGTGAGATCCGCTCGGCGTTCGCGATGACCGAGCCCGACGTCGCGAGCTCGGACGCGACCAACATCTCGCTGCGGATCGAGCGCGACGGCGACGATTACGTGCTCAACGGGCGCAAGTGGTGGACCTCCAACGCCCTGCACCCGCATTGTCGGATCCTGATCGTGATGGGCAAGACCAACCCCGGCGCCCCCACCTACACCCAGCAGAGTCAGATCCTCGTTCCGCTGGACACTCCCGGCGTCACGATCGTGCGCGGCCTGCCCGTGTTCGGCTATCAGGATCATGAGGGTCACGCCGAAGTCGACTTCACCGACGTGCGCGTGCCGGTGGAGAACCTGATCGCCAAAGAGGGCGACGGGTTCATGATCGCCCAGGCCCGTCTCGGCCCGGGCCGTATTCATCACTGCATGCGCGCGATCGGCTCAGCCGAGCGGGCGTTGGAGGCGATGTGCCGCCGCGCGGTCTCGCGCGTCACGTTCGGCCAGCCGATCGCCACGCGCGGCAACGTCCAGGATTGGATCGCGGAGTCGCGCATCGAAATCGAGATGGCCCGCCTGCTCACGCTCAAGGCGGCGTGGCTGATGGACACGGTCGGCAACCGCCAGGCGCGCACGGAGATCGCCGCGATCAAGGTCGCCGCGCCCAACGTCGCCCTGCGCGTCGTGGACCGCGCGATTCAGGTCCACGGCGGGGGCGGGGTCTCAGACGACTACACCCTCGCCTGGGCTTACGCGCACCTGCGCACCCTGCGCCTGGCGGACGGGCCCGACGAGGTCCACAAGCTCTCGATCGCCCGGCGCGAGCTCGCGCCTTACATGCCGCGCGAGGGGTAGCGATTGGGAGGCGCGATTGGTGGCGCAGGCGGGCCGCTGGCCCGCCTGGGGGACGGCACATGTGCCGTCCCCTCCGTCGGCGCATGCGCCGACGGAGACGAGTCGCATGCGACTCGTCTGCCGGGGGCCGCATGCGGCCCCCGGCGAGCGGCGCATGCGCCGCTCGCGATCTGACTACTCGTCCATCAGCTCCAGCAGCCGCGTGACAGTTCTCCAGTTGCGCCCCGTCGCGACGACCCCCAAGCGGCGCTCCCAGAAGGCGTTGCTCAGTCGCGTCGTGCGGACGCCGTCGGGGTACCACGCGTAGATCTCCCGCTCACCCACGGCGAACACATCGGGCTCGAAGTCGGCGGGAACCAGTTCTCCCACCGCGGCCGCGTCCGGCACGGCTGACAGGAACGTGACGATCAGCCGCGCGTGGTTGCCGGCGACGTCGAGCAGGGGATTGCCTGCGACGACACGCTCCAGCTCCGCGCGGGTGCGCACGAGCACGCGCGCCGCCAGGTCGAGCTCGGCGAGGAGCGCTTGTTCGATCTGCTGCGCCACGCGCGCGCGTGGCATGCCTTCGGCCGTGAGCACAGCATTGCCGCTCTGCAGGTGCGTGCGCACGTCGCCATAGCCGAGCCCGGTCAACAGCTCGCGCAGGCGCGCCATCGCGATGCGGTTGCGACCGCCCACGTTGACCGCGCGCAGCAGCGCGACATATGAGTCGCCGCCGCCCGCCGGGGGATTGGTCATCATCGGGGTCGTCGGGCTCCGGGTTGGGGTCGTCGTCCGGGCATATCCGGGACCGTAGCGAAGCGCTCGGCAACCAACGCACGGGTCGCGGGGTTGCAGGGTCGCGCGGGGATGGATACCGAATAGCCTGGCGCGGTCATGTTCGTCGTCACGACGTTGGTGTACCCGTGTGTGCTGGCGCTGCTGTGCGTCGGCGCCGGGCTGCTGGTCGACCGCGCGAGCGGGAGCTACCTGCCGGGGCTGCTGCTGCCCGCGGTCGGAGCCGCGGCACTGATCGCCGTGTCGCAGCTGACGACCTACGTCGCCCCCGCCACCGCGCCGGCGACGCCGTATGTGCTGATAGCCGTCGCCGCGACGGGATTCGCGCTCGGGTGGCAACGGGTGCGGCGGACGTTCGCGCACGATCGACGGCGAGAGTCCTCGTACAGATGGCAGCTGGCCGTGCCGGCGCTCGCCTACGTCATCGCGCTGGCGCCCGTCCTGTTCGCCGGCAGGGCAACGTTCTCCTCCTATCAGAGCCTGACCGACTCGGCGCTGCACATGATGGGCGCCGACTACCTGATGCGCCACGGCCAGGAGTACGCGCATCTGGACCTGCGCAACTCCTACGGCCAGTACATCCAGGCCTACTACGGCACGAGCTACCCCTCGGGCTCGGACACGCTGTTCGGCGGCAGCGCGTTCATCCTGGGGGCGCCCCTGATCTGGATGTTCCAGCCGTTCAACGCGTTCATGCTGGCGAGCGCCGGCGGACCGGCCTGGGTGCTCGCGCGGCGGATGGGACTCGTCAATGGCTGGGCCATGCTGGCCGCGCTGACCGCGACCGTGCCGGCGCTCGTATATGGGTACGAGCTGATCGGCTCGGTCAAGGAGGTCGTCGCGCTGGCGATGATCCTCGCGCTGGGGGCGCTCGTCGCGCTGCACGAGCGCTGGCTGACTCGAGGACCGATCACGGGCGTCGTTGCCCCTGCGATCGTCCTCGCGGCCGGGATGTCGGCGCTCGGGGTCGGGTTTGGCGCGTGGGGGCTGGCCGCGGCGATCGTCCTCGGCGTGGTGGCGGTCCGCGACGTGACGGCGGGCCGCCAGAGCACGCGGCGGCTGCTGGGGCTGATCGCGACCGCGGCGCTCGTCGTGCTCGTCTGCGCCCTGAGCACGTGGGTCAACCTGGCGGGGTCGCTGCACGTGGCTCAGAACATCGCTTCGACGAGCAACCCGGGCAACCTGGGGACGCCGCTGCGCCCGGTGCAGGTGTTGGGGACGTGGCTGGTGGGCAGCTACCAGCAGGTTCCGAGGGGCGGGCAGCTGGCGCTGTCGTACGCGATCGCGCTCATCACGCTCATCGCCGTGGTGCTGGGAGCGCTGCGCGTCGTGTACATGGGCGAGTACGCACTGGCGGGCTGGATCGCGCTGATGCTGGCGGTCGGGCTGGGATTGACCGTGTACTCGACCACGTGGGTCGACGCCAAGGCACTGATGCTGAGCTCACCGGTCCTCGTGCTCGTGGCGTGGGCGGGGGTCGCCGGGCTGCGCGCGTCCGCCAACTCCCCGGTGCTGCGACTGGCGGCGGTGCTGGTGGCGGTGCTGCTCACGGGTGGGATCGCGGTGTCGGATGCGATGCAGTACCACGCCTCCGACCTGGCGCCGACCGCGCGCTATGAAGAGCTGGCATCGCTGAACACGCGTTACGCCGGCCGGGGGCCGGCGCTGTTCGCCGAGTTCGACGAATACGCGCTGTATGAGCTGCGCGACCTGGACGTGGGCGGCCTGGAGTTCGCCCACCCGCCTGTCGGGTTGCGGCTCGCAGCGGGTCATGGCTCCCCGATCGACCTGGACCGGGTTCCGCCGGCGGCGCTGCGCGCCTATCCACTGATCATCACGCGCCGGAACCCGACCGCGAGCGAGCCTCCGTCCGCGTACCGGCTGGTGTGGCAGGGAACGTACTACCAGGTGTGGGCGCGCCGGCCCGGGGCGCCGGCGGCGATCGCCCATCTCGGCCTGTCGAGCACGCGTACGGTCCGGTGCACGAGCGTCGAGAGCTTGGCGCGGATCGCCGGATCGAGTGGCGGGCAGCTGGTCGCGGCGAAGCCACCCGAAATAGTGAAAGTGCACATTC
Organism: uncultured Solirubrobacterales bacterium; assembly: GCA_963749285.1. Taxonomy (GTDB): domain Bacteria; phylum Actinomycetota; class Thermoleophilia; order Solirubrobacterales; family Solirubrobacteraceae; genus Palsa-744. The sequence goes on along the minus strand of CAVVMD010000003.1, from coordinate 1,728,966 downwards.
AGAATGCCCGGCACCCGACCTGGAGATACACACACACGGGGCTCCAAATGACGCGAGCCGGCGAACTGAGCACGACGTTCGCGCTGCCACGCGCGGGCGCGTGGGATGTGTGGCTGCGGGGAGAGCTGATGCCGACGGTGAGCGTAACCGTGGACGGACGCGCGCTCGCGTCGATCGGAGGGCAGCTGAGCGGAAATCCGCACAACCCCAACACGATGACGCCGCTGCGCGTGCAGCTGAGCGCCGGCCAGCATCGACTGACGATCGCACGCGGAGGTGGCAACCTGGCGCCGGGCGACGGCGGAGAGGCGATCCTGCACGAAGTGTTCCTGCTGCCGGCGGACGCGCCGGACGTGGACACGCTCCGGGCGATACCACCCGCCCGGTGGCGCACACTGTGCGGAGGGCGGTATGACTGGATCGAGGTGGTGCGCGGGTAGGCAAGACGTGAGTTTCGCGGTGAAGCGTGGGCTTCCGAAACAGCACAGGGCCATCGAGCCCGAAAGGACGCTGCGCTTGTTGAAGAACCTCTCGGCGCGCAGGTTGAGCACCTCGACGACCCGCACGATGTCGCGGATGAGCACCGGCGCCTACAGGTCGTGCCGGCTGGCTTGCTCGCGCAACTGCTGATCCTCCGGGTAGTCAGAGGACCGTACGTTGCGCAAACCCCGCGATGGTGCGCGCACTGTCGCTGAGCTTGGTGTAGCAGGCAGGACGACGCAGTCGACGATATCGTCCCGGCAGACAAGCTATATTGTCTAGATGCGGATCGGCGAGCCAGCGCGAAAGCACGGGATCGCCGACCCGGACATATGGCACGCCGTGCGCAACGCGATGAGACGAATACTTCTGGATGACGACTTGATCATGCTCATCGGCCCAGCAACAGACGGGGCGCTGCTCGAGATCGGCATCCTCGACATCGAAGGCGACGACCCAGTCGTATCCACGCCCAGCCCCTACGACCCAAGTTCCACCGCTTTCTCGGATGAGGTGACAATGACCCCCCACACAGACAAGGAAATCGAGCAGGCCGCCCGTCGGTTCGAGCAGCTCGCCGACTCGCTGGATCCGGACACAGCCCAAGTCGAAGGCACCGACGACCTCCGCGAGATCGCAACCGCAGCCGAGGCGGTGCGAGCAGACGATGCCCGCCTGCGGGAGGCCGTTGTCCTCGCTCGGGCACGCGGCCGGTCCTGGAACCACATCGCGCTAGCTCTCGGAGTGTCCCGACAGGCAGCTCGGCAGCGGTTCGCCGACAAGGCAAGTGCCTGATTCGCCTTTGGCGGACGACCCACACCGCAGACAGTTGACTATGGAGAGGACCGTATGTTGCGCAAACCCCGTGGTCGTGCGGGCGCAGCCACTGAGCTTGGTGTAGAGCGCGCAGGTGCAAGGTCCAACCTGACCGGGTGTTTGAGGATGAGGAGGCCCGAATGTGCGAACTGAGCCGCGTTCAGCAGGACTCTGGTCGATACGGCGACGGGGAGTCAAGCAAATTTGTGTCCAGATGTTAGGTAGAAGTGCGTCCATCTGTTAGTTTAAGGGGGTGGCCTACCGGCGACGTATCATCGATGAAGCGCTTGACGAGCTGTTCCCCGATCTGGCGGCGATCGCTTTGGAGGGGGTCAAGGGCGTAGGCAAGACGGCTACGGCAACTCAGCGTGCCTCGACGGTTCTGTCGCTCAACAACCCCAACGAGCATGCAGCTCTCGCCGGCAATCTTGACCTTGTCACACAAGTTCCGCCACCGGTGCTTATCGACGAGTGGCAGCTCGAGCCCAGCGTTTGGGACCGCGTTCGCCGAGCGGTCGACGATGACCCCACCGGCGGACGCTTCCTGTTGGCCGGGTCCGCTGGTGTAGCCCCAGGGGTCCGCATCCACTCCGGCGCGGGCCGGATCGTCAGCATGGCAATGCGGCCCATGGCGTTCAGCGAGCGTGGCGTTCACGACCCGACCCTCTCGCTGCGAGCCTTGCTGGACGGCGGGTCAGAGGAGATCGGTGGTACCTCAGACATGGACGTCCCGGCATATGCCGATGAGATCCTCCGGTCCGGGTTCCCCGGCATTCGTGACCTGCCCGCGCGGGCGCGGCAGCTCCAACTCGACAGCTACATCGCTCGCATCGTTGAGCGCGAGCTGCCAGAGAATGGCGTCAGTGTTCGCCGCCCTGGTGCGCTGAGGGCATGGCTGGCCGCCTACGCGGCGGCAACGGCTACCAGCGCAACGTATAACACCATCCTCGACGCAGCGACACCGGGCGAAGGGGACAAGCCTGCACGCCAGACGGTTGGGGCGTATCGAGAACACTTGCAACGGATCTTCGTCCTCGACCCGGTGGAAGCGTGGATTCCCACGTTTGCCCCTCTCAAGCGGCTCACCTACACACCCAAGCATCACCTGGTCGACCCGGCCATCGCCGCGCGGCTCGTTGGCATCGACAAGGCCGGCCTCCTCCGCGGCAAAGGTGACCGCGTCCAGACCACACCCAGCACATGGCTCGGCGCGCTGTTCGAGTCGCTGGTCACTCAGTCGGTCCGGGTCTACGGCAGTGCCGCCAATGCCAGGGTCGGCCACCTGCGCACCAAGAACGGCGATCACGAGATCGACCTGATCGTCGAGGGCGAGAACCGGTCGTGCATCGCGATCGAGGCGAAGCTGGCCAACACCGTCGATGACCACGACGTAGCGCACCTCAACTGGCTCCACCGGCAGATCGGTGACAGATTGATCGACCGGATCGTGGTCTACACGGGTAGATTCGCCTACCGCAGATCCGACGGCGTCGCGGCCATTCCGCTCGCACTCCTCGGACCCTGAGCGACGCTCCGCATGCTCAGACCGACAAACATGGAGCCTCTACCTCTATTGAGCTCCGCACGCCTCGGATCCCGTTCCGCCAAATAGCGTGACGCCGACCTGGAGCCTTTCCGACCCAGCCTCCGTTGAGCACTGGACCGGTTCGACCTCGTAAAGATGGTGGAGACGGTGGGTTCGGAGTGTGCGAAATTATAAGCCATAAGCAGCATTGCAGGCCGATCACGCCGCATCGGTTCGAGCGGTGCTGCGACCGTCCTGCGTACGTAAAGCAGGAGCGAACGGGCGACCGAGCCGCGCTGCTGGATCTCGACAAGTTCGCGGAGGCTTGTTCACGGAAATCTACCGCACATCTTCAGCGGCCGATCGCGCGGAGGTATTCCTGTCTCATCGCGCTTGGCTCCTGAACGAAGTAGTCGAGAAGATCGTTGACGTCCTCCGGCTGTGACTCTTGAGTGAGCGGTGGTTTGACCACCTCTCGCGTGTCGAATCCGTCGCCTGAGCGACGGCGCATTACGTAGAGGCCCAGTCGAAAGCGTCGGACCTCGTCCAAGATCGACGGATCAACGCTCTCATCGGCAAGCTGCTCAAGCACCAGGCTGGCGCGATGAGCCCATCGCCCATGTGCAGCGGCCTCGTACACGCTCTCCAGCTTCACGGCGTCTTCGGCTCGCTTGATCTCATAGCTCGACACCTCGACCGCGATGTCTGGCAGCCATTCATACCGAGACACCTGAACGGCGGTCACGTCAGGTCGAGACCAACGGCCACTGCTGCGCAACCTGCCGCGCCCTGTTGCTGTGACCTTGGCACGTGCAAACGCCAGTTCCTGATCCTCGAAGGACGATCCCAACCACTCGGCGAATGGAACATAGAGTTCGCTCTCGCGACCAACGAGGCCCGGTCCGGACGGCTCGGAGGTAGCTTCCGAGGCCGGCACTCCTGCCCGAGCGAGCGTACCGCCATAGCCGACACCTCTGATGACTCGCTCGGACTCCAGCAGCTCTCGCTTCGCCTTCTTGTACGTCTCGTCGTCGAAATCCAGCTTTGACCGAAGGCTGAGATTGCCAGCAGTGGAGCCATCGGCTGGCAATGCATTTAGAAGCATCTCCGCCTCCAAGCTGAGACCGTCGGGAACGACCGATGCCCGAGCCAACCGTCCACCAATTGCTTGGGCAAGGCCCGCAGAGATCAGCTCATCCTGCACAGCCTCGAATCTTGCCTCGTCGACATCGAGCTTCTTCATAAGAGTCGACGCGTTGGACGCCCGTCCGTCTCGCCCGAGCAGCTCAAGTAGTTCTTTGGCTACTCCACCCAGAGCCATACAAGTGTTTGTTCGGCGACAAATCAACTGTTCCTTCTGCGTGTACAGAACGCATTCGCGGGCCTCACAACGGCAGGCTTGCCATGCCCCGTACGCATCGCCCACACCAGCGCCAGTTTCGCTTTCGCGAGAAGGCGTCTTCCCATCATTGACCGCAGCGGGTAGTCAGGACGGCCCGTCCAGCGGGCCAGGGCCTAAAGCTGTCGGAGATTTTCCGAACGCTGTGGGACATGCGGAGTCCTGCCCCCCGCGAAAGCCATCTGTAGACGGTCACGGGCCATCTCCTCGGACGGATGCCCATAGAGGGTTTGGACGAGCCGGCCGCCATCGGTGTGGCCGAGCTGCACCGCGACGTCGGCCGGCGCCAGGCCGCGCTCCAGCAGTAGCGTCGCGCATGCGTGCCGGAGCCCGTACAGGTCGAGGTCCCGTCCGCCCTGCTCACGCCACGCCTTGATGATCGGCCGCCACATGTACGACAGGCTGCCCTTGTTCAATCGCCGGCCGCGAGCCGTGTGGAACAGGTATTCGTCGCCGATGACCGCCGGCACCAGACGGATGGCGTCCAGCGCTATGGGTGGCACCGTCACGACCCGCTGCTTGCCGTTCTTCGGTGGCTTCTCCTGGCCGCTGCTGTCGAGGCTGTAGCGGACGACGATCTCGTGGTTGCGCTCGTCGAGGTCGGAACGGCGCAGCGCACACAACTCGCCCGGCCGCACACCGATGTAGGCGAGCGTCAAGAGGATCGCGCGAACCTCCAAGCCGTAGTCACCGTTCAGCCGCTCACCCAAATCAGCGAGTTTGGCGATCTCGGGCTCCGTGAGGGCCGTCAGGTCCTTGCGGCCCTTGAGCGTCTCCAGCCGCAGATTCGTCCAGGGATTGATCTCGCATATCCCATCGTCAGCCCACATCGTGCGCGCCACTCTGGTTGTGTTCCGCGGCCAACCATTGGCCATCTTCCGTGCTTCCGGCCGGCCGACGTCTGAGAGCTTCAACGCGCCGATCCTCGCCGTGATGTACTCGACGGCATAACGGTAGGTTCGTTGGGTGGCCGCCGCTGGACGCGCGTAGTCCGACAACCAAATCCTCCCCCACTGCTCCACGGTCGGTGTGTCCTTTCCGGGCGCAGATTGGCTTCGGTCTCGGCTTGTCGTGCCTCAACTTCCGTGTCGAAACTTCCGAGCCACCGATAGCGCCTGCTGCCGCGGTCCCAGACCTTGACGCCAAACTTACCGTTGCGAGGAACAAGGGTCATTCGGGCTCGCCCGCTTTGATCGAAGCGTACTGCAATTTGGCTACAGCAGCCCGCAGCGATTTCACCTCATACTCCAGAGCTGCAAGTCGATCCTCGCGGGGCCGCGTATGCTGCCGCGTACGCCCAAGCCAGGAACGCCCACTATTTGCGGGATCTCCTTCGCGCCCCTTCCCACCCCCACAACCCAAGAATCCCCTGCAAGGGTGCGAAGTTCGCACTACTTCGCCCCTTTCTGTGCTAGTGGAGAGGACCGTACGTTGCGCAAACCCCGTGGTCGTCCGTGCAGAATCGTTGAGCCTGGCATGAACGGCGCCCGACGTCCGGGCCGAGCCTCTCAAATAGAGTCGCTCTTGCTCCGGTTGCAGTCGGCGCATAGGAGCTGGAGGTTCTCAAGCGTGGTCGCGCCGCCGTGGGCGACGGGCAGGATGTGGTCGTACTGGAGGTCGAAGGAGCCGCCGCACTCCACGCAGCGACCACCGTCGCGCTCGAAGACGGCGCGGCGCAGCTCGGTCGAGGTAGAAGCACGGGTGGGGCGACCATTTTCCTCGGCCCGCATCAGGCTTCGCGCTGACTGCAGCTTCTGCTTCAGGCGTCGCTTGCGCTGCAGCACGAGCGCCTTGACATCCTCGGCGCCCAAGCCGTCGTCGTCCCAGTAGAAGTCGTCCATGAACTGCCAGAGGTTGCGCTTGCCATCGCGCCACACTTGCACGGGTTCAGTCGCCTGCGCCTGCTGAGCTGCTCCGACCTGAGCCTTCGACCAGCGTAGCTCCATGATTTTGCGCCCTGACTGCACCGCGTAGCGGCGGCCCGAGAGCATCCGGCTAAGCGTCCAGGGCAGCTTGACCAGCTGCGCTTTGTTGTCGGCGCGAAGCATCCCGGAACCGTATCGGCATACTGATCGCCCCCTTTGAGCCGGCGACAGACTGCCAAGCTTCACGTAGCCCTGGCGATGACGGGTACGGCGGGTACGCTTCTCTGCCGTCATGAACGTCCCGGACCCATCACCCTCACACGACGTGCTGGAACGCGCCCGCGCGTACGTGCGCGTCGATCGGTCGGTCGTGGCGAGACTGCCCGAGCTGGGCGAGGCGATCCGCGCGTTTCAACCCGTGCCAGGTCCCGCCGGCGAGAGCGTCGCCGAATGGCTCGCGGAGCGGGCGTTGAACGAGCCGCAGGAGGCGACCGTCCGCGTGCGGCTCAGCCACGGCAAGATCGCGGGCGTGTACGCGCTGTGCGCCGCACAGGTCGCGCTCAGCCGTGAGGAGCGCGCGCAGCTCGGCGGCGTGCACTACCGCACCCAGCCGGCAATCCTGCTCGCGCAGTTCGCGCGCACGGACGGCTCGCCCGGGATCGGCGAGGAGATGCTTCAGCACGCCAACCGAATCGCGCAACGCGCGCTGCGCTACGTCGGCGCGACCGTGCTGGTAGTCGATCCGTTCGACAGCGATACGGCCGAGATGTGGCGGCAGCGCTTCGGCTTCCAGGACTCTGAGCAACCAGTCCCCGGCAGCCGCTCGCTGCGCCGGCAGTGGCTCAGCCTTCAGTCGTAATTAGCCCCTTCGGCTTCGAGCTCGGCCATCAGCCTCGCGGAGCTTTCGTGAAAGGCGCGCACCCGCGGATCCTTGCGCGAGCGCTCAAGATCCCGCTCGTCGATCACGATCACCGCTTGGTCGAGCACGTCGTGCAGCTTGTCCTTGTCGAGCGCTGTGGCCACGGCCTCAGCGTACCGCAACGCGGCCCTGCGCCGTCCTTGGAGGTGCCTCAGCACGCCGAGTTTCATGGAGACGACCGAAGCGGGGCGATCCAGAGGGCTTATGAGTCGTGGTTGGGATAGGGTCCCGCGCCAGCCATCACGAAGCACCATCAGAACACCCGTACCTACGCATCTGTAGAGGCAGCAAATGACAGCCATGAAGAAGCGTGCTGTTGCGGCGCTCATCACAGCACTTGCTCTCGTAGCAGCAGGCTGCGGCAGCACGAACCCGACAGCGCCCGCAACGAAGCCCGCGTCTGCCAGGGCGGCGGACACGTGTGGGCAGTACGCCGCAGCGTCCGCATCTGCTGCGAAGGCTGAGGTGGAAAACCGCCCGAACGGCGCCGACGACATGGAGTTCACAGACAAGGGCAGAACTATCGTCTTGCTCCCCGGCCAACACTGCGTCCGTGAAAGCGGCCTAACGGCCTCGATCAGCGCGTCCGGTGAAATATCAGAAGGCACAGCACCCGCGACGACGACCGTGCCTGCCACGAGTCAGACGACGCCCGCAACAACAACAACCCAGAGCCGCGAAGCCAAAGTTGCTAGGGCAACACACGAGGGCGAAGAACACGAAGCACGGGAAAAGAGAGAAGGCACGTACTGCGCCAACCATCACGAAGCACCGTCAGAACATCCGTACCTGCGCATCTGTGGAGGCAGCGAATGACGGTCGTGAAGAAGCGTACTGTTGCCGTGCCGCACACCGAATCATTCCCACCAAACGTAGTGTCCAAGCTCAAGGCCTACGTCTACCGCCTCATCGATCCGCGCAACGGCGAGACGTTCTACGTGGGCAAGGGTCGCGGCAACCGAGTCTTTGCGCACATCCGCGACGAGCTGAACCAGGAGGGCGACGAGCTTAGCGACAAGCTCAAGCGCATCCGCGAGATACGCCTGGCCGGCTTCGAGGTGGCGCATGTCATACACCGACACGGCATGGACGACGCGACCGCGTTCGAGGTCGAGGCCGCCCTCATGGACGCCTATCCGGGCCTCACCGGCATTACCGGAGGCATTGGCTCCAACGACTACGGCGCCATGCACGCCCAGGAGATCATCCGCCGGTACTCCGCCCCGGCCGCCGACTTCCGGCACAGGGCCATCCTGATCAGCATCAATCGCAGCGCGGCCGCGACATCGCTATACGAGGCCACCCGGTACGCCTGGAAGATCAGTAGGCGCAAGGCGATGCAGGCCGACGTCATCCTCGCCACGCTGCGAGGGCTCATTGTTGGAGCCTTCGTCGCGGACGACTGGCTCCCCGCCATCGCCGCCGACTTCCCCGGCCACGAAGATGCGCCAGGACGCCTCGCCTTCATCGGGCGCGAGGCATCACCCGAGCTGCAAGCCGAGTATGTGGGCAAGCGCGTTCCCGACGAGTACCGCAAGAAGGGTGCCGCCAACCCGATCAAGTACACCTGGACCAAGTAGCTGGCTGGAGCGCGGGCCTGACGCTGGGCATCGTGCTGCCCGTCCAGCCTAAATATTTCCTCAATCTTTGCCGTGGGCTGTCCCATTGGCGGTCAAAAGCACTTTTAACTATTGGAGGGAGTTCCCTCAGCGAGTTCGCCTCCTCTCGCGCGAGTTCCTGTCTGGTTCCCAACTTGGTTCCCGTAGTGGTTCCTCACATGGTTCCTGACCGCTTGGGTGACAGACGCGCCGATCGCCGCATTAGATCGGCGATTTCGCGCGGATCACGGACGGCTACATCTATATATCCGAAGGGATGTCAATGTGAGGAGCACCGCGTGCTGGATCGCGCATCCGTTCTCACCGTCACCCAGCCCGAGAGCGCCGGCTCGCAAACAGAGAAACTCCGTTATGAAAACAACATCCCCCGTCATCGCCGGCAAACCGGGGCTTGCGTCCTTACCGAGAGGGGTGTAGACGTGGCCTGGTGACATGCCAGCGCAACAGCATCCGCGCCCACCCAGCCGGTCGTCCGACCGTACAGCAGGGTGTGTGTCTGGCCTGCCCGCGCATAGAACAGCTCCCGGCGGGGATGCGGCGCGAAGCAAGCCTGCTGCTCGCACGACTGCTGGCAGACGCCGCCACCAGCGGTTCTGCTCGGTGCTCCGGCCGCAGAGCGCACACCCGTCGGCGCGCGGAAGCTCAGTGCGGCGGGCGTGCTCACCGGCGAGGGAACTTGAAGCTCGCCGCCGGATCTGGTCTGATCGACGAGCCGCAAGACCACGACAGCGACAACGATGAGCAGGAGGCCCTGCGATGACGCGCGTATGCCTGTACACCCGCATCTCCACTGACGAGGAGAACCAGCCAACCTCGCTCGCCTCACAGCGCGAGCGGCTACAGGCGTTCTGCAAGGTGCAGGAGGACTGGCGGATCATCGCCCATCACGAAGACCGCGCGACCGGCACCAAGCTGGAGCGCCCCGGCCTGCAAGCCGCACTCGACCTCGCACGGCAGGGCAGGATCGACCAGTTGCTCATCTACCGCATCGACCGCCTCAGCCGCAAGGTCCGCCAACTCGCCAGCATCGCCGAGGAGCTTGACGGGCTCAGCGTGATCCTGCGCTCCGCGACCGAACCATTCGACACCGGCTCACCAGCGGGACGGATGATGCTGCAAATGCTCGGCGTGTTCGCCGAGTTCGAGCACGCCACAATCGTTGACCGCATCACCGCAGGAATCGAACGACGCGCCAAGGAAGGCCGCTGGTACAGCGGACGCCCACCATTCGGATACGCCCTCCAGACGGGCAACTCACCCCCGACCCGATCGCAGCATCGATCGTCCGGCGCATCTTCACGCTCTACACACACGACCGGCTCGGCACAATCGCCGTCGCCCATCAGCTGCGCGCCGAGCACTCACCCGCACCCAGCGCGGGCTGGGGACACCCCGCCGTCCACCGCACCCTCACCAACCCCACCTACCTCGGACGCATCCGCTGGCGCGACCAGGACTTCGCCTCCGAGCACGAGCCATTGATCGACCAGGACACCTTCGACCAAGCTCAGGCGATCCTCGCCGAGCGGTCCGAGGACGCTTCCCGCCGACGTGGCAACCGCTCGGACTTCCTACTCTCCGGCGTCATTCGCTGCGGACACTGCGGACGCGCCTACATCGGCATGTCCGCGCGCGGCAAAGGCGGCACCTACCACTACTACGCCTGCACCGCCCGCCAGAAGTACGGACCCAAAGCCTGTCAAGGCGAGCGCGTCCCGCGTGAGAAGCTCGAGACCGCCGTCCTGCGCCAACTCACCGGCGTCTACCGCGACGGCGCGCTCATCCGCGACGCCCTCACGCCGCCCAAGAGCAAACGCAGCGCGAGCGACCCGCGCTCGATGAGCGCCGCAACGCGATCATCGCCGAGATCACCCGCGCCGAACGCGCAACCGAGCGCTACTTCGAGGCCTTTTGAGCAGGGCCGGCTCTCCCCCGAGCGCTGCGAGCAGCGCTCGGCGCGCCTGAACGCCCGCCTCGAAGACCTCCGCGCCCAACACGCCGAGCTTGCCGACGACGACACCGACAACACCGCACACGTGCCCACAGCGGCCGACCTCGCCGCGACCGCCAGCCAACTCGAACCCGTCATCGCAGACGGCGAGCCAGAGCAAGCCAAGGCGCTCCTGCGCATCCTCATCGCCGAGCTTCGCGTCAACAGCAAGACCGACATCCAGCCCACCTACCGCATCATCACGCCCGACCGCACCCACACGGCCGGGGTTTGCGCAACGTCAGGAAAAGTGGAGACGGTGGGAATCGAACCCACGTCCGCGACCGCGTATGAATGGCATCTACGAGCGTAGCCGGCGCTCTGATCTCATCCCTCGCTCGCCTCGCCGGCGGGGTTGTGAGGGACCAGCCTCCTGAGATGTTCCCGGCTTAGCGGAGGCGGGCCGCGCCGGGTGAGCCCGCTAGCTGATCCCGGCGATCCCCACCGCGGGCGAGTGGGGCCCGAGACCTCACGGCTTAGCTATTGACTAAGCGGCGAGGGCGAACGAATGACTGTCCGCACTTATGGTTTTCCCGGGTGTTTTACGAGGCCGCCCGGGACCTCGACTCGCCACCATCCACACGAGCCGACCGCGTCGAAGCCTGTCGTCCCCGTGGATGTTGCTCTGCCAGTGTAGCTGAGGCTGGGCCGAGACCGGAACGCACGGCAAGCCGACTCCCAGTTCCCGCGGCAGAGCGCGTCCGTGAGAGCCGGCGTTTTCAAAATGGATCTCATCCCCGGTGTTTGCGCGAGGGGGAGACCCTGCCGGAAGGCCCATGAACAAAAGCGACGCGGTCCCGGGCCGCTTGAGGAACCCGCTGCGACCGGCCCGAAAGCCCGTCGGTTTGGGTGGCGCGGCCTCACACCTCGGTGGCCTCGCTCTTTGCGGCTCGGTTCCGCGTCTGGATTCAACTTACGCTCCTCACCGGGCGAATGCAACCCCTGCGCGAAAGACTCCTCGCACGTTGCGAAAAAAACGTCTGAGGCGCCCTCGAACCTCGACTCGCTCACGCCGAGAGAGCCCCGCCCACGCTCCGCACGTGCCAGTTCGCTGCGCCTCGTGCGAGCCGCAGACGTGAGCCGTTAGGCAATGCTTATCGGTGCTGCCACAATGGAGTTATGGACAGTGGCGATCTTTCCCTGCCCGCGCCTTCGGTCTCCGGCTCGCCCGTCGTGCCGGCCTCCCTGCCGGCCGCCCAGTCCTACCCGTCGCACGCCCGTCCGGCCGCCCCGCATCCCACGCCTGTGAGTCCCCAGCAAGGCGCCGCCGGCGAGGACCCTTTCGGCGCGCGGCGGCACGACGGGCCGGTGCGCAATGCGCGCAAGCGGATCGGCAGCGCGCTCGCCGGACTGCTCGCGCTGATCGCCAAGTTCGGCGTGGCGCTGAAGGCGCTGATCGTGGCGCTGCCGAACTTGAAGCTGTTCGTGACCGCGGGCACCGCGCTGGTGTCGGTCGCCGCGTACAGCATTTTCTTCGGCTGGGAGTTCGCGGCGGGGTTCGTGGTGCTGCTGTTCGTGCACGAGATGGGCCACGTGATCGCGCTGCGTCGTGAGGGCGTCCACGCGAGCGCGCCGATGTTCGTCCCGTTTCTCGGCGCGATGATTTTTGCGAAGTCGCTCGGCGAGGACGCGCTCGCGGAGGCGCGCGTGGGTCTGGCGGGCCCGATCCTCGGCAGCATCGCCGCCGCGGCGGTCGCCGTCATCGGTGAGCTCACTCACAGCTCGCTGCTGATCGCGCTCGCCTACTTCGGGTTTTTCATCAACCTGTTCAACCTGCTCCCGGTCGTGCCTCTCGACGGAGGGCGCGCGATGGCCGCGATGGCGCCGGCGATGTGGTTTCTCGGTTTCGGCGCGTTGGTCGCGATGGCGATCCTGGAGCCGGGCAACCCGATCCTGCTGATCATCGTCGTGTTCGCCGGGTTCCAGTCATGGCATCGCTGGCAGCAGCGCAAAACGCGCTCGCTGGAGCAGGCCGCCTACTACCGCGTGGCGCCCCGCGATCGCATGCTCGTGGGCGCCGTTTACATCGGCCTGATCGCGCTGCTCGTGTTCGGGATGCACGAGACGCACATCCTCACGAGCGGCGGACACAGCTTCGGCTCGATCTAGAAGGTTGATGTGGGTTGGAGGACGGGGAATGAAGGAAGCGGAAAGAGAAAGAGGGGTTACAAAATTAACTGCGTATAACTATGGTGATACCGAGTTTTAAAACTATATATAACCCCACTGTCTTTATCTCGCACCCCACCGTCTCATCTCGACCGCCCATCCCCCCTGCCCCCGGCGCCAGCTAGCGCCGGGCTTCGCGCACCGCCCGTTCCATATCCCGCTTGGACTCCCGGTCGCGGATGGTCTGACGTTTGTCGTACAGGTCCTTGCCGCGCGCGAGCGCGACCTCGACCTTGGCGTGCGAGCCCGAGAAGTAGATCCTGGTCGGCACGAGCGTGAAGCCGCGCTCGGACACCCGCGCGTCCAGTCGATCCAGCTCGCGACGGTGCACCAGCAGCTTGCGCGGGCGCTCAGGGTCGTGGTTCTCGCGCGACGCGGGAGCATACGGAGGGATGTGGATGGAGTGCAACCACAGCTCGCCGCCCACGATCGCGGCGTACCCGTCCTTCAACTGGGCGCCGGACTCGCGCAGCGCCTTGACCTCGGTGCCCTCCAAGACGACGCCACACTCGATCCGCTCGATCAGCTCATAGCGATACGACGCGTACCGGTTCGACGCGACGTCGCCCGCTCCGATCTTGCGCTTGCCTTTCTTGCTTTTCGCCATCGTTTTCGAGCCTAGACGTTTGCCCGACTCGACACCGGCACGACGGCCGGATCAGCCGGCCGGGACCAGGTCCACCCGCCCGCGGACCGTGTCCACGCGCGCGACCCGCACCTCGATCGGATCCCCCAGCCTGATCGTCGCGCCCGAGCGCTCGCCGTGCAGGATCGTCTCGTGCTCGTTCAGCTCCCACCAGTCGCGCCCGTCCTCGGTGCGCATCCGCCTGACCGGCAGCATCCCCTCGTACAGCGGCCCTTTCAGGCCATCCGCCGCACCCACCCGCAGACCCTCATCGACCCCCGAAACATCATCGCCGTCACCGCCCGCGCCCGCGCCGCCGAACGCGACAAACGCCCCGGCGGAGATCAACCCCGTCACCTCCCCCACGAACGTCTGCTCCCAGCCGCCCTCATACAACGCCTGCTCCAGGGCGTAACACCGCGCGATGTCGTCCCCGCCGCGCTCGATCCTCATCGCCTCGCGCTCGCGCTCGGACGTCCATTCCCCCAGCTCGCCCAGCTCCCCGCCGCGCGGCGCCGGAACATCGCCGCCGAGCGTCGATACGAGCGCGCGGTGACACACCAGGTCGGAATAGCGCCGGATCGGCGAGGTGAAGTGGCAGTAACAGGCCGAGTGCAGCCCAGCGTGGCCAATGTTCCGAGGCGAGTAGTACGCCTGCTGCAACGACCGCAACACCAGCGAGGTCAGCGCGATCCGTCCTCCCCAAGGGCCAACCTTCACACCACCATCCGGCATGCCATCGCGCGATCCCGCTCGCGCCTGCACACCACCTGACACACGATCGCGACGGCGATGATGCCCGTCCCGTCCCCTCCCGCCGTCCGACTCAGAACCGCCCTCATGACCCCCAAGGGAGCGCGCGCGGCCGTCAGCCCGCCGCAGCGCGCCCTGCACATGCCGTTCGACGCGCTGGGACACCTCCCCCATCAGCTCCGCCGCCTGCGCTGGCGACATCGACTCGGCCACGGGCGGGGTCGGCACCCCCAGCGACGCGAGCTGCTCCACCAACCGCGTCACCCGCGCGGGCACAGGGCGCTCGTGCACGCGGTACAGGCACGCAACCCCGTGCTCGGACAGGTGTCGCGCGACAGCTTCGTTCGCGGCGATCATCAGGTGCTCGATCAGCCGGTGCGACTCGGTCTGCGCGCGCGTCCGAATCTCGCGCACGTGCCCATCCTCGTCGAACACGACCTCGGGCTCCTCGGTATCGAGCACCAGTCCGCCCGCCTGCGCGCGCGCCCGTCCCAGCGCGCCGGCCACCTCACGCGCGGCCGCCAACGACTGTGCCCACGGGTCCTGGGCGGGCTCCTCCCCGGCGAAGATGCGATCCACGCGCTCGTACTCCAACCGCGCGTCGGATCTGATCAGCGAGCGATAGAAGGCGGTCCGCACAATCCGCGCGCCGTGCAGGTCCATCTCCACGGTGACCGCCGCGCGCTCGGCCCCCGGCACCAGCGAGCAGGCGTCGTTGGACAGCGCTTCGGGCAGCATCGGCTCAACCGCGCCCGGCACATACACGCTCGTGCCTCGCCGACGCGCCTCCTCGTCCACGGGCGACCCCTCGGGCACGTATGCGGACACGTCGGCGATGTGCACCCACACGCGCACGCGCACGCCCCCGTCCGGCACGTCCCCGGGCGCCACGCCTCCATCCGGCCCATCCCCGTCAGGCGTGTCCCCGGGCGCCACGCCTGCGCCTGGCGCGCTCCCGCCATTCACACCCCCGTCCGGCCCCAGCCGTTCCGCGGAGATCGCGTCGTCGAAGTCCTGCGCCGTCGCCGGGTCGATCGTGAACGTCGCCAGCCCGCGCAGATCGCGCCTGCTGCTAGGCCCCTCACCGACCTCGCGCGCGGCCGCATCCAGTCCCTCCTCGCGGGCGCGATCCGCCGCCTCGAGCACAGCCGGGTCGAATTCGCGCGCGAGACCCCGGTCGAGCATCAGCGCCTCGATCGCGTCCCGCGCCACGTCCGGGCGTCCGATCGCGCGCACGATCCGCGCCTTGCCGTCACCCCCACGGCCGCGACCCAACCGTACGAGCACGAGCTCGCCCGCACTCACCGTCCCACCCTCCGGGCCGTGCACCCGGTTGGAGGCGAGCACGATGCGACGAGCACCGCGGGACCGCCGCCCGTCCCCACCGGAGCGCAACGTCGGGAAATGCGGCTCCGCCGCCCAAAACCGTCCCCGCTTCTGCACTACCGCTACGACGGTGTCGTTCACTTGACGTGTGACGCCAGCGTATTCAGGGCGACCGCCAGCCCGTGTGGGGTGTCCACTCCGTGCGCGACCAGCACTTCGGGATCGACGCCCGCGCCCTGGCGAATGCCGCCGCCACCGAGGTTGCGGCCGTTGGGCGTGAAGTACTCGCCGACCGTGATGTCCAGCGCGCCACCGTTGGACAGCGGCATCTCCTCCTGGAACACGCCCTTGCCGAACGTGTGCGTGCCGACGACCGTCGCGCGGTGGTGATCCTGCAGCGCGGCGGTCACGATCTCCGACGCCGAGGCGGTGTTGCCGTCGACGAGCACGACCACCGGGACCTGTGGCGAGATCGCGTCCCCGACCGCGCTGAGGGTCTGCGTCGGCTGGGTGCGCCCGCGCGTGGTCACGATCGTGCCGTGCTGGATGAAGATGCTCGCGATCAGCTGCGCCTCCTCGACCAGACCCCCGCCGTTGTCGCGCAGGTCCAACACGATCCCGCGCGCGCCTTCGTGATGCAGCTCGTGTTCGACGGCTTCGCGCACTTCGCCGTGCGACCCCGGGCTGAACGTCGCGAGCGCGACGACCCCCAGCTTGATCCCGTGCACGGTCTGAGTGGCGGAGGCGACGACGGGCTCTGAGATCGTCGCGCGGGTCAGCCGCACCGTACGGGCGTCGCCATGACCCGCGTGCCGTTCGATCGACAGCGTCACGTCCGTCCCGGGCGGGCCCACGATCCGCGCGCGCGAGGCGTCCGGTGAGACATGTGCGATCGAGCGGCCGTTCACACCGACGATCGATTCGCCCGACTGCAGCCCCGCGCGCGCCGCGGGCGAGGAGTCGAACACGCGCGCGATCAGCAGCCCGCGCTTTTCCGGCTGCACCTCCACACCGATGCCCGTGAACGTGGGCGGTTCGTCGAAGTCATGGAATTCCTTCGGGGTCAGATAGTGCGAGAACCGGTCGTGCAGGCTGGCGACCGCCCCCGCGACCGAGGCGTTCGTGAGCGAGCCCGTGCCCACCGGACGGTAGTAATCGCTCGAGATCCGTTCGATCGCTTCGTCCACCACCCGTGTTTCGGCATGCGCCTCGAGCCCTGAGCGTGCAAACGACGGCAGGTCTTCTGGATGCCCGCCCCACCAGACCCCCACGATGAGCAGGATCGGCAGCATCGCCACGAGGACGTATATGACGCGCCGGCGCGAGGACATGGCCCAACCCTAGTCGAGCGACCAACATCCTGAGACGGTCGCGCTCAGACCCCCATGGACCAAGCTGGCCCAGGACGCAGGGAGCGTGGCGTACTACGTACGCGAGCGACTGAGGACGCCGGCCAGCGCAGCGTCCATGGGCGTCTCAGACCCGCAGAAAGCGGCGCAACGACAATCCGGAGCCCGCCGCGGACACCGCCACGGCGCAGCCCATCAGGATCGCGATCAGCAGCGGGAACGCGATCATGTCGGGCTGGGAGATCAGCTTGACGGTGTTCGCCAGCGGGTCGACGAGCGTGACCTTGGCGAGCGCGAGCAGCCCGATCGCCGCCCCGCCCCCGAGCGCGCCGAGGAACAGGCCCTCGAGCACGAACGGCCAGCGGATGAACCAGTCGGTCGCGCCGACGAGCTTCATCACCTCGACCTCGCGCCGGCGCGAGAACAGCGACAGGCGGATCGTGTTCGAGATCAGCAGCACGGACGCGAAGATCAAGAGCGCCGCGAGCAGCGCCATCGTCAGCTTGATCGTGCGCGTCGCGGACAGGATCTGGTTCGTCTCGGCCTGGCTGTTCTGGACTGCCGCGATCGCCGGATCGGTGACCAGGCGCTTCCCCCGCGGGCTGGACTGGTCGAGCTCTGCCTTCACCAGCGCGGAGTCCCCGGGATTGGACGGCGTCACGCGAAATATGTCCGGCAGCGGGTTGTAGCCGATCAGCGCGAACGCCTGCGGGTTGAGCTTGCGCTCCTGTTCGTAGCCGGTCTGCTTGGACACGAACTGCACGCTCTTGACATGCGGCGCGCGCGCCAGCTCCGCGTGCACCCGCGCCACTTCCGCGGGCGTGGCGGTCGTGTTCAGGTCCACGTCGACCAGCACCCGCCCGCGCACGTCGTTGGCCGCCCCGTTCGTCGCCTGCACGACGGGGATGAACACTCCCAGCACGAGCGTCGTCACGAGCACCGAGGCGAACGCAGCGACGCTCGGCACGGCGTTGCGCCGCATCGAGCGGATGCTCTCTTTGAGAAAGAACCCCGGCTTCATCGCCTCGGCCCGAGAATCTCGCGCGCGGCGTTGACGGTTGCGGTTTCCGCGCGCAGGCGATCCCCCAGCTCGTTGGTGTTCTCTTCGCGCGCGTACAGCCCGGTCGCCTCGTCGCGCACGATCCGCCCCCGGCGCAGCTCGATCACGCGCCGGCGCATGCGGTCGACCATCTCGCGGTCGTGCGTCGCGACGATCACGGTCGTGCCGGCGCGGTTGATGCGGTACAGCAGCTGCATGATCCCGATCGAGGTCTCCGGGTCGAGGTTGCCCGTGGGCTCGTCCGCCAGCAGCAGCGGGGGATGCGAGGCGAACGCGCGCGCGACCGCGACCCGCTGCTGCTCCCCGCCGGAGAGCTGATGGGGATAGTTGTGCAGCTTCGTCGACAGCCCCGTCAGGTGCAGGATGTCCGGCAGCGTCGTGCGGATCTGCTTGCGCGAGGCGCCCGTCACCTGCAGCGCGTACGCGACGTTTTCGTACACGGTCCGGTTCGGCAGCAGCTTGAAGTCCTGGAACACGACCCCCACGTTGCGCCGGTAGTAGGGGATCTTCTTGCGGGCGATCTCCGACAGATCGCGCCCCGCGACACGCACGACACCCTCGCTCGGATCGAGCTCCTTGATCAGCAGCCGCATGATCGTGGACTTGCCCGATCCGGTCGGCCCGACGAGGAAGACCATCTCCTGACGGCGCACGGCGAACGTGGCCCGCTCGAGCCCTGTGTCACCGGCGCCATAAAGCTTGGACACACCGCGCAGCTCGACCACGACATCGCGCCGATCGCGCGCCGGCCGCACAGCCCGCTCAGGCCGAGTCGCAGGGCGACGAACAGCTCCATGCCGCGCAGGCAACGTGACTCTCAAAGGGCCCCGAGTAATCGTCTCAGCAGGTGACATGGCTCGGGAGACTAGCCGGACGAAAGCCCTGCGCC
Source organism: uncultured Solirubrobacterales bacterium (assembly GCA_963749285.1). Taxonomy (GTDB): domain Bacteria; phylum Actinomycetota; class Thermoleophilia; order Solirubrobacterales; family Solirubrobacteraceae; genus Palsa-744. The sequence continues at coordinate 1,710,182 of CAVVMD010000003.1, read as the reverse complement.
TGGAAATCTCCCTGCATGCAAGCGTATTTGCACCGATCCCCTGGGGCAGCGACCCAGGACCCTGGCCATCGCGGGATATCGTGGGCGCGGCAATGGCCACCATCACCACGACGACCGTCCCGGAGAACGACCTCCCGATCCACACGATCGCCATCCCCGGCACCCGTGCCCTGACCGTGCTGGTGGCGTTCGACGCCGGCGCCCGCACCGAGCTCCCGGACGAGAACGGGATGGCCCATTTTCTCGAGCACCTCGTGTTCAAGGGTGGCGAGAAGTACGACAGCTACAGAGCCGTGAACGAGACGGCCGAGCGGCTCGGGGGCGTCCTGAACGCGTACACGAGCCACGATCTCGTGGCGTTTCACATCACGGTCCGAGCGGAGTCCGCACCCCAGGCGATCGACCTGCTCAGCGATTTCGTCGGACGCCCGCGCCTGGACGCAGAGGAGCTGGACCGCGAGCGCGGCGTGGTCATCCAGGAGATCAACCGCGCCTACGACCAGCCCTCGACGGTCGCGGAGTACCTGATCGACCGGGCCGCGTTCGGCGAGCACCCGCTGGGCCGGACGGTGCTGGGCCCGGAGGAGCACCTCAAAACGTTCACGCGCGATGCGATCGTCGCGTTCAGAACCCGCCGCTGGTCGGGCGCGCGCGGCGGCGCGTTCCTGGCGGGCAACATCGACGGTCTGCCCGACGAGTCAGAGCTGATCGAGCGCTTCGCCCGCTTCCCGAGCCTGCCCGAGCCCGAGCCATACGTACCCGCGCCGACGTTCGCGCCACAGACGCTCGTGGAGCAGCGCGACACCAACCAGTCGCACCTGCGCATGATCTACATCCCCCAGATCGAGGTCTCGAACCTGCGCGAACGGGCGGCGCTGTCGATCTACGCGACGCTGCTGGGCGGGTCGATGGGATCGAGGCTGTTCGATGAGATCCGCGAGAAGCGCGGCCTGTGCTACTCGGTGTACGCGCTCGATCACGCGTTCGCGGACATGCCCGTGCTGCAGCTCGGCTCGGGCCTCGAGTCGGCCAAGTGCATCGAGGCATACACGCGCATGCGCGAGATCGTCAACGAGCTGCGCGACGACGGCCCGACCGAGGAGGAGGTCGCCCGCGCCCGCGCCTACGCCGCCGGCAGGCTCGTGCTCGCGTTCGAGAACACGGGCGCGGTCGCCCGTTACGCCGCGGGCAGATCAATCGTGTTCAGCGAGGACATCGACCCCGACGCGGCAATCACGGCGCTGGACAACGTCACGTTCGACGAGGTCCGCCAGGTCGCGGCCGGTGTTGCCGACAACCTGGCCATCGGGTGCGTCGGACCACACACAGACGAGGAATTCTGACCTCACAGCGCGCCAAGCCACAACGCGAGTGTCACCAATCGCCACCCGCGACGGATTTCATCCGACCACGGTACGGCGTAGCGGTTGTCATAGCTACGCCGATACCGCACATGGAAACCCAACAGCTCGTAGGCTTGCCGGAATAAGGTCAGTCGCTAAATGAATCCTTACAAAGTCAGCCGCCGGCCACCGGCCGGCAATACATGTAAGATGCGATTGAAGGCGAGCGCTGTTAGTAACTATTCTCACCCAAGCGTATGATTACAGGGATTTAACCAGCCCAGCCCGCCCAATTATGTGCGAGCAATCGCATCTTACATACATAGCCGGTCAAAGACCGGCCAGCGACATCTTAAAGATCAATTCGAAAACTGACCCATCTCCGGCAAGCCCACAAACCGCGTATTGCCATACGAGGTATCGGCGTAGCTATATTACAAGCGACACAAATAACTACAACCAGCCACACCAGCCGGCAATACATGTAAGCAGCGATTGAACGCGAACGCTGTTAGTAACCAATACCTACCCAGCGCATGATTACAAGGAACGCCAATCATTCCCACCCGCGACGAACTTCACTCGTGACCGAGTCGTTTAGCCAGGCGCAGCGGCGGAGGCTCCGCCTGGGAGCGACGGTCCGCCCGCAGCGCGGTCAGTTTCTCCACGCGCTCGTCGTCTCCGACCATCTTGCGGATCCAGCGGATCGCCTCGTCGACGTCGAACGAACGTGCCTCGATCATCGCTTCGATGTCAACCCAGTCGCGGGGGCGGGCGAACATCGCCTTGAATACCGCCAGGCCCGTGCAGTCGACAATCGGGATCGTGCGGCCCTCGAACGGCACTTCTTTGACATGCGACGCGACTCGATCGTGGAAGGGCAGGACACTGAGGAACAGGTCGATTGGCGTGATCCCCCACTTGAGCCTGACCTGGCCGTCGCGTTCGGCCTGTTCGAGAGCCTCGCCGCTCAACTCGACTCCTTCGGGCATCGCCGCGAACACATCGCGCGCGCGCTGCGGCTCGACGAACACGTTGATGTCCACGTCACGTGTGCCTCGTGGCTCGAGGACGCAGTAGCCGAGCGCGATCGCGCCGCCGATCGCGTGAGGAATGCCCGCGGCATCCAGGCCGTCGTGCACGGCAAGCAGCTGGTCACCGAGCTCACTCACGCGCGCAGCCTGATCAGCGGTGGGTAGTGGAGCTCGCCGCGTCCCTTGAACGGCAGCGAGCCGGCGAGATCCAGAACCATCTCCAGGATCCTCGCCTGGCGCTCCAACGACGCGTCGCCGGCGGCGGGAGCCAGCTCCAATTGAAGACCCGCGCCTCGCGCGATTCGCCCCATCGCCGCAACCGACGGCTGCCGGCGGCCGCGCGCGTATGCGCTGATCACCGACCTGTCCAACCCCGCTTTGCGAGCCAGATCGGAGTGTTTGAGCCCCGTGCGGCGGCCGATCTCGTCCATGAGCTGTGCTCCGAGGCCGTCATCTGTCGTCTGCATAGCGAATATTTTAGCGCAAACGCCAACAGATGGCAAAATTTGTGGATGTATTCGCCTACAACATGGTGTTACCCCAGCGCGACCATCCGATCGATCGGCACCCGCGCCCGCTCGGCGATGTCCGCCGGGACGCGCACCTCGTACTGCATATCCCGCAGCGCGTCGCGCAGCTTCGGGAGCGTGATCATCTTCATGTACACGCACGACGCGCGCGGGTTGGCGGGGATGAAGTTCACGTCGGGCGCCGCCATTTCCAGCGGATAGAGCATGCCGGTCTCGGTCGCGACGATCGCCTCGCGCTGAGGAGATCTCGCTCGCTCGTGCGAGCCGCCCGCGGCGCCGTCCACATCCCCTGCTACAGCCTTCCCGACACCGCTACGTGCAGCGCCATCCGAAGCGCCGCCCGCGACGCGCTCCAGCTCCTCGGCGTACTTGAGCATCCCGCCGGTAGAGAGCATGTGCACTCCTTCGCCGGAGATGTCGCCCGCGGCGACGTACTCCATCACGCTGGTCGAGCACCCGCACTCGGGGTGGATCAGGAAGTCGGCGCGCGGGTGCGCCGCGCGCGTGGCCTCGATGTCGGAGGGGCGGATGCCCGCGTGCACATGGCACTCGCCGTCCCACACGTGCATGCGCCGGCCGAGTTCACGCTCGACGAACGCGCCGAGCCACATGTCCGGCCCGAACAGGATCTCGGTGTCCGGGCCGCGCGTGTCGTAGATGTGGCGCACGACGTCGACGGCGTTCGCCGACGTGCAGCAGTAGTCGGTCAGCGCCTTGACCTCAGCCGTCGTGTTGACATACATGACGACCACGCCGTCCGGGTACTGAGCGCGCCAGGCCGCGAGCTGCTCGGCGTCGATCGACGCGGCCAGCGAGCACCCGGCGTCGAGGTCGGGGATCAAGACGGTCCGATCAGGACACAGGATCGACGCGGTCTCGGCCATGAAGTGCACGCCGCAGAAGGCGATCACGTCGCTGTCGCCGGCGGCGGCGCGGCGGGAGAGGCCGAGCGAGTCCCCGACGTAGTCGGCGACGTCCTGGATCTCCGGGACCTGGTAGTTATGGGCGAGGATCGTCGCGTTGCGCTTCAGCGCCAGGGCGCGGACCTCCTCGGAGAGCGTGGCGATCTCCTCGGGGCTCAGCGTTTGGATCGGACCTGCGCCCGTGCCCTGCTCGGGGATCATCGGCAGCGTCGGCGGGGTCGGCGGCGCCGCCGGAGTCGGGGCCATCGGCAGGGGATTCATGGCAAGACCTCCAAGCTCAACGACAGGTCGAGTGCGCGCGAAGAATGGGTCAACGCGCCCATCGAGATCCAGTCTACCCCCGTCTGCGCGCGCGTTCGGAGCGTCTCGAGCGTGACGTTGCCGCTGGCCTCCATCGCCGCGCGGCTGGCCACGCGCGTGACGGCGGCGCGCAGCTCGTAGACGTCCATGTTGTCGAGCAGCAGGCGGGGTGCGCCGGCCGCGATCGCCTCGTCGATCTCCGCGAGGGTGCGGACCTCGACCTCGAGCGTGTCGAGCAGCTCGGGCGCGGCGGCGCGGACGCGTTCGATCGCCTGGGCGATGCCACCGGCGATGGCGATGTGGTTGTCCTTGATCAGGACCGCGTCGTACAGGCCGAAGCGGTGGTTGTACCCGCCCCCGGCCGCCACGGCGGCCTTCTCCAATGCGCGCAGGCCGGGGGTGGTCTTGCGCGTGTCGAGGACTCTCGCTTCCCCCCCGGCGGCGCTGACGGCGCGCGCGGCGAACGAGGCCACGCCGGAGAGGTGCCCGAGGAAGTTCAAGGCGGTGCGCTCGGCCGTGAGCAGCGCGCGCGCCAGGCCCTCGACCCGCAGGACGGGGCCTCCTTCCGCCCGCCAGTAGCCCTCGCGGACGAGCCGCTCAAAGCGCGCGTCGGGATCGAGCGCCAGGAAGGTGAGCTCGGCCAGCTCCAGGCCGTAGACCGAGCCGGGCGCCTTCTGCGTGATCAAGCCGGACGCGCGCGCGTCCGGGGGGACGATCGCGTCGGTCGTGACGTCCCCGGAGCCGATGTCTTCCTCGAGGGCGCGCCGCACGAGCGCTTCCAGCTCCGTGCGCGGCGGCAGCGGCGGCTCGCCGCCGGAGCCCCAATGCTCGCGTCGCCTATCCGTCACGTCCGTCACTCCGCCATCACTCCTGTCCCCCGGAGGAGGCTGCCTGCAGTAGATATGCCCTCACAAATCCGTCCAAGTCGCCATCGAGGACCCGCTGGACGTCGCCCATCTCAAAGCCGGTGCGGTGGTCTTTGACCAGCGAATAGGGGTGCATGACGTACGAGCGGATCTGCGAGCCGAAGTTGACGTCCTGCGCGTCGCCCTTCTCGCGCGCGATCTCCTCGGCGCGTTCGCGCTCGCGGCGCTCCAAGAGCTTGGCGCGCAGCATCGCCATCGCGGTGGCGCGGTTAGAGGACTGGGAGCGCTCGTTCTGGCACTGCACGACGATGCCCGTGGGGCGGTGGGTGATGCGCACGGCCGAGTCGGTCTTGTTGACGTGCTGCCCGCCCGCGCCGGAGGCGCGGTAGGTGTCGACCTGCAGGTCGTCCTCGTCGATCTGAATCTCACCGGAGGCGTCGGGCACGACGGGGGCGACCTCGACGCCGGCGAAGCTCGTCTGGCGGCGGTGCGCGGAGTCGAAGGGAGAGAGACGCACCAAACGGTGCACGCCGCGCTCGGCGGAGAACAAGCCGTAAGCGGTGTCACCGGAAGCCCGGAAGGTGGCGGACTTGATGCCGGCTTCCTCGCCCGCGCTGGCCTCCAAGAGCTCGACGGCAAAGCCGCGGGACTCGGCCCAGCGCACGAACATGCGCAGGAGCATCTCGGTCCAGTCCTGCGCGTCGGTGCCGCCGGCGCCCGCGTTGACGGTGACGAGCGCGTCGCCGGAGTCGTAGCGCCCCGAGAAGAGGCGCTGCTCCTCCAAGGTCGCCAGACGCGCCTCGGCCGCGGCCAGATGCTCATCGAACTCCTCCTGAAGCGAGGTGTCCTCCAAAGCCATCTCAGCCAGCCCGTCGAGGTCCGCGACATCAGCCTCGAGCGCCAAGAAGACCTGCAACCGCCGCGAAGCGCGCGAATGCTCAGAAGAAACGGCCGCGGCGCGCTCGGAGTCATCCCAGAACCCGGGCGATTCCATCTCGGCGGCCAGCGCCGAGACGCGCAGTGTCAGCCCAGCCGGGTCAAAGATAATCCGCGAGAAGCACAAGCTGCTCACGGATCGAAGAAAGACGCTGCTGGGTGGACTCCACCGGGGCCGTGGTCATAGGCCTACGCTATCAAACCAAAGGACCACACCGCCAGACCAACCACCAAATGCCGAGCCTCCGCGCGCGGCGACCCGACTCACAGTTACCGCGGCCCTGCGCGTCCGTGAGCAGAGGACATTTTTAACATAAATCTCATCCCCGGTGTCAGGCGCCGAGCATTCCCAAAGGCCGCCATCCTCAGACCAACCCACCGCGCCGGAAATAAACGGCGTCGCGGTTGATATAGCTACGCCGATACCGCGCATGGAAACCCAACAGCTCGTGGGCTTGCCGGAATCAAGTCAGTCGCTAAATAAATCTTTACAAAGTCAGTCGCCGGCCACCGGCCGGCAATACATGTAAGCGGCGATTCAAGGCAAACGCTGCTAGTAACCAATTCCCGCCCAAGCGCATGATTACATGGATTTAACCAGCCCAGCCCGCCCCATTATGTGCGATCAATCGCATCTTACATACATAGCCGGTCAAAGACCGGCCAGCGACATCTTAAAGATCAAAATCGTCACTGACCCATATCCGGCAAGCCCACAAACCGTGTCTCGCCACACGAGGTATCGGCGTAGCTATATCAACCATCCGCTCGGCAGTTTCTCCACACGACGGTATCAACCCCCCCGCAAAGCCCCCAGAATCTGCTCCCCCAACGGCGTCAACCGCCAAGCGTTGGCATGCCCGGGCCGCTGGGGCGCCTTGTCGAGCAGGTCCAGACCAGCGAGCCGCATCAACAGCCGCGACGCCTGGCCCTCGTCCGCGATCTCCGCGCCGCTCGCGACGGCGCGGTTGGAGGCCCCGGGGTGCTCGGCGACGAACAGCAGGCAGCGGACGGTGCGATAGGTGAGGCGCATGTTCAGGCGCTCGAGGATGCGCCTGTTCGCGGTCCGATCGCGCGCGGGCGCGAGCGGCGCGGGAAAGTCCGGCGCGGGCCGCGTGAGCTCCTCCCCGGCCGCGCGCGCTCCCAGGTAGGGGAGCGCGATCAGCGCCATCAGTTGCCCCAGGAGATCGGTCAGGGGTCCTCGTCCTCGCGCCTGACCTGCGAGCGACAGGCGCGTGTGGATCACCGAGAACGCGCCGCCGAGGATCGCTTCGGCGCTCAGCAGGGGCGGCTCCGCAGCAGCTCCTCGCGCCCGCGGAGCGCCAGAGCCCAGCGCGTCGGCCAGCTCCTGCAGGACAGCCGCGCGGCGGCGCAGCACGAGCGGCCCGGCGCCCAGCGCCTCGATCACGCAGACCCGCGCGAGCTGGGGCTCTGCGTCGAGAAACACAAGCAGCGACGCGAGCGAAGCGCGAACCCCGTCGCGCCACGAGGACTCGCGCGCAAAGGCCTCGCGCATCTGCAAGGCGATCTGCTCCACCCCCCAGTCGAACGCCGCCAGAAAGCACTCCTCGCGGCCATCGAAGAGGTCATAGAACGTGCGCCGCGAGACCCCGGCGCGCTTGACGACGCGCCCGACCGCCGCGCCGAGAAAGCCGTGCTCGGAGGCGATCTCGACCATCGCGCTGAGAATCCGGGCGCGCTGGATCTGCGCGACCTGCTCGCGCGGCAGCGAATGGGGCCCGGGGCGCAGGTGGAGAATGGCGGCCACGGACGCGTCGTCCGCGCGCGGGGGCGTACGAGCGTCCCCGGCAACAACGACGCCTTTCCCCGACCCATGCCGTCTCGCCATTACGTCCCTCAGTCCTACTTCTGCTTACCGTGCTTGCCCTTCTTGAGGGGACCGTAGCGCTTGCGCGCGAGGCGCACACAGCTCGCACGCTTGGCGCCCTTTTTCTTGTGGCACGCCTTGAGGGCCGCCGCGAGCTTCTGCGCGCGGGTGAGCGCCTTCTTCTTCGCGCACCCCGTCACACCGATCTTCGTGCTCTGGTGGATTTCCGCGCCGTTCTGCGCGACGAATTCGATGGGCATCGCCAGTTTGCTCGTGCAGAGGTTGCCGTTGGCGGCGAGCGCGGAGTACTTACCCTCGGGCAGCGTCAGTTCGAACGTCGAGAATGGCTGGTCGGGGACGGTCTTGAACGTCGTCGAGGTGATCCCGGCTTTGCTGATGAACGTCGTGCCGACGAGCTCGATCGTCACCCCGTCGCCCTGCAACACCATCGTCAGGCTCGGGAACGCTTCGCCGCCGTGGGAGACGAAGATCGCGGGGCCCACCAGCGGCACCGGCAGGATCGGCGTGTGCACGACCGCGTAGCCAATCTTCGATTCCGCCGGGCACCCCGCCGGGTTGGCTTCGAACTGCTTGGCCGTGCACGCCTTCTGCAACGTCGTCAGGCGCGAGGGCAGTTGCTTGGGCAATTCGACTTTGACCTTCGCGATGTCCGCGTCGGTGCCCTGCGGCACGTTCGGGTAGGTGACCTTCGCGCTCAGGCTCGCCCCGTTCGCTTTGCTGGTTTTGCCCGACGTGGAGACGCTGAACTTCGGTTCGAACTTCAGCGCGGCGCAGTTCGTGACCTGGAACGGCGTTGAGATCGTGCGCGTGCCGCCTTCGTTCAGTCCGACCGTGCCGACGAGCGCCATCTTCGCGCAGTTGGTCGGGTTGAACTGGAAGTTCCCGCGCGTCGTGACCGCGTTGACGTGCTGGATTTCAAGGGGGATGCCTTCGATCGACGTGGGGATCGAATCCGGCGTCCCCGGAGGGTTCGTGGTGATCGTGATCGCGGAGGTCAACGGGTTGATTTCGAGCTTGCCCCTGACGAGCACGCAATCGCAGGCGTCCTCGCCCGCGGGGTTCGCGGAGTTGCGCTCGAGGTCGAACGGGCCGGCCTTCGCGGGCACCTCGAACGTCAGCCCGAACGGCGCGCAGCCCTGGGTGCCGACGGTGCAGCCGCCCGAGCCGTTGTAGGGGCCGGTGAGATAGAACTTCCCGCCACTGACCGTGAACGGATCGCCACCCACACCGACGCTGACCGTCGCTTCGCCGACCTTGCTGTTTTCCCCGCACAACCCTTCATTGGCACGCGGTTCCGGGCACAGTTCGACACCCGTCAGCACACCGGACAATCCCGGCGGCAGTTTCGCTTCGACCGACTTCAGGTTCTGTTCGCCGTCCTTGCGGCTCAGCGTCACCGTCAGCGGCGAGAACGCGCCCGCCTGGATGTTCGTCGCGCCACCGTTCACGGTCGGAGCGAACGGCAGCTGCGCGCCCGGACACGGACCACCGTCCGGGCCGTGTTCGATCTCAAACGACGAGGTCGCTTCCACCGGCGCGTTGCCGTCCCACGGCGTGAACATCGCGGTGGTCGTGTACGTCCCGCAACGCGAGGGCGTCGTCAGGGGCGCGCGTTCCCCGCCGAAGAAATGGATTTCCAGGTTTTCGAACGGCAGGTCGGGCGTGTTCTTGAACGTCGTGACGATCTGGCCAGTGTCGGGGTTGAGCGACACTTCACCCGTGAGCTTGATCGTGCTCCCCGAGATCGGGTCTTCGACGAACATGTACATCGCGATCAGCGAGCCGAACGGGTTCGCGTTCTGCGCCGCCAGATACACCGACCCCGTCAAGTCCTGCCCCTTCGGCAACAACGGCGAGGAGATGTCCACCGTCCCGATCTTCGCACCGTCGGGACACAGGCTTACGCCCGGCTGCAACGATTCGAGCGGTGTCGGGCTGAACAGCGGGGTCTTATCGCCCGGTTCGAAGTTTGGATTGAATTCTTCGAAGCCGCTGCCGTTCACGCCGCGGCCGATCTGGAAGCCCGCCAAGCCCTCCGAGCACGCTTCCAGCCCATTGGCGCCCGACGGGTTGATCGCGACCCCTTCCGGCAACGTCACGGTCGCGTCGCGCAGCGCCGACTCGGCCAGCCCTTCGGGGTTGAGCGCAGCCTTCTGGGAGACATTCACATCAACCGTCAGCCCAGAGGCGCTGCTGGCATTCGTCGTATCCGATTTGACCGTGATCCGCGGCGGGAACGTCAGCTTCGAGCAACCGGTCAGGTTCACCGGTTCACCCGCGGCGTTGCTCGTGATGCTTTCGGCTTTGACCATCTGACCGGGTTCCTCGGGTTCCTGATAGGAGTCCGCTTCGATCGTGGACCGCAACGGTCCCGTGCACCCCGTCGGCAGCGTCAGAAACGGCTTGCGGTTCTCACCTTCGCCCACCACCCCATACGCGGTCAGCCTGATACTTTTGATCGGCTCGATCGCCGAAATATCCAACCCTTCCGACTTCACCGGATAGTCACCCCCAGTCTGCAGACCGAAGTTGACGAACGCCAGGGGGGCGATAAAGTTCGCGCCGACCTGCAGCGCGACGCCATGCGGCGGCACCATGTTGAAGATCGGCTCCTTGAGCGGGGCGTGACTGTTAGAAACGAATTCGACTTCCAGTTCGCCGACCTGTGACCCGGGCGGACAGCTGTTACCACTGGCGCTTGACCCCCTTGAGTTTTCGAGTTCCCTGAGCGTGCACTTCGCAGGCGTGGCGTTGGGATCGCCGACGAAGCCGGGCGGGAGGTCGACGGTGATGTCCTTGACGTTGCCATCGGGCCGCACCTGGTATGGCGAATCCACCGTGGCGTCTAGCCGCAGGTCCGTCGTGTTGAAGGCCCAGCTCGCGACCACGGTGTTCGGGTGCGAACCGGCCTGGGTGTCGGGGGTGCCGTTCTGATTGAGGAACGAGACGCCAAAGTCTTTGACGCCGAAACCGGGGCCGACGGTCGCGAGCAGGCCACTGCTCGGACTCGTACCGTCCGCATTGGGAGCGACGAGACGGAAGTCGTAGAGGGCCCCCGGCTGAAGGCCGCTGATATCAGCCGTCACCGCAATGGGGCTCGTGCCCGCTCCGATCTGCTCCGCGGTCTGTTCACACGGAACGGTGTGGCCGAAGGCGGCGACGGGCGTGGCCAAGTTCAGCACGCTATCGACAATCCGTTCGGGGGCCTTTTCGTATTCGAACTCACATGAAGTGACGGGGACGCCACGCGGATCGACGCTGCCCCGGAGCGTCGCGCCCGTCTCGGTCACATTCCCCGCGGCGCCGGCCGCGACACCCGGAGCGGTGCTGCCGAACACGTACACCTCGCCGTCCGCGGGGTTCGAGACGTATATAGTCCCGGTCGCGCCGTTGACAGCGATCCCGCCCTGCTGGGCAAAGACACCCGAGAGCCCCGGCGTGGTGAAGCTCGACCCCACAAGCGTGGCCGAGCTGATGTCTTCGGCCGCATTCCCCGGGGCTTCTACTTGTCCGTCCATATCTCCCGTGTCCCACTCGGCGATGGACGATTGGTCGTCGACGTAGAGGTGACCGCTCACCGGGTCAGCGGCGACAGCGACATCGCCAGGGCCGCTGTCAACCCGGCCGAGCTGAGCCAAGCTTCCGCCGAACTTCTCCACACAACCGCATTCGTAGAGCAGATAGCCATCCCCAGTGAGGCCAACAGCAAAGCCGTACTCCCGAACCAGACCCGCGGCGCCATTGAGAACTTCTGTCCCTGTGCCGAAGGACGTGACGAAATTGTTTGCCGCGGCGTTGTCGAACAGGTCGAACGCGATCGGCCCCCTTGCTCCCGCGTCGTCGACCCGGACATCGCCGTTTGCTTGCACGCCGAATCCCCTCAGTTCGCCTGAGAACGGGCCGGTGATCTGATTCAGATATTCGCCCTTGGCGTTGAACTTGTCGATCGCGTCGTGGCCTGCGTCCATCACGTACAGATCCCCCACCGAAGGGTCTGTGGGACTCGTCGAGTTATCGACAGCGATCGCGGCCGGGGTACCGTACGTTTCCGGGAACGAGAACGAGCCTGTGGGCGTGGCGCCGCCCGTCAGGGCGTTCGACCCAAGAGCTGAGAAGTCGACAGGATTGCCGCTCGCATCGAACTTGTACACCGTGTCCGTGCCGATGTCCGCGACGTACACATCGCCCGTCGATTCCTCCACCGCGATGCCGTTCGGATTGGAGAACGAGCCGAATTCCCCTATCTTCGGGTGGGCTTCTCCGGCCAGCGCCGGGGACGCAGCGAGAGCAAAAGCTGCAAAGGTAATGGCAATAGTTGCTGCGCTACGAGCGGATACCTTCCTCCGGCGGTTAGTGAGCTTGCCGCTTAGTGTTTGTTGGAGTACCTGGGTTGTCATCGACTTGGCCTCCGGTTGTGGCTGGCTCGCTTCGCTTTAGTTTTCTTTGACTTCTTTTGCTTAACGCACTTCCCGTGCTTGTTGCGAGCCTTGCCCTTGGCACATTTGGCTACCTTTTTCGTAAGCTTCTTCGGTGTGGCTGCCACAGGCGGCGCGAGGTTCCCCACGCCCGAGAACGTCTGGCTCGCCGGTTCCCCGAAGATCGCGGGCTGCGGTGCGGCCGACCCGCGGCACGCTTCGGGCGTCGTGCACGACTGCGAGGAGGATTCGGGAAAGCCGCCTTCCACGCGCGCGTCATAGATGCTGAGCGCTTCTTCGTTGGTGTCCTGCGGCAGCAGCTTCTGGCGCGTGAGGAAGAACACGTCGTTGCCGCTGTCGCTGGAGTCGAGCAACACCGATTCGCTGGAGCTCGTGCCGGTCGAGATCAGGTGCAGCCCGCTGAGGTAGTCGTACTCATAGACATCGGTCAAGCCGTCTGTGTCCCGCGGCAACAGCGCTTCGCTCGTCTCGAAGAACACCTGCCCGTTATTGGAGACGGAGCGCGGGGCGCCGCCGATGCTCACGCCGGCCGCCGGGGCTTCGCCGCTGGGATTGCACGACGCGCACACGAACCGGTTCGCGGCGACGCTGTAGAGATAGATCTCGCTATTCCCGGCGTTGTCATATCCCGTCAGGCTCGCGGTCGAGTTGAATGCAAAGAAGGCGCCGTTCGGCGACATCTGCCCGACTCCGACTCCTCCGTGCGCGATGAACTTGAGCGTCCCTTCGTGCTCGAGATACAGGTTCGGCTTGCCGTCCTGCGCCGTTTCGCCGAGCTGGTTCGATTGCGAGCCCGACAGCGCCGTTTCCGCGTAGTAGTAGACGTAAGAGGCGTCTTCGCTGATGCCGGCAAGAGCAGCGTTGGCGTCGCTCAACGGCGTCAGGTCGCTCAGCTGACCCGTATCCACGTCGTAGCGGTACAGGTTCGTGCCACTGTCCGCCATCGTGTCGCTGGTCAGGCCGGCCGAGGCTTCGTCGCTGAAGAACACCTGCGAGCCGTCGACGGTGACAGCCCGGAAAGAGCCGCCGCCACCCGGACCCGATCCGCCGCGCGCTTCGTCGACCTGCACCGTGCGCTCGCCGTTCAGGCGCACATACAGGTCGCCGCCCGCGGTGAAGAAGACATCTGAGCCATTTGCCGAAACACTCACGAACGAACCCGCGACGGGACTTCCATCCGGGAGCACCGTCAGCAAACGCACCACGCCTTCGCTGAATTCATACAGGTTTTCGATATTGTTCAACACGTCGGGCACCAACTTCGCACGCTCGCTGAAGACGACACGGCTGAGGTCCGCCGAAGCGCCGACAAACCGCGCGTCTGTCGGTGTAACACCTGGCGGAGTGACGTTGATCAACTGGTAGGTGCCGCTGGTGTTATCGCGCAACAACAGGTTTTCGACGCCCAACGGTTCGCCCTTCACCACTTCCACAGCTTCCCCCTGACAGCCGCCTTTGTTCCCATTACCACCGACGTACACGACCGCCTTTTCCAGGTCGGCGGACTGTGCCATCACTTCGCTGTTGGGGTCAAAATGTGGGCATCGGTCGCCGGTATAGGGCTGCAGCGGGATTACGTCTTCCGAGAGCCAGCCGCTCGCGCCGCGGGTGGCGACATATTCAAGGCCGGCCGACCGCGAGCCGGGGAGGACTTCAGCCCCCATGTACGCCATCCGGTTGCCATCACGGGCCGCGTAATTTTTCCCGACTCCGCCACCGGGTAGGTACGAGTTCGAGCCGAGGCTACCGTTCGTGTCGGGCTGGGCCGAGGTCGTGGACGGCGTGGTGACCAGCTCGTAGGCGCGACAACCCGGCAGGGTGGCGGAGAAGCCCCCACGAAACTGTTCGTTGGGACAGGCGGTTTGCGCGGCGGTCTCGGTCGTGAACGTCTGATCGGGGCCCACGACGGTGCCGAGCCCGTTCGTGACGATCACGCGATAGTGGTAGGTCGTGCCCGGCGCAAGGCCGTGCGCTGAGGCCCACACGGTGCGCGCAGAGAAATCTTCGCCCACGCTGCCTTCCGGGAACGGAACGCTGACGCCATGCGGCCCTTCGCCTTCGGTGTATGCACGCGTGTCGTATTCGAAGCGATACCTCGTCCCGATCCCACCAGGGTTGACCAGCGCGCCCAGCTTCGCTTCGGAGGTGCCCACTTCGGCGGCTGACTCCTCGCCGAGCACGGGCGCGAGGGGCGGCTGGAAAACCCAGACGAGGTTTTTCTCGCCGTCGGTCAGGTACACGCGCCCGCTCGCCTGGTCCACCGCCACCATGTCAAACGGCTCAGGCTCAAAGAGTTCGACCGCTCCGAACTCGCCCGCGCCGACATCGGCGAGTTGCACGCCGGTGGGACTGTACTCCACCAGGTGAGCGCACGGCGATTCGTAGGAGCCGCAGAAGTCCGCGCTGTTGTTGACGATCGTGAACACTTCGCCGCGCGCGCCGAGCGCGAGCGCCCGCACGCCTTCGCTCTTGAATTCGCCGAGGACCGCGCCCGTCGGGCTGAACTCCTCGATCCGATTGTTGCCGTCGTCAGCTACCCACACGTTGCCGGAGGAATCGACCGCGACACCGGTCGGCCCACTCAGAGCGTGAGTGCCCGAGCCGGTGAACTTTTTGAGCGGAACGCATTCCACCGGTTCGCCGCTGCAGGTAGGGGTCGGACTGTACTCCAGCACCTCGTTGTTGGGCGCGTTAGGCACATACACGTTGCCCGCCGAGTCCGTCGCGAGCTGCGCAAGATTTTCGTATGGTTCATTGCCCCCTGTCCAGAATGGGGGCACCGGGAACGACGACAGCAGCGCGCCCGTGTTCGGATCGTATGTGTCTATTTCACCGAACACGCTGGCGACGTACAGATCGCCATTGGTCGGGTTCACCGCCGCGCCGTAGTTGAGCCCTTCGTCATCAATGGGTGACGGCGGGGTGAGCAGCTGGCGCGAGGCATCAAACTTGTCGATGCTTGTTCCAGGGGTCAAAAAGTTGATGAAACCCGCCACGAACACATCGCCGGCCGACGGGTCAAATGCCGTGCACGCTGAGCCAGTCAGCGGCGGCACATGCAACGAGCACGAGTTATCCACAGCAACACCGAGCGGCCCGTTTTCGGCGGCGAAGTTGCCGTTTGGGACGAGCTTGGAAACTTCGGCCCGCGCGACTCCGGCGAAGAGCGCGAGCAGGGAGGCGAGGCATATGAGGGGAAACACACGGATTGTCATTTACTTCTTCACCTTGCCCTTTTTCTTGCTCTTCTCAGGGACGCATTTGTGGTTTTTCTTCTTGACGAAGCCCTTACGACAACTCGCCGGTTTTGGTTTGGCTTTCTTCGCTTGCGCGTTGTGCTTGCCGGCTTCCGCTTCCAGGCGTGCGAGAGCGGCGGTCTGCGCCGCGGTGGGGCCGCCCGAGCGGCCCCACCGCGCGCGATCGTCATGGCTTAAAACTCAGCGTTTCCCCTGCTGGACCCACCAGCACGTCCTTGCCAAGCCATTCGCCGGTACCTCCACTACCTAGGCTGCATTTAAAGCGTTCGTTATCTTCAAAGCCAACGAATCGTTGAGCAACCCCTTCGCTGAGGTTGGCGGAGAGTTCGGTGTTGTAGAACAGGCCGCGGCATTCGTCTTTAGTTTTTCCGCCCAAGATGTTGGTGCATTCAAACTCCCATGCGATTTCTCCTTCAGAGGCACCAGGTTTGAGCGTGTCGATGACGCCTCCCTTGTATTCTCCCAGTTGCGTCTTCCACGGGAGGTGAAGCGACTTCACCCATTCTTTGTCTTCTTCTTCTTTGGCTTCTTCGCGTTTACACTGGCCTGTTTTGATCTTTGTGCATTTGGCCAGCTTGAATTCTGTGACCGTACCCGCCCCTCCCGGAGCGACAGTGCCTTTGCCGCTGGAAGAGCAGCTGGCCTCGATTGGGCCGCCTGTGGCCCCGTTGTCTTCCAGTGTGATGGTGCCTTTGGACAACGTGACTGGCGTCGATTTGGTCACTGGTTTTTCCTTCAACAGCCATTCCGGCGTCGCGAGCGCCGACGACGCGGCAACCGCGCTCAGCGCCAGCACGGCCACGAAGGCGACAAGCACGCTTCTAAACATAGATCTCATAAAACAACAACCTTTCTCTCGTCGTCTCATTCAGCACCGAGACCACACTCCCCATGAGGGAGATACGGCGATCCCGGCGCCGGTCTTTGTTCACCAGCACGCCCGCGCGAGACGAAAATCGCCGCGCTCGAGCGCACGCCTGAAGCCCGGAACCCACACGGGCAAAGATCGGAGGGCGCCTGCAATCCTCTCCTGAGCTCTGGAGCGGCACGCCGCGGCTGCCGCGACGGGCTCTTCGTGACGACGATCAAGTTCTATCCCTCTCCAAGACGTATGACCCAACCCGACGCCCCGGCATCTGTACCGAGGACCTGCTGGCAACTCTATCATTCTTCGAGTCCTGTTGTCAATGGCTATTGAAAACAGTTGCCCGGATCAACGGCGGTCAGCGACCCACAAACGGCTCCGTTCCTGGGCTCAAGACCCAGTTCGGTAGTTGACAACAGGAGATGGGACTAGCGCATGGACGGATCAGAAGCCGTCAACCAGCGCGACTGTCAAGGCCCAAGAGCCCGGCGCAACCAAGCCGCGACCACCCCACGCAGGGGGGCGGACTCGCCGCCCGAGAGTTTCATCCCAAGCGCGGGGTACCCTTGGAGAAGGCATGCGAGCCGCAATCCAGAGAGTCAAGCGTGGCTACCACGAGATGATCGAGGGATGGGACAGGACATGAACACCGACCACGACGGCGATACGCCCGCCGGGCGGGCGATGAGCGAAGCGATCGAGCTGGACATCGAAGGACGCTCGCCCTACCCCGAACGGGCCTCCTTCATCGACGCAGATGTGCCCTACCTCGGTAAGGCGATTCGCCGTGCCGTCGACGATGACAGGGCGATCGTGCTCGTGGCGGCGGACGGCAGCACGTGTACGCTGCGGGCCGAGCCCGCCAAGCCGGCGCGCGGCCAAATGCGTATACCCTCCCGCCTGTCAGCGGGGATGAGAGCCGTGTCGCGAACGCTCTCTACACGCGCACGCGCGACGCCGCGGTCGCTGCGCTGAGGCTTGCCGCCCGACCCGGTCTCGGCAACCCCCAACCAGCCGGCGTGACGGCTACGCGCCGCCTACCAGAGCACCGGCACGTCGTAGGCCGCGATCCGCTCGTCGTTGGTGACGAGCGTAAAACCCTCGCTCTGCGCCTGGGCGACGAGCATCCGATCGAACGGGTCGCGATGGTGCGGGGGCAGGGCGCCGGCGCGGGTCGCGTACTCGAAGGTGATCCCCAGTTCGATGAATCTCGCCGCTGCGACCTTATCCAGAAGATTCTCGGGAGCATCGAGCTTGCCGGAGGCTCGCTTGATCGCGATCTCCCAGATGCTCGCCGCGCTGACATACGCAGGCACGACTCCGGCGCTCAGTACTTCATGCGCAGCGGGCGACAGACGGTCCTCATCGCCGACGCTCCACAGCAGCGCGTGCGTATCTACCAGCAGCGCGGTCAATCGCGCATACCGAACAGACGCTCGATTTCCTCGTCCGGCTCGTTGAAGTCATCGCTCATCCAGATCTTCCCCTTGAGATCGCCCATTTGACGGCGGACAGGAGGATCGTCGTAGCGGATCAGCTTCGCCACAGGGCGCTGTCCCCGGCGGATCACGATCTCCTCGCCCTCTGTGGCGCGCTCGATCAGACGCGAGAGCTGCGTTTTGGCCTCGGTTACCGTAACGGTTTCGGACATGCCCCCATCGTATCAGACCTGGTTGACCTGGTCTGATACAGTCACGCACCGTGAACACGCGTCGTGCAGTGCCTGCACGGCTGTCAGCGGGGATGAGCGTCGTGTTGCGAACGCTCTGACTCAACGGACGCGCTACGCCGCGGTCGCTGCGCCCCTGCTCGCCGCCCGACCGGTCTCGGCCCCCTCTTCGACGGCAGGCGTGACGCCTACGCGCCGTGGCACTTCTTGAACTTCTTACCCGAGCCGCACCAGCACGGGTCGTTGCGGCCCACCTGCTGCGCGTCGTCGAGGACGCGCTGCTCGACGACCGGGACCAGTTCCTGCTCGGCTTCGCCGCCGTTCTCGGCGTAGGCCGCCTGCCCTTCGCCCTGGCCTCCGGCGGCCGCGGCGGCGGCCGCGAGCGCTCCCGCGCCCGCCGCGCTGCGCCCGCCCGAGTATGAGACCTTGCCCGCGCGCGTGGCGCTGCCCGACGCGGCGAACGCCGGCTGCTGAGCCCCATTGGCGCTCCCGTTCTCCCCTTCGACGTTGACCTGGACGTTGAACACCATGCGCGTGTAGTCCGCCCAGACGCTGTGCATCAAATCGCCGAACAGCGCGAACGCTTCGTTCTTGTACGCGACCAGCGGGTCGATCTGGGCGAACCCGCGCAGGTGAATCCCCTCGCGCAGGTAATCCATGTCGAACAGGTGCTCGCGCCAGCGCTCGTCGATCGTCTGCAGCAGCAGAAACCGCTCCAGTGCCCCCATCAGCTCCTCGCCCAGCTCCGTCTCGCGCGCGTTGTAACGGTTCAGCGCGAGCTCGGTGACGGTGGCGATCAGCGAGTCGCGGTCGGTCGTCTCGGGGTTCAGGTCCTCGTTCTCGAGATCGAGCGGCATCAGCTGCCCGAGCGCGGTGAACAGCCCGTCCATGTCCCAGTCCTCCATGAAATCCCCGGGCGTGTACTGCGCGATCGTGCGATCCAGCACGTTCGCGACCTCCTGGCGCCCCTCCTCGCCGATCGACTTGCCTTCGAGCACCTCGTTGCGATACGCGTAGATCACCCGGCGCTGCTCGTTCATCACGTCGTCGTACTCGAGCACGCGTTTTCTGATCAGGAAGTTCTGCTCCTCGACCTTCTTCTGGGCTTTCTCGATCTGCTTGGACAGCATCCCCGCCTCGATCGGTTCCTCGTTGCCCTCCTCGTCGACCCCGCCCAATTTGTCGAGGATCCGGTAGATGCGATCGCCCGCGAACAGCCTGACGAGATCGTCCTCGGCGGACAGGAAGAATCTGCTCTCACCCGGGTCCCCTTGACGGCCCGAACGCCCGCGCAGCTGGTTGTCGATGCGCCGCGACTCGTGGCGCTCGGTGCCGCAGATGAACAGCCCGCCCGCGGCCATCACCCGCTCGCGGTCGGCGGCCACACGCCCCTCGATCTCCGGCACGAGCGCGTTGAAACGCTCCTCGTAGCCTTCGGCCCCCGGCTCGATCTCCTCGCGGGCGAGCTGTAGGCGCGCCAGGTGCTCGGGGTTGCCGCCGAGCTTGATGTCCACGCCGCGCCCGGCCATGTTCGTCGCGATCGTGACCGCGCCCGGCTGGCCCGCCTCGGCCACCGTCTCCGCCTCGCGCGCGGCGTGCTCGGGCTTGGCGTTCAGGACGGAGTGCGCGATCCCGCGCTTGCTCAGGCGCTCGGACAGCAGCTCTGAGACCTCTACGGAGATCGTGCCGACGAGCACCGGCTGGCCGTTCTCGTTGCGCTGGGCGATCTCTTTGACGACCGCACTCCACTTGCCGTCCTTGGTCTTGTAGACCTGATCGTTGCGGTCCTCGCGCACCATCGGCATGTTCGTCGGCACCTGCACGACCGGGAGATCGTAGATCTTCATGAACTCGGTCGCCTCGGTCAGCGCGGTGCCGGTCATGCCCGCGAGCTTGTCGTACAGGCGGAAGTAGTTCTGGTAGGTGATCGTCGCCAGGGTCTGGTTCTCCTCCTGGATCGACACCCCCTCCTTCGCCTCGACCGCCTGGTGCAGCCCCTCCGACCAGCGCCGCCCGTCGAGGATGCGCCCGGTGAACTCGTCGATGATCTTGACCTCGCCGTCGATCACCGCGTAGTCCACGTCGCGCTTGTACAGCGACTCGGCTCTGAGGCACTGGATCAGGTGGTTGACGAGATGGCCGTTCTCCGCGCGATACAGATGGTCGATGCCGAGAAACCGCTCGGCCTTGGCGACGCCCTGCTCTGAGATCGCGACCGTCTTCTGCTTCTCGTCGATCTCGTAATCGAAGTCGGCCATGAACTGCTTCTTCATCCGCGGGTCCATGCCTTCGGGCGTCTTGCCGGCTTTCAGCTGCGGCGCCAGGCGCGCGAACTTGACGTACAGATCCGCGGCCTGTTCGGGCGCGCCGGAGATGATCAGCGGCGTGCGCGCCTCGTCGATCAGGATGTTGTCGACCTCGTCCACGATTGCGAACCAGTGCCCGCGCTGGACCTTTTCCGACAGATCCTTGGCCATGTTGTCGCGCAGGTAGTCGAATCCGAGCTCGGAGTTGGTCCCGTAGACGACGTCGCAGGCGTAGGCGGCCTGCTTCTCCTCGTAGGCCTGCATGTTCTGCAGCACGCCGACGGACACCCCGAGCGCCTCGTACAGCGGGCTCATCCATTCTGCGTCGCGCCGCGCCAGGTAGTCGTTGACCGTGACCAGGTGCACGCCCTTGCGCTCCGGCGGGGCATCGGGGTTCTCGG
The DNA here is from genome assembly GCA_963749285.1 of uncultured Solirubrobacterales bacterium. Classification (GTDB taxonomy): domain Bacteria; phylum Actinomycetota; class Thermoleophilia; order Solirubrobacterales; family Solirubrobacteraceae; genus Palsa-744. The sequence continues at coordinate 1,689,467 of CAVVMD010000003.1, read as the reverse complement.
GATCAGAGCCCGCCCGCCCGTCGCGCACCGCCAGCGAGTTCAGCACGACCGCGAGCGTGGCGGTCAGCGTCTTGCCCTCGCCGGTCTTCATCTCGGCGATGCACCCGTCGTGCAGCACCATCGCGCCGATCATCTGCACGTCGAAATGGCGCATCCCCATCGTGCGCTTGCCCGTCTCGCGCACGAGTGCAAAGCACTCGGGCAGCAGTTCGTCCAGGGAATCGCCCTCGCGCGCGCGTGTGCGCAGCACGTCCATGCGCTCGCGCAGCTCCGCGTCGGAGTCGTGTTCGAGCTCGGCCTCGAACGCGTTGATCAGCGCCACGCGCTTCTGATAGGTCTTGAACTTCTTCGCCTCGCCCGCGTTCAGCGCGCGATCGAGCAGGGATGGGGACACTCCCTCAGGTTAGCGATTGAGGGCGGGGGCGTGGAGCGGCCGGGGGAGCGGCCGAACACCCCCGCTCGGGGGCTGTGACCGCCCCCCGCTCAGGGGCCGTGATAGACGTGTTCGAGGCCGTCGCCCGGGGTCGGCTCAGCCCGCGGGCTGCTGCTGGCCGAACTCCGCTGGCTCGACCCGGGGCATGGCGGCCTTGACCGCGGCCGCGTGGGCCTCGCGACGGTGCCTGCGTTTGACGCGGTGACGCTTGACCTGGCGCGCGAGCTCCTCGACCACGAGCTTCAGGGAGTGGTCCATCTCGGGAGAGGCGTCGCGTGCGCGCAGCGTCACGCCCTTCAGGTACAGCGTCGCCTCGGCGACCTCGCGGTCGGCGATCGAGGGGTTGCGCTCCTGGAAGATCTCGACCTCGAGACGGGCGAGCTCGGAGACTTGTCGTGAGATCTTGCGCAACCGGCGCTCCAGGCGCGCGCGCAGCTCGTCGGTGACCGGAACGTTGCGACCCTTGATGTCGATCTGCATCACAGGCTCCCTTCGTATGGATTCCATGGCCGGGGCTTTCGGCCCCCTCCAGCGGAGATGATGGTCTGTCTCTGATCCTACGCCGCTGACCAGCGGATGTCCATAAGTATTCCCCACGCACCGCCCGTTTCATGCACCGCCACCTCCCGGGCGCCGCCACCTGCCCATCCACCCGGCCTCCCCGTGCACCCAGCCTCCCCGTGCACCCGGGCGAACCTCCCTGTGCATCGCCCCGAACGACCGCCTGAACGATCGCGCCGATGGTGGGAGAATTGAGCGCGATCGTCTCCACCGTCGCGAACCCCAACCTGTCCTGGTCGCTGCAGCCTGGCGTGCTGATCGGCGTCGCGTTCGTCGGCGGCGCCTACCTCACGCGCTGGCGTGCAGTGCGCGCGAGCTCGTCCCGTCCGGCCGCCGACGCGCCCGTGTGGCGACTGTGCTGCTTCGCCGGCTCGTTGCTGGTCGCCCTGCTCGCGCTGATCTCCCCCGTGGACGCGCTCGCCGACCAGCTGTTCTTCATGCACATGATCCAGCACATGCTGCTGCTGGACATCGTGCCGATCCTCGCGATCCTCGGGTTCACGAAGGTGATCCTGCGCCCGGTCACGCGAACCGTGCGCGAGCTCGAGCACCGCGCCGGCGCGCTGGCGCACCCCGCGTTCGCGGTGCTGCTGTACGTCGGGGTGATCTGGACCTGGCACGTGCCCACGGCCTACGACTTCGCGGTCACCCACCCGACCGTGCACGTGCTCGAGCACACGACGTTCCTGATCGCCGGTGGGCTGTACTGGTGGCACCTGCTGTCTCCGATTCGCGCGCGCATGCGCCTCGGCGGCATGGGCCCCGTCGCGTACATGGGCACGACCAAGCTGTTCGTCGGCGCGCTCGGCATGGGTCTCGCGTTCGCCCCGGTCGCGCTCTACCCCTACTACGTCCACCACGCGCGCGTGTGGGGCATCTCCGCGATCGACGACCAGTCGATCGCCGGCATCATCATGGCCATCGAGCAGTCTTTGGTGATGGGCATCGCCCTGGTCGTGCTGTTCGTACGCATGCTCGGCGAGTCCGAGCGCGAGCAGCTCCGCCGGGAGCGCTATGAGACGGTCTGACGTGGTTCCGCGGCGTCAGCCACCCAGGATCGGTTGGGGGTTGACGTAGTCGCGGCGGCCTGCTATTATGACAGTTGTCATAGCATGCCTCACTTTCCGCAGAAGGGTCCGTCTCGACGGGCCCTTCTGTGTTAAGGGACGTGCAGTCCCCTGACGGCCCCCAAGGCCCGCCGAACGCGCCGATCCAAAGCCGACGATCGTCGGAGTGTTGCGATATCCGGATAGAGTACAATTGTCTGCGAAGGAGCATTCCCATTGACACTCGGAGGGCCCGCCTCGGCGGGCCCTCCTTATGTCTGACGGGGACGCAGACTCTGCAGGATGCCCGCGTGACCTGAGATCGCGCCGATCAGGATCGACTCGGGCGCGACCTCGGTACCGGGGAACACGATCGTCTCGCGCAGCTGCGCGCGGTCCCCGATCGTGGCGCCGTCGCCCAGCACGACCGGGCCCATCAGGCGTACGCCCGCGCCGATGCGGACGTCTCGCCCGATCCAGGCGGGCCCTTCGACCTCGGCATCGTCGGGTAGAGCCTGTCCGCCCGCGACCACGACGCCCGGCGCGACCTCATCGCCCTCGACCTCCAGGCGCAGCTCCCCGCGCAGCGCGTCGAACGTGCCCTGGCGCAGCTCTCCGAGCGAGCCGACGTCGTTCCAGTACTCGCGCACCTCATGGATATGGAACGGCACGTCGCCTGAGAGCAGCGTCGGGAACACGTCCTGCGCCCAGTCCACGAACGAGCGTTCGGGGAAGTAGTCGAAGATCTGTGGCGAGAACACGTAGATGCCGCAGTTGCCGAGATCCGACAGTGCTTCGTCGGGGCGGGGCTTCTCCTGAAAGCCGGTGATCCGCCCCTCGCGATCGTGCAGCACGACGCCGAACTCGCGCGTGTCGGGCACTTTCTTGACCGCCAGCGTCGCGATCCCCCCCGCCTCGCGATGACGCGCCGCGAGCGCCGTCAGGTCGATGTCGGTCAGCGCGTCCCCGGAGATCACGAGAAACGAGTCCTCGCCGAAGAAATCAGCGCATGAGCGCACCCCCCCGGCGGTGCCGAGCAGCTCCGGCTCGTAGCGATAGGTCAGGCGCTCCCCGAAGTGCTCGCGGATCGAGTCCGGGAAGTAGTGCAGGTTGGCGATCGTCTCGTCGAAGGAGTGCCGGTCGAGCAGGTCGAGGATGTGCGCCATCACGGGCCGGTCGAGCACGGGCACCATCGGCTTGGTGATCTCATACGTCAACGGGCGCAGCCTAGTACCAAGCCCAGCCGCCAACACCATTGCCTTCATCGCCCGGCATCCTTTCAGCTTGTCTTGACACTGCGCCGCCAGGGGGTCGCTGGGCAAGCGAGCCGAGGACGCAGGGAGCGTAGTGTGCTCTGCACATGAGCGACCGAGGACGCCGGATTCGCGCCGCCCAGCGGCCGCCTGGCTAGTAGCGGTAGTGGTCGGGCTTGTACGGGCCGTTCACGGGGACGCCGAGGTAGGCCGCCTGCTCGTCGGTGAGCTTCGTCAGCTTCACGCCGAGCGCGTCGAGATGCAGCCGGGCGACCTTCTCGTCCAGGTGCTTGGGCAGCACGTAGACACGCTTGTCGTACTCGTCGTTCTTGGTGAACAGCTCAATCTGGGCGATCGTCTGGTTGCTGAACGAGTTGCTCATCACGAAGCTAGGGTGGCCGGTCGCGTTGCCGAGGTTCAGCAGGCGACCCTCCGAGAGCAGGATGATCGCGTGGCCGTCTGCGAACACCCACTTGTCGACCTGCGGCTTGATGTTCACGCGCTCGATCCCGGCGACCTGCGCGAGGCCGGCGATGTCGATCTCGTTGTCGAAGTGCCCGATGTTGCCGACGATCGCCTGGTGCTTCATCCGTCCCATGTCCGCGGCGGTGATGATGTCCTTGTTGCCGGTCGTCGTGATGAAGATGTCGGCGCTGTCGATCACGTCCTGCAGCGTCTTGACCTCATAGCCCTGCATCGCGGCCTGCAGCGCGCAGATCGGGTCGATCTCGGTGATCACCACGCGCGCGCCCTGACCGCGCAGCGATTCCGCACAGCCCTTGCCGACGTCGCCGAAGCCGCAGATCACGGCGACCTTGCCGCCGATCATCGTGTCGGTCGCGCGGTTGATGCCGTCGATCAGCGAGTGCCGGCAGCCGTACAGGTTGTCGAACTTCGACTTCGTCACCGAGTCGTTGACGTTGATCGCCGGGAACAGCAGCTCGCCCGACTCGACCATCTGGTAGAGCCGGTGCACGCCGGTCGTCGTCTCCTCGGTCACGCCTTTGACGCTCTGGCCGAGCCTCGTCCAGCGCTGCGGGTCCTGGGTCAGCGAACGAGTCAGCAGCGAGAGGATCACCCCGAGCTCCTCGGAATCGGCGCTCGCCGGGTCCGGTACCGCGCCGGCCGCCTCGTACTCGGCGCCCTTGTGCACGAGCAGCGTCGCGTCGCCGCCGTCGTCGAGGATCATGTTCGGCCCATCCTCACCGGGCCAGCAGATCGCCTGCCGGGTGCACCACCAGTACTCCTCGAGCGTCTCCCCCTTCCAGGCGAACACGGGGACACCGCGCGGATCCTCGGGCGTGCCCTCGGGACCAACGGCGACCGCGGCCGCGGCGTGATCCTGCGTGGAGAAGATGTTGCAGCTGCACCAGCGCACCTCCGCACCGAGCGCGGTCAACGTCTCGATCAGCACGGCCGTCTGAATCGTCATGTGCAGCGAGCCCATGATGCGCGCGCCCCGCAGCGGCTGGGCGTCTGCGTACTCGCGGCGAATCGCCATCAGCCCGGGCATCTCGTGCTCGGCGAGCGTGATCTCCTTGCGCCCGTAGTCGGCGAGCGACAGGTCGGCGACCTTGAAGTCGGTGTGAGTGAGTGTTGCGGTGGGGGTCATTGCGCCTCCTGTTCGGTCAGGTGAGCGCCCTTGCTGCAGGGAGGCCGAGCGTGGCGAACCGGTGTCCGTCGCAGCGCTCCTCGGCCAGGCTCGACGCTATCACACGGTTGGGCGCGGTTCAGCTCCCGCCGAGAGCTGCCTTCAGCTCGTCGATCGCCGGCACCGGACCGGGATCGACGCCGCGCAGCACCGCCAGGTAGATCGACACGAGATCGCCCAGCAGCACGAGCGAGATCACGCGCTCGATCGTCGTCTCCCCGCGCGTCTCCAGATGGAAGCTCGCGGCCGCGCTGGGCGCGATCAGGCGCTCGGTGAGCGCCATCCGCTCCTTCACACGCGGGTGGGCGTCGGAGTCGTCGAGGAACACCGCCGCGAACCGGCCCACCTCGCGCGCGCCTTCCCAGCCGACGAGCTCGTTGTGGTCGAGCTCGGGCAGCTCGTGCGTGAAGCACGGCAGCTTGGAGTTCTCGTTGATCTGCGTCTTCCAGCGATACGCGATCGGGGTGCTCAGGCCGGCGCCCGCCACCACCGGGATCGTGCCGAGCAGTCCGCGGGCGATCGTCTTCGCGAGCGAGTCCTCGGGCGCATCCGGACCCCACTCGGCGACCAGCTGCTCGGTGTGCGAGGCGGCCACGTCGATCTCCGATGTCAGCCGCGGCCCCGCGCCGCACAGCGCCGCGACCTCCAGCGCCGCGACCGTCATGTAGGCGACCGCCGCGCGCGGCTGAAACCCACCGGGCAGCGGGATCACGGGCACGCCGTCCGCGCGCGCCATCTCCGCCAGGCGTCCCCCCGTCGTCACGACCGTGCGCTGCGCCCCGAGCGCCCCGGCGGACTCGTAGCAGGCGAGCGTCTCCTCGGTGTCGCCCGAGTAGCTGGCGCACAGCACCATCGTGTCCGGGGTCGTCCACGGCGGCAGCCCATACGCGCGGGTCACGAAGATCGGCCGCGAGGCGTGATCGCCCAGCGCCGCGCGCGCCAGCGCCCCGCCGATCGCCGAGCCGCCCATCCCCGCGACGACGAGCCCGGCCGAGGTGTCCCAGCCCTGCATGATGATCGCCGACTCCACCCGCCACAGCGCGTCGCGCAGGTGCTCGGGCAGCGCGAGCACGTCATCCAGCTGACCGGATGCATCCACCCGCGCGATCGCCTCGCGCGAGAGGCCTCCCGCGTCCGGGGTCGCCTGCGCATCGGGGGTCGTCTGCGGCGTGCTCATCAGAACTTGATCGCTCCGTCGGGAATGTTCACGCCCGGGAAGATACGCGCCCCGCGGGCAATCGTGTTGTCCGCCCCCACGGTCACGCCCTCGCCGAGCACCGCTCCGCCTTCGATCCGGCTGCCATCGCCGACGCGGCAGCCGGCCGCGACGATGCAGTCGCGCAGGGTGCAGCCCGAGCCGATCTCCGCGCCGCTGAGGATGACCGAGCGCTCGACCGTGCTCCCGGGCCCGACACGCACGTTCTCGCCGAGCACGACCAGGCTGCCGACGTGCGCGCCCGGGGCGACGTGGGCGCCACGCTCGATCACCGCCGGGGGAATCGCCCGGCCGTGGACCTCGGCGCCCGGATCGACCGCCAGCCAGCTCTCGCCCAGGCGCGCGCGCACCGCCGTGTCGACGTTGCCCTCGATGATGTCGAACGTCCCCTGCAGGTAGCGCTCGGGCGTGCCGATGTCCAGCCAGTAGGCGTCCGCCGGAAACCCATACAGCCCCGCGCCGATCAGCCGCGGCCATACCTCGCGCTCGATCGAGACGTTGCGATCCGGCGGGACCAGCTCCAAGATCTCGCGCTCCAGCACGTACGCGCCCGCGCTGATCAGATTCGTATCGATCCGGTCCGAGCTCGGCTTCTCCACGAAATCCCTGACCGAGCGATCCTCGTGCAGGTGCACCAGCCCGTACGCGCTCGGGTCCGCCACGGGCGCGAGCGCGAGCGTCGCTCGCGCGCCGGTGCGCTCGTGCTGGGCGATCTGGCCCGTCAGGTCGATGTCGGTCAGCACGTCGCCGTTGAGCATCAAAAACCGCTCGTCCAGCAGCCGCTCGGCGTACTTCAGCGCGCCGGCCGTCCCGCGCGGGTCGGGCTCCTCGACGAAGCGCAGCTTGATCCCCATCCCCGAGCCGTCGCCGAGCACGTTGCGCACGCTCGTCGCCAGGAACCCGCACGACATGATCACGTCGTCGATCCCATGCCCGCGCAGCCACTCCAGCATGAACGCGATGAACGGCCGGTCCACGAGCGGGACCACCGGCTTGGGCACGGTCGAGGTCAGCGGGCGCAGGCGCGTGCCCTCCCCGCCGACGAGGATCACCGCCTGCATCAGATCACCGCCCCCCTGCCGATTCCTTCGTAGGTGAGCCCGGCGCCCCGGATCGTGCCGGCGTCCAGCGCGTTGCGCCCGTCGATCACGACGGTCCCGCGCATCGTCTGAGCGACCTCGCCCCAGTCGAGCTCCACGAACTCGGGCCACTCGGTAACCAGCACCACGGCGTCGGCGTCGGCGACGGCCTCCAGGGCGCCCGACGCATAGTCCAATTGCGGCATCAGCCCGCGGGCCTCATCCTCGGCGATCGGGTCGAACGCCCGCACGTGCGCGCCCTCCGCCTGCAACCGCGCCGCCAGCACCAGCGAGGAAGCTCCACGCATGTCGTCGGTGTTCGGCTTGAACGCCAGCCCCAGCAGCGCCACGCGCTTGCCGGCCAGCTCGCCCAGGTGGCGCTGCAGCTTGGACACGACGCGCCGCTTCTGCAGCTCGTTGACCTCGATCACGGCATTCAGCAGCTGGAAGTGATAGCCCGAGTTGCCCGCAAGCAGCTTCAGTGCGCTCACATCCTTCGTAAAGCAGCTGCCGCCGTACCCGAGCCCGGCCTGCAAGAACTTCGGTCCGATCCGCGCGTCCAGGCCCATCCCCCGCGCGACCTCGACCACGTCGGCGCCAAGCGCCTCGCAGACGTTCGCGATCTCGTTGATGAATGAGATCTTCGTCGCCAGAAACGCGTTCGCAGCGAGCTTGATCATCTCCGCGCTGGCGATGTCCGTGCGCACCAGCGGCGCGTCGAACGGCTCATACAACCCGGTCACGGCCTCTCCACCCCAGTCGCCGTCGTCGCCGATCACGATCCTGTCCGGGTTCAAGAAATCTTTGACGGCCGACCCCTCCTTCAAAAACTCCGGGCACGACACGTAGCTGAACGCCGACTTGCCGCCCTCGCGGAATATCCGCTTGATGTTCGTCCCCGTCCCGCACGGAACCGTCGACTTCATCACCAGCGCGTGCCCGTCGCCCGCCGGCATCGAATCGACGACCTGATGCACCGCCGACAGATCGGCGTCGCCGGAGTGAGTCGGCGGCGTGCCGACCGCGACGAACAGCAGTCGCGCGTGCCTCAGCGCCCCGCTCAAGTCGGTGGCGTAGTGCAGGCGCTCGGAGTTGCGTGCCAGCAGCTCCTCCAGACCCGGCTCATAGATCGGCACCTCGCCGGCGCGCAGACGCTCGATCTTGGCGGCGTCGATGTCGACGCAGTACACCTCGCTGCCCAGCTCGGCGAACCCCGCGGCCGTGACCAGCCCGACATACCCAGTGCCGATAACTCCGATCGGCTCTCGTTGTGCGGCGCTCATGGAGTCGCGTAGGCTAGCCGGTGTGACGCCGGACCGGTGAAGCGCTCGGGAACGATGCTCGGACGCGCCTGATCGGGCTCACTGCGCGGATGCGTCCGCCGGCTCGGCTTCTTGCACCAGCACCAGCGCGCGGTTCTCGGCGAACTGCAGATACCCCTCGCCCTGCTTGAACTGCACGACGTCAGTCTCCGACCGATACAACCGCAGCTCCGCGGGCTCGAGCGTCGCCAGCATCGGCTCGTGATTGGCGAGGATGCCGACGGAGCCCGCGGTCGTGCGCGTGGAGATCATCTCGATCTCCTCGTCGAACACGACACCCTCGGGGGTCAGCACTTCGACTGGGAACTTCGAGCGCGCCATCACACCATCTCCGCAGTGGACGTCCTGTCGGGCAGCAGTTGACCTTGGCGCATGCGCCAAGGTCCGGAACGGTGCATGCACCGTTCCGCGGGGGTGCGCATGCGCACCCCCGTTCCATTAATTGCTTTTGGCATTCGCCACCACATCATCAATGGTGCCCTTCAAGAAAAACGCGCTCTCGGGCACCTCGTCGTGCTTGCCCGCGATGATCTCCTCGAACCCCCTGATCGTCTCCTCGATTTTCACATACGCGCCGGGAGTGCCGGTGAACTGTTCGGCCACGAAGAACGGCTGGGACAGGAAGCGCTCGATCTTGCGCGCGCGCTGCACGGTGAGCTTGTCCTCGTCGGAGAGCTCGTCGATGCCGAGGATCGCGATGATGTCCTGCAGCTCCTTGTAGCGCTGCAGGATCTCCTTGACGCGGTTGGCCACGCGAAAATGGTCCTCGCCGAGGATGTCCGCCTTGAGGATCGTGGAGTTGGAGTCCAGGGGGTCGACGGCGGGATAGATGCCTTTTTCGGAGATCGCCCGCGACAGCGCGGTGGTCGCGTTCAGGTGGGCGAACACAGACGCCGGAGCCGGGTCGGTGTAATCGTCGGCCGGCACGTAGATCGCCTGCACCGAGGTGACCGAGCCGCGCTTGGTCGAGGTGATGCGCTCCTGCAGCTGACCCATCTCCGTCTCGAGCGTCGGCTGGTAGCCGACCTGGGAGGGCATCCGACCGAGCAGCGCCGAGACCTCCGAGCCGGCCTGGACGAAACGGAAGATGTTGTCGATGAACAGCAGCACGTCCTGGCCCTCGTCACGGAAGTGTTCGGCCATCGTCAGACCCGACAGCGCCACGCGCATACGGGCGCCCGGGGGCTCGTTCATCTGCCCGAACACGAGCATCGTCTTGTCGATGACGCCCGATTCCTTCATCTCCAGCCAGAGGTCGTTGCCCTCGCGTGAGCGCTCGCCCACACCGCAGAACGCGGACAGCCCGCCGTGCTCCTTGGCGAGGTTGTGGATCAGCTCCTGGATCAGCACGGTCTTGCCGACGCCCGCGCCGCCGAACAGCCCGACCTTGCCGCCCTTCGCGTAGGGCGCGAGCAGGTCGATCACCTTGATGCCCGTCTCGAACATCTCGGTCGTCGGCGTGAGGTCCTCCACGCGCGGGGCGTCCTGGTGGATGCCGCGACGCTCGACGTCCGCCGGGAGGTCGGCGCCGAGGTCGATCGGTTCGCCCAGCAGGTTGAATATCCGTCCCAGCGTCACCTCGCCGACCGGCACCGTGATCGGGCCGCCCGTGTCGAGCACCTCGGTCCCGCGCGCGAGCCCGTCGGTCGTGTCCATCGCCACCGCGCGCACGCGGTCATCGCCCAGGTGCTGCTGGACCTCGCACACGAGCACGTCCCCACCGGCCTCGGTGCTGATCCCGGGCGCCTCCTCCTCTGCGGCCGCGGCCGGGCGCGCGATCGTGATCGCGTGGTTGATCTCGGGCAGGCTGTCGGGGAACACGGCCTCGATCACGACGCCCTGGATCTCCTCGATGCGCCCGACGTTGCGCTTGCCGGCGCCGACGCCCGACCCCTCCGCGCGCTCAGGCGCGTCGGCCGGCTCAATTGTGGTGCTGGTTGTTGCCATCAGTCTGTTCGATCTCCTGTTCGTCTGTTCAGTCTTGGCGGCCTCAGACCCCTATCGGTCTCGACAGCTTGGGCAGTGCGTTCGAGAGGGAGGGAGGCACATGTCTATTTTAAAACTGGGTGCTACATGGGTATATGCGTATATGCATAGGTAAACATTCAGGGGATTTATAATTTCCTTACGTATATCTTTCGTATATATCTTGAACTATGGTTATACACAGTTAAAAAAGTCACAACGACAACTCATACCCAGGGCACATACTCCGAGCCCCATAATCTCAATATCTAAACTCGATTCCCTATCCTCAGGCAAGTCCCTCGGCGCCGGCGACCACCTCCATGATCTCCTGCGTGATCTCGGCCTGCCTGGCACGGTTCATTTCGAGCGTCAGATCGGTGATGATCTCCCCAGCGTTCTCCGATGCGTTGCGCATCGCCGTCATCTGCGCGCCGAAGAACCCCGCGGCCGACTCGACCAGCGCGCGATAGATCGAAGTCTCGACATAGTCTGGCACGAGTCGCTTCAGGATCTCCTCCGCGTCGGGCTCGTACTCGACCAGGGCTTTCGGGCCGGCCTGCGCAGCGCGCTCGCCCGATGCCCCGCCGGCACGGGGTCCACCCCCGGAGGCCCTCGCGGTCCCGGTCCCGATCCCGGCTGCCTCCCCACCCGAATCGCCGTCGTCGCGTTCCTGCTCGCCGGCGATCGTGGCGCGCGACAGCGGCAGCAGCGTCTCGCGCGTGACCTGCTGGGTCAGCGGCGAAACGTAGGCGTTGTAGACGATCTCCACACGATCGACGGCGCCGTTCGTGTATGCCTCGATCAGCTCAGCGGCGATGTCGCGCGCGTCCGCGTAGGACGGTTTGTCGGTGAACCCCGTGTACGCGCCGCTCAGCTCGCGGCCGCGGAACGTCAGCGAGGACACCCCCCGGCGCCCCGTCGCATACCAGGCCGTCTGCTGCCGGTCCCGCTCCCGAATCTCCGTGCCCGCACGGATGCCCGCGCGGATCACCTGCGAGTTGAACCCGCCCGCGAGCCCGCGGTCGCCCGTCACCAGCAGCAGCCCGACGGTGCTGATCTGCTCGCGCTCGCTCAGCAGCTCCAGCTTCGACGCCTCGGCGCCGGCGTCCAGCGCCGCCTGTCTGGTCATCCGCCGCAGCGCATCGGCATACGGGCGCAGCGCCGCGATCCGCTGCTCGGCCCGGCGCAGGCGCGCGGCGGCGACCATCTCCATCGCGCGCGTGATCTTCTGGATGTTCTTGACCGAGCCGATCCGGTTCTTGACGTCTCGCTGTGAGGCCATGGCAATTCGCGTCCTCGACGGCGGGCGTGGCGCTAGGCCGCCGCGGGCTCCTCCTCCCGAGCGGAGCCCTCCGGCGCGCGAGCAGCCTCGCTGCCCTTGGGCGCCTCGTCCTCATCCAGCGGCTGACCCTCCTCGTCGAGGTCGTAGCCGAAGTCCTCGGCGTATGACTTGACCGCGTCGCGCAGCGCCTGCTGGGTCTCATCCGACCAGTCGCCGCCTGCGATCCGCTCGCGCACGTCGGCGTGCTGGGCGTGCATCCGTTCGGTCAGCCCGAGCAAAAACTCGGACACGCGATCGACGTTCAGGCGGTCCAGGAACCCGTTCGTCGCGGCGTAGATCTGGGTGGTCTGATCCTCCACTGCCAGCGGCGCGCGCTCGTTCTGGTTGAGCGTCTTGACGATCCGCTCGCCGCGCGCGAGCGTGCGCTGCGTGTCGGCGTCGAGGTCCGAGCCGAACTGGGCGAACGCCTCGAGGTCGCGGTACTGGGAGAGCTCCAGCTTGATCCGGCCGGCGACCTTCTTCATCGGCCCGATCTGCGCGTTGCCGCCCACGCGCGAGACCGAGATGCCGACGTTGATCGCGGGCCTGACGCCCGAGTTGAAGAGCTTCGGCTCGAGGAATATCTGCCCGTCGGTGATCGAGATCACGTTCGTCGGGATGTACGCCGACACGTCCCCGGCCTGCGTCTCGATCACCGGCAGCGCCGTCAGCGAGCCCCCGTCGAGATCGTCGTTGAGCTTGACCGCGCGCTCGAGCAGGCGCGAGTGCAGGTAGAACACGTCGCCCGGATACGCCTCGCGGCCCGGCGGGCGGCGCAGCAGCAGCGACATCTGCCGATAGGCGTAGGCGTGCTTGGTCAGGTCGTCATACACGCACAGCGCGTGGCGTCCGCTGTAGAGGAAGTGCTCGCCCATCGCGCAGCCCGCGTACGGCGCCATGAACTTGATCGGCGCCGCCTCATCCGCGGAGGCCGCGACGATGATCGTGTTCTGCAGCGCGTTGTTTTCCTCGAGCGTCTGCGCGAGCGCCACGACCGTGGACATGCGCTGGCCGATCGCCACGTACACCGACACGACGCCCGTGTCGCGGTTGTTGATGATCGTGTCGATCGCGATCGCCGTCTTGCCGGTCTGGCGGTCGCCGATGATCAGCTCGCGCTGGCCGCGCCCGATCGGGATCATCGCGTCGATCGCCTTCAGTCCCGTCTGCATCGGTTCGGTCACGGGCTGGCGCTGGACCACGCCCGGAGCCTTGAACTCCGCGGGGCGGGTCTCTGAGGTGTGGATCTCGCCCTTGCCGTCCAGGGGCCGGCCGAGGGGGTCGACGATCCGCCCGAGCAGCGCCTCGCCGACGGGGATCTCCAGCAGCTTGCCGGTGCGCTTGACCGTGTCGCCCTCGCCGATTCGCTCCCACTCGCCGAACAGCACCGCGCCGACGTTGTCGGACTCGAGGTTCAGCGCCAGGCCCGTCACGCCGTGGGGCAGCTCGAGCATCTCAAACGACATGCAGTTCTCCAGGCCGTGCAGTCGCGCGATGCCGTCGGCCACCGACAGCACCGTGCCGACCTCGGTCAGCTCCGCCTCGCCGGCGCCGAGCCCCGCGATGCGGCTCTTGAGGATGCTCGTTATCTCGTCTGGGTTGATCTGCATGACTGTTTAGATCGGCTCCTTGTCGCGATTCGTCGATTCGTCGATTCGTCTCGGGTCAGGCGGCGGCGGACGCCACCTGCTTGCGCAGCTGCTCCAGTCGGCTTCTGATCGAGGCGTCGAGGATCGAGTTCCCCACCCTGACGACGATCCCGCCAAGAATGTCCGGGTCCACCCGGGTGCTCAGCGTCACCTTGCGCGAGGTGCTCTGCCCGATGCTCTGACCGATGCTCTGTGTCGTCGCCTCGTCCAGCTCGATCGCGCTCGTGACCTGCACCGGCAGCACCCTGTTCAGCTCCGCCCACAGCCGCTCGTACTCGCGCCTGACGCGGGCGATCACCGGCATGCGGTGATTCTCGATGAGCAGGTTCAAAAATCCCACGAACGCCTCGTCCGCCCCGTCCAGCAAGCCGCTCAGCGCCTGCTGCTTCTCGATGGTGGAGAAATAGGGCGAGAAGAAGAACAGCCTCAGCTCCCTGTTCTGCTCGAGCGCGTCGACGAACTGGCCGAGCTGCTCGCGCAACACGTCCACCTTGTCCTGCTCTTCGGCGACCTCGAACAGCGAGCGGCCGTATACCCGGGCTAGCTCCTCCATCAGGGGCGCCCTTGCGGCCCGCTCGCCCGCGGCGGGATCGGTAAATCCCGGCCGGGACAGTAAGACGAGATCGGAAGTATGAGTGGCGAGCGGGCCGTCATGTCAATCAGTTGCTCGCCCCCGCTGACAGACCCGAGAAGTCCAGCTCCCCCAGCGCCTCCTCGACCAGGCGCTTCTGATCGGCGTCGTCGAGCGTCTTGCGCGTCACCTTCTCGGTCGCCATGATCGTCAGGTCCGCGACCTCCCTGCGGATGCCGTCGATCGCGCGCTCGGTGGCCGCCTCGATGTCGCGCTCCGCGCGCTTGGACGCCTCCGCGGCGATTCGCTGGGCCTGCTCTTTGGCCTCCTGCTCGTGGGACTCCGCGGTCTGGCGCGCGCGCTGGACGATCTCATCGGACTGCGCCCTGGCCTCCTTCAGGCGCTCGCGGTACTCGGCCAGCAGCTTGTCGGCCTCCTCGCGCGTGCGCTGCGCCGAGTCGATCGAGTCTTCGATCGTCTTCTGCCTGCGCTCCAGCGCCTCGCTGATGCGCGGAAACGCCAAGCGGGCCAGCAGCACCATCGTGACGCCGAACACGAGCAGCGTCCACACCATCAGCCCGACGCCCGGCTTGATCAGGAAGCTGCCGTTGGAGGCGAGGGGAAGCATCGAAGACACCCGATCCCTCAGACGATGAACGCAGCCAGCAACCCGGCTACGAGTCCGTAGAAGAAGCAGGCCTCCGTCAGGGCGAAGCCCAGCCACTGAAGCTGCGTGATCTCGTCGCGCATCTCCGGCTGGCGGGTGATCGCCTCGATCGCCTTGCCGAAGATGATGCCGATGCCGACTCCGGCCCCGACGGCGCCGAGACCACCGCCGACGCCGAGACCGATCGACTTGCCGGCCTTGGCGGTTTCTTCGGTGGCGGTTGCCAGAAGGGTGATCAAAGCTATGTGCACGACTATTGGCTCCTTGTCCTTTAGTGGTCTTCGGCGACGGCGCCGCCGAGGTAGATAGCGGTGAGGGTGGCAAAGATGAACGCCTGCAGGGCGGCGACCAGGCCGACCTCGAAGGCGAACAGCGCGATGCCGAACGGAAGCGTGAACCAGCCCAGCGCGGAGATGCCCAAGATCACCGCGAGCGCTCCGGCCATGAACAGGATGATGAGATGGCCGGCCAGGATGTTGGCGAACAGACGAATCGTCAGCGACAGGATGCGCATCAGGTTCGACAGAACCTCGAGGCAAAAGATCGCGACCGCCATCCCGCCCGTGACTCCGCCCGGGACCAAGCCTTTCAGATAGCCGATCGGGCCCTTGGCGCGCACGCCTTCGAAGGTGTAGGACACGAACACCACGAGCGCGAGCGCGAGCGGGATCGCGATGTTGGCGGTCGATGCGTACAGCGAGAACGACGGGATGTGCGTCCCGAACACGCTGAGTTCGTGCTCGGTATTGGTCGGCAGGGGGATGTAGCCGATCAGGTTCGAGAACATGATGAACAGGAACAGCGCCCCGATGAACGGGAACCACTTGGCGGCCATCCGCTCCTCCATCGCGCTGCCCGTGATGTTCTCGCGCATCAACTGGTACAGCGTCTCCACCGCGGCCTGGACCTTGTTCGGGCGCTCTTGCATGCGCCGTGCGATATAGATCATGCTCACGCAGGTCAGCGTCGCGGCCAGCACCAAGTAGAGCACGGCCTTGTTGAGCGAGAACGCCCCCAGGCTCACCCAGTTGTCGAGTTTGAACTCGTTCTGCGGTTCAAAGCTCGTGTTGCGGGTGCCGTGGAACCCGTAGATGATCCCGAGCACGATCACGCCGCCGATCCATACGGCCGCCAGGATCAGCAGCTTCCGCTTCGTGCTCAGCTTCTGGCGAGCACCATCGCCGTCGTCGGCGCTCGTGCCCGTCGCGGGGCTCTCGGGCGGGTGGGCCTGTCCCTGGCTGTCCACGGCGACGCTCACGGGGCACTCGGCGTTCTGAGCGCCCGGGCCCGCGGCGGAGCTCCGCGCATCACAAACGACATCACGAAGTAGACGGTGAACGCCGCCAGCACCAGCGCGGCCGCCATGATCCCGTCGTCCTTGCCGCCCACATATCGGGCAAGGATCACCGCCAGCGCGATGAGCCACACGCGGCCCATCATCCCCCCCACCTGCAGTCCGGCTTTGAGCTTCGGGTCCCCGGCTCGCAAAGCCTGCTCCTGCATCCACACCATCCCGGCGCGCGTCAGCAGCCAGGCGCACGCCCCTACCAGGTAGCCGAACATCGGCAAGCCCGCGATCAGCACGAACGGGGCCGTCGCGAGCACCAGGCACACGTCGAGATAGCGGAGGGTAGCCACGTCAGCTCAGGGCCTATCCCGATAGGGACGTGCGGCTGGGGCGTTCTAGGGTCGAGTGGAGCGCGGACGCAAGGGCGAAGGCATGGTGGTGCCATGTCGAGCCCGAGGACAAAGCTCCGCGAAGGCCATCGGGCGCATCCAGACGTGCGGGCCTAGCGGGATCGGCCCTCGGGGCGATCCGGTGGAAAATCCGGGAGGCGTGCATCGTCATCGCGGTCCGTGGCATTGCGTCCACAGGCGCCGGCAATGGCGCGGCGGGGTCCCCAGCACGCGCACTTTCCAGCCGTACGGGCAGGCCCGCCGCGCGAGTCGCCGCCGGCGCGCGATGAGCGCCACTCCCACGCGCCGCGCGGGGATGCCGCTGGCCGCGAGGTGGCCCGTGGCGAGGTGCCTGGTGCGGCGGACGACCGGCGTTTCCTCGGGCAGCTTGTGCGGTTTCGCGTTCGCCCTGGCCTCCGCGTCTTCTCCGAGCAGGCGGCCGGGCCTGGTGTCGAGGCCGTCTGCCGCGAGTCCTCCATCCGCGGGAACGCGCTCGTCGGCCGGCAGACCGGGCAGGGGAGAATCGGCGCGACGGCGGCCGGCCTCGATGTAGCCTTCGTTGACCTCGAAATCTGGCATCTTCAAGCCCTCTGCAGAGGCGATCGCCCGCGCGCTTTGTTGCGGCGGACAGTTGGTCCCTGTGGCGCCGCTGTCGCTCTCAGCGCCTACGGACAGTCTGCGTTGACCTGTTCAGTCTACCTGGTATGAGACTTCGTAACAAGTTTGTGACATGCGCCACGCCCGGCGGGCGGATTTTGCGAAGAATCATCACCCGCTCGATCAGCATCGCCAGCGCGAGCGTCGCGAGTCCCGCGAGCACGTCCAGCACGTAGTGATTGCCGGTCGCGAGCACGGCGAACGCGGTCATGCACGGATACAGCAGCGCCAGGCCCCGCGCCCACACGCGGGTGGACATCCGCCACACCACGACCGTGCACCACGCCGCCCAGGCCATGTGCAGCGAGGGCATCGCAGCCAGCTGGTTGGCGGCCGAGGCCAGCGCGCCCGTATGCCAGGAGCCGAACGCGTGCGTCGAGGCCACGACGTCGCTGAAGCCATAGGACACGAGCATCCGTGGCGGCGCCACCGGATACAGCCAAAACACCGCGAACGCGATCACGTTCGTGAGCACCAGCACGTTGCGCAGCGGCCTGTACAGGTCGGCCCTGCGCCACCACAGCCAGCCCAGCAGGCCCAGCGTGACGATGAAATGGGCGTTGTCGTAGTAATCGGAGACGAGGAGGCCCAGCGTGTGATGCGCCGCCAGCCAACGGTCCAGCCCGTGCTCCGGGTCGATTCCCAGCGAGCGCTCCAGTCTCAGCACGCCTTCGGCGTGGCTCAGCGCGGCTCCCAGCCGCAGCGGAGCTAGATTCGTGATCGCGTCATACACCCAGCACAGCCATACGATCACCAGCGCCTCGGTCCACCAGTGGGGGCGCGCGACGGAGGTACGCGAGGGGGCCGAGACCGGACCGACCGCGATCGCGGAGCCCGTGCTCCTATCTATCGAAACGGCACTGGACAAGCCATCGATCTTATCCGCCAGACCAGCGCTCAGGGAAAGACGGGCTCGAGTCCTCGCTGTGCGAGCGTGTCCAGTACCCGCGGCAGCGCGGCGGCGGTGCGCCGCCAGGAATCCGGCGCCGAATAGTCATCGGCGTCGTGCAGCAGCAGCACCGCGCCCGGCGCCGCCCCACTGGTCACGCGCCGTGCGATCGACTCGGGGGTGGCACGCTTCTCCCAGTCCCTGCCCCAGTGGCTCCACAGCAGCGTGCGCCAGCTACGGCGACGGACAAGGCGCAGCGCGGGGGGACTGATCGCCCCATAGGGCGGGCGGTAGAGACCGATCGCAGCTCCCGTCGCGTCCTCGATCGTGGCCTGTGCACGGTCGATGTCGGCCCGCGTCTGCCGGGGGGTGAGCCGCAGCAGATTGCGGTGGCGGTCGCAGTGCAGCGCGACCGCGTGCCCCGCGGCAACGATCTCACGGGCGAGTCCCGGGTCGCGACGCACCTGCTCGCCGACGAGGAAGAAGGTGGCGGGCGTCTGTGTGACGGCGAGTATCTGGAGCACCGCGGGTGTGCCCTCGGGGTGAGGCCCGTCGTCAAAGGTCAATGCATAGCCCTTCCCGCCGGCAGTGCGATCCTCGATCCCCAGCGGCCCACACAGGGAGGACAGGTGAGGCGCGAGCGCGGGCAGCAGGTAGCTGCCTATCGCCGCGCCGGCCAGCGCGCCCGCGGTCACGCTGGCGCGAGTGCGATGATCGTGAGTGGACATGGTCGATCTTGTGCTGGGCATCGGGGCCGCGGTTGGCGCGTCCGTCTTCTACAGCCTAGGGATCGCTCTGCAGGCGATGGACGCCAAGGAAGCGCCCCACGAGGAGCATCTGCGCCTGGCGCTGGTCTGGGGGCTGATCAGGCGCGGGCGCTGGATGCTGGGTACGGGCCTGTCGATCCTCGGCTGGCCGTTGCAGGTGATCGCGCTGCTGCTCGCGCCGCTGGTCGTCGTGCAGCCCGCGCTCGCCGCGGGCCTGCTCGTGCTGGTGTTCGTGGGGCAGCGGATGCTCGGCGAGCACGCCGGGCGCCACGAGCACATCGCGATGGCGGCGATCGTGATCGGCGTGATCGGCGCGGGCCTGTGCGCGCCGCCGCGCAGCACGAGCCACACCTCCGAGCGCCTGACGATCGTGCTCGTGCTCCTCGGCCTGGCGCTGGTGAGCCTGCTTCCCTACCTGCTGCGCGCCATCCGCCGCTCGCCCGCGTCGGTGACGATCGTCTGCGCCGGCCTCGCGTTCGGGTGGAGTGGCGTCGCGACCAAGCTCGCTTCGGATGACCTCTCGCATGGGTATCTGATCGTGGCCGGCGCCTGGGGCCTGGCGACGGCGGCGGCCTCGGCCGTGGGCGTGCTCAGCGAGTCGAGCTCCCTGCAGGGGCGTCCGGCGATCCAGGTGGCGCCGGTCGTGTTCGTGACTCAGACGATCGTGCCCGTCGCGCTCGCGCCGGTGCTGTTCGGCGAGCGCTTCTCGGACACTCCGCTCGGCGGCGTCCCGCTCGCGCTGTCGCTCGCGCTGCTCGTGACCGGCGCCGCGGTGCTCGTGCGTTCGCCGCTGCTGCTCGCGTTGATGGGAGGCGAGCCAGTCAGCCACGCAAGCGGCTCGGCGCCCAGCCCATCCCCGCCGAGCGAGGAGACGATCCGCTCCAGTCCCGCCACGGAGGCGGAGGACCCGTCGAGCGTGACCACCAGCACTTCGCCGGCGCGCGCGGGACGCTGAGGTAAGGCGCCGGTGGCGCTCAGGCGCAGCCCGCCACTGACCGGTTTGGCGCCGGTCGTGCGCGCGAGCACGAGCTGACCAACGGTCAGACCGCCGCGGGGCTGCAGGAAGTAGAAGTGATGACGCAGGCCGAGCGCGCGCGCCTGCGCGCGCAGCGTTCCGCGCGCTTTCATCCAACGCAGCAGCGGCCCGGAGTCTGCAATCGCCGGCAGCAGTTCGTCGCCGAGCGCGCGTACCCCGGAGATCGTCGCGGGCTTGGGCACGCCGCCTTCGTCGGCGAACGAGACGTGGATGCCGCGGCCCGCCAGCTCAGACGCGACGAGCGTCTCATCGCGCGGGGGCACGCGCACGATCACGCCGACGTCGGGCTGGTCGGTGTTCACCCGCACGAGCGGGCGCACGTGCAGGATCTTCGCCGCCAGCACGGTCACCTCGTCGGTCGACATCGTCCACATGCCCATTCCCAGGAACAGCACCAGCGGGGTGACGAACGCGACCAGCCGCAACCGCCACAGCGGGATCGGGATCACGCGCCGGGGCGCGTCGAGCACGAGGTCGGCGGCAACCACCTGCGCGCCGGGGTCCGGCTGCACAGCAACGGGAACGGTCTGCTCGGCCAGCGCGACGGCGGGCGCGGCTTCGGCGAAGCTGGCCCGCACATGCTCGCGCAGCTCGCTCGTGTCGTTGGCCAGCCGCAGCAAGTTCAGATCGGCCATCGCGCGCGTGTTCAGGCGCGCGTGTCCGACGGGCAGCCCGTATGAGACCACCGGCGTGCCCGCGGCCTTCGCCTCCAGGCAGGTGACGCCGCCGGTGGAGTGCACGAGCACGTCGGCGGCCGCCAGCAGCCGTGGCATCTCGTCGGTGAATCCGTACACATGCACGGCCTCCTGGCCCGCGAACTCGCGGCTCAGCTGCTCGCGCAACTGCTCGTTGCGTCCAGCCAGGCACACGATCGCGCTCACCTCGGGCTCGCGCAGCAACTCGCGCACGGCACCGGTCACGTCGCCCACCCCCCAGCCGCCGCCGGATACGACGACCATCCTGCCCTCCTCGGGCAGACTCAGCGCGCGGCGAGCCTGCACGGGGCAGCGCTGCTTGGAGAACTCGGCGGAGATCAGCGGGCTCACCAGCTGCGCGCTGCCGGCGCCGGCGATCCGCTCGACCGGGCTCATCGACTCTCCGTACATCACCAGGTGCATGTCGATGCCCGGCTGCGCCCAGAAGAACAGGCCGGTCAGGTCGGTGATCGTCGCCACCGTGGGACAGTGGATCGCGTGGGTGCGGCGCAGGCGGGCGAGCACGACGGTTACGGCCGGATATGTCGATACGACCACGTCGGGGTCGTACTCGGCGATCTTGCGCGCCAGCGGGCGCGAGCCGAACAGGCGCAACAGCCGCCGTGCCGCCCAGCGAATCGGCGCCACGTGCTCGAGCAGCCAGTACACGACCGTGTATGTCCAGGGCATGAAGCGCAGCTGCACCCTGTAGCCGTCCTCGACGACCGGCTGCAGCAGGCGCCCCATCGCAGCCAGCCCGTCGATGACGGTCACCTCCGCGGGCTGCCCGGAGTCTTCGATCTGACGCGCCAGCGCGCGGGCGGCGGCGGCGTGGCCCTCGCCCACGTCCGCGGAGAGGATCAGCACGCGTCTCGGGCCACTTGCGCGAGGGGAACTCGATTTGCGTTGGCGACGTCGCATTTTCTTATAAGAAGCTTCGATCGCACCGTGGGCGGTCCTGCTTGGACGCGGCCCCCAGACGAGCGCCCCCCGGCAAACGTAAGTCGACTAATCGCACAGCCTACCGGGGCATTCGGATGCTTGCGTGCAGGTGTTCTTGCGTGCTCAGGATTCTCGTGGCGCCGGAGGTTTATGTACTTCTTTAAAACTCGGTCTGACTATAGTTATACCGAGTTTAAACTTTGATATTCCACTGCCACCCCTCCTCCAGACATCGCCACCCCCTCGACAGACGACGCTGTCCCCTCGCCGGGGCGCAACAATGCTCGCATCGAGGCCACGACTCCGATACCCGGGCGCGCACAGGCCGCCGCCGAACGGCGGGAGCTCGACGCGGAGCGGAGAACCGCGGGCGCGGACGTCCGAGGCCCCTCGCGCGCGCTGCGCGTGCTCGGCGCCGCGGGCCTGATCGCCATCCTGACGAGCGTTCTGCTGATCGGCGCCGGTGCGGCGAGCGCTCCCTCGATCTACGTGCCGGGCCGCAGCGGCGGCTGGCCGGCCTGGATGGCCGGGCCGCTGCGGAGTCTGGGCGTCGGCGTAATCACCTCGGGTGACTTCCAGGCGCTGACGCTGATCATGTGCGCCGGTTATGCGGCGGTGCTGCTCGCGGCGCACACGCGCGCGTTGTCGCTGCGGAGCATCGCCGCGGCGATCGTGGCCGCGAACGCGATCCTGCTGCTCGGCCCGCCGCTGATCTCTCAGGACGTGTTTGGCTATCTGGCGTTCGCCCGCATGGGCGTACTGCACGGCCTGGACCCATACACGCACGTCGCGTTCGAAGCGCCCACCGATCCGGTCTACCCGTTCGTCGGCTGGCCGTTTCAGCACTCGCCCTACGGGCCGCTGTTCACGCTCGCAAGCTATGCCACCGCGCCGTTGGGGCTGGCAGGCGGGCTGTGGGCGCTGAAGGCGATCGCGGTCGCCGGGAGTCTCGCCGCCGTGGCCCTGATCGCGCGTGCCGCGGGCGCGCTCGGACGCTCGCGGCGATTCGCCGCGGCGTTCCTAGGCCTGAACCCGGTGATGCTGGAGCTGGCGGTGGGCGGCGCCCACAACGACACGCTCGTGCTCGCGTTCCTCGCGGGAGCGCTCCTGCTCACCGCAGGGAGCGCCCCACGCTTTCGCTCGGGCGCGTTGGCGCTGGCCGCGGGCGTCGGCATCAAGATCACGGCGGGAATCGTGCTGCCGTTTCTGGTGCTCGCCCCCGAGCATGGGCGCGAACGCGCGCGCGTGGCCGCGGCCGCGGTCATCGGCCTGGCGCTGGTGGCGGCGATCGGGCTGCTCGGGTTCGGCTCGCACGCGCTCGGGTTCCTCGGCGCCGTCGGCGAGCAGCAGCAACTCGTCGCGGTCCACAGCATCCCCGCCGAGACCGCGCGCCTGCTCGGCCTGCACGGAACGCCGAGCTGGTGGCGGCACTGCTTCCTCGCCGCGTTCCTGATCGTGCTGGCGTACGCGTTGTGGCGAACTGCGCGGGGAGCGGACTGGCGCGTGGCCGCCGGCTGGAGCACGCTGGCGCTGCTGCTGTCCACCGCCTGGCTGCTGCCGTGGTATGCGATCTGGCCGCTGCCGCTAGCGGCGGTCAGCGGCGATCGGCGCCTGCGGGCCGCCACGCTGATCGTCTGCGCCTACGCGATCCTGATCCACCTGCCGCTCGCCGACCCGCTGCTCAGCCCGCCCAAGGTGCACGTCGTCCCCCATCACGTGCACGTCGCCGCGCTCGGGCGCTGAGGAGTCCTGTGACGCGGACGGGCGCCGTGCTCCCTGCGCAACGTTGTCCCCGCGCTCGGGCGCCGAGACGGTCTGAAACTCACCCGTCTCGAAGTCCCGCGCCACGTCGCGCTCGATCTCCGCGGGCGAGGCGTCCGGGCGCAGCCGGCGCAGGCGCATCGCGTCCAGGCGACGAAACTTGAAGATCTCGAGCACGTACACCAGGTACACGCTCGCCGCGACGACGACCAGCCCGATCGCGAGCATCGCGAGCGCCCAGCCGGTGTGCAGATGCCCGTGATGGTCTGAGTAGGGGACGAACCGCAGCGCCAGCGCGAGGCCGGCCAGCAGCAGCGTCCAGGCGTACAGGTAGGCGATCGTGCGGCGGCTGGAGAAGCCGATCCGGGCCATGCGGTGGTGGAAGTGCTCGCTGTCGGACGCATAGATCGGGCGCCGGTACTTCAGCCGCTTGAGCACCACGAACGTCGTGTCCAGGAACGGCACGGCGAGCAGGATCAGAGG
This sequence comes from uncultured Solirubrobacterales bacterium, assembly GCA_963749285.1. GTDB lineage: Bacteria > Actinomycetota > Thermoleophilia > Solirubrobacterales > Solirubrobacteraceae > Palsa-744. The sequence goes on along the minus strand of CAVVMD010000003.1, from coordinate 1,665,823 downwards.
CAGCACGAACGACACCACAGCCGTCGTCTTGACCGCGGCCTCGACCGTGATCACGCCCATCAAGAGGCCCAGTAGGTTCGCGCCGCAATCGCCCATGAAGCTCGATGCGGGCGGGAAGTTGTAGATCAGGAATCCAAGCGCGGCGCCGGCCGTGAGCGCCGCGAGCACGCCCGGCTGCTGGCGACCCAGGTCGAAGGCGATGATCGCCATCGCGGCGGCGATGATCGCGCACACGCCCGCCGCCAGACCGTCGACGCCGTCGGAGAAGTTGACGACGTTCATCATCGCCACGAGCCCGATCACGGTGAGCAACGGTCCGGCGTTCGTGACACCCGCATTGGGAAACGCCAGCCTGCCGACGAACGGCAGCGTGATCGCTTTCACCGCCACGCCGTAGTGCACGACGATCACCGCCGCCAGCACCTGCCCGGCGAGCTTGACCGCGGGCGGCAGGTCGTAGCGATCGTCGAGCGCGCCGACGAGCGTGATCAGGATGGCGCCGAACAGCACGCCCTGCCACAGGTGACGCTCCTGGAAGTAGCCACTGGGCAGCCACACGAGCATCGCGACGAGCACCCCGGCGAAGATCGCCAACCCACCAAGCAGCGGCGTGGGACGCTCAGACAGGCCGCGCTCGCGTGGTTCGTCGATCGCTCCGACCATCCGGGCGAGCCGCATCGTCAGCGGCGTCAGCAGCGCGGTCACGGCCGCGGCCACCAGGAAGGCGTAGAACGCGTCGAGTGGTGTCGGGTGCGCCATCGACTCGCCCACAGCATCGCAGGCGCCGGGGTCGGGGAAGGTCCACAGAGTTCTTCTGTTGTTCGGTCTGCGCATGCGCAGACCGTCGGCCGGCACATGTGCCGGCCGTAGACCGGCCGCATGCGGCCGGTCGGGTGGGCGCGCATGCGCGCCCACCGGGGCTCCGCCCCCCTTAGACCGTCGCGGCGCTCGCCAGGCTCTCGTACAGCGGGTAGCGCGCGACAATCGCCTGCACGCGCTCAGACAGCGCCGGGGCGCTCGCGGCGAAGTCGGTGTCGAGCAGTGCCTGCGCGATGATCTGACCGACCTCGGCGAAGTCCTCGTGCTGCAGCCCGCGCGTGGCCAGGGCGGGCGTGCCGATGCGCAGGCCGGAGGCCTCCATCGGCGGGCGCGGGTCGAACGGGACGGCGTTGCGGTTGACGGTGATCCCGATCTCGTGCAGCCGGTCCTCGGCCTGGCGGCCGCTCAGCTCGGGGCGCAGGTCGCGCAGGTCGACCAGCGCCAGGTGCACGTCGGTGCCGCCCGTGAGCACGTTCAGGCCCTCGCCATTACCGCCGTGCTCAGCGCTCGCGCCGAGCAGCTGCTCGGCCAGCGTCTGCGCGCCGGCGACGGTGCGCCGCTGGCGCTCTGCGAACAACTCGCTTTTGGCAATGTTCAGCGCCACCGCCTTGCCCGCGATCACGTGCTCCAGCGGGCCGCCCTGCTGGCCTGGGAACACGGCGGAGTCGATCTTCTTGGCGTGCTCGGCCTTGCACAGGACGATCCCGGCGCGCGGGCCGCCGAGCGTCTTGTGGGTCGTGGTCGTGACGACGTCGGCGTACTCGACCGGGTTGGGGTGCAGACCGGCGGCGACCAGCCCGGCGAAGTGAGCCATGTCGACCATCAGCAGCGCCCCGACCTCGTCGGCTATGTCACGAAAGCGCGCGAAGTCCAGTTGACGGGGATACGCCGACCAGCCGGCGAGCAGCAGTCGGGGGCGGCGCTCGCGGGCGATGCGCGCGACCTCGTCCATGTCGATCAGGCTGGTGTCGCGATCGACCTCGTAGGCGGCGATGTCGTACAGCCGCCCCGACACGTTGATGCGCATCCCATGCGTGAGGTGGCCGCCGTGGGCGAGCGACAGGCCCATGATCGTGTCGCCGGGCTGCAGCAGCGCGTGGTAGACGGCGGTGTTCGCCTGCGCGCCGGAGTGGGGCTGGACGTTGGCGTGCTCAGCCCCGAACAGCTCCTTGGCGCGGTCGATCGCGAGCTGCTCGGAGACGTCCACCCACTCACAGCCGCCGTAGTAGCGCCGGCCGGGATAGCCCTCGGCGTACTTGTTCGTCAGCACGCTGCCCTGACATTCGAGCACCGCCCGGGGGACGAAGTTCTCCGAGGCGATCATCTCCAGCGTGCCCTGCTGGCGCTCCAGCTCGCCGCGCAGCGCGGCGGCGACCTCGGGATCGACCTCCTCCAGCGGGCGGTCGAAGTAGTCGGGGGCGAGGTAGTGATCGGCGGGGCTGGAGTCGGACATGATGGCGCTCTCCTTAGACGGACGAGGACTATCTGATGCCCAGGCGCGCGGCGCGTCGATCCGTCGCTCCCCGGTGGTCGATTCCACCTAAGCGCCAGTCGCGACGGCGTAAACCTGAGGCTAGCAGGGGACGAGCATTCGCTCAATCTCGGCCTGCCCGAGCGGCCCGGCGCGCACGATGCGCCACTCGCCGGAGCGCTCGTAGTCGCGCAGGTCGAGCACGGTCGAGGCGACCCCGGGGAGCTCACCCCCGTCGAGCACGAGGTCGGCGCCGGCACGAATCGACGCGGGCACATCGTCCAGTCGCCGCGCCTCGGGGCCACCCGAGAGGTTGGCGCTGGACTGCAGCAGCGGCCGGTCCAGGTCGCCCAGCGCGGCATGACGATCCGCCAGCAGCGGGACGCGCAGGCCGAGGGTTTCGGCCGCCCCCGCCCCCGCGGCCGGCCCCGCCCCCGGCCCTGACCCGCACGCAAGCGGATAGCGTCGCGTGCGGTTTGCCAGCAGCAATGTCAGCGGACCCGGCAGCAGCGCTCCGAGCGCCGCACGCTCACGGGGCTCGAGGTCCGGGAGCGCGCGCAGAGCGGAGTCGAGCGCAAAGAACATGATCGCCGCCGGGCGCGTCGCCGGGCGGCCCTTCAGCTCGTACAGCCGTCTCACCGCGGGCTCGCTGTCGGGGTCGCAGCCAAGGCCGTAGACGGTGTCCACTCCGAACACGACGACGCCCGCACGGTCGAGGCACGCGCGCGTGGCATCGACATCGACAGCACTCAGCGCTCCGCCGCCCACCGGCTGTCCGCTCACTGACTGCCCACTCACCGCCTGCCCACCACCACGCGCTCGATCCCGGCAAGGTCGCGCTCTGGGCGCACCGACTCAAAGCCCGCGGCCCGCATCAGCTCGGTCACGGCGCCGGCCTGCCCAGCGCCGATCTCCAGGGCGAGTGTCTGCACCCGCCGGCGCGGGCCGACCTGGGCGAGCAGCGCACGGATGCACGCCAGCCCGTCCGGCCCGGCGAACAGGGCGCCTGCGGGCTCGTGGCGCAGGATCTCCGGCGCCAGCGACGCGCGCTGGGACTCCGCCACGTAGGGCGGGTTGGAGAGAAGCGCGTCGAACTCGTCGGGCACGCCCGCGAGCAGGTCCGCGTGCAGCCAGTCCACGCGCAGGCCGAGCTGTTCGCCGTTGGCGCGCGCGAGGGCGAGGGCGTCCTCACTGACGTCGGTGGCGCTGACGAGCAGGTCGGGGCGCTCGTCCGCCAGCGCCAGGGCGATCGCGCCGCTGCCGGTGCCCACGTCAAGCACGCGCGCGTCCCGCGGCAGCGCCGCGACGGCGAGCTCGACCAGCAGCTCGGTCTCCGGGCGGGGAATCAGCGCGCGGCGGTCCACGGCCAGGTCCAGCCGGCGAAAGCCACGCGCGCCGGTGATGTAGGCGACGGGCTCGCGCTGGACCGAGCGCCTGCGCACTGCGTTTTGCACGGCCCGCACGTCAGGTCCCGAGACCGTGAGGGTGCGATCGGTCAGCAGCCGCTCGCGCGTGACACCGAGCACGTGCGCGAGCAAGATTTCAGCGTCCAGCCGAGGCGTGTCACACCCGGCGGCGGCTATCGCCGTCATCGCTCCATCCAGCGCCTCGCGCGCCGGAGCGCCGGCGCCGATCACGCCGCAGTCTGCGCCTGCAACTGCAAGCGTCGCTCATCGGCCTGCAACCCGGAGGTGAGCTCGTCGAGCTGGCCTTCGAGGACCTGGTCGAAGTTGTGGACGGTCAGTCGGATGCGGTGGTCGGTGACGCGGCGCTCGCCGAAGTTGTAGGTGCGGATCTTCTCGGCGCGGTCGCCCGTGCCCACCTGTGAGCGGCGGTCCGCGGCGAGCTCGGCCTGCTGTTCGGCCAGGGCGCGCTCATACAGACGCGCGCGCAAGACACGAAAAGCGCGCTCGCGGTTCTGCAGCTGGGACTTCTCGTCCTGCATCGAGACGACGATCCCGGAGGGTCGGTGGGTGATGCGCACCGCCGAGTCGGTCGTGTTGACCGACTGCCCGCCGGGCCCGGAGGAGCGGTAGACGTCGATCTGCAGGTCGTTGGGGTCGATCTGCACGTCCACCTCCTCGGCCTCGGGCAGCACCGCGACGGTCGCGGTGGAGGTGTGGATGCGCCCCTGGGACTCGGTCTCGGGGACGCGCTGGACGCGGTGGGTGCCGCCCTCGAACTTGAAGATCGAATACGCGCCGTCGCCCCGGATCGCGAACGTGTACTTGCCCTCGCCGATGTCCATCGACTCGGTGGTGAAACCCAAGCGCTCGGCGTAGCGGGTCAGCATCCGATACAGGTCGCCGGCCCACAAACCGGCCTCATCGCCCCCGGCGCCGCCCTGGATTTCGACGATCACGTTGTGATCGTCGTTGGGGTCGCGCTCGATCATCGCCAGGCGGATCTCCTCCTCGAGCTCCTCGATTCGCGCGCGAGCGCCGTTCAGCAGCTCGCGCAGCTCGGGGTCCTCGCCGTCCTCGGAGATCATCTCCTCCGCGCCGGCGGCGTCGTCGCGCGCGCGCCGCCATTCGGAAGCCAGGCCCGCGGCGGCCTCGAGCTGACTGTAGGCGCGACCGGCCGCGGCATAGCGCTCCCGGTCGGAGATCACCTCGGGGTCGGTCATCTGCCCGCCGAGCTCGGCAAAGCGCGTCTCGATCTGCTCGACGAGGTCTTCGATCATGTCCGTGAGTCTAGGCGCGCCACGACGGGGCGGCTACGCATGGACACAGAACAAAAGACGGGCCACGCGTGTACGCGCACGCGCGCGCGGCCCGCGAAAAAAGTCATGCATCTCTTCACGAGCCACCCTCGTGAACCTTCTCAGGCCACGACCTCCACGCCGACCAGATCCGCGGCCGACAGGGCGCCCGGTGTCTCGCGCTGAAGGACCGCGTCGAGCGCGGCGATCGCCACGGCCAGCTGGTCGAGGTCGGGCTCGCGCGTGGTCAAGAGCTGCAGCTTCAGCCCAGGCCACATGATCGCGCGCACCCACCCGCGACGGCGGTTGCGCCCGGCGAACTTGATCAGCTCGAAGGAGATGCCGGCGATCAGGGGGACGCCGAGGATGCGCGTGAGCACGAGCCAGTACCAGGCGGGCAGGCCGATCGGGGCGAACACGAAGATCGCGACGATCATCACGACAAGCAGGAAGGAGGTGCCGCAGCGCGGGTGCAGGCGCGAGAAGCGCTGGGCGTTGAGGGGCGTCAAAGGCAGGCCGGCCTCGAAGCAGGAGATCGTCTTGTGCTCGGCGCCGTGGTACTCGAACACGCGGCGCAGGTCGCGGATGCGCGAGAGCAGGACCATGTAGCCGAGGAAGATCGCCGTGCGGATGACGCCCTCGATCACCCAGAAGAGGATGGAGCTGTGCAGCTGGCCCTTGATCAGGCTGGTCAGGCCGACGGGGATGAGGAAGAACAGGACGATCGCGAACGCAACTGCGACGACGATGGTGCCGGCCCACACGCCGCGAGGGATCTCCTGAGGCTCACCCTGCGCCTCCGCCGCGCCCCCGTCCCCATCCCTGTCCGCACCAACGCCCGTCAGCTCCGACCCCTCCTCGGGCGGGAGCTGAGCGTTCGCCGAGACCTCCAGCGCCCGGAACCCGATCGCGAGCGACCCGCCGAGCGCGACGATGCCACGCAGGATCGGAAGGCGCAAAGCGCGGTGGCGCCGCAGGGCGGAGGTGAGCTCAAACGCGCTGACCTCGATCTCCCCGAGCGCCGCCTCCTCCGGTGAGCGATCGGGCTCGCGCAGCTGCTCCACAGTGGGCTTGCGCACTGCCACGGCCCAGTTGGAGACCCCGCGCATCATCACGCCCTCGAGCACGGCCTGACCGCCGACGGGGGCGTCGCGCTGGGCGTTCATCTGCCCGTCGCCGTTGCGGCTCGCGTCGGTCTCGGACTCGACCGGCGTCGTCGGAGGACCGGCGGCCAGCGAGGTGGGCATCGACCAGGCCCGGGCCCGCTAGGAGGTTTTGGCCGCGCCGGCCTGGGCGGAGCGCTGGCGGCCCTTGGCCATGCGACGCTGAAAGCGCTCGACGCGCCCGCCTGTGTCGACGAGCTTCTGACGCCCGGTGTAGAACGGGTGGCAGTTGGAGCAGACCTCGACGTGCAGCTCGTCGCGGGTCGCGCGGGTGAGGAATTCGTTGCCGCAGGTGCAGCGAACGCGGGCTTGGGCGTAGGTGGGATGGATGTCGGCCTTCATGGTTCGATCATTCTAGCGGGGAGGCGGGAGCCGGAGGGGCGGGGGCGGGTTGCGAGCAGCGCGGGGTGCGCCGTTCGTCGCGGCGCAAAAGGCGTCCGTGGGGTCCCTGCCAGCGGAAGGTGATCAGGGCCCGGTAGAAGGCGGGAGCGGAGAGGTTGGTGACCTGTTCGAGGTGGCGGTAGGATTTGACGCCGGGATCCGCGGTGCGCCAGACGCCGACGCCGGGGGCGAGCACGGGGCGATAGCCGGTTTCGCCGGGGGCGCGCTCGAGCAGTTCGATGCGCATCGACATGCGCGTGGCGCCGGGGATCAGGGCCATTTCGCCGGCGAAGGTGGCGGAGCGTTCGGCCGGTTCGCCCACGGAGACGCACTGCAGGAGCGACGCGGAGTCGGGCGCGGTGTCGGGCAGCCCGGTCTGCGCGCGCGCGCCGCCGGCGAGAGCAGCCCACACCAGCAGACAGGCGGCGAGCAGGCGCCGGACATGAACGGTGCTCAACATGGCATCCCCCTAACACAAGGATAACCCTCATGTTTCGCACTAACCCGATGCGCGTGAAGTGGGGGCCGAGCCCACGCGCGTGGCAAGGTCCCGCGAAGCGCCCGCGGCCGGGCGCGTCCGTGGAGAGGAAGCGTTTTCAAAAGACATCTCATCCCCACGGACAGAGACGTGTCATCCCGCGGACGAAGGCAACCTTCGTGCCACGGCGCGCGGCGAGAACGGCCGTCCGTGTCAGACCGGAGGGGTCAAACCCCGAGCGCGGCCTGGACCTCGAGCCCCCGCGCGGTGAGCGTCCACGCGTTGGGCTGCCCTTGGGGCTGCCCAACGCCGCTGTTCTCGATCAGGCCGAGGCGTTCCAGGCGACCGAGCCCCGCACCAATCCCTCGAGAGGCACGCGAGCGAGCAGGGCGGGCGACACCGAGGCGGTGGAGGAGGGACGTGAGCCTGTTCGGCGGCCTTGGTCATGTGCGTGCCTTTCTTGGGGCGGTCACCGGGGTGCTTGGAAAAGTTTTGGCCCGGAGTGTCCCGTTTGCGGGCTCCCGTCGGATAAGCGAGTAGGGATGTCCACGAAACCGCACAAACCCGAGCCCTCCGAGTGGCTGCGCCTGCTGACCGGGAGCCGGCTGCAGACGCAGGTATCGCGCTCTGGGACGCTCGTCGGCGGCACGCTGGGCGTGATGGGCGTCGACGTGGCCGTCGCCCTGATCGTGATCGGCGCCGGAGGGGCGTATGACCTGTCGATCCTTGCGCTGCTGCAGCTCGGACTGTCGTTCAGCCTGGCCGTGCGGGCTCTGCGCCTGCCGGGCGCCGAGGACGCCGGCCCTTCCCTCGCTGCCATGCGCAGGGCTCGCGAGGCCGAAGGCGCGCGCGAGCTCGAAGACTCGCTGCTCGACGACCTCGAAGAAGACCTCGAGACCAACGACCGGGCCGTGGCCCGCAAAACCCTACTGTTCAAGCATGCGCTGACATTGCTGGCGTTCGCGATCCTTGTGGAGCTGGCGGGGCAGGTAGTACAATGAGCAGCATGGAGCCAACCACCACCAACCAACGCACCCGGGAGTATCCGAGAACGCCCGACGGCAAATACAAGTACACGACGCGGGACGGGCGGCCGCTGCACTACGAGCCGTATACCATCCCCAGCCTCGTCGGAGAGGATTTCCTGATCCCCGCTTCAGTGACCAAGTTCTTCCGCAGGCTCTTTCGGCGTACAGGCACACACCGCTGAGAATGAGCCCCGACCGCCCAGGCGCCTGTCTCAGTTTCGCCACTGGGCAGGGTCTTGGTGAAGCCGGTCGTGCCGTTGGTTCCGTTCGTTCCGTTTGTGCCCTTGGGGCCTGCTGGCCCCCCCCGACGACTTGTCAACACCAAACCCCCAAGTCTCCAAACCACGCGCCGAGGATGCGCGCCGGGATGAGCTCCTTCAGCGTGGGCTGCCCAGCCACGCCAGCAGCCCGCGGACGGCGCGGCCACGGTGGCTGATCTGATCCTTCTGCTCGTCGCTCAGCTCGGCAAGTGTTTCACCCCCGGGCCAGTCGTCGGGCAGGAACGACGGGTCATAGCCGAAGCCCCGCTCGCCCCTGGGCTCGGCCGCGACCGTGCCCGTGCAACGACCCTCGAACACGCGCTCCGTGTGCATCTGCGGGTCCACGTAGGCGAGCGCGCAGACGTACTCCAGCGCGCTGCCGGGCGGCGCCTCGCTCAGCAGCAGCGCCAGGTTCTGCTCGTCGCTCGCGTGCTCCCCCGCGTAACGGGCGGAGCGCACGCCCGGGCGGCCGCCCAGGGCGTGCGCCTCGATGCCCGAATCGTCGGCGATGCTCACGCGGCCCGTGGCCTGGGCGGCGGCGCGGGCCTTGCCGAGCGCGTTCTCGGCGAACGTCGCGCCGTCCTCCGGCGGGAGCTCCACCTCTTCGGGCAGCGTGTCCACCTCCCAGCCCGGCAGGAGGCGGGCGAACTCGCGGCGCTTGTGCTCGTTGCGCGTGGCCAGCAGCAGCGTCTTCATCGCACGACCGTGGCATGCGGCGGCCCATGCATCGTCACGCAGCCCTCGTGAGCGTCACGCGGCCACTGTGGCCTGCGCGATCGCCATAGCCTGCAGTCCCCGCAGCGTCTCAATGCCGCTCGCCGCGAGCGCCAGCAGCTCGTCCAGGTGCGCACGCGAGAGCGGAGTGCGCTCGGCCGTGGCCTGCACCTCGACCAAGCCCCCCTCGCCCGTCATCACCACGTTCGCGTCGACCTCGGCGTTCGAATCCTCGCCGTAGTCCAGGTCCAGCCGCGGCTCGCCGGCGACGATCCCGCAGGAGACCGCCGCGACCGAGCCCGTCAGCGGCGACGCCTCCAACCGGCCCTTCTCGCGCAGCTTCGCGCAGGCAAGCGCCAGCGCGACGTACGCGCCCGTGATCGACGCGCAGCGCGTGCCGCCGTCGGCCTGGAGCACGTCGCAGTCGAGATAGATCGTCCGTTCGCCGAGCGCCTGGAAATCCACGACGCCCCGCAGCGAGCGGCCGATCAGGCGCTGGATCTCGACGCTGCGCCCGTCGAGACGGCCCTTGGCGATGTCGCGCTGCTTGCGATCCCCGGTCGAGGCGGGCAGCATCGCGTACTCGGCCGTGACCCAGCCTCGGCCCTTGCCCGTCATCCAGCGCGGCACCATCTCCTGCGCGGAGGCCGTGCAGATCACGCGCGTCTCGCCGATCGAGATCAGGGCGGAGCCGGTGGCGGTGCGCACGAACCCGGGCTCGATCGTCGTCGGGCGCAGCCCGTCCGGGCCGCGGTCATAGCTGCGGCGGCTCACGCCCCGGTCCCCCCGCCCCGGATGGAGCGCCGCCAGACGGAGCCGCGCGCGCGATTGTCGGGGCTCACGCGATCGCCTCCACGGCGGTCAGCTCGACGTGCTCGACCGCGCCCAGCGGCATCTGCAGGAAGTGCGTCCCCAGCTCGCGGAACGCCGACACGTCGCCCGTGCACAGGAACCGGTAGTCACCCTCCCCCTCGCCGGCGGTGCGCGGGTTGCGCAGCTCGCGCGTGCTCAGCGCGTGCTCGACCTGGCGCGCGAGCGCGGCGCCGGAGGTCACGAGCGTCACCTCCGGACCGAGCGTGCGCTGCAGCATCGGGCTGATCAACGGGTAGTGCGTGCAACCCAGGATCACCGTGTCGACACCTGCTGCCTGCAGTGGCTCGCATGCCGCGCGGACGGTCGCCACGGCCCGCTCGTCGAACTGCTCCCCCGCCTGGATGATCGCGGCCAGCGTCGGGCACGGCACGGCGTGCAGCGCCACATGCGGGTCCACGGCGGCGATCGCCCGCTCATACGCGCCGCTGGCCACGGTCGTGGGGGTCGCCAGCAGCCCGATCCGCCCGCTGTGCGTGGCGGCGACGGCGCGCAGCGCCTCCGGGCGCACGACGCCCATCACGTCGATGCCGAGCGTCGTCTGGCGCATGCGCGCGCTCAGGCTGGGTAGGGCGGCCGAGGTGGCGGAGTTGCACGCGACGACCAGCAGCTTCGCGCGCCGGCGCAGCAGCAGATCCTCGGCGATCTCGGCCGCAAAGCGCTCGATCTCCTCCGGGGCGCGTTCGCCGTAGGGAAACCGCGCCGTGTCCCCCAGGTAGACGAAGTCCTCGCGCGGCAGCCGCACCAGCAGCTCGTGCAGGACGGTCAGCCCGCCCACGCCCGAGTCGAACACGGCGATCGGCCGCGCGCGCGGGTCCTCTGCCGATCCCTCAGATGTTGCGAACGCACCGGACACGCAGGCCATCATTCCAGAGCGCTACGTTGGGCGAGGTCCGTAGAGGCGCATCATCGTTTCCGCCACCCACGGCCCGATCCTCACACCCACAGTCCGATCCTCACACTCACAGCCCGATCGCCCGCGACCCGATAGGCCCAACCACCATCTATCGTGACGCGGGCCGTGCGCGTGCTCGTGCTCTCAAACATGCGGCCCGACGCCGCACACCCCGAGCGCGGAACCTTCGTCCGCGACCAGGTCGCCGATCTGCGCCGTCTGCCCGGGCTCGATATCGAGCTGTACGAGTTTCCGCCAGGCGCACGCGCGCTCGCGCGCGCGGCTCTCGATCTGCACCGCCGCTACGGCGGGGGCCGGGGCCCGTCGACGCGCATTCGCCGCCGGGGCCACGCGCGCGTGGCCCATGATGTCGTGCACGCCCACTACGGCCTCACCGCCTGGCCCGCGCTCGCGGCGCCCGCGCGCGTGCGCGCGCTGACCGTGCACGGCAACGACATGCGCCACCCGCGCACGCGCATGCTCACCGCCGCCGCGCTCAGCCGGATCGACCTGCTGGCCGCCGTGTCCAGCTCACTGGCTCAAGAACTGCCCGGTCGCGGGGCGCGAGCCAGAGCGCAGGTGCTGCCCTGCGGCGTCGATCTCGAGCGCTTTCACCCGATTCCCCGCGCGCGGGCGCGCACCGAGCTGGGTCTCGATCCCGACCAGCCCTGCCTGCTGTTCGCCGCCGACCCGGCCCGCGCGATCAAGCGCTACGACCTGGCGCTGTCGCTGGCGCGCGCGGTGAAAGTCGAGCTGCTCACCCTGGGCGGGGTCGAGCCCGCCCGCGCGCCCCTGTGGGTCAATGCCTCCAACGCCGTGCTGATGCCCTCCGGGCACGAGGGCTTCGGGCTGGCCGTGCTCGAGGCGCTGGCCTGCGACGTGCCCGTGCTGACCACGCCCGTCGGCATCCACCCCGAGGCGCTGCGCGGGGTCGCGGGGACGCTGTGCGCGCCGTTTCAGCTCGGCGTCTGGCGAGACGCGCTCGAACCCCACCTGCGCGACCCCGACCCGCGCATCGCCGGGCGCGCCCACGCCGAGCCGTACTCCGGGCCGCGCATGGCCGAGCGCGTCGCCGATGCCTGGCGCAGCGCTCTGGAGCGCGCCGGGCAGCACGCCGGGCAGCCCCGATAGCGCCTTGACGGCACGCCCGACAGCGCCCCTGCCGATAGCCGCCCGACAGCTCCCCTGATGGCCGCCTGACAACACGCCTGACAGCGGCGCGACAGGTCCCGGGAGATATCCCGGGGACCATCCCCCGGGGTCGTGAGTAGCATTCGTGAACGGTGCAGGAGACGTCTCACACCACTGTCGCCCCCGCGGCGGCCGCACCACAGACGCCGGACGGCGATTCGCCGGCGAGCGCGCCCCCGGGCGAGAACGCCGCCCAGCCGGCCCCCGACGCCATTCCCGGCGGGGGCGGGGGCGAGGGCGAGGAGACGCCCGCGGGCGAGCACGCGCCGACCGGCTCGCCCGGGTTCAGCGAGCGCGGGCGCATGCGCCGCCGCGCGCGGTTCCTGCGCAAGGCGCGCGAGCTGGCCTACCGGGACCTCGGCGGGCTCGTGTTCGACCTGCACCGCTACGGCCGGCGCAACGACGTGCTCGTGCTCGCCAAGCTCGACACGATCGGGCGCATCGACGGCGAGCTGCGCGCGCTCGAAGCCAGTCTGGCCGAGCGCCAAGCCGTGACCGTGCTGCGCGAGGCGGGCGTGGCGGCCTGCCCACGCTGCGCCGCGATCCACGGCAGCGACGACCGCTTCTGCCCGAACTGCGGCCTGGCGATGGACCTCCGCGCCGAGCGCCCCGTAGCCGGCGCCGCCGCGCCGGCGCCCACCCCCACTCCCACTCCGACAGCGCCCCCAGCTCCGGCGCCGACACCCCCTCGCTCGCCAACTCCCGCCCCCTCGCCGACACCCCCTCCCTCGCCGACTCCAGCCGCCTCGCCGACACCTACGCCCCCCGCGCCCGTTACGGCCCAACCGGCAGGACCCGCACCAAAAGTGGACCAGCCCACCGAGATCGTCCGTCCACCCGCCAAAAGACCTTGAGCAGCGCAGTCGCCGTCACGCCGCCGCCGCCGACATCCGCCCCGAGCGCGGGGCCACCCGTGGACGCGGCGTGTCCCCTGTGCGGCGCGCCGCTGGACCCCGCGCAGGAGTGGTGCCTGAACTGCGGCGCCGCCGCACGCACGCGCCTGGCGGCGCCGACGAACTGGAAAGCCCCGATCGTCGCGATCGCGGTGATCGCAACGCTCGCGCTCGGAGTGCTGGCCGCCGCGCTCGTCAAGCTCAGCGGCGGCCCGGGCACGACCAGAACGCTCGCGCCCTCCACGACGACGGTCGTCGTCGCGACCACGCCCACCGTCGCAGGCGCACTGCCAACCACGACGACGGGCGCCGTCACCCCCGGCACGCCCACGACGATCACCCCCGGCGGGACGACCGCGCCCACAAGCACGGGCGGCGCGGTGACACCGGGCACCCCGACGACGATCGCGCCCGGCGCGACGACGGGGCCGGCCGGCAAACCCACGACGACGACGGCGGAGATCCCGGGCGCAACCACTCCGACGACGAGCACAGGAGCACCGACAGCCGGCGAAGAAGCGCTGCGCAAAGCCGGATTTTTGCCGCGCACGAAAAAATAGCGGCCCCCCCCGCTGCCGCCGGTCAAGCCCCACCGCGATGCCCTCCATCCCCAAGCCGGTCGACCTCGCGACGACTGACATCGCAGTGGTCGGCGCGGGCGCGGCCGGACTGTACGCGGCGCTGCGCGCCGCCCGCGAGGGGGCGCGGGTCGTGCTCGTCTCGGCGACACCGCTGGCGCAGACCGCGAGCTACTGGGCGCAGGGCGGCCTCGCCGCCGCGCTAGCCGCGGACGACAGCCCCGAGCTCCATCTCGCCGACACCGAGCGCGCGGGACGCAACCTCGTCAGGCGCTCGGCCGCGGAGATCCTCGTGCGCGAGGCGCCCGCATGCGTCGCGGACCTGCAATCGCTGGGGGTGCGGTTCGACGCCGACCGCTTCGGTCGGCTCGCGCTGGGGCTGGAGGGCGGACACTCGATCCGGCGCATCGTCCATGCCGGCGGCAGCGCCACCGGGCGACGCGTGGTCAGACAACTGTCTGCGCTGGCGGCGGCGGACCCGCGCATAACCGTGTTCGAGGGCCAGCGCGCGCGGGCGCTGTGGACGGAGCCGGGGTCCGGCGAGGATCTGGGTTCCGCCCCGTCCCCCACGCCCGGCGTCTCCCCCGGCGCAGGCCGCTGCCGCGGGCTGCTGTGCGAAAGCGCCAATGGTCAAACCGGCAATGGCCGCGCGCGCGTGGTGTCCGCGCGCGCGGTCGTGCTCGCGACGGGAGGCGCAGCGGCGCTGTGGGCCCGCACGACCAACCCGCCCGGCTCGCAGGGCGTCGGGCTGCTGCTCGCGCACGCCGCCGGCGCGCGGCTGGCGGACCTCGAGCTGTTGCAGTTCCACCCGACCGCCGCGATCGGCGTGCCCGGGCGCGAGGGGTTCCTCGTGACCGAGGCGATCCGCGGCGAGGGAGCGACGCTGCACGATCTGAGCACGGGCGAGCGCTTCGTGGAAGAGCTCGCCCCGCGTGACGAGGTCTCCCGCGCGATCCAGTCTCGCCTGCGCGAGACGGGCGCGAGCGCGGTCGGGCTGGACATGCGCAGTATCGACCCCGCGCACTTTCCCAACGTCGTCGCGGCCCTGCGCGAGGCCGGCCTGGATCCCACACGCGAGCTGGTGCCGGTGGCGCCGGCGGCGCACTACGCTATGGGCGGGGTAGTCGTCGATCTGCACGCGCGCTCCAGCGTGCCCGGGCTGTATGCCGTCGGCGAGGTCTCCTGCACGGGGCTGCACGGCGCCAACAGGCTCGCGTCGAACTCGCTCAGCGAGTGTTTTGTGTTCGCGCGCCGCGCGGTCGACGCCGCCCTGTCCGAGCCGTTCTCCGCAACCCCGTCGGCAGGCGAGATCGACGCGTTGCTCTCGAGCCCCGGGCTGCCCCTGGCCGAGCCCGCCACGCGCGCCGCCCTGTGGCGCGACGCGGGCGTGCAGCGCACCGGGGAGGGCCTGGGTCGGCTGCTGGGCGACCCCCATCCGCTGGCCCGCCTGATCGCGCGCTGCGCGCTCGCGCGCGAGGAGAGCCGCGGGGCGCACCTGCGTATCGACCACCCCGAGCGGGACCCGGCGCTCGATTACCGCCACGCGGTCGTGCGCGGCGCCGACGAGACGGTCTCCTGGGAGACCTGGGAGTAGCCCTGATCCGCCGGCCGTGATCCCCACCCCCGATTCGTCATCCCCGATTCGTCATCCCCGATTCCCCGAACCCTGACTCGTCAACCCTGATTCGCCGCCCGGCGGAGTCAGAGACGCCAAGAGACGGGTTCGGTCCGCACGCGCGCCCGGAACCGCTCCCGCAACGCCGGCGACTGCGGTGACCGGCGCCGACGGCAAAGGATGGAAGGGCTGGCTGCCGGGTCTCCCACCAAAAGAACCCACCTGGCGCAACACCGCATCTTTTCTGGTAGCGCGAGTGTTCTATGGGTGCAAGAAACGGGGGACGATCGGAGTCTTTGGATACGGCGGGTGTGCTCAAAGTCAACAGATCGACCAGGAGAGGGAAGGACCGCCATGTACCAGTTCAGCCGGGCCATATACAGAGAGCTCGCGTCGCACATCCTCCCGCCCCAGCACGGCGCCGGCGCGAGCCTCAACCACGAGCATGTGCTGCGCGCGTGCGAGGCCGTCGTTGAGCGCATGGCGACCGATCGCCACTACTTCGCCCACCCCGCGCGCACGCTGTACTGCGACATCCGCAGTTATTTCGCGATGAGCGATCAGGGTCACGTCCACCGCGTCGTCACCCGCTACATCGCCTACGCCCAGCGCTACCTCGCCGAGAACCCGGTCGCGGCGTACACGTCCGTCAGCGGACAGCCGCCCCAGTGCCGCGCGACGACGCGCAAGGGCTCGGCCTGCCAGCGCGTGCCGCTGCCACACAACGGGTACTGCCCCTCCCATCAACACCTCGCCGAGACCGAGGACCAGGAGCTCGCGGCCGCCTGATCGGGTTTTCTTGGGTCGCATCCGCGCAGGTGGGCGGCTGGCACGCGGCCGTCGGCGCGGGACGTCCGGTCCCGCGTCCGGGGGGAGCGCGGCATGCGGGCCAGCATGACGGCGCGGGACACATGCGCAGCGCTCGTCCGTACGCTCTGAGGCATGCTCCTGGGGGTAGATG
Source organism: uncultured Solirubrobacterales bacterium (assembly GCA_963749285.1). GTDB lineage: Bacteria > Actinomycetota > Thermoleophilia > Solirubrobacterales > Solirubrobacteraceae > Palsa-744. Next base: position 1,649,805 of record CAVVMD010000003.1, on the reverse strand, counting down.
TGGGCGGGACGTTCACCGACGCGGTGCTCGTCGGAGCGGACGGCGCCGTCTACACCGCCAAGGTCCCGACCACGCCCGCCGATCAGGCGCAGGGCGTGCTCGAGGCGGTGAGCGAAGTGCTCGCGCGGGCGGGCGCCGCGCCGGGGGACGTGACGAGGATGGCGCACGGCATGACCGTCGCGACGAACGCGCTGCTGGAGGGCAAGGCGGCGCGCACCGCGCTGATCGCCACGGCCGGGTTCACCGACGTGATCGAGCTGGGCCGCCAGGCGCGCGCGCACCTGTACCGGCTGTGCGACGCGGCGCCGGCGCCGCTGGTAGCGGCGGAGCTGCGATACGCCGCGCCCGAGCGTTGCGGACCCGACGGCCCGCTCCTCGCGCTGCACCCCGAGCGCGCGGGTGAGCTGGTCGATGAGATCGCTCGGGCACAGCCCGAGGCGGTGGCGGTCGCGCTGCTGCACTCCTACGCGCACCCCGAGCACGAGCGCATGCTCGGGCGGCTCCTACGCGAGCGGCTGCCCGCGAGGACGCACGTGTCGGTCTCCAGCGAGCTGGTCGGGACGTTCCGCGAGTACGAGCGCACCGCGACGACCGTGCTCGACGCAGCCCTGAGCCCGCTCGTAGGGGCGTACCTGCGCCGGCTCGCGGCCGAATCGTCCGCGCGGGGGCTGGTCGAGCCCGAGATCATGCAGTCCTCGGGCGGGCTCGCATCGACGGAGCGCGCGGCATCGCATGCAGCCCTGACGGTCCTGTCCGGCCCGGCGGGCGGGGTCGGCGGCGCACTGCTGCTGGCCGGGCTGGCGGGCGTGGAGAACGTGGTCTGCCTCGACATGGGCGGCACCTCCTGCGACGTCTGCCTGATCTCCGCTGGGCAGGTCGCGGAGACCGCGGAGCGCACTGTCGCCGGGCGCCCGCTGGCATTGCCCGCGCTGGATATCCACACGGTCGGGGCGGGCGGAGGCTCGATCGCCTGGTGCGATGCCGGCGGCGCCTTGCGGGTGGGCCCCGAGTCGGCGGGCGCCGTGCCCGGGCCGGCCTGCTACGGACGGGGCGGTGAGCGCCCGACCGTCACCGACGCAAACCTGCTGCTCGGCCGCCTGCCACTGGACGCACGGCTGGCGGGCGGGCTGAGGCTGGACCGCGCCGCCGCCGAGCATGCGATCGCGGGCTTGGCGAGGGAGCTGGGCTTGGGAGTGGAGGAATGCGCAGCGGGGATCGTGCGCGTGGCCGAGGCGGAGATGAGTCGCGCCCTGCGCGTGATGACCGTCGAGCGGGGCATCGACCCGCGCGAGTATGCGCTGATGGCGTTCGGGGGCGCCGGGCCCCTGCACGCGTGCGCGCTGGCCGAGGAGCTGGGCATGACGCAGGTGCTGTGCCCGAGCATGTCCGGGGTGCTGTGCGCCCTGGGCCTGGCCGCCGCCGCGCCGCGGTGGGACGTGTCGCGGACGGTGATGCTGCGCGGGGATGCATTTACGAAAGCGGGTGTCGCGCGCGTGCGCGATGAGCTGCTGGCGCAGGCGGGATCGGGGTCGGATGGCGCCGCGGCGAGCAGTGGAGGTCATTGCAATGGCACAGCAGGCGCGCGCGCACACGCGCACGTGAGCACCCAAAACAGAACGATCTACGAACTGCGATACCGCGGCCAGTCATACGAGCTGCCGGTCGAGTCGGAGTCGGTCGACCCGGATGTCCTGCGCGAGGCATTCGCGCAGGCGCACGAGCGGCGATATGGCTACCGCGACGACGACGGCGAGGGCGAGGTCGAGCTGGTGACGATCAGGGCGTCGGTCTGGAGAGCGGCGCCGGAGTTGAGCCTGCGGGGCGCCGGCAGCGACGGCGAGCGAATCGAGGGGCCGGCGGTGCGACCTCTGCCCGAGGCGACGCTGTACGTCCCGCCCGGATGGTCGGGAGCAGTGGACGAGTGGGGCACCGTGCATCTGCGGCGCGATGCCAAACACGACCCTCGACACCCGAGCGGCGGGAACGGGCGAGACCCCGACTCTGGCTCAGACCACGACCACCACCCCGACAGCGGGCGGCACGCATGAGCGGCCTGAACCCGATCGAGCTCCAGGTGGTGAGTGGGGCCCTGCGAGCGGCGTGTGAGGAGATGGGCGCCGTGCTGATCCGCTCGGCGCGGTCGTCCAACATCAAGGAGCGCCGCGACGCCTCGACCGCGCTGTTCGACCCGGCGGGCGAGATGGTGATGCAGGCCGAGCACATCCCGGTGCACCTGGGGTCGATGCCCGCGGCGGTGCAGGCGATCCTCGGCGAGGACCACGCGCAGGGTTGCTCGTGGGTTCTGAACGATCCGTTCGCGGGCGGCACGCACCTGCCCGACATCACGGTGATCACGCCGGTGCTGCTCGACGGCGTGCTCCTGGGGTTCGCGGCCAACCGCGCGCATCACGCCGACGTGGGCGGGCGCATCCCGGGGTCGATGCCCGCTGACAGCAAGACACTGGAGGAAGAGGGCGTGGTGATCGGGCCGACCCGCCTGGACGAGTCGACGCTGAGGGAGCTGTCCGCACGAATGCGCCAGCCGGCCGAGCGCGAAGCGGACCTGCGCGCCCAGCTGGCCGCTAACCGGATGGGAGCGCTGCGCCTGATCGAGCTCGCGCGACGCATCGGCGTGGCAAGGCTGAACGAGGCATGCGCAGCGGTGCTCGACTACGCCGAGCGGCGTACCCGCGCGTGTGTGGCGGCGCTGGAGGATGGCGTACGTTACGCGGAGGACGTGCTGGAGGCTGCGGACGGCGACCTGGTGCTGTGTCTGAAGGCGACCGTCGCAGGCGAGCGGCTGGTGCTCGACTTCAGCGGCAGCGCGGCGCAGCATGGGGGCAACCTCAACTGCCCGCTCGCGGTCACGCGCTCGGCCTGTTTGTTCGCGGCACGAGTGCTGACCGACCCCGACATCCCGCCGTCGGCGGGGGCGTACCGGCCGATCGAGATCGTCGCGCCCGAAGGCTCGATCCTCAATGCCGGGCCGATCCCCGGACCCGGCGGCGCGGGGGCGGACGGGTCCGAATCCAGACCTGCGGTGGCCGCCGGCAACGTCGAGACGAGCTCGCGCGTGGCCGACATGGTGCTGGCGGCATTCGGGCGAGCGCAGGGGCAGGGCACGATGAACAACCTCACGCTCGGCGCGGCCACGGACCGCCCCATGCACAAGGACCCAGAGAGCCGCGAGGATCCGAGCGAGTGCGTGACCCCAGGCGAGTGCGAGCACCCCGGTGGGCGCGAGGAAACGGCCGGCGAAGACGGGTTCTCCTACTACGAGACGCTGGGCGGTGGCCAGGGCGCGTGCCCGGACGCGGACGGCCCGAGCGGGGTGCACGTCGCGATGAGCAACACGCTGAACACGCCGATCGAGGCGCTGGAGCGCGAATTCCCGGTGCGGGTCATCGAATACGCGCTGCGCCGCGGCTCCGGCGGCGCGGGAGCGCATCGAGGTGGAGACGGGGTGGTGCGCGAGATCGAAGCGCTGCGGGAGATGACCTACTCGCTGATCGCCGAGCGGCGCAGGCACGGCCCGCGCGGGGCGCAAGGCGGCGCGGATGGCAGCCCCGGGCGCGATTCAATTGATCGAGAGCCGATTCAAGGCAAGGCCACGGGCACGCTGAAAAGTGGTCAGCGACTGCGCATCGAAACGCCCGGCGGAGGCGGCCACGGACGCAAATAGCCCAAAAAACATGGCCATTTGCAGGGGATTTGGGATTTACGCCAGGATTTCGTATCCTTTGAGGACTGGCCGCCCTGTTAGTGCGGGCGGCACGTAGGGCATATATCAAGACGTTCCCCCTCAATCACCCCTGGTTTTTCTCCCATGCCAATTGCTTTCAAAGAATGGGCTGTCACCGTCCGCGCCCTCGCGGAAGGCGAGCAGCTGCTGACGCTCCGCAAGGGCTTCCTACGCGAGTCCGGCAAGCCGTTCCGGCTCGCCCACGAGCGCTTTTTCCTGTATCCCACGTTCGACAACCAGAGCGGCGACCTCGTGCGCGAGTCCCACCAGCCCGAGCTGCGCCGCGCGCTCGAGGAGGGTGTCTGGAGCGACGGCGAGCCGCCGCTGCACACGTTCACCTCCGGCGTCCCCATCCAGCAGCCCGACCGCGTGCGCATCCGCGCCTGGGCCGAGGTCGCCGGGCACTTTACGATCACCGACCCACGCTGCGTCGATGCGCTGTCGCCGTTCTACGTGTGGACGCCGAGCTACGCCGAACGGCGCCTGGGCTGGCGTCGCCAGCAGCCGCTGCACGTGCTGCTGCTGCGCACATATCGCATCCCACGACCGGTGACGGTGAAGGTCAAGGACGAGTACAACGTCTCCCAGAACTGGGTCGAGCTGCAGCGCGAATTGCCGTTCGAGGGCACTCCGGTGCTGTCCGACGCCGAGTTCGAGCGCGCTTCGGAAGAGATCGAGGCGATCGCCAGCGATGCTGGGGCTCCGGTTCTAGTCTGAAGCTGACGCAGGCGCGGTAAGCGCTTCTCTCGCCGCTTCCACGCCCGATTCGGGCACGAGGATGTGACGCGGGCCGGCTGCCAGAAAGTCGGGGACGTCAAAGCCCGGAGCACGCAGGGTCATGCTGGGAATGCCCTCCTCCAGCAGCAAGCCTTGGATCAACTCCGCCTCGGGCTGGTTCTGCGCGTAGGCGACCTTCACGAGCCGGCCCTCGCTGTACTGCGGCTTGATCTTGCGCGCCCGTTCACGACGTTCGCCCGCCGGCTCCTGCGCATCCCCGCCGGCAGCAGCCGCAGCGGCAGCGGCGGGATGGACGAGTGGCATCCCGCACGACGCGCAGAAACGCTCGCTCGGGGGATGCTCCTGCGCGCACGCCGGGCACACCAGCGGCTCATCGTCGACGACCACGGTCACTCGCGCTCCAGCACGACCTCCCGGACCTGACCGTCCTCGATCAGGTACGAGCGAACCTCGGGGGGCGCATCGCGGTCGGCGAGCCCGACGATGATCCACTCGACCCCGGGCCAGTTGGCCGCGAAGTTGATGTCCGTCTGCGACGGACGCGGCGCGGTGCGGGTGTGCGAGTGGTAGATCGCCCCCAGCTCGTGGCCGTCACGCTCGATCGCGTCGATCAGCCCGAGCAGCTCGATGCCGTCGACCTCGAACTTGAGCGGGCTGGCGGCGGTGTTGACCGCACGGTGCACGCGCGTGGCACGCACCGGAGCGCTGTCGCCGTCAGCGGCCCCGACGGGCTCGACGGGCTCGACGGCGACGATGCCGCAGCACTCGTTCGGGGCGTCCTCGCGCGCGTGGGCGATCAGCTCGTCGAGCAGGGATTCGGAGATGTTCATGTCCGCGTCCTCGTGGCGATCGTCATCTCTTGCCTGGGCTGTTACTGCTCTTTGGGCGTCGCACACGCGCGTGCGCACGCACGCGCGCGGCACCCACCCCCGCGGCATCCGCTCCCGTGGCATGCGCGCGCATGGCATGCGCCCACGTGGCATGGTCGCATGGCCGACCTACCACCAGACGGTGGCATCGAGGTTCTCGACCTCGTCCACCGGCAGCGTGTAGATGCCGCTCGACAGATACTTCCAGCCATCATCGGCGACGACGAACACGACGTTGCCCTCCTCCAGCTCCCCGGCGATGCGCACCGCGATGCTGGCGATCGCGCCGCTGGAGACGCCCGCGAACACGCCCTCCTCGTCGAGCAGCCTGCGCGTCCAGACGATCGCGTCGCGGTTGGTCACGAAGATCTTGCGGTCCAGCAGCGAGATGTCGATGATCGGCGGGATGAACCCGTCATCGAGCGAGCGCAGCCCCTGCACGGGCTCGCCCTGCATCGGCTCGGCGGCGACGATCTTCACGGCGTCCCCGAACGTCTCCTTCAGTCGCCGCCCGTTGCCCATCAGCGTGCCGCCCGTGCCCAGGCCGGCGACGAACGCGGAGACCTCGTCGAGCTCGTCGAGGATCTCCAGGGCCGTGCCGTTGTAGTGGGCGTTCGGGTTGGCCTCGTTGCCGTACTGGTAGGGCATGTAGACGGACGAGTCGGCTTGGGCCAGCTCCAGCGCCTTTTCGACCGCGCCGTTGGAGCCCAGCGAGCCCGCGGAGTAGACGATCTCCGCCCCATACATGCGCAGCAGCTGGGTGCGCTCAGGGGTCACGTTCTCGGGCATCACGACCTTCAGGCGATAGCCCTTGCGCGCGGCGATCATCGCCAGCGAGATGCCCGTGTTGCCGGACGTCGGCTCGAGGATCGTCTGCCCAGGCGAGAGCAAGCCCCGCTCCTCGCCGTCCTCGATCAAAGCACGCGCGACGCGGTCCTTGACCGAGCCCGTCGGATTGCGCGACTCGAGCTTCGCCCAGATGCGCACGCCGGGCTTGGGCGACAGACGCGGCAGCTCGATCAGCGGCGTGTTGCCGATCGACTGCACGACATCCCCGTAGCGCCCTCCGCAGGGCCTGTTCCTGAGTGGCTGGGCAGCCATTACTTCACGGAATATAGCGGGGTCGCGCCGACCCGGCTGACGCTCTCCACATCGAGGACCTACCCCTCCCCTCCGTCTCCCTCTAGGATGGCCGGGCGGAGGAATGAACATGAGCGGCGAACGCGACTACGACTACGACTGGCTGGTGATCGGCTCGGGCTTCGGCGGCAGCGTCTCCGCGCTGCGCCTGTCCGAGAAAGGGCATTCCGTCGGCGTGCTGGAGTGCGGGCGGCGGTTCGCCGACCACGAGCTGCCGAGCTCGACCGCGGACCTCAAGCGCTACTTCTGGAATCCCATGCTCGGCATGAAGGGGATATTCAGGCTGACCACGTTCAAAGATGTCTCCGTCGTCTCCGGCTGCGGCGTCGGCGGCGGCAGCCTGGGGTATGCGAACACGCTGTATGTGCCACCGAAGAAGTTCTTCGTGGACCGCCAGTGGGCAGACATGGGAATCGACTGGGAGTCGGATCTCGCGCCGCACTACGCCGAGGCACAACGCATGCTCGGCGTCGTGCAGACCCCCAACGACGACCCCGCCGACCAGCTGCTGCGCGAGCTGGGCGAGGAGCTGGGCGTGGGCGACACCTACAAAAAGACGCCCGTCGGCGTCTACTTCGGCGAGCCCGGCGTCACCGTCTCCGACCCGTTCTTCGGCGGTGAGGGCCCGGATCGCACCGGCTGCCGGCAGTGCGGGCGCTGCATGGTGGGCTGCCCGCACGGGTCCAAGAACACGCTCGTCAAGAACTACCTGTACCTGGCGGAGCGTCGCGGCGCGCGCGTGCTGCCCGAACGCACCGTCGTGGACGTCCGCCCGCTCGGAGACGGCTCGGGCAAAGAGGGTTACGAGGTCGAAAGCGTGCGCTCAGGCGCGTGGCTGCGGAAGGATCGCCAGGTCCACCGCGCGCGCGGCGTCGTCGTAGCCGCCGGGCCGCTGGGCACGAACAAGCTGCTGGCGCGCTGCCGCCTGAACGGGTCGCTGGCGAAGATCTCCCCGCGCCTCGGGGAGCTGGTGCGCACCAACAGCGAGTCGATCCTGACCGTGACCGTGCCCGAGGACTATCCGGACGACCTGATCAAGCGGGTGGCGATCACGTCGAGCATCTACCCCGACCCGAACACCCACATCGAGACCGTCACCTACGGCGACGACGGCGACTCGATGCACCGCCTGTACACGCTGCTGGTCGGCGACGGCACGCGCGTGACGCGTCCCCTGAAGCTGCTCACGCAGGTCCTGCTGCACCCCAAGCGCCTGGCGCAGGTGCTGTTCCCCAAGCACTGGTCGCGGCGCACGATCATCGTGCTGGTGATGCAGACGCTCGACAACGCGATCGCGCTGCGCCCCCACCAGGGTCCATTCGGCTCGTTCTGGCTGAAAACCGAACAGGACCCCGAGAAGCCGATCCCGACGTTCATCCCGATCGCCAACGAGGCGGCGGAATGGCTCGCCCGGCGCACCGGTGGAATCGCCCAGAGCTCCGTCACCGAGGCGCTGTTCAACATCCCCACGACCGCTCATATCCTCGGCGGCGCGGTGATCGCACCCGACCCCTCGCGCGGCGTGATCGACGCGCAACAGCGCGTGTTCGGCTACGAGAACCTGCTCGTCTGCGACGGCTCGGCGATCCCGGCGAACGTCGGCGTCAACCCATCGCTGACGATCACCGCCCTGGCCGAGCACGCGATGAGCCATGTGCCGGGCGCCGGGGCAAACGCCGCCGAGCCGACCTCGGCCTCAGAATCAGAGACGGTCGCCGCCGCCTGATCAGCGAACCGTGGCGCGACCGCCCTGAAGCTATAGGCGAAACGTCCCGAATCGCTTGCTTCGAATCCCGCGGTGAGCGCGACTCCCGAGCGCGAGCGTCCTAGCGATGCAGCGAGACCGTGCGACGTTCCAGGTTCAGCTTGGCGCCGGTGTTGCTGCGCAGCGTCGTTACCAGCACCAGCCGCACCTTGCTGCGGTGGCGGAGCAGGCGACGGCCTTTCGCGGTCACACGAATCAGAACATTGACCGTGCCGGGGTGTGTGGCAGCTGTCGATCCGTGCGCCACCAGCTGGGCCGGCGGGACCTTGCGCGCGTGGTGCTTGCCCCTGTTGCTGGCTGCGAACGCCGGCAGTTTGCCGTCCTGCAGGTAGAGATCCTGAATGACCGTGCCGGGCTGGTTGATCGTCACCTGGTCAAGCCAACCCGACTTGAGCAATTTGTGGATCGTGGTCTTCGCGAGCTTGAGGATCGAGCCCGACAGAGCAGGGGGTCGCGGAGGTGGAGGCGGCGGCGAAGGAGGAATGGGACAGGCGCCCACGGGGCGCTCGTTTTTGCTTTCGTAGGTGAAGACGGCTCCGCCTGCAAGCGACGTTTCCAGCGACTCGCTCGCCCACACCGTCTCCCCGAACACCAGCGGAGTCAGGAAGTTGCCGCCGAAGGTCGACCCTGACAGCAGCGTGATCTGAGCCTGGCCCGGGTTTCCGCGTTCGAATTCGCCATAGGGCCCGACCATGTCCCAGAAGTAGCCGCCTTGGATCGTCTGGCCGGTCGACCGCTGGCCTGAGAAGTTGACCGAGCCCGCGCATACGGTCGGATCGATCGAGGGCAGCCCGTCATAGACGAACGACCCGACGATTTTGCCACCCGGGTGGCCGTTGGGGCCGGTCGGGGATTCCAAGTTCACCACGTCACCGGGAGCGGGGATCGACGCCATCCAGGCGCCTCCTCTGCCGCTGCTCCGGGACACTTCGATGCCGCCGCGGACTATCGACACCGCCACCGAGGCTTCCGGCTCGACGCTGCCGCTGGTCGCGATGATGCTGTGTTCGGGCTGCGTCGTCTCTCCCTCGACGATCTGGAGGGAATATTCAGGCGCATGCGTGGCCGACGCGACAGCAGGCGCCGCGAACGGGACGGCGCCGGCGCAGAGTGCAACCAACGCGAGGCCCGCGCCACGCGTGGGCACGCGCATGTGGGACCGCCGACTCGCAAGGCCAAGTCCGGGTAGGCAAAAACGGCGTACGCTCATAAGAACGAGGTCCAATCGTTCGGCGGGTCGAAAAGATTTAGGCCAGGCGGGAGAACCTGGACGCGAAGCCTAGACCCGGGCGCGGCGGAAGCCGCGCGGGTGGCAGTTGGTCTGGTCCTCAGACCCCGCCGCCGGCCATCGCCGGCAGGATCACCAGCGTGTCCGTGTCCCCCACGGCCGTGTCAAGGCCGCCAAGGACGCGCACGTCCTCGTCGTTGAGATACACGTTGACGTAGCGGTTCAGCTCACCATCGGCCGAGAACAGCTGCTCCCGGGTCGCCGGGTGGCTGGAGGCGAGGTCGCGCAACACGTCCCCGACGGACGCGCCGGACGCGCTCACCTGTCGCTCGCCGCCGACCGACGCGCGCAGAACAGGGGGAATCTTGATCGTCGCCATCGCGAATGATTACCACGACTGGCGCATCAAACGCCCGCTCGTGTCATCAGGGGGCTGTCTAGCGGCCCGATGGCCAAGCCAGGCAAGGACGCAGTGAGCGAAGTGTGCTCTGCTGGCCGAACCGGGGATGCGAGCCGCAGGCGAGTGTCTCCCGGCTTCGGTGAGCGATCGAGGACGCCGCATGGCGCCGCGCCAGCGGGCCGCTAGCCGGCCGCGGCGCAGAACGCCTCGTAGTCCGGGAACACGCCGAGCTCCTCGTCGGCGATCTCCTCGGGCGGGCGCGAGCAGATCGGGCAGTCGGGGTCGCGGTGGACTTTGACCTCGGTCAAAGTCGCCGCCAAAGCGTCATACAGCAGCAGCCGCCCGATCGCGGGCTCGCCGATGTCGAGGATCAGCTTGACGACCTCGGTCGCCTGCAAGAGGCCCATCGTGCCGGGCAAAACACCGAGCACGCCGTTGGCCCCGCAGGAGGGCGCGAGCTCGGCGGGTGGGGGCTCGCGGAAGAGGCAGCGATAGCACGGGCCCTCGTAGGGCTTGAACACCGAGAGCTGCCCGTCAAAGCCAAGGATCGAGGCCGAGACGACGGGGATCTGCAGCCGCACGGTGGCGTCGTTGAGCAGGTAGCGCGTCGGGAAGTTGTCGACGCCGTCGACGATCACGTCGTAGCCCTCGATGATCTCCATGATGTTCGACGCGTCGATCCGCACCGGGTACTTCACGACCGTCACGTCCGGGTTCAGCGCGCGGATCGACTCCTCGGCGGAATCCACCTTCGGCACGCCGACGCGCTCGGTCGAGTGGATCACCTGACGCTGCAAATTAGAAAGGTCGACCACGTCGTCGTCGACGATCCCCAGCGTGCCGACACCGGCCGCCGCGAGATACAGGGCCGTGGGCGAGCCCAGGCCGCCGGCGCCGAGCAGCAGCACGCGCGCGTCGAGCAGCTTCTGCTGGCCCTCGGCGCCGATCTCGGGAATCAGCAGGTGGCGCGAATAGCGCTCGCGCTGCTCTGTGCTGAGCGCTCGCGGCACCTGCACCTCGTAACCGCGGTCCTTCCACAGGGTGATCCCGCCGGTCATCGAGCGCACGTGCTCGTAGCCCAGATCCTCGGTCAGCGTGCGCGCGCCGTAGGCCGAGCGGTTGCCGGAGGCGCAGTAGAGGATCACCTGCGTGGAGCGATCCGGCACGACGCCCTCGATGCGCGTCTCCAGATAGCTGCGCGGCACGTGCTTGGCTCCGGGCAGGTGCCCAGCGGCGAACTCCTCGGTCTCGCGCACGTCGATCACCGCGACGCCCTCGTGCATCAGCTCGTGCACCTCGGACGGGTCGACCTCTTCGATCTGCGACTTGACTTGGCGGAGCAGCTCCGCTCCTGACGGGCTCATGATGAAACTCCTAAATCATGGTCGGGATTCATGGAGACTTCACAAAGTATAGCGGGCTGGGGAGCCAGCGCCCAAAGTCCGCGAGCGCGGCGACAGCGAGGCCGGCCGGGGGCGCGCGAGTCCGGCCAGGGCGCCGCTTGTGCTCAGCTCCCGAGCAGCCAGGCGACGACACAGGCGGGCACGGCCCAGACATCACCGTCGGTGTCGAGCACATTGCGCGTGGCGAGAATCCCCCGACCGTAAGCGGCAGCAACGGTGCGCGCCCCGCTCTTCCAGTTGCGTTCCACATACTTGCTCTCGACGGGGACCTGGCGGGCGCCAACGAAGTCGATCTCCTTGCCCGTAGCGGTGCGCTCATACATGACCGCTTCGCCGGCAACGAACCGATCGGCGCGACCGCCGGCCGCGGCCCGTGCCAGCGCTAGACCGATCTGCTGCTCGCTGAGCACTGTCACGTCGGGCGCACGATAGGCGGCGTGACGCTGGCTGGGGAGCCGAGCAATGAGAGGGTCTACGAAGTACACCTTGCGCTGGGCGCCCGTGCTGGGCCGTCCGTGCCGATCAGCCCGGTGGCAGCGCCATGTCTGGAAGGCGAACGCGAGGTCGTTGATGCGATCGTTGACCGAGTGGTGGCTTCCGAGGCCCACATCTCGACCGACCGCGCTCGCGTTCAATGGGCTTGAGATCCCATCCGTGATACGAGCCAAGAGGTTGAGGAGATCAGCGTCGCCGAGACTCGTGGCGAGAATCGCATCGCCTCGAATCACATCCCACAGATCCTGCACAAACCCGCTCGTCACGTCGCCGGTCTTCAGTAGATCGCCGATCGCGCGAGGGAAACCGCCGCAGCGCAGATACGACTCCCACGCATCGACGAGCTCGTCAATCCAGAAGGACAGCTCGGCGACCGCTGCTCGCGCGTCTGCAGAGAGCATCTTCTCCGGCGCAAGCGGCCTGATCTCAGGCAGGCCCACCACGCCGATCAGCCGACAGTAGTCGCGAAAGGGAACCGGCATCAGCAGCCTGTCCGAGCGCTCGGTGCCGGTGCCGCGTCGTCCAGCGAAGTTCTTGGTCGCCTCCCGCAACTCGCGGGAGCTCGATCCCGTGAGCACGACACAGTCGCGGCGCAGCGGCGTATCGTCGCGCAGATCCTTGACAACACTCGACCATCCCGCCCCCACGGCTGTGATCTCGTCGAGGAACCACCACCTCGCCCCTTCGATCCCGCGCGTGAGGCTCATGCCGGCGCGGAACAGACGCCGCAGGTCCTGCAATGAGAAACCGTCACAAGAGCCGTACACGATGTTGCGCGCGGGCACACCACTGTCGATCAGGCCCTCTATCGCGCGCCGCACCTCCAAGCTCTTGCCCACACGACGTGGGCCACTGAGCGTATACAGACCCCCCTGGCGGAGATCATCGAGCATACCCGGGCGATACTCGAACGGCGCCTCGGCCGCCTCGCGGAGGACCTGGTCCTCGTCCTGCCATCCGCGCGCGTGCCGCCACCAGGGGTTGCGATCCCGCAATCGTTCTGCGATCTCCGTATCTCTCACGCCCTTATCCTAGCAGTCTTCTTTCAAAACTCTATGGTTTTTGGGATGTTTTTCTCTAAAAATCTAGGCTTTTTTGGATAGATAGCTCTAAAAGCATATAGTTTTTGGGAAAGAAGCGCACTCTCCCGGTGGGTCCTGCCACGGTCGTGTTACCGCCTTGAGCCACGAGTCGTAGCCTCTGAACGCTATGCGCCCGCGCGTCCGAATCGCCCTCCTGTCGATCACCACCCTGCTCGTGATCGCGTTCGCGCTCGCGGTTCTGCTCGACCGCCCGGCGACCAACTCACCGACGACCGTACTCACGAACGTGCCGTCCGCATCGGGGTTCGACGGCGCCGCGCTGCCCGCGAACATACACGCGCACGAGTTCACCCTCACCAGCCTGTCCGCGCCGACAGGCCAACACGCCGGTGAACCCGTATCGCTGTCCGCCTACCGCGGCCAGGTCGTCGTGCTCGCGTTCCTGTACTCCACCTGCGGGGCGACGTGCATCCTCATCGCCCAGCAAATACGCGGCGCGCTGGACGAACTGTCGCACCCCGTCCCCGTGCTGATCGTCAGCGCCGACCCCTCAGCCGACACTCCAGCCAGCGTAAACCGATTCCTCGCGCAGGTCTCGCTCACCGGCCGCGTCCACTACCTCACCGGCTCAAAAGCCCAGCTGCGCGCGGTGTGGCATGCCTACGGCGCGATCCCCGCAAGCGCCGGTAAAGCGGCGTTCGCGGACTCGGCCTCGGTGTTCCTGATCGATCCCTCCGGAAATGAGCGGGTGCTGTTTCCCGTCGAACAGCTCACCCCCGAAGGGCTCGCCCACGACATCCGCAAGCTCGAGGCGGAATGACGTCGCCGAGCGTCACGCCCTGGTGAGTCACGCCATCACCTGGGGTGACCCAAGACATTCATCCCTCCCCTAACCCTTATTTGTTATCAGTTCTGATAACATGGGTAGATGCCTTCGCTCGATGATGTCGGGCTTGACGGGGCGGCTGCCGTACTGCGAGGCATAGATGCCTATTACTCCGACATCAACCGCCGGCCGGAGGCCGTTGCCACACAACTCATCAGACAGCTGGCGGACCCGCGGCCGCGAGACGCCGAGGTCACCACGCAGCTCGCCAGCTACAAGTCGCTCGATCCTCGCTGGCATGAGTGGCCCACGGTCAAGGCGGTGCTCGCGGACCTCGCGGAGAGGATGGCACGATGACCGTGCAGTTTCGCAACCTCGACTTCGATCCCACCGCCCCGCTGGACCTGTGGCCGGCCGAGGCGATCGAGACTGTCATCGACCGCGGCTCACTGCCGGATTGGCGCCGTCTCGCCGACGCGATCCGGCGCAACCCCTGGGGCCCGGCCGCGCGCACGACCGAGACCGTGATCTCCTGGGGCGAGCATTACGGCGTCGACGCGCTGATGTCCAGAGTGATTCGCCATGCCCGCGATGACCTCACCTTGCGAGGACGGACCGAGTACGCCGCGCAGATTCGCGCCTGGCGGACGGGGGCAGGTATGACGCTTCGCCAGTTTGCCCTCGCGGCCGGCACCTCGGCGCCCCGACTGTCCGACTACGAGAACGCGAAGGTCGCCCCCACCACCGACGTGCTCGGTCGCCTCAGCCACGTCGCGGCAACGTATACGCCCGGACACGCCCCGCCCGGCTGATACCCTAGCCCGCAGGTAGGAAATGCCAAGATGATGTTCTCAACCAAGGCCGAGTACGGCGTGCGCGTGATGGTCGAGCTGGCTCGGCGAGCCGGTGAGGGAGTGGGTGGGCATCCCATCTCCCTCGCGGAGATCGCCGAGCACGACGGGATGCCGCTCGCCTACCTGGAGCATCTCGTCGCGCGGCTGCGCAAGGCCGGTTTGGTCGATTCGCGGCGGGGCTCACGCGGGGGCTACCTGCTCGCGCGCCCGGCCACCGAGATCACGATGGCCGAGGTCGTCGAGGCGCTGGAGGGCTCGATCGCGCCGATCGAGTGCATCTCTGAGGCCTCAGACGGCTCAATCGTCTGCTCGCGCGAGTCCGATCCCAATCATGTGTGCCCGACCAAGCTGCTGTGGACACGCGTGCGTGGCGCGATCGTGCGCACACTGCAGGACACGACGCTCGCGGACCTCGTGCTCGCACCCGCGCTCGTCAACCAGAAGATCGCATCGCCCAGCGCCGAGAAGATCCCACCGCCCCACGCCGCCTCGTCGCCCCGCGCCGCACTGAAATCCATCGACCTCGAACCCGAACCCGAACCACTTACGACCGGAGCTTGATCACAGAACATGGCCGACCTAGAGATCAGAGACCTGCACGTGCGCATCGAGGAGCGCGAGATCCTCAGAGGGGTGGACCTGGACATCTCGCGCGGCGAGGTCCACGCGCTGATGGGCCCCAACGGCTCGGGCAAGTCGACGCTCGCCAACACGCTGCTCGGACATCCCTCGTACGAGATCACCGAGGGCACGATCGTGTTCAAGGGCGAGGACATCACCGCGGCCGAGCCCCACGAGCGCGCCAAGAGCGGGCTGTTCCTGGCTTTTCAGTACCCGGTCGCGATCCCGGGCGTGTCGGTGGCGAACTTCCTGCGCATGGCCATCAACGCCAAGCGCGCGGAGCCGATCCAGGTGAAGGAGTTCCGCACCCAGCTGCAACATGCGATCGAGCTGCTCGACGTCGACAAAGCGTTCACCTCGCGCCATCTCAACGACGGGTTCTCCGGCGGCGAGAAGAAGCGCGCGGAGATCCTGCAGATGGCGATGCTCCAACCCGACGTCGCGATCCTCGACGAGACCGACTCGGGCCTCGATATCGACGCGCTGCGCACCGTCGCCGAGGGCGTGCAAAAGCTGCACGACGAGCAGGGGTTGGGCGCGCTGATCATCACCCACTACCAGCGCATCCTGCACTACGTCAAGCCCGAGTTCGTGCACATCCTGATGGACGGCCGCATCGTCCTTCAGGGCGGCGTCGAGCTGGTCGAGCGGCTCGAGCGCGAGGGCTACGACCAGATCCGCCAGGAGGTCGGCGCTGATGTCCGATAGCCGGCGCTGGCCGAAACGGGGATGCTGGCCGAAACGGGGATTCGCGCCAAAGGCGCGTGTCCCCTGGCTTCGGTCGGAGGCGAGTGTCTCCCGGCTTCGGTCGGCGTCCTACCGATCGGAGATCGACGGGATCTCCGATCGGCCAGCTCGTGTGCCAAGCGCACTTCACTCGATGCGTCCTTGTCTGGCTTGGCTCTCGAACATCAGCGTGGGCGCGAAGGCTGGTGACGACGTTGGCTGAGGTTCAGGTCAAGCCCGGTCGCCACCGCGAGGCGACCCTGTATCACGCGCTCCACGGCGCGGGAGCGGGCCATGGGCCCGGGCATCGCACGCTCGCGCAGCTGCGCGAGGCGGCGCTCGCGCACTACTACACCTCGGAGCTGCCGGTCTGGCGGCGCTCGGGGTTCTGGACCACGACCCTGCAGACTCTGGACCTGGACGCGCTTCAGGTCCAACCCGACTCGCCCTCGCCCTCGCCCGACGCCATACCCGAGGTCGTGACGCGCACCCTCCCCGACCGTGCTCGCGCCGGGAGGATCGTGCAGAACGCCGGCACGGTCGTGCACGTCGAGCTCGATCCCGAGCTGCGGGCGCGCGGTGTGATCCTGTGCTCGCTGGAGGACGCGTTTCGCGAGCACCTGGACCTGGTGGCGCCGTACTACTCCAAGCGCCTGACGATCGACCGCCACAAGCTGGAGGCGGCCAACGCCGCGTTCTGGACGGGCGGCGCGTTCCTGTATGTGCCGCCGGGCGTCGTCGTCGAGGACCCCATCGAGATCGTCTACGCAATCGACTCGCCCGGCGTCGCCCAGTACGGGCGCACGCTGATCGTCGGCGATCGCACGAGCGAGTTCCGCGTGCACGAGTACGACCTGGCCGAGGACTTCGATAATGGGAGCCCACCCGCCCTGCACGCGGGCGCGTTCGAGTGCTATCTGAACGACGGCGCGCGCTGCCGCCTCGCGCAGGTCCAAGACTGGGGCCGGGGCGAGGTGTATGACGTCTCCACGCGATACGTCGGCGTCGGGCGCGACGCGTACTGCCACTGGCTGCCCTCGCTGCTCGGCGGGCATCTCGTGCGCCAGCACCTGGAGCTCGCCGTCACCGAGCCCGGCGGCGACATGGCGTTCCGTGGCCTGTTCTTCACCGAGGCCGACGAGCACCTGGACGCGTTCGCGGTGGACCTGCACGAGACCGGCCCCTCCGGCGGGGACGTGCACTGGCGCGGGGCCGCCACGGGTGAGAGCCGCGCGTCGTTCGAGGGCCTGATCCAGATCGACCCCGGCGCCCAGCAGACCCACACCTATCTGCAGATCCACACGATGATGCTGTCCCCCAAGGCGCGCCTGGACGCAATCCCATCGGTGCTCGTCTCCGCCGATGACGTATCGGCCTCGCACGGCGGCACCGTCGGTGAGCTGGACGAGGCCGCGATCTTCTACATGCAGTCCCGCGGCCTGGATCGCCCCGCCGCGGTGCGCGTGCTCGTGGAGGGTTTCTTCGAGCCCGTGCTCGCCGAGCTGCACGACGAGCCGTTGGAACAGCTGATCCGCGCGAAGCTCGCCGACAAGTTGGCCTCCGCGCGGGAGGACATCGAGGCGTATGCGACACATCGGTAATCGTTTGGGTGGGAAGCAATCTGGCGCGGCCCCCGCTGCAACGGTTTGTGTCGCCGGCTACATCACGCGTGCGCCGGGCCAGAGCGATCACAGGCGCGGTCCGTGACACACGCCGCTTTGACAGACTCCAGCGTCGGGGCGTACTCGCTCGGGGTGCGCGACGATTTTCCGATCTTCGCGCGGCGGTTTAACGGGCGTGAGTTGATCTATCTCGACTCGGGCGCGTCCTCACAGAAGCCCGCGGTCGTGATCGACGCGCAGGCAGAGCACCTGCGCGCGCACAACGCGAACGTCCATCGCGGGGTCTACGCGCTCGCGCAGGAGGCCGACGCGGCCTACGACGGCGCGCGGCGGCGGGTTGCAGCGTTTGTCGGCGCCCAGCCACGGACGACGGTGTTCACCAAGAACGTGACCGAGGCGATCAACCTCGTCGCCTACGCCTGGGGGCGCGGGAGCACCTTGGGCCCAAGTGCCGGGGGGAGTAGTAGTAGTGGTGGTAGTGGTGGCGGTGGACGATCCGGGAAGACCGCAAACGCGCGCGCACACACACGTGCGCGTGGCATCGCCAACGAACACAATGCCCGAGGGCGCCCGAACGTCGCCCCCGGAGACGCGATCCTGATCACTCAGCTCGAGCACCACGCCAACATCGTGCCCTGGCAGGTGCTGTGCCGCGAGCAGGGGGCGACGCTGCGCTACCTGGAGATCGACGAGCGCGGCGAACTGTCGCTGGAGCAGCTGGACGCAGAGCTTGCACGGGGCGATGTGCGGCTCGTCGCGCTGGCCCACGTATCGAACGTGCTCGGGACGATCGTGCCGGTCGCGGAGATGACCGCGCGTATCCGCGCGGCGGGCGCGGTGTCGCTGATCGACGGCGCCCAGGCGGTACCGCACATGCCCGTCGATGTGGAGGAGCTCGGCGCGGACTTCTACGCCTGGACGGGTCACAAGGCGCTTGGCCCCACCGGCATCGGTGTGCTGCACGGCCGCGCGGAGATCCTGGAGCAGATGGAGCCGTTCATGACGGGCGGGGACATGATCGCCTCGGTCGACTTCCAGTCGGCCACCTGGAACGAGCTGCCGTACAAGTTCGAGGCCGGCACGCCCCCGATCGCCGAGGCCGTCGGACTGGGCGCCGCCGTGGACTACCTGTCTGGGCTGGGGATGGAGCGTGTACGGGCGCACGAGCAGGCGCTGACCGCCTACATGCTCGATCGTCTGGGCGAGGTTCCGGGCCTGCGCGTCGTCGGCCCCCCCGAGGCCGAGCGCCGCGGCGGGCTGGCGTCGTTCACGATCGAGGGCATCCATCCTCACGATGTCGCCGAGCTCGCCGACCGCGGGGGCGTGTGCATCCGCGCCGGGCACCACTGCGCGCAGCCGCTGATGCGCTGCCTCGGTGTGGGCGCGACCGCCCGGGCCAGCGTCGGCGTATACAACGAGCCCGCGGACATCGACGCACTGGTCGATGCGCTGCTGGCCGGCCGTCAGGTGTTCGGACTTTGATCGCCATGGACGACCTGTACCGCGACTACATCCTCGATCACTACAAGCGCCCGCACAACTTCGGCGAGCTCGATCCCCACGACCTGGAGGCGCTCGAGCACAACCCCCTGTGCGGCGACGAGCTTGGCGTGCAAATCCGCGTCAAGGACGGTCGCATCGAGGACCTGAAGTTCCACGGCCACGGCTGCGCGATCTCGCAGGCCTCGGCGTCGATCGCCTCCGAGGAGCTGATTGGGATGAGCCTGGACGAGGTCGGCACACTCAACGCCGACTGGATGATCGAGCTGCTGGGCATCCCCGTGTCCGCGACCAGGCGCAAGTGCGCGCTGCTCAACCTCAAGGTCGTCCGCGGAGCCGTCACCGGCGACCACGCCTGGCCGAGCTGATGCCAGCCCCCGCCCACGTCGCATCCGACCCGCCTGGCCCCCGCGATACAATTCCTAGTTCAGAGCACAGGATTCGCCCAGACCCCCCGTAAGGAGCCGCATGGCCACGATTGACCGCACAGTCGAGCGCACCAGGATCACCAAGCCCAGCCCGATCGTCGAGGACGAGCAGGGTCAGCTGCGCGCCCGTCAGGGGATCTCGCGCGAGGTCGTCAGCGAGCTGTCGAAGATCAAGGGCGAGCCCGACTGGATGGCCGAGAAACGGCTCAAGGCGCTGGATATCTTCGAGCGCAAGCCGATCCCGACGTGGGGGCCGGACCTCGGGGGCCTGAACCTCGACGATCTCGTGCTGTATTCGCCCCCGACCGCCGGGCGGTTCGACAGCTGGGACGACGTGCCCGCGGAGATGAAGCAGACCTACGAGGACCTCGGCATCCCCCAGGCCGAGCGCGAGCATCTCGCCGGGGTAGTCGGCGTGTGGCGCCAGGAGCCGGTGTATGAGGGGCTCAAGGAGGAGTACGCAAAGCTTGGGATCCTGTTCTGCTCGATGGACACGGCCGTCACCGAGTACCCGGAGCTGGTGCAGAAGTACTTCATGAACAAGTGCGTCCCCGCCCAGGACAACAAGTTCTCCGCGCTGCACGGGGCGGTCTGGTCCGGTGGGGCGTTCTGCTACATCCCCAAGGGCGTGAAGTGCGACCTGCCGCTGCAGTCCTACTTCCGCATGGAGGGGGCGGGAGAGGGCACGTTCGAGCACACGCTGATCGTCGCCGAGGAGGGCGCCGAGGTGAACTACATCGAGGGCTGCACCGCGCAGACCTACAGCGTCAACTCGATGCACTCCGCGGTGGTGGAGATATTCGTGCACGAGGGCGCCAAGGCGCGCTACACGACCGTGCAGAACTGGAGCAAGGACGTCTACAACCTCAACACCAAGCGCGCCGTCGTCGACGCCCACGGCACCGTCGAGTGGGTCGGCGGGTCGATGGGCGCCAAGTACGTGATGCTCTATCCCGGATCGTTCCTGATGGGCGAGGGCGCGCGCGCCGACCACCTCAATGTCGGCGTCGCCGGCAAAGGCGTGCACAAGGACACGGGCGCCAAGGTCGTGCACCTCGCGCCGAACACGACCTCGAACATCCTCGCCAAGTCGATCTCCAAGGACGGCGGCATCATGGGCTACCGGGGCCTGGTCAAGATGGGCCACAACTCCGCCGGCTCCAAGGCCCGCGTGCAGTGCGACGGGCTGATGATGGACGGCGAATCGCGCTCGGACACCTGGCCCGACATCCAGATCCAGAACCCTCACGTAACGGTCGCTCACGAGGCCACGGTCGGGCGCATCTCCGACGACCAGCTGTTCTACATGGGCTCGCGCGGGTTCACCGAGGACGAGGCCGCCGCGATGATCGTCAACGGGTTCATCGAGCCGGTGACCAAGGAGCTGCCGATGGAGTACGCGGTCGAGCTGAACAGGCTCATCCAGCTGGAGATGGTCGGCAGCATCGGCTGAGGTTGGCAACGGCCTCTTCTGAGGCGCGAGGGCCAAGCATGCCAAGGGATCGATGCCCACCCACCCGCGCGTGGCGTGCTTGCACGCGAGCGACTGAGGACGCAGGCAGCCGCCGGCCATCGCACCTCAGAATGCGCGCGCCCGTAGACACCATCGCCGCACCGCTGTTCCCGACGAAGCTGCCGTGGGTCAACGTCGCGGGCGGGAAGGGCGCCCAGGCGAGCATCATCCAGCGCGGGCGGCCGATGCTGGTCGAGTTCTGGGACTTCTGCCGGCCCAACTCGCTGCGCACGCTGCCGTACGTGCGTGCGTGGCACGAACGCTATACCGAGCAGGGACTGCGCGTCATCGGCGTGCACTCCCCCGGGTTCGACCCCTCGCGCGAGGAGCAGGCGGTCCGCGACGCCGTGGCGCGCCTGGGCATCGAGTACCCAGTTCTGATCGACGGCGAGCTGGAGGTGTGGCAGGAGTACGAGAACGCCGGCTGGCCCGCGCGCTACCTGTTCGACGGCCACGCGCGCCTGTTCGACTACCACTACGGCGAGGGCGCCTACGCCGAGACCGAGCTGGCGATTCAGGAGCTGCTGGGCGTAAAGCGCGAGCCGCTGCAGCCACTGCGCCCCGAGGACGCCACCGGCGCGCGGCTGGCGCCCCAGACCGAGGACCAGCCCGGCGCCTACTCCGGCCCGTACGAGGCCGGCGGGGTTTGGGCTGTGCTCGACGGGTCGGGAACGGTGCGGGTCCACCACAAAGGCCCAACCGCCGGACATGCCGCCGCAGGCGCCACCGCCACCGGGAGGGCCGTCGGCCCCGTTACAGAGCCGACGATGACCGTCTCACATCCCGGCGCTTATCCGCTGATCGAGCACAAGCGCCATACCGCCGGCACACTCGAACTGGAGATCGACCCCGGCGTGCGGTGTTACGCGACGTGCTTCACGCCGGGCGTGGCCTGACCCGGGCCAACCGCACTCCGCGGGTCTGCGTCTGACCCAACCGCACTCCGCGGGTCTCTCCTGACCAACCTAACGCACTCGCGGGCCTGCTCGGTCTCAGGTGGCGATTGATGTCTTGAAGGTGTCGACGTGAGGCGTGATGTTGCCTTCCTTGTCCACGCCGACATATTGGCCTTCGATCTGGGAGGCGGTCACGACCAGGCGCAGAAAGCCCCACTGCGTGGCGTCGAACTGCGTGAGCACGCAGTCGGGCTTGACCCGCAGTCCCGGCGCCGCGCCGCTGGCCATCGCGTGCAGGTTGTGATACCCGCCGGCGCCGCAGACGATGTACGGCACTTCGCGGCCGGCGAGCGTGCGAGTGAAGCGCTGGTAGTTGTGAACGTGGCCACAGAGCACGAGATCCGGGTGGCGTGCGGCGGCGTCGAACGCCTGGTCGAGCACCTTGCCCATCTGTTCTGAGCCGCCGTGATGGGCGTCGCATGAGTAAGGCGGGTGGTGCAGCGCGACGATCAGCGCGCGTCCGGCAGGCGCGGCTTTCAGCTCTTCGGCGAGCCATTTCTGCTGGTCAGGGTGGATCACACCGCCGCTGGGGACGTTCGAGTAGAGACCGATGATCGTGACGAGCTCGTCCTCGAGCGTCCAGAACACGTTCGGCTGATCCAGCGTGTCGCGGTTGTACTCGGCCACCTCTCCCAGCAGTTGCGGCGAGGTGTCGCAGAAGTAGCGCGTGAACGCCTGCAGGCTCGTTTCGCCGTCTTCTTCGGGGTCGCCGTCGTGGTTGCCCGGGATCGCCAGGATCGGGAGGTTGTAGTGGGCGTAAGCCTCGTAGAACTGGGGCGGGTAGTCGACTTTGGCGCCGTTGAAGTAGACGACGTCGCCGACCGAGTAGCAGAACTCCGCGGGGTTGCTCTGGGCTGCCAGGTCGGCGATCATCGCCTTGGCGACCTCGGCCTGTGGATTGGGGTCGCTGATCCCGCCGTGATCGCCGATCACATGGAACGTACGCTGGGTGGGTGAGAGCTTCGGCGTGACCGCGGACAGCTTGAGGTGGTAGGGCGGGGCGCCGGTGGGCGCCGGCAGCGGCTGAAACGGTTCAGCCGCGCCGGTCGTCTGGTCATGTTGAGCCTGCTCGATCGCCGACGCCGGCGCGATGCCGAAGCGGCGCATCAAGAGACCTTGTCGATCACCCAGAAGTCAGAGCTGAGTCCGCGGCTGGGTTCGTACAGCCACCGCGCGTCCATCCAGAAGTAGCCCTGATCGCCCCATTCGGGACCCCACGAGTTGCGGATCTCGAACACGTTGACGGGAAAGCGCTCCAGCGAGAAGTCCCAGCCGACGATCACCACGCAGTGCCCGCCGATGCTTTTTTCACCGGCGGCGGGCAGCGGCAGGTACTGAGTCACGGGCGCCCATGTAGAGCTCTCGAACAGGGCTGGGACCGAGAACCCGAAGACGACCGGCAGTCCTTCCTGGATCGGCGAGCGAATCGGCGTGCCGGCGGTGCCCGGAAGGATTTTCAGATACTGGATGGCCTCGTGCTGCTTGGCCGCTTCGTAGGCCGCCGCGGGCGGTTTTTCGGCGAACTTGGCGATGTCATACGGCCAGTCCGTCTCCGGTGGCGCGCCTTCGGACGCGACGACTTTGATGCCGTCTCTGATCTGCGCGCCGGAGTCCTGCTCGACGGTGCCCTCGATGACGCGCTCGCCGTAGTAGATGAACAGCCGTGACGGCGTTTCCGCAGGCTGGCTCTCTTTGATCTCCACGCTCTCGAGCACCGCGGCGACGCCGTTGCCGGTGCAGGAGCCGAGCTGCCCCTGGTCGTAGACCCCGGGCATCTGCGCCCGCAGCGAGAACTTCGGCTGCAGTTCCTCCGAGCGGTAGACCTTGCGCTCCAGGTTGTAGATCCGGTCGCGGTGGTCGGGAAGATCCGGACGCCAGCCATAGCGCTTGATCTTGCGTACCTCGGTCATCGATCGCCTCCTGTGGCCACAGTATTTCCGGCGTCCCCGCCCTGTACGCAGCCGAGCCATGACGGTCTCAGCTTCTCTTGAGGATAGACCGGCTATCAGGTGAGTTCGTGTATATCACACTTTTTGCGATTGGTTGTTATCGCCCCAAATCCGATACGACCAGCCCAGATTGCGGTCAAGTGGCGCTCGCCGCCGTCCCACTCGCCGTCATCCCGCCCGCCACCGCCCCACTCGCCACCGTCCCACTCGCTGCGGCCCGGAAGAGGCCTGTGCGGATCAGCGCGGCGGCGTCGCGGGCGTCGATCGCGAGCGTCGGAGCAGCCGACGAGGTGTGGTAGATCCGCCCGCTCGCCGTGCCGCGGACCCGAACCGGTTGCGCACCGAGGTAGCGCACGAGCACGTCTGCCGGTCGCGCGGCGGCGGCGACCGGCGCAGTCGGGGACGCCGCCCCGCGCGGCAGCGCCGTTCTCCCACCCCCCCGGCGCAGCGCAGCGCTCGCCGCCGCTCGTTTACTGCCGCAACAGCTCATCCTGTCTCTGACTCCGCGCCGGCCAAGAGGTCCAGCTCCTGCTCCTCGCTCGCTCCCGCCGCGATCCGCTGCAGCGCGCAGGCGACACCCGAGAGCGAAAGCCAGCCCACAGCCCGCTCGCCTGGCCGCCGCGCCACGAACGGCACGAAGCCGGCCGCGACCCAGATGCTCAGGCAGTCAAAGCAGTCCATCAGCTCCCCGAGCGGCCCGCTGCCCGCCCGGACCCGGAGTTTGACGATCACGTCGGCCGGCCCGTCCTCCAGCGCCAGCAAGTGTGTCAACCGCCACACCGCCAAGCCGGCGAGCACGAACCGAAATGCTCGCTCACCGGCCGCGACCTCGATGCCCGCGGCGTCCACCTTCAGGATGCCGTCTCGAGCTGTCCGACCTCGCCGGCCGGGAGCTCGAGCCGGGGCGGGCAGACACCGACGCCGATCGTGAAATCGCTGCGGTTCCAGTAGGCGAAGTCGCCGATGTCGCAGTTGACGACCGTCCGCGACCACGCCTGCAGCTCGAGGTCGTAGCAGCACGGCTCCGGAAACGCTTCGGACGCGCTGACGGTCAGCCGCATCGTCCCGCCCCGCCAGACCGGGGCCGTTGCACCCTCGGCTAGTGCCTGGCCGTAATACGGGCCCACGGCATCGCCGGACACCAGCGTCAACGAGCTGCTCGGCAACCCGAGCAGATTGACGGCGAGACTGCTGCCGTACACGGCGATCAGTGAGTAGGCGCCGAGATTGCCGCTCAGGTCCTGGGCGAGGAATTCGACTTCCAGCGTGCCGGCGGCGGCGTCGACGGTGCCGCAGACCGACACCGGTTCGCCGTCGACCTTGACCGAGACGATGTTCGTGTTCGGCTCGGTGACACACAGGTGCGTCGATCCGCTCCCGCACGGCAGGATCGCGGACGGGTCGGGTTCGAGCCGGTTGTTGAACGCGAGCACCCAGCCATTGGTCTGCTCCGGGTCACCACAGACCGGAAGGACTTCACCACCCAACGGCGTGTAGGTCCCGCCCGAGACGACCGGCGGCCCGGCGACTTCGCCGCCGCCCGCGTCGCGCCAGCCGACCACCCGGAACTCATACGTGCCGTCGGCGAACTTCGACGAGTCGATCGGGACGACGAGGAACTCGTTCGAGGTCCAGAACGCCGCGCCGGGAAGCCCGGGCGAGGCCTCGTAGTGCTCCCGGCTCTCGACGACGGTGACGGTGGCCGTCGGGGAGCTCCCCGCAACGACCCGGTTGATGAACTGGAACGGCACAGCGCCCGACGGCCAGACCGTGGGCGGAGGCACCGGCTCGAGCCATGTCCGGAAGAACTCCTCGGCGGCGCCCGGTGGCAGGTCGA
This sequence comes from uncultured Solirubrobacterales bacterium, assembly GCA_963749285.1. GTDB lineage: Bacteria > Actinomycetota > Thermoleophilia > Solirubrobacterales > Solirubrobacteraceae > Palsa-744. The sequence continues at coordinate 1,624,150 of CAVVMD010000003.1, read as the reverse complement.
CCCAGTCAGAGCCGTCGAAGTACTGGACCTCGTAGTAGTCGACGCCGGTCATGATGTTGGCGTTGGCGATCTCGACGGTGCCACCGAACGCCCGGTCGCCGTTGGCCGAGGCGACGCCCGGCGCGACCGCACCCGGGTACAGGTATCCGACGGGAGCGGTCGGCGTGCCGGGAGGGTTCCCGCCGACATCGTTGATCGGGACCGAGCAGACCTCCGCCACGTCCAGGCACTCGCCTTCGACGCACGGCTGGTTCGGGCACGAGCGCCGGCAGCAGGCCTCCTCGTTGGCGACGAGGGTGACCTGGGTGGTCTGTGAGATGTCGAAGCGGACCTGGTCGATCCCCTCTTCCAGCACCACGGTGCCGGGCGCGGTGCAGTCCTGGGTGACCTTGAAGATCACGTCCACGTCACAGTCCCACCACGGGCCCCACGGCGCCCACGGCCAGACCCGCAGCGCGCTGAGCTCCGCCGAGCTCGGGAGCTTGGCGAGGAGGGTGTCGCGGAGCTGCTCGAGTCGCGCGACATCGCTCGGGGCAAGCTGGGAACCGATCGCCGTGGCGGGACCTAGCAGCTCGCTGAACACGCTCAGGCTCGGCTGCGCGCCGGCCCGACCAAGCTGAATGCGAGGGTCCTGCTCGAGCGTCGCGCTCACCCGGGCGATCAGGTCGGGGTCGATCTCCCAGACGCGGTCGCGCCACCACCACCAGGGCCAGAACCCGCAGCACCACGTGAAGTCGATTTCGAACGTGCCGTTCACGTCCGTCGTGGCACAGCCGAGCTGCTGCGTGCTGGTCCACCAGAACCACCAGTCGACGTCATACGCGCAGACGGTGGCGCCGGGCACCGGGCTGCCATCGGCACAGACGACCTGGCCACGGATCACGAAGCGCCGGCACCACTCGAGCCACCACCACCAGTAATACGGCGGGACGAGGATCGGCTCAACCGAGAGCTTCGGGTCATTCCCCCAGCGGCTGCCGGGCACGTCCACGCTGATCGTCTGATGATTGACGAGGTCGGACTCGGATGCGCTCGCCGGGCCCACCAGCAGCTGCAGCGGTCCGGGGGGCTCGGGAAAGGAGAGCACGACCGAGGCGTCCCGACCGGGCTTGGCGCGCACCGTCTCAGAGCTCAGCGAACCGTCCCGGGCGCGAGCGAGCACTCGCAGCTCCTGCGCCTCGGCGTCGGCCTCGATCTGTGAGACGTCGAGCGGTACCTCCAGAGTGAACTTTGCGCTTTTGGCCGGCATCTCAATCCCTTTCGATGCGTTTTGGATCGGTCAGGTCACACCAGACCGACAGATTCACGACACTGCCTCAGCAAAGGTCACCTTTTAAGGGCCCCCCTGTACTACTTGGGGGATAACTACACAACCGTGGGCAGACCCGTCAAGCGAACTGGACGAATGATCTAGAGGCAGGCGACTTGCGTAAACCGCTCATCGCTCGTCGCGAAAGAATAAATCTCTTGCTGCCTAAAGCATTAAATGCCCTACCGCCGAGGCGTTCACACCGACACGGGCCACAAATCCGCATGCGAACGATCCAGCAACAGCCGCTTGAGCACCGGCGGGGCGGGCGGGCCAGAATCGTCCACCAGCACACAGGTCCCCGGCCAATAGGGGCTCTCCCCGGGCGCGGGCGAGAGGAAGACCGCGTCGTAGACCCAGGACCCCGAGTTGACCAGGCGCGCGCCGCCGCGTCCACGCCACTCCGACTCGGGATCGCCGGGGAACGGGCCCGCGCGGTGGGTGTGGCCGAAGACGACATACGCGTCGCCGAGCCCGAGTCGCGCCGCCACCTCACCCATCGCGCGCAGCCCGGCACGGCGCAGCTCGGTGCGAGAGATGTTCGCGCTCATCGGACCGAGGCCGGCGCGGTTAATCGCGTCCACCATCAGCGGGAAGGCGCCCCTGATCACGTTCCTGCGTGCTGCCGCGCGTGCGGCCCGAGCGATCTGTCCGACGCTGCGTGCTTGGCGCCGGCCGAATCGCCTGCCCGACCCTCCTCCGCCGAGAGCGCGCCAGGCGCGTCCGGTGGCCAGACCGTTGAGGACGGGCCCGGCGGGGGAGTAGCGAGTGATCGCGTCGCGCCAGGCGTAAATCGGGGAGGTGAGAGCCTCGTAGTCCTCCACGGTGTCGAGCGTGCCGGGTGTTCGTTCCAGCAGGCGACTCATCACGCCGATGCCGATCCGCTCCAGGGTCGGGATGGTCAGATGGCAATCGAGGTAATGACCGTGCATCGCATACACATCCGGACGCACCCACAGTCCCGGGTAGGCGACGGTGACGTGGGCCGGGCTCGCCCACTGCGCGATCCGGGCAAGCATCGGCGAGGCCTCGGCGGGGTCGATGCGCTGCTCCAGTCCCAGCGGCTCGGGCGCGGGTTCGCGCAGCGCGCGCGCGTCCAGCCAGGTGCTGACGAGCAGGTGATCGTGATTGCCCGCGGTCACGACCAGCTCGCGCTCGACGCCCAGCGCCTGGCCGATGTCCTCGAAGAACGGGCGCGCCGCCGCCAGCGCCTCGTGCGGCGGGCCATGACGCAGCTCGAGCACGTCGCCAAGCAGAACCAGACGATCGATGCCGTCCAGCTCCATGAGCAGCGACTCGCGCAGCGCGGGCCGGCGCAGCAGGTCGACGCCCGACAGGCCGCCGAGGTGCAGGTCGGAGACGATCAGCGTGCGCGTCAAGACGGATAGTGTTGGCTCAGGACGCCTTGCCGGCGGCGGCTAGCTCACGCACCGGCTTGGGGAGCATGAAACGGACGTCCTCGCGGATCACGTCCACCTCGGACACGTCCGTCACGCCGCGCGCGCGGAAGAAGTCGACGAGATCCGCCACCAGGTTCTCGGGCGCGCTGGCGCCCGAGGAGACGCCGACGACGCGCCTGCCGGCCAGCCACTCCTCGCGCACTTCGCCGGCGCCGTCGATCAGGTGGGCGTCGGTGCCGCAGTCGCGCGCGACCTCGACCAGGCGCACGGAGTTGGAGGAGTTGCGCGAGCCGATCACGAGCATCAGATCGCAGTCGCGCGCAAGCTGCTTGACGGCCGCCTGGCGGTTGGTCGTGGCGTAGCAGATGTCATCGGTGCGCGGGCCGACGATCGCCGGGAAGCGCTCGCGCAGCCGTGCGACGATCGAGTCGGTTTCGTCCACCGACAGGGTGGTCTGCGTGACGTAGGCGATCCGCTCGGGGTCCTCGACTGCCAGCGCGTCCACGTCGTCCTCGTTCTGCACGAGCACGATCCGTTCGGGCGCCTCGCCCATCGTGCCTTCGACCTCCTCGTGGCCGTCGTGACCGACGAGCACGATCGTGTAGCCCTCCTGCGCGAAGCGCGCCGCCTCGCGGTGGACCTTCGTCACCAGCGGACAGGTCGCGTCGATCGTGCGCAGACCCCGCTCCTGCGCGCCAGCGCGCACGCTGGGGGCGACTCCGTGCGCGGAGAACACGCACAGGGCGCCCTCGGGGACCTCGGTCTGCTCATCCACGAACACGGCCCCGCGCTCGCGCAGGCGCTGCACGACGTGCTTGTTGTGGACGATCTCCTTGCGCACGTACACGGGCGCGCCGTGGGCGTCGAGCGCGCGTTCGACGGTCTGCACGGCCCGGTCCACCCCCGCGCAGTATCCGCGCGGCGCGGCGAGCAGCAGCTTCTCGACGGTGTTGGCGGCCACGAGGCTCATTGTAAGACGGCCGAACGGCGATGGCCTGCGCAAATGCCGCGTCCTCGATCACTCGCGTGCGTAGCGCCACGCTCACACGCGTCCTTGCCTCGCTCGACCCTCGACCGCGCAGTAGGCTAGGCCCATGGCGCAGCGCCATCTCGACAGGCTCACTCCGGTCGACGCCTCGTTCCTGCACCAGGAGGGGCCGAGCTCGCACATGCACGTCGGCGGGCTGACGATCGTCGAAGGCCCGCCGCCGCCGATGGAGGAGTTCCTGGAACAGATCCGCAGACGGCTGCATCTGGTGCCGCGCTACCGGCACAAGCTCGCCCACACGGCGCTGGACAGCGGTCGGCCGGTGTGGATCGACGATCCGAGCTTCAACCTCGAGTACCACGTGCGTCACACCGCGCTGCCGACGCCGGGCGATTGGGGTCAGCTGGGCAGCCTGACCGCGCGCATCTTCTCTCAGCAGCTCGACCGCTCCAAGCCACTGTGGGAGATGTGGCTGATCGAGGGGCTGCAGGACGACAAGTTCGCGCTGATCTCAAAGACGCATCATGCGCTGATCGACGGTATCGCCGGGATCGACCTGGCGACGGTGCTGTTCGACCTCAGCCCGGACCCGCCGCCGCTGCAGCACTCCGGGCGCGCGTGGCGTCCCCACAGCGAACCGGGAACCGCGGAGCTGATCGCCGCCGGCCTGAAAGGGGCGGTGCGCGCAGGGGTCGAGCTGGCCGAGGGCGCCCTGGACGCGCTCGCGCATCCCGACCGCGCGCTGGCGCGTACGCGCGAGGCGGCGGAGGGCATCGGCGAGATCGTGTGGGCGGGGCTGAACCCGGCGCCGGAGACGCCGCTGAACGTCGATATCGGCCCGCACCGGCGCTTTGTCGGCATCGGCAGCGGGCTGGAAGATTTCAAGCTCGTCAAGAACGCGTTCGGGGGCACCGTCAACGACGTCGTGCTGGCGGTCGTGGCGGGCGCGTTGCGCAAGTTCCTGGTCGCCCGCGGGCTGCGTACCGAGGGCGTGGAGTTGCGCGCGCTCGTGCCGGTGTCGGTCAGAGCCGAGGACGAGCACCATCAGGGCGGCAATCGGATCGTCGCGATGCGCGGGCCGCTGCCGGTGTACATCGCCGATCCGGTGCAACGGCTGCGGTTCGTCTCGCACGCGATGGACGGCTTGAAGGAGTCCAAGCAGGCCCTGGGAGCGGAGGTGATCGCCGGCGCGCAGAACTTCGCCCCGCCCACGATCCTCGCGCAGGCCTCGCGCCTGAACTTCTCCACGCGCCTGTTCAACCTGCTCGTGACGAACGTCCCGGGGCCGCAGTTTCCGCTGTACGTGCTGGGGCGCGAGATGCTGGCGGCGTACCCGGTCGCGTTCCTGCCCGAAAACCACGCGCTGGCGATCGCGATCATGTCCTACAACGGCCAGATGAACTTCGGTCTGCTGGGCGACTACGACGCCCTGGGAGACATCGAGCTGATCGGCGAGACGATCGCCGAGGAACTGGCTACGCTCGTGGGCCTCGCGCGCGAGTCGGCTGTCGCGTCGCCGACCTGAGTCTCGCGCGCTCCTTCTGTCGACCCTGCGCCCGCTGGGGCGGTCGAGGGTCAAGCGGGGCAAGGACGCAGGGAGCGTGGTGTGCTATGCACACGAGCGACCGAGGACGCCGCATCCGCGCAGTGCCATCGGCCGTCCCAGCTCAGTAGCCGAGGGCGAACTTCGCATCCTCGGACATTTTGTCCGGCGACCACGGCGGCGTGAACACCATCTCGGAGTCCACCGTAAGGACGCCGTCGAGTTCACCGACGAACTCATCGATCTGTTCGGTCACCTGCGGGCCGATCGGACAGCCGGGCGTTGTGAGCGTGAACGTGACCTGCACATGGCCATCGTTGACCTCGACGCCGTAGATCAACCCGAGCTCCACGAAATCGAGCCCGAGCTCGGGGTCGATCACGTTCGACAGGGCGTCCATCACATCGTCAGCGGTGGGCATGCCCTCAGTCTAGTTCTCTGAGCCGAGACGGTCCCACGCATACAACTGAATGCACTCATGCGCGAGCTCGATCGCCCGCTCGCGCGAGAGGCAGGGGAGCACCGTGTCGAGGGCCTGATCCTCGGAGACGCCGGCCTGGAAGGCTTCCTCGCCGCGGAAGCCCGCGGCGATCTTCAACGCCTCGCGCCGGTTCTCGCCGAGGCTGGGGAAGACTCCCACGAGGAAGTCGGTGTTGGGAATCGGCTGGCCGACCTCCAAAGAGGCGTGCCAGGCCGCGAGCAGGTGCAGATCGTCCTCGTCGAGGTCGGCGATCGCCCGGGCGTAGTGGACGGACAGCTCCTGGTCGGGGATGTCGTCGACCCACGCGCGCACGACCTCGCCGACGAGCTGACGGCGAGCCTCGCGGCCGACGGACTCGGCGATCACGCGGATGGCGTCCTGCGGCTCGATGAAGCACAGCGGCATTGGAGAAGACTGTAAGCGCCGGGGTGGACGGCACTTTTGCGCCGCGCAACGCCCATGACGGTCGGTCGCCAACGGCATCGGCTGAGCTGCGAAAACGGGCTGGACAGGTTGTGAGCGCCGAGCGCCGGATTCACAGCTCGAGCGCGTCGCGGACGCGCTCGAGCGCGTGCGCATCGACCGTGTCGGCCCTGAAGCCGAGCGTCGCGCGCTCACCGGCGCCCCAGTTGGCGAAGGCGAGGTCGAGCACGTCGATCGGGACGGAGAGCTCTTCGGCGAACGCGACCGCGCGGCGCTCCAGGTAGATCGGATCGCCGACGCCGAGCACGCGCTTGGCGGCGAGGGTCGTCAGATCGTCGGGTCCCGCGCCACGCCCGACCGCGAGGTGCAGAGAGTCGGCGTCCAGCTCGTACAGGCGCAGGCGCCCGAGCGTGACCAAAAGTTCGTAGCGACCCATGCGCCCAAGGCCGGGAAGGGCGAGGCGCTCGAACACGCGCTCGAAGCGGCGCTGGGGCGTCCAGGAGTCCTCGCCGACGAGCGCGCGCGCCTGTGAACCGAAGTGCTCGACCCAGTGACGGTAGGCGAGCAGCGTCTCGGGGCCCCGCGCGGGATCGTGCGAGGTGCGCGGCCCCAGCGGGATGCCGTCGAGCGAGGGAACGGCGTCCTCGTCCTCGTCCTCGCCCTCGCCCCCACTCCCATCCTCACCATCGTCCCCGCCCTGACGACCCCCACTCCCACTGCCGCCATCAAGCCCATCAAGCCCGTCCCAATCGCCGGCGCCGCGCCCCAGCGCGAGGCGAACCCCCGCGAAGGGATCCTCACCCTGCAAAGGGGAGAGGTAGACGGTCAAAAAGCAGATCCAGGTCGCGCGCTCGAGCCCACGATCGCCTTCGCCCGCGAGCAGGCGGATCTCGGCGAAGAGGTCGGGGGGCGCCGCGTGCAGGCGCAAGAGGCGCCCGCTGGCGAAGGCGATCTCCTCGGCCAGGCGGGCGGCGTCCCCCGAGGCATGAAGACCAGGCGCCAAAGCGGAGCGATAGCCGTCGTCCTGCGCGCGGACCTCGCGATGGACGCGCACCTCCCGTCCGCCGGCGCGCAGACGGGGATGCCGGCGCGCGCCCGCAGCTCGAGTCCCGGCGTCGGCCCCACTCGACCCGGCGCCACGCGAAGAGGACTGCCGGCGCCCGGCGCCGGTCGAGGCGGGCGTGGCCCCGGGAAGCGTGCGGCTGCAGATCGGGCAGCGCTCGATGAAGCGGTTATGCCGGCAGAAGGTGGGCACGGGCTCGCTTGGCGCCGGCGCGGCGCTCGGCGGCGAGGGCGCGGAGGTAGTCGTCGAAGTCGACTTGGATCGTGTGTCGCTTGGAGGCGACGTAGCGGGCGCGCATCGCGGCCTGGTCGGCGGCGATGTCGGCGCGCAGCTCAGACGGGGGCGGGAGGACGTAGTCGCCGAGCAGGTGGTCGCCGACCCACTCGCCCTGCGCCTCGGCCAGGGGCATGATCGCGCCGAGGGGCTGCAGCAGGCCGATGAAGTAGAGGCCGGGGATGTCGGGGTGAAAGACGCGCCGGAAGAGCTCGATGTGGTTGTCGGGCGCAGAGACAAGATCGTCGTCGAAGAACGGGAAGGTGATGCGGTAGCCGGTGCAGTAGACGACGACGTCGGCATCGACGGCCGTGCCATCGACGAAGCGCACCTGCGCGCCCTCGAGCGAGGCGATGTTGGGGACGGGCGCGATCGTGCCGTGGGCGATGCGGTCGAGAATGCGCCCGGAGACGGTCGGGTGGGCCTCGCCAAACTTGTGGTTGGGCCGCGGCAGGCCGTAGCGCTCGGGGTTGCCGGTGTAGGAGCGGATGATCTGGTGGATCAGGCGCTGGCGAATGCGAAACGGGACGCGCGCGTCGTTGGGGAGCTGATCGACGGGGCGGCCGAAGACGTACTTGGGGATGATCCAGGCGCCCTGGCGGGCGGCAAGGTAGGTGCGCTCGGCGACATAGGAGGACTCGACGGCGATGTCCATCGCGGAGTTGCCCATGCCGAGGATGACGACACGCCGCCCGGCGAAGAGGGAGTTGTCGACGTAGGCGTGCGCGTGCAGCTGCTCGCCCGCGAAGGTGTCGGCGCCGGGGAAGGCGGGTTCAGGCCAGCGCGGATCCCAGTGATGGCCGTTGGCGACGAGGAGGGCGTCGTAAAGGCGGGTCTCGCCGGTGTCGAGCTGGATCTGCCAAGAGCCGTTCTCGAGACGGGAAGCGTGCTCGACCCGAGTGTCGAACGTGATCAAAGGACGCAGGCCAAAGTGATCGACGTAATCGTTGAAGTACTCGCGGATGTGCGTGTGGTGGGGGAAGTCGGGATAGGTGAGAGGCATCGGAAAGTCCGAATAGGCCATGCGCTCACGCGAGACGTTGATGAACAGGTCGCGGTAGGCCGCGGACATGCCGTTGCGGTTGCCAAAGACCCAGTTGCCGCCAACCTCATCGGAAGCCTCGAAGCAGTCGAAAGGGAGGCCCCGCTCATGCAGGGCCTTGACCGTGGCGATCCCAGAAGAGCCGGCGCCGATCACGCACGCCCGAGGAAGGTGTCCGTTGGCGGAGGGCATGCCATCAAGCGTAGAAGAAAAAAACGAGTAGTGCCGAGGGGGCCGAGACCAGGCGCCCGGCAGTAAAGAGCGAAGTGACCGCGGCAAGGCGCGTCCGTGAAGTGGAAGCGTTTTGAAAAGAAGTCTCATCCCCGGTGTCAAGCGCCGTCCGTGCCCGCGGGCGCGGGACTGCCGGGCTATGTTCCGAGCGCGGCCTGGACTTCGGTCCCTCGCGCGGTGAGTGTCCAGGCGTTGCGTTCTCCTCGGGGCTGGCCGTGGCCGGCGTTGTGGATCAGTCCGAGGCGTTCCAGGCGCGCGAGGAGCTTGGAGATCTGGCCCTGGTCGTGAACGCCCGCGGCCTCTCCCACCTGACGGTTGGAAGCCCCGGGCTGGGAAGAGATCGCGTAGAGGACACGCAGGGTGCGATAAGTCAAGCGCATATCAAGACCATCGAGCGGATCAGAAGGTGACATCGCCCGCGGCGCGCGTAAGGCCCCGGAAACATGAGAAGGGCGGCGGGGCACGGCACGAGCGAGCTCCCTGGCCGCTGCCGCACGCCCCAGATAGGGCAGGACGATCATCCCCATCAAGGGGTTCAAGAGCCCAATCAACGACGACGAAGACGACGACGATGCGCGGGAGGACCCGTTCGCCGCGGGATCGACCGTGCTGTGCTCGAGCAGACGCGCGTGAAGGACGCTCAGCACCGCACCGACTACCCCCTCCGCGGTAAGGGGCGGAGGGGGCTCCTGGCCCGAGCGCACCGCGCGTCCCTCATCGACGACCAGTCGCAAAGCGTCGAGTGTCTGCGCGCGACGCTCCAACACCTTGGGACCACCACCAAGCGCCTCGACAACCAAGAGCGATCCCAGGGCGGGCTCCTCGGTGACGAACAACAGCAGGGCGCAAAGACCCGCCCGGACACGCTCCCGCCAACCAGACCCCTCCACGACCGCTGCCTGCGCGACCAACGTCGCCCGTGCCAAAGCGTCGTCAAACAGCGCGAGGAAGCAGTGTTCGCGGTCCTCGAACTGCTCATAAAAGGTACGCCGGGAGACACCCGCACGAGCGCACACCCGGGCAACGCTCATCCCGCCATAACCAAGCTCTGCGACGACACGCGCCGCCGCGGACAGCAACCGCGCACGCTGAACCACAGCAACCCCGGCACGAGGCGCAGAATCCCTAGCCTCATCCGGCCGGACAGAACCCCGAGCTATATCCGGGCGGGCGGGACCCCGAACTACGTCCGAGCGTATCCGGCCGGTTGAAAAATCCGCCCCGCTCAGCTGATCACTCCTTTTTCCTGACCTTGACCGACCCATACTTCTTCCTTGCCTGTCTCTCACAGACTGTCGGCCTTCAAAACAAGACCGGCGGGAGTGTGGTGATATTCGGGCCTACTTGACCGATTTGGTTGAACCTGGGCGGAGTGGGATGAGCTAGGCTTAGTACCATGAACGACACGCTGAATCTGACGATCGTGTACGAGCCTGACGAGGACGGCTGGATCATGGTGTCGATCCCCGAGGTGCCGGGAGTCCTCAGCCAGGGCCGGACGCGCAAAGAAGCACGCGAGATGATCCTGTCCGCGCTGAACGACTGGCTGCGCTTCTATGTCGATGACCAGAGCGCCAACAGGCTGCGCGAGATCGCGCCAGACGCCGACACCGAGCCGGTGCACCTGAGCTTCGCGGCGTGAAACGCCGCCAGCTCGAAAAGCACCTGAAAAAGCACGGCTGCAAGCCGGACAGAGAGGGCGCCGAGCACTCGTGGTGGGAAGCGCCGGGCGGCAAGCCACGGACATCGATCCCGCGCCACAACGAGCTCGGCTACGGCCTAGCGCGCGACATCTGCAAGCAGCTGGGGGTACCGCCGCCGACGGGGTCTCGGTAGTCACTTCTTTCCCTTCTTCTTCTTGACCGCCCCATACCTCTTCCTTGCCAAGCGTTCGCACTGCTGACGCTTGGCCTTGCTGTGATCCCGGTGGCACGCCTTCAGCGCGGCCGCGAGCTTCTGCGCGCGGGTGAGCGCCTTCTTCTTCGCGCAACCCGTCACACCGATCGGCGTGTTCTGGTGGATCACGGCGCCGTTCTGGGCGACGAATTCAGTTGGCATCGCCAGTTTGCTCGTGCAGAGGCTCCCGTTCGCCGCCAGCGCGGAGAACTTGCCCTCCGGCAGCGTGAGTTCGAAGCTGCCGACGGGCGCGTCGGGGACGGTCTTGAAAGTGCTCGAGGTGATCCCGGATTTGCTGATGAACGTCGTGCCGACGAGATCGATCGTGACGCCATAGCCCTGCAACACGACCTCGAGGCTCGGGAACGCTTCGCCACCGTGGCTAACGAAGTAGACGGGGCCTTCCAGGGGGACGGGGATCAACGGTGTGATCGCCTTCGCGTGACCGATCACCGACGCCGCCGGACACCCCGCGGGGTTCGCGTTGAACTGCGCCGCCGTACACGCCTTCTGCAACGTCGTCAACCGCGAGGGGAGCTGCTTGGGGAGTTCGACTTTGACCTGCTTGATGTTCGCCTGACTGCCGAACGGCGCGCTCGGGTAGGTCAGCTTCACGCTGAGGCTCGCGCCATCCGCTTTGCTCGTCTTCCCGGAAGTGGAGACCGAGAATTTCGGGGCGAACCCAAGCGTCGCGCAGTTCGTCGCCTGGAACGGCACCGACAACGCATCGGTCGCGCCTTCGGTGCTGTCCAGGCTCCCCGTGATCGCGGTCTTGTTGCAATTCGTCGGGTTGAACGTGAAGTGTTCACGTGTGATCGTGACGTTCACGTGCTTGATCTGTAGCGGGATCCCGTCGAGGATCGTCGGGATCTTGTACGGGCCGGCGTCATCGCTCGTGATCGTCAAAGCGGCGGTGACCGGGTTCACTTCGATCTTCGCCCTGACGAGCACGCAGTCGCACGGCGTACCCGCCTCCAGGTCGTATGGTCCCGCCTTCGCGGGGTTGACGATCGACAGGCCAAACGGCGCGCCCTCATACGGGCCGGTGATGTAGACCCTGCCGCCCTTCACGCTGAACGGGTCGCTGCCGACACCCACAAACACCGTCGTTTCACCGATCAGGCTGTTCGAACCACACGTCCCCTGATCGGCCTGCGGTTCCGGACACAGTTCCACACCGGACAGCAGGCCCGACAGGCCCTCGGGCATATTCAGGCTGATCGCCTGCAGGTTCTGCTGACCGTCTTCACGGCTCATGGTCATCGTGAACGGGCTGAAACCGCCCGCCTGAATGCTCGTCGTGCCCGCCGTGAGGCTCGGGTTGAACGGCAGGCTCTGACCCGGACACGGCGACCCGTTCGGACCCGAGGTGATCTGGAACGAGGAGGACGTGTTCACCGGCGCGTTGCCGTCCCACGGCGTGAACGACGCCTGCGTTGTGTACGTCCCGCAACGCGACGGCGTCGTCAGCGGCGCGCGTTCCCCACCAAAGAAGTGCAGTTCCAGTTCTTCAAACGGCAGGTCCGGGGTGTTCTTGAACGTCGTAATGATCTGCCCCGGCGCCTGACAGGACACGCCTTCTATGACTTCTCCCGTGTTTTCGCACAGGCGCACTTCGCCGGTGAGCTTTACCGTGCTCCCCGACACAGGATCTTCGACCATCATGTACATCGCGATCAAGCTCCCGAACGGGTTGGCGTCCTGGCTGGCGAGATACACGAAGCCCTTCAACGGGTTCGGCAACAGCGGCGTGTGGATCGCCACTTCGCCGATCTTCGACCCATTTGGACAAAAGCTCACACTCGGCTGCAACCCTTCGATCGGCGCCGACGAGAACAACGGGGTCTTCACACCCGGTTCGAATTCCGGGTTGAATTCTTCAAAGCCGCTGCCATTCACGCCGTGGCCGATTTCAAAGCCCGCCAAGCCCTCCGAACACGCTTCCAACCCATCCGCGCCCGCCGGATTGATCGCCACGCCCGCCGGCAACGCCACCGTCGTATCGCGCAGCGAGGACTCCGCCAGCCCATCGGGGTTGAACGCCGCGGTCTGGGGAACGTGCACGCCCACCTTCAGCCCCGAGGAGCTGCTCGCGTTGCTGACGTCGGGTTCGACCGTGATTGCCGGGGGGAACTTGAGCTTCGAGCAGCCCGTCAACGGCACCGGTTGGCCGTCTGCGCTCCGCGTGATCGCATCCATACTGACGTAATGACCGGGTTCCTGGTAGGAATCAACCGAGATCGAAGACCGTAGCGGCCCCGTGCAACCGGTCGGCAGCGTCAGGAACGGCTTGCGGTGTTCTCCGCTGCCAACCACACCGAACAGGGTCACCCTGATGCTGATAATCGGCTCGATCGTTGGAATATCGAGCGATTCCGACTGCACCGGGTACTGCCCTCCCGCCTGCAGGCCGACGTCGATGAACGCCTTCGGGAGGATGAAGTTTCCGGCGAACTGCGCCGCGACACCGTGAGGCGGCACCATATTGAGTAGCGGCTCCTTGAGCGCTTCCTGTGTTCCGGGGGCAAATTCCACTTCCAGCTCGCCGACCTGCGATCCGGGCGGACAGAAGTTTCCGCCTTCGCTTTCCCCTGTTAGCGTTTCGAGTTCCCTGAGCGTGCATTTCGCTTCGGTCGCGTTGGGATTGCCGACGAGCCCCGGTGGCGGAGTGACGATGATGTCCTTGACATTGCCGACGGGTCGGAGCTCGTACGGCGAGTCCGCGGAGGCAACCTTCCGCTGAACCCTCGTTTTGAAAGCAAAGTTCGTGACCACGGTATTCGGGTGCGAGCCGGCCTGAGTGTCCGGGGTACCATCCGGGTTTAGGAATTCGAACCCGAAGCTCGTGATGCCAAAGCCCGAGCCAGCGGTCGCGAACCGGCCCTCACTTGAACTGGCGTCGTTTTTATCGGCGACGAGACGGAAATCGTAGAGGGCCCCCGGCTCAAGACCGCCGATGTCGGCCGAGACTCCTACAGGGCTCATACCCGACCCGATCTGGGCCGTTTGGGCGCATGGGGCGCTGTGAGCGAAGACAGTGACAGGCTCGGGGAATCCACCTCTGTATTCCGTGACCTTTCCATATTCGAATTCGCACGAGCTGACCGGGAGGCCACGCGGATCGACGCTGCCCCGCAGCGTCGATCCCGTTTCGCTCACGTTGGCCGCGGCACCCGCCGCGACGGCGGGAGCAGTGCTCGCGAACACGTACACCCTGCCTTCCCCGGGACTCGACCCGGGGCTCGAGACGTAGACCTCCCCGTTGGTCCCGTTCACGGCGATCCCGCCCTGCTGGGCCGCGAAGCCCGAGAGTTGCAGTTCGCCGAAGCTCGATACGAGCGTCGCTGTGGGGAGTGCTTCGAATGATTCCGAACGCAGTAGTGCCCCGTCCATTGCACCCGTGTCCCACTCGGCCACGGACGACTGGTCGTCGACGTAGAGGTGGCCGCTCACCGGGTCCACGGCGACGGCGACATCACCCGGACCGCTGTCAACCTGACCGAGCCCAACCAGGGTGGGGCCGAGCTTTGTCACACAACCACATGCAAAGAGCATATAGACATCCCCGGATGGGTCGACAGCGAAGCCGTGCTCCCTTTCCCCGGGATTGGATTCTTGCGCGCTCTGGTAAGTGACAAGATTGTTTTCCGCGGAGTCGTCGAACAGGTCAATCTCGTTTTGTGCGCCGGCGTTCACGTCAACCCAGACATCGCCGTTCGTTTCGACAGCGAACCCCAACAGTTCGCCTGCGAACGGTCCGCTGATCTGGGAGAGGTAGGCGCCGCTGGGGCTGAACTTGTCGATCACGCCGTGGCGGGCATCCATCACATATAGGTCCCCGGCGGAGGGGTCCGACGGGCTGGTAGAGTTATCGACGGCGATCTCGGCGGGGGTCCCGGACACTTCTGGGAACAAGAACGATTTGGCCGGCGTGGCTATGCCCGTCAGCGCGTTGGAGTGAAGCGCCGAGAATTCGACTGAGTTGCCGCTCGCGTCGAACTTGGAGACGGTGCCCATGCTGATGTCAGCGACGTACACGTCGCCCGTGGATTCTTCAACCGCGATGCCGTTCGGATTCGTGAAGGAATCAGTTTCAAAGGCGGTGTGTTCGATCGGCGGGTGGGGTTCTTCGGCGAGGGCGGGGGAGGCGGAGAAGGCGAGGGCGGCTATTAGGGAGACAACGCAACCGACAATATAGCTACGCGACTGAGCGTGTGGTTTTACATCTGTTCGTGAGCTTGCTGTATTTGAAGTGGTTCTATTGAGGTTTACGGCAGAGAAATTCATGGGTGTGCCCTCCGGTTGGTGTGGGCGGACTTCTCTGCTTTCGTCGCCTTCTTACCGGTCTTCTTGGCGAGGCACTCGGTCTTCTTCTTGCCTTTCTTCCTGACGAGCACCTTTTTGCACGTGGCCGTCTTTTTCGTGATCTTCTTTGGTAAGGCTGGGGAGGGTGGCGTGAGGTTGCCGGCGCCGGAGAACGTCTGGCTCGACGGTTCTCCGAAGATCGAAGGCTGCGATTCGGGGGCCGCACGGCACGCCTCTGCGGTCATGCACACCGGCACCGTCGTTTCCGGGAAACCGCCGTCCACGCGCGCGTCGTAGATCTTGAGCGCTTCCTGGCCGCTGTCCTGCGGCACGAGCGCCTGTGTCCCAAGGAAGAACACGTCGTTGCCACTGGCGCTCGAGTCGAGCAGCGTC
Source organism: uncultured Solirubrobacterales bacterium (assembly GCA_963749285.1). Taxonomy (GTDB): domain Bacteria; phylum Actinomycetota; class Thermoleophilia; order Solirubrobacterales; family Solirubrobacteraceae; genus Palsa-744. Next base: position 1,608,803 of record CAVVMD010000003.1, on the reverse strand, counting down.
GATGGGCTCAAACTCGTGCCTGAGGAGATCAGGTGCAGCCCGCCGTAGAAGTCGTACTCATAGACATCGGTCACACCGTTGGTGTCACCTGGCAACAGCGCTTCGGCCGTCTGAAAGAACACCTGTCCATTGTCCGAGACGGAGTGCGGGACATGTGCGCCGATGCTCACGCCTTCGGCCGTTGGAGTTTCGCCGCTTGGGTTGCACGACGCGCACGCGAACCGGTTGGCCGCGGCACTGTAGAGATAGATCTCGGAATCCGAGTTGAACGCGAAGAAGGCGCCGTTCGCCGACAGATCAATGCCTCCTCCATGTTTGACGAAGGTGATCGTCCCGTCATGGAGGAGATACAGGTTCGACTGGCCACTTGCTGCCGTTTCGCCGAACTGATTGGGCTGCGAGCCCGACATCACGGCATTGGCGGTGAAGTACACGTAGGAGCCGTCTTCGCTGATGCCGGCGAGACCCGCTTCAGCGTGGGCCACCGGTGTCAGGTCGCTCAACTGGCTCGTGTCGATGTCGAAGCTGTACAGGTTGCTGCCGCTGCCAGGTTCGGTGTCGCTCGTCAGGCCCGCCGAGGCATCGGCGGTGAAGAACACCTGCGAGCCGTCGGCGGTGAGCGCCCTGAACGAGCCGCTGCCGCCCGGGCCCGGTCCTCCCCGCGCTTCGTCGAGCTGTATGGTGCGCTCGCCGTTCACGCGCACATACAGCTTCCCTTCCGCGGTGAAGAAGAGGTCCTTGCCGTCCGACGAGATGCTCACGAGCGAACCCGAGACAGGAGCCCCGGACGGCAACGCGAACTTCAGGAGATGCACAACACCGCTACTCCATTCGTAGGTGTTCACAGTATTGTTCCGCGCTTCGGGGGTCAGCTTCGCCCGCTCGGTGAAGATGACAAGATTGAGATTTGCGGAAGCGGCGACGAGACTCGCATCCGTGGGTATGACGTCGGGTGGCGTGAGGTTGATCAACTGGTAGGCACCGGTTTCGTTGTCGCGCAGCAACAGGTTTTCGACACCCTGCGGTTCACCGGGCACCACTTCCGCGAGTTCCCCGCGACAAGGTTCCGGCGCCCCGTTAAAGCCTCCGTTGCCGTCGACGAACAGGACCGCCTTTGATAGATCGGCAGAATATCGCTTGACGTTACTCTGGTCGTGCCATGGGCACCGATCGCCTGTATAGGATTGCAACGGGATCAGGTCTTCCGTGCTCCAGCCGTCCGCGCCGCGCGTAGCGATGAATTCCAAGCCGCCCGATTGCGAGCCGGGCATGACTTCAGCGGATACGTAGGAGAACCGGTTTCCGTCGTTGGCTGCGTAATTTCGAGCGACCCCACCGCCAGGTAAGGCTCCGCCACCACTTTCGGTGTGTTCGGTATCGGGCTGGGCCGACTCCTTGCTCGGTGGGGTGACGAGCTCGTAAGCGCGACAGTCGGGTAGCGTCGCGGAGAAACCGCCGCGAGTCTGTTCGTTGGGACACGCGACCTGCGCTGCGGTCAGGGTCGTGAACGTCTGATCGGGGCCCACGACCGGCTTGTCGACCCCGTTCGTGACGATCACGCGATAGTGGTAGGTCGTGCCCGGCGCGAGACCCTTCGCCGATGCCCATACCGCGCGCAAGGAGAAGCCTTCGCCCACGCTGCCTTCCGGGAACGGGACACTGACGCCGTGAGGCCCTTCGCTTTCGGTGTATTCACGCGTGTCGTATTCGAAGCGATACGTCGTCTCGGCCCCACCAGGGTTGACCAGCGCACCGAGCTTCGCTTCGGAGGTGCCCACTTCGACAGCCGACTCCTGCCCGAGCACCGGCGCGACCGGTGGCTGGAAGACCCAAACGAGGTTTCTCGTTCCATCGGTCACATACACGCGCCCGCTCGCCTCGTCCACCGCAACCATATTGAACGGCAGATTGCTGTGTTTGACGAGTCCGAAGTCGCCGGCGCCGACGTCGGCGAGCTGCGCGCCGCCGGAGCTGTACTCCACCAGGTGAGCGCACGGAGGTCCGAGCGAGCCGCAGAAGTCCGCGCTGTTGTCCACAATCGCAAGCACATCTACGGTGCCTTCATGTTCATACAGCGCGAGCGCCCGTACGCCTTCGCTCTTGAATTCGCGCAGGAACGCGCCGCTCGGCGAGAACTCCGCGACGCGATTGTTGCGATAATCGGCGACCCACACGTCGTCGGAGGAGTCGACCGCGACACCGGTCGGCCCGCTCAGCGCGCCAGCGCCCGCGCCTGGACTGCCGGGGCCGCAAGTATCACCAGACGTGCCGGTACAGACATCTTCCTGTTCTTTGGTGACTGTCACCGGTTCGTGGCTAGCTTCCTCTTTTTCGCGCAGTTCGACCTTCGTCTTGTCGACTTCCTTGCCGAGCGCCGCCACGAACGCACCGCTCGGACTGTACTCCAGCACCTCGTTGCCCGGCACGTTGGGCACATACACGTTGCCCGCCGAGTCCGTCGCGATCTGCGTCGTATTCGCAAATAGTCCATAGAGACTGCATTCCGTGCAGAACGCCGGCACGGGGAATGATGACAGCAGTTCGCCCGTGTTCGGGTCATAAGTGCCGATTTCGTGGGAGCCGGCACTGGCAACGTACAGGTCCCTGTTAGTCGGGTTCACGGCCGCGCCGTAGTAGAGCCCAGCGGGAAACGACGGCAGCGAGGAAAGCGGCTTACCCGAAGCGTCGAACTTCTCGCTACGCCCCAACTCAAGTTCTCCTTTTGCCGTATAGGTGGCGAAGCCGGTGACGAACAGGTCGCCGGCCGACGGGTCAAATGCCGTGCACGCCGAGCCAGTCAGCGGCGGCACATGCAACGAGCACGAGTTGTCTACAGCAACACCAAGCGGGCCTTCGGCGGGGAAGTTGCCGTTCGGGACGAGCTTGGGAGCTTCGGCCCGCGCGACACCGGCGGAGAGCACGAGCAGGGCGCAGAGGGTTATGAAGGGAAACACACGGATGGTCATTACTTCTTCACCTTGCCCTTTTTTCTGCTCTTGAATTTGCGATATGTGCGCTTCCCATGTTGACTTCCTCTGCGTGAATGTTGCTCAAGCTATTGCCTTACCGCCGTGCTCGCGTAAGTCCGCAAACCCACATCACGGGCGGTTGTGAGGCCACCGGACGGCGACCTCACAACCCGACCTTACGCTACAGAGATATCGAACCTATTCCACCTTGAGCGGCAATAGGTTGCTCCGCTCGATGTCCCAAGAATCACCTGTCACTGGCACTTCACCAAATCCTCCACATTTTAGCTTGCTGGAGTGTGTGTCGTATTTAGCGTCGACGCCTTCCACTTTCCCGAATACAGTGTTACTCATGCTAGTACTTGAGTCCCACGTGCAGCGTATCAGAGCTGTCTCTTCACCTTCGCAGCGAAATTCGAGGCCCGGAGTGTCTTCTTCGGATTTGCCTGCCAGGATTCTCTGTCTGATTGCGGTGCCTTCCTTGTAGAGTTCTGTATGCATGGGGAAGTTCAGAAATTTCAGTTCCCGGAGGGTACAGGCTTTGCTACTGCATTTTATATTGGTTATCTCGTTGATCGTTCCCACTCCGCCGCTGGTGACAGTGCCGGTCATGGTCTGGCTACACGCGAAAGTCCACGGCCCTTTAAGTCCTTCGAAGTGGAGTTCCCAACCACTCGTGCCAGTTACCGCTATGGGTTCTTTGAGTTTTTCCCATTCTTTGCTTTCTGTGCTTTTCTTCGTGTACCATTCCGGCGAGGCGAGCGCCGACGACGCCGCGACCGCGCTGAGCGCGAACACCGCGATGAGCGCGACGAGTGTGATTCTGATGGATTTCATCTGCTAGACTTCCTTTCGTCTCATTCGGCGCCAGGGGTGCCATCCCACACAGAGACGCATCCCGGCGCCGGTCTTGTTGGGTAGCACGCCCGAGCGAGACCGGGAAGCCCCGCCGAGGCGCACGCTTGGAAGATCCGCGAAACAGGCGCATCGTGAAGACACGGGCGTCATTACTTCTTCTTCCTGCTCTTCTTGAGGACGCACTTGTTTTTCTTCTTGACGGAGCCCTTGCGGCAACTCGCCGGCTTCGGTTTCGCTTTCTTCGCTTTCGCGTTGGTCTTGCCGGCTTGCGCTTGCAGGCGCTGCAGGCCGGCGGTCTCCGCCGCGATTTCGCCATACTGCCTCTGCTTGGCCGCGTTCGCCGCCGCCGCTTCTGCGACGCGCTTGGCTTCTTCTGCTTCGAGCCTCTGCTTGGCCGCGGCGGCAGCCGCGAGTTCTTCCGCTGGTTTGCGATTGGCCGCCGCCTGCGCTTCGACTTCGGCCTGGCTGATCGGTGTTATGAGTACGCGTGCTTGGCCGCGGACGGGTTCGCTGGCCGCGGAGCTCTTCGCGACCAGCCAGTAGTAGTAGGTGGTGTTCGGTTGCAGGCCGGTGAGCACGACGGGTGTCACGCTCGCCTGGACGTGCCCGGTCGCGATTGCCGTCACACTCTGCTGGGCTACGTTGGACGGCAGCAGGTATTCGACCCAGTATTCGGCTTGCCCGCCACCACCGGGATTCAGCTCGCCCGTGATCTGAGCGCTCGTCGCCGTGACGTCTTCCGCGACACCCGTCAGGGGAGCCAGTTTCGTCGTGAATTCCTCAGCAGCCCCGTGAACCGGTTTCCCCGCCGCACTGTTGTTCGCGACCAGCCAGTAGTGGTAGGTCGTGTTCGGTTCAAGACCAGTGACGGCGATCGTCGCCACGCCCCCCAGGGTGTTCCCGCTCGCGATCACCGCCGCGCTCTTGACACCACAACTGCTCAAGCTCACCGAACAAGAGTTGGTCCCGTATTCGACGTAGTATTCGGCTTCGCCACCCGAGTCGAGCTCGCCGCCCAGCTCCGCGCCCGCCGCCGTGACCCGTTCCGCGGCGCTGGTCTGGACCGTGGGCACACCGAGCGTTTCGAAGTGTTCGACCGCGCCGTAGGTAGTGCCCGTGGGATTGACCGCGACCGCCTGGTAGTAGTAGACCGTGCCGGCCGCGAGCACCGCGCCGGTCCCGTCTTCCACCCCGACATTCGGGTAGCCCGAGCCGATGCTGTTCCCCGGCGCCGCCGGCACATCGGTCGGTATCGCAAGCGATTTGCCGACCAACACCGGACTCGTGGAGTACTGGAAATACACGGTCGTTGCCTGGTTATTCGCATTGACTTCCGCGTGCAGGGTCGCTTCGAACGGCGCTGCATTGGAGTAGCCGACGGCCCCCGCGAACACTTCAGGCGCAGGCGCGAGCGTTTTGACGACCACTTCATTGCCCGGAACGGCATCGCCCACTTCGTCGGTCGCGACCAGACAGACTTTGTATGTCTTGTCGGGTTCAAGGCCGACCGTCGTGTGGACCGCGATCGCTTCTTCTTCCTTTTCCCCTTCGAATTCTTCGAGGCCCACGGTCGGGCCTTCCGTGCACGAGGACCCTCCCGGATTGCTGTAGGCGAAGTGCCCGCCCACCTTCATGAGTTTCAAATGCGGGTTCAAGGTCCCTTCGAGCTTCGCCGAGACGGCCGTGACCGAAGACGCGGCCTTCGTCTCCGGTTTCTCCGGAGCCGCGCGGGTCGCGAACTGCCTGGGCGCGCTGACAGTCGTTTCGCCTTCGAGGTTCGTGACCGACAAGCACACCTCGTATTCGGTGTTCGATTGCAGACCAGACACCGCCCTGAAGACTTCTTCGTGCACCCCACCGAAATACAAGCTCGACGGCTTGGTCACGCTCCCACCCGTACATTCCGTTCTCGAAGCCCTGTAAAGGAACCTGTACGTGCCGCCCAGCTCGTTCGGTTCGGCGGCTTCGACCGGGTTCACGACACCATGAAACGTCGCTGTTGTCGCGGTGACCGATTCCACCATCACTTCCGGGGTTTCCGGCGCCGCCGCCAACGCCGGCGCGCTCGCGAGCAGAAAGCCAACCACAAGCGCGCACAGCACACCAAGCACCATTGATCCCAACCCACGCGCACGCGAGAGAAGCCGAACAGCGAAAACGCGCTCGAGCCCGCGAGAGGCCCACCCCCGCAAACCATGCTCAGGACAGCGAGAAAGCGCTGCTAAACGAGGGGAACTACAGGTACAAGAGAGAGAGAGAGAGAGAGAGAGATGCAGCAGCAGTGCTGCCGCATCTACCTACAGGCCCACACGGGCGCACAGGCATCCCCATCACATCTGTCCCCAACGGACTCACGCGAAAACAACCCCTCATCATCCGATCCGGCCTCTCCCCTAACAAAGTCCCCTGCAAAAGCGCTTGACATCGATCCCAAAAGAACCGACCCAAACCCGATCTATCGTGCCCGGCAACCCCACCACGGGACGCCATGACCACAACAACATAACGCCAAAACCAGGGGTTGTCAAGAGCGAACCGCACAAGCCCACCCGCGACAACACACAATCCCCCAGTTTCCGCTCCGCAGAGCGGAAAACAACCCGTCGCCCGCCGCACAACCCACCTCAGAGTTTCGTCCCAAGCGCTGCCTATGGTTCCCCGCATGAACCCGATCGGTGTGCACCGATGAGCCCTGATACGCCCTGGCCGCCACAGGCAGGCGAACTGCTGCCCCGCGCCGCAGAGGCGTACACGGCGCCGGAGAAGCTCGCTTGGATCCTCTCCGAAGACGGCCACGGGCGAGAATGGGCGCGCGTCCTGTGCATCGGCAAGCACGACGCCCAACACTTCTGGAGCGCGATCGCCGATGCCGTGCTCGAGGCGCCGATCTGCAAAGTCAACGATCGAGGACCCCACGGCACCGGTTGCGCCATCGAGACGACCCTTACGATCGGCAGGCGCCGTGCCGGCGTGAGGATAGCCTGGCACTACAGGCACGCCCAGGACGCCCCGCGCCTTGTCACCGCCTACCCAAGGTTCTAACATGAAGTCCATGCCAGCCACTGCCGAGATCGCCATACTGGACCTGATCGAACTCACCGAGTCCTTCGACGGCATCCCCGCCGGCGCCACCGGCGGCGTGCTGGAGCTCAACGACGACGACACGGCGATGGTCGAGATCACCTCGATCCCAGAGCTCGACATCCTCGCGCGCATCATCTTCCCGCCCCTCGCGAAGCTCCGCCGCACCGGCACGACACGCAACAAACGCCGCGACGTCGCCTGACAGGATCGGAGCTTCGCCCCGGCCGGAAAACACCGGCCGGCCCGAAATTTCCGACCTGTTTGGCTCGGCCGGTGACCTTCCCTGCGCCATCTATCACCACGCTTTTAAGCGCTCACGCAACGCCAACCGCTGTGGTGAGCGGTGCCTGCGGCACTTAGACGAAGCACCCAACCTCGCCAGCGCCGTGCCGATGGCGCTCAGGTTATTTGATACAGCGGGCCGTCGCCCCCCTCTGGCGTCGTCAGGCGCCCGCCCTTGGCGGTGATCGCGCCGCACTGCACGCAGTTGGTGTAGTTGACGATCACGTCGACGTCGCCGTGCTCGGGCGCGTCCTCGGGGATCTCGTACACGCCCGCGGGGCACATCCAGCGCCAGGTCTCGGCGAGCTCGCGCGGGACGTGTTTCTGCACGCGGATGTGGTTGGGCGCGTCGTCGCGCGTGGCGTTGCCGGTGATGAACACCGAGGAGAGCTTGTCGAACGTGTATTTGCCGTCGGGCTTGGGGTAGTTCTCGGCGGTCTTGCCGATGAACATCGGCTTGGCGTCATTGCGGTGCAGCGCCCAGCGCCCTCCCGGGAACCGGCCCTTCGTGGCAATCATCAGGTTGACGAGCGGACCGCCCCTGATCAGGCCTTTCTGGAACGGCTGGCGCGTGTTGCGCTGTTCCCACATGTCTTTGCCGATGATCGAGTCCTCGACGACTTGCTCATAGCTCTCGAAGGAGGATTCGCCGCGCTTGAGCGCAGCGTAGATCGACTCGGCGGCGAGCATCCCAGACTTGATCGCGTAGTGGACGCCCTTCAGTGACGCCAGGTTCATGATCCCCGCCGCATCCCCGACGAGCACGGCGCCCGGCATCGACAGCTTGGGCATCGCCCAGTAGCCACCGGCCGGCAGCGCCTTCGCTCCCCAGGCTACGCGTTCTCCACCCTCGAGCACGCCTTTGAACAGAGGGTGCGTCTTGATCTGCTGGAGCAGGTCGTGTGCGGACGTCGTCGCGTCGGCATAGTCGAGGTCGATGATGAAGCCGATCGAGACGAGGTCATCGCCGGTCTTCTCATCCTTCATCGGATAGATCCAAGACCCGCCGATCTGGCCGTACTTGGCGTTGATCTTCAACGGCCAGCCGGCGAGCGTGTGGATCACACGGTCAAGCGGCTTGGTGACCTTCCAGACCTCCTTGACGCCCAGCTCCCACACCTGGGGTTCACGGCCCTTGGCGAGATCGAACTCACGGATCGCCGCGCCGGTGATGTGCCCCCAGCAGCCCTCGGCGAGCACCGTCGCCTGCGCGCGGATGTCGGTCCCGGGCTCGAAGTTGCCGAGCGGCTCCGAGTCCTTGCCGCGGCCCTTGTCGCCCGAGCGCACCCCCACCACACGGCCGTCCTGCACGATCAGCTGCGTCGCCGCGGTCTCGGTGAGGATGTACGCGCCGGCCTCCTCGGCCTGGCGCTGCTGATAGCGCGCTAGCGCCGAGACCGATACGACCTCGTTGCCGCGGTTGTGCTGCGGCGGGGGGGGCGGTATGCGGAGCTTGGTCCTGCCGTTGGGCAGTATGTAAACCGCCTCCTTCTTGACCTCCCCGAACGCGAACCCCTCGCTACGCCACTGCTCGCGGGTCATATCGGGGAACAATTCCTCCAGCGGCCCCGGGCGCATGACCGCGCCGGACAGGTTGTGCCCGCCGCAGGTCTTCGCCTTCTCGACTACCGCCACCGGCACTTCGCCCAGGCGCTCGAGCGTCTCCGGGTCCTCAGCCAGCAGCTGCAGCAGGCGGTTGGCGCAGGCCAGGCCCGCGGTGCCCCCGCCGACGATCGCCACGCCGACCTCGATCAGCTCGTCCTCTGAGTCGAGGCCGCGCTTGACGAACTCCTTCTGCGAGTCCACCGGCGGCGGGTAGGCCGCCGGTATGACCCTGCCGTTGTTCGAGCCGTTATGACTGGACATCGCTGAGATCACCACCACGCTCCATGTCGTTTGCGCGCATCCGCATCATCCACCCGCACTCGCGACCCGCCGGTCAGCCGGCCTTCTTCGCCCGCACGGCCTCGGTCAGCTTCGGCAGGATCTTGTTCAGATCGCCGACGATGCCGAGATCGGAGAACTCGAAGATCGGCGCGTTGGAGTCCTTGTTGATCGCGACGATGTTCTCCGAAGCCTGCATTCCGACCTTGTGCTGAATCGCGCCCGAGATGCCCGCGGCGAGATACAGCTTCGGCGCGACCGTCTTGCCGGTCTGACCGATCTGGGCGGCATACGGGTACCAGCCGGCGTCGACCACCGCGCGCGTGGCGGCGACGGCGCTGTTGCCGCCGAACGCCGCGGCGAGCTCCTCGGCCAGCTGAAAGCCCTCGGCCTTGCCGAGACCGCGCCCGCCGGCGACGAGGATGTCCGCGCCCTCGATGTCGACGTCCGCGCCACGCTGTTCGCCGCGCACGAGCATGCTCGCCTGCGTGGCGTGCGGGGACAGCTCGAAGCTCAGCTGCTCCACCGGCGCGACTGTGCCGGCGGCGGACTGCCGAATCTCAAACGCGTTCAGGCGCCCGATGACGATGCCCACGTCCGAGCGGTATTTGATCTCGGAGATCGCCGAATCGCCCAGGATCGGGCGCTCCGCTATGAGCTCACCACCCTCCGCGCGCACGGCCGTGACCTCCATCGCCACGCCGGCGCCCAGGCGCGCGGCGAGACCGGCGCCGATCTCAAACCCGAGCAGGCCGCCGCCGAACAGCGCGTAGCCATAGTCGCCGCCCGAGATCGCGGCGGCCATCGCGTCCACGACGGGCTGGGCCAGGCCTTCGGGGCCCTCGGCGACGAGCACCTTGGACGCGCCGTACTCGCCCAGCGAGCCCGCCAGGTCCTCCGGAACGCCCTCGCCGACGAGGATCGCGTGCGCCTCGCCCCCCAGTTCGGAGGCCAGCTTGGCGCCCTCGGAGACCGCGCCGAGCGAGTTCTTGTTGATCGCGCCCTCGTAGTGCAGCGCGTAAACCAGGATGTTCGCCATCTAGATCAGCTTCCTCTCGTCGAGCCAGGCGACGATCTGCTCGACCGTCTCGTTGGTGTCCTCGTCCTCGATGATCTGCCCGGCGGCCTTCGCGGGCGGCGCCTTCGCGGCGGTCCACTGCGCGGCGGAGTTATCGCCCCCGACCTTGCTCGCGTCGATCCCCACATCGGCCGCGGTGACGGCGTCCAGAGGCTTCTTCTTCGCGCCCATGATCGCCTTCAGCGACGGGTAGCGCGGCTCGTTGATCGCGTCGCCGACGGAGATCACAGCGGGCAGGGTGATCTGGACGGTGTCATACCCGTACTCGGCCTGGCGCTCGCAGCGCAGCGCCTGCGGGTCGATGTCCATCTTGATCACCTGCGTCAGCGAGGGCATGCCCAGGTGCTCGGCCACGACCGCGCCGATCGTGTAGCACTCGCCGTCGTCGGACTGCTGACCGAGCAGCACCAGGTCGGGGCTCTCGCGCGCCAGCGTCTGGGCCAGCGCATACCCGGTCGCCGCCACGTCCGAGCCGGCGACGGCCGGATCGGAGAGGTGCACCGAGCGGTCGGCGCCGAGCGAGACGGCCTTGTGCAGCGCGCGCACGGCGCTGTCCGGGCCCATCGTCACGGCGACGATCTCCTCCACGGGGACGGCGCCGCCCTCACGGATCTGCATCGCCGCCTCGATCGCGTGCGTGTCATACGGGTTGAGGTTCTTCTCGCCGCTGCGGTCCATGCGCCCCGTCGAGGGATTGATTTTCTTCTCGACGGCGGCGTCCGGGACCTCCTTCACCAGGACGCATATCTTCATTTCGTGGGCTGCTCCTTTGGGATCTGTTGCGATAAATCCTACCCGATCCGCCGGTTGACTGACGAGTCAATCGGTTTTCTGGGAGGGGTCACGTGTGGGGTTGAAGGCTTGGATCTCGGGTCGGGTCCGGCTCGAGCACCGGGGCCACATCTCGAAATCCGCTAGCCACATGCTGATAAAAAGCTGATTTGGTGGGCCAGGCCGCATGCGGCCTGGCCGGAGGGGTCGCATGCGACCCCTCCGCGGAGTGGCGCATGCGCCACTCCGTCGAACGGCGCATGCGCCGTTCGCGGGTCGGTACATGTACCGACCCGAACAACATCTACTGATCGACGACAGCACCGCGGATGAAGTCGACAATCGATTGGGTCGACGCGCCCGGGGTGAACACCTCGGCCACCCCCAGCCGCTTGAGCTCGGGGATGTCTTCGGCCGGGATCGTGCCGCCGACGGTGATCACTACGTCCTCGATGTCCTGCTCGTGGAGCAACTCCACGATCCGCGGCACGAGCGTCATGTGCGCGCCCGACAGGATCGACAGCCCGACCGCGTCGGCGTCCTCCTCGATCACGGTCTCGACGATCTGCTCCGGGGTCTGGTGCAGGCCCGTGTAGATCACCTCCATCCCGGCGTCGCGCAGCGCGCGGGCGATGATCTTCGCGCCGCGATCGTGCCCGTCGAGGCCCGGCTTGGCGACGACGACGCGGATCTTGCCGCGGTGGGTCTCGGGCGAGGATGCCGACGGAGTGGCGGAAGTCATGAGCGAGAGGTTATTCGCGGGCGTCGGCGTGTGCCGGCCGGCCGACGGAGAATCCCGCGCGGGCGTGCCGGCGGCGGTGAATCGCCTCGCTCTCCGAGCGGCACGTATCCGCGGACCAGGCCTCCGAGACCACCAAGCGCAGCGGCACCCACCACGCCGGCGAGGATCTTCAGGCGCCGCCCGAGCCGGTCCAGGCGCAGGATCTCCCAGCCCTCCTCCAGGGCGATGCGGCGCAGGTCCGAGTCGGGGTTGACGACGACCGGGTGTCCGACCGCGCGCAGCATCGGCAGGTCCGACTCGGAGTCCGAGTAGGCGTAGGAGGCCGCCAGGTCGATGTGCTCGCGCTCGGCCAGCTCGCGCATCGACAGCACCTTGCCCTCGCGGTAGTTGAACGGCCCGGCGGCGCGTCCGGTGTAACGGCCGTCGACGATCTCCGAGCGCGAGCCGAGACCGCCGTCGAAGGCCAGCACGAACGCCAGCAGGTCGGCCATCTCCTGGGAGGCCGCGGTCACGATGTACACGAGCCGGCCGGCGTCCTGATGGGCGTAGGCACGCTTGAGCATCTGCGGATACAGCCGCGGCAGCACCCCCGCGAGCACGCGCGGCGAGAGCCGCTGCAACTCGCGCACCGGCACATCGGCGATCATCTCCCCCACGCGCCGGCGCACCTGGTCGGCGCGATCGTCGGTGGAGCCGCGCAGGCGAAAGCGCAGGTTCTCATACGCGTCGCGCGCGAGGCGACGGCGCGTGATCATGCCCGTCTCGAAGGCCGCGCGCGCGAAGAAGATGCCCGAGGAACCCGCCATCAAGGTGCGGTCGAGATCGAAGAACGCCGCCTCGCGCAGCGGCCCTTCCAGGCGTTCGACCGTGCGCACACCCTCCATGTGAGCCGTCACTACGCCCTGAGATCGTCGTGAGTCGAGTCATCCAAGGACGCAGGGAGCGTGGCGTACTCCGTACGCGAGCGACTGAGGACGCAGGAGGACGAAGCGCTCACGGCGATCTCAGACCTTGAGGATGACCGCGTCGCCTTGCCCCCCGCCCGAGCAGATCGCCGCGCAGCCAAGGCCCCCGCCACGGCGGCGCAGCTCGTAGACGAGCGCGCCGAGGATGCGCGCGCCGGAGGCCCCGATCGGATGGCCGAGCGCGATGGCGCCGCCGTTGACGTTGACGCGATCCTCGTCGATGCCGAGCATCCGGATCGAGTTGAGCGTGACCGAGGCGAACGCCTCGTTGATCTCCCACACGTCGATGTCACCGGGCTGCAGGCCGGCTTTGTCCAGCGCCTTCAGCGCGGCCGAGGCGGGCGTGCGGGCGAGATAGGCGAAGTCGTCGGCGGACTGCGCGTGGGCGACGATCTCGGCCAGCGCCTCGCGGCCGTTGGCCGTCGCCCACTCGTCCGATGAGACGACCAGCGCGCCACCGGCGTCGTTGACGCCGGGCGAGTTGCCCGCCGTGTGCGAGCCCTCCTTGCCGACGAGCCCCGGGAGCTTGGCGAGCACCTCGAGCGTAGTGTCGCGGCGCGGGGCCTCGTCGACCTCGACGACTGTCTCAGCGCCCTTCTTACCCCGCACGGTGACGGGCACGATCTCCTCCGCCAGCCGCCCCTCGTCGGTCGCGGCCAGCGCGCGCTCGTGCGAGCGCAGCGCCCAGCGATCGAGGTCTGCGCGGGTCAGCTCGAGCTCGTCTGAGACCGCGGTCGCCTCGACGAACATCTGCTTTCCAGAGAACGGGTTGGTGAGCCCGTCGTGGACCATCGAGTCCAGGGCGCTGACGTCGCCCATGCGAAACCCGAAGCGCGCGCCCGGGAGCAGGTAGGGCGCCTGGGACATCGACTCCATGCCGCCGCCGACGCCAACCTGGACGTCCCCGGCGCGGATCGCCTGGTCGAGGATCACGGTCGCGCGCAGGCCCGACGCGCAGACCTTGTTGATCGTCTCCGAAGAGACCTCCTTGGGTATCCCGGCTTTGATCTGGGCCTGGCGCGAGGGGATCTGACCCTGCCCGGCCTGCAGGACCTGGCCCATCACGACGTGCTGCACCTGCTCGGGGGCGACCTCGGCGCGCTGCAACGCGGCCTCGATCGCAGCGGCGCCGAGGGCGGTCGCGTCCAGCGTTGACAGGCCACCGCCCATCTTGCCGATGGGGGTGCGCGCGGCGCCGAGGATCACTGTCTTGGCCATGTGAGCGGGACTCTCCTGGGGGTCGGGGGAAACGACGAGAGATCGAGAATGCTAGCGGGGCCAGGCAGCGTGCATCGCTGCCGGTCACGATCGCCCCGAAGGCGAGCGAACCCTCAGACCGCGGGCCAGGATGACCCGCGGAGCTATATCCTGCTCCAAATCGTGCGGGTATCCAGCACTACACAACCAGGCAGAACGACGGATGCCGACACCGTCGCGGTCGGCGTGTTCGAGGGCGAGGACCCGCCCGCGGATACCCCGGCCGAGGTCGCCGAGCTGCTGAGCTCGGGCGAGGCGAGACGATCGCTGAAATCTCTGGGCCTGACGCATGCGCAGGACAAGCGCTGGCTGATAGTGGGACTGGGCGAGCGCGGGGAGCTGACGCCCGAGCGCGCGCGGGTGGTCGCGGCGGCCATGCACGCACGGGCGCTGGAGATCGCCGCGCGCGCGGTGTGCGTGCAGCTGCCGTCCCTGCTCGGAGCCGAGATCGCCGCGGCGCTGGTGGAGGGGACGGTTCTGGCGGACTACCGGTTCGACCGCTGCAAGTCCGCGCCGGACGAGGCGAGTGCGCAGGGCGGACGGGATGCGCAAGCGGGGCGGGGCGCGGGCGGCGGCGAAGCTCCGGTCAAGCACCTCGAGCGCCTGATCGTGTCTGTCCCGGACGGCGCGGGTGGGGAGCACGACGAGAGCGCCGGCGGCAAGGATGGGCTGGAGACCCGCGTGACCCAAGCAGCGCTGGTGGCCGCGGCGGCTAACAGCGCCCGCGACCTGCAGAATCGCCCGGCGAACGACCTGACGCCGACGGCGCTGGCCGAGTATGCGGTCGGACTGGCCGGGGAGATCGAGGCGCTGTCGGTCGAGGTGGAGGGACGCGCGGGGATTCAGGCACGCGGGATGGGCGCGTTCGCCGCGGTGGCGCAGGGCTCAGAGCAGGAGCCGGCGCTGATCACGCTGCGCTACGAGCCACCCGGCGCCGCCGGCGCCGCGAACCGTCCGGTGCTCGGGTTCGTCGGCAAGGCGGTGACGTTCGACAGCGGCGGAATCTCGCTGAAGCCGGGGGCAAAAATGGCGGAGATGAAGTTCGACATGTCCGGTGGCGCCGCGACGATCGAGGCGATAGCGGCGATCGCTCGGCTGGGACTGCCGGTGAGGCTGGTCGCGGTGGTCGGGGCGACGGAGAACCTGCCGAGCGGGCGCTCGGTCAAGCCCGGAGACATCGTGAAAGCGATGAACGGGACTACGATCGAGGTCAACAACACCGACGCCGAGGGACGGCTCGTGCTGGCCGACTGCCTGTGCCACGCGGTGGCGCTGGGGGCCGAACGGATCGTCGACCTGGCGACGCTGACGGGCGCGGTGATCATCGCCCTCGGCTCCACCTACGCGGGTCTGATGAGCAACGACGACGAGCTCGTCGCGCAGGTCGTGGCCGCGGGAGAGCGGGCGGGCGAGATCGTCTGGCGACTGCCCCTGCACGAGGAGTACGACGAGCTGATCAAGGGGACATACGGGGATCTGGACAACGCGCCCGAAGCGCGCAAGGCGGGCACGATCATGGGCGCGGCGTTTCTGTCGAACTTCGTCGGGGACACGCCCTGGGCGCACCTGGACATCGCCGGCTCGGCCTGGGATCTCGGCCGCGCGTACGTCAGCAAGGGCGCGTCGGGGTATGGCGTGCGGCTGTTGGTGGAGCTCGCGCGCTCCTATTGCGCGTAGGCGTAGAGGGAGTAGGCGTAGGGAAGCTTCTCTCTCCTCCTACGCCCTCCTCATTCGCTCAGCGATTCGGACACCGAGCGAACGAAGCTCAGCGGCTCGACACGGCGCGCGGCGAGGTAGCGGCGCAGGAGCGGATCGACTACTGACCATTGTCCGTTTCGTCGCCCGTGATCGATGACGCCGATGTCACGCAGAGCGTCGAGCGTACGAGCAGCTTGCTGGGGATGAATGTCGCGGTAGAGCTCGGCCTCGGCGGCCACGCGAATTGCCATGCGCTCTCCATGCCGTCCGATCGCCCGCATGCGCTCGAGCTGCTGCTCGTGGCGTAGGCGCTCAGCACCCATCGCACGGTCGAGCGCCTGCACGACCATGGCGTTGTCGATCGTATGACGCAGTTCCTCGATACTCACGAGGTGTGCCTGTTGGGCGAGCAGCATGGTTGCCCGAGGCTGTCCCTCACCGAGTTCGATCAGGCGAGCGAGCGCATCGTCTGCGATCGTGGTGTTGTCGAACGCCAGGCGCCGGCGCAGCCCCTCGGTCCATTGCTCAGGCGTAATCTGGGCAAGCTCGTGGAAGCTGCCGAACTGGCTGAGCGCGCGGTCGCTCGGTGCGAACAGGTCGCGCATGAGATGCTCGATCGAGCCGGCGAAGAGAACACTCACAAGCATCGAGCGCTGTAGTACCGCCCGGAGTTGGCGAGTGATGATGTCGGGATCTCCAAAACGCTTGCCGGCGATGTCTTGAAACTCGTCGAGGAAAACGATCACTCGGCGATCGTCCGCATCTGCGAGACGCTGTGGGAGCGCGAGCGCCGCGAGCAGAGCACTCGCTGGGTCCCGTTCAGCCAATGAGAGCGAGAGTGCGATCTCGATGTCCTCTCCAAGATCATCTCGCGCACGGAGGGTGCTCGCAACGCGCAATGCCTCGATCACGCTGCGCCCAGCACGGCTCGCATCGGAGATCGCTCGCTTCAACAGCGGCCGGTTGGCAAGCAGCCCGAGGCTGAGTTGGTGCGCCAGCGCAGCGATGTCAGGTGTCTGGAAGAGATCGACCGTTACGACATAGGCACCCTCGCGTGCGCAGATGGCCATAGCGGCATCGGCGACGGTAGTCTTGCCGGTACGTCGCGGCCCCGCCAGGACGACGTTGGCGCCACCCAGCAGTGCGGTTGCTACCTGGTCGACATCTTCCTCGCGCCCGATCATCGTCTCTGGCGAGACGGGATGGTCGGTTGGAAACAGACGCGCGCTGCCTTCCCGTCTTATATCACTCATTGTGTGATACTATATCACAAAAAATGTGATACGTGGGACAGGGGAGACTGATCCAGGGCCGTCTGTGAGAATGCCCGCCATGGACTTCGACCTGGACCCCGACCACGCGTTGATCAGGCGCACCGTCAGGGAGTTCGCCGAGGGCGAGGTGGCGCCGGTCGCGGAGAAGCTCGACCGCACGAAGGCGTTTCCGTACGAGATCGTGGCGCAGCTCGGGAAGCTCAACCTGATGGGGATTCCGTTCCCCGAGGAGTACGGCGGGGGCGGCGGGGACACGCTCGCGTATGCGCTGGCGGTGGAGGAGCTGACGCGGGTGGACAGCTCGGTGGCGATCACCGTGTGCGCGCACACGTCGCTGGGGACGCAGCCGGTGTATCTGTTCGGCTCAGAGGAGCAGAAGCGCGAGTGGCTGCCGCGGCTGTGCACGGGCGAACGGCTGGGAGCGTTCGGGCTGACCGAGCCCGAGGCCGGCAGCGACGCGGGGAACGTCAGGACACGCGCGAAGCTGGAGGATGACGAGTGGACGATCGACGGCGCGAAGCAGTTCATCACCAACGCCGGGACAGAGATATCTGGCATGGTGTGCATCACCGCACGCACCGGCGAGGAGGAGATCTCGAACCTGATCATCGCCAACGGCACTCCCGGCTACGAGCAGGGCGAGCCGTACCGCAAGATGGGCTGGAACGCGTCGGACACGCGCCCGCTGACGTTCACGGAGTGCAGGGTGCCGCAGGAGAACCTGCTGGGCCCGCGCGGGAAGGGGTTCCAGCAGTTCCTGCACATCCTCGACATCGGCCGCATCGGGGTGGCGGCGATGGGCGTGGGGCTCGCGCAGGGGGCGCTAGACGAGGCGCTGAAGTACGCGAAGGAGCGCAGGGCGTTCGGCAAGCCGATCTCGAAGTTCCAGGCGATCCAGGCCAAGCTCGCGGACATGTCGGTCGAGATCGAGGCGGCAAGACTGCTGGTGTACAAGGCGGCGCGCGAGAAGGACGCCGGGCGCAACTTCACGCTCACCGCCGCCCAGGCGAAGCTGAAGACCGGCCGCCTGGCCGTGCGCTGCGCGGAGGAGGCCGTGCAGATCCACGGCGGCTACGGGTTCATCGAGGAGTACCCGGTGTGCCGCATGTACCGCGACGCGAAGATCCTGACGATCGGCGAGGGCACCGACGAGATCCAGCAGATGGTCATCGCCCGGGCGCTGGGGGCGTAGGACGAAAGCTCAGCGCGGTTCGAGCACGACGAGCGGGATCTCCCGCTCGGTGCGTCGCTGGTAGTCGGCGTAGCCGCTGTACACCTTGAGCATCAGTGCCCACAGGCGGTCGCGCTCCTCGGCGGTGGCCACGTGCGCGTGCACGTCCCGCCGGCGCGAGCCCACCTGAACGGTCGTATCGGGGTGAGCGCGGAGGTTGTGCAGCCACGCCGGGTTCTTCGGATAGCCGCCCTTGGAGGCCACGAGGATCAGGTTCTGACCGTCCTCGCCATAGACGAGCGGGCTCGTGCGGTGCGTGCCGCTCTTGGCGCCCACATGGTCGAGCAGCAGTACGGGCGGGGCGCCGGGCGTGCGATGGCCGATCCGCCCGCCGGTGGCGCGGTAGATCGCGGTATGGCCCTGCATCAACCGCCCCAGCAACCCCCAGTTGTTCTCCACCCAATTCAGATAGTCCATCGTCGAGAGCCTACTCGTCGGTGCGCTCCAGCAGGATCGTGGCTGCGCTGGCGGGGTCAAGGCGGCGCGCGACGACCTCGTCGAGCAGGTGCTGGAAATCAGCGTCCTCGGTCAGCTCCTCCTCCAGGCGCCGGCGCATGCGCGCGGTCGCGATCGCGAGGACCTCGCTGCGCAGGTTGCGCCGGCGGCGCTCGTCGAGCTGGCCCGCGGCGAGGATGTGCGCGCGGTGCTCGTCAAGGCGAGTCACCAGCTCGGGAATGCCCGTGCCGTGGGCGGCCTCGGTCTTGAGGATCGGCACGCGCCAGTCGCCGCGGACCTCCTCGGGCGAGCGGTCGAGGTTGGCGAGCGAGAGCACGCCGCGGATCTCGCGGACCATCGTGTCGGTGAGCGGGTGCTCGGCCTTGTTGATCACGATGATGTCGGGGATCTCCATGACGCCCGCCTTGAGCGCCTGAATCGAGTCGCCCGAGCCGGGCATCAGGACCAGGACGATCGTGTCGGCGTGGTCGATGATGTCGATCTCGGCCTGACCGACGCCGACGGTCTCCACGAACACGTCCTCGCGCCCGGCCGCGTCGAGCAGCAGCGCGGCCTGCAACGCGGCCTCGGACAGGCCGCCGAGGGCGCCGCGGTTGGCCATCGAGCGGATGAACACGCCACGATCCAGAAAATGCTCGCCCAGGCGGATGCGGTCGCCCAAGAGCGCGCCCTGGGTGAACGGCGAGGAGGGGTCGATCGAGAGCACCCCGACGGTGCGCCCGGCCTCGCGCCGAGCCGTGGTGAGCGCGCCGATCAGCGTGGACTTGCCGACCCCGGGCGGCCCGGTGAAGCCGACGACGGCCGCCTGGCCTGTGTGCGGGTAGACCTCTTTGACCAGCGCCCAGCCCTCCGGGCGGTCGTCCTCGACCAGTGAGATCGCGCGGGCCAGGGCGCGGCGGTCGCCGGTGAGCAGACGCTGGGCGAGGGTCTTCATCTCGGTGTCGGTCATCGCGGGCGCAATCATCGCAGGGCGAGGACCCGTCGAATCGTGCGAGCGAACCCCTACGATGCGACGCGATGGAGCCGATGCTCGCCGATTCCGCCACCAGGGCGCCCGTCGAGGAGATCGCGGGCGCGATCCGCCGCGCGCCCGAGCCGCTGCACGGCGGACCGTGGGTGTTGTTGAAGTTCATGCGCGCAAACAACATGCTCAACCGCCACTACGCGCGGCTGCTGGCGCGCTGCGCGTGGCTGAAGCTGCGACACGGCAAGCGCCTGCAGACGGAAGGGGTGTGCTTCATCTGCCCAGGCGTGAAGCTCGAGATCGGCCGGCGCGCGACACTGCGAATCGGCCGCTGGGCCTGGATCGGGGACGCCAGCAAGATCAGGGTGCACGAGGGCGAGGTCAGCATCGGCGCCAAGACCGTCATGGGCCAGGAGTGCACGATCTCCGCCTACCAGCACGTGGAGATCGGGCGCGAGTGCATCGTCGCCGACCGGGTGATGCTGATCGACTTCGACCACGGCGTCGTGGAGGTCGAGCGGCCGATCAGACTGCAGGGCATCTACAAGCGCGACGTGCGCGTCGGACACAACGTCTGGATCGGCTACGGAGCGTGCGTCCTGCGCGGGGTCAACGTCGGGGATAACAGCATCGTCGGCACGAGCGCGGTGGTGACCGACGACGTGCCGGAGAACGCGGTCGTGGCGGGCGTGCCCGCGCGGGTGATCCGCATGCGCGATGCTCCGAAGCGGCTGCGCTGGGAGTAGCGCGTCAGAGTCGGTGAGTCAACTGGGGGATTTAGCGACACGGCCCGACCGCTCGGCGGCGGCGCGGCGCGTGTCCTGCCATTGTCCGGCGGTTGTGTACTGCCTGCGATCCCGCTCTTTCACGAAAGGTGCGATTTCCTCCTTCATTTGTCTGAGATCGCGCCTAGCGTTAGCTAGGCGCTCGTCGGCACTTCCTGATGCTTTTCTTTTACTCATGAACGTATTCCTTCCGCCGTGTAAGAGTGTTCGGCACTCTCAACGCACTTAGACGCGGCTGTCTGCACAAGATTGTTGGTTCGAATGTAGAGCGCATACACGGTCGACCAAAACTCGGACTCCGGCTCGATCGGCTCAATGTTGAGGCCACATTTGGATGCCTCGTCGCGATAAATGGGTCGTCCGTGAGTCTTGGTTCGCTCGGGCGTCAGAAACATCTTGATTTTGCTCGTTATGGCTTTCTCAGACTTTGCGCTCATCATGCCGGAGCTCAAGAGCCGGGCCGCGATGTCCTGCGAGAGATCAAGCCCAGCTCGCATCTCGGCTATCTCGCGCTCGTCGTAGTGTTCGAGTTGCTGGAGATAAGGTTGCATATTGCCTGTGTCATCTTCCACAGCCCTCCGGAATAGATCTTCGTAGCTCTGCACAAGGTTGTAGAGCGAAAAGACCTTGTCGCCCTCGCTGAACTGTGGATCGACGGGACCAAGCTCTGATGTCGGCCCCATGATGATCTTGCTGGCCCCAAAGCACACGATAGTCGCGGCTGACTTGGCCTTGCCGGGCACAATGGCCCAAAACTCGCCAGTCCCGCTGTAGGCGCGACACATGTTGACGATCCGCTCGGCCGCCAATCCATCGCCGCCTGGAGAGTTAATGCAAAGCGCCAGTCCGTTTGATAAGTCGAGACTCTGTAGAACCCCCTCAAGCATGTCAGCATCGTCATCCTGGATCATGACGGGGTAGCGAAAGCTCGTAAAGAACGAGACTACCGGCCGCTCCAACTGCGCGGTCAACTGCTCAAACAGGTCTTTCCGGGTCGAATGTCCCTGCCCTACCTCCTCAAGCACCCGATCGTAGACGAGCGGCGAGCGCGCCACTGCTACCCCTTGCCCCATCGAGCACGGGCGGCGCGTTTTGCTGCGTCACTGCGCTGTGCAGCAGTAAGTTTCGCGGCTCGCGCCTTGCCTCCCTTGAGACCCCCTCGCCTGCCGAGTTCCACGGCAGCGGGATTCTTCTCGTCCGGGTCTGGCACTGGCACGTCGCTTGTCGCCTGCGTGACAATGGCAGAGGCCATCGCGTTGAGATCTCGCGACTTGCTTGAGCGCTTTGGCATGGACATATCGTAGCGTGAAGCTGCTCGACAGGACATAACAGACCAGAAAAGCTGATCATATCGGCCCACGGTGGGGCAAGAGTCCCGTCCCCAACTACTAGACTCGAACGGCAGTCAAGGTGCAAGCAGGGCCAAAGGATCGGTGTAAGCCGCCAGTTCACGCAGACCCCCCCTATCCGCGTCGGGTCCGTCGCGCAGAGCCCGGGCGAGCGCGGCGCGATGCCCGTCGAAGCGCTCGTGGGCATACGGGACGGCGAGGCCACGGGAGATCATGAAAGGCCAGTCGCTCGCCTGCAGCGCCAGCAGCTCGCGCACAGCCGCGGGGCCGGCGGTTCCAGCAGTAGCAGCGGCAAGAGTCTGGAGCTCAGCCGCTCGCGCAGCGAACGTCAGCTCGGCGACCGCCGGCCCCGACCAGGTGGACAGGTCGCCGTCCTGCCCCCAGCTGCTCGCCCCCCAGTCGGCGTCGTCCCCGACCGGCGCCGGCTCGAAGCGCTCGACCCCAGCGTCGTCCAGGCGCACCAGCTCGAGGTCCTGCCGGGCGCACTCCTCGATCACCCCCTCCAACCAGGCCAACCCCTCATACCACCAGTGACCGAGCAGCTCGGTGTCGAGCGCGCACACCGCGAGGCCGCCCCCGGGCAGACCGGCGCCGTCGCGATCAAGACGCTCGCGGGTGCGGGTCACAAAGTCCGCGGCGTGTTCACGCGCGCGTGCAGTCGCCAGCTCATGGTCATACGCGGAGCCGTCGTTGCGCCAGGGGTTGTGGTGATGGATCGTGTGGCGGTGATAGTCGCGGTAAATGCCATCGGCGGGGTAGCCGAAATCGCTCCATACAAGCGAGATCGTGGCGCGGTCGATCGGCCACAGGACCACACCGGAGTCAGAGCGCAGTGGCCGCAAATGCTCGCGCGCGCCAAGACCAAAGCGAGAGGTCAGCTCGACACAAGCGCTGCGCACGCCGGCCGCCGCAAGGATCGACTCGAGACGGGGCACGTGAGCGCACTCGGGCAGCCAGAACCCGCCGCCGCGCCAGTCCCCGAAGCGGGCGAGATGGGAAGCGATCCCGGCCTGCACCTGCAGACGCGCGCCGACATCGGTCGCGAGCAGCGGCAGCACCGCATGAGTCGCCGATGAAGTCCACCGCGCGTGTGGTGAAAACGCTCCCAGCAGATCGCCACCGCGCGCCGCCAGACGCTCACGGGCGCGCTCGTAGTCCGATCGCCATGCCCGTTCGAGCTCGGCAGCGAGCCCGGGATGACCGCCCGCGCGCAGCCCCGTAGCGTCCTCGGCGTGAGTGAAGCGGCGGGTGTCGTCGATGAAGCGATCCAAGCGCGCGGCGAGGTCCGGCGCGCCCAGCTGGTCGGCGAGGACCGGAGTGATCGAGAGCGTCACCGGCGGATCGCGCGCATCGAGCAGATCCAGCAGCGGCAGGTAACAGCCACACAGCGCCTCCCACAGCCACTCCTCGCCGAACGGCCACGTGCCGAAGCCCTCGACGTAGGGCATGTGCGTATGCAGCACGATCGCGAGCGCGCCGCCGCGATCGTGTGAGCGTGTCAGAACGTGTTTTGAAATAGGCGGTGCGGTCGGGGCGTTCATGGACCAAGCTGGGCGACGCGGGATGGCGAAGCGCATGCTGGTGGCACGTGCGAGCCGTCACGTGGCGATCCAGCGCCGTGTCCAGGGACGCATCCGGACGTGCCGATCTTTTCAAAACACGTTCTCAAGGGCGGCAGACCGCGACGAAGTCCAGCGCCCGGTCCAGGTCGGCCCCGCCGGAGGGGCTACCGCCGCCAACGGCGCGGGTCAGCGCAAAGTCCGACGCGGCGATCGCCGGGGTGAAACGGTCGTAGAACAGCCTGGTCAGGCGCAGCCGAGCATGGATGGAGTCCCAGCCCGCGCGCAGCGCCAGCTCGTGGACGCGCAGCTTGCGCGCGTGATAGAGCCCATACATCTCGACCGACGCAAACACGCCGCCACACAGCCGCTCGAACTCGCCGGCGCGGTACTCGTGGACATGCCAGGGATTGTCCGAGCGCGGCGCGCCCGCGGGCGCGAGCGTGAGCACGTTGGGCGTGGACACGAACACGGTCCCGCCGGCGCCCACCAGCGAGCGGAAGTGTTCCAGCACGCCCGCGGGGTCCTGCAGGTGCTCGATCGTCTGCAGGAACACGACCGCGTCGCCCGGCGCGGAGAACGTCTCGACGAGATCGCGCTCGAACCGTAGGTTGGCGCGGCTGTAGCGCAGCCGCGCGTGCTCGTGCGCCTCGGGGTTGGCATCCACACCGACGACATCGGCGGCGACGCCAGCGAGCACGTTCGCGCCGTAGCCCTCGCCGCAGGCCATGTCGATCACGCGCAGCCCGCGCACGCGCGCCGCGATCCACTCATACACGGCGAGATGGCGGCGAAACCAGTAGTTCTCGGCCGGAACGTCCGGCAACGTGCGCTCGCCCGTGAGCGCGAGCGGCGGCACGCCGGGAGGCTGGTCGTCCTGCTCGTAGACGGGCTCAGGGTCCGTGTCGACGGCCACGGCGCGCGAGTATACGGGCGTGGGAGCGCTAGCCCTGCAACGCTCGCCTGCAAGCGACAAGGCACCCCGCGGCCTCCGGCAAGCTCGCTAGTGTCTCGGCGGTGCCGGAGCGCGCCACCACATCCCCACGCCGCCTAAGGGCCTATCCCGATAGGGACGTGCGGCTGGGGCGTTCTAGGGTCGAGTGGAGCGCGGACGCAAGGGCGAAGGCATGGTGGTGCCATGTCGAGCCCGAGGACAAAGCTCCGCGAAGGCCATCGGGCGCATCCAGACGTGCGGGCCTAGTGGGATATGCCCTAAGCGCACGGCTCCCAGTCGCGCTCGGCGCCGTCACGGTGATCGCCATCGCGCTGACGGGCTGCGGCAAGACCACGCCCGCACAGCAGAGCGCCGGCGGGGGCGTCGAAACGATTCTCATACATACCGGCGCGGCGGGGACGGCGGCCACCGCCACGCGCAACACCACACGCCTGGGCGGAGCCGATCCCGTGGCCGACGCAGCCGCGGTGGCCCGCGCGGCCTACCCTGGTCTGACGGCCAACACACGCCCGCAGGCGGTGGTGCTCACCGGCGCGCACGATTGGCCGGCGGCGCTCGCGGCTTCGGCGCTGGCCAGCGCTCCCCTGGGCGCGCCGCTGCTGTACGTCGAAGGCTCGGGGCTGGGGCAGGCAAGCGAACAGGCGCTGCGCGCGATGCACCCCACCGGTTCGAGCGCGCTCGGCGGCGTGCAGCTGATCCTGCTCGGATCTTCGACCGTAGCGCCCCCCGGCTATCGCGCGCGCGGGACGACCGCCAACGATCCCTACTCGCTGGCGGTGTCCGTCGCGAAGCTCCTCGCCATCGCGCGCGGCAAAACTCCGCGCCAGGTGATCGTCGTCAACGTCGACGGCCCGCCGGCGCTTGAGATGCCCGCCGCGGGTCTGGCCGCGCAGAGCGGCGCGCCGATCCTGTTCGTCACCTCCACCGGCGTGCCCGCAGCCACGGCCGCAGAGCTCGAGAGCCTGGGCAGACCCACGATCTACACGGTCGGATCCACCGCGATCGGCGAACACGTGCTCACCGAACTGCAGAGCTTCGGAGCGCTCAGACGCGCCGAAGCCGGCACCGGCGAAGACGCGACCCCCGCCGGCAACGCGATCGCCGTATCGCGCTTCGCCGACGGCTCGTTCGGCTGGGGCGTGCGCGAATCCGGTCACGGCCTCGCGTTCGCCAATGCGACGCGCCCGTTCGATGCGCCAGCCGCGGCGATCCTGTCCGCCACCGGCGACTACGCGCCGCTGCTGCTGCTCGAAGACGCAACGGGCGTGCCATCGCCGCTGAGCCACTACCTGAGCGACATCCAGCCCGCCGCGCCCCAGTCACAGCCGGTCAAGGGCGTCTACAATCACGGCTGGCTGATCGGCGACGAAAGCGCGATCTCGGCTACCACCCAAGCCGAACTCGACGCGATGCTGCAGATCGTGCCGCAGTCCACCCCCTCCGGAGAATCCTCCAGCCTGCCCGTCGAATGACCCCACCGTCCCACGCCCACCCCACGTCCTCCGGCGGCAATCAGCTCGTGCCGGCATGAGTCAGGCCGAGGACCCAATCCTGCTGCGCAAGGAGCAAACCAACGAGGTGAGCGTCGAGGACGTGCGGCGGCTGATGGGCGCGTCCACCCCTCATTTCGCGCTACAGCTGCGCAACCGCATCGCGCACCTGATCGCAGAGCTGCCCCCCGAGCACCCGGCTCGTCTGGAAGGCGAGCGCGAGATCGCCCGCCTGCAGCGCCTGGGCTCAGAAGGCGAGACCCGCGGCGAGGCGGCGGACACGGGCGAGCGCCCGCTGCCTTCGCTCAACGCCGATCCCGCGTTCAGCGCGTAGAGCCCTGATCCACGCCGACGGCGCCCAGTCCCTCGACGCCGGCTGAGCGCCCGGGCCGCGGGTGCCTCCACCACGCCTCAACGCCGGCTGACCACGCGGGCGCGGGCGTCCAGAAACCGGGCGCGCAGCAGTTTGAACAACACCGCGAACACCGCCGCATCGACCGCCAGCAGCCCCACGTTCACCAGGCGCGGCACGGTCGTGAACGCGGCCAGGCCGAGCGCGATCGCCGAATGCAGCACCACGACGGGCAGCAGCGCCAGGATCAGCGTGTGCGAGCGGTAACCGGCGTTGTGCTCGCGCCAGGTGATCTCGACCGTGCCCAGCACCACGGCGCCCAGCCCAGCGAATAGGACGGGCCCGCCGCTGGAGATACCGCCGTGGCCGAGCCGCGCCAACCCCACGACTGTGCCGATGGCGCCGATCAGGATCAGCATCTCCGACAGCGGCCATGGATGCCACAGCGCCGGCGGGCGCTCGCCCACCGACAGCGGATCTCTGAACGGACGCGGCTCGCGCGCAGCAGAGCGCGGGGTCCGTTTCTGCGCGGGAATCTGAGGCGAAGCGTCGAGGACCGCGGCGCCCGGCGCGGGGCGGCGCTTGCGGGACCGTCCACGACCGCGACCGTGACGATGACGCTTGCCGCTGCTCGCCACGGCGCTAGGCGTCGAGCCGGTGATCGATGAACCGCGGCATGGGCGTCGATCCTAGCGCCACGCCACCGCCACTCCGCAGAGTCCCATCCCAAAGTCCCATCGGCAGCGGCCCCTATGCTGGCTCTGTGTCCACTCTCCCGACACCAGCGCCCACTCCGGCGCCCGAGCCACCCGGCGCGGGCATCCCCGGGAGCAGCCTGCCCGGACCCTACGGCGTGGGTGAGTACGCCTCCGCGCTGCGCACCAGGCTGCGCGCGTTCGCGCGCGTGCAGCTCGTCGGTGAGCTGGTCAACCTGCGGCCGTCCCGTGCGCGCGTGTACTTCGAGCTGCGCGACGGCGCCGGCGCGATTCCCTGCGCGGTGTGGCTCAGCGACTGGGAGAGGATCCTCGCCCACATCGGCGCCGGAGCGGACGGGGGTCCGACGGACGGCATGCAGGTGGTCGTGGCCGGCGGCTGCGACTTCTACCCGGGCAGCGCCACCTCCTCCCCGGGGTTCTCGTTCTCGGTCTCAGACCTGCGCGTCGCGGGCGAGGGCGATCTGCTGGCCCGCATCGAGCGCCTGCGCAAACAGCTCGACGCCGAGGGCCTGCTCGCGCCGCAGAAGCTGCTGCCCCGGCCGCTGCTGCCGCGAACGATCGGCGTCGTGACGGCCGAGACCGGCAAGGCGCGCGAGGACATCCTGGCGGGCCTGACCCGTCGCGGCTGGGCAGGCCGAATCGTGTGGGGGTTCGCCCCCGTGCAGGACCGTCACGCCGCTCCGCTGATCGCACGTGCGCTGACAGATCTCGCCGCGGTGGGCGACGTGGATGTCGTGATCGTCGCTCGTGGCGGGGGCTCGCTGGCGGACCTGCTGTGCTTTTGCGAGGAGTCGCTGTGCCGCACCGTCGCGCTGCTGGCCGTGCCCGTGATCGCCTCGGTCGGGCACCACACCGACCGCACGCTGCTCGACGATGTCGCGGCGCTCAGCGCCTCGACTCCCACCCACGCCGCCGAGGCCGCCGTCGGTCTGGACTGCGCGCGCGCACACACCGAGCTGGTGGGAACGGCCATGCGCATGCGCGAGCACGGACGCCGCGCGGTGCTCGTGCGCGCGCGCATGCTGACGACGCTCTCGCGCGCGCCATCGGCCCACGTGGAGCGCCAGCGCGCACGGCTGCACCAGCGCCTGCGCGAGGTCCGGGCGGGCTCACGCCGGCGCGTGCAGGGCGAGCGCGAGCTGACCAGACGGCGCGCGATCGTGCTGGAGCGCAAGTCGTCCTCGACCGTGCGTGACTGCCGCACGCTACGCCGCCCCCAGGAGCTTGCGCGCCTGATGCTGGCCCTTGACGGGCACGATCCTCAGCGCACGCTCGAACGCGGATACACGCTCGTCGAGTCTCCAAGCGGCGAGCCGATCGCCACCGCGGCCGCCGCCAGGGCCGTACGCGACGTGAGGCTGCGTTTTGCCGACGATACGACTCCTGCGAGGATCGCCGAGCGATGAGCGAGCCCCAGCCCGCAACGGAGTCCCAACCCGCAGCGGAGTCCCAGGCCACAACCGATCCCCAGGCCGGGTCGGGGAACGAGCCGCAACCCCAGACCTACGAGACAGCGGCCGCGCGCGTGGAGGAGATCATCAGGCGCCTGGACTCCGGCGAGGCCAGCCTCAACGAGACGCTCGAGCTGGTCGGCGAGGGCAAGGCGCTGATCGAGCTGTGCGCGCGCGAGCTGGAGTCCGTGTCGGGCGCCCTGGAGGAGCTGCGCCTGGACGAGCTGATCGCCAGGCTGGAACAACGCGAGACATCGACATGAGCGCGCATGGCGGCGCTGGATCGGCGTCCTCGATCGCTCGTGTGCATAGCACACCACGCTCTCTGCGTCCTGGACCAGCTTGCCCTGCGCACCCATGGAGGCTGGCTCAACAGCGGAGGAATCGTTTGACATGAGCACCTGGGATCTGCTCGCCGAGCTGCCAGTCACCATCGAGGGGTATGAGCTCGAAGGCCACGAGGTCGCCCTGTCCCCCGAGTTCGTGCGCAAGACGACCGTCATCCACCTGCGCGGCTCAGGCCAGGGGGGCGTGGGCGAGGACGTGACCTACGCCGTCGAGGACCAGGAGGCGCTGCAGCGCGCCGGGGCAAGCGCGCCGCTGGCCGGCGACTGGACGCTGAGGACATTCGCCGAGCACCTGCGCTCGCTGGACCTGTTCCCCCAGCCGACCGAGCGCCCGGAGTTTCGGCTGTATCGCAACTGGGCGTTCGATTCGGCCGCGCTCGACCTCGCGCTGCGCCAGGCCGGCACGACGCTGCACGCCGCGTTGGGACGCGCGTGCAAGCCGCTGCGCTTCGTCGCGTCACTGCGCCTGGGCGAGCCGCCCTCGCTGCGACCGCTCACGCGGCGTCTGGAGATCGCGCCTGGGCTGCGGTTCAAGCTCGACCCGACGCCGTCCTGGGACGATCAGCTGATCGCGGGACTCGTCGCACTGGGCGCGGTCGACTCGGTGGATCTCAAGGGGCAGTACGAGGGCACGATCGTCGACAATCCGGCCGACCCAGAGCTGTATCGCCGCGTCGTAGAGGCGTTTCCCGACGCCTGGATCGAGGATCCCAAGCTGACGCCCGAGACCGAGCCGATTTTGCTCCCTCACCACGAGCGGATCACATGGGACGCGCCGCTGCATTGCATCGCGGACATCGAAGCGCTGCCGTGGCCGCCGCGCACGATCAACGTCAAGCCCTCGCGACTCGGCGGCCTGCAATCGCTGCTCGACGTCTACGACTACTGCGCTGCGCACGACATCGGCTGCTACGGCGGCGGGCAGTCGGAGCTGAGCGTCGGCCGCGGGCAGATCCAGTACCTCGCCTCGCTGTTCCATCCTGATGCCCCCAACGACGTCGCTCCCGCCGGCTACAACCTGCCCGAGCCGGACCCCGGGCTGCCCTCGAGCCCGCTGGATCCCGCGCCGTCGGAGCTGGGCTTTCGCTGGGGCTGAAGCTCGGCTCGAGCGCGATCCGACGCACGGAGCGCACGCACGGGCGCACGCGCGGCATCACGCGCAGTTGCAAGCTTGTTACCGTTCCCGGCAAATGACGGCCCGGACGCAACTTCCGTCCCGTCGGGCGGTTTGCGCAGGCATACCGGCTAAGGTCGGTGCCGCTTAACCAGGCGCGATTGGAGCAGCCGTGAATTACGCAGGCGCCCCCAAGCGATCGAGATCCATCGTTGCAGCCGCTTTGCCGCTGCGCGTGCTTGCCCTGGGCGTTCTCGTCCTGGGCATCCTGATGCTGGGCGCGGGCGCGCTCACACCAGGTGTCCCGGGCAACAATGCGGCGCTGGCCGCGACGACCAACCCGGGCGGTGCGAGCGCCCCCGGGGGCGGCGGCACGCCCGCGAACAAACCAGCCGCGAGCAAGCCGACTTCCAGCTCACACGTCACGACGGTGCGGATCACGAGCGTGCACTGCATACCGGTGAGCCACTGCGGCACCAACCCCCACCAGGTATCGCTCCACGGGATCCTGCTGATCGCGGGCCGGGGGCTCGCGACGGGCATGACCGTCGCTTTTCCGAGCAGGCCGCGGGCGCGCATCTCGAGCGTCTCCCCGGCCGCGCACCTGCGCAAGGGATCCGTGGGCCTGGAGGTGACCGTGCCGAAGAGCGCGCACTCGGGCAACATCATGGTGCTGCTCACCCACGGTCGCCACTCGAGCTCCTACGGTCCGATCAGCGTCGTTCGCTACGCGCTGCACCCGCCCGCGCCCAAAGACCCCCCATCCCCCGCCCCCCCGGTCGCGGCGGCGCCCGCCGGCACCGCGTTCAACGGCCAGGGCATGTGGATCTGGTACCTGAACCAGTCCGACGGCGGCTCGCTCGCCTCGATCGTCGCCCAGGCGCACGCGGCCGGCGTAAGCACCGTGTTCGTCAAGAGCTCGGACGGATCGACCAACTACTGGAGCCAGTTCAGCCCCGAACTGGTGGCGGCGCTGCACGCGAACGGGCTGCACGTGTGCGCGTGGCAGTTCGTCTACGGCACCAACCCCGCGGGCGAGGCGAGCCTCGGCGCCAAAGCCGTCGCGGACGGCGCGGACTGCCTGGTGATCGACGCCGAGGGCGAATACGAAGGGCGCTATGGCGCAGCCCAGACCTACATCGCCGACCTGCGCGCCGCGATCGGGCCCAACTACCCCCTCGGTTTGGCCTCGTTTCCATACGTCTACGACCACACCTCCTTCCCCTACTCCGTCTTCCTCGGACCGAACGGGGCCCAGTTCAACGCACCGCAGATGTACTGGCGGGACATCGGCAACTCGGTCGACACCGCCTACGCGAACACCTACATCGCCAACCGCGTCTATGGCCGCCCGATCGTCCCGCTCGGCCAGACCTACAGCCACCCTTCCGCCGCCGAACTCGTCCGTTTCCGCGAGGAGGCCGTCGACTATGGCGCAACCGGCATCTCCTGGTGGGACTGGCAGGAAACCCCTGCGAGCGAGTGGACCGCTCTGGCCGAACCGCTGGCGCCGCTGAGCACCGTCACACCGAACCCCGCCTATACCGAACTGACAGAAGGCAACCGCGGCGACCCGGTGCTGTGGATGCAGGAGCACCTGGCCAGCGCGATCCCCGGCCAGGCGACGACCGGCATCTTCGACGCGACCACGGCCGCCAACCTCGCGCAGTTCCAGACCGCGCACGGGATCGCCCCGACCGGCAAAACGGAAACCGCCACGTGGCAGGCGCTGCTGGCCCTCCCGCCGGTCGCGGTCAACTGGACCGGCGGGGGACCTCAGGGGTAGTACTGAGGGGTTGGGAAAGATAGATAGAGAGAGAGAGAGAGATCTTTGTTATCAGTTTTTTACCGGTATAACTATCGCTATACCCAGTTTTATTTGTAATACCTACCAGACGCCTCTTTATCTTTATCCCTGTTTTCTCTCTGACTTCCTGTAGGCACTATCGCAATACATCGTTACTACCCCGCGATGCCCCCCGATCAGACGCGCTGGATCAGGGTGCCGGTCCCGAGGCCGCCGCCGCAGCACATCGTCACGAACCCGATCTCTCCGTCAGAGCGCTCGAGCTCGTGCAGCAGCGTCGTGATCAGCCGCGCGCCGGTCGAGCCGAGCGGGTGGCCGAGCGCCATCGCGCCGCCGTTGACATTGACACGGTCCATGTCCGGGTTGTGCTCACGCCGCCAGGCCGCGACCACGGGCGCGAACGCCTCGTTGATCTCGATCAGGTCGATGTCATCGATCGACATCCCGTTGCGATCGAGGATCTTGCGCGTCGCCGGGATCGGGCCCTCGAGCATTTTCACCGGGTCGCAGCCGACGGTCGTCTGATCGACGATCCGTGCGCGTGGAGTCAAACCCAGCTCAGACGCCTTCTCCGCGGACATCAGCAGCACGGCGGCCGCGCCGTCGGAGATCTGCGAGGCGTTGCCGGCGGTGATCTTGCCGTCGGGCTTGAACGCGGGCTTCAGCTGGGACAGTGTCTCCAGGTCGGTGCCCGGACGGATCCCCTGGTCGGTGACGAGCTCCTCGCCGTTGACCGCGATCGGCACGATCTCGCGCTCGAACCGGCCCTCCTCGGTCGCCTGGTGGGCCAGCCGGTGCGAGCGCACCGCCAGCTCATCCAGCTCCGAGCGGGAGATCTCCCACTGGTCGGCGATCATCTCCGCGCCGAGTCCCTGCCCGACGATGTTGTGCTTGGCCATCAGCTCCGGCGTGAACGCGAACCCGAAGTCCTCCTGGGTCTTCATCCCGGCCGCGAACGGCAGGTGCCCCATGTGCTCGACGCCCGAGCCGATCATCGCGTCGTGCACGCCCGCGGCGATCAGCGCCGCGGAGAAGTTGACGGCCTGCTGGGCCGAACCGCACTGGCGATCGACGGTCGTGCCGGGCGTCTCGATCGGCAGGCCCTCCTGCAGCCAGGCGTTGCGCGCGATGTTAAATCCTTGCTCGCCGAACTGCTGCACGCAGCCCGCGATCACATCCTCGACCTCGCCGGCGTCGATGCCCGCGCGCGCGATGACCTCGGAATAGCAGGTGCCGAGCAGCGCGTTGGGATGGGTGTCTCGGTAGTAGCCCTTCTCCTTGTGTCCGCGGCCGATCGGCGTGCGAACCGCCTCGACGATCACGACCTCACGGCCCTCTGGTGCTCTCATGGCTGAACAGTCCTCCTACGGGTCTATAGCGCGGCGTTGGTGGAGTGCCGAAGCGGACTTGTGCGAGTATGCCCGGCTCCGTACCCCTACTCTACCGCGCCGCGGCGAGAACTAGATTGACCAGTCAGTCAACGACGAGGAGACCACGAACATGAACGAGCGCCTCGCGATAGTCGGCAGCGGCGCGATCGCCTGCGGGCTGGCGGCGACCGCCGCCCATCACGGGCCCGTGCTGCTGCTCGCGCGCTCGGAGGACTCCGCGGACCGGGCCAGGAAGACGGTTGAGCAGACGCTGGCCCGCCTGCACGCCGAGGTCGATCCTCAGCACGTGCAGATCGTGACCGACCGTGATGCGCTGACAGACGCGAGCTATGTGGTCGAGGCGATCGTCGAGGACCATGACGTCAAGGCGGGACTGCTGGCTGAGCTGGATGGTGCGCTGGGGACGGAGGCGATCCTCGCGAGCACGACCTCCTCGCTGTCGATCGAGCGCCTGGCCGCGGAGAGCGGGCGCGCGCAGCGGTTCGTCGGGCTGCACGTGTTCAACCCGGTGACGCGCATGCAGCTCGTCGAGCTGATCTTTCCGGCCGCGGCCACCGCCGACACACGCACGCGCACGCTGGCGCTGTGCGACGCGTTCGAGAAGACCCCGGTCGAGGTCCCCGACGTACCCGGATTCGTCGTCAACAGGCTGCTGTTCCCGTATCTGTTCAGCGCCGTTCGCCTGCTCGAACAGACGGACATCGACCCGGCCGGCATCGACACGTGCATGCGACTCGGCGCGGGTCATCCGATGGGGCCGCTGGCGCTGCTCGACCTCGTCGGCCTGGACGTCTCCGCGGCGATCGGTGAGACGATCGGCGAGAGCGTGCCGGATCGCATCTCCCAGCTGATCTCCGAAGACGCGCTCGGGCGCAAGACCGGGCGCGGATTCCACGCCTACTGAAATCGGGGAGGCAGTGCCGCATGCGGCACTGCCCTGGGTCGCGCATGCGCGACCCAGCCGGTGGGCGCATGCGCCCACCGGAATGACGGGCCGCATGCGGCCCGTCACGGGGCCGCACATGTGCGGCCCCGCAGGCGGCGCATGCGCCGCCCTGCACAGCATCGGCCTCAGCACGTGAGGATTTATCTACTCTGATCTGACTTTTAGCTGACGTTCATCCAGATGTAGATACTTGTCCCTGCGACGGACACTCAGTCAGTCGCAATGCACACCCGCCTCCTCCCAGTGCACACGCTCCGGCCCGCTCCCCCCGCGGGCCGGACGTGTTTAACGGGTCAACCGCATCTCAACCGTCTGGCTCCTTCAGCTGCTTCTCAGCAAGCTCCCTCTCCGTCCCCACCGCCTCGCCAGGGCCGGGCCACGGCCCAGCTTTCCCTGTGGCTCAGCCCTCGGGCCGCTCGCGACCCTCGCTCGGCTGCACCGGACGGCGCTCGCGGATGCGGACCGCCTCGATGCGATTGTCGCGTACGGACTCCACCCGGATCGAGTAGCCGTTCGCGGCGACCGTGTCTCCACGCCTGGGCAGCCGCCCGAGCTCTGCGAACACGAAGCCGCCGACGGAGTTGTAGGCGTCGCTGTCGACCGGCAGGTGCAGGCCATAGTCGGACAGGTCCGTGACGGCCACGTGCCCGCGCACGAACCAGTCGCCGTTGGCGAGCTTGCGAATCTCCCCCGCTGCCGGATCGGTCTCATCGGCGATCTCCCCGACCACCTCCTCGATGATGTCCTCGACCGTCACGATCCCCACGACGCGGCCGTACTCGTCCACCACCACCGCCATCGAGGTGCGCTGGCGCTGCAGATCGGCCAGCAGGTCGTCCAGCGGCTTGGTCTCGGGGACGATCGGCGCGTCGTGCACGAGCGGCTCCACCGGGGCATGCGGCCCGTCCTGCATGAGCTGGCCGATGAGCGTGCTGGCATGAACTATCCCGCGCACGCGATCGCGGTCTTCCTCCTCGGTCACGACCAGGCGGGTGTGCCCGCTGGAGACGCACAGCTGCAGCGCCTGCTCCACGTCCTGGGAGATATCGATCGTGACGACCGCGGGGATCGGGGTCATCACCTGACGGGCCTCCTGCTCGTGCAGGTGAAACACACCGGTGAGCATGCCCGCCTCGCCCAGGTCGATGTGCCCGCCCGCGTGGGACTCGGCGATCAGGCGCTTGAGCTCGTCCGGCGATCCACCGCGCCGCTCGAGGCTCATGTCGACACCCAGCAATCTCAGGATCCGATCGGCGACCGCCGTGAGGCCCACGACGAACGGGTGAAACAGGAGACTGAACGCCTGCAGCGGGCGGGCGACGCGGCGGGCGACCGACTCGGCGCGATCGATCGCATAGAACTTGGGGACCATCTCGCCGGCGATCAGCTGCGCGGAGGCGATCAGCAGGAACGCGACGACCGCCGACAGCGCGACCGCGACGCCGTGGCTGAGCGTGTCGCCGAGGGCGCCTTTCAACAGGCTGGCGAGCGCGGGCTCGCCGAGCGCGCCGATGCCGATCGAGGTCATCGTGACCCCGATCTGGACGGCGGAGATGTATTCGTTGATGTTTCCGAGCTGCTCCAGCGCCAGCGTCGCTCCGCGCGCGCCTTCCTCGCGCATGAGTTCCAGGCGTGCCCGACGCGAGCGCACGAGCGCGTACTCGGCGATCACGAAAAACGCGTTCACCGCGATCAGCGCGGCCGCGAGGATGAGCTTCAGGCCGTTCACGCCAGTCGGTCGATGCGAGCGGCGAGCTCGAAGTCGGCCTCGGTGAGGCCGCCCTGTGAGTGGGTCGACAATGTCAGGCGCACCCGGTTCCAGCCGTGCACGAGTATGTCGGGATGATGGTTGGCCTGCTCGGCGAGATCGGCCACGAGGTTCACAAACGCGATCGCGGCGGCGAAGTCGGCGAACTGCGACTCGCGCACGATCGAATCGTGCTCGTGCCGGCGCCACTCGCCGACGACGGTGGCGAGGTGTTGTTCTATCTCAGCGTCGCTGAGCAGTGTCATCCGCGCAACGAGGTTACCGCGCGCGGTGGTCGATATCGTCGGCGGACGGGAACGGACGGATCGACCATCGGCCAGCGGAGGGTGTGCAAGCGGCTCACGGTTCGGGATTGATCGTCGTGAGCTGGCTGGGCGAGATCGTTTCGACCTCGCTCGACTGCGCGCTCGCCAGCGAGCCCGCGACCGCCGCCACCGCGATCGCGGCGCACCCCGCCAGCGCGAGCGCCTGTGAGCGATAGCGATCGCCGAGCTGGATCACCAGCGCGGCCAGCGCGCCCCCGATCAGCCCTCCGATATGCCCGCCCCAGGAGATGCCGGGCAGCGTGAAGCTGATGATCAGGTTGAGCACGATCAGCATGCCCACCCCGCTCTGCATGATCGGGATCTGGCGCGCGCGCATCTCCACAGCCGCCGCCCCCATCACTCCGAACACCGCCCCGGACGCGCCGACCGTGAGCACGTGAGGTGAGACGAGCAGCGCTCCCAACGAGCCGGTCAGCAGCGACACGGCGTAGATCACGGCGAACTTGACGTGTCCGAGCGCCGGCTCCAGCATCATGCCGAGGTAGTACAGGACCCACATGTTGAAGCCGATGTGCAGGATGTTCTCGTGCAGGAACCCGCTGCTCACCAGGCGCCACCACTGGCCGTGCGCGACACCCTGACCGGCCAGCAGCGGAGATTCGCTGCTCCCCAGCAACGCGCCTTTCAGGTAGACGCCATTCCCCGAGCCCCCGCCGTTCAGAGTCAGGTTGCCCTCGGTCAGGAACGCGATCACGTTGATCGCGATCAGCGCGTATGTCACCCGCGGAACGCTCGCCATGTCGCGCATGCGCACCACCTTCGTGCGCTGGCGCGAGCACTCCGGACAGCGCATTCCGACCGGCGTGGAGGTCATGCAGTCCGGGCAGATCGGCCGGCCACAGTTCGAGCACGACACGCCGGTCTCGCGCGATGGGTGGCGGTAGCAGGTGGCCATGTCCGGGCAGAGCCTACCTATGGCCGGTGTCGGCTCCGCCGGCACAGGGCGAGCTACACCGAGGCGACGATCACCGGCGTGCGCGTCGGTTTGAGGCTGCCGCCGAGCGGCTCGTCGGTGACCAGGACCTTGCTGACTCCGCTCAGGTCGCTCGGCACCCCGACCGAGCCCGCGCCCGAGCTCGTGACCGAGAACAGCACATCGGTCGGCGCCGGCGCCTGCGTGCCGTGCTCCAGCCAGACCTCGTAGATCCGTCCCGGCGGCGGCGCCGGCATGCCCGTGACCACCAGCTCGACATGAGAGCCCGCTTTGCGCAGGGCGGCGGTTGCGTGGTAGCCGGGCGCCGCGACGACGGCCTCGATCGTCTGGGTGCGAGTGCGCGTGGTGGAGCCGGTGTTGATCGCCAGCGCCCCGATCAGCAGCCCGGCCGCAAGCGCGGTGCTCGCCGCCAGCGCCGGCGCCAGGCGCGCGCGCCAACGCGGCCGCGCGCGCGCGGGACGGTCGGCCTCGTGGCCCGCGGCGCGCAGCAGTTCGGCCTCGCCGTTGACGACCGCCATCACCCGCGCCTGCAGGCTCACCGGAGCATCCACGCGCGCCACCCCCAGCGCCAGCGAATCGGCGACCGGCTGCAGCGCGGCGACCTCGGCGGAGCATTCCACACAGCTCGAGAGATGCTCGCGGTAGGACTCGAGCTCGTGCTCTGAGAGCGCGCCGAGCACGTACGGGGCGGCCTCCAGCGCGCGCCGCTCGCACTCGTGGGAATCGACCGGCGTCATCGCGCCACCCCCGCCTGGCCGAGCTGGGCGCGCAGCTTCTGCAGGCCCAGTCGCATGCGTCCCTTGATCGTGCCGATCGGCGTGTCGAGCATCGTGGCAATCTCTGAGTGGGTGAACCCACCGTAATAGGCAAGCTCTATGACATGACTCTGCTCGACAGGCAAACCTTCCAGCGCGGCTCTGATCTCGCGTGCCTCGTCGCGGCGACCGACCTCCTGATCGGTGCGCTCAGGCGCCTCCAGCCGTTCCTCGATGCCCTCGTCGCTGACCCTGCCCCGGTCATGGACAATGCCGCGGCGCAGCGCGTCGATCGCGCGGTTGTGCACGATCCCGAGCACCCATGTGCGCACGCTTCCGCGTGTGCGGTCATAGCGCGAGCCGCTGCGCCACAGCGACAGAAACGCTTCTTGCACGACCTCTTCGGCGATCGCGCGCTTGCCGCACATGCGAAACGCCAGCGAGAACGCGACGTTCGTATGCCGTTCATACAGCACCGCGAACGCACTCGCGTCGTTCTCGGCCACGAGCTGCATCAGATCCTCGTCGGCGAGCCGGCGCAGGGCCGCCGAGGCTGACTCCGCAGAACGCTTGTATATGGCCATATCGGACATTGATACGCGGCGGGCTCTCGCACTGGATCATGCACCCGCCGACCTATTGCACCACTCGCCTCGGACACGATCCTGCCTGTCTGAACTCTCCTGATATAGATCGACCTGCTGCTGCGGGATATCGACCTACCTGCTGCTGGGAGCTCGACTGCTGCCGGCTGCGAGCCGCTTCAGCGAGACGAGCGTGGGTTCGGGACGAGCACAGATTTCGCTTCGCGATGCCGCGCGCCCCCAGCCGGCGCTCGCGACCTGCGACCTTCGACCCCGCGGTCGCGCGCGTTCAGCGGCCGCCGAAGAGCCTGCGTGTCTCGCGGCTGACGTCCTTGAGCGCGCGCTCCGCGCTCTCTCGTGCGCCGCCGGCGAAACCACCGTGGGCTGCGTCTCCGTGCGTGCGCCGTCGCGCTCGCAGCAGCACCAGCGCGGTGCCCGCCGCGCCGCCCGCCACCAGCGCCGCCGCCGGCCGTGCCCAGTTGCGCGGGTCGCGCATCGCCGAGAGCTCCCATGCCTCCAGCTCGTCCGCGGCCAGCTCGGTGATGCTCTGCAGCGTGCTCTCCAGCCGCAGCGCCAGGTCCTCCGGCGGCTCGACCGGGGAGAGCGCCTCGCGCAGCAGGCGCTCGAAATTCGGCGCCGCCTCACTCATGCTCGACACCCCCCTCGCCCGCGTTCCCCGCGTCGCCCGCGTCCCCCGCGTCGCCGACAAGCCCCTGCAGCTGCTTGATCGCGCGATGGATCAGCACCTTCGTCGCCCCGTCCGAGCGGCCGAGGGCGCGCGCGATCTCGCGGTTGTCCATGCCCAGCGCGAACCGCATGATCAACGCCTCGCGCCGGTCCTCTCCCAGCCGGCTGACTCCGGCGAGCACCTGCTTGGCCTGCTCGCGTCCTTCGACCAGCTGCTCGGTCGTATACGGCGCCGCCAGCGTCGTCGTGTCGTCGATCGGCGAGGCCGGCTTGCGCGAGCGGTCGCGATACAGGTTCGCCGCCAGGTTGTGCGCGATCTTGATCAGCCACGGTCGCAGCGGCCGGCCGTTCGATTCGCGCTGCGCCCGCTCGAAGTGCCGGTATGCCTGCAGGAACGTCTGCTCGGTCAGGTCCTCGGCGTCGTGATGATTGCCGACCCGGTAGTACGCGTAGCTGTACACGTCGCGCAGGTGCGCTCGGTACAGGTCGGAGAACTCCGCGTCGAGCTGCGCCTTCGGCTTGTGGATCGGCTCGTCGCTCACTCATCGCACACTATCCTCCCGCGCTCTGCGGTCGGCTCAGGCGGCCCGCGCCGTCCCCCGCGCGCTCGGCTGCACGCTCGGCTGCGCCTGGTGGTCGATCTCCGCGCGGCCGCTCTCGCCGCCGAGCCACTCCCACTGCAGGCTCACACACGCCCAGATCCGCCGCGTCATCCCGCCCGCCAGCTTTCGTGAGGGCTCCTCGACGGTCGGAAACCGCAGCGGTCTGCCGACCCGCAGGCGCACCTTGCGCGGGCGAATTCGCCAGCCGCGACGCACTTCTTCGGTGCCGATCACCGCGACCGGCGCTACCTGCACGCCGGTTTCCAGCGCCAGGCGGCCCACGCCGCGGTGCGGCCGTCCCAGCGGCCCTTCTCGCGTGCGCGTGCCCTCGGGAAAGATCACCACGCAATCGCCCCGCTGCAGGATCGCCTTCGCGGTCGCCATCGCGTCGCGATCGCCCGCGCCGCGATCGACCGGAAACGCCCCGAGCGCGTTCAGCACCCACGCCTGCCAGCGCCGTTCGAACAGCTCGCGCTTGGCCATGTAGTACACGGGCCTGCGCACCAGCGTGCCGATCACGAACGGGTCCAGAAAGCTGCGGTGGTTCGCCGCCAGCAGCAGCGGTCCGCTGGCGGGCAGGTGCTCGCGCCCGATCCTGCTCATGCGCAGATAGATCAGGAAAAATGGCACCAGCATCGCCCGGAGCGTCCAGTACAGCAGCGGGTTCACGCCCTTGCTCAGCGTGTGCTCCCTGAACCCGTTCAGAGCGGTCGTGCCAGAGGGTCCTTGGGCGCTCTCAGCCGAGCGCTCAGCTGAGTCCGAGGCGCGCTGCCCGGGAGCTGCCTCAGGCCATGCCGCACGCTCGACCGGCCGATCGAAGACCTGCCGATCCCCGGCCGCTTCGGTCCGCTCGGTGTGGCTTGCCTGCATACATTCCGATACCCGCTCCCCTCCACGCCGTTACAGTCGAGCTCGGCGTCCCCATTCCGCGCGGGCGCGCGGGCGCGCCGGTAATAGCTCAGCTGGCAGAGCACACAAACCTTGAGTTCAAGTAGTAGGAAACACCTCTGCGCCCAATTTCACGTGCTGACAGGCGGTTGATCCCGCTTCATTACAGGTGAAACCCCAGTTCGTCTGCCGATAGGCATTGCTTGCGGCCGTGAACGTGCGCGAGCGGAGTAGCGTCGCTCATTGCCAGCCGCGGCGAGCAACCGCGCGGCGAGCAGCACAGCACGGCATCTGCAAGCTGGGGGAAGCATGTCTGACCACCACGACGACGACCCGTCGCAACCGCAGGAGCAGCAGCACACACCGGATCGGGCGCCAGTGCGATCTCAGAGCGCCAAGCGCTGGTCGCGGTGGATCGTGGCCCGAGCAAGCTTTTGCGGTTCTCCACGATCGATCCGTCGACCTTCAATGTCGCGATCCAACGTCTGCTCGCGCAAGGAGTCGCACAGCCGCGGGCACGTGTGTCGGTGAGCGCGACGTCCGGCCTTGGTGCGCGCGTGGCGGCAGTGTACAGGGCGCCCAGCTTGGCGAGTCCGAGTGGTGGTGGTGCGGCGTGTTAGCTATCCGTAGCGTGTCAGGAAGGGTTGGGGGGTTTGTGATGTCGTGGGGTCGATCGATATTGGTGGGGTTGTTGGTTTTGATGGTGGCGTTGGGTGTGGCGGCGGTGTCTGCCGTGGCCTGTGGCTTGAGTAAAGAACCGCCGGCGCCGACGCCGAAAGAACAGGAAGGGTCGGAACCTAACCCGGGGGCGCCGAAAGTCACGAAAGAAATGTGCGGTAAACCGGTGGATTGTGCGACAGGTAACGAGAGCGAGCAACAGACGGACATCTCCATCGGGGGGCGTGGGCCGGGGTTGCATGTGGTTCGGACGTATAACTCTGCTGGTGCCGCGGAAGCGACGGAAGCGGGACCGTGGGGTTTTGGGTGGAGGGGCCCCTATGACGCGCGGCTGGAACTCAACGCTGAAGACGAAACGGCGACTGTTGATCAGGAAAACGGCAGCGACATGGTGTTCTATACGGTGAGTGGGAAATATAAGCCCGGGGCGTGGAGTGAAGCGACGCTCGAAAAAGTCGGCACGGATTATGTCTATACGCTGCCTAATCAGGCGACGCTTGAATTCAACAGCGAAGGGTATCTGATCAAGGAAACGGAACGTAATGGTAACTCGGTGACGTTGGCGTATAACAAAAGCCATCAGCTGGAAACAGTGACGGATGGCGCGAAACGCACGTTGACGTTCGCGTATAACAAAACGGGCCAGGTGGAAAAAGTCACGGATCCGATGAAACGCGTGGTCAGCTACACCTACTCGGAAGAAAACCTTGCGAGCGTGACGATCGAAGGCAAAGTGCGCTGGGAATTCGAATACGAACCGAAAACACACTTGCTCAAGAAGGTGACCGACGGGCGTAAAGACTCGACTACCTTGGAATACGATGGGTCGCATCGGGTGGTCAAGGAGGTGCAGGCTGGCCATGAACGTAAATGGACGTATGGGTCGACGCCGGGTACCGAAACGACGCTGAAAGAACCTAACGGGTCTACGACGCTCGAGAAGTTCAACGAAGCGGGGGAGGCGACGGAAGTCACGCGTGCTAAAGGCACGGGCGTCGAAACGACGACGAAATATGAATACAACAGCAAAACCTACAATCTCGTCAAGATGACCGATCCCAATGGTCATGTTTGGGAATATGGGTATGACTCGGAAGGCAATAAGACGAGCGAAACGGACCCCAGTAAAGACAAACGCGAATGGAAATACGACAAAAAACACGATCTCGAAACGGAAACCACTCCCGAAGGCGAGACTACGACCTACAAACTCAACAGCGCCGGCGAACCGGAAGCGATCAAACGCCCGATCGGCACAGAAACCCAGGAAACGAAATACGTCTATGAAAAAGGACAGGTCACGGAAGCAACCAACCCGCTCGGGGACGTCACGAAATACGGGTATAACGAAGCCGGTAACAAGACCAGCGAAACCGACCCGGAAAAAAACGAACGCAAATGGGAATACAACAAAGACTCCCAGGTGATCTCGGAAACCAGCGCGCGGGGATTCGCGACCGAAATCGAACGCGATGAACGAGGCCTTCCGACCAAGATCACCGATCCGCTCAAACACACCACCGAATACGCCTACGACGGGAACGGGAACATAGAAACCGAAACGGACGGCAACAAACACACCACGAAATACGCTTACAACGAAGAAAACCTGCCGACCAAAGTCGAAGAACCCAAGACCAGCAGCGAAACGGAATACGACAGCGAAGGCAAGATGACCGCCCACAAGGACGGCGAAGGCCACAAGTGGGAATACAAACGCAACCAGCTCGAGCAGATCACCGAAGAAATCAACCCGTCCAAACATACAACCAAAAAGACATACGAAAAAGCCGGGGACCTGGAAACCCTGGAAGACCCAGAAAAAAACACTACAACCTACAAATACGACGAAAGCAACCGGCTCAAATCAATCAGCTACTCCACCAAAAAACCATCCGAAGTGACCTACGAATACAACAAAGACTCAAAGGTCACCAAAATGACCGACGAGACGGGCACCACAGAAAACACCTACGACAAACTGGACCGTCTCACCGAATACAAAAACGGCGCAAAAAAAGCTGTCAAATACAAATACAACCTTGATAACGAGCCGACCGCCATCACCTACCCCAACGGCAAAGAAGTCACCCGCGCATACGACAAAGACACCCGCTTGGAAAAGGTCACTGACTGGAACAAAAACGAAACGACCTTCAAATACAACCCCGACTCCCAGCTGGAAAAGACCGTCTTCCCGGCGGCCACCAAAGACGAAGACACCAATGCCTACAACAACGCGGACCAGATGAGCGAAATCAAGATGCTCGAAGGCAAAGTCGAACTCGGCAAGCTCGTCTACACCCGCGACGGCGACGGCCAAGTCGAAAAAACCGAACAGACCGGCCTCACCGGCGCCGAAACCAGCGAAACCAAATACGACGAAGACAACCGCCTCACAGAAGCGCACAAACTCACCTACGCCTACGACAAAGCCAACCGCCCGACCACCATCGAAGGCGCAACCGGCTACACCTACAACGAAGCCGACGAGCTCAAAGAAAGCCCCACAGCCGCCTACGCCTACAACGAAGACGGCCAACGCAAGGAACTCACCCCCACAAGCAAAGAACCCTCAACCACCTACACCTACGACCAAGCCGGCAACCTCACCGCCATCAACCGCACAGCCGGCGTCAAAGAACCCGAAATCAAAGACAGCTACACCTACGACGGCACAAACCTCCGCCAAACCCAAACCATCAAAGGCACAACCACCAACCTCACCTGGGACACCACCGAACCCATCCCCATCATTCTCGAAGACGAAACCAACAACTACATCTACGGCCCAGAAAACCTCCCCATCGAGCAAATCGCAACCGCCACAGGCGAAGAAACCTACTACCTCCACCACGACCAACAAGGCTCCACCCGCCTACTCACCAACAACAAAGGCGAAAAAGAAACCGCCTACACCTACAACCCCTACGGCACCATCCTCGCCACCACCAGCGTCCACGGCGCCACCACACCACTAC
This sequence comes from uncultured Solirubrobacterales bacterium, assembly GCA_963749285.1. Taxonomy (GTDB): domain Bacteria; phylum Actinomycetota; class Thermoleophilia; order Solirubrobacterales; family Solirubrobacteraceae; genus Palsa-744. The sequence continues at coordinate 1,564,825 of CAVVMD010000003.1, read as the reverse complement.
GCTACGACGCCCAATACACAAGCGTGGACACCGGGCTCATCTATCTGAGGGCGCGGACGTATGACGCAACAACGGCTCAGTTCCTTACTGTCGATCCTGCGCTCGAGGCCACAAGAGCGCCCTACACCTACACCAAAGACAATCCAGAAAACAGTGGCGATCCGACGGGCATGGGGTGCAAAGCCCGCTCCTTCTGGGGATGCGTCAACGATCGCCTCGCGTCGGCGGGCATCGCTGGGTGGGTGCTGCTGTTCGTTGGCAGCGCCTGCGCCACTGTCGGCGCTGGCATCGGCAGTCCGACCGGCCCGGGACTGGCCGCAACGGCGGCGCTCGGCGTGGCCGCGTGCTACGCAGCCATTACCGGGATCTCGGCCGGCGTCATACTCAAGGTCATCTACAAGTGTTACGAAGACCCGAACAACTTCGGCAAGAGCCCTGAGAACTAGGCAAGCTGAAAGACATGAGACGCATGAGAAACACCTGCTGCCCGCGATCTGGTTGATAGAGCTTCCGCTGCCGATCGCGTTGCTCGTGGTCTGCGGTGCCCTTCAGGCTATGGTTTCGCACATGAGCGAGCCGCAGAGCCCACCCCCTCAATCCAGCCCTCAGCGCTACGATGCGAGCCCACGCCGACGTAGCTCAGCTGGTAGAGCACCGGTTTTGTAAACCGGATGTCGCCGGTTCGATCCCGGCCGTCGGCTCTGTTGGGAGGCACGATTTCGTGTCCCACGTTGCAGCAGCTCGATACATTTGACCCTAGTTGCCATGCCCGCCTGCGGGCCCGCGCGGGCTTATGAAAATGCGCAATTTACGGGAATCTGAGGCTATTTTCCTGTCAGGTAGCCGCGTTTGTCCTCTGTACCGGCTTCCCTCGAGCTCAGAGTGCTTCACCAGAGTGCTACCATAAGTTCATGGCCTCTCGTCACCCGCGCCTGGGCGTCGCGCGCGACCCGGAGGTGGAGCACGCGCTCGCCCTCACCGAGCCACTGCTCGACCCCACCGAGACCCGCTCCGCAGCGGCGCAGATCCGTGCACTCACGCTACGAGGTGCACAGGCAGTGCTTGCCGGCGCCGGCTCGGAGTCCCAGCTGCAGGCCCGACTGGCCGAGCGCTACGGCGCAAGACCAGGCCGGGGAAGCCTGCTGGAACTGGACCCGCCACCGGGCAAGCCAGACCCCACGGGCGCTGCGCCGGCAGCTGACGCGCTGCAGTGGGTTCGCGGAGAGTGAGCGCCGCCTACGTCGACGCCTCCGCGCTCGTCAAGCTGTTCAAGGCCGAGCGCGAGACAGAAGCCTTCCGCACTGCGCTAGCCGACTGGCCCGTGCAGGTCGCGAGCGAGCTGATCCGCGTCGAGGCCATCTGCACAGCGAGACGTCTCGGCGATCAAGACGTCCTGCGGCGTGCCCATGCAACGCTCGAGCAGATCAACCTGATTCCGCTGACTCCTGACATCATCGAGCTCGCGACCGACGCCCACATCCCACCACTACGAGCAATGGATGCAATCCACCTCGCCACCGCTCTCACAATGCGCGAGGACCTCGGGGCCATCTTCGTCTACGACAGCGACCTGCACGCTGCAGCAGAAGCCCATCGCCTCAATCCCCTTGCGCCACGATGAACCCTGCGACAACGCAAGTGGATTTACCATCGGCTCTCAACCATAGAGCCATATGACTAAAGAACTTAGAGCCACATGAGCTGAGAGATGACGTGCCGAGGCCATGTTCGCGTGAGCCGGAGCTCCGGTTTTCAGGCGGACGCGCACCAGTTGATGTACGTTAGTGCAGGTTCGCACTTGTCGAGCGGGCCGGAAGGCTCACAACCAGAGGGAGCGAGGCGAGCAATGTACGACTACGTGATAGTGGGCGCAGGATCGGCGGGGTGCGTGCTGGCCAGCCGGCTCAGCGAGGATCCGGACGTGCAGGTGCTCCTGCTGGAGGCCGGTCCCCCGGATACGAACCAGAACATCCATGTCCCGCTCGGCTATCTCAAACTCGCCCATACCGAGATCGATTGGGACTACTGGGGCGCTCCCGAGCCGCACTGCGACAACCGGCGCATCCCGCTGCCGCGCGGCAAGGTGCTGGGCGGGTCCTCGTCGATCAACGCGATGGTCTACATCAGGGGAAACCACCGCGACTACGACGATTGGGGCATCGAGGGCTGGTCGTGGGCGGACATGCTCCCCTACTTCCTCAAGGCCGAGGACAACGCGCGGGGAGCCTCGGAGTGGCATGGGGCGGGAGGCCCGCTGCCGGTCTCTGAGCAGCGTTCGGGCAACCTCATAACGCAGGCGTTCGTGGACGCCGGCGTCCAGGCGGGACTGGCTCGCAACGAGGACTTCAACGGGGCCGAGCAGGACGGCGTCGGCATGTACCAGATCACCCAGCGAGACGGCCTGCGGGCGAGCGCCGCGGCTGCCTACCTGCACCCGGTCACGGAGCGGACCAACCTCACCGTCATGCCGTACATGCAGGTCCAGAAGGTTCTGTTCGAGGGCACACACGCCGTTGGTGTGCTGGCGACCCAGCTGGGCCAACCCCGGGAGCTGCGAGCCGAGCGCGAGGTGATCCTGTGCGGCGGCGCCTACAACTCGCCCCAGCTGCTGATGCTCTCCGGGATCGGCCCAGCCGAGCACCTGATGACCCGCGAAGTCGAGGTCCTGCTCGACCAACCCGCGGTGGGTGAAAACCTCTCAGATCACGCTGGAACGTACGCGGTGTGGACCACACCCGAGCCCCAGAGCCTGCTGCTCGCACTCGAGCCGGCGGCGTTGGAGGAGTACATGGCGACGCAGACGGGCCCCTTCTCCTCCAACCTCGCCGAGAGCGGCGGCTTTGCCCGCGTCGCAGCCGACGCGCAGGCGCCGGACGTGCAGTTCCACGTCGCCGCGCTCCAGGTGGTCGACGAGGGCACTAGGGATCCCGAAGCGCACGGTGTCTGGGTCTCGCCATGTCTGCTCACGCCGAACAGCCGCGGCACGGTGAGTCTCGCCTCCAACGACCCGACCGCAAAGCCGCTCATCCGCAACGAGTTCTACTCCGCGGGAGACGACCTGGAGCGGATGATCGCGGGCGTGCGGCTGGCCGGCGACATCTGCGCTGCACCCGCGATGAGGCCCTACTGCGCAACGCCGTTCACCTGCCCTGCAGATGACTCCGATGAGGCACTGCGCGCGCACGTGGCCAAGACGACCTACTCGGTCTATCATCCTGTGGGCACATGCGCGATGGGCTCGGTTGTGGACGAGCAGCTACGGGTGCGCGGCCTGCAGGGAATCCGCGTCATCGATGCCTCGGTGATGCCGGTGGTCCCGCGCGGGAACACGAACGCGCCGACGATCGCGATCGCGGAGCGCGCCGCGGACCTGATCCGCCATGGCGAGGCCGTCGCGGCTCACGCCCGGACCCCGTCGGCCACGGACCCGGCGGCCGTCGTGTCCTGAGCCTGGTATTCGGCCAGCAGCCGCTGCTCGTCGGACTTGCCCGGGAACATGAAGAAGATCAGCGCGGCGCCGGCCACGATCGCGATCGCGCCGGCGGCGTAGGCCCAGTTGGACCCGGACACGAAGGACGAGCTCGCCGCGGAGGTGATCGCGCCGGCGTAGTGCGGGTACTGATGGGCGACGGATTCAGCGCTCGAGAAGGACTTGGTCAGCGCGTTTTCGATGTTGGTCGTGATCAGCGCTTTGTTGGGCGCCGCGGCGATCGCGCTCGAGACGGACGTCGCGAAGCCCGCGGTCAGCAGCGCGCCCATGATCGACTGCATGATCGCGCCGCCGAGGTCACGCTGCAGATCGGAGGTCCCCGACGCCATGCCCGCGCGCTTGACCGGGACCGAGCCGGTCAGCGAGTGCGACGCGGGCGTGCCGGCGAAGCCGACGCCGGCGCCGATGAACGCGTAGGCCAGGCCGACCTTCCAGTACGGAATGCCCGCGCGCCACAGCAGCAGCATCGTGATGAACCCGAGCAGGCAGAAGCCGTAGCCGAGCAGCAAGGTGAACCGCGCACCGCGCGTCTCGACAAGCTTGGCCGAGCGCGGCGCGATCGCGACCAAAAGGAAGGCCGCCGGCAGGATCGAGGCCCCGGCGCCGAGCGTGGAGTAGTGGAGCACGTTCTGCAGGAACTGCTGCCCGACGAAGATCGCGCCCATCAGGCTGCCGAACACGACGATCCCGCCGACCGCGGCGACCCAGAACACCCGCCGCGCGGCCACGTGGAGGTCGTACAGCGGAAACCGCGTGCCGCGCTGGCGCAGGTAGAAGGCGATCAGCGCGATCAGCGCCACCCCGCCGAAGATCAGGGCGAGCGTCCCCTTACCGGGAACCGGCGCGAAGTTGATCCCCAGCACGATCCCGGCGACGAGCACGATCGAGAGGATGCCGCCGAGATTGTCGACCGGATCGGTGGTCTCGTTGACGTGGCTCGGCACGAGCAGGATCGCCAGCACGAGCGCCAGCACCGCGAACGGCACCGAGAGCAGGAACACCGAGCCCCAGGCGTGATGCAGCAGCAGCGCGCCCGAGAGCAGCGGGCCGAGCGCCGACATCGAGGCGCCGATGCCCGACCACAGCGCGATCGGCCGCGTGCGAGCGGGTCCGGACCACAGCGCGGTGATCAAAGCCAGCGTCGTCGGGAAGGCCATGCCGGCGGCGAGGCCGCCGAAGATCCGCGCGCCGATCAGGACCCCGACGCTGGAGGCGGTCGCCGCGAGGATCGCGGCGGGGATCGAGAGGGCCGTGCCCAGCACGAGCATCAGCTTGCGCCCGTAGCGGTCGCCGAGCGCCCCGAGATACAGCACCGAGGCGGCGAGACCGAGCGAGAAGCCGACCGCGATCAGATCGAGCGCGGTCTGGGAGGCGTTGAACGCCTTGCCGATGTCCGGCAGCGCCGTGTTCGCGACCGTGAGGTTGAGGTTGGCGACGGCCGCGACGAGGATCAGCGTCGTCAGGACCAGGCCCTGGCGCGCGGGGGAGGTCGAGGTTGCGCCGGCGGGACGACCGTCTGCCGTTGGCGCGGTGGAGCCCAGGATCAGGTCCCGATGTCGAGGTCGACCGTCACCGCGACAGCAGCTCGCGCTTGGCCGCGGCGAACTCCTCGTCGGTCAGCGATCCGCCGGCGTGCAGCGCGGCCAGGCGCTCGAGGCGCTCGACGGAATCGTTCGCCGCGCCATGTCCGTGACCCCCACCGGTATGTCCGGCGATGCCGGCGCGCAGACCGGCGCTCCCCCGCGCGAACGAGCCCCTGATGTCGGTCATGCCCTTGCGCAGCGCATCCATCCCGCCGACGTACGCGGCATCGGGGAACTCGGCCGCGGTCTGACGGCGCAGCATCTGCACACCGAACAGCGCCAGCACGGTGATCAGCAGGATCCCCGTCAGTTTCTGGGTCGCCGCGATCGGTCCCCAGACGAACAGGATCAGCAGCGCTCCCACCGCAACCCCGAACGTGATATCGGGACGATCGCGCAGGTACGGGGCGAGTGAGCGACGCGTCGCTGCTGCCCAGCGCGAGCGCCCGCCGAGCAGACCGGCCAAGACGACCAGAACCCCGATGAAGATCATCGCGCCCGCGATGTCCACGAGCACGCTCGTCCCGATCGACCACGCGGCGCTTGCCGCCGGTCGCACGGCTTCGGTGCTGGCCAGCGTATCCACCACCTGGCTGCCGAGAATCGAGCGGGCCACCAGCGTCACGAGGCCGGCGCCGATGCAGATGATGCCCACGTTGACGAGCATCCGGCTGCGCCGCCCTGGGGCCAGTCCGATCGCACCGGCGAACAGGAGCAGCACGAGCAGGGGGATGATGATCGCCAGGCTCCTGAGCACGCGCACCGCCGTTTGCGCGGTTTCCAGCGACTTGGAGCTGACGATTTTGATCTGCGCGACGTTCGACGGAATTTTTTCCGCGGTCGACGCGGGGGCTCCGAGCCGTGTCGCCAGTTCGGAGACGATCGGTCTGAGATCGAGGAACACCGCCCCGCCGCCCGGAGTGTGGATCACCGAGCTCTTGTTCTCGATCAGGTTGACGAACTGTTTGTGCGTGACCTCATTGGCGGTCTTCCAGAGTTGCTGTACACGCGGCTGCTGCAGGGCCAGGACGATTCCTTTTTCGACGACGCTGCGCAGTCCGCCGGCCGCCGGGCCTGCGAGCGGCTTGAGTTCGCTGGGCAGACCCGCGCGTATTTCACCGGCGACGTCGACGTTCGCATACAGCTGATCGGTCAGATACGAGGACAGCTCGTTCTGGATCGCGCCGTTCTCCAGCAGCTTGGTGTTGGTTTCGGTCCAGTAGGCGGTGTCGAGCAGCTGCCGGTTGGCCCAGACCGCGAAGATACCCACCACGGTCAGGACGGCCGCGAGCCCCAGCATCGACCGGACGAGCCACGTGTGCGAGCCGAGCGCCCGCGCCTGCGCCGGAGCGTTGGACGGGGACGTGGACACCTCGGTGGGAGCTTTCGCCGCCGCGTCGGATGCGGTGCGTTTGGAGGCCTCGTCGTTCATCGTCGACCGATCAACCACATTCGATCGGTTCGAGCGCCTGCGCATAGCTAGTTTCCAGCTGGTGCAGGGCCGACTTCAACTGTGATTCGGCATTGGCGAGGGAAAGGCTCGACGTCAGGTTCGAAAGCGTCGATGTGACCTGCTGCTTGAAGGTCTGCGTGGCCTGTTCGACCTTTTGCCTGCGCGCCGGTTCCAGGTTGCCCTGAGCGCTCTCGATCTGTTTGAGGTCATCGACGATCGCCGTGACTTCGGTCTTGACCTGGGGCAGTGTCGCGATCGATGGCGTGAGAGTCTTCAAGGTGGCAACCCTACTCTTGATGTCGGACCTGGCGCTGCAAACAGACTTCTGCGCCTGTTCCTGCTTGGATTCTCCACAGCCGGTCAGCGGGATCGCGAGGGTCAGGAGCAGCACAGGGATGCTCGCGAGCAGCCTGCGCGGCGAAACCAGATCGGCCATCGAGCCGAGCCTACGCGGCCCCGCATGCCGCGCCATCGGGACTTGATACCCCCCGGTGTTGCGGGTTTCTACCTACGCGCACTCGCCTGTGAACTGGTCGAGGGCAGGCGGAGCCGTAAAGCACAACGCGCGAGGCCGACGGCACTGGTCGTCTGTTATCGACCGAACGCCCGCACACCCTGACGCAACTCGCCAACCTTGCACGGGTTGAGGGGGTGATGAGGGGATATGACCCACGCAGATTGTCCATGCGCCGGCTCGAGAGCGGTTGCTGAGCTATGCCAGTCGCCGAGCTCCCGGCCAAGACTCGCGCTCGTCCCAGCGCGCTCGCCGACAGCCCCGATGTCGTGCTCGTCAGGCGCCTGCGCGCTGGGGACGAGCGAGCGTTTGAGGCGATCTTCAAGCGCCACTACGCACCGCTGCTGGCCTACTGCCGGCACATGCTCGGCTCCCAAGACGAAGGCGAGGACGCGCTGCAGCAGACCTTCATCAAAGCCCACCAGGCACTGCGCGGCGGGACCGCGCCACGCGAGCTGCGCCCGTGGCTGTATGCGATCGCACGTAACTGCTGCCTGTCGGCGATCGCGGCCCGCCGCCCCACCGCGCCACTGGAGGATCGCACGCCGGCCCTGGCGGGACTGTCCGATCAGGTGCACCAGCGTGAGGATCTGCGCGAGCTGGTCGCCGGTATCGGTCGCCTACCCGAGGACCAGCGCTCAGCGCTGCTGCTGGCCGAGCTCGACGATCTCTCTCACCAGGCGATCGCCGCGATCGTGGGGTGCCCGGTGAGCAAGGTCAAGGCACTCGTGTACCAGGCGCGCAGCGCCCTGATCGCCGATCGCGACGCGCGCAACACACCCTGTGAGGACATCCGCGAACAGCTCGCGGTCGCCCGCGGCGGCGAACTGCGCCGGGGGCCGCTGCGCCGGCATCTGAAGCTGTGCGCAGGCTGCCGCGATTTCCAGCTCGCGGTGAACGCGCAACGCGAGTCGCTTGCCGCGGTGCTGCCGGTGCTGCCCAGCGCCGGGCTCGCGGCGACGATCCTCGGCCACGGCGCTGCCCACGCGGCTGGAGCGGCTGCCGGCGGAACGGGGCTCGCCGCGTCGGGGACAGCCGCGACGACCACCGCCGTCAGTGCAGGTGCGGGCGCGGGGGGCGGCACGAGTATCGGCGCACTGGTCGGTGGAGGACTGGTCACGAAGCTGGCTGCTGCCGGAGCGGTGGTTGCGCTCGCGACAGCCGGTGCGGTGACTGTTCACAACCGCGATGCCCAGGCGACTGCGACGCACCGACCCACTCGCTCGCGACTTGCCTCCAACACAGCTGGACGGAGGATCGCGGCTGCGGACATCGCCGACTCCGCTGCAGACATCCCCGACTCCAGTTCGCTCGGACCAGGAGCGCCCTCCTCGCCCGCGCTCGTGAACCTCACCGGCGGCCCAGCCGCTCCCACAAGCTCCGGCTCGCTCACGAAGCCGATGAGTCTCGGCGGCGCAGATCCACTCCTGACACCTGCCTCCGGCACACTCGCGCCAGGTGGCAAGGCGCTCGGGGGGCAGCCCGCGGTGAGCACCGCCCAAGGCAAGAGCGGTGCGGGAAGGCAGTTGCGCACGGCGCCGGACATTCGCGCAAAGCACCGCGTCACGCTACGTCGCCGGCGCCGGCGGGAGCTCCTGCTTCGCCGCAAGTCACGCCTGCGCCGCCAGCGTGCGGCTCAGCGGCGCGCCCGGCGCAAAGCGCTCAAACGCCGACACCCTCTGGTCAAGCCTGCCACCCCCAAACCTGTCGTGACGCCGGCGCCGGTCCCGGTCCCGGTCCGTGTCCATCATCGGAAAGCTCACCCCACCACGACTCCGACCCCAGTCACAACCACGCCGGCTGAAACCACCGGCGCGAGGAGCGAAAACAAGGAAAGAAAAAGCAAACGCCGTCCCTCGGCGACGAGCACCGGCACCGAAACTGGGACAGGATCGGGGGCAGCGGCCGGGGCGGGGGCGACCAGCACCGAAACCGCGAAAACCGGTTCGAGTACCGCGGCAGGCAGTACCGGCACAGGCGAAACCGGCCCTCCTACGACGGTCGGCCCCAAAACGAAGTCGCATCCCAAAAAACAGCTCGTCGAAGAAGAACAACTGCCCAACCTTGAAGGCGAACGGGAAGTCACAGGCGTAGATGTGCACAAAAACCCAACGGAAAACTCAACGGGAGGAACGCACAATGCGTCTTCGTAAATCAGCTCCGGCGGTCATCGCCGCGAGCGCACTGCTCGCACTGGCTCCGGCCGTCGCGTCGGCTCACAAGCACCCGAGTCCCAGCGGCCGCTGCCGGATCAACATCAACGTCGCGCCGCGGCAGATCACCGCCGGGGAATCGACCGAAGTATCCGGCCGTCTCGCGTGCGGCCGCCGCGCAACCGCCGGCGGTCAACTGGTCAAGCTGTACGCGCACGTGGCCGGAACCGCCGGCTTCGTCCCCGTACAGAACACGACGACGGAAGCGAACGGCTCGTATAAGTTCGCGACCGCGGCCGAGAACGCGAACACAAACTTTTACGTTCGCTCACACGGAGCACAGAGCGGACGCAGGCGGCTCAGAGTCGCCGCCCAGGTGACGCTCACCGGACCGCCCGAAGGCACTCAGATCTTCACCGGAGCGCCGAATCAGGAGACGTTCAGCGGCACGGTCAACCCGGCCGATGTCGGCGCGCGCGTGATTCTGCAGCGCCAGAACGCCATCACCGGCAACGAATGGCACCGGATCGGCATCGGGCAGGTCGAAGCGGGAGGCAACTACTCGATCACGCATACGTTCCGTGTGCCCGGCGACGCGAGCATTCGCGTGCTCGTGCGCAGCGACGGACTCAACATCCCGAGCGAATCGAACATACTCGAGTACGAGATCTCACAGGCGCAGAACCCGAACCTGACGATCAACGCCTCCGCCGATCCGATCAGCTACGGGCAGTCGGTGACGATCTCAGGCGTGCTCGCGGGTGGCGTGAGCCACCCAGTTACGCTGGAGGCACGCACCGTTCACCAGCATGGCTTCGCGCCGGTGGCGGAAGCAATCACAGACGCAAGCGGCAACTACAGCTTCCCGGCGCAGGCGCCTGTGAACAGCACCCTCTACCGGGTCATCGCCACCAATCCGAAATGTGACATCAGAGTGTGCAAGGCGTCCCTGAAGTCAGCAGTGCTGTACGAGGGCGTGAAAGACGTGCTCACCGCCGAAGTCTCGGCAAGCACGATCCAGGCCGGACAGCCGCTGACATTCAAAGGCACGGTCGCCCCCGACCACAGCGGGCACGTGATCTACCTGGAGCGCCAGAACGCAACGGGCACTGGCTTTCACGTCGTGCAGGTCGGGTATGCCCTGCCGGGCTCGACGTACTCGATCGTTCACCAGTTCTACGTTCCGGGCACGAAGATCGTCCGCATCGACATCCCCGGCGGACCGGACAACGGACGCGCGGTCAGCCAGCTGTTCACGATCGTGGTGACCCCGGCGCCGGCGTCCGCGATCACCCCGGAAGCGCCCGGCAACTCGACGCAGCCGGCCGCAGGACAGATCACAGGATCAGAAGCCGAAACGCCGCTCAGCGAATAACGATCAAGTACCGAAGGGCTGTGGCCGCTCCGAAAGGGGCGGCCACAAGCCATCGGGGGTAATCTGCGCGGCAGCCTGTTCTGTACGGACGAACGCACGTATCAATTCCTCCCTCGGCCTGCAAAAAGAAGCGCGTGTATGGAGGTGCCGAGACCAGGCGGGCGGCGCGCAGGCGCGAAGTGACCGCGGCAAGGCGCGTGCGCGAAGTGCAGCGCTTTCAAAAGAGCTCTCATCCCCGTTGACAGACATCATCAGTGACCGTCAGCGAGGATCTGCTGCGCCCGGCATCGGCATCGGCTGTGACCACGCCCTCGACGAACTGAGATGCTTGCGTGAGCATGAAGTCCTCGCACTCATCAGGTATCGGAGCGTCTCACACGACATTGGCAGAAAGGGGATGGCGCACCAAAAGCTTTACAAGGGTGCATCTCTAGTATAGGATTTGTAGCAAATGAGTGTCGACCGTTCCCGAGATCTGCTGCATCAATTCGGCGATCGGCCGTTCCGGGTCGGCGAGGCCGAACGAATTGGTGTCCCTCGGTATGAGCTATATCGTCTACGTGCACACGGAGAGCTCGACAGTGTTGGCCGCGGGGTTTTCCGTAGGGCAGGCAGTGCGATCAGCTCCAGCACTGACCTGGCGACGGTCTGCGCACGGGTCCCCGAAGGCATCATTTGCTCGAACTCTGCGTTGGCCTACTGGGATCTGAGCGACGAGCTGCCCGTCGTCGTCCATATCGCGGTCGCGCGCGGGGCACATCGCCCGCACATCAATTTCCCTGTGACGGAGGTTCACGTCTTCGCCGTGGCCACGTTCGGCCTGGAGCGTCGCGAGGAGATGAGCGAGACCGGCGAGCGATTGTCCATCTATTCGCCCGAGCGGGCTGTCGTGGACGCCATGCGACTCGCGCATCGTGTCGGGCGGGATACGGCTCTGCATGCGCTGAACCGCTATCTGCGTCGCTCGGATGCTCAGCCTCGCCGACTCGTAGCTATCGCCCGCGAGTTGGGGGGGCAGCGGCGCTTGACCGATGCGCTCGAAGCGGTGATGAGTTGAGCGCTACCGACGCCGACTTGGTCAATCGCCAGCTGCAGCGTCTCGCCCGTGAACGTCACGGTCGCAACACGCAGGCGTTGCAGGTTCTCTACGCGATCGAGGGCTTCCTGCGACGACTGTCGCGCAGCGGCTATCGCGAGCAGTTCGTACTCAAGGGCGCCATGTTGCTCGCGGTGCTCGATGCGCGGCGGATGACCAGGGACGCCGATCTGTCCACCCACGGGATTCCCAACGACGAGCGGTCAGTCGCCGGGGTTGTCGCCGAGATCGCCGCGACCACGCTGCCCGAGTCGGATGGGATCGTCTTCGACCCGGCGTCGATCACGACGGAAGCGATGCGCGAGGGCGCCAACTACCGGGGAGTGCGGGCAAAGCTCCCTGCGGCGATCGGTGTGGCCCGTGTCGTCGTGACCCTCGACTTCTCATTCGGCGATCCGGGTGAGGTCGAGGAGATCTGCTACCCAGAGATCCTCGGCGGCGCAGGTATCCTGCTGCACGCTTACCCGATCGAGCGCACCCTGGCCGAGAAGATCGCGACGATGATGGAACGCGGCGAGCTCAACACCCGCGATCGAGACTTCGCCGACGTGTGGGTCCTCAGCCGCCTGCACACAATCGACGCTGCTCCTCTGCGCACGACCCTGCAAGCCGTCGCCGAACACCGTCGGCACGCGGTCCTCCCGCTCTCCGAGGCGCTCGCCGATCTGCCCGACCGGCAGCGCAGCTACGACGCGCTTTGCCAGCGCGCCTATTTCACGCTGGCTCCACCCGACCAGTGGGCCGACCTCATCGCCGACATAGTTGCGTTCGTCGACCCGCTCACCCAAGACGATGCCGGCCTGCTGACGATCTGGGACCCGCAGAGGTGCCGATGGGCCTAATCCCCGCACAAGGCGACGGGGCTTGGCTTCAGCCTGGTTTCGACTGGCGCAGCGGCCGGTCTGCACCGTCAGCGAGAATCCGCTGCACCTCCCGAACCAGGGGATGCGATGCGCGTGCCCAAGCCGAGGTATTGGCGATCGGCACCCTGCACGGTTGCGGGGCCGGGTGCTGGTTCGAGGATCGCAAGGCTTGCGCTGAAACGCCCGTGATCCGCGCTGAGCAGTGCGCGCCCCGGCGGTGTTCAGCGTGATCTTCACCGTCTTGGTTTCGTCTCCCGAGATCGAGAAGCAGCCGAACCGGCATCAGCCTCGACCACCTGCACGTGACCGCAGTCCTGGATGGCGTGAGTCGGGTCGCAATACGTCTGCGCCATCCACTTGAGCCTGAAGTCGTGAACGAAGCGTTCCAGAGCACGCTGCTTGTCGCGCGCGCCACGATGACCCGCGAGTACATGTTTTTGGATCCGCTGGGACAGAATATTCAGCCGCACACGGAACAGAAGGTCCGCGACTGTCTGTCCGGACTGTTTCAGGAACGCCTTAAATCCTTTTTGCTTGGGAAACTGCTGAGCGCGAATGCGGTCGAACATGTGGCGAACTTCGCCTTCCGATACATGGACGTTCAGATCGGCCGCTTCGCCGAGCACCCAGTCGGAGGAGATCAGGAATCCCATGACCTGCTTCGTCACTTCGCCGGCTGAGGGACGATGTTTTGACGAACCTTCCGACTTCAATGCGACAGCAGCCCAATGCGAGAACGTCGCCCCTGTGATCGATTGCGAGCCGATGCACGCGACAATCTGTTCCGGGGCCGGATCGAGCGGACCGGTCGAGGCCGGTGGCGCGCCTGCGGATGGCATCGGCGAGGGTGGCGAGGGCGGTGGCGGGCAGCCGCCGGTTGGCGCCTGAGCACCGGCCGGTACGGCGAAAAGGAGGATGGGCAAGAGGACAACCACGATCGTGGCACACGAACGTGATCTGCTCTGCCGACGCACTCGGAACACCGACTGCACCCTACCCTGATTCTCGCCTCGGTTACGAGCGCCGGCGCGGGACCGGCGAGCCTCCCAACTGCAGGTGGGCGCCTACTTTCTCATGAGCGGCGCCGTGGACCGGCCCGACAGCGCTGTTGTCGCATCTATAGACTGACCACTACAATCGCTACAATGTAGTCTGATGGCTTCTCATCCCACCAAGACACAGCCTTTCTCGATCCGCCTGAGTGCACAGGCAAACCTGCTCGTCACCGACGAGGCCCGCCGTTCGGGACACTCCCGCAGCGCCGTCGTCGAGGAGCTGACCGAGGAGGCCGCGAAGACGCGACTGCATCCCGGGATCGCTTTCCGTGGCGGCGTGCCGCGTCGTGCGTGGGTGATCGGCAGCGGCCTCGATGTGTGGGAGATCATCGAAATGCTTCGCTCTTACCGCGGCGATGAGGAGTCGCTGCTGGCGAACCATCCGCTTCTCAACGTCCAGCGTGTGCGTGCGGCACAGGCCTACGCGGAGCGCTTTCCCGAGGAGATCGAGGCATTGATCGAGGAGAATCATCGGCCTCTCGAGGAGATCCTCGAGCTGTACCCCTTCATCCGCCGCCCGCCCTCGCGATAGTCGCGCCTTTGCGGTTTCTGCTCGATGCGCACGTCTCGGGGCCCAATGTCGGGCGCCGGCTGGAGCAGGACGGGCACGATGTGCGCGCCCTTGACCAGGACCCGGTGCTCGAGGGTCTCCAAGACAAGGACGTCCTCGCACTCGCATCCAAGGAAGCGCGCATCCTGGTGACCCAGGACGTCCGTGACTTTCCCGGGATTTTGCGCGAATGGGGGGCGGCGCAGCGCTCCCATGCCGGTGCGATCCTCGTGTATGGCATCGACCACAGCGAGTTCGAGCTGATCATTCGTGGCATACAGCGATGGCTGGGGCTCTACCCAGAGGCCGCGAGCTGGGCTGATCTCACTGTTGCCGTCGATCGCGACTTCGCCTCGGGCTGAGGCGCACGCCCAAGCCTACGCAGCCACCGCCCGCGCCTGCAAATGAGCGCCGACCTTGCGCTTGACGCGCTGCAGCGCGTTGTCCACGATCCGGCGTCTCACCGAGGAACATCGTGAGACGCTGCTCCGCCTGAGCAAGTAGCCTTCAGCCGGCATGCAGAGCCTGCACGAGCTCGGGAAGCTCCGCAGCGGGGGCCGCGGCCAGACGCTCGAGCCGGTGCTCCTCCTCCGGCAGCGCGGCAAGCGCCTCCCCGACCAACCGGCGCAACTCCACCAGCTCCTGCTCGCCATGCGGCTCGCCACGCAGCGCCAGCAGCCGCAACGTCGCGTTGACCCCGCCAAGCGTGTGCTGAAGCTGCTCCTCGCGAGTCCACGGCGAAGAGCTCGTGACCGCTGGCTCGCAGTGGTAGCAGCGCCACGTCTGCTCATCGGCGCGATACCACTCATGAGCGCCGCAGTCGTGAGCACCCTTGGGCACGAGATCAGCCAGCGCAGCGGGCAAACGCCCACGCAACCACGTTCTCAGTCGATACCGGCCACCGCTCATGCCCACCATGATATCTCCCTCACCGCCGCTTACGCTTGCTCCGCAGGCCACGGAACTTCTCCTCGCGCTGGTAGCGACGGCGCTCCACAGGCGGAAGGCTCTTGTCCCGCGCGCGGCGGGCAACCTCCTCGTCGCTGAGGTTCTGAAATTCGCTCTCCCGCTGCCTACGTCCCATCGCGCCATGGTCAGACTAGCCACACTCAACGCGACGCGTGATACCGTCATTGGCACAGCGGGGAGCAGGGCCTACCGGAACGACCAGCAGCTCACGAGCACGCCCGTGACCGGGTCTTCGGCCACGAGATACATCCCGACCACAAACCCGGGCTGGCTTTCAAGCTTTTCAAACGGCCCTGGGCCTTTCTGACGCGCCGCCAGATACACGGGGCCCTCGAGCGGATCCGCCAGCAGCGGCGTGCGTATAGCCACTTCGCCGATCTTCGACGCGTCCGGACAGAAGTTCACCCCCGGCTCAAACGGTTCGCTGGAGCCGCCGAGGCTGCCCGGCAGTCTCGGCGTGAACGTCGCGGTCCTCGCGCCCTGGAATTCGCTGAACCCCGTGAAGCCGATCTCGCCCGCCGAGCACCCCTGCCGGTCCGCTTCAATCGATGGGTTGAGCTGCATCCCGGAGGGCAGCGTGATCGCCACGTCCTTGAGGTCTGACTCGGCGAGTCCTTCAGGGTTGAGGCTTGCTTGCTGCGGGATGTGCAACTGAACCGCGAAGCCGGTCGGAGTGTCCGCTGCCTGCCCGGCAGGTGCGACCTCGATCGACGGGTTGAACGGCAACCGGTTGCAGCCGGCGAGCCGCGGCAGCGGCACACTCGATGGATATGAGCCGAACACGCCCGGTTGCATCCACGAGTCCGCTTCAGCGACCGTTTCAGGGAGCCCTGTGCACGAACTCGGCAGCGTCAGGAACGGTGGGGGATGAGCCTCCCCGAGGGAAGCGCATGACGGCAGCGACCCATCGATCGCACGGTAGCGTTCGTCATCGACACAACTCCAGCCACGGGAGTTGTCGTGCCGCGGATCCCCAGGCACACCCCAGAACGTCAGGGTGGCGCCAATCAACGTCATCGTCTGTGAAATGTTGCTCGCGCTCAGCGTGATCCCGTAGTCCATGCCGCTACGCACCGAAGCGTCAAGCATCACCGAGACGCCCTCGACATCGAACCCGAAACGTCCGGGCTCCCCGACCGCAGGTTCGAGGCTGAAGACCGGGACCGTCAGCGTCACCGGCGCCGGCCCGAGATCGGCCGGGTCATCGACCGTGACCGACGCGACCCCCAGCGCGGTATCCGCCGGACATTCATCGACACCGCTGGACGATGTCACGAACCGCGTCAGCGTGCATCGCGGGAGCGGCGTGGGGTTAGCGATCAGCCCCGCGGGCAGATCAAGACGCAGATCCTTGGCAAGCGCCGGCGGTTTCCCCGGTTCACTGGTCTGGTCGAACGTCAACGCCGTCGTCAACTGGAACGGGTGTGACCCCGCCTGCGTATCGGCGCCACCGCCCTGTTCTTCGGCGTCCATTTCGTATGCTTCCAACCCGAACGGCACACCGTCGCCAATCAGTACCCCACGCGACGCGGAAGCACTGAGCGCTTCGCCACCGGAGACCGTCGCTTCGTTGACTTCGCCCGAGAAGGCGCCAGGTTCGGCATCGACGTCGATCAGGACCTGCAACTGCCGGTACGGCGCGAGGATCCCCGCGTAGCCGCACTGCAACGGCATCGACGAGCACGTCAACGCAATACGTTCGCTGCCCCCGCCCGGCTTCTCTTCTTCCACGAAACCTTCGACCCCGGTTGCGCTCAACCCAACGGGCAGTTTGTCCGTGATCTTCACCGGTTCACTACCACCATTCGCGTCCGCGTCACCCAAGTTGCTCGCAGTCACCACGATCTGACCGCTACCCCCAGGCTGCACCTCAGTCGGACGGGACCCAGAGGTCAGATGCCACCACGGAGACGCCGCAAGCGCCGACGCCGGGCCCGCGAGACCTCCCAGTAGTAGACCACCACCTACCAGCACACCCAAAATCCCCAACCTCGCCAAACGCGTGTTCATCCCCCCATACTCCCCGCACGCGCGCTGGCCCCAGACCCCTTTGAGACTGTCTGCTGCACGAGACGTACGGCCTTCGTTTGGGTGTTCTCGGGGCTGGGTGCTAGTTCGAGGATCGCCAGACTCGCGTTGCAACCTCTGTGATCAGCGCTGAGCAGGGCGCGCCCGGCGGCGTCCAGCTTGATCTTCACCGTCTTCGTTTCGTCGCCGGAGATCGAGAAGCTCACGGTCCCGATCGCGACCGGGCAGGTCTTCTTTTTGCCCCGCGCCTCGACCGTCCTGCCCTTCGCCTCAACCGCGCCCTTCGCCGTGAGCGTGAGCTTGCCGCGACAGCTGTCGATCCCGAGACAGTTGAGCTTCACGAGCGCCTCGCCGTTGCTCTGGACGGTGAGGCTCGTGCCGGCGAGCGAGATGCCACCCTTGTCCTGTTCTTGTTCTTCACGCTGCTCGCGCGCCGTCGCTTCAGCGACCCTGGCGGCCGCTTCCTTGACTTCCTGTTCTTCGTGTTCCTTGGCGTGCTGCGCTTCCAGTTCCTTGACGTGTTTGACTTCGTATTCTTTGAGCGTCTTGGCCGACTCTTCTTCGGAGAGCTTGTTGTACCACAGAGGGATTTCCGATTCATACTGCGGACCCGTCCCGCTTCCGTCGGGAAATTCGCCGCTGATGTGAAACCCGAAAGAATACGGACTTTCACCCTTGGTCTTGCCGGCGGAGTTGACCGCCGCAATCACATACCAATAGGTATATCCCCATTCGAGCCCGGCAAATTTCGCACTTATAGTCTGGTTACCGGAGCCGACAGCAATGCTCCCTGTCTGCGGCTGCTCGCCCCCAGCCGGGCGTTCTCCATCATTCGTCGGACCCCCCTTCGGATCGGCCTCCTGCCACACCAGCCGGACTTCGTAGCTGGTTTCAAGACCCTCGGGATCAATCTGCGCTTCCACCTCGACTTCATGTTCGGCGACTTCTGTCGTCGCCACGTGACCGATCACAGGGCTCGCGCCTTCAGCCGCCAGCGCCGGCGCAGCCGAGAGCACGAAACCGCCGGCCAGGATCGCACAGGAAGCGAGGGCGACCCGAAGGGCACGCCACAGCGATGATTTACTCAGCGCAACGCTATTTCTTCGCCTTACCATGCGCCTTCTGCTGCACGAGATGGACGCTGTCGGTGTGTGTCTGCGAGGGGGCGGGGGAGGACTTCAGGACCGCTATGCTGGCGCTCAGTCGCCCGTGATCCGTATTGAGCAGCGCGCCGCCGGCGGCATTGAGCTTGAGCTCGATGGTCACGGTCTTGCCCGCCGGGATCGAGAAGTTGGCGGTGCCGATCGTCTCGGTCTTGGCTTTCTTCCCTTTCTTGGCTGTACCCTTGGCGGTGAGCGTCAGCTTGCCGCCGCACGTGTCCGTGCCGGTGCACGTCAGCTTGATCCCCGCTGCGCCGCTGCTCTGAACGGTGATCGTGGACCCGTCGAGGGACACGCTGCCGGTGGCCGTGGTTTCTTCTTCTGCCTTTTTCTTGGCAGCAGCTTCTTCTTCATGTTTATGGTTGATTGCCGCTTCTTCTTCCTGATGCTGCTTGGCAGCAGCGGCAGCCGCTTCTTGGCTTTTCCTGGCTTCGGTTTCTTTGGTCTGCCTTTCGTTCGCTTCTTGGCGTTCTTTCGCTTCCTGCCTTTCCCTGGCTTCTTGACGTTCTTTCGCTTCCTGCCTTTCTTTGGCTTCCTGGCGTTCTTTTGCTTCTTGTCTTTCTTTGGCTTCTTGACTTTCTTTGGCTTCCTGCTTTGCCTTGGCTTCTTCTACCGTCCCCGTGACCGTCTCCGTGCCGCCACTCCTGTTGTAGGCGATCTGCATCATCTGCGACGGGTGGCTACATTCTTTGGCGAAGGTGATCGATATTTCGGAGCCACCTTCGGGTGCATTGGCAAACGTGCCCGACAGCGCCCCGGTCGTGGAGACGAACGTGTATTTCTGTCCGGGATGAGGCGATGGGCAGACTTTGCTCGAAGGGGACGGCGGGGTGCCATGCACGACCAGCGTGGAGCCGCCCAGTTCGATCGGGCCGGTGGAGGTCAACTGTGAGTAGTCTTTACCTGCCGTCGTGCCTTCGCCCGTGATCTGAAACCCGATTTCGCTGTCGCTGTCGAATGTGGCACTGTCCGCGACTATGCCTTCCGCGGGTTCGAGTCCGCTACCCACATCCAGCTCGGCGTGATTGGTGCTCAGCGCCCCGACCGCCCCACTACCGATGAAGAAGATGTGGTTCAGGCTCACCGGGTTTTTGTCTGAGAAGTTCAGTTCGCCGAAGAAGGCGACGAAACCGTTGAAGATACCGGCCTCGTTCGTATCCGCCCCATTGATCGCGACCGGACCGACTTCTGTTTCGTTTTCGAGGATGACCTCGGCCTCATTGCTGATTTCAAGCGAAAGCGCATTGCTGTTCGACCCACTCACCTTGTCCAGTACGGCTAGACCGTTCTCGCCCACGCCGCCGCCACTGCGACCCGCCACGCTCCACGTCTGCGACGCTCCGGTCAGTTTGATCGGCAGATCAAGGACATCCCCCGAAGCCCCACTCGTCCCGCTCGCCGGCGAAACCGTGAGCCCGCCGCTGCCGAGCGTGATTTCTTTGCCTTCGAGGACATATTCATCGCCGTTGTCGAGCGCGATCGATTCGGCGCTCAGCCCGCTCAGATTGTTTTCGCTTTTGTAACAGGTGCTGCACCCCGAGAGATGTGGGAAGACCAGCGCGACCGGTTCGGAGGTAGGCGGCGCCGTTCCGCCTTCCCAGTTGCTCCCCGTCAACCAGCCGGATTCTGAGGAGTCGCCCGTCCACGTGAACGACGGGGTGCTCGCGTTCGCCGCCGGCGCCAGCGCCAGCGAGAGACCTAGGATCGCGAGCACGCCCAGCGCACGAACAGCTCGTCCGTCAGTCCTCGCACCGCCAAATACGACCCTGCCCAGCCACTCAGGAATCCTTAGACACACCAGCGACCACCTGCAAACCCATACATCCGAACCCTTTACCACGAGATCCCCCGTTGTTAGCTAAATAAGAACTATTTTGATAAACTGGACATGACTCTGGAGGAGTCTAACCATCCTGCCCAAAACTTCGCAAGAAGTGTTTCTGACTCCTCCTCACAACTCATCCTCACGCCGAAACCCAACCGAGCAGAGATCCGGTCAGCGGTCGAGATGAGATGGGGGCTGTTCACAGCCGCGACGACCCCCCGCGCGCGAAAGACGTACACCGACAGCAATCGGCCAGCTCGAGCGAGGTCACGCGAGCCGCGACTGACCACGATACTGCGCCTCGCCCGCGGTCTTGAAGTGCTCCCAGGGGAACTCATGGACGATCTCACCGCCGATCCCGACACCTAGTCTACACGACCTGATGAAGGCCAAGGCCTTGAACGGAATCATTCTCATTGCCCGTAGCCATCGTCGGTTCGGAGACCAGCCAGCAGTTCGTACAGGCGAAGCATGTCGCCGGCAATCTCGACCGCTCGCGACTCATCAAGCAAGGCGATGGATTCCGCGACCTCAGCGGGAGTCGCTTCGGTCTCGACATCGGCGGACTCGTCTTCCTCCCCCCCTTCGACAAGCCCCGCTCCGATGCCCAAGTTCAGACGCATCTCCAAACGAGTCCGCATCTCGGTCCGCTGCACTACGCCGAAGAGTGGCGCCGCCGCTTGCAGCCTAGCGTGAATAGATCCTGGGCCAATAGCGAGCGCCTCAACGACAAGGCGCATGTGCTCAAAGGCAGGATGATCAGGCTTCACAGACTCGATTGAAGCTCTGAAAGAAACTCGACAACAGCTGCGAGCTTTTCTCTCGGAAGACTCTTGAACGATGGCATCGGTGCAGTCGGGTCAAGAATCGCGTGTTCGATCTGCTCCGCAGACAGCTTCGAGCCGATATGCGTCAGATCCGGCCCAGGACCAGAGTTGCCCTGCTCCCCGATTCGATGGCATGCCAGGCACCCGGACTGCGCAACGACCTTCATCCCGGCGTTGAACTCGCGTACCGCGCCACCCCCGGCCTCCTCAACCGCAGGCGGCACGGGGACAAGCTGCTGCCCGTTGACACCGCTGCCATGTTCGCTTTGCGGCTCGGGCTGGCCGATCGAGAAAAGCATCACCCGAGCATTCTTCGGGCAGCTAGCAGTGAGAAGCCCATGTACAAAGCAACCCCTTATCAAGCCCAGAGTGGGTGGCGTGGCTACTCGCCAAACACCCCCTACGCGCACAAGTTCGAGAGTTACCTGAGTATGTGAGCCGTCGTAGTTTATGACCGCACTAGCGACGTCTCCGTGTTGCGTCACTCCGTTCGCCTTAACGGTACCAAGCGCGGCTGGCTGCGTCTTTGGCTCGAACGGCGCAGAACGTGCAAACACTTCGGCGACTCGCTCGACGCAGCTTGCGCTTCGTGATACTCGGTGAGCAAGACGCTTGGCTGCCATCGGCGTGAAAGCCGCACATAGCGCCTGTGCATCGCGTCTGAAGAGAGCAACGTAAGGCGCGCGAGCCGCTCTGCTGATTTCGCCTGGTGGTGGATCTGAGCTGCCACATCCAGCTACGGTTAGTCCTGCAACAAATACGGCCGCGAACATACCGTAACAGCACTTCCATCCTCTGCTGTCCATTGACGCCATCTAGACACCAAGCTCATCGCGAGAAACCGGACGTAGATGGATCACCGCATCTGCCTCCGTAGAGCCCCCCCACCAAGCATGGATCGCACTGGAGGTGACATCCACATGCGGTTGGGCTCCTCGCCTCGGCCACGGCGCGCCGCGTACATTTGAGAGAAAGCGCTGGAGATCCCCCGCCTGCCTCTCGAAGATCAGCTCGAGCCTCCGTGAGGCGGGAAGTGGGAGATACCACAACAGCGCAGGTACCGTGCTGTAGCCATTGCCGTACCGACTTCCAATTCCATCGATACTGATGATCGGATACGCCAACTTTAGCCGAAACTCTTGCTGTGGCAACACCTCGGCAAGTCTCTCGGCAATCACCGCGGTCAACTGCTTCGCCTCGTTTACGCGCTCAGGCGGTGCCGACTTCAACTGCCGCAACAGCAAGTCTCGCTGCAGCCGCCCCTCGTCCTGTAGGTCGATCGGGTCATTGTGCTCGCGGCTCATCGTTAGGTCGGCTCGCAATAGGGATAGGTAATATGCACCGAGTTCTGACGCTTATATTCCTTCTTCCAGCATAGTTCGACACCCCATGACGTCGGAATCCAGCCAAATTCGAGGTTAACAAAAGCCTTACATCTCGCGTCGCCCGTGTTGCCCTGTTCGTAAAGAGGCTGGTAACACCTTTCCAGTTTTTCAGCCGCCTCGGACATCGCGTTTAGTCCGAGATATTCCAGGGCTTCGAGGAACACGTCCGCCTCCGGCCATGCCACCCCCACCAGCCTCCCTCCGTACCGAAGCGCGTATGCCAGTATCTTTGCTTCTTTGGCTGTGAGAAGCCTCGACGGGTCTACCGTGTAGGCTTCTCCTTCCGCCCCACCTTCGGTCGGTGTCGGTGCGTTTAGCGTGGCTTCCATTTCGGCTCGTTCTAGTGCTTTCTGTTCTTCTTCTTCCTCAAACTTTTTAGCTGCCGCCTGGCGTGAGGCTTCGCGTTCCGGTGCACCGGCGGCGAGGTCGCTGCCGAGTGTTTCGGATTGGGCTGAGACTCCAGTTCTGTATGGCATCCCGTTGTAGGACCCGTTGGCGTAGGCGCCCGGTGGCTCGACGGGCTCGGTCTGCAGTGGCCGGCCGAGTTGCGGGACGTAGCTGCCCCCGCCTGGGTTGGCGGCGCCGGAGGATTGTTCGGTCGCCAGGCCGCTGGCGCCGAACCACGAGTATTTCGTCGGTGGTGTGCCGTTGACTGGGACGCCGAACTCGGTCGGGTTATAGGTCGTCAGCAGTTTGGTTTGGGTTTCGCTGACGGCTGCGGTGGCGACGATGTTGCCCTGCAGGTCGTGCAGCTGCAGGATCGCCGCTTCGCTGTTGTGCTGAGTGGCCGTGAGGGCGCCGTCGATGCCGGGGATGTTGCGCGTCCATTTCGCGCCTTTGCCTTCTTCGCATTCTTTGGCGGCTTCTTCACAAGCCCATGAGATCGCTTCGCCAGGTCCGGGATAATGGTTGATCACGGTTGCTTTGGTCGTGCCTTCGGAGACCGTCTTTTCGGTGCGGCCCGCGGGGTCGTAGGAGTAGTTGGTCGTCTCACCGTTCTGTTTCTGCACGGCGGTCTGGTTGTCGGTGTAGAAGCTCGCGGTGATTTCGTGTTCGCCGGCATCGGCAGCCGGGACCTTCGTCTGGTTGCCCAACGCTTCGTATTCCACGCCGGTGTCGAGCAGGCGATCGGCCTCGTCGTAGGTGTGTTTCTCTTTGGCCGGGGTGCTCGTGCGGGATAGCGTTTCAGGGCGCCAGCATCGTCTTCTCACACAGCCGCCGGCGCCTTTGCCCGCCACCAGTGCATCCATCCCCGCCAAGCCGGTGCAGGCGTACCCATCATCGCGGCTCGTCTCACGATAACCTATGGTCCGTGGGACGAGAATCCGAGTCACACCAGAGTCTCCCTCTGCGACGCATCGTCGCTCAGGTGCAGGTGCGCCCAGATGCTGAGCGTCAAGCGGATCTTGCCGCCTTTGAAAGTGAGGGCTTTCCCGATGACGCGCCGTCGTGGTTGAGGTCTGGCACACTGGAGCAACTAAGTGGGCATACTCATCTCGAACTCTGGGTCCGCCTCTGCGCGGAAACCTCGACGGGGCAGTTGGTTCACGCTGATGGCTCCTTCGGTATCTCCATACCACGGGCACGGCCTTCAGCAGAGGTCCGCAATCGGATTCGCCAGTCACCTCGTGCGACCAGTCGCCAAGACGGTCCTCCGACGGTCACGTGGCGCCTGGGGTCCCGAGGGCTCACCCTCATGGAGCACATCAACGGGATGCTCGGACGCGATCCGCGCCTCCATCGCCCTCCTATACTGGCCTGGGGCGATCTGACCGTGGCTCTCCATCGTGTGGGCATGGACATCACTGAGAACGCGCTCATAGCACTACCCCTTGACAGCGAGCTCGACGACGCTGCGGAGGCTGCGCTTCGGTCATCGCGCTGGTGACGAGTTGCGCAGCCGTCTATACGTCCGTGTGTCATCGTAGAGTGTCCACAGTCAAGACTCGTACGTCGTTCCTGAGGCCTTTGGCGCTCGATGACGTCCCTTGGTGCGACGGCCCTCCAGCTCGCGCGGGCCGCATCCCCGCTCTGCCGGCAGCGAGATCTTTCTAAGAGATTCACTTCGTCGTCCTGTGATTTCATCCAGCGCTTGTGGCGCGGACTTACTGCGCGGGACCACCTGATAGTAGTACGCTAGAGGAGCTTCGTTTTTCACAGGAACCCGGATCACGCTCGACACCACCGTCTGCCCGTTATTCATAATGAGTCTCACCCATTTCGCGTCGGTATTTAGTTGAGTTTCGATCACGATGTCGTCAGCTTCACACCGAACGCTCGGTGCTACTTTTTGTCCTCTCCGCAAACAGACGCCCGCGGAGGTCTTTTTTTTGGCGTCGATCCAGAGGAATGCGTTGCAGCCCGTCGTGTCGACGTGCCAAATCCCGTTCGTGGACTCCCCACCCCCTGTCGTCACCAGAACGTGATAGCCGTCTATGGTCTGAGCCTGCTCCTCGTCGATGGCCGTCGTTCCTCGGTGCTGCGCACCCTCAGTGCCACACCCGTTAAGGGCGAGTATGGCCGCCGCAATAATCACGAGCCTCGTGACGCCTAGCCTCGCCGTGGACATTCCTCGACACCGCTTTCCTGTTCGGCCGGATCGCCGTACCACACACCGGGGCCACCTCCCCAGAAATATACATATATCCACGTCGCGTAGAGTCCCCCTGGACGGCATTTCGTGGTGAATTCACCGCCGACCGTCGGCCTATCAGCGAATGTACTGCTGTGACAATCATAGGGTTCCCATTCCTCGATGATGTCTTCGTATTCCAAGGCGCATATTTCAACTATCGCGTTTGTTATTGGAGCGCCATCGCCGATACATACGTACCCGGCCCGTATCGTCATTTTTTGGCCATTGAAGATTGGATTCTTAGCCGTCAGGGTGCAATGCACCGGATCACCGCCTTCCGCTTCCCCTAGTTCCGCCCCACCTTCGGTCGGTGTTGGTGCGTTTAGCGTGGCTTCGAGTTCAGCCCGGGCTTTGGCTCTTGCTTCTTCTTCTTCCTCAAACTTTTTAGCTGCCGCCTGGCGTGAGGCTTCGCGTTCCGGTGCACCGGCGGCGAGATCGCTGCCGAGCGTTTCGGATTGGGCTGAGACTCCAGTTCTGTACGGCATCCCGTTGTAGGACCCGTTGGCGTAGGCGCCCGGTGGCTCGACGGGCTCGGTCTGCAGTGGCCGGCCGAGTTGCGGGACGTAGCTGCCCCCGCCTGGGTTGGCGGCGCCGGAGGATTGTTCGGTCGCCAGGCCGCTGGCGCCGAACCACGAGTATTTCGTCGGTGGTGTGCCGTTGACTGGGACGCCGAACTCGGTCGGGTTATAGGTCGTCAGCAGTTTGGTTTGGGTTTCGCTGACGGCTGCGGTGGCGACGATGTTGCCCTGCAGGTCGTGCAGTTGCAGGATCGCCGCTTCGCTGTTGTGCTGAGTGGCGGCCAGCGAGCCGTCGATGCCGGGAATGTTGCGCGTCCATTTCGTGCCTTTGCCTTCTTCGCATTCTTTGGCCGCTTCTTCACAAGCCCATGAGATCGCTTCGCCGGGTCCGGGGTAGTGGTTGACGACGGTCACTTTGGTCGTGCCTTCGGAGACCGTCTTTTCGGTGCGGCCCGCCGGGTCGTAGGAGTAGTTCGTCGTCTCACCGTTCTGTTTCTGCACGGCGGTCTGGTTGTCGGTGTAGAAGCTCGCGGTGATTTCGTGTTCGCCGGCGTCGGCCGCCGGGATCTTGGTCTGGTTGCCGAGCGCTTCGTATTCCACGCCGGTGTCGATCAGGCGGTCGGCTTCGTCGTAGGTGTGTTTTTCTTCGGTGCCGCCCGTCGTCGCGCATGTTTCGGTCGCGGATTCACGTGTGGTCTCGCTGCTTCGATCGGAGTCTTCGTTGTACGCGTAGATCCTGGTTTTGCAGCCTTTGCCAGTCGGGGTTTCGTTGACCTTAGTCAGACGCCCTGCATTGTCGTAGGTATATTCCTCTTTGGCCAGCGTGCTCGCGCGGACGAGCCCTTCCCCGTGGATCGACGGCGCGACGGTTTCGCTGAACCACGTGCATTTTTCGGTGCAGTGCGTGGTCTTTTCGTATTCGATCCCGGTAGTTTCGTTGGCCGGGTTGAACGTGTACTTCGTGGTCATGCCGTTGGGGTAAGTCTCGCTGGTCATCTTGCCTTCGACATCATAGCTGGCCGTGAAGGTGCCCGCGCCGGCGCCGCCTTCCGGACCCACGTCCAGTAGTTTCGTGAGCGCCTCGGTCGTCGGATCGTAGGAGTACATCTGCGAACCCTTTTTGCCGCCATAGCTCACTTCTTCGACCTGACCGTCGTTCGGTGGGCCGGAGTAGACGTATTGCGTCGTGTTGCCGTCGGCGTCGGTGTATTCGGTCAGCTGTCCGAGTGTGTTGTAAACGCTTTTGATCGACTTGGTCGTTTCGCCGACGGTGGTGCTCTGCTTGACCATCTCGCCGGTTTCGGAGCTGTATTCGTCTGTGACTTTCGGCACTGCCGCATTGGAGCTGCCAGTGGCGGTCTCTTCGCTCGTCAACGCTCGGCCTGCGGTGTCGTAGGTCATTTTCTTTGTACGTGTCGTCGTCGATCCGAATTCTTCGGTGACCGTTTCCGGCTCGTCCCACATGTTGTAGGTGTCCGTCGCAACCGGCAGCGGATCGCCTTTTGCGGGCTGTAGCGCCGGTTGAGCGTGACAGGGTAGGCTTGCCCATTCAGGATGTGAGCCGCACGCGGGGTAGTGTTCATTGGGGCTGGCACTGTAGTAGATCGTCTGTGTAGCATGTGGGCCAGCAGGCGTCGGGGTGAACTCTTGTATGCGGTTGTTGCCGCGGTCGGCGACCCACACGTTGCCTTCTTTGTCGATAGCTATACCCTTGGGTTCATTGAACTGTTCATTCCCGCTACCAGCGCTACCAAATTGACCAATATATTCCCCCGCTCCGTGTTCCCCCAATTTGAACTCCTCTACACGGGAGTTTAGCCAATCCACCACATAAGCTGTTTCCCCTCTGATGGCAATACCCTGCGGTTCTTCGAATTCACCGTTCCCTTTGCCTCTTTTGCCAAACGAGCCGAGTTTTTCACCGGTCGATGATATCTCATCCACCGCGCTGAAAAACCTTGACGATACCCAGACATCCCCTTTCGAATCCGCCGCGATGCCTTCGGGTAGCCCAAGACCCCCAACCTGGCGAGTGTAAGTACCAGTCGAAGAGAACTCCTGCACCCGACTGTTTTCCGCATCGGCCACCCAGACATCACCAGCAGAATCAACCGTGAGAGCGACCGGCCTTTTGAACTGCCCGTTTTCTTTACCTTCCGAACCAAACGTCCGGATGAATTCTCCTTTCGAGGAAAACTCCTGTACACGATCATTACCCGTATCCGCGACCCACACATGCCCTTCGGAATCAACCGCTATACCACGCGGCGCTTTGAATAGCCCATGACCAACACCTTCAGCACCAAACTTGTTAATGAATTCTCCCGATGAAGAAAACTCATCTACACGATTACTTTCAGTATCCGCGACCCACACATGCCCTTCGGAATCAACCGCCACCCCACTAGGTTTACTCATAGGGATAGGCGTTTCTGACGTGGTGCCTGCTGTTGTAAGTTGCCTAATGTATTTGCCCGCCCCGCTGAACTCTTGCATACGGTTGTTGCCGCGGTCGGCGACCCACACGTTACCTTCTGTGTCGATAGCTATACCCTTGGGTTCATTGAATTGTCCATTCCCGCCACCAGCGCTACCAAATTGACCAACATATTCCCCCGCTCCGTGTTCCCCCAATTTGAACTCCTCTACACGGGAGTTTGCCCAATCCACCACATAAGCTGTTTCCCCTCTGATGGCAATACCCTGAGGGTCTTCGAATTCACCGTTCCCTTTGCCTTTTTTGCCAAACGAGCCGAGTTTTTCACCGGTCGATGATATCTCATCCACCGCGCTCAAAAACCCTGACGATACCCAGACATCCCCTTTCGAATCCGCCGCGATGCCTTCGGGTTGCCCAAGACCCCCAACCTGGCGAGTGTAAGTACCAGTCGAAGAGAACTCCTGCACCCGACTGTTTTCCGCATCGGCTACCCAGACATCACCAGCAGAATCAACCGTGAGAGCGACCGGCCTTTTGAACTGCCCGTTTTCTTTACCTTCCGAACCAAACGTCCGGATGAATTCTCCTTTCGAGGAAAACTCCTGTACACGATCATTACCCGTATCCGCGACCCACACATGCCCTTCGGAATCAACCGCTATACCACGCGGCGCTTTGAATAGCCCATGACCAACACCTTCAGCACCAAACTTGTTAATGAATTCTCCCGATGAAGAAAACTCATCTACACGATTACTTTCAGTATCCGCGACCCACACATGCCCTTCCGAATCAACCGCCACCCCACTAGGTTTACTCATAGGGATAGGGCTACCAGGATTGCTGCCCGCCGTCGATAGCTGAGAAGTGTAGGAATATTCTCCCGCGGCCAGGCTCCCCGCCCTGGCCCCCGGGCCGCGGGTTTCGATGACCTCGCCGGTTCTCGAGTTATAGAACGTCGTGTGTACCAGTTTCAGCCCGTTTGGGTCGGTCGTGACCGATGTCGGTTTACGCAGGAGCCAACCAAGGTTGTTCTGGCCCGAGTAGGAGGTCGTGCTCGTCCGCGCGTCGGCTTCTTTACCTTCGTATTCCGCGCCGTCGGCAGTCTTCGTCACCAGATCGTACCGTTCGCCCCCCGGGGCGCCTTCGTCGTAGGAGTATTTGACGTGGTTGCGCGCTTTGACTTCGCTACCGCTCGCGAGCTTGACGGTATGCTGCGGCCCTCGCACTTCCAGCAGACGGGTACCCGGTTCTACCACTCCTTCTTTTTCTTCTTTTTCTTTTTCTGCTTTGGTTTCCCCGTTGTACTTGCTTTTCGTGTCCAGCAGTTCTGAGGCTTCCCTGGATTTCGATTCTTTCAGCGCCGCGGCGCGATTGTCCGCACTGAGGCTGCGGATGACCTCGTTGGTTTCGTTGTATTCGCTGGTCGCGATCCCGCCCGATGGCGAAGCTCGGTTGATGGTGCGGCCCAGTTCGTCAAGGTATGTGATCGTCGCGCGTTTGTAGTCTTTCGCGGGCCAGCCCATCGGCTCATCCGGTGGGAACACAGCGGTCGCCAGAGTTTGCCCGGGCGCCGGTTCGGTCGGATCGTCGGTCTGACCCCATTTTTCCCGTTCGGCCTTCTCTTCCGCTTCCGTTTTCGCCGTCGTATCGGGTGCGCCTTCGCCCCACAACGGCACGTTGTAGTCGATCGTCGTCACGGCGCTCGTACCGAGCACTGGCGGTTCCGGGAGTGGATTGCTGGTCGAGTACTTCGGTTCCAGCTCCTGTACGCGGTTGTTGCCGGTGTCAGGAACATATACGTACCCTGTCGAGTTGACCGCGACCGCCTGCGGGCTCGAGAATTCGTCTTCGCCTTCGCCTTTTTTCCCGAAGGCCAGGAGAAACGTGCCGGCAGGGCTGAACTCCTCGATACGGTTGTTGGCGCTGTCCGCGACGTACAGATCTCCGGATACCGGTTCGGTGGCGATGCCGTCAGGCGTTTCGAACTGGCCGTTGCCCGTTCCTTTTGAACCGAACTTGGCTATGTACTGGCCGGACATCGAGAACTCCTGCACACGATCATTCCCGACATCCACGACATACGCGTTCCCGCCGGAGAACGCGATCCCGTCGGGACCTTTGAACTGGCCATTGCTCGATCCTTCCGTACCGAACGAACCAATATAGGCTCCGGCTTCTGTAAACTCGTCAATACGGTCGTTGGCGTAGTCGCCAACCCACACGTTACCATTCGGAGCGACAGCCACCCCGAACGGAGTGTTGAGCTGCCCGGGTTCATTGCCTTTAGCACCGAACGCGCGGACATATTTGCCTTCGGAACTCAGCTCCTCGATGCGATTGTTGCCCTTGTCGGCGACATAAACATCACCGATCGAAGGGCTGCCCGTGATCGTATTGATCGCGATGCCTTCCGGGCTTTCGAACTGCAATGAGCCCACGCCTTTGCTGCCATAGGTGTGTAGCCAGGTGCCAGTCGAGCTCCACTCCTCCACCCTGTTGTTGTTGTGGTCGACAAGCCATACGTTGCCGGCCAAGTCGATCGCGCCGGCCACCGGAGCGTTGAACTGGCCTTTTTCGCTGGTACCTTTTTCACCGAACTTACGCAGATAGGCAGGCGTGCTGGCGGCAAGGGCTTTGCTGACCGCTGTAGTGGCGACCGTCGCCCCGGCCGCGTTTACGGCCGTCACCTGCGCTCGCAGCGTGTAGCCAGCGTCCCGCGCCTGGGGCGTATAGGTGCTGTTGACCGCGCCGGGAATTGCGGTGCACGTTTCTTGGGTTCCGTAGGTGTAGCAGTCCTCCCAGGCGTCGCTATAGGTGAGCGGGCTATTCGACCAAGTCCCGTTGGAAGCGATGCTGAGCGTGGTCCCGATCACGGGGCTCGTGCTCGACAGCGTCGGCACAGCGGTATTAACGGGCGCGGCCTTTTCGTCCTGTTCTTTGACCTGTGTCGAGGTCCCCGCCGGCGGGCGCGTTACCGACAGCAACCGTCCAGCACTCGTGTCATGTGCCGTTGTCCCGTAGCGGATAAGCCAGGGCTCCTCGCCGGGCGGACTGACCGCCACAACGTGTCCTTCGCTGTCATACCCGTAGGCCGTCTTCAGTGGCGACGGCGTGATCCGCGGATCCCACTCTGCCCGTAGCCGCCCTTTTGCGTCGTATGCATATTCGGCCACTGGCTTTGTTTCCATCGCTTTGGTGGATGGGTTGTACGCTGTGAAGGAAACCGTCATCAGCCTACCCTTGTAGGCTTTCCATTGGCTGGGCGCTTCGCCGGTGGCAGTAGTTTCCGTCGCGTAGGTGAAGCTCAACGCACGACAGCCGACCGCCAGTTCTTTAGGTTCTTTTACTGTCGTTGAGCATTTCACGCCCGCGGCCACTGGCGCCAATGCCAACTTGGGCCGCGTGACGTTTTCGACCCTTTCCCATTCCACCGTTTCCTTGCCGCCGCTGGTTTTCGAAAGCACGCCTTCGCTGCTGGCGATCACCCACGGCCCAGCGCCTCCCGGCTGAGTGTACTTCACCGTCGTGCCCGCCGCCGGATTCTTCAGCAAGTAAGCCTTGATCGTTTCGCCTTCCTTTTCGGCTTCCAGGACTAGGTCTTCATCGCCCTTCGGCGAGATGTATCCGCCTTTGCCGTTGCTTTCAAACGTCGTGCGCTCGCCATCGGAACCGATCAGCACGACACTGCCCGTGGGCTCCCGTTCCACCCCCCTCGCGCCGCTGATGTTCAAGCTCCACTGCGGACCGAGCGGTCCCTGTTCGCCCGCCGTCAGCTGACGAGAGTTATAGCTGCGCGAGACGCCCAGCGAGCCGATACCGCCACTGATCGAAACGTCACTCGCACCAAGATGCAGAGCACCGGTGATCGGGTCCACCGAACCGGGACCAACCGGCAACGGTTTGGCGTGCCGCACCGTGATGCTGTAGTTCTTTTGTTCTTCGTTACCCGCGTTATTGATGGCCTGCACGGTCAGTGTGTGCTTGCCGGCACCAAATTCTTCACCGTTGATCGTCCATTCTCCGGTGGCGGCGCAGGGTCCCGGCGTACAAGTCCCCGACTGTCCTGGCAGCACATAGCCGTCGAGCGCCAGCACCAGCGACTTGACTCCGGAGCTCGGCGTCGGTGCTTTACCATCCGTCGCCTGAGCCCGCAGGTGATACTGCGCTTCGCTGATCACGCCGGTGGCCGGCAGGCCGGTAAGCGCCACCGCCGGCGGGGTACCATCGACTTTGACTGTGGCGTACCCCACCGGACTATATTCGCCTCGATAGAGATAGCCGTCCTGCGTCATTACTTCCATAGTGTCTTCGCCATCTACCATTGATTTATTGTACGTGAATGTCTGGTTGAATTCAGGGAAGCATTGTAGCCCTTCACAATCATTTGTTTCAATCAATTCTTGATTTAGTCCCCACCCACCGCCGCTTATTTGGAAGTCACTGATGCCAATACCGGGATCTTTAGTTTTGACTTCGAATGCACCGTTGTGTGGACTGAGCCATCCTCCCGGGTATTTCAGGACATTCTGAGTATTTGCTTCGCCGTTATAGAGTTCGGTGCTGGACGTATTAAAGGTGGGCTTTTCCGGACCGTTGGCCTGATAGATGGCTACTCTCGCACTATATATCTTGGCGGTGTTTTCGCCAGAGCCTTCAGCCGTTGACGACTGCTGCAACTTGACAAGGTTGTGTGGCGCCCCATAGTTTCTCTCTTCAGCCAGGTTACATTCACTGTACACATAAGCATCGTCGCACACCGCATATGGCGACTTACCATATTCGTGTCCCGCCGCGGCGAGCAGTATCGAATCTTCGCTTACTTCTTCAGAGCCGTTGAGATGAGCCAACTGCAGCACCGTTTCGATGTTCCCGGTGTTTTTCCCCGAGCTTTCCACCCACGCCTGTTCGATTTTGGATTCGCCCTGAGTTTCGTAATAGAGATACCCATGTTCTCTTTCTTTATACGTACCGGTAGACGCGAGCGTCAAGCCTTCCGATCCTTTCCAGCCGGACGACGTGAAATGCGTAGCTCCGGTAGGCCCAAACTTCCAGCGCGTAGGTTTCCTCGTGCCAGTGAGTTCTTCATCCGTGAACCCAGGATCGACCTCGAGCGGGTACTGGACCTCATTTGAGGCGTCATCGACCGACAACGTCAACATGTCCCCCGAGACACTCATCGACACGGGCACCGGTGTACCCGCGGCATCCCGAGCACTCGGCGCAACCACCGACGCAACCACGGCCCCTTCATTGATAACCTGCGCCGTGCCCGACCCAGCAGTGCTCTGCACGAGGCTCGCGCCGGCCGGCAACCCGACGCGAAACGAAAGTTCTCGTGGGCTTTCGACCGAGCGCAACAAAGTGTACGCCTCGAACCCGGCCGTCGTCGGCTTGATCACCATATCCGCATCGGTCAGCGTGTTCGCATAGAACACGCCCGCGCCATCGGCCGCACCTTCTGAACCACCCAATGATGCTCCCTGAACAGCGACGGGCGTAAGCGAGACGCCCGTGCTCCCCAACGACACCCCATCCCCCAGCCGCTTCGGGATACGCACCCCAACAACCGGTGTCTTCGGTTCAAACTCGCCACCCACTTCACTCAGGCTCAGATCAACCGGGACCCGCTGACCATGCGAGGTTTCGAGCGCCAGCGGCAGCATGGATTCGATCAAGCCATGCTTCCCTTCGGGAAGTTCGATCTGCGCGGCGTTATCGGTCGGATAGCCAGCGATGCTCTCCCCCGCAGGCAACGTCGGCGGTCCACCGGCGGGATCGTCGATCACCGCCGGGAACACTTCCCCCGCCAGCTTGATCGCCGCTTCGGTATCAAGACCCTCGAACTTCGTACGCGACGCTTCGCGTTCAGCCACCCCATTGGGGTTCGCTAGCTTCGCTTCTTCCGACGCATGCGACTGTTCGTCTTGCATCGGCGACCCAGGGGTCACAAGAGGACCACTCAGCGAAGAGGACCCGCTACTCGCTTCGCCAGAGGACGGACGTTCAGACGACGAGCCTTCCCCGAACGCAGCCACCGGCGAGACCGCCAACCCCACTACACAGCACACCAGACACACCACCAACGACCACCTACCAACCCGCACGCCTGAGCCCCTTACCACGAGATCCCCCCCAGTCATTAGATATCTAGAATCATTTTGATAAACTGGACACGACTCTGGACGAGCCTAACCGCTAAGCCCAAAATTTTGCAAGAAGTGTTTCTGACTCCCCTCACAACTCATCCTCACGCCGAAACCCCAGCCGAGCAGAGATCCACCCCTACAGTCGCGCGCGCGACAGACGCGCGTTCTTCGGGCGCCTGGTCCTCGATCACGACCTCGGCCGCAGCGTCAGGGCCGATGAACGGCGCGAGCACCATGTAAGCGAGATAGTCAGCCAGAGCGGGCAGCAGATGGATCTGGCCGCTTTCGACTTGGCAACTGATCGTGTACCAGATCGCGCCCGCGACACCTTCCAGCGCGAGCTGACTGCGGGCCTCCCCGGGCGCGCCCTCGATGAGCAAT
This sequence comes from uncultured Solirubrobacterales bacterium, assembly GCA_963749285.1. Lineage (GTDB taxonomy): Bacteria > Actinomycetota > Thermoleophilia > Solirubrobacterales > Solirubrobacteraceae > Palsa-744. The sequence goes on along the minus strand of CAVVMD010000003.1, from coordinate 1,530,376 downwards.
GTGGCGATGCTGTACGCGAGCTCGAAGCTGTGGGCTAGTGCCTTCGGCCCGGCGCCGGGCGCCTCCGTAGCGATCGTTCGCGCATAGACGGGCTTGGTGGCAAGCAGGCCCATCAGTCCGCCGATGACGCGACGAACCGCATCGGGCCACTCAGCAGATACAAGATCAGGGTCGGCGGCGATCCGCAGGAGCTCATAGCTGATCTCCTCGAAGGCCGCTAGAAAGCACTCTTCCTTGCCGGCGAACAATTCGAGGAAAACCTCGCCCGGAACGCCAGCAGCCTCGAAGATCTGAGGGGCGCTCAGCTCGTGATAGCCGACGAGGACAGTGAGGTCGAGCACGGCTTGGAGCAGACGTTCGCGACACTGCTGCGGCATGTCAGGCTCACCCCGATCGTTGTGGCCATTCCTCGACTCTCCTCTTGCAGTGGGCGAGATCTCTGAGCTGCGGGGGCCGGAGGTACGATGGCGTAGATCTAGCACGAGCGGTACCGGCTCAGCTTGTGCTGAGAGCGCACGGGCGCGCTCAGCAAGACAGGCGGACATACGCGGCATGCTGGGCGCTTGGAACAGCAGGGTCCAGCGCACGAGCTCGTCAGTGAGCCCAGGCAGCTCATCAGCGCGCCCCTCGCGCAAACGCAGCGAGACGGCCTCATGCACACCTCCGACAATTCCCCTGACGATCGGGGTCGGGAGCTCGGCCGCTTCAGGCGAATGCGCAAAGCTACTGGCGAGCATCTGCTCGAAGGTCTTCATCGTCCTGCGCAAATGGAACAGGCCCAGGGCACCGACGGTCTGCGCCTCGACGATCGTCAGGGACGCCCCCTTCGCGTTCGTGACGAGCTCATTGATTAACTCCGCAAAAGCGCCCGCCATATGCTGTCTCAGATCGCCCGTGCCCGCCCGGTAGGCCATGCCGATACGCTTGATCGCGCGTATCGCGATCAAGTCGAAGGTCGCAAGGAAGCACTCTTGCTTATTCGCGAACTGCTCATAGAAGACCCGTCGCGAGACACCAGCCAAAGCGATCACCTGCTTGACGCTCGTGCTGGCGTAGCCATTGGCGGCGACAGCCTCGACCATCGCTCCGTGCATACGCAGACGCTGATGACGGACCACTTCCTCGGGACCGAGATGATGGGGACCTCTCGGCAGACGCTGATACAACGGAGCTGGCCCATCACTCGACCTCGCCCCGCCGTTGTCGCGCTGGGACATCTCTTCTACCCCTCCTGAATTCAGCTGCATAGTTCTCCGTCTCAGCCACCCAACGAGCCTCATCGAGCGCCGGGAGGACGACGACCTAGAACTTGCTGGCGAGTCCCCGTCTGGCAACTGAACTGATAAGACAGGCATCTCCGAGTTCACACGACCGCGGTCTCGTGGTGGTAGCGCCCCTCCTTCCAAATACCTGCGCAAGTCCTGCAACCACTTGATCCTCCCGTCCCACCCTGCGATGAACTCGGCATATTCTTCGATGCTCATGCGCCGCTTCGCGTCCCGGACATCAGCCTCCCGTCGCTCGTACCGCATCCGCCGGTTGAGAGCTTGGAATCTGGTAAGGCAAGCCAGCTCGATCTCGCGAACCACCTCGACCATCTCCGGCAGGCCCATAGGCCCGTAGAGCGCGACCCTAGCGTGCAACTCTTCCCGCACGGACGGCGTCGACACGGAAGCCCTCACCCAGCGCCTGAAGCACTCGATACGGGGCGACCCAGTTGCCTGCGTCTCTATCGCCCCGCGACGCCTGGGGCGTGTTCGATCCGAGTCAACCGCTCGCGTATTACTTGTTCTCCGCATACTCATCTCGCCAGCCTGTTCGATATTGGGGTCCGGATGAACAGGGGTTGCGCGCCCGGACCCCTTCTGGCAAGACGACACGTGGCTCTTGGCGTGTCGTCCGTGTTCTGCGCGAAGTGTCTCGGACGACTCGCCCGCTCTCTCCAGAACCACGCTGAGGTCACATCCATCGCCATGTCTGGTCACCCTTGCAGGACTTTGGACGCGTGTCAAGCAGAAATCGGATTAGTGGAAAATTTCTAGAATATCGACACTGGACATTAAAGAAACCGTCGGCTGCTATATGAATAGTCAGCGTCCGTAATATTCAGCGAGGGTCTTATCTGGCGTTGTATTCACCGGCATGATTGCCGTGGTCTGATGACAGCAGATGAGAACACCACAGTCAGTTCCTCAGCCCGGACGGGACATCCGCGCCGGGTGCACCATTCAGGAGTTGGGGGGACGGCCGCGACGAGCCCGGGAGTAGGGTCGTCTGATCAGGATCGGGCTGGCAAAGCGCCGGATGGACCTGGGATTGGGATTATGCTTTCCCAGGCACAGATTGAGCATGTGATCGGTGCGTCTGTCCGAAGTGGCTCCCCCAGCATGGCTGCATTGCTCGGGGGCTTGAATGCGGGTCGGGCTGTTTCACGGGTATCTCTGGAAGAGAGATATCGCTCTGAGATCGCGGACGGGCGTTTGTCTCACTCGCTTCTTCGCGGTCTACTGGTGCTCTCTTTCCTTGTTGACGGCTCGGAATGGGGTATTTCGAATATCGCCAAGCAACTCGAGATGAGCATCAGCACGGCACATCGCTACGCGACCACTCTATTGATCTTTGGCTTAGTGGAGCAAGACCAGTCCACGCGCAAGTATCGGCTTGCGACTGGTTCCGCCATTGCACCTAACCAGAGATCGGCGAGTTTGTCATAACATGCCATGAAGCCCTATGTCATACCTTCTTCGCCGTAGGCGCATGATCGCGAGGAGCGGTGTAGTGACCCGGCCAAGATCACCTATAACACGCGTGGTAACTGGTTGAGCGAACTCGGTCGTTGACTCCGGGGCTGAGAGGTAAAAGCTGGCGATGCCAGCCAAAATGATCTTGTGACGTCGGCTATGATGGAGCTTGTGCATGAGAGTGCCGGCTTCGGTGACGATCGCGACGAATCGTTCTGCGGCTAGCACGCCGGAGCTGTAGTGACTCGTGAAGCTGTGATTTGTAGTGCCAGTGTCGTGTGGATAGTCGATGAGGCTGTCAAGGAGCGCGCTGATGGCGCAGACGGGGGGGAAGTAGGCCATGTCGATGTGCAGTGCCTCGTCGAGCGTTGTCTTTGATGCGGCGGCAGCGGCAAATAGTGCGTGGAGGGATAGGCAGGAGATGCCGGCGGCGGCGAGCTCCCACCACAGATATCCACGTGTGGGAGCCTGTGCTGTGGACCATGTCTCGAGCTGCGCCCTGCCTTCGGTAAGAACAGCATGGTTTCGGCTTTGAGCCTCACCACAACGATTGGCTGCATGGATCAACAATGGCGTGATGACGGGTGTTGAGGGTAGAGTCTGGAGGATGTTCCGGCACGCCTGGATAAGGGTGTCGAGGTAGCCGCCATCGTCATGGTGGGGGTGATACATGTAGTAGTTGGCTGAACACCGGCGAGGGCTGACGGCATCGGTGAGTGCGCTGTGCAGCTGCAGGCCGTTTTTCAGAGGCGCCGAGTCCGGTTGCTCGTTGATCGCGTCCAGGTAGTCGTACATGATCTGGTAGGCCACCATGAGACGCACGAGCTGTGGCCTGTGTCGGCGGGAGCCAAGGATGGCGAAGAAAGCGGCTGCCTCGGGATTGAGGTGCTCATCGGTGAGCTTCTGCAGAGCTTGAGCGCGGAGTGCCGGGTTGGGGATCGTGTGCGCGTAGCGTTGCCAGTGGCGCAACTCGCGCCGCGCACGGGGATAGATCGTGAGCCAATAGACGATGCCTGCCATCAGCAGCGCGAGTGTGTCTCGCGCGTGGGATATGCGTGTGGATTTCATACCAGCTATGCTGATATGAAATCGTGGTGTTTTCTAGTTCTTCGAAACCAGATCGTGTGGGGCTTACTCTTGGAGCGCCAGTCGAGGTGGTGCTTGCGAGGCGATATAGCCTGGGATTGCCAGTGCGATCAGGGCAGCCACGATGATAAACAGAATGGTCTCGACTGCTTGAAGACCTCCGGGGGCAAATGGCGCTGGGAAGCCCGTTGTGAGTCGTAGGAAGCGGTCGCTCAGCAGGTGCCCGTAAATTCCGGCGATAGCACCGGTGAGACAGCCCGTGCCGAGTACGAGAGCGGACTCGTACAGCAGGATGCTGCGCAGTTGCCTGGGGCTGAAACTCTGTATGCGTAGCGATGCGAGCGTGGGGCGCCGCTGCCAGATCGCGGCGCCCATCGCCAATGCCATCGCGAGCGCAGCCGCAATCATCAACAGCAGGGAGATCTGGTTCATGCGCCCCAATCCTTGACGGGCAAGCGCATCGGCCTGTGCGGCACGTTCGCCGCTGGTCTGGACTTTCAGTGCAGCGCCGGGTCCGAGCACGCGCTGGATCGCTCGCTTGACGGCCTGAGCGTCGGCTCCGGGACGGATGTTTACTTCCAAGGCGCTTGGGTCTGTTGTCGCCCACGCGTGGCTGTAGTCGATGCTGTTGAGGATGATCGCGCCGGAGCTCCACCCAAGGTTTGTCGTGGTCGCTGCGATCCGGTAGCTGACCTGGCCGGTCGGCGTGGGGAGGGTAAGCGCTCCGCCGGGTTTGACGTGGTGAGCCTGAGCGATCTGCTGGGAGACCGCTATCCAGCCGCCCTGGCGTAGTCGTCTTGTCGCTGTCGCGATGTTTCCTTCCTGGATCTGACTTTGAGGAATGATGGCAGGGCTGGTGGCGGACCGAGCGAGGACCCAGACACGTCGCCCGTCGTAGTCAAGGAACCCGCCCTGATACGAGCGCACGCTTGCAACACCCGGTACAGCCGCGACGCGAGCTGGGAGCCCGTTTGCGGGAAAGCTCTGGGTGGCGAGGTCATCGTTGTTGTTGACGATCCACAGGTCGGCGGTGGAGACGTACTGGGAGTAATCGCGGTACAGCCCATGCAGAAGATCCTCGTGAGAACCCTGCGCGATTACGCTGCCGAAGACCGCGACGGCGCCGGTCGCCGCGAGCGCGAGCGACCGCACCGTTGTCGCGCGCAGCGCACGCAAAGCGACCACGAGCATGTTCAGGCCCAGCGTGTTGACCGCGACGATCTCGGCGAACCCCAACAAGAGCCTGAAGGACAGCGGGATCACGAGCAGCACGGCGAGCGCCAAGCCAATCGTCGCGACAGCTACCGCCGATGGCCAAAAGATCAGTAGACCACTGGTGAGCATCGCCAGCATCGCGCCCCCCGCGAAGAGCGCTAGTTCTGCTCGTATGCCCAGCGCTTGGCCGGGTTCGCCGCCCTCGAAGTAGACAGCATCGACAGCGCGACCGCGACGCAAATCAAGCAGCGGTGAGGTAGCCGCAAAGCACGTTGCCAGGACACCGCCCACGAAGGAGATCACGAGCGGGCGCAGCCCAACGATCGTTTGTGTCCCCAGCGGAAACGCCGCGGTGAGATAGCCGGGCGTCTGATGGAAGAGACCTCGCGCGAGCAGGTCGCCCGCGAGCAAACCGACCAGCGAGGCGAGTACGCCCAGGCACAGTGCCTGAAAGAGGAGCATCTTTACCAGCTGGACTGGCCTGGTGCCCTGGATGCGCAGGTCGGCGATCACGCGTCTGCGCTCCGGTACGGTCAGCAGCATCGCGTTGAAGGCGAGCAGCAGACCCACGATGGCGCTGACAAGCGCAAAGAATCCCGTCGCCTCATTGTTGGGTGCGACCGCTCGCTTGAGAAGTTCCACGTCCTGATCCGCCGAAGCTACCGTCAGGCGCCCGGCCGCCAGCGCCGTCAGCTCCTTACGGACCTGCGCTTGCCGTCCAGGCTTTGTCGTCACCAGGATGCGGGTGACGCGACCGGGTAGTCCGGCGATCTTCTGGATGAGTGACAGGGGAGCAAGAGCTGCCATCGCACCCGAAAGAGGCCCGATCGCTTCCGGACCCAGCACGGCCATGACCCCTACCGATGTGGCTATTCCCCGTATCTGAAGCGATACACGAGACGGAGGCCCCTCGATCCCCTGCACAACCGGAGAAGACAACCCAAGCGCGTGCGCTGTCGTGCTCGGAAGGATGATCCCGCTCGTCGAGAGGTCACGCAGAGCGATGTTCTGAGTGATGCTGCCATCCAGGCCCAGAAGCGAGGAACCCGCGCCGGCGAGATAGATCCCGACGCGGTGACCGTTCGGACCGACGATCGTCGCGTCCTGGTCGAGCACCGGCGCCGCTCTCAAGACACCCGGCAACTCTCGCACACGATCGATCAAGCGTCCATCGAAACCATTCGTGTCGCGCGAGCGCAACTGCAAGCTCGCCGTCCCGGCGATGCCCCGTACTATCGAGCTGGAAGCATCCGTGATGCTGCTGTTGGCGACCTGAACCGCGAAAACCAATGCAACGCCAATCGCGATCCCAAGACCGGCCAGCAGTTCTTGGACGGGCCGGGCACGCAACCGCCTGCCGTAGAAGTAGAGCAACCCGGAAAGCCGCACCAGCTCAACCCCGCGTCAGGCCGGCGGATAGCGCCAGGGGCTCTGACAAGTCGTTCAGCGACTCATGCGTCGAGAGCTTGCCGTCACGCAGCACACATACGCGCCCGGCAATCGCCGCTGCTTGCGGATCGTGGGTTACAAGCAGGACCGCGGCCTGCTGCTCGCGGCAGATATCAGCGAGCAGCGCAAGGATTTCACCGCCGCGACGAGTGTCCAGGCTTCCCGTCGGCTCATCGGCGAGGATCAGCCGCGGCTCGTTGATCAAGGCCCGAGCGATAGCAACCCTCTGACGCTCACCCACCGAGAGCCGTTCAGGTGTGTGATCGAGTCGGCCGGCGAGCCCGACGCGCTCAAGCCAAGGAACGGCAGTGCGACGCGCCTGTTTCAACGACGCACCGCCGGCCAGCAGCTTGATCGCCGCGTTCTCAACCGCGGGTACGCCGGGCAAGAGATGAAAAGATTGGTAGATGAAACCGAGCTTGCGGCGCTGATAGTCAGTCGCGCCGCTTATCGACAGCGAAGCGAGATCCTGCCCCTCGAAGCGAATCACGCCCGCGTCGGGCGCCAGCAGCGCGGCGGCCAGCATCAACAACGTGCTCTTCCCTGAACCGCTAGGACCGTAAAGAGCGACCATCTCCCCCGGCCCAACCGACAGGCTGACACCGTCCACAGCACACACCACCTCGCTACCGAGGCCCACATAATGCTTGACGACCCCGTCCAGCTCGAGCGTGCTCACGGCAAGAGCTTCGCTGCGCAATTCATCGAGAGCCCCTCCCTGACTCGGCCGCATGCTCCTCCACCGAACGACGGCGCAACGGAACGACCAGCGCGCTGACGGCCCTCTCGGCCCCACGCAGCTCACCCTCATAGATCGACAGCGCACGATCCACACCCGACAGGTCCGAGGCATCCCCGGTACACATCAGCACCGCACAACCATCGTTCGCCACCGAGCGCAACAAAGCCAGTATCGGATCGCGCTGCAAAAGACCAACACCGCTCGTCGGCTCATCAATCACGAGCAAACCGGGCTCGGCGATCAACGCACGAGCGATGGCGACGCGCACAACCTCAGCACCATCGAGCTCATACGGATCACGCCCCGCACAGTCCTCCACGCCTGCCCGAGCAAGCATCTGCTCCGCACGGCGCCGAGCAGACCTCGGCCTCACGCGCTGAGCCAGCAGACCGTCCGCGACGTGCTCGACCACGAGGCCTCCCTCCACCGAGGAGAAACGCGTATGGCAATAGCCGATACCGGTCCCCAGGACACTGTTGCGCCAGCGCACGAGATCCCGTCCTTCGAAGCTGACGGTGCCCTCATCCGGGAGATCAATCCCAGCAGCAACACGCAACAGCGTGCTACGACCAGACCGCCGCTCGCCGCGCACCCCGACCAGTTCGCCGGCCTCCATGTCCAGCGACACATCCCTGAGCGCCACACGCTCCACCCGCCCCTGCCGATAACGATGAGTGACGTTCCCGATCGATAGCAGGCTCACTGCGAACCCTCTTCCCCATCTCCCCCGGATACCGCCCCGTTCCCCACGCACTCGCGCAACTCCGCGCGAGCATAGGCCACCCACTTCAACTGCGCATTGATCGTCCGACGGCGCTCCTCGGCGATCAACCGCTCGACCACTCTGGCCACCTCACTGACCACCCGCCAAGGCGTATTCAGAGCCGGCAGCGCCATCCTCTGCGCCTCCAGCAGACACTCCTCCTCATAACGATCCAACAGCTCCAGCGCCGTCTCGGTGCCGGTGATGCCCGCCAAAGTCATCCGCCCCAACATCTCAGCGCGCCGAGGATCATCCCGAAGACGCTCCGCCACCCGTCTCATATAAGCCCGCGCACCACGCCGCGTCGCACGATACGAAGCACCGGGCTTAGCCCCCCGCCTCACCCCCACCGACTCCATCCCAACCATCTCCTCGATCAGTCCCGCCGCCACAAGATTGGCCAGCGCCAAATAGATCATCGATTTCCCCGCGGACAGGAACCCGCCGAACCGAGGCTCAAAGCGCTGCCAGATCTCATAGCCATAGCTCGGCTTCTCGATCACCAAGCCCAACACCACGCAAGCAACCTGCGACTTCAGCGCCTCGCCCTCCGAAGACCCCGAATCCGACTCCCTCCCAACACGCCCACCAGGCTCCAAGGTCCACCCCTTCCACAAGTTCATCAACTTGACGAATGGGCCATCGTACTACTCATTCAAACCCAGCGGCCATCCAAAACGATCGACGATCCGACCGCCGCAGACACAACCCCCTACGCAGCCACCGCCCGCGCCTGCAAATGAGCGCCGACCTTGCGCTTGACGCGCTGCAGCGCGTTGTCCACGGTCTTGGTGTCGCACGCCAGCTGCTCACCGACCTGCTCGTAGGAGTAGCCGTCGAGATACAACCCCAGCACGCGGCTCTCGAGCTCTGACAGCGCGGTCGAGAGGCATCCCACCAGCGAGCGCAGCTCCTCGGAGGAGATCACCTGGTTGACGGGGTCGTGCACGGTCGGGCCGGGCAGCATCTGATCGAGCGTCGGCACATCGTCGCCGGCAGCAGCCGGGGTCGAGGAGAACGAGACGTACTGGTTCAGCGGCGTGTGCTTGTTGCGGGTCGCGGTCTTCACGGCCGTGATGATCTGCCGGGTGATGCACAGCTCGGCGAAGTTGCGAAAGCTCGACTCGCGGTCGGTACGGAAGTCACGGATCGCCTTGTACAGGCCGACCAGCCCCTCCTGGATGAGATCGTCGGAGTCGCCGCCGGCCAGGAAGTAGGAGGAGGCCTTCAGGCGCACGAATCCGTGGTAGCGCTTGACGAGACGGTCGTATGCGTTGCGATCGCCCTGCTTGGCCAGCGCGATCAGAAAGCCGTCCTCGACCTTGACTTCAGAGTTAGGGTTGCGGGAGATTCTCAGTGCCACGAGCAGATCCTTTCTCGGACGTCCGCAGCGCGGAGCACCCAAATGCTCAGTGGCGCACTCCTCCCCTGGCGCCAATGCTTGATAGCTGAACCTTAGGTTCAGCGTTATGTGGGCGCGAGCGTTGCACAGTTATGGAGCGTTGTCAAGTGCCGCGGCCACGCTGCTGCAAGATCTCGTACAGAGCCGCCGCCGCGGCGGCGCTCACACCGAGCGACTGGATCCGTCCGTGCAGCGGCAGCGCGATCAGCTCATCGCACGCTTTCGCCACCCGTGGGCGCAGCCCGCGGCCCTCGCTGCCGAGCACGAGCACCACCCCGGCGCCGCGATAGTCGGGGGCGTCGTAGGGGATCGGAGCGCGCTCATGAGCGCGCTCACCGGAGGAGCGCTCGGCGCTGGCCCCGTAGCACCAGCACCCCGCCGCGCGCGCCTGCCCGAGGAAGTCCGCCACGTTGCGCACCCGCGCGACCCTCAGATGCTCGACCGCCCCGGCCGAGGCCTTGCACGCCGCCGGGGTCACCTCGGCCGCCCGGCGCTCGGGAATCGCCACGCCGCTTGCTCCGGCGCACTCGGCGGTGCGGCAGATCGAGCCGAGGTTCTGCGGGTCCTGCACCTCATCCAGTGCCACCACCAGCGGCTCGGCGCCGGCCAGCAGCTCCTCGGGAGACACGTACGGATAACCCCCGGCCTGCGCGCACACACCCTGATGAGCGGAGGAGCCACAGTGGCGCTCGATGTCCGCGGCCGAGCTCACCCTCACCCGCGCGCCCGCAAGCCACGACTCGCGTGCGGCGCCCTGCGTGGCCCATATCTCGCCGATGCTCTTCGACCGCCGTCCACGCAGCGCCTCGCGGACGGCGTTGCGCCCGTAGAGAATCACAGCGGGAGCAGCTCGCAGCCCGCCGGGCCGTCGCGGACTTCCCAACCCTGGGCGGCGATCTCATCGCGCAAGCGGTCGGCTGCGGCAAAGTCGCGCTCCGCTCGGGCCAGCTCACGCCTGCTCGCCAACTCCTCCACGTCGGCGGGCGCCTGCGCGGGTGCGGCCAGCAGGCTCTCCAACCCCAGCACACCGAGCATTTCGCGTAGGTGGGAGTCCCCCGGAGCATCCCCATACATAGGGCTCGCCACTTCGCGAATCCACTCGTTGAGCACAGCAAGCGCCTGCGGCGTGTTGAAGTCGCGGGCCAACGCGTCGAAAAACGTGTCGCGCAGCCCCTCCAGATCCGCCGGCGAATCGCCTCGCGACAGTCGCCGTCCCACCTCACGGATGCGACTGACGTTGGCCTTGGCCTGCTCCAGCGCCGCCTGCGAGAACGCCAGCGGCTGACGGTAATGGCCCGAGGCCAGGTACATGACCACGGCGTCGCGGCCATATTGCCCGATCACCTCGTGCAGCGGTGCGATGTTGCCGACGGACTTGGCCATCTTCTCACCGGTGGATTGGATCATGCCGTTGTGCATCCAGATCCGCGCCAGCTCACGACCGCGTGCCGCGCGGGTCTGGGCGGCCTCGTTCTCGTGATGGGGGAAGAGCAGGTCCGAGCCGCCGCCGTGGATGTCGAAGCCGACGCCGAGCGTATCCTCGGCCATCGCCGAGCACTCGATGTGCCAGCCGGGCCGTCCCTCACCCCAGGGCGAAGGCCAGAAGGTGTCCTCGCCATCCTTGCGTCCCTTCCACAATGCGAAGTCCAGCGGGTCCTCCTTGCGCTCGGTGGGTGAGTGGGAATCCAATCCATCCTCGCCTTGGTCCATGTCATCGAGCCGTCGATGAGACAGGCTTCCGTAATCGTCGTCCGAGCGCACGCGGAAGTAGACATCGCCATCAGCTGAATAGGCGTGTCCGGACTCGACCAGGGCGCCGATGTAGGCGACGATCGGCCCCATCGTCTCCGACGCCAGCGGCTCATGATCGGGGCGGCCGAGCCCGAGTGCGTCGGTGTCGGCAAAATAGAGATCCGTCATCTCATTCGCCAGCGCTTCGCTCGGACGGTCCTGCGCGCGTGCGGCGTCGTAGATCTTGTCGTTTACGTCGGTGACGTTGATGACAAGCGTCGTCTGAAAGCCTTCGTGCGTGAGGAAGCGCTTGAGCAGGCTGAACACGACAAACGGACGGGCGTTGCCGATGTGGATGCGGCTGTACACGGTGGGCCCGCACGCATAGATGCCGACTCTGCCTGGGTCGCGCGGCTGCAGCGGTTGCAGTTCGCCGCTGCGACTGTCGTGTACAAGGATGGGCTGCATCGCCGGCCAACCCTAGCGTCCGTCGCCGCTTGCGCGCCGTAACCCGAGCGGCTCTCGCTCCTGCGGATGGATCAGACGTATGTCAGACGTGTCTCAGCCGGCGTGAGCGAGGCTCGCGGTGGCCAGCGCCGCGACACCCTCGCCGCGCCCGACGAAGCCCATCCGCTCGCCGGTCGTGGCCTTGACGTTGACGCGCGCCTCGCTCAGACCCAGCGCGTCGGCCAGGCGTGTGCGAATCGCCTGCTTGTGCGGCCCGAGCCTGGGCGCCTCCATGACGACCGTGCAGTCCACGTTGACGATCTCCAGGCCGGCATCGGCGACGGTCGCGACGACCGTCTGCAGCAATTCCACCGAGTCGGCATCGCGCCAGCGCTCGTCGCTGTCGGGGAAGTGCTCGCCGATGTCCCCAAGGCCCGCGGCGCCGAGCAGCGCGTCGATCACCGCGTGGGTCAGGACGTCGGCGTCGGAGTGACCGTCCAGACCCCGCTCGTGAGAGATCTCGACGCCCCCCAGGATCAGCCTGCGACCGTTGGCGAAGCGATGCGAGTCATAGCCGATGCCACTCAGAGCGCTCATCGCGCGCCCTCCCGCGCACCGGCCTGCGCCGCATCCCCTGCGTGCGCGGATGCATCGCCACCGCCGTCCCCGCGTGCGGCGACCTCCGCGCCACCGGAGGTCGTCTCGGTGCCGATCGGCTCCAGCCGGCGTGTGCGATGCTCGAACACGCACAGCTCGCCGATCCCGACACGATCGAGCAGCTCCAGCGCCTGCGAATAGTCCGCGCCGACGTCCTCGGGCCGGTGGGCGTCGCTGGAGAGGGCGACCGGCGCACCGGCGTCGACGCACATCCGCAGGAACGCCTCCGCGGGGTAGAGCTCGCGCGCACGCTTGCGCAGGCCGGCGGTGGAGACCTCGACGGCGATATCCGATTCCGCGATCGCTTCGATCGCCGGCTCGTAGAAGCGGCGCAGATCGCCCTCGGGCACAGGACGCTCCGGGTGGGCGGGACCCCAAACCTTGATCAGGTCGGGGTGGGCCAGTACATCGAACAGCCCGCTGCGCGCGGCCTCGGCCAGGATCTGGAAGTAGCGCTCCCAGATCTCCTCCGGGCTGTGTCCGCGATCCCAGACGCTGTAGTCGTCCATGTCGATCGACTCGTCGCGCAGAAAGTGGACCGAGCCGAGCACGTAGTCGAAGTCGCGCTCGTCCAGCAGGTTGGCCATGCGGTCCTCGCCGCCCGGCACGAAGTCGGCCTCGATCCCCAATCGCAGGTCGGTACGGTGGCGTACGAACTCGCAGTAGGCGTCGAGGTCGTCGATCGCGTATTCCCGCCAGAACGGGTGCTGCCATACGGTCAGCGCCTGCTGGAAGCGGTGCACGTGCTCGGACACTCCGAGCTCGGCGATCCCGCGCTCGTGCGCCACGGCCCGGTAGCGCGCGACGTTGTCCTCGGTGAAATGATCGCGCGCGCCGGCGTCCAGGTCGTCCGGGCGCAGGTGCAGGTGGTAGTCGGTGAGCATGGTGCGATTCAAGCAGGCCGGCGAGCAACCAACAGCTCGGCCAGATCCAGGTCCAGCGGAGTGGTGATCTTCAGATTCTCGCTGTCGCTCGGCACGATCGCGACCCGGCCCCCCAGACGCTCGACCAGCCAGGCGTCGTCCGTCGCCTGCGCCAGGATCTCCGCGGGCACGTCCAGCGCCCGCTCCAAAGCAGCACGGCGAAAGACCTGCGGCGTCTGCACGGCCCACAGTGAAGCGCGATCGAGCGTTTCGACCACGACCCCGCCGTCGCCAACCCGCTTGACCGTGTCAGAGACCGGCACGGCGGCGATCGCCGCATCCAAGCCCGCACCTGCGCTTGCGCCCCCCGCATGAGCATCGCCGGCCAGCGCCGCAAGCGTGCGTCGCACGAGCTCAGCCGAGGCCAGCGGACGCGCCGCGTCATGCACGATCACCAGATCTCCCGGATCACCGTCCCCGGCCGCCGCAAGCGCACGCGCCACCGACTCCGAGCGCACGGCCCCGCCCTCGACACCGACCGTCTCGGCGGGCGCGGGAACCCCGGGCGGCAACGCAACGACGACGCGCTCGATGTCGCCACAGTCGAGCATCAAATCGATGCTCCACTGCAGCAAGGAGCGGCCGGCGAGCTCGACGAGCGCCTTGGGGGTATCAGCCCCCAGACGCTCGCCGCGCCCGGCGGCGACGATCAGCGCAAACGCCAAAGTCTCGCTAGTTGACCACTGCCGTCTGGCTGGAAGCCGAGCTGGCGAGCAGGTCGTCGAGGTAGCCCTCGGCCTCGTCCTCGTCCTTGTCGAGCGCGTACATGAGCTCGGAGGCGAGGATCTTCTTGGCTCTCGTGAACATCTGCTTCTCACCGGTCGAGAGGCCCTTCTCGGACTCGCGCAGCGCCAGGTTGCGCACGACCTCCGCGAGCTCGTAGATGTCGCCGGTCTTGATCTTGTCGCGGTTGTGCTTGAAGCGCCGGTTCCAGTTCTTGGGCATCTCCGAGACTTCGTCCTGGAGCACGTCAAGGACTTTTTTGACGGTCTCTTCGTCGATCACCCGACGCAGACCGGCGAGCGCGGCATTTTCGGTCGGCACCTTGACCGTCATGTCGTTGTGGAGGATCTTGATCGTGAGGTACTCGCGGCAGACGCCCGCCATCTCCATGTCCTCCTTGCCCTCCACCTTGCCTGCGCCGTGGTGGGGGTAGACGACGTTGTCGCCGAGCTCGAACTCGATGAGCTCCACTTCACGCGTGGCCTCCAGCTGCTCCAGCAGCGACTCTGCCGACTCCTCCGAGTCTGCGACTGCCGTACGGGCCTCTTCGATTACTTGTGCGGGAATGGTGTCCTCCTTCGTTGCGGCGTGCCCGGCGGGCTGCCCTGTCAAGTCTGCAAGTAGCGATCCACGAGGTTGATCTCCTGCAGGCGGCGCAGGCCCTCGCGGATGTCCTTCGCCCTGATCTCCCCCACGCCCTCGACCGCCTCGAGCTCCGAGTCGGTCGCGGCCAGCAGCTCATCCAGGCCGCCGAACTCGCTCACGATCTGCGTCACGACCAGCTTCGGCAGCCTGGGGATGCGCCCCAGCACGCGGTAGCCGCGCGGCGAGACGGGATAGTCGAGCGTGTTCAGCTTGCGGTCATAGGAGAGCAGCTCGGCCAGCCGGCCGAAGTCGAGCAGGTCCTGGTGGGCGAGGCGCCCGATCTCCTCCAGCGCCGCCGCGAACGCCGTATCGTCGGAGTGGCTGGACAGGTAGTCGCGCACGAGCGCGGCCTTCTCGGCCGCGGCGCCGACCATCGTCTCCTCCAGCTGCATCTCGATCAGGCGCCCCTCTGAGCCGAGCTCGACGATGTAGCGCTCGATCTCCACCGCCATGCGCGTGACCAGCTCCGAGCGCTGCAGCACGGTGAGCACGTCGTGCAGCGTCGCACCGCCCTCGAACTCCAGCGCGGTCAGCCTGGTGGAGACCTGATCCAGGCGGGTGCGGTACTTGTCGAGGGTCGCCAGCGCCTGGTTGGCCTTGGCCAGCACCACAGGGATGTCGGCGAGGATGTACTTGAAGCCGTCCACATACACCGAGACGACATCGCGTCGCTGGGAGATCGCGATCACGAGCGCGTCGGTCTGCTTGGACACGCGCTCGGCCGTGCGGTGACGGGTGCCCGTCTCGTGCGAGAGGATCGTCGGATCGGGCATCAGCTGGACGTTGGCCATCGCGATCTTGGTCGCGTTCGCGTTGAGGATGATCGCCCCGTCCATCTTCGCGACCTGGTAGAGGAACGCGGGGGTGTAGTCGATCTCGAGCTTGATGCCACCGGAGTTCAGGAAGCTGAGGTCCTCGGGCTCGCCGATCACGATCAGCCCACCGGTACGGGAATCGAGGATGCTCTCGATGCCCTCGCGTAGAGAGGTGCCCGGCGCGATCATCTCCAGCGCCTTCATCAGCCCCGGCTCCGGTCGCGCTTCTGTGTCGAATTCTTCACCGGATCGTGGAGCCACAAAGGCGTATTCTACGGCATTGAGCCATTTTATGGCCCTCTCACGGGTTTTGCGGCCCGCCTCGAGCCGAGATCGACTACCACGAAGGCCACACCAGCGGTACACCGAGCCCACATGGGACCGCAGGACCGCGCGGGGCACTCGAGCCACGCCCAGGTGGTGCTCAGGCGGCGATCTGAGCCCTACGATTCGTATTCTTCGCAGGCGCGCCCGGCGCGAGCGCGACCGTCAGAACGTGTTTTGAAATAGGCGGTGCGGTCGGGGCGTTCATGGACCAAGCTGGGCGACGCGGGATGGCGAAGCGCATGCTGGTGGCACGTGCGAGCCGTCACGTGGCGATCCAGCGCCGTGTCCAGGGACGTATCCGGGCGTGCCGATCTTTTCAAAACACGTTTTCAGAGCCTCACGCAGCGTGGCCGCCTCACACGCGCCGGCGCCGCTGTCCGGTGGCGCGATCGTGGCGCTCAGCCCGTGCTTGGCGGCCTCCTGCAGGCGGCGCTCGGGATGCCCGACCCAGCGCAGCTCGCCCGTGAGCCCGAGCTCGCCAAAGCAGGCACGGGGCGTTCCCGGGGCGCCGCCGGCGAAGCTGGTGGTCGGCACGCCCCGAGCGGCGCTCGCGACCGCCAGCGCGACCGCGAGGTCACAGCCGGGCTCATCCACGCGCACACCGCCGACGACGTTCACGAACACGTCGCAGGCGCCCACAGCGACGCTCCCATGACGGCCGAGGATCGCCAGGACCAGCGCCAGGCGGTTGCGATCCAGGCCCGAGACCACCCTGCGCGGCTGCTCGAGCTCAGAAGGCGCGACCAGCGCCTGGACCTCGACGAGCAGCGGCCGGGAGCCCTCCATCGCGGCCAGCACCACGCTCCCGGGGGCGCGCGTGGCCTCGGCGACGAACCGCGCGGAGGCGTCGAGCACCTCGACCAGGCCGCCCTGGCGCATCTCGAACAGGCCCGCCTCGTTGGTCGAGCCGAAGCGATTCTTCAGCGCGCGCAGCTCACGGTAGGGGCGCTCACGCTCACCCTCGAACTGCAGCACACAGTCGACCAAGTGCTCGAGCACGCGCGGTCCCGCCAGCGCGCCGTCCTTGGTCACGTGCCCGACGAGCACGACCGCGATCCCCCGCTCCTTGGCCAGCTCCATAATCCGCCCGGTCACCTCGCGCACCTGCCCGACGGCGCCCGGGGCGCCTGAGAGCTCCCCGGCGCGCAGCGTCTGCACGGAGTCGATCACGCACACCCGTGGAGCATGCGTGGCAAGCGTGTCGAGCACCGCGTCGAGGTCGGTCTCGGCGAAGATCGGGACCTCCAGGGCGCCGGGCGCGAGGCGCTCGGCGCGCAGCCTGACCTGCTCAGCGGACTCCTCACCGCTCACATACAGCGTGCTATGCCCCGCGCGGGCGAGGTTGCCGAGCGCCATGTTCGTGAGCGTCGACTTGCCGATCCCCGGCGAGCCGCCCAGCAGCACCAGCGAGCCCGGCACGAGCCCTCCGCCGAGCACACGATCGAGCTCGCCGATGCCCGTCGACAGCCGTGCCGCGGCGGTGCTCGTCACATCGCGCAGCGGACGCGGTGCGTGCGTGACCACCTCGCCCCCGGCGCCGGTACGGCGCTCTCGCCGACCACCATGCGCGGAGCTCCTGCCGCGCTGCACAGCAGCACCCACACGCGCAACGCGCTCCTGCACGAGCGTCCCCCACGCTTCACAGCCCGGGCAGCGCCCATGCCACTGAGCGGACTGATGCCCGCACTCAGAGCAGGTATGAACGACAGCGTCACGAGCCACCCAAGCAGCGTACGCGCCGGTGGGGACGGGACCTACGGATCGACGGGCGAGTCCGGCTCGGGCTCGGCATCGCCCTCGCCGTCAACAAGCTCGGGGTCCTCGCCCGCGCCCACGGCGACAGGCGTCTTCTGCTTCTTGGGCTTGACGATCGTCAGGCGCACCTCGTTCTCCTCGCCCTCGGGGGCGGGATCGACGACGACGGTGGCGCCGGGGACGAGCTGCTCGCGCAGCACGAAGTCGGCGAGCGGGTCCTCGATGTAGCGCTGGATCGCGCGGCGCAGCGGGCGTGCGCCCATCGACGGGTCCCAGCCCTTCTCGACGAGCATGTCCTTGGCCGGATCGGTCAGCTCCAGCTGCAGCTCGCGCTCGGCCATCGACTCGCGGATGCGCAGCAGCAGCAGCTCGACGATCTGCTTGATCTCGTCCTTTTGCAGCTTGTGGAACACGATCACGTCGTCGATCCGGTTCAAGAACTCGGGCCGGAAGACCTTCTTGAGCTCGCCCATGATGCGGCTCTTCATGTCGTCGTAGGTGATGCCGGTCTCATCGTCGGAGACCGCGAACCCGAGCGGCGTGTTGCGCGCGATCTCCGCCGCGCCGATGTTCGAGGTCATGATCACGATCGCGTGGCGGAAGTCCACGGTACGCCCCTGAGCGTCGGTCAGGCGGCCGTCCTCGAGGATCTGCAGCAGGATGTTGAACACGTCGGGGTGGGCCTTCTCGATCTCGTCGAGCAGCAGCACGCTGTAGGGCTTGCGCCGCACGGCCTCGGTCAGCTGGCCGCCCTCGTCGTAGCCGATGTAGCCCGGGGGCGAGCCGACCAGGCGCGAGACGGCGTGCTTCTCCATGTACTCGGACATGTCGATCCGGATCATCGCGTCGTCATCGCCGAACAGGAACTCGGCCAGCGTCCGCGCGAGCTCGGTCTTGCCCACGCCCGAGGGCCCCAGGAAGATAAACGAGCCGGTCGGGCGCTTGGGGTCCTTCAGGCCCGCGCGCGAGCGGCGGATCGCCTTGGAGATCACCTCGATCGCCGGGTGCTGGCCGATCACGCGCTTGTGCAGTTCCTCCTCCATCCGCATCAGCTTCTGCGTCTCGGCCTCGGTCAGCTTGAACACGGGGATGCCGGTCCACATCGAGACGATGTCGGCAATCTCCTCCTCGCCGATCGACGGGCGCTCGCCGGACTCGCCGGCTTCCCACTCCTCCTCGAGCTCGCGTTTGCGGTTCGTCAGCTTGCGCTCCTGATCGCGCAGCGCGGCGGCCTTCTCGAACTCCTGCGCCTCGATCGCGGCCTCCTTGTCGCGGCGCGTGGATTCGACCTCGCCCTCGAGCTCGCGATTAGCCGGCGGGGAGGTCATCGACTTGATGCGCATCCGCGAGGCGGCCTCGTCGATCAGGTCGATCGCCTTGTCGGGCAGGAAGCGGTCGGAGATGTAGCGGCTGGCGAGTTCGCCCGCCGCGCGCAGCGCCTCGTCGGTGATCTGCACCTTGTGGTGCTGCTCGTAGCGGTCGCGCAACCCCTTGAGGATTTCGACGGTCTGGTCGATCGTCGGCTCCTCCACGCGGATCTGCTGAAAGCGGCGCTCCAGCGCCGAGTCGCGCTCCAGGTACTTGCGGTACTCGTCCAGCGTGGTCGCGCCGATCGTCTGCAGCTCACCGCGCGCCAGCGCGGGCTTCAAAATCGAGGCGGCGTCGATCGCACCCTCGGCGGCGCCGGCGCCGACGAGGTTGTGCAGCTCGTCGATGAACAGGATGATGTCCCCGCGCTGGGTGATCTCCTTCATCACCTTCTTCAGCCGCTCCTCGAACTCGCCGCGGTACTTCGAGCCGGCGACCAGGGCGGCCAGATCGAGCGTGTATATCTGCTTGTTCTTGAGCAGCTCGGGCACGTCTGAGGCGGTGATGCGCTGGGCCAGGCCCTCCACGACGGCGGTCTTACCGACGCCGGGCTCGCCGATCAGGACGGGGTTGTTCTTGGTGCGCCGCGAGAGGATCTGCATGATCCGCTCGATCTCGGTCTCGCGCCCCACGCAGGGGTCGAGCTTGCCTTCGGCGGCGAGCTTGGTCAGGTTGCGCCCGAACTGGTCGAGCAGCTTCGAGGACTTCTTGCCCTCCGCCGGGCCGGGACCGGAGCCCGCGCCCGCCCCCGCGCCCTGCTGGCGGCGGCCGCCGGGGCCGGACAGCATGCGGATGACCTCGTTGCGAATCTTCTCGGAGTCGGCGTCGAAGTCCAGCAGGATGCGCGCGGCGACGCCCTCGTTCTCGCGCACCAGGCCGAGCAGGATGTGCTCGGTGCCGATGTAGTTGTGCCCGAGCGAGAGCGCCTCGCGCAGGGCGAGCTCCAAAACCTTCTTCGCGCGTGGCGTGAACGGGATCTGCCCGGAGGTGACCTCCTCACCGGAGCCGACGATACGCACGACCTGTGCCCGCACCCGCTCGACGGTGATGTCGAGCGACTCCAGCACGCGCGCGGCCAGGCCCTCCTCCTCGCGCAGCAGCCCGAGCAGGATGTGCTCGGTGCCGATGTAGTTGTGCTTGAGCGTGCGCGCCTCCTCCTGCGCGAGAACGACCACCTGCCGGGCCCGTTCTGTAAATCGCTCGAACATGGTGTAGATCCTTCCTGCGAGGACGATGCCTCAAGCGCTATGTCGTCTCATCGACGCTTCCAGCGCAGTCTACCAACCGGCTCCCCGACCCCCCGCGGGTCAGGTTCGCAGCGCCGGGAACAGCACGACCTCGCGGATAGAGCCCCGGCCGGTCAGCAGCATCACGAGGCGGTCGATGCCCAGCCCGACACCGCCCGCAGGGGGCATGCCCTGCTCGAGGGCCTGCACGAACAGCTCGTCGTAAGGCTGAGCCTCCTCGCCGCCAACCTCCGCGAGCCGTGTCTGAGCCTCGAAGCGCTCGCGCTGGACGTCGGGGTCAGTTAGCTCACTGAAGGCGTTGGCGATCTCCATGCCGCCCGCGAACGCCTCCCAGCGCTCGACCAGTCCCTCCTCAGAGCGGTGCGCGCGCGCGAACGGCGAGAGTTCGATCGGGTAGTCAAGGACGAACGTCGGCTGGACCAGGGTGGGCTCGACGTAGGTGGACAGCAGGTCGTCAACCAGCTGCGGCCAGCTGCGGCCCTCAACGGGGATCGCACAGCCGCATCGCTGGATCTCGGCCACGAGCGAGTCGCGGTCGCGGTTGGCCCGGATGTCCACTCCGGGCATCGGCGCGACCTGCGCGGGCGCGCCGACAGCCCGAGAGGGGTCCATCTCCCCACTCGCCGTCGCCGCCCGCACGGCCTCGGCGAACGTCACCCGCTCCCATGGCGCCGAGAAGCGGAGCGGCCCGTCGTACTCGACCGCGGCAGCAGCCGACGCGACCATCGCCTCCAGGCGCACCGCCGCACCGTTGTAATCGGCGTACGCCTCGTACCACTCGACCATCGTGAACTCCGGGTTGTGCTTCGGTGAGACGCCCTCGTTGCGAAAGTCCTTGCCCAGCTCATACACGCGCTCCAGGCCGCCGACGAGCAAGCGCTTGAGGTACAGCTCGGTCGCGATCCGCAGGTACAGGTCGCGATCCAGGGCGTTGTGATGGGTGGTGAACGGCCGCGCCAGCGCGCCGCCGTAGAGCGGCTGCAGCACCGGCGTCTCGACCTCGACAAACCCAGCGCCGTCCAGGTAGGCGCGTACAGCCGAGATGATCCGGGCACGGTCGATGAACAGCCGGCGGGCGTCCTCGCTTGAGATCAGATCAAGCTCGCGCCGGCGCAGGCGCGTCTCGACGTCAGTCAGCCCGTGGTGCTTGTCGGGCGGCGGACGCAGGGCCTTGGCCAGGATCTGAAAGCCATCGACGCGCAGCGTCAGCTCGCCGTGGCGGCTGCGCAGCACGGCGCCATCGACGCCGATCATGTCTCCCAGGTCGAGTGACAGCAGGCGCTCGAACGGCTCGGCGTCGAGCACATCCACGCGCGCGTGCAGCTGGATCTTGCCGGTGCGGTCCACCAGGTCGAGGAACGCAGCCTTGCCTGAGCCCCGCCGCGCGGTGATACGCCCGGCGACACGATGCGCGTCCTCGGTTTCCTCGCCCGTGTCGAGGTGCCCATATGCCTCCAGGATCGACGCGACGGGCTCGGCATTCGGGAACGTGTAGGGAAACGCCTCGGGGTCGGACTCGCGCAGCCGCTGCGCCTTCGCGCGCCGCTCGGCGATCAGCTCGGGCAGGCCGTGCCTGGCGCCCTCCCCGGCATGCACGCCGTCCTCGGGGGCTTGGCCGGGATCCGGCGCGTGGCCAGCGCCCTCCCCACCCACGGAGGCATGCTCATCCTCGGTTCCGCTCACAGCGGCGAGACTACTTGAGGCCGACGTCGATCTTCGTGATCTTCAGCTTGCGCGCCGGGCCGCGCGGGACCTTCACGGCGACGGTGTCGTTGCGCTTGTGTCCGATCAGAGCGCGCCCGACGGGGGACTCGTTGGAGAGCTTGTTCTCCAACGGCTTGGCCTCGGCGGAGCCAACGATCGTGTACTTGACAGACTTGCCGGTCTTTTCGTCCTTGACGTGCACGACCGAGCCGACCTGGACGACGTCGGTCGAGAGGTCCTTCGTCTCGATCACGGTGGCCATGCGCAGCTTCTCCTGCAACTGCAGGATGCGACTCTCGATCATCGCCTGCTCGTTCTTGGCGTCGTCGTACTCGGAGTTCTCAGAGATATCCCCGAACTCGCGCGCCTCCTTGATGCGTTCGGCGATCTCACGGCGCTTGGTCGTGGACAGCTGCTCGAGCTCGTCGTTGAGCTTCTCGAGGCCTTCGGGGGTGAGGATGACGTCCTTCTGCATGCTGACCGACCCTCGATCGCGGGAGTTAGGGGGGACGACCGACGACACGCAAAACCCGCTCGTAAGCGGGCGGTTTCGGCGGCCACGGGGGTGCGACGAGCGCAGCAGTATAGCGGGCTCCGGGACGGCATTCTCAGCCGGCCGGAAAGCGGGCAGGGCGGCATTCTCAGCCAGCCGGAAAGCCGCTTCGCGGGCCGGCCGTCTGAGAATTGTCCGCCCTGCTTGGCTGATGATTTGGTGGCGCCTCAGGCGGGGGTGGCGAGCGCGAGCTGGGCTCAGGCGAGCGCCATGGCCGAGACGGGGTCCAGCTCCAGCAGTTCTCTCACGGCGTCGAGCGACTCGGCCGTCTGCAGGGACTCTCCCAGGCGCTTGGCCGCCGTGGGATCGAGTCGGAGACGCGCCACGTACCACGGGTAGAACTTGCGCAGATACCGGGTCGCGCGCAGATCACCGAGGTGCTCGACGGCGCGGTCGATCGTCCACGC
This sequence comes from uncultured Solirubrobacterales bacterium, assembly GCA_963749285.1. Lineage (GTDB taxonomy): Bacteria > Actinomycetota > Thermoleophilia > Solirubrobacterales > Solirubrobacteraceae > Palsa-744. The sequence continues at coordinate 1,507,676 of CAVVMD010000003.1, read as the reverse complement.
AAGCTCGTCCAGGACCTCCGCACGGGTGGGTTCATGCACGTGCGCGTGGCCCGGCGACACCGACAGCAGTTGCTGGAACAGCCACGGGTTGCCCAGCGACCCCCGCGCGAGCATCACCGCCGCCGCACCCGTGTATTGAAACGCCTCGCGCACGTGCGCGGCGTCGCTGAGGCCTCCCGTCAGGATCACGGGCGCGGGCAGGGACTCGACCAGGCGCGCAGCGAGGTCGTAGTCGGGAACACCTTTGTGATGGACGGCCGCGGAGCGGGGATGGAACGCGATCGCAGCGGCGCCCCCCTCTTCGACCAGGCGATGGGCGAGCGCGTAGCCGCTGGTGTCGCCGGCGCGCAGTCCGGAGCGCAGCTTGACGGTGACCGGTATCTCACTCCCCCCTGGAGTTCCACCCACCTCACCCACCTCAGGCTCACGCTTACGCGCGCCTTCCGCGGCCCCCTCGCGCGCGGCGCGAGTCACCGCGACGGCGAGGTCGGGATCGGCCAGCATGCCGGCGCCGGCGCCGGTCTTGCGCACCTTGGGCACAGGGCAACCCATGTTGATGTCGATCGCGTCGGCCGCGGTCGTGGCGGCCACATGGGCAGCGGCGGAGCGCATGACGGCGGGGTTCTCGCCGAACAGCTGAATCGAGACCGGCCCACCCGGCCAATCAGACCCGCCCGGCCCAGGCGCACGCTCATCCGGATGGATACGCAGCATCTCTACGCACGTGCGCTCGTTCCCGTAATGAATCGCATGCGAGGAGACCATCTCCGACACGGTCATCCCGGCGCCATAGCGCTTGGCCTGCAACCGCACGAACCAGTTGCCGATCCCAGCCAGAGGCGCCAGCAGGACGCGGTTGGGGACCTCCAGGGGTCCGAGCATCCAGGAGTCTGTGAGCTGGGGAGACATGAATCCATTATGGAGCGCGGTCGCCGCGCCCTCGGCGCCTGGACCTGATGTGTCGGCGTAGAGCGTTAGGCCGGCCACTCCGCGGCGATCCGGGATCCGACCTCTGCTGGCGCCGCACCGAACTGCTTGTCATCCTCAGCGAGCAGATCGACGCCACGCAAGACACGCAATTCGCGAAGTACCGCTGCGTTTACGAACGCCGACAGACTTCCACCAGATTCGGCAACGCGTTGCCGAATCTCGTACAGGACGGATTCATCGAATGAAATGGATCGCTTCTTGCTGGCCATATCTATCCCGCCATGGTAGGAACGGCTCATATCGGATATCACGAATTGCGTTCATGCAGCAACCGCAGCCCCGTGAGCGTCAGCAGGTCGTCGACCTCGGACAGCTCCTCGGTGTAAGGCACGACCAGCGACGCGAGCCCGCCCGTAGCGATGGCGGACGCACGCTGTCCGAGCTCGTCATAGAGACGGCGCAGGATCGCGTCGATCGCGCCGGCGTAGCCGAACACGACACCCGAGCGGATGGCGTCGATCGTGTTCTTGCCGATCACGCTCTTCGGCGGTGCGAGGTCGACCTTCGGCAGGCGCGCGCCGCGCTCGGACAGCGCTTCGAGGGAGATTTCGATGCCGGTCATGAGCGCGCCGCCGAGGTAGTCGCCGTCGGCGGAGAGCACGTCGAAGGTCGTCGCCGTGCCGAAGTCCACGCACACGGCGGGGCCGCCGAAGCGCTCGCGCAGGGCGACCGCGTTGACGAGCCGGTCCGCGCCGATCTCGCGGGGGTTGTCGTAGCGGATCGCCATGCCCGTCTTGGTCCCGGGGCCGACGGTGTGCATCTCGTGACCGAGATAGCGGGCGGCCATCGCGCCCCACTCGGGCTCGAGCTGTGGCACGGTCGAGGAGACGATCGAAGCATCGAGGTCCTCGAAGCCGAGGCCGCGCAGCTCCAGCAGGTTGCGCAGCGCGGCGCCGAGCTGGTCGGCCGTGGACTGGCGGACGGTCGCGAAACGCCAGTGCTCCAGCAGCTCCTCGTCGCGGTAGGCCCCGAAGTGGGTCTGCGTGTTGCCGACGTCGACGACCAGGAGCATGGGCGAGGCATTATGAGGCGCAGAGCCAGCCGTTGCGCTCCACGCGGACGGGGTGTTCAGCTCTCCACGACTATGCCTGTCCTGCGCTGGGACTTCTTGGCGGGCACGAGGTGATACTCGAGGCTGTAGCCGAGGGCATCGGCGAAGCGCTCGACGGTCGAGAGCTTGGTATCGGCAGCCGTCGTCTCCAGGCGCGCGAGGGTGGGTTGGGAGGTGCGCATCGCGGCCGCTACGCGGGTCTGTGAAAGGTTGTGGCGCTTGCGCTGCTCGGCGAGCGTGCGCAACAGCGCCCGGCGGCGCTCGGCTGCGCGCAGCAGTTGCGGGAACGCGGGATTGGCCTCGGTGAACTCGGCGACCATCTCATCGAGAGCGTCCGGTGCCTGACGGTCGAGCGCAGCGAGGTGAGAAGCGCGATCGGTCATGCCCAAGACCATATCATGCTTTCTTTGATATATCACGCAGGCTATTGCGGATGATGTTTGCGGCTGCTTGCCTTGGTGGCGGTCTTGCGAGCTCGGGATCGCCAGTCACGCAGGCGCCGCGCGGCCAGTTCGATCTGTGCGCGGTGTCTTCTGGGTCTTCTTATTGAACGCGACCAGCGACAGCAGCACCCGACCCCGTTCCCCCTCTCTGGCGAACAGGATGCGGTAGATCACCCGCCCACCGTCGGCACGGACCTCGAACAGCTCGCCCTGCAGGTGCCTTGCCGCTCTCATACCCTCTTGGCGAACTTCCTTCATCGCGGCGAGAATCGCGGCCTTGTCCTCGTCGGGGATCCCGCGAATGAAGTCCAGCACGGGCCGGTTACCGGCCGCCGTCTCGTAGTGGCGCCAGCGATGCCGTCGGTCTATCGGCGATCGACTCTCAAAAGTCATTCCGAGAGAAAACGATCATCCCGGAAAAATGTCAAGACAATGGGCCAAACTTGGCGCGAAAACGTCCAGCGGGCGGTCAGCGGTAGGCGCCGAAGTGAGTCTGCGTGTTGCCGACGTCGACGACCAGGAGCATGGGCGACGCATTATGCTGGGCGACATGGCGAGGAGGCACCTGAGGGGGATGAACAACGCATGGATGTGAAGCTGTACGTGCTGCCCGCCTCGCACCCGTGCGCGGCGGTCGAAGCGGCGATGAACCTGAAGGGGATCGAGTTCGACCGGGTGGACCTGCTGCCGATGAGCCAGATGCTGATCGGTCCGCTGCGCTACGGCGGGACGACGGTGCCGGGGATGCGGATCAACGGTGAGAAGCTCGTGGGCTCGCGCCCGATCATGCGCAGGCTGGACGAGCTGGCACCCGAGCCTCCCCTGCTGCCCCCGCCGGGGGACGAGCGCTACGCGCGCGTGCTGGAGGCCGAGCGCTGGGGAGACGAGGTCCTGCAGGACGTGCCGCGGCGGGTCATCGACGTGGCGTTCCTGCGCAGGCCCCGGGCGATGGAGAGCTATGCGGGCGACGCCAAGCTGCCGATCCCGAGCGCGCTGATGGGCCCGGCGATGCCGGTCACGGCGAAGCTGATGGCGTTCAAAAACCACGCGCGCGACGAGACGGCGCGCGCGGACATCGCGGCGCTTGGAGGCATGCTGGACCGGGTGGATCGCTGGATCGAGGAGGGCCTGATCGGGGGCGATGAGCCGAACGCCGCGGACCTGCAGATCGGCAGCACGATCCGGCTGCTGCTGAGCATCGGCGATATGCGCCCGCTGATCGAAGGCCGTCCCGCGGCCGGGCTGACGAAGTGGTTCCCGCCGATGGTCGGCGAGATCGAGGCGGGCGTACTGCCCGTCGAGTGGCTGCCTGCGCCCGCGGCCATATAGTCCCGCGCCATGCCTGCGCTGACACCCGAGGAGATCCGCGACGTCAACACGCGCTACCACGACGTGGCCGCAAACGGCTACGACGCCAAGTGGGGGATCGACTACGGCGAGCTCGGGGCCGAACAGGTGCTGGGGAAAGTGCAAAAGGCGCTCGGGAAGGGGGCCGCGAAGAAATATCCACGCGCGCTCGAGATCGGCGCGGGGACGGGGTATTTCACGCTGAACATGCTGCGTGCGGGGCTGATCGGCGAGGCGACGTGCAGCGATATCTCACCGGGCATGCTCGAAGCGCTCAAAGCCAACGCAACGAAGGTGGGCGTCAAGGTGAAAACCAAGGCGGCCGATGCCGAAGAGCTGCCGTTCGCCGACGAAACGTACGACCTCGTGTTCGGCCACGCAGTGCTGCACCACATCCCCAATCTGGAGCGCGCGTTCGCGGAGTTCGCGCGCGTCCTGGCGCCCGGAGGGACGATCGTGTTCGCCGGTGAGCCCTCGCGCACCGGCGACAAGCTCGCGGGCGTGCCCAAGCGCGCGGCAAGCACGGTCGCGCCGCTGTGGCGCCGGGCGATCGGGGCGCGGCCCGCCCCGCCCGCGGAGGGTGGCGCCCCGGATGCCGCGCTGGAGGGGTTCGTGGACGTCCACGCGTTCACCCCCGCCGAGCTGTCGCGGGCAGCGAAGTGGGCGGGGTTCGAGGACGTGCGCGTGAGCGGCGAGGAGCTGCTGGCCAACTGGTTCGGCTGGACCAACCGCACGCTGGAGGCGACCGCCGACCCGCGCGACGTGCCGTGGGGCTGGCGCCAGTACGCGTATCGCGGCTACCTGCTGCTGCAGGGCCTGGACCGGCGCCTGCTGGAGCAGAGGCTGCCGCCGGCGGTGTTCTACAACCTGATGCTCACGGCGCGCACGCCCACGGCCTGAGTACGGGCGCCCGGGATTTCGACCTGTTAGAAGTCGCTCGGCACACGGCCAATAGACTGCGAGGCGTGCTCGATCGCCGCCAAGAGGGGTTTGCGCTGTTCCCGCTGGGGATCGTCGCGCTGCCCTCAGAGACGGTGCCGCTGCACATATTCGAGGATCGCTACAAGCGCATGATCGAGGAGTGCCTGGAGCACGAGCGCGAGTTCGGGATCGTGTGGCTGTCCGAGCAGGAGCTCAAGCCAATCGGGTGCGCGTGTGAGATCGACCATGTGATCGAGCGCGACGAGGACGGCAACATCGACATCCTCGCGCGCGGGACTCGGCCGTTTCGTCTGATCGAGCGCCAGGACGGCCTGCCCTACCCCGCGGGGATCGTCGAGCCGCTGAGCGACGACGAGGAGGAGACCGACCCCGACGCGGCGCAGAGCACCCGCGAGCTCTACGGCGAACTGGTCGAGCAGGCGACCGACCGGCTGCTGAGCGAGCAGGAACTGGCCGAACTGGACGCCTACACGATGGCGGGCACGGTCGAGCTCGGACCCGACGCCAAGCAGGAGCTGCTGGAGCTGCGCTCGGAGAACGCGCGCATGCGCCTGCTCACGCTGCTGTTCCGCGCCGCGATCGAGCGGTTGGAGCTGGTCGACCGCGCCCAGGCCCGAGCCCGCTCCAATGGCAAGGTCCGGTTCGGCTGATCAGTCTCTACGCGGGCCCTACGCCCCCGACTGGGGTAGGTGGCAGTTCTGCTGGGCGACCTGCAGCACGAACAGGGCCAGGTTGCGAAACACCTTGGGTTGAGCGGTCGCGTTGTCGGCGAACGTGACGCTGCCGGATTCGTCGCGCAAGCGATACCCGAACACCGACCCCGGCCGCGCGGGCAGCGAGGTGTGTTCGCTCGCGGGAGCTCTCAGTTCTTCCTGGATCGCCCGCGCCTGGATGATCTGGGGCTCGCTCAGCTTCAGCTCGCGTCCGCCGTTGCAGCGCAGGCCGCCTTCTTCGTTGATCAGCAGCGTCAGCTTCGCCCCGGGCACGCTCCCCGTCCGTTCGACGATGAACAGGTCGGGGGCTATAACGCCGCCCCCGCAGCCCGCGATCAGGGCCGCGCTCGCCAGCGCGCCCAGGACGGCCACTGACGAAGGCCGCCTCACGCGCTCACCGCCACCCCGCCACGGCGGGGATCGCCCGCGCCGGTCATCCGCCCATCCGCGCTGTGCACCGCCTGGACGCCGCCGAAGAACAGGTTCAGCGAGTGAAACCGCACGACCTCCCGCTCGGGGTCGCGCTCGCGCAGAGCGCTCAGGTCGAGACCCGGCTCGTGGTAGACGATCCCGCTCTCCACGTGCGCGCGTGGAGCATCCACCGCCGCGCGCGCGCCCAGGCCATGGTCGACCACCCCGACGATCGTCTGCAGGATCGCCGAGCGGATGCGGTTCGAGCCGGCGCTGCCCAGCACCAGCTCGACCGCGCCATCGTCTCCCAGCACGACCGCGGGCGCCATCATGCTCGGCATCCGCCGTCCCGCGGGGTGGCGATGAAAGCCCAACGGGTTCAGATCCTCCTCGCCCATCACGTTGTTGACGTGGATTCCCGTGCCCGGCACGACCACGCCCGAGCCCTCCCCGTTCGTGCACGTCACGCTGCACGCGCGCCCGTGTGAGTCGAGCACCGAGATGTGCGTGGTCGAGCCGAGCCGCGCCTGCAAAAACCGCTCCAGGAACCCGTCCTGGGCAAGACCCTCGACGAACTCGGGGGTGCGCTCGGCCTGCGCGGATTCCATCGCCGCGATGACCTCCTGCAGCGGCGGGGGCTGCGGGCCACGATCGAGCAGCGCCAGCGAGTACGCCAGCAGCGTGCCCCCGGCCGAGGGAGGCGGGTTGGTGAGGACGGTGCGATCGCGGTAGGACACGCGCACGGGCTCGCGCTCGATCGCACGGTAGGACGCGAGCTCCGCCGCGCCCAGCGAGCCCCCGCGCGCGCCCAGCCAGTCGCATACCGCGCGCGCCACGTCGCCGCGGTAGAACGGCTCGGCCCCGTCCGCGCCCAAGCGGTCGAGCGCGTCACCCAGCTCGGGGTTGCGCAGCAGCTCGCCCTCTCTCAGCACGCTCCCCGCGGGCGCCCACAGCGCGGCGCACTCGGGTGTCGAGGTCAGCAGGTCGGCGAGGATCTCCGCGACGTAGGACTGCCCCGCGTTCAGCCTCACCCCCTCGCGTGCGGCCTGCGCGGCGGGAGCGACCAGCGCCGCCAGTGGCATCGTCCCCCAGCGCTCGACGGCGGCGCACACGCCCGCGGGCGTCCCATACACCCCGCACGAGGCCGGGCCGATGTAGAACACCTGCACGGCGTCACCGAACGACACATCCACCGCCTCCAGCTCCACCGCGCCGCCATCCTCCCGGCGCGCGGGGGCCGCCACGAAGAAGTCCAGCAGCACCGGCTCCTCACCGGCGCCCGCGACCAGCATGTGCCCGCCCGCCCCCAGCCCCGTCAGCAGCGGCTCGGCCGCGAACGACATCAGCATCGCCCCGACGGCGGCATCGACCGCGTTGCCCCCGGCGCGCAGCACCTCCGCCCCGGCCTGCGCCGTCAGCGGGTGTCCCGCCGCGATGACCCCGTGCTCAGCCGTATCGCTCATGTCAGAGCGATACCACAGGCATGAGATGTGATGCCGAGCGCTGGGAAAGGTAACTGCGCTGTCTGACGTGCGTCAGTCAAGCCAGCCAAGGACGCAGGGAGCGAAATGTGCTTTGCACATGAGCGACCGAGGACGCCGGATGGCGCAGTGCTGACGTGCGTCAGACACGGGGGATGAACTCGGGGACGTCTAGCTCATCCACGGCGAGCGTGGCCCTGCGCTGCGCATGCGCGGGGCGCGGAGGCCCGCTGGTGCGGCGCACGCGCGGTTCGCCCGCGGGCTCGCGCAGCCCGCCTGAGGCGTCGCGTGCGATCTGGCGCTTGGCGTCGCCGTAGCCGGTCGCGACGACCGTGACCCACACCTGGTCGTCGAGCTTCTCGTCGACCATGGCGCCGAAGATGATGTTCGCGTCGGGGTGCGCCGCCTCGGAGACAGCCTTGGCGGCCTCGTTGACCTCCCACAGCGACAGGTCGCGCCCGCCCGTGATCGACAGCAGGATCGAGTGCGCGCCGTCCATCGAGGTTTCCAGCAACGGCGAGGCGACGGCCTGCAGCGCGGCGTCCACCGCGCGCTGGTCGCCACCGGCGCCCATCCCGATCCCCAGCAGCGCGGCGCCGGCATCGGACATGATCGTGCGCACGTCGGCGAAATCGAGGTTGATCAGCCCGGGCAGCGTCACGAGGTCGGAGATGCCCTGCACGCCCTGGCGCAGCACGTCGTCGGCCACCCGGAACGCCTCGACCATCGCGGTCTGCTTGTCGAGCACGCTGAGCAGCCGGTTGTTGGGAACCACGATCAGCGTGTCGACCTCCTCGGCCAGCGCGTCGATGCCCTGCTCGGCCTGCTCGCCGCGGCGCGAGCCCTCAAACCCGAACGGCTTGGTCACGATCGCGACCGTCAGCGCACCGACTTCGCGCGCGATCCGCGCCACGATCGGCGCCGCGCCGGTACCCGTGCCACCGCCCGCGCCCGCGGTGATGAAGATCATGTCCGAGCCCTTCAGCAGCGACTTGACGCGGTCGTAGTCCTCCATCGCGGCCTGCCGCCCGACGTTCGCGTCAGAGCCCGAGCCCAGCCCGCGCGTGATCTCCGCGCCGATGTGCAGCGTGATGTCGGCCGTCGACTGCTGCAGCGACTGCTGATCGGTGTTGACGGCGAGGAACTCGACGCCCTCGACCTCTGCCTCGACCATGCGGTTGACGGCGTTCACACCGGCGCCGCCCACACCGACGACCCTGATCCGGGGCTGTCCGGTGGGACTGTCGGCGAACGACGGGTGCTCGCGCTCGTACTCGTCCATCACCGGTCGCGCGCTGCGCGTGGCGATGGTGTCATCCGCGCCCGCGGCGGTGGCAGCGCCCTCGCGGTCCATCAGGCTGGCCGGGATCTCCGAGGAGAACGCCTGCTTGAGCCGGTCCTTGGGGGCACGCACGCTTGTGCCGGAGGAACCTCCCTCGGCAGCCGACCGCTCCGCGGTGGCGCCCAGTGCTGGATGGGGCGCGCCGCGCTCGTCCTTCGCCGCCGGGGTCTGCGACGCGTCAGTCTCGGCGTCGGTCGGCTCCTCGCCTTCGGTCTTGCGAAACAGCGCCGCGAGCGGTCCTTCGCGCATCGACGCGCGTTTGGGGTTCGTCATCGGAGCGACCGATCGGAACTAGGACTTGCCATTTGCGAGGACCTCCTGGGCGAGTTGCCGGTAGGACTGCGCGGCGACGCCGTCGGGCTCGTACTTGAGCACCGACATGCCCTTCACGGGAGCCTCCGCGAAACGAACGGTCTTGCGGATGCGCGAGGCGAACACGCGGTCGCCGAAGTTCTCCTCGAGGATCTCGATCGCCTCCTTGGCGTGGATCGTGCGCGAGTCGACCAACGTCGGCAGGATACCCTCGATGTCGACGTCGGGATTCAGGTTCTCGCGGATCATCGCGAGGGTGTTCTGCAACTGGATCAGGCCACGCATCGACAGATACTCGCACTGCACGGGGACGATCACTCGGTCGGCGGCCGTCAGCGCGTTGATCGTCAGCAATCCGAGACTCGGCGGCGTGTCGATGCAGATGAAGTCGTAGTCCTCGACGATCGGCTCGAACGCCTTCTGCAACGCCCGCTCGCGGCCGATCATCGTGGACATCGCGATCTCCGCCCCGGCCAGGTCGATCGAGGCGCAGGCGATGTCGATCTCGCGCTTGCGGATCACCTCGCGAATCGAGACGTGGTGCACGAGCACGTCGTACATCGACTGCTCGATCGTGTCCGGGTCGATCCCCTGGGACATCGTCAGGTTGCCCTGCGGGTCCATGTCCACGCACAGCACACGATGACCCTCCTCCGCGAACGCGGCGGCGAGATTGAGCGTGGTGGTGGTCTTGGCGACGCCGCCCTTCTGGTTGGCGAACGCGATGACTCTGGCAGTGCCTTGCACGGGAGGCTCCGATGCTTAGTTTGCGGGAAGCGCCTTGTTCGGGGGTATTCGCATGCGAATACCGGATTCCTGCTTGGCGCCTACGATCCCGCCATGTCCGGACGGAACGGCGAACCGGGAGGGGGTTATGGGTGGGAGACCCGGACGCCAGTCCCTCTACAGCCTCCTCGGCGCCGGTCACCGCACCCGCCGGCATCGCGGGAGCGGGCAGCGCGGGCGGCGAGAACTAGGATCGCCCGATGGCCAAGCGCACGGCAGGACACCTGCTGAAAAGCCTGCACGGCAAGCGCGTCGTGATCTGCGTCGGCTCGGGCGGCGTGGGCAAGACGACGGTCTCCGCGGCGCTGGCGCTGGGTCTGGCGCTGCGCGGAGGCAAGGTCGCGGTCGTCACGATCGACCCCGCCAACCGCCTGGCCGCTGCGCTCGGGCTTGACACGCTCTCGGGCGAGCCCCACCGGATCGACCCGGCGCTGCTGGGCGCGCAGGGCGTGCGGATGCGAGGCGAGCTATGGGCGATGATGCTCGACGCCAAGCGCACGTTCGATGAGATCGTCACGCGCCTGGAGCCCGACGCGGAGAAACTCGCCGGCATCCTCGAGAACCCCGTCTACCGCGAGCTGTCCACGGCCATCGCCGGCTCGCAGGAGATGAGCGCGATCGCCAAGCTGTACGAGCTGTATGAGGAGCACGAGTTCGACACGATCGTGCTCGACACGCCGCCCTCGCGCAACGCGCTGGATTTTCTGAACGCGCCCGCGCGCCTGCTCGGGTTCCTGGACGGGCGCGCGCTGCAGGTGTTCCTCGCCCCGAGCGGGCTGACCGCGCGCCTGTTCGGGCGCGGCACGGGGATCGTGTTCGGGATTTTCGCGCGCGTCACCGGCATCGACATGCTCGGTGAGCTGTCACGGTTCTTCAGCTCGCTCTCGGGCGTGATCGACGGCTTCGGCGAGCAGACCCGCGCCGTCGCCGAGCTGCTACGCGCGCCCGGGACGGCGTTCGTGATCGTGACCTCGCCCGAGCCCGAGCCCGCGCGCGAGGCCTCCTACCTCGCCGCCCGCCTGGACGAGTCCGGGATGGCGCGCGACGGGCTGATCGTCAACCGCGTCCACACCGAGGGCCTGCACGGTCACACGCCCGAGCAGGTCACGGAGCTGCTGAGCACCGAGCTGGGCGAGCGGCTGGCCGCGCGCGTGGCATCGAACCTCGCCGACTACGACGTGCTCGCGCGCCGGGACGCCGCGACGGTGTCGCGACTGTCGGAGGAGCTGGACGACCACGCTAAGCCCGTGCTCGTGCCGCATCTGGACGAGGACATCCAGGATCTCGCGGGTCTCGCCCGCATCGCTGCATACCTGCTGGGCTGACGGCGAATCGGCGCGTCTGACGGCGTCCTCGGTCGCTCGCGTGCGTAGCACGCCACGCTTCCTGCGTCCTGGTCAGCCACCCCGATTCGCTCGTCAGGTGGCCGGAATCATGACCTGGGGCGACGGCGGCCTACGCCTCGACGAGGACCTGCTGTGCCTGCTCGGACTCGGCGGCGTGCGCAGTCTCCGGGTCCGGGTCCGGCTCGACCTCCGGCGCCTGCACCGGCACCGTAAGCAGCTCGTCCGCGAGCCGTGCCAAGTCCGGTGTCAGATGGCCGCATACCACGTCTCTGAGCAGCGCCCGCAGGCGATCGGCGACGTCCCGCGCAATCGCCAGTCCAGCGGCGCGCTCGGCGGCTGTGCCCGCGATCACGGCGCGCTCCAGCTGCTGCGCCTTGATCATCCGCTCGGTCAGCTTGGCGCGGTGCTCCGGGGTCGCGCACAGCGCCGCGATCCGCCCTGCCAGCAGGCCGCTGGACGGCCCCTCCGGCTCCAGCAGCGCGCGCAGCGCGAGCAGATGATCGCTCAGCGCCTCGTACGCGCTCGCGCGCTCACAGCCCAGCTCGAACCGCCGCAGCGCCCACGCCAGCTCGTTGCCGACGGGCGCTCGTCTGGACACGAGGTTGCAGAACGCGCGCAGCTCGTCCTCCTGCTCGGGTGCGACGACGAGCATCCCGTGCGGACGCCCGCCGCTGCCCAGCGCAACGATGCTCCACGCGTCTTCCCCGCCCGCGCGCGCCCATGCCAGCGGGCCGAGCGTGACACGCCCGTCGCCGAACAGTCGCAGCGCGCGCAGCAGGTCTTTCAGCACCTCATGCGCGTCCGAGGACTCCTCCTCGCACGTGAGCGCCAGGAGCAGATGCTCGGCCTGATCGTCGTCGCGGGCACCCGCGAGCGCTTCCTCCGGCCCCCAGCGCAGCGCCTCGCGCGTGGCGATCGTCAGCCCCTGCGTCAGCTTGATCTCCGGGGAGGCGATCGTCATCCCGTGCAGCGTCGCCACGATCGTGACCGTGTCGGGCGCGCTCGTCATCGTCAGCTCGGCGCGCTCCAGGCGGGCCAGCGCCGCCGCCAGGCGCTCGGGGTGCTGGCCGATCTTCGATCGGTCGAACTCGGTCTGTTCGGCGAACACGTCGTCCAACAGACATTTCAGCGCTGAACGCGCGCGCGTATGCTGGCCGATCTCCGATCGGTCCGCGCGTGCACGGCTTTTCAGAACATCATCTCCACGACCGGACCTGGTCTCGCCGCCGCGCCCGGCGAGGTAGCGATTGAGCCCGTCGAACCCGGCCAGCGCGCTCACCGCCGCGGCGTGCTCGGGCAACCGTTCGAGCTGAGACTCGCGCTGGGCGATGAACCGGCCCGTCAGCGCCCGGAAGCTGTAGAACGGGGTCTGCGTGACCCCGCGCCCGCGCTGGGATCCCAGCTCGAGCTCGACCTCCGCCCCGGCGTCGATCTCCGCCTGCAGGCAGTCCGCCGCGGCCCGCACGAACTCGGTGAGCGCGGTTTCCAGCTCGCTCGACAATCGGCTTGCACGCATGGTCCGCTGTGTTCGCCCTCGCGCCTGGCGCTCCTGCTCGGCGCACCCTTCGTTGCAGGGCCCACCCGTGCTCCCACGTGTGCGTGCGCGCACGTTTCACACCACGCCCCCTGGACTGTGCGCCCGGCGTCGTACTACGCCACGGCGGCGACGACGGCCGCGGTCAACTCGCCGGCCCGCGCGGCCTGGCGCTCGGTGCATTCCTCACCGAGCCACTGTTCGCCATAGGAGCGCATGTCGTCGATGATCGGCAGCAGCGCCCTGCCCTTCTCCGTCAGCGCATACTCCACGCGTGGAGGCACCTCGCCGAACGTGTGCCGCTCGACGATCTCCTCCTCCTCCAGCGCCCGCAGCCGCAGCGACAGCGTGCGCGGGCTGATCCCCTGAAGCGAGCGCTCAAGCTCGCAGAACCGCGAGCGGCCCTCGGCCAGATCGCGCACGAGCAGCAGCGTCCACTTCCCGCACACCACTTCCGCGGTCCGGCACACCGGGCATGTCTCGTCGACGACGCTCATGCGCTTTACTTTACCAACTGAAGTGTTGCCCCCCGCCTGACCCCGGGGATGGGAGCGATTTTGAAAGCGCCGTGTTTTGCCCACGCGCTGGGCCGCGGTCTGTTCGCGTCGGCCTGCCCCGCGAGTGGGCTCGGCCCCCCCTCAACCCGCTCTTTTATGCGACCGTCAACGTCGGTTTCGACTCCGGCTCGCGGCGCGCCTCCACGGACGCCACGTCCTCCATCGTCGTACCGCGTTTGCCGTCCGCCTGCATCAGCAGCTTGAAGTCGGCCGGGCTGGACGCGACCTTCATCGCGTCGTCGAACGTCACCAGACCCGCCTTGACGTGTCCGAACAGGGCCTGGTCAAACGTCTGCATGCCGTAGTACGCGCCCGTCGAGATGACCTCGTTCAGCTTGCCCGTCTGCGAGGGGTCGACGATCATGTCGCGCACCCTGCCGGTCATGCGCAGGATCTCGCACGCCGCCACACGCCCCCCCTCCGCGCCCGGCACGAGCCGCTGGGAGATCACGCCCTTGATCGTGCCCGCGATCATGCTCCGCGCCTGACCGTGCTGGTGGGGCGGGAAGAAGTCGAGCATGCGATTGATCGACTCGGCCGCGTCCACCGTGTGGATCGTCGACAGCACGAGGTGCCCCGTCTCCGCGGCCGACAGCGCCGCCTGGACCGTCTCCTCGTCGCGCATCTCCCCCACCAGGATCACGTCCGGGTCCTGGCGCAGGACGCGTCTGAGCGCGCGCTTGAACGAGGCCGTGTCCATGCCGACCTCGCGCTGGTTGATCACCGAGCGCTTGTCCTCGTGCACGAACTCGATCGGGTCCTCGATCGTCACGATGTGCTTGCTCATCGTCGCGTTCATGTGGTCGATCATCGCCGCCAGCGTCGTCGACTTGCCCGAGCCCGTCGTGCCCGTCAGCAGCACGATCCCGCGCTCCTCCTCGGCCAGAGCCCTGATCACCGCCGGCAGCTCCAGCTCCGCGATCGTGTTGATCTTGTGCGGGATCGCCCTGCACGCCATCGAGATCACGCCGCGCTGCTGGAACGCGTTCAGACGATAGCGGGCGACATCGGGGATTTCGTAGGAGAAATCGACCTCGTGCTCCTGCGCGAATTCCTTCAGCTTGGCCTCGTCGCTCAGCAGCACCTCCAGCGCGTGCTCGGTGTCTTCGGCGCTCAGTACAGGCCCGTCCGGCTCGGCCGCGAGGTTGCCGTCCACCCTGAACAGCGGCTTGCTCCCCACCTTCAGGTGCAGATCCGAGCCCTTTTTGGCGACCAGCTCGCGCAGCGCCTTTTCGACGTCGAACATGATGCCCACCTGATCGGCAGCTGCGGGGTGGGGCTTGAGTCCGGGGTCGCCAGCCCAGCGGACGGGCTACGCCACGTCTCTGAGCTTCTGCGCCTCAGCGAGTGACTGCAACTTCTTCAACGACTGGTTCTCGATCTGGCGAATCCGCTCGCGGGTCACGTTGAAAGTGCGCCCCACCTCGTCCAGCGTCCGCGGGTGCTCGCCGCCGAGGCCGTACCTCAACTCGAGCACGCGCCGTTCGCGGTAGCTGAGGTTCTCCAGCGCCTCGCGCAGCGCCTCCTTGGTGAGAATCTCCGCCGCGCGCTCGTACGGGGACTCGGCGCGCTCATCGGCGATGAACTGGCCGAACTCCGACTCCTCCTCGTCCCCGACCGGCTTCTCCAGCGACACCGGCGCCTGCGCGGAGCGCTTGATCGAGTCGACCTCCTCGGGGTCGATGCCCGTCACGTCGGCGATCTCATCCGCGGTCGGCTCGCGCCCGAGCTCGGTCACGAGCTTGCGCTCGGCGCGACCGATCTTGTTGAGCTTCTCAACGACGTGCACCGGGATGCGGATCGTCCGCGCCTTGTCCGCCAGCGCGCGCGCGATCGCCTGGCGAATCCACCACGTGGCGTACGTGGAGAACTTGAATCCCTTGCGGTAGTCGAACTTCTCCGCCGCACGCACCAGCCCCAGTGTGCCCTCCTGGATCAGGTCGAGAAACGGCAGCCCCTGGTTGCGATAGTTCTTGGCGATCGACACGACCAACCTGAGGTTGGACTCGACCATCTTCTGCTTGGCGTCGAGATCGCCGCGCTCGATCCGCTTGGCGAGATCGACCTCCTCCTGGGCGGTGAGCAGCCGGACCTTGCCGATGTCCTTCAAAAACAGCTGCAGCGAGTCGGTCGTCATGTCCGGCTTGAGGTCCAGCGCGGCTTTGGCTTTGCTGCGCCGCCCCCGCTTGTCCGGCGCGCGCTCGACCGCCTGCGCCGCCGCCGTCGCCGGGTCGATGTCCTCGACGAGCTCGATCTCCGATTTCTCCAGGAACCCGTGCAGCTCCTCGACGTCGGACTCGTCCAGGTCGATCTCAGACAGCGCCGTCGAGATCTCCGCGAACGTGAGCACGCCCACCTGCTGGCCTTTGGCCAGCAGGCCCTTCACCTCATCGAGCTCCTGCAATTCGACTACTGACATGGCTGATGCTGGTTCCGTTTCTGTGTGATCGATCCGACCCGGGGGCCACCCCTGGGGTCCTTCCGGTGTCCGGCTGAGGACGAACGCTCCATCGGAGCACTACGGCCGCGGCCCTGCCGACGTTACAACGCTGAGCGCAACTTCTCCGGGGCCTATGCTAACGCGCATGAGCGATTCTCCCGACGGCGATCCTCGCGCGCCCACCTCCGCCGGCGGGTCCGGAAGGGAGCTCGGGGGCGCCGGCGCCGAGGGTCCCGGCGTCCTCGCCGGCCTGCCCCGCACCCGCCCCCAGCGGGCCAGCGCACGACGGGATGCTGCGCGTGCGGCCAAGCCGAGCAAAGTCCCTGCCGCTCCGCGCGTGGCCGGGCAGCGCGCAGCCGCTGCCAAGGGCGCTGCCAAAACTCCCGCCCGGCCCACGAACAGGCGCAAGCCGGCGTCCGTTCGCCGTCCGCTCGACGAACCGGTGCCCAGGCAGGGCTTCGAGGCCGAGCCCGACTCGTTGGACGGCCCAGTCCAGCCGCCCGGCGGCACCGAGCTCGTCGCGTCCGCCGCCGAGCTCGCGGGCGAGCTGGCGAAGTCCGGGGTCACCACAGGCGCGCGCCTGGTCCGGGACTTCCTCTCGCGCCTGCCCGGCTGAGAACCTCTTTCAAAATAGGCGGTGCGGTCGGGGCGTTCATGGATCAAGCTGGGCGACGCGGGATGGCGAAGCGCATGCTGGTTGCACGTGCGAGCCGTCACGTGGCGATCCAGCGCAGTGTCCAGGGACGCATCCGGACGTGCCGATCTTTTTGAAAGCGGTTCTAAGCGGCGCCGGAGGCGCACACCGCATAGGCGTCGCGGAGTGGCAGCGGTTGGATGGCGCTCGCGGGTGAGCGCGGCAAACGGCACGAACAATCCGCAGTTTGCGCAACTCGCCGGCCATGCGGTTGTCATAACTCCGATCCCCCCGACCGTCCGTGGGGGCGATCTGTATACTCGCGCCCACGCCGAGCTTCCATGACCCAGGTCGTGGAAGACGGGGGACCCACTGCGGATCGAGGTTGATCCGCTGGGGCGAATCGGTCCAACAGGGACCGTAGCGCCGTCGTCGTACAGACCGCGCGAGCCCGTCAGCTCACCCCGTAGGCGCCGACGACTATGCGCATCGCTCGCCCTACAACGACGACCCTGCTCGCCCTGCTCACCTGCACGGCCTGCCTCGCACCCTGCGCGAGCGCGCTCGCGCAAACGGGCGCCGCCACGACCGGGGGCGCGAGCGCCGGCACGAGCGCGCCATCGAGCTCGCCGGGCGCGACGAAAGTCCACAAGACCGGCATCGCCACCTGGTTCGGTCCCGGTTTCTACGGCCAGCAGACCGCCTGCGGGCAGACGCTCACCCCCGCCGTCGTCGGCGTCGCCAACCGCACCCTGCCTTGCGGCACGCTCGTGCGGGTCAGCTACCGGGGGCACACCCTGACCGTCCCCGTGCTCGACCGCGGGCCCTACGCCAACCACGCCGACTGGGACCTGACCGCCGGCGCCGCCCAAGCGCTCGACATCACCGAAACGGTCCGCGTCGCCACGCGCGTCATCGGCAGCGCCCCCAACACCCCCGCGCTCGGCTCGCCGCCGCTCACACCTGAAGAACTCGCCACCGGCGGCGCTCAGGCCACGGGCTAAGCGACCGGTCGACCAGCGGCCCGCGCCGCATACAGCGCGATGTCCGCGTGTGCGGCCAGCGCCGCGGCCTGGCGACCATCCGCGGGACACACCGCAACCCCCACCGCGATCTCCAGCGGTGCGCCATGGTGGCTGGCCGCGCGGCGCACCGCATGCGCCAGACGCTCGGCCAGCATCCGTGCGCTGTCCGAGGCAGTCTCCGGCGCCAGCAGCCAGTAACGACCCGGGCTCTCGCGCGCGAGCGAATCGGCGGGCCGCAGCGCGCCTGAGAGCGCCGTCTCGACCAGGCCCGTCAGTCGCGCCACCTCGCCGGGCAGCTCGGCGTGACGCAGGCGCTCGATGTCGGCGAGCTCCACCAGCAGCACCGCGAACTCCGCGCCGTCCTGCTCGTAGCGCTCCAGCCTGCGCCCGATCGACTCGATCCACGCGGTCGGACCACCATCGCCATGCACCCGCTCGCGACGCGACGCCTCGCGGCGTTCGTCTCTGATCTCGATCTCGGGTGGCGCCTTCGGGGCCGGCTCGGCGGGAGCAAACTCGTCGATCAGCACGGCCGCTGACGACGACTCCTGGGCGGCGGGCGACTCTCGCGCCGGGGCCGGCTCGTCCTGCTGGCGCTCTGCAACGCGCGCGGCGGACGACTCCGGCACGGTGGGCCGATCGGGGTCCTCGCCACCCCTCGTGTGCGGAGATGCATCCGTTCGAGGTGACGGCTCAGGAGGGGATGACTCGACGCCCACCCGTGCCAGCAAGGCCACGGTCGCGGTGACGTCGGCCAGCCGCTCGGACAGCTCGGCGACGCGCTGGCCATGTGGGTCGGTCAGCTCCTCGTGCAATGCCTCCCACAACGTCTCGCTCAGGGCCTGCGCCGCCTGCGCCGCTCGGGCCAGACGCTCGGCGAGACGCGGGTTCAGGACATCGTCGCTCACGGATGTTGAATATCAGCAGACGCAGACGCGTGCGAACCGGCGATCTCGCAAACAGCGATCCCCAGCCCGCCGCTAGCCTGCGAACCGTGAAGCCCGCCACGATCTCGAACCTCGAGGACCGCACCAGCGAAGACGCGCGCACGGGCGCGATACGCTCGATCCAGACCGCCGAGGTGAGCCTGCCCGAATCAGCGCTGCACGAGCTGTGGTCGCCCATGTATCTGGAGCGCCTGGCCCGCACCTACTGGCGCTTCTTGACGCGGGTGACGCTCGGCCTCATCCGGGTGCGCTACTCACAGACCGAGCGCTCGGTCGTGCTCGTCGGGCTGCGGCTGAAGCTGCTCACATTCGCGGCGCCCGAGTATGAGCTGGAACCGAGCCATGGGATCGTGCGCTGGCGCATCGCCGGTGGCCTGCTGGTCGCCCGTCGCGGTCGCGGCGGAGCCGGCCATCTGCAGATCGACGTGCGCCGTCTTCCCGACGAGGGCGGGCGGGATTCCGATACCGCGCGGCTGCACGTGGAGGTGGAGGTCACCAACTTCCACCCCGCGATCGTCTCCGGGTTCGGCCTGCGCATCTACAACGCGACCCAGGCGCGCATCCATGTGCTCGTCACACACGGCTTTCTGCGCTCGCTCGCGCGCCTGGACCTGGCCGAGTCACGCGTCGGGCGGTTCGCCGACGCGGAGGGCCCGTCGAATTCCGATTCGACACCGCGCTGAGAGCGTTCCTGGTGCACACGTCGCGGGCCTCCCCGGAGCGTGCAGCGCCATCGCGCCGGCGCTCGCCGCGTTACCCCCGCAGCGCCGCCAGCTTCGCGCGGTCGTGCGTGGCCCTGATCCGCCGGATCGTGCCCGAGCGCGTGCGCATCACCAGCGACTCGGTGGTGGCGCCCCCCGCGCTGGGGTAACGCACGCCCTGCAGCACGTCGCCGTCGGTGATGCCGGTGGCCGAGAAGAACACG
Source organism: uncultured Solirubrobacterales bacterium (assembly GCA_963749285.1). Classification (GTDB taxonomy): domain Bacteria; phylum Actinomycetota; class Thermoleophilia; order Solirubrobacterales; family Solirubrobacteraceae; genus Palsa-744. The sequence continues at coordinate 1,488,450 of CAVVMD010000003.1, read as the reverse complement.
TCATCGCCGGAGACGAGGTCATCGCGCGTGAGCACCCGCTGCAGGTCATAGCCGCCATCCAGCGCGGCCTGGCGCTCGGAATCGTCGCGCGGCCACAGCCGTCCGAGCAGCTGCCCGCCCAGGCACTTGACGGCGGCGGCGGAGATGACCCCCTCGGGGGTGCCGCCGATGCCCCACAGCAGGTCCACGGTCGAGCGCTCGGTGACGGCCAGCAGCGAGGCGGAGACATCCCCGTGGGCGATCAGGCGCACGCGCGCGCCGGCGTCGCGGATCGCGTCGATTCCGGCCTCGTGGCGAGGGCGGTCGAGCACGAGCACCATCACGTCACCGACGGCGCAGCCCTTGCGCTGCGCGATCAGCTGCACGGTCTCCGCAAGCGGGCGGTCGAGGTCGAGCAGATCGGCGATCTCCGGGGAGCCGGCCATCTTCTCCATGTACACGCACGGCCCCGGGTCGAACATCGTGCCGCGCGCGGACAACGCGATCACAGCCAGCGCGCTGGGCATCCCGTGCGCCGCCAGCGTCGTGCCCTCCAGCGGATCGACGGCGATGTCCACCTGCGGCGGGGAGCCGTCGCCGATCTGCTCGCCGTTGTAGAGCATCGGCGCCTCGTCCTTCTCGCCCTCGCCGATCACGACGAGACCGTCCATCGGCACGGACTGCAGCATGTAGCGCATGCCGTCGACCGCGGCCTGGTCGGCCGCCTCCTTATCGCCACGTCCCACCAGCGGGGCGGCGGCGAGCGCGGCCGCCTCGGTCACGCGCACGAGCTCCAGGGCGAGGTTGCGGTCGGGCCGCTGATGTTTGGGCTCTGGGGTCATGCGATCCGGGGAACGTATACCAACGCCGCGGCGACTACGATCATGACCGCATGACCCAGAGCGCTGCGGTCGCAGCCCAGTCGGAGAACCCTCTCATCGCGGGTCTCGAGCGTCTGCCGGTCGCGCCGACCGCGCTTGTGATCTTCGGCGCGTCGGGCGATCTCGCGCAGCGCAAACTGCTGCCCGCGCTGTACAACCTGGCGCACGAGGGCGCCTTACCCGAGCGCTTTCATCTGGTGGGGGTTTCGCGCCGGGAAAAAACGCACGAGGAGTATCGCGCGGAGTGCGAGCAGGCGATCCGCGCCCACTCCCGCCGTGAGCCCGACGATGACGTGCTGGCGGGGCTGCTCGAGAACGTCAAGTATGTGCCGGGCGTGTTCGACGACCCCGGCGTCTACGCCGCGCTAGGCAAGACGCTGGATGAGTTCGACGAGCAGGCCGGGGAGCGGTGCAATCGCGCGTTCTACCTGTCGACGGCGCCGAGCTTCTTCTCGGTGATCATCGGCCAGCTGGGCGGCTCAGGGCTCTCCCGCCGTGCGGAAACCGAGGTGCGGGTGATCGTCGAGAAGCCGTTCGGCGCATCGCTCGAGCAGGCGCGCGAGCTCAACACGCGCGTGCTGAGCGTGTTCGACGAGTCCCAGGTCTTCCGCATCGACCACTACCTCGGCAAGGAGACCGTCCAGAACATGCTGGCGTTCCGCTTCGCCAACGGCATGTTCGAGCCGCTGTGGAACCGCAACTACATCGACCAGGTGCAGATCACCGCAGCCGAGGACATCGGCATCGGCAGCCGCGCCGGCTACTACGACCAGGCGGGGGCGCTGCGCGATTTGATCCAGAACCACATGCTGCAGCTGCTCTGCCACGTCGCGATGGAGCCCCCCGGCAGCTTCACCGCCGAAGAGGTGCGCAACGAGAAGGTCAAGGTCCTGCACGCGATCGCGGCGCCCACGGAGGACGACATCCCCGAGATGGCGGCGCGCGCGCAGTACGCGGCGGGCCACTCCGGCGGCGAGGACGTGCTCGGATATCTGCAAGAGGAGGGCGTGCCGTCGGACTCGATCACCGAGACCTACGCGGCGCTGCGCCTGGAAGTCGACAACTGGCGCTGGGCGGGCGTGCCGTTCTACCTGCGCGCGGGCAAGCGCCTGGCGCGCAAGGTCACCGAGATCGCGGTCACACTGAAGCCCGTCCCCCACCTCGCCTTCAGCCAGGACGGCTCGCTCGGGGTGCAGCCCAATCAACTGATCCTGACGGTGCAGCCGAACGAGGGTGTGACGCTGCAGCTGGGCGCGAAGATCCCCGGTACGCGCATGCTGATCAGGCCGGTGAACATGGAGTTCCTGTACGGAACCTCGTTCCTGTCCCAATCGCCGGAGGCTTACGAGCGACTGATCATGGACGCGATGCGCGGCGACCCGACGCTGTTCACGCGCAACGACGAGGTCGAGGCGCAGTGGCGGATCTGTGACCCGATCGTCAAATCTTGGGCGTCCACCCACCCGCAGGCGCCCGGGTCGCGAGCGGGCAGACTACCTCAGTACGAAGCAGGCTCGCAGGGACCGGCCGAGGCTGACGGCATTCTCCGAGAGGGTCACTCCTGGCGGGCGATCTGACTGGAGCTGGGGCGATCTGACGGGACCTGCTGAGCTGTATATGTTCATTTTTAACTCAGTATCACTATAGTTATACCGAGAAAAAAACCAGAACAATCCCTCCAGACCCTCCTCCCGCAACCTACTCCCTCCGCAACACTCCCTCCGCAACCGAACCCCCTCCGCAACCAACCCGCTCCAAACCACCATCCATCATGTCAACAACCGTCAGCGACGCGGTCTGGAGTGAGGAGGGCACGACGCCCGACGCGATCGAAGCGGCATTGCGCGAGCTGCTGGCCGCCAAGCACTCAGAGAACGGCGGCTTCGTGCCCGCGCGGGTGCTGAACATGCTCGTGTTCGTCGAGAGCGAGTACAGCGGTGAGATCGCCAACCGGCTGCGCGGCGTGGGGCGCTATCACGCCTCGCGCACGATCGTGCTCTCCTACGAGCCCCTCCGCGAGCGCCTGAACGCGCGCGTGACCGTCGCCTCCGAGGGCGACCCCGGCCCGGGCGAGGTGGCGCTGCTGCGCGAGACCGCGATCGTGGAGATCGGCGAGCGCCATCTCGACGACCTGCCCACGATCGCCGATCCGCTGGTCGTGAGCGACCTGCCAACGCTGCTGTGGTCGCCGCACCGTCACCCCGAGGCGACCGACGCGCTGCTGGGACTGGCCCAGGCAACGCTGATCGACTCGATCGAGGAGCCCGTCTGGAGCGCCGCGATCGAGCGCGCGTGTGGGCTGTCCGAGCAGGTGTACGTGGTCGACCTCGCGTGGCTGCGCTCGACCCCGTGGCGCGAGCGGGTCGCCGCGACGTTCGATCCGGCGGATATGCGCCCCGAGCTGAGCTCGCTCAGCGCGCTTACGATCCGCCATCACCCGGACTCGACGGTGGCGGCGATGCTGTTCGTCGGCTGGCTGGCCTCGCGGCTGGGCTGGGAGCTCGGGCACTCACAGATCGAAGGCCGTACGGGCCATGACGGCGTGCTGAGAGGCAAAGCCCGAGCACGGCGAGGCGCATCAGACATCGAGCTGCGCCTGCAGGCCGCCCCCGAGCTGCAGGTCCCCGGGCTGGCCGGCATCCGGCTGCGCGGCTCCTCAGGGCTCGACCTGAGCCTCGATCGCGGGCCGGGCGGCCTTCACGCCCGCCGCCACGACCGCGACGGCAGCGAGCGCACCTGGACGCTGCTGGGCGCCTCGCGCGGCGAGGGCGGCATCCTCGGCGAGGGTATCCGCCAGGCGCTGCTGCGCGACCCCACCTACCGGCCCGCCCTGCGAGCCGCCGAGGCGATGCTGCCGGAGCTGGAGCTGGCGCCGGCATGACGCGGCTGACGACCCTGGCCGACGCCGAGTCCGTGTCCGAGCGGGCTGCGCTCGAGATCGTGCGGCGCCTGCGCGACGCGCGCCGCGAGCATGGCGTCGCCCATCTGGCGCTCAGCGGTGGCACCACGCCGGGTCGCACCTACGAACTGCTGGCGAGCGAGATGTCCGACTGGGACAGCGTCGAGGTGTGGTTCGCCGACGAGCGCTGCGTCGGACCGCGGGACGAGCAGAGCAACTACAAGCTCGCGCATGAGGCGCTGCTGGGACCGGCCGCCATCTCCCTCGAGCAGGTCCATCGTATGGAGGGCGAGCTGGGGCCCGAGGAGGGGGCCGAGCGCTACGCGCGGGCGCTGGACGAGCATGTCGGCGTCCGTGACGGCGCTCTGCCCGTGCTCGACGTGATCGTGCTGGGCATCGGCCCGGACGGACACGTCGCCTCGTTGTTCCCCGGCGCGCCGACGCTGGACGCCGGCGAGCAGGCGCTGTGCTTGGGGGTACACGACTCCCCCAAGCCGCCGCCCGAGCGAATCACCCTGAGCATGGCCGTGCTGCGCGCCGCGCGCTGCTGCATGCTGCTGGCCACGAGCACCGAAAAGTCCGACGCGATCTCCGCGATGCTGGGCGAGCCGAGCAAGCATGTGCCCGCAAGCCTGTTGCGGCGGGGCCGCCTGAGCGTGATCGTCGACGACGCCGCGGCGCCGCCACCCCCACGCGGGTGAGCCGGGGTACGTCGGCTCAGTCGGCTCACCCAGAGAGAACTGTCGCCCAGATCGAAATAGCCGTCCCGATCGCGTGGCACGAGCGCGCGGGCACGCGAAGAGCGAGGGCTCAACCCGACAAGTGAGCCAAAATGCGCCGAGCGTCGTACAGTGAGAGGTCTCCTGATGGCCTGCACCGCGACCGCGACCCATCAAGCCGCAACGCCGAGTCCGGAGGAGCTGGTGCTGGGCGGGCTGGAAGAGGCCCGCGAGCACACGCTCACGCTGGTGGCGGGTCTCGGCGAGGAGGACCTGAGCCGGGTGCACTCGCCGATCATGAGCCCGCTCGCGTGGGATCTCGGTCACATCGCCGCCTACGAGGACCTGTGGCTGGCGCACAGGCATGGGGGGCTGGAGCTGCTGCGCCCGGATTTGGCCGACGTGTATGACGCGTTCGAGACACCCCGCGCGGTGCGCGGCGACATCCAGGCGCTGGGACCGGGGGACGCACGCGAGTACATGCGCGAGGTACGGGAGCGTGTCGCGGAAGCGATCGCACAGCGAGGTGCAGGTGACGGAAGCGTGTGCGAGATGGTGATCAGGCACGAGTTGCAGCATTCGGAGACGATGCGTCAGACACTGGCGATCGCCGGCCTGCTGCCGGCGGACGAGCCGCCCGCGCTCGATAACGAGAATGACGACGGCTGGCTCGAGATCCCCGCAGGGTCGTTCGCGATGGGCGCCGGCGATGCGGGCTTCGCCTACGACAACGAGCGTCCGCGCCACACGGTCGCGCTCGGGGCATTCCAGATCGCGCACCGCCCCGTCAGCGCCGCAAGTTGGATGCGGTTCGCCGCCGACGGCGGCTACGAGCGGCGCGAGTGGTGGTCCGACGAAGGCTGGGCGTGGAAACAGGAGCATGACATCACCCACCATCCGCCCGTGGCCGTGGCCGTGGCCACGGGCGAGTGCAGCGCGCTCGCGTGCCATGTCAGCTGGTTCGAGGCCGACGCCTTCGCGCGCGCGCACGACGCGCGGCTTCCCACCGAGGCGGAGTGGGAGAGGGCGGCGACCTGGACCCAGGGGACGCCCGCGCATCTGGGACTCGCGCACGTGGGACAGGTGTGGGAGTGGACGGGCAGCACCTTCGGGGGCTACCCCGGGTTCGTCGCCCATCCATACCGGGAGTACTCGGAAGTGTTCTTCGGCGAGACCTACCGCGTGCTGCGCGGCGGCTCGTGGGCGACCAGCCCGCGGGTGAAGACGCTGACGTTCCGTAACTGGGACCTCCCGCAGCGCCGGCAGATCTTCGCCGGCGTGCGCCTGGCGCGGGATGCGTCGTGACCGCGCGCGCCACCATCCGCACGGACTCATACCCACGAAAGAGAGCGCTGTGATGGAGCCGATCGCGAACCCGACAGACCCCACGATCCAGATCGACTCGCACCTCGACGGCGCACAGGAGCGATCGCTCGCCGACGACGTGCTCGACGGGCTGACGCGCCCGTTCAAGGAGCTGCCCCCCAAGCACTTCTACGACGCGCGTGGCGCGGAGCTGTTCGACCAGATCTGCGAGCTGCCCGAGTACTACCCGACGCGCGCGGAGCGCGCGATCCTGCAGGAGTCCGCGGCCGAGCTGGCCGCGCTCACGGGCGCCGCGGAGCTCGTCGAGCTGGGCTCGGGCACGGCCGCGAAGACGCGGGTGCTGCTGGACGCGCTGCACGAGGCCGGCACGCTGCGCCGCTACGTGCCGGTGGACGTGACCGAGAGCATGGTGCGCGAGTGCGCCCAGACGCTCACCGAGGAGTACCCGGGGCTGCACGTGCACGGGGTGATCGGCGACTTCGAGCGCCACCTCGACCAGGTCCCGGACGCGATCGGGCCACGGCTCGTGGCGTTCCTGGGCGGCACGATCGGCAACTTCCCGCCCGGCAGCCGCCGCCGCTTCCTGCGCGCGATCGCGGGACTGCTCGGCCCCGAGGACCACCTGCTGATGGGGACAGACCTGGTCAAGGACCCGGACGTGCTGGAGGCCGCCTACGACGACTCCCAGGGAGTCACGGCCGAGTTCAATCGCAACGTCCTGCGCGTGCTCAACCGCGAGCTGGGCGCGAACTTCGACCCCGACGACTTCGACCACATCGCCCGCTTCGACCCCGAGCACGAGTGGATCGAGATGCGCCTGCGTGCCCGTCGCGAGCACACCACGCACGTGCGCGACCTGGACCTGCCGGTGCGGTTTGCAGCCGGCGAGGAGCTGCGCACCGAGATCAGCGCCAAGTTCACCCCCGAGCGCCTGAGCGGCGACCTCTCCGCGGCGGGCCTCGAGCTCGTGAGCTGGCTGACCGACCCCGAGGAGCTGTTCGCGCTGACCCTCTCGCGCCCGGTGCAATAACAATCCGCGGGCCCAAGGGCCCACCCCGCTCCGTTCGCGACCGTCATCCCGCCCAATATCACGCGAAGCTAAATAACCAACCCCGAAGGCCTGCTCAGAATCGCATCTTATCCCCCATAGCCGGTCGGCACGACCGGCCGCAAACATCGTCAAAACCCAAATCCCACCAAAAACAACGGCCGGCAAGCAATAGCGATTGTTTCCCTCACTACGAGTGGGTGCGTAGCTGTAAAAACACAACGCTTTGTCCCCTCACGACAAGCGGTGAGCACCTGTAAAACATACCCCCCAGTTCCTGATGGGCGCCGCGGACAGGTAGGAGGGGCCTCTCGGGTTTCTTGGAGGCGATCGCGTCGGTGACCTCGCCACCGAAGAGGAACGCCCAACAACCTCCAAAATAAGCTGCATACTTTGGAAGTTTTATGCCAAGATAGGCAGCATACTTTGGTAGTGATGCTATCATCAGGCATGTATGGCGCTCAGCGACGAACAGATCGTTGCCCAGAATCCCTGGTGGAGCAAGCGGGGGTGGCCGGCGGGGGACCGGCAGCTGGCGTTGCTCGCGGGCCAGCCCGTGCGCCTGCCCGCGGAGCTTGTTGACGCGATCGACCTGAAGGAGGCGGGCATCCACGTGTTGCGCGGGCCGCGCCAGGTCGGCAAGACGACCGACCTCAAGCTGCTGGTGCAGCGCGCCCTCACCGAGGGACACGATGCACGCTCGATCGTGTATCTGACGCTCGACCTCATCGAGGGCCGCCACCACGCCGAGCTGGCGGAGACGATCGTTCGCGCCAAGGCGCTGGCCAGGCGCCCGGGATCGAGCATCGTGCTGCTCGACGAGGTCACCGGGGTTTCCCGCTGGCAGACCGCGGTGAAGGCCCTATGGGACGACGGGACGATCGGCGCTGACGTGGTCGTGTGCACCGGCTCCTCAGCGATCGACCTGCAAAAGGGCGCAGCCGAGAGGCTCCCGGGGCGCCGTGGCGCGGGCCAGGATTATCTCGTGCTACCGCAGACGTTCGCCTCGTTCGCGCGAGCGATCGACGGCTCGATACCCCCCTCACCACGCCTGACGATCGCCGATCTCCACACGCCCGACGGACAGGACACGCTGAGCGAGATTCGCCTGCACGCACCGGCGCTCAAGGATGCGCTCTCGCTGTATCTGACGTTCGGCGGCCTGCCGGCGGCGGTCGCCGAGGCCGCCACGGGAGCCGTCGAGCCCTCCGAGCTGCTCAAGCGGGTTCTATATGACTCGCTGATCAAGGAGGTCCAGCGCAGGGGCGCGAGCATTCCCGCCGCCCACGCGCTGCTGGAGCGCGTGCTCCGCTCGCTGGGCTCGCGCACCGACTGGAGCAGGATGGCGCGCGAGATGGATGTACCGCTCGGAAGCAGACGCGGCGCCACGAGCCATCACACGCTGCGCGACTACATCGAGCTGCTGGCCGGCGGCTACTTCCTGTTCATCCTCTACTTCTGGCGAGCAGGCTCTCAGACGAACAGCCTCTCCAACGAGAAGAAGGTGTTCTTCGCCGACCCGCTCCTGCACACGATCGCGCTCGAGCACGCACCCGGGCTCACCGTCAACGTTCCCGCGCTCATCGAGAACGCGGTCGGCCTCGCGCTCTACCGCAACTACGAGCCACCCAAACGGCTGATCGAATCCTTCCCCTCGCCCGACCGGCTGCACGCGTGGCGCACAGCCAGAGCCGGTGAGGTCGACTTCGTGGCCGGCCCACGCCGCGAGCTCGACGTCGTAGAGGTCAAGTACCAGCACCAGATCGACCTACGCAGCGCAACCGCCGTAGCCAAGGCCCACCCCGGACGCCCAGCGGTAATCGCAACCCAAGACGACCTCCTGTTCGCAAACGCCTACACCCTCATCCCAGCCCACCAACTGCTATGGGCCCTCGGCTGAGGCGCATGACCCCAAGGCCTCCTGCACCTCAACCCTCGGGCAGCACGACATTCCTCTCAAGGGTTCAAGAGCTCCAACAGTGATGAGCGTGTGGTGATCGATACGTAGCCGACACGCCCTCGCCTCAGGAGACGCTTCCCCGCGGCAGCACCCACTGGACCGGCTGACCGGTGATCGCGGCGATACGCTCGAAGTCGGCGTCGTAGTGCAACACGATCAAGCCGGCCGTTTCGGCACACGCGGCGACGAGCAGGTCAGGCAACGGCACCGCACGATGCTGGGATGCCTTCGCCAGGAGCGCCTGTACTGCAAGCGCGCGATCGATGACCGCCTCGGTCACCGGCACGCGCGGCAATGCGCGTAGCGCCAGCGCCAGCTCGGAGTAGACGGCCGGGCTCGTAGCGCTGAAGAGCAGCTCCAGGTCGACGATGCCGCAGGTCGCTATCTGCCCCGCGAGCAGCAAGGGTTCCACGATCTCACGCACCTGCGGACGGGTCGCCCGCCGCGTGAGCGCGCTCTTGTCGGCGAGATACCGGGGCAACGGACGCCTCAGCGCCAGGCGCGGGCCATCGTGTCGGGGTCCCCGAGCTGGAGCGCGTCAGTGGAGAACAGCAGCTCCACGAGCCGCTGTCGCTGCTCCAGCTTGATGACCTCACCGAGCGCCCCATCGACCGTGTCGGTGAGCGTCGTAGTCCCCAGAATGCCCTTGGCGACATTGATCTTGGCGAAATCCACGGCGAAGGAGGTCTTACGTTTGGTCGTCGTGCTCATAGCTCCTATGATAGCGATTATTCTGTTAGAAGATAGCGTCACATCAAAAACACGCTATCGCAAGAGGTCCGATCCATCACGGCGCCCGGTGCAATAGTCTCCCGGCGATGCGAATCGAGGCCAGCTCAGCGATCGTCGTAGGCGGTGCCTCTGGCCTCGGCGAGGCGACCGTGCGAGGGCTGCACGCGCGTGGCGCGGTCGTGACCGTCGCCGACCTGAACGCGGAGAAAGGCGCCGCGCTGGCGAGCGAGCTGGGCGTGGAGTTCATCGCGTGCGACGTGCGCGAGGAGGAGCAGGTCCGGGCGGCCGTAGAGCAGGCCGCGCAAGCCCCGGGAGGCCTGCGCATCGCCGCGTGCTGCGCGGGCGTCGGCTGGGCGCAGAAGGTAGCGGGCTCCAAGGGACCCCACCCGCTGCTGCCGTTCGAGACCGTCATCCAGATCAACCTGATCGGCACGTTCAACGCGCTCCGCTACGCCGCCGCCGCGATGATCGCCAACGAGCCCGCGGACGATGACGAGCGCGGCGTGTTCGTGTGCACCGCCTCGATCGCCGCCTACGACGGCCAGGTCGGCCAGATCGCCTACGCCGCGTCCAAGGGCGGCATCGTCTCGCTGACGCTGCCGGCCGCGCGCGACCTCGCGCAGTACGGGATCAGGGTCAACACGATCGCCCCCGGCCTGTTCGACACGCCGCTGCTGGCCGCGCTCCCCGAGGAGGCCCGCCAGAAGCTCGGCGCGGGCGTCCCCTTCCCCCAGCGTCTCGGCCAGCCCGACGAGTACGCCCAGCTGGTGAGCCAGATCGTCGAGAACCGCATGCTCAACGGCGAGACGATCAGGCTCGACGGGGCGCTGCGCATGCCGCCGCGCTGAGCGGTCCTCGCGCAGCTCGGCGGTGCAAACGTGGGGCCCCGAGACGTCTCGGGGCCCCACACTGCTTTCTTCGTCGGAATCAGAGGGTCTCGAAAACCCCCCAGTTTTCGCCGCTCACCAGTTCGAGAAGCATGTCGCCTTCCGCTTCGATTGCGTAGCTGCTTATCCATAGTTCCACGTTATGTTCTGACTGTACGCCGCCTTCATCTATGTCGATCTTTTTTATAGTGCTTGACGGAAAGTCGAGAGTCACGGTCTTGGCTTCGGCTACTTCTTCTCCAATCTTGTCAGGGTAATCAATCGTGGCGGCCAGTGAGCCCTGCACTATCCCTTCGGAGCCGCCAAGCACACATGGTTTATTCCATTTCAGTCTCATCACTTCGGTGACCGCCGAGGGTTTGAGCCACGCCTCAAGCGTTCCTTTGTTTTTTAGGGGTTCCGCTCCTTCTGAAAACCCGAGCGTCAGCTTGAGCGGCTTGGTTTTAACCGATCCGGAGAATGTGCATTCTCCGCTTCCTTCGCATTTTGCGAGTTCGAGCACCATTTCGCCGGTACCGGGATTTCCTTTACTGGAGCCAAGGATCTTTGCCCCCGACGAGGTCGTTACTGATTCACAGGTAGTAATATGACCTAGTACGTTTAGTGTGAATTTGACGTTTGATTTGCCTTTGATTTCCTTGCTCTGTCCCGATTCCAGCTTTGTGCCGGCGACCTTGAAATGAGGTGCTTCCACGGCCTGGGCCGCGCTCGCCGTGACCGCGGTGAGCGCGAGCACACCGAGCATCGCCACGAGCATCTTTCTGAACATCGCTTCCATAAAGCACACTGCCTTTCGTATCGGTCCGGCATCAGAACATCCCTCGCCAAAAAGGGAACATGACGACGCCGGTCTATGTACACTGCCTGTGACGGCCTTTACCGTCTACGACCCCTCACCCGTCAGGCGCGGGACCGCGCTTGGGAAACCCACCCATGTACGAGCGCCTCCCAAACATTTTTCACGGTCAAGATTTCACACTACTTCCCTCCGGTTCTCTTCCCAGCTTTCTTCCGTTGCTTCCTCTCGGCCTTTTTCGCGGGCGCGGCCTTCACGCAGCCCGTCACCGCGATCGTCGTGGTCTGTTTGACCGTCGCGCCATTCTGCCCCACGAATTCGTTGGGCATCTGAAGCGTCGTGAGCACGGTCTCCTTGACCTTGCGCGTGACCGTCTTCTTGCGGCCCTTGACCTTGACCGTGAGCTTCTTCTCGACCGTCTTCGTCGTGGTTGGCGCACACAGATTTCCGTTCGCCGCGAGCGCGGAGTAGGGACCCTCCGGGAGCGTCAGTTCGAAGGTGCTGAAGGGGTCGTCGGGAACCGTCTTGAACGTCGTCGAGGTGATCCCGGCCTTGCTGATGAACGTGGCGCCCACGAGGTCCACCGTGACGCCATCGCCCTGCAGCACGATCTCCAGGCTCGGGAAAGCTTCCCCACCGTGGGATACGAAGATCGCGGGACCTTCCAACGGTACGGGCAACAGTTGGGTGTGTACGACCGCGTGCCCGATGAACGAAGCCGCCGGACAACCAGCGGGATTGGCTTCGAACTGCGCCGCGGTGCACGCTTTCTGCAACGTCGTCAACCGGGACGGGAGCCGCACGGGCAGTTCGACTTTGACCTTGGCGATGTCCGCGTCGGTGCCCTGCGGCACGCTCGGGTAGGACACCTTCGCGGTGAGGCTCGCACCATCCGCTTTCGATGTCTTCCCCGACGTCGAGACCGAGAATTTCGGGGTGAATTCAAGCGCCCGGCACGCGCCGACCTGGAAGTGAGAGGAGATTGGAGCTGTAGTTCCCGGACCGCCGACACCCGGCGGGGGCGTCCCGTACGCCGTGCCACTGAATTCCTGGGGGCTGCAGTTGGTTGGGTTGACCATGAACTCTGGCCGTTCGATGACCGCGTCGACCTCACGCAGGTCGGTCGGGACGCCCGCGACCTCTTGCGGGAACGGGTTGGTCGTGACCGTCAGCGCGGAGGTGGTCGGGTTGACTTCGACCTTGGCTCTGACCCGCTGCGTGGGCAGGACGAACGGGCCGACGTGCAACGGCACGACGACCGACAGGCCGAACGGCGCACCGCCGTAGGATTCTGTGAGGTAGATCGGCGCGGGTTCCTGGCCCGGTTCGGGCACGACCAGCGGATACGGGCCCGGCCCGGACTCGACGACCGTGTGCCCGATCTTCGAGGCTTCCGGGCACGCATTCGCTTCGGCCTGCGCGTTCGTGCACAGTTGGACACCCGAGAGGAACCCAGTCAGGCCCTCGGGGGCGTTGAACTGCAGCCCCTCGATGCGCTGCTGGCCGTCGCCCCTTTGCAAGAGCAGGCTGAAGTTCGTGAATCCGCCTGCCTGGTCTGTGGTCGCGCCCGCGATCAACGACGGCTTGAACGGCAATGGAGACGGGACGCAACCAGATCCACCTGGACCGGCGGTGATCGGGAAACTATTCGAGAACGGGACGTCCGCCCCGAACGGTGTCGTCCACGGCGTGAAATCGGCGGTCGTGGTGTACGTGCCGCACTCGACCGGCGTCGCCAACGCCGCCTGTGCGCCACCGCTGAACGCCAGTTTGAAGCTCGTGAACGGCAGCGCCGGGGTTTCGTCGAACGTCGTCGTCAGCTGCCCCGTCGCTTCGTTCAAATGCACCGTCCCCGGGAGCTTCAAGAAGATCCCGTCCGCCGAGGCCGCGATCAGCAGCCTCAGTTCCGGCGGCTCGGACGCCAGCACGTACACGCTCCCTTCCAGTTCGCTTTCAAGCTCGCCTTCCAAGATCGGCGTCTTGATCCTCACCGTCCCGATTTTCGAGGCTGTCGGGCACGACTGCGGCCCTTCGCCATGGATGTTCGCTTCCGCTTCCCCACACGCCGCGAGGCCCGCGGCCTGTCCCGGGTTGACGACCACGCCTTCCGGCAGCGTCACCGACGTGTCCTTCAGCGTCGCCGCGACCACGCCTTCGGGGTTCGTGAGGTTTTCCTGGGGGACGCTCACTTCGACGTCCAACCCCGCCGGGGTATCGGCGAAACCCGTTTCGGGAACCGCCGAAAGCGACGGTTCGATCGTCAAGCGTTCGCAACCAGTGAAACCCACGGGCGCGCCCGTATCGTCATGCGTGACCGTGCTCACTTCCACAGGAGCCACATTCCGTTCCTGCCACGTACTCAACCCGCGCTGCGCGAACACCGGCGGTCCCGCACACGAAGTCGGCAACGTCAAAAACGGCTCCGCTATGTTCGCCCCCGGGCACCCTTCCTGCTCGCAGATGGGCGGGTTTTCGGTCTTGCGTTCAGGATCGTGGCTCGCTTCCCCCGGCACACCCCACACCGTCAAGATAGCCCCGTAAAACGGAACAAGCCCTACATTCGGCAGGCTGATGTGCTCGACGAGCCCGTAACCACTGCCACTGCGCACCCCCGCGTCAAAGGTCGCGGGGAGGCCGGCGACCTCGATCGCGAACTCGTTCGGAACACCCGGCGGCGGCACCATATTGAATATAGGCTCTCTCACAAAACCATGGTCGATGGCCTCAGCGACGCCGAGCTGCGACGCCGCGGGGCAATGCTGCCCGTCCAGCTGCGCGCGCGTGCACTCCGGTACCGCGCCGGGATCGCCGAACAAACCGGGTGGCAAGACAGTTTCGAGCGTCCTCACGTTCCCGCCCGCAAGCTGTCCGTCGCTCAGTTCGTTGAAGTTCAGAGCGAACGACGCGGTGTAAGGGTGCGACCCGGCCTGCGTATCGACCGTGCCGTCCGCGTTTGAGAACCACACATCCCAGCCGACGAACCCAAACGCGGGCTCGGATGAGCCAATAGTCACCGGGTCAGAGACGCTATTCGCGGCAACCGCGCCACCGCCACCGACGACCACGCCGTTTGCGAGCGTACCCGGCACGATACCGCCTTCCACCTGCACGTCGATCCCAACGCGTTCAATCTCTCTGATACTGTTACCCGCACCGTGCGGCACCGACGGCAAGGCGGCCGGGTTGCTCGTGCATGTGATCACGCTCGCGCCGCTGATATCGCGTTCACCGGACCCATTGCCGGTACAAACCCACCGTGCTGCCGCAGGACGACCAATTTCCCCCTTTTCTTCTTCTTCCCGTGGACTGAGGATTTCGGCGTAATGGGCTGAGGCTGAGATTGTGGTACCGAAGATTGGCATGCCGCCGGCCTTCGTTGCGATCACACCGACCGGCAACGTGTCGGTCACCGTGATAGGACCATCGCTCGGCTTCGCGCCAGTGTTGACGAACGCCACCTGGATCGTGCCGTTGCCGCCCGGCGGAAGGTCCGTGGGATAGACCGAGGAGAACGCATGCCACCCGGTGCCGTCGCTGACAGCCTCAGCGGCAGGCGCGCCCAGCAAAACCAAGCTCCCCGCAAGACAAAGCGCGATCGCGGCGATCCACACCCACCGAGTATGTTGGGCAGCGCTCGTCATTTGCTCCTCCTGTTGCTCTTTATTGACCGGACGCGCTTCTTCGCTTTCGCGCTGCCCTTACCCTTGGCGCCCTTTGCCTTCGCTTTCACGCACCTGCCGTGACTGAGCTTCTTGGGCTTGGCACACCTGCTCTTTACGGCCGTCTTCTTCTTCGGCACCGCCGATGCTGGCGCCGCGAAGTCCCCGATCCCTTCGAACGTCACGCTCGCGGGCGTCGCAAAGATCGGTGGTGCCGGCGGCACACCCTGGCAACCGGTGCCAGAACACGCCGGCGCCGCCGCAGGACGCACACCATCGACACGCACGTCATAGACATCGTCGAGATCGTTGCGATCCTCGGCGACCAGTTGTGCACGAGTGATCATGAACACGTCATCGCCGTTCGCGGACGCGTCCAGTAGATAGGAGTTTTCGGGATCGCTGCCACTCGAGAGCAGGTAGATGCAACCCTGACTCTGCTGGCAGCTGCCGCTGCCGTCGCGCTCCCACTCATACACATTCAGGAACCCATTCGTAGCCTGAGGAGCAAGTGGCTGAGCGCTGTCGAAGAACACTCGGCCGCCGTCTTCAGAGATCCACCGCGGCTGATACGTGCCCTGGAGACTGACGGGAAGCATCGCCCCCAAAAGCCCCGTTTCGCTACCTTCCGCAATAGCAGTAGAAGTCCCTATGGTCGCATTGGTGGGAGCCGGCGCCTCACCGGTGGGATCGCACGACACGCACGTGAGCTTGCCCGACTGCGCTTCGTAGAGGAACACCTCTTCGATCGCTTCTTCTTTTAGGACTCCCTGAGTCTTCCTCACGCCGCGATTGTCGTATCCGGTAAGACTCGCGCTCGACATGAACAGAAGGCTCTGACCATTGGGGGTCACCTCCGCTGTGCGAGTACCGATTTCTTCCGCATAATCCGTTGCGATCCCATTTGTCGAATAATCGCTGGAAGTGGCGCCTCCAGTCGTCACGCGCGTCGCCACACCGTCATGCCAGAGATCGATATTATCGCTCGAATCGACGTAGTACACGTATTCACCGTTTTCGCTGATACCAGCCACGCCCTTCACTTCCACTCCCGGGGAGAGGTCGGTCGTCTGTTCGCTTTCCAGGTCGTACTCGTACAGGTCGCCCTTGGTGAAGAACACCTTCGACCCGTCAGCGCTCGCGCCTTGGAAGATGCCGCCACCACCGACCCCCGCGTCGACCTGAACCGTGCACGCGTCAGCCGGAATCAAGCATTCATCTTCCGAACCGACGGGACTCTGCGGCTGCGTATCGTTCTCGCGCACGTACAACGCCCGCGAGCGATCTTCGACCGTCTCAGAGTGTTGGAACGCTTCCGGGGCCCACGTCCAGAAAACACGCGAGCCGTCAGCCGAAATCACACGCGTGAAACCAGAACCACCACCATGCAGCTCATTGGGCGTGACCTGCGCCTCGATCGCACCAAACGCAGCGCCCGAAGCCACATCGCCGTTGGGCAGCACATCGACGAGATACAACCTCCCGTCAACAGAGTCATACAGGTAGTGTCCGAATTTGCTGTGCTTGCCTTCTGTGACTTCCCTGTGAACGTCTTCGCCGAGTTCCTTGTCGAGCGGACCTTCGCCTTCCAGCAACCCCGCGTTGCTTTCGTACAGGAAATGACTGTATGCCCGAACCGCGGATGTGCCGGTGTTCGCACCCGCATACAGCGCTGACTCGTTGGACGCCGCGGTCATCAGTTCGTTACTGGAGCGATCCGGGATCGCGGTGAACAACGGCTCGTATTCGCCGCCCACGCCACCCGCCGTGGGGTGTGCGTAAAGCCCTTCGTATCCCAGCGGGGCACCCGTCCCTGGATCGTCAGGGTCTTCGAGGATGCCCACCGAGAGATCGCTCGTGAACGCTTTATACTCCACGAGTTCGCCGGGCGATTCGGTTTCGAGCGCCACCTGCGTCCAACCACCCCCCGACGAACGCGTCGACAGATACTCGTTGCCCAAACTGGCGCCTGCCCGACTGGTTCCACCCGTAGCCGGCGTCGCCCCCGCATACACCACCGCTTCGCCACCAGCCGCAGCCTGGAACGGCAACTCACTACTCGCGTAGATGCCGCGTTCGTCGAATCCCGTGAGCGGAGCGTAGACGTCCGGGAGGTAGATGTTCGCGTCCTGATAGGACCCCACCGGGGTGACAGGTTCATAGACACGACCGTCAGGCAACCCCGCGACCGACGCGTATGTCGCGAACGTGACGTCGGGACCGTCTATCGTGCCGAGCGCGTTCGTCGCGACGACCCGCCAGTGATACTGCGTACCCGGCTGCAACCCAGTCAGTTCCACGCGCACGCCAACTTCCTGGTTAGCGTCACCGATGCTTTCTTCGGGCGTGCTCGCGCCGTAGGACGTGCTCGTACCGTATTCGACACGGTATTTCGTCGCCACACCGCCCGGATCGATTGTCGCGCTGAGCGTCGCCGCGATCACGCTCACATTCGAGACTGTTTCGCCCGTGCTTGTCGGGTGGCTGATCGTCACACCCACCGCGGGCTCGGTGCCGTTGGCGTTCGCGACGACCAATCGTACACTGCGCACACTCGACGGTGGAAGGCCGGAGAGCTGCGCAGTCACCGGTACGGGAGCGCTGCCTTTACCGATCTGCCCGACCCCTTCCCCAGGAGGGGGTTCGCACGCGATCTTGTTTGTGTACTTCCCGGCTTCGGTGCCATATTCGAAATAACATTCGCTGACCGGTTCGCCTTCGGGGTTGACCGTCCCCTTCAGCGTCATCGCTGTTTCCGACACGTTCGACGGTGTTTCCGTGACCAAGGTCGGCAATGGCAGGTCATCGAACGTCTTGATCGTGTTCGCGCCACGCTCGCTCGCGTACACCGTGCTCGCGCTATTGACCCCCAGACCATACGATTCCGAGAGACCCTGGGTGGCGAAAGTTTCAAGCGGCGGCGTGTCGTACGGTTCGCCGAAAGGCCCATACACCGCGATGCTGCTGCGCTTGTCGACGACGATGTTGTTCGTGGACGGATTGATCGCAAACGTGGTCCCGCCCATTTGGTATTCGCCCACGTGCCCCACTTCTATGCCCGTCGCCGGGTCGAGCTTTACGGTACCAGCCGTATGGCCTGTTTCTTCGGATTCTCGTAGTGATCCCCAGTTGACGTAAATGTTCTGCTTCGAGTCGACCGCGAAGCCCCTTGCCCCAACCGCCAACGGGATCGTAAACTTGTTTTCGCAGACACCGGCGTTGTTGCACGCGTCGATGTTCTGTCCGCTGTCCAAAGTCCATACATTTCCGGACGGATCCACTGTGACATCGACGAATTTGGCGGGCGGTACCGTGCCCGCGCTCAACTGGCCCAGATATGCGCCGGCAGCGCTGAACTTGTCCACCACGTTGTGGCCGTTGTCAAGGACGTACACATCGCCCACAGACGGGTCTTCCAACGCCGTCTTGCCCGAATTGTCCACCGCGATCCCTTCAGGCGAGGAGAACGCACCGCTCGGCGCCGCCGAGCCGGTTTCCACTTTCCCTTCGACTTCGAACGTGCCACTACCGTTGAACTGGCCGAGATACACGCCCGTCGAGCTGAACCGCTCAACGCGATCATTGCCCTTGTCCACGACATACACGTCGCCCGCCGCGGGCTGCACCAGCGGTTCGGACGAGTCGTCCACGGCCACTCCAACTGGTTCCTTGAACTGACCGTTGCCCGAGCCTTCGCTTCCGAACGGAACACCAGGGATGTACACCTTCTTCGCCGACGCCGGAGAGGCAAAACCCAACATTACCGTGACGAGGACGACCACGCAGCCCAAAACCCACGTACACCACACGCCCGATAGACGTTCAGAGTCAATCATATCGATACCTTTCAAAATGGGAATACATGAGCTGGTACGCGCCCGCCTCGCATGCCGCGGCGACACGACCACCTGGACGGACACACACCCCGTCCAGGCATCGCGAATTCACGCCGGGCAGGCTCACCGCGCAATCCTTACTTTTCGGTCACCGCCCAGGTGCCATAGGCTTGTGCCTGTCCTGCCCCTTCAAATTCAGGCCTCACCTCCAGGAGAGCTCCGGCTGGGGATGCGCCTGCTTGTCCACCAGCAGATGGCTTGATGATCTTTTTATATTCGACGCCTTCGTTGAGCTCCTCATATACACACAGATTGCCGGAGCCGGCCTTTGGTTCTTCGGCGGTGCCCAAACATTGGGCCGGCGGGGCAGGATTGTGGTTTTCCCATTCCTCTTGGGTGACGAAGTGGACTTCGGCCGCTTCCAGAGATTCCTTCAGTTTGATCGGGAAGGAGAGCGCGATGTACTGCTGGTACGGCAAATCGACTTCTTTTGGCGTGACGCCAATCGCCCAGCTGCCGGTCTCGGTCGCGTCGGGGGGGAGTGTGTTGTTCGGCGTCCACGGCGAGCCGTTGCAGGCGTAATGCTTGGTGGTCGAGCCTTCGGCTTCGAAACTGGAGCCGCCTTCGGCGCAGTTGGCCCCGGGTTCTTCTTTTGCCACGACCACGTTCTTGCCGTTTTTGCCGCTTGTGCCGGGGGTGCCTTCTTTGCCTTCCTTACCTTCAGTGCCTACCCCGTTAGTGCCGTTAGCGCCCGCGGGACCTGTGGCTCCGGTCGCGCCGGTCGCGCCGGTCGCTCCTTTTTCGCCCGGGGCACCGTTTTTACCGGCGGGCCCGGCGGGACCGCGGGCGGGGGCTTTACTCTTCTTCTTGGCGACCATGGCGGAAAGAGAATGGGTATTAGCACCACCACTCCCACCCGTCGCGGCAAACGCTCCGCCGGTCACGGCGAAGACCAACGCGACAAAGGCTATGATCGTCGCGGGATTGATGTGCTTGCGTACTCGTTGGAACATAGTCATCTCTCCTCCTGGAGAACGGAGGGGACGACAACTACACGCCCCTCGGTTGGTGTGTGTTGTGCGCCGAGGGGGCGCGGGAACGTAAAGACGAGACGACGCCGCATACCCATACGGCCACAGGCGGAGACAGGGACCGGGCTCATACCGTCCCCCGATCGCCTTCTGCGTCGAGACTGAGCTGCTCAATCACACGCTCACCCAAACCGGTAAGACGCCACGCGTTAGGCTCACCCTTCGCCGGCCCTGCACCGGTGTTCGCGAGCAGACCGAGACGCTCCAAACGCGCCAACAGCTTTGAGATCTGACCCTGATCCGCGATACCGGCGCCCTCACCGATCACACGATTGCTAGCCCCGGGAGCCCGCGCAGCCGCCTGCAACACCAGCGCGGTCCTGTAAGTCAAACGCATCGGTACGTCCCGCAACGGGTCCTCCCCCGCGCGATACACACGCGTCCGCTCAAACGCAAACGGCACTGGTGTGAGCTGTGGTGCGGGACGCGAGCGCTCCGCACGCGCGGCCGCGGGACCGAGGTAGGGCAGCACGATCAGGTCCATCAACGAGCCCAACAACCCGCTCAAAGGCTCACGCTGCTTGTCGCGCAGACGGCGTGAGAGGATCGCAACGACCGCACCCGCCGCGCCCTCTGAGATCAACGACGGGACACGTGCCGCACGCGCACCCTGCAAACGACCCTCATCCACGATCCCCGCCAAACGCACAAGGATCTCCTCCCGCCACTGCGACTCACGCTGCCCACCACGCGCACTCTGAACCACACAAAACCGCGCCAACTCAGGCTCACGATCCAAAAACGACAGGACGATCCACAAACCCGTACGAACACGCTCACGCCAAGACAAACCACCAAGACCCGCACCCTCGATCTCTGCGGCGATCCTCTCGCTCGTGTCCTTGCAGACCGCGAGCAGACAATCCTCACGATCGCCGAACAGCTCATAGAACGTGCGCCGCGACACCCGCGCACGCGAAGCGATACTCGCGACAGTCACATTCGACCAGCCCAACTCCTCCACCGCCGCGACAGCCGCACCCAACAACCGTGCACGCTGCATCTCACTCACCCGCAACCCACCGGCACCACCAGCAGCGGTGAGATCGAGCGCCGGTGCGCTCACACCACCACGCACCACACGACGACGAGAAGGCCCCTTCCGTGAACTGGTCACGGACATCAGCACGACCTCCCCACAAGAGGGACTGCCGTACGACGGGGTTCAGCGGTTAGGCCAGCGGCCTCGGACGGATCACAGGCCGCAGAGAGAGTCACTGTCATTCTTGCTCTCCCTCTCCCCTGGCTGGTGGCGGCGGTGTTGCTGTCCGGCCGGGGTTGTTGGGTGTCTCGGGCATAGGCGGCGAGCTGACTCCCAGTGAGAGTGTCGACCCCGTTGGGGGCCTGACCAGTCTCTGTTGTGTCGCTCGCCGCCGCCCGAAGAGGACCGCTGGCTTGACCTGATAGGAGCGTGGCAAAGACGCCCCAAGTGACTCGTGTCAGCCAGCGATCCGCCCAAACAACAGACCAATCGATGAATGGACGGTACGAATGATCCTGATCGGAGCGGACACACACAAGCACACCCACACACTCGCCGCCATCAACACCCCCGGCGGGCAACTCCTCAACGACAAGACCGCAGCGGCCAGCAAGAACGGATTCATCGAACTGCTGGACTGGGCCCGCAGCCTGCCCGACCCTGAACGGGTATGGGCGCTTGAGGACTGCCGGCACCTCACCGGCCCCCTCGAGCGCTTCCTCATAAGCACAGGAGAGCGCGTCGTGCGTATCCCACCCAACCTCACCGCCAGAGAACGCGGAGCGGAGCGTACTCGTGGGAAGTCCGACCCAATCGACGCCCGCGCTATCGCCAGAGCCGCCCTGCGCGAGGGAATAGACACCCTCCCCACCGCCCATCTGGACCAGGCCTCGCTGGAGATCAAGCTGCTGCTCGATCATCGCGAGGACCTCACCAAAGCCTGCTCGCAAGACCAACAACGACTGCGCTGGCACCTGCATGACCTCTGGCCAGACTTCAAGATCCCCATCGGAGCACTCGACCGCGCGATCTGGCTGCAGCGGATCTCCCGCAAGCTATCCCGTGCCGAGCACTGCGCCCGGGTACGTATCGCGCGTGACCTCCTACGCTCACTCAAACAACACACCCGCCGCGCACGCGAACTGCAACGCGAGATCACAACACTCGTGCAATCAAAGGCGCCACAACTCCTGGAACTCGCCGGTTGCGGAGCGCTGACCGCCGCGAAGATCCTCGCCGAGACCGCAGGCGTGCAACGCTTCAGCACCGACGCCAAGCTCGCACGCCTCGCCGGAGTCGCACCAATACCCGCATCCTCCGGGAAAAACAACCGCCACCGCCTCGACCGCGGCGGCAACCGCCAACTCAACTGCGCACTACACCGAATCGCGGTCGTCCAAGGACGCACACACGAGCCAGCACGAACGTTCCTCGCCAAGAAGGAAACCGAAGGAAAGACACGCCGCGAAGCACTACGCGCGCTTAAGCGACACCTCGCACGCGTGATCTGGCGCGCACTACAACCACAAGCAGCACAAGACCAGGAACCAAAAAAGCCCCCGGCGACACCCCTACCAACCCTCTTTAGAGCAGAACCAGACTCAACTCCGGCCTTGACATAGGAGCAAGAGAGAGAGAGAGAGAGAGAGATGCATCGCCGATGGCGAGGCATCTACCAACAGCCCTATCCGGGCGCGCGGCGACTCCCATCACATCTGTCCCTGACGAACTCATGCGAACACAACCCCTCTTCATGCGACCTGGATACCTCTCCCGTACTGCTCTGTCCCCTGCTAAAGCGCTCGACACCGGTCCAGAAGACCGACCCAAACCCGATCTATCGATGCCCGACACCCCACCGTGGGGAGTCATGACAACAAAGAATATAGCGTCTTCAAATCGACTTGTCAAGAGCGAACCGAAAACGAACCCCATACCCACGCCGACAAACCACCGCGAACCGGGTTCGCAAAGCGAAAACCGCGCCCGTGCTCAAAGCTCGTGCACAACCACGACGTTGAGGCGCCGGCCAGGAACGGGAAGTCCGCCTCGTATGGGCAGACGACACGGAAACGGTAGGTCACGGGGCCGGGGAACTTGAAGCGGTAGGACGCGTGGTAGCGACCGCATGCTCAACGGCGAGACGATCCGCCTCGACGGCGCGCTGCGGATGCCTCCGCGCTGAGCTGTCGCCGGCTCGACCCTGAACTCGACGTCGTCATCGCCGTAGTGATCTTGGGATTGGATACATGAACACGAGAGACTGCGCGAGTCATCTGTGGCACACGAAGAGTCACCACACGGCGACTGCGCTGGGATGACGGTGGGAGCGCAGTCGCCGATCCTTGGTGACCAGGCGCCACCCGCGCTCGATCGCGGTCGCATATATCAGCCTGTCCGCGGGATCTCCAGGGAATGAGGCGGGCAGGGAGACGGCGGTCTCGGCGATGGCGGGTGTGATCGCAACCGTGCGCAGCTGACCGGCGAGCTGCGCAAGCCAGGCGCGGACGGGAGTCCTCACGACGATCCGCTCGTGCCGGGCGAGCCATGCCAGCTCGAACCAAGAGATGGCCGCCACCGCGAGCTGGTCGGCTTCGTTGAGCGCCTGAGTCGCGGCTCGACTGACACGCTCGGGCTCCGCCGACCACCAGTGGACAACGTGCGTATCGAGCAGGATCATGCTCAAGAGAGGTCCCAGGCGAGACCTGTAGAGAAAAGATCCTCGTCCTCGGCGGCGCTCATCGCCGTGTTCGCAAGCTTGCCTCTGAGCGATTGCGGGCCGCTGTCCGGCACGAGGCGTGCCACGACATGCCCGTGCCGACTGATCTGCACCTCGTCGCCGGCCTCGACCTCGTCGAGCAGCGCGAGGATCTTGGCCTTAGCCTCCGTGGCGGTCACTGTTCTGGTCATTATGACCAGTATACTGGTCGCTGCCTATATCCGCTGCACGAGCATCGCCATGCCCATGCCGCCCGCGACGCGCAACACTCAGCATGGGGGGAGCAGGCTCCCCCCATGAGCCCCCCACGAATAAAAACTCAGCTCAGCCGCTGCACGAGCATCGCCATGCCCATGCCCCCGGCGACGCACATCGACTCAATGCCGTAAGTGCCGTCCAACGTCTCCAGGTCGTTGAGCAGCGTGGTCATGATCCGCGCGCCGGTCATGCCGAACGGGTGGCCGAGCGCGATCGCGCCGCCGAACGGGTTGAGCTTGTCGTCGGGGATCTCGAGATCGGCTTTGCAAGGGACGATCTGCGCTGCGAACGCCTCGTTGATCTCGACCACGTCGATGTCGCTCATCGACATGCCGGTGTTGGCGAGCAGTTTCTGGATCGCCGGGATCGGGCCGAGACCCATGACCTCCGGGCGGATCGCCGCGACGGTCGAGGCGATGATCCGGGCTTTTGGCTTGCAGCCCAGCTCAGAGGCCCGCTCCTCGCTCATGACCAGCAGCGCCGCGGCGCCGTCGTTGAGCGGACAGGCGTTGCCGGCCGTGACAGTACCGTCCTCTTTGAACACGGGCTTCAGCGCGGCGAGCTTCTCCATCGTCGTTCCCGGCCGCGGACCGTCGTCCTTGGTCACGACCGTCTCGGGCACATCGATCTCGTTGCCCTCCTTGTCGACGTCCTTGTGGGCAGGCACGGTCACGGGGACGATCTCCTTGTCGAAGTGACCACTCGCGACCGCCTCGACGGCGCGGGTCTGTGAGACAAGCGCCCACTCGTCCTGGGCCTCGCGGCTTACCCCGCGTTCCTCGGCCACGTTCTCGGCGGTCATGCCCATCGGGATGTACACGTTGTATGCGGACCCGGGCGAGCCGTCGACGGCGTGGTTGAACTCGAACTGGCTGCCCCGTCCAACACGGCTGACGGCCTCGACGCCGGCGGCGATGTAGGTGTCGCCCTCGCCCGCCTTGATCGCGTGGAACGCCATCCGCGTCGTCTGCAGCGAGGACGCGCAGAACCGGTTGACCGTGCAGCCCGGCACGCGATAGTCGATGCCCGCCAGCAACGAGGCGATGCGGCCGATGTTGTAGCCCGACTCGCCCTCGCCGTAGCCGCAGCCCATCATCACGTCGCCGACCGTGGAGAAGTCGACCTGCGGGTTGCGCTGCACCAGCGCGCGCAGCGGGATCGCGGCGAGGTCGTCGGCGCGGACGGTCTTGAGCGAGCCCTTCGCGGCGCGTCCGATGGGCGTGCGTACGGCGTCGACGATCACTGCCTCTGGCATGTGGTGCTCTCCTGGGTAGAGGTTCGTTGCGGGACGCGCATCCTATGCGACGAACCCCTGTTGAGTGTGTGGCAATGCGCATACGAACTTGCGAGCCGGGCGCCGGTGCCACCGGCGCTACAGGTCGAGCCGACTCACGCCCAACTCGTCGAACCCAACATGGTGCGCGAGCTCGTGACGAACCGTGCGCACCACCTGGTCGCGCAGCAGCTCGGGGCTGTGTCCGAAGTCGCGGCGCAGCGTGTCTCTGAAGATCACGATGCGATCGTGGGTGTCGTCGCGGCGGGTCTGTCCCCCCTGATACAGCCCGTACGCGCCGCGCCGGCGGCCACCGTCGGAGATCACGACCGCGACGTGTGTGAGCGCGTTGCGCAACAGGTCGGGCAGGTCGTCGAGCGCGTCGCGCACGAGCTCCTCGAAGTCATTGTCGTTGAGCGGGTCCAGCTCGAGGAACTCGAGTTCGTCGGGGTCCACCGCGAGACCTTCGCGGGCAAGCTCCTCCGAGTGACGCACGAGCGCGTCGAACTCGACCTCGGACTCGGGGTCGCGCCAGTCCGCCAGGCGCACGGCCACGAACGCCGCGCCGCCGAGGATGACCGCGATCAGCAGCACCCCGAACGCGACGTCCTCCAGCGCCCTGACCGCGCCGATCGTGCTGAAGCCCTGCCCCAGCACGATCACGATCAAGCCGAGCGACAGCGCGATCAGCCCCGCGAAGCCCGCGCGGCGCAACTGACCGGAGGCGCGCCGTCGTGAGAAGAACGACCTGCGACGCACCGTAGGCCCGTCCTACTTGAGCGTGCGGGCGATAACGAGCCGCTGGATCTCGTTCGTGCCCTCGTAGATCTGGGTGATCTTTGCGTCTCGCATCATGCGCTCCACCGGATACTCCTTGACATAACCGTAGCCGCCCAGCACCTGCACCGCCTCGATCGTCACCGCCATCGCCGTGTCCGAGGCGAAGACCTTGGCCATCGAGGAGTACTTTCCGCGCTGAGGATCGCGGCGATCGGCCAGGGCGCACGCCTTGTAGAGCAGCTCGCGCGCGGCAGCGGTGCGTGTTTCCATGTCGGCCAGCTTGAACTGGATCGCCTGCAGCTCGATGATCGGCTTGCCGAACTGCACACGCTCGCGGGCGTAGGCGACCGCATAGTCGGTCGCCCCCTGGGCGATCCCCACCGCCTGGGCGGCGGCCCCCAGGCGCGTGCGCTCCAGCGTGCCCAGCGCGACGGACAGCCCGCGACCGACCTCGCCGATCACGTTGGCCTGCGGCACGCGCACGTCCTCGAAGATCGGCTGGCCCGTGGGCGAGGCGCGGATGCCGAGCTTGTGCTCGAGCTTGCCCACGCTGAACCCCGGCCGGTCGGCCTCGACCACGAACGCGGTGATCCGCCGGCTCTCGCGGTCGGTGACCGCAAAGCAGATGTAAAAGTCGGCCACGCCGAGGTTGGAGATCCAGTTCTTGGTCCCGTTGATCACCCACTCCTCGCCGTCCTGCACGGCGGTCGTTTTCATCCCCGCCGGGTCCGATCCGGCCTCGGGCTCGGACAGGGCGAACGCGGGCGACCACTCGCCGGAGGCGCACTTCGGCAGGAAGCGTTCCTTCAGCTCGTCCGAGCCGTACAGCTGGATCGGCAGCGTGCCGAGCTCCTGCACCATCAGGATCAGCGCGCACGCCGCATCGACCTTGGCGATCTCCTCGACCGCCATATTCAGCATCAGCGTGCCCGTGCCCGTGCCGCCGTACTCACTCGGAAACGGCAGCCCGAGGATGTCCTGCTCGCCCAGCACCTTGCGCACGTCCCACGGGTATTCGGCCTGCTCGTCGATCTCGGCCGAGCGCGGCGCGATCCGCTCGCGCGCGATCTGGCCGATCGTCTGACAGAAATCGAGGTGCTCCTGAGGGATCGTGTAGACGTCCTGGCTGATCGTCTCGGGCATCGCGCTTAATCTTATTGATGAGGCGCGCCTGCCGGCGACGCTGCGCCGCACACGGGCATGGGGGCGGACCCGTATGTGAAGTTTGGGGCTTCGTCATGCGGGTATCTCAACAGCTATGTCGTTCGGCACCTCAATCTTCCTGATCGCCGTCGGGGCAATTCTGCGCTACGCGGTGACGGCGACGGTGTCGGGTATCGACATCACGACCGTCGGGCTGATCCTCATGCTCGTCGGGATCGCCGGGCTGGTGCTGTCGATCTTCTACATGATCGCCTGGGCTCCGCGCAGGCGGCGAGTGGCGGGAGAACGCGTGGTCGAGCGCGAGCCTTACGAAGAGCCCCCCGTCAACTACTGACCGAGTGCCATAGCCAGCTACGCTCATCTGGATGAGCGCACCGGATCAGACCGCGACGATCGAGATTGACCCCGCGCGGGTCGCCGAATGGCTGGCTGAGGACCCCGCCCCCCAGGTGATCGACGTGCGCGAGCCCTACGAGCGCGAGGCCGGCCACATCGCGGGCTCGCGTCACATCGCGCTGGTCGAGCTCACCGCGCAGGCCGCGAGTGTCGAGCGCGAGCGCCCGGTCGTGTTCTACTGCCGCGTGGGCGCGCGCTCGGACATGGCCGCGCAGGCGTTCCGGGCCGCGGGCTATGAGGCATACTCGCTGCGCGGCGGCCTGATCCGCTGGGCGCAGGAGGACCGGCCGCTGGAGCCGCGGGATGGATACGTTGCCAAGCACTGACGACAGGGCAAACTGAGAGAGGAGCATCAATCGCAATGGAGGCATCATCGGAGTACCCAAACGTGACTGTCGGCGAGGGCTACGCCGTCGCCGACCTCGACGCGCTGGGCAGCGGACCCGGGTTCCGCAAGGTCCGTAAGGGCCTCGGCGTGACCGCGTTCGGCGTCAACGCGATCGTGATGCCCCCCGGTATCGAAAGCGGGTCGCACTACCACGACGAGCAGGAGGAGCTGTACTTCGTCCATCGCGGCGCAATCGAGATGGAGTTCGGCGACGGCTCCGTGCAGCGCCTGGGCGAGGGCGGCATGGCGCGCGTGGACGCGGCCACCGTACGCAAGATCCGCAACACCGGCGAGGTCGACGCCGTCTACCTGTGCGCCGGCGGCAAGGACGGCTACATCGGCCGTGACGGCCGCGTGCCCGAGGGCGAGGAGCAGCGGGTCAAAGCGATCCACGACCTCTCCGGCGGACAGCCGAAGTGAGCTGCTGCTGTGGCGGCGGCGCGTCCTGACGCATCCGGCCCTCGCGCACGGCCGGCCCCAGGACAAGATAGAACACGATGCCGGCCGCCCCGACCCCGCCAACCGAGCCCGAGGACGGGGCGGGGAAGCGGCTGCGCATCAACCGCGAGCTGACGATCCCGCGCGCGGAGATCGAGCTGCGTGCAAGTCGCTCTTCCGGCCCTGGCGGGCAGCATGCCAATGTGACCGCCTCGCGCGTGGAAGCAAGCTTCGACGTGCTCGCCTCGACCTCGCTCAGTGAGTCACAGCGCACGCGTGTGCTGGCGCGCGCAGGTCCGCGGCTGGTGGCGGTCGCCCAGGACGAGCGCTCCCAGGCACGCAACCGCGAGCTGGCACTGGCTCGTCTGGGTGAGCGGCTCGCGCGAGCGCTCGCAGTGCCCAAGCGCCGGCGTGCCACCCGCCCGACCGCGGCCTCGCGCGAGCGGCGCTTGGCCTCCAAGCGCCGTGCGACAGAACGTAAGCGAGAGCGCCGCCCACCCGAGGACACATAACCGGTCGCGTACTACACGACCGCATCAGCTAAGCAGGTCGGGCATGTTTTCAGGCCAGCCGTCCGCGAAGCGGCTTTCGGCCGGATGAAAACATCCGATCCTGCTAGTTCAAGAGCTCCTTCACATACCGCTGGTGCAAGCGACCGAGGGAGGTCTTCGCGGGCTGGAACCCGATCGCGTTCCACAGCAGCCCCGAAGCGGGCGCCCAGGCGACGATCAGATACGCGCCCAGGACCAGCGCCGTCGTGCGCAGCCGCCGTGAGCGTGACAGCGCCGCGAGCGGCAGCAGCCACAGGATGTACCACGGCAGCACCCAGCCGAGCGTGATCAGCAGCGCGACCGTCGCCCAGCCCGCGGGCGTGATCGAGTCCCGGCGGCGCCAGGCCAGCACACAACAGCCGAGCACCGACAGGATCAGCACGGCGCTCAGCAGGCTGTGCAGCGTTTCAGTCTCCCCGCCCGCGCCGACCGCCAGGCCAATCAGGTTGGGGACGCTGATGTTCGTCACCAGCCGGCTCTGGGTGCTGAGGTCGGGGATGTGCAAGCCGAACGCGATCAGGCTCGCCACGCCCACGACCACGCATGCGGCGAGCATCCCCAGCAGCACCTGGGTCAGCCGTCTGGGGGCGCGCAGCAGCCCCGCCAGCACGATCGGGATCAGAACTCCGCCCGAGGCCTTCAGCGCGGTCGCCGCCACGAACGCCGCGCCTGCGCCGATCTCCGCCGCGGACAGCGGCCACAGCCAGCCGCCGATCCGTGCGAGCGGCGTGCCGCCCCTCACGTCGGGGTCGTCCCCCGCTGAGGGAGCGTCCGCCGAGACCGCAGCGTCGGAGACCCCTGCCGCATTGACCCCACGCGCGCGCAGCAGCAGATAGAAGCCGAGCACGATCGCGAACACCATCAGGAAGTCGTTGTGATCGCCGCCGAGGCCCCACACGAGCACGATCGGGTTCAGCCCGACGAGCACGATCGCCCGCACCGGGTCGAGGTCCAGCAGCTCCGCGCAGCGCCACACGAGCAGGACCGTCCCCAGGCTCGCCGCCACGAGCACCGTCTTGATCGTCCAGAACGACGCGGCCACACCGAGCGGCACCAGCGCGAACGTGAGCAGCGTGAACAGCGGGCCGTAGGGGCTCAGCAGCTGGTGCCAGTTCGAGAGCGCATAGCTGGGGTCGCTGTGCGGCTCGAGGATCGGATAAGTGGTGTACGGGTTGAGGTGGTGCACCACCTCCATGCGCCCGTAGTTGACGTAGTTGAAGATGTCCGTCAGCGCCATCGGCGGCGCCAGGAAGAAGATCGCGTGCGCAGCCACCACCGCGCCGATCGCCCAGCGCGCGCTCAGATGCATGCGCGGCACGTAGGCGAGCGCGAGCAGGTAGCACGCGTACATCGCCACCATCGCGGCGGTGAACATGTACCTGAGCGTCGTGGAGTTGCGCGTCAGCCCGGGCCACAGACCGCCCAGCGGGCCAGCCATCCAGCCCGGGAAGAAACCCGCGTGGGTGGTCGCCGAGAACAGGCTCGGGCGGTTGGCGGCCACCACGACGAACAGCAGGCTGCAGGCGATCAGCACGACCAGGGCGCTCGCCCCGATCCGTGCCCCGGTGCGCGCATCGACTGAGAGCCCGCCGGAGCGGGCTCTCAGGTCAGGCTCTAGTCCGCGGAGCCCAGGCCCCGCGGGAACTGCTACGTCAGATCGACTGGACGTTGACGGCCTTGGGGCCCTTGTCGCCCTGCTCGGCGTCATAGGACACCTTCGAGCCCTCCTGCAGCGAGCGATAACCCTCGCCGTTGATGCCGGTGTGATGGACGAACAGGTCCTTCTCGCCGTCATCGGGGGTGATGAAGCCGAACCCCTTGTCGTCGCTGAACCACTTTACGGTGCCGGTAGGCATATATGGAACTCCTCCACGGTATGTGCTTGGTGCGTGCTGCTGCGCGAAGGATGCTGCATAGAGCCTCAACCTGCGAGCGCCTGCACTACTGCTTTTCGCCGGTATTGGTACCGGCCAGACGCCCCGACCGTAGCAGGTCGTCTCGCTCAAGTGTTTACAAGTTGCTATATCTCGATCGTCATCTCCTCCGCGCCGATCGTGTTCAACCGCCTGCTCCCCCCCGGCGATCCGGCTGGGCTCGAAGAGATCGTCACGAGCCTGGGCCTGCACGAGCGCTCTGCCGGTGAGCCCGCAGACGAGGCCCCGAGCGCGCGTGAGGACACCCAGCCCACCCCCGACACGCAGCCCGACACGCCCCAGCGCATCCTCGAAAGATCGCGCCCGTACGTAGTCCTGAACATGGTCGCCACGCTCGACGGGCGCGCCACCCTGGACGGGCGTTCGGGCTCGATCTCAGACCCCGCCGACAACGCCCTGTTCCACGGCCTGCGCTCGGTCGTGGACGCGGTCATGGCGGGCGCCGGCACCGTGCGCACCGAGCGCTACGGGCCGATCGTGCGCGACCCCGAGACCCGTCGCCGGCGCCTTGAGCGCGGGCTGCGCGAGCAGCCGCTCGCGTGCGTGGTCTCCGCGAGCCTCGGCTTCCCGCCCGACCTGCCCCTGCTCTCAGACCCCGACTCGCGAGTCGCGATCCTGACCCCCTCCGCCGCAAGCCTCCCCGAAACCGCTGCCGATGTCGAGTACGTGCGCGCCCACCGCAACGATGATGACGACGATGCCCTGGACCTCCCCGCGGCGCTGGCCGAGCTGCACGATCGCTTGCACGTCCGCACGCTGCTGTGCGAGGGCGGACCCCACCTGAACACCGAACTGCTCTCAGCGGGTCTGGTCGACGAGCTGTTTCTGTCCGTCTCCCCCCTGCTCGCCGGCGGCGATCTGAGCGCTGAGAAGCCGCCGCTGCGGATTCTCGCCGGGACGGACCTGCGGCCCCCGGCGGAGCTTCAGCTGCGCTCCGCGCTGGAGCACGACTCGCACCTGTTCCTGCGCTATCGCCTCCTGGATGGCGGCGGCTGAGCCACCACCGCGACGTTCAGCACCACGCTGTTGGGCACCATCACCGAGTCCTCGCCCGTCACGAACGTCGTATACAGCAGGCCCTGCGAGCTGACCGTCCCCTCGATCTGACCCGCCAGCGGACCGCCCTGCAGGCGCACCCGGTCGCCGACCTGAAACGGCCGCGCGCTGAGCAGCACGACGCCCGCGAACAGGTTGCCCAGCGTCTGCTGCGCCGCCAGGCCGAGGATCACGGCCGTGAACGCGCCGCCCACGAGCAACGTGCGAGCTTCGACGCCCGCCACGCTCAGCGCGACGAGCAGCGTGATCGCCAGCATCGCCAGGCGGATCAGGAATCCGATCGGCCCCGCGGCCGCGGGGTCCAGACGCCGGAACAGCGCCGGTCCGAGCGCGCGGCCGAAGTTGCGCGCGATCGCCCAGCCGAGCACCAGCAGCACGATCACCGTCACGATCCGCACGGCAGTGTTCGCTTCGGGCGAGCTGCCGCGCGCATCGACCCCGAACAGGCCCGCGCGGTTTTCGTAGACGACGACCACGACGACGAACAGGACGCCCAGCAGCACCGCCTCCCAGGCGGCCCGCTTGGCCGCGCGCGGGCTGACCTGGTCGAGCAGCCCGACCTCGCTCCACGCCTGGCTGCGGGTCTCGAACATCTTCGGCGGGGTTTTGGGACCGGGCATGGCTGTCAATGATGGTGCATGACCGGCCGCCGGCCCCGCATCGTTGCGTGCGACGCCGCTAGCGCACCGCTGGTCAAGCCAGGCAAGGACGCAGAGAGCGTGGCGTATTAATTACATACGCGTGCTGGCCGATCGGTAAGGACGCAGCCTGGCACCGTGCTAGCGGGCCGCTAGCTCTGCGTGTAGATGACCATCGCCAACCCGAACACCACGCAGTAGATCGCGAACGGGATGAGGGTTCGGGTTTTGAAGTATTTGACCAGGAACGTAACCGTGAACACGGCCGTGACCGCCGCGGCCGCGCACGCAACGAGGGCCTGGCCACGGACGCCGTTGCCGAGGTGGCCGAGCAGGTCGGGGAGCTTGAACAGGCCCGCCGCGAGGATGATCGGTGTCGCCAGCAAAAACGAGAAGCGCGCCGCGTCACTGTGGTCCAGGCCGCGAGCCAGCCCTGTGCCCATCGTCACACCCTCACGGCTGATGCCGGCGACCAGCGCGGTGGACTGGGCCACGCCGACGAGCAGCGCCTCGCGGTACTCCAGCGTGTCCAGCACACGGCCTCCGTCGGCCTTGGCGCCCTCACGGATCGCAAGTTCGCGGACCTCGGCGCGGCGGCGAAACCACTCGGCCGCAAACAGGATGCAGCCGTTGACCATCAAAAAGATCGCCGCGATCTCGGGCTTGGCGGTCAGCGTGCGCAGCTCGTGCTCGAAGATCAGCCCGAAAAAGCCAGCCGGGATGCTCGCGACGACGATCAGCCAGGCCAGTCGCTCGGTGGGGGTCTGGGCGCGCCGGGTGGACAGGGTCCTGAAGAACGCGCGCACGATCAGGACCCAGTCGCGCCGGTAGTAGAACAGCAGGCCCAGCGCGCTGCCGACGTGGAGCATGACCACGAACGCCAGCCAGAACGACTCCGACTGAGACTGCGCGTCGACGAGGTCGTTCCAGCCGAACAGCGTCGGGAACAGCACCGTGTGCCCGAGACTCGAGATCGGAAACAGCTCGGTCGCGCCCTGCAGGATCCCGAGCACGATCGCCTGAAAGTAGGTGATGGCCGTCGAGGCCATGATCGTGATCAGCGCTGTCATCGCGGCGACAGCTTACGGATCTGTCGAGACACGGGCCACCGGCAGCGCACGCGATGAGGAGATTCTCATCGCTCTGTTCGCGACGCTCTATACGCGTAGCAGGCAAACGAGACCGGCGCCAGCAGGTGTGTTCGGTGGACTGGCGCTCGTGTCTCCCATCCAAATCAACGGCCTCCCGATGTTCACACACCCTTCACACAATCATCTCCGGCTGGTCACAAAAGCGGTCGTATGCAGGGCAAAATAAGATGCATATAGATAGAGAGAGATAACTGAGAGGAGCAACGATGACCCTCGACACATCATCGCGCGACACTGATGGGCGCGTCACCCGGTGCGACATGCACTGCCACTCGACCGCCTCGCAGGTCTCAAAGCTCGGCGTCCAGCGCGCCGCCGGACTGCCGGAGTGCGCGACCCCGCCCGAGGAGGTGTACGAGCTCGCCAAGCGCCGGGGCATGGACTTCGTGACGATCACCGATCACGACACGATCGACGGCGTCCTTGAGATCGCCGACCGGCCCGACGTGTTCGTCTCCGAGGAGCTCACGACGAGCTTTCGCGGCGAGCCCACGCGAGCCGTGCACGTGCTGTGCTACGACATCGACGCCGACGATCACGAGTGGCTGCAGGGCCATGCTCACGATGTCGAGCTGTGCGCCGCGTACATGTACGAGCGCGACATCGCCTGCGCGCTCGCGCATCCCTACTACACCGTCGATCGGCCGCTGACCCCGCGTCACCGCCGCCGCCTGTCGGAGCTCCTCAGCGTGTGGGAGATCCGCAACGGCTCGCGCGCGCGCGAGCTGAACCGGCCCGCCGCCACCTACGTCGCCACGCGCGACGGCATCGGCATCGGCGGCTCCGACGACCACGCCGGCGTGGATATCGGGCGCACCTACACCGAGTCCCCGCCCGCACAGACGCCGCGGGAGTTCCTGGAGCACATGCGCGCCGGGCGCGTCACCGCCCGCGGCAAGCAGGGCAGCGCCGCCAAGTGGGCGCACGCCGCGATCGTCCTGGCCGCGCGCTCGCTCAAGCATGTCGAGGCCCCCGGCGCAGGCTCCACCCCGTCCCGCCCCGATCCGCAGCGCGTGCTGAGCATGGTGAGCCGGCTGCTGCGCGAGGGCGACGCGCGCCAGGGCGCCACCACGGGCGCCGGAGGGTCGGTCAGCCCGCAGGACGCCCGCTGCCTGCTGAGCGCGTGGCTGGCCGCGGTCGAGCTGGACCACCTCGACACGGACGGCCTGATCGCATACATGCAGCAGGACACGTTCAGCCACTCGGACCTGTACCGGCGCGCGTGCCGCCTGCACGAGCAGAAGCTGCGTGGCGCGGTCGATCTGGCGCTCCGAGCCGCGACGGGGCCCGGGGAGGCGCGGGAGGTGCTCGCCGTCGCCGAGGGCGTGTTCGAGGCGTGCATCGCCGCGATCCCCTACGCACCGGCCACCGCGTTCCTGGCTGGTGAGCAGACCAAGCTCGCGCGCCTGCCGTTCGGCACATCCGGTGAGTCCAGCGCGTTCGGCGCGTTCGGCGGAGAAGGCGGTGACGAGGGCGAGACCCCGCGCGTGGCGATCCTCGCCGACGGGATCGGCTCGACGCATGGCGTGACCCGCACGATCGAGGAGATCCGCGGGCGAGGCGTGCCCGGGTATGAGATCGAGGTGGTCGGCACCGACCCCGAGGTCGACCGGCGCCTGTCGGCGGTCGCGGAGATCGACGTGCCCTACTACCCGGGATTGCAGATCGGCGTCCCCAGCCTGCCCGCGGCGGTGCAGACGCTGGCCGACGGCGCGTTCGACGCGATCCACGTGTGCTCGCCCGGGCCGGTGGGCGTGGCGGGCGTGCTGCTGGCGCGGGCGCAGGGGCTGCCGCTGATCGGCAGCTACCACACCGAGCTGAGCGCCTACGCCGACCTGCGCTCGGGACGCCCGGAGCTGGCCCAGGCGATGGCGATGGCCGTCGGCGCGTTTTACCGCGCGTGCGATGTGGTGCTCTCCCCCAGCCCCGCCTCCGACGAGGCGCTGACCGCGATCGGGATGCCCTCCGAGCGGGTCCTGCGCTGGGACCGGGGGGTGGACTCCTCGCGCTTCGATCCGTCGCTGCGCGACCCCGGGCTGCTGTCAGGGACGGCGACGACGGGCGCGGCGACGGGGGCAGCGGACAGGATCAACGTGATGTACTCGGGCCGGGTCACGCGCGAGAAGGGCGCGGAGCTGCTGGCCGATGCGTTCGTGGCGGCACGCGCGCGCGAGCCCAGGCTGCACCTGGTGCTGGCCGGGGGCGGGCCCGAGCAGGAGCTGGTGGGAGAGCGGGTCGGGGCGGAGCACGCGACGTTCCTGGGCTGGCTGTCCGGGAGCGAGCTCGCGCGCGCGTACGCGAGCGCGGACATGCTGCTGTTCCCCAGCGCGACCGACACGTTCGGCCAGGTGATCCTCGAGGCGCAGGCGTCCGGCCTGCCGGTGATCGCGGTGGCCAAGGGCGGGCCGGTGTCGCTGATCGAGCACCGCGTCAGCGGGTTGCTGTGCGAGGCCCGGGCCGGTGAGCTGGCCGAGGCGATGCTGGAGCTGGCGGGCTCGCCGCTGTTGCGCGAGCGGCTGTCGGCGGCAGGACTCGCGGCGGTGCGCGGGCGTACGTGGGAGCAGGCGTTGGAGCGGTTGGGCGAGGGGTATCAGCGGGCGCTCTCGCCGGACGTCCACACCGATTCGTTCACGCGCGCGGCGTGAGCTAGGCTTTGGGTTGTATGCGAACGCTGGTGTTGGACCCTCCCACAGCCGGGCTCGACCTACTGCTCGAGCGTCGGCGCCGCTCCGGTCTTGATCGCCTGGACGAGGTGTGGGAGGGTGTTTACCACATGGTTCCGGCGCCAACCTTCGAGCATGGCGATCTCGAAAGCCAGCTCCACAGGGTTCTCGGGTCGCTTGCCCACCAGGCGGGTCTGACGATGGTAGGCCAGTCCAATCTCGGCGAGGGCGAACACGACTTTCGCGTGCCGGACAGCGCCCTGCACCGGCCCGGCGCCTCCGGGACGTGGCACTCAACCGCCCCCCTCGTCGTGGAGATCGTCTCCCCGAACGATGAGACGTGGGAGAAGCTGCCGTTCTACGCCGCCCATGGGGTGAACGAGGTGCTGATCGTCGACCCACGGGAGCGCTCGGTCAGCTGGCTGGGACTCGAGGACGGCGAGTACCGCCCGATCGAGCGCAGCGGGCTAGTCGATCTGGGGGCGCAGGGACTGGCCGAGCAGCTGGACTGGCCGCCGGTCGGCTGAGCAACCGTGACGACGACTTCGCCTCTCGCTACCCCGACTTCGTAAACAGCGAGGGCGCGAACGAGCTGACCTGCGAGCCGCCCGCGTAGCCCAGGTGACTCAGCCCGAACAGATCCTCGACGGTGCGCAGCAGCGAGAAGTGGTTGTACTGATCCTGGTCGAGGTTGCCACCCTTGATAAACGGCGACAGCAGCAGCGCACCGACCTGGCCACCACCGGGCTTGCCGATCGCTCCGGCAGGCGCCGACAGGTTGGGGAATGTGGGCTGGCCGCAGCAGGAGCTCGAGTCCTTGAATTCACCGCTGGGGGGCGCCTCGTCGACGGTGATCACGAGCAGGCCGTTTTCCTTGTAGGCCTTCGAGCCCAGGATCTGCGGGATCACCTTCTCCAACCACCCGTCGGCCGGGCCCATCCCAGCGGGCGCGCCCGGCGCGCACGGCGTCGGGTTGCCGTCGTGGCAGCGGTCGGGGACGATGTAGGCGAAGCTCGGCGTGCTCTTGACGCTCGCCAGATCGGACGTCAGCTTGCCGATCCCGACATCGTCGCTCGCGCACGCGCCGGAGTCGATCACCGAGTGGAAGTACACGAACGGGTTACGCCACGTCGCGTAGGTCTGCCCCGCCGGGGGAGTCTGCACGGAGGTCGGATCGGCGGCGCCGAGCGCGGGATGCCCGCACGCTCCGTCAGCGCCCCCGGCCCCGCCGGCGGCGCCTTCGTCCATCCCTTCCAGGTAAGCCCGCCATGTCAGGTGCTTACCGGTCAGCTGCCCGGCGAGCGTCTGCGTCGCGCTCGGATACACGCACCCCTGCCCGCTCACCTGGCCTTCCGCGCCGGCGGTACCAGGCATGACGGTTTCGTAAGTCGGGCAGTTTTGCGCCGTCTGCGCCGTCGGCCCCTGACCGCTGAGCAGCGCGATCCCGTTCGCCAGCTGTTCGTGTGCGACCGCGTAGTAACGGACGAGCAGCTCGCCCCTGTGCTCGAGGGTGCCCGTGAGGTAGTGCGCGGGCGATGCCGGTCCGAACGCGGTCGCGTACGGCTCGTCGTCGAGCATCACCACGAACACGTGCTTGACGGGCGGGAGTTTGGTCGGCGAGGATCCGCCACCTTCGGCCCCCGCGGATCCGCCCCCGCCGCCGGAGGAGCCTTTCCCCCCGCCGCCCGCAGAGCCGCCCGACGTGTCGGAGGGAGAGCCCGTCGTGCCGGTCTTGCCCGTTGTCGAGGATGAGGACGGCGAACCCTTGCCCGCACTGCCCGTCGAGGATTCCGCTTCCGAGGAGGGACTCGGCGTCGGTTCGGAAGTCGAGCCCGGTGGCACCGGTGTGGTCGCGGGCGTGCTGCTAGTGGTGGTGGCAGCAGGCGCCTGGGCGACCAGCACCTCGCGCGCGCGCGGGCGCGGCGCGCGCGAGCCCTTGGCGGCCATCCCCACGGCGACGCCGAAGCCGAGGAACACGACCAGCAGCAGCGCGGATATCTGGGCGGGCGGCAGCACCCGCGCCCACGCCTTGCGCGCCTGTACCCCACCGGGCCCCTCGCCCTGTGTGCGCGCCTGCCCGAGCTTGCGTTCGACTTCCGCGAGCTCGGTGTCGCGCTCCTGCAGCAGAGCGGCGCGGCGTACGAGCACGTCGTTGCGGAAGTGGTCGCGGATCGCCATCTCGTACGCGAGCCCACCGAGATCCCAGTGCAGCTCCGCCACCTGCCCGGCCAGCTCCTCGCGGCGGCGTTCGAGCGCGGCGCGATCGTCATGCATAGGAGGAGGGGCTGACGGCTGCCGTGGCAGCGCATCGTCATCGGACCCCTGCTCCCCGCCCGGAGGTCGCGTGATCGTCATCTAACCGGTCGAGACGACGTTGGGCAGGTTCTTGGACTTCTGCTCGTAGCTCTGCCCGCTGCCGCCGTGCAGGTTCTTCAGGACGGCCGGCGGCGCCGGTTTGCCGGGGGTGGCGCCCACTCCGGAGGATTCGGTTTTCGCCTTGTGCTTGGCCGCGGCGGCGGCCGCGCCGGCAGCAGCACCGCTCGTGGCGGCCGAAGCTTCGGGTGTAGTCGGCGTCGTGGATGTGCTCGCCGCGCCCGTCGACGCACCCCCGACGGTGATCACCGCCGGCGCGGGAGCAGCCGCGGAGGACGAGCCCCCCGAGCGCCCGATCAGCACGCCGACCCCCATCGCCAGCAGCAGCACGCCGATGCCCGCGATCAGGGTCAGCACGTTGCCGCGCGGCCATGTTGACGGCGATGCCGGCGGTAGCGTCCCGAAAGCCCCGGCCCCGGCGCCCGCGGGCAGGGGCTGGAGTTGGGTCGGCGACTGCAGCGCGGAGGGCGAGCGCAACCGCTCGAGCAGCATCCCACTCAGATACGTGCGCGGGGCGCCGCACTCCAGGCAGTAGCGCTGGTCGAGTGCCAGCGACGTGCCGCAGTGCGGGCAAGGCTCGACGCCCGCCGCGCCAGCATCGGGCGGGGCCACCGGGATGGACACGGCAGGTTGCGGCGGACCCAGGGGCTCAGTCCCCGCCGGCATCGCCGCCGTGACGGGGAGCTTCGTTGTTATGGCAGTCGGATCAGTGGACACGATGACATCGCCCGCGGACGGCTGCCCGCAACTCAATCGTCATCCTCAGCGGCCGCTTACTCGTAACCATCCTGTGAACGCGACTACGCCCCATCCACATACCGTCACCCGCCTTCGGCCGAGTTGGCGCCGGGCATCTCGTTGAACGCGCAGCGGAAGTTCTCCGGCTGGGACACCGACTCGGAGCCCGCGAAGCCGCCGTGGGTCCCGTTCGAGTAGACCGTCACGTACTGCAGCGTCGACGGCGCGGGCACGGCCGGCAGGGGCACTGGATCCGGTTCGCCGGTGCGCGGGTCGCCGGTCGCACCGACGCTGACACCCTCAGAGCCGGCGGCGTCCGAGCCGGCGGCGGTCGTCACCAGGGTGGCACTCATCTCGCGCTGATCCTTCAACCCAACACTGGGGTCGAGCTCGATCGTGGCCGTGTCGGGGTTGTCGTGGATCGTGGACTCGAGCTTGACGCGGTTGGCGGCGCCGATCAGCTGCGCCGCAGTCGGCAGGTAGCCACCTTGTTTCACACACGCCTGGGTCGCCCAGAAGTAGTTGTTCTGACCCGCCTGCGCGTTCGTCAGCGGGTAGGGCGAGGTGTCCAGGCACCACGTGCCGAGATTGACGGTGCTCGGTGGGCAGCTCGGTTCGATCTCGGCGAGGCTTTTGCCGTTGACCTCCTGGGCGTTCTTGACTGTCGGGATCGCCGAGGCCGGGAACTTCTTGTTCCGGCCGAGCACGAGCAGGCCGTTCGGGTAGGGCTTTGAACTGACGCGGTGGCCGTCGATCGCCGCGACGACCGCGCGCCGCGCCGCATCGGCGAGGCCAGTGGTCGAGCCTACGAGCGCGACGATCGAGATCACCAGCGCGACCGAGCCGGCGTGGCGGGAGATGATGGAGCGCTCTCTCATGGTTATTGTCTCCTTGGGCGTTGAGGTTCGTATGGTTGGGCGCGGGTGCTCTGCCTGCCGGTTCTCTGCACGCGTGCGGTCGCAAACGCCGTCTCGATCCGCCGTCCGCGACGCTTGGCGCCAAGCCGCAGCGTGGGGCCCACCCCGGCCGCGGCGAGCGCCGCGACCATCAGCAGATACAGCGCTGCGGGCGGGGACGCATAGCCACCACCGCCCCCAGGGCTCGCGTAGGCGCGGGCTCCCAGCGGCAGACCACGGTAGTCCTCGGCGCGATAGGCGGCGAACGCCTGGGATTGCTCGGTCGCCTCCTCCTCCTCGCGCTTTTCTTCGAACACCCGCACGGTCGCGCCACCCGGTGGGATCGGCCGGGCGAACGCGCCCGCGGGGGGCGGTGGGATCGCGGGGACGCCGCCCTGCGGCGGTAGCAGCAACGGCGCGAACAGCAGCGCCGCAGGTGCCACGTGCGGCAGCTTGACGACCGGTTTGGCGGGCGCCGGCGCGGGGGCAACCGCCGGCGGCGGGGGTGGAGGCGCGATCGGGGCGGGAGCAGGCGCGGGAGCGGGCGGAGGCGGCGCGGGTGGCGCCGCCGCAGAGGCCGAGGCCGCTTTCGTGAAACGGCTGGCTGCCAGCGGCACGGTGCCGCAGGGCTGCTCGACGCTGCCGCCCAGGACGGTGACGGGCACCGAGTAGGACAGGCCGCCGGCAGAGATCGTGACGACCGTGCTGCCGGCGTTGAACGCGCACAGGATGCCCGACTTGGGGTCGGGGATAACGTGCCCGGCGGAGTCCTGCAGCGGCTTGCGCAGGTTCGTCGAGTTGGGGTCCTGCTCGACGAAGTCGGCGATTTCCGGTTCGGAGGAGGTGAACGTGTATTCCGGTTCGATCGCGCTCGAGCAGTCCGACTGCAGGCATAGGGTCGGCGGGAACTGGCTGTAGGGGTCGGCGCCGGGCGGGCTGGGACTCCCACTGGCGGCCGAGATCGGGCCCCAACGATCGCCGGCGACCGGTCTTCTGCCCAAACCCTGGAACAGCGCCGGCGCGCTGCGCCGCAGCAGCGTCCCGTCAACCGGATCGAGCGACAGGCTCTGCACGAGCGGGATCAGCCGCGCGCTGACGGGTGCGACGTTCGTGGCGGGGTTGCGCTCGGCGACGTCGACGCTGACCAGCAGGTAGCCGGTCGTGCCGAACAGCGCGTCCGGCTGACCGGGCGTGAACGAGTCGGAGATCGCCGAGCGGTAGCCGAGCGCGCCGGTCCCGTACTCGGGAATCGTCGTCGAGCCGCCCGCGGGGATCTGGCTCGCGCGGCTTTCTTCCGGGCGCTCGTACAGATACGCCGAAGCCGCGCCCGCGACCATGATCTGCGCCTCTTCGCCAGCGTCGGTGGCGACGTTCAGCGCCGGCGGCAGGTCCGGGTTGAGCTCGCGGCTGCCCACCACGATCGCGGGGATCCCGCGCGCGCGGGCGTCGGCGAGCATCTCGGCCAGCCACGGCGCCTGCGGTTCGGCCGGGTTCTGATAGGGGTCGCTCGCCGCCAGCGAGCCGCGCGAGTTGTCGATCACGATCACCCGCACGGTCCCCGTCGCGCCGGTGCTGTCAAACGCATAGTGGGTGCGCGCCCCGGGACGCACGGGCCCGCTCGGCGCCGGGATGTCCGCGGTGTCAATGCCCGCCGGGAGCCCACCTTCGCCGAATGGCGCCGCGAACCCCGCGAACGCGGCGCTGAACGCCGCAGCGGAGCCGCCTTCGGAGTCGCTCGCCGAGACGGCCCCGAACACCCCCAGGCCCCCGCCCTGGGCGAGCAGCTGCGCGTAGCGACCGGCCTCGGCCGTGGACTCCGGACCCTCTCCCGGCGTCTCGCGCCCGCCCGTGTAGAGCAGCGCGCGGGGGCCGTTCGGCTCGCCCGCGAGACCGTCGATCGTGCTCAGGGCGCTGGTCAGGTTGCGGTCGGGCGCGATGCCCTCGTCGGCTAGATCGGCGCACGGTTCCACGCACTCGGCGTGACCGGCCACGGCGAACGTCGCCACCCCGGCGCTCAGTGGCACGGGCGAGGAGGTCGCACCGGGCGGCCCTGGGGGACTACCGCCCGGCGCGTAGCTGTAGATCCCCGCGGTCTGGACGTTTTCGCGGATCGTCTGGCCGCTGCCCCCGCTCACTTCGGTGCCGCGCCCGGCGTCGTCGGCCTCGCCGCTCCAACCGCCTACCGCCCAGCCCGAGCCGTTCGTGCCGAGGTCGAGTCCCAGGATCGGGTCGGTCTTGACCGGCTTGTCCTCGCTGTCGCCGGCGTAGGCGGTGCGCTCCTCGTCCTCCCAGCCGCCGGGCGTTTCGCGCAGCAGGTAGCCGTCGCCGGGCAGCGGGTTGGGCGGGATCAGCGGCGGCGGCGTTTCCGGGTTGACCGGAGGCAGCACGAGCAGCGGCGGATACTGGAAGTCGAGCACGACCGAGAGCACCGCGCGCACCGTCGCGCCTTCCAGGTAGGCGCTCGCGGCGACCGCGGTCTCGTCGACGATCGGCTGTTCGGAGCAATACCACGGCGAGGTCGCGCTGGCGCGCTCGAGCACGACATCGCGCCCGGCGAGCACCGCGCCGCCGTTCGGCAGCCCGGCGACGACGTTCAGCTGGGGCGTGTTCGGCAGGCTGGCGAGCAGCGCGTGCACTTCCGGCTGCACCTGCCAGCCCGAGCCATCGTTGACGAGCAGGTCGTGTTCGGCAACGACCATCGCTTCCGATCCGGCGAACGCGATCGAGCTGAAGTTCGCCTTGTCTCCTTCGGCCACGTTGCCGGCGGCCCCTTCCTGAGCCTCCTTCTGGAACGGTTCGGGCAGCTGTTCCTGCGTCCACGTCTTGTCGTATCTGAGCAGCGTCCCGCTCTGCCCGACGGCGTAGCCGATCGCGGGGTTGCTCGGATCGAACGCGATCCCATCGAGGTCGCCCTGAAAGCCGGCGGGAGGGGCGGCGGGGTCTTTCTCCCACAGTCCCGTTTCCGCGCGCCACAGCCACATCGCGCCCGTGTTGCCGACGGCGAAGGCGCGGTTCGGTTCCGGCCAAGCGACGGCGCGCAGCGTCGGCGAGCTGGCCGCGCCGCTGCTCGTCAACAGAAATTCTCGCTGCCAGCCCTGACCGGGGGTGTAACGGGCGACGACGCCGTCAGCGCCGACGGCCAGCGCCTGGGCATTCGGGTCGCCCGAAGCCGTCCCTGGCGCGGGCGCCACGGCCGTGAACGGCGCGCGCGCGGACACCGGCCAGCTCTCGAGCCGCTGGGGCACGGGCGTGGAGGTGATCTGCACCGGCCCTTCCAGCCAGCCGTCGCTCGGACTGTAGAACGCGCCGCCGGGAGCGTTGTCGGGGCCCGCGCCCGGCATCCGCTGGAACGTTGCGCCTTCGAGGCTCAGGTAGGCACCCATGCTCGTCGAGTCTTCGCCGCCGGGTCCCAGCGGGTTGGTGACGATCCGCGAGCCGAAGCCGGGACCGTCGAAGGCGAAGCTGCGGTAGCCCGCGGCACGGCCGAAGCGCGCGCCGAACGGGTGCGCGCACAGCGCTTCCCCACCGGTCGTATGAGCGTCGCACCAGCTGGCGGTGACCTTGGCTTCGGCGATGTCGTAGTACAGCGTGAAGTCATACCCGTCGCTGCCGCCGCCGGGGGCCTGCAAGTTCCCGTCGATCCACACGCCCTGCTCTGACGCGGTCAGCGGCTGGCCGGGGCTGCTCAGAGGCGCAACGCTCGACACGTCCTGCGTGGGCGTGGCGGCCTGCGCGAACAGCGGCGTACCCAGTTCGACCTGTTCCCAGCGTGCTTCGCCCCCTTTTTCGACGCGCTTGAACAGCATCGGACCCAGGCCGCTTTCGGCGCTGGCCCTGCCGAGCAGCCACAGGTTCTGGGGTGAGCTGCCGGCGAGCGCGACAATCTCGAACGAGCCCGTATACGTCTTGGGCAGTTCGACCGGCTCGCTCAACCACTTCGTCCCATTCCAGCGGATCACGCTCGTATCGTGCGAGCGTCCCAGCATCCCGAAATACGCTTCGGTGTGGCCTTCGGGATTTTCGACCGCGGCGTCTGCCACCGCGCCGGTCCCATTCGCTTCGGCGAGCACCCCGGCGTTCGGGTCGCCGCCTTCCCCTGGCGCCGGGAGGATGCCGGCGGGCGGTTCGGGCAGCGCGTGAAAGCGCCCGCCGGGGTCGCGCCCGAGCACCACGACCTGCTTGCCGGATGGGCGCGTGGAGTCCTCGCCAACGAGCAGTCCGCCACCGTGCGGAGTGATCTGTGCGGAGGGCCGGTCGGGCGCCATCCCCCGGTAGGGCTGTCCTTCTTCGTTCAGCGGTGTTTCCTGAATCGTCCAGTCCGAGTCGGCGTCGCTGGCGCGCTCGAATACCAGCTGCCCGGATGGCGAGCCGCCGCTCGGCGGTGCGGCGAACTGGACG
The DNA here is from genome assembly GCA_963749285.1 of uncultured Solirubrobacterales bacterium. Classification (GTDB taxonomy): domain Bacteria; phylum Actinomycetota; class Thermoleophilia; order Solirubrobacterales; family Solirubrobacteraceae; genus Palsa-744. Next base: position 1,443,841 of record CAVVMD010000003.1, on the reverse strand, counting down.
CGTCCGGAGGCGTTGGACGGCGGCGGCACGTCCAGTGGCAGCACCTTGTATGCCCACGCTTCGCCCGGTTCGCCCGCGGTGGCAGCGCCCATCAGGACGGTACCGGCGTCGGCGGTCCCGAGCACGGGCTGCGGCTGCGGGTCGCTGCCCGCGGTGTCGGCTCGGGCGCCCGAGCCGGTGAGGTGCAGGCAGTGGACGCCGAGCAGCGCGAGCAGTATCAGCCCCGCGAACGCGCCGGAGCGGCGGTTGACAACGCGTCTGGCGGTCATCGCCGCAGGCTCGTGCTGACGGCGTTTGGTCCCGTGCCCGGGGAGCTGGGCGCGCCCGCTTCGCAGGCCGTCGTGACGGCGTTTGGCCCCGTGCCGTGACTCCCGCCAGAGGAGGTACCGGGGGTGTTTTCACAGCCCGTCGCGGGCACGGGCTTGGGGGTGGTCAGCTCCTTGGTCTTGAAGCTCAACCCGGTCGGCCAGCGGTGGACGTTGAAGCTCAGCTTCAACGAGTGCTTCCCGGCCTTCAGACGCTCCTGTGCGGTCCTGGCGATCGGCCTGCCGTGAAGCTTGGCGACGAGCTGCACATCGGCGAGACGGGTCAGCTGGAAGCTGACGGTGACGGTCAGCCCGTGGCGGGAGACCCTGATGTTTCGCAGCAGCGCGGGGATGATCTCGGGCACCGGGGCTTCGGCGCTCGCCACCTGTTCCACCGCTACCGGCGGGGGCGCAAACAGCTGTGAGTCGTCGGGCGGGGGCGCATCGGGGACGAACTGGGCGACCGACTCGTTCGGGCGCACGGTGATCGTGCCGGCCCAGTTGGGGTCTGAGTCTTCGGGCAGGACGGTCCCGTTCGAGTAGTGAAACAGCCATCCGGCGGACGTCGCCAGCCAGGCTTCTTCCGGCCCTGTGGCCGTGACGAGCTGAGCGCTGCCGCGCCCAGCGCCGCTGACGGGCAGCATGTCGATCGTGGCGGCGCCATCTGCTTCGATCAGCGCCACCTTCGCCTTCGCCGTCGAGCTTCCGCGCTGGGCGTAGGGCTGGTCTGCCACCCATGCAGCGTCAGTGCCAGGTACTGGCGCTACATCTACGAAGCGATCTTCTGAGCCAAACAGCGAAGCATTGATCGGGACCTGTTGATAGACGGGTTCGGTGTAACGAACAACCACCGGCGGACTCGGGACCGAGCCTTCCTTGGGCACCGCGGGGCCCGACGCGGCGCCACCGCCGGAGAACCACAGTTCGCTCCCGTCGGACTTGGCCGACAGCAGCTCGGTGCCTTCTGCCGGCACACCTTCGTAGGAGAAGGGCCGGAAGGAGACATCCGTAAACGTTTCGCCGACGAGCTTGTGGATCAGCACCGGTCCGTTCAGCTCAGGGGTTCCGAGCGTCACGGGGTCGGTCGTGTCTCCCTCCTGCGTGCCGACGAACGTGCTCTCGTAGAACGTGCCGTCGAAGAACGCCAGCCCGCTTACGCCCCGGCCCTGGGGCTGATAGGAGCTGATCAGGCTCGTCCCGTTCCAGTGCAGGTGAAACGCGCCGATGTGCTGGCCGGAGGGGTCCTCGCTGCCAATCCCCGCAAACCAGCAGTCGTCCGGCCCGTCGCAGGCGGCGGCGTCCATCGGGCGGAATGGTTCGGATGACTGAAACGCAGTCGAGTAGGAGCCGACGACGACGCCGTCCTTGAAGTGGCACAAGCCGAGACCGGCGCCCACCCGCGGCTCGCTCGGTTCGGTGATGACCCAGAACTCGTCCGGCCCCGCCCAGGCGATGCGCGAGGCTTCGCCTGAGCCTCCGCACACGGTCGAGAGCTGACGCCAATCGCGCCCGTTGTAGAAGAACAGCCCGGCGGGGACGGTCGCGTTGCCCTCGACGCTCAGCAGCCCCTCGTTGGGCGCGTAGAACTCCATGTCGTCGGGGCGGCCGAGGGGCACCTTGAAGGCAGCGCCCGCGGGCGGCGGGGGCTGTTCCAGCCGCCAGCTCGCTTCCGCCAGGGCCGAGCCGGGGGCCGACAGGCCCAATGCAAGAGCGCTCAGGATCATGCTCGCCACGAGGCATACCGGCGACGCCACCCCTCCGGCCGACCCGCCGGCGCGAGGGCGCCGTCGCCGGCGCACGGTCAAGGTCTGCGCCCCGGGTCTCGCTCGGGGGCGGGACGGCGCACGTCGCGCAGCTCCTCCAACGTCATCTCGTGCACGGTGGAGAGGACCGCGTCCAGCGCAACACCCGACAGCGTCTCCTGCTCGAGCAGCGCGTTGGCGGTCTCCTCGACGGCGTTCCAGTGACGGTCGAGGATCAACGCGGCCCGAGCTTCCGCGTCGCCGACCAGGCGCTCGACCTCGCGATCGATCAGGTCGAGCGTGGAGGGGCCGACCGAACCGAGATCCTGCAAAGAGGCGCCGAGGAACACCTCGCCGCCCTTCTCGCCGATCGTGACCGGTCCCAAGGCGGTGGACATGCCGAACGATGTGACCATGCTGCGAGCAAGGGAGGTTGCGGCGTGCAGGTCGTCGCTGACCCCGGTCGAGAGGTTGCCGAACGCGATCCGCTCCCCCGCGGTGCCGGCGACGATCACAATCAGCTGGCGCTGCAGGTCGTGCTCGGTCTGGATCACCTGGTCGCGGTCGGTGAGCATGTGCGCGGCCGTTCCCAGCGTGCGCCCGCGCGCGACGATCGAGAGCTTGCGCGTCGAGCTCGTATGTCCGAGCGCGTCGGTGACGACCGCGTGCGAGGCCTCGTGCACGGAGATCAGCCAGCGCTCCTCGCGCGTGAGGATGTGCTTTTTGGCGGGGCCGGCGACAACGCGGTCGATCGACTCCTCGAGCGTCGCCTGGTCGATCTCGTGGTTGGAGTCGCGCACGCTCAGCAGCGCGGCCTCGTTGATCACGTTCGCGAGCTCGGCGCCGCTGAAGCCCGGGGTCTGATGGGCTATCTCCTCGAGCGAGACGTCGTGGCCGAGCGGACGCTTGGAGCCATGCAGGCGCAGGATCTCCAGGCGTCCGTGCACATCGGGAACGTCGATCGTGACCTGGCGGTCAAAGCGCCCGGGACGCAACAGCGCCGGGTCGAGGATGTCGGGGCGGTTGGTAGCGCCCATCACGACGAGGCCCCCGTCGCCGGAGAAGCCGTCCATCTCGACCAGCAGGGCGTTCAGCGTCTGCTCGCGCTCGTCGTTGCCCTGCCCGATGCCGGCGCCGCGCTTGCGCCCGGCGGCGTCGAACTCGTCGATGAAGATGATCGCCGGCGCGGTCTTGCGCGCCTTGGCGAACAGGTCGCGCACGCGCGCCGCGCCGACGCCGACGAGCGACTCGACGAAGTCCGAGCCCGACAGCGAGAAGAACGATGCGTCCGCCTCGCCGGCGACGGCCTTGGCGAGCAGCGTCTTGCCGGTGCCCGGGGGGCCGACGAGCAGCACGCCCTTAGGCGCGGCGGCGCCCACATTCAGATAACGCGACGGGTCGTTCAGGTAGTCGCGGATCTCCCGCAGCTCAGCCACCGCCTCGCCGGCACCGGCGACGTCGGCGAACGTGATCGCTTCGGTTTTGCCCTTGCCTTTCTTGCGCCCTTTGCCGGTGAACTCCGAGAACGCGGCGATGCCGCCCGCGCCACCGTCGGCACCGATGCGCATGAACAGCGCGAACAGGCACACCAGCAGCAGGATCGGCAGCAGGAATTGAACCAGGATCGCGCGCGGCGCCTTGCCCGACTGCTGATCGACGGTGACGACCACGCCCTCGCGGGTGAGCGTCTGCAGCAATCCCTGGGTCTGCGCGCCCGAGACGGGGTAGGCGGCCCAATATTCGAGCTGCGCCGGGGCGGCGAGAGGTGCGTTTCGAGAGGTCGAGTTGGTCCCCGCAGTTGCCGACGTACCGCCGGCTGCCGCCCTGGCCGCCGCGGCGCCCGCAGCGGGGGTCTTGAGCGCGACCTCGATGCGGTCGTCGTGGTCGAGCAGCGTCGCGGTCGCGATCTGCTTGTGTTCGGCGAGCGAGAAGATGCGACTGATCGGCAGTTCCGTGCCATGACTGGACGGGCCGATCGACCCGAGCAGCACGAAGAAAGTGATGGCCAGAGCGGCCGAGGCGAGCGCCAGGAACAGCGCGAGCTTGTCGCGGAATACGAGCTTGCGCACGCCGACCGCGATGTCACCGGCCGTGGCGAGCACCGGGTTGCGGCGGTGCGCGAGTCCCGAGCGCACCTGCGGGCGCGGAGCGGTGGGGCGGACGCGGCCCGGAGGGCGTCCATTCGCCGGTTGGGGCTGCGGCGCATCGCTGGGCTGAGTGCCCTCGGGTTGAATGTCGTCGTCGGTCATGGCTGTTTGAAAGTTCTGTTACGGGTCAGCGGCGGGATAAGTCGCATACAGCACGGACGGCGCCCGGCGCCAAACTGCGGTGCCGGGCGCCGGGGCCGTGTGCTTTGCTCGTGCCGGAAGTTGGCCAGGCAGCTGGCTGGCCTTACTTCCCGCCTTTCTTCTTTTTGGTCGTCTTTTTCTTCTTGGTCGAGATCGCGGCCTGCGTGATCGTCAGCGTCTTGGTCTGGCTCGCGGCCGTCCCGCCATTGGGCGTGAACGTAACCGTGATCGTCACCGAGATCTTTTTGCTCTTGGCCTTGGCGATCTTCTTCAGCGCGGCGCTGGAGATCGGCAGCGTTACCGTCCCCTGGCCGCCACCGACGCTGGCCGAGACGCTCGATACCGTCACGCCACCGCCGGTCGCCTTGATCTGCACTTTGCCGGCGCCCGGGAGGACGAGGGAGAGAACGATGTTCTTGCCCTTGACCTTCGTGCTCGCGATCGAGAACACGTTGCTCGGGGGGGTTACGACGGCAGGTGTGATGCTTGGACCGCCACCACCACCGCCGCTGGGCGGCGGAGTCACCGTGCCACCACCACCACCGGCACCGGCCGTCTTGTCCCAGCCGATCGCTTCGACGCCGATGCGCGCGATCTTGATGATCGTGGGCGACAGCGAACCGTAGTCTTCACCCTGCAGGCTCAGCTGGCCTCCTTCGGACTCTACAGTCGTGAAGTAGTCCTTGATCGTGCGTGCCTTGGCCTGCTCTTCCGGCGTGTTGCCGTAGACAGGCGCATCGTCATCCCACACGAAGTCGTACGTGATCGCGCAGTTGGGATACGTGGTCGTGTCCTTGCTTCCGGTGCCGATCGCCTTCGCCCAGTCACCGAGCGTCGGGTCGGGTTCACTGGCAGCGATTTCCGGGATGCCTCGGTAATCGGCGTTGGTGCAGTTCGAGCCTCTCACTTCTTTGCCGTTGCCGATGTCAGATTCAGGACTGACCGTCGGCTCGACGTAGTTGGTGCCGACTCGTTCGCTGACCGGCTTTTCGGGGTTGACCGTCTGCAGCGGGATCCAGTAGGTCAGATCGTCCTTTTCCGGTTCTGTTTCTGCATTCTTGTTCGGCGTGACGGTGAAGCCATTCTGGCGCGCGGTCGCCAGATCCGAGTACCCGATCGAACCATCGGTCGCAGCGACCGCCGCGGCAACGAAGGGGTTGCCGTTGGCTGACCCAGTGCAGATCCTGGACGGGCCACTCACTGTTAGGTTGCACTCGTTGACGAATTCGTTGGTCCCGGCTTTAGTTGGCACAGCTTTCGGCACACCAGTGCTGCCTGTTGTCAGCGGCCAGTTGGTACCAGTGCCAACCACAGGCGACTTCGCCCAGGCTTCGTTGGTCGTAGTGCTCCCAACTCCGGTGGGGAGCAGGCTCAGGTACGCCTTGAAGTTGTACGTCGTGCCCGAGCCGTCGAAGCGGACGATGCGGCGTACCGGTACTTCGTCGCAAGAAGCGGTCTTTCCTTCTTCCACCTCAAGCGCATTGGTCGGTTTGCCGACCATTTCGTTTTTGGTGACTTGACCCCATGTCATCGATTCACCACCCCAGATCTGCTCGAGCATTCCAGCCGGGATGTGCAGACGCAGCGTCCCTTCTTTAAAGCTGTCGCCAGTACTGGCGCCTGCCGGATCATTCTCCGCTCCGGTCGTAGTGCCTTGGTTGCCACCAACGGGATTCTTGAGTTGACATCCTTCGGGGAAATGCACGATCACGGCCGTCGCGCCGACGGCTATCGGCAGGACGTGGATGAGACCCGGGTGCGGGCCGCCTTTGGCGTCTGCCGCCACCATCTGTTCGGGAGTCAACGGTGCGTCGCTGCCGCCGAAACGGGTGTTCGGGTCGCGATAGCCCCCTTTCGCCACTTCTCCTGTGATTTCAAAATCAGAGCATTTACCCGACGAACCCCCTCCGCCGATCGAGGCGATACCGCATCCACTCCCGTCCGAGACGTAGGTCACAGGAGATTTGCTGAGCGAGCCTTCGCAGCCAAAGGAGCTGTTAAAGACGAGTTTGAACTCTCCCTGAGCGGCGTTTTGAAACGAGGAACCCTCACCCTGGACGGGACCGCCTTCGCATGGTTTGAGAGTGAATTCGGCATGCGCCGACAGTGGCGACAGCACAGCGAGGGCCAGGGCGGCCATCGTACAGAGCACCGCCACGGCGGCGTAGATACGACCGCGTTCGGCGGTCAAAGGAAGGCTTGCACGCATGAGCAGGATAGGTCCTTTCACGAGCAGAGGTCGGGAACGAGGCGAGTTTCACAGCGCCATCGCCCGAGCGCAAGCCCGTTCACAGAAGATATACAAGCCGGTAACGCCCCGGCCGCAAGTTACAACTTGATCTCAGATTGGTAACAAGATAGTAACAAGACCATCAGGCAACCGCAGACGACGAAATGTGTCAGTCAGGCTCACGATGCGGCATCGAAGATGACTCTTAGCATCAAAGTGCCGGCTATCGTCCCTGCTTCGCCTTTCGCCTACCCTTCCCGGAGGACTTCTTCGCCGGCGAGGTCGTGACGAACATCGCGGAGACTTCGTCGGTGAGCATGGATTCGGCAGCGTCTGTCGGCGCGAAGTCGATTGTGATGTTCGCCTTCAGCTTGCCGGCACGCTGGAGATCCCTGACGTACTTGGAGGAGAGCTGGAGCGTGAGCGTGGTGGTGCCCTCCGAGCGGGCGGTAGCAGAGGCGCTGGCGAGGAGGACGGGCGCCGGGGACTTCTTCTTGGCGCTCTCCTTCATCTTGGATGCTCGCGCAACGACACCGCTGGCATGAGCATGCTTGGCCGTCTTCGCAGAGGCAGCCTTGGGAATGGAACCAAGAGCCTTAGCCATCAGCTTGCCGGCGCCGGGCGTCTCCACGAGCAGGGTGACACCCCCGCCCTTCGCGCGCTTGACCGAAACGCCGAGTTCGGGAGACGAGAGCGCGGTCAGCGAGAAGCCCCCCGAGCCCACGTTGACACCGGCCGGCAGGGCAGCCGTGCCACCCGGGGTCTGAAGCGTGGCTGTGAACGCGTCCGCGAAGCCGTTGGCGTCGCCGTAGATGAGGTTGCTGGCGGCCGAGACAAGTGCGACCGTCGAGCCGTCCTGAGTGAGCGTCGGGTCGATCGACATCGATCCGTTAAGTTCGCCGCCTTCATAGCCGACGACCGCGCGTTCGAGCGTGTTCGCCCCCAGATGGATCACATAAAGGTTGCTGAGCGTCGGCAGGGGAGAGAAGGCGCCGATCGGATCCGGCTCGGGCAGCACGAAGCTGTCGCGCAGTGTGGTGAAGGCAATCGTCGAGCCGTCGGGCGAGAGTGCTATCGATTCGATCGACTGCGTCGAGCCCTGCGAGCCGGATTCGACGCCCAGAGTCAACTCGCGGGTGCCAGCCTTGCGTGTGATGCCCGGCGCCATGCTCGTCACGAAGGCGTCGAGACCGATCGACTTAGTGATGTCGGGACGCAGCGCAGCCGCGGCGAGGAAGGCGACCGTGTAACCGTCTTCGCTGAGCCCCGGAGCAGTGCCGAAGATCGGAGCCAATTGCCCCTCGGGATAGGTGAGCGGCCCGTAGCATGGACCGGTGGCCGTGTGGTTCGCAGCTTCAACGCTGCCTTCAGACGGACATTCCGGGTCTTCAGGATCGGTGATCCCGGTGATACGCCTGGTCGCGGTTCCGGGTTCCTGCCAGCGGCGCCACAGATAGTAGCCCGTCGTCTTGCTGGGATCCTCTCCCGACAAGAAGACGGTCTGTTCCGGCGCATTCATGGAAACCCACGCGACGGTCGAACCGTCGGCGCTGATCGTAGCCGGTCCGATGGCGCCGCCGGCCGGTCCTCCTTCGTTGGGTTCGCCTTTTTTGATGCGACTCACGAGTATCGTCGTTTTGGCCTGGAGGTTACGTACGAACAGCTGTTCCTTCGGTGTTTCCACCGTGGCCTCGTCCGGCAGATCAGACATTGATTCGGCTGTGCGAAACACGACGTAGCGGCCGTTAGCGGAGATGGCCGTGTTCGGCCACACGTCGGCGCCTGGTTCGGCGCCCTTCAGCGGCGGGTCACGCGGCGCGTAGTCGGCCGGTTCTTCCCCGCCACTCTTGGCCGAAACGAGCGTGTAGGAGCCTGATTCCTTGCGATCGGCGCTCAGTGGTACATCCATGTCGCGTACGTAGACATCAACATTTTCGTTGGTGTCCTGGGGCACGAGTTGCTGAGCGGTGGAAAAAGCGATGTAGCGTCCTTCGGCGCTGATCGACGGATTCTCAGCGCCACGGAAGATCACCTGCGAGGGGTCGCATTCGCCCTTGGCGTTCAGCGCCATCTCGGTGCCGTCCGCAACGAGCGCCAGTTCGCCGGTGTCGCGGTCGTAGCGGAAGATCCCGCCCTCGCGACATGTGCCCGGCGGTTCAGGGTCGCCGCCGGCGACACCGTCGTTTTCGAAGAAGTTGGTTGCCTTCGTCTGAAACACAACATAGCGCCCGTTCGCCGAGATATCCGCGTCGGTGGTCCCCCCGTTGGCCTGTTCGTCAGACGCGTTGTCGACGGACACGATGTCCGCGCCAAGCCCGCCCGCTGCCGGCCCATAGATCGCACGGGCCGGACTGGCGAGCACGAGCGCACAGAGCACGCTCAGCACGACCGGAGCCAGACGGGGAGTCAGACGGCGGCGGCTCACGAGACCGTCACCCGCCGGTGCGCGGTCACCCGATTGCCCGCATTGTCGGATGCCGTGACCGTGATCGTGTAGGAGCCCCCGGTCTTGTAGCGATGCCTCAGCAGCGAGCGTCCGCCCCCGGAGTGTCCGTCGCCGAAGCGCACGTGCACCGAGCCAGTGGCGACCCCCGAGCTCTGCCCCCGGGGACCGTCGCTGACGCGCACGATCACCGAGCCGTCGCGCACGCGCACGCGCACACGCGGGGGCGTGCGATCGACTTTCAGCGTCGCCGGCACCGAGTCGACGACCTGGCCGAGCGAGTCGGTCGCCTCGACCTGAATCGTGTGCACCCCGCTCGAGATCTCCGATCCGCTGAGCGTGGTTTCGGTCGAGGTGATGTTTTCGGCGACTTCGCGATCGTCGACGAGCACGCTGTAGGTGAGCTTGCCCGCACCCGCCAGCGGGGTTTCCCACTGCAGGGGGATGCGTGCCGCGCGGACCCACGTGGCGGGCGTGTCGAGCACGAACTCTCCCGGCGGGGCGCGCACGACGACCGCGGCGATCTTCGTGTTCGCGCCATCGCCCTGGAGCCACCCGATCAGGGCGTCCCCGTGATGGGAGCCGCCGAGGTCGAGCTGGTGCACGGCGCCTCCCCCCGGCGCGGAGACGAGCTGGCGGTTGGGGGTGCCGTCGGCACGGCGCTCGAGCACCGCCACAGCGCCCGCGCCGTGCTCGTCCACCTTCCAGGCGGCGGCGAGCGCGCCGTTGTCGGCGCGAGTCAGCACAGGTCCGCCAGGGACATCGCTCGTGCCTTCGTCCAGGCGCACGGGCGGCGAGGAGACTTCCGTTTCGTTCCCGCGCGCGTCGAAGCTCGCCACGCCCGCGCCGAAGCCGACGTCGAAATCGCCCTCGCCGTCGACGGCCATGCTCAGCGGATAGGCGGGCCCTTCAATCCCGGCGGGTCCTTCGGCCCCGCCGCCATCGACGATCCGCGCGCCGGCGAACGCCGCGCCGTGGGGGTCGAACGAGGAAGGGATCTCGTTGACGAACACGCGCGGGCGCGAGAACCCCGAGCCGGGAGCGGGCTGCTGGCGAAAGGCGACGGCGCCCTCACCAAAGCCGCTCACGTCGAGCGCAAACTCGTCGGCCGCGCCGTTCAGTGGATGGCTCGCGTACGTGGACGGACTGACCTGCAGGATGTTGCCGGGCACCATCCCGAAGATGCGCCGCGCGTAGATGCGGTTGACGAACGAGTCGTCGGGCTCCTGCCAGGCGACGAGGCCCTGACCGGTGAGATCGATCGCCACTTTCGGAGAGTTGGCGGCCGTGGGCGCGAGCATCGGCTGGGCAGGGTTGCGATTCAGCGGCAGCCCGAACGAGGACCAGTACTCGCCGTCGAAGCGGGCCATGCGGATTTCCGCATCCACGTAGCCGGGCGGGATTTCCGGTGTGGACGGTCCGCTGACGGCGGTGACCACGCGATAGGCGACAAGCGCGTTGCCGGCAAGGTTCATCGCCACCGAGGGATACGTGCCGATCGCCTGACCGAGGTCGAGATCCACCGGCACGGGCGGCTGAAAGCCGGTCGAGCCAGGCTCGAGCGCAGCCGAGAACAGACCGTCGGTCGTGGAGGAGTAGTGATTGACCCACACGACGACCAAGCGCCCGCCTTCGCCGGCGGCGATCGCCGGGAACGAGGATTCGAACTGCTGCCCGGTGTCCACTCGCTGGGGCGCACCCCAGTGGCCACCCGAGTACAGCGCCGCGTAGATGTGCGGGCGACCTTCCACGCGCTTGCGATACACGATCCCGCCGCTGCCGTCGGCGGCCATCGCGACCCCGCCGAGTTCGACGATTTCCGAGCTGGGGCCATCGATCGGGGTGACCGGGGAGATCAGGGCGCCGGCTGCGGGAATCTGGACCAGGGTCGCGAGCAGTGCGACAGCGAGCCCCAGCAGGATGGCCGTTGTTCGGGTGCAAGCACACACACGGCTCAGGGTGCGGCGTGCGCGATACGGGCGAGTCACCCGGGCAGACTGATCCGCACGCGCGTGGCTCGTCTGGACGCCGCGGGCGCGATGCAGAGGAGTCACCCCGGCAGATTTGATCACAGTCGCGGGCCAACCTGTTAACGACTTGAGAACTTTTTCTCGAGACCGCAGCATCTGTGGTCAGACCGGTGTTCGCTCACCGACGCATCCCAAAGCGACACATTTTCTTTACGAACACATTTTCTTTACGTTTGCGCCCGTGAAGGGCACGAGACTGGCAGGCGCCCGCGGGGAGCCGATCCTCGAGTTGAACCCCCTGCTCACGGCGATTCTGCCGAAACCCGCCTACCAAGGAGCTAGTTCATGCGCCGAGGAACCCGTACAGTGACCGTCCTGCTGGCCACCGCCGCGTTCGCGCTGGCCGTCCCCGCCGCCGCCGGCGCGGGCTCAGGAGCGCTGCTGCTCAGCGGCTCCACGTCGATCTACCCGCTGATGATCCAGCTCGCCTCCGCATACCACAAGGCGACGCACCAGCCGACACCGAAGGTCGAGCAGGGGACCTCCGACGCGGGCATCAACGAAGTCAACGCCGGCAAAGTCGACATCGGCGACGTCTCGCGCGACCCGATCGTGGGCGTCGACCCGCACGGCCTGGTGTTCACGAAGATCGCGCGCGACGGCGTGTGCATGATCACGAACCCGTCGAACCCCGTCTCGAACCTCAGCCAGGAAGAGGTCAAGTCGATCTTCACCGGCAACGTGCGCGACTGGAGCGAAGTGCCGGGCGCGAAGATCTCCGGCTCGATCGACCTCGTCGACCGCGTCGCCTCCTCCGGTACGCAGGACGCGTTCCAGAACATCTTTCTCGGCGAAGGCCTGAAGATCTCACCGAGCGCGGAGGCCGAGGAAAGCAACGGCCTCGTGCAGAACAAGGTCAAAACCGACCCGAACGCGATCGGCTTCGTCTCGTTCGCGTTCACCGCCGGGGTCAACGCCGTCGGCTACCAGGGCATTCCCTGCACGCTGCCGAACGCCAAGTCCGGCCAGTACCAGGGCGTGCGTAACTTCTGGATGGTGACCAAGGGCGCGCCCAAAGGCGCGGCGTCCAAGTTCATCGCCTGGATCACAAGCGGCAACAAAACGACCAAAAAGATCATCGCCTCGCAGTGGATCCCGATCCACTAGAGCGCCCGATCGTTTGAGGATCCGAGCAACTGCCACCCACCGAACCGGGCCGTGAGCACATCATCAAGTGCCCACCCGCCCCGGCGCTCGTCAGGGGGCTCACGGGACAGACGCGCCGAGATCGCGCTCGGCGCGCTGTCCGTCGGCGTGCTCGCCGTCATCGCGCTGATGACGGTCACGGTGTTCACGAAGGCGTGGCCGTCGTTCGCGCACAACGGCCTGAGCTGGTTCGGCTCCGGGGGCGACGTCGACCAGCAGCTGAACGCGATCCTCAACGGCCCCAAGGAACCGAGCCACTACGACTACTACCTGCGTGCGTGGCCGCTGCTGTGGGGCACGATCCTGACTACCGGCCTGGCCGTGCTGATCGCGCTGGTCGTCTCGGTCCTCGCGGCGGTGTTCATCGTCGAGCTCGCGCCCGCGCCGTTGCGCCGCACGATCGACCCGGTCGTGCGCCTGCTGGCGGCCGTGCCGTCGGTCGTGTACGGGCTGATCGGCATCCTCGCGATCGCCCCGTGGCTCGAACGCACGTTCATCTCCCAAGAGCGCAAGCGCTCGGTCGAGTACGTCGTGCAGCTGACCGGCGCAAACCTCAGCGTCGCGGTGCTGATCCTCGCGCTGATGATCGTGCCGATCATGGTCGCGATCATCGTCAGCGCACTGGAGAGCGTGCCGCGCTCCTGGACGGAGGGCTCGGCCGCGCTCGGGGTCAACCGCTGGCGCACGATGTGGCGCGTATCGCTGCGCACCGCGCGCCCGGCGATCCTGGCCGCGGCCGTGCTGGCCACCGCGCGCGCCCTGGGCGAGGCGATCATGCTCTCGATGGTCTCCGGCTCGCGCGGGTTCGCCGCCAACCCGCTGGACGGAACGACGTTCCTGTTCGAGCCGGTGCGCCCGCTGGCGGCGACGATCATCGACTACATCGACGGCATCTCGGTCGTGCCGCTCGAACAGACGCTGTACGCGATGGCGGCCGTGCTGCTCGTCTCCTGCGCGTTCCTGTCGCTGGCGGCCTGGGCGATCAAGCAGCCGATGAAGCGCTACGGGATACGAGCATGAACACGCATGGCGGCGCTGGATCGGCGTCCTTACCGGCACATGTGCCGAGCACACTTCGCTCGCCGCGTCCTGGACCAGTTTGCCCTGCGAGTCCCTGCCGACGCAGGTGGCGTCAGCGGGGTCGATCGACATGAGCGCAACCCCCCCAACGCACGCGCTCCCCTCCCCCGCGGCGGTGCGGCGCACCCGCCCGCGCGACTCGGTGCGCAACTGGCCGCTGATCGACCGCCTCGCCTACCTGCTGTGCTGGGCGGCGGGCATCGGCCTGTGCCTCGCCGCGGGTGCGATCGTCGTGTTCATGCTGATCAAGGGCATCGCCTACGTGCGCCCGGATCTGCTCGTGCAGTCCCCCAGCGCCGGAGCCAGTGAGGCAACCTCCGGCGGGTTTCTCGACCCGATCCTCGGCACACTGCTGCTGACCGCGATCGGCACCGTGATCGCCGCGCCGCTCGGGGTCGCCACGGCGGTGTGGCTGGGGGAGTACGGCCGTCCAGCATGGCTGGCGCGCGCCGTGGAGTCGGGCGTGGAGACGATCGCGGGATCGCCGAGCGTGGTGCTCGCGATCTTCGGCCTGTTCATGTTCTCGCGGCCGGTACTGGCGTTCCTCTCACAGACCTCGGCCGACGGCGCGGTGTTCGGGCGCTCGTTCCTCACGGCCGGGGCGATCATGGCGCTGCTCGCGATCCCGCTGATCGTCGGCGCCACGCGCGAGGGCCTCGCCCAGGTGCCGGCGCACGTGCGCGAGGCCTCATACGCACTCGGCAAGACCCGTGCGACGACGATTCGCCGCGTGCTGCTGCCCTCGGTGCGCCCAAACATCGCGGGCGGCGTGACGCTCGGCATGGGCCGGATCGTCGGCGACACGGCGATCGTCGTGATCCTGCTGGGCGCGACGCTGCACCTGGAAGGAGCGAGCGGTCTGACCGGCCTGTCCACCCTGCGCGGCACCGGCGGCACGCTGACGAGCTACGTCAAATTCAACTCTCCCGCCGGCGAAGGCAATGCGCCGCAGAAGGCGTATGCCGCAGCATTCGTGCTGCTGATCATGGTGCTCGTGCTGAACGCGCTCGTCACGCGCCTGACGAGGGACCGCACGGGCAAGACCGACCGGTTCCTGGCGTGGGCCTGGCTCCCGAACTGGCTCAGCCGATGACCGGCACGAGCGCAGCCTCGATGCCCGCGCCCCGAGCACGCGCCGCCCGATCCGGCAGATTCCCCGACTCCCCGATCGACGAGGTGCGCCGATGAGCTCCCCGACGACACCACCACGCGCACGCAGGATCGGGCTCGACCACGAGCCCACCCATGTCGAGCCGCGACCGGGCGCAACGGCGCCGCCGAGCCCCGTGACCAGCACGAGTGCCCGCAATGGACGACGTGGTGGCGCCCCGCGCCCACCGGCGGCGACGAGCGCGACCGAGCGGATGGCGATCGAATCGGTATCGCTGGCCTACGGCGAACGCTGGGTCGTGCGCGACGTCAGCCTGCCCGTGCGCCAGGGCGAGGTGCTGGCGCTGATAGGAGCGTCGGGCTCGGGCAAGACAACGCTGCTGCGCTCCCTGAACCGCCTGACCGAGATCACCGCCGGGGCCACGCGCGCGGGACGGATCGCACTCGACGGGCAGGAGATCGAGGAGATCGAGGTCAACGACCTGCGCCGGCGCGTGTCGATGGTGTTTCAGCAGCCAAACCCGTTCCCGATGAGCATCTTCGAGAACGTCGCCTACGCGCTGCGCGAGGAGCACCCCGCGGGACGCCGGCGACGGCGTCGCTCCCGCCGCGATCTCGAGCCCGAAGCGATCGACGCGCTGCGCCGCGCCGGACTCTACGACGAGGTCGCCGCCGACCTGGATCACCCGGCGCTGCGCCTGTCCGGCGGACAGCAGCAGCGGCTGTGCATCGCCCGCGGGCTGGCCGTCAAGCCCGAGGTGCTGCTGCTGGATGAGCCGTGCTCGGCGCTGGATCCGATCTCCACGGCCACGATCGAGCAGCTGATCGTCGGGCTGCGCTCGGACGTCGCGATCGTGATCGTCACGCACAACCTGCAGCAGGCGATGCGCGTGGCCGACCATGTCGCGTTCATGCACCTCGGCGAGCTCGTCGAGTACGGTCCGAGCGCGCAGATATTCGGCGCTCCGCGCAACCAGCGCACGCGCGACTACGTCGGCGGGGTGTTCGGTTGAGAGTCGCCGCGGCCGTCGCGCTGCTGGCGCTGCTGGCGCTGAGCGGCTGTGAGACGACGGCGGAGCAGAGCGCGCGCCTGGAACGGGCCGCCCACCACGCGCGCCTGGCCGAACGAGGACTGTCGATCGCACGCACAAGCGCCTATGTGCACGCGGTGAGCACGGTCCTCGTGCACAGCAGCGAAGGAGCCGCCGCGGTGGTGACGCTGCGCAACGACTCTGGCCACGCGCTGAAAGACGTGCCGATCGCGATCACGGTCAGCAACGCAAGCGGGAGGACGCTGTTTCAGAACAACGCCCCCGGGCTGGAAGCGGCGCTCACCTCGCTGGCATCGCTGCCAGCACACGGCGAAGTGACATGGGTGAACGACCAGGTGCCAGCATCGTCAGGCGCCCCGGCGAGCGTGAGCGCGATCGTCGGTGAATCGCCCTCCGCCAGCGGACCCGTTCCGCGGATCGAAGTCGCCGGTGTGCATCTCAGCGAAGAAAACGGCAGCACGGGCGCGACGGGCACGGTGCACAACCGCTCGCACGTCACCCAGCAGTCCCTTGTCGTCTACGTGCTCGCGCGCAGCGCCGGCAGGATCGTCGCGGCAGGCCGCGCGGTGCTGCCCGAAGTCGACGCGGGCGCATCGCTGCCGTTCCAGGCGTTCTTCGTGGGCAGCCCGGCGGGGGCACGTCTGGAAGCGAGCGCGCCGCCTACGACGTTCGGATGATAAAACGACTCGACCCGCCTTTCGGCGGGCCGGGTGCAGGGGCATAAGCTCAAGCGTCCGGCCTCATTGCGTCGAGACGTATCCTGCCAAGTCTTGCCAGGGGATGGTTTCCATCTCACGCAGAGGGACTGGCGCGTTCAGCCAGAACCATAAAGGCAAATGTCTGGCATCCTCGACGATGCCCTCGCTATCCGCGAGGCTGTTGCAGATCTCGGTTTCGACATCTACAAGCCGCTGACAAACTACCCTGAGGTCGTGTACTTGACAGCTGAGCTGGAGGCGCTGCTGGGGCAGGAGCTGCTGGGCCAGGTCTTTGACGCGCCCATCAAGACGAGGGGAAAGCTCGCAAAGCAAGCCGTAGCAGCGGCCTTGGGCTATCCGGTTCCGAAGACACTGAGAAGAACACAGCCGCGCTTCCCGGGCCAAGACCTCGATGTGTATGTACAGCAAAGCAACAACCTGCAGGTCTGGAACGCCGAGGTCACTCCGACTCGTCGTTACGCCATCCTGCGTGTCAACGCAGCCAACCAAGTGGTGGCGGTTCGCGTCATCGAGGGTGCCGAGCTGGCGACGTTCGATAAGACGGGAACCCTGACGAGCAAGTACCAGGCGAAGCGTCGCGCGGGAAGGATGGGCAGCACCCTGGTGTCTTCCCAAGACACCGAGGCATTCATCGCTGAGCTCGCCCCAACGGACGACCTTAACGCCGAACTATTGGTTCAACTGCGGCCGGCAAGCACACCGCGGCACAGCCAGGTCCTCGGTGTGTCATCCCTCCACGAGCGGCTCTTGGGGCTCGTCGGATGCAGATTGCCATATTCGCCGAGTGAGAGGCAGCGAGGAGAGCGGTTGCATCGTGCTGCATGTGAGGCACTGGGACTGGGGAGCTATGCAGACACGGGACAATTCCCCGACATCGTGTGCCAAGCCCTTGAGGTGAAGCTTCAGTTGGCCGGGACTATCGACCTCGGTCTCGTGACGCCAGACAGCCAAGAACCAGCCCTGACACTCTCACCTCACTTGCGGCATTGCGACGCTCGATACCTCGTCGCATATGCAGCGCGGGAGGACGACGTGTTGCGCATAGAGCACGTCGTGACGACAACTGGAACCGATTTCTTTGAGGAGTTCCAACCCTTCGGCGGGCTCGTGCAGAATCGTAAGCTGCAGCTGCGCCTACCGAACGACTTCTTTCAGACCAAATAGCTCAGAGACGGCGGCATCGAGCGCAGACTCAACCGCGGTCACAAGCTCGGGGGCCACAGCAGGGTCCTGCCGCTGCATCAGTTTGACCATCTCTGCGATGTCCCGCATGGCGGCGAAACTCGCCTCCGGAATGGGCAACTCTTCGAGATACTGAGTGATGAAACGCCGCCGGCCAGCATAAAGACGATTGCCGCAGCAGAGATCGTAGTATTGCAAGGCAAAGGACGAGTTCGCCACCGCCAAAGCCAGCATCATCTCGGTTTCCGATTGCTTATCGCAGGACAGCCAGTAGCAGTCTCCGTTTACGATAGAGCCACTGTAGTCGAGAAAGAACCGAGGCCGGTCTGAGATGTCAGGCCACACGAGCTTTGGTGCTGCCCACGCGTCGGGCTGCTGTGGCACCCAGATCTCATACCAGGCACGTCCGGCTTTGCGCACATACTCTCGCCCTTCGAGTCGCTCTCGATGCCCCTCCAAGTAAGTGGCTGCGCGAGGAAAGCCAGAAAGGGCAACTGGCCGCCGTCGCCCTTCCTGCATCTCATATGGGTACAGAACTGACCGTACTCCTCCGGCGTCGCCCTCCGCCCGCCAACGCGCAGCCACTCGGTGTGTAATCAGTGGATGGAGCAGTCCATCCTCTGGCTGCATCTCTTCTGGAAGGTCATCCCACGACGACCGAATGAAGACGCTGTCGGCGGTCGTCTTGATGCCGACACGAATCGGCCCGATGTCGCCCAACCGAGCTGCAGAGTGCTTCTTGACCACGCCAAGCCAACGCGAGCCGCCAGGTGAGGTCAAACGCCAAGGTCGCTCCGCGCTCGGCTCGACGAGTGCGCCGCGCTCGATAGAGAACCGCCGGTCCAGGACCCTCACCGTGCCCTCGGTCTCTGCTTCGAGGGCACTCAGCAGCGAACTGTCGTCCGTAGCGTCCTCCGAGGATCCCGTGTACTCGTACACGCGAACGAACATCCCACGATTGGCGACGGGTGTGTTCACACGTCGAGCTATCACCACAGCCGGCAGGACGGCGGCCTCGAACAACTTCGTATCCCCGAGGTCCCAAACCTCTGAGACCTCGTAGTGCCGTAGCAGCAGGGATCGCAGCGAGTGACCACCCTTCGTGGTGAGGAAGCGGTTCGAACACAAAAGGCCAAGCACGCCTCCCTCATCCAGGATGGCGGTCATGGCTGCTACGAAGGCGTGGTACAGATCGATGCGACCCGTCAAGCCAAACTGACGACCGAGTGCCTGGGCGCGCGCCGCCCCGAGCACCTGTGTTCGCACGTAAGGCGGGTTCGAGATGACGAGGTCATACTTCGACGGAAGCTCTCCCGGCTCCATCTCGGTCGCGAGGAAGTCGTCGCAGCGAATTACGGTGCTTGCGGCGTAAGCATTACCAAGGCGTTCGTTGGCAGCGGTCACGGCTTCCTCGTCGCGGTCTACTCCGACGAGATGCGGGGCAGGCAACCCCGCCGTCTCGATTGCATGAGCCACAGCCAAAAGCAGCTCACCGTCGCCGCACGCCGGATCCAGCACGACGAGCGGCTCTCTCCTGCTGAGTTCGGCGAGTGCCCTACGAGCCACGAAGCCAGCGAGATGCGAGGGCGTGTAGTGCACCCCATGACTCTTACGGGCTGAGTGGCGTTTGCGGACCGGCGAGTCCCGAGCCTCTGGGGTAAGTAGCGAATCCATCATACGTGACAACACTACGCCAGGACCCAGACGGCACGGCCCCTGCCGTCAAGCGTACGCAGCACTTGGGACGGTATTCTCGGGGCCGCGCATGCGCGGCCCCGCCGACCGGCGCATGCGCCGGTCGGCCAGACGGTGCATGCACCGTCTGGAGGCAGACCGATCGGAGATCAACGGGATCTCCGATCGGCCAGCATGCGACCCTGCCAGCCATGCCGCATGCGGCATGGCCTATCACATCAGCTTTTTTAAATAGCATGCGGCCGTCTATCTAGTTTCCATGCAGTCGCCCGGTCTGCGGCACATGTGCCGCTCGGGGGTCGGCGCTCACCCTCAGCGCCGACGGCGCTTCAGCGTGATCCCCTCGAGCACGTGCGCGACCGTCTCACAGGCGTCCACGGCGGCCTCCAGCGACTCGAAGATGTCCTTCCAGCGGATCACCACCATCGGGTCGATGCCGCCCGCGAACAGCGAGATCACGGCGTCGCGCTGCAGGCGATCGCCCTCGTTCTCCAGGCGGTGGATCTCGACCAGGTGCAAGCCCATGTCCTCGCCGCCGTGCAGACTTCGCAGCGCCCCGAGGATCTCCCCGCCGGCGGCGACGAGCACGTCGGCGAACCCGACGGCCTGCTCCATCGGCGCTTCGACCCCGTACAGGTCGAGCTGCGCCGCCGCCTGCTCGGTGTAGTCGACGACATCATCGATCGCGGTTGCCAGCGCGTAGCCATCGCCCGCGTCGAACGGCGCACGCACGCGCCTGCTCCCACCCATCCGGTAGATGATGTCGTGGGTGATGCGGTCTCCCTCCCGCTCACACTCGGCGAGGTCCTGCGCGAGCGTCGCGTGCTCGGGGAACGCGGCCAGCAGTTCGCGCAGCAGCAACGCCGAGCGCTGCACGTTGCGGCCCGCGTCCTCCAGCAGCGTGGCCAGCCTCGTGTCGACGGGGCGTCCGAGCAGGCTCACCAGCGACCTCCGGTTCGGGTACTCACGATCGTCTCGATTTGGCACCGGCGCAAGCTCATCGACGGAGATTATGGACATCACCCGAGCCGGCGTGCCCTCTTCACGAGTTCTTCACGACTCGATCACGACTTCGCAACTCGCATGTGCCCTTTCGAGACGAGGCTATATGCCCGTGGCGGCCACAGCCGACAACACGAGCACCCTCTATGCCGGCGAACTGGAGATCCGGCTTGGCGAGGGTCTGGTGCTGGCCACAGGACGAGCGCTGACGCTGTCGGTGCGCGAGTTCGAGCTGCTCGCCGCGATGGCCAGGCGGGCGGGCGCGATCGTCACGCGCGGCGAGCTCTACGCCGAGGTCTGGGGCGCTGAGCTGCGCCCCGGTGACCGCTCCGTCGACGTGTACGTGAGCAAGCTGCGCAACAAGCTCGAGACCGCGATGCCAGACCGGCGCTTCATCCACACCCATCCCGGCTTCGGCTACCGCTTCCAGCCGCAGCCCTCGCGCGAGGCCGGCGCGGCAACCGGGGCGACGGTCGCCTTTGACGGCGCTGACGGTGAGCCACAGGGCCTTTCACGAAATGTTCACATCGGGGCGGTCCTAGATTCATGAGACTGGACGCAGCCACCACCGACCGGCAGAGGATTCCGCGTCCTTCGGGCGTCCGCAGGCCGGTGACAAGCACATTTAATCCAGCAGAGGAGACGTAGTAGTGATCCATAACAAGATTTTCGCGCTCGCAGGCGTCGTGGCGCTGACATTCGGCCTGGCCGCGTGCGGCTCCAGTTCCTCAAGCAGCTCCAGCAGCTCTTCGAGCACCGCCTCCAGCAGCTCGTCCACTACGATCTCCGGCGCCGGCTCGACGTTCGCCGCCCCGGTTTACGAACAGTGGGCCTCGGCGCAGTCCGGCCTGACGGTCAACTACCAATCCGTGGGCTCGGGCGCCGGCATCACCGCAATTGAGAGCAAGACCGTCGACTTCGGCGCCAGCGACCCGCCGCTGAAGCCGGCTGACGAAGAAGCGATAGCCAAGAACGGTAGCCCGGCGGTACAGATACCGATGTTCCTGGGCGCGATCACCGTCTCCTACAACCTCCCCGGCGTCGCGACCGGTCTGAAGCTCGAAGGCACCACTGTCGCCAACATCTTCCTCGGCAAAATCAAAACCTGGAACGACGCGGCGATCAAGGCGCTGAATCCGGGCGTGTCGCTGCCGAGCACACCGATCACGGTCATCCACCGCTCGGACTCCTCCGGCACGACCTCCGGCTTCACCAGCTTCCTCGCCGAGGTCGACCCCGAATGGAAGAGCAAGGTCGGCGAAGGCAAGACCGTGCAGTGGCCGACGGGCACTGGGGGCAAGGGCAACGCCGGCGTGGCGGGAGCAGTCCAGCAGACCACGGGCGCCGTCGGCTACGTCGAGCAGGCATACGCGCTTACGCACAACTTCACGGTCGCGTCCGTGAAGAACAAGGCTGGGAAATTCGTCGAACCGACATTGGCCTCGACGAGCGCCTCGGGCGAAGGGGTGACGGTGCCGGCGAACCTCGGCATCAAAGTCATCAACTCCCCGGCGGCCAGCGCCTACCCGATCACCTCGCAGACGTTCATCATCGTTAACAAGGACCTTTGCAAGGCCGGCATCCCCGGTGGCGAAGCGGCTGCCAAGGGCGTGGTCAAGTTCCTCGACTACGGGCTAGGAGAAGGACAGACGATCCTCTCGAAGGCCGACTACGCCGCGCTGCCCGCCGCGATCCTGGCCAAGTCCAAGGAAGCGGCCGCGGGACTGCAATGCAACGGCACGGCGATCGGCTGACACCGAGTCACAAAATGCCACGACACCCGATACGGTTGGACGACGATGCAGGCCGCTGTGAAACAGAGCTGATGTCTTCGGCCGCGCGTCGCCCAACTGGTAGCGGACACTAGGAAGCGCATTGGAGGCAGCATCGATCCTGAGCGGTGACCGCGGCGTTCTCACGCGGTCACCGCTCGCGCGCTTCCCCGACCGCGCGCTGAAGTACGGCCTGACGGCGCTCGCGGCGCTGATCCTCGCGCTGATCGCCTACTTCTTCATCCGCCTGTTCGGCGAATCCAGACCCGCATTCGCCAAGGAAGGCGTGTTCGGCTTCGTGTTCGACAACGACTGGAACGTCTCCGCCGAACACTTCGGAGCGCTGCCGCTGCTTGTGGGGACGCTGATCACCTCCACGCTGGCGCTGTTGATCGGCGTCCCGGTGGCCGTGGCCACCGCGGTGTACGCGACCGAGCTGTGCCCGACGCGCCTACGCGCGTCGCTGACCGTGCTGGTCGACCTGCTGGCCGCGGTCCCGTCGGTCGTCTACGGCCTCTGGGGCATCTTCTTCCTCGCCCCCAAGCTGCAGCCGGTGGAGCAGTGGATCGCCCACCGGCTGTCCTTCATCCCGTTCATCGGCGGCGGACTCGTGACGATCCCCAACATCTTTATAGCCGGCCTGATCCTCGCGATCATGATCCTGCCGATCGTCAGCGCGATCTCGCGCGAGGTGATGGCCACCGTCCCCTCCGACCACAAGGAGGCCGCGCTCGGGCTGGGGGCCACGCGCTGGGAGATGATTCGCATCGCTGTGCTGCCGTACTGCCGTTCGGGCATCGTCGGCGGGGCGATGCTCGGCCTCGGCCGCGCGATCGGGGAGACAATCGCGGTCACCATTCTGATCGGCGACGCGCCCGGGATGCCCCAGCACCTGTTCGGTCAGGGCTACTCGCTCGCCGCGGTGATCGCCAACGAGTTCGGCGAGGCCCAGGGCCTGCACCGCTCGGCGCTGTTCGCCGCGGGCCTGGTCCTGTTCGTGCTGACGCTGCTCGTCAACGCGATCGCGCGCCTCTTGGTGCTTCGTGCCGCACGCGCCCGCGCACCCAAGCGCACCGCCCAGGACCGCGCCGAGAACGTGCCACCCGCGATCGCCGGGACGGCGGGGCTGTGAGACCTGTGTCGAGCGCCCACTTCCTTGAGCGGGTCTGGATGACCCGCACCCACCAGCGTTTGATCGGACTAACCCTCGCGGATGGGCCCCAAAATAACCACACTGACACCCATCGCCCAATGACCGATTGCCGAGCGCCCCGGGCACGAACATGAACGCGCAACCCACTCCACCATCATCCGATCGCCTGCAGCGCTACGCGCTCACCCCCGCGCGCCGGCGGCGGGACAGGCTCGCGCGCGTGGGGATCCTCGCCGGCACGGTCCTCGCGCTGATTCCGCTCGTGCTGATCGTCTACTACCTGCTGAGCAAGGGGTTGAGCTCGTGGAGCTGGAGCTTCTTCACGACCGACCCCACCGGCAGCACGTTCTTCAAGAGTTCCAACATCGGTGGGATCAAGAGCGCGATCCTCGGCACGATCGAGATCGTCGCGCTGGCCTCGGTGCTCGCGATCCCGATCGGCATCGGCGTGGCCGTGTGGCTCGTCGAATATGGGCGCACCGGCTTGTTCGCCAACACAGTGCGCTTCTTCGTGGACGTGCTCACCGGCGTACCCTCGATCATCTTCGGCTTGTTCGTCTACATCGCCCTGATCATCGGCACCGGCAGCTCCTACGCCGGCTACAAGGGCTCGCTCGCGCTGGCGCTGCTGATGCTGCCCGTCGTGATCCGCTCCGCCGAGGTCGTCCTGCTGCTCGTCCCCGGGGCTCTGCGCGAATCCGCGCTCGCGCTCGGCGCCCCGCGCTGGCGGGTCATCTTCAGCATCGTGCTGCCCACCGCCCTGCCGGGGATGGTGACCGGCGTGCTGCTGGCGATCGCGCGCGCCGCCGGGGAGACCGCGCCGCTGCTGTTCACCGCGGCCTATACGCACAACACCAACTTCAACCTCGGCGGGTTCATGAACTCGCTGCCCGTGCAGATCTACAACGACGTCACATCTCCGACCACCGCCGTGGTAAACCGTGCATGGGGGGCCGCGCTCACCCTCGTCGCCATGATCCTTGTGCTCAACCTGATAGCCCGCCTGATCTCGCGAAGGAGTCGCCTTGCATGACGGTCCCCCCCAACACCGACCTCTCGACCCCTCCCACCGCTGAGATGGAGCCCGACGAGATCGCTGAGCCGAGCCACGCCCGCGCCCCGGCGCCCTCGCGCCCAGAGGCCGGTGCGTCGACCAGGCCAACCGCTCTGACCAAGCCCGGGCTGGGTGTGAAGCTGCAGGGCCTGCGCGCGTACTATGGCGAGGCCGAACAGGTCAGGGGCATCGACCTCGAGTTCCGCGCCAACGAGGTGACCGCGATCATCGGGCCCTCGGGCTGTGGCAAGTCGACGATGGTCCGCTGCATCAACCGCATGCACGAGGAGATCCCCGGCGCCCGCACCGAGGGCAAGGTGCTGCTCGACGAGCTCGACGTATACGACCCGTCGGTCGACGTCGTCGCGGTGCGCCGCGCGATCGGGATGGTCTTCCAGAAGCCGAATCCCTTCCCGACGATGTCGGTTTTTGACAACGTCGCCGCCGGGCTGCGCCTGACCTCGCATGGGCGCGGATCGCGATCCAAGGCCGCTCAGCAGCCGAAGGTCGAAGCCGCGCTGCGCAGCGCCGGCCTGTGGGAGGAGGTCGCCGAGCGGCTGCACGAGCCCGGCTCGGGACTCTCCGGCGGCCAGCAGCAGCGGCTGTGCATCGCGCGCTCGCTGGCAGTCGACCCCGAGGTGATCTTGATGGACGAGCCCTGCTCAGCGCTTGACCCGATCGCCACGCTCAAGATCGAGGAGCTGATCGACCAGCTCAAGTCTCGCGTGACGATCGTGATCGTCACCCACAACATGCAGCAGGCCGCGCGCGTCGCCGACCGCACCGCCTTCATGCTGGGCGGCCAGCTCGTCGAGGTCGGCCCGACCGATGAGATCTTCACGACCCCGACCGATCCCAGGACGGAGGAATATGTCACCGGAAAGTTCGGCTGACGCCACCGGCATACCGAGCTCGCTGGGCGGTCCCGACGACGGCGCCGCGCCGGCGCGCTCCCAGCAGGGCCGCGCCCACTTCCAGCAGCAGCTGCAGGAGCTCGAGACCCGCGCGCTCGGCGGCCTGGACCTCGTCGTGGAGCAGCTCGACCGCGTGCTGGAGGCGCTCAACCACCAGGACGTCGAGCTCGCGCAGATGGTGATCGCCGACGACGATCGCCTCGACGGGCGCTACCTCGAGGTCCACCAGGGCATCCTCTCGCTGCTCGCCCTGCAGGCGCCCGTCGCGGGTGACCTGCGCCTCGTCGCCGCGCTCTTGCACGTGATCATGCGCGTCGAGCGGATGGGCGATCAGTGCGTGAACATCGCCAAGCTGATCCCCCTCTCCGGACACGAGCCGCCGGTGCGCCGAGAGGTGCTGGACGCGCTCATGAAGATGGGCGCCCAGGCGCGCTCGGAGGTCATCCAGTGCCGCGCCGCCTTCGCCGGGCGCGACGTCGAACTGGCCGAGGATCTCGTCCGCCAGGACCGCGAGATCAACCGCCTGAACCGCGACATCTTCCGCATGGCGATAGAGATCGGCGAGGACCCCGACACGCGCGAGTGGGCGATGCACATGATCTTGGTCGCCCGCGCGCTCGAGCGGATCGGCGACAACGCCGTGGACATCGGCGAGCAGGTCGCGTTCGTCGTCACCGGCCTGTTCCGCGAGTTCTCGGACTCCTCCCATCCGGACGGTGTGCCCGTGGATGCCGCACCGGACACCGGTCCCGAAACCCTCTGACACCGTCCGCCGGAGGTTGACCCCGGGACCGTTCCGGCTCTGACCCTCAGCCGCACCGGACACCGGCTCCCAAGACCCTCTGACACCGTCCGCAAATAGCGTATTTCTCCTGTGAACATTCTGTGACCATTTGTGCCGGGCCACACACGGGTCTGCAACGTCCCTTAGACTGACGCCCGATGACGGAAAGTATCCGCGCCACGGAGGAGGCGCCGTCTAGCACTTCGAGCGCGTCCTCACTGCGCGTCGCGGTGCTCGACCGCGACAGCGGTTTCATCCAGGTTCTCTCAAAGCGCCTGGATCGCCTCGGCTGGGAGCACCGCGTGCTCGCCGGGCCCGTCCCGACCGACGCGATCGCCTCGATGCGCCTGAGCGCGCTGATCGTCGATCTGGCCGTACTTGGGCCGCAGGCATGGGAGTGGCTCGAGCGGCTCTCCGGCGCGCTGCCCGAGCTGGGCGTCGTGGTCTGCACCGGACCCTCGACGGTCGCCCAGCGCGTGCGCGGGCTGCGCCTGGGCGCCGATGACTGGATCACCAAGCCCTGCCATCCCGAGGAGGTCATCGCCCGCGTGCAGGGCGTCGCGCGCCGCCGCCGGCGCAGCAGCGGCCGCGCCGAGGCCAAGCCGCTGCTGGCGGGCGAGGTCGAGATCCGCAACGACCGCTTCCAGGCGTTCGTGGGTGGCCTCAGCCTCGACCTGACCAGGCGCGAGTTCGAGCTGATCGAGCTGCTGGCAGCCGCCGAGGGCCGGGTGCTCGAGCGCGAGGAGATCTACTCGCGCCTGTGGGGCTATGCGATGGTGCGTGGCGACCGCTCGGTCGACGTGTTCGTACGCAAGCTCCGCCAGAAGCTGGAGCGCTCTTCACCGCGCTGGCGCTATATCCACACCCACTTCGGCATCGGTTACCGCTTCTCGGCGGAGTCGCTGGACGCGGTCAGCGCCCGCGCGCGCGCCCGCGCGGAGGACCTCGACGTCGATGTGTCGCCTGCGCCTACTACGTCAGTCCCGATCGATTGGGACCCCACCCACCCCGCTGGCGATCAGCGCAAGCTCGCGGGGACGCATCAGGATCACGAGCTCGCAGCCGGCGCCCTCTGATCTGAGGACCGCCAGGCCGCCCTTCTTCAAGTCGATTCGCCCACCGGTCAGTCCACCGGCGATCAGCGACAGGTCGGGCTCGTGGCCCACCAGCAGCAGGCGGCCATCCTGCGCCGGGACCTGCGCGAGTGCATCGATCGCCTGTGGCACATCGAACCCTCCCGCCAGCGGTGGATGCTCACGCGCCAGCTCGCGCTGCTGCGCACTCCAGCCCTCCGCCGCGAGCTCGGCCGTCCTGCGGGCGCGCTCCCTGGGGCTGACCAGGACCCCGTCGAACGCGACCGCCAGGCTTTGGATCGCGATGCCCGCAGCACGCGCCTGGCGCTCCCCGCGCGGAGTCAGCCGCCGCTGTGAGTCGGGCCGCGTTCCGTGCGGCTCCGCCTCGGCGTGACGTAGTAGCCAGAGTTGGCGCGCCATCCCCGCCCTGAGACTAGCGTGCCCGGACAATCCTCACCCCTGCCGGTCACCGGGCCGCCCAGCGTCACCCGACGATCCAGCATCCCCGCCGGCGGTCGTGCCGCCCAGCGTCTTCCCGGCGATCTGCATCCCTCCGGCCACGGCCGGCTCCGGCCTGACTTCGTCGATCTTCACCCTCCCCGCGCGGTAACGGTGTAGCGTGACCTGCAGCTATGTTCGACGACGATCACTCGCGGCCGGAGGACCCGCGGCTGGAGAACCCCGCGCTGTACATCAACCGCGAGCTGTCCTGGCTTGACTTCAACGACCGGGTGCTGCAGCTCGCCGAGGACGAGTCGGCGCCACTGCTCGAGCGGGTCAAGTTCTGCGCGATCTACACGACCAACCTCGACGAGTACTACATGGTGCGGGTCGCCGGCCTGCACGACCAGATCGACGCGGGTGTGGAGAACCCCGGCCAGGACGGGCGTACGCCTTCGCAGACGATCGCCCTGATCCGCGAGCGCGCGCTGGGACTGGGACGGCGCCTGAGCGACTGCTTCGAAAGCCGGCTGCGCCCGGCGCTGGCCGAGCACGGGATCGCCGTCGTCGATGTCGAGGAGCTCAGCGACGAGCAGCGCGCGGAGCTCTCGCGGCATTTCCAGCGCGTGATCTTCCCAGCCCTGACTCCTCTGGCGGTTGCTCCCGGGCGACCGTTCCCCTACATCTCCAACCTGTCCCTCAGCCTGGCGGTGCTCGTGCGCGACCCGGCCACCGACGAGACCGTGTTCGCGCGCGTGAAGGTACCAACCGAGATCCTGCCCCGCTTCATCGCGCTCGAGAGCTCAGCGGGTTCTGCCGGCCCAGTCACGCTCGTGGCGCTGGAGGACGTCATCGCCCACCATCTCGACGCGCTGTTCGCGGGCATGGAGATAGTCGACTGCGACGTGTTCCGTGTCACCCGCGACGCCGATCTCGAGGTCTCCGACGACGCCGCCGACCTGCTGCAAGCCGTCGAGGACGAGCTGCGCCGCCGCCGCTTCGGCGAGATCGTGCGCGTGGAGATCGGCACGCGCTGCTCTGAGCGCCTGCGTGACGAGCTGATCGACCTGTTGGGCGTCGCCGAGGACGAGGTCTACCCCGTCGACGGCCTGCTCGACATGGGCGCGCTGTGGCAGATCGTCAGGCTTCCCGGCTACTCCGAGCTGCGCGAGGAGCCCCTGCTCGGCAGCACCCATCCGCGTCTGTTGCGCCACGAGGGCGAGCGCCCTGACGTGCTCGGCGCGATGCGCGAAGGCGATCTGCTCGTGCACCACCCCTACGACTCGTTCGCGACCTCCGTGGAGCGCTTCGTCCAGCAGGCCGTAGCCGACCCGAACGTGCTCGCGATCAAGCAGACCGTCTACCGCACGAGCGACGATTCGCCGCTGGTGCCGGCCCTGATCGACGCGACCGAGCGGGGCAAGCAGGCGGTCGCGCTGGTCGAGCTCAAGGCGCGCTTTGACGAGCGCATGAACATCCACTGGGCCAAGGCCCTGGAGGAGGCCGGCGTGCACGTCGTCTACGGCCAGCCGGCGCTGAAGACGCACGCCAAGTGCGTTTTGGTCGTGCGCCGCGAGGGCGACGGGGTGCGCAACTACGTGCACATCGGCACCGGCAACTATCACTCGGCGACCGCGCGCCTGTACACCGACTTCGGGCTGTTCACGACCGACGCGCAGATCGGCTCAGACGTGGCCGACATGTTCAACTACCTCACCGGCTTCGGGCGCCCACTGCACTACCGCAAGGTCCTGATCGCGCCCAACCAGCTGCGCGACGGCATCCTCTCCCAGATCGAGCAGACGATCGCTTCGCACTCGCCCCAGACGCCGAGCAGGATCGCGATGAAGATGAACGCGCTCGTTGACGGGCGCTGCATCCGAGCGTTGTACGAGGCCTCCCAGGCCGGTGTCCAGGTCGATTTGAACGTGCGCGGCATCTGCTGCCTGCGACCCGGCATCCCGGGGATCTCGGAGAACATCAGGGTCGTCTCGATCGTCGGGCGCCTGCTCGAGCACTCGCGCGTATACGCGTTCGAGCGCGACGGCGAGCACACGATCTACATCGGCTCGGCCGATCTGATGCCGCGCAACCTCGATCACCGCGTCGAGCTCGCCACCCCGATCGAGTCACCCGCTTTGCGCGCGGAGCTGCTCGACACGCTGGAACGGGCCTTCGCCGACAACCAGAGCTCATGGGAGCTCGACGGCGAGGGGGTCTGGACGCGGCGCTCGCCGGGACCGAGCGAGCGCCCGCGCAGCCTGCAGCTGGAGCTGGCGGAGCTGCACTCCCGCCGTGACGCCGAGGAGCTCCCGGCGGGCAACGAGCGGGCGCCGGTCAGCTGAGCGCGTCCAGCGCCGCCTCGAGGTCGTCCACCGACTGATAGTCCAGCCCTAACAGGTGATGTGGCGGTGGCGCACCCACGCCCTGCTCGTCGATCACGATCACAGCGCGCTTGCCGCTGGCGCTGTACGTCGGCAGTCAAGCAGGTCAAGCGGCAACCAGGTAAGTTTACCCGATAAAGCTCGATATGTTAAGCACTAAGTGCTATAGTGATCAATATATGATGCCTAAAGTAGAGAATCAGCGACGACTGACCCCGCTTCCGGTGCGCCGGGCGGAGCGACAGATAGCCGAGCACATCGTGGCTTGGCGCAAGCTGCGTGGCCTCACGCAGGCGCAATTGGCCGACCGCTCAGGAGTGGCCCGCGGCACGCTGCAGCGTATCGAGGCGGCCGAGAAGAGTGTCAGCGTCGAGAACCTGCTCCGCGTACTTCGCGGGCTTGGGCTGCTCGAAAACCTGCCGCAGGCGTTGGACCCGCTCGCAAGCGACGTTGGGCGCATTCGCTCAGTGCAGCGACTCCCCCGGCGGGTGCGTCCTCGACAGCTAGCTCTGCAGGAGCCAGCCTCCGAGAGCGAGCATGGCTGACACGATCGTCGATGTGCTCGTGCAGATCGCCGGTGAGGACATACCGGCCGGACGCCTCTGGGCACACCCCCACGGTCACAGCGGCTCTGCGACGTTCGCGTATCTGCCCGAGTATCTCGCTCGCGAGGACAGCTATGAGCTTGACCCGCGGCTAGCCGCGCACACCGGGCAGCAGCAGACCGCCGAGGGCCAGGCGCTGTTCGGGGCCTTCTCCGACGCTGCTCCCGACGGGTGGGGACGTCGGCTGATCCGACGTAACGAGGTCCGCATTGCACGCGAACTTCTCAGCTCAACCACCAGTCGCTGACACATAAACCCAGGCTGCGGGCGTACCCAAGAGATCGCAGCCATGCACGTGTCGCCTCACCATCGTGTTGTCGCCGAACTCCACAACTGGCACCAGGGGCTTGCCGCCAGTCAGTGCGACCCGAGATCACAACTTGGAGCCGGCCCGCCTAGTTTCGCATTCATGTACAAAGCGGAAGTCTGCTCGCCTCTGGTCAGTCGTGGCGTTCCCATTCTTGCCCAGGGTTTAGCGGCGCATCTGTTTGATGCGGCTGCGCGTGAACCCAGGCCACGTTCGGGGACGTCGCACCAGGGTCAGCATCAGTGGCAAAGAATCGAAATAGGTGAACCGTTCGGTGGCAAGTCCGTCCTCATTAAGGACGAAGCGGTCGACCGACTGCCAGGAGATAGGGGCTCCGCTTGCTGTCCCGCGAACCGTGAACTCGATCAGAACGCCATCGGAGGTGGCGCCCCAGCGGTGGACTTCGGCGGTCATGTCGGGGACCAGCTCGAAGAGGTCGGCGAAGGTGCGCTTGCCCGCCTGTAGCCCGTATGTGGTCGAGACCATCGGTGCGGAGAGGCGGGCGTCGGGTGCCAGCACCCTGTCGAGGTGCTCGACCACGGGTGCCTGCCAGAACTCCGCGAAGCGCCTGACGAAGTCCGCCGCCCGATCCTGGTCCATTCCCCGCACCTTACCCCTGAGGTCAGCTCCGCGAGTCACGATCGCAAGGGGGTCCCCGGTTCGACAGGCTGCCTACGGGTGCTTTTCCACCCAGCGATCGGTCAGGGACGATGCTGATCCCTCAGGCGGCCGGACTGGGCAGCGTATCCAGCGCAGCCTTCAGATCGTCCACCGACTGATAGTCCAGCCCGAGCAGATGGTCGTGACGATGACGAACGATCCCGTCCTCGTCGATCACGATGACAGCGCGCTTGCCGCTGGCGCTGTAAGCCTTGCCGACGGTTTTATTGACATCGGCCAGCAACGGGACAGTGAGCCCGTTCTTCTCGATAAAGCCCTTGTGTGAATCGAGATCCTGCGAGGAGATACCGACCACCGTCGCATCCAACGCAGCGAAGTCATCAGACCGATCGCGATAGGAGCAGAATTGTTTCGTACAAACCATCGTGTTATCGCCCGGGTAAAACAGCATCACCACGCGCTCGCCGCGATGATCTGACAGCTTGAACGGTCCCTCCGTGCCGGGCAGCTCGAAGTCCGGCGCCGGCTCGCCGACCTGCGGGGTCTTGGCCATGCTTTCACGTCCTCCCGTTTGCTTTGCGATCGTCCGGCGCAGCCAGGATAGCGACATCGGGGCCCAGCGCTTCGAGCAGCTTCAGCCACACCTCGCTGCGCGTGGGAAAGCACGGGACCGCGTGCCAGATGCGCTCGATCGGGACCTCCCCGACGACCGCGATCGTAGCCGCGTGCAGCGACTCGGCGATCTCCACGCCGGTGAACGTCGCGCCGACGATCGTGCCGCGATCATCGTCGACCACGATCCGGCAGGTCCCGGGAGCTTCGTGTCCGATGAAGCTCCCGCCCGCGTTACCGCCCGTGGGGACGTCTACAGCACGTGCCGTCAGGCCCGTCTCCTGCGCGCTCGCGAGCGTGTGGCCGACCGCGGCGACCTGCGGCTCGGTGAAGATCACGCGCGGAGATTGCGGCCCGTCGCTGAGTAGAGGAGTCGGATGGCCAAGGATGTGTGCCGCGGCGACCCGTCCCTGGTACTTGCCCATGTGCGTCAGCAACGCACGCCCGTTGACGTCACCGATCGCATACAGCCACTCGTGCTCGACCGTCTGCGTGCTGTCCTTGACCTCGACTGGCTTGCCCGGCTCCAGGCCGAGCGCCTCCAGGCCGAGGTCGCCCGTGTTGGGGCGTCGCCCGACCGCCACCAGCAGCTCCTCGCCCACGTGCGTACGACCGTCAGCCAGCTCGAGAATCGCTGCGCCCGTCTGATCGTCCCGCCGCGCAGTGGTCGCGGCGACGCCGAGCACCACCTGAACGCCCTGTGCTTCCAGCGCGTCGCGCACCTGCTCGGACGCGAACGGCTCCTCGCGCGCGAGCAACCGCTCAGCCCCCTCGATGATGCTCACGCGCGCGCCGAACGAGGCATACGCGCAAGCCATCTCCACCCCAACCACGCCCCCGCCGAGGATCAGCATGGTCGCGGGGACTGCGTGGGCGGTCGTGACCTCGCGGTTGGTCCACGGCTCGCACTCGCGCAGACCGGGTATCGGCGGGATCTCGGCACTCGAACCGGTCGCGAGCACGACCGCGCGCCGCGCGCGCAGCGTCTGATCGCCGACACGCACCTCGCGCTCGGCCGTGATCGTGGCGTGGCCGCGCACCAGCTCGATTCCGCGTTCGGCAAGCCACGGCAGCTGGGCATCGTCGTGCAGATCGTGCACCACCTCGTCGCGGCGTTCCAGCGCGGCGGCGACATCCAGCTCCCCGCGCACCGCCTCGGCGGCCCCGGGCACGCGCCGCGCCTCGTCCAGCACCTGTCCGGGACGCAGCAGCGCCTTCGATGGCATGCACGCGTAGTAGGAGCATTCGCCCCCGACCAGCTCGCGCTCGATGAGCGCGACGCTGAGATCCTCGCCGGCCAGCCGCCCCGCGCACACCTCCCCCGCCGGCCCGGCGCCGATCACGACCACGTCGAACTCGTTTGCGCTCATTCCTACCTCCTTGGATTTGCCGTCGCAGCCGATGCAAGCCCGTCGCCGCGCGATCGCCGTCACCATGCCTTTGCGAACTCGCTTTTGCGGGCCATCGCGAGACCTCCACACAACTCCCACGGCCGCCTTCGTCGCGCTAGCCTCAATGACATCATGGACGAATCGCTCAGCGGCCAGCTTCTGCTCGCCTCACCGGCGTTGCACGACCCGAACTTCGAGCGCGCAGTGATCCTGATCGGGGTTCACAGCGAGGAGGGCGCCATGGGCGTGGTGCTGAACCGCCCGTCCACCGTCACGGTCGGCGAGGCCGTGCCACAGCTGGAGCAGGCGGTCGCCGAGGAGGAGCCGGTGTATGTCGGCGGACCGGTTCAGCCGAGCGCGATCGTGTGCCTGGCGGAGTTCCTCGATCCGGAGCCGGCGGGGCTGCTCGTGCTCGGGCGCATCGGCTTTCCCGCCCCCGACGCCGGGATCGAGGAGCTGACCGAGGCGACCGCGCGCAGGCGTGTGTTCGCGGGATATGCAGGCTGGAGCGAGGGACAGCTCGACGAGGAGGTCGCCGACGGCGACTGGATCGCCCACGCCGCCCGTCCGGACGACGTGTTCACCGAAGTGCCGCAGGACCTGTGGAGCGCCGTCCTGAAGCGCATGGGCGGCGGCTACGCCCTGCTCGCGCGCATGCCGCCCGATCCGAGCGTGAACTGACGGTCGAGCCCGATCGGACGGTCCGATCCTGATCGGCGTAGGAGCGATCTCCGAGAGATCCGCGCAAGATGGCTACCCTTCCTGAACTCCCCTCTGACCTCCGCCTCCGCGCCCAATCTCCCCTGGAGGGCATCGCACCATGCTGAAGCTCGCCCGCTGGACCACAACCCACCGCAAGTACGTCGTCATCGGCTGGATCGCGCTGCTGATCGCCGTGAACATCTTCGCGCAGTCGGCGGGTACGTCGTACTCCAACAACTTCACGCTGCCCAACTCCGACGCCCAGCGCGCCGCCGACCTGCTGCAGCACAGCTTCCCGGCGCAGGCCGGTGACCGCGACACGATCGTCTACAAGGTCTCCTCCGGCACGGTCCTCGCCCCGGCCGTGCGCGCGCGGATGAGTGCCATGTTCGCGCAGGTCGCCCACCTCCCGCACGTCGCGGCCGTGATCAGCCCCTACGCGGGCGCATCGGCCGGCAAGGCGATCTCGGCCAACGGCCAGATCGCGTTTGCGACGGTCGTGTTCGACGAAAAAGCCAATCTCCTACCCAAGAGCGCCCCCGAACACGTCGTGCAGGTCGCCCGCGCGGCGGCAATATCAGATCCCGCCCACCCCTTGCAAGTCGAGCTCGGCGGGCAGGCGATCGAGGCGACCGAGCAAGCCGGCTTCGGCCTGTCCACCGGGGTCGGGCTGCTGGCGGCGATCGTCGTGCTGCTGCTGACGTTCGGCTCGCTGACGGCGATGGGGCTGCCGATCGTCACCGCGCTGTTCGGCCTCGGCACCGGCCTCGGCGCGATCGCGCTGTTCACACACATCGTCGACACGCCCAACTTCTCCTCCGAGCTCGCGGCGATGATCGGGCTGGGCGTGGGGATCGACTACGCGCTGTTTATCCTGACGCGCTTCCGCGAGGCCTACCGCACCCCCGGGCCGACGTTCGGCGACGCGCGCGAGTCGGTCGTGCAGGCGATGGACACCGCCGGGCGCGCAGTCCTGTTCGCGGGCACGACCGTCGTGATCGCGCTGTTGGGGATGATGCTCCTGGGCGTGGACTTCCTCTACGGCGTTGCGATCGCTGCGTCGATCGGGGTGCTGCTCGTGATGCTCGCCTCGCTGACACTGCTCCCCGCGCTTCTGACGATCGCGGGCGCGCGAGTCGCCAGGCCGAGTCGCCGCGCCCGTGCTCGTGAAGCCCGCGAGGCACAGGCAGGCGCGGTCGCTCAGGCCGGCGCGGTTGCACAGGCCGCCGGCTCCCAGGCTCACAACCAGACCGCGGCACAGACGCTTACCACGGGAGAGGCGCAAATCGCTGGCGGCACGTGGCTGCGCTGGAGCGCGTTCGTGCAGCGCCGGCCGTGGGCGATCGCGATCGTGGCTACCCTGACGATGCTGCTGATCGCCGCTCCCGCACTGGCTTTGCGGCTCGGGTCCAGCGATGCCTCCAACGATCCCGCGAGCCAGACCACGCATCGCGCGTACGAGCTGCTGGCGCAGGGCTTTGGCGAAGGGTTCAACGGCCCGCTGCTGGTCGTCGCGAAGGTCCCGAACTCGAGTGGGGAAGCCGCAAAACAGGGCGTAATCGTGGCCTCGCCACCGGGTGGCGGCAAAGCCGCCGTCGAACAGCTGCGTTCAGCGATTGCCACCACGCCGGGTGTTGTGTCGGTCGCCCCGGCCAAGATCAACCCCTCAGGCGAAGTGGCCACGATCACCGTCTATCCGCACTCCTCCCCGCAGGCGTACGCGACCACCCAACTCGTCTCGCGCCTGCGCGACAGTGTGATTCCACCGGTCGAGGCGCACACCGGCATGAGCGTGTACGTCGGCGGCGTGACCGCGGGCGCTGTGGACTTCGCGGCCGTGCTCGGCCACAAGCTGCCGCTGTTCATCGGCGTCGTGGTGCTGCTGAGCGCGCTGCTGCTGATGATCGTGTTCCGCTCGCTCGTGATCCCGCTGCAGGCGGCGATCATGAACCTGCTCAGCATCAGCGCCGCGCTCGGGGTGATCGTCATGATCTTCCAGTGGGGCTGGCTCGGCAGCATCTTCGGCGTCCAGCAGGGGCCGATCGAGTCGTTCATCCCGGTGATGCTGTTCGCGATCGTGTTCGGGCTGTCGATGGACTACGAGGTGTTCCTGATCTCGCGCATGCACGAGCGCTGGACGCAGACGCGCGAACATTCGCGCGCGGTCGCCGAGGGCCTGGCGCTGACCGGGCGGGTGGTGACCGCGGCCGCGGCGATCATGGTCTGCGTGTTCCTGTCGTTCATGCTCGGCGAAGACCGTGTCATCAAGGAGTTCGGCCTGAGCCTCGCCAGCGCCGTGTTCCTCGACGCGCTCGTCGTGCGCTGCCTGCTGCTGCCGGCCGTGCTGCACCTCGTCGGCGAACGCACGTGGCAGATCCCGGCGTGGCTGGACAGAGTGCTGCCACGACTGAACATCGAGGGCACGGTGCTGCCGGCCGACGCGCCCGGGGAGCGCGAGCAGCCGTCGAGCACACCTCCGGGCGATCGTACGCGCGCACCCCGCCCCGGCGTCGCGACCGAGGGGGCCGAGGGCTGAGCCCAGTCTCGCGGGGGGCTGCGCTCGCGCTGCTGGCGTGTGCCGCGGCCCTCGCGGCAGCCCCACCGGGCGCCAAGGCGTCCGGGGTTCACACGCCGACATCGGTCGTGCTCGCGTTCGTCCCGGCCGGTGAGCCCGAGCTTCAGAGCGTCCCGGGCCTGTCCGTCGGGATCATGTCCGCGACCCAGGGCCCCTACTCCGCCGAGCAGCTGCTGCTCGACATCACCCAGGGCGCCCGCATCGCGTCCTCGGCCTACTCCTCCACCGGTCCGCCGCCGATGACGTTGCGGACGCTCGGCGCGGGGGGCGCAATCGGTGCGATCGGCAAGATCACCGGCTGGCAGGCAGCGCGCAGGCGCGCCGAAAACGCGCCCCAGCTGCTGCGTCCCGGTCTGCTCGCCGCGCAGATCCCGGGCGGCGCGGCATACGTGGGGATCGCTGGAACCGACGACACCGACGCGATCGCTGCCGCCAACCGCGGCGGAGGAGTGGCAGCCGTTTCGCTTGGTCCTACGTCTTCGCTGCTCGCGCGCATCGTGCTGCTGCGCCGCGCCCATCCCCTCGTCGTCGCCGACCTGCCCGCCGGCCGAGTCGGCTATGAGGACCTACGCGCACTGAGTGCCACGCGCGCGCGTGGCCAACTGCTGCTCGTCGTGCAGCGCGCACGGTCCCCGCGCGGCCACGAACTGCTGTGGGCCGCCGCCGCGGGACTCCCGGGCGGCGCAGCCACCGGACGCTCGCAGTTCCCTGCGAGAGCCCTCGGCAACGGTGGTACAGAGCTCACCTCCCAGACGACCAACGAGCGCGGGCTCATCGCCGCGGTCGATATCGCCCCCACGATCCTGCGCCATCTGGGCCTCACCCCGATCCCGGCGGACATGCGCGGCGATCCGCTCCGCACCGACGGCCCTCTGCGCTCCGCCTCCCTGAGCGCACTGATGGCCCGCCTGCACGTGATCGGCCCGCGGCGGCTGCATGCATTGGGCTGGCTCCTGACCGCGTGGGCGTTGCTGTTGCTGGCGTCGGCGCCCTGGCCACGCGCGCGCGCGTGGGCGATGCGCACAGGGGCACTGGGAATCCTGTGGGCGCCCGTCGCGGTGCTGATCCCCGCCGCACTGAGCCCTAGCGCCGCCGTCGAGTACCTGACGATCGCATTCGCGTGCCTGGCGCTGGGCGCGCTCACCGACCGCCTGCTCCCGTGGCCCCGCGCGCCACTTGCACCCGCCATAGTGGCCATCCTCGCGCTCACCATCGACGCGCTCTCCGGCACACAGCTGCTGATGCGCTCCCTGCTCGGACCCGACCCGATCCTCGGTGCGCGGTTCTACGGCATCGGCAACGAGCTCAAGTCCGGCCTCGCCGTGCTCGTGCTCGCGGCGGTCGCCGCCGCGCTGCATCCCGCCATGCGGGGTCGCCGGGCGGCTACCGCGATGGCCGGCGCCGGCATCCTGCTCGCCGTCGTCGAGGGCTCGGCCCGGATCGGCGCCGGTGTCGGTGGAGTGATCCTGGTCAGCGCCGGCACGGCCGTGGCTGTCGTCATGCTGCTACCAGGCACGCTGACCCGCCGGCGTGCCCTGACAGTGCTGATCGCCCCCGTCGTCGCGCTGGTCCTGCTCGCAGCGCTCGACCTCGCCACGGCCCACGGCTCGGGCCACTACACCGGCAGCATCCTGCACGCCCGCTCGCTCGGCGACCTGCGCGACGTGATCGTCCGCCGCTACACGGCCGCGTGGGATGAGCTGCACAACCACGCGATGCCCGTCGCGACCGCCCTGGCGCTGCTCTGCGCCGTGTTCGGACTGCGCCGACGCGACGACCTTTTGGCACCCGTCGCGAGTGACCCCGCCTGGCTGGCCGCCCTCTCCGGAGGGCTCGCCGCGGGCGTCGTCGGCGCGCTCGTGGAGGACTCGGGCCCGGTCCTGCTCGTCGTCGCGGTCTTCGCTCTGGGCTGCGTGCTCACCTATCTGTGGGGCCGGCCCGTGGCGCGGCCGGGAGAGGCTACACGTCTACTCCCGGGATCGGCTCGATCGGGAGCTCACCATGAAACGCTTCGAGCTCCATGAGGTCATTGCGATCCCGCGGGCGGTTGGCCAGACGCTTGAAGCCCACAATGCTGCGGAGATCAGCGACGCGTGCCGGTTGACCGTCGACATCAACGTGCATGGCGCGCTCGGCGACCGTATCGTAATCGAGAGGTGGCAACCCTCCACGCATGATGTCGATGATGCCGTGGCGACTATTGATGCGCAGGTGGTGCGCCCCGCCTATCTCCTGGCGGCCGAGTCGCTTGCCGTCATAAAGACGAACAGCATCCACACGATCAAAGAATTGCTCGATCGTGGCGTCAGTTGCAGGCCCGTCGGGCACGAGCAGATCACTGTCCTTGGTTGAGCGCAGATAGCCATTGATAATGACGCTGAACCCACCGATCACCACATATTCAAGCCCAACAGCATTGGCGTCAGCGACGACGCCGTCGAGGTCAGGACCAGAGAGCTCGTCGAGGGACATGGCCAGCCCGAATGGACGCAGCGAGAAGCGAGACAGCTTGCTGCGAGAGCTTCTGACCTACCACCAGCCGCTCAGCTGGGGTTAGCGCCCTGGTGCTGGCGCGGTGGTGCTCTTCCTCTTCGCGGTTGATCACTGCCCACTCAGCCTCGTGGCCAGCTGAGAGCAGCGGTGTATCCGGCGCAGGTTTCATGTCTTCATTCTATCGCCACAGCCACGTGATTGTCTAAAGTCGCAGCCTACTGTCTGCGAGTCCGGTGAATGCGCGGACTGTGCTCACGAAGCCCTCTACGCCGCGCAGTCCCGACACGCGCCGTGCAGCACGATCTCGTGCTCGGACACAGCCAGCGGAACCCGCTCGCTGAGCGTCTCGATCGCGCGCTCGAGCGCAATGTCGGAGAACGGCATCACCACGCCACACTCGTCGCACACGAGATGGTGATGATGCTCTGCGTGCTCGCACACGCGCTCGTAGCGAACCATCGCCTGGCCGGTCTCCACGCGCTGCACGAGCCGCAGCTGCTCGAGCTCGTCGAGGATCCGGTACACGCTCGCCCGGCTCACTCGCCTGCGCTTGCCGTGGGCGCGCAGGGCGTCCTCGATCTCGACCGCGGTCAGCGCGCACGTCTGGCCGTCGAGCAGCTCGATCACCGCGCGGCGCGCGCCGCCGCGCTTGTGGCCTGCGGCGGCGAGCGCCGCCTCGGCGCGATCCGTCCACTTCCCGGCGGCCGCATCGACAGTGTGGGCGACGTGAGTGCTCATATCACGATGGTAGAGGCGTGGTCGTAGTAGTCGCTCCGGCGTCTCTTTGCTGGGACGCGGCCGTGGGGCCCCACGTTGCCCAGACACGCCCGAGAGCATAGGCAAGGGCGCTGGCGCTGCCGACGAAGAACCCGACCGGGTAGTTGGTTTCGTAGGAGGCGGCGATCGCGATCCACACGATGATCAGTGCGATCACCACCGACAGCGCCATCGCCACCGGCGGGCGATCGGTGAACGAGCGGGCGGCGGCAGGGGCTCCGATCATCAGGCTGAAGATCAGCAGCGTCCCCACCACGGGCACCGTCATCGTTGTCGCCAGCGCGAGGACAGCGAGGAACAGCATCTCCATGCGAAAGCCGCTCACGCCACGGGCCTCCCCCACCTCGGGCAAGACCGAGGAGAGCATCAGCGGGCGATACAGCAAACCTATTGCGAGGATGCACAGCACGCCGAGGATCGCGGTGGGGGCGATGTCGTTGCTCGAGATTCCGAGAACCTCGCCGAACAGCAGCGAGTAGACGGCGGGTGCGTACTCTTTGCTGAAGCTGAGGAACAGCGCGCCGAGACCGAGCATCATCACGAGCGCCAAGGCGGTCGCGACGTCGTGGCGTCCTTTGCGGCCGAGCACCCCGATCGTGAGGGCGCCGGCGAGGGAGAAAACACCGAGCCCGAGGAGCGTGCTCACCCCGATCAGGCTCGCGCCGGCCGCCCCGGCGAAGGACCCGTTGGGGATCGCGTGCGCCGCGAACGCCGATCCCCGCAGCACGGTGAAGAACCCGACGACACCCGCAACGACCGCGACGATGCTCGCGACCTCCCAGGCGTTGACCATGAAACCGGAGAACACGACTCACTGGCTCTCGTGGACGGCGTGAAGCGTCGAGCGGGACTGTGCGGGACTTTCGCCTCGGCGCCGGTGGCGTCGCTCGGGCAGCCAGGAGGCCAGGTAGAGGATGAAGACCAGGGTCACGACGAAGAAGCTGATCGGCCACCCGTGCCCGGCGGGTGGCCATTCGTAGCTGTCGTAGGCGAGCACGATCCCGAGCCACATCGCGCCGATCCCGATGCCGGCGGCGGTGAGCATCGCGATCAGCGGACGCTTAGTCAGGCGCAGCGCGCTCGCGGCCGGGCCGACGAGCAGCGCGGTCCCGAGGATCGAGCCGATCGTGATCGCCGCGAGCGCGGCCGCCAGCGCCAGCGCGATCAGGTAGAGGATCCCGATGGCGCGGACGGGTATTCCGCGTGCGGCCGCCATCTCCGGGCTCACCGTGGCGAGCAGGAGCGGGCGGTAGAGCGTGATCGTGATGGCGAGAGCGAGGAGGCTGAGCAGAGCGATCAGCGGGAGGGTCGAGCTCGTGATCGCGAAGGCCGAGCCGAACAGGATCGTCACGGTCTCGCCGGTTGTGCTGTGGCTTACGGAGTAGAGGTAGAGGAACAGCGCGGCGAGCCCGATCGACGCGCCGAGCACGATCCCCGTGGCCAGGTCTCGTCCGCGGGTGCGCTGGATGCCGATCGTCTCCATCGCACCGGCCGCCAGGAGGTTTCCGATTACGAACCCCCACAACGGGCCGACCCCAACGAGGAACGCCCCCGAGCCGCCGGTGGTGCCGATGTCGCCGAATGCCTCACCGGCGAAGGCCTGCCCCCGCATGACGGTGAACACCCCGACCGCCCCGGTGACAATCGCGACGAGTGTCCCCACGCCGAGCGCGGTGTGGACCGCTTCGCTTGCAAAGAACCCGGGGGCGAACACAGGCGTCAGGAAGTGGCTCACGAGACGATCTCTGTGTCTGGGAAGGCGACCTCGTGACCGGCGAGATCCGTGTCCTCCCCGGCGCCGGCGACGATCAGGACCCGCCCGTGGACGTTCAGCACGTCGACGTGGTGGCCGTAGAGCTTGCTGAGCACATCGGCGCGCACCACCTCATCGGTTGACCCGCTTACGGCGCGGCCCGAGGCGAGGTAGACGATGCGATCCATCACACCCAGCAGCGGGTTGATCTCGTGCGCTGAGATCAAAACGGCGATCTGCTGCTCGCGGGCGATCCTAGCGAGCAACGCGACGACCTCGTGCGCGCTGCGCAAATCGAGGTTCGCGAGCGGCTCGTCCAGCAGCAGCAGACGGGGGCGGGCGATCAGGGCGTGCGCGATCAGGATGCGCTGCTGCTCCCCGCCGGAGAGCCGCCCGACGCGCGTGTCGGCGAACCGCGCGGCGTCGACCGCCTCGAGCATCTCCTCCACCAGCGCACGGCGCGACCGGGACGGCCGCGGCACCCCCAAGCGCTGCGCGTCGAGGCCGAGCCCCACAAGATCGCGGGCGCGCATCGGCAGGTCCGGGTCGAGCAGGAACTTCTGCGGGACGAACCCGATCAGCTTGCTTTTCCGTGCACGGGTGGACCCACCAAAGATGACCTCTCCCGCGCTCGCGGGCTGCAGCCCGAGGATCATCCGGAACAGCGTCGTCTTGCCCGCCCCGTTCGATCCGATCAGCCCGGTGAACTCGCCGGGCGCGATGTTGAAGCTCACCCGGTCGAGGATCTTGCGGCCCGCAAGGCGGACATCCACGTCCTTCACAGTAAGGATGTCCGCCGCCACCGGTGCGCCCGCAGGGTTCACAGTTTTTCGGTTGAGATGCCCTGGGCGACGGCCTTTTCGATGGCCTTCACCTCGGCGAGCATCCACGCCTGGTAGTCATAGCCGGGTGCGGGCATCGTCTCGTACACCCCGACCACGGGGATGCCAGCGGCCTTGGCGGCCTTCACGAACGATTCGGTGAGCGAGTCGGTCACCTGCTGGTTGTGCACGAACACCTTGACCTTGTGCCCGGAGAACAGGCCGTTCTGAAGGGTTACGAGCTGGGGGGCGGGATCGGTGCCGTTCATGATGTCCGCCTGCAACGGAAACGGCGTCAGGTTCTTGGTGCCCGCCGCTTCGAGCATGTAGTCCGCGACAGGCTCTGTCGTCGCGACCGTCGTGCCGCCATAGCGTGCCTTGAACTGTGCGAGCGCCTGCAGCCAAGGCTTCAAAGAAGCTTCGAACGCGGCATCGTTTGCCTGGAAATACGCAGCGTGCGCCGGCTGGAGCGCCGAGAGGTCGCTAGCAATCGCCTTGGCGACGATCGGCATCGTCGTCGGCTTGTACCAGAGGTGCGGGTTCGGCGTCGATTCCGGCAGGCCGAGCAGCTTCTGGACATTGATGACCTTGCGCGAGGAATTGGGCGAGGCCGACTCAATCTTTTCCATGTACGTGTCGTAGCCGACCCCGTTTTCGATCAGCAGGCTCGCGACGCTGACCGCCTGCGCGACGCTCGGGCTCGCCTCGAACGTGTGCGGGTCGGTGTTGGGATTGCTCTCGATCGCCGTGACCTTGACGTACTTGCCGCCGATCTGTTCGATCACGTTCGCATACTCGTTCTCGGCGCCCACGGCGATGATCCTGCCGTCGGACGCGACGCCCGAGCCGCTGGTCCCACAGCCCGCGGCGAACGCGGCCAGCAACGCGCAGGCCACAACCACGCACGTGCGTGGACGCTTGTCCCAGACCGCCCGCTTCCGTGAGCGGGAGCGACACACTTTGCCCTGTTCACTCACAGCCATCTGCCCACCCTACCAGAAACGAGATTGAGTCTCATTCTCGACTGAGTCAGATCGCCGCCCGCCCGAGGACGATCCAGGTCCTGGCGCCGCCGACCGGCGGAGCGCCACGCCCGCGGCGAGTGCGAGTATGCTCGTCACGCATGCCGCCCCACCAGCAGCGTGGTCCCGCGAGCTCCGACGGACGACACCCGCCCGAGCTCACGCGCGAGCAGATCGAGCGCTTGGAGCGCCGCTACGGCAACCGCTACCTGCTCGAGCCCGCCCCTGACGACAGGCTGCCGAAGATCGGCATGAGCGCCGAGGAAGCCGCCGGGCTGATCGAAAAGGAGATGGTCCTCGACGGCATCCCGATGCGCAATCTCGCCACGTTCGTCACGACCTGGATGGAGCCCGAGGCCGAGCGGATCATCCAGGAGAACCTGCACACGAACTTCATCGACCACGCCGAGTACCCGCGCACGGCCGAGATCGAGCAGCGCTGCATCCGCATGCTCGCCGACCTGTTCCACGCCCCCGGGCAGACGACCGGCGCGCGCACGCAGGGCTCCTCGGAGGCGATCATGCTCGGCGCGCTGTCGCTGAAGTGGAAGTGGCGCGAGCGCCGCGAGGCGGCCAAAAAGGGGACCGACCGTCCCAACCTCGTATTCGGCGGGGACGTGCACGTCGTCTGGGAGAAGTTCTGCCGCTACTTCGACGTCGAACCTCGGATCGTCCCGCTCGCGCCCGACAAGTACACGATCGGCCCCGAGGACGTGCAGCCCCACATCGACGAGAACACGATCGGCGTCGCCGCCGTGCTGGGCACGACGTTCACCGGGCACGCCGACGACATCCGCGGGATCAACGACCATCTCGTCGCGCTCAAGCACGATCAGGGCCTGGACGTGCCCCTGCACGTGGACGCCGCCAGCGGCGGGTTCGTGTGGCCGTTCCTATATCCGGACACGGAGTGGGACTTCCGCCTGGAGCAAGTCCGCTCGATCAACGTCTCCGGCCACAAGTTCGGCCTCGTCTACCCGGGCATCGGCTGGCTCGTGTTCCGCGAGGAGTCAGACCTCGCGCAGGACCTCGTGTTCTACGAGAACTACCTCGGCAAGACCGACGCCACATTCACGCTGAACTTCTCCACCGGCTCGGCGATGGTGCTCGCGCAGTACTACAACTTCGCGCGCCTCGGCCAC
Source organism: uncultured Solirubrobacterales bacterium (assembly GCA_963749285.1). Lineage (GTDB taxonomy): Bacteria > Actinomycetota > Thermoleophilia > Solirubrobacterales > Solirubrobacteraceae > Palsa-744. The sequence goes on along the minus strand of CAVVMD010000003.1, from coordinate 1,399,421 downwards.
TCGGGCTACCGCTATGTCATGGAGACGATGAAGTACAACGCCCGCGCGCTGGCGGCGGAGATCGCCAACTGCGAGTTCGAGATCATCGGCGCGGCGGAGGAGGAGCAACTGCCGCTCGTCGCTTTTAAACTTCAAGGCGAGCACGCCTACGACGAGTTCGACGTAGCCGCCCAGCTCGCCGCCGAGCGCGGCTGGATGGTGCCGGCCTACACGCTCCCGCCCAACGCCGAGCACGTCAAGATCTTGCGCGCGCTCGTCAAGCAGACGCTCAGCTACTCGATGACCGTCACGCTCGGTGCCGACATCGCCGAAGCCTGCGCCACGCTCGAGCAGAAGGGCGGCCTGCACCCGTCAGACCGCCGACGCGTGAAGACGAACACGGGCTTCTGAGCAGCCGTCCCCCACCGATCTGCCCAGGCCCGTGACTCGGAGGCCCGAGGAGGCGCGCGCTGTGACTAGGTCGTCGTTGAGTCGCCCGGCGCCGGTGTCGTCCCGGAGCCGTCTTCGTTCAGCTTGCGTCTGCGGTCGACCAGCAGTACAGCCACAACGACGAGAATCACGACGATCACGATCCCGCCCGCGATGTAGCGCAGCGTGTGATGCGTCGAGGCGGCGGGTTTCGGTTTGACCGTGGCGACCGCGTAGCGCGCGCCGTTCGCGCGTGCCAGCGCTATGAGCTGCGCCTGTTCGCCGGTCGTGGTGTACACGACGGTGAAATGCTGGCCGTCGTCCATCGAGACGTGCACGTGCCCCGGGGCCGGCGTCGGATGGAAGGTCAGGGCATGGACTTCGTGCTTGTGCAGTTGCACCTGCAGCGCCGGCAGGCTCTCGCTCTGGAAGTGGATCACGGTCGCGGCGCTCGCGCTCGCGGCGAGCGCCAGGGTCAGGAACGCGCTCAGCAGGGCGATGCGCAGCGCTCTCATCCATCTCATGCGCGGCACCTTATACGAGAGAACCGTCCCAAGCGCGGCGTATGGTTTTTGATGGCATTCCGGCGTGGTGTAACGGCAGCATGCGCGACTATGTCTCTCGCTCGGTGTAGCGGTTCGAATCCGGCCGCCGGAGCCATGTGTTGAGGGCAGCGGCAAGGCCTGGTATCCTCGGGTTCGCGAGGGACAGTCGCCACCCAGATGTGTGGGTGCCAGAGTCTTGCCGAGGCCCGCTTGCAGCGGGCCTCGTGCGTTAAACCCGCCCCGTGTCCCGGCGGTACGCGCGCGCGGCCATCCGGCCCAGCACGATCGTCCACCCCGCGATCACGATCCACCCTTTCAACGGCCACGCGTGCCCGCCCAACGCCACATGGCTGGCCTGCACCAGCCAGTAGGAGGGCAGAAACTGCGCCAGATCGTGCAGGAATCCGTGACCGGCGATCGGAAACCACGTCCCCCCGAGCAGCGCCAGCAACGCGATGCCCCCACCCATCGCGGGCCCGATCGAGTCGGGCGTGAGCATGTGCCCGAGCAGGATCCCCCCCGCCGCGAAAGGAATCAGGCCGACGATGATCAGGCCGGTCATCTCCAACCAGTCGCGCACGGTCAGGCTGACCCCGAGCGACGCCCCGGCGATGTACAGCGCAGCGAGGCTCAGCAGCGCCATCATGTACGCGGTCAGGACCTTCGCCCGGAAGTAGTTGCGCGACGACAGCGGAGTGATGCGCAGCTGCCGGTTCCAGCCGACCGCGCGCTCGGCGGCGATCCGTGCGCCGCTGGAGAGCATCGCGCTCATCGTCCCGAACGCGGCCAGCCCGATCATGTAGTAGGTCGGCGCGGGAATGCCCGTGCCACCGAAGTTGTGCACGTTGCGCTGCGGACCGGCGATCACGAAGAACAGGACCAGCGGAAATCCCAGCGACAGGATGAAGAACCGCCGGTTGCGCAGCGTCCGCAGCAGCTCATAGCGCGTGTAGACGAGCGGGTTCACCGGTCACCTCTCAAATTGCCGTCCCCGGCCCGCTCGCCACGCCCCGCGTGTCCGATCTCCACCCGGTTCATCGCTCCGCCTCCCCCACGCGCTGGGGCGCGGCCTCCCCCGTCCCCATCGGCGCGGACTCCCCAGCCCCGGACCTGGACTCGGCGCCATCTCCGGACCCAGCACCGTCCCCGGTCAGCTTCAGGAACGCCTGCTCCAGCCCCGCGGCCGCGATCTCGATGTCGCGCGCGTCCGGATAGGCAGCCAGCAGAGCCCGAATCGCCGTATCGGAGTCCGTGCAGCTCAGGGTCGCCGCTTCGCCGCGGCGTTCAACCCCGCTAACCCCCGGCAGCGCGGCGAGGGCGTCCCCGTCGACACCCGGCAAGGTCGCGCGGATCGTGCGCGTGTCCACCATCGCCTTGATCTCGTTCGTCGGCCCGTCGGCGACGATCTGACCGTGGGCCATCAGCACCGCGCGGTCGGCGTAGACGTCGGCCTCCTCCAGATAGTGGGTCGCAAACAGGACTGTCTTGCCGCGCGCGGCGAACTCACGCATCGTCATCCAGAACGAGTGCCGTCCCTCGACGTCCATCGCGGCCGTGGGCTCGTCGAGCACCAGCAGCTCGGGGTCGCTCACGAGCGCGACCGCGGAGCGCACGCGCTGAGTCTGCCCACCGGACAGCTTCTGCGTGCGCTGGTCGGCGAACTCGCTCGTGCCGGTCAGCTCCAGCACCTCCGCGACATCGAGCGGCGCGGGATACAGCGAGGCCATCATCGCGACCAGCTCGCGCACCGACAGATCCCTGATCAGCGCGCCGGTCTGCAACATCGCGCCGACCGCGCCCTGATCCACCGCTTCGTTCGGCGAGCGCCCGAACACCGTGACAGTGCCCGCGTCCGGTGCGAGCAGCCCGAGCAGCATGTCAATCGTGGTCGACTTGCCCGCGCCGTTGGGCCCCAGCAGCGCGACCGTCTCGCCCGCGGCGATGCTCACGTCGATGCCGCGCACCGCCTGGATCGGACCGTCCGGCCCGGCGAAGGACTTGACCAGGCCGCTGAGCTCGATCCGGGCGGAACCGTCCATGACTGCCCTCACGCCGGCCCCAGCCCTCGGGGCCACGGCCGCGCGCCCACCGAGAGCGCCATCCCTGACGCGGAGCTCGTCGAAGCCATGCGCGCGCTCACGGGCGCGCGCGCTCACTTGCGCGCATTGCGTATCGCCTTCAGCCGCTCGACCTTCGGCAGCACGACCTTGCGCATGCGCACCGAGACCGGCGTGGCCTCGACCGCCTCGTCCTCGCGCACGAACTCGAGCGCCTCGTCGAGCGTCAATTTGCGGTGGGCGTCCAGGCGCACCAGCACGTCGGAGGTCGAGGAGCGCATGTTCGTGAGGTGCTTCTCCTTGACCGGGTTCACGTCCAGATCCTCCGAGCGGGAGTTCTCGCCGATGATCATCCCCTCGTATACCTCCTCGCCGGGGCCCACAAACAACGAGCCTCGCTCCTGCAGGGTGAACAGCGAGAAGGTGACCGTCGCGCCGCGACGGTCGGCCACGAGCGCGCCCGAGTTGCGCGTGAGCAGCTCACCCGCCCAGGGCTCCCAGCGCTCGAACACGTGGTGCATGATCCCGGTGCCGCGGGTCTCGGTGAGGAACTCCGTGCGAAACCCGATCAATCCGCGCGCCGGCACGAGATAGTCCATCCGCACCCACCCGGTGCCGTGGTTGGTCATGTGCTCCATGCGGCCTTTGCGCGCCGCCAGCAGCTGGGTGACGGTGCCGACGTGCTCCTCGGGCACGTCCACCGACAGGCGCTCGACGGGCTCGTGGCGCTTGCCGTCGATCTCCCGCTCGACCACGTGAGGCTGTCCTACCGTCAGCTCGAAGCCCTCCCGGCGCATGATCTCGACGAGGACCGCGAGCTGCAGCTCGCCGCGGCCCTGAACCTCGTAGGTGTCCGGTCGCTCGGTCTCTTGCACGCGCAGTGACACGTTTCCGACCAGCTCCTGCTGGAGGCGAGCCTCGATCTGCCTGGCTGTCAGCTTGGTCCCATCCAGACCCGCCAGCGGCGAGGTGTTGACGCCGAGCGTGATCGACATCGCGGGCTCATCGACGGTGATCACCGGCAGCGGGCGCGGATCATCGGGGTCGGCGAGCGTCTCCCCGATCGTGACCTCGGCGATGCCGGCTACGGCGATGATCTCCCCCGGCCCCGCTGCGGGCGCGTCGACTCGGTCCAGGGCGTCGGTGACGTACAGCTCGGCGACCTGCGCGCGCTGAATGCGCCCGTCCGCGCGACACCAGGCGATCTGCTGGCCCTTGCGGATCGTGCCGTGGCGCACGCGGCAGATCGCTAACCGGCCGACGTAAGGGGAGGCGTCGAGGTTCGTGACGAGCGCCTGCAACGGGTGCTCGGGGTCATACATCGGCGCGGGGATCCGCTCCAGCAGCAGGTCCAGCAACGGCGCGAGGTTGCCGTCCTCGGGCAGCGGCCCAGCAGTGCTCGGGTCGTACTCCAGCGAGGCTACCCCGGCGCGGGCGTTGCAGTAGACGATCGGAAACTCGATCTGGTGCTCGTCGGCGTCGAGGTCGAGGAACAGCTCGTAGACCTCGTCCACGACCTCCGCCACACGCGCGTCCGGGCGATCGACCTTGTTGACGACCAGGATCACCGGCAGGCGCGCCTCCAGCGCCTTGCGCAGCACGAATCGCGTCTGTGGCAGCGGCCCCTCGGAGGCGTCCACGAGCAGCAGCACCCCATCCACCATCGTCAGCCCGCGCTCGACCTCCCCGCCGAAGTCGGCGTGCCCGGGGGTGTCGACGATGTTCAGCTTGACGTCGCGGTAGCGCAGCGAGGTGTTCTTGGCGAGGATCGTGATCCCCTTCTCGCGCTCCAGGTCCATCGAGTCCAGCACGCGCGTGGCCACGTCCTGTCCGACCCGAAACGCGCCCGACTGCCACAGCATCGCGTCGACCAGCGTCGTCTTGCCATGGTCGACGTGCGCGACGATCGCGACGTTGCGGATGTCATCTCTGGGAATGAGGGGCACGGCGCAGAAGGGTACTCGGCGGTTGCGGGGTTCCCGGGTTGAGGCGATTCCGGGACGTCGAAGATGCCGAGCCCGCGCGGGCGGAGACTCAGGGAGCGAAGTGTCCGCGGCTCGGCGCGTGCGAGAATTGGAAGCGCTTTCAAAACGACTCTCATCCCCGGTGTGCAAGCGCACGGGGAGCCATCCGCAACCCGAACCGGGCCAGCGCCGACGGATAGCGCTCGGCCGCGGCGACCGTCGCCTCCAGCGCGGCGGCGAACCGCCGGATCTCGGACTCCTCGATCACGAGCGGCGGCAGCGCCTTGATGACGTTCATGCGATGGCCGGCGACCTGGCAGAAGATGTGGTGCTCGTGAAACAGCGGCACGGTCACGAGCTGTGAGAACAGGCCTGCCTGGCGTCGCTCGACCGTCTCCCACAGCCTGCGAGCCGCCGTCCCCGAGGGCGGACCGAGCTCGATCGCCCACATCAAGCCGAGCCCGCGCACGTCTCTGACCACCTCGTAGCGCTCGACGAGCGGGCGGGTCAGCTCGAGCAGCAGCGCGCCCAGGCGCTCGGCACGGGCGATCAGACCCTCCTCGTCGAGCACCCGCAGCGTCGCCAGCGCGGCGGCGGCGGCGAGATCGTTGCCCCCGAACGTGGAGCCGTGGCGGACCGCGCGCTCCATGCCGTCGAACACGCGGTCGAACGCGGCGCGCGAGACGAGCACCGCGCCGATCGGCACGAGCCCGCCGGACAGGGCCTTGGAGAGGCAGATGAGATCGGGCTGCAGGTCCCAGTGCTCGCCGGCGAGGAACCGCCCGGTGCGCCCGATGCCGGTCTGGACCTCGTCGCAGACGAACAGCGCGCCCGCCTCGTGACACAGCCGCTGGGCGCCGGCGAGATACCCGTCGGGGGGCAGGTTCACGCCATGTCCCTGCACGGGCTCCACGACGAACGCCGCCACATCCCTGCCACGCGCGAGCGCGAGCTCGAGCGCGTCCAGATCGCCCCACGGCACCGGGTCGCAGCCGGGCACGAGCGGGCCGAAGCCCTCGCGGAAGACGTCATCTCCATTGAGCGACAGCGACCCGAGCGTCAGCCCGTGAAAGGCGTGCTCGGCGTACAGCACGCGCGCGCGCGCAGTCGCGGCCCGGGCGATCTTGATCGCCGCCTCGACCGCCTCGGTGCCGGTGTTCGCAGGCACCATCGCCCCGACCGAGTCCGGGGCGCGCCCGAGCAGCTGCTCGGCCAGCACCCCGCTCAGCAGCGTCACACCGAGCTGCGGCAGGTTGCCGGTGCGCGCGGCCATGACCTCCTCGAGCGCGGCGATCGCCGCGGGGTGGTTGCGGCCGATCGCGAACACGCCATAGCCGCCGAACAGGTCGAGGTAGCGCTCGCCGCCCGAGTCGATCAGGTGCGCGCCCTCGCCCCCCGTCCAGACGCGGTCGAAGCCGAGCGTCCGCAGGATCCGCCCCATCTGCGGGTTGAGGTAGCGATCGTTGAGTGCGAGCTCCTCGCCGGTGCGACGCTCGATCAGCTCGCGCAGGCTGGGAATCGGCTCTGGCATCGATCCAGAGCCTAGCCAGGTCAGGCACCCTGACTGACGATCACCCGCAGCAGCACCCCCAACCAACCCCAGCCAAAGCAGGGCGTCTCGTCCTTGCGCTGCTAAGGTCCACGGCTCAATGGCAGGCGGACAGACACCAAAGCGGCGCAGGATCGGAACTTCGTCCCGGCCTGAAAGGCCGGCCGGCCCGAAGTTGCCCGACCTGCTTGGCTGAATCGATATGGCAGGCGGACAAACCCCAAAGCAGAAACAGTCGCACTCGCGTACGGCTAAGCGCCGCGCGCAGCACAAAATCGTGCCGGCCGCCTCGAACCTGTGCCCGCAGTGCCACCAGCCGAAGCTGCCACACCGCGTGTGCGGTACGTGCGGGTCATACAAGGGCCGCGATGTCATCGACGCCGGCCCCGTCGCCCCGACCGAGGAGTAGCGCCCGCTAGCGGGTAGGCAGCGTGCCGGGCGATTCCTCATCCGGCGTGAGTCCGCTGCGCGATCGCCCCGCGTGGGCCAAGCTCAGTCAGCACTACGAGGCGATTCGCGAGACGCATCTGCGCGAGCTGTTCGCGCACGACCCCGCGCGCGGTGAGCGCCTGACGGCGCAGGGCGCCGGGCTGTACCTGGACTACTCCAAGAACCGCGTCACCGACGAGACGCTCGGGCTGCTGGTCGAGCTGGCGGAGCAGTCACGGCTGCGGGAGCGCACCGAGGCGATGTTCGCCGGGGATCCGATCAACGTCTCGGAGAACCGCTCGGTGCTGCACGTCGCGCTGCGCATGCCCGCCCGCGCGTCGCTGATCGTGGACGGCGTGGATGTCGTCGCACAGGTGCACGAGGTGCTCGAGCGGATGGGCCTGTTCGCCGAACGGGTGCGCGCGGGCTCGTGGCTGGGCCACACGGGCAAGCCGATCCGCAACGTGATCAACATCGGCATCGGCGGCTCGGATCTCGGCCCGGTGATGGCGTATGAGGCGCTGCGCCACTACTCACAGCGGCAGCTGACGGTCCGGTTCGTGTCCAATGTGGATGGGACCGACCTCGTCGAGGCCACGCACGATCTCGACCCCGCCGAGACGCTGGTGATCGTGTCTTCGAAGACGTTCACGACTCTGGAGACGATGACGAACGCGCGCTCCGCGCGCGAGTGGGTGATCGCCGCGCTGGACGACGAGCAAGCGGTGGCCAAGCACTTCGTCGCCGTCTCCACGAACGCCAAAGCCGTGAGCGAGTTCGGGATCGACACGGAGAACATGTTCGGGTTCTGGGACTGGGTCGGCGGGCGCTACTCGATGGACTCCGCGATCGGGCTGTCCACGATGATCGCGATCGGGCCCGAGCGGTTCGGGGAGCTGCTCGCGGGGATGCACGCGATGGACGAGCACTTCCGCAGCACCCCGCCGGCGCAGAATCTGCCCGTGCTGATGGGAATGCTGGCCGTGTGGTACGGCGATTTCTTCGGCGCGCAGACGTGCGGGGTGATGCCGTACGAGCAGTACCTGAAGCGATTCCCCGCCTACCTGCAGCAGCTGACGATGGAGTCGAACGGCAAGCACGTCACGCTCGACGGGGCGAAGGTGGACTACCAGACGGGCGCGGTGTACTGGGGCGAGCCGGGGACGAACGGACAGCACAGCTTCTACCAGCTGATCCACCAGGGCACGAAGCTGATTCCCTGCGACCTGATCGGGTTCGGGCAGACAAACAACCCACTGGGCGAGCACCACGACATCCTCATGTCCAACGTGTTCGCGCAGGCCCAGGCACTCGCGTTCGGCAAGACCGAGGCCGAGGTCCGCGCTGAGGGCACGCCCGAGGCGGTCGTGGCGCACAAGGTGATGGAGGGAAATCGCCCGACGAACGTGATCCTCGCCGAGCGGCTGACGCCCCACACGCTGGGCGCGCTGGTGGCGCTGTACGAGCACAGCGTGTTCACGCAGGGCACCATCTGGGGGATCGACTCGTTCGACCAGTGGGGAGTCGAGCTGGGCAAGGCGCTGGCTCGGAAGATCATCCCCGAGCTGACCGCCCCCGCCGAGCCGCAGCTGGAGCACGACAGCTCGACTAACGCGTTGATCCGCCGGTATCGCTCGCTGCGGTGAGCCTGTGCCGGAAGACGGGCCACGCGCGCGCGCGTACGCGTGTGGCCCCTCTACCCAGGAACACCACACCGCGCTGACCTCACGTTGCGCTGGCCACACGGACGACCCCTGCACACGCTGCGCTAATCACACGGCACACCCCACACGCGCGCGCGCACACGCACACGCGGCCCCTACTCCGACACAACAACTCCACCCTCAGACCCGGCCCGGCCCGCCGCCCGCGGCAAGACAAAGCGCCGCACGGCTGCGGCGAAACCGTCGTGCTCGTTGGAGCCCGTCACGCGCAGAGCGGCGCGCTGCACCTCGCGGCTGGAGTTGCCCATCGCGATGCTCAGCCCCGAGCGGGCGAACATCAGCACGTCGTTGGGCATGTCCCCGATCGTGGCGATCGCCTGCTCGGGGATCTCATAGCGGTGCGCCAGGTACTCGACGACGCTGCCCTTGTTCGCCTGTGGATGGGTCACGTCCACGTAGTAGGGCTGCGAGCACGCGGCGGAGACGTGATCTCCGAAGCGATCGTGGGCGGCCGTCGCGGCTCGGGCGACCGCGTCGTGGTCGTCGCTGACACCCACGATCTTGGCGATGTTCTCGACGAGGCCGTCGTAGTCGGCACGCAGGGTCGGCGCGAACTGGACCGTCGCCGCCTCACGGTCGACGTGCGGACCCTTTACGTCCTGCACATACCAGTCCGCACCCTGATAGAGCCACACGTCCAGGGCGTGGGAGCGCAGCAGCTCGATCGTCGGTGGGACGAGCTCAGACGGGATCGTGCGCTGCTCGATGACCGACATCTCACGGTCGACCAGCAGACCACCGTTGAACGCGGCGATCGGCGTCTGCACGTCCAGGGGCTCGATCAGCATCGCCATTCCCCGAGGTGGGCGCCCACTGGTCAGCGCGAATAGAACGCCCGCCTCGCGCAGCTCGCGCACGGCCGCGATCGCGGCCTCGGTGAGAAGCTTGTCTCCCGTCACGAGCGTGCCGTCGACATCGGCGAGCAGCAGCCGGATCGCGGGCAAGGTGCGGGGAGAGTCCTGATTGAGCAACACTGACCCTGAGCACGGTATCGGCATGATCATGATCATGCCGGCGACGGCGACAACGACGAGAGGAGCACCGACGATGGCGACTGAGACACCTATGCAGTTGGGAATGGTCGGACTGGGGCGGATGGGCGCCAATATCGTGCGGCGGCTGATGCGCGACGGGCACCGCTGCGTCGGTTACGACGTCAGCCAGGACGCCGTCAAAGAGCTCGCCTCAGACGGCGCGGAGGGGGCATCCACGATCGCCGAGTTCGTGGCCAAGCTCGAGCAGCCCCGCACCGCCTGGGTGATGGTGCCCGCGGGCGATATCACCGACAAAACGATCGCCGAGCTGGCCGAGGCGATGGAGCCCGGGGACACGATCATCGACGGCGGCAATACCCACTACCACGACGACATCCGCCACGCCGAAGAACTGCGCGAGCGGGGGATCCACCACATCGACTGCGGCACCAGCGGCGGCGTGTGGGGGCTGGAGCGCGGCTACTGCCTGATGATCGGCGGCGAGACCAAGGTCGTGCAGCGGCTGAGCCCGCTGTTTGCGACGATCGCCCCGGGGATTGGCTCCGCGCCGCGCACGCCCGGTCGCGAAGGCGATCCCAGCCCGTCCGAGCAGGGGTATCTGCACTGCGGACCCAACGGGGCGGGACACTTCGTGAAGATGGTCCACAACGGCATCGAGTACGGGCTGATGGCCGCGTATGCCGAGGGCCTCTCCATCATCCACTCCGCCGACGCGGGACTGCACCAGCAGGAGCAGGACGCCGAGACGAGCCCGCTGGAGAACCCGCAGTACTACCGCTACGAGATCGACACGACCGAGGTCGCCGAGGTCTGGCGGCGGGGCAGCGTCGTGGGGTCGTGGCTGCTGGACCTGACCGCCCAGGAGCTGCTGGCTTCGCCCAAGCTGGAGGAGTTCGCCGGGCGCGTGTCGGACTCCGGCGAGGGGCGCTGGACGTCGATCGCCGCGATCGAGGAGGGCGTGCCGGCGCCGGTGTTGACTGCGGCGCTGTACTCGCGCTTCGCCTCCCGCGACCTGGACGAGTACGCCAACAAAGTCCAGTCGGCGATGCGCAAGGGCTTCGGCGGGCACGACGAGAAGCCTCAATCAAGCTGATTGGGGGGGCGACCTCGCCGCATGCGGCGAGGTCAGCAGGGTCGCATGCGACCCTGCTCGGGAGCGCGCATGCGCGCTCCCGCCTGTGAGCGCATGCGCTCACAGGAATGACGTGCCGCATGCGGTACGTCACGGGGCCGCACATGTGCGGCCCCGCCTGGCGGCGCATGCGCCGCCAGGCACCCCTCAAATCCCTCGCGCTACGCTTGAGCCTCCTTCGGCTCGCCGAGGACCACGAGGCCGTGGATGCAGACCAGGCAGATTGCGAACACGCCGAGCGCCCACCACGGGTGCGCCCCGCCTACATCCAACAATGCCCCAAGCGCGCCCAGCGTGGCCGCCACGAGCCCGATCACACGCCCGTAGATGTTGCCGGCGAACAGCGAAAAGGCGCCAGTCAGCTGAATGACGCCGAGGATGATCGTGATCCACCCCCAGGTATGGAGGCTCGAGAAGACGAACTGCGTGTCGTTTACCCAGAAATTCGCGTTTCCGACGGCGGCGATCCCGTAGATGATGTTCAGGACACCCGCAACCATCAGCAGGATGCCCACAAACAGTGCGCTACCAACTCCTCGCATGTGCTCCCCCAGTGTTCAGTGGCGCCTTATGACGCCTGCCACTAATTCTATCGGCCGGGACTGGATCGCACAGGAGCGGGCGGTGACGACCGCTGAGTGATGAAGATCGAGTCATGGAAAACGCCACGTCGCGCACGAGCCCGCGGCCGTTTCGCCCGCTCACACCCGAAGCGATAGTCTGAGCCCAGGTGCCTGCCAGGTCACCACACGAAAGGAGCCGAGGATGAGCGACGGCTACGACCAGCCCGGCTATCCGCCACCACCACCGCCCCCCGGTGGCACGCCCCCTTCCGGCGGGGGCGCCGGGTATCCACCCCCGCCAGGCGGCACTCCCCCAGGCGGCGCTCCCCCACCAGGCGGCCCCCCGCCCTACGGTGGGGGCCCCGGCGACCCGTATCAGGGGGGCGGAGCTCCGCCCCCCTCCAGCGGTGGCAGCGGCTGGGCCATCGCCATCGGCGCAGCGCTCGTGATCGCGCTGATTGTGGTGGTCGTCCTGCTGGTGTCCGACAACGGTTCCAAACACACGCCGACGACCACCAGCCAATCGCTCAGCATCGACCACTCCACGACGACCACCGTGACACCGACGGTCACGCAGAAAACAACGATCACAACTCCGACGACGACCGTGACGGCGCCCGCCAAGACGACGACCGTCACCACGCCGACGCCGACGCCCACCACGACGACGAGCAGCACACCGACCAAAACTTCGACCACCACCACCAACGGGGCGAGTCCCGCCCCGTAAGCGCTACCCGTGCGCGCAGGTGTTCGCCCCGCCGCGCGCAGGTGTTCGCCCCGCTGAGTGGGCAGTTCATCTGCTTCGAGCCGATGGCCGCGCCCGCCAACGCGCTGCGCAGCGGCATCGGCTTGCGGTTGCTGAATCCGGGCGAGCGCTATCGCGCCGGGTTTTCGCTGCGCGTCGAAGATCTCGCAGCCTAAGCTGGTGATCTTCGTGGTCTGAGGGAGAGATCTCGCGACCCAGGGGGTGCAGGCGTAGACTGACCGTTGGATGACCAACGACCTTGCGCGCTGGCAGTTCGCAACGACGAGCATCTACCACTTCCTGTTCGTGCCGGTGACGATCGGGTTGGCGTTTCTCGTGGCGCTCCTGCAGAGCGCTTGGTACAGAAACCAGCAGCCCGAGTACAGGCGCGTGACGCGCTTCTTCGGCACGCTGCTGCTGATCAACGTCGCGATCGGGGTCGTCACCGGCCTGGTGCAGGAGTTCGAGTTCGGGATGAACTGGTCGGCCTACTCGCGCTTCGTGGGCGACGTGTTCGGCGGGCCGCTGGCGATGGAGGGCCTGGCGGCGTTCTTCCTGGAGTCGACCTTCCTCGGGCTGTGGATCTTCGGCTGGGATCGGTTGCCCAAGCGCGTGCACCTGGCCTGCATCTGGCTGGTGGCGGCCGGGGCGATGCTGTCGGCGATGTTCATCCTGGCCGCCAACTCGTGGATGCAGCACCCGGTCGGCTACGTGCTGAACAGCCACGGGCAGCCGCAACTGAACAACGTCTGGGCGCTGTTCACCAACCCCACGTTCCTGTGGGGCTATGTCCACGTCATCCTGGCCTCGCTGGTGACCGGCGCGCTGGTGATGCTCGCGATCTCCGCGTGGTATCTGCGCAAACAGCACGAGACGCAGGCCTTTTACCCCACGGCGCGGCTGTCGGTGCTCGTGCTGCTCCCGGCGATCCTGCTGCAGATGTTCGTGGGCAACAAGCTCGGCGAAATCGAGGCGAAATACCAGCCGGCGAAGATCGCGGCGGCCGAGGCGCAGTGGAGCAACTGTCAGCCGTGCTCGTTCTCGGCGTTTCAGATCGGCGGCGGCAGCAACGACCAAACCCCGACCCAGCTGATCGCGATCCCGCACCTGCTGTCGGTGCTCGCGACCGGCACCTGGGGCGGCGCGGTCATCGGGCTCAATCAGCTGCAGCGCGAAGACGTCGCGAAATACGGACCCGGCAACTACGTGCCCGACGTGTTCATCCAGTACTGGTCGATGCGCGTGATGGCCTACCTCGGGTCGCTGATCGCGCTGCTGGCGCTGTGGGGCGCGTGGCTCGTGCACCGAGGCACGCTCGACCGCTCGAAGTGGTTCCTGCGCGCGAGCCTAGGGGCCGTGGTGAGCCCGTTCGTGATGAACACCGCGGGCTGGCTGCTGACCGAGAGCGGGCGCCAGCCCTGGATCGTGCAGGGCCTGATGAAGACGATCAACGCGAACTCGCCGTCGGTGTCCGCGACCGACATCTGGATCAGCCTGATCTCGTTCGTGCTGATCTACCTCGCCCTGGGCGCCGCGGACCTGGTGCTGATGCTCCGCTACGCGCGTAAGGGCCTCGACCCCGAGGAGGGTGGCCCTGACGAGTCGAGTCCGGGCACACAGCCCACGATCCCGGCCCTGAGCTACTGACTACCCCCCCCATGCAACTCCACCTGTCCATACAACTCAGCCCGCCCACGCAGCTCCACCTGCCCAGACGACTCAGCTCGGCAACGCAGCTCCACGCGCCCGTTCAACTCGGCACCCTCCCGCAACGCCACACGATCTAGCCCATGCAGCTACACACGATCTGGTTCGTAATCATCAGCATCTTCTGGATCGGGTTCTTCGTGCTCGAGGGCTTTGACTTCGGCGTCGGCGCGCTGCACACGCTCGTCGGGCGCACGGACTCCGAGCGCAAGCTCGCGCTGAGCACGATCGGCCCCTGGTGGGACGGCAACGAGGTGTGGCTGGTCGTGGCCGGCGCGGGCATGTTCGCGGCGTTCCCAGGCTGGTACGCGACGATGTTCTCGGCCCTGTATCTGGCGCTGCTGCTCGTGCTGGTGGCGTTGATGGCGCGCGGCGTGGCGTTCGAGTTCAAAGACAAAAGCGATGACCCGCGCTGGCGACTGACATGGCGCTGGGCGATGACGATCGGCTGCCTGCTGATCCCGCTGCTGCTCGGCGTCGGCCTCGGGGATCTGCTGAACGGCCTGCCGATCGACTCCGGCCACGAATACACCGGCGACTTCTTCGGCCTGCTCACCCCCTATGGGGTGTGGACGGGCCTGACGCTGCTCGCGCTGTGCCTGCTGCACGGCGCGACGTTTCTCAAGCTGAGGACGACCGACCACGTGCGCGAGCGCGCCCGCGCGGCTGCGCGCCCCCTGGGATGGGCAGCGATCGCGCTGATGGTGGGCTGGGTCATCTGGACGCGCAGCGTCGCCGGCGGCCCCAACGTGCCCCAGCCCGTGGAAGTTCTTGCGGTGCTCGCGGCGATATTCGCGGGGCGCCTGGCGATGAGCGACCACGACGGCCCGGCGTTCGCCTCCTCGGCCGTCGCGATCGCCGCGACCGTGGGCTCGATCTTCATCGATCTGTATCCGAACGTGATGATCTCCAGCACCAGCGCCGCGTACAACCTGACCGTCAACAACGCGGCGTCCGGTCACTACGCGCTGACGGTCATGACGGTGGTGGCCGTGTTGTTCTTCCCGCTCGTGCTGATCTACCAGGGCTGGTCGTTCCACGTGTTCCGGGGTCGCCTGCAGTCTCCCCCGGCACAGGCACAGGCCGCCCCGGCACAGACCGAACGGCCCACCGCGGTCGGTCCGGCCGCCCCGCAGGCGTAATAGTCAGACGCGCGCACCCGCAGATCAGCCGAGGGAAGGACGATAGGGCTTAGATATCTTTAGGCTTTGTGCTAAATTGAGTCCTCGGACTAAATTTAGAAGGGAGGCTAAGTAGCTATGAGTCCCATCCAATTCAAGAATCCATATCGCCCCGGAGCCGGACACATGCCACCGCACCTTGCGGGGCGTGAACAGGAGTACAAGGAATTCGATCGACTTCTAAAGCAAGACGAAATCCTTGAGAACATGGTGCTCACGGGGCTTCGCGGTGTGGGCAAGACCGTTCTCCTAGAGACCTTCAAGCCGCGAGCGATGCAGCAAGGCTGGCTCTGGGCAACGGCAGACCTCTCCGAGTCCGCGAGCATCAGCGAGACCGCGCTCGCGCAACGCATTCTGGCGGACCTCTCTCTGATCACCTCCTCGATAACAGTCGAGGAGCAACCGCAGAGCAACCCGACCGGATTCGTCGTGCCCGCCGAGCCTCGCAGGGTTCAGCTATCTCACGAGGTGCTCGCATCGGTCTACAGCAGCACCCCGGGCTTGATCTCGGACAAAATCAAGGCGACGCTCGAATTTGCGTGGCATCACCTCTCCCAACAGGACCAGCGCAGAGTGATCTTTGCCTACGATGAGGCTCAGAACCTCTCTGATCACGCCGAGAAGGAGCAGTTTCCCCTCTCTGTGCTGCTCGACGTCTTCCAATCGATCCAGAAGAAGGGCATCCCGTTCATGCTTGTTTTGGCCGGCCTGCCGACCCTATTCCCGCGTCTTGTAGACGCACGGACCTATGCCGAGCGAATGTTTCGCGTGGTGACCCTCACAAAGCTAGACGACGGGGAGAGTCGAGAGGCGATTCTCAAGCCAATTGAGGTGGCGGAATGTCCGATCAACTTCTCTGCGGACTCGGTCGAGATCATCTGTCATGAGTCCGGCGGCTATCCCTACTTCATCCAGTTCATCTGCCGCGAGGTTTTTGATGTCTTCATCCAGCAGCACGCAAAAGACGAGCCGGGGATCGTGCCCGTGGACGCGATTCAGCGCAAGCTAGACGCCGATTTCTTCGCGGGCCGTTGGGCGAAGATCACCGATCGCCAGCGCGAATTGCTCTGGGCGATTGCCAACCTTGATCATCCCGACGAGGAATTTACGATTCAGGAACTCGTTGAGAGTGCTCGGCAGCTCCTCACAAAGACCTTCTCACCCAGCCACGCTAATCAGATGCTGGCCAGCCTCGCCGAGCGGGGAATGATCTACAAGAATCGGCTTGGCAGGTACTCGTTTGCGGTACCGCTGCTCGGCCGCTTTATCCTACGGAACTACGAACCGTCGGCTGAGGTGTGATGTCTCGCCGTGTCTCGTTCTCGCGCTGCCACAGCTCGGAGTAACGCCCGCCAAGACCAATTAGCTCACCGTGCGTGCCGCGTTCGAGCACCCGGCCGTGGTCGAGCACCAGCACCTCGTCCACGTCCTCCAAGCCCGTCAGCCGGTGCGTGATCAGCAGTGTCGTCCTGCCCTCCGTGATGGCCAGCAGGTCGGCGAGGATCGCATCCGCGGTCTGAGTGTCGAGATGCTCGCCGGGCTCGTCGAGGACGAGCAGGGGGAAGTCGGCGAGCAACGCCCGGGCGATCGCCAGGCGCTGGCGCTGACCGCCGGACATGCGCGCGCCGCGCTCGCCGACTTCGGTGTGAAGGCCTGCCGGCAGCTTTGCCGTCCAGTCCAGCAGCCTGACCTTGGCGAGCGCCGCGCGCAGTTGATCCCCGGTGGCCTCGCGTTTGGCCAGGCGCAGGTTCTCCTCGAGCGTGTTGTCGAACACGTGGGCGTCCTGTGCCACCAGTCCGACTATGCGCCGGGTTGCGTCACCGTCCAGCTCAGCGATCTCCACGCCGTCGAGCGTGACCGATCCCCCCTCCGATCCCCCCTCGTAAGCGAGAAAGCGCAGCAGCACCCCGGCGAGCGTCGACTTGCCGGCGCCGCTGGGGCCGACCACCGCAACACGCTGGCAGGGGCTCAGGTCGAGATCGATCCCGTCGAGCGCCCAGCGAGTCTCGCCCGGGTAGGAGTAGCGGAGATCACGTACCCGCAGCGTATGCAGTCGAGATGAGCGCGCGCCCGGCGATGGGAGCGCTGGCGACGACGGGAGCGCTAGCGACGACGGGAGCGCTGGCGACGACGGGAGCGCTGGCGACGACGGGAGCGCTAGCGGGTGCGCGGGCTCGAGCACGGGCGGCGGCGTGTCCATCACCTCGAACACCCGCGCGGCCGAGCGACGCACGCGCTGGAGCGTCTGCGTCGCTCCCGGCAGCCCGGTGACCAGCTCGAAGGCCACCAGTGGGATCAGCACGATCCCGGCGAGCAGCACTCCTTCCATCCGCCCCGCGTGCACCGCCGCGACGCCGACCACGAGCGCGCCCCACATCGCGAGTCCGACACACAGGCTCGTCAGGCCCTGGCCGATGCCCGCGGTGCGCGCGCTCGCGCCGGCGAGCTGTGTCAGCTCCGCGTCCGCCGCAAGGGCATACCCCAATTGCTCCGCCGTGGCCCCGTTGACGACCAGCTCCGGGGCGCCCTCGATCAGGTCTACCACCGAGGAGGTCAACTCCCCCCGCGCCGCCGCCTGCCGGGCCTCCGCGCGCGCGGCGAGCGTCCCGGTCAACCAAGGTACGAGCGTCGCGGCGATCAGCAGCGCGACCAGCAGGATCAGCCCCGCGGCTGGCAGCATCCACCACTCGAGCGCGACTGTAGCCACCCCGACGAGCAAAGCGATCGCAAACGGGGGAACCACCCGCACGAGCAGATCCTGCAGAGAATCCACGTCGTGGATCAACCGCGCGAGCAGATCACCGCTGCGAAACGCCGGCAGGCCCAGGGGCGCCAGCCGCTCGAGGCGTTCATAGACACGGACTCGTAGATCGGACAGCACGCGGAACGCCGCGTCGTGACCGACCACACGCTCTGCGTAGCGGCACAGTCCGCGCGCGAGCGCAAAGAACTGCACCCCGACGATCGCGATCGCGACGGCCGACTCCTGCGGGCGCTGCGCCGAGCGTGAGATCAGCCAGGCCGAAGTGGCGATCAGGTCGATCGCGGCGGCGACCGCGGCGGCGCCGAGCAGCGTGGCCAGCGCCAACCGCCCGGCGGCGGGACGGGCGAGCGCGAGTGTTCGCCGAAGCGGGGCCTGCGGTCCGTGATCGCCCTCGGGCGGGAGCATTACGCCGCGACCTCGACCGCCGGGGCGAGCGAAAGCACCCGGTCGGCCACCGCGATCAGGGCAGGGCGGTGGGCGACGAGGACCACGGTGCGTCCGTGGGCGAGGCGACGGATGGCCTGCACGATGTCCTGCTCGGTCTGGCCATCGAGGTTGGCCGTCGGCTCGTCGAGCAGCAGCAGCGGCGCGTCGCGCAGAAACGCGCGGGCCAGCGCGACCCGCTGGCGCTCCCCTGCGGACAGCCCGGCGCCACGGTCGCCGAGCACCGTGTCCAGGCCTTGGGGCAGCTGACGCACCACGTCCGTGAGCCCGGCGGCCGAGATCGCGTCCCAGACCTCCGCGTTCGATGCGCCTGAACGACCCAGGCGCACGTTCTGCGCGATCGACGCCGCGAACAGGTGCGGGCGCTGGGGCACCCACGCCAGCCGCGCCCGCCAAGCGTCGAGATCGATGTCGGCCAGGTCGATGTCACCGACGCGGACCGACCCAAGCTCGGGTGTGACGAGCCCGAGCAGAACTCCCAGCAGCGTCGACTTGCCACACCCGCTTGGACCCACGAGCGCCAGCACCTCTCCCTCTCCGACCGTCAGCGAGACGCCGTCGAGCGCCGGCTCGGAGCGGCCGGGGTAGCTGACCCGCAGCCCCTCGACGGTGAGGCCGGCGAGCGCCGGGTCGGGGAAGTCGGTGCGCGTGCCACGGGGCACCGCGGGCGCCTCCAACACGGCAAACACCTGCTCCGCGGCGGCCATGCCCTCGGCGCTCGCGTGGTAGTTGGCGCCCAGCCGGCGCAGCGGCAGGTAGGCCTCCGGGGCGAGCACGAGCGCGAACAGCGCGGTGCGCAGATCGAGCTGTCCGTCCATCAGCCGCAGGCCGATCGCAACCGCCACGAGCGCCACCGAGATCGTCGCGACGAGCTCGAGGATCAGCGACGACAGGAAGGTGATGCGCAGCGTCGAGATCGCGGCCCGGCGGTAGCGTTCGGTGATCTCGCGGATCGCCGCGGCCTGGGCCTTGGCGCGTCCGAATACCTTCAGGGTGGGCAGTCCGGCGACGACGTCGAGGAAGTGACCGGCCAGTCGCTCCAGCGTGCGGAACTGGCTGTCCATGCGTTCCTTCGTGGCGGCGCCCACCAGCGCCATGAACAGCGGTATCAGCGGAATCGTGAACGCGATGATCGCCGCCGAGATCCAATCGTTCCAGAGGACCACCACGATTACCACGACCGGCACGATCACGGCGAGGAGCAGCTGCGGCAGGTACAGCGAGAAGTAGCCGTCCAGCGCGTCGATCCCGCGGGTGGCGAGGACCGTGAGCTCGCCGGTGCGCTGCTCGCGAGAGTGCTCCTGGCCGAGCGTCGCGATGCGCGCTAGCAGCGCCGCGCGCAGCTGTGACTTCGCGCGCGCCGAGGAGCGACTCGCCGCGAGCTCGGCTGCCCACGCTACCGTCGCGCGAGCGAAGACGACCAGCAGCAGCACGACCAGCGGAACGTGCAGTTGCTCAAGGCTCCTGCCGTCGAGGAACGCGCGCGCGACGACGTCCGCCAGCAGCCATGCCTGCGTGACGATCAGCAGTGCGCTGAGAACACCGAGCGCAACGGAGACGAGGAGGAACGTGCGAGTCGCGTCACGCGCATACGCAAGCAGTCTCCGATCGAGCGCCCTCACGACGCAATCATGCCCAAGTTCTCAGCAGGTTGGGACGGGCAGATGAAGAGCAAGGTGAACCAGTAGGGAGATGTAGAACATATAACTTTTAAACTGTGTATGACCATAGTGTTACGCAGTTTATTTTGTATACATTCTCCCCCGCCGCCTTTACCCTCCCGTCACACCGCGGTCACAATTAGGACGCTCGCGCGTCACGCCGGTCACGCCACAACCAGTCACACGCCAAAGGATCAAGAGTCTGCGAGCTCGCCGTCGATGACCTGGTCCTGCGGCTCTCCGACGCGCGCGCTGATCCAGTCGATCAGCACCTTCAGGCGATGCCCCGGGCCACCGCCCGTCAGGTAGTACATGTGCACCGTCAGGTAGGTGAAGAACGCGAGCCGCCCGGAGAGCCGGTGGCCGCGGATCTCGCACACCGCCTTGCCCCGGCCGACGACCGCGAGCGCGCCCTTGTCGAAGTAGCGAAACGGCTCCGTGGCGCCCGGGGCGCCCCCACGGATCGCCTTGGCGACATGGCGCGCCTGCTGAATCGCGACGGTCGCCAAGCCCGGCAGCGGCCTGTCGCCCGGCCCGGGAACCTGCGTGGCGTCACCGATCGCCGAGATCTCGGGATGGCCTGGCACGGTCAGGTCTGGCTGGATCTGCACGCGCCCGGCCCGGTCCGTCTGCGCCCCGGTCGCCTGCGCGAGCGTCGCGGCAAACCCGACGGCCTGGACACCGGCGGCCCAGATCGCTGTTCTCGTGGCGATGCGCTCGTCCGTCCCATCGACCTGAACCGTCACCCCGCGGTCGTCGATCGAGGTGACACGGGCGCCCTCGCGCACCGTAACCCCGAGCGCGGCGAGATACCTCGCGACCTTGGCCGAGAGACGCTCGTCGAACGCCGCGGTGACGCGAGTGCCGGCGTCGAGCAGGATCACGCGTGCCTCGGACGGGTGGATGTGAGTGAAATAGCCACGCATCGTGTGGCGAGAGACGATCGCCAGCTCCCCCGCGAGCTCCACACCGGTCGGCCCGCCGCCGATCACGACGAACGTCAGCCACTGTGCGCGCTCGTCCGGGTCCTCACAACGCTCGGCCTCCTCGAACGCGCCGTAGATGCGATTGCGCAGCTCGACGGCGTCTGACAGCGTCTTCAGGCCGTAGGAGACCTCGCGCCAGTCCTCGTTGCCGAAATAGGAGGTCTCGGCGCCGCAGGCCATCAACAGGCTGTCGTAGTCCAGACGCTCGCCGCGGTCGAGGGTCACCTGGCGGCGCTCGACGTCCAGGCCGGTGGCGCGAGCCATCAGGACGGTCGTGTTGGAGCTGCGCTTGACCGCGCCGCGGATCGGCGTGGCGCACTCGCCCGGGGACAGGCCGCCGCACGCCAGCTGGTAGAGCAGCGGCTGGAACAGGTGATGGCTCACCGGATCGATGAGCGTCACGTCCACGTCGGCGCGCCGCAGCTCGCGCGCGGCGGTGAGGCCGCCGAACCCGCCGCCGACGATCACCACCCGGCGCCGGCGCGCGTGCTCCTCACCCGGCATCGGCGTCCACTACGAGATCTCCGCCAGACGCTCGGCGAGGATGATGCGCGCCGCCGCCTCGATCAGGGCGAGGTGGGAGAAGGCCTGCGGGAAGTTGCCGAGGTGACGGCCGGTGGAGGTGTCGAACTCCTCGGCGTAGAGACCGAGCGGTGAGGCGACGCTCAACAGCTTTTCCATCAGATCGCGCGCACGTTGCTCCTCGCCGACGATCGCCAGCGCCGAGACGAGCCAGAAGGAGCAGATCAAAAAGCTGCCCTCCTTGCCGGACAGGCCGTCGTCGGTCTCATCGGTGCGGTAGCGCAGGACGAAGCCGTTCTCCGTCAGATCGTCGGCGATCGCCAGGACGCTCGCGCACAGACGCTCGTCCCCGGGCGGCAAAAACCCGAACAGCGCGGCCAGCAGCGTCGAGGCGTCGAGCGCGTCGGTGTCGTAGTGCTGGCGCAGGACACCGTCGGCGGTGAGCCCGTGCTCGAGGATGTCGGCCTTGATCTCCTGCGCCGTGGCCGCCCAGGTGGACTGCAGGCCCGAGTCGCCGCCCATCGCCGCGAGCTTGGCGGCGCGGTCCATCGCGACCCAGCACATCAGCTTGGAGGAGACGTAGTGCTGGGGGGCGCCGCGCGCCTCCCAGATACCCTGGTCGGGTTCGCGCCAGACGGCGGTCGCGCACGTGGCCTGCGCCTGCACGATCGGCCACAGCCGCCGGGGCAGCCGTTCTGAGCGGCGGGTGTGCAGCAGGATCGAATCGAGCGCCGCCCCGAAGACGTCGTTCTGGCGCTGGTCGAACGCGCCGTTGCCCACGCGCACGGGGCGCGCGCCGGCGTAGCCGGAGAGATCGTCGCGCGTGGACTCGGTCAGGTCGCGGCGGCCGTCGATCCCATACATGATCTGCAGCGCGCCGTCGGAGTTGGGCTCGAGGTCGGCCACGAACTGCATGAACTCCTCCGCCTCCCAGTCGAGGTTGAGGTAGTGCAGCGCCTGCAGCGTGAACGTCGAGTCGCGCAGCCAGGTGTAGCGGTAGTCCCAGTTGCGCTCTCCCCCGGGGGTCTCCGGCAGCGAGGTCGTCAGCGCGGCGACGGTCGCGCCGGTGGGCATGTAGGTCAGGCCCTTGATCGCCAGCGCCGAGCGCTGGATCGCCTCGCGCCAGCGGTGGTCGGGCAGGCGCGCGCGCCCGAGCCACCCACGCCAGTAGCGACCGGTGGTGGCCAGGCGTGCGTTGGCGTCGTCGATGTCGGTGGGAACCGCGAGCTCCTCCGCCCAGGAGAGCGCGCAATAGATCTGCTCGCCCTGTTTGAGCACATGCCGCGCACGGACCCAGTCGCCCTCGACGCCGACGGTCATGTCGGTCTTGAGCCTGACGGTGAGCTCGGCGCCGGTCGCATCGGCGCAGTGGCCCTCCTGCGAGATCGACCACGTGGCCGGGACGCGCCCGTAATCGAAGACCGGTTCGCAGGTCAGCTCGACCTCGACCTCGCCCTCCAGGCACACGGCCACGCGCACGAGCAGGTGCTCGGCGTCTTCGTCGGTCGGGGGACGCGTGTGGGGCGTGATCTGATCTACGCCGCGGCGGGGCCCGAGCGTGAGCGCGTCGCGCACGGCGATCCAGCCGGTGGGCGTGTTCCAGGTGGTGAGCAGCGTGTTCGTGCCCGGCTCGTAGATCCGCGCCGAGGGCACGTTGATGCCGAACGGGGCGAACCGGAACGCCCCCGCCTGGCGGTCGAGCAGCGTGCCGAACACCGACGGCGAGTCGAAGCGAGGCACGCACAGCCAGTCGATCGCGCCGTCGGGCGCGACCAGCGCGCCGGTGTGGCAGTTGGACAGGAACGCGTAGTCGGCGATCGGCGGAAACGGCGAGGGCGCCGCGGCACTCTGGGGCATCGTCGCGGCGGCATGGTCCCGCGCGGAGTCAGGCCCTGACCGCGAATCCGCCGCGCTACCGCCCCCCTTCGCACTCTTACCCCCCGCGCCCCGCCCTGCACTCGCGCCCCCACCCGAATGCCCGCGCGACGCCGGGCTCATCGGGTGTTCACCGTGACACTCGCGCGACTCATGCCTCGACCCACGGGCCATGCCAGGCCCCGAAGCCGGAGACGAGACGGTTGGCCTCTGCCGGACCCCAGGAGCCGGGCGCGTAGGGATGCACGGGCGGGGGCGAGTCCAGCAGCGGTTCGAATATGCGCCACGCCTCCTCGACCGAGTCCTGGCGGGTGAAGCGAGTGGCATCGCCGCGCATCGCGTCGAGCAGGAGCACCTCATAGGGAGTGGGAGCCTCGCCGCCCTCCTGCGCGAACTCCATCTCGAGCGTGATCGCCCGCGGACCGGTGGCGTCGGCGCGGTGCGCGTCGAGGATGATCTGCACGCCGGTGACGGGATCGAGCCTGATCACGAGCTGGTCCGGTTCGGGGCGACGATGGCGAGCGCCAGCGCCGTCGCCCTCCATGAAGCCCAGGCGCGGCGGATGGCGAAAGACGGCGCGCAGCTCGGTCTGGGTGATGGGGAGATGCTTACCGGTGCGGATGAACCACGGCACGCCCGACCAGCGCCAGTTGTCGATCTCCAGGCGCAGGGCGGCGTAGGTCTCGGTGGTCGAGCCCGCGGCGACGCCGTCGATGTCGAGATACCCGTCGTACTGGCCGCGCACGTAGTGGGCCGGGTCGGCCGTGGCGGTCGAGCGGAAAAGCGAGAACTTGGCGTCCTTGAGGGTCGCCGCATCCCCGGCCGCGGGCGCCTCCATCGCGGCGACCGCGACGACCTGCATCAGGTGGTTGACGACGACGTCGCGCAGCGCACCGACCGGGTCATAGAAGTGACCGCGATCCTCGACGCCGAAGGACTCGGCCATCGTGATCTGCACGCACGCGATGTGAGCGCGGTTCCAGATCGGCTCGATCATCGTGTTGGCGAAGCGCAGGTACAAAAACTCGTCGGTGCCCATCTTGCCGAGGAAGTGGTCGATCCGATACAGCTGGGACTCGTCGATGTGCTCGTGGATTTCCGCGGCCAGCGCGCGTGCGGAGGCGAGATCGTGGCCGAAGGGCTTCTCCACGACGACGCGACCGGTCTTGGTCAGGCCGGCGGCGGTGAGCTGACCGATCACGGGACCGAACAGGAACGGAGGGATCTCCAGGTAGAACACGGGATTGTGGGCGTCGCCGACGGCCGCCACCAGGCGCTCGTAGGTGGCGGCGTTGGTGAAGTCGCCGCTGACGTAGGACAGGCGTGCCGCGAAGCGATCGAACACGTCGGGGTCCACGGGCTCGCCGGTGCCTTCGATGCACTTACGAGCGTGGTCGCGCAGATGTTCGAGCGTCCAATCGTCGCCCGCGACGCCGACGATCGGGCAGTGCAGCAGACCGCGACGCTCGAGGCGGTAGAGCGAGCGAAACGTCATCACCTTGGCGAGGTCGCCGGTGATGCCGAACACGACGAACACGTCGGCGGGCTGAGCGTACTCGGAGTCAGGCATGCACCGACACGAGCCGTTCGTCCATGGCATGGAGGCTAGCGCGTATCGATTTGAGAGTCTCGGCCGGTGAGGCGATCGAGCCGACGACGAGCCGGCCCGCGCGATGACAGAGGCTATGCCGATTCAAGGTCGGGCTGAGGGCGCCGAGACCACGACGCGAGGTAGGTTGGGCGCGCAGTGACCGCGGCACGGCGCGTGGGCGCGGTAGAGACGTTTTCAACAGAAAGCTCATCCCCCCGGACAAGCGCAGCCGCGGCACGGCTCTGCTATCGCCGCGGACAGGGTCCGTGGTAGTCCACGACGGTGTGTTCACCGCTGAAGAAGCTGAGCTGGGACTTGATCAGGTAGCCGCCTCGCGGGCAATGCTTCGGCACGGTGATGTAGGAGACGGTCTTGCCATGTCTGCGATACGCCGCGCCGACCGTGACGGTGAAGGAGAGGATCGACGCATCGGGGGCGCCGGGGACCGTTTCGACGAGTGGTATTTCGGCGACCACTTCCGGCCCGAAGCCCGCGGGGGCGCTGACCAAGTGGGCCCGTTCTGTGATCTGCAACGAGACCGGTGTGCTGCCGTTGGCATAGAACAGGAGTTCGCCGCCGGGGGCGAAGAACGGCTGGATCGTGACCCGCTCCCGGACCTGTTCGCCGCCGAAGCTGACCACGCCGAGGCCTTCGCCCAGCGGGCCCGCGACCGACTTCTTCGGGCACCCCGGAGGGCCGCTGTTTTCGAGTACCGCGCGCGCACACGTGACAAAGCCCGCGGAGGTGATCTTGGTGCCGGCGGGCGAGGTGAGCGTGAGCTGCGTGAGCGGGGACGGATACCCGCCGTATTCGGTCCCGGAGATCGTGTCCTTGACCTGCACCTCGGCGCCCGCCCCGAGGATGTTGCCGGTGCCCGGAAAGCCGGGGATCGGCAGAGCCGTCGCCTTGAACGTGACCGCGGGCGCCGCGCGGACGCCGGCCGCAAACGCAAGCAGGCCCAGGGCAAGCAGGGCCAGGCAGGACGCAGTGAGGCCGAGCGTCCGGCGCACCGATCGGGTGTGGGGTGCGGGCGGTGCGACGAGAGTGCTGTGAGCTGCGGTCATCTATGCTCGCCTCCGCTCGAAAGCCCTGACTCAAATACGCTCCGAAACATACCATCCGAAACGGATGATGTCAAGGTGCCGTGGCGTGCGTGTCGGGAGCCAGTGCATATATGAATCGCGAGACCCCCCAGCTGACTCACACCTCATACATCGTGCTCGGCCTGCTGTCGATGCTGGGCGAGGCGACGCCGTATGACCTCAAGCAGATGGTCGCGGTCTCGATCGGGAACTTCTGGTCGCTGCCGCACTCCCAGCTCTACGCCGAGCCCGCCCGCCTGGCGCGCGCCGGGTACGTGACCGAGCACCAGGAGGACGACGGCCGCCGGCGCAAGCGCTACGCGCTCACCGAGAAGGGGAAAAAGGCGCTCGAGGCGTGGCTTGCAGTGCTCACACCCGAGCCCTACGAACTGCGCGACCTCGCTGTGCTCAAGCTGTTTTTCGGCGCCGACACAGACGACCTCGCCAAGGTCCAGATCGAAACCCACACGCAGAAGCTCGCCGAATACGAAGAGCTGAAAAAACACGCCCCGGACAACGCCCGCAAGGGCGTCCTGCTCGCGGGCGAGCTCGGGATCAGACACGAGCGCGAGACGATCAAGTTCTGGTCAGAGCAAGTGCAGCGCTAGATACCGGATCAAACGGCCGCGAGCCGGCCGCGCAGGACGGTGGGGACCCCCTCACCCCCGCCGGGAGGGAGGTTCGGCGAGGGTCGGCCGAGTTCGAAGCCCTGGCCGCCCTGGATGATCGTCTCCACTTGGAGATCCTGACTGTCGATGCTGCGCAGGAAGTGGAGGGTCTCCCGGTCCTCGATCCCCTCCGCGATCACAAACGCTCCGGTCTGCCTGGCGAACGTCGCCATCGCCATCAGGACCGCGCGTGCGTTCGCGTCGGTTGGGGCGGCCACGACGATGCTGCGGTCGAGCTTGACGAACTCCGCGTCGACCTGGCGCAGCATCTCCAGGCCCGAGTTGCCCGTGCCGACATCGTCCAGGGCGGTCTTGAACCCCTGCCGACGCAGACGCTTGAGGCACTTGACGACCGCCGCGGTGCGTCCCCCAAAGCGCTCGGTGACCTCGATCACGACTCGCTCCAGCGGCAGCCCGGCCTGCTCGACGGCCAGGCGCACCCAGTCGTTGCGCTCGGCATCGAGGTCGAGCGTCTGCGGGGAGAGGTTGAGGAACAGCAGCACGCCGTCCTGTAGCTCCGGCACGACGCGCAGCGCGCTCTGCACGCACAGCACGTCGAGCTGGTGCACGCGCCCGATCTGCTCGGCGATGTCGAACGCCTCCTCCGGCCCGGAGAGCCCGTAGGAGGGATCGGGACGAGTCAGCGCCTCCACGCCCAGCAGGGTCTCCGACGCGAAGTCCCAGATCGGCTGAAAGACAGTCCTCAGGCGCCCTTCGTCGATCAGCGCGCGGACGGATTCCTTCTTCTCGGCGCTCGTCACGACCACGCGCTCGCGGATATCGTCGAAGTGTGCGCTGCGGTGCCCGCCCTGGCGCTTGGCCTCATACAGCGCGGCGTCGGCCTCGGCGCGCAACGTGTCGGCCTGCTGGCCGGGGCGCAGGGCGCTCACGCCGATGCTGACCTCGATGCCGGCGTCGGCGAAGCCGGCGCTCAACCGGCGTGCGAGGGTGCGGGCGCCGTCGGCGTCGGTGTGCGCCAGCAGCAGCGCGAACTCGTCGCCCCCGATCCGGTAGGGGCGGTCGCCGGGCCTGGCCTCGCGCAAGACCGCTGCCACACGCTTGAGCACCGCATCGCCGTGAGGATGCCCATGGCGGTCGTTGATGAACTTGAAGTCGTCGACGTCCAGGACGGCCAGGGCGAGCGGGTCCTGATAGCGAGCCGCGGAGGCCACGGCCTGCGGGAGCTCGTCCTGGAAAGCCCGCTGGTTGGGCAGGTCGGTCAGCCCGTCACGGGTGGCGCGCTGCAACGCTCGGCGATGGTCGCGCATCAATGCCCGCCCACCGACCAGATAGAAGACGCCACCACCGCCAAACAGCGCGAGCAGCCCGACCAGCACGAGCACCATTCGCATGTCGTGCAGTTGTGCGTCATAGACGTCATGAGCGTAGATCGTCTCGTAGGCGTAACGGCCGCCGGGGAGGTTGACGGGGACTACAAATTCGAAGTTGTCGCGGTCTCGCGTGGGATCGGCCTCCCGACCGGCATATGACGTTCCATGCTCCAGCGCGGCGTCGACCCGGGGATCGGTGTACTCCGTCCCGATCAGCCGATCCTCCCCTGAGGCCCTGACGACGTGCCGCTGGTCGATCAGCAACGTCTCCAGCGTGCCGGGGCGCCGAGCGATGGCATCGAGCAGACGATCGATTTGGGCAATCGCGTCCGCCGGTGAAGCCGCATGGGCGGCCACGTATGCAAAGCCCCCGGCGTCCGCCCGTAGATCGGCGAAGTGGTTTTCGATCTGCCGGTGCTCGAGGGCGCGGTCGACCAGCACGTAGCCAACCACGCCGATCAGCGCGAAAGTGAGCGCGATCGCCACAAACAGGCGGGTGCCAAAGCCGAAGACGGAGCCGTTATCGCCCGCGACACGGCGCTCGGCCAGCCGCCGCCGCGGATCGAGCGCCCGACGCAGCCGATTCCCGGTACCCGACGCGTCGGGTACCGGGAAGGCCAAGTGGTCCCTAGCGAACATCGTCCTGCTATATCGGCACGGATCTTCGCCCAGCATTACCGGCCGCCGCCGTAATGGGCCATAGTCCGATAGGGGACTATGGCTCCTCCCCGATGGCTCTGAATGCAAGCGCGCCCTCGACCCCATCTCCCTGGCCGTGAGCATCCAGGCGTTGGGTTCCCCTTTGGGCTGTCCGTTGCCGCCGTGCCCTAGCTTTAGTTCGCATCGACCTCCGTCAGCGGGGATGGGCCTGCTTTTGAAAACGTCTTGTCTTGCCCACGCGCCTTGCCGCGGTCTCTACGCCTTGGCTTGCCGCCCGTTTCGGTCTCGGCCCCTCCTCAACCCGATCCGGGACGCGCGACCGCGGGCCATTCACGAGAGCGTGATCTGCAGCAGTGAGAGATCGACCCAGCGGTCGAACTTGCGCGCGACCTGCGGCATCCGGCCGACCTGCTCGAAGCCGAGCTGCTCGTGCAGGCGCAGCGAGGCCCGATTGTCCGCGTCGACGCCGGCGACGACGACGTGCCTGCCCTCCCGCCGAGCGCGGTCGAGCAGCTCCTCGAGCAACCGGAGGCCGATCCCCTGGCGGCGGCGCTCGGCGGCGACGTGCACGGAGTGCTCGACCGTGCGCTGGTAGCCCGACCCCGAGCGAAAGGCGCCGTAGCTCGCGAACCCGGCCACCGCGCCATCCATACGCGCCACGATCACGGGATATGCCTGCGCCCGGCGAGCCCGCAGCCACTCGCGCCGGTCCGCGACCGTCACCGGCCGCTCGCTGAACACGGCAGTCGAGGTGGCGATCACATCGTTGTAGATGGCGACGATCTCCGGAACGTCGGCGTCGGTGGCGTCCTCGATCCGCATTGACCAGGCAGGGAATCGGTGGTTGCCGTCAGGCGGGCGTGTCGGCGGGCAGACCGACCAGCTGGGCGCTGCGCTCCCACAGGCCCTCGGCGAGCGTCTCGTCCTGGGCCTGGGCGCTGGGAGCCAGCACCTTCTCGTCCTGCACGTACGCGCCCGTGAGGGCAGCGGCCTCGTCGGACAGCGACAGCCAGACCAGCGAGCGGGCGCCGCGCTGGGGCGAGCGGAAGAACGGCGCGCCGAGCGTGGTCAGAACCTTCCAGATCCCGTTCTCGTTCTTGCCGAACCCGGTGCGCACGACGCCGGGGTGAAAGCAGTTCGCGTGCAGCTCCGGCGCGCGCCTGGCCAGCTCACGGGTGAACAGGATGTTGCAGAGCTTCGAGGTGCCGTACACGCGCATCGCGGCATATGAGCGCTCGGACTGCAGATCGTCGAGATCCAGGCGCCCGCCGGTGTGGGCGTCGGATGCCGTGGTCACGACACGCCCACCGTCCAGACGATCGCGCAGCAGGTTGGTGAGCAGAAACGGCGCGAGGTGGTTCAGTGCAAAGGTTCGCTCGAGACCCTCTGTCGTCTCCTTGCGCGAGGCGAACAGCGCCCCGGCGTTGTTGGCCAGGACATCGATCTGCTCATAGCGCTCGCGCACTTCCTCCGCCAGCGCGCGAACGTCGGCCATCAGCATCAGATCGGCGACGTGCTCGTGAACCGGCGCGCCCCCGCCGGCCGCCCGAGCCTCCCGCGCAACGTCCTGCACGCGCTCTGAGTCGCGGCCCACGAGCGCGACCTCGGCGCCGTCGCGGGCCAGCTGGATCGCGGCGGCGCGGCCGATACCGCGAGTGGCTCCGGTGAGCAGGACGAACGTCACATCGCTGACTCTACCTGCACCCGGGCCCTCCGAGGGCTGCGTCACCCCCACGATCGCCGGCGCGTTCCGCTGCCCGTAACCGATGCCGTGCCGCTGCCCCGTAACGATGCCCTGCACGCGGGGTAGTCCCAGGTGAGCCCATGCGAGGCCCGCGGAGGAAGATCTCGCGGCCCGGCACACAATCTCAATCATCATCCCCTCGATACGAACCCAGGCGTGACCAGACTCGAGCGCAACGTCAACATCGCCGCCGTCGTCATCCCGTTCCTCGGCGTGATCGCGGCGGGAGCGCTGCTGTGGAACAGCTTCCTGAGCTGGCGCGACGTGGCGGTGTTCGCGCTGATGTACATGCTGACCGCGGTGGGCGTGACGGTGGGGTTCCACCGGCTGCTGACCCACCGCGCGTTCCAGACGCGCCCCTGGCTGAAGTACACGCTCGCGGTGCTGGGCTCGATGTCGCTGCAGGGACCGGTGATCGACTGGGTGGCCGACCACCGCAAGCACCACACGTTCACCGACGAAGAGGGCGACCCGCACAGCCCCCACGCGGGGCAGGGCTCGGGCCTGGCCGGCATGGTCCGCGGCCTGTGGCACGCGCACGTGGGCTGGCTGTTTCAGACGCACGGGCAGGCGAGCTCGAAACGGTTCGCGGGCGACCTCGTGGAGGATGCGACGATGCGCCGGATCAACCGGGCGTTCCCGTGGATCGCGCTGGCGAGCCTGGGCATCCCGTTCCTGCTCGGCCTCACGCTCGGCGGCGGGGTGTTGGCAGCCGGGTTGAGCGCGCTGCTATGGGCGGGGCTCGTGCGGATCTTCCTCGTGCACCACATCACCTGGAGCATCAACTCGATCTGTCACTTCTTCGGCAGCCGGCGCTTTGACACCGACGACGAGTCGACGAACGTCTACTGGCTGGCGCTCCCATCGCTCGGCGAGGCGTGGCACCACAACCACCACGCGTTCCCGCAGTCGGCGTTCCACGGGCTGCGCTGGTACGAGCTCGACCCGTCGGGCTGGCTGATCCTCGGCCTGGCGAAGGTCGGCCTCGCCTGGGACGTCGTCAGAGTCACGCCGGAGAAGGCCAGAGCGAAGTTGGCGGGCGAACTCGCGGTCGTCGAGCCGCCAAACGCCTGAGCGCCTAGGCTGCTCCCCCGCCTGACCAAGATGGTGTACCCCGGTGCAAAACACAGGGCGGCTCACCGAGAGCCGTTCATCGCCGCCCGCGCAACCCAAGCTATGTCGCCACCACCAACGCCAAATCCACTCAGCTCCCCGAGCAATCCACCCGACGCCCATAACCCGTGAGGCCGGCGTCGAGCACAGAGAAACCCGAACGTAGGCGGTTCGAGCCGCAGGCCCATCGGTGTTTGCATAAGTTGCATAGGTTGCATAGGTTGCGCAACCGTGCTACTGTGTGGTCATGTCATCGACAGTTACCCCAGAGGCTGAGCGCTTGGCGGACGAGCTCATCAAGCGCTTGGGTGAGCGTCCGCTGTCGCCCAGGAAGCTCGCCGTCGAGCTCGCCGGGCAGGACGCGCCGCCGGCGCTGATCGGAGCGTTTGACGCCGCTCTGTCGCGGACCGCCGCTGCGGGTGAGACCGACAGCCTCGACGAGGCTCTGTGGGGACGAGCGCCTACCGACGAGGAGCTCGCGCAGGCTCGGCATGTCACCTATCCAGCGCTCCAGGACGCGATGCGCGAAGCGCTCTCCACTGCTCTGACGCGCGAGCAGGCGGCGCAGAGACTTGGCGTTACACCGCAGGCGGTGTCCAAGCGCATCACTTCCGATGGCTTGGTCGCGCTGCGGCGTGGACGCGTCAATCGCCTGCCTGCCTGGCAGTTTTACGAAGATCGGGAGCTGCCCGGACTGAAGCAGCTGATCGCCGCCTACCCCGGCGGCGCGCTGTCGCTGACGGTGTGGGCCACCTCGCCCTCGCCGGACCTCGACGGCGCCACGCCAGCGCAGGTCTTGGCCCGCCGCGGCGGCGTCACACGAGTGCTCGAGGCCGCCGAAGCGCTCACGCCGGTCGCGTGGTAGCCAAGCTCGGCGATCCGCCGGCCACACTGCCAGCGGACCCCCCGACGTGGTCGTGGACAGCATTGAAGCCGATGGTGCGCGTCTATCACGAGCAGCCCGGACACGACGGCATAGCGTCACGCACATTCGGTCCCCTGGC
The DNA here is from genome assembly GCA_963749285.1 of uncultured Solirubrobacterales bacterium. Lineage (GTDB taxonomy): Bacteria > Actinomycetota > Thermoleophilia > Solirubrobacterales > Solirubrobacteraceae > Palsa-744. Next base: position 1,366,974 of record CAVVMD010000003.1, on the reverse strand, counting down.
GCGCTTTGACCCGCACGTGCGCGACGCTCATCAGCGCCCGCGCCAGGACCCGCACGGACGCGGCGTGCGATATCTCGCCGCCGACCTCGCCACCGCGCTTGCCGAGTCCTATCCAGGGCAGTGGCCCGAGGTGTCGATCTGCCCGCACACGCGCGCCGCCTGGGTATGCCCGCCAGCGCCAGTGGCGCTGCTCGATCTCTCCGGTGAGGGCGCACTCGCGATCGGAGCGACGGGCACCCTGCAATGGGGCGATGAGCCACGCAGACGAACCCAACGATGGGGACGACGCATCTACGAGCAACACAGCGATCTCGAAGGCATCCGCTACCAAGCGGCCCACCAAGGCGGCGAGTGCGCAGTGCTGTGGGAGCGAGCACCCACACTTCAGCGCCTACCAGGCGGCGACCGCAAACTGTGGGCGGTATGGAGCCGAGTCGTAACCGCGCTCGCCGGCCAGCGCCGCACCCCACAGCGGATCGAGGCTGCAGAGTGCAGACGATGCCGCGAAACCGGACTCAGCACGAAGAAACTCGGAAGGCAAAAAGGCACGCCAGCCCAATAGAAGAGCATGATCAAACACCCCAGCCCACAGTAACCAGAAAAACCCTCGCAAACCGCGAGGGTTGAGGGCTCTCCACGAAGTCTAAATTATCGGGGCGAACGGTTAGAGTTGGCTTGAATACAGGGGATTCGGGCTTCTGTATTCCGTTTGCTGCCCCAGCGATGCTCATTGCATCGCCCGGGGACAGGCCAGAACTCAGCCAAACGGCCTAGTAGCCGGCCTTGACTAGTATGTTTAGCGGGGAAGGTGAGGTGTTTAGCGGTCATGTCTGCCGGCGTAGCCGCTTCCAGCGGGCGCTGCGGCCGGTCCCGAGGGATTCCACGATGCCTTCTCGCTTCAGTTCGCCGAGAACCTGGCTGATCCAGCCGTCGCTGACACCGGGCGCGTGCTCGCGGATCGCTGCGACCGTGAACTCGTCGCTCAGCAGCGAGTCAATGAAGGTCACGATCAGCGCCCGCTTCGAGCCCCGACCACCGAGTGCTCCCGCACGGTTCTCGAAGTCCTTGTAGGCGGCAAGAAGTATCCCGAGGAAGTACTCGGTCCACGGCGCAAGATCGTGTTCGGCCTCGTGCCATCCCTCGGTCGACCGGCGCAGCGCTTCGTAGTAGGTCTCCCTGCTCGTATCGATCAGCTTCTCGAGGCTGATGTATCGCCCGACGTCATGTCCGATGATGTAGAGCAGCCAAAGCGTGATCAGCCGCGACATGCGACCGTTACCGTCGCGGAACGGGTGGATCACGGTGAAGTCCAGCACGTAGGCCACGCACAGCAGCAGCGGCGCGTAGGTCCCGGCGTCCAACGCACGCTGGAACTCCGTGTGGAGATCCTGCATGGCCTGCGGGGTCAGCCCGGCCGAGACCGGCTTGAAGCGCACGACTTCGGTGCCGTCGGGTCGTTCTTCCTCGACCTCGTTGTCAAGCTTCTTCCAGTGCCCAGCGTCGCGGTCGCCGACATACCGATGCAGCGTGCCGTGAAGCTGCTCGACGTACCGCGGCTGGAACGGGATATCAGCCCGGTTGGCGTGGATCAGCGCGAGCACGTCACGGTAGCCCACGATCTCCTGCTCGGAGCGATTCTCCGGCGTCGTCTTCTCGGCGACAAGCGCCTCGATTCGGGCGCGAGGCGCATGGATGTTCTCGATCGCGTTGGACGCCTCCGTGCTCTGGATCAACGCGACCCGGCGCAACGTCTCAAGGCCCGCCGGGCTCTGGTGGCGGAAGACTTCCGCTCTGCCGCGGGCCTCCGCGATGCTCGTCAGCGACGCGACGGTGCTTGGGGGCAACGCCCCGAAGTGGCGCGCAAGATCACGAAAGCTACTACTCACCCCGCTAAACGTACTAGCAACGTCAGTCGACTTGTACGTTTAGCGACGAGCCTACGCGCCATGCCGCTCCGCGTTGGCCATACACGAGCCAGCCACCCGAGACCGCCGCTTCTCCATCGCGTCAGGCAGATCGGTCGACCCGCCGAGCAGAGAGCGCTCGGTCGTCGTCGTGGGTGTTGCGTAAAGTTGCTGCGGGCGATGGGTGTGCCTCAGCGGCGATCGCGGTGGCGTTCGTAGGGATCGGGGTCTGCGTGCCTGGTCTGGTGTTGGTGCGGCCCAGGGGTCGTTTCAGGCTGCCTGGGTGGCCAGGTGGTGTTTGTGGAGCTTGAGCAGGTTGTGGGTTGCGGTAATCAGCCGCCATTCTGAGTGTGCGGCGGATCTGCCTCGCCGCTGGAACTGGTTGATCCGCCGGTTGTGCTTGGTTTGAGCGAACACGGGCTCGACCATCGCCTTGCGTTTTCGGTAAAGCCCGCGACCGAGGTCACTGGCGAGAACGGTCCGCATGAAGGCGTAGCGTCCGCCGTCCCAGCCGCGGCGGGGTGTGTTGCGCTTGCCGGCATCGGGCGGGATCAGCACCTGGGTACCGTTGCTAACGACCTGGTCGATCTGTTCCTCATGCCAGTAGCCGCTGTCGGCGACTGCGACCCCGGGCGTGTCGCTCACACCGATCTGCGCTAGCTCGCGCCGGGTGGCGCTGACCATTGGCTCCAAGTGCCCGAAGTCTGGTGAGCTGAGCGTGACCTCGGCCGCCAACACGATCTGGTGCTCGTTCACTGCGGCCTGCGCGTTGTAACCCTGCGTGTAGCTGCGCGGCGTCTTAACGTTGCGGGAGTCCAGGTCGGTCACGTTAATCTTCCCCGGCGGATCCTCTGGCGCCACGTACGGGGGGGGTGTCCGATGGTCTGTGTAGGCATGTCCTGACCTTCGGGTTGGGAGGGCTGGCCCCGCGGGGCCAGCCCTCCTTGCCTGTCAGAGAGGAGCATCATGCCTACCGATGTGCCCATGAAAGATGTTGTGCCGGCTGTTTCGTCCCTTCCTGGGGAGCTGCTGTCGGATGAGCTGGTCGACGAGCTGCTCGCCGGTGCTAAGACGCCTGAGGAGCTGACTGGCCCCGGGGGACTGCTCGCGCAGTTGACGAAGCGACTCGTCGAGCGGGCGATGAGCGCCGAGTTGGACGAGCATCTCGGCTATCCGCGTGGCTCGGCACCCCGGCCAGCGCCGGGTGGGAATAGCCGCAATGGCAGTACTCCGAAGACGTTGCACACCGATCATGGCTCGGTCCTTCTGGACGGGCCGCGTGATCGGGACGGGACGTTTACGCCGCAGATCGTGAAGAAGGGGCAGCGGCGTTTCGACGGGTTCGACGAGAAGATCGTCGCGCTCTACGCCCGCGGCCTGAGCGTGCGTGACATCCAGGCCCACCTGCAGGAGATCTACGGCGTGCAGGTCGGCCACGATCTCATCAGTCGCGTCACCGACGCCGTCCTTGACGACGTCAAGGCGTGGCAGGCCCGGCCGCTAGAGCAGGTCTACCCGATTGTGTTTCTCGACGCGCTGGTCGTGAAGATCCGCGACCACGGCGTTGTCCGCAACAAGCACGCCTACCTCGCGATCGGCGTCAACAGCGACGGCGAACGCGAGGTCCTCGGGATCTGGATCGAGCAGACCGAGGGCGCGAAGTTCTGGCTCTCGATCCTGACCGAACTCAAGCAGCGCGGCGTCCAGGACGTCCTGGTGTGCTGCGTCGACGGGCTGAAGGGGTTCCCCGAGGCGATCGAGACCGTCTGGCCACAGGCCGTCATCCAGACCTGTGTCGTGCACCTGATCCGGCACAGCCTGCGGTTCGTGGCCTACCGCGACAAGAAGAAGGTCGCGGCAGACCTGAGGGCGATCTACACCGCCGCTAGCGCCGAGGCCGCCCTGACAGAGCTCGAGCAGTTCGCGAAACAGTGGGATCCCAAGTTCCCGATGATCTCCCAAAGCTGGAGATCGAACTGGGAGCTCGTCAGCCCTTTCCTCGCGTTCCCCCCAGACCTACGAAGGGTGGTCTACACGACCAACACGATCGAGGCACTGAATCGCCAGATCCGGAAAACGATCAAGACCAGAGGACAATTCCCGACCGACGACGCAGCCCGCAAGCTGCTCTACCTCGCCATCATCAACGCCGAGAAGAAGTGGCACCAAACCTACAACTGGACAAGCGCAAGCGCCGCATTCAAGATCCACTTCGGAGACCGCTACCCCAACTAACCACACCAACCCCGCCTACACAGAAAAACGGACACCCTCCGTACGGGTTCGGGCGCGCCCCGAACCGCCGGCCATCCCTGATCACACCTGTCGCACGATGATGCTCGTAGGCGTCGTTGGCCTGCCGCTCGACCCGCAGGTTCTCCTGCAGGCGACGCTCGCACTCAAGCAGCCGCTGCGTGCGCGAGCGCGGGATCGGATCTGCGGCCAGACGGCGGTGCTCCTCAAGCTGGTGGCGTGCCTCGCGCACCCACCCCCGACGCCCTTGCACCCGCGCGACGATCGCCTCGGGGTCGAGCACGAGCTCCACACCCTGCGCCTTGGCCGCCGCCTCTTTCAAGTCTGCTCGCTCTGTACGCTCGCGCGCGAGCTTCTCTTTCGCCGCACGCAGCGCCGCGCGTCGTCCCTCACGCGTCTGCAGATGCTCGGGCAGCTCATCACCACGCGCATCGCCATAGAGCTCATCCTCGGCAGCGTCGACCTCGCCCGCCTCCTTCAGGATCTCGCGGGCGAGCTGCTCGTAATCAACGTTTGAGTGGTGCGAGGCGTTCGCGTGCACCTTCGTCCCGTCGATCGCGATCACCCCAACCTTCACCAACCCCGACTCCCGACAGAGACCAAGCACCTCGCTGAACAACCCCGCCAACGCCGCCTCGTGACGCACACGAAACCGCGCGATCGTCGCGTGATCAGGCGTCTGCTGGGCAGCGATCACCCGGTAGGCGACATCCTCCACACACCGACGCTCGATCCCGCGCGATGACCGCTCACCCCGCGCATACGCATACAAAAGCAGTGCCACCATCATCGAAGGCTCAAACGCCGCGCGACCCCACCCATCCTGCCGGTAAGAGCCATAGAACGCCGCCAAATCCATCTCCTCCACCGACGCCAACACAAACCACGCGAGATGACCCTCCGGCAGCCAATCCCGCGGGTCCGGCGGCATCAAAAACGCCTGCTCACGATCACACGCCAAGAAGTTCATAGCCATACCCCGAAGTCTCCAAACGACCCCGGACAGACCCCGGTTTACGCGACACCCACCGTCATCGGCGGGCATCCGGCTAATCTCATCCTGCATGGGAAGGTCCTTCCTTTCCTTGCCACGCCTCGGGCAGTTAGAGCTGCGCCGGGGCACTTTTTGATTGGGATTCCGTCAAGCTGAGCGCCAAGACGCGATCAGCACTACCACTTGCTTGTCAGCATACACTAAAAGAATACTGTAGAAATGTCTGACGTAGAACAAAGGCCCGATCTCCCAGCACTCCACCGCCTCGCCTATTCCCAGGATGGTCTTTTCACGACACGACAGGCCCAAGAGCGGGGCGTCAGCGCACAGCTTCTCGCCCACCACGCCCGATCAGGCCGCTTCCAGAGGATGCGACAGGGCCTCTATCGCCTCAGCGACTACCCATCGGGGGAGCACGAGGAGATACGCGCCGCGTGGCTCACAGTCGGGAGGGAGAGGACGCTCGTCTCGCACGAGAGCGCGCTCGTGCTGCATGGGCTATCTGACGTCCTGCCAAACACAGTGCATCTTCTCGTTTCCCGCGAGCACCGGGGAGTCCGGGCGCCCAGCGGCGTGACCCTGCACACCGTTACCGCGTCCATACCAGACGGCGACATCACGACCCGCCACGGCATCCGCGTCACAACCCCGGCGAGGACGATCATCGACGCGGCACGCTCGGGCACCGCGCCAGAGCAGATCCAGATGGCCGTCCGCCAGGCCCTCCAGGAAGGCCGCACGACGCCGGACCAGCTCGCCGAGCACGCCGAGCGAAACGGCGGACACGTCGCCGCGCTCGTGAAGCAAACGACCCAGGAAGCCACCGCCGCGTGAAGTACGACACCGCCGAGGCCTTCCGGGCCGCGCTTGACCAGCGCATACGCAACGAAGCGACCACGACCGGCCTGCCCGTGATGCGGCTACGCAAGCGCGTCGCCTTCGAGCGCTTTCTCGCCAGGCTCGCCGTCGCAGAGCCAGGAAGCTGGGTGCTCAAGGGAGCATTCGCACTCGAGCTGCGGCTCGGCGTGCGGACACGCATGACCAAGGACATCGACCTCGCGGGAGCCGACAACGAGCAGACCGCGACCACAAGCCTCATCGCCGCACAGGGGATCGACCTCAACGACCACTTCAGCTTCGACGTAGCACGCACAGCTGCACTCGACCAAGCAGAAGCATTCCGAGCCGTCCGCTACAGCGTGACCGCCGAAGTCGCCGGGCGACGCTTCGAGCAGTTCCCCGTCGACGTGGCGCTCAACGAGCAGCCAACCGCCCCGTTCGAACGCCTGCCGATCCCGAGTCTCCTGGACTTCGCCGACATCCAACCGATCGAGATGCCCGTGATCGCCCTTGAACAGCACATCGCCCGACTGGAGAGCGGCCAGCACCATGGCCGCTCTCCAGCTGGCCTTTTTTGCAAACGCGGGTGGCGGCCACGCGGGCCGCGCGGAGGCTGCAACGATCTTGCCGTGTGCGGTCACACCCAGCCTCCGTGTGCGGTCTGTGTGCGGTCCACTGCCAGAGCGCATATTCAGTCATCCCCGCTGATGCTGACGCAAACGCTCACGAATCCCTCTCCCAGCCAAGGGATTGGACAACTTGAGCGGCCCGGTGACGCCTCCGGCTGCTAACAGCAATTCAATCGGGGCGAACGGTTCAGGTTGGCTTGGTTATGCGGTTTTTTGAGGGTCTGCGGTCTGTTTGCGGTCTCGAATCACGGATCGTCCCGCGGCCAGCGGGCTCCAGCGGGACTAGCACAGCCAGCTGCGGTCCTCTGCGGCCCCTGAAGACCGCTTCCAACCACAGCGCAAGCAGCCGCAGCTATCCGATGCTGCGCATCGCCGAAGCCACGAGTTTGGCAACTGCCTCTGGTGTCGCGTCCGAGCTGAAGCTGAGAATCCAGTCGGCTAGTTCGGGGTCCGAGGCTTCGATGCGCCAGCCGTTGATCTCCAGGAAGACGAGCATCGCGATCAGCGCCGTGCGCTTGTTGCCGTCTATAAACTGCTGGCCCTCCGCGATCCCGTGCGCCAGGACGGCGGCCTGGAGTGCCAGATCCGCGTCCTGGTAGTGGGCATACGTTTCCGGCCGTGCGATTGCGCTCTCCAAGCCGGCGCGGTTGCGCAGCTGGTCAGCCGCCTCGGCGGCAGTCGCTCCGATGATTAGCGCGTGCAGCTCGAGGACGTCTGCCAGCGTGAGATAGACCGGCTCGAACTCGCCGGACTGACCCTCAACCATGACGCTGCCCTATCGCTAGGGGGCGTCGGGGTCGTGGTTGGCGAGGATCTCAAGCGCCTCGCCATGCTCTGCCACCAGACGTCCTCCGATGTCCCCGATGCGCTCGCTGACCTTCTCGGTGGACATGATCCGCAGATCGCCGCCCGGAAGCTCCTCGACGAGCACGGAGGAACCTGGGGCATAGCCACGCGCCTCGAACTCCCGTGGGATCGAGATGACGTTGCTGTTGCCGACGCGACGGACCTTCACGACCTTCATGCAGTCAGTATATACAAGGATAGCCGGACGTGTGCGTTCGTTTCAGCTGTGGATTCGCGCCATTTCTCGTGATCCGGCACCAACATCGCCGCATTCGTCATGTGCAAGCAGTTCAGGCCAACGCCAGGCACTCACCGTCCGATCCCGAGGTCAGCATTGAGGCAATGAGTCACGACTCGCTGGCCGCTCCACACACGGAGGACGCACACACCCAGGCTGGCATGCGCGGCCACAGACTGCCGATCGGCGAAAGGACTATGCAGTTCACGCTCAGTCTCGGGCTCGGCATATTCGTTCCGGGCTCGGGAGCACTCGCCTACGCAGGCGGCCATCCCCCCTCCTGGATACCGATCCGTGCCTCTCTTGCCAATCAACAGTTCTTTGCGCAGATCGCCGTGATCGTCTTCGGGCTAACCCTTGCGCTCATGCTGGAGATGCGCTTCGCCGGACTGATGAAGCCGCGCGAGGAGCGCGAGCGCAGAATGGTGTTCCGCTGGTTCGTAGTAGGTGGGTTCCTAATACTGCTTTGTTAGGTTTCTTGTAGGGTTCTTCGTGTTGGCTGCGAACTCCTTCTCGTGTCGGTTCTTTCGAGGCGAGGAGGATGATGATGGCGGTGATCGAGGCAGCGAGGGTGGATTCTGCGGTGGTGGTGAAGGAGCGGCTTGAGCGGTTTGGCCGTGAGGTGCTTGCGGAAGCGATGAACCGGCCAGCGCAGAGGATGAACGGTGGTCTGTATCTGCGTGGGCTGGTCGAGGGCGGCAAGCGTAAGTCGCTTGAGCCGATGGTCGAGCGTCTGGGTGGGGAGGCGGACTACCAGTCGATGCAGCAGTTCCTCACCGACAGCCCGTGGGATCCGGCGCTTGTGGTCAAGGCGGTGGCCGAGCGGGTCGCTGGTGAGATCGGTGTGGAGGCGTGGGTGCTCGATGACACCGGGTTTCCCAAGCAGGGAAAGCGCTCGCCGGGGGTCAAGCGCCAGTATTCGGGCACGCTGGGCAAGGTCGGTAACTGCCAGATCGGTGTCTCGGTGCACGCGGTGGGCAAGAAGGGGACGGTGCCCTTGGGCTGGGCGTTGTATCTGCCCGAGGAGTGGTGTCAGGACGAGGATCGTCGGTGCACGGCGAAGATCCCTGAGGAGGTTCTCTTCAAGACCAAGCCCGAGCTTGGCGTGGAGTTGATCGAGCGCGCCACGGGCTGGGAGGTACCCGCGGCGCCAGTGCTCGGCGACGCTGCCTACGGCGAAAACACCGAACTGCGCGAGCGCCTGCACGACACCGAACTGGAGTACGTGCTCTCGGTCTCTGCAGAGACGACCGTGTTCCCTCCCGGAGCCGCCTTCGTGGTCCCCGAGCGCAACGGAGCGACCGGTCGCCCCCGCGGCCGGCTACGCCCAGAGAGCAAGCCGGTAGCGATCGGAGAGCTGATCGCCGGCCTTCACCCCGAGCAGTGGCAGACCGTCGCCTTCCGTGACGGGCCCGACAGCGAGCCGATGACCTCCCGCTTCGCGTTCGTGCGGGTACGCGCCGCGCACCGCTGGCAGTGGGGCTTTGCCACCCAGCCGCGCGAGGAGTGGCTGATCTGCGAGTGGCCCGAGGGAGGAGAGAAGCCAACCGACTACTGGCTCTCAAACCTCCCTGCCGATACCGAGCCCGAGCAGCTCGCTCGCCTGGCCCGGCTGCGCTGGAAGATTGAGCTGGACTACAAGCAGCTCAAGGGTGAACTCGGCCTCGACCACTACGAGGGCCGCTCATACCTCGGCTGGTACCACCACACCGCGCTCGTCACCGCCGCACACGGATTCCTCACCCTAGAGCGGCTTCACCCTTTTCACCAGCGGCCGGCCTGACACTACCCCAAGCAGCGCTCACCCTGCAGCCCGTCTTTCAGTGCTGGACCGGCCGCTGCCAAACCTGCCAGCAACCAGTCAACCTCCACCAGCTCCCCCTACAACGCCACCCACAACACGAGTAAACCTAACAAAGCAGTACTAACTACCGCTTGCGCGGTGCTTGGAGCATGCGAGTCACCAGCCACCCAGCCGAGCCACACGCTCAGCAGGAGCGTCATCGCCCTCTTTGGAGCCTCGATCTATGGAACCTTCATCATCGGCGCCCTGGTCCTGTGCCTGACGGCAATGCCTCCCGACGGCTTCAAGAAGCTGGCCGAGCGCGAGGATCGCTCACTGGTAAACCGAGGAGCCAAGCCACGAGCGCGCAAGGACGACGGCGCGCACTACGCACGACAGGCCCTGCCCGCCAGCCTGGGGGCCGTTGCCCTGCTGACGGCAGGATATGAGGAGTGGTATCTCGCCATCCCGGCGCTACTACTCGCCTGCGCATGGCTGCTTCACGCTTGGCACTCGCGCGAGAACGCACCCCGTGCCGATGAACTCGTGCCACTGCACCCAATCACATTCCTCTCGATCATCGTCTTCGCGATCTCCCTTGCCTTCCTCGCACACCACGCGCTCGCGTTCATCCAGCCCGGACGCACGAAAACCGCCACCATGCTCTACGCAGTCGTGTCAGGCATGCTCTCCAGCGGTTACGTCGCATTCGCAAGCGACCGCCGCCTGGAGCGTCAGACCGGCCTGCTTCCTAGTCTGCACACAGTAGGCGCTTGGTGCGCGATCGTGGGTTTGGCCGGCATCGGTCTCGGCGGCTCACTGCTCGGAGGGGAGCACGCCGGAGGCTGGTTCGCCTTTTGGATCACCGCCATCAGCACCCCGGCGATGCTGACCCAAGCCTACCTCGTGCGAAGCGCCTCGATCCGTGTATGAGCCTCGGGCCACTTACGCCGCGCGCTGACGCAACCGACGCAGCTCGGCTCTGCACACCGGACAGACACGAAGATGTCGGACCGCAGTTCTGTAACGCTCGCCTTCCTCATCGAGGAGTCCCGCCGCCATCGCGCGCAGGCGCGACTCATACATCGAGCACCATCTGCCATCTTTGATCGCCTCAACATGGGAACGGAGCTTGACCTGTGCATCATCCATGATCCTCTCCATCCGCTTCGGAGGCTCATCCATCAAACTGGCTGCGCGCGGCCTGGTGTAGCCGCAAAACATGCATAGGATTAGCGCTTCGCGCTCGCGGCCAGTGAGCACCTCGTTCAGCGCCTCAACGTACGACTGAATCAAGGCGCGGTCGTCCATCTCCCCGGCGAGATCCTCATCCACGCCAAGCCGAGCTACATCCGCCCAATTGATGTACAAATGAGGCCTCGCACGACGAGCCTCATCGATCGCCCTGCAAAAGGCCACAACTACCAAGAATCCGCCCGGCGCCTCGACCACCTCACCGCTGCTCAGAGCCGTATACAGAGCCATCCACGCGGCGTTGTAGAACTCCTCCAAGTCCACAGCGTCGAAGCGCAGCCCATAACCGAACAGCTTGCTTCGCAACGAGCGGATCACTTCGCCCTTCATCGGCTCATAGCAGCGTGCAATCGCGTCGTCGGCCCGCCGGCAGCTTCTGCCGCTCGCCAGGTCGCCGATCGGCGCGTAGGACTCGCCACGAGACTGTCCTACCGGTTCAGGTCGTTGGTGGGTTCTTTTGCTGCTTGTCTTTTTGGACATGACCAACAGCATGGAATCGCTTTCGGACAGACTCGCCCGACCTTGCGGCCCTTTTGCGGTCCCTTTCGCTCGCGAATGCGATCCCTCTGCGGTCCCAATCCCCACGAACATCCCCGAATCCCCCGCGAATCCGCCGCCGCCAGCCCCAGCGTTTTCACGGTTTTTCGCCCGCATTCGCGGATATTCGCGGTTCTCTAAGGCAATCGGGGCGAACGGTTAGAGTTGGCTTGAATACAGGGGATTTGGGGTTTCTGCATCCCGTTTGCAGCCCTCCAGACCACGCTCATGCCGAGCTTCGAGCCGTCGAGGCCGGGTGTATGCCATCCTGAACGTGCGTATAGCGATCCACCCCCGCTATCGCTCGTATGCCCTGCCCCGCGGGAGGACGTGCCGGACGAGTACGGTCTGTGTGGCGCGATCGTAGTCGAAGATCACTCGCCAGTCGCCGACCCGCAGCCGGAAGTGCTCGCTGCCGGTGAGCCGCCGGACATCGAGCGAGCGATCGTCGGCGCTGAGACGATCCAGCGCTCCCAAGACCCGCGCGCGGATCGGTGGGTCGAGGCGCCGCAACTCCTTCTCGGCGGCGCGCGTGAAGCGCAGCGCTCGCCCGCCGCTCACTCGGCTCCGAGGCCTTGCTTCACCTGCGCGTAGGAGACGGTACGACCGGCGGCGATATCCGCGTCGCTTGCGGCGAGCGCTGCGTGCTCCTCGGGGCTCAGCGGCTCGTCATCCTCGGGACGCGAGTCCAGCCAGTCTCCGAAGCTCTGGCCGCGCGCAGCGATGAACTCAAGGGTCGCCTCAGCTTCCTGCTCGGTCAGGTCTTCGACTTGTGCGCGTAGCTTCTCCTTCGCCGTCATGCGTCAAATGGTAGCGGGACCACCGCCAAGGGCTGCTCGGCGCTGCGCTTGCTTACCGCGCAGGCACGGAGACTGCCGAGAGAGTCAGTTGGCGAGCACCTTAGCCTTCGCCGTCTCAAACTCATCGGCGCTGAGCGATCCGGCCTGATGCAAGTCACTCAGCCGTTGTAGCTCAGCAGTGACAGAAGTGGGGATACCTTGCGGTGGGGGCGTCGCTTGTGGCGGTGTTGCCGCAACAGCCTGATTTTCCTCGTTGAGCTGCTGTTTGCTCACCTGCTTGATCTGGCTCATTGTGCCGTCGTCAAACTTGACGTGGAAGTAGCCGGGCCGGTTGCCGACCGGCATCTGGACGACGCCTTTCTTGCCTGATGCCGTCGTGACCTTCGTGCCCTTCTTCCACTTCGGCCCGCGCGCCTGCTCCTCACGTTTCTTGGCGGCTATCTGTTCTTGGATGATCGGCGCAGGCGGGACCAGGCGAAACACGACGATGGCCGCGCCCAGCGCGATGATCGTCCCATACACCTCAAAGCCCAGTTCCTTGAACCCGAGGCCGAGAGCGAAGAACGTCAAGAACGAGGCCCAACCCCGAGCCGACGCTATACCCGTGCCGGTAGCAATCTCTTCTCGTTGGGCCTGTTTCCTCGCCCATTTGTAGTCTTTCTTGTTTTTGTAGTCGCTACGGTTGGGCAACATCAGGCGCAGGCTCCTTGGAAGCCACCTCAACAACCCGGTCAACCAAGCCGTCAAGCGGGACGCGGTAGCGCCATCCGACCGCGCGCTCGGTGACCTCAGCGCCACTCAGCGTGAGTCGTTCAGCGTTCCCGGTTCCAGAGCGCTCGGCGGCGATGTTGGCGACGATCTCCAACCTCCACAGCGGGTCGGTGCGCGCACGTTCTAGCTGCTCCTGATTCACGTCCGCAGGGTACGTAAACGAGCCATCAGACTTGCGCAGCGGCTCTCCCCAACCCTTGACCTCAATGCGGTGTGCTGGCCCGCCGTTCGCGGGCACGCTGAGCACGTCGCAGCCTTCGTCGTGCTGGGCGCGCTGGCTCAGCAAGTCGCTCGGCTGGAAGCCCTGCGCGCGCTCAGCCTCGCACACGATCTCCACGGCCCTAGCCTCAGTGTTCGTGTAGTCGCCCCTCGGCATCGGCCAAATGTACCAAGAGCAACATGCCCAAAGCTAGCGGAGTTGGGGTCGCTTCTGCGCTCGTGGTCACGCCCCGGCTGGCCCGGATCGTAGCGGCGTGGCGTCCGCGGTCGCTGGTATTCGTCTCGATCGTGTCGGAGCTGACGATCCGTAGCGCGGCGCAGCAGGACCTCGAGCAGGTGCTGCTGCTCTGGGAGGCCGCAGGCAGCCCACCGAGCGTCACCGACTCCAAGCCCGGCCTGCAAGCGCTGCTCGCCTTCGACTCTGATGCGCTGCTGGTCGCAGACGCCAGCGGCGCGCTGGTCGGGTCACTGATCGCGGTGTGGGACGGGTGGCGCGCGAGCTTCTACCGGCTCGCGGTCGATCCCGGCCGGCGACGCGAGGGGATCGCCACGACGCTGCTGCACGAGGGCGAGCGCCGGCTACAGGCGTGCGGCGCGATCAGGCTCACCGCGATCGTCGCGGGCAGCGACGCGACTGCGACCAGCTTCTGGCAAGCCGCCGGCTATACGAGACAGCCCGACCAGACGCGGTTCGTGCGGCACACTGAGCACTGACTGCGACAGCGACGCAAGCACGCTCGCGCTTTCTCTACGCTCCAACTGTTTGTTGGCGTGTAGCGTGTGCCGCCATGAGCCGCCACGCAAACGCACCCGCCGACAGCTCATCCCGCAGCGGTCCTTTCTGGGACGTGATGGAAGGTCGTGTCCCTCCCCCGCCAGCAGCGAAGCTGCTGGGCTTCGAGCTCGTGAGCGTGGACCCGCAGGCAGGCACGATCGAGGTGGCGTTCACGGCGAGCGAGCAGTTCTTGAACCCCGCGGGGGTGATACAGGGCGGTCTGCTGGCGGCGATGCTTGACGACACGCTCGGTCCAGCGCTGGTGGCAACGCTGTCGGACGGCGAATGGGCGCCGACGACCGACCTGCACGTGCAGTTCCTCTCCCCCGCTCGGCCGGGACGGCTGATCGGCCGCGGACGCGTGGTGCGCCGCGGCACTCAGGTGGCGTTCCTGGCCGGCGAGCTCAGCGACGAGCACAGAAACGTGGTGGCAACGGCGACCGCCACGGCTACGATCCGCCGCAGAGCGTAGCCGAGCCCGGCCGTCGCAGATGGACGCGGTCGTGTCGGGGGTGAGAGCATCTTTGGCGTCCACGGGACTCACCGTGGTCGATGAGGATTTCGCCCGTCCGTGGGGCGGGTTCCTAATGATCTCCCAGACTGAGGTCCGAGAGTTCATCCGGGTCTACTTCCCAAATGCGGGGTTGGAGAACACCGGCGCACCGCTGAGCCCGAAGATTCTGCTTGTCGCTCCCGGCCGGCGTCTGTCATGGCAGTACCACCTCAAGCGCAGCGAGATATGGCGGATCATCGAGGGGCCTGTCGGCGTCAGCCGATCTCTCGGCGACGAGGAGACGCCGATGCGCAGCTACGGTGCGGGCGAGGTTCTGCGCCTGAAGCTAGGCGAGCGCCACCGCCTCATCGGACTCCAGACGTGGGGAGTCGTCGCCGAGATATGGCAGCACACCGACGCCGCCTCACCATCAGACGAGATCGACATCGTGCGCGTCTCCGACGACTACGACCGAACCTGACTTCACTGACCAGAAGGCACCAACGCCGGACCTCCCCCGCGGACACGGGCGGCTCACGGATCAAGATTCCCGCTGCGCCATAGAGTGCGGTCCGTGCGTGATGCAAGCATCGACTACGACCGGCACGCCCCGGAGTACCCGCGCCACCGGCAAGCCGACCCGCGGATCGCTGCCCGTATCCACGCGGCGCTGGGCGACGCGCGCACCGTTCTCAACGTTGGCGCCGGCAACGGCTCATACGAGCCCGAGGATCGTTACGTGCTCGCGGTCGAGCCCTCGGCCGGGATGCGCGCCCAACGCCCGGCCCATCTTGCGCCGGTGATCACCGCCAGCGCCGAGGCGCTGCCGCTGGACGAGGACGCCTTCGACGCGACAATGGCGATCATCACACTGCACCACTGGCGCGACCCCACCGCGGGCCTGCGCGAACTGCGGCGTGTCGCCCGCGGCCCAGTCGTCGTGCTCACCTTCGACATTGACGTGCTCGCCAGCTTCTGGATGATTAGCGACTATCTCCCCGAGGCGCTCGCCGACGACCGCGAGCGGTTCCCCACGATCGACGCCGTAGCCGACATCCTCGGTGATGCTCGTGTCGAGCCCGTCCCGATCCCGGCCGACTGCGAGGACGGATTCTTCGAGGCGCACTACGCCCGGCCAGAGGCATACCTGGACCCCGCCCTGCGGGCCGCTCAGTCCGTCTGGCCGCGTCTGCCCGAGGGCGTCGAGCAGCGCGCCCTCGCGGCGCTCTCAGCCGACCTCGCTTCGGGAGCGTGGGACGCGCGCCACGGGCATCTGCGCGCCCAGCCCACCTATGACGGCGGCCTGCGCCTCGTCGTAGCCGGTAGCGCACGCTAACTTCGGCGGCTGCAAAGTTTCCGCCGCGGGCTCTGCTCTGATCGCGCCACAAGCCCAAAAAACCTATGCGGCCGGACGGGTGTTAGAGCACCCGCCCGGCCTGTTTAGCACCGAAGACTGCGCCTTCGATGCCACGGCTACCGTAGCTCCTGCGGATAGTCCGTCGTGCTCGTGTGTGCGTTCCTTCGGTGCGCCGAAAGGAGTCCCGCATGAACACGTCCACCCAGCTCGCCGTCTCGCCCATGCACTCGCTCGATGTCATGGGTCGATGCTTCCCCACAAGCGAGAGTCCGCCGCCGGCTGTGCTGCTTCTCTACGGCGAGGAGCGCGCAAACGCGGTGCTGGCCGACGAGCTCGCCCTCGACGGCTACGAGGTACGCCGGGCCAGCGATCCCGCAAGGCTGCGCACGGCGTGCGACGCCTGCGAGGTCGAACTCGTCATCTTCGGACGAGCAACACGCCGCGGCGCAGGCCTCGACGTGCTGCGGGCGCTGCGTGCCGGCGCGTTCTCCCCAGAGCTCGCCCCCGGGTCGCGCGCGCTGTGGATGAGTCCAAACGACGACCTGGGCGACGTGCTCCGCGCGTTTGAGGCCGGTGCCGACGACGTACTCCGTCGGCCCTTCGCCTACACCGAGCTGCTCGCCCGAGTACGAGCACTCGTGCGCCGCGACCTCGCGGAGCTTCCCGACGTGATCGAGTACGGAGCGCTTCGGATCGACACCACAGCGCACAGGGTCACGTTCGCAGAGACGCCCGTCAGTCTGCGACGCCAGGAGTACGCGCTGCTCGTACAACTTGCACGCAAACCTGCCCGTGTCTACACCAAGGACGAGCTGCTGCAAGAAGTGTGGGGCTTTCACTCAATCGGCACGACGAGGACCGTAGCCTCCCACGCCTCGCGCCTGCGACGCGCGCTCGCGCGGGCCGGTGCCGATGGCTGGGTGAGCCTTACGTGGGGCGTCGGCTACCGCCTCGCCCCCGACGCCCACGGTCCAGCACTCATCCCGCAGACAAGCTCGAAAATAGCCGCATGACGCCCAACCGTCGCACGACATTCACGCCTTTGTGTCAGCTTCGTGTACCGCGCCCACAACGCCATAAATGCGCTGTATAGCTGAGATTCAGCTCTAACCATTATGGCCTCGGCGCGGGGCGGCAACCCCGCCCGAGACCGTGACACAGGAGATACCGCTCCCATGCTCGATAACCGTAGCTCAGCCGAATCCGACGCGCACGCCCTACTCGACCAAGCCGTCCTCCAGCTCATGCTCGACAGCGAGCGGCAACGGCCGTGGTCCGAAGCTGAGGTCGCCCGCATCATCAGCACCCCCGGCCACGTTCCCGCCAGCTTCAAGCGCCTGCGCGTGGCGGGCCTTATCCACCGCTGGAACGACCTGGCGACCGCCTCGCACGCCGCCGTGTACTTCCACGAAATCACCCAGTCCACCGACCCCGCCGCCGAGGACGAGCACCACAACGACAGCGCCGTCCTCGAAAGCCTGCTCGTGCGGGGCAGCGACGGCGAGGGGCCGCTCTCCGAACAGGACATTTGGGATGCGTTCGGCGCCAAGAAGAACAAGCAGAAGCTCCGCATCACCGACGCACTGGACCGCCTCGACGGCGCCGGGCTCATCGAACGGCGCGGCGGACGGTCCATCGCCTCAGAGGTCGCCAAAAACCTCGACTGCATAATGACGCTCTGACGCCGGCCGTCGAGACGTATGCGTCCCGGCACGCTCGCGGAGCGTCGTCGGCTGTACTTGCTCGCGCGCCTGCTGGTCAAGCGTCGCTACCGCGAGCATCTGACAGTCGAGGTTGTCGCCAAGACGCTCGCAAGTTCCCCCCGTCAGCTACAGCGTGCCTACGTGCAGTTCGGCCGCGGCACTTTCCGCGAGGACCTTCTCGCCAGACGGATGATCGCCGCCACTGAGCTGCTGTCCAAGCCCTCGATCCCGATGCGCGACGTGGCACGGCTGATCGGCTACAGTCAGCCGTCCCATTTCGCACGGGCGTTCCGCCGACACCACGGCGTCTCACCCGCGGTGTTTCGGGCCACGATAGGCTCGCATACTGCTGTGGACTGGCGCACTTGGCACGAGGACTACACCGACCCCGCCTCAGCGCTGGGCCGGCGTCTGGCGGTCGTGCAGGAGCAAGTGCGCGCCGCGCTCGACCGGAGCGCCCCCGGCTTCGTGCGGGCAATCAGCGTGTGTGCCGGACAGGGACACGACCTGATCGGCGTCCTTGCCGGGCATCCGCGGCGCGCGGATGTCACAGCTCGTTTGGTCGAGCTTGACGAGCACAATGCGCTTCTCGCGCGCCGAGCCGCCAAGGAGGCGGGGCTTGGAGGAGTTGAAGTCGTCGTCGCCGATGCCTCGATGACGGATTTGTATGAGGGCGCCGTCCCGGCGGACTTGGTTCTCCTTTGCGGTGTGTTCGGCAACATATCGGCGGATGACATCGCCAACACCGTCAGACATCTTCCGCGGCTTTGTGCGCCCGAGGCCACGGTGATCTGGACGCGCCATCGCCATCCGCCCGACCTGACGCCGTACATCCGTGAGACCTTCGAGCGCGCCGGCTTCGGCGAGCTTGCGTTCGAGGATTCGCCGCCGTTCGGCGTCGGAGCGAACCGACTGCTCGCCCCACCGCTGCCCTTTACGAGCGGTGTCCGCCTGTTTCAGTTCGTCGGCTACGACGTGCTCCAACCGGATTTTCACGCAAGCCAGGGCGGAACTTGAATCGCTGGTCGCCACGGGTCTTGCCATGACCGAGGGTTCCGCGTCTTCGCGGCGTGCTGGGCGTCCTGCGCGTTTGTCGCGGGAGATGGTGGTCGTGGCGGCTGAGGAGGTGGTGCGGCGCGAGGGTGTGGATGCGTTGACGATGCGCCGGGTGGCACGGGAGCTTGGCAGTTCCACGATGGCGCTCTACCGCCACGTCCGCGATCGTGATGAGCTGCTGGTGTTGCTGCTCGACCGCGCGGCGGCCGAGTTGCCGCGCCCGCGACTCCCGCGCGAGCCTCGCCGCCGCCTGCTCGCTCTGTTCAAGTTCCTCTACGACGGTTTGGATCGCAGCCCGTGGGTGGTGCCGGTGCTGGTGAAGGGCGATCTGATGGCGCCGTCGGTGTTGTGGCTTATGGAGGAGATCGTCGCGGCGTTCGTCGCTACTGGCATGACACCTGAGCAAGCTGCCGAGGCATATTTGATGGTCTGGCGCTTCACGGTTGGCGAACTCGTCATCAGCCAAGCGACCGCAAACCAGACCGCGAAGCTCGACCACCGGCCACGCCAACTAGCCCTCCTGTCGAGTGTCGATCCCGATGAGCTGCCCACGCTCGCCGCGCTCACTGACTACTGGCCCAAGGCCCGCGCACGCAAGAGCTACCGGGCGCGCGTCGCAGCGATCCTCGACGGGCTGCTCGCCAGCACGTAGACCCGAGACGAGCTATATTTGCGTACATGTACGCATACGCAGGTGTTGAGCGTTGAGCGCCAGCCTCGGTCAGCGGCTCGTGGACGGGCTCGCCCGCCAGCCCGGCGGCGTACTCGGCCGCATGGCCTACCGCGACGGCCCCAAGGCACACGAGCTATCGTTCAAGGCGATCCTCGACGCGCTCGGTCCACAGGACGGCGAGCGGGTGCTGGAGATCGGCTGCGGCCCCGGAGTGCTAGTGGAGCGCGTGCTCACCGGGGGCGCACACTCAGCGGCGGGCCTGGATCACAGCCCCGACATGCTCGCGCTGTGCATGGCGCGCAACCGCCAGGCCATTGCCGAGGACAGACTGCAACTTAAGCTCGGAGACGCCGCGACGATCCCGTGGCCCACAGAGAGCTTCACCGCAGCCATCTCAGCCAACATGTTCTTCTTCATCTACGACCCGGCTGCGGTGCTCACCGAGCTGCATCGCGTCTTGACACCCGGCGGACGGCTCGTGATCGCAAGCCTCTCCGGGCCACTCCCACCCGCATCGCTGCGCAACTGGTGGCTGTATCCCCCGATGGGGCCCGCCCTGAACGTTCACACCGACCGGCAGATGGAAGCCATGCTCACAAACGCCGGATTTACCGACATCCGCGTCACGAGCGACGACGGAGGACTCGCTCTGCAACTCGCACACGCCGCCAAGGCCGGTCCATAAACGATGGATCGGCGGGAGCGGTCAGCCCTTCGTTAACTGGTTCAGGTCTCGCCGTCGAAGTAATCCGCTGGCTCTTGGTCGTCGCGCACGAGTAGATCGACAGCCTCATCTGGTTGCGGTGCGCCCGGCGGCCACGATCGAGCCCACACCTTGCCCGAGTCCGGGTACTCATTGACCTCGGGCGCGATCATCGTGCTGACCACGAGCAGACGCACGGGCTCATCGCTGCGGTTGTCGATCCGGTGCGCACCTTGCCGGCCCACCGGGCACGCGACAAGCTCCCCCACGGTCAGTTCGCGCTCACCGGAGAGCGTGCGCAGGATGGGACGACCGGCAAGGACAATCAGCATCTCCTCGTTGGCGTGATGAACATGCAGCGGGAAGCTCGATGATCCCGGCGACAACTCGTACAACGACGCTCCCAACGCACTGCCGCCAGCCTGGCGTCCCAGCCGCGCCCGCCTCCACGAAAACGGCGGACGATCC
Source organism: uncultured Solirubrobacterales bacterium (assembly GCA_963749285.1). GTDB lineage: Bacteria > Actinomycetota > Thermoleophilia > Solirubrobacterales > Solirubrobacteraceae > Palsa-744. The sequence continues at coordinate 1,346,678 of CAVVMD010000003.1, read as the reverse complement.
TGCTGCTCATCCCACTGCGGGTCAAACACGTTAGGCATCGCGCTCACGCAAGCCTACGTCGCCGGCAAGCGGAAGCCTGAAACCCGCCGGAAGCCGAGCTGCTCATAGAACGGGTCCGCGCAGGAGATCACGTCAAACCGCAGACCACGTGTGCGGACACGCGCCTCCTCGACCAACCGCCGCGCGACACCCTCACGGCGGTGCTCGCGGGCGACCACAAGGACCGCGAGGAACGCCTGGACCTCACCATCACTGAGAACCTGCGCGATTCCGATAACCGTCCGCTCGGACGAGAGCGCCACAAGACTCAACGCTCCCGGCGCCGTGAGCGCCCGCCACGTCCGTTGCTCGTCATCGGCATAGCTCCAGCGCTCGCCGGAGAACAGCTCGATGACGCCAGGCAGATGCTCGCGTTCCAACGAGACGACCTCTGGGCTGGATGCCATCGCCGGAATCTACGCGACCGAAGTCAACACCGCGACCAGAAGGCTGAGCGCGGCTGCTGTCCGAGCGACCGCCACGCCGACGGATCACGCCGGGAGCAAACCCAAGAGCTTCGGGAGGCCGTCGAGGGAGCGGATGATCTCGGCACCAGCGTTGCGAAGGGCGCGCTCGTCGCTGTCGGCTGCGTAGCCGACAGCCCGCATCCCGGCGGCGACGGCAGCCATGACTCCCGAGGGGGTGTCCTCGATGACCACGCAAGCCGATGGCTTGACGTTCATTGTGGTGGCCGCGTGTTGAAAGAGCGCGGGGTCGGGCTTGGGGCGCGGTACGTCGTGGGCGGAGAACAGCGCGTGGGGCGGGAACAGGTCGCAAAGCCCCGTCAACCCGAGCGTCATCCGTGTCTTCTCCAACGCGCCCTGCGAAGCGACGCAGACCTTCAGCCCGGCGGCCTTGACTCGCCGCACCGCCTCGGCGGCGCCCGCGACCGGCTCCAAGCCGTGCCGGAACGCCTCGGCACGCTCGTGCTCGTATTCAGCGAGCCAGCCCTGCGGCAACGACCGGCCGAGCTTCGCCTCGGCGCGGCTGCGAATGTCGGCGAGCAAGAGCCCTTGATAGTCGCGCCGGGACTCGTGGAGCGTGGTTGGCAAGCCCTCGCGCGTGAGCATCCGGGCGAGCACTTCGTTGGAGATCGCCTCGGAGTCAACGAGCACGCCGTCGCAGTCGAAGATCACAAGCTCGTACATGGGCGGCCGGGCACTCTACAGCCTGCTCTGGGCTGCCCCTCGAACCGCATCCGATTGTGACCTGGGCAGTGGCGCGAGCTGAGCGTGCCGGCCGGGAGCGCCGAGTGTCTATCTCGGCATCGAACACAGGTCCAGACGCGCTGGGGCGTGCTGGCCGCGTCACAAACTGGCTCTTTCAGCTCGCCCCGATACCCCACATCCCGACTACCTCGTCATTCCACTGTTCCCAGGTCATCTGGAGCGTTTCTCCCCAGGTCACGACAAGCGGCCCTCCGGGAGTGAACCCGTTTACTACAACGTCGTGCGTACTGGCAGCGACGGTGTATTCACCGAAGCCATCGTTGGCCGTGAAGTCCAGCTCAGCGATTACCGCCGTGTAGTCACGCACGCTGTTTTCCACGTCAGCTTGTTCGGTCGTGTAACGGTGCAGCCCCGTGAGATAGACGCCAGCGATCCCGTACTTCCGCCAGTATGTCCACAACGAGTTCTGCGCGAGCCCTCCCTGTTCTGTGCCACCAGCTTGGGCGAACTCGTAGCCAATCACCGTTGGGTCCGCGTTGACGCTGAGTACGATCTGCTCCCAGTTCGCGGCTGCCGCGAACGTGCAGTCACCGAGCCCATCTGGAGCGACGTTGCCCCAGTTCTGGAACGAGTCATACGCCGCCCCGTAATCACATTCCGGGCCAGCGGTGCAGGTGTCCAGGCCCTTTACCGGAGGCGCGGATGCGGTTTGCGGTGGCACTTCGACTTCGACATCCTTCGAGCGTGTGTTCTGGCGTCCGCTGTGTGCCTCGATGTAGCCCCCCCACAGGTCCGGCCCCGTGCTCGTGTTCGCCGGGGCGCGTCGTCGGTAGGTGACCCGACCGGATGAACAGTTGACCGTGCGGGGCGAACCAAGCCCGGAGGTATAGATCGTGCAGGACACCGCGTTCCGCACACGTGCGGTCATCGTGAACTCCCCTCCGCTCGACGGGAGAACCTTCGGTGTGACCGAGAGCGAAACGATGATCGGCTTGTGCGCGGCGGCGCTTGCCGCGCCTATGAGCAAGCCAAGACACATCAGCGGGACAGTAAGCGCTCCCCGCTTAAGTCCTCGCACGGCTCGCTGTCGGCGGAGCGTGCTCATTGAAACACCTTCCTCACGTGTCATTCGCGCTGCGCTTCCCGTTCTGCACGTTTGCTTTCTTCTTCAGTTTTGTGCTGTTCAGCTTCGCGTTCGGCTGCTTCTTTCTTGCGTTCCCGCGCTTCCTGTTCTTTGCGCTGCGTTTCTTCGCGTCCTAGCTTCTGCTGTTCCGCGTGCTGTTCGGCCTGCTCTTTGGCTTCTTCGGCCTTATGTTCTTCTTGTTCTTTAGTCTCCTGGGCGGCCTGCTGCGCTTCTTCCTTCTTGCGTTCGCCCGCCTCCTTGGCCTGTTCGGCCTTCTCCTGTACTTCCTGCTTTCTCTGTTCGATGGTCTCCGTGCGTTGGCGTTCGGTTTCTTCTTCGTGCTCGCGGCGTTCTCGCGCTTCCTTTGCTTCGGATTCGTGCTTGGCGCGTTCGCGTTCGATCTGACCGCCCGGACCTTCCTGTTCGGTCCAGCCCTTACCCGTGAAAAACGCGCAAAAGCGGTTGCCGTAGAAGTGGCCGCCCGTATCACGGACTTCGACCAAAGTGTGTTCCTTCGCCAGCGAGCAGACCAGTTCGCCTTCGAGTTCGGCGCCTGATGGCTGGACCCGCCAGTAAGAGCCCTGGCGTCCCAAGGTGCGATCTATCACTTCGCAGGCCGACCGCCCCGCGCTGCTATAGACCGTCAGACGCACATTCGCTTCCACATCGGCAGAAGTGCAGCTTTCGCCAGCGGTGTACGAAGTCTCAACGGCACCGGACCCTGATCCAACGATGGCGGCGACGCCCACAGCCGACCCGACGATCACAACAGCAGCGATCAGCCACCGCAGCCGATGCGACTTGCGCTCCGGCTCGTCCAGTCCGGGCTCTTGCCCGTCTCCTGGCGGGGACATGCTCATTGGGAGCAGTATCGGCTACCCGGAAGCCGGACTAGACCCAAGACCACCTCTGCGAGCACCATTCCAATCCCCTGTCCTTGTTCGCTATTCGCTGGAGGCGCGCGAAGATACCAGACCGCGAGACTCAGACAACAGGCGTCGGGCCGGGCTTGAGCGGTCATGTCTGCCCGAGTAGCTGCCGGTACATGAGCCGTGTCTTGCGCTTGGACTGTCGTCAGACTGATAGATGGGACAGGGCTGGCAACCCGACGAGGCTCAGCCCCGCTCATCGGCACAATCGCCCGCAGATTGTGATTCCCGCAGGCGGCGTGACATTTGAGATAGGAGGTCGGTGGCGTCGCTGCGGAGGCGCTGGTAGGCATCCTCGATGTTCTGGATTCCGCGGCGCGTAACCTTGACTCCGGTGGCGATGGCCTTGCCCTTCTCAATGACCTCGGCGAGTCGTGCTACGTCCGCGTCGAGCGCCCCGATATCGACCGTCCGCTCTTGGGTGTGAATCGTGGCGAGCGCCAGCTCGCGGATGAGCTGGCAGGCTATCTCCAGGGCCAGCGGCTCGGGGTTGTCTCGATCGAGGCACACGATCACGCGGTTGCCTGAATACGCGCGCAGCGGCAGCCCGCCGAGGGCAGTGCCGTTTGCGTTGTCGAGCACGAGTAGACCGGCGCTCGCCTCGCGGTTTGCCATCGCTCGATCAAGCTCCGCCAGCGCGGCGCGAACGCCGATGTTTTTGCGTGCCTTGCACTCGACTACGATCCGAACCGCCTTGCCTCCGGTGGAGTCGGGGTCGAGGGTCGGTGGTCGCTTCGCGCATCTTGTTGAGCCAGCTATTCAGTTCAGGTCCGGTGTCGGGATTGCGCTTGATCAATGCAAGCCACAAGCTCACGATGGCAAGAAGGCTGGGGTCAGGATTGAAGATGGCGCTGAGCGGCAGAGAGACCTGCTTTCGTTCCCTTTCCACTAGGTACTGACCCAGGTCGAAAAGGGCGATGTAGGCGATGAGCAGATGCGCCACCTCATCGCACGCGCGAGTTATCTCCTCGATTGGTGCCTCCGTTGCGATTTGGCGAAGCGAAGCGAGGCTGATCGCTTTGTGTATTGCCTTGGTCATTCGTACCTGCTCGCTCGTCGGTATGGACGACTGAATCGGGAGCGTCGTAAGCAGCTCGCTCACGGCCTCGTCTGAGCCGAGGTCGCCGCCGACCATTATCTTGGTGACGTTCTCCACGTAGTCCCAGGTGGCGTCCAATGCCGTCGCGTGCGGAGTTGCCGTTCCTGGCTGAGTACGGCTTTCCCCGAGCATCTGGAGTCCCCGCGCAGCGCTTCGCGCCCACCGAAACGAGCGGCTTGCGCGCATGAGGTCGGTCAGCATTGCCACTGCCGCATCCCCCCACGCGGCTTCTGCGGGGGCACTGAAGATGGATGCGAGCGGCAAGAATGACTGCTCTTGCCGTTCAAGGAAGCGCAGATAGGCGGTGCGTACCCTCGGCTCGCTGATGGGCCGGCCGAGCGCGAGTAGTGCGAGCGCCACGCGATCAACATTGCGGTAGCGCCCCATCAAATCCTTGACTGTCACCACGAGTTCAACGGAGTTCGGCGGCATGGGCTCGGGAAGCAGGCCGTGCTCACGCCAGCGCCGTAGCTGGCGCGTAGACACGCCTGCGGCAAGCGCCAACTGCTCAGTGCTCAAACCTCCAGGTTCAACGGGCCGCTCGATGCCCGCCTGCTGTTGCCAGGTAGTCGCCGCACTTGTTGCGATCCGCGCCAAGCTCGGTGCCGACGCCCTCCACGGTGTCGCGGTGCGGCGCGAGACTGGCGACGATGAACTCACCGACCGCCTGCTCGTAGTCGATGCCCTTCCCCGTGCCGCGCTCGTGCTCGATCCCTAGGCGCTCGGTTGCGTCGAGCCGCTCGTTCAACGCGACCACGTGGGGCAGCAGGTCGCCGACGGCCTTCAAGGGTCCGTCAAGCTCGGCCTTGAACAACGCGAGCGGCCCGTCCTTTGCGAGCAGCGCCTTCGCTACCTCCTCGCGCTGGCTGCGCGCGCCGGTCTGCATGATCTTCTCAAGCTGGCGCTGCACGCTGTTCGCTTGGTCGGCGTCCATGTAGCGACCGAGCACGTCGCCAAAGGCGGCAAGTTGCTCCTTGACCGAGCGCGGAAGATTCTCCGCGACTGTCTGCGACACCGACTCCACGAGCCGATCGACCTCGCTTCTGACCGAATCGAGCGTCGCCTGGTTGCCGCCGTGCTGGACCAGCGTCGCCCCGATATCCAACATGCGTCGCGTGGCGATCTCAAGGTCCTCGCCACGCTCGACGCATTCTCGCGCCGCTTCGACAGGGTTGCCGTACACCACAAGGCGCTCGATCGCCAGATAAGCGTCCCCAAGAACGACGGGCGCGGTAATCGAGGTCGCCGTGTCGATCGCCGGCTTGACTGCGTGTCCGTTCGTGCGTGTCATTTGATCCTCCTTGGTCCCTCCACGCAGGAGGGGTTGTGTTCGGAGGCCAGGCCCAGCCGTAGACTTGGGCGTCGGTGGGGCGTCCTCGCTTCGGCGGGAGCCTGACCGCGACGGCTCGCCGTGACAGCGGCGGGTCGTCGCTCCTTTTCGGCGGACCGTACAAGCAGCAAGGTCGCCGACCTTGCGTTCCTGCGGGCAATGCTGTGTCATTCGACCGATGAACACGAAGCCCGAGAATCGGCAGCAAGCTCTTTCGCTCTTGCAGAAAGAGCCGTGGCTGTCGGACCGCGAGATAGCCCGGCGCGTGGACCTCGGCAACAAGACTGTATCCCGCCTGCGCCAAGATGCTCTGTTCAAGGAGCTTGTTGACGATCACGCAGACACGATCGGGCAGTTGACGGGCTCGGAGTGCGATGAATACATGGAGGATTTGGTGCTACAGGCCGGTGTCCTCGCTGAGCTTGAGCACGATCCGATCGCTATTGCTCGCATGGAGGCTCAGCAGGAGGCAGCGCGTTTTGATCTCAACGGCTATGGCACAAAATGGGTGTTTGATCCGCCGCTTCCCGACCTATCAAGCTGGCCGCCGCCTATCGAGAGCGTGAAGGCACGGATTGACGGATGGGCAAAGGCTCAGCGAGTGGGTGTCCGAGCCGAGGTTCCGACGCCACTGGGAGCGGTCGTCAAGACGGTATGGCTCCGCAACATCGGTCACGGCTCCGGCCTCACTCCACATCTGATCGCCGAGGAGATCGCCCTGATGCTCGCCTTCAGGTCAGCCGTTGCGATCATGGGCGAGCACTTCGAGCCTGAAACGCTCCAGTAGCAAACGTCGAGGTCGCGCGAGTCAACAGGCGCTCGCTCAGAACCCGTGGCCCCGCACGCGCGTCCTCCTTTGGAGTCGTCGCGCCGGGCGCAGACTACATCCAAACCCGCCGAGCGTCACGAGCCAGAAGTCGGGCTTTGCATCCCGTTTGCATCCCGTTTCCGCAGCCTTGCATCCCGTTTGCGGCCCTCCAGACCACCGAACAGCCGCGAACACGGGCAAACCGCCACCCGCTAGGGCCAGTGTTCCCGGGGGTTTTCGCCCGTGTTCGCTGGCCTTCGCGGTTCTCTAACCAATCGGGGCGCCCGGATTCGAACCGGGGACCTCGCCGACCCGAACGGCGCGCGCTACCAGGCTGCGCCACGCCCCGACGCCTGACCAGTATCCCACACCGACCGCTATCGTCGCCCGCGTGCCCACCCACGTAGCGGAGATCCTCGCCGAGCTCGATGCGCTGCTGCGACCTGAGCGCTACCAGGACTACTGCCCCAACGGCCTGCAGGTCCCCGGACCGGCCGAGATCTCAACCCTCGTCACGGGCGTGTCCGCGAGCGCCGAGCTGTTCCAGCTGGCGGCGAACGAGCGCGCCGGACTGCTGATCGTCCACCACGGCCTGTTCTGGGGCGCCGGCCCAACGGCGCCGATCGACCAACAGCTCAAGCGCCGCCTCAAACTGCTGTTCGACGCCGACATCGCGCTCGCCGCATACCACCTCCCACTCGACGCGCACCCGACGCTCGGCAACAACGCCCTGATCGCCGACGCGCTGGGTGCGCAGCGACTCGACGATCCCCCGTTCGCGCACCATCACGGCGAGCCGATCGGCTGCCTCGCGCGATTCCCCGGCGACGGCATACCCGCCGAGGAGCTCATCGCGCGCGTGGGCTCTGTGACCGAACGCGAGCCGCTCGTGTTCGACGACTCGGGACCCGCGCAGATCCGCACACTGGCAATCGTGTCCGGCGCCGGCTCTGACTATCTCAGCGATGCGGCGTCCGCCGACGCCGACGCGTTGCTCACGGGCGAGCCCGCCGAGCGCGCGATGAGCCAGGCGCGCGAGTTGGGCCTGCACTTCATCGCCGCCGGGCACTATGCGACCGAGACATTCGGCGTGCGCGCGCTGGGCGAGCACCTGGCCGAGCGGTTCGTTGGCCTGCGCCACGTGTTCCTGGACGTGCCCAACCCGGTGTAGCGCGACCGGGAACCGCTCACGCACGTGGCTCCGTGATCGGGTCGCACACCCGCATGGCCACCGAGAGCATCGGGCACACGCGTGCCCCGCACCGCCCGCCTCGACCCCCGAAGACCTGAAGCGGTTTCCCGCTGCATCCACATCCACCACCGCACATCCACCGCCGTGAACATCCTGCGCCACTCGAACCCCCGAGCAAGCGCGAACGCCCTAAGATCAGAGAGTCACATAACGTCAAGCAGCATCAACGCATCTGCGTCACCACGTCAGTCTGATCGAGGAGGGAGCATCCATGGAGGTCACCGCCGCACCGTCGGCAACCGCGTCGCAGACGATCGCAGATCTGATCCCGCACGCGGCCGAACGCTACGGCGATCGCGCCGCCGTCCGCTTCAAGCGCGACGGCGCCTGGCAGGACGTCACCTATGTGGAGTTGGATGAGATCGTGCGCGAGATCGCGCTCGGCCTGATCGATCTCGGCATCGAACCCGGCGAGCGCGTGTGCATCCTCGCCAACACCCGCCCCGAGTGGTCCTACGCCGATCTCGCCGCTACGTCGGCGGGCACAGTGGTCGTGCCGATCTACCAGACCAACTCCCCCGAGGAGTGCCACTGGGTCATCTCCGACTCCGACGCGTGCGCGATCGTCTGCGAGGACGCCTCCCAGCTGGCCAAGGTCGCCGCGATCCGCGACAGGCTGCCTAACCTGCGCACGATCATCGTGATCGACCCTCTCTCCGCCGAGCAGACGACACCTGAGATCGCCGCACTGGGAGCGATCCCGCTGGATGAGGTTCGCGCGCGCGGCGCCAACAACCGCTCCCCCGAGGAGCTCGACGCGCGCCGCGCCGGCGTGCGCGCACAGGACACCTACACGATCATCTACACCTCCGGCACGACCGGGCCGCCGAAGGGGTGCGTGCTGAGCCACGGCAACTACCGCGCGATCCTCGACATGGTCGAGCAGCGCGCGAGCCTGCAGAGCGACGCCGGCGACGTTGTCTACCTGTATCTGCCGCTGGCGCACTCGTTCGCGCTGCTGCTGCAGCTGGTCGTGTTCGACCTCGGCGTGACGATGGCCTACTTCGGCGGGGACACCAAGCAGATCATCGGCGAGCTGGGCGAGGTCAAGCCCACGTATCTGCCGTCGGTGCCGCGGGTCTTCGAGAAGATCTACACGCTCGTCTGCGCCAACGCCGACCAGCAGGAGCTGGCGGGAGCAGTGCGCGTGGGCATGCAGGTGCGCGAGTGTCAACTCGCGGGTCGTGCGATCCCCGAGGAGTTGCAGGGCCCGTTCGAAGAGGCCGAGGAGCGACTGTTCAAAAACGTGCGCGCCGCGTTCGGCGGGCGCGTGCGCGAGGCCGTCAGCGGCGCCGCGCCGATCGCCAAAGAGATCCTCGAATTCTTCTATGCCTGCGGCGTGCCCGTGATGGAGGGTTACGGCATGACCGAGACCGCTACCGCGGCGACGGGGAGCACTCCTGAGGAGCACCGCTTCGGCAGCGTCGGCAAGCCGTTCCCCGGCGTCGAGGTCGCGATCGCCGACGACGGCGAGCTGTTGATCAAAGGCCAGAACATATTTCAGGGCTACCACAACCGCGCCGAAGCGACGTTCGGCGCGATCGAGGACGGCTGGCTGCACACCGGCGACCTCGGGCGCATCGACGAGGACGGGTTCGTCTACATCGTCGGGCGCAAGAAGGACATCATCATCACCGCCGGCGGCAAGAACCTGACGCCCGCCAACATCGAGAACGACCTCAAGCAGTGCCGCTGGATCTCCCAGGCGGTCATGCACGGCGACCAGCGGCCCTACCCGGTCGTGCTGATCACCCTCGACGAGGAAGAGATCGCGGGCTATGCCGCCGAGCACAACCTGCCGCAGGACATTCCCTCGCTCGCGCGCGAGTCTTCGGTGCGAGCGCTCGTGCAGGAGGCGCTCGACCGCGCCAACGCCAAGTACGCGCAGGTCGAGCAGGTCAAGAAGTTCGCGATCCTCGACCACGACCTCACCCAGGAGACGGGCGAGCTGACGCCGACGCTGAAGGTCAAGCGCAACGTCGTCAACGACAAGTACGCAGACGTGCTCGACGCGCTGTATGCGGGCTGACGCCCGCCGGACGCCCGGTAAGCTGCGAAGATAGGGATCGATGCGCACCGACCCCTCCGACAACGGCGGCCTGTTCGTCGGCCGCCGGCCCGGCACCGCGCCGGTCCACTTCCGCGCGCTGCCCAAGCGCGGGGGCAACCTGCGCCAGCGATTCGACGGTTCGCTGGCGGGCATCCTGCTGGCCGCGATCGTGCTGCTCAGCCTGCTGTGCTGGGGCCCGATCCCACTCGCCTGCCTGTGGGTCGCCGCGCAGATCAACTACCTGACGAACAGCGTCAGTCTCGGCATCCTGGTCGCGTTCGTCGGGCTGTTCGTGCTGCTGTTCGGCGCGCTCGCGATCCTGCGCCGCCTCGACCAGGCCTGGATCCTCGTCCGTCGCGCCGCCGGCCACGATCAGCGCACGGGGATCCTGGGGCGCGTGTTCGCGGTCACCGCCGCCGTTTGCGGCGGGGTGTTCATGTTCTGGTTTGTAGTCATCCACGGCCCCGGCATCGGCGCATGAGCGCCCCACGCCGCTAGGCGGGGGCCACACCAGCACCACACGTCACCGACATGGGCCTGCTCGACTACTACCGCCAGTTCGAAGGGATGTCCGAGGAGGAGGTCAACGTGGGCCTGCGTGCCGAAGCGGCGGAGCGCAAGCGCAAAGCGCTGATGCGCGTGGACACGCTCGACCTGTCTCAGACGACCTGGCCCGAGCTGCCCCACCCGAGCATCGTCAGCGCGATCACGTTCGTCGCGCGTCGCGGCCTGCATCGTTACCCGCACCTGCAGCGGGGCTCGCAACTGCACAACGTGCTGTCCGAGCGCTACGGGATCGAGCCCGGGCGCGTGATCCTCGGCAACGGGGCCGCCGAACTGCTCAGCTCCGCCACGCGCGCGTTGATCGAGCCTGGGCAGCGCCTGCTGAGCGCGTGGCCGTCGTATCCGCTGTTTCCGATCATGGCCCGCCGCGCCCACGGCCAGGCGGTACGGGTCAGCGGCGGTGTCGACGCGCTGCTGGCGCAGGCCCGTAGCGAGCCGGGCACGCGCGTGATCGCGCTCGCCAGCCCCAACGACCCGACCGGCGAGCTGCTGCCGACCGCGGAGCTCAGGCGCCTGCTCGAGGGCCTGCCCGACGACGTGGCCGTCCTGTTGGACGAGTCGCTTGTGGAGTTCGCCGACGCCCAGCCGGTCAACTCCTCACTCGAACTGCTGGCCGAGCACTCGCGCCTGTTCGTGGTGCGCAGTTTCTCCAAGGCCTGGGGACTCGCCGGCCTGCGCGTGGGCTACGCCCTCGGCGGACCAGGCTCGGAGGAGCTGCTGGCCGAGCTGGCGCCCGACCTCGGCGTTTCCGAGGTCTCCCAGGCCGGGGCGCTCGAGGCACTGCGCAGCTGCTCGGAGATCGTCGCCCGGCGCGTGGAGACGGTCGCGCACGAGCGCGTGGCGGTAACCGAAGCCCTGCGCGAGCGCGGCTTCGAGGTGACCGACAGCCAGGCCAACTTCGTCTGGGCGGCCCACCCCTCCCTGGAGGGCGGCGAGCTGTCCGCGCGCCTGGCCCGCGCCGGCATCCTCGTCGCGGGTGGGGCGGCGCTAGGCGAGCCCCGTCACGTGCGCATCGGCCTGCGCGACTCGGCGACTACGACGCGCCTGCTGGGCGCGCTCGACAAATCGCTGTAGAGCTTCTGCAGATCGGCCCCGATGGGGGCCTGGGCGGTGCATGCATCGGCATTGGCCCAGCGTCGCACATGTCTCATAAAAAGCTGATGCTGCCCCTGGCGGTGCATGCACCGCCAGGCGGGTGCGCGCATGCGCGCACCCGAGAGGAGCCGCATGCGGCTCCTCTTCCGCTGGCGCATGCGCCAGCGGCGGGGCCGCGCATGCGCGGCCCCGAGGCAGGTCCGCATGCGGACCTGCCGGCCATGCCGCAAGCGGCATGGCCCACCCCATCCGCTCCTGGGGCGTCAGGGTCAAGCAGATCAATAGATTCAGAGCCCGCCCGCCCCGCGTGGCGTGCTCGGCACGTGTGCTGGCCGATCGGAGATCCCATCGATCTCCGATCGGTAAGGACGCCAACCGATCATCCGGGATCGGCCAGCGCCGGCCATGACGCCCCAGGTCAGCCCGCGAGCCCGGACTGACGTAGCAGCGCGCCGGTGGTGCCCTCGAGGATCTTGCGCCACGCGCTCGTGGACTCCGGCTCGACGTCGTCGAAGTGCGCCACGACGCGGCGCAGTCGCTCACCGGAGATGTCCAGCCCATGGCGCTCGGCGATCGCGAGGTAGTGCTCGTATTCCCGGGCGATGTGCTGCGTCACGGTCTCGAACCCGTGCCGCGCGATCTCCACACGCGAGGCGTAGCTCATGATCGAGGTCTGGAACATCAGCTTGTCCGCGGGCTCGGGCTCGATCAGGACGATGTCCACCCCCGGGTAGCGTTCCTCCCAGAGCTCGGCCATCTCGTGCAACCGCTGGTGGGCGAGCAGCTTGAACGCCTGATAGCCGATCTGGGGAAACCCCATGTCCGAGACCCGCTTCGTGCGCACCCCCTCCAGCGTGCGCACGGTCTCGGAGAAGTCGTTCACGTACGGCACGATCGGGTTGATCACGACGATCAACTTCGCCCCCGCCTGCACTGCGATGTCGAGGTTCGTGGTCGACACCAGCCCGCCGTCGACCAGCTCGCGCTCGCCCACGGTGACCGGCGCGTAGACCATCGGCAGCGCCCCCGACGCGCGCACCGCCGTGGAGATCGGCACGTCCGTAAATCCGTCGCGCCCGAACACGACCCGCTCGCAGGTGTCAAGGTCGGTCGCCGTCAGATACAGCTCGCGCGCGAGCTGGGAGAAGTCATCGCTGCGTCCGGGCTCACTGAGCACTTTGTGCAGGTAGGACTCGATGCCCGCGCCCGTGTACGCGCCCGATGGCAGACCCTCGGCAAAGCCCAGCAGCACGTCCATCAGCGACACCTGCCCGCGCTGGCGCACCACCTGGCGGGCCAACCCCAGCGCACGCCAGGGCAGCAGGGCGCCCTTGCGCGCGAGCTCGGCTATGTTCAGCCGCAGCAGATCGGCCAGCTCGACGTCTTCGAACGAGGACGTCCCCTGGTGGGTGACGACCTGCATCATCTCCTCGGGCGTGATCCCGTTCGCGCACAGCGCGGCGATGAACGACCCGGCCGAGGTCCCGACGTAGATATCAAACTGGTTGACGGTGCTGTTCACCGCCAGCAGATCCAGCGCGCGCAGCGCCCCGATCTCATACACGCCCCCGGTGAACCCGCCGCCGCCAAGCACGAGCGCTGTCTTGTCGCGCCTGGACCGGCGCCGACGCTCGCCCGCTGCTGGACGTCCGACGCCACGAGGCGCCAGCGGGCGAGCCAGAGTCTTGGCTTTGGAGACCGCTGTCGCAGTCGGTTGCAGCTTGACAACCTTGCCCATACCCGACATTTTACGGTCGCGTGCCCCGGAACCGGATCGCCCAGACCATGATTCTGCTCTGCGGACTTCTGCCGGCCGCGGCGGTGGCGTCCCCGGCGGCCAGCGCAGCCGGGGAACTGGCCGGGTTGCAGGCCGATCTCGGTCATCAGCTCGCGCTCGCCGGGCCGGCGGACGGGGCGTATGTGTACGACATCACCGCCCGACAGACGCTGTTCTCCGAGCGCGCCGGCACGCTGCGCCCGCCGGCGTCGGTGGAGAAGCTCTACACGGCCACGACCGCACTCGCGCGCATGGGCGCCTCCGGGCACCTGAGCACGACCGTTTACGGGGTGGGCAGGCCGGCGCCCGGCGGCGTGTGGGAAGGGAACCTGTACCTGCGCGGCGGCGGTGACCCGACGTTCGGCTCGAGCGCGTTCATCCGCGCGCACTACGGCGGTGTGGGCGCTTCCGTGGCGACGCTCGCGAGTCAGCTCGTGCACACCGACGGCATCCACAGCGTCACGGGCTCGGTGCTGGGCGACGAGTCGTGGTTTGACTCGCTGCGCGGCGAGCCCTCCAGCGACTATGCCCCTGATCCGTTCCTGGAAGGCACGCTGTCAGGACTCGCGTTCAACCGCGGCGCAAGTGGCTCAGAACGCGGCCTGCACGCCCCCGCGGCGTATGCCGCCCACGAGCTGTGGGCGACGCTGAAGGGCGATGGCGTCAGCATCGCGGGCCATAGCGGAGCGGCGAGCACGCCGGCCGGGGCGACTCAGCTCGCGCAGGTCGCCTCCCCGACCGTGACGCAGCTGCTGGGACTGATGCTGCCGCCCTCGGACAACTACTTCGCCGAGACGCTGGTCAAGGACCTCGGCGCGCTGTACGGCGGCGCGGGCACGACCTCGGCGGGCGCGTCAGTCGTGCGTCAGACGATCGGCTCGCTGCTGGGCATCCACCCGCAGGTCCTCGACGGCTCGGGACTGTCCGAAGCCGACCGGACCTCGCCCTACCAGGTGACCGATCTGCTCGTGGAGCTCGCCTCGACGTCGCTCGGCCCGGTGCTGCGCGGAGACCTGGCCGTCGCCGGGGAGACCGGCACGCTGGCCACGCGCATGCGCGACACCGGCGCGGCCGGGCGCTGCCAGGGCAAGACCGGGACCCTCACGGGCGTGTCCAATCTGGTCGGCTACTGCACCGCGGCCGACGGGCACACGCTGGCGTTCGCGATCTTCACCGACGGCATCGCCACCGAAACCGCGCATGTGTTCCAGGACCACATGGCGATCACCGTCGCGGATTACTGATCAGTCGTTGGGGGATCGGCGCGGCGTGGAGTGTGCCCCAGCTACGGAGCGACCCGCCGGAGGCGGGTCGCTCTACCGCAGCTGCCTGATAATCATCTCGCAGATTAGCAAAACGGAGCAACCCGCCGGGAGGTGGTCGTTACGAGCGATTGATACCCAGTTGCGTGCTAATACTGCTTTGTTAGGTTTACTCGTGTTGTGGGTGGCGTTGTAGGGGGAGCTGGTGGAGGTTGACTGGTTGCTGGCAGGTTTGGCAGCGGCCGGTCCAGCACTGAAAGACGGGCTGCAGGGTGAGCGCTGCTTGGGGTAGTGTCAGGCCGGCCGCTGGTGAAAAGGGTGAAGCCGCTCTAGGGTGAGGAATCCGTGTGCGGCGGTGACGAGCGCGGTGTGGTGGTACCAGCCGAGGTATGAGCGGCCCTCGTAGTGGTCGAGGCCGAGTTCACCCTTGAGCTGCTTGTAGTCCAGCTCAATCTTCCAGCGCAGCCGGGCCAGGCGAGCGAGCTGCTCGGGCTCGGTATCGGCAGGGAGGTTTGAGAGCCAGTAGTCGGTTGGCTTCTCTCCTCCCTCGGGCCACTCGCAGATCAGCCACTCCTCGCGCGGCTGGGTGGCAAAGCCCCACTGCCAGCGGTGCGCGGCGCGTACCCGCACGAACGCGAAGCGGGAGGTCATCGGCTCGCTGTCGGGCCCGTCACGGAAGGCGACGGTCTGCCACTGCTCGGGGTGAAGGCCGGCGATCAGCTCTCCGATCGCTACCGGCTTGCTCTCTGGGCGTAGCCGGCCGCGGGGGCGACCGGTCGCTCCGTTGCGCTCGGGGACCACGAAGGCGGCTCCGGGAGGGAACACGGTCGTCTCTGCAGAGACCGAGAGCACGTACTCCAGTTCGGTGTCGTGCAGGCGCTCGCGCAGTTCGGTGTTTTCGCCGTAGGCAGCGTCGCCGAGCACTGGCGCCGCGGGTACCTCCCAGCCCGTGGCGCGCTCGATCAACTCCACGCCAAGCTCGGGCTTGGTCTTGAAGAGAACCTCCTCAGGGATCTTCGCCGTGCACCGACGATCCTCGTCCTGACACCACTCCTCGGGCAGATACAACGCCCAGCCCAAGGGCACCGTCCCCTTCTTGCCCACCGCGTGCACCGAGACACCGATCTGGCAGTTACCGACCTTGCCCAGCGTGCCCGAATACTGGCGCTTGACCCCCGGCGAGCGCTTTCCCTGCTTGGGAAACCCGGTGTCATCGAGCACCCACGCCTCCACACCGATCTCACCAGCGACCCGCTCGGCCACCGCCTTGACCACAAGCGCCGGATCCCACGGGCTGTCGGTGAGGAACTGCTGCATCGACTGGTAGTCCGCCTCCCCACCCAGACGCTCGACCATCGGCTCAAGCGACTTACGCTTGCCGCCCTCGACCAGCCCACGCAGATACAGACCACCGTTCATCCTCTGCGCTGGCCGGTTCATCGCTTCCGCAAGCACCTCACGGCCAAACCGCTCAAGCCGCTCCTTCACCACCACCGCAGAATCCACCCTCGCTGCCTCGATCACCGCCATCATCATCCTCCTCGCCTCGAAAGAACCGACACGAGAAGGAGTTCGCAGCCAACACGAAGAACCCTACAAGAAACCTAACAAAGCAGTACTAAGAAGTCCTACGCAAACTGGTCGAGCGACAAGCGCAACGGCGATGAACTCGTCTCGGCGCATGATCGTGGCTGCCTGCCAAGTCGCTCAACCAATATCTGCGGAAGGTGTGGGAATCGAACCCATCCGAAGGATCACTCCGGAAGCATGTTTATCAGGCAGCTGCGATGACCACATCGCCGCACCTTCCGTGTGACTTATTGTAAACATCTGCGGGGACGCTACCCCTCCAACAATTCCCGCAACCCGTCCTCGTCGAGCACCGGTACGGCCAGGCGCTGCGCCTTGGCCAGCTTCGAGCCCGCGGACTCGCCCGCCACGAGATAGTCGGTGTTTTTTGACACGGCCCCGGTCACGCGCCCGCCCGCGGCCATGATCCGTTCGGTCGCGTGCTCGCGCGTCCAGTGCGGCAGCGTGCCCGTCAGCACGAGCGTCTTGTCGGCCAGCACGCCCTCCGAGGGAGGCGGGCCCTGCTCGCGCAGTTGCAGTCCCAGGCCGCGCAGGTCTCTGATCAGCGCGCGCATGCGTTCGTCGGCGAGCTGGTCGGAGATCGTGCGCGCCATCTTCTCGCCGATCCCCGGTGTCTGAGCGATCTCCTCGGGCGTGGCTGTGAGCAGCGCGTCGATGTCGCGGAAGCGCATGGCGAGGTTGCGCGCGGTCACCTCGCCGACCTCCTCGACCCCCAGCCCGAACAGCACGCGCGCGAACGGACGTTGCTTGGAGGAGTCGATCGCGTCGATCAGGTTGTGCGCCGACTGCTCGGCGAACCCCTCCAGCTCGATCAGCTGCTCTGCCGTCAGGCGGTAGTAGTCGCCGGCCGTGCGGATCAGCCCGCGCTCCTGCAGCAGCGCCACCTGCTTCTCCCCCAGGCCCTCGATGTCGAGCGCGCCCTGGGAGACGTAATGCTTGAGCAGCTGCCACGCGCGCGCGGGACAGTCACGATTGGGACATTGCGTGAACACCGAGTCGCGCGGCTTCACGGTCTTCGTGTTGCAGAACGGGCACCGCGACGGTGGACGCGGGCGTGGGGGGCGCCGGCCCGGACGATCGACCACGTGCGGCGCGGGCGAGACCACCTGCGGGATCACGTCGCCGGCGCGCATCACGATCACCTCCTCGCCCGGGCGTAGGTCCTTGCGACGCAGGTCCTCCTCGTTGTGCAGCGTCGCGAGCTTGATCGTCACACCGCCGACGGCTACGGGTGTCAGCACCGCATACGGGCGCAGGTCGCCGAACTTGCCGACGTTCCACATCACCTTCTCCAGTGTCGTCACCGCGGTGGTCGGCGGGAACTTCCAGGCGACCGCCCAGCGCGGGTCGCGCCCGACCGAGCCCAGGCGGCGCTGCAGGTGCAGGTCGTCCACCTTGATGACGACGCCGTCGATCTCGAAGTCGAGCTCGCCCCGGCGCTGCTGCCAGTCCAGGCACTGCGCGATCACCTCATCCTCATCGCCCAGCACCCTGATGTCGGAGTTGACACGAAACCGGTGCTCGCGCAGCCACTCGAGCGCCTGGGAGTGAGTGTTGAACGACAGTCCCTCGACGACGCCCACCTGGTAGCACCACATCGACAGCGGCCGTTGCGCGGCGTCGGCCGGGTCGAGCTGGCGAATCGTCCCGGCGGCAGAGTTGCGCGGGTTCATGAACGTCGACTCGCCCGCCTCGGCGCGGCGCTCGTTCAGCGCGGCGAAGTCGGCCAGCGACATGTAGACCTCGCCGCGCACCTCCAGCAGGGGCGGCACGTCCTCGACGTGCAGCGGGATCGAGCCGATCGTGCGCAGGTTGTGCGTCACGTCCTCCCCGATCTCGCCGTTGCCCCTGGTCGCGCCGCGCTCGAGCGTCCCGTCGCGATACACGAGGCTGATCGCCAGACCGTCGATCTTCGGCTCGACCACGTATCGAAACCGCGGGTTGGCGATCCCCTCGCGCGCGAGATGGGTCCGCATCCGCTCCACCCACGCGCGCAGCTCCTCCTCGGAGCGAACGTTGCCGAGCGAGAGCATCGGCTCCAGGTGCGTGACCTTCTCCAGGCGGCTGACCGGCTCCCCGCCGACCCGCTGTGTGGGCGAGTCTGGGGTGCGCAGCTGGGGATGCTCGGCCTCGAGGCGGCGCAGCTCGTCCAGCAGCGCGTCGTACGCGTCGTCGGCGATCGTCGGATCGTCGAGCACGTAGTAGCGGTGGGCGTGACGTTCTAGCTCAGCACGCAACTCACGCGCGCGCGTGAGCGTCTCCTTTGGTGGGTCGCTCACGACGCGCCGTGGGCGACCGGCCCGAGCAGCTCCTCCAGGTCGAAGGTGCTGAGCGCCTGCAACCCCGCGCGGTCGGTCAGGTCGAAATGGATCGGGGTCACGGCCACGCGCCCGGCGGCCACCGCCGCGAGATCGGTGCCCGGCTCGTCGTGAAACCCCGGATCAGAGCCGTAGATCCAGTAGCGCCGGCGGTGCTCCTCCTCGCGCTCGAGCTTGAGCTCGTCCTCGTAGATCCGCTTGCCCAGGCTCGTCACCTCCACGCCGCTGGGCTCGCCCGCGGGCACGTTCACGTTCAGCAGCGTGCTCGCCGGCAGCGGCACGTCCTCGATCCGCTCCACCAGGCGCGCGACGAACGTCGCCGCGATCTCGAACCCGAAGCCGCCGTCGTAGCGAAAGTCCAGCGCCCGTGCCCGCGACTGCTGAGAGACGGCGATCGCCGGTATACCCAGCACCACTCCCTCCAGGGCGGCGGCGACCGTGCCCGAGTAGGTGATGTCATCGCCGAGGTTCGCCCCGTGGTTGATCCCCGACACGACCAGATCGGGCTGAAACCCATCGACCAGACCGAGGCTCGCGAGCCGCACGCAGTCCACCGGCGTCCCGTCTGTCGCATATCCGACGGTGCCGTCGGAGAACGGCGTCTCCGCGACCCACAGCGGCCTGCGCGTAGTGATCGACCGCGCCATCGCCGAGCGGTTGCCGTCGGGCGCGATCACCACGAGACGCACGCCCTCCATGCCCGCGAGCGCAGCGCGCATCGTCTGCAGGCCCTCGGCCTCGATCCCGTCGTCGTTGGTCAGCAGCACGTTCAACATGTGGTCTCTGCCCCCAGCATAGGGGCCGCCTCGGCCCGTGCCGCTGACATTTGCTTCACATGTCCACGTGGACGACGCGGTGGAACCTCAGGGCTCAGGACGACGTATCCCAGGCGCCCGACCGGGACGACATGGCAGCGAGCATCATCTGTCCGCCGACGCAGAGCGCCATCGCCGGCAGGCGCAACCAACGGATGACGAACCAGACGTGGCTCATGCGACCCGCCCGTCGCGATCCCCGGGCGCCACCACGCGTTCCAGGGCTTGGGCGAGCGCCTGGATGCGGTTGAGGTGCTCGCGGGTCAGGGCCTCCAGTTGCTCGCGCCCGAGGCTGGAGAGCCTGAGATGCACACGACGGTGATCGCGCTCGTCGCGCTCGCGGCGAATCAGACCCGCGGTCTCTGCGCGCTGGGCGAGCTCGACGGCGCTGTGGTGGCGTACGTGCAGCTCCTGCGCGGCCTGCCCAATCGTCGGCCCGGGAATCGCGGGATAGCCGCGTATGACCAGCAGCAGCTGGTGCAGGGAGGGAGTCAGACCGGCGTCGTGGGCCGCCTGCTCGCTCCAGCGCAGGAAGTGACGCAGCTCGCTGCGGAATGTGAGCAGGCGCTGATAGTCCTCGTCGAGCAGCGAACGGTCGGCGGGGAGGCTCATAGGTGTTGGCTCGCGGCCAGTCGCGACGGGAGGCTCATCCCATCGGCTCACGGGCGGATAGCAGCATGCCGAGTCCTGTGGCAAGTCGACGTGGGCCGAGTGGGCGCTCGTGGTGGCGCTCCTCGATCAGCACGCGCTCGTGGGCCTTGAGCAGGTCGAACTGGTTGATCAGCCCTACCAGCCGCTGATGGTCCTCACGGTCTGTGACGGGTAGCACGCCGTGTCCGCTCGAGACCATCCTGTCGGCGACCTCACGCAGGGTCTCATCGGCAAAGGCGATCATCGGTTGGCGTGCGAGTTCGCTGGCTTCGATTGGACCGGTGGACTGGTACGCGGCGATCACATCGGAGAATGCCACCACACCGACCAGGCGCTCGTCGGAGTCCAGCACGGGGTACAGCCGCTGGCGGCGCTCGGTGCTGCCCTCGGGCAGGCGCTCGTACAGCTCCATGGTGAGCGTCTGTGGCTGCACGGTCAACACGTCGGTGTTCATCACATCGCGTACGAGTAGGGCGTGCAGTGGGTCGATCTCGTACTCGCGGGTGACGTGATAGCCACGGCGGGCGATCTTCTCGGTCAGGATCGAGCGCTTCAGCGTCAGGACGCTCACCAGGTGGGCGATCGTGCACGCGACCAGTAGCGCCAACAGCGCGTTGACATCATGCGTGAGCTCGAGCGCGAAGACGATGCTGGTAAACGGTGAGCGCATCACGCCGGCCATCGCCGCGGCCATCCCGATCAGCGCCCACGTGCCCTCCCCCGCGCCTGGGAGCACCGCGCCCAGCAGCCCACCCAGAGCGGCGCCGAGCATCAACAGCGGGGCGAGGATCCCGCCGCTGGTATTCGACCCGAGCGCGATCGACCAGACCGCCAGCTTGACGACGAGCAGCACCGCGAGCGCCCCGAGCGCAAGCTCTCCCGCGAGCTCGGCTCCGATTGTCGCGTAGCCCACGCCGAGGACCCTTGGGTCGATCAGACCACCGACACCGACGAACACACCACCGATCGCCGGCCACCACGACCAGTGAAAAGGCAGCCGCCCGAACAGGTCCTCCGCCCCATACACACAGCGGGTCATCACCCACGCCAGCCCTCCACACGCAACACCCACCAGCACCGCCCCGAGCGTCACCGACACGCCCAAAGAGCCATGGGCGCTCATCGCAAACAGCGGAGCCGCCCGCAACAGCCCAGCGTGGGCGAGCGCTTCCCGCACAGCCTCGGCCGAGCACGCGGCGAGCGCGACCGGGATCATCGAGCGCGGGCGCCACTCGAACAGCAGCAGCTCCACCGCCAGCAGCACGGCCGCGACCGGCGTCGCGAACACGGCGGTCATGCCGCCCGCCGCGCCGGCCACGAGCAGCGTTCGCCGCTGCGCCGCGGTCAGATGCAAGAGCTGCCCGACGATGCTCCCGAGCGCGCCGCCGGTCACGATGATCGGCCCCTCCGCGCCGAACGGGCCGCCCGTGCCGATGCTGACGGCGCTCGAGATCGGCTTCAGCACCGCCAGGCGAGGCTCCATGCGGCTGCCGCGCAAGAGGATCGTTTCCATCGCCTCGGGGATCCCATGACCACGAATGCGCTCGGAGCCGACCCGCGCCATCACGCCCACGATCAACCCCCCGACCACCGGCACCAAGACACTCCACACCCCCAACACATGGATATCCGGAGCCGTGAGACTGGTGTTGAACGTGCCCGTGTAGGCAAGATGCGTGATCAGGCCGATCAGGTCCAACAGCGCCAGCGCGAGGAGCGCGACAGCCGCTCCCACCAGTATCGCCGCCGCAGCCAGCCCAAGGACCGACCGCGTTGTGGCGAAGTCACCCAGCTCACGCTCTTTGACCCCCCACGAGCTCGTGTGCGGAGGAGCAATCGGATCCTCCCGCAGCCGCTCAACATGACCATTTTGCGTCACCACGAAACCATATCGGGTAGCGATACTTTATGTGTGAGATACCTCCACAGGCATGGATTTTGGTGACGATGCCTCTGCTCAGAGCATCGGGTACGCGACCGACGCCAGTGCCAGGCCGTGCGCGGGCGCGGTCACTCCCGCCTCCGCGCGGGGCCGGCCCTCCAAGAGACGCTCGAAATCCGCGAGCGCGCGCCTGCCCGAGGCGACCTCGAGCATCGTGCCGACGATGATGCGCACCATGTGGCGCATGAACGTATCGGCCTCGATCCACAGCTCGAGCAGGTCTCCTCCGCTCGCCCGTGACTCCGCCCTCAGCACATCGCGTTCGAAGCGCACGTGATCGGTCTCGGTGGGCGTAAACGCGATGAAATTATGCCTGCCTAGCAGTGCCCGCATGCACTGGTCCAGCAGGTCACGGTCGAGCTCCGCCGGCCACCACAGCACGTAGCGGCGCTCGAGCGCGCTGCGAGACCGTCGCGTGAGCAGGCGATAGCAGTACGTCCTGCTGGTGGCGTCACGACGCGCGTCAAACCCGGCCGGAACCGGCTCGGCGGCGAGGATCGAAACATCTGCGGGCAGCAGCGTGTTCAGCCGGCGCGGATCGACCGCCTCGTGCTCATAGCTGGCGATCTGCGCCCATGCATGGACTCCGCGATCGGTGCGCCCGGCGACCGTCAGCGTCAGCGGCGCCCCGTCTGCGGCCGTCTCGCCGAGAACGGTGCGCAGCGCCCGCTCGACCTCCTCCTGCACGGTCCGCAGCCCGGGCTGGCGCGCCCAGCCGATGAAGTCGGTGCCGTCGTACTCGAGCGTCAGCTTCGTGACCATCGTCGGGCTCCTCACCGCGCGGCATGAACCATGACGCTCCGACCTCCGGGGCAGGACGAGACGGGGGTGGCTTCGGCGCGTGGACTGCCGGCGCGATCCGCGGGCGGACTGCTCAGACCAGCTCGATGAACACCATCTCGGTCGAGTCCGAGCGGCGCGGGCCGAGCTTGAGGATACGCGTATAGCCCCCGGGACGGTCGGCATAGCGTGGGGCCAGGTCCTCGAACAGCTTGTGCACCGCGAACTTGTCCTGCGCGAGCGTGGACAGCGCCTGGCGGCGCGCATGCAGATCGCGGCGCTTGGCCAGCGTGATCAGCCGCTCGACCTCCGGTTTGACCGCGCGGGCCTTCGCCTCGGTCGTTTTGATCCGCTCGTGCTCGATGATCTCCTTGCTGAGGTTCATCAGCAGCGCCTTGCGGTGCGCCGAGTCGCGGCTGAGCTTGTGTTTGGTCTTCTGGTGTCTCATGTCTTCCGGTGTCTCATCGAGGTTGACGCCGTTGAGAGGGCAGGGAGTTGTTATCTATATTTTTTCTCTGTCTAACCATAGCTATACCGAGTTTAAAATGAATACACATACTTCCCCCGCGCCTTTATCTTCCTGTGCGCCACATGTGCGTTTCTTGGGCTCATTTAGTGTGCATCTTGACAGCAAATTGCGCCGGCGAGCTTCCGTCGCTCAGTCCTGACGCAGGTCCAGGCCGCGCGCGTGGAGCGTTTCGATGACCTCGTCGATCGACTTTTTGCCGAAGTTCGGGATCGCGTTGAGCTCCGCCTCGGACTTGGAGATGAGATCGCCGACGGTCTGGATGCCGGCGCGCTTGAGGCAGTTGTAGGAGCGCACGCCGAGCTCGAGCTCCTCGATCAGGATGCTCCACTCCTCGCCCTGCAGTGCCCCCGCCGGCGCGCCGCTCGCGCCCGGGACGGCGAGGCCGTGCCCATCGAGCTGGCCACCGGGCACGGCGCGCAACTCCTGGATGCGGTCGGCGTCGGTGAATATCGCCAGCTGTGAGATCAGCAGCTCAGCCGCCTCACGCAGCGCCGCCTGGGGGTCGATCGAGCCGTCGGTCTCAATGTCCAGCGTGAGCTTGTCGAAGTCGGTCTTCTGACCGACACGCGCCTGCTCGACGGCGTAGGCGACGCGGCGCACGGGAGAGAAGATCGAGTCGATCGGGATCACGCCGATCGGCTGGTCCGCCGACTTGTTCTCCTCGGCGGGCCGGTACCCACGACCGCGGCCGATCGTCATGTACAGCTCGAGCTTCGTTTTCTTCTCGAGCGTCGCGACATGCACGTCCGGGTTGAGGATCTCAACGCCCGCCGGCAGGTCGATGTCCTTGGCGGTAATGTCGCCCGGGCCGGTCACGACCAGCGGGGCCTCGACCTCGGTCGCGTCAGAGTGCATGCGACAGACGATGCCCTTGAGGTTGAGCACGATGTCGGTCACATCCTCCTTGACGCCCGGGATCGTTGAGAACTCGTGCGCAACACCCTCGATGCGCACGCTCGTGACGGCAGCGCCCGCCAGCGATGAGAGCAGCACACGTCGCAGCGAGTTGCCGAATGTGTAGCCGAAGCCGCGGTCGAGCGGCTCGATGGTGAACGTGCCGCGGTTCTGCTCCACGGACTCGCTTGTGATCCGGGGGATTTGGAAGTCGAGCATCAGCATCCTAACGTCGTTTTGTACGGTCTCGCACCGGCCCTTTGCGGACACCGGCTCCGGAGCGCCGCCCTCCCCGCCCGCGGGCGAGTGATGGCGACATGGTTCAAAGCTGCTACTTCGAGTACAGCTCGACGATGAGCTGCTCCTGCACCGGCGCGGCCACCTCGCGTCGCTCCGGCTTGCGCAGCACCTTGGCCGTGAGCGACTCGTGATCAGCCTGCAGCCACGCGGGTATCTGTCCTGTGAGCTCGGTCGCGTCCCTGACCACCCGCGTCGCCGGGGTGCCCGCCTTGATGGCGATCACCTCGCCCGGACGCACCTGATAGCTGGGAATGTTCACCCGCCGGCCGTTGACCGTCCAATGGCCGTGGCGGATCAGCTGCCGGGCCTGCCGACGCGAAGCGGCGAAGCCGAGGCGCACCAGCACGTTGTCGAGGCGACACTCCAACAGCGCGAGCAGGTTCTCGCCCGTGATCCCCGGCTGGCGCGAAGCCTTCTCGTAGTAGCCGTGGAACTGGCGCTCGAGCACCCCGTAGTAGCGGCGTGCCTTCTGCTTCTCACGCAGCTGCAACCGGTACTCGCTCTGTTTCATCCGCCCGCGGCCATGCTCGCCCGGCGGATAGGAGCGGCGCTCAACGCCACACTTGTCCGTCAGGCAGCGCTCGCCCTTGAGGAACAGCTTCTGGCCCTCACGCCGGCACTGCTTGCACTGTGGTCCCGTATCTCTTGCCATTAAAGAGCCCTTCTGAGATAGTCGTGAGTCGAGCGAGACAAGGACGCAGCGAGCGTGGCGTGCTTGGCACGCGTGCTGGCCGATCGAAGATCCCGTCGATCTTCGATCGGTAGGACGCAGACCGAAGCCGGGAGACACGCGCCTTCGGCGCGAATCCCCGTTTCGGCTAGCGAAGTGCTCACGGCCATCTCAGACTCTGCGCCGCTTGCGCGGGCGGCAGCCGTTGTGCGCCTGCGGGGTCACGTCCTTGACGCCCGTCACCTCGAGGCCCGCGGCCTGCAGTGAGCGGATCGCCGTCTCGCGGCCCGATCCCGGACCCTTGACGTAGACCTCGACCTTCTGCAGTCCCTGCTCCAAGCCCTTGCGCGCGGCGGCGTCGGCGGTCACCTGCGCGGCGAACGGCGTGGACTTGCGCGAGCCCTTGAACCCGGCGCCGCCCGCGGACTCCCAGGCGATCACGTTGCCGGTGGTGTCGGTCAGCGAGACGATCGTGTTGTTGAACGACGTCTTGATATGAGCCTGACCGATGGGGATGTTCTTCTTGGGCTTGCGCCTGCCGCGGGCGCGTTTGGGAGGAGCCATTACTTCTTGCCGGCTTTCTTCTTGCCCGCGACCTGCATCCGCTTGGGACCCTTGCGCGTGCGTGCGTTGGTCTTCGTCTTCTGTCCGCGCACGGGCAGCCCGCGGCGGTGGCGTAGGCCGCGATAGCAGGCGATCTCCTGCAGGCGTTTGATGTCCTGCGAGCGCTCCCGGCGCAGATCGCCCTCGACGATCAGCGAGCGGTCGATCGCGTCGCGCAGCTTTGAGACCTCATCCTCGGTCAGATCGCGCACGTAGGTGTCGGGGCTGACCTTGACCTCGGCCAGGATCTTGTTCGAGGTCGAGCGGCCGATCCCGTAGATGTACGTGAGGCCGATCTCCGAACGCTTGTTCAGGGGCAGGTTGACCCCGGCGATTCTCGCCATCAGTGATTTCTTCCGATCAGCGGGGGATTGACAGCCCACCCACCCACGTCAGACAATAGATTGAGAGCCCGCCCACCCCGGGGACAGTGGAAGACCCACGGGCCCGACTGAGGACGCAGTATGGCGTTCATCCGAGGCACGACGCTGATCACCCCTGCCTCTGCTTGTGGCGCTTGTTCTGGCAGATGACGAGCACCGCTCCGTGGCGGCGGATGATCTTGCACTTCTCGCACATCGGCTTGACCGACGGTCTGACCTTCATGATCCCTTTCGGCTGGTCCAGGCGACTCGGCTCTGGCTGCCGTCATGGCCGCCGCTACCAAGTCGTGGATACGCTCTCGCGCGCGCATACGCCTCGCGTTCGAGCAGGACTCCGCATGGTAGCAACTCCGGAGACCGGAGCGAAGCTCGTGCGGAGATACTCTCAACCGTCGGCCCGTCAGCCCGCGCTCGCGGCGATCTCGGGCTCCCGGGTCATGGGACGCTCCCCCGGCGGCAGATGCCACGGGGTGAGGATGCGTGGACCGTCGGGCGTGATCGCGACCGTGAACTCGAAATGCGCAGCGGGTGAACCGTCCTGGGAGAAGATCGCCCAGCCGTCGCCGGCCACACGTACGCCCGCGCGCCCGGCGGTCATCATCGGCTCGACGGCCAGGACCATGCCCTCCTCCAGGAGCGGACCCTTGCCGGGCCGGCCGTAGTTGGGCACCTGCGGGTCCTCGTGCATGCTGCGCCCGATGCCGTGTCCGACGAGCGAGCGGATTACCGACAGTCCGGCGCCTTCGGCTACGCACTGGATCGCGCTGGAGAGGTCGCCCAGGCGATTGCCGGGTCGGCACTGCTCGACGCCCGCATGCAGCGACTCCCGGGTAGCTGCGAGCAGGTTCCGGGCGATCGGGTCGACCTCGCCGACGGAGAATGTCCGGGCCGCGTCTGCCACCCAGCCGTCGAGCGTGACGCCAACGTCGATCGAGATGACATCGCCCGAGGAGAGCTTGTACGAGCCGGGGATGCCATGCACGACCATCGCGTTCGGCGACGCGCAGATCGAGCCGGGAAACCCGCGGTAGCCCTTGAACGTGGGCGTAGCGCCGTGAGAGCGGATGAAGCGCTCGGCAGCGACGTCGAGCTCGGCCGTGGTAGCCCCCGCACGGATCTTGCCCTCCAACATGTCGAGAGTCGCGACGAGCACCTCGCCGGCACGCGCCATCTTCTCGATCTCCTCGGGGCTCTTCTTGATGATCATCGCCAGATGAGCTTAGGGCTTATCTCGATAGGAACGTGCGGCTGGGGCGTTCTAGGGTCGAGTGGAGCGCGGACGCAAGGGCGAAGGCATGGTGGTGCCATGTCGAGCCCGAGGACAAAGCTCCGCGAAGGCCATCGGGCGCATCCAGACGTGCGGGCCTAGCGGGATACGCCCTTAGCTGGCGACTGCAGACCGGCGTCCGGCGCGGCGTCGCACCAGCGGAGCCTCATCTCCGCATGAACGGAGGAGCGACGGGCGCGCTCGGCGGGACAAGCGCGATGCGCTGCCTACAACTTCTCCTCCAGACGCAGCGTCGCGAGGGTGGCACGGATGCGGGCGTGGACTTCGTCGGGGCTGCGGCGTCCGTCGAAGCGACGCAGCAGGCCGGCGCGATCGTAGTAATCGATCAGAGGTGCGGTCTGACGGTGGTAGACCTCCAGCCGCCGGCGGATCGTCTCCTCGCGGTCGTCGTCGCGCTGGATCAGGCGCGAGCCGTCTTGGTCGCAGACACCCTCGTGCTTGGGCGCGTCGAGCTCGACGTGGTAGATGTGCCCAGGGTTCTTGACGCACACGCGCCGGCCCGAGAGCCGGTGGACAACCTCCTCGTCTGAGACCTCGACCGCTAGCACCGCCGTCAGCCGCCGTTGAAGGCCTCCAAGCGCCTGCGCGAGCGCGTCGGCCTGGGCCTCGTTGCGCGGAAACCCGTCGAGCAGGAACCCATCGCCCGCATCCGTGTCGCCGACCCGCTGGACGATCATGCCGATGATCACCTCGTCGGGCACCAGCTCGCCGGCGTCCATATAGCGCTTGGCCTTCACGCCCAGCTCGGAGCCGGAGGCGACCTGAGCGCGAAGCATGTCCCCGGTGGAGATGTGCGGCAGACCGAAGTCTTCACGCAGGCGCTCGGCCTGCGTGCCCTTACCGGCGCCCGGCGGGCCGAGCAGGATCAGGTTGAGCTCGGACACCAGCCCGAGGTTACTTCAAAAAGCCCTCATAGCTGCGCATCATCAGCTGCGCCTCCAACTGCTTCATCGTTTCCAGCGCGACGCCGATCACGATCAGGATCGAGGTGCCGCCGAAGTTGAAGTTCTGGTGGGTGCGCGCGAACAGGATCGCCGGCAGCGCCGCGACGGCGGCGAGGAACAGCGCGCCCGGGAACGTCAGGCGCGCGAGGATACGGTCGAGAAATTCGGCGGTCGGACGCCCGGGGCGCACACCGGGGATGAAGCCGCCGTACTTCTTCAGGTTGTCGGCCTGATCGACCGGGTTGAACGTGACGGCGGTGTAGAAGTAGGTGAACAGCAGGATGAACAGCGACTGACCGATGATGAAATGCCAGCCGTTGGGCGTAAAGAAGTCGGAGATCTGCTGCCCCCAATGGGTTTTGATGAGCTGCCCGACCGTCGAGGGGAACGCCATGATGCTCGCGGCGAAGATCACCGGGATGACGCCGGCCATGTTCACGCGCAGCGGCAGGTACGTCTGGCCACCCTCTGACATACGCCGCCCGATCACGCGCTTGGCGTACTGCACGGGGATACGCCGCTGGCCCTCCTGCACGAACACGATCCCGGCGACGACCGCGAGCACGAGGAACGGCATCATCACCTTGAAGACCTGGTCCTGGGTCGTCCACCAGGTCTGGATGCCGGTGGGCAGGCGCGAGACGATCGAGGCGAAGATCAGCAGCGAGATGCCGTTGCCGATGCCACGCTGAGTGATCAGCTCGCCGATCCACATCAGCAGCACGCAGCCGGTTGTCAGGCAGATGACGATCAGGAAGATGTGGGGCGCGTCGAAGTGGGTGACGACCGATTCGCCGGCTTTGGCCTGCAGGGAGTGGAACAGGAACACGTAGCCGATCGACTGCGCAAACGCGAGTCCGACCGTGAGGTAGCGGGTGTACTGGGTGATGCGAGCTTGGCCGACCTCGCCTTCCTTGGAGAGCTTTTCTATCGAGGGAACGACCACCTGCAGCAGCTGCAGGATGATCGAGGAGGTGATGTAGGGCATGATCCCGAGCGCAAACAGCGCGATCCGCGACAGGCCGCCGCCGGAGAACAGGTTCAGGTAGCTGAGGATCCCCGAGCCCCCGAACTGCTTCTGGATGTTGTTGACCGCCGTGAGGTTGACGCCTGGCACGGGTACATGCGAGCCGAGGCGATAGATCAGGAGCATCGCCGCGGTGAAGCCGAGCTTCTTGCGGATGTCCGCTACCTGAAACGCATTGAGGATCGTGGAGAGCATGAGCTTGGGTCCGCCGGATGCAGGTCCGCGGAGCGCCTGAGTTTAGTGGATGCGCCTATGGTCGGCGACGCATCCGGCGGATGGATCGTCGTTCCTGGCAAGGACGCAGGAAGCGAAGTGTGCTGCGCACATGAGCGACCGAGGACACAGCCAGGGGCGGCGAGGCGCCGCCGGCTAGCTCTCGACGGTCTGGCAGGTGCCTCCCGCGCCCTCGATGCGCTCACGGGCGGTGGCGCTGAAGGCGTGAGCGTGGACGGTCAGCGCCTTGGTGAGCTCGCCACTGGCGAGGATCTTCACGGGCACGTCCTTGCGAGTGCCCAGGCCGTTGGCCTTCAGCAGCTCGATCGTCACCTCGGTCCCCGCTTCGAAGCGAGCCTGCAGATCGGCGATGTTGACCGGCTGGGTATGCGTGCGGAACGGCTCGAACGGCATCGACTTCTTCATGTGCGGGCCA
Organism: uncultured Solirubrobacterales bacterium; assembly: GCA_963749285.1. Lineage (GTDB taxonomy): Bacteria > Actinomycetota > Thermoleophilia > Solirubrobacterales > Solirubrobacteraceae > Palsa-744. The sequence continues at coordinate 1,316,798 of CAVVMD010000003.1, read as the reverse complement.
CGCAGCTTTCGCATGCGCATGTGGATCGGCATCTGGCCACCCTCAAACCGCGCGCGGCGCTTGGAACCAGAGCGCGCGCCGGCGCCCTTCTGGCCGCGGCCGGAGGTCTTGCCCGTGCCGGAGCCTTCGCCACGACCGACGCGCTTGCGCGGCCGGCGGCTGCCGGGAGCCGGGCTGAGGTTGTGCAGTCCGACGCGCTGGCCGGTCTTCGATCGGTCGTCGGCCTTGCTCTGTGTGTCAGCGGCCGGGCTCACTGGACGTGCTCGGAGACCTCGACAAGATGGCGGACAGCGTGCAGCATGCCTCGCGCCTGGGGACAATCCTGGACTTGGACGGCGTGGCCGATGCGCCGCAGTCCGAGCGAGCGCAGAGTGGCGAGTTGGCGCTTGTCGGAACCGTTGCCGGAACGACGCTGGGTGACGGTGAGGGTGGCAGTCGCGGTAGCCATCAGGCGGATGCCTCCTCGACCGCGAGCTTAGGGGAAGCATCCGCGGACGATGTCTCTGTCTCAGGCTCTGCGGCCTCCCCATTGAGCTGCGGCGCGCCCTCCGATGTCGCGGCGGCGGGTGTGCCGGGTGCTGCGGCGTCGAGGGTGTCGGAGGCGCCGTCGGCTGCATGGCCGCCGAGGCCGAGCACCTGGTCGATCGTCAGGCCGCGCAGTCGCGCGACCTCCTCGGGCGTGCGCAGACCGCGCAATCCCTCGATCGTGGCCTTGACGAGGTTGATTGGATTCTGGGTGCCAAGGCTCTTGGACAGGATGTCGTGGATGCCTGCGAGCTCGAGCACCGCGCGCACACCGCCGCCGGCGATCACGCCTGTACCGGGAGATGCGGGCTTCAGCAGAACTCGCCCGGCGCCGAACACACCGGTCGTCTGATGGGTGATCGTGCTGCCATGACGGGGCACCTTGAACAGGTCCTTCTTGGCCCGCTCGACGCCCTTTTGGATCGCGAGGGGAACCTCGTTGGCCTTGCCGTAACCGACACCAACCGTTTCGCGCTCATCGCCTACCACAACAAGAGCGGTGAACGAAAACCGCCGCCCGCCCTTGACGACCTTGGCGACACGGTTGATCTCCACGACCCGCTCCTGGAGATCCAGGCCGGACGGGCTGACTGAGCGATCGGATGAAATGGACATAGTTGGCAGATGGAGGGTAGCGGTATGCGGGTATGCGGCAGGAGTCCTCAGACGGTCAGGCCGGACTCGCGGATCGATTCGGCCAGGGCGCGAACATGACCGTGATAGCGATAGCCACCGCGATCGAACACGGCCTCGGAGATGCCCGCGGTTTTGGCCCGCTCGGCGAGCAACTGACCGGCACGCGTAGCGCACTCGGATTTGCCGAGCTTACGCAACTCGGGCTCAAACCACGCGACGGCCGCCAGCGTGCGCCCGGACACATCGTCGATCACCTGCACGGACAGGCCGCGGTTGGAGCGGAACACAGAGATGCGCGGACGAGTGGCGGTGCCGGTGATCTTCGCGCGCACCCGGCGGCGCCGTTTGAGCCGGCGACGCTCCTTGGTCAATACCGTCATGACAAATGGCCCTTCTGATCCGAACCAGCTCCGCATGGACACGCAGGGCAAGCTGGGCAAGGACGCAGGAAGCGTGGCGTGCTACGCACGCGAGCGACCGAGGACGCAGATCCAGCGCCGCCATGCGTGTTCATGCGCGCTTGCCGACCTTGCGGGCGACATACTCGCCCTCGTAGCGAATGCCCTTGCCCTTGTACGGCTCAGGCGGGCGCTGCTTGCGGATGATCGCGGCGGTCTCGCCGACGAGCTGCTTGGAGATGCCTTTGACCACGATGCGTGTCGGCTGGGGCACTTCGAACTCGATGCCGGCTGGCGCGGGGATCGGCACTGGGTGGGAGTAGCCGACGGCGAGCTCGAGGTTCTTGCCCTTCAGCTGCGCGCGGTAGCCAACGCCCTGGATCTCCAGACGCTTCTCGTAACCGGCGGTGACGCCCTGCACCATGTTGGCCACCAGCGAGCGGGTCAGGCCGTGCAGCGCGCGATGCTCGCCGCGATCGGTGGGACGCGAGACGAGCAGCCGATCGCCGTCATGGACGACTTCGATGTCGCGGGAGATGCGCTCGGAGAGCTCCCCTTTCGGACCGTTGACACGCACGAACTCGGGCTCGATCGCAACCGTCACGCCGGAGGGCACTGCAATGGGCTGTCTGCCGATTCTGGACATCGCTCAGATCCGCCCCCTCACCAGACCTGCGCCAGGACCTCGCCGCCGACGCCGGCCGCGCGGGCGTCATGGCCGGTCATCACGCCACGAGAGGTGGAGACGATCGAGGTGCCCATGCCGCCGAGCACCTTGGGAATGTGCTTGGCGTCCACATACGTGCGCCGGCCAGGACGGGACACGCGCCGCAGACCGGAGATCGCCGAGCGGCGATCCTCGGTGTACTTCAGGCGGATCTGGATCAGCTGGCCCGGGCCACCGCCGGACGCGGGCACGACCGACCATGCTTCGATATAGCCCTGCTCGGTGAGGATCCGAGCGAGCTCGGACTTGAGCGTGGACGCGGGGATGTCGACCGTCTCGTGAGCGGCGTGTATGGCGTTACGCACCCGCGTGAGGAAGTCGGCTATCGGATCGGTCATGGACATGGTGTGATGGTTGCTCGAAGATTCGGAGGTTCAGAGGTCGTAGCGGGCTACCAGGAGGACTTGGTCATCCCCGGTATCTGGCCGTTGTGCGCCAGCTCGCGCAGGCAGATGCGGCAGATCCCGAACTTGCGGTAGACCGCGCGCGGGCGTCCGCAGCGATTGCAGCGAGTATAGGCGCGCGTCTTGTATTTGGGAGTGCGCGTCTGCTTGACGCGCAGCGAAACCTTGGCCATCAGTCAGCGTCCTTTGTCTCGGCAGTGTTGTCCGTGTCGGCGTCATCCTGCGCGGGGACAGTGTCCGTCGCGTCAGGGGCGCCCGTCTCGGCAGTGTTGTCCGTGTCGGCGTCATCCTGCGCGGGGACAGTGTCCGTCGCGTCGGCGGCGCCCGTCTCGGCAGTGTTGTCCGTGTCGGCGTCATCCTGCGCGGGGACAGTGTCCGTCGCGTCGGCGGCGCCCGTCTCGTCAGCTGTGTTCGTCGTCGTCGTCGTGTCGGCGGCGCCCACGTCCTCAGCGGAGTCCGTGACGCTCGTCTCCTCAGCAGTATCCGTGGCGCCGGCGGTGTCCGTGTCGGTCGGGACATCGAAGCCCTTAGGCCGCCCCTGCTGGGCGAACGGCATGCCAAATGCCTCGAGCAGGGCAAACGCCTCGGCGTCGCTGGATGCGGTTGTGGTGATCGTGATGTCCAATCCACGGATCTGGTCGATCGCGTCATAGTCGATCTCGGGAAAGATGATCTGCTCCTTGACGCCCAGCGAGTAGTTGCCGCGGCCGTCGAACGAACGCGGGTTCAGGCCGCGGAAGTCGCGGATGCGGGGAATCGCGATCGAGACGAGACGATCGAGGAACTCGTAGCCACGCTCGGCTCGCAACGTGACGGCAACGCCGACAGGCATGCCCTCGCGCAGTTTGAACGCCGCGATCGACTTGCGCGCGCGGCGCATGCTCGGCTGCTGGCCGGCGATCGTGGCGAGCTGATCCCGAGCGGCCTTGAGCGCTTTGGAGTCCTGCTTGGCCATGCCGACACCCATGTTGAGGGTGATCTTCTCGAGCTTTGGCGCCTGCATCGGCGAGGAGTAGCCGAAGCGGTCGATCAGTCCCGGACGGATCTCGTCCAGGTAGCGAGTCTTCAGGCGGGCTGGGGTGGCTGTGGCGTTCATGGTTGTGGTCGTCGTGCTTGGTGGTTTGAGGTCGGTCCGGGATTCCTAGTCGATGGTCGCGCCTGAGCGCACGGCCACGCGCGAGCGTTTGCCATCGCCGCGCTCGATCCGCACACGTGTCGGCTGGCCTTTCGCATCTAGCAACACCACGTTGGAGATGTGGATCGGGCCCTCGCGCTCGATCACGCCCCCGAGCTGGCCGGCGGTTGCGCTCGAGGCCGATTGCTGAGGGCGCGTGTGGCGCTTGATCATGTTCAGGCCCTCGACGTAGACGCGCTCCTTGCGCGGCTCCGTCCGCAGGACGCGGCCGTTCTTACCGCGATCCTTGCCGGAGATCACGCGCACCTGATCGCCGGAATGGATCTTCAGCGCGCGCCGCGGCGAGCTTTTGGTCCTACTGGACATCGTCAGAGCACCTCCGGGGCGAGCGAGACGATCTTCATGAAGTTGCGCTCGCGCAGTTCGCGCGCGACGGGGCCGAACACGCGCGTTCCGCGTGGGTTGTTCTGGTCGTCGATGATCACCGCGGCGTTCTCGTCGAACGCAATGTAGGTGCCGTCGTCGCGGCCGATCGGCTTCTTCGTGCGCACCACGACGGCGGTCACGACCTCGCCCTTTTTGACCGCGCCCTGCGGGTTGGCCTGCTTGACGGTCGCTGTGATCACGTCCCCCACAAACGCGTACCGGCGCTTGGAGCCGCCCTTGACGCGAATGCACAGGATCTCGCGCGCGCCCGTGTTGTCCGCGACGCGCAGCCTCGTCTCATTTTGAATCATCGCGCACGCTCCAGCACATCCACAAGTCGCCACCGCTTGCTGCGCGACAACGGCCGGCTCTCGACCACGCGCACGGTGTCGCCCTCGTGGGCGTCGTTGTTCTCGTCGTGCGCGTGCAGAGTGCTCGAGCTGCGCACGATCTTCTCGTAGCGCCGGTGTCTGCGGGCGGTGTCGATGCGAACCGTGATCGTCTTGTCGGCCTTGTCGGAGACGACGACTCCCTGGCGCACCTTGCGCACCCCCTCGGTCTGTGCGTGCACGGGGGCCAATGGCTCACGTTGCGAGGAGGCACCGTCATCATCGCGACCGCGCGAGGCCGCCCGTTTCTCGCGTTCCTGCAGGCGACGGGCACGGCGACGTGCCGCCTTGGCCTTGCGTTCAGCCGCGCGCTCGGCATGGCGTTCCTCCGGTGTTCGCGCCGGGCGCGCCTCACCCGTGTGGGTCGAGCGCGCCTTCCGGCGACGCTCCTTGGGCGAGAGCTGCTCGGCGGGCTCCATCTGCGCGGATGGCGCGGAGGCCTGGGCCTGCTCGGGCTCGGGCTCGGAGGGGCCCACCTGCTCCGGCGCGTCGGCGGCGCTCTCGACGGCAGCCTCCTCGGGGGAGGCGGCAGCAGCGGACTCCTCGGGGGTTACCTCGTTCTCGTTGTCTGGTTCGTCAGCCATGTTGTCTTTTGCGCTCGTCTCGTTCGTTCTCTACTTGTGATTCGCTTGACCGCTCGTCAGCTCACGCTCACGCGCGACGGTCAGCGCTCGCGCGAGGTCGCGCCTGGCGCGGGCAATACCGGCGGTGTCGTCGAGTTCGCCGGTGGCGTTCGCGAACCGCAGACCGAACAGGTCTTTACGCAGTGTGGCGACCTGCTTGTCTAGTTCTCCCTGCTCCAGGTCTCTGATCTCCTTGGCATTCATTCCGACAGTCCTCAGTCCTCACGCAGCACGAACTTGGATTTCACGGGGAGCTTGTGTGCCGCGAGGCGAATCGCGTCGCGTGCGAGCGGCTCGGGCACACCGGCCAGCTCGAACATCACGCGACCGGGCTTGACCACGGCTACCCAGCCTTCGGGGTTGCCCTTGCCGGAGCCCATGCGCGTCTCGGCGGGCTTCTTGGTGACCGGCTTGTCCGGGAATACGTTGATCCAGACCTTCCCGCCACGCTTGATCTTGCGGGTCATCGCGATTCGGGCGGCCTCGATCTGACGGTTGGTGAGCCAGCCCTCCTCGAGCGCCTTCAGGCCATACTCGCCGAACTGGACCTTGACCTGCCCGCGCGAGACGCCACCGCGGCGTCCGCGGTGCTGCTTGCGGTGCTTGACGCGCTTGGGAGACAGCATCAGCGTGGCCCCCCTGAGGATCTGGACCCGCCGCCGGCTCCACCCGGACCGCGTCCACCGCCGCCGCCACCACCGGAACCACGCCCGCCTCCGCCAGGGCCGCGTCCACCTCCGGGCCCGCCCGCGCCGCGCCCGCCCTGACCGCCAAAACCGCCGGAACCACGCCCCCCGCCCTGGCCGCCGCCACGCCCTCCACGTCCTCCACCGCCGGAGGATCCACGGCCCCGACCGTCGCGTCCGTCACGACCGCCGCGGCCGTCGCGATCAGAGCTCGGCGCCGCAGGCGCGGTCATGTCGGTGAGGTCGGCGCCGGTGTAACCCTCGGGCATGATCTCGCCCTTGTTTATCCAGCACTTCACGCCGATCCGCCCAAACGTGGTGCGCGCCTCGTAGAAGCCGTAGTCGATGTCGGCGCGCATCGTGTGCAGCGGCACGCGGCCGTCGGAGTAGCTTTCGGTGCGCGCCATCTCCGCGCCGCCGAGACGACCAGCCACCTGGACCTTGACGCCCTTGGCGCCGGAGCGCATCGCGCTGGTCAGCGCGCGCTTCATCGCGCGGCGGAACGCAACCCTGTTCTGCAGCTGCTCGGCGATCGACTGCGCGACCAGCTTGGCGTCCAGCTCGGGGCGCTTGATCTCGAGGATGTTGACCTTGATCTGCTTCTTGGTCAGGCGGTGCAGGTCGCGGCGCAGCGCGTCGACTTCGGTGCCGGACTTGCCGATCACGATGCCCGGCCGAGCCGTGTGGATGTTGACCTCGAGCTCGTTGGCGTCCTTGCGGATCGTTATGTCCGACAGGCCGGCATGCGCGAGCTTGCCGATGATGTGCTCCCTGACACGGATGTCCTCGGCCAGGTACTCGGAGAAGTTCTTCTCGTTGAACCAGTTCGACTTCCAGTCGTGGATGTAGCCGACTCGCATCGCCTCGGGGTGAACCTTCTGTCCCATGTTCGCTCTTCGCTTCTCTCTCTATCTCAGTCTTTTTGGTGTTGAGCCCGTGCCTAGGAGCCCGGGGTCAGGGTGATCGTCAGGTGGCTGGTGCGCTTGTGGATCGGCGTCGCACGCCCCATCGCGCGCGGACGAAAGCGCTTGATCGTCGGTCCCTCGTCGGCGTAGGCCTCCCGCACGACGAGATCTTCCTCGAGCAGTTCGTGATTGTTCTCGGCGTTGGCGACCGCCGACTCCAACAACTTGCTCCAGTCGCGCGCCGCCTCACGAGGGGTGAACGCGAGGATAGCGCGTGCCTCTGGAACAGACTTGCCCCGCAGGTGGCCGCAGACCATGCGCGCCTTGCGCGCCGAGGTCCGCACATAGCGCGCATGCGCGCGCACGACCCTGCGGCGCGGCGGTTTGGGGGACGCGGGACGAGCGGCTTTTTCCTGTTTGCTCGCGGCCGACCCCTTGGAGGATGGTTTCTTGGCGGAGGGCTCTTTCGTCCGCTCGGCGGCAGGCGCATCTGTCGCGGCCACGACAGGCTCCTCGGCGGCAGCCTTTTTCGCGGCTGCAGCTTTTTTCGCAGCCGGTTTCGCCTCGGTCGCCGGTTTTTTCTCGGCGGCCGGCTTGGCCTCGGCAGCCGGCTCTTTGGCGGCAGCCGGCTTTTTCGCGGCGGCCCGTTTTTTCCCAGCAGCCGGTTTCTTGCTCGCCTCCGGCTCGGCCGGGGTCTCCCCCGCCACGTTCTCATCCTCGGCGCTCATCTGACTCTCCCTGAACCTGCGTGCCCGCGAAAGACGCGCGTGGGAGCGAACTCGCCGAGCTTGTGACCGACCATCGACTCGCTGATGAACACGGGCACGTGTTTCTTGCCGTCATGCACAGCGATCGTGTGGCCGACCATCTCCGGGAATATCGTCGACGCGCGCGACCAGGTGCGCAACATTTTTTTGTTGTTCTCCGCGTTCAGCGCCTCGATGCGCGCGAGCAAGCGCTCCTGCACCCACGGGCCCTTCTTGCTAGATCTGCTCATATCGCTATTCCCTTCCCACGGGCACGCAGGGCAAGCTGGGCAAGGAAGATTTGGAGCCCACCCACCCCTGCGTGGCGTACCGATCGTCGATCGACGGGATCGCCGATCGACCAGCACGCGAGCGACCGAGGACGCAGATCCAGCGCCGCCATGCGGGTTCGTGGGCGGCTCATCGCTGCTTGCCCTTCCCACGTCGCCTGCCGCGCACGATGTACTTGTCGGAGCCCTTGTTCTGCTTGCGCGTGCGATATCCGAGCGTCGGCACGCCCCACGGCGTCACCGGGTGGCGACCCGCTGTCGTCGAGCCCTCGCCGCCTCCGTGCGGGTGGTCGACCGGGTTCATCGCGGTGCCGCGCGTCTGCGGGCGCACGCCCATGTGGCGCTTGCGCCCGGCCTTGCCGACCTTCACGTTCTGATGCTCGGCGTTGCCGATCGTCCCAACCGTGGCCCGGCACTCGGCGCGCACGAGGCGCATCTCGCCAGAGGGCAGCCGCAGGGTCGCCATCTCGCCGTCGCGGGCCATCAACTGCACCGAGGCGCCCGCCGAGCGCGCCATCTGACCGCCGCGACCGGGCTGCAGCTCGACGTTGTGCACGACCGTGCCGACGGGCATACGTCCCAGCGACAGGCAGTTGCCGACCGTGATGTCGGCGTCCTCGCCGGATGCGACAGTCATCCCCACGGTCAGGCGCTGGGGCGCGAGGATGTAGCGCTTCTCGCCGTCGACGTAGTGCAACAGCGCGATATACGCGGAACGATTGGGGTCGTACTCGATCGCCGCGACCTTCGCAGGCACGCCGTCCTTGCGGCGCTTGAAGTCGATGCGCCGGTAGGCGCGCTTGGCGCCGCCACCGCGATGACGGGCGGTCTTGCGCCCGTGCGCGTTGCGCCCGCCGCTCTTCTTGAGTCCTTCGACGAGCGTCTTCTCGGGCTCTGACTTGGTGACCTCGGCGAAATCCGGATAGGAGACGAAGCGCCGTCCGGGACTGGTGGGCTTGGGCTTGCGAATTGCCATTGTCTAGTTCCTGAGATGGTTGTGCGGTGACGGGTGCCGGAGGGCTGAGGACGCAGCGAGCGTGGCGTGCTCGGCACGCTCGCTGGCCGATCGAAGATCCCATCGATCTTCGATCGGTAGGACGCAGTATGGCGAAGTGCTCACGGCCATCTCAGCTAGTCCAGGGCCGCCAGGCCGTGGAAGATCGGGATGTTCTCGCCCTCGCTCAGCTGCACGATCGCCTTCTTCCATGTGCGCGTGCGCCCGCTGACGGCGCCGCGACGCTTGGGCTTGGACTTGACGCTGAGCGTCCTGACGTTGACCACATGCACGTCGAACAACTCCTGGATCGCCTGACGGATCTGCGTCTTATGGGCGTTCGGGTGAACCCTGAACGTGTAGCGATTGGCAGCCGACAACGCATAGCTCTTCTCGGAGACGACCGGACGGATGATCACCTGCGAGCTGTCCATCAGGACTTCGCCTCCTCGGTGGTGGAGGGCTGGTCGGTGGTAGATGCCTTTGCCGTAGTGGTTGCTTTGGCGGCCTTTGTGGTGGTCGCAGCCTTGACCGTTGTCTCGGCCGAGGCGGCCGCCTCGGCCACCGACGACCCACTTGCCCGCGCGGTCAATGCGTCGAGAGCGGGTTGCGAGAGCACCAGCGAGGCCGCGCCCACGAGGTCGGCGACGCCGACGTTCTCGTGGGTCAGTACCGCGACACGCGCAAGGTTGCGAAATGACAGTGCGGCATCGCGCTCCTCGGCGGCGAGCACCACCAGCGTCGGGCGCGTCTCGGTGGGAGGGCCCCAATCATCGAGCAGGTCGGCGGCCTGGCTCGTCTTGGGCGCGGCGAAAACCGAGGTGTCGAGCACGGCGACCGAGCCTCGCTGCGCGTGCAGCGCCAGCGCGCTGCGCAGCGCCGCACGCTGCTCCTTGCGATTGACCTTGAACGTGTAGGAGCGCGGCTGCGGCCCGAACACGGTGCCACCACCGGTCCAGATCGGCGAACGGCTGGAGCCCGCGCGGGCTCGACCGGTGCCCTTCTGGCGCCACGGCTTGGCGCCACCGCCGGAGACCAGGCCGCGGGTTTTGGTGGATGCCGTCCCGCGCCGGCGCGCGGCCTGCTCGGCGCGCACGCTCTGATGCACCAACGGGCCGTGCCAGCGCGCCGCGAACGCGTCGTCTTTGAGCTTGACCGTCTTGGTCTTGCCGGCCCCAAGCACGGGAACCTCCGGTGCTTTCACGGAAGCATCAGGCATCGCCACGCACCTCCACCACGCTGCCCCTGGCGCCCGGCACCGAGCCGCGCACCATCAGCAGGTTCTGCTCGGTGTCCACCGCGATGACCTCGAGTCCCTTCTGGGTCGCTCGGCGGCTGCCCATATGTCCGGGTCCGCGCAGCCCGCGCAGCACGCGCGAGGGCGTCGCGGACGCCCCGATCGAGCCCGGTGCGCGCACGTTGTGCGAGCCGTGCGACTTGGGGCCGCTGGCGAAATTGTGGCGCTTGATCGTGCCCTGAAACCCCTTGCCCTTGGAGATTCCCGCAACCTTCACGCGCGCGCCGACGGCAAACGCCTCGACCGTCACGGTCTCGCCGACCTGAAGCTCACCGGCCTCGTCGCGGAACTCGACGAGATGGCGCAGCGGCGGAGCGTCGGCCTTCTTGAGATGGCCGAGCTCGGCTTTGCTCAGGTGCTTCTCACGCGCAGCACCGAACGCCAGCTGGACGGCCTCGTACCCGTCGCGCTCGGCGTTGCGGATCGCCGTGACGGGACAGGGGCCGGCCTCCAGCACGGTCACGCGCGCGACGCGACCATCCTCCTGGAAGACCTGGGTCATGCCGAGCTTCTTTGCGAGTATCGCCGCCATTGGATCGGGTTAGGTCGCGAGCCTGATCTCGATGTCGACGCCGGCGGGCAGGTGGTCCAGGCGCTGCAGCGAGTCGACCGTCTTGGGCGTCGGTTGGTGAATGTCGATCAGGCGCTTATGTGTCCGGATCTCGAAGTGCTCACGCGAGTCCTTGTCCTTGAACGGCGAGCGAATCACGCAGTAGACGTTCTTCTCGGTCGGCAGCGGCACCGGGCCGGAGACGGTCGCACCGGTGCGTGTGGCCGTCTCCACGATCTCCTTGGCCGCAGACTCGATCGCGGAGGTGTCGTAGGCCTTCAGTCTGATGCGGATCTTGTTTTGGGCGGCTGCTGCCATGTCAATCGGTCTCTTGTGCTCGTCTTCTGTTCGGTTGTGTTGGTGATCGTGCGCTCGTCTTGGTCCTGGCGCCGCGCGGGGCTCGGCGGCGGGGCGGACTTCCGCCGATATGCATCCGGGGCGGCAAAACAAGGGCGGATCCCGTGTCGGGGAACCGCCCCCTTCCGTAACACCCCTCCGGCGGAGCTGTGTTCGTCGTATCGGACTGCCAATTGAGCGCCGCCGCCGGCGATCCAGCGGCGGACGCGTGCTACTCGATGATCTCGCTGACCACGCCCGAGCCGACCGTGCGCCCGCCCTCCCTGATGGCGAACCGCAGACCCTGATCCATGGCGATCGGCTGGATCAGCTCGATCTCCATCTGAACGTTGTCGCCGGGCATGACCATCTCGACGCCGTCGGGCAGCTTGGCCACGCCGGTGACATCGGTGGTACGGAAGTAGAACTGCGGCCTGTAGCCCGTGAAGAACGGGGTGTGGCGGCCACCCTCCTCCTTCTTGAGCACGTAGACCTCTGCCTTGTATTTGGTGTGAGGCGTGATCGAGCCGGGCTTGCACAGCACCTGGCCGCGCTCGATCTCCTCGCGCTTGGTGCCACGCAGAAGACAGCCGACGTTGTCTCCCGCCTGACCCTGATCGAGGATCTTGCGAAACATCTCGACTCCCGTCACAACGGTGGAGGTCGAGTCGTGAACGCCGACGATTTCGACGGTGTCGCCGGTGTTGACGATGCCCTGCTCGACGCGACCCGTGGCGACCGTGCCACGTCCGGTGATCGAGAACACGTCCTCGACCGGCATCAGGAACGGCTTGTCGAGCTCACGCACCGGCTCGGGGATGTAGGAGTCCAGGGCAGCGGCCAGCTCGAGGATCTTCTCCTTGTAGGCCTCATCGCCTTCCAGCGCCTTCAGGGCGGAGCCGGTGATAAAAGGGATGTCGTCGCCGGGGAAGTCGTATTCAGAGAGCAGCTCGCGAACCTCGACCTCCACCAGCTCCAAGAGCTCCTCGTCGTCGACCATGTCGGCCTTGTTGAGGAACACCACGATGTAGGGAACCCCGACCTGGCGGGCGAGCAGGATGTGCTCGCGCGTCTGGGGCATCGGGCCGTCGGCGGCCGATACCACCAGGATCGCCCCGTCCATCTGGGCGGCGCCGGTGATCATGTTCTTGACGTAGTCGGCGTGACCGGGACAGTCCACGTGCGCGTAGTGACGATTCTCCGTCTGGTACTCGACGTGGGAGGTGGCGATCGTGATCCCGCGTTCCTTCTCCTCGGGCGCGTTGTCGATCTCAGCGAAGGTGCGGGCTTCCGCTCCTCCGTGCTCGGCCAGCACCGTCGTGATGGCAGCGGTCAGCGTCGTCTTGCCATGATCGATGTGACCGATGGTCCCGACGTTGACGTGCGGCTTGTCGCGCTCGAACTTCTCCTTCGCCACTTTTTGCTCGCTCCTGTATCGACTTGTATGTTCGCCCGTTGTACGGCGAACCTGGGAAATCTATCTAAATGCGGTCCTGCGTGTGTGCTGGTTGGGCGGGTCTTGCAATTGGTCTGGCGTTAGTGTGGTCCAACTCTGTGTGACTTCTGACTGCGATTGCTCCTACCGCCTCGTTTCTGAGATGGCCGTGAGTCGAGCGAGACAAGGACGCAGGGAGCGTGGTGTGCTCTGCACACGAGCGACTGAGGACGCAGTATCGCGAAGTGTGCTCACGGTCATCTCAGGCTGGGACGGGTTCGCCCGTGCGTTGTTCGACGATCTTCTCCGCGATGTTCGGCGGAACCTCTTCATAGCCCTCGAACTGCATCGTGTAGTTGGCGCGCCCCTGCGTGTTCGACCGCAGGTCGGTGGCGTAGCCGAACATCTCACTCAGTGGCACCTGGGCGGTGACCGCCAGCGCGTTGCCCTGGCGCTCCTGTCCTTCCACGCGCCCGCGCCGACGGCTCAAGTCGCCGATCACCTCGCCCAGGAAGTCCTCGGGGGTGACAACCTCGACAGCGAAGATCGGCTCCAGCAGCACCGGCTTGGCGCGCCGGGCGGCCTCCTTGAAGGCGATCGAGCCCGCGACCTTGAAGGCGATCTCCGAGGAGTCGACATCATGGTACTTGCCGTCGGTCAGCGTGACCCGCAGGTCGACCATCGGATAGCCCGCCTTGACGCCGTTCTCCAGCGCCTCCTCGACGCCCTTCTTCACCGCCGGGATGAACTCCGAGGGGATCGAGCCACCCTTGATCTTGTTGATGAAGTCGAACCCTTCACCCGGGGCGGGCTCGAGGCTGATGTAGACCACGCCGAACTGGCCCGAGCCACCGGTCTGGCGCACGAACTTGCCTTCGACCTTCTCGACCGTTCCCCGCACGGTCTCGCGGTAGGACACCTGCGGACGCCCGACGTTCGCCTCGACGCCGAACTCGCGCTTCATGCGGTCGACGAGCACCTCCAGGTGCAGCTCGCCCATGCCGGAGATCTCGGTCTGGCCGGTCTCTTCGTTGCTGCGCACCTGAAAGGTCGGGTCCTCCTCGGCCAGGCGACCGAGCGCGACCGACATCTTCTCCTGGTCGACCTTCGTCTTTGGCTCGACCGCGACCTTGATCACCGGCTCGGGGAAGGTGATGTTCTCCAGGTGGATCGGCGCGTCGGGGGCGGCGAGCGTATCGCCGGTCACCACCTGCTTGATGCCGACCGCGGCGGCGATGTCGCCCGCGTAGACCTCGGCGACCTCCTCGCGGTCGTTGGCGTGCATCATCAGGATGCGCCCGATCCGCTCGGTGCGTCCGCTGCCCACGTTCAACACGCGTGCGCCCGCCTCCAGATGGCCCGAGTAGACGCGAAAGTAGGTCAGCTTGCCGACGTAGGGGTCGGACATGATCTTGAACGCCAGCGCGGCGAACGGCTCGGAGTCATCGGGATTGCGAGTGACCTCGCGCTCACCCTCCTCGCCGCGAACCAGTTCGGTGCCCGTCACTGCCGGCACGTCCAGCGGCGAGGGCAGATAGTCGATAACTGCGTCCAGCAGCGGCTGCACACCCTTGTTCTTGAACGATGAGCCGCACAGAACGGGAGTCAGCTTGGTCGACAGGGTCGCCTTGCGGATCGCCTGCTTCAGGAGCTCATCGGATACGTCCGCCTCCTCGAGAATCAGCTCGAGCAGCTCATCGTCGTAGTGGGAGACCTCCTCCAGCAGGTGCTCGCGCGCAGCCGCGGCCTGCTCGGCCAGGCGCTCGGGGATCTCAACGATGTCCTGTTCGGTGCCGAGCTCGTCCTTGTAGACGATCGCCTTCATCGCAACGAGGTCGACGACACCCTCGAAGTCGCCCTCCGCACCGATCGGCAGCTGGATCGGGACGGGCTGCGCGCCGAGGCGGTCGATCATCGTCTGCACACCTTTCTCGAACTCGGCGCCGGTACGGTCCATCTTGTTGATGTAGGCGATCCGCGGGACGTGATACTTGTCGGCTTGACGCCAGACCGTCTCGGACTGGGGCTCTACGCCCGCGACCGAGTCGAACAGTGCGATCGCTCCGTCGAGCACACGCAGCGAGCGCTCAACCTCGACCGTGAAGTCCACGTGGCCGGGCGTGTCGATGATGTTGATGCGGTGGCCCTTCCACTCGGCGGTGGTGGCGGCGGAGGTGATCGTGATGCCCCGCTCCTGCTCCTGCTCCATCCAGTCCATCGTGGCCGCGCCGTCGTGGACCTCGCCGATCTTGTAGGTCCGTCCGGTGTAGTAGAGGATGCGCTCGGTCGTCGTCGTCTTGCCGGCGTCGATGTGCGCCATGATCCCGATGTTGCGGGTGTTTTTGAGAGTGAACTTACGTGGCATGGATCGGGTCTGGTGGCGGTGAGAGGGGGTAGCTGCGTCCGGCTCTGGGCAAAAAAATGGGGCCCTTCGGGCCCACGCGCGCTGCTGGTCGTGTTTGGACCGGTTCGCGTCGCTATCTGCTCGAAGTGATCTCCATCGTGATTGCTGACTTCGCGTCGAACCTGCTCGCACGACTGATGCCCGTACGCGAGGCGAGGCCGACTATAGCAGAGGATTTCGGGCTGTCTTGCCCTGCTCGACCCGTGGCGACTCGGGGCACGGACCTGCGGCGGGCGCATCCTCGAACACGATGCTGAGACGTTCGAGAACGCGTGTGGCGGCATGCAGCTCGCTCGGTCCCATCCCCTCCAGCGCCCGCTCCCAGCGCTCCTGCCAGGCGGCGCGCTTGGCCTCGATCTTGCGCTTGCCCTGCGCCGTCAGCCGCGAGACGACCACACGGCGATCGGTGTCCGACCGCGCCCGTTCGACATGGCCGCAGTCGGCGAGATGCTCGAGCATCTGGGTGACCGTCGCGGGTGTCAGTCGCGCCGCGGCCGCGAGCTCTCCGGCCGGCAGCTCGCCGCGCTCGTACAGCTCGATCAGCAGCTCGAACTGGGCATGGCTGAGCTCTGAGCCGCCGAGATGCGTGTCGCGTCCGCGCAGGCGATTGAGGCTGCGAAACACGCGGCGAAACGCTTTGCCGAGCTCATCCAGCTCGGCGGTCCACTCCATCTCGGCGGAGGACACCGGACTTGACCTCTTCGGCACTCTCCTCTTGGTCGAGTCCCGCTTGGAGCCAGACAGTTCGAGCGAAGTCGCCGGATCGGAGTCGGGCTGCTTGGCCAGGCGTGCTTCAGCCGCGGGGCTCATCGTGAATCCCTATACGCCGATCGGCTCGACCGCGGACTCGGCACCGGGCGCCTCACGAGTCAGCTTCGCCCGAGGATTCTCAGCCCGCACGAGCACCAGGCATGGGATCAGCGACAGCAGCGCGATCCCCAGCGCCCACCAGTAGGCGGTGTTGAACGCACTCGCGAGCTGCGCCGGTGTGGAAGCGTGAGCGCCGGCTCGCTGCAGGACGACCGCGAGCACCGCCACCCCGATCGCGCCGCCCACGCGCTGGAGCATGTTCAGCTGCGGCGTGGCGTCAGACAGCTCCTCGGGACGCAGTGCGGTGAACGCCGCGGTCATCGCAGGCATGAACGACAGCCCGATGCCGACACCTCGCACCACCAGCACCAGCGAGATCAGAAGGATCGAGGTATTCGCGCCGATCAACACGAATGGGACCGTGCTCAGACACAGGATCGACACCCCGACGATCGCTACGCGGCCGCCGCCGAAGCGTTCGGTCAAGCGCCCATTGAGCGGGCCCACGAGCAGCATGCCCAACCCCTGCGGGCCGACGAGCAGCCCGGTCAGGATAACGCTCTCGCCACGCACCTCCTGGTAGTACAGCGGCACCAGGATCATCGCGCCGAACAGCGAGGCGCCCAGGCCGAAGGTGGTCAGCGAGGCGGCGCCGAACACGCGGTTCGCGTACAGACGGATGTCCAGCAGCGGACGCTCGACGCGCAGCGCGTGCCAGCCAAATGCGAGCGTCAGCGCGACACCAGCGAGGATCGGCCACACGACCTTGGGAGCGGCCAGACTGGCGTTCGAGCCGAGCTCCGAGAGACCGTAGACGACCGCCGTGGCACCCGTGGAGATCAATCCCAGGCCGACCACGTCCAGTCGCCCCGCCTCGCCTGACTCGGTCCGCGGAAGCATCCGCCAGCCGAGGACGAACGCGATCACACCGATCGGAACGTTCACGAGGAAGATCCACGACCAGTGAAGCTCCTGCAGGATCAGGCCTCCGACCACCGGGCCCAGGATCGGCGCGAGCATCGCGGGCATCACGACGACCCCCATCACGCGGCCCATTCGCTTCGGGCCGGCGACCTGGGCCATGATCAGCTGAGCGATCGGCATGATCATCCCGCCGCCGAATCCCTGCAACACCCGGAACAGCACCAGCGAGGTGAGCGATCCGGCCACCGCACACAGAGCAGAGCCGGCCGTGAACAGCACCAGCGAGACCAGATACACGCGCTTGGCCCCAAATCGCCGCGCCGCCCAGCCCGTGACAGGAATCACCGCGGCCAGCGCCAGCAGGTAGCCGGTGACGACCCACTGGATCTGCGAGATCGAGCTGTGCAGGTCGTGCCCGAGCGTGTGCAGCGCGACGTTGACGATCGTCGTGTCGAGGATCGACATGATCATCCCGAGGATCACCACGCCGGCGATCTTCCAGACGTAGGGCTCGATGCGGTCGGAGGCCTCCGGGTGAAATCCGGGGGCGGATGTCGTTGGCGACGAGGAAGACATTCGGTACCAAAAGCTTAGGTACCAAACCTTTGTCTGTCAAGGGCTCTGTGAGCTATGTCACAGGACCTCGGTGCCCGCCCACCCCGCAGCAGTCGAGGCACGTGCCGGATCGGACCCCTCGACGCATGCGTCGAGGGCGGGGGCGCGCATGCGCGCCCCCGAGCGGGCCGCACATGTGCGGCCCGGGCGGCGCCACATGTGGCGCCGCCTGCGACCCCGCGCATGCGCGGGGTCGCCCCACAAGTCATAGCCACGATCGCAGCTCGCTCGTGTAAGTCACTACGACGTAGCGGTTCGAGGACCAAGCGGACCGCGGACGCAGGGAGCGAAGTGTGCTCTGCACATGAGCGACCGAGGACAAAGGTCCGCGCCGTGTCCTCGGGCCGCTACCAGCGGTAGTGCGCGAAGGCCTTGTTTGCCTGCGCCATGCGGTAGATGTCATCCTTGCGCTTGTACGCGCCACCCTGCTGCGACTGCGCGTCCATCAGTTCGTTGGCCAACCGCTGGGCCATCGTCTTCTCACGGCGCTGGCGCGCGAACTCGACCAGCCAGCGCACCGCCAGCGTCCGTGCGCGCCTGGCGGCGACCTCCACCGGAACCTGGTAGGTGGCGCCGCCCACACGGCGCGATTTGACCTCCAGGGTCGGGGTCAGAGCTTTGATCGAAGCCTCGAGTGTCTCGATCGGATCTTTATCTGAGCGCTCGCCCAGCAGAGCCAGAGCGTCGTAGACGATCCGCTCGGCCGTGGACTTCTTGCCGTCGAGCATGACCTTGTTGATCACCTGCTGAACTAGCTTGGAGCGGTGAATCGGATCCGCCTCGACTGGGCGAACCTGGGCGGCTGCGCGACGTGGCATCTATTTTTTCTTCACGCCGTACTGCGAGCGCGCCTTCTTGCGATCGCTGACGCCGGCCGCGTCGAGCGTCCCGCGCACGACCTTGTAGCGGACGCCCGGCAGGTCCTTGACGCGGCCACCGCGCACGAGCACGACCGAGTGCTCCTGCAAGTTGTGGCCCTCGCCGGGGATATACGCGGTCACCTCGATCGAGCCGGAGATGCGTATGCGCGCGACCTTGCGCAGCGCGGAGTTAGGCTTCTTCGGCGTCGTCGTATACACGCGCGTGCACACGCCGCGACGCTGTGGCGCGGCGACCTTCTTCTTGCGCCCTTTGCCGGACTTCAGGCCCGGGGTCGCGAGCTTCTTCTTAGGTGCGACGCGCCCCTTGCGCACGAGCTGTGATGTGGTCGGCATTCGGTCGGGGATGGTAGCAGCGCTGCGTGCCCGTACACGCGAGCGAACGTTATGCCGCCGCGGATGCGGCCACAGGGACGCCGGCTGCGCGTACCGGGGCAGGCATCAGCGCGCAGGCGACGATCACGAGCACGAACGCCAGCGACTGCACCACGACGCCGACGGGACTGGCCGCCATCGGGTCGCCGAACACGACGATCCCGCCCGCGATGCCCGCGATGTTTGCGGCCGTGCCGGTCACTGCGATCACGGGCACGGCGTCTCCGTCTTGCAGCCCCCGCGCCGAGGCGTAGAACGCCACGATCGACGCGAGCACGGCCACCGCCAGCCAGGGACTGAGCAGCAATGCGAGCGGCCCGTGTGCGCCGGTGATGCCGGTGAGCGCCTTGATCGCCGTGTCGGAGACGCCGAACAGGATGCCTGAGGCAGCGCCCAGCATCACGCCGTGGTGCTCGACCGGACCGCCCATGCGCGGGCCCATGATCAACAGGCCCCCCAGGCCGAACAGGCCAGCCTCAAAAGAGATCATCGCCGCCTGAGAGAACTGCGAGTGCGCGCCGTGCATCGCCGGCAGCGTCAGACCCAGCATCACCAGACCAACACCGGTCAGGCACAGGCCGATCCACTGGCGCCGGCCGACTTCAAACCCGAACATCCGGTCAGCCATCACCGCGATGAACACGATGCCCGCCGCCAGCGAGACCTGGATCACCGACATCGGCGCCAGCGCCAGCGCGGCCACGTGCAGCGCCCAGCTGCCGGTCGCGATGATCATGCCGAGCGTGAACCACTTGGAGGCGAACAGCGCGCGCGCCGAGCGCAGCGGATGGCGCACCTGCACGTTCGGAGCTGCGTTGGCGCCCCGGTACTTGTAAAAGAAGCCGAGGTTGGCCACGAACGCGCATACGAGCGCGAGCAGAATGCCTAGGGCGAGGGTCATTGGCGGTGGAGGATCAGTGGATGTGGCTCAGGTAGGGGATTGAGGTTGTGTCGGGTGCGGGGGCTGTCGCCTGCTCAGAACCGCCGGCGTCCCCGCGCCTGCCCTGAGCCCATCGACAGCGATCGGCTGATGCTTTACTGGCCGCACTCGACCCAGGCAGATTACCGGGGCGAACCTGTATGGAAGCTAAAGAACCCATGAGACAGAAGCCACTATTGCTGGTCGATATCGACGGCGTGATCTCGCTGTTCGGCTTCGCCGGCGACGACCCCGGCCAGGGCCACAGTCACAGTCACGGCGGCGTGCCGTGGACTGGTCAGGTGGCACACGCCGAGATCTGTTATGCGACGATCGACGGCATCCCGCACTTCCTGTCCCGTGCGGCCGCCGGCCACCTGCAGAGCCTCGCCACCGAGTTCGATCTCGTGTGGGCCAGCGGCTGGGAGGAGAAGGCCGAGGAGCATCTGCCGCACCTGCTCGGCGTGCCCGCGGGCCTGCCGTTCCTGCGCTTCGAGCGCGGGACCGGCGCAGGTCGGTCGATCGACGGCCACTGGAAGCTCGATGCGATCGAGTCATACGCCGGCCCGCGGGCGCTCGCGTGGATCGACGACGCGTTCAACGACGCCTGCCACGCCTGGGCCGATGCACGGCCAGCGCCTACGCTGCTCGTGCAGACCGACCCCGCGCGCGGCCTCACCGCGGCTGAGGCTCAGCTGCTGGCGGGGTGGGCCGGGGAGCCAGCGCCGGCAGGGCGGCGGCAAGCCGGCGTTCGAGATTGGCTCGCACCTGTGGCCAATCGTCGTCGATGACGCTGTAGTAGGCGGAGTCGCGCACGCCAACGCCCGGCATCAGCATGTGCTTGCGGAAGATCCCCTCGAATTGCGCGGGCAATGCCGCCAGGGCCGCACGGGAGCGCTCGTTGCGAGCGTCCGTCTTGAACTCCACGCGCATGCATCCCAGCGTCTGGAACGCGTGCTCGAGCATCAGCAGCTTGGCCTCGACGTTCGCCCCGGTCCGCCACTTCGCGGGCGAGAGCCACGTCCAGCCGATCTCAACGCTGCGGTGGGCCTCGCGCACGTTCAGATAGCGCGTGCTGCCGATCGGCTCGCCGCTGGCCCGATCGATCGTGGCGAACACCCCCTCCCTGCCGGCCTGCGACTCGGCGAGGCTCATGGCAAACCAAGCTGAGAAGTATTCGCGACTCTCACCGATCGGCGCCAGCCAGCTCCAGATCTCCGGGTGCTGGGCGGCGGCGAACAGGCCGTCCTCGTGACGCATCTGAAGCGGCTCAAGCACGACGAGCTCGCCGGTCAGGCACGTTGTCAGTTGCCGCTCCCACATGGCGGTTCGCAGGCTACCTGCTCGCATGCGTCGCGATAGGCTGCGCCCCGATGGCGAGCGCGAACATCAACGACCCCATCTTCGACGAGCCGCGTGAGCAACCCGGGTTTCGCTGCAAGCGGGCGCGGGTCAGCCGCCAGGCCGGCAGCGAGCGGCTGGGAGTGAGCCTGTGGGAGCTGCCCCCCGGCGAAGCGGCCTACCCCTACCACTACCACCTCGCGGAGGAGGAGCTCGTACTGGTGCTCGACGGCACCCCGAGCCTGCGCACGCCCGAGGGCTGGCGCGAGCTCGCTCAGGGGGAGGTCGTCGCGTTCCTGCGCGGCGAGCACGGTGCCCACCAGCTCGTCAACCGCACCGGTGAGACAGTGCGCTTTCTGGCATTCAGCACCAACGGCGAGCCGGACATCGTGATCCGCCCCGACTCGGGCACGCTCGGCGCCTACGAGCGCCAAGCAGACGGAGGTGGTCTGCGGGCGGTCTTCCGCACCGCGGATAAGGTCGACTACTACGAGGGTGAGCAACCGCCGGACTGAGGGGGCGCGACCGGGCATAGCCCGGCCGCGCCTAACGCGCTATGCGCCCGAGGATTACTCCCCCGAGGACGGCTCCTCCGGGACCTCGAGATCGGCGAGCTCCTCGACGAACCCGGGGTCGGTGCTGCCCGCGCCGATCTTCTCCAGCGAGGCGAGGTCCGCGTCGAACTCCCGGCCGTACCCGCCCAGCCCTTCGCCGCCTGAGAGCCCGAGCTCGGCGGCGATCTCGTCCTGGTCGAGCAGCCCGACGTCGTCGATCGCTCGCGGCAGCGGCTCGGAGGGTTCGATCTCGATCCGCCGGTAGCGCTTCAGGCCGGTCGCGGCCGGGATCAGCTTGCCGATGATCACGTTCTCCTTCAGGCCGTTGAGCCGGTCGGTCTTGCCCTCGAGGGCAGCGTCGGTCAGGACCTTGGTCGTCTCCTGGAAGGAGGCGGCCGACAGGAACGAGTCGGTGTTCAGCGACGCCTTGGTGATGCCGAGGATGATGTCCTCGAACTGCGCCGCCTCGCCTTTGCCGTCGACGATCCCGTCGTTGACTTTCGCGAATTCGAACCGGTCCACGAACTGCCCGGGCAGGTAGTCAGTGTCACCCTTCTGGTCGACCCGCACCTTCTTGAGCATCTGGCGCACGATCAGCTCGATGTGCTTGTCGTTGATGTCCACGCCCTGGGACTTGTAGACCTCCTGGACCTCCTTGACCAAGTATTGCTCGGTCTCGGTCCGTCCGCGGATCGCGAGCAGCTCGTGCGGATACAGCGAGCCCTCGTTGAGCTGCTTGCCCGCGGCGATCTTCTCGCCCTCGGCCACGAACAGGCGCGTGCGCCTGGGAAACGCGTGTTTATGCTCCTCGCCGGCCTCGTCGGTGATCGTGACCGTGAGCGCCTTCTCGGTCTCCTCGATCGAGATCTTGCCGTCCTGCTCGGCGATCTTGGCCAGGCCCTTCGGCTTGCGCGCCTCGAACAGCTCGACGATGCGCGGCAGGCCGTGCGTGATGTCCGCCCCGGCGACACCGCCGGTGTGGAACGTGCGCATCGTCAGCTGCGTGCCCGGCTCGCCGATCGACTGGGCCGCGATGATCCCGACCGCGTCGCCGATCTGCGCGAGCGCGCCGGTGGCCATCGCCCGGCCGTAGCAGGCCTGACAGACCCCGCTCGGGGCCTTGCACTTGAGCACCGACCGCACGGGCACGACCACGCGCGCGCCCTTGGCGTGGTCCTCTGCGAACGCCTGCACGATCTCGGCGAACTCGGCGCGTCCGATCTCGACGCCCTGCTCGACCAGCATGCGTCCGCGCTTGGTCGTGATCGGTGCAGCGGCGATGCGTCCGACGAGATCCCCGTTGGTGTCGCCGCCGTCGACCCATACGGTCATCTCGATGTGCTCCTCGGTGCCGCAATCCGCTTCGCGGATGATCACGTCCTGGGCGACGTCGACCAGCCGGCGTGTCAAATAGCCCGAGTCGGCGGTCCGCAGCGCGGTGTCCGCCAGGCCCTTGCGCGCGCCGTGCGTGGAGATGAAGTACTCGAGCACGGACAGTCCCTCGACGAAGTTGGCCTTGATCGGGCGCTCGATGATTTCGCCCTTCGGGTTGGCCATCAGGCCACGCATCCCGGCGAGCTGGCGGATCTGCTTGAACGAGCCACGCGCGCCCGAGTTGGCCATCATGAAGATCGGGTTCAGCGTGTCGAGGTTCGCGATCATCGCGTCCGCGACCTCGTCGGTAGCCGCGTTCCACTTCTCGACGACCGCCTCGTGGCGCTCCTCCTGGGTGATCAGGCCCATGTCGTACTGGTCGGAGATCTCACCCACGAGCGCGTCATACTTGTCGAGAATTTCCTGCTTCTCCGGCGGCACGACGACGTCGTTCTTGGAGATCGTGATCCCGGCCTGGGTCGCGTACTTGAAGCCGAGGTCCTTGAACGCGTCGAGCACGAGCGAGATCGTCGTGGCGCCGTAGGTCTGCACGAGCGCGTCGATCAGCTTGGTCGTGTCGCGCTTCTTCATCGACTGGTTGACGAACACGTACTTGCTCGCGTCGAACCCGTCGCCCAGCGCCTCGGCCAGCGCGCGCTCGATGCGGTCGTTGTAGATGATCCGTCCGACCGTGCTCAGCACGTGGCCGCCCTCGCGGCCGAACGGCCTGAACTCGGCGATGTCGTGCAACGTGACCACGCCCGCCTCGTAGGAGAGCTCGGCCTCCTGCGCGGTCCTGAACACATGCGGGCGCGCCTCGTTCGCGGGCCACTTGCCGCTGGTGAGCAGCTCGCGCTTGGCGGCGAGCTCCTCGGCCTCGGGACCGTAGGTCAGGTAGTAGGCGCCGAGGATCATGTCCTGCGTCGGGGTCGCCAACGGCGCACCGTGCGCGGGGGACAGGATGTTGTTGGAGGAGAGCATCAGGATGCGCGCCTCCGCCTGCGCCTCCGCCGAGAGCGGCAGGTGCACGGCCATCTGGTCGCCGTCGAAGTCGGCGTTGAACGCGTGGCAGACCAGCGGATGCACCTGGATCGCCTTGCCCTCGACGAGCAGCGGCTCGAACGCCTGGATCCCCAAACGGTGCAGGGTCGGCGCCCGGTTGAGCAGCACCGGGTGCTCGTGGATGACCTCCTCAAGTACGTCCCACACCTCGCCGATCATCGAGTCGACCATCTTCTTGGCGGCCTTGATGTTCTGCGCGGATTTGCGCTCGACCAGCCGGGCCATGATGAACGGCTTGAACAGCTCCAGCGCCATGATCTTCGGCAGGCCGCACTGGTGCAGCTTCAGATACGGGCCGGCCACGATCACCGAACGCCCGGAGTAGTCCACGCGCTTGCCGAGCAGGTTCTGGCGGAAGCGCCCCTGCTTGCCCTTGAGCATGTCCGAGAGCGACTTCAGCGGGCGGTTGCCCGGTCCGGTCACGGGACGCCCGCGGCGGCCGTTGTCGAACAGCGCGTCCACGGCCTCCTGGAGCATGCGCTTCTCGTTGTTGACGATGATCTCCGGTGCGCCGAGGTCGAGCAGCCGCTTGAGGCGGTTGTTGCGGTTGATCACGCGGCGATACAGGTCGTTGAGATCGGACGTGGCGAAGCGCCCACCGTCGAGCTGGACCATCGGGCGCAGCTCAGGCGGGATCACCGGAACGGCGTCGAGCACCATCATCTCGGGCTTGTTCCCGGACTGGATGAACGCGCTGACGACCTTCAGGCGCTTGACCGCGCGCGCCTGCTTCTGGCCCTTGGCAGTCTTGACCTGCTCCTCGAGCTCGATGCGTTCGGCCTCCAGATCGACCTGCTGGAGCAGATCCCTGACGGCCTCGGCGCCCATCCCGCCGCGGAAGTACTCGCCGAACCCGTACGGCGAGCCGAAGCGCTCCTTGAGCTCGCGAAACGTCGTCTCGTCGTGCTCGATCTGCTTGGGCTCCATCGCCTTGAACAACTCCCACACGTTGCGCATGCGCTCGGCGGCGTCCTCGATGTAGGCCTCGGTGTCGGCGATATCGGCGTCGAAGGTCTTGCGCAGCTCCTTGACGAGCTTCTCGCGCTCCTCGTCGGAGATCTTCGCGAGGTTGATGTCCAGCGAGTCGGCCCACAGGTGGTCTTCGTCGTTGAAGTGCGTCTGCTTGCCGTTCTGCAGGTACTTCTCACGGCGCTTGAGCGACTCGCGCAGCTCCAGCACGCGCTCCTCGCGCTCGGCGGCGTAGGAGTCGAGGACCTCGTTGACTTTCTTCTCCAGCGAGTCGAGGTCCTTTGAGCGCGCCTCGTCGTCGACCCAGGTGACGATCGACGCAGCGAAGTACAGGACCTTCTCCAGTTCCTTGGGCGCCATGTCGAGCAGGTAGCCGATGCGACTGGGCACGCCCTTGAAGAACCAGATGTGGCTGACCGGAGCGGCGAGGTCGACATGACCCATGCGCTCGCGGCGCACCTTCGAGCGTGTGACCTCCACGCCACAGCGCTCGCACACGATGCCCTTGTAGCGCACGCGCTTGTACTTGCCGCAGTAGCACTCCCAATCCTTGGTCGGGCCGAAGATGCGCTCGCAGAACAACCCGTCCTTCTCGGGCTTGAGCGTGCGGTAGTTGATTGTCTCGGGCTTGATCACCTCGCCCGAGCTCCAGCTGCGAATCTGCTTGGAGGAGGCGAGTGAGATCTCGATGGCGTCGAAGTTATTGATGTCGATCATCTGATGGCTCTAGCTTTCGCTTTGCGGGTGAAACGGACGGGTCGCGGTTCTGTCGGTGCGTCGTCCGCCGAACCGCCGGCGGGGGTGATGGGCCACCGGGCGGTGGCGGCTGCAGACGCCTTCTACGTCTCGGTCTCCTCGATGAGCTCCTCCTCGGGCGCCCCCTCGGCCAACGCCTCGATGTCCAGCTCGGCGACGCCCTCGCCGAGCAGCTCCTCGACGTCGAGTCCGTCCGCGGCGATGTCCTCCGCATCAACCACCGTGGACTGCGCCTCGTCGGTGGTGGTAGTAGTAGTGGCCCCGTCCTTGGGGTTGACCTCGTCCTTGGGCTCACTCTCGGAGGTGTCTGCCGCCTCGGAGGTGTTCGCCGCCTCGGTTGCGTCCTCGCCCTCCAGCGCCTCATCGGCGGCCGCGCCGTTGGCGGGGGCGCGCACACCCGAGAGGTCAATGCCGAGCTCCTCGGCGGCGCGCAGCAGGTCGTCGTCCTCGTCGCGCATCTCGGTGCGCTGACCCTCCTCGGAGACGACGTTGACGTCAAGCGCCAGCGACTGCATCTCCTTGAGCAGCACCTTGAACGACTCGGGGATCGACGGCTCGGCGATGTTCTCGCCCTTGACGATCGCCTCATAGGCCTTCACGCGCCCGACCGTGTCGTCGGACTTGATCGTGAGCATCTCCTGCAGCGTGTACGCGGCGCCGAACGCCTCCAGCGCCCACACCTCCATCTCGCCGAAGCGCTGCCCGCCAAACTGCGCCTTGCCCCCCAGCGGCTGCTGGGTCACCAGCGAGTAGGGGCCGGTCGAGCGGGCGTGGATCTTGTCGTCGACGAGGTGCAGGAGCTTGAGGATGTACATGTACCCCACCGTCACCTGCTCGGCAAACGGCTCGCCGCTGCGACCGTTGAATAGCGTCATCTTGCCTGAGGCCTGCTCCCCCGGACGGCGGCTCTTGTCGATGTCCATGCGGATGCGGCCCTTGTGCTCGTCCTGCCAGCGCACGAGCGCCTCGTCGACGTCGGTGATCGTGGCGCCGTCGAACACGGGCGTGGAGACATACACACGCCGGGAGGAGCCGTTGCCGTTGCCGGAGCCGTTGGCCCCGTCCGCTTCCTTGTAAGCCTCCGAGCCGTCGTCATACCAGCCCTGGGCGGCGACCCAGCCGAGGTGCGTCTCGAGGATCTGCCCGACGTTCATGCGGCTGGGCACGCCGAGCGGGTTGAGGATCACGTCGACCGGGGTGCCGTCCTCCAGGAACGGCATGTCCTGGACGTCCACGATCTTTGAGATCACACCCTTGTTGCCGTGACGGCCCGCGAGCTTGTCGCCCTCGGAGATCTTGCGCTTCTTGGCCACGAACACGCGCACGAGGTCGTTCACGCCCGGCGGCAGGTCGTCGCCCGCGTCGCGGCTGAAGGTCATCACGTCGATGACCACGCCGCCCTCGCCGTGGGGGACCTTCAGCGAGGTGTCGCGCACCTCGCGCGCCTTCTCCTTGAAGATTGCCCGGATCAGCTTCTCCTCGGCGGTCAGCTCGGTCTCGCCCTTGGGCGTGACCTTGCCGACGAGCAGATCGCCGGAGATCACCTCCGCGCCGACGCGCACGATCCCGCGGTCGTCGAGGTTGCGCAGCGACTCCTCCGAGCGGTTGGGGATGTCGCGCGTGATCTCCTCCTCGCCGAGCTTGGTCGTGCGCGCGTCGATCTCGTACTCCTCGATGTGGATCGAGGTCAGCTCGTCGTCTTGCACGAGGCGCTTGGACAGGATGATCGCGTCCTCGAAGTTGTAGCCCTCCCAGGACATGAACGCGACCATCAGGTTCTTGCCGAGCGCCATCTCGCCCTTGTCGGTGGAGGAGCCGTCGGCGAGCACCTCGCCCGCCTTGACCTTCTGACCGCTGCGCACGCGCGGCTTGTGGTGGATCAGCGTGCCCTGGTTGGAGCGCATGAACTTCTGCAGCTCGTACTCGTCCTTCTTGCCCTCGGTCGTCTCGATCACGATCTGATTGGCGTCGACGTGATCGATCGTGCCGGCGTCGCGCGCCAGCAGCACATCGCCCGTGTCCAGCGCCGCGCGGCGCTCCATGCCCGTGCCGACCAGCGGCGCGTCCGCCTTCAGCAGCGGCACCGCCTGGCGCTGCATGTTCGAGCCCATCAGCGCGCGGTTGGCGTCGTCGTGCTCGAGGAACGGGATCATCGCCGTCGCCACCGACCAGATCTGCTCGGGCGAGACGTCGACCAGGTCGACGTCCTTGGGGCCGACCGTCACGTACTGGCCGGCCTGCGTGCGGCACAGGATCTCAGTGCCCTTGAGCTTGCCCGTCTTTGAATCCACGGGCGTGTTGGCCTGCGCGATCAGGAGCTCCTCTTCCTGGGTTGCGTCCAGACGCACGACCTTGCCCGTCACCACGCCATCCTGCACGACGCGATACGGGGTCGTCACGAACCCGTACTCGGAGACCTCGGCGAACGAGCTCAGCGAGCCGATCAACCCGATGTTCGGTCCCTCAGGCGTCTCGATCGGGCACATGCGCCCGTAGTGGGTCGGGTGCACGTCGCGCACCTCAATCGGCGCGCGCTCGCGCGTCAGCCCGCCGGCGCCCAGCGCGGATAGGCGCCGGCGGTGGGTCAGCCCGGCCAGCGAGTTGGTCTGATCCATGAACTGGCTGAGCTGTGAGGAGCCGAAGAACTCCTTCAGCGCCGCCACGACCGGGCGGATGTTGATGATCGTCTGCGGCGTGATCGTGTCCGCGTCCTCGGTCGTCAGGCGCTCGCGCACGACGCGCTCCATGCGATACAGCCCGATCCGGAACGCCTCCTGGATCAGCTCGCCGACCGTGCGTAGGCGGCGGTTGCCGAAGTGCTCGTACTCGTCGAGGTGCTCGGCGACCGGCTCGCGCGGCATGCTCATCGCCTCCGCGGCGTAGTCCTTGATCTCGATCTCGCCGTCCTCGGGCAGGCCCAGGCGCTTGGGCAGCGACACCAGCTCGCGCACCAGCGCGAGGATGTCGTCGTGGGTCAGCGTGCGCGTGTCGATGTCGATGTCGAGACCCAGCCGCGAGTTGAGCTTGTAGCGGCCGACGCGCGTGAGGTCATAGCGCTTGGGGTCGAAGAACAGCTGGTTCAGCAGCGCCTTGGCGTTGTCGACGCTCGGCGGCTCGCCCGGACGCTGCTTCTTGAACAGCTCGATCAGCGCGCCCTCTTCGGTGCGCGTGACCTCGGTGTCTGACTCGATCGTGTTGCGTATGTACAGCGAGTCCTCGAACAGCTTGAGGATCTCCTCGTCGCTCGCGTACCCCATCGCGCGCAGCAGCACCGTCACGGGCAGCTTGCGCTTGCGGTCGATGCGGACGAACACCTTGCCCTTCTTGTCGATCTCGAGCTCCAGCCACGACCCGCGCGCCGGCATCAGGTTGGCGATGAACACCTGCTTCTCGCGGTCCTTGGGCTCCATCAGATAGGCGCCCGGCGAGCGCACGAGCTGGGTGACCACCACGCGCTCGGTGCCGTTGATCACGAACGTCCCGCGCTCGGTCATCCACGGGAAGTCACCCATGAACACGGACTGCTCGCGGATCTCTCCCGTCTCGCGGTTGATGAACGCGACGGTCACCGTCAGCGGGCGCGCGTAGGTCAGGTCCTTCTCACGGCACTGCTCCAGCGAGGCGACCGGCTCGTCGAACACGAACTCGCCGAACTGGACGGCGAGGTTGCCGGTGTAGTCCTCGATCGGTGAGATGTCGTCGATCGTCTCGCGCAGCCCGCCGCCCTTGGGGTCGGTTAGCCACCGAAACGAGCGGCGCTGGATGTCAATCAGGTTAGGTACATCAACGGTCTTGTCGAGGCGCGCGAAGCTTCGGCGCGTCCGGAGAGCATCAACAGCAGCCAAGAAAACGTCTCCTTCGGAGGGCGAGGTACGGACGGAAGAGGAGAGCGCCGAAGCGCGACTACCAAAGATAGCACAGACCATCGGCGCCCTTAAGTGGGCAGCCAGCGCTCACGGACCCCGCCCCTGACGATCGCGTATGTGGCGCGTCCGTCGTGCTACCGGGGCGGCTGCGGCTATCGGCCAGCAGGGGGCACTTTACCGGAAAATCCGCCCGATTGTCAGCTGCGCATAAAGAAAGGCCCGCACATCGGCGGGCCCTTCAGATGGCGGTCACCGCCGGTATCGAGTGCGACGCGACGTCTGCACGCCCACAGCGCGACAGTCGTACCTCCCGCGCCCGGTCAGCCACCCCCGCCAAGCAGGACCAAATCAAATCAATCGCCCCAGCCAAGCTCGCGCTACTTCAGCTCGACCGTCGCGCCGGCCTCCTCCAGTTCGGCCTTGAGCTTGTCGGCCTCCTCTTTCTCGATGCCCTCCTTGACGGGCTTGGGGGCCTCGTCGACGAGCGCCTTGGCCTCTTTCAGGCCGAGACCTGTCGCGGCGCGCACGACCTTGATCACCTGGATCTTCTTGTCACCCGCGCCCGCGAGGATCACGTCGACCGTGCTGCTCACTTCCTCCTCCGCGGCGGCGTCGCCACCGGCGGCGCCGCCCACAGCGGCTGCCGGCGCGGCCACGGCCGCTGCCGATACGCCGAACTCCTCCTCGAGCGCTTTGATCCGCTCGGCGAGCTCGAGCACCGAGATGCCCTTGAGCTCCTCGATCCACTTCTCTGTGCTTGTCGCTGCAGCCATGTGTCAGTCCTCCTTGGTGGGATTCGTCTCGGCGTCCTCGGGCTGGGCCTCAGCCGAGACGTCCGCCTGGTTGTCGTCTGCTTGCGCCGGCTCGTCCTGCCCCGGCTCAACTTGGTTCTCGGGGTCCGCCTCGGTGGGGGTGTCCTCCACGGTGGGAACCGCCTCGGCCGCGGGCTCCTCGGTGGGCGTCGGCTGCTCTGCAACCGCGGGCTCATCCTTGGCAGCGGACTCCTCCGCAGCCGCGGGCGCCTCGCCCGCGGGAATCTCGCCGGACGCCTTCTTCTCCTGCACCTGTCCGAGCGCCACGGCCAGCCCGCCGACGAGCCCGCCGAGCGTGCGCACCAGACCGCTGATCGGCGAGGCCACGATTCCGACAAGCTGCCCATACAGAGCTTCGCGCGAGGGCAGCCGGGAGATCGAGCGGATCTGATCGGAGTCGAGCGCGGCGCCGTCCATCAGGCCACCCTTGAACGGCAAGAGCTGCGTCGAACGACCGTAGTCGGCGAGAGCTTTGGCGGCGGTGGCGATGTCGCCGCGCACGAACGTCAGCGCCGTCGGCCCCTGCAGCAGCTCCTTCAGCGCATCCGCGCCGGCCTCGTCGGCGGCGCGTTCGGTGAGCGAGTTCTTGACGACCTTGAACGTCGCGTCGGCCTCGCGCAGGCTGGCGCGCAGCTCCGCCGCCTGGGGCACGGAGATGCCCTTGTAGTCGACGGCGAACACCGCCTGGGACGCTTGTATGTGGGCTGCGATCTCGGCGATCGCGGCGGACTTCTGGTCTCGGTTCATTGAACGGCTCCTGTCCCGGTCTTATGCTGGCCGATCTCAGATCGGGTGGCCGCCGGGGGTCTCTGGTGGCCTGGTGTGAAAGTGGAAAGCGCTAGGCGGCGAGCACTGTCGCGGACGACGACGATGAAGCCTCCCCCATGATGTCACGTGTGCGGCTTGAATCGACTTTGACCCCCGGGCCCATCGTGGAGGTCAGGGTGATCGAGTGCAGATAGCGACCCTTCGCCGCCGAGGGCTTGGCGCGGATCAGCTCTTCGACCACGGCCGCGTAGTTCTCCAGCAGCGCGCGCTCGTCAAAGCTCGCCCGGCCGATCACCATGTGCACGATCGCGGTGCGGTCGGTGCGGTACTCGACCTTGCCCGACTTGGACTCCTCGACGGCTTTGGCGACGTCCATCGTGACCGTGCCGACCTTCGGGTTGGGCATCTTGCCGGACGGGCCGAGCACGCGCCCGAGACGCCCGACGACTGACATCAAATCGGGCGTGGCGATCGCCACGTCGAACTCGTCGAACCCCTCCTCGATGCGCTTGGCCAGGTCCTCGCCCCCGACGACATCGGCCCCGGCCGCTTCGGCCTCGGCGACCTTCGGGCCCTGCGCGAACACGATGATCTTCACGTCCTTGCCCAAGCCGTTGGGCAAGGCGATCGTGCCGCGCAACTGCTCGTCGGCGTGGCGGACGTTCAGGCCGGTGCGCACATGCAGCTCGACCGCCTCGTCGAACTTGGCGCTGGCCAGGCTCTTCACCAGCGAGACCGCCTCCGCGGGCTCGTACTCGCGCTCGCGATCGATCTTCTGAAGGCCCTCGCGATGGCGGCGCCCGTGATGTGAGGAGCTCACGCCAGCACCTCTTTCAGGTCCATCTCGCCCCGGCATGAGTGCGCAGGGCAAGCTGGGCAAGATTGAAGGGGCCCGCCCACCCCGCGTGGTGTGCTGTGCTGGCCGAAACGGGGATGCGAGCCGAAGGCGAGTGTCTCCCGGCTTCGGTGAGCGACCGAGGACGCAGATCCAGCGCCGCCATGCGTGCTCATGACGCGACCTCCACACCCATCGACCGGGCTGTTCCCGCGATGATCTTTGCCGCCTGGTCGATGTCGTGCGCGTTCAGATCCGCGAGCTTGCGCTCGGCGATCTCGCGCAGCTGCGCCTGGGTGATCGTGCCGACCTTCGTGCGGTTGGGCTCGCCCGAGCCCTTGCCGATGCGCAGCGCCTGCTTGATCAGCACCGCGGCGGGCGGCGTCTTGGTGACGAACGTGAACGAGCGGTCCTCGTAGACGGTGATCACGACCGGGATGACCGTCCCGGTTTCGCTCTGCGTCTGGGCGTTGAAGGACTTGCAGAACTCCATGATGTTGATCCCGTGCTGGCCCAGCGCGGGACCGACCGGCGGCGCCGGACTGGCCTGGCCGCCGTTGGCTTGGAGCTTGATGGTTGTCAGGATCTTCTTGGCCATGGAGTGCGTAGGTTAGCTGCAGTTGAGATGGGTTGGTCTTGATGTCGCCTGGGGCGCATGCGCCCCAGGCCGGACGCGCACATGTGCGCGTCCGCGGAGCCGCACATGTGCGGCTCCCCCAGCGGCGCATGCGCCGCTGGCCGATCGGGCGCATGCGCCCGATCGCGGGTCGGCACATGTGCCGACCCGATCCTCATGCAGTTTATGGGTTGAACGTGTTTGTGAAATCAAGGCGTTTTTGTAGAGCACATACCGCTGAGGCGTTCGAGGACCAAGCGGAGCAAGGACGCAGTGAGCGCAGTGTGCTTGGCACACAAGCGATCGAGGACGCAGCTCCGCGCCGGTCATCGGGCGCCTCAGATCTTTTTGACCTGGTCGAAGCCCACCTCTACGGGTGTCTCGCGGCCGAAGATTGATACCAGGACCTTGAGCTTGGCCGCGTCGTCGTTGATCTCGGAGATCTCTCCGGAGAAGTCAGACAACGGTCCGGAGACCACCTTGACGGACTCGCCGATCGTGAACTGCGCGCGCGTGCGCGGCGCCGTGGCGACGTCGGTCTTGTGCAGCAGCCGGTCGACCTCGACCTGGGTCAGCGGGACCGGCTCCTGGGAGGCGCCGACGAACCCGGTCACGCCGGGCGTTCCCTTGACGACGCCCCAGGAGTCCTCGTTGAGCTCCATGTTGACGAGCACGTAGCCGGGCATCGTGCGCTTCTCGACGGTGATCTTCTGGTTGTCCTTCATCTCCGACACGGACTCGGTCGGGACGACGACGTTGCGCACGGCGCGCTGCTGGCCGAGTGAGACCACGCGGTGCTCGAGGTTCTGTTTGACCTTGTTCTCGTGGCCGGAGTAGGTGTTGACGACATACCAGCGAAACATTCGGACTCTCTAGTTCCTGACTCGTTCGGTGGGAGGGCTAGGACAATGGCGATAGCGCGACGGCGGCGGTGCTGCGGGCGACAGTGAACAGAGCAGACCTTCTGACGGCCGAGGACCAAGCAGATCAAAAGATGAAAGGCCCACCCGCCCCGCGAAGTGTGCTCGGCACACGAGCGACCGAGGACGAAGACCGAATAGGGAGACATTCGCTCCGCTCACATCCCCTATTAGGCCAGCGCAGGTCATCGGACGTCAGAGGATGAATTCGACGATTTCCTTGGCAACGTAGTCAGCCAAGCCGAGGTAGGCGCCGGCGATGGCGACGAAGCCCAGGACGACGGCTGTGGCCTGAAACACGTGGCGGCGATCGGGCCACTGGACCCGCTGCAGCTCGGCCCAGCTGGCGCGTAGAAACCCGACCGCGCGGTTGCCGCCCTTGCGCAGGGGCGCACCCGACGCGCGATCCGGACCGACGTCGCCGGCCCCACCACCGCCGCCGCCGCCACCACCGGTGCCCCCAGGTCCCGACGGGCCTCCGGGCTCCTGCAGTTCGTCCTCGCTGAGATCGCCCTCGGCCTCAGCCTCAGCCTCGATCTCGGCCTCGGACAGCGTTTCGGCGTCGGCGAGCACCCCGCCGGCGCCGGCGATGAGCGCGGCGTCGAACTCGTCGACGTCGCCCGCGTGCTCCAGTGCGCCGGGGAGGTCGGCGCGCTCCACCCGCCCAGACTCCGGGGACAGCGACGGGAACGGTCCAACTGACCCACCCACGGGCGTGGCCGGGGGGCTCTCGGGAGCACGGCCCGCGGGCGTGGTGCCCCGACGGGCGCGACGTTGCTTTGCGCGTTTGCGATCACGGGCCACAGCACAGCGCTCCCGCGCTCGCTAACGAGTCTCCCGATGGCTGGTGTGGCGACGGCACCAGCGACAGTACTTGCGCAGCGCAACCCGGTCGGGGTTGTTGCGCTTGCTCTTGTTCGTCTGGTAGTTGCGATGCTTGCACTCCTCGCATGCGAGGGTGATAGCGATGCGAACGTCTCCGCGGGCCATGTGCGAGATCTGCTCCTGCGCGATCGTGTGTGGACATCCGGGCCCAGGCGAACAAAAACCCCGCCCAGGCGCGAGGTATCCGGCAGTCTAGCGCGCTTTCGCCGTGGGGGCGATGAGACGGAAACGGCGCGCCTTGAAACGACCGGCTCGGCGGGTGGGAGGGTCCTCATTGGGTCCTCACTCGTACAGCGTGAGCGTCGCCAGGATCACGTACAGCGCGACCAGCGCCCAACCCTCGAATTCGGCGGCCTCGCCGTCGCCGGTGACCTGGGAGAGGGTGAGCGCGGTGAGGGCGAGCGCGCCGATGTAGACGGGGGCCATGGCGAAGGTCAGCTGGGTGGGTAGGGCGAAGGAGACGAGGACGAGCGCCGGGAACAGGAACGCGGCGATCTGGGCGACGGAGTTTTTGACGACAGAGATCGCAAGGTCCGAGCGGCCCTTGTAGGCGAGGACGAGACCGGCGGTGTTCTCGACGGCGTTGCCGGCGATGGCGACGATCACGAGGCCGGCGAACGCCTGGGAGATGTGCAGGACGGAGATCGCGGGGGCGAGGCCGTTGACGAACCAATCCGAGACGAACGCCGAGGCGGTGCCGGCGACGAACAAGAGCACGAGGGTCACTCCGAGCGACAGGCGCGGGCCCGGCCGGGGCTCACCGTGCGCTGGGTTCTCCCGCGCCCCTTCCACGCGCTGCTCCCCCACGCCCTGCTCCCCCTCCCGTTTCACGCGCGCGAGACCGTCTTCGCCCAGCGCGTCGGGGAGAGGTCCAGGCTCCTGCGCCTCACCGCCGGGCGGGACGTCCGAGCGCAGGTAGGGGACGGCCCAGGCGAAGTAGACGACCAGCAGGCAGACGGCGCCGATGGCGGAGATCGCGGTGACGTGGTGGCTGGCGGGGTCGTGGGCGGCGAGGGAGAGACCGAGGAGGACGATGATGAACACGGCCAGGAGCAGGAGGGTCGCGGTGTCGCGGGGAAGGCGCGCAGAGAAGCGCATGATCCCGTCGGAGGAGCGGCGTGCGCCGACGACGATGACCAGGCCGAGGACGAGCAGGGCGTTGGCGAGGATCGAGCCGATGATCGCGGTCTGGGCGACGACGAGCTCGCCGGCTTTGAGGGCGAAGATGACGACGAACAGCTCAGGGAGGTTGCCGAGGGTGGACTGGAGCATGCCGGTGACGCCGGGACCGAAGCGCTCGCCGAGCTGCTCGGTCGCGAAGGAGACGACCCAGGCCAGGCCGGCGAGCGCGAGGGTGGCGATCGCAAAGCGGGGGACCGCCGGCCAGGCCTCGTAGTTGGCGACGCCCGCGAGGGCCGTCAACACCGTGATCAAGAAGAGCGTCGAGCGCTCGAGCGGAGTCAGGCCTGCCATAGCGCCCGGCGAGCATAGTTGGCGCTGCGGCGCGCGCCGCGCAACGGGCAACTGACATGGAGCAAAATGTCAAGGCCCTGCGCGGGTTGGCGCTGAGCGGTTCGGGCGTGGGGTGGCGGGCGTCCCGGGGCAGCGACGGTGGGTCAGACTGACATTCGCGGGTTGGTACCGCATGACTGGTATCCGTCGGGAGCTGCCTCGGTCTAGAGTCGCGGGTCGCCAGCCGGGGCTGGCGCCGCATAGATGCAGCGAGGGTTCTCCTTCTGGGAGGGACCGCCCGCCACCCCACGCTCGTCGCATCGTTATCTCAGGTGGTTTTCATCGGCTGGTCGGTAGCGATCGCCCACACGAACCCGGCGAGCTCGCGGGCGCACGCGACGACGATCTTCTGGCTGGGCTTGCCTCGACCCGCCATCCTTTGCCAGCGACGGTGAAGGCGCTGCTGGCAGCGCCACGCACGCTCCAGGACAGCGGGGTCCTGGCCGCGGTGTCGGCGTCCCAGCTCGTAGCCGACCGTTGGGCGCCGCCGGGCGTGCCACGCGGACTCGACCAGCAGCCGTCGTGCATGCGCTGAGCCGGCCCTGGTGATCGAGCCTTGCCGGCGGCTCTCACCGGAAGATCGCTCTGAGGGGACCAAGCCGACGAAGCCCATGAACTGCGCTGCCGTAGCGAACCGTGCGAAGTCACCCACCTCGGCCGCCAGTCCGAGCGCGGTCAGCGTGTCGATCCCCCGGATGCAACGCAGCCGCGCGATCAGCTCCCGGTGCGGGCCGTCCTGGGCGAGCCGGGAAAGCTCTGCCTCCAACCCCTCGATGCGCCGGTCGACCTGATCCACAGCGAACAGGTAGTCATCGAATGCCTGCTGCTGCCCTGGCAGCTCGAACGCCTGGCGGCCGAGCCAAGCTCGACGTGTCACTCCCCAGCACGTGGTCGGCATCCGCCGGTCGTGACGCAGGATGAACTTCCCCAGCCGGTGACGAGCGCGCATCCGATCTAACCGCGCGTCCTCTCTGGCGCGAACGAGATCACGCAACGCCTCCTGCTCAGGCGAAGGCACGAAGATCGCGGTCAGCAACCCGCCAGCGTGCAAAGCCGCGAGGCGCCTGGCGTCGCGCTTATCGGTCTTCACCCGATCGCCCGGCTTGCTTGGCACCAGACCCGGAGCCACGACTACACAGTCGATCCCGGCCGCGACCAGATGCCGGTAGAGCCCGAACCCCGTCGGGCCCGCCTCATAGCAAACCCGCGCGCCTGGCCACGCCCCCAGCTCCCGCTCAACACGCTCGTGGTCATAGGGCAGCGACATCTCTCCCAAAAGCTCCCCGCCCCTGACTGCCGCCAGCCGCACCGACGACTTATGCACATCCAATCCCACCCCGACAGTCCTGCGATCCTCCACCATGGTCGGCGACCTCCGTATGTGGCTCGGCCGGATCAAACCCGGCAACCCACGCAAATGCGCAGGCCGCCGGCCATCATCACCGAGCACCCGGACCCACCCGGCCGCTCCATCCTGTCTAGACGGCCGAGAGGCATGCTGGCCGATCGGAGATCCCGTCGATCTCCGATCGGTAAGGACGCAGGAAGCGTGGCGTGCTGGCCGAAACGGGGATGCGAGCGGAGCGAGTGTCTCCCGGCTTCGGTACGCGAGCGACCGAGGACGCCGCATCGCGCCGCCTAGCGGCCGTCTAGTGGCTCTCGAGGACGCGATCGATCAAGCCGTACTCCTGCGCCTGCTCGGCCGTGAAGAACCGGTCGCGCTCCATGTCCTTGCGGACCTGCTCGGTGGGGCGGCCGGTGTGCTCCGCGTAGATTTCGTCGAGCCGACCCCGAACATTGAGGATCTCGCGGGCGTGGATCTCGATGTCGGTCGACTGGCCTTCGAACCCGGCCGAGGGCTGGTGGATGAGGATGCGGCTGTTGGGCAGCGCCGCGCGCTTGCCGGTCGTTCCCCCGGCCAGCAACAGCGAGCCCATCGACATCGCCACCCCGACGCACATCGTCGCGATGTCGGGCTTGACGAACCGCATCGTGTCGTAGATCGCCAGACCCGAATACACCGAGCCCCCGGGCGAGTTGATGTAGATCGAGATGTCCTTCTCGGGGTCCTGGGACTCAAGGTGCAGCAACTGGGCGACGACTAGGTTGGCGACCTGATCGTCGATCGGAGTGCCGAGAAAGACGATGCGCTCGTTGAGCAGTCTTGAATATATGTCGAACTCGCGCTCGCCCCGCGCGGTGCGCTCGATGACCATCGGAATCAGCGGCATGTGTGCCCCACCCTAGCGCTGATGGCCAGATGTCCGAGTTCGTGCCGAATAGCGCGTGGGTAGATGGGTGACCGACGATGTATTCGATGTGTCTGGAGATGCCATGAACCGCCGGCCGCCCATGCGAGGAGAGCGCAGGGCGCTCCTCATCCCCGCCATCGTCGCGCTGCTCGCGACGCTCGCCCTGGCCACCACGCTCACCCTGGCCGTACCGGCACTCGCGATGACCAGCCACGCGGGCTGGCCTGCAGATCAGCACCTGGAGATGGACCGGGGTCCGGCAGGGCTGCACCACGTGCTGGTGGGTAGGGATGGCGTGCACAACTACCTGCTGGGGGGTTACGGCGACGACACGGTTTACGGCGGCGACGCGGGCGACGTGATCTGGGGCGACTACCACGAGTCGGGCTGGCCGAGCCGGCAGACCGCGGTGATCCACGCGGGGGACGGCCCGAACTTCATCTATGCCAACGACACCTACAACTACGTATGGACTGGCACGTCACCGCAGACGGTCGTGCACGCGCACGAGAACTCGGGGATCATCCACTGCGAAAACCCGCACATCGTTGTGTTCACGAGCCACCGCGCGCTGCCGCACTACAAGCTGGACGGGTGCCGGCACATCAGCTTCTACTCCGTCGGCTACTGATCTGCGGATTGGATCGCCCGGCTGGAGGGTTTCCCGGGCCCATATAGCCAGACGTTCGCCCAATAGACGTTCGCCCAATCGGACCCCACGCGGGCGGGCGCACACGCGTGGACCAGCGACTCAGATGTCCGAGCTATGCGGGCGAATAGTTGTCGCCCGGCCTCTCCCGGCGCACGCGGTGGATCAGCAGGCTCAGATGTTGACCGAGCGCATGCCGGCCGGGTCGTAGCGGTCGCCCGCAGCGGGCGGGATCGCGTCGGCGATGCTCTGCACTTCCTCCTCGCTCAGCTCGATGTCCGCGGCGGCGAGGTTCTCCTCCAGATAGCGGACGCGCTTGGTGCCGGGGATCGGGACGATGTGCTCGCCGCGATGCAGCACCCACGCGAGCGCCAGCTGGCCGGGGGTGACACCACGCTCGCTCGCCAGCTCACGGACACGCTCGGCGAGGGTGAGGTTGTGGGTGAGGTTCTCGCCGGAGAAGCGCGGTCCATAGCGGCGATAGTCGTTCTCGTCGAGCTCCTCAGGCGAGGTGAACCGCCCGGACAGAAACCCGCGCCCCAGCGGCGAGTAGGCCACGAGCGCGATCCCCAGCTCCTGCAGGGTGGGCAGGACATCGGACTCCACATCGCGCGTCCACAACGAGTACTCGGACTGGACGGCCGTGATCGGGTGCACGGCATGAGCGCGGCGAATCGTCTCAGCGCTCGCCTCGGACAGGCCGAGATGACGAACCTTGCCCGCGGCGACGAGCTCGGCCATCGCCCCGACGGTGTCCTCGATCGGCGTGTTCGGATCGACGCGGTGCTGGTAGTACAGGTCGATGTGATCGACGTCGAGGCGCTGCAGCGACGCATCGCAGGCCTCGTGCACATACTCGGGACTGCCGTCGATCATGCGGCGCAGCAGGTCGTCGTCTTTGATCAGCTTGATCCCGAACTTGGTCGCGAGGAACACCTCATCGCGGCGCTCAGCGATCGCGCTGCCTACGAGTCGCTCATTGGTGTGCGGCCCATACATGTCGGAGGTGTCCAGAAAATTGCAGCCCAGATCAAGCGCCCGCGCGATCGTGGCCCTGGCCTCGGACTCGTCAGTGGTCCCGTAGAAGGCCGACATTCCCATGCAGCCGAGCCCGATCGCGGAGACCTCGGGGCCGTGCGGTCCAAGCGTGCGCGTGTTCATGATCGTGCTCTCCTCGCCGTGGATGGATATGAGGGCCGGTGCAGGTCCGTGCCGGACATAATGGCAACCATAGGGTCCACGCCGGAATATCTGCCGGGATTGAGGCCGCCGCTCCGCGGCGTCATACGCCACCCACGATGCTCGACGTGCCACCAGCACGCCTGCGCTCGTGTGCGACGTCTGCCATCCACGGCCCGACCCCCTCGACCCACCATCTATTCTGGCGCGAACCCACCGTGTTCCCGCTGAACCTCCCGAACATGCTGACGGTGCTGCGCATCATGTTGGTGCCGGTGCTCGTGGTCGCCCTGCTGGGCAACACTCCGGCCGGGGACGTGCTCGCCGCGATCGTGTTCGCGCTGGCCTCGCTGACGGACTTCGTCGACGGATACCTGGCGCGCTCGCGCCAGAGCGTCACGACGTTCGGCAAGCTGATGGACCCGCTCGCGGACAAGCTGCTGATCGTCGCGGCGCTGATCGCGCTGGTGTCGCTGAACCGCGTGGAAGCGTGGGTGGCGATGGTGATCATCACGCGCGAGCTGGCGGTCACGGTGCTGCGACTCGGCGCGACGCAGGCGGGGGTGGTGATGGAAGCGAGCATGTTCGGCAAGCTCAAGACGTGCATGCAGATCGCGCTGATCCTCGCGCTGATCGCGGTGCATGGCCAGCCGCTGTGGGTGTCACTGCTGCTGTACGCGACGGTGCTCGTGACGGTGCTGTCCGGGCTGGACTACTGCTTCGGGCTGCGCCGGCGCCTCGCGCGAGTTCAGGCGGGCGGCTGAGACGGAGCGGCGGCCCCGGCGGCGAGCCACTCGTCGAGCGTCGTGTGGTGGCGCGACAGCGCGCCGGAGTCGATCTCCTCGCGGAGCTCTGAGAGCAGGCTGTGGCGCTCGGCCAGGACGTTGTGCTGGTGGATCGTCTCGAGGTTCTCCTGGCGGGCGGAGATGAAGCTCGCGCCGTCCAGCTCGGGGAAGCGATCCACGACGCCGGCGAGCATCCCGCGCACGCAGTCCTCGACGAAGCGCGGGCGGGCGTGGGCTTTTTCGACGACGGCGACCTCGTCGGAGCGCTTCATCAGCTCGTAGATCTCCGAGGACATGCTCGACTCGACGATCTCCAGCAGCGCGGATGCGTCGATCTCGGCCACGCACTCCTCGATGCAGCCGACGCGCAGCGTGCCCAGGCCACGCTGATTGTGGGTGGCGACCGGGACCCGGGCGAGGATCCGCTCGATCTGCTCCGCAGAGAACCCATCCTCGCGCAGACGCTCGCACGCACGAGCAGCAACGAGCTCCTGAGCGCACGGACAGGCGGTCATGCCGGTGGCCGACACTCCCACGATGCGGCGCGTGCCGTGCTCGAACGCGACGGCGCGGCCGAGCAGCGTGTATATCTCCTGGGTGCCGACGCCCGATACGGGCGCGGGCTTGTGCTCGGGATAGCGAGCCGCGATCGTGACTTCGGCGCGGTGGGCGTCCTGACGGGCGCGCACGAGCTCGGCTATGTGCTGGGCGAGCGTCTCGGCTCGGAACGGCGACTCGCTGAGGACGACCTCGCCGATCGCCTCGTTGACGACCTCCTCGAAGCGGGACATGTGCGCCCCCTTCCGGTCTGAGCTGAGGTCCACGAAGCAGGACAGGCGCGCGAAGAACAGCTCCTCGCGAATGCGAACGACCTTCTCCACGCCCGTGACCCCGACCCGCGAAAGGCCG
Source organism: uncultured Solirubrobacterales bacterium (assembly GCA_963749285.1). Taxonomy (GTDB): domain Bacteria; phylum Actinomycetota; class Thermoleophilia; order Solirubrobacterales; family Solirubrobacteraceae; genus Palsa-744. The sequence continues at coordinate 1,275,327 of CAVVMD010000003.1, read as the reverse complement.
ATCGGCACCGAGGGCGTGCGCGCCTGGACGTCGTCACCGAAAGGATGCGTCGGAGACAGCGGGTTGATCTGCCGGGTCGCCTGCACTCAGCCCAAGCCTAGCGCCCGAGCGGGCACGAACCGAGACACTGCCGTCGGGCCGCGCATGCACGAATCCGGGTGTGCACCCGGGAGCCACGCGTCCGAGCAGGCCCGACACCCGCGACCAACTGGCATGGACGGCAGCCGATTCTGGTATCACTTCGCGCTTAGCTCGTCGAGTCAACCCCGGGTCTGATCGGGGACGTGGCTCGAAAAAGAGCGTCGGGGGACCGCAACAAAGTCACGGCAAGCGACTTATATAAAGCAAGGACTCAGCCACAGGCGGCAAATGCGATCGAGGAACCACGGAGGAGGCTAGGCGCAATAGGTCAGGGGAGGTCGGAGCGGCAGGTGTGCTTCGACGGGGAGTCGGATGGATCCTGGGGGTCCAGCGGTGAGCGATAGTGTCGAGTCAGTGATCGCAGCAGACAGCACGGCTGTGATCGAGATGGAGGAACTGCAGGGCGTTATCTCGGTGGGGATGCGCCAGACTGATGCCGATGTGGGCGTCGATCCGAGCATGGACTCACTGCGTCTGTACCTGCGCTCAATCGGCCGGGTACCGCTGTTGAGCGCCGAGGAGGAGGTGTGTCTGGCCAAGCGGATCGAACGGGGCGATGTCGCGGCCAAGCAGCACATGGTCGAGGCGAACCTACGGCTGGTCGTGTCGATCGCCAAGGGGTATGTGGGCCGGGGATTGATGTTCCTCGACCTGATCCAAGAGGGCTCACTCGGGCTGATCAGGGCGGTCGAGAAGTTCGACTACCGCAAAGGCTACAAGTTCTCGACGTACGCGACCTGGTGGATCAGGCAGTCGATGACGCGAGCGATCGCCGACAAGGGCCGCACGATCAGGATTCCCGTGCACATGGTCGAGCGGTTGAACAAGGTGATCCACGCCGAGCGCCTGTTGATCCAGCGACTCGGGCGCGAACCGACCAACACCGAGATCGCCGCCGAGCTCGAATGCTCGACCAAAGAAGTGCGCGAGGTGATGCGGATGGCCCAGCAGCCTGTCTCGCTGGAGAAGCCGGTCGGCGAGGAGGAAGACTCGGCGCTGGCCGACTTCGTGCAGGACGACGCGGCGGAATCGCCGTTTGAGATCGCCTCCGAGGCGTTGCGCCGCGAGAACGTCGTACGCGTGCTGGAAGCTCTGCCCCGGCGCGAGCGCGAGGTGATCGAGATGCGCTACGGCATCACGGGCGAGCGCCAGCGCACGCTGGAGGAGGTCGGCCGCGCTTTCAACATCACCCGCGAGCGGGTCAGGCAGATCGAGAACCGGACGCTGAAGAAGCTGCAGACGCTGCCCGAAGCGCAGCAGCTGCGCGAGGCGTCCTGAGCGTCTGCGCCTGCACTAGAATCGCGTCAGCCCACGGCTCTCGCCGCCAGGGATGCTCGGTGGGGTGTCCGAGTGGTTAAAGGAGACCGGCTGTAAACCGGTTGGCTCAGCCTACGCAGGTTCGAATCCTGCCCCCACCACTTTCGCCGCACCCTTGGCACAAGGGCTTCGCGGTGCGATCATTCGGGTAGCGACACGCCATACCCAGAAAGGAGTTCCAGCCATGGAGTCCTCCGAGTCCTCCGCATCCATAAGCCGCGTGCTGATCGTGGCTCACAAGACGGCGGCCACACAACCGCTGCTCGACGCCGTGCGCGAGCGGGCGGGGCGCGGGAAGTGCGCGTTTACGCTGCTCGTGCCGAACGCCGCCCACGGCCTGCACAAGGTCGTCGACCCCGAGGATCAGGCCGAAAGCGAGACCCAGACGGTGCTCGACATGGCGCTGCCGCTGCTGGAACAGGCGGCGGGCGCACCCGTGGAGGGGCTCCTCGGCGACGCCGACCCGATTGCCGCGGTGCATGACGCGATCAACCTGCACGGGTTCGACGAGGTGATCGTCTCGACCCTGTCGGCGAAAGTGTCGCGCTGGCTGCGGCTCGATCTGCCGAGCAAGGTGGCGGGCATGGGCCTGCCGGTGAGCACCGTGACGCCGGGCGAGGACGCCGCGGCAATCACCGGTTGAACAACTGAGCGCCGAAAGGCCCGCACGACGTGAGCGCATTGTCGGCAGCTTCGTCTAGCGACCGTTTGTCTGTAGACCTTCCGTCTGCGAGCAGCGAGAGTATCCGCATGAAACCAACAAAATCAATCCAACAGCAGTTCGCCAACAACCTGCGCCGCCATCGCGAACGACTGGAGCTGTCGCAGGAGGCCCTAGCCGATATCTGCGGCCTGCACCGCACCGAGATCAGCCTGCTGGAGCGCTGCAAGCGCTCGCCACGCCTGGAGACGATCGTGATCCTGGCACGCGGCCTGGAGCTGAGCTTCGCGGGCGAGCTGCTCGAGGGCATCGTCTGAGCGCCTCGCCCGAGATCTCGAGCCCGCCTGCGGGTGCGGGCGAGCACGCTGGAGGAACGGATCTCAAAGCACACGAGCGCTGAGCTTCTGTCAGTCGCTCACGACGGCGCTCGCGGCCTCCGCCATCGCGGTCGCGCGGCGCGTGTTGAGGGTCGCGGCGAGCGCCTCGCGCGCGCTGAGCGCCGAGAACGCCTCGAGCAGGCCGCGCCACTGGCCCAGCAGGCGTCCGCGCAGCGCGATTGGCTCGTAGCACGCGACGAGCAGCGCCGGGATCTCCGTGAAGTGATCGCGCTGGTAGGTCACGGCGCGACGCAACCCGGCGAGTTGGGTTGCGTCCATCGTTGTGCCAAGGGTGGACGCGAGCGTCGCCCAGTAGAGCTCGTGGCAGCGGCCCCAGATTGGCTGCAGGCGCTGAAGGACCACGCGGTCGGTGACGATCACCCACGAGTACGCCTGCGCGTTGCTGCCGCTCGGCGCCCAGCTCGCCGCCTCCACGAGCTGTTCCAGCAACTCCCGGGGCACCGCGTCGGGCTTGAGCTTGCGCATCGCGCGCATCGTCGACATCACCCCCCACAACCCCGCGTCGGTACCGAACTCGAGCTTGGGGTCGTGCTCGGCCATGCTGGCTCAGCGGCGTTGGGTCAGGCGCGAAGCGATCGTGTCGATCAGCAGGAAGATGCTTCTCACGGGAGCGTTCAGCGCCCTGGCCAGTGGCCCGCGCAGCCGCCCCCGTTTCGCGGCGAGCTGCGGGCCGATCGCGCCGGCGAACGTCGCGATGTCCACGAGCGGGCGGATCATCACCTTGATCTCCGTGATCTTGCCCGCCGGGTCGTGGCGGATCAGGTCGACGCCCTCGATCGTGCGCGCGCCGATCTCGTCGCGCCAGAAGAAGACGTGCGTATCGCCGTCGGTGAGCTCGTCGGTGATCTCGACCTCCCCGAGCGCGTTGAACAGCACGCCGAACAGCTCGACCGCGGCCTCGCGGCCGGTGAACGGTCTCCGCAGGATCGGGGAGTACATCACGACATCCGGCGCGAGCGCCTGACCCCAAGCGTCCAGGTCGCGTGTCCGCCACGCCGTGCGGTAAGGATGGACCTGATGTTCGCTCATTCCTGGGACGCTATCAAAAGCAACGGAGCGTTGTGTTAGTCTGTGGGTGTGGATTCCGGTGCTCCTACCGTGGGCCGAGTACTCCCCTCGTGAACCCGAATCCCGATCTCGTGGATGCGGGTACTCCCGCGGGCTCAGGACCTGGGGTGAAGCGCCGCCCCGGGGGCCGCAGCGCTCGTGTCCGCTCGGCGGTACTCGCGGCCACGCTGGAAGAGCTCGTCGCGGCCGGGTACTCCGAGCTGAGCCTCGAAGGTGTCGCGCGGCGCGCCGGGGTGAACAAGACCACGCTCTACCGCCGCTGGGGCACGCGCGAGGAGCTGATCCTCGACGTGATGCGCGAGCGCGCAACCCAGGCCGTCCCCGTCCCGGACACCGGCTCGGTGCGCGAGGACCTGCTGGCGCTGGCACGCGCGGCCGTCGCGAACGCCAGCTCCCCGATCGTCGAGGCCGTGATCCGCGCGGTGATCGCCGCGCTGCCCAGCAACGCGGTGTTCGCCGAGGCCTCCCGCCGCTTCTGGAGCGAGCGCATGACCCTCGACGGGGAGATCGTCAAGCGCGCGATCACACGCGGCGAGCTACCCGCCGGCACCGACCCCCGCTTGGTGATTGAAGCGGTCCTCGGCCCCCTGCACCTGCGGTTCTTGATCGGCGGCGAATCCCCAGAGGAGAGCGTCATCGAGCAGGTGGTCGACCTCGTTCTCGCCGGTGTCATGAGAACGCCTCGCTCTGGGTCCCAGCAGCAACTTCGGTGACAGGTCAAACCGACAATCCGTCCTTGGCTGCGGCAGCGTCCTCTTCACTTCAGGCATCCCATAAGCGTGTGCTTTCGCTTCGCCGCTTACCGGGAGGAGGTGACAATGAGATGTCGTGAGGCAAGCGCGCTCAGCGCCGCGGGTCGTTCGTGTTTAGCGAAGGACTCAGCCGGCCGAGATCAGCACGCCGCGAACGGCCTGATCGACGACCAAAGACCAACCAGCCCCTACGCTCGACCCAAGCCCACTGGCAGATAGCCGTCAAACTCGCAACTAGCGTGAACGGCAACATCGCAGCTGCCGCCCCGATCGCGGGCGGCTAGGCCTATGAACCGCCGTCGAGCGGCGCGCCGCCGAACCCCAGCTCGTTACCGTCCGGGTCGGCACTCGTCAGTCTTCGGGAAGCGCAGCAAAATCACGCTTGGCCTTTCTGTACCAGCCCATTCCTGAGATGGGATGCTTCCACCTGCCCTTCATCTCCTTCAAAGCACCTTCATGCGTTGCATCGCCTTGTGCAACCACATCCTTCAGATGTTTGTCCTGTGCTTTTATGACCTCATCTGCGGTTTCCCCCCGGTGCGGAAAATCACATGGCCCACCCAGTTGTTTACATGTCATTGTCTTCATGAGTCTCGCTTCCTCCCATGGCTGCGATTGCGGGATCGCTCAGCCGAATTCGTTGACGCGGATCAGGTTGCCCGCTGGGTCGCGGTGATCTCCGTGGCGGTCACTCTAGTAGCGGCTCGTGACCCGCACTTCTCTATTCCTGATCGGTAGCAAGCACGCCGGCTACTTGATTGGCACCGCGGTGTTGGCGACCGTGTTTTCGCGGGTCAGCAAGATGACGCTGCTCACGAGTATGAAGATCAGCAAGAGCAGGAATCCGAGGAGGTCGAGAACGAGTCCGAACGTGACGATGACGCCGCCGAGGCCGAAGCCTTGAAGGAAGAGCAGGATCCCGGCGGGGAGCAAGGCCCGTCCGAGCCAGCGCGGCAGGATGGCGCTCCTGATCACGAGCAACCCTGCCGCGAAGGCAAAGAGACTGCCGAAGACGTCGCCGACGCTATCCAGCGCATAGGTCATCAGGTACAGCATGTAGGGGATACCGGGATCGTGCTGGGACCCAAACGCGGTGGGCTTCGCGCCGAGCAAGCCGGTGATGCCGATGTCGCTGACGGCGTGCAGGGTGACGAAGAGCACTCCGCCCACCAGCACCAAGGAGCCGAGGATCCGCGGCCGGTCGGTGTCCCCCCGCAGCAGGTTGTACAGACTGCAGAGGTAGATCAGAAAGCTGACGGCGTAGACGACGGAGAGGTAGGCGACCACCAACAGGCGCTCGCGGTGTTCGTGAAGCCCGCTCGCGATCTTCGCCGCCGAGTCGTCCTGGCTCAGTCCTAGTCCGGTCGCGACGACAGACTCCGCCACCAGCGCGATCACGAAGACGATGCCCGCGACCCATGCATATCGCTCCCACGCTCTCGAGGATCGCACGCCACCACCATACGGTCTTCCCGTCTCCGGCGGGCAAGGCCGCGTTTCAAGCCGGTCCGCGGACGGCGGAGACGTTCAGGCGCACATAGTCAAGCGGCAGACGCACCCCCGCGACGACCGCGGCGGCGAACCGCTCGCGGCGCTCCTCGGGCAGGCGCGCCAGGTGTGCCGCGAGGATCGACGTGGGCACGAATGCGGCCACGTCCCGCGGAAACGTGGGACGCTTCTCCAGCCAGCACCGGGTCGCCGTGAAGCCAGCCTCTCGCAGGCGCTCTTCCGTCTTCTGAGGCCCTGCGAAGACCCAGGGCGACCAGCCGACGAGCTCCGGGGCGCTCTCGCGGGCGACCGCCTCGATGATTTCGCGCACGCCATTGATATTGCCCTCCCCGCCACACTGAATCTCAAGCATCCCGCCGGGTCGCAGGGCCGCGGCCAACCGCCCCCAGAGGCGCTCGTGGTCAGTGACCCAGTGCAGCGTCGCCGTCGAGAGGATCGCGTCTACAGGCTCATCGAGATCGAGATCCAGTGCGTCCTGACACCACACTTGTGCGCGTACGCCGAGCCTTCTGCGGGCAAACGCGACCATGTCCGATGACGCATCAAAGGCCAGCACGCGGCCTCGTGGCACGAGTGTCAGCAGCGCCTCCGTCACGCGCCCGGTGCCACAGCCGACGTCGAGTACCGCCGCGTCCTGCGCGATGCCCTCGAGCCGTGCGAGTACCTCCGAGGCCCACGCCTGCTGAGGCTCGCTCGAGCGGTCATATGTGTCCGCGTCCCAGAGGGTGCCCACTACGGCGTCAGGCTATCGGCACGACAGATTCCAGGCCGCAGCATTCGCCTCGCCTCGCCGCTCCGCCAGTCCTCGTCCGACGGGCCCTCGCATGTGAGCGGCGATCAGTGGGTGTCTGGCGGGACGGGCCCGGCGTAGACCACGAGGACCACGATGCGATCGTCGGGGCCGCGCTTGTAGCGCACGCGCGGCCGCCGTCGACCTCGTACTCCCAAAAGCCCTTGAGCTTGCCCTTCAGCTGGTGGTGGCGGTTGGTCTGCAGCGGAGGAAAGGGGTTGTCCGCGAGCACGCGAGCGCGCCCATCTGCTGTCACTGCACCGGATGTCATGCCGTCCCCTTCAGAAGCCCCTCGATGGCCGCGTCGAACGATGTCGGATCGCTCGGCGAGAACCCGCTCATCGCGTCCCCGCTGGGGCCGATCAGAAACGATGGGGTTCCGGTGAGTCCGGCGTTCTCTGCCGCTCGCGCGTCGCCGGCGATCTCGTCGGCGAGCTCCGGGTCGGGTCGGTCGTTGGCCCAGCGCGCGAGGTCGAGGCCCGTGACCTGGCTCGCGATGCCCTGGAGGTATGCGTCGGTGACATAGCCCGAGTTCTCCTCTCCCTGCTCCGCGTAGAAGGTCTCGATGAAGTGCCAGGCCCGCTCCTGCCTACCTGCCGCCAGCATCGCGACCTGCTGGCCTATGAACACCTCCGGCTCGTGTGTCGCCGTCTGCAGAGCGTGGAACTCGATCCGCAACTTACCGGCACGTACCCATCGCTCGATGATCGACGGCAGCACCTCGAGCGAGAAATCCCGGCAGTAAGGGCATTGCAGGTCAGCGAAGTACGCAAGCGTGACCGGAGCCGTCGATTGGCCCAGTGCATTTGTGCTCTGCGGGATGCCCGCGAGCAGGGCTGTGATCTCATTGTTGTCGTTCATTGAGCTCATTCGGCGGAACCTGGCATCGCGTGGTGTTCCCGGTGGCGCGCCCGTCCAGTCGCTCTCTGCTTTAAAACGGTGTGATGCGCATGACGGCGAGCGTCCTTCCGGACGACCTGCAGGTTCCCGAGGATCTGAGTCGTCGCAAGGTGCGCAAGCAGCTGCTGTTCTTGACGGGGGTCGTCCTCGTCGTCGTTGCGGTCGTGACGCTGCTTCCGGGGCTCGACGGGTTGCGCGCGCGGCTCTCGCACGCCAACCCGGTGTGGCTCGTTTTTGGCGCGGGGCTGAAGGTGCTTTCGGGCCTGGGGTATGTGGCGATCTTTCGGATGGTGTTCTGCAGGCGCATGAGCTGGCGCGTCAGCTACCAGATCGGGATGTCTGAGATGGGCGCGAACGCGCTCCTGCCGACCGGCGGAGCCGGTGGCCTGGCGCTTGGGGCCTGGGCGCTCAAACGGGGCGGGATGCCGACAGCCGAGATCGCACGGCGCACCGCGGCCTTCTTCATGCTGACCAGCGTGGCGAACGTGGTCGGCGTGGTCCTCATCGGGGTCGGCCTCGCCGTGCGGGTGCTGCCGGGGGAGACGAACCTGGCGCTGACGCTCCTGCCCGCCGCGATCGCTGCCGCCGCGATCGCTGGGTCGCTGCTCGCGGGACGCTCCTCCGCGGGCTTGCACCGGCGACTGGATCGCAACGAAGCAAGCGGGTCATCGCGCCGCTCCACGCTGGTGCTGAAGACCCTGGTGGCTGTCGCTGACGGCGTCAACGAGGCGGTTGCGCTGCTGCGCGAAGGCAACGCCTGGCTGATCGGCGGAATCCTCGCCTACCTCGTCTTCGACGTGATGATCCTGTGGGCGACGTTTCGCGCCTTCGGCGCCTCGCCACCGCTGGCGATCCTGGCGATGGCCTACCTGATCGGCGAGCTCGGCGGACTGATTCCGGTCCCCGGGGGGATCGGCGGCGTCGATGCCGGCCTCGTGGGAACGTTCGTGCTGTACAACGTGCCGATCACCGCCGCAGCCTCGGCGGTGATCGCGTATCGAGCGATCGCGCTGTGGGTCCCCGCGATCCTCGGCTCAGCCGCGTTCGTCTCGCTGCGTCGAACTCTGCGCCGCGAGTCCGCCGAGATCGCCGTCTGCGCCCCCCAGACAGAGATGGAGGTCATCGGGCTCGGGCGCGTCGTCATCGGACCGGCATCGACGGTCCCACAGCTTAAACCGCGCGCCCCGACAGCCAGGACGTCGCAAGCGAGAGAGCGGCGCAGATGAAGGCGGGCACGCATTCGCCAGCGTGAAGGCACCGCACCGTGTCGTAGGTCACCTCAATGCGCTCGCCCTCGTAGCGCTTCACAAGCCGAACTGCTCCCTGTAGGTGGCGGGAACCAGCGCCTCGAACTCTCGATGGCGTTCGATGAATGCTTTGACGAACGGACAGAACGGCAGCACTGCGAGACCTCGTGTACGGGCGTCTTCCAGAGCAAACCGGATCAGCCGATCAGCGAGTCCGCGACCCTGGAGGCGCTCGTCGATCTCGGTGTGGACGAACGCGATCAGGCCGGGGCGTGCGCGATAGGCGGTGAAGCCAACCATCTCGCCGTCAATCGACAGCTCGTAGCGATCACAGTCAGGCACGTCAGCCACCTCGATACGCTCCGCCGCGGTGAGATGACGACAACCGAGAGTGCCGAGCTCGGTTCGATTCTCCATCGGCTCGTTCCGGCGGTCAAGGCTGCCACAGGAGTCGAGCGCGTCTACTTCCTGGCGTTGATGGAGAAAGTGGCCCACTTCCATATCTGGCTCGTACCGAAGAAGGACGAGGGCCCACTTCGAGGAGTGGACTACCTGGCGCAGCGGCCCCCTCTTACGGCCTCGCACGCCGCGGCAGAAGCGATGTCGCGGAAGATCCGAGCTGAGTTCGAGCCGTCTTGAGGGCGGTCAGGCGATCGTCCTATCGAGCAGCGCGAACAGTTCGGTGAAGTGCCGCTCGGCCGCCGCCTCGTCGTAGGCGGCGGTGTCGCTCATCGTGTAGCCGTGCGCGGCCCCCTCGTAAAGCTCTGAGCGGTATCGCACCCCGGCCTCCTCGAGGGCTTGCTCCAGCGCCGCGACATGCTCGGGGTCATGCTCTGGTCGTTGTCGGCGTGGCCGAGGTAGAGCTCGGCGGAGATCGCACCGGCGCTCAGATGCGGACTGTCCTCGTCGTCGCTCACGAGCCCCCCGGCGTGGAAGGCGGCGAGCGCCGCGACGCGCTCCGGGTAGGCGGCGGCGATCCGCCAGCCGACGCGCCCACCCATGCAATAGCCGGTGATGGCGAACGGCGGGCTTGCGAGATCGCCGAGGTAGTCGAGGTAGGCAGCCCCGTCGGTGGCGATCCGCTCGGGCGTCAGCTGCGCCATGGCAGGCCTCAGCCGCGCGAAGAACGGATCCCGCTGTACGGGGTCCGCCAGATCGGGCATCTCCGGCGCCCGGCCGGCGCGATAGAGGACGTTCGGGGCGAGTACGACGAAGCCCCGCGCTGCGATGCGGTCGACCATCTCCTCGATCCGGGGGCGCAAGCCGAAGGCGTCCATGATGAACAGCACACCCGGGTAGCTCCCGTCCTGCCCGGGGGGCCGCGAGAGGTAGGCGTCCGCCACGCCGTCCTGGGTGCTGATGTTGATCGTCTCGCCTTTCATCGCTGCCCGCTCCCATCGTCGCTGGTCGGAAGGGTGCAGCTTAGTCGCCTCAGATGTAGCTCTTGCCGACGCCCAGCGGACGCGACGGCGATAGCGACCCCATGATCCTGCCGCACTACTCCTACCTCCTCGCAGACCTGATTTCCCAGGCCAAAGTCAAGATCTACCCCGACTCCGCACACGGCTTCCTCTTCCAGCACGCGACAGAGCTCGCCGGAGATGTCGAGGCCTTCCTCAGCGGCGAGAGCTGTCGCCGTGGGTAGGGACGCCAGGCTTATGTCGGCTCGCCGGTGCTTGACTCGGCCTTGATCGCGATCGACATAAGCGATGTCAGCTTCACGTGATCAGAGCACGAGCACCGCACGGATCGGAGTCCCGCCGGCTGGGCCTCGGATCATCGCTGGGGACGATGAAGAGATACTGTTCGAGTGAGATCGCTTCGGAGGTCGTATGGGATTTGACCAGTACCACGAGCCGCCGCACGAGCTCCCGGCGGAGACGCGGACGTTCGCGCGGATGTGCGCCTCGCTGACCGAGGAGGCCGAAGCGATCGACTCCTATCAGCAGCGCCTCGCGGTCGAGTCCGATGCCGCCGTGGCGCTCACAGCATGAGCGTCCTACTGGTGGCAGAGGTGCACGGACGGACCGCGCTCGAGCCCGCGCTACGTGCGCTGCTACGCGAACTCGCCGATGCAAGCCACGCCGAGCCTCAATGCACCGACTTCCGCGTGCTCGCCGCCGAGGAGCCCGGTGAGTTCGTGCTGCTCGGCTCGTGGAACACCGAGACAGCAATGCGCGAGCACTACGACACGAGCCATTACCGTCGCTATCGCGACCAGGTCCAGCCGCTGCTGGCACGTCCAAGCGACGTGGTCGTCCATCACATCAGCGTCACCGTGCACGCTGCCGACCCAAATCCGCCGGACCCTGGGCTGCTCGGGTAAGCCAGAGCGCGCAACGCAGGCCGCTAGCCGCACGCTTAATCTCGTCGCGTTGTTCGGCGCATACCACCGGCACTTCGTGCGTTTCTGCAGTTGTTCGATGCCCACAGCAAGTTGCTCTCGCGAATGAGGGTAGGCGCCCGTGAGCCGGCGTAACTCATCATCGCCGGAGACGCCGTCGTCGGGGTCGGGTTGGGCGCCGATGCGCGAGCCCGATTTCAGGAGGCTGTGGTCGGCGCAGTTCGTCAGCAACATCGGCTCGTGGATGCAGACCGGCGCCGCTTGGATCAGCGGCATCGGGCTGCTTGCCACGGCCTACCAGACGCAGATGCCGCCCTGGGTGAAGGCGCGAGGCATGTCCTATGACCTGGTCGCCTTCCAGAGCTCCAACGCCGTCGGGGGCCTGGCGTTCGGCACCGTGGCACAGACGAGCAGCGTCTCGGATGCGTTCCTGGCCATATCGGCGTGTCTACTCGTGGGATCGCTTTTGACCTGGCGCTTGGTCCTGCCACGAGCGGTATCTGCCGAAGTCGAGGCCGCGGAGCCGTGGGCACTGCCGGAAGTGGAGGACCCGCAGGCCGGTCCAGTCATGGTGACGGTCACATGGGCCGTTCAGCCTGAGAGGCTGAACGATTTCCTGGCGCTCGCGGGGGAGCTGCGTCGACTGAGGCGACGTACCGGCGCCGGCTCCTGGCGTCTGTATCGCCAAGCGGAGGACCAATACGAGCTGCTCGAGACCTTCATCGTCGGCTCTTGGGCCGAACACGAGCGCCAGCACGCCCGGATGTACCCCTCCGACACGGCTGTGATCGATCGACTCGAGCAAACCCTGCTCCCGGACAGGCCAAGGCTCGTTCATCACTCACTCGCCGTCAGCACCCGACATCGACTCATCTCAAATCACGATGGATGACGCTTATGGCTCGGACGCCTTTGACTAACTCCCCTCTAGCAAGGCCTCGGCCGTGACACCGATTCCCTCGGTGCGCATGCCCAGCCTCTCCATGCACTGGGTCATCGCCGCCTGCGCCAACACCCCCAGATGTGTCTCCTGCACGCCCGCTACGCGTCCCGACAGCAACACCACCGCGGGCTGCCAGATCGTCAGCACGACCGCAGGCGCCGGATGGACGACGAGCGCCGCCGCTGCGGCCATCGCCGCGCGCGACCCTCCGACCCGTCGTAGCAGAACAACGCCGGTCCAGGCATGGAGTCTCCTCAGAAAGTAGTCGTCTTACACGTACAGGGAGCCAAAAATCCTAGGCGCAACCGCGGAGCAAGACGTGACAGCCCTCTAAACCGTCCTCTCCCGCGCGGCTGGCTCGGTCGAGTCGATGAACTCGACGAGTACGTTCAGGAAGCGCTCGGGCTCGTCGAGTTGGGGGAAGTGACCTGAATGCGGGAACACCTCCAGGCGACTGTTGGGCATCAGCTCATGCGTCGCGTGTCCATGGGAGACGGGGATGATCGAGTCGCGCTCGCCCCAGATCAGCAGGAACGGGAGATGTTCGGCCAGATAGAGCCGGTTCGAGGCGTCGACCCGCTGGCCGCCGGGCTCGACGACCGAGCGAAGCGTGTGGACGAAGGCGGCACGGGCGGCACTGTCGGACAGCGTCGAGTGCCCGCGCGCGATCTCCTCGAGATCTGTCCCGAGGCCCAGACCCAGCCGGTTGAGCAAGCCGCCGGCCCGCGCGCCGGCGTCGAGCAGGCGAGTTGCCGCGAGCAAGGGCAGCACGAGCTCGGAGCCGGGAAGCGTTGCGGCCCGAAGCAGCCAGTTGACGTCGCGGCCCAGGCCACCGCTGTCAACCAGAACGAGTCGCTCGCAGCGCTCGGGAAACTGGTAGGAGAACTGCATCGCGATCCCTCCGCCGAGTGAGTGCCCCACAAAGGTTGCCCGCTCGTTTCCGAGCGTGAGCAGCAGATCGCGCAGGCTGCTCGCGTGGGCGCCGAGTGAGTAATCGCCCCTGGGCTTGGCCGATTCGCCGTGACCCGCCAGGTCGGGAGCAATCACGGTAAAGCGTTTGGCGAGGTCGGGCATCACCCGCTTCCAGGTCGCCGAGCTGGACGTGATCCCGTGGACGAGCACCAGGACGGGGCCGCTGCCCGCTTGACGGTAAGCCACGTCGTGACCGTGCAAGGTCGTGTGCCTGACGTCTTCGCGGCTGCGTTTTATTCGAGGCGGCATCCGAAGCTCCAGTTCTCTCGCTGCCCAGGATTGCACGATGAGTCGAGCGGTCCTCGGTGGAGCGCCGGCGCAGGATCAGCCTGTCGGTCTCGAGTTCGTTGAGCAGTCCGATCAGGTTCGTGCGGTCGGTTCGCAATGGGTGCCACTCGCCGTATGACCGGGCTCCCCGCACGAGTAGGGCCATGCCCTGGGCGATGCACATAGCCACAAGCGTCAGGCGCCGCCGCCGCACAGTCCGACGGTCCTCAAAAGAGGGTGGACGAAGGCGTGGACATCGGTTACTCGTTTCCTTTCAGGTCTTTCGGTTTCGCCTCGCGAGAGGGCGTGAGTCACCGCGGGCCCCTGGAGGTTGCCCGTCACGTGTTGCGTGCCACTGTGGGTCAGCGTGTGAGCGCTGCGGCGATGAGCGCGGTGGCGGCCGCACGCGCGGGGACGGCGATGCCGGGGTTCCGGTCCATCTTGACGGCGAGTCCGCCGCCGTCGTAGATCAACTGGAGCTGGCTGGCGAGCAGTGCGGGGTCGGGGGCACCCGCGGCAGCGGCGAGCTCGGTGAACAGAGCGCGGATGTCACGGCGGTAGGACTCGGCGGCCTCATCGACGCGCCCGCCGGCCGGTGCCTCGGTGGCCGCCGCGGTGAAGGCGCAGCCGTGGAAGTCGGGCGCGCGGAACAGCCGGGCCTGGGCGTCGAACACGGCGAGGATCCTTTCGACGGGATCCTCAACGGTGTCCGCCGCCGAGCGCAGTCGCCCCAACGTCTGGGCGTGTCGGGCGTCGAGGTAGGCGCAGACGAGCTGCTCCTTGCTGCCGAAAGTGCTGTAGAGGGAGGCCTTGGCGACGCCGGCGCGCTCGATCACGCGGTCGATGCCGACGGATTGGACGCCCTCGGCGTAGAACAGCTCGCTCGCCGCCTGGAGCAGTCGCTCCCGCGGCGAGCGCTTGACCGCCTTGGGCTGTATCGATTGGGTGGTTCGCGTTGGCATCTGCGCTCAGTCCTCTGCGTCGTCTGCCGCCTCGACCGAGAGCTCGACGCGGTCGGCATAGAACGCGACATGGCCTTTGATCTCGGCGACCGCTGGGTAGGGATCATCGTAGAACCAGACCGCGTTGGTACCGCGCTCCGCGTCATGGGTGATCGAGTAGTAGGACGCGTCGCCCTTGTACGGGCAGTAGGTGGTCAGTTCGCTGGCCGCGAGCTGTGATCGGTCGACGTCGGCGATCGGGATGTAGCGGACCGGCGGGTAGTTGGCCTCGCGCAGGACGAGCATCGAGTGGCTGTCGGCGATCGTCGCCTCACCGCTGCGAACGACGACATGGTCGCCGCTTGGGGTGATCGTGATCGGGTGGTCGAGACCGGGGGTCTTGATGTCACGTGACATGCTGGGCTCCTTGGCTCATTTGGCGGGGCTGGGGGACAGGCAGCGCTGCCGCGCGGTACGGCGCGCGCTGAGGATCGTGCCTACGGCCGTGATGGCCGCGAGCGCGATCACGGTGATGCCGAACTCCTGGGCAGTTCGGGTCACCGTGCTGTGGATGACGAGGACGCCGGCGAGGATCGCCGGGAGGCCCATCGCCAGGTAGCAGATGATGTAAGCGACCGAGATCACGCCGGCGCGCTCGGCAGGGCCGGCCAGGGTCACGATCGTGCGCAGGCCACCCTGGAATCCGGCGCCAAATCCGGCGCCGGCGATGACCGTGCCCACGAAGAACCCGGCGATCGACGTGGTCGTCACCGACCACAACACGATTGCGACGCCGATGATGACCAGCCCGTTGCCGGCGAGCGCGAAGCGGCGCGGCTCGGTGCGGTGGAAGAGCAGGAGCGTCAGCGCGCCGCTGGCGGCGAGCGCGAACAGCGCCGCGCCGCCGAGGACCGTTGAATTCGACCGAGCCACCTGGGCGGCGAGCGACGGGCCGAGCGAGCCGTAGAAGCCCGCAAGTGCCCAGACCGCTATCAGCGACGGCGCGGCGATCAGCAGCACCTCGCGCACCTGCGCCGGGACGGCGATCGTGGGGCGCAACGCCCGCCGGATCCCCGGGGCGCGTGGTGAGGTCTCAGCGATCGCCCTGACGCCGGCCGCCTGGAGCAGGAACAGAACCAGCAGCACCAGGTAGACGAGCTTCGTCGGCGCGGGCAGCAACTGGACGAGCAGCGCCGAACCGAGCGCGCCGCTCGCGGTGCCGCTCATCGCCCCGGCCGCGTTGGCGACAGCCCCACGTCCGGGATGGAGGTCAACGAGCCCCGCCCCGATGGCGCCGACGGCGGCACCGGTGGCCAGGCCCTGCAGCACCCGGGCTACGAGCAGCATGTCGACTCCACCGGCGAACGCGAACAGCAGCATCACGATCGCCTGGACGCTGAGCGCGCCGATCAGCACCGGGCGGCGCCCGATGTGGTCCGACAGAGAGCCCGCCACGAGCAGCGAGGCGAGGACGGCGACGGCGTACACGCCGAAGATCACCGTGATCGTGACGGGCGAGAAGCCCCAGCGCGCCTGGTAGGTCGCGTACAGCGGCGTCGGCGCACTCGAACTGGCGAGCAACGTCACGAGGATCGAGGTCAGCAGCCCGAACCCAACGCGAGCCGGGAGCACGCGACGGGTCGCTGCGGTGGAGGTGAGAGTGGTCATGGGAGTTCTTCGTAGAACGGTCTGTTTGCTTACGCCGAACAATAGCAGACAGACAAGTCTGTTCGTCAGTCGCCTCACCTCAGCTGTCCCGCGCTCGCATTCCGCCGTGGGTGTCGCGCAAACCGTACGAGAGAGATACCCGGAGGTCCCATGGACCAGCTTCCTCGCTTGGGCGCGAGGTATTGATTGGAACTCGAGCTAGCCCAGTCGAAGTAGCTGAATGGCGCCGCTGTCGTGCGCGAGACGCTAAAACTGGGTTCTAACAAGCGGAAACATGAGAAGCCGACGCCCGGGTTCGAACCGGGGACCTCCTGCTTACCATGCAGGTGCTCTACCAGCTGAGCTACGTCGGCGCGACCTTGGATCGTAGCCGCTTCCAGGGTCCGACGTAGTACAATTTGACCCGTACATACTACAAGTGTCCCGGCGGTTTCGCCGGCGCATAAAAGGCGAGAAGTGCGGGAGGGTGAAATCGACCTCCCCGTGGTCGGGGCTGAAGATCAGACCCTTCTTGATGAGTAGATGCCGCGCCACCCGAGCGGACTGTCGCAAGGCGCTATGGGGCAGGCGAGTTTCTCAAGCGGCCCGGAACGGAACCGCGTCTCTTGCTGCTTCCGTAGAAGGCTTCGCATCACCTGTGATGATGCCCGCTCCCCCATGCCAACGGTTGGGGCCTCCGGCGGCACTAGGCTTGAGCGTGCTAGGTCATACGACAATCGGAGGAACGATGCCCGACAAGCTGACCCTGTACGTGTGCAGTGTCGACGAAGGCGGCCCGAAACCGCACGCGTGCCGGCGAGCCCAGAACGCGCTGCGCGACACCGGCCACGACTTCGACAAGATCGTGTTCGCAAAAGGCCACCCGTTCGGCCTGTTCACGAAGGGCCGGCGGCCTGAGCTCAAGGCGATGAGCGGCCAGGAGCAGTTGCCGGTGCTGCAACTGCCCGACGGCAGCACGATCAACGGCGGCTCGAACATCGTGTCCTGGGCCAAGTCCAACCCACCGACGACTACGACGTCGAGCAGCGCCGCTCCGTAGGCCGCCTATCCCCCCAACTCTTCAGAGGCCGCCTGGAAGGTCCCCATCGCCTGACCGAGCGCATCACCGGAGAATGCATTGAGCACTCCGACCTGGTCGACGATCGCCCCCGCGCGAGCGATCAGCCGTTCGAAGCCTTCGGAATTACGAACCTCATCGAGCTTGGCGCGCTCACCATGGAGCAGGATGAAGCCCGCGAGATCGCCTCCGTGCGGCGCGATCAGATGCGCGTCGAAGCTGTCGATCTTGCCGTCCTGCTGGAGCTTGCCATGAAATTCGATCGTCTCCTGGAACACCTGCAAAGCCTTCTGCTCGCGGCCCCTGACGACGGGCCCCCAACCGATGAACAGCTCTTCACCAGCCATTGTTCCATCCTTTCGTCTCGGGTCCGTTGAGCCTACTCCGACTCGGCCGGGCTGTCCAGACGAAATTTGCGGCGGCGCTCGGCACAAGCTGTCCCAATGGCTGCACCTCGCCCGATCAGCTCCGTCGCCGCGCGCGCGATAATCGGCCCATCGCCTCCGCCCCCGACCCGCAGCCTTCCCCCGCCCCGCGATCTCCCCGCCGGCCCACCGGTCTGCGCGGATGGGTGCAATGCATCGCGAGCTGGATCGTGCCGGTAAGGAACCCGGCCGGGGTCGTCTACGGCGTCATCATGATCGGAGCGCTACTGGCCGCGGAGAGCGGACTGCACGACGGTTATCCCGAAACTGTCGCCTCCGCGGTGATCACGCTGGGGATCTATTGGCTCGCCCGCTCCTATTCGGGTGTCCTCGGGCGCCGCCTCTCCAACCGAGAGCACCTCAGCGCCCGCGCATTTGCGCGGGCGCTCGCGCACGACTGGGCGATCGTTCGCGGAGCCACGATTCCGCTGCTCGTGTTGCTGGTCGCTTGGGCGGCGGGCGCGACCCAAACGACCGGCGTCGCCGCGGCGGTGTGGGCCGCCATCGCCAGCCTGATCGCGTTCGAGCTGCTCGCGGGACTGCGCTCAGAGGCGACCCCGAGAGAGCTCGCGTTCGAGGGTGGCCTCGGCGTCACGATGGGACTGGCGATCCTCGCGCTGAAGTCCCTGGCCCACTGACAAGCCGCCCAGCCCGGCCCACCACAGACAAGCCGCCTGGGCCGGGCCCAGACAAGCCGCTGAACCGGGCCCACAGACGAGCCAGCCACAGACAAGCCGCCCAAGCCCGGCCCACCACCGACAAGCCGCCCCCCTAGCGGCCGACAGGCCGCCTGGGCAGCCAGTAGCGGCAACCCTCGAACTAATACGAACCCCCGAAAACCTGCGATCAGCAGGGAAAACTGCCGAGTCAGCGGATCCATCCCGCAGACTGGATAGGCTTGCGCGCGGTTTCCTGTAGACAAAAAATCGCTGACATGGAATAATCTCACTCGCCGGATTGCTTGACAAACATCTGGACATGCGGATCGTTCCGGGGAGGTAAAGAGATGGCCGAATGCGAAAGCGGGGGATTAGGCACGAGATCGATTGCGCCCCTGTACCAGCGCCTGCCGAGGGGGCCTCACCACCTCGGCCCCGTGGAGGTCGCCCGTCATCAGCGGGTGCGCATGCATGGAGCGATGGTCGAGGCGGTCGCCGCGAACGGTTACGCGGGTACCAGCGTCAAGCAGGTCATCGGACTCGCGGGCGTCTCTCGGCGCGCCTTCTACGAGCAGTTCGCCAACAAGGAGGAGTGCTTCCTCGCGACGTTTGACTTGATCGCGGCGCGTGGCGTCAAGCGCGTCACTGATGCCTACCGCTCAAGCGACGGCGACCTGGAACAGCGGATCAGGGCCTCCGTCGAGGGGTTTATCGACGAGATCGAGTCCGACGTCAAGGGCGCTGGTCTGGCGATCGTCCAAGCCCAGACCGCAGGCTCACCCGGACTGGCGCGCCTGCGCAGGGCCACGGCTACCTACGAGCAGATGCTCTCCAACTGCTTTGCCCACGCCCCCGAGGCCGGCCCGCTGCCGGCGCCGATCGTCAGAGCGATCGTCGGTGGCATGCACGAGGCAATGTCGATGCGCCTGCGCACGGGACGCGCCGGGGAGATTCCGGCTCTGAGCGAGGAGATCGTACGCTGGACGCTGCTCTTCCACACACCGGCCATCGGCCATCTGTCCGAGCACCTGGAGGCGCGGGCGCGCGCAAGCTCAGCGGCGAGCGCGCATGCGCAGCTCATCCCGGACCTGAGCGGACACGGCCTCAGCCCCGGCTCGGCTCTCGAAGGGTGGATGCCGCCGGGCGTACGCGCCGTCCTACCCCAACACCCACACAATTCCGGCGCCACGCCCGATTCTGAGGAGCAAGTCCGCGAGCGCCTGCGGCTGAGCGTGCTCAACCTCATCGTGGTCGAGGACTATCACGAGTTGAGCGCCCCCCAGATCGCCGAGGAGGCCTACCTGCCGATCGAGGTGTTCTTCGATATGTACGCCTCCAAGCAGGAGTGCTTCCTGGCGGCGTTCGACGACCTCAGCGACGAGCTGCTGGCACTCGTCGCCGACCCCGACCTCGTCTCCGGCGACTGGCCCCGAGCGGTCCGCTGCGTCCTCGGCGAGCTGCTGGGCCTGCTCGCCGCCCGCCCCCTCTACGCCCGGATCATCGCCTGCGAGGCCCCCAACGCCTGCCCGGAGGCGTTCGTGCGCGACTACGAGCTCGCCCACAACATCGCCACGCTGCTCACCGAGGGCGCGCCCGTGACGGCTCGCAACAAGCTTGCGGTCGAAGGGATCGCCGGCGCGATCTGGCATACGATCCGCTGCCAAGTCGTCAGCGGCCAGATCAACCTGCTGCCCGCCCTGTCGGACTATCTGGCCTACACCGTGCTCACGCCGTTCATCGGCGCAGACGCCGCCGCGGAGATCGTGATCGAGGACGACGCGGCGCTTGCGGCCTGAGCGCGTGGCCGCCGGGTCAGCCGGTCAGGTTTCGAGAGTGCCCCCGGTATCGCTCGTGCCGGATCGCGCCGGAGGCCGACCGGGGGCCCGGTTAGTGTCCCGAGTCACAAATTCGATGGCGTTTCCCGGCGTGCCCGCGCCTGACGCCCGCCGTCGACGGCCCACGTACTACCGACCGATCGAAGATCGGCCAGCAGACCGCCGCCATCGAACGTCAGATCACGACCATCCACTCGGCAAACACTCAACGAATTTCCGACTCGGAACACTAGCGCCGCTTGCTCGTGCGGCGGTCGACGAGGTAGGTAAGCACGATCCCGAACAGCACCGAGACCACGATCACGATGATCAGCGGAGCTTCACCGGTGCCGAAGATCCAGTTGACCTTGACCGATCCCAGGTTCAGCACCGCAAACAGCGTGATCACCACCGCGAGCACCACCAGCCCAGTGGTACGAGCCACCTCGCGGCGACTGCGCTTGCTCGGCGGTCCTGGCGCCTGCTCGGACATCGCCATCCGATCCTACCCGTTCTCCCCGCGTGACCTCAACCAGCCGGTGATCCAGCACGGCACGATCCAGCGAACCTCGTCAAGCAGGCGAGCCCCCCGCCGCCCTCGCCGCCCCCGCCGCCAGGGCGAGCTCGCGCTCGGCCGAAACCCACGGGCAGTCGACCGACAATTCCTCGACACCCAGCGCCGCCGCGACATTGAGGGCCATGCCATGCCTGAAGAAGTCATCCAAGCGCTCCGGCTCAGCGTCGGACAGCTCGCGCGCGAGCTCGACCAGCAGGGCAAACCGATGCCGTACACGCGCGCGCACGATCTCATCCTCACAGGCGGCGTAGGACTGGTGCTGGAGCATGAGGTAGTCGCGATCGGACGCGAGCAGTTCCTTGTAAGCGAGCCCCATCGCATGCAGCGTGTCTTCACACTCGACCGGCGCCCGTCCCTCGCTGTAGTCGACCGCGGCGCTTCGGAACGTGTCGGCAATGCGTTCGAAGCTCCGCTCCAGGGCCGCGAGGAACAGCTCGCGCTTGTTCGGGAACAGGCTGAACACGTATGGCTGCGCCACCCCCACGCGGCGCGCGATCCGCTCGACCGCCGTGCCGTGCAACCCGCCTTTGGCGAACTCGTGCACGGCGGCGGAGATCAGCTCCTCGCGTCGCTCGGCCGCCGGGACCCGCCGGCGGATGTGCTCGGATGCCTCAGCCCCGGCGGGGGACTCCCCAGCCTCGACAGCGGACTTCCCGGGTTCGGCCTGAACTCGTGTCTTCGCGCTCACGCAGCCTCCCCGACCGGGAGCGCAATCGCAGGCGCCTCGGCGCTCGCCGTGTTCCTCGCCCCCGCGTCAGCCGCCGCATCCTCAGCGGCTGAACGCGTCTGAAACGGCAGCGCCAGCACCGTCAGCGCGCCCGCGCCGAGCACCGCCACACCGACCCACATGGCGGGGATCAGGCCGTTGACGAACTCCTGCGGCGAGCCGTATCCACCCGCGCCGGTGAACACCGACGCGAGCACCGCCACGCCGAGCACGCCGCCGACCTCCCTGATCGCGTTGTTCGCGCCCGAGGCCTGCCCCGCCTGCTCGGTGCGCACGGAGGACAGCACCGCGTTGGCCGAGGGGGCGAACACGAGCGCCATGCCGGCGCCGGCCATGATGAACGGGACGATCATGTGCGAGTAGGCCAGGTGCGTGGAGGTCATGCTCGCGAGCCACCCGAGCGCGCCCGCCTGCAGCGCCAGCCCGGAGAACATGAACGGGCGACTGCCGAGCCGCTCGGAGAAGACGCCCGCCAGCGGCGCGACGACCATCGAGGCGCCGGTCCACACGAGCAGCTTCAGCCCGGCCTGCAGCGGGGTGTTGTGCAGCACGTTCTGCATGTACTGGCTGAGAAAGAAGATCGACCCGAACATCCCGAAGTACATGCTAAGCGAGGCGACGTTCGTGACGGCGAACGACCGCCGCGCAAAGAACGACATCGGCAGCATCGGCTCGCTCGCGCGCCGCTCCCACGCGACGAACCCCGCCAGCAACGCCGCGCCGCCGAGCAGCGAGACCAGGACCGTCATGCTGGTCCAGCCCAGCGACTGCGCGCGCACCAGCCCGAACACGATCCCGAACGCCCCCGTCGAGGCCAGCCCCAGGCCGGGCAGGTCGAGCGTCCCGTACGGGCCACGGCTCTCTGACAGCCAGCGCATCGCCAGCGGCAGCACGATCAGCCCGATCGGGACGTTGATCCAGAAGATCCAGTGCCAGGAGATGCCCTGCACGACCGCTCCGCCGACGAGCGGCCCGATCGCCACGGCGATCCCGCTGATACCCGACCACACGCCGATCGCCATCCCCCGTCGCTGCGCGGGAAACGCCTCCGCCAGCAGCGTCAGCGTCAGCGGCGTCACGGCCGCGGCGCCCGCGCCCTGCACGGCGCGCGCGGCTACCAGCAGGCCGGTGCTCGGCGCGAGCGCCGCCGCGGCCGAGGCCACGGTGAACAGCGACAGGCCGGCCAGGAACATCCGCTTGCGCCCGAACCGGTCTCCCAACGCCGCGCCCGTCAGCAGCAGCACCGCGTAGGCGAGCACGTACGCGTTGACGGTCCACTCGAGCGACTGGATCGACGCGCCGAGGTCGCGGTGGATCGTGGGCAGCGCGACGCTGACCACGAGGTTGTCGAGCACCACCATGAACAGCGCCACCGACACGATGCCCAACGTCCAGCTGTTTCTGTGCTTGCTGTTCATAGCTGTGCTCCTGACTCGTTCGCTCTTGGCCTGCCGTAAGACCGTCTTGGGCAAGAAACTTAGCAGTGACTAATAAGTTTGTCAAGAGGCGCGGTCCGTGGGTCGCCCGAATACGATGCAGGGCGGATGACTCACCCGATCTCGATCTCAGTCCGTGCCCGGAGGCTCGCGGTCCTCGCCGCGACCGTGGCCGCGACCGCCATCCTCGGCGGGTGCGGCGGCGCCACCAAGACGGTCTCGGTGGCCGGCTCCCCGACGACGTCTCAGGCGACCGCTACGACAACGACGCAGCCGACCAGCAGCACCCCCGCCACGAGGACCGCCACGACCACCACCGGCACAACTCCCGCCGGCACGACGCCCGCCGCGACCACGCGCACCGCCCCGGAGCCGGCGTTCGCCGAAAAAGAAAAGGCCGGCAGCGCCACGAGCACCGAAGGACTGTCCGCTGCGCTCGCGGTCGTGCACGCGCACGGGTACGTCGCCAAAGACACGGTCGACTACCACCCCAATCAGACCCTGCGCGTGCTGATCGGCACCGGCGCGAACTCCAACGACGGGTACGACAAACAGGTGTTCTTCTTTGTCGACGGCCGCTACCTTGGCACCGACTCCAGCCAACCGAGCGCGATGGTCAGCGTCGTCTCCCAGAGCGACACCGAAGTCACGCTCGCCTACTCGCTGTACCACTCCAACAACCCCCTGTGCTGTCCCGGCGGGGGACAGGCGAAGGTGCGGTTCCAGCTGAACAACGGCCAGCTAACGCCGCTTGACCCGATCCCGCCGGTCAGTTCGACCACGGGGCTCAGTCGCCAGTAGCGCGTCCCATTCCATCCCCCGCGCACCACGCTCCATCGCCTGACTCATCCTCGACTCGCGTCAAACGCGCGCGCACGCACACGCGCGCACACACGCACGCGCGTTCACCGCAAAACGAAACGTCCTATCGTGGTGTGCGTCCACGCCACCACACCCGTAGCCATCACACCGCAGCCACCACACCTCACCACCAAACCAAACCATCCCCAGAAAGGGTCACGCCGATGAGCGCAACGATCGAGGGCCGCAGCGAGGAGCTGCTGCAGGCCAAGAACTTTTGCCTGGTCTCCACCATCCGCAACGACGGGTCTGTGCACTCTGCGCCCGTGTGGGTGGACGTGCAGGACGGAAGACCAGTGCTGAACACCGCCGAGGGGCGCGCCTGGCCGGCCAACCTGGAGCGCGACCCGCGCGTGACGCTGACCGTGCAGAACATGGACAACCCGTATGAGTACGTCGCGATCCGCGGCCGTGTGGCAGAGCGCACGCACGATGGCGCCGACGAGCACATCGACGCGATGGCCAAGAAGTACCTCGGCCAGGACACCTACCCGTTCCGCCAGCCCGGCGAGGAACGCGTGATCATCAAGGTCGACCCGGAGTACGTGCACGTCTGGGGCAGCTGAGCCGGCGCGACCCCAGGCTCATCCCCGGCGCAGCACTCGCCGCCACAGCGCCGGGCGGCGGGGTTGCGTGCGCAGCCACTCGTCCTTCAGCACCAGCCGTCCCGCCGCACGCGCGCTCAGCACGCACTCGGTGTGGGCGTGCCTGCGCCTACCCAGATCCCCCTCGGGCGCGATCAGCATATGCTCGCTCAGAGCGGGCAAGTGATGACCACAGATCGGACAGCGATACGTCGCCGGCTTGCGGTTCGCCGCACGGCGCACCGTCCACCATGGGGCGGGCGGAAGGCCTCCCCCTGGCCGTCCTTGAGATGGACGCCCTCTGGACATCGCTCTATTGTCGCGCCACTCGCCGCCACGTTCGCGGCAACTGTCGCCGTGGGGGTCGGCGTCGTCATCGCCAGGGGCGAGCGCGAACGCCGCGCCGCCCGAACGAGGCTCCCGGACACCGACGCCGATCGACGGTTCGGGTTGCTGGCCGGCGAGACCGCCACGCGCGGCCTGGAGCGCATCGCGCTGGGCCAGCTGGACCTGGCGATCGAGCTGCTGCGCGGCGAATCCTCCATACCCCCCGAGCGGGCGGTGCACGAGACGCGCAAGGCGCTCAAGCGGCTGCGCGCGCTGATGCGGCTGCTGGAGGGTGAGATCGGCTCCAAGCGCGCCACGCGTGAACGCGCCGTACTGCGCGACGCCGGCGCGCGCCTCGCGGGAACGCGTGACGCCGAGGTGATGGTGCAAACACTCGAGACGCTCGTCCGCCGCCACCCGCGCAAGCTGGGAAGCCGGCGCGGAGTGAAGGAGCTGCGCCGGCACCTGCAACACGAACATCGCACGGCGGCAGCCCAGGCGCTGGGGGACGCCGCCACCCGTGCCCAGGTCGCCGAGGAGCTGTGCGCCCTGCGCGCGCGCGTGGCGCAGTGGAAGCTGGCGGACCGCTCAGCGGCCAGGCTCGTCCGACCGGGCCTGGAGCACATCTATCGCGCGGGCCGCAGGGGGCGTCGTCGTGCCCTACGACGCAAGCCCGACCCCAGGGCGATGCACAAGTGGCGCAAACACGTCAAGGACCTGCGCTACGCCCTTGAAATCATCGACGTCCACGACCCGTCGGACGCCGGCGCGAACAGGCGCATCGCCAAGCTCGCCCGCAAGGCGGATGGGCTCGGTGAAGTGCTCGGCGAGGAGCACGACCTGATGCTGCTCGCCGAAAAGGTCCGTTCCCACAAGCCGCTGAAACGGCGCAAGCGCACCCACCGGCAGCTCCTGCGGGCAATCGTCCGCAGACGTGCACGTCTGCGCGAGCAGGCATTGCATGACGGCAAGCGCCTGTACGAGCGCAAGCCCAAGCGGTTCGTCCGCCGCGCGCGGACGGCTCACACGCGCACCGCCCGCGCGTAGACACTCGCGCGGACTCCAACTCCAGAACCTCCCCGGCACCCGCGCGCGGCACCCCGGCGCAGATACGCCCGCACTCCGCGCAGACTCCAGGAAGCGCCGTAAACGGCCGATGTAAGGCCAAAGCAGAAGCTCGCAAAGAATGCGCGCGCGAACGACCTCATCGATGCTGTTCCTGGCCTGTCTGTTGGGAGGGCTGGGAGTGCTCGTGCTGCACACGACCGTCGGCCTCGGCGGACCGCACACTGACGAGCTGTTCGACGACTACGTCTACAACGCGCTGATGTTGGGTGCGGCGAGCGCGGTGATCGCCCGCGGGATCCTCGTCAAGGCCCAGCGCCCCGCCTGGCTGGCGATGGGCGCGGGCCTGCTGTGCTGGAGTCTCGGCGAACTGTATTTCTCGCTGTTCGTCGAAGGCCACGGCAACGCGGGCGGCGGCGGGGTCTCCCCCGCGGACGGACTGTATCTGGCGATGTACCCGTGCATGTACATCGCCCTGACGCTGCTCGTCGGCTCGCACCTGCGCGAGTTGCGGATCAGTATCTGGCTGGACGGCCTGATCGCGGGTCTCGCCGCCGCGACTCTGGCGGCCGCGATCGTGCTGCCTCCGATCGTCGAAGGCGCCAGCGGGGATGTCGCTTCGGTCGCGGTCTCGCTGGCGTACCCGATCGGCGACATCCTGCTGCTGATATTCACGATCGTCGCGCTCGGCATAACGGGCTGGCGCCCGGGAAGGGTGTGGCTGCTGATCGCCGCGAGCATGCTGCTGAACGCGATCGCGGACTCCGTCTACCTCTATCAGACCGCGACCGACACCTATCACGCGGACACCTGGCTGGAAAGCCTGTGGCCGGCCGCCGCGGTGCTGCTGGCCGTCGCCGCGTGGGCGCCGTGGCCACGGCTGCCACGCAGGCGGATCGAGGACTGGCGGCTGGTGCTCGTGCCCGCGGTCTCGCTGCTGGCCGCGCTCGGCGTGTTCGTGTACGGCAACCTGCACCACCAGCTGACGCTGCCGGCGCTGATCCTCGCGATCGCGACCGTGCTCGCAGTGTGCGCGCGGCTGATGCTCACGGTGCGCGAGAACCTGACGATGCTGATTGGCTCGCGCCGCCTGGCGCTGACCGACCCGCTGACCGGGCTGGGCAATCGCCGCCAGCTGATGGAAGACCTCCAGCTCGCCTGCCGCGTCGCCCGGCCGAGCGAGCCGTGGCGGCTGGTGATGTATGACCTGAACGGGTTCAAGCGCTACAACGACACCTTCGGCCACCCCGCGGGGGACGCGCTGCTGGCACGTCTCAGCGACAAGCTCAATACGACCGTGGCCGCGCACGGGACGGCGTATCGCATGGGCGGCGATGAGTTTTGCGTGCTGTTCGACAGCTCGGGCGCGTCCGAGCGGGAGCTCGAGCAGGCGAGCGTCGCGGCGCTGTCCGAGCGTGGCCCGGGGTTTACGATCGGCGCCGCCCACGGCGAGGTGAGCATCCCCGGCGAAGCGGGCGTACCGGCGGCGATCCTGCAGCTCGCCGACCAGCGCCTGTATCAGCGCAAGGATCGCTCGCGCGAAAGCGGCGCGGTGCTGCAGTTGCGCGACGTGCTGCTGCAGGCGTTTCACGAGCGCTACCCGGATCTGCAGGCCCACCAGCAGGGCGTCGGCGCGCTCGTGCTCGCGGTCGGGCGGCGCATGGGCCTGAACGGCGAGGAGCTGGACGTGCTCGCGCGCGCGGCAGAGTTGCACGACGTCGGCAAGATCGCGATCCCCGACGCGATCCTGAGCAAGCCTGAGCCGCTCGACGAGGAGGAGTGGCGGTTCATGCACCGGCATACGATCCTCGGCGAGCGCATCCTGATGGCGGCCAGCGCGCTGGCCCCGGTCGCGCGCTTGGTGCGCTCAAGCCACGAGCGCTTCGACGGCGACGGCTACCCGGACGGGTTGCGCGGGCAGGAGATCCCGCTGGGCGCGCGCATCATCTTCGTGTGCGACGCCTACGACGCGATGACCTCCGAGCGCGCCTACAGCCCGGCGATCGCCCCGACCGAGGCGATCGCGGAGTTGCAAGCGTGCGCCGGTACCCAGTTCGACCCGGAGGTCGTCGACGCGTTCGTGCAGACGCTCGGCGACGGCGCGCCGGCGCGCGCCGTCGATCACATCGTCCTGTCCTAGAAGAAACTCCGCCCCTAGAAATAGGTGCTCGGCGAGGACGACAGCAGCCCGTAGATCTGCACGATCGCGGACTGCACCAGCAGCTGCCCCGAAGGGGGTGAGCCGAAGACGAAGAGGTTGTTGGCAAGGCGCAGGTGCTGCCAGGCGTAATCGACGTAGGGCTGGGCGAGCTTCGGCCCGGGCGGGTCGTGGGTGACGGAGTCGAGGTAGAGCATGTTGCGGAAGTAGACCGCGACGAAGAAGGGGTTTTCCGAGCCGAGCCGTTCGGGCGTGTAGTAGGCAAGCGCGGCGGCAGCGGTCTGGCGGGCCTGAAAAAGGTAGGCGGAGTTGCCCGTCGCCTGATAGAGGAGCGTGCCGGCGCCGATCATCGAGCCCTGGTTGTAGCTCCAGTACGTCTGAGCGACGGTTCCGTACGGGCCGATGTGGTCGGCGTACAGGCCGTTCGCGCTCAGGAGGCATTGACGCACCCATTCGTAGGCCTGCTCGGCGAACTGCAGGTACTGGACGTTGCCGGTGAGCTGATAGAGGCGCACCGCGAGCTCGGCGCCGGGGCCGTCGGTGACGGTGTTGCGTTCGGTGTTTTCCGAGGAGTTCGAGAACGGCACCCCCCCGGGGCAGACGAGTTCGGGGTCGGTGTCCCAGCCGGCCATCACGAACGCCATGATCGCCTCGGCGCTGCCGAGCGCGGCGGCGTTGTGGGTCAGCTCGTAGGTGCGCACGAGCTCGATCCCGACCCACTCGTTGTCGTCGTAGTACTTCGTCCCCCCCGGGCCGGCCGGAGGGACGACGGTGCCGTCGAAGGCCCCAAGCGTGCTCGTGAACGTGCCTTCGGGCGCGCCCGAGTTGTCGGTGTCGAGGTAGGAGCTCAGGCCGACCATGCGCGCGTTCAGTTCGCGCGCGACGGTGGCGCTCAGGCCGGGGATGGTGGCGATGCCGTTGACGTGGGACAGCGTCACGGTCGCGGCGAGCGCCTGCGAGAAGGGCCACAGGAACGAGAAGGGTTCGCCCTCATAGAGGCCCGATCCGGCGATGTAGTAGGCCCGCTGCATCGCTTCGAAGGCGAGCACCGCGCGCGCGGGGTCGCCGTGCAGGACGGGCTTGGGCTTGGGGTGCTTCTTGGGGGTCGTCTTAGACGAGCCGGTCGTGGACTTCGACGAGCCGGATGTCGGCACGGAGGAGCCGCCGGTGGGTGCGGTGGCGGCGTGGGCAAGTTCGGCGGGAGTGGCCACCCGTAGCGGCCGGGTGGCGCCGGCCGGGTAGGGCGAGGCTGCGGACGCCGATGCGGGTGAAGCGGGGAGGGTCAGCGCGCAGGCCAACGCGGCCAGGACGGAGAGCAAAGTGCCCTGGCGCGCGCGCGACGCGGGTCGGTGATCGAAGCGGGAAGACATCGTTCGGTCTGCAAACAGGCCAGGCGCCCGTTCGATGTGGTCAGGCTAGCGAAGAAGTCGCGCGGGCAAGCCGGTCCGACCCGCCTGCAAATCAACCTGCAAAAAAGCGCAAAGCGTCACCGGTCGGGCCGAGGATGCCGAGCCTGCGGCGGGTGGCAGGCCGGCGGGGGGTGACCGCGGCCCAACGCGTCCGTGATCACACCGCGTTTTCGACATCCGTCTCATCCCCGCTGTCAGTCGCCATGGAGGCCTGACGCTGAAAGTTTGATCCACTCGCTCGCGTCAGCTCGCGCTGTCGATCAATCGCGCGAGCTCATCGACGGGGATCGCTCCGTCGTGGCCGCACGCACGTGCGGCCAGCAGGAGGCTGCCGCCGACGGGGGCCATGTCGACGGGGAAGACGTCGGCCTCGGGCGCGACCGCGTGGACGGCCTCGGTGAGCGGCTCTGTGAAGACCTCGCCCGCCCGGAACGCGCTGCCGATCAAGCCCACGGGGAAGGCCTCGCCGGTGAGTCCCGTCCTCGAGATGACCGCCAGGACCTGCTCGCCGAGCTCGGAGGCCGCGCGCAGGTAAAGCCCGCGCGCGACGGCGTCGCCCTCGCCCGCGAGCCGCGAGGTCTCGATCGCGAAGGCCGCCAGTTCGCCCTTGCTCAGCGGCGTCGTGTAGACGCTCGCGGCGAGCGTCTCGATGGAGGTGGCGCCGAAGAAGCGCAGGGCGGCGTCGCTGAGCGCAGTCGGCGGACCGGAGCCATCGCGGTCG
Source organism: uncultured Solirubrobacterales bacterium (assembly GCA_963749285.1). GTDB lineage: Bacteria > Actinomycetota > Thermoleophilia > Solirubrobacterales > Solirubrobacteraceae > Palsa-744. Next base: position 1,245,589 of record CAVVMD010000003.1, on the reverse strand, counting down.
TGCAGGGCCGCGACGATCGACTGTGCGCCCAGCCAGTAGCCGCTGCCCTCGTCGCCGAGCAGGTGTCCCCAGCCGCCGGCCCGCCAGGAGCGTATCTCGCTGCCCACCCGCCCGACGCCGAAGACGTTGGAGCCCGTGCCGGAGATGACGCCGACACCGGGACGCGCGCCGGTGGCGGTGGCCCACGCGCCGACGACGTCGTTGACGACGATCCAGTCCTCACCGATCGACCGATCGGAGATCGAATGTGATCTCCGATCGTCCAGCTGGGATCTCCGATCGGCCAGCAGCTCGTGCAGGTGGCGGTCGATCGAGTCGGTGTCGGTGCCCGCGACGGCGAGCACCGCGGCGGCGAGCTCGCCCTGAGCGATGCCGGCGCGCGCGAGCGCCTGGTCGGTGGCGTCGAGCACAGCATTGACTGCCAGGCGCGTGCCGACCGCGTCCTCGTTGCTGGGACCGCCGTGGCCGAGGTGCAGGACCCGGCGCTCGAGATCGAGCACGCCAGCAAGCGTCTTGGTGGCCCCACCGTCGATGCCGAGCACGTAACGAGCGCCATCCCGAGCCGCCGGGCCGGGGCCGGCAAGCGCCGGGGGCAGCGTGACGAGGGGCGCGCGATCCACGGCGGGCATCCTCGCACAGCACATCTGACAAGGTTCTTATGTTGGTCCTCAAGAATGTGTGGACCAAGACAGAAACGCGAGGCGGAAGAGTATGAGCGCAAACGTGACCTGGCAGGAGGCGACCGTCGATCGAACGCGGCGCTGGGAGAGGTTGGGACAGCAGGGCGCGACGGTGTGGTTCACGGGGCTGCCCGGCGCGGGCAAGACGACCGTCGCGACGGCCGTGGAGGCGCGGCTGATCGACGCGGGCCGCAGCGCGTACCGGCTGGACGGGGACAACCTGCGGCACGGGCTGTGCAGCGATCTGGGGTTCAGCAAAGACGATCGCGAGACGAACGTGGGCCGGGTCGGGGAGATGGCGAGGCTGTTCGCGGACGCGGGCACGATCGCGCTGGTCGCGCTCGTGTCGCCGTATGAGGCGTGCCGCGAGCGGGTGCGCGAGCTGCACGAAAGCGAAGGGCTGGCGTTCGTCGAGGTGTACATGAACACGCCCGCGGAGGAGTGCGCCAGACGCGACCCGAAGGGGCTGTACGCACGCGCCAAGAGCGGCAAGCTGAGAGGCATGACGGGCGTGGACGACCCGTACGAGAAACCAAGCGGGGCGGAGGTCGAGCTGACCCCGGAGATAGACGTGGACAGCGCCGCCGAAATGGTGCTCAAAGCGCTGGGCGAACGCCAGCTGGGCGACTGAAGCTCAGGCTCGCCTGGTCAGAGATGCCGGCCGCGGGCCCTCGTACGCCGGTCGCGGTCCTCATCTGCGCGGACGGACCTGCCCACCGCGTCTGCATCGCCACCGATAGCGCCCACGCAACGCCAACCGCTGCGGTGAGCGGCGCCAACAGCAACCAGACGAAGGGACTGGCTCGCGGCTCACCCGAAAAAGCCCGCAACCAAGCCCCGCGGAGGAGGCTAACCCGCGACGCGCTCCAGATTGAACGCCCGGCCGCGCACCTCGCGGCCGTCCAGCGCGCCGATCACCTTGTCGGCCTCGTTCGCGGGGACTGACAGGAACGAGACCCGTTCGAGCACCAGCACGTCGCGCACCGCCTCGCCGTCCAGGCCCGCGGACGATGTCACCGCGCCGACGATGTCCGCCACGCGCAGCCCCGCCTGCTTGCCCCCGCCGAGCACGAGCTTGACGAAGCGCTCGTCCTCGCTGCGCCGCGACACGCGCGGCTTGGAATGCCTGCGCGGGCGCTCCTTCACGGGCGTCGGCGCGCCCACCGCGCCCCGCTGCCACGGCTCGATCGACATGCCGATATGCCGCTCGATCGCCTCCAGCTCGCGCTTCTGGCGATCCTCGACGAACGTGATCGCCCGGCCCGAGCGCCCCACCCGCCCGGTGCGCCCGATCCTGTGCACGTACGTGTCCGGGCTCGTCGGCACGTCGTAGTTGATCACGTGCGTCACCGTCGATATATCGAGCCCGCGCGCGGCCACGTCGGTCGCCACCAGGATCGGCACGCGTCCGCCCTTGAACGCGAGCATCACCCCGTCGCGCGCGCCCTGGGTCATATCGCCGTGCAGGGCCCGCACGTTCATGCCGCGGTCGCGCAGGATCTTGAACAGCTGATCGCAGCGGATCTTCGTGCGCACGAACACGATCGTTTGATTGGAATTCCCGCCCGCCCCCTCCGCGCGCAGCACCTCGACCAGCTTGTCGGGCTTGGCTTTCGTCTCCACCGGCAGCTGAAACTGCGCGACCGTGTCGATCGTCAGCGTCGCCGCCTCCACCTCGATCGTCACCGGGTCATACATGTACTTGTCCGCGAGCTTTCTGATCGGCGGGGGCATCGTCGCGCTGAACAGCGCCGTCTGACGGCCACTCGGGGTCAGCGACAGGATCTTCTCGACGTCCTCGAGGAACCCCAGGTCGAGCATCTCATCAGCCTCGTCGAGCACGACAAACCGGCAGTCGTGCAGCACCAGCGAGTGCCGGGAGATCAGGTCCAGCACCCTGCCGACCGTCCCCACGACAACGTGCCCGCCCCCGCGCAGCTGCGCCTGCTGGGTGCGGATCGGCGCGCCCCCGAACACCGCGACGACGTCCACTCCCGCGTGCGCCCCGTACACGCGCAGCGCCTGCGTGACCTGGATGCACAGCTCGCGCGTGGGCGTCAGCACAAGCGCCTGCACCTCGCGCAGCTCGGGGTCGATGTACTCGGCGATCGGCAGCCCGAACGCGGCCGTCTTGCCCGTGCCCGTCTGCGCCTGGCCGATCACGTCCCTGCCTTCCAGCACCGACGGGATCGCCTGCTCCTGGATCGGGCTCGGCGACTCATACCCCACGTCGCGCAGGGCTTGCAGGGTGCGCTCGGACAGGCCGAGCTCGGCGAACGTCTTGCTCATCGCGCGACGCAGCTTACGGACTCGGGGCGCTCAGGCCCGACCCGGCGTGTCGGAGCGGGATCGCGGCCCGTTTATACGGAGGGGTCCAGCAGCAGCTTGCCCACCGTGCCCCGTCCGCGCAGGTCGATGTGCGCTTGGGCGGCGTCGCCGAGCGCGTAGGTGTCTCCGATGACCACCTTCAGCTCGCCCCTGGCGACACGCGCGAACAGGTCTTCGAGCGCGTCCGTGAACATCCCCGGCCGGCCAAGGCAGTGGAACAGGTAGAAGCCGATCACCGCGCGCGAGTGGCGCAGCAGCGACCCGGTCGCGACCTCGTTCGGCTGCTGGCCGGCGATTCCATAGGCGACGATCCGCCCGAACGGGGCGAGCGCGTCGTAGGAGGCGTCGAACACCGCGCCGCCGGCCATCTCGAACACGACGTCCACCGGCTCACCGTCGTTGGCCTCGATCAGCCGCTCGGTCAGCCCCTCCGGCGCCGGGTCGATCGCGACATCCGCGCCGAGTCCCATGGCCAGCTCGCGCTTGCCGGCGTTTGAGGCCGTCGCGATCACGCGCCCGGCGCCCAGCGCGTGCCCCAGCTGCACCGCAAGCGAGCCCACGCCCCCCGCGGCGGCGTGCACGACCACGCTCTCCCCACGGGCGACGCGCCCGGACGTCTTGTGCAAGTGCCACGCGGTCGTCCCCTGCACGATCAGCGCCAGCGCGGTGCCCTCATCGACCCCGTCGGGAATCGGGAATGCCAGCTGTGCCGGCGCGGTCGCGTACTCGGCGTAGCCACCGGTCCCGACGAGCGCGACCACGCGCTCGCCCGTGTCCTCGCGGATGCCGGCGACCTCACCCCCCGGCACGAGCGGCAGCGTCGCTCGCTGCACGTAGGAGTTCGTGCGCGTGTGCGTATCGGCGAAGTTCAGTCCCGCGCGCGTGACCTTGATCAGGACCTCGTCCTCGCTCGGCTCGGGCATGGGCAGCTCGGTGAGTGCCAGCACCTCGGGCCCGCCGAACTCGGTCATCTGGATCGCGCGCATGCTCGCCACTGTCCGCAGGCTATCGGCCCACCGCGCCGTGATGCCCGCAGAACGGCGGGATGGCGTAGGGATGTCGTTGGCGAAGTTCGTTCGTGGCCGAGACGGTAGGGTCCCGCGCCATGTCGATCACCGTTGTCGGTTCAATCGCGTACGACGCTGTCAAGACGCCGTTCGGCGAGCGCGAGCGCATGCTCGGCGGCGCGGCGACGCACTTCGCGCTGGCGGCATCGTTCTTCGATCAGGTCCGCATCGTCGGTCCCATCGGCGAGGACTTCGCCGAGGCCGACCTGGAGCTGCTGCGCGGCCGGGGCATCGACACCAGCGACATCGAGCGCGTAGCAGGCAGCACGTTCTTCTGGCGGGGCGAGTACGGCTGGGACCTGAACTCGCGCGAGACGCTCGACACCCAGTTGGGCGTGTTCGAGGAGTTCGAGCCCAAGCTGTCCGAGAACTCGCGCGCGTGCGAGGTGCTGTTCCTGGCAAACATCCAGCCCGAGCTGCAGTTGGGAGTGCGCGAGCAGTGCGAGCGCGCACGGTTCGTCGCGTTGGACTCGATGAACTTCTGGATCGAAGGCGCGCGCGAGCAGCTGCTGCGCGTGATCGAGCTCTGCGACTGCGTGATCCTCAACGACGCCGAGCTGCGCCAGCTCACCGCCAAGCCGAACCTCGTGTCCGCCGCGCGCGAGATCCTTTCCTGGAAGCCCAGCTCCGGCGCAGCCTGTAGTGGTCCAAGCGTGATCGTCGCCAAGCAGGGCGAGTACGGGGCAGCGCTGATCACCCGCGAGGGGTTCTTCTCCCTGCCCGCGTATCCACTGGAGAGCGTGGTGGACCCCACCGGCGCGGGCGACACGTTCGCCGGGGGGTTCGTCGGCTACATCGCCGCACGCCTGGGCGAGGAACAGGTCTCCGACGAGCTGCTGCGCCGCGCGATGGCCCACGCCACGGCGCTCGCCTCATTCAACGTCGAGGAGTTCGGCACCGAGCGCGTGGCGCGCCTGACGGCCACGGAGATCGCCGAGCGCGTGCAGGACCTGCGCGAGATCACCCACTTCAGCGGCGACTAGGTTCGCGCCAGAATAACTGGCGTGGCCTTCAGTAGTACGATCAGCGTATGGACGTGTGGACTTTCGTCTGGCTGATGTTCCTGCTGAAGATCCCGATCGTGGCCCTGTTCCTGATCGTGCGCTGGGCCGTCAACCAGACCCCCGAGACCGAGCCCGGGCAGGACGGCGGGATCGGCCCGCGCCCGAGCCCGCATCGCCCCCACCATCCCCGCTCGCGACTGCCGCGCCGGCGCGGCCCCCACGGCGAGCCCGCGTTGGCTTCTCCCACGCGCGTGCGCACCGTCGTTGCGCGCGGACGGCTCGTCTCGCGCTGAGCACTGCGCGGGTGCTACGACACGCGAGAGCCACGCGCGGGCGCACAACTCACTCTGAGGCCGCACAACAAACTCCCGGGGGACGCACATGCGAGAATCACCGCGCGTATGAGCGACACCGTCCCCTCCCCCACATCCGTCCTGTCCGACGGCACGATCGTTCGGCTGGTGCGCGAAGGTCACATCAAGATCGACCCGTGGGACGAGGCGATGGTGCAGCCCGCGAGCGTGGATCTGCGCCTGGGAGACACGTTTCGGGTGTTCCACAACCACAAGATCACGGCGATCGACCTGCGCGACCCGCCGCGGGGGCTGACCGAGCAGGTGGAGCCCCCGGAGGGCGAGCCGTTCGTGATCCACCCGGGCGAGTTCTGTCTCGGCCGCACACTGGAGCACGTGGAGCTGCCCGATGACATCGTCGCGCGGATCGAGGGCAAGTCGAGCCTCGGGCGACTCGGGCTGATCGTGCACGCCACGGCGGGGTTCTGCGACCCCGGCTGGAAGGGAACGCTGACGCTGGAGCTCAACAACCTGACGCGTGTCCCGATCAAGCTGTACCCGGGACTGCCGATCGCGCAGCTGTCGTTCATGACGCTCGACGTCCCGGCGCTGCGGCCATACGGGCACGCGGATCTGGGCAGCCACTACCAGGGTCAGGTGGAGGCGACGGAAAGCCGCTACGAGGCGCACGCGTGAGACGCGCGCCTGGGGCGCACCGGAGAACGGCCACGGGAGGCGCGCATAAAAGATCGCTCGAGCCGGCGGGTCCGAGCCTGGGATGTCGCATAATCGGGTAGAACCCACTCGACAGGAGAAGCCCCACGATGAGCACCCCCGAGACACAGGCGCAGGGACAGGGAACATCCTCATCCTCATCGGACAACGGCATAGCCGGCTCGCGTGAGACGCTCAGCGTGACGGACAACCGCACGGGCGCGTCCTACGAGCTGTCGGTCACCGACGGGACCGTGCGTGCGATGGACCTGCGCCAGATCAAGACCGGCGAGGACGATTTCGGGTTGATGGCCTATGACCCGGCGTACACGAACACCGCCGCGTGTCGCAGCTCGATCACCTACATCGACGGCGAGGCGGGGATCCTGCAGCACCGGGGGTATCCGATCGAGCAGCTGTGCGAGCACTCGACGTACCTGGAGGTCGCCTACCTGCTGATCAAAGGCTCCCTGCCCACCAGCGCGCAGCTCGAGAACTGGATCGGCGAGATCACGATCCATACGTTCGTGCACGAGAACGTCAAGGACTTCATGCAGGGATTCCGCTACGACGCGAACCCGATGGGAATGCTGGTCGCCTCGGTGGGCGCCCTGTCCACGTTCTACCCGGACGCAAACCAGATCCACGACGAGGATGTGCGCGCGATCCAGATCATTAGGCTGCTCGCGAAGATGCCGACGCTGGCGGCGTTCGCGTTCCGCCACAACATGGGCCAGCCCTACGTGTACCCCGACAACGACCTCGACTACGCGGGGAACTTCCTCGGGATGATGTACAAGATGACCGAGCTGAAGTATCAGCCCGACCCTCGTCTGGAGCGGGCGCTGGACGTGCTGTTCATCCTGCACGCCGACCACGAACAGAACGCATCCACGAGCGCGGTGCGCTCGGTTGGCTCGACCCAGGTCGACCCCTACTCGGCCGTGGCCGCGGGGGTGGCGGCGCTGTACGGGCCGCTGCACGGGGGCGCCAACGAGGCGGCGCTGCGAATGCTCGCGCGGATCGAGACGGTCGAGAACATTCCCGCGTTCCTGGAGGGCGTCAAGGCGGGCGACGAGCGCCTGATGGGGTTCGGGCACAGGGTCTACAAGAACTACGATCCGCGCGCGCGGATCATCAAGAAATATCTCGACGACGTGTTCGAGGTGCGCGGCAAGAGCCCGTTGCTGCAGGTCGCGACCGAGCTCGAGAAGCGGGCTTTGGACGACGACTACTTCACCTCACGCAAGCTGTATCCGAACGTCGACTTCTACTCGGGCCTGATCTACGAGGCGCTGGGGTTGCCGGTGGCGATGTTCCCGGTGATGTTCGCGATCGGGCGCACTTCGGGCTGGATCGCGCAGTGGCTGGAGATGGTCAACGACTCCGAGCAGAAGATCGCCCGGCCGCGCCAGATCTACACGGGCGAGCGCGATCGGGACTACGTCCCGATCTCACAACGCCGCTAGCGGGCCGATGGCCAAGACAGGCAAGGACGCAGTGAGCGAAGTGTGCTCGGCACACGTGACCCAGCCCATCGGGCTGTGTCACCCCGATCGGAGGCCCCTCGATCTCCGATCATCGGTAAGCACGCAGCATGGCGCCATGCCAGCAGTCCGCTAGAGAACCAGCGTCGCGCCGTGACGGCGCAACCAGTCGCGGTCCTCGCGGTAACGCGGCCAGCGGCGCTGCACCAGCGCCCAGAAGCGGCGTGAGTGATCGAGGATCTCCAGGTGGCAGACCTCGTGCCAGACGACGTAGTCGAGCACCGTCTCGGGCGCCAGCAGCAGGCGCCAGTTGAAGCTCATGTGCCCGTTGGACGAGCACGACGCCCAGCGCGTGCGCTGCCCACGGATCGACAGGTCGCGGTAGGAGACGCCCGCGAGCGCAGTGGCGCGATCCAGGCGCGCGGCGATCTCGGCGCGCGCGGCACGGCGGTAGTAACGCTCGATCGCTGGGCGGGCGTCGCCGGCGGGGACGAGCAGCCGCTCGTCGTGGCGGTGCACGCGCGTGCGCCCGGGCTGGGGGACGAGATGCAGGGTCCTGTCCAGATATGGCAGCTCGCGCGTGGCCCGCATGCCCGGGGGCGGGGAGATCGTCAGGGGAGCGCAGGACATCGGCCCGCAAGGGTAGCCAGCCGCTCGGCGCAAAACGCCAGGGCACGAGGTCGGGTGCATAATCCGCGGGATGACGGCGCCGGCGCGAGTCCCCATCCCCGGGGCCAAATCCAGGGTGCGACTCCCGCGCGAGGTGACAGGCGAGTACGAGGTGTATCTCAACGGCGTGCACCAGCAACGCGGAGCCGACTACGAGGTGCGCGAAGGGATGCTCGTGTTCGAGGGAGAGCTGCGCAAGGATCGAATCAGCGGCTGGCGCTGGCTGCTGGGGGCGTGGGGAGTCGGCACGTACCGCCAGAACGACTCGGTCGACGTGCGCTACGAGGAGACCGATGGCTCGCCGCGGCTCGCGGAGGGGTTGGAGATTGAAGTCGTGGGCTGAGCCCGCGCGGGAGCTCAGGCGCCCGCCCGGGTCCTACCGGACTCCCACGGCCGCGAGAGCTTGAGCGCGGACAGGATCGCGCGCGTGGCGGGGGAGCGGTTGAGCGTGTAGAAGTGGATGCCGGGCGCGCCCGTGGCCAGGAGCTCGGCGCACTGCAGCGTCGCGTAGGCGACGCCGAAGTCGAGCACCGCCTCGGCATCGTCCTGGCGGGCGTGCAGCTCCCTGCGCAGCGCCTCGGGGATCGCCGAGCCGCACATGTCCGCCATTTTCTCGACCTGCCCGACCCGGGTGATCGGCATGATCCCCGGGATGATCGGGGCGCTCACTCCGGCGTCGCGGGCACGGCCCACGAAGTCGAAGTAGAACGAGTTGTCGAAGAACACCTGTGTGATCAGGAAGTCGACGCCCGCCCGCACCTTCTCCCCGAGGTAGCGCAGGTCATCGGCGGGACTGCTCGCGTGGATGTGCGTCTCGGGGAAGCAGGCCGCGCCGATCGCAAACGGGTAGTCCGCCGCGATCAGCTCGACGAGCTCGCGCGAGTACTCCAGGCCGCCGTCCGTCTTCGTCCACTCCGTCTCACCGGCCGGGGGGTCGCCGCGCAGGGCCAGCACGTTGTCGATGCCGGCCTCCTGCATTTCGTCGAGGGTCGCCCGCAGCTCCGGAACGGTCGCCCCGACGCACGTGAAGTGGGCCATCGCCTCCAGGCCCCACTCGTCCCTCAGGCGCTTGACGATCTCGAGCGTCTTCTCGCGCGTCGAGCCGCCGGCGCCGTAGGTGACCGACACGAAGGCCGGCTCCAGCGGGCGCAGGTCGGCGAGCGCCGCGTATAGGTTCTCCTCGCCCTGCTCCGTTTTGGGCGGGAAGAACTCGAACGAGAACACCGGCTCGCCGCCGGCGGCGAGGATTTGGTCGATGCGCATGGTCTGATTATGCGGTCCAGCGCTCGGGCTCGCCAGTGACACGGACGGCCTGGCCGATGACCTCGAGGTGCAGGAGCATCGACAGCGTCTCGGTCAACAGCCACTGGGCGGTCATCGGAGAGAGATTGGCGCCATGGACGCGCGGCAGGATCTCAAACGCCGTCAGCGGCTCACCGGCGCCCAGGACCGCCTGAATCTTGTCCAGGTGCTCGGAGACGAGCGCGCGGTTGGCCTCGATATGGGCGTGGACGTCGGTGAAGGTGCGGCCATGGCCGGGCAGACACAGGCGTGCGTGCAGAGCCTCGACGACGTCCAGCGAGCGCACGAATTCGCCGACCGGGTCGGGCGAGTAGCCGTAGTCGAAGAACGGGAACACGCGTCCCAGCAGGTGATCCCCGGAGATCAGCAGGCGATGCTCGGACTGAAACAGGCAGACGTGCGAGGGGGCGTGACCGGGGGTCTCGTGGACGGTCCAGGGGCCGAGGTCGGTCTCGACGATCACACCCGGCAGCAGGGGACGATCGGGCTCGACGATCGCGGCGATGCCCGATTCGCGGTTGCGGGCGCGCTCGGCGGCATAGCGGCGCAGGGGCTCCTCGGGGACGCCGGACTGGCGAGCGATCTCCAGGCGCCGCATGATCGCCGTGTCGGGGTCTTCGGCGAAGCGTGACATGTGGGCATGGTTGGGGTGCATCCACAGCTCGCAGCCAGAGCGCTCGATGATCGTGGCGGCCTGGCCGTAGTGGTCTGAGTGGGCGTGCGTGCAGACCAGCAGGCGAACGTCCTCCAGCGCGAGGCCACACATCGCCAGCGCACGTTCCAGATCGGCCAGCGAGCCGGGCGCGTGGATGCCCGTGTCGAACAGCACGAAACCGTCCCCGGACGCGACCGCCCAGGCGTTGCCGTGGGGGACGCCGGGCCAGGGCAGGGGCAGGCGCAGGCGGTACACGCCGGGAAGCACACGCTCGCCCCGCCCAAGCTCGCGTTTGCGCGTACCGTCGGCCACCGGTGCAGAGCCTAGCCGGACGGCCGGTAAGGCGGTCGAGTGAGAGACCTGTTCGGGTTATGGGGTGGGGCGATCGAGCGGGCGGCCCCCACAGATCCACCGCTGCGCCCAACTGGTTCGGACGGTGCAAGATGGGTTTTCGCGCCGTGCGGAAAGGTGGCTTAGACTGAAAGATCCCAAAGCGAGGGTCCGAAACCCGGGTCAAAGGAGGCGAAGATGGCCGAGCAAGAGAGCGAGAGCCAGAGCCAAGACGCGAGCAGCGCGGCCACGAAGGTGCAGGAGGCCGCCGCCAACATCCAGCAGGCGTCGGCGGCGAAGAATCGCGGGCGGATCACCGGCAACAAGGCCGAGGCCGTGGTCAGGAGATACTTCGAAGCGATCGACGCCCACGACGTGCAGGGCGCGGCCGCGATGTGGGCGCCGGACGGGCGCGAGGACGTGCGCGGCCAGGGGATGTTCATCGGCCCGGAGGGCCTGCGCGAGTTCATCGGCAGCCTGATCGAAGCGATCCCGAACCTGAAAGTCGAGATCGTGTCGACCACGACCGAGGACGAGCGCTGCGCGCTGCACTGGCGCTTCAGCGGCACGTTCGCGGGACCCGGATCGTTCAACGGGATCGCGCCGACGGGGCACCGGATGGAGCTCGAGGGCGTGGACGTGCTGACCGTGCGCGACGGGCTGATCCACAAAAATGACGCGTTCACCGACACGATGTCGGTGCCGCGCCAGATCGGGATGATGCCACCGCTGGGCTCGAGCACCGAGCAGCGGATGACGGGCGCGTTCAACGTCAAGACGAAGGTGACCGAGGGGCTGGTGGGCGGCGAGGCGAAGCTCGTGGCCGAGGGCGTGTGGGTCGTGCAGGGCCAGCCGGGCAGGTGCAACGTGTACCTGATCGAGGATCAGGGCGGCGTGATCATGTTCGACGCGGGCGCGCGCACGATGACGCACGCGGTGGCGATGGCGGGCGCGAAGCTGGGCGGGATCAAGCGGATCGTGCTGGGGCACGCGCACACCGACCACCGCGGGACCGCGCCGGGACTGGACGTGCCTGTCATGTGCCATCCCGAGGAGGTCCAGGACGCGGAGGGCAGCGGCGGATGGCGCTACTGGCCGGCCGACCTGGCGGGGCTGCCGCCGGTGGCCAAGCAGATCCAGAAAGTCTGCCACCGCTACGCCTGGGACGACGGCCCGGTGAAGATCTCAGGGACCGTGCGAGAGGGCGACGAGGTAGCCGGATTCAAGGTGATCGACCTACCGGGACACGCGCCGGGGCTAATCGGGCTGTGGCGCGAATCCGACCGGCTGGCGATCGTGAGCGACTGTTTCTACACCCGCGACATGTGGGGCCGCAGCGTCCCCCCAAGCGTGCCCGCGGAGACGTACAACTACGACACCGAACAGACCAGGGAGAGCATGCGCAAGCTCGCGGAGATGGAGCCTGCCGCGGCCTGGGCGGGACACGCGCATCCGGCGACCGGCGATGTGCGGGGGCAGCTGTTGAAGGCCGCCGGCGCAGCCACCTGACGGCCGAATGGCGGCGCGAATGCGGTGTCCTCGATCGCTCGTGTGCCGAGCACACTTCGCTCACTGCGTCCTGGCCTCGCTTGCCCTTCGGCCGTCAGGAGCGGGACGGATAGACCGTGGGTAGGCGCAGCCGCCGGCGCGCAGCGGCGGGAGACGTCAGCCACCGGGAGAAGCTGACGGCCCCGGCAAGCGAGTACACAAACGCCGACGGCAACACACTTGTGCTGCGCGGCGCGCTGACGGCGGCGGCGCGGCGCGAGTACGCCGCCGCGCTGGCCGGCGCAGGCACTGACAGCCGGGCGGCCGGCACCCGCGAGGACGCCTGGCAGCGCGCGGTCGAGCTGCTGTTCGAGCGGTTGGCGGTCAGCTGGACGATCGCCGGCGCCCCGATCACCCGCCAGCGCGAACTGCTAGCGCGCTACCGGGCGGCCAGCCAGGCCGAGCGCGCATGGATCAGGGACGTGCTGCGCGAGCACTGCGCGGAGAGCTTTCCGGACGTGCAGGCGCCGTGACGCTTTCGCACCGGGCGACTTGGTCACCTCGGCCTTGGCGGCTTTACGTGCCAGCGAGTAGGATAAAATTGCGCCCTCGTGTATCCGCTTGACGGCCTACGAGAAGTGCGGGCAAAACGTAACCAAAGAGCAGTGCCAGCAGTAGAAGGATGTGGATCGGATTGGTCATTCCCGTGGTGTTCTAGAGCTTCAACCCCGAGTCACGCTACCTGTATCGCGGGGACGGGATCAGCCCGAGGAGGTCCCAGCCTTCGTGGGTGATCGCCCACCACAGCACGGGCTCCGTTTCGTGGCCGGACTCGCCGCTCGCGGAGATGCGTTTGTCAATCAGAGCCTTCCGCTCGAGCTGCGCGAGCGCGGCTTCTATCTCGACGCGGTTGGCATGAACGTATCGGTCTTTGACGATTGTCCAGACCGGCTCGTGGTCGTTCGTCAGCGCCCCCAGGAGCGTGCGTTCAAGCTCGGTGAGAGTCGCTCGTTCGGGGGTACCCCAGTCGATCTCATGCCAGGATCGATAAAACGGTCCTCGCCAGACCTCGCCTCGTGAGTCTCTGACAGGCGCCGCGTCGTAATTACCCAGTGAACCGTCCGCCCCTAGCACCGTGCGGACGGCCGCTATCGCCTCCTGCTCCGTGGTCGCATTGACCAAGGCACGGTGCCGGCACGGACCCTCCGCGCCACATTCGGTGCCCTCCCAAGCAGCCCCAGCCGCGGTCAGTGCCGCCTTCTCCGCATCGGTGAGCCTAGTGCCCACAAACGAAACTCGGTATACGACCATCGATACATACAGTACCTTGTACAATGGCCGTGCTCGCCAACAGAAGACATACACCCTCATCCAGAACTCATAGCTATACTTTGATTGCGCATGCACGAATCATCTCTGAGCGGGCTGGAGCGCGAATTGCTCGAACTGTGCAGCATGGCTGCCTACTCTGGACAGACGACCACCAGCCTCGATGAGGAGTTGCTGAAGTCGTCGCCCGGACGTTCCGCGGTCGACGCAACACTCCGAGGGCTCGTGGCTCGCGGCCTGGTGACAACAGAACGCGAGATCTTTATGGGTGCACGCACCTACGAGGATGACTGGTGGATTGTCACCAATGTGGGTAGGGCAGCAATCGGCCTACCTTCAATCCTGCGTCCTACCCAAGCTCGTTTGTCTAGGCGCAATCGCTTTCTTCGCCGGTGCGTGATGCGATTTTTCCGGTGGTACGTGCGCAAGCGGCACATATAGAATCGCAACCCTGGCGCTTGATCTGCGGCGTTCATAACCGGATCTCTTGACTAGTGGTTCATCCGTGAAGTTTGTGGATTATTGAAGGGGTGTTGTGGTCGTTGCCGAAGTTGTCGCTGTCCTGTTCAGCGATGATGGGGGTCCGGTATGCCTGCTTTGGCGAAGCGCATCGAGATCGGAGCGGACGATCAAGCGGAGTTTGAACGGATCGGCGCGAATCATGCGCGGGTCGAGTCGCGATCACCGTGGATCACCGTCAGCGTCTCGAGTTCTATCCCTGTCCGGTAAACGGATGCCCGAACCAACGCGACTGCTACACGCTCGTTGCGCACCAAGACACGCTCAAGCGCCACGATCCCGGGTAGCTGCCAGCGCGGCGGCCGCGCGGGGGAATCCCGCCACTCGACCCGCTCGTCTGGAAGCCTCTCATCTTCTGAAGGCGGTTTCGTCATCCTAGACCGTCGCAATCTCCCCGGATGCCGGATGTTCGCTATGAGACGATGGTTCAATACACTCGCCGAAGATGCATGCGCCGTAGTGGTAGAGGGTAGAGGCCGTTGGGTACATTACCTGCTCTCGTGTTGCCGCCCGACGTGCGGTAGCCGCTCCGGAGCAGGCAGATCGTTTGTCGCACTGTACGCGACGCTTTCTGACGCGTGCAGTCGCGCGTCGGCTTGCTAGCATTCCTCGCCAATGTCCGTTCAGTCCGACGACGACTGGCGCCTGACTGTTCGATTTGCGTCGGACGCCCACGCTGCTCACTTGTTGTCGACCCTCCGCGCTCATGCAGCCTCCGCACTTGCCGCAACGAAGCTCGATGACAGGGTTGTAGCCGAGCACGACGGTGAGTGGTTGCGTGTCTACGCTAAGTCAAATGACGGACTGCGTTATGCGCAGGAGGCTATTGCGAATGCGATGGCTACTGAGGGCGTGCGTGCGGAGGAGTTCACGCAGCATCGCACCAGCAAGACAGGAGACTGGGAACTTATTGATGTGCCTCCTATCCCCCAGAGCGCCGAGCATCGCGTCAGTCCTCATCACGGCGCGTCGGTATGGGGAGCCGAGGCCGAGCCCGACCGTGTCGAGATTCGATTTGAGTGTCCCCACCGCAACGACGCGATCAACTTTGCCGCGACGCTTACGGCCGCTGGCTACGCTATCCATCGTCGCGGGTCATATCTCTTCCTCTTCGCTGATGATCGCACGTCAGCACACACGCTCGGGGACAAGCTGCGCGCCAAAGCGCCCGCCGGCGCGAAGATGTACTACATGGGCGAAGGGCACACGACCGTCTTCTTTTAGCGGCCGGTACGTACATTGACGGGTGCCGCTGGCACCTCGGAGTCGCTTCTCGCTGACCACGGAACAGAGCCGGCTCACTGCCACCGCAGGGAGGCCGTCGCCGAAGCACCCCCGCCAAGCCGCGTTTCCTGTCTCGCTAGACTTGAACGGTCGCCCTACTTTAGAGAGGTTCTACGTGCTACCGCTAACAGCTTCCGTCCTTGGCTATTTCGCTGGAGGTATCTTTCTTCTGGTGTGCTGGCTGCTGCCGCCGGGAGTCTGCATGTTGAAGGGTAAGTCGATATTCGCAGTGCTCGGGCTTTTCTTTGTGTCCGCTGTCGGCTTCATCGGGGCGATTCGGCTGGCTAAGCCCGACTCATATTGGGCCTACAGGTTCTACGACGATGCAAAGCGCGCGAAGGCTCGCACGCGCTTTCCCGTTGAGTGATCGCGGCCAACCCGTTGCCCCGATCTCAATGCCTCTCGCGAGGAGGGTCTAGCTCCTCCAGCGGTCACGCGTACCTCATCGCGTTTCCACTGTCCGTGCACCTTTGTAGCACTCAATAAGGGCTTCGAACGGACCGGTCAGTGCGTCGAGCGCGATCTCTCCGAGCGACTCGTTCGCGCTGACCGTCACCGCCTTCTTGCATCCCTTCCACCCTTCCCTTTTAGGCACGCACCTCTTCCGCCAGCCCGGGTGTTCCGTTTCCGGGAAACTAGCGTAGTATGTAAAGCACTTCACCACGACTTCAGGTCCGCCTCCACCCTTGGCCGTGATCAACGGGTTTCCGGCACAGTCGGGGCCCCAGGTACCGAACTGGTCAGCCCAGCATTCCCCACTCGGGTCGTTCGCATTCACTGGGTCGTCCCCTGCGAAAGCGTATTCCGGCAAGCTCGCTGCCGGGTCTGGCTGCGTCCACCGGCCCGTGGTTGGGTCGTAGTAGCGTGCGCCGTAGTGGTATAGGCTGTTGGGTACGTTGCCGGCTCCCGTGTTGCCGCCGGACGTGTGGTAGCCGCCTTGGAATAGGAATGGGTCGTTGGTGGTACTGTAGGCGACGGTGCCGCTGGTGTTGGTGTTCTCGCCGTATGGGCCGTAGCGTACGGTCTGCACGAGTTCACCCGCGCTGTTGAGCAGGCCGACTGTGTCTCCCCGCGCATCGTAGACGGGATTGTAGCTGGTGCCGCCTGGTAGACGCTCGTCGATCAGCGCTCCATCTGGGGTGCGTGCGTAGTAGCTCGCGTTTCCTTCGATGGTTTGCTTTGTTATGCCCAGCGCGCTGTTTTGGAGCGTGGTGGTGCCGAGGCCTGTGAGCTTGCCCTGGCCGCTGCCGAGATATGTGAGTTTTTCTTCGGCTTTCCCGGGCGGTGTCAGGCCTTCGAGCTGGCTGAGGTTGTTGAAGGCGAAGCTCGTGCTGGCGGGGTCGTTGTATCCAGTGATCGCGGTCTCGTTGCCCGCACCGTCATATTTGTAGCCTGAGATCTCGGTGGTGCTTGATTTTGAACATGCTTCGGCGGTTTTCATGCGACATTCCAGCTCGTTGCCGGCGTTGTAGTTGAAGAAGGTTTCGGTCCCACCAGCCGCTTCGCTCGTGTTCACGGTCTGAGCGATACGGTTTCCGGCGCCGTCCATTTCGTACCGGTAGTGGGAGGGATAGGTGCCTTTGGTTGTCGCTTCGAACAAACGGTCGAGGGGGTCATACTGATAGGTCGTTGTATCGCTCGCTGTGCCGGGCTGGGAGAAAGCGTCTTCGAAGATCAGCCCAGTGTCTTCTTTGTTTGTGTCGTAGACGTAGCTGTTGCTTAGCAGCGTTTCGCCTTTTGTTCCATCCGCTTCTGCGGTTAGAATTCGGCCGGTGGTGGGGTCGAGTTTGTATCTCATGCTCGCGCCTGACGGATACGTCGTCTTGGTGAGCGAGCCGTCGTTGTCGTAGGCGAACTGTGTGCATTTCGATGGTGTGCCTGTGCAGCTTCCGCCGGGCTCGTACATTGATTCGAGCTCGTTCAGCCCGTTGTAGAAGTAGTGTGTGGTTCCGCCCGCGTCGGTGAGGCTCAAGAGGTTCGAGGCTTCGTCGTAGCTATAGGCGTTGCTCACGCTACCGGGCAGCGCTTCTTCGGTGACGCGCCCCAGTGGGTCTAGCGTATACGTGGTCGTGCCCGAGGTTGTCCCGTTCGCCGTAGAAGTTCTTGGTGGCGGCCGGGTGTGATGGTTACACGGTGACGGCCGTGAGCGCCTCCTGGGTCGTGGTGTGAATGGGTGCGCGCCGGGTGGCGAGGTCGCGTTCGACAGCGAGGGCGAGCTTCGCGAGGTCGGCATAGCCGACGACCTTCCGGAACTGCGTCTCGGCCTGGAGCATCCCGGCGGCTGTCCATCTGAGGCACATGTCGCCGTTTTGCCAGCGCTTGACGTTGCGGGAGGTGCGGCGGATGATCTCGATCATCGACTCGATCGGGTTCGTCGAGGCTAAGGTCTTCTTCAGCCGTCCGCGAATTCCCAGGCGGGTGAGGGTCAGGGTCTCCTCCAAGCCCTCGTTGAGTGAACTCGCTGCTCCGGGATGAGAATGTTCGAGCTCTGAGGCGAGGGCCCGCAGGCCGTCCAGCGCAAGCGCGTGATTATCACTGGACCACGCGCGCCGCAAGCGCACCTTCACCGCGGACCGGTCGCGCTCGGGGAGATGATCCAACACATTTCTTTCCTTGTGCCGGATGCATCGCTGCACTGGCACCGGGCCGAAGACCTCATCGACGGCCGCTCGGAGTGCCTTTGAGCCGTCCAGGACGACGAGGACGCCCTGCTCGACGTCAAGGCCCCGGCCGACGAGGTCGGCGAGGAGATGTGCGGTGACGGTCTTGTTCTCCGTGGAGCCATCCCACAACCCCAGCGGTAGCTTCACCCCGTCGGTGCTGACGCCGAGCGCGACAATCGCGCAGCGGCCCTTCAGCTCGATCCCGTCGACCATCAACGCCGCCAAACGCACATCAGCGAGATCACGGCTCATCAGCGCGTCCAGGTGCTCCCGTGTGCGACCGACGAACTCGCGGCTGACCGCTGACTTCGACGCCGAACGCTCACTCCCGGTCACTTCCTCACCGACGGGCTCACGAGTACGCGTGAAGCGGCGTGTGCTGACCCCGGCGAGCATCTGCTCCAACACCACCCGCGTCAACGGGTCACGATCAGCGAAATACTCATACGTCCCAAGCGCCACCTCCTGCTCCCCATCGGCGGTCCTGGCACGCGGGCGCCTCACAGCGACCCGCCGGCCACCAAGCGTCACCTCGCCATCCTCGTGGCCGTGACGGACCGCCGTGCGCTCTGAGATCTTCGCGTGCTTGGGACCGACGACCTCATCCAGCTCGGCCTCCATCATCTCGCTCAACACGCCCAGCCCCAAACCGATGCTGAGCGCCAACAGCCCATCCTTCGCGGCTCCGGCCAGTTCCCCCAACGCGTCCTGCACACTCGGTGGAAGTCCCAGCGCAGCACTCACGACCTGCTCCTGCTCTACGGTTTTCATGGCGGTCCCTTCGTCTCGGTGGATGATTTCGCACTCGCCACAGTCCCAACGGGACCGGACGAGGCGGAAGGACCGCCACCTACAAACTTCTACGAGCTACGGGACAACCTCTCGTGCCCGTCGGGTCCACCAGTTTTTCGAGGCCGCCATCGGCATTGTAGGTGTATTTGATGGTCTTCATGGCTCCCGGGCCGGTGTAGACGGCTTCCTTGATGCGGTCAAGTGGGTCATACGTCAACGTGGTCGTGTCGCTTGAAGTGCAGGAGCTTTCAGCCAGGCATTGCACGATGATGTGCGGTCGGCTGTCCGCGTCGACGGTGATCGTCTCCTTGCCGAGGCCGGACCCTGATGGTGGGATTGCCGCCTCGAGATTGCCCGAGCTGTCGTATTCATAGCTGGTGGTGTGGCCGTCAGCGTCTTCCGAGGAACTGACGGTGCCGTTGGAGTTATAGCTTGGGGCCCCAGGGCACGACCGGGCACCCCTTCATCTTATGGGCTGCCCGCACTGCTGTTAGCGCCTGCGCTGTGTGCCTCGTAGGGTCAAGGTACTCGGTGCGCTCAATGTTGCGCCGGATGCCGGTGTCTGGCGCGCTACGAGATAGTTATCCAGCAGGGTTGAGCCGTTGCCCGCGACCAAAGATGGCAACCTGGCTTCCCACGGAAGCTGAGCCTTTTCTGTCCAAGCCACAGCCGTACTAATCGGCTTTCCAATGAACTCCGGAACCGTGAACCGCTTGATTTCGGTGGGAACCGCCGGACTGCCTACTGAGATGGGGGGAATAGCCAACTCTATGCTGACCACAGTTCCTCGGCGGACACGCTGGCTGGCTTTTGGGATCTGACGAACGACGTACGCTGACGAGTCGAAGGGAAGGGTCAGTCTCCTATGAATGCCTACTCGAAGTCCAGCCCGGTGCAGACGTTCATATGCTGGCTCAACTTCGTCATTGACTACGGTCGGCACGACCACTGATGCGGAGACGTCCATCGCTGTCTCGACTATACGTTTGAGGGCCACGACTCCGTGCGGTGAGGGGGCGCTCCTGCTGTGGGCATGGCTTATGCCCACAGCAAGAATGCCAGCACCGCCTAGTGCAAGCACTGCGATTACTAGTCTTTTGGTTCGCATCGCCCCGTTCACCCTTAGAGTTATGGTGTAGATGCCTTGTTGCTTGGCGTCCTTAGTGTACCGCTTCTCGTTTCAGGTCCAGTTCCAGTGGAAGATGTAAGCGTAGCTGGTCCAGAGGTTTGCACCGGGAACGATACATCGGCGGTGTGAGCGTTTGTAGGGTTGAGCGTTTCACCCGTAGCTTCGGCAGCTGCATCACCATCTCGCCCATTCATCCAGGCACTGGCTCGTTCGCCAGCACTGTCTACGACATTGATGGCCAGTCCCTCAATTGTCGCATTGGGTGCCCCAACCAAGCCGGTAGACAATCCGAGGAACACGTCGCCGATGTGTGGAGCAAGTTCGCTCAATACGTTTACCCGCACGTCTGCCTCGAGCCCAAACGTTTCTGGCTGTGTGCCGATCGGTATGACCTGTACCGCGGTGTCCGTGATCGCCGGCCCAACAACGCTCTTAAGGACACTGAGGTTAGACTGCAACTGCCGTACCGCTTGGGTTTGGGTGGTCTGCCCAATGAAGCTGGCAGTAGGCCAACCGATGGAGTCTTCGACACCCTCGCGGAGACGCGCGTGGAGATAATTGTCCGCTTCCGGTGTTGCAGGGCCTTCGGTTGGCTCGAGTTCCCACCCGACAATGCTGGGGTTCTTCGACGCATCATATGCGCCGATCATCCCCGCCCGCCAGCCTGCCTCTCCCGCCTCGAACGAGCCGATCCGAGACGTACTAGGTACATCGAATCCGGTCATGCTAGCGGCCGGTGCGTCCAAGTCACTTTGCGGGATTTTGAGTGTCAGGATACTGCCATTTTCGCCGGATGGACTGGTTAGTGTCACTGAGACGCCGGGAAGCGCCGTCTGAGCTGCGACAGCCGCGATGTGTGCCTGAGCCTTGCGAGACGGTAGTTTAGAGACCGCTGTACCCGATCCCGTTGCAATGGCCGTCGTGACTATCCCTACGCTAAGCCCAGCGATAGCTATGGTGAGTATTTTCTTGTTTTTCGTCATGAGCAAAAGGCGTTGGTCGAGGCGTGCGCAATGTTGAAATGGTAGTCGGGTATTGCTTGATGCCATTCCTTTGTCGGATAGCCGCACCAAACCCAAGGCGGAGCTTCTGGGCTGGTGCGATTAACACCCTTCCAAACAACGTATTCCTGTCCTCCTGGATCGTATTCGGTGGACGATGAAGAACCGTTAGCGAGGCCATTCGAGCTATTGTTCAGCTCTCCACCGACGTAGTCGTATCCAGCGCCCAGTTTAGGGTTAGGTTGATGAGGTTCGGAGAGCTTGGACAGCCGCCGGCTGCGTACCATTGGCCATTGCTCCCTAGTCCGAGATTGAATATGCATGTCTGGAATGCGTTTGCGGTTCCGTAGAGACCACAGGTATATGAGTAGCCTGAGCCGCTGTCACGGTACTCGGTAAAGATCTGCTGTTCACCGGGAAGGGTGGCCGAACAAAGATCTATTTTGGTACCGCTTCCCGACGAGTAGGTGCCAGCCTGAAAGATGCCTGTGCCGTTCGCTTCGTTAATGCTCTGCTCGGCTGTTCTATTGAGCACGATTTCGCCTGCGCCTGCGCTTACCGAAGGGGTATTGAAGCCGCTATCTCCTCCATCGTTCGCGGTTACATTTTCTTTGGTTCCAGCCCACCACACGCCGACATTGTTGGCTAGTGTCGATGACGCGAATGTAAGCAAAGCAAAAGCTAGTACTACTAGGACCGCTAGCGTGCCACGTTTGTGCATGGTTTGCGGTTTGCGACGGAGTATCATTATCCTCCCTTCTAACTATGGGATCAGAGCTACAGGATGTGAGGTAAACATCGTGAATCTCATGGTCATTGGCCATATACGACCAGACTGCTAATCCTACTCGTCGACCCTAGCTCGACGCTTTCGGCTTAGCTTAGCACCTAAAATAGAATTGATTCCCTATTCAGGAAGTGTTGTCCGCAAATTGCGAACAAAATTGACGAATACAGATCGTGAGCTTCTCTAGCCGCCCGATTCGCTCCTCGAACCCAACGACCTTCCGCTCATGGCGCCCACTCAGCTTGATCAAAAACTCAACGCGTCCTCAAACAGGGTCGCCAAGCAACTCCAGCCGCGGCCCGTGCGATACACCCGCCGCGACGAAGCGGGCGGTGGCGGGGCTGAGCACGAACTCGAGCGTGTCGCCGGTCTCCCCGCGCACGCGCAGGCGACGCCCCTCCTCGAAGACAGCGATGACCGTGCCGGGTTCGAAGTCGCCGCCGAAGTGGGCGATGCGTGCGCGGGCGCCCACGCGCGGGACGGGTCGCGAGGGGCCGAGCATTGCTGGATGGTAGGGCCAGGCGAGGGCCCCGGGTGAAGCTCGCCGGGAGCCGAGCGCCACATCGGGAGCGGATCGAGCCGGCCGCATCGCGGTGGCTGCATGGAGCGGCTTCGGAGCAGCCGACCCACGGGCGCGCGGGCGCGATGATCCGCGAGCGCGAGGCCACAGCCCACAGGCGCGCGCGGGCGCGCGGCACGGCAACCAAGAGAGATCACGATACGGTGCCGACCATGCGCCGCACCAAGATCGTCGCCACCATCGGGCCCGCCTCGCGCGAGCCGGACACGCTGCTGCGGATGGTGCAGGCGGGGATGGACGTGGCGCGGCTGAACTACTCGCACGGAACGCTGGAGGAGCATGCCGAGATGGTCCGGCGCATACGCGACGCGGCGGGCAGGGCCGGGCGGCCGGTGGCGATCCTGCAGGATCTGCCCGGGCCGAAGCTGCGCATCGGAGCGCTGCGCGAGGACGTGGTCGAGCTGACGGCCGGCGAGCGCCTGACGATCACCGGCGGCGAGACCGGCGAGCTCGGCGACGCCCAGCACATGAGCATCACCTGGGAGGGACTCGCCGACTCGATGGCCCTGGGAGATGTGCTGTATCTCGCCGACGGGTCGGTGCGGCTGCGCGTCGTGGAGGTTCGCGCCGCGACACACGAGGTCGAGGCGGAGATCGAGGTCGGCGGCGCGGTCGCCTCGCGCCAGGGACTGAACATCCCGGGACCGGTCGAGTCGCTGCCGTCGGTGCCCGAGCACGACCTGGAGCTGCTGCGCCACGGCGAGTCGATCGGGGTGGACATGGTCGCGCTGTCGTTCGTGCAGCGTCCCGAGGACGTTCAGACCGTGCGCGCGCACACGCGCCTGCCGCTGATCGCCAAGATGGAGAAGCCCCAGGCGGTCGAACGAGCTGAGGAGATCGTCAGGGCGGCCGACTGCGTGATGGTCGCCAGGGGCGACCTCGGCATCGAGCTGGCGATCGAGCGCGTGCCGATCGTGCAGAAGCAGCTGCTGCGCCTCGCCGGGCACATGGCGCGCCCGTCGATCACCGCGACGCAGATGCTCGACTCGATGGTCACCTCCTCGCGCCCCACCCGCGCGGAGGTCGCCGACGTCGCCAACGCGATCCTCGACGGCACCGACGCGGTCATGCTCTCCCAGGAGACGGCGATCGGCGCGTATCCGGTCGAGGCGATCGCGATGATGGCCTCCGTCGCCGAGCAGGCCGAGGCGATCGCGCCGTATGAGGACTGGAACGCCTCGCGCGTGCGCCGGGTCGACTCCGACCCCGCGTACACGATCGCCCACAACCTGTGCGTGGCCGCGCGCGAGCTGCGCCTGGACGCGCTCGTGATCCCGACCCTGTCCGGGCGCTCTGCCCGGCTCGTGTCCGCGCACCGCCCGACCGCGCCGATCTACGCGCTCTCGCCCGGCAAAGAGACCGTCCGTCGCTGCGGGCTGATGTGGGGCGTGCAGGCCGCCTCGATGCGCCGCCACGAGACGACCGAGGCGCTGATCGCCGACGCCGCCAAGCGCGTGGTCGAGCTGGGTTGGTGCAAGCCCGGCCAGCGCGTCGGCATCACCGCGGGGCTGCCCTCCGGGCGACCGGGCACGACGAGCCTCGTGCAGATCCAGACCGTCTAGACCCGGCGATCAGATCGCCTGTTACCCGATGTGGCCGCGCTCGTGGGCATGTAGCAATATGCTCTAAGTTGCACTGGGCTCCGCCCTGCGCCGGCCGTAGGCGGAGTGGTAACTCAACCGATAGGACGACTACCACCATGATCGCCGCAACCAGCTATCCGTTCCTCGAAGTTTTTTGGACGATGCTCATCTTCTTCGCGTTCGTGATCTGGATCTGGATCCTGATCACGGTGCTGATCGACATATTTCGCCGCCACGACACATCGGGGTTCGCCAAGGTCCTGTGGATCATCTTCATCATCGTGCTGCCATATCTCGGCGTGTTCGTGTACCTGATCGTCGAGCACAAGGGCATGACCGAACGGGCGATCAAACAGCAGCAGGCCGCCCAGTCCCAGATGGACCAGTACGTGCAATCGGTCGCCGGCAAAACGGACCCGGCCGAGCAGATCGCCAAGGCCAAGGGATTGCTGGACGCGGGCACGATCACACAGACCGAGTTCGACCAGATCAAGCAGCAGGCGCTGGCGAGCGCCTAGAGCGCGGAACGCTACGAGTGCCGGCGCGCATCGCGCGCCGGCACAGCGCTTGCAGACGACACCCGGTGCGGTGACCGGAGCCGGTGGGGTTGGATGAAAGTGCTGGCTCCCGGGTCTCCCACCCAAAACCAGCCCGCGACCGTCAACTGCGTGCGCTGACCCCCGCATGCGCGTAGAACTCGGCCTCTTCACGACCCAGCTCGGTCACCGGCTCGTCGCCGTACATCCACTCGCGCGCGATCCGGTGCCAGTTGGCGCGGGCGCGCAGCTGCGACAGCACCGCAAGCGTCAGCAGCTCCATGCGCCGGCCGAACAGGTGCTCGGGGCGCATGTCCTGGTGGCGCATCTCGGCGAAGTAGCTGGAGCGCGGGTCTGAGCTCTCGATCATCACCTCCGTGGCGATCTCGGGCGTCAGCTCGACCGGTTCGTCGGCCGTCGTGTACCACCAGATCGCCGAGGCGATGAACGCCAGCAGGTGCTCGGGGTCGACCCGGTCCGGTTCGGGCAGGAAGCCGGAGTCCGCCAGCAGCTTGTGCAGGGCGGCGGCGTCGCCCTCGGCCACGTCGCGCTGGCAGGCTAGCTCGAGCTCGACCGGCTCGCGGGCCATGCGCTTGAACAGGCCGAAGTCCAGGAACGCGACGCGCCCGTCCGCGAGCAGCAGGAAGTTCCCCGGGTGCGGATCGCCGGAGAACTGGCGGTGCCTGTACAGGCAGCCGAGAAAAAACCGGAACACGATCTCTCCGATGCGGTTGCGCTCCGCCTGCGAGCGGGTCTTCAGCTCCTCGAACCCGACGCCCTGCACGAACTCGCTCACCAGCACCCGCTCGCGCGAGAGGCTCGTGATCACCTCGGGCACGGCGATGAACGGGTGGCCGCGAAAGATGCGCGCGAGCGCGCCCTGGTTCTGCGCCTCCAGCTCGTAGTCGAGCTCCTCGCCGATCCGCTCACGGATCTCCGTGGCGATCGCCTTGGCGTCCATCCCCGGCGTCATCCGCTTGAGCAGGCGCATGATCATGTCCAGGTTCTGCATGTCCGCACGCACGGCCGCGGCGACGCCCGGATACTGGACCTTGACCGCGACCTCGCGATGCCCCTCGTGCAGCGTGGCCCGGTAGACCTGCCCGATCGAGGCCGCCGCGATCGGCTCCTGCTCGAATGCGGCGAACACCTCGGAGATCGGCTGTTCGAGGTCGTCCTCGATCACGCGCCGCATCTGCTTGAACGACACGGTCGGCGCGGCGTCTCTGAGCTTGGCCAGCTCGCGCTGAAACTCCTCGCGGTACTCCTCCCCCACCAGGCCGACGTCCAGGAACGACATCACCTGGCCGAGCTTCATCGCCGCGCCCTTCATCGTCCCCAGCGCCGCCACGATCTGCTTGGCGGTCTGCAGCTGGCGCTTGGCCAGCGCCCGCTCGGAGGCCTCCTCGCCGCGCGTGACGTTCGCCGCGCGCGTGCCGAACTGCTTGACCGCCTCGCTCGCGGCGAGTTTGCCGACGGTCGCGGTGCGGCGCACGCGCGATGTCGGGATGTTCTTGTTGCTCTCGCGGGGCGCCATACGCATTCATCCTAGGCGCTGGGCGCGTGGTGCCCTCCGGTCTGCAGGCGCGGCATCCCGGGCGCGCGGCGCGGACATCCCGGCGCGAGGAGGCGCGAGTCAGGCGCGCTGGACCTGGGACCCCGGCACGATGTCGTCCATCCCACTGTCCCAGCGCACCCAGGCCTTCGTGCCGCCGTCGTAGTCGTCACACATCAACACCAGCGTCGCCGGCTCGCCGAGCGCGGTGCAAGGCTCGGCGCCCTCCGCGTCGAGGCCGCGCCAAACCCGGATGAACGGGTTGTGCTCCCACTCGTGCCCGACGCTCGTGGCGTCGGCATGGCCCGGATGGATGACGGTCTCGGACGGCAGCTCCATCAGCGTGCCCATGATCGAGTCCTTCAGGTCGGTGTACGTCGTGTGCCCCGGCGCGCGCACCCCGCCGACCGAGCCCGCGAACAGCGTGTCGCCGGTGAACACGACCGCCTCTCCCCCGGTGAATCCCCCCGGCGCGGCGCTGACGGACGGACGTCTGGCCGCCGCCCCGCTCGGCTCGCTGACGAGGAACGACAGCATCCCCGCGGTGTGCCCCGGCGTGTGCAGCGGGCGCACCTCCAGCGTGCCGAACCGCAGCATCTGCCCAGCCTCCAAGTTGTCTGCCCGGACCTCCCCCAGCCCGGGGCGCTCCAGCGGGTGGATCAGGACCTCGAGCTTCGGCCAGCGCTCCCGCAGCGCACCAACCTCGCTGACGTGGTCATAGTGATGATGCGTGAGCAGGATGTGCGTGGGCGTGACCTCCATGCGCTCGGCCGCCGCGATCAGCGGTGCGACCGGCCCACCCGCATCGACGAACAGCCCCGCTCCGCCAACGCCGTCGGCGACGAGATATGTGTTCGACACGAACTGCGGATGCGACGCACGCTCGATGAGCATTGCGCCATCCTTGCACGAGTGGTGTTTGCGGTGCTTGTGCGTGGTGTGGGTGCAGGTATCACCCAGATGAAGAGAGGCGTCGGCGGCGCGGACGCCAGACGCCGTGGCGCCGCAGCGTGTACCGACGGAGCGTCCCCTGAGTCTGCCCCTGAATCACGTGCGCCCATCGATGCACGATCTCTCGCCGCCACTCCTCCAGGGGCCAGCCCGCCTCCCGCTCGGGATTGATCGTGGCGATGGTGGCGCCGACACGATGCACAGCTTCCGCGTGACTGTCGGGGAGACGATCATCGGCAGTCACAAGAACCCAGCTATCGAGTTGGCTGTCCAGCTTGTCGAGCAACTGAGGGTCCGCGCTGCCGCGCAGCCCCAACTCCTGAACGCGCGTGGCGTTCCTACCTCGGCGAGTCAGCTCGGTCGCCAGGCGCGGGTTGAGATTCTCGTCAAGGACCAGCGTGCGCTGCGACAGACCACTGCTCACGCGGCGACAGCCTCGAGACGCCGGACCTCCCGCCACCAGCGTCGGGCATCGGTGATCTCGGCCTCATCCAGCTCGTAGTCCTCGCGCAGCGTCGCACTGCCTCCCCTCGCCGTGGCGATCTCCGCAACGTCTTCGGCCGCAATCCGCCGGCCGCGAATCGTGGGTTTGCCGCTGAGCCGGTCGGGATCCACCTCGATGTGCTCCAGATCGGGAAGCGCTCGTACGGCCCATCCCCCTCGGCGAAGCTGAGAGCGGATCTTCTCTAGGTTCTCCGGCTCGATGACCTGCTGCCAGCCGAGTCTCCCGATGTCGTAGTCGGCCCCCGACTCGCGGGCAATCACCCGAGCGCGAGACTGCGAGGAAATCGTGGCAAGTCGCGCGTCGGTCAGTGGCCAATCCCCGTAGTGGTCTCCCAACTCCAAGATCGCTTTCTTAATGTCGCGGTGCGTCACCCCCCGGTCGAGCAGCTCGTGCACCACCATCGCCTCGGCGATGTCCTGGAAGCTGTAGATCCGGGGGATCTCCTCCCCTACCGAGGAACGGATGTAGCCGCGCCGCGCCCACTGGCCAATCGTCAGACCTGAGACACCCGCAAGCCGCCCGGCCTCCCAGGCCAGGTAGCGGCCGCGCGGGGGCATTTGGATGACATCAGCCATGCCTCAACTCTACCTCCGACGGAAGCGGATTTCGGATATGTAGTAGTCGCTCCGCGCGAACTTGACGGACCTCAAGCTCGCGGGTCAGCGTCGCTAGCCGTTTCGCCGTGGCCCCTCAGGCGGGGAATCGGCCCCTCTCGCAGGACCTCCAGACGAGCGTGATAGATCGGGCGCCGGGGCGCTGCCAATCGACCGGCTTAGGCAGCTACGTCGTCGCGTGTTCTTGATGTGGAGTCGATCACGGGCATTTGAATTCCGCGGAACCGACCGTTACGAATTCGGCATGTGTTTCTTGGCACAGACGCGTGGCCCGTTCCAGTTCCTGGGCTTCCTGGGCCGCTTCTTCTTGTGCCTGCGTGGTTTCTTCGCATACGTTCAGCTCGTGGAGATGGAGATCCACAATTGCATCGGCGATGTTCTGCCGTACACAGCTTTCGACGATGTGCCACGGGTTACGTTCCATCAGGAATTCGCTGTGCCACCGCTGCCCGCCCTTACGGCAGTACACGGTCACAGCGCCGTAGAGTTCGTCCTGGTCCGATATCCGGAACGAACCCAACCTGCAACTCGACGCATGGGCGGCACGGACCTCATGCCTAAGCGCCGATGTCATTTGCGCTACCTCGTGCCGGGTGGCCGGGCGGGCCTCCGCAGCTACCGGAAGCAAGACGGCAGCCACAACCACCACAGCGCTGACGATAATTGTCTTTACGATGCTTCCCTATCGACGTGGAGTCGCCCGACCATTAGCCCGTCGAGCGTGCGTGCTCTCGCCGCATCTCGCGTGATCCGATGCCGAGCGTGTTCAATCAGACAGCACCCAGCCTGGCGATGCAGAGCGGCGGGCTATCGATCGGCCAGGGGCCACGTTGCGACGACATCCAGAACGACGAACTGTCTGACGATGCGTTAGAGAGTATGCTCCTCTCGATGCCCGACTTGACGGAAATCGTCTTTGGCCCCGACACGAGGGTCCTTGTCAAGGGAAAAGGGAAGGACCTAGCGGGCCAGCTCGCCGCGGTGAAGGGCAAAGACAAGCCACTGTTCTTTCCGCTTGAGACCGCGAACGGCGAGGACGTTTACGTCGCGGCCGATCAGGTCCTCTACATCAAGTCGGACAAGCCCTAATCGGGTCGTCGGCCACTTCCTGCCGGCTCAGAGCCGTCGATCCGCAGCACCCTGAGCCATCCTGTGTTTGACGGAGACTTCGAGGCCAGGGTTTGCCTGGCGGAGGGAGAAGTCTCGGCTCATGGCATATGCGAGGAAGTATTCAAAGGAGTTGTTGGATCGCGGGACGCGTCTGGTGTTCGAGTCCGGGCGTCCTATCGCGCACGTCGCGAGGGACCTGGGCATCGAGAGCGAGACGCTCCGTAAACACGTCCGGCAGACCGAAGCTGATGAGGGCCGGCGCAAAGACGTCCTGAGCAGCCAGGAGCGCGAGGAGATCAAAGCGCTGCGCAAAGAGGTTGCGCAGTTGCGTCGAGCGAACGAGATCCTGAAGGCCGCCAGCGTGTTTTTCGCGGGCGAGCTCGATCCACACCGTCCGAAGTGAGCGTGTTCATCGACGAGCATCGTGAGCGCTTCGGGGTCGAGCCGATCTGCGAGACCCTGGGCGTGTCGGCGTCCGCCTACTACCAGCGCGCTACAGGCCAGCGCTCGGTCCGAGCCGTGGATGACGAGCGGCTGCTCGCCCTCATCAACGAGCTACACGCCGCCAACTACTACGCCTACGGCTCACGCCGGATGTGGAAGGCGCTGCAACGCTCCGGGGAGCGGATCGGCCGCAGCCGTGTGGAACGGTTGATGCGCCAGAACGGCATTCAGGGCGCCAAGCGGCGCGGGAAGCCGTGGCGGACCACGAAGGCCGACCCGGCGGCGAGACGCAGCCCTGACCGGGTGCAGCGTGATTTCACGGCGTCCCGGCCGGATGAGAAGTGGTTTGCGGACTTCACGTATCTGCGCTGCTGGGAGGGGCTGGTGTTCTTCAGCTTCGTGATCGATGCCTACAGCCGGATGATCGTGGGTTGGCAGTTCGCCGGGCACATGCGTACCGATCTCGTGCTCGATGCTCTCAGGATGGCCTTGCATCAGCGCGCGCCCGGAGCAGACGTCTCGCTCGTGGCACACTCGGACGCCGGCAGTCAATACACGTCGTTCGACTACACACAACTCCTGGACGACCACGACGTCCTCGCCTCTATCGGATCCGTGGGTGACGCTTACGACAATGCAGCCGCCGAGAGCTTCGTCGACAGCTTCAAGACCGAGCTCATCGCAGACCGCAGCTGGGCGACGCGCTCGCAGCTCGAGCTCGCCGTCCTGGAGTACGTCGCCTGGTTCAACAACGAGCGTCTACACGAAAGTCTCGGCGACCAGCCACCCCGAGAGATCGAGGAACTCTACGCTGTGAAAATCAGGCCAACGAGAGAGACAGCCTGAAGATAGGAAACCTACAAACACCGTCTCCGCGAAACACAGGGCGGCTCACCCGGCTAGTTTGGCAACAATTAGGTCAAGACGATTCCTTAGCGAGACTCGCGAAGGCCGTTCAGGAAGCTCTCTATCATCCCATCGTCCTGCGCTTGCGCTTCGCTGCTTTCTTTGCGTGCTTTGTTCGCAGCATTGTGGAGGAGCATCTTCAGGTGCTCGGGGGCCATGTCAAAGAAGTCCGCTGTACTGATTTCTAGCTTTCCGGGTTCGACGCTGAACTCGTCTCGTTTGGTCTCCGCGTGCGTCGCGTACTCCAGGCCCGAAAGAGGGATCTCGGGCAATGCCGCCTCTAGGAGCCCGACGGCTCTCTCATCGAGGTTCATCGGCACGGTGAGCACGTAGCCAGGCGGCGTCGGGTCGATCGTTGCCTCATTCCACC
This sequence comes from uncultured Solirubrobacterales bacterium, assembly GCA_963749285.1. Classification (GTDB taxonomy): domain Bacteria; phylum Actinomycetota; class Thermoleophilia; order Solirubrobacterales; family Solirubrobacteraceae; genus Palsa-744. Next base: position 1,214,914 of record CAVVMD010000003.1, on the reverse strand, counting down.
GGAATGGCGGTTCGGATGCAGACACGCGGGCGATGATAGCCCTCACTCGGCTCCGGCGTGGTCAAGCCGACTGCACGGGCAATTAGGCTCATCGGATGCTCGCGGCCTTCAACGGCACCTGGGACTGGACGGCGATCGGAACTCTGGCGCTGGCGATTGTGACCGGCGTCTCCTTGGCCTTCGCATGGGGCTCGCTCAAGCAGACACAGCGGCAGATCACGCTGGGGCAGGAACAGCTCGAACAGACGCAGCGCGAGATCGAGCTGTCACGCAGCGAGGTCGAAGAAGCACATCGTCCTGTGGTCGTGCCCGTCGTGGACTCCACCTCCTATATGGACTTGGGAGCCGACGGCGCTAACCGTGAAAGGCGCCCTCAGTTGGAGCCCGGAGGTCTCTTGTTCGTGCCTGTCGAAAACATAGGGTCCGGCCCCGCTCTGAATGTTGAAGCCTCCGTATCGGGTGTCAGCATCCCCGATGACGCCCGCACCGAGCATCAGACCTGGGCGCGTTTGGCCGGACTCGGCGAAGGGCACTTTCGGGCTCTCCTGATCGAGCTGCCCTTCTGGAAAGAGTTATGGTCGTTCACACTCACAATTGAGTACAGCGACGTCGCCGGCAAGGGTTGGCGCACGATGGCCCAGTTCCTCCGCGGCACCCGCCGCTACGACGGCGTGACTATCTCCGAGTGCGAGCGCAAACGACCCCTTTCGGACATGATCAAACCGGTCCCCGCCGAGCAGAAGTCTGGCTGAGGGTGGCCGTCTGCGAGTTCTACAACCGCGGCTGCTCGATGATCTCGACGCGGTATTGGTCGGGATCTCTGACGAACACGATGCGGGAGCCGCCCTCACGGATCGAGTACGGCGGCTTCTCGGGCTGGATGTCCTGCTCGGCGAGCTTGGCGAGGGTCGCGTCGAGATCGGGGCTGGTGATGGCGATGTGGCCGTAGCCGGTGCCCAAGTCGTAGGAGTCCACGCCGAAGTTGTAGGTCAGCTCCAGGCGCGGCATGTCGCCGTCGCCGGGCTGGTTCATGAACACGTTGATCGCCTCGTCTTTGATCGGGATGCGCCCCACCTCCTCGAAGCCGAGCGCGTTGTAGAAGGCCACCGAGCGGTCGATGTCGGTGATGCGGTAGCAGGTGTGGATCAGCGCCACGCGCGCAGTCTACGCGACCTGTGGCAGAGACCCATCGGCCTAAGTCAGCGACACGCGCTCGTCCAGAGGCTGCCAGCGCCGACGCTTCGGGTCCGAGCGCGCCACGGTCAGCGTCCCGATGCAGCGACGAAGCGTGTGGTGGTCCGCCTCACGGTCCTCGCCCCACGGCTGGTACAGGATCTTGCGGCCGTCGAGCTCCACGATCTCCGCGTCGTCCGGCAGGTCGTAGTCCTGCAGGTCCCACATGAGCTGGCGTGCGTCGTTGATGCGTTTGCTGGCGAGGGCCAGACCACGCCGCCAGATGTCCACGCCGAGTTCGGTCGAGAGGGTCGGGTCCTGGAATCACTCCAGCTCGGCTTCTGCCGTCTTCAGCGCTTCACGCGCCTCGATGAAGCGCTCCTCCCCATCCTCCCCCGAGGTCAGGCCCGCCGCCGGGCCGGACGTGTCGGCCGGATGACTACCGGATCGAGCTGATCGAGCAGGGGTAGCGGCCGGATGCGTCAGCCTCGGGAAGACATCCCGACGGGTATCGCGTGGCGATCTGACTACCGCGCGTAGATCGCGGGACGGTAACGCGGCTCAGGGATCGACCGACCGGCCTCTTGTGCAGCAGCAAGCCAAGCTCGCTTGGCTTGCTCGACCTCAGCGAGAGCCTCCTCGGCACTTGCGCCGAATGCCGAACACGGCTCCAGATCGGGGATATCGGCTACGTAAGCCGCGTCCTCCTCGCTATAGAAGACGTTGATGTGATAGTCGCTCATAGTCAGTCTCGCAACCTAAGATCGTAGCGCTCGACAAGTCTCAGGAGCTGGCGAACCTGGTATGGCTTGGCTTGTCCACGGACGGATTGGAGGTTGATGAACCCTTGTGCTACATTGTGACGCACAATGGCTACGGTGACACATCCAGCTACACATCCAGGCATATCCGCCGCCACGACGGTCGGGGTTCGCGAGCTGCGCCAGAACCTGAGCAAGTATCTGACGCGAGTCAAGCAAGGCGAGACGTTGACGGTTACGGAGCGTGGGCATGTGGTCGCGCGACTCGTGCCATCCCGTCCCGATATCGATCCCTATTACCTCAAGCTCGCAGAAAAGTATGGTGCCACGATCCCTACAAAGAATCTGCTAGACGTCATCGACAGTCTTCCGCCGCGGCGTAAACGACCAGCGGGCACGACGGACGCGTTGCTCGAGGAGAGCCGCCGCGAGCCGTTTTGATCAGACGGTGAGCGCCCTCTATCTCGATACGAGCGTTCTCGGACGCATCCTGCTCAATGAGCCTGATACGCCCGCAATCAGACGCGCGCTGGGTCGTTTCGAGCTACATATCTCAAGTCGCCTGCTGAGCGTCGAGTTGCACCGCATCGGGTTGCGTGAGGATATGTCGGACGACGTCGAGAACCTTCTCTCCGGAAAAGTCCTCATCCCCCTGGACGAGGAGATCCTCGCAGCTGCGGAGACCATCACCCCATCCGTGGTTAGGACGCTCGATGCCATCCATCTCACTACGGCAGTCCGTCTGGCCGAAACAGAGCAGTTGGACGCGTTGATGACCTACGACAAGCAACTCGCTGCAGGCGCGCGAGAGCACGGCCTCAAGGTGCTGTCTCCGAGCTGATGCCCATGGAACTGGGCCTCGCCACGTTCGCCGACGTCAGCCCAAACGCAGACCCAAACCAGGTCGCCCAGCGCCTGCGAGATCTCCTGGAGGAGATCGAGCTCGCCGATCAGCTCGGCCTGGAGGTGTTCGGGCTGGGTGAGCACCACCGCCCGGACTATGCGGTCTCCTCGACGGTCGTGGCACTGGCGGCCGCCGCGGCCAGGACCAAAAGCATCCGCCTGAGCAGCGCGGTCACGGTGCTCAGCTCCGCCGACCCGGTCAGGGTGTTCCAGGACTTCGCCACGCTCGACCTGCTCTCGAACGGGCGCGCGGAGATCATGGCGGGCAGGGGGTCGTTCATCGAGTCGTTTCCGCTGTTCGGCTACGACCTGGACGACTACGACGAGCTGTTCGCCGAGAAGCTGCAGCTGCTGCTGCGACTGCGGGAGTCCGAGCGGGTTACGTGGTCGGGCAAGCACCGCGCGGCGCTGGACGATGTCGGGGTGTACCCACGCCCGATCCAAAGCCCGCTGCCGGTCTGGATCGCGGTCGGCGGCACGCCCGCCTCGGTGGCGCGCGCCGGAAAGCTCGGGCTGGCACTCATGATCGCGATCATCGGCGGGGCACCCGCGCGGTTCGCACCGCTCGTGGAGCTCTACCGCCAGGCCGCCAAGGACGCGCGCCCCGAGGGAAGCAAGGCCGTGGGGATCAACTCGCATATGTACATCGCCGACACCTCACAAAGGGCGGGAAAAGAGTTTTATCCGGCGTACGCGCCGATGATGAACCGCATCGGGCGCGAGCGCGGCTGGCCGCCGCTGACACGCCAGCAGTTCGACGCGGCGTGCGGCCCATCCGGGGCACTGCTGGTCGGGAGCCCGCAACAGGTCACCGAGAAGATCATCGCCGAGCACGAGCTGTTCAAACACGACCGGCTGCTCGGTCACATCAGCGTCGGCACGCTGCCCCACGAGCAGACGATGCGCGCGATCGAGCTGTACGGAACAGAGGTCGCGCCGAAAGTGCGCGCGGCGCTCGGGCAGCCCGAGCAAGACTGATCTCTCTCTCCCCCCGACCCGACGCTCGGGTCCCCTGACCTCAGGCCAGCACCCGCCCGCGGAAGTTGCGCAGTCCGAGCGTGAGGAACGCCGCGCAGAAGCCGATCAGCACCGGGTAGACCACATAGAGCGGCATGTGTGACGCGTGGGTCAGCCCGGCGCGCAGCCCCTCGTTGACGTAGATCAGGGGATTGACCAGCACGACGATCTGCAGCCAGTGGATGCCGGCCACCTGCACGGGCGCCAGGCGCGTCCACTGGTAGTAGGTGCCGCCCAGGAACGTCAAGGGCAGGACGACGAACCCGAACATCAGCCCGAGGTTGCGCGCCTCGAACGCCGTCCCCAAAAGGAGACCCAGCGAGGTCATCGTCACGCACGCGAGCGGGATCAGCGTGATCACGATCGGCCAGCTGACCGACAGGTGGGCTTCGACGCCGCCGGCGTGGACGACCGAGGCGATCGGGAACACGATCAGCGCCGCGATCAGCCCCTGGGTTGCGCCTGACAGGACCTTCGCGACGGCGACCAGCCAGATCGGGCACGGCGCCTGCACGCGGTCCTCGATCTCACGGGTGTAGCCGAACTCCTGGGCCATCACCATCGCGACCGCCTGGATGCCCTGGAACATGATCGTGATCCCGACGACGCCGGGGACCAGCACGGTGGCGAACGCCGACTCGGCGACCTTGCCTCCGCCCCCGCCGACGCCCTGGCCGATCGTCGGGAACACGTACAGGAAGACGAACACGAGCAGAAAGGGCTGCACGAGCGTGCGGATCACGAACTCGGCGAAGTTCTTGCGCAGCACGACCAGGTCGCGCAGGATCAGCGCCAGCAAGGCCGACCGACTCGCGGCCATGGTGGAGCGCGCCGGCTCGATCGCGATCCGCGCGTGTGGCGGCGGCGTCGGTGCCGCCGTCGGGTCAACAGCCGTCGCGGCCATCAGTCGCGCAGCTCCTTGCCGGTGAGGTTGATGAAGACGGTCTCGAGGCTCGGTTCGGACACCGACAGGTCGGCCAGCTCAAAGCCCGCGTTCTCAGCCGCGATCACCACGCGTGGCACAAGCCGCTCGGCCTCCGCGACATGGAGCTCGACTACGCCGCCCCCCTCGATCACTCGCGTGTGCGCAACCTCGGCGATCTCGCCGGCGAGCGCGTCAGCCAGGGCCTGCGTGTCACCCGCGGCCCTGACCGTGACGATCGTGTCCGCGCCGACCGAGCGCTTCAGCTCAGCGGGCGTGTCGAGCGCGAGGATCCGGCCGTGGTCCATGATCGCCACCCGGTCACAGAGCTCATCGGCCTCCTCCATGTAGTGGGTGGTCAGCAAAATCGTCTGGCCCTCGCGGTTGAGCTCGCCGAGGATCTCCCACAGCGCCAGGCGACTCTGCGGATCGAGGCCGGCCGTGGGCTCGTCGAGGAACAGCACGGCGGGGCGGTGGAAGATCGCGCGGGCCATCATCAACCGCTGGGCCATCCCGCCCGAGAGCGCATACACCGACGCGGCCGCCCATTTCGAGAGGCGCAGCTGCTCCAGCAGCTCGTCGGCCGTGCGGCGGGACGCGGCGGCGGAGATGCCGAACAGGCGACCGTGGAAGTAGAGGTTCTCCCATACCGTCAGCTGGCGGTCGAGCGTGTTCTGCTGAGAGACGATCCCGATCAGCTGCTTGGCCAGGGCCGGATGGGCGACCACGTCGATCGCGCCCACGTACGCCGAGCCCGAGGTCGGGATCACGCGCGTGGTGAGCATTCCCGCGGTCGTCGTCTTGCCGGCGCCGTTGGGCCCGAGCAGACCGAAGATTTCCCCGGCACGGACGCTCAGGTCGAGCGCGTCCACGGCGGCAAAGTCGGTGCCGGGATAGACCTTGGTCAGCGCGACCGTGCGAATGACCTCGCCCCCGTCGCCGGCGGTGGCCCGACCGTCCGTCGCGCCCGCGGGAAGGAGCGGCGCATCTACCGAGTGGGCTGCGGCCATCACTACCCCAATCTACAACGCCCGCGCTAATCTCCCTGAGCAGATGGCGGACACGGGCAAGATCGCCAAGAACCTCGAGCGGTTCGCGCAGGCGGTGGCCGCGCACGACCGCGAGAACCCGACGCACACCGCGCATGGGATCGGGATGGCGCACTTCGACATGGAGCGCCTGGGGTTCGAGGAGGGCGAGCAAGTGCTGCCGGGCATCACGATCCACGCGGACGGGAAGACAAGCGGGAATTTTCGGGTGCTGTGCGACGGCGAGCACGACGAGGGCGAGCACGAGACCGAGTCCGTGTCCGAGGTCGTCGAGGCGATCGCCACTCAGCAAGGCTGAAAAATGCGCGGGCTGAGGGAGTGCCGAGCCCACGCGGGCCGCAAGGAAGGGCACAGTGTCCGCGGCAAAGCGCGTGCTCGACCCGCAAGCGTTTTCAGCACACGGCTCATCCCCGGTGTCAAGCGGAGATCAAGCCCAACTCAAAGAGAGTGCTCCACCGCAATCCCAGCACGCGCGGCGATCATCGCGACAAGCCGTTCGATCGTCGGGCACCGAAGGCCATGACGCGCGCCCGCGCGCAGGATCGCCCCGGGGATCGCGTCCAGCTCGGGCGGGCGTCCGGCGGCGATGTCGCGGGCCATCGAGCTGCCGAGCGTGTCGTGCGCGAGCTCGAGCTCGGCGAGGGCAACCTGCGGGTCGACATCCTCGGCGCCCTCGGCCTGGCCCACCGCGCAGGCCTCCTCGATCGTCCCGATCAGCTCGGCGCGCAGCGCGGGCGTGGAGCGGATCTCACCGAGCAGGACGTCATACGCGCTGGTCGTGCAGGCGAGTGCGTTCAGGCGCACGAGCTTTGACCACATCACCTGCGCCTCGGAGCGCTCAGACACCGGCAGGGTCACCCGCACGGGCACACCGGCGTCCTCGAGAAGCTGGGCCAGAGACTCCATCCCCTCCAGCAAGGAGGGGTTACGGGTGGCCATGTCGATGAGCAGGAACTGGCTCGTGTGGACGATCACGCCGGGCTCGGGACGGTCTGACTCGACGCGGATCGTGCCCGCGAGCACCGTGTCCGGGCCAAACCGCTCGCGCAGCACCGTCAGGTGGTCGAGCCCGTTGAGCAGGGGGAGCACGAGACCGGGCTCGACCTCGATGCGCTCCAGCGCAGAGGCAAGCCCGGCGGCCTTGGTCGCGACGATCAGGACATCCACCTGCTCTCGCAAACGCGCGCAAACGCGCACGCGCGCGTGGAGATCGCCGAACATAACGCTGCGCACCGCCAACCCCCGCTCGTCAATCGTCCGCGCGGTGGACTCCTGCGCAACCAGGACCACGTCGGCGCCGGCCTGAGCGAGCACGCCCGCCACCAGGCCGCCCACGCCTCCGGGGCCGAGAACCGCGACCTTCATACGACCGTCATGTCAGTGGATCGATCAGCACGCCCGGGTTCATTATCCCGCACGGGTCGCAGCCCGCTCGCGCTCCTCGCAAGGCTTGCGCGAACGGCTCGGGGCGCTGGCGGTCATACCACGGCCGGTGATCGCGCCCGACGGCGTGGTGGTGGGTGATCGTGCCGCCGCAGGCGATCACCGCGTCCGCGGCCGCGCGCTTGATCGCCGCCCACTGCGCGACCTCCTCCCCGCGGCGGGCGGGCGCCATCACGGTGAAGTAGGGGGCGGGGCCATCGGGGTAGACGTGGGTGAAGCGGCAGCTGAGGAGCCCGGCGCCGCGGGCCGCAGGGGCCGCCACCGACTCGATCGCCTCATGGACGGCGGCCGTCACGTGCTCGTGAAAGGAGGGGAAGCGATCCCAGGTGATCGCCGTCTCAAACGTCTCCGAAAGTATGCCCATCGCGACAAATATGTCGCGCAGATACGGCGCTCCGAGAAACGCGCCGCGCCAGGAGCTCACGGCGTCCCCACCGGGCCGATCGCGGCCCTCGGGCACGGCGCCCCCATGCTCGGCGCAGATCGCAAGCGCGCGGGACATCGCCTCCTCGACGGGGTGATCGGTGGACTCAAAGCCGAGCACGAGCAGCGCAAACGAGCCGTCGCCTGCCATCGTCATCCGCGCCTCGCCCGCATCGATCAGGCGGCAGTTGGCCGGGTCTAGGCCCGACTGGCTGAGCGCGCGCACACAGTCGACGCCGTCGAAGAAGCGTTCGAAGCGCACTCCCGCCGAAGCGCGGTGCGACGGTCGCGGCTGGACGCGGACCCACGCCTGGGTGATCACTCCGAGAATGCCCTCCGAGCCGGCGAGCACCCGGTCGGGGCTGACGCCGGCGCCCGAGCCGGGCAGCCGGCGCGACTCCCAAACACCCGCGGGCGTGATCGCGCGCGTGGACTCGACGAAGTCATCGATGTGGGTCAGTACGGTCGCGAAGTGCCCGGCCGCACGCGTGGCGATCCAGCCCCCGAGCGTCGAGTACTCAAACGACTGCGGGTAGTGGCGCAGGGTCAAGCCGTGCTCGGCGAGCTGGGTCTCCAGCCCGGGGCCGGTCGCGCCCGCCTGGATGAGCGCGGCGCGCGAGACGGGGTCGACCTCGAGCACCCGATCCAGCACGGACAGGTCGATCGAGACGGCGCCGTTATAAGAGGCGTCAACCGCATCGACATCGGGTGTTACGCCGCCCACGACCGAGGTGCCTCCGCCATAGGGAATCGCGGCAATGCGCTCGGATGCGCACCACTCCAGCAAGCGCTCGACATCGGTCTCATCGCGTGGGTGGGCGACAAGGTCCGGAGGGTGGGCGAACTGGCCGCGGAAGCCACGGATCACGTCGGAGTAGGACTTGCCGAGGGCGTGACACGCGCGCGCGTGAGCATCGCTCGCACAGATATCCACCAGCCGCCCCGGCGGCGCAACGCGCGCCGGAGCCAGCTCAACCGCCGACAACGGCACCGGGGTCTCGACCTCGCCGAGCGCCACGTCCCCGAGCACGGGAGCAAGATGGGAGGCGAGCCCCGCGGCGGACTGGCGCACCTCGGCGGGCGTGGGCTGCTGATCCTCGAAGCCCCAGCCCCAGTGCTTGCGCCGACGGATGTTCACCGGGCCGAGTTTATGGGTCCGCGCCATCTGGTCTCACACGAACCCTACGGTCACTAGCCTGTAGGTGAAGATGGCCGCCCAACCGCAACCCGCAGCATCAGAGCCGCAACCCCTGCAGCCACAGGCGACGGTGACCGAGCAGCCGCAGATCCTCGCGCGTGGACCCTGGCCGCTGGAGCGGGTCAAGGCGAACTGGCGCAAGGAGCACTATCAACCCTCCCCCGAGCACACGCAAGCCGCCGACGCCGCGATCGACGCACTGCGCAAACGGGGATCGCCGAGCCACGACGGCGTGGCCGCGCGACTGATCGACTACACGCGGAACCACACCACAGACGACGGGATCGAAATGGTGTTGCAGCCCCAGCGCTGGGCGCTGAGACTGCTCCCCGGCAACGCCTCGCAGAGCGTGGCCGCGCTGTGCGTCACACGTTCGGCCGACGGGCGCTGGCTGGCCGGCAGGCGCGCGGGCTGGGTCGCCTCGTGGGCGGGACGCTGGGCGCTGGGGGCCGGTGGCTCGGTCGACCTCGACGAGAACCCGGCCGACACGCTCGTGCGCGAGCTGGCAGAGGAGTGGTCGGTCACGCCCGAGCGCGTGCGGGGCGAGGCGCTCGTGCAGCTGCCCCACCGGCTGGTGATGTTCGTCGGGCAGGCATGGCTCGCCGACGGCGCGGAGGCCGAAGTCAAGCCCGACCACGAGCACGACGAGTTCGCCTGGTGGCCACGCGAGATCGACGACTGGCCCGCGCAGGCCGAGGCGCCGCTGCGCCTGATGGCGCGCTGGCTGACGGCGGAGTGACCCTACGAGGGCCCCTCGCGGGGGCCGTATCCGAGACGAACGTCTCACCCCCACCCGGGCCATCCCCTCCGCCCTCGGCGGCGCGCACGCCCACGACAGATGTACATCCGCCGCCCTCCACCCGGCAACTGAGACCGAGCGCCGGGCCGATCACGTTCGGGCGGTTGAAGTGGGTGTCGTTCACCCACTCATGCATATACACAGCGCTGCTGGTGTGCGCGTTCGTCGCGAGCAAGCCCGAACCACTGACGTTCGTGCTCGGGATGACACACGGGCTGCTGTGGATCGGCATGTCTCTGACGTGCATCGTGTGTGTGCGCCTGCGGGTCGTGTCGCTGAGGCTGGCGGTGGCGGTGGCGGTACTGGGCGGGATCGGGCCGTTCTTCGGCAGCTACGAGTTCATCCGCGAGCAGCGAGACCACCCAGCGGGCGCCGCCGGACGGGCGCCGTGAAGGCTCTGTGAAAACACTCGTGAGCACCCGGTGAGGTCCGGCGGCGGGCCGCGCTAGAGTGAAACAGACATGGCGTCGGGCATCACCACGGCTCAGCAGATAATCGACGTCGTGACCCCTGCCGCGGGCGAGTCGGTAACCGAGGGAACGATCCTCGAATGGCACGCTGAGGTCGGCGAGGAAATCAAGGTCAACGACACGATCGTCGAGATCTCCACCGACAAGGTGGACGTCGAGCTGCCCTCGCCCGCGAGCGGGACGGTGACGGAGATATTGGTGGAGGAGGGAGACACGGTCACGGTCGGCCAGGTGATCGCGCGCATCGCCCTCGGCGACGGTGACGCCCCCGACGCAGCGCCCACGAGCAACGGCGCCGGGAGCGCCGGGCAAGAGCCAGCCGGGAGCGCGACGGCGACGGCCCCGGCGGAGGGAGACGCGGTCGGCGGGGCGGCGGAAGACGGGCAGAACATCCCCGACGGCGCCAAGGTGTCCCCAGTGGCGGCCCGCGCGGCGGCCGCGGAGGGGGTGAACCTCGCCAACGTCTCCGGCAGCGGGCCGGGTGGGCGCATAGTCAAGTCCGATGTGCTCGGCGCGGCCGCGGAGGGTACGGTCACCGGCAATGGCACGGCGAGCGCCGTGGCCGAGAAGCCCGCGGGCGCCCAGCAGCTGAAAGGCGGCGGGGCGGCGCTCGCGAGATACATGGAGCAGTCGCGCTCGATCCCGACGGCGACGAGCTTCCGGACCCTGACCGTGACGATGCTGGATGCGCGCAGACGCGAGCTCAAGGCGGCGGGCAAGAAGGTGTCGTTCACCCATCTGATCGCGTACGCGATCGCGCGGGCGGGCGAAGACACGCCGGTGATGGCAAACCACTACGCCGAGATCGACGGCAAGCCAAACCGGATCGACGACGGTCAGGTGAACCTCGGACTGGCGGTGGACGTCGAGAAGAAGGACGGCTCGAGAACGCTGATGGTGCCGGTGATTCGTAACGCCGGCAAGCTCAGGTTCGACGAGTTCGTGGCGGCGTATGACGCGCTCGTGGAGGAGGCGCGCACGAACACGCTGACCGCGGACGACCTGCAGGGCGCGAACATCACGCTCACAAATCCCGGAGGCATCGGCACGATCGCCTCGGTGCCAAGGCTGATGGTCGGTCAGGGCACGATCGTCGCGACCGGCTCGATCGCATACCCCCCCGGCCTGGCGCAAATCGGCGAGATGATCGGCGCGGAGAAGGTCATGACGATGACCTCGACGTATGACCATCGCATCATCCAGGGGGCGGAGTCAGGAAGGTATCTGGCCCGAATCGAGGAGTATCTGCAGGGCGAGCAAGGATTCTACGACGACGCGTTCGCGGCGCTCGGCGTGGGATTGGGGCCCACCCCCCCAGTCCCCGCGCCGGCCGCGGCAGCCGCGGCGGCAACCGAGGCCGCGGCCCAGGCCCAGGCGCCGGCCGCGCAGGCGGGGGCAGCACCGAGCGAGGAGCTGCTGCAAGCGGTCCAGGCGGCGAGCACGCTCGTGATGCGGTTCCGCAGCCACGGCCATCTCGCGGCCAAACTGGACCCGCTCGGCTCAGAGCCCGAAGGCGAACCGGGACTGGACCCCGAGTCGGTCGGGTTGACGCCGGCGATCACGGCGCAGATACCGGCGAAGATCCTGCACATGTACGTGCCGGGTGCGACGCTCGCGGACGCGCTGGGGCACCTGCGCGAGACCTACTGCGGGACGATCGCGTACGAGATCGAGCACATCGCCTCACACCGCCAGCGGGTGTGGCTGCGCGAGCAGATCGAGTCGGGCGAGTTCCGCCGGCCGCTGACCAACGACGAGCAGCAGACGCTGCTGAAGCGATTGATCGAGGTCGATGCGCTCGAGCGGTTCATGCACAAGGCCTACCTCGGCCAGCATCAGTTCTCGATCGAGGGGCTGGACATGACCGTGCCGATGCTCGACGAGCTGATCCAGCTCTCGGCGGCGCACGGCGGCAGAGAGGTCGTGATCGGCATGGCCCACCGCGGGCGACTGAACGTGCTCGCGCATAACCTGGGCCGCTCCTACGACACGATCTTCGCCGAGTTCGAGGGCGCCTCGACACTCGAGGCCGTGACGACGATCCCCCAGGGAGGGACCGGCGACGTCAAGTACCACCACGGTACGCAGGGCACCTACCAGCTCCCGGACGGGGGCGAGATCATGGTCAACCTGGAGTCCAATCCGAGCCACCTCGAGTATGTCAGCGCCGTCGTGGAGGGCGCCACGCGCGCGGCGCAGACCACCAGGCAGGGGCCCCACGCCCATCAGGACACAAACGCGGCGGTGCCGATCGCGATCCACGGCGACGCCTCGTTCCCGGCGCAGGGCGTGGTCGCGGAGACGCTGAACCTGCAGGCGCTCGACGGCTACAAGGTCGGCGGGACGGTGCACCTGATCATGAACAATCAGGTCGGGTTCACGACCGATCCCGACGACGCCCGCTCGACGCAGTGGGCCTCAGATCTGGCGAAGGGGTTCGACGTGCCGATCATCCACGTCAACGCCGACGACGTGCCGGCGTGTCAGAGCGCGGTCAGGCTCGCGTTCGCGTTCAGACAGGAGTTCGGCCACGACGTGCTGATCGACCTGATCGGGTACAGAAGATTCGGGCACAACGAGTCCGACGAGCCCGCGTACACCCAGCCGGAGATGTACGCGAAGATCAAGAGCAAGAAGCGCGTGTCCGAGCTGTGGGCGGAGCGGCTGATCGCCGACGGGGTCATCAGCAAGGAGGAGGTCGACAAGCTCGGGCAGAGCGTGTGGGACAACCTGACGCTACTGCACCAGCGCCTGAAGACGAAGATCGCAGCGGCCGCCGAGCACGGCGGGGAGGAAGGCACGGGTGAGTATCAGCTGGACCGCTCGCCGAGTCCGGACGTGACCACGGCGGTGGCGGCCGAGCGGCTGCGCAAGCTGGGCGAGGAGATGCTGCGGGTGCCGGATGGGTTCACGGTGCACCCGAAGCTCGTCAAACAGCTGGAGCGCCGGCGCGAGGCGCTGAACGGCCAGGGCGCACCGGCAACGAGCGAGCAGTCGCGGTCAGATCAAGAGGCTACGGCGGCGGCTGACGGAGCGTCGCAGGCGCCGGCACAGCCACACCCCGCGGTCGACTGGGCGCACGCCGAGGCGCTGGCGTTCGCGTCGCTGCTGACCGAGGGCACGCCGATCCGGCTGACCGGGCAGGACACCGAGCGCGGGACATTCAGCCAGCGCCACCTGGTGCTGCACGACGCGAAGACCGGGCAGACGATGTGCCCGATCCAGAACCTGCCGGACGCGCTGGCCCCGCTCGAGCTGCACAACAGCCCGCTGTCAGAGCTGGCGTGCATGGGCTTCGAGTATGGCTACAGCCAGGAGGCGCCGGAGACGCTCGTGCTGTGGGAGGCGCAGTTCGGGGATTTCGTCAACTCCGCGCAGGTGATCGTCGACCAGTTCATCGTCTCGGGTCTGGCCAAGTGGGGGCAGACGTCAAGGCTGACGCTGCTGCTGCCGCACGGGTACGAGGGCTCGGGACCGGAGCACTCATCGGCGCGGTTGGAGAGGTTCCTGATGCTGGCGGCCGAGGGCAACATTCGCGTGGCGAGCCCGACGACGCCGGCGCAGTACTTTCACCTGCTGCGCCGTCAGGCGAGGATCGCCAAGCAGCGCCCGTTGATCGTGATGACGCCGAAGTCGCTGCTGCGCCTGCCGCAGGCAACCAGCCGGGTCGCCGACATGGCCGAGAATACGAGCTTTCAACCGGTGCTCGCCGAGCCCGGGGTCAAGGACGAGCGGGTGACGCGGCTGGTGCTGTGCACGGGCAAGGTCTACTACGACCTCGTCGGTCACCCCGACCGGCCCCAGCACGACGGGCTGGCGGTCGGGCGCGTGGAGCTGCTGTATCCGTTCCCGGAGGGGCAGATCCTGGAGCTGATGGGGCGCTATCCGAACCTGAAAGAGGTCGTTTGGGTACAGGAGGAGCCGCGTAACATGGGTCCGCGCGCGCACATGTTCCCGCGCCTGATGCAGATCATGCCTGAGCAGATGGGATTCGGCTACATCGGCCGCCCCGAGCGCGCCAGCCCGGGCGAGGGCTATCCGGCCGCGCACATCGCCGAACAGAGCCGGATCGTGACGACCGCGATCGACCCGGGCGTGCCGATTTCCCAGTACCCGCGCAAGACGCCGGGGCAGCGCTAGCAGGATCCGACTTCATCCCGGCCGTAAAATCCGCTCCGCGGGACGGCCGGGATGAAGTTCCGGACCTGCTTGGCTCGGGAGTGGTTACCATAGGCAGATGTCTCGACCGGCAAGCCCGAGACGGTCCCAGGTCGATCGCTGATGGTGGCGCTGTGGCGGAGATTGCGGATGATTCTGGCTCAGCGTAAACGCAAGAAGCGCGGCTACTGACGACTAGGCTAGGCGGCCGTAGACCAAGTGAGGCACAGACGCAGCGAACGTGGTGTGCTCGGCACACGAGTGAGCGAGGACACAGCCTCGCGCCGCGTATACGGCCGCCTAGCGGCCGCGCCACACGGGGTCGCGCTTGTCCTTGAAGGCGGCGGCGCCCTCTTTGGCATCCTCAGACGCGAACACCGGCCCGGAGATCGCGCCCTGACGCTCGAACATCTCCGCGGTCGACCAATCGAACTGCTCCTGCAGGATGCGCTTGGAGGCAGCCACCGCAAGCGGCCCGTTGCGCGAGATGGCGCCCGCCAGCTCGATGGCCACATCGACGGCGGAGCCGGGCTCAGCGAGGCGATTGACCACGCCGTAGTCGTGGAAGCGCTCGGCGGGCAGGGGGTCGCCGGTGAGGGCCAGCTCCATGACCACGTGGTAGGGCATGCGCCGGGGCAGGCGCAGCAGCGCGCCACCAGCGGCGACGAGCGAGCGCTTGGCCTCGGGGATGCCGAGCTTGGCGCCACGCGCCGCGACGATCAGATCGCAGGCGAGCGCGATCTCCATACCGCCGGCGACGGCGAACCCCTCGATCGCGGCGATCAGCGGCTTGACCGACGCGCGCTGGGCGATGCCCGCGAACCCGCGGTCGCCAAACCAGGGCGACTCGCCGCGCACGAACGCGCCGAGGTCCATGCCCGCGCAGAAGAACCCCCCCGCGCCGGTCAGCACGCCGACCGACAGGGAGTCGTCGCCGTCGAGCTCGTCCAGCGCGCCCGCGATGCCCTCGGCGACGGCGGCGTTGACGGCGTTGCGGACCTCCGGCCGGTCGATCGTGATCAGGAGCGTCGAGCCACGCCGCTCGGTCAGTACTGCCTCGGAATCACTCATCGGCGCATCCTACGCGTTTGCCCATTGCGTCTCACTCATGACACGCAGCAAACAGCGTCAGCTCTGGCTCGCGGTTGCCGCGCAGGACCTCGATGTCGACCTCGACACAGTCGATGCCACGCGCGGTGGCGAGCACGCGCGCCTGGGGCTTGATCCACTTGGCGACGAGCACGCCGCGGCAGGAGGCGAGCGCGGGATCCAGGCGGATGCGCTCCAGGTAGCGGGTGAGCTGCTGGACGGCCTCCATCGTGGCGATGCGCTTGATCTCCACGGCGACCCATTCGTCCTCGGTGTCCCGGCACATCAGATCGACGGGACCGATGTCGGTCGGCCACTCGCGGCGCACCAACCGGAAGCCCTCGCCGCACCAGTGGGGAGCATCCGCGAGCAGCTCCTGCAGTTCCCGCTCGAGGCCCTCCTTCTCGAGCGACGCGACGTCGTCGACCGGGTGGTCGATGTCGGCGAGCACCTCGGAGACTGAGATCTCCAGGCGCTCGTCGGCGCGGTGCTTGCGCACGACCAGGCGTTCCAGCGCACCGCCTCCGCCGTCGCCGTCGACATCGTCGTCGTCGGGATCGCCCCCGGCGCCACTACGCTCCTCTTCGAGAACGGTCGGCGGGGTCATCCAGTTCAGCGGCCGGACATTCGGGCTGCCGCCGTCGGCCCAGACCATGAACGTGCCGTCGGCCTTGAGCATCAACAGGCGGACGGCCTCCGGCAGAACGGTGGTGGTGCGGCCGATGTAGGAGACCTCACAGCGGGCGACGATCAGGCGCATCGCCCGAACGTACAGACTCGCCCGGATCGACCTGCGCGGGCGTGTCATCCACCACGGCGGCGTCCTCGATCCCGGCGCCGGGAGCCACATCGCCGCCCGCAACGCCCTCGGGAGGAGCGGGCTGAACCAAGCCGGAGCCGCCGTCGGCAACGACTTCGGCATCGGGGGGCGGGGATGCCAGCGCGGCGGCGCTGGTGGGAGCGCCGTCCTCGTGAGCGTGCATGAAGCCGCCGGCGGACCCATCGCTCATCGCGTCGCGGAACTCGCGGATGCCTTTGCCCAGCGAACGCGCTACTTCGGGCAGACGCTTGGGACCGAGCACGAGCAAGGCCACCCCGGCCAGGAAGATCAGGTGGATGGGGTTGTCGATGCCCATAGGGTGTGTTACGCGCCGCCGGTCATATCCGATCAAGTCCAGGGTACCGCCGAATCGGGCCGTAGCCTACGGTCGCGTGGCTCAGGATCCTCGAGCGTCCTTCACGCAGCCCGGCCGCCCCTATCCACCACCGGGCGTAGGCGAATCCCCGTGGCCGGCGCAGCTGACGGTGCTCATCGCGATCTGCCTGCAGCTGGCGCTGCCCAAGCGCCTGACAGTCGGCCCGACATGGCTCGTGCCTGCGTTGGAGGGAGCGCTGCTGGTGGGGATGTTCGTGGCGACGCCACGACAGCTCGAACACGAGCACAGGCGCAGACGCAGGGTGGCGCTGGGGTTGACGGCCATCGTGAGCGCCGCGAACGTGTACTCGCTGGCGGCGCTGACCCACTACCTGCTGCACCACGAGGTCTCCAGCGGACGCGAGCTGATCGGCTCGGGCGTGCTGATCTGGTTGACGAACTTCCTGATATTCGCCCTGTGGTACTGGGAGCTCGACCGCGGCGGACCGGGTGTGCGCGCGGCCGGACACGACGGGCCGCCGGACCTGCTGTTCCCGCAGATGTCAGACGATCGCATCGAGCCGCGCGCGTGGCGGCCGGGGTTCATCGACTACCTGTATGTGTCGCTGACGAACGCAACAGCGTTCTCACCGACGGACACGATGCCGCTGAGCCCGATGGCCAAGAGCGTGATGGGCCTGCAGTCGATGGTATCGCTGGTGACGATCGGCCTGATCGTCTCGCGCGCGGTGAACATCCTGTAGGAGCCGTTCAGGGGACTGAGCCGCATGCGGCTCAGTCGACCAGGCCGCATGCGGCCTGGTCACGAACCCGTACATGTACGGGTTCGCCGACAGAAGCCGGGAGACACGCGCCTTCGGCGCGAGTCCCCGTTTCGGCCAGCATGCGCCTACCGGAACAACATCATCGACTCAGGCCGCTGAAACCGCGCTGCGCGGCTCCAGCGCCAGCGCCTGCTCGATCAGCTCCCGGACGGCCTCACCGCCGCCGCCGAGCTCGGCGGCGCGCCGCAGCGCCCGCAGCGAGCCCTCGCGGTCGAGCAGCTGCAGGCGCAGGCGTCCGAGGCGCTCCCAGGCCTCCGCATCCGAAGGCCCGCGGTCGACGGCCCGCTCGGCGGCCTCCTCGGCGAGGTCGATCGCGCCGATGTCCTCGTAGATGCGCGCGGCGAACCGATGCGCCGCGGGACGGGCGCCATCCACCCGGGCCCAGTCGCGCACCGAGCGGGCGGCGGCCTCGAGGTTGCCGGCCTGCCAGAAGGCGAGCGTCATCAGGCGCAGCACGGCGACGTTGCGCGGTTCGGCGTCGCGCGCGTAGATCAGGCGCTGGGCGGCCAACTCATACTCGCCTTCGGCCATCGCCCGCTGGGCGGCGAGCATGAAGCGCTCGACGCGCTCCTCGGCGGGGTCGGGAGTGGAGAAGTCTACGAATTTCATGCTGCCGGCGGGCACGGTGCGGATGCCGTGGCTGAACTTGACGCGCGCCCACTGCTGGACCTCCTCCCCGGCGCCGACAGGATCGGAGGAGAAGTAGATGCCCGCGACGGTCCCCACGCCCCACTCCGGATAGGACTCACAGCGGGCGTAGCGGTGCACGACCGAGTGGTCGGGGACGCGGCTGCCGAACGGGTCGTTTTCGGCGCGATCCTTGGCCGCCGCGCGCGCACGCTGCTCGGCCTCGTACGCGCGCCGGCCCGCCTCCTCGCGCTCGCGGCGCGCCGCCGCGGCACTGACCTTCACGGCGTTGGCCGAGACGCGTCCCCCACGCGAGCCCTCCGCCAGGCGCTCGAGCTGGTCGGCGGCCTCGTTGATCGCCTTCAGATGACGCTCGTGCTCGAACTGGCGACCGGCGGGAGCGATATCGGGGTGCCAGCGCTTGGCCATGCGGCGCCGCGCGA
Organism: uncultured Solirubrobacterales bacterium; assembly: GCA_963749285.1. GTDB lineage: Bacteria > Actinomycetota > Thermoleophilia > Solirubrobacterales > Solirubrobacteraceae > Palsa-744. The sequence goes on along the minus strand of CAVVMD010000003.1, from coordinate 1,196,459 downwards.
GCTGGACGTCGCGCTTGTCGAACGGCGGGTCGAGCTCCAGCAGGAGCAGATGCTGCTCGACATCGAGCACGGTGGTCGGCATGACCCCCCAACGGTAGCGACCGCGTGTGCGCTCGAGACCCGAGCATCATCGTTCGCAATAAACAGAGGCCACATGCGCGTACGTGCGCGCGCGCGTGAGCCGTCCATCCGAATAGGTGTTCATCCGCGCCAGCGGCCCGCCACCCAACCGAGCACCCCTACCCACCCGGGACGGACCGCCGCCCGAGCAACCCCTATCCTGCGAGCCGATGTCGGCTCAGTACGTCTACACGATGCACCGCCTGTCGAAGCTGCACCCGCCCGATAAGACGGTGCTCGACAACTTGACGCTCGCGTTCTATCCGGGCGCAAAGATCGGAGTGCTCGGCTACAACGGCTCGGGCAAGTCGACGCTGCTGACGATCATGGCGGGCCTGGACGAGGAGTACCGCGGAGAGGCGGCGCTCGCGCCGGGGGCGAGCGTGGGCATGCTCGCGCAGGAGCCGCGGCTGGATGAGAGCAAGGATGTGAAGGGCAACGTCGAGGAGGGCGTCGCCGAGACGAAGGCGCTGCTGGACCGGTTCAACGAGCTCGCGGCCAACTACTCCGAGGAGACGGCCGAGGAGTTCGGCGAGATCCAGGCGCGAATCGACGCCGCCGACGCCTGGAACCTCGATACGAAGCTCGAGTATGCGATGGACGCGCTGCGGCTGCCCCCGCCCGACGCGCAGGTCGGCACCCTGTCCGGGGGCGAGCGCCGGCGCGTGGCGCTGTGCCGGTTGCTGCTCGCAGCGCCGAACCTGCTGCTGCTGGACGAGCCCACGAACCATCTCGACGCGGAGTCGGTCGCGTGGCTGGAGCAGCACCTGGCCGAGTATTCGGGGGCTGTCGTGGCCGTCACGCACGACAGGTATTTCCTGGACAACGTCGCGGGCTGGATCCTCGAGCTCGATCGTGGCAAGGGGATTCCCTACGAGGGCAACTACTCCAGCTGGCTCGAGCAGAAGCAGACGCGACTCGCGCAGGAAGAGCGCACGGAGAAGGGCCGGCAGCGCACGATCGCGGCCGAGCTCGAGTGGGTGCGCACCAACCCGAAGGGCAAACGGACGAAGTCCAAGGCGCGCCTGGCCCGCTACGAGCAGCTGGTCGCGGAGGAGCGCGCCGTCAAGCTGGAGGACGTCCAGATCCACATCCCGCCGGGGCCGCGGCTGGGCGAGAAAGTGCTGAGCGCCCGTGAGCTGCGCAAGGGGTTCGGCGAGCGCCTGCTGATCGAGGACCTGACATTCGAGCTGCCGCGGGCGGGCATCGTGGGGGTGATCGGCGCCAACGGCGCAGGCAAGACGACGCTGTTTCGGATGATCACCGGCGAGGAGTCCCCCGACTCGGGGACGCTGGAGCTCGGCGAGAGCGTGCAGCTCGCGTATGTCGATCAGTCGCGCGACGCGCTGGACCCGAATAAGAGCGTGTGGGAGGAGATCTCCGAGGGCCTGGACCAGCTGAAGGTCGGCGAACGGGTGGTCAACTCGCGCCAGTACACCGCCGGGTTCAACTTCAAGGGGACCGACCAGCAGACCAAGATCGGCAAGCTCTCAGGCGGCGAGCGCAACCGCGTGCACCTGGCCAAGCTGCTGCGCACCGGTGGCAACCTGCTGCTGCTGGACGAGCCCACGAACGACCTGGACGTGGACACGCTGCGCGCGCTGGAGGAGGCGCTGCTGGGGTTCCCGGGCTGCGCGGTGATCATCTCCCACGACCGCTGGTTCCTGGATCGCGTGGCCACGCACGTGCTCGCGTTCGAGGGCGACTCGCAGGTGGTGTGGTTTCAGGGCAACTTCGACGCGTATGAGGAGCACCGTCGCGAGCGGCTGGGCGCGGCCGCGGACCGCCCGCACCGGCTCACGTACAAGCGGCTCGTGCGCGGGTAGGGTCCTCACGAGGCGCAGGCGCGATCCGAATACAGCACACACGTTAAGAGTTTGCGTCACGAGCCTCGACAACCGCGCGCGGAGAGTAGGATGCGCGACATGAGCGACTACACCGCGAAGCAAATCAATGAGATGGAGGGCGCCTTCGGTGGCGGCCTGAAGAAGGCCCGCGCCGAACTCGGCGTGGCGTCATTCGGCATGCAGGTGGTCGACCTGCCACCCGACTACAAGGACTACCCCGAACACGACCACGAGTCCGATGGTCAGGAGGAGGTCTACTCGGTCATGCGTGGCTCGGGCGAGATCGATGTCGAAGGCGAGCGCATCCCGCTCAATCCCGACGTGATCGTGCGCGTCGGGCCGGCCACGAAGCGCAAGATCTACTCCGGTCCCGAGGGGCTGCGCCTGCTGGCGCTGGGCGGCACACCCGGCGCGGCGTACGAGGCAGCAGAGTTCACCGAACTCAGCAGCGCCTAGAGCACCCTAGGCCCCCCATCCGGGCTAGCGCATAAACGCCTGATTGCCGTCCAGCCGCAGAGCGAGGGCGGCGATCAGGCGGGCGGCGGCGTGAACGTCGTCGAGTTGGACGAGCTCGACGGGGGAGTGCATGTAGCGCAGCGGAATCGAGACCAGCGTCGTGGGCACCCCCGCGCGCGTGAGGTGGACCGCGTCGGCGTCGGTGCCGGTGGCCCGCGCGGAGGCCTCGACCGTGAACGGGATCTGCTCCTCGGTGGCGGTGTCGTAGAGCAGCTCGAACAGCTGCGGGTGAATGGTCGAGCCGCGGGTGATCACCGGGCCCGAGCCGAGCTTGTGGACGCCCAGCTCCTTGACCTCGACGCCCGGCGCGTCGGTGGCGTGCGTGACGTCGATCACGATCGCCGCGTCGGGCGCCAGCGCGAACGTGCTCGTGCGCGAGCCGCCGAACGTGATCTCCTCCTGGGCGACCGCCACGGCGGCGAGCTCCCACTCGCCACCGCCTGCCTCAGCCACCAAACGGGCTGCCTCCAGCGCGACGAACGAGCCGATGCGATTGTCCAGCGCGCGTGACACCAGCCGGCCACCGAGCAGCTGCACAGGGTCGGCGTCGATCACCGCGACGTCGCCGATGCGCACGCGCTCGCGCGCCTGCTCGCCGTCGGGCGCGCCGATGTCGATGTGCAGCTCACGGATCTCGGCGACCTTTTTACGGTCCTCGTCGCGCAGCAGGTGAATCGGCTTCTTGCCGACGACGCCTCTGAGGACCCCATCGCGCGTGGCCAGCGCGACGCGCTGCCCGACGAGGATCTGCGGGTCCCAGCCGCCGACCGGCGCGAACCACAGATAGCCGTCGTCGTCGATGTGGGTGACGATCATGCCGATCTCGTCGATGTGGCCCATCACGAGCAGGCGCTTGGGCGAGCTGTCAAAACCGTGCTTGGGGGACACAAGCGCAAGCGGCGTGCCCATCACGTCCGTGCTCGTCGTCGCGAAGTCCTCCGCCGCTCCCAGCCATACAGCCGCGGGATCGGTCTCGTAGCCGGAGGGGCCGTGCGCGGCGAGCAGGTCGAGCAGCAGCTCGGGGACGGAGCCCTCGTCGGTCTCGTTCTTCCCCGTCGCGCCCTCCTCGGCCGGATCGCTCATGCGGACGCCTCCGGCGTAGTCGATCTCGACAAGGTCGAGTCCGACGCCGGCGACGCGAGGAGCGCGCGGAGCACGTACTGGAGGATACCTCCGTGCCGGTAGTAGTCGGCCTCGCGCGGAGTGTCGATGCGCACGCGCGCGGCAAACCGGATCGGCTCGCCGGACGCGGGCTGCGCGGTGACCTGGACCTCGCGTGGTGGCGCGCCACCGCCGTTCATCGCCTCGGCCAGGCCCTCGATCGCGAACACCTCCTCGCCGCTGAGCCCCAGCGACTGTGCGTCATCGCCATCGGGGAACTGCAGCGGCAGCACGCCCATCCCCACGAGGTTGGAGCGGTGGATGCGCTCAAACGACTGCGCGATCACAGCGCGCACGCCCAGCAGCTTCGTGCCCTTGGCGGCCCAGTCGCGCGAGGAGCCCGAGCCGTACTCACGGCCGGCGAGGACGAGCAGGGGCACGTCCTCGCTCGCGTAGCGCATGGCCGCGTCGTAGATCGACATCTCCGCGACCGCGACCGATCCCTCCCCGAGACCGCCCGTCGAGTCATCCGGCCGCGGGGAGGGTGGCCCCAGATAACGAGTCACCCCGCCCTCGGGGAGGGCGGGACCCGATCCAAGCTGGTTGCGCAGACGGATGTTGGCGAACGTCCCGCGCATCATCACCTCGTGATTGCCGCGACGCGAGCCGTAGGAGTTGAAGTCGCGCGGCGCGACGCCGAGCTCCTGCAGATAGGCGCCCGCGGGCCCGTCGCGCTTGATCGCGCCCGCCGGAGAGATGTGGTCGGTCGTGACGCTGTCGCCGAGCAGCGCGAGCACGCGCGCGCCCTCCACGTCTGCGACCGGCTCGGGCGCGGGGGGCATGTCCTGGAAGTACGGCGGCAGGCGCACGTAGGTCGACTGCTCGTCCCACGCGAACCGCTCGCCCGAAGGCACCTCCAGCCCGTTCCAGCGCTCATCGCCCGCGAACACTTCGCCGTAGCTGGTGCGGAACATGTCTGAATGGACGGCCTCGCCGATCGTCTTGGCGATCTCCTGCTCGGACGGCCAGATGTCGCGCAGATAGACGTCCTCGCCCTGCTCGTCCTGGCCGAGCGGCTCGCCCACGATGTCGACGTCCATCGTGCCGGCGAGCGCATAGGCGACGCACAGCGGCGGCGAGGCGAGGTAGTTCATCTTCACGTCGGGGTTGATGCGGCCCTCGAAGTTGCGGTTGCCCGACAGCACCGAGACGACCGCCAGATCGGCCTCGCCGACGGCCTCTGAGATCTCCGGCGCGAGCGGGCCGGAGTTGCCGATGCAGGTGGTGCAGCCATAGCCGACGAGGTTGAACCCGAGCTGCTCCAGGGGCTCGGTGAGGCCGGCGCGGTCGAGGTATTCGGTCACGACCTTCGACCCCGGCGCGAGCGAGGTCTTGACCCACGGCTTGCTCCTCAGTCCGCGCGCCAGCGCGTTGCGCGCGAGGATGCCGGCGCCGATCATCACCGACGGGTTCGACGTGTTCGTGCAACTCGTGATCGCCGCGATCACCACGTGTCCGTGGTCGAGCTCGAAGCTCTCACCATCGTCGCTCGTGACCTTCGTCGCGGTGCCGTTGTGGGGGCGCAGCGTCGTCGCGGTCGTGCCCGTGGGGAGCTGGGGCTGGGCCGTCTCGAGCGGGATCTCATGTCCGGGCGCCCCGTTTGCCGGTGGGTCGGAGGCCGGGTAGGACTCGGCGATCGCCTCGTCCTGGGCGTCGGCCTGGTCGCCGTCGCTGGGCACGTAGTCGCACAGCGCCCGCCTGAACATGCTCTGAGCTTCGCTCAACGCGACGCGATCCTGCGGGCGCTTGGGACCCGCGAGGCTTGGTTGCACCGTGCTCAGGTCCAGCTCGATCTCATCCGAGAACGTCGGCTTCTCGGAGTCCTCGTCGTGCCACAGGCCCTGCTCGCGGGCGTAGGCCTCGACGAGCGCGATCTGCTCGGACGGACGTCCGGAGAGATGCAGGTAGTCGATGGTCTCCGCGTCGATCGGAAAGATCGCGCACGTCGATCCGAACTCGGGCGACATGTTGCCGATCGTCGCCCGGTCGGCGATCGGCAGGCCGGTGAGGCCGGCGCCGTAGAACTCGACGAACTTTCCCACCACCCCGCGCTCGCGCAGCATCTCGGTGACGGTCAGCACGAGGTCGGTCGCGGTCGCGCCCTCGGGCAGCTCGCCGTGCAGGCGAAAGCCCAGCACCTGAGGGATCAGCATCGACATCGGCTGGCCCAGCATCGCCGCCTCCGCCTCGATCCCGCCCACGCCCCAGCCGAGCACGCCCAGGCCGTTGATCATCGTCGTGTGCGAGTCGGTCCCGACGAGCGTGTCGGGGTAGGCCTGAGGCAGCTGAGATCCGGATCGTTCGTTCGGGAATACGACGCGCGCGAGGTACTCGAGGTTGACCTGATGCACGATGCCGGTGTCCGGCGGCACGACCGCGAAATCGTCGAACGCGCCCTGTCCCCAGCGTAGGAACGCGTAGCGCTCCTGGTTGCGCTCGAACTCGCGCTCGGCGTTGACGCGAAACGCGTCGCGCGTGCCGAACGCGTCGACCTGCACCGAGTGGTCGATCACGAGCTCCGCCGGCACGAGCGGGTTGATCTTTGCAGCGTCGCCTCCCATCTCGGCGATCGCGTCGCGCATCGCGGCGAGGTCCACGACCGCGGGCACGCCGGTGAAGTCCTGCATCAGCACCCGCGCGGGCGTGAACGCGATCTCGATGCTCGGCTGGGCCGAGGCGTCCCAGCTCGCGAGCGCCTCGATGTCGGCCTGACTGACCGAGCCGTTAGTGCCCTCCGTGCGCAGCAGATTCTCGAGCAGCACCTTCAGCGAGAACGGCAGCCGCGCCACGTCATAGCGCTGCTGCAGGGCGTCGAGGCGGAAGATCTCGTACTCGCGCCCACCGACATCGAGGGTGTCCATCGCGCCAAAGCTGTTGTCCGACATATGCGTCTCCCGGGCAGATCTACGTAGGGTCTACCCGCAGTCTCGCAGACGGCAAACGACGACCCCGGAGTCGTTCCGGGGTCGTCGTATCGTTCCCCTGGGGAGGGAATCGCGCAGCGGATCCGCTACGGGTGTGCGGCGCCGGTCCCAGCGGCGCCGTGAGCTTGGGTTACTGCTTGATCAGCGGCCCCGCCGCCGCGAGCACCTGCGACTTGGTGAGGGGCTTATCGAAACCTTCGTTGGGGGTTGGGCTCTTGCCGATCAGCAGGTCGATGGCGGCGGCGTGGCGTGCCTCGACCTGCACGATCCCGCCGGCCTCGGCCAGCACCTGCTTGCTCTTCAGCGAGGGCGCCGCGCCGTTGTAGGCGCCGACTCCCGTGTTCTCGAGCACCGAGGCGAGCGCCAGGAACGAGGCCTGGTTGGCGGCCGGGAACACGAACGTGGGTTTCTTCACAGGAGTGCCGCCGAGTGCCTTGATCGCCGCGGTGAGCGCCGCGACGTGCGCGGCCTCCTCATCGCCGAACTGCCTGGCGTAGGCCTTCGCCTGGCCGGACAGGCCGATTTCGGCTCCCTTGACCTTGTAGAACGCGGTCTCTAGATACTCGAGCGTGAGCGCGAAGTTGAGAATTTCCGCGTCGCTGCTCGTGGCGGAGCTGCCTCCACTGGCAGACGTTTCTGCAAACGCACGCGAGACGAACGGCGCGACCGCCGAAGTCCCATACACCGCGCCGGCCGCCAGCGCGCCGCGCAGGATGAAGCTGGCACGATTCATGCCGTGCACCTCGATCGCCGCTAGCTCGGACTGAGGATTCGCAAGCGGCTCGAGATTTGTCAGCTGTGTGTCAGACATAATGAAAGCTCCTTTCTCCATGCCGCCCTAGGCCAGGAATGGTTTGACCGCAGCCAGGACAGTTGACATTTCCGCGGGCTTGCCAAACGCGCCGTTGGGCGTGACCGGCTTGTTGACGAGCGTGCCGAACGTCGCCGCGTGGCGCGCCTCGACGGTGTGAATCGCAAGCGCCGACGCAAGCACCTCTGCGCTCTGGATCTTGGCCGCCTGCCCCAGGTAGGCCGCCGCCCCAAGGTTCTCGACCGTGTAGGCGAGGTTGGCGACCTGGGTGGCGGAGGTGACCGGGAACTTGCCTTCGGGCTTTGCCGCCGGAGTTCCACCAAGACTCATGACCGCTGCTTTCAGCGCCGTCACGTGTGACTGCTCCTGGCTGGAGAAGTCAGCCAGCAGACTGCCGACCTTGCCGCTGAACAGATGTGCGGCGAGCACCTTTTCGTAGAACTCGGTCTCCAGGTACTCGAGTGTCAAGGCATAGTTGAGAATGCCGATGTCGCCGGAACTGCCCGAGGACGCGGTGGTTGCCGCAGTCGAGGGCGCGGCAGTCGACGCGGTGGAGTTCGATTTGCTGCTGCCGCACGCGGCGAGCACGAACGCACCGAAGCTGGCGGCGCCACCGGCGCCGACCATCTTCAGAAAGCGCTTGCGATCGGAGTCATCGCGCACCAACCGCTTCACGATGCCGGCCGGCTGCGGGACTGCTTCCTGCTCATTTACGAGATCGGTAGGAGCCGGCGCAGGTGAATCCGCGTCAGTCCGCCGCAACTCACAGCTATCCCTTCCAGAGTCAACTGGCATTTTTCAAAACCTCCGGTAGACCGACTCCCGGGACACGGATGGCGAGTGGCCGCTCCGACCCGGCTATACCTCTCCAAGGTCCTTACCACCGACCCCTGGAGTGTTCACTGCTCTATTCGCAGCCGGGCGCCCGGTGGATCAATGCGAGCGTAATTGCCACGGATCGGCGTGTGGATTGTGAAACCTGCGGCAGCGGCGCCCGGCGGCTGCGGCGCGTATCAAGGTGTGGGCGCAGAGGCGCGCGTGACCCGCCCCTTGCCCTGACGCTTGGAGCGCAGCAGCGCGACATCACACGCCTGCAACAGCGCGTCGGTTCCCATCGGCGTCTGCCATTGCGCGACCCCGATCGAGGCGCCCAGCTCGGGGGTGGACTCGCGTGAGGACAACGCCTGCAGGCGTGCCAGCGCGCGCGCGGCGGCGGCCGCGGCGCTCCGCAGATCGGCATTGGGCAGGATCGCCACGAACTCGTCGCCGCCGTAGCGGGCGACGCGGTCGAACGCGCGAAACTCGCCGACGAGCGCCTGTCCGACTTCACGCAGGACCCTGTCTCCGGCCTGGTGGCCGTGGCGGTCGTTGACGAGCTTGAAGTTGTCGAGGTCGAGCAGCAGGCAGGACAGCGGGCTGTGGGTGCGCATCGCCCGCCCGATCTCCTCGTGCAGGCGCCGGCGCATCGCGCGGTGGTTCATGCAGCCCGTGACCGTGTCGGTGCCTGCCTCCGCGCGTGCCCGCACGAGCGCGAGCGCGGTGGCGGCCTGATCGGCGAGCGTGCTCGCGAGCTCGATCGAGCGTTCGGTATATGCCTCGGCGAGCTGTCGGCGCACGAGCACCACGACCGCCTCGACCTCGCCTCCTACGGCGAGCGGCAGCAGCAGCGCGCAACCAGCCCCGCCGGTCTGCGCGAGCCGGGGCAGGGACGCGGCCAGCTCGCGGGCATCCGCGGCGAGGCAGCTGCCCCTGGTGCTCGCCACCCAGCTGACGCCGGCGGGGCGCTCAGCACGCGGCGCCAGATAGCTCAAGCGTCCCTCGGCCTCGGCGAGGTACACGTCGACGAGCTCGTCTGCGACCGGGGGTCTGACGAGATGGTGCACGTGCACCTCCTCGGCCCCGGGCGTGAGCAGCAGCTCGCGCGCGAGCCCTCTGAAGATCCCCTCGCAGTCGCCGGCGCCGTCGGCCAGCAACGTCAAGCGCCGCACTCCGGCCAGCAACGGGTCGGTGTGCGCAGGCCTACCGGTATCCGTACCTACATTGCCCACTCCCGAGAATGTAGCGCTTCTTCAGCGACGAAACGCGACCAGCGTGACCAGCTGACTAGCGACGACGGAACGTGACCGCGGCCGATGCACTCGACCTCGCCAGGCCACGCTGCTTTGGCACGAACGCGACGCCGACCCGGACTTGCAACCGCCGGTGGCGGCGCAGGGCCTTCAGGCCGCCCCGCGTGAGCGGGATCGTCAGCGTCACTGTCGCGGCCTTGCTCAGGCGCCGGGAGACGGTGCGCAGGTCCTTGCCCTTGACGCTGACGAGTCCGGCGACGAGCGTTCTGACCCTGAGCAGGAGCTTGTGCCCGCGCACGCGCCGGCTGAGGATCCTGACACCGCACCCGCCAACCGAGATCCTCGTGCTCTGTTCGAGCTTCGCGCCGCTCTGCGCGGTGATGACGGTGGGCATGATCAGCTTCGTCGTGCACAGGTTGCCGTTGGCCGTGAGCGCCGAGTGCGGGCCGACCGGCAGGCTCAGATCGAAGGTCGAGACCGGTACGTCGGGGACCGTCGCGAACGTCGATGTGGTGATCCCTTGCTTGATGTCTGTGTTCCCGGTCAGGATCACTTTCACGCCATCGCCTTCGAGGACGAGGTCCAGGTCGGGGAACGCCTGACCGCCGTGGGAGACGAGGTAGGCGGAGCCTCTCAGTTGACCTGGCAGCACCGGTGTGGTCACGGTGGCGGCTCCGACTTCCGCGCCCAGCGGGCGGCAGTTGACCGGGTTGGCCGCGAACGTCGCTTCCGGGCAGGCTTTCTGCAGCGTCGTCAGTCGCGACGGCAGCTGCTTGGGCAGTTGCACGAACACGGATTTGATATTCGCCTCGTGCGCCGGTTGGGTCAGGTCGACCTGCAGGCTCGCCCCGCCGGCTTTGGAGGTCTTGGCGTTGGTCGAGACTTTGAACGCCGGCTTGAACGCGAGCGCGCCGCAGTTGCTCACCCCGAACGGGCTCGACAGGTTTTGCGTCGCGCCGAACGTCGAGGTCAGCGTCGATTCGCTCGCCAACGGGCCGCAGTTGGTCGGGTTGAACAGGAAATTGGCGCGATTGACTGCCACGCTGATGTTTCTCAACCGCAGCGGCACGCCTTGGACGATCGTCGGCAGCGTGCCGGTAGCGATCACACGGCCGGTGTACGGATCAACGTTGATGGCGACGCGCGTAACAACCGTGCCGAGGTCGAACGGACCGGCAACCGCGTTCACCAGGATCGAGAGGCCGTAGGGCGCGCCGTCATAGGGGCCGGTCAGGTAGACCGGGCCCGAGAAGGGGTACGGTTCAGAGCCCGCTCCGACGTTTACCGCCGCCGAGCCGATCTGACTCGCGGACGGACACGCCCCCGCCTGCGCCTGCGGTGCGCCGCATAGCGTGACCGATCCGATCGCCCCGACCAAGCCGGAGGGCAGGACCGTTTTGACTTGTGAGAGGTACTGCTGTCCGTCGGCGCGCGCGAGGTTGAACGTATAGGAGGTGTACGCGCCGGCGTTGGGGGATGTGTTCTGCGTGCTCTGTGTCAGCGAGAACGGGAGTGCGTTCGGACATCCCGTGGCCGCGAACGGGGTCGAGCTCAGGGCCGGCGCACCGCCGGTGTATGGCGTGAACAGCGATTCCACCTGTGCGGTCCCGCATGTGAGCGGGTTGGCGAGGGGCGCCCGCGCACCTTCGTTGACGCTCAGGCGAAGTTCACTGAACGGCAGCTGCGGGTTGTTCGTGAACGTGGCTTCCAGCCTGCCCGTGCTCGGGTTCGGGTTGACCGAGCCCTGGAGACGGACCGACACGCCGAGGCCGCTCTCGGCATCGAGGTAGATCGTGTACGGCGGACCGGTGATCGCACCGCCAGTGGGACTGCCGAGATAGACGGGACCCGTAAGCGATCCCGGCGGGAGGTCAGTTTCGATCGTGACGGTCCCGACCTTGGCGGCTGCCGGACAGGTGACCGGGTACGTCGTGCCGATCCCGATCTGCGCGACCGAACACGCTTCGAGGCCATGAGCTGCAGCCGGGTTCAGCGTCATCCCTTCGGGCATCGTCACGTGCGCGTCGCGGATGTCGGCTGTGTTGATTTCGTTTACACCGGCGTTCTGCGGCACCTTGACCACCGTCGTGGCGCCATCGGGTTCGTCGGACGCCTTTTCCGATGTCGCTGGGCCGGGTTTGACTTCCGCGGAGGGTTTGAACGGGACCTTGTCGCAGCCTTCGATGCCCACGGGCGTGTGCGTTGTCGTTCGTGAGACTTCCCCGGCGTAGGATTCGACTTCCAGGTGCGAGGTGGTACTGGTCGAGCACATGCTGGGCAGGGTCAGGAAGTTGCCGGCGCCGGCGCGACCGTTGAAGTTCAGTTTCGACATCAGTACCTTGAGCTTTGCTTTCACTGGAACAACCAGGAGTTTGACTTCGGCTTCTTCTGGCACGTTGTTGATTTCGAAGTACTCGTGATAGTCGCCGCTCCAGTCGACATGGCCTTCCAGAAAAAGCTGGACCGGCGCGGTGAGAGCGCCGACAGGTTCGACGTTGATGCCGAAGTCGAGGGGAAGTCCGGGGGGCGGGTCCAGGTTGTACACCTTGCCTTTCAGGCCGGTGAGCAGCAGGGTTTCAGCCGCGACAGCGTTTAGTTCGGTCGTACCGACCTGCGATTCCGGCGGGCAGGCGTTTTCCCTGAACTGTTTTTCAGAGCATTTTTCGAGAGCCTCGGGGTTCGCCGCCAAGCCCGGCGGGACGTCCACCCGGAGGCGCTTTAGCGCGGCTCCTTCGACGTTGTTCCCGCTGTGGTTCAGTTCGAGCTTCGTGATACCCCACTGGGGATGGCCCGCAGCCTGCGTAAACGCTTCGGACTGGTTTGCCCTGATGCTTTCATAGGTGCACGAGTCGACGACACAGGTCCCCGCTTCAAAGTTGCTTTCCGTGACACCAAACGCCGCCTGGGCGGTGGGCGCGAGCCCACCCGCGGACACAGCAGCACCAACGAGCGCCATGAGCAATGCGATGCGTGCGGGATACCTCATCTTTTACCTCTCCTCACCGGATTCGTCAGAGGTCCTATACCCACTACGCACGCTTCTAGTCGTCGAATCGCTCGGGCGCAACCCTCCACTCCACGCCCCGCCCGCCCGGCGCGGATAAATCGCCGCGTCTGCCCGCGCTGCGCGCGTCAGCCTCTGCAAATACATCCCGGGGGCCGCGCTGCGCGGCCCCCGGGATCGCCGCTGGGCGTCCTTACCCGAACGTGACGGTCACGAATGCGGCTGACGTCGGCGCGCCCTTCTTCTTCGGGAAAAACCCGACGCGCACCTTGGCCCGCAGCGGGCGGCCCTTGCTCTGGCCCGCACGCGAGAGCGGGACGTGCAGTGACGCCGTCTTCTCCGCACCCTTGAGGTTGCGATAGACGGTCGCCAGATTGCCCCCCGAGCCGCTGATTCGTCCGGCCGAGTACGTCTGGACGGTGATGTAGGCGGTGTTGCCGACGATCTTGTGCCCCACGATCCGCACGGGGCAGTTGTTGACCTTGATCGTCGTGTTCTGTTTGACCGTGCCTCCGTTCTGCCCGGTGATCGTCGTCGGCATCACGAGCTTGTTCGCGCACAGGTTGCCGTTGGCCGTCAGCGCCGAATGCGCGCCAATCGGCAGGTTCACCGTGATGCTCGAGACGGGAACATCCGGCGTCGTCGCGAAGTTGGTCGTGGTGATCGCGTTCTTGATGTGCGTGTTGCCGGTCAGGACCACGCGAATACCTTCACCTTCGAGCAGCAGGTCGAGGTCCGGGAACGCCTCCCCGCCGTGGGAGACCAGGATCGCCGGTCCTTTCAGTTTCGCCGTGAGCGTCGGGGTGTTGGCCCTGACGCCGCCCACGAACGAGCCGGACGGGCAGCTGTAGGGATTCGCGGCGAACGTCGCTTCCGGGCACGCTTTCTGCAGCGTCGTCAGTCGCGACGGCAGCTGCTTGGGCAACTGCACGAGCACCGATTTGACGTTCGCGCCGCCGGCAGGCATGTTGAGCGTAGTTTCGAGGCTCGCCCCGTTGGCTTTGGACGTCTTGGCGCCGGTCGCCGCCCCGAACTTGGGCTTGAACGCGAGTTTGCTGCAGTTCGCGACCTGGAACGGGCTGGACAGGCTCTGCGTCGCGCCGAACGTCGAAGTCAACGTCGTTTCGGTCGCCAGCGGACCGCAGTTGGTCGGGCTGACCAGGAACCCCTGCTTGTTGATGTTGACAGTGAGGCGCTTCATGCGCAGAGGAATACCCCCGACGATCGTCGGCAGGGTGCTCGTCGCGGTTACGCGCGCCGTGACGGGATCGATCGTGATCATGCCGCGGGTGACCACGTTGCCGAGGTTGAACGGCCCGGCGACGGCGGGCACCACGACCGAGAGTCCGAACGGCGCGCCGTTGTAGGGCCCGGTCAGGTAGACGGAACCGGAGAACGCGAACGGTGTCGGCCCCGCGCCGGCCGTCACTCCGACCACGCCGATCTGACTGGCGGCCGGGCATTCGCCTTTGCTCGCCTGCGGTTCACCGCATTGCGTCACGGTTGGCAGCAACCCGACGAGACCGGCCGGCAGCGTGGTCTTGATCTGCGACAGGTACTGCTGACCGTCGGCCCGTTCGATGTTGAGCGTGTACGACGTTTTTTCACCCCCGTTGCCCGGAGGCTGGATCTGGGTGCTTTGACTCAGCGCGAACGGCAGCGGCGAGGGACAACCGGTGACCGAGACGCCGAACGAGACATTCTTGGCCGGCGTACCGGACACGGGCACGAAGCTGGCCGTGCCCGTGGGCGTCCCGCACACGAGCGGGTTGGCGATCGAGGTGAGCACTCCCCGGTTGAAGTTGAGCTTCAGGTTGCTGAACGGCTGTTCGGGGTTTTCCTGGAGGATGGTGGTGACTTGACCGGTCGCCGCATTGGGCACGACTTCACCTTTGAGGCGGACGGAGATGCCGTACTGTTTCGAGTTGGCGACGACGTAGACGATGTACGGGGGACCCGTGATCGGGCCTGTTTCCGAACCAGTGACGGGACCGCCTAGGTACATGCTGCCGGTCAGCGAGCCCGCGGGGAGCGTCGGCACGTCGAGGCTGACCGTTCCGAGTTCGGAGCCTACCGGGCATTCCACGCCGAAGGCTTCGCTGTGGATCCTGGCCTGCGCGACCGTGCATGCTTCGAGCCCGTGCGCCGCGGAGGGGTTGAGCGTCATGCCTTCGGGCAGGGTGACCGATGCCGTCTTGACCTGGGACTGGGCGTTGGCTGTCGGTTCGTTCGGCTCGGAGGCTTCGGCCATGATTTCGTTGGGCTGGTCTGAGAGCGTCGATCCGGAGATCAGCGCGAAGCTCGGTTCGAACAGCAGGCTCCCGCAGCCGCTCAGCCCGATCGGCGTCGTGAACGTCTTCGCAGGCGCTTCGTTGCCTTCGAGGTCCGTGACTTTCAGCGACGTCGTGTTGTGGCCCGGACAGCTCGTCGCGTTCGTGATGAAGTCGCCTTCCCCGGTTTTGTCTTCTTTGCCCAGGGTGCCTTCGAAGGTCAGGCGCGAGCGGATCAGCGGCAGCGCCGGCGACACTTCGATTTCGAAGTAGTCGTGGTAGTCGCCTGCGTTTGTTCCTCTGGCTTCTTTGCCCCATTCGACGTTGCCTTTGATCAGCGTGTGAGCGAAGTACTGCTGTTCCTCGAGGAATTTCTGTTCGCCCAGCGACGGGAAACCGCCTACGCCGGGTTTGGCGCCTTTGGCTTCAGCTTCTTCGAAGCCTTTTTTGAGCAGTGCCCCGGTGAGGCCCAGCGGCAGTTCGAGCGCCACGCCATACAGTGAGGAGAGCCTGGCGCCATTGGCCATCTTTTCGCTTTCGCCGGGTACCAGGTCGTAGGCGATCCCGGAGAGCGGGATATCGCCCGCTCCTTTTTCTGCGGGGTTGCCGCCGTACACCGTCGCATCGTTTTTGCCGATCTTGCTTTTTGCGCATTCGGCTCCCGGCGCGGTGAAGAATCCGGTTCCGGGGACCAGTTCTTTGCCGAATTCCGCCGGTGAGCACCGTTCGACCGCGAACGGGTTGGTCGCAAGCCCCGCCGCGACGTCCGTGCGGATGTGGGTGACTCGCAGCGTCGGCACCACGGTGCCGGTCAAGTATTTACCGCCGGGGATGGTCTGGACCTTGAAGTCGGTGATGCCGAACGGCACGCGGCCGCCGGCCTGTGTGAAGCCTTCTTCTTCGGCTTCTTTGACCGTGACATTGGCCTTCGGCTCGAAGAAGGGGCCTTCGACGTCTTCCTCGCCGCAAGTCGAGACCTTGCAGTTGGTCGCGACAAGCTTTTCGACCACCGGCACTTCTGCGGCGGCCTGCGCCACGGCGGGCGCCAGGACGGCGACACTCGCGCTCAGGATCAGCGCGACGAGCGAGATACGGACGTGGGACCTCATTGATCTACCTCCCATAGCCGGCCAGGGTTCTCATACCCGGCCCTTGACCCTGCACACCCTCGAAAGTTGCGGTCATTCGAGAATTCTTACTGGACGAATACGGTCTGCTATCCCAATGTAGAGCAGACCTCCGTTAGACCACGCATCTTCCATTGCAAACCCCATCTTACACCGCCGTCAACCAACCATGCGTCAGTACCCGCCCGCGCCCTGCTGCGGGAGACTACGTAGCGATCCCAGGCCGCATCCTTCAGACTTTCTCCTCGTCGTGGCGCCGTTAACACTGTCCACTCTGCAAACGTCATGCTCGCCAGCAGTCCGTGACCTGAAAGAGGCCGAGCGCATCACGATGCGCTAGTAATCGCATCACGATGCTACACTGAGCCCATGCGAACGACCGTGACCCTCGCCGACGACGTGGCAGCCGAGCTCGATCGGCTGCGCCGCGAGCGCTCGATCGGCGTGAGCGAGGCGCTGAACGAGCTGGCGCGGGCGGGTATGGTGCCCAGCAAGGAGCCACGCAAAAAGTTCGTGCAGCGGACCTACCCCGTGGGCCTGAAGATCGACGTGACGAACATCGGCGAGGTGCTGGAGCTGCTCGAGGGCCCGGAATACCGTTGATGCTCATCGACGCGAACCTGCTGCTGTTCGCGGTGGACGAAGAGAGCCCTTTCCATGTCAAGGCCAGCAGCTGGCTGAACGACCAGCTGAACGGGGACCAGCGTATCGGCATCCCGTGGCAGTCGCTGGGAGCATTCGTGCGAATCATCACCCGCGAGGGAGCCGCCAAGCGCCCGCTTACCCCTGCCGAGGCATGGCAACAGGTCGAAAACTGGCTCGCCGATGACCTCGTCTGGACACCGGCGCCGACCCCGCGCCACGCAAAGGTGCTGGGCGACCTGATCAAGCACCACCAGACGCGAGGCAACCTCATCACTGACGCCCAGCTGGCAGCGCTCGCGATCGAGCACGGCCTCGAAGTCTGCTCGGCCGACACCGACTTCGCGCGGTTCACCGAGGTGCGCTGGAACAACCCCCTCGCCGCCTGATACAGACGCCAGACACGAGGTCGCCCACCCGCAGCGAGCCGTTCACCCGACATCGGTCGTGATTATCCTCCCGCCGTCGAAAACCCCGCCCGCGGCCCGAAGCTGACCCGCAGCAGCGCCCCGCCTCCCGGCGCGTTGGCCGCCTCGGCGTAGCCCCCGCACGCTTCCGCGGCCTGGCGCACGATCGCCAGGCCCAGGCCCGAGCCCGGCAGCTGGCGCGCCCGATCGGCCCGGTAAAACCGATCGAACACGTGCGGCAGGTCGCGCTCGTCAAACCCCGGCCCGTGGTCGCGTACGCTCAGCAGGCCGTCGCGCAGCCGCACCTCGACGACACCGCCGTCCGGACTCCACTTGCACGCGTTCTCCAGCAGGTTGGACACGGCCCGGTCGATCCGCTCCGCCTGCCCCGTCACGACCGTCGGCTCCAACCTCGCCTCGAACAGCGCCCCACCGCGCCGCTTGGCCTTCTCGATCGCCACTTCGACGATCGCGTCCAGACGCACCTCGTCCGCCCCCCCACCTGCGGAAACCGTGCCCCGCGCGAGCTCGACCACGTCCGCGACCAGCGCGGTCAGCTCGTCCAGCTCCGCCACGATGTCCGCGCGCAGGCTCTCCTGCTCGGCCGCCGGCAGGCGCTCCGCTTCGCCCAGCACCTGGATGTTCGCCCGCAGACTGGCGATCGGCGTACGCAGCTCGTGCCCTGCGTCCGCCACCAGCTGGCGCTGGGATCCGACCGAGCGCTCCAGCGCGTCGAGCGTCCGGTTGAAGCTGTCCGCCAGCCGGCCCAGCTCGTCGCGGCCCTCCACCTCCAACCGTCTGGACAGATCCAGGCTCGCCCCCCGCAGCGCGCTCTCCTCGGTCAACGTCTCGGTGCGCGCGGTGAACCGCCGCACCGGCGCCAGCGCCACCCGCGCGACGAGCGCGCCCAAGGCCACCGCCAGCGCGATTCCCGCCACACCCACGATCGCGAGGATCGCCAGCAGCCGGCTCAGCTCGCTGTCCACCTCGCCCAGCGGCCGCGCCACCATCACCGCCCCGCGCGCTGCCCCGATCCCCTCCGTGAGCACCCGCAGCTTCGTCCCGTGCACGGTCCTATCGCTCAGCGCGCTCCCACTCCCGCTTCCCGCGATCGCCCGGTCCCGCGCGCTGGGGACGATCGTCGCGGGCGAGGACCCCTGGCCGCCCGGCACCTGCACCCTGCCGTCAGGCGTCACAAACTGCACGTACCCCGACGCACCCCCGAACGGCGCCGGCTGGACGCTGCTCGGCAGCCCCCCCGGTCCACCACCCGGCCCCGGTCCACCCGGGCTCGGCGGCGCCTGCCCGAACAGGCCTTCGGGCCCCGGGCCTTCCGCGCCGCCCTGTGCCCCACCCGGCAGCGGTCCCATCAACGCGTGCGCACGCGCACGCAATCCCTTGTCGACTTCCCCGCGCAGGTCCGAGCTGACCGCGACATACAGCCCCACCGCCGCCGCCAGCACCGCCAGCGCGACCGACACACCCGCCACCGCGGCGATTCGCGTGCGCAGGGTCATGGCTCGAGGAGGCTCCCGTCACGACGGCTCGCGCAACACATACCCCACCCCCCGCACCGTATGGATCAGCTGGCGCGCACCGGCGTCCTCCAGCTTGCGCCGCAGATACCCCACATACACGCGCAGCGCGTTCGATGCCGGGCCGAAGTCATACCCCCACACGCGGTCGTAGATGAGGCTGTGCGCGAGCACGCGCTTGGGGTTCAGCATCAGCAGCTCCAGCAGCTGATACTCCGTTCTGGTCAACTCGACGAACTGCTCCCCGACCTCCGCCCCGTGCCTCGAGCTGTCCAACCTCACCTCCGCGAACGACAGCGTGTCGGGATCCTGCGGCCCCGCCCGGCGCAGCAGCGCGCGGATGCGCGCCTTCAGCTCGCCGACGTCAAACGGCTTGACCATGTAGTCGTCCGCGCCCACGTCCAGCCCGTCGATGCGGTCAGAGACGGCGTCTCGCGCGGTCAGCATCAGGATCGGCACCCGGTTGCCCAGCCGCCGCAGCCGCCGGCACACCTCCAGCCCGTCGATCCCCGGCATCCCCACGTCCAGCACGACAGCGTCCGGGACCGCCTGCACGACCAGCTCCAGCGCCTGCTCGCCATCCTGCGCCAGCTGCACCTCATAGGAGGCCAGCGTCAGCGCCCGGCGCAACGCCTCGCGCACGGCACGATCGTCGTCTACGACCAGAATCCTCACGCGCGGGATTGTTGCGTGCCCAGCAGCGCCGCCGCGCGCCCGCTGCAGTCATACAGCGTGCTTTCGCCACCGCCCTGCCCACCGGCGGCTTCGCTTTCGCCACCTGTCGCGCCCGCGGACAACGTCACTTTCTCGCACGCTTTGGTCACCGCGGTGATCGCCTTGCGCGACCCTTCCCGCGTGTCACCGGCCAGCCGCGGCCCGCTCGCCTGGCTGCCTTCGGCCAGCACCCAGCGGATCTGATCCCGGCCGATCTCGCCCGCCAACCACGCGACGCTGACGTCCGACTCACGCCCCGAGAACCCGCCGATCCCAGCCACGTCCGCGCCGTGAGAGACGATCTCCGAGGCCGCGCTGGATTGGCTTGATACCGCCACCGTGCCGCCGCCGTGCTGCTTGGCGTAAGCGAGCGCCTGCGTGATCGTTCGGCTGTTGCCCAGCGGCGCGCCGATCGCTCCGCCGCCCGAGCCCTGACCCGCACCGCCACCCGAGAAGCCTCCGGGAGGACCGCCCGCGCCGGGCATGGGACCCGCGCCTGCGCCACCGGCGCCCGCCGGAAGACCAGCCGTACCGCCACCCGGGGGTTGCGGCGGCCCTGCGTTAGAACCGCTGCTGCCGCCGCTGTCGCTGCCGCCGGCGCCGGCGCCGGCGCCAAACAGCCGGACGCCACCAATTCCACCACCCGTCCCCGAGGGACGCGCGCCGAACCCGCCGCCACCTCCACCAGGCCCGCCACCGGCGCTCAGCGCCGACTGCGGCCCGCCCGCGGGAAACGTCCCGTTCGTCGCATACCCGAGCGTGTCCAGCGCCCAGATCCCAGGGCCGATCAGCAGTGCCGCCACGCCGCAGCTCAGCGCCACCGTCCTGAGCGCCCGATCCTCGAACGCGACCAGCGCAGCCGCCGCGCCGGCGCCCACGACGATCAGCACCGGCACGAGCCAGCGCAGCTGGCCGGGGTACTCGTGCAGGACCGCCACCTCACACGCCACGCCCGCAACGACAGCCAGCGGGGCCATGACCCGCGCCGGCCGTCCACCCGCGCGCAGCTGCGCCACGCCCGCTCCGCTCAGCGCCGCGGCGAACGGCGCCAGCAGCGAGACGTAGTAGGGATGAAATATGCCTTTAGCCTCGCTGAACACGAGCGCGACCACTGCAAACGCGCCACCGACCGCGATCAGCCAGCCGCTGCGGGCATCGCCACGCCGCAGCCGACTCGCCACGAGCACCGCGACACCGCTCACGAGCGCGAACCCCAGCAGCCACCCCGCCTGTCCGCCGAGAGCCGCATTGAGCAACCGCAGCGGTCCGGGCGTGCCACCGAACATCGTGCCGCCCATCCCCCCGCCTGGTCCGCCGGTCTGCCCATCGAGGCGCCCGGCGCCGTTGTATTCGGTGATCAGTTCCCACACGCTGTTGTGACTCGTGCCCGACACCCACGGCCGGTCCGCGGCCGGGGTCAGTTCGACCAGCGCCGGCCACGCCCCGCCGACGAGCGCCATCGCCGCCCCACCCGCGAGCAGTTGACGCAGCGCATGCAGCCGCCCGCGCGCAGCCGGCGCGATCCACAGCCACGCCGCCACGATCCCCGGCACGACCATCAGCGCGACGCCCATCTTCGTCTCGAACCCGAGCCCGACGCACACGCCCGCGAGCACCAGCCAGCGTGTATGACCGCCCTCCAGCGCCCGGACCGTGCACCACAGCGCCGCCACACAGCACAGCACCAGCAGCGCGTCGGGGTTGTTGTGCCGCGAGATGCCGACCGTGATCGGCGTGAGCGCCAGCGCCAGCCCCGCCACGAACCCCCCGAGCCGCCCGAACCGGCGTCTGACCAGGTCATACACCAGCGCGACGGTCGCCATGCCCATCAGCGCCTGGGGCACCAGCACGCTCAGCGGGTGATACCCGAACACGCGCACCGACAGCGCCTGCACCCACAGCGCCAGCGGCGGCTTGTCGACCGTCATCACCCCCGCCCTGTCCATCGCGCCGAACAGGAAGTCGTGCCAGCTCGAGCTCATCGAGCGCACCGCGGCGCTGTAATAGTCGTTGGCCCAGCCGTTGCGGCTCAACGCCCACAGGTTCAGCCCGCCCGCCAGGGTCAGCAACGCCGCCAGTTGCAGCCTGACGGCGCCGACTGCTGCGGTAACCGGCGCCAGCAGGGCTGTAGAGGATCCGGGCTTACGGGTTTCCCCCAAAAAAGACTGCTCGCGTGTGCTCATGCCGAGCAGCATCCCCGCCCGTCGTAGGAGCACCGTGTGACGAACCTAATGATTTGCTCAACGCCCTTATGGGCGCATGTCCATCGTGTGCCCATCCGATCTCAGACGCCGGTCCATACCGCCCCCGGGCTCGCTCGGGCAAGCTGCGACACCAGCATGGGATAGCCCGACTCGATACACCGACCATCCGCGCCGAAGCGATGCGAACCCCCCGACGAAACCCCAGGCGGACACCTCAGATCGTGGCCCTCGGCGGCGGCGGGTTCTCGATGGAGAAAGACTCCTCGCTGCTCGACGACTACATCCTTTCGCTCACCTGCTCCGCACGTCCGCGCGTCTGCTTCCTGCCGACCGCCTCCGGCGACGCCGACCACTACGTGGTGCGCTTCTACCGCCGCTTCTCGGCCCTGTGCGACGCATCGCACGTCTCGCTGTTCCGCCGCGACCAGGGCGTCGACGGCGTCGAGGACGACCTCGCCACCCACCTGCTCTCCCAGGACCTGATCTATGTCGGCGGCGGCAACGTCATATCGATGCTCGGCGCCTGGCGCGCGCATGGCCTGGACTCCGTCCTGCGCCGCGCCTGGCGGCGGGGCATCGTGCTGTGCGGTCCCTCCGCGGGGTCGCTGTGCTGGTTCGCCGAATCGCTGTCCGCCTTCCACGGCGCACCCCGGCGGGTGCGGGGTCTCGGCCTGCTGCCCTACTCCAACTGCGTCCACTACGACGCCGAGCCCGAGCGCCGCGCCGAGTACCACCGCTTCGTCGCCGCGGGCATGCGCCCCGGCTTCGCCGCCGAGGACGGGGTCGCCCTGCACTTCCGCGACACCCTGCTGGAGCGCGCCGTCAGCTCGCGCCCGGACGGCCGCGCCTACCGCGTCGAGCCCGCCGCAGACGCGGTCGTGGAGGTCCCGCTCGAGGTCGACCAGCTCGGCTTCGTGCAGCGGACGCCTGAGCTCGAGGCCGTCGAGGCGGTCGCGTGAGCCTGCCGCCGGAAGCGCCTCCCGAGCGGCGAGTCATCTTTGCGATGGGCGGCGGCGGGTTCACGATGGAGCCGTCTAATCCCCTGCTCGATGACTTCGTCCTCTCGCTCGCACCCGCATCGGCGCGTGAGCCGCGCATCCTGTTCCTGCCGACTGCCTCCGGCGACACGACCGCGCAGATCGGCGCGTTCCACACGCGCTTCGCCGACCGCGTCTGCGTCGCCGAGCACCTGTCGCTGTTTCGCCTGAGCGAGTCGCGCCGGCCGCTGCGGGAGATCGTCCTCTCCCAGGACATCCTCTACGTCGGCGGTGGCTCGATGCGCAACCTGCTGGCGATCTGGCGCGCCCACGACCTCGACCGCCTGCTGATCTGCGCCTGGCGCGCCGGGATCGTCCTCGCCGGGATCTCCGCCGGGGCGATGTGCTGGTTTCAAGGCGGCATCACACGCTCCAGCGGCGTCCCCGAGCCGCTCGCGGGCCTCGGCCTGCTGTCCGGCTCGTTGACCGTCCACGCCGACGGGGAGCCCGAGCGCCTGCCCGTATGGCTCGCGGCCGTCCGCGACGGCGTGCTGCCCGGGGGCTGGTCGGTGGACGACGGCGTCGGCCTGCTGTTCGGCGGCACGGATCTGCGACGCGTGGTCAGCTCGCGTCCCGGGGCGGGCGCCCAGCGCGTGGATCTCCTCGCCGGCGAGCTGGTGCGCCAGCGTCTGCGGCCCGAGTTGCTCGGCGCGACCGATCACGCCAGCGGCGTGCCCCCACCGTCCCAGGACGAGGACGTTCAGGAGCTGCGCCGCGTCCAGCGCCTGCGTCGTGGCATCTCCGGTGAGCGGGGCGAACGCTTCGGCGGGCTCTGAGCTTCGGCGGGCTCTGAGGCCGACACCGCCCGTCCTGTGTGCGGGGCCGGACGCCCCGCGCCCACTCCCGTCGAGCCCGCACTCGCCTGCGCGGATGCGACCCAAGCAAGCCCGACTCGGGCGCTGCTGTGAGCAATGTTCCACCCACGGGCACCATTGGGGCCGGTAACATCGACAGGCATCCCGACAGCGAGCTTGGAGGTCATGATGGCGGCGGTAGGCGGCAGCGACCTTGAGGACGTGCTCGTCACCGAGCGCGAGGTCTGGGCGGACGGCGTGCCGAACGAGCTGTTCGCGCGCCTGCGCAACGAGTGTCCCGTGCACTGGACCTCGGGCATCGCCGAATTTCCCGAGGAGGCCGGCTACTGGTCGGTGACCACAGCCGAGGACGTTCGCACGGTGAGCCGCGATTGGCAGACCTACTCCTCCGAGCTCGGGGGCATCACCGCCGCCACCACCGGCTTCCCGATCGAGCTGTCGCGGGCGATGTTCATCGGCATGGACCCGCCCAAGCATGACCGCATCAAGGCCCTGTTCCAGGCTGGATTCACGCCGAAGCGGATCGCCGCCCACGAAGACGCGGTCAGGGCGATCGTGGTGGACGCGCTCGACCGCCTGCAGGGACAGGAGACGTGCGACCTGGTCGCCGATGTCGCCCAGCCGGTGGTCTCGCGCGTGATCGGCAGCTTCATGGGCGTATCCCCCGAGGACGACGAGGCTTGGGCGCGTCTGATGAACATGATGCTCGGCGCCGGCGACCCCGATCTGAACCCGCACGAAAGCGTCGAGGCGGGAATCGAAGCGGGGGTCGCGGAGATGTTCGAGCGCTGCGGCAAGCTGATCGCCGAACGCCGCGAGCGCCCGACGGACGATCTGACCAGCGTGCTGGTCCATGCCGAAGTGGACGGACAGAAGCTCGAGGAACACGAGATCGTGATGGGCTTCTTCCTGCTCGTCGCCGCCGGCAACGACTCCACCAAGGCGACCTACTGCAGCGGCATGCGCGCGCTGATGCAGAACCCCGACCAGCGCGAGCTGGTGCTGTCAGATCCCAGCCTGATCCCCGGCGCGGTCGAGGAGTCACTGCGGATGTTCCCCGCGTTCGCCCACTTCCGCCGCACCGCGACCTGCGACACCGAGCTGAACGGCCGTGAGATCAAACAGGGCGAGAAGGTCGTCCTGTGGTACGTCTCATCCAACCGCGACGAGACCTGCCACGAGGACCCCGACCGCTTCGACGTGCGCCGGACCACCGAGCACCAGGCGTTCGGCGCCGGCGGTCGTCACTTCTGCCTGGGCACCGCGCTGGCCCGCCTGGAGCTCAACACCCTGTTCGAGGAGACCCTCGCTCGCTTCCCGGCGATGGAGCCGGCGGGCAGGCCGACGATCGTGGAGTCGGTGTTCATCAACCAGCTCAAGTCCCTGCCGGTGCGATTGACGCCGTAGGGGCGCTCGGGTGTCCGAGCGTGCGGGCACGCCGCGCCGCGGAGCACGACGGACGCGGCGGATGCGGATGAGCGAGGAGCGCCATCATGATGGCCCGCCCACGATGGCAGATCGAGTTTCGGGTGGGCAGACTCAACGCATGTGTGACAAGAGCGTGACTTCATTGTCACAGCGGCTTGACGCGGCCCCGTAGGAGGCCGGTTCCGACATTGGCGACTCGTATCGTCGTTGGCTCTGCGAACGTGTGTTTGGATTGGGAGCCACCGGTGACGAGCGATGCACAGACAACCACCCGAGCCGCCGATCTCGCGGAGTGGATCGTCGATCAGATCAGCGAGGCCGACCAGGATTGGGCCGCCATCGAGTTGCGTGCTCGGGAGCTGGTCGAGCTGCTCGCGCGCCTGACGGCGCCGGGGCGCAACCGGCGCCGGCGTCGCGCTCGGACAGATCCCTGAGGGTCAGGAGCACGTCCCTCAAACCCGCGCCGGCCGCGGCGGCGCAACGCGCGCTCGGGCCGCGCGCACAGCCGCGCTGAGCGCCGCCTCGTCGTAGACGCCGTTGTGGCGGCGCCCGTTGACGAAGAACGAGGGCGTCCCCGAGACCCCGCTCGAGTCCGCGCTCGCCACGTCGGCGCTCACGCGCGCCGCGTAGGTGCGCCGGCGCAGCTCCCCGGCGAAGCGCTCCTCGTCCAGGCCCAGCTCCCGCGCGTAGCGGCGCAGGCTGCTTGGGGTGAGCTCGCCCTGGTGGGCCAGCAGGAGGTCATGCATCTCCCAGAACGCCCCCTGGGCGCCGGCGGCCTCGGCGGCCTCCGCCGCGAGTTGGGCCCAGGGATGCACGTCGCTGAGCGGCAGGTGGCGAAAGACGTAGCGCAGATCCTCGCCCCACTCCGCGAGCAGCTCGCGGATCGCCGGCTCGGCCTGTCCGCAGTAGGGGCACTCGAAGTCGCCGTACTCGACGAGCGTCACCGGAGCCTCGGTCGCGCCGCGGATGTGATCGCGCGCGGGGTCGACGTCCTCGGAGAGGTCGATCAGCTGCTCGGCGGTGCGCCCGAGCTGGCGCACCCGCACCGCCGCGGGCAACCGAGCGATCGCTCGAAACACGATCCACGCCACGATCGGTGAGACGATCGTGGCGGCGAGGATCCCGAGCGTCGCCTCATCCAGCAGCTCGCCGTGAAACGCGCGGCCCGCGATCAGCAGCGACACCGTGAACCCGGTGCCGGCGACCGCTCCCACGCCCGCGAGCCCCGGCCAGGTGACGGCGAGCCGCGTCGTGCTCGCACCACCGTGAACGCGACGGGTTCCCAGCCAAGCAGCGCCGAGGATGCCGAGAGGCTTGCCGAGGACGTACGCGAGCAGGATGCCGATCGTCACCGGCGAGCTCACCGCGTCGCTCAGGACATGGCCGTCGACGTGGATGCCGGCGTTGGCCAGGGCGAACAGCGGCACCACGACGAAGCTCGTCCACGGATGCAGCCGGTACTGCAGCCGCTCGTTCGGGGAGATCGCCGCGGTCAGGCCGCGCTGCGCGACATAGGCGAGCTCGGGCGTGGGCTGCTCGCGAAAGGATCGCGTCAGCTCGGTGGCGCGCTCGAGATCGCCGCGCGCCGGCGGGTATGCGCTCGTCACCAGCCCGATCGCCAGACCGGCGACGACCGGGTCGATCCCCGACTCGAACATCGCCAGCCACACCCCGATCCCCACGAACACGGCGGCGGGTTCGCGCCAGCGTCCCGCGAACCGCAGCAGCACGAGCACCGCGAACAGCACGAGTGCGATCGCGAGCGCCGGCAGCGAGACGTGGGTGCTGTAGGCGACGGCGATGATCAGCAACGCGAGGAGATCGTCGACCACCGCGAGCGTCAGCAGAAACACGCGCAGCCGCGTCGCACTGCTCGGCGCCACCAGCGCGAGCGCGCCGAGGGCGAGCGCCGTGTCGGTCGACATCGCGGTCCCCCATCCCCCCGCGCCGCTGCCGCCGGCGTTGATCGCGAGGTACACGCCAACGCACAGCGCCATGCCCCCGAGCGCCGCGACGACGGGGATCGCGACGCGGTTGCGCTCGCGCAGCTCGCCGAGATCGAGCTCGCGCTTGGCCTCCAGCCCGACGACGAGGAAGAACAGGGCCATCAGCCCTTCGTCGATCCACTGGCGCAGGCTGGCCGACAGGACGTGGTCGCCCAGGCTGAGCGTCAGCCGCGTGCTCCAAAACGACTCGTATGAATGCGGCCAGGGCGAGTTGGCCCAAAGGAGCGCCACGAGCGCGGCGACGACGAGCACCACCGCCCCGCCGGTCTCGGTGCTCAAGAAGTCCCGTACCGGCGCGCCGAGATTGCGCGCCCAGGCGGTGCGGCCCGCGGTGGGGTCGGCGGTGGAGGAGCCCGCTACGGCTGATGCCATGACCGTGAGTATCGCGGGAACGTTGCCTGTGCAAGGGCGGCCGCGGGAGAGCCGTGCTCAGACCGGGGCCGGGACCGGGCCGGGGCCGGGGCCGGGGGCCACCGCCGAGCCGATCAACCGAGCGGCGACGGCGGAATCCGCGTGACGCCCTCGATTCCCTCGAGGAGCATCGCGAGCTGATCGACGTAACACCAGGACCAGTCCTCGCCGGGCTCGATCGAGCGGATGATCGGATGCTGGGTGTGCGCGGCGTGCGCGGAGGCGTGGCGGTTGGGCGAGTCATCGCAGCAGCCCACGCGCCCGCACTCCAGGCAGATCCGCAGGTGCAGCCACTCGCCGCCGCTGGCGAGACAGTCCTCGCAGCCGGCAACCTCGCCGGGCAGCCGAGTCACGTGGACATGGTCGAGGTGTGCGCAGTCAGCCATCGAAGACCTCCTAGTCAAGCACTGTATTCCGGATTGGTCAGCACACTATTCCGGATTGGTCGGGTTGCGCCGATGAGGCTCGTCGATCGAGCAGGCAGAGAAAGGCTCAGGCGCCCACAGCGACGGCCGCGTCGCCCAGGCGGTCATCGCCCCAGAACAGCTCGCCCGCGACAGAGACCGTGGGGACGCCGGACACGCCGAGCTCATGTGCGGACTCGGTCGCGGTGCGCAGCGCGAGCTTGACCTCGGGGTCGCCGGTCGCGTCGCGGACCGCCCTCGCGTCCAGTCCCGCATCGGCGGCGGCACGCAGGACGTGCTCGGGGGTACCGAGATCGTGACCGTGCCGAAACGCGTGGCGAAACGCCTGCAGGGTGAACTCGCGCCCGCGGCCGGCCTGGAAGGCGAACGTGGCGGCGCGCATCGCGAACAGGTAGTTGCTCGGCCAGGGGTCGGGCCAGCGCAGGGGCGGGAGCCCGTACAGGCGCGCGCGGCACTGCACCTCGGCGATCCCCGCCGCGCGGCGCGCGGGATCGCCCAGCGACCAGGACGAGCGCCCGTTGCGCTTGAACAGCGCCCCCAGCGACACCGGCTGCCAGAGGACCGGCTCGGGCAGGACATCGCAGATGCGCTCGGCCGTCAGGTATGCGTAGGGGGATCCGAGGTCGAAGTAGAAGGTCACCCGTGGTGTCATACGAGGGGCTCGATCCTAGAGGCTTGATGTGAGCGAGGCTTGATGTGAGCCCCCCCTCCGCCGGAGTGGGCAGTCGTGCAGGCCGATGACGGGCGCACGCGACAGCGAGAAAAGGCGGTAGGGCTGTACATAGTTTTAAAACTCGGTGTAACCATCGCTATACGCGGTTAATTTTTTATAACAACATCCCTCCCTTCCTGCCTTTGTGCTAATACTATAGTATCACTCCACTGCTCATTCCTGTCCTTCAACCCTTCAACCCCCCTCAACTCACATCAACCCACATCAACCCACATCAACCCATCTGCTGCAAGTCGCCTAGCGCTGGTTGCCGATGGTGTCTGTGCCTGGCTAGGGTCTGCGGGAGATGCGACTCACAGGCCGTTCCGATCCTGAGCATTACCGTCGCCGGCGCGAAGTCCTCGGCGCGTTTCGACGGGCGCTTCTAGCACTGGTCGCCGCAGTCGGTCTTGCGGTAGTGGGAGCGACGGTGAGCGTGTGGGGGTTCCTCGCGGCGCTGATCTCGGCTGTGTTCGCCGTGATCGACGCCCTCCTGGTCTGGCGTTGGGCGCGGGTCGCGGCAACCAGTGACATCGATGCCTTGATCAAGGGGCACGCGGCGCGCGTCGGAGAGTCGCAGGCAAACGAGTACGGCGTCGACGTTGCCGTCCTGCCTGAAGGGCAGCACTGGCTCTACATCCGCAGGGACTTCGAGGAGCAGTTGGACGCGGCGATCAGAGGAGCGCTGGCCGGCACAGGACCGCGACTGGTGATGCTCTGCGGCGAGACCAAGGCGGGCAAGACGCGTGCGGCCTTCCAAGCTCTAGAACGGTGCGAGCTGAATGATGCTTGGCTGGTCGAGCCACGAGATGGCGCATGTGTCGAGGTTCTGCTGCGCGACGGAGCCCTCCCCGAGCAGTGGTGTCCGCTCGTCATCTGGCTCGACGACATCGAGCGCTACGCCGCCGGCGACGCCACCGGGCTCGATGTCAGCATGCTGCGCAACCTCCAGTGCGATCGTCGCATCCTTTTGCTCGCCACCGAGGGAGGCCGTGGACGCAGGCGGTACGCCGAGAGCTCCGAGCTCTCCGACCCAGTCGAGCAGCTCCGCAACATCGCGACATGCGTCGAGGTGCCGGTCGCCCTCACAGACGAGGAGCTTGCGCGCACGAGAGACGCCTACGGCGAGGATTTCGCCGCCGAAAGCGAGCACGTCGGTCTCGGCCGTCGCATGGTCGCCACAGACGAGCTCAAACGGAAGCTGACCACCGGCCAACAGGACCCTGAATCCGATCCCTGCCGTGAGGGCATCGCCGTGATGAGAGCTGTCAGCAACTGGCGCAGGGCCGGCGCGGAGAGCCCACTGGACACCGAGCAGATCGACGCTCTGTACAGGGACTATCTGCCAGACGATCTCGACCCCTCCGACGCGCTGCTCGCACGCGGACTGAAATGGGCGCGCACACCGCTCTCCAACACCGGCATCTCGCTGTTGCGCAAGGCCACCGATGGCAGTGGCCGTTTCGAAGCCTACGACCTGGCAAGCGAGGTGGCAGCGAGCACCTGGCCCCAAGCCGGCGGAGCTTCGCTGCAGAGCATCATCGACGTCGCAACTCCACAGGACTGCTACCAGCTAGCCATAGTCGCCTATCAAAACGACGACGACGATCTGGCCACGCTGCTGTTTGGCCGCGCCGAGGCATCGGACGACGAACGACTGGCCGGCGTCAGTGCGCTCAACCTCGGCATCCTGCTCGCAAAGCATGGCCAGGCCGAGCAAGCTCAGGCCGCCTACCGCCGCGCAGACGAACGCGGCAACGCAACCGCAGCATCCAATCTCGGGGTCATGCTCGAAGAGCACAACGAAGTGGAGCAAGCCGAGGCCGCCTGGCGCCGCGCAGACGAACGCGGCAGCGCCGAGGGCGCATTCAACCTCGGCAACCTGCTCAGGGAACGTGACGAAGTGGAGCAAGCCGAGGCCGCCTGGCGCCGCGCAGACGAACGCGGCAGCGCCGAGGCGGCGTTCAACCTCGGCAGCCTGCACAAGGAACGTGACGAGATGGAGCTGGCCGAGGCCGCCTGGCGCCGCGCAGACGAACGCGGCAACGGTGGGGCCGCATTCAACCTCGGCATCCTGCATGGGGAGCACAACGAACCCGAGCTGGCCGAGGCCGCCTGCCGCCGCGCAGACGAACGCGGCGACGCCGAGGGCGCAGCCAACCTCGGTGTCCTGCTGCAGGAGCGTGGCGAGCTCGAGCCGGCCGAGGCGGCCTGGCGCCGCGCAGACGAACGCGGCAGCGCAAACGGCGCATTCAACCTCGGCAGCCTGCTCAAAGAGCGTGGCGAGCTCGCGCCGGCCGAGGCCGCCTACCGCCGCGCGGACGAACGCGGCAGCGGCGAGGGCGCGACCAACCTCGGCATCCTGCTCAAGAGACAAGGCAAGCTCGAGCAGGCCGAGGAGGCCTACCGTCGCGCAGACGAACGCGGTAACGGCGAGGGCGCATCCAACCTCGGCATCCTGCTCAAGCAACAAGGCAAGCTCGAGCAGGCCGAGGACGCTTTCCGGCGCGCGGACGAACGCGGCATCGGCGAGGGCGCCACCAGCCTCGGCGTCCTGCTGCAGGAGCGTGGCGAGCTCGAGCAGGCCGAGGCCGCCTACCGCCGCGCGGACGAACGCGGCAGCGCAAGCGGCGCATTCAACCTCGGCGTCCTGCATCGGAAACTTAACGAACCCGAGCCGGCCGAGGCAGCCTACCGCCGCGCGGACGAACGCGGCCACCCCGACGCCGCGAACAACCTCGGCACCCTGCTTCTGAAACGTGGCGAGATCAAGCAAGCCAAGGCCGCCTACTGCCGCGCAGACGAACGCGGCAGCGCAATCGGCGCATTCAACCTCGGCATCCTGCACGGGGAACATGACGAACCCGAGCCGGCCGAGGCAGCCTACCGCCGCGCGGACGAACGCGGCCACGCCGAGGGCGCGAACAACCTCGGCACCCTACTTCTGAAACGTGGCGAGATCGAGCGAGCCAAGGCCGCCTATCGCAGCGCAGCCGAGCGCGGCAGCGCGAACGCAGCGTTGAACCTCAGCAACCTGCTCGACGCACTTGCCGGCGTGGAGCAGGCCAAACCTCGCGACTAGTGTCCCGAGTCGGAAATTCGTTGAGTGTTTGCCGAGTGGATGGTCGTGATCTGACGTTCGATGGCGGCGGTCTGCGTACCGGTAGTACGTGGGCCGTCGACGGCGGGCGTCAGGCGCGGGCAGACGCCGGGAAACGCCATCGAATTTGTGACTCGGGACACTAGGCCACCGCCGGCTCGGCCGCGGGGCCGGGCCCGGGCTCGGTGGTCCCGGCCCCGGTTGCGGGCATCTCGTCGTGGCGCAGGTCGCTGTCGCGGACGAGCAGCAGCGCCAGCACCGCCCCCACGAGCGCGAGGCCGCTGCCGACGAGGAGGATGATCGAGAAGCCATGCGTGAACCCCTCGCGCGCGGCGTGCACGACCGGGGCGGGGACGCCGGACGGGAGGCTGCCGGAGGAGACCGCTTCGGCGAGACCACGCGCGCGCGGCCCGCTCGCGCCGGGTAGGAGATCTTCGATCCGCTGCTGAGAGAGCGCGAGAAACAGGGCGCCGAGGCCCGCCGTGCCCGAGGCGATCGCGACCTGACGGAAGGTGTCGTTGATGCCCGACGCCACTCCGCTCATCCGCTCGGGCACGGTCGACAGCGCGACGTTCGCGAGCACGGGGTTGACCAGGCCGACGCCGAGTCCGCCGACGATGAAGCCGGGGAGCAGGACCGTCCACGAGTCGTTGGGTTCAGCCCCGCTCATCAGCGCGAGACCGACCCCGGTGATCGCCAGGCCGGACGCCAGCAGGACGCGCGGCGGGACCTTGCCCTCCAGCGACGCGGTGGCGCCCGCGACGAAGAACGAGCCGACGGTGAACGGCAGGTAGCGCAGGCCGGCCTGCAGGGGCGAGAGGTGCTCGATCTCCTGCATGTACAGCGTGATGTAGAGGAACAGCGCGAACATCGAGCCGCTGAGCGCGAACGCGGTGATCTGCGCGCCGGTGAACGCGTGATTGCGAAACAGCCCCAACGGGAGCATCGGCTGGGAGACGCGCAGCTCGATCAGAACGAACGCCACGAACAGCACGATCGCCGCGACGAGCAGGCTGACGATCGTAGTCGAGGTCCAGCCGTCGTCGTTGCCGCGCAGCAGCGCGAGCACGAGCAGCGCGTTGGCGGCCGAGAACGTGACGGTCCCGCCCCAGTCCACGCCGCGCGCGGTCTCATCGCGCGATTCGGCGACCTTCAGCAGCGTCACCGCGATCGCGGCGACGCCGACGGGGATGTTCAGGAAGAAGATCGACTGCCAGCCGATCGCCTGGGTCAGGGCGCCGCCGACGAGCGGGCCGAGCGCGACGGCGACGCCGATGGTCGCTCCGTAGATCGCGGTGGCGGTCGCGCGTTCGGGGCCGCGCCACTCCTGCGCGAGCAGCGCCAGGGAGACCGCGAACATCACGGCGCCGCCGACACCCTGCAGCGCGCGCGAGAGGTTCAGCACCGTCGGGGACCCGGCCAGCCCGCACAGCAGCGAGGCGACGGTGAAGATCGCGAGGCCGATGACGAACACCCGCTTGCGCCCGAGCCGGTCGGCGAGCGAGCCCGACGTCAGCACGAACGCGGCGAGCGTGAGCGCGTACGCGTCGATGACCCACTGCAGGTCGGTGAACGAGGAGTGCAGGTCCCGGCGGATGCTCGGCAGGGCGGTGTTGACGACGGTGATGTCGAGCAGCAACATGAACGTCGCCACGCACACGGCGATCAGCGTCCACCACTTGCGTTCCATGTCAAGGTCCTTTCCGAGGCGCTGGTAGCAGTAGAACCGTAAGGAACCGTTATAGCCATATGATGCCGAGCCTACGCGGGTGGCAGGCCCGGGCGAAGCGACCGCGGCAGGGCGCGTGGGCAGCGTCGAAGCGATTTCAAAATTACGCTCATCCCCGGTGTCAAGGCGGGTCAAGGCCGCCAGGGGGCAGGACGACAGTTCGACCGCGGCCTCGATCGATTCCTGCTCCTCGACGCTCAATGTGTCCCACCACTGCTCGAACTGGTCTGTGACCGACGAAGTCCGGTAGGAGATCAAGCGCAAAGGCGGCGCGGCGCCTACCTCGGCAAGGACGAGGACGGAGCGTGGGTCACGCTGCGTCTCTCGCCAGGCCGCGTGGTCGGGCCGAGCTGGGAGGGCATGACGATCGAGAACCCGCTCGCGGCCGAGGGAACGCGTCGGCGCTCCTCAGGCAAGCGGTCGAGACGGTGCGTGGGACCGACTCCTGCCCCACGCACCAAGCTCATCGCTCAACTATCACGCGAGCTACGCCTTGAACTCTGCTGCTTCTTCGAACTTCATCGGGAACTGGGTTTCAATTCCCATGGGCCGATTTTTCCATTCCGAATAAAGACCCGATGTGGTCTCGAGTTGCGCTTTCACTTTTCCGCCTGCTTCATTTTCATATTCGTCGGGTTCCTGTATGCTTTTGTTCTGTTTAGCCGTCAAGGTATATTCGGTGCCTAGTTTGTTTGTCGCGCCGACGGGCACGAGGAGTGAACCAGACAGTTCAAGGGGAAACTGCGACGGCATAGGATCCCCCCAACAATAGTCTTCGAGATCGACGACGCCTGAAATGGATAGCAGCAGCGCGATGCGTTCTGTAGCTTTGTTGAGCCATACCAAATTGACTGAAACCGGCAATTTTATTTCTTTTTCTTTTGAGCTCTTGGTGTGGCAGGTTGCAACACAGTGGAGCGTCAACGTCGCTTCGCCCCCTTTTTTCCCTTTGACTCCACCGGCAAACGAGAGTTCCTCACATTGTTCACGACCATGACCGAATATTTCGAGACCGACAGCATCTGGCCCGGGCACTTCGCCAGTGAATTTCTTTTTGACCAGTTCTTCACCTTTGCTGTTGACGATTTCCGGGAGTGCTGCCGAAGCGGTCGCTGTCGCGACCGCGCCGAGCGCGAGTACCGCCACGATCACTACAAGCACGTTTCTGAACATTGATCTCATCTGCTTGACCTTTCTTTCGTCTCATTCGCTGCCGGGATGCCATCCTCAGTAAAGACGCATCCCGGCAACGGTCTGTTAACCAGCACGCCACGCGAGAACAAAAAACCGCCACCCCACGGGACGCACACTTGCAAAGCCCGCCACACGCGGGCAAGTCCGAGCCTCGAGCTACGTCACCTCCGCCGCCTCCTGGCCTTGCGGGCGCTCCCCGCCTTCTTGGGCTGCTTCGTCTCCCCGCAACCGCTCACGCCGACCGGGGTCGTCTCGTGGATTTCGGCGCCGTTCTGCGCGACGAATTCGGTCGGCATCGACAATGTCGTCGCCTGCGCCTCCTTGACCTTGCGGGTGACGGTCTTGTTCTTGCCGTGAACCTTGACCTTGACCTTCTTCTTGGCCGTCACCGTCTTCGTGAGCGCACAGAGGTTCCCGTTCGCGGCGAGCGCTGAGTACTTGCCCTCTGGCAGCGTGAGTTCGAAGCTGCCGACGGGGGCGTCGGGGACCGTCTTGAACGTGCTCGACGTGATCCCGGCCTTGCTGATGAACGTCGTGCCGACGAGGTCAATCTTGACACCGTAGCCCTGCAGCACGACGATCAGGCTGGGGAACGCTTCTCCACCGTGACTGACAAAGTACGCGGGGCCTTCCAGCGGGTCGGGGACGAGCGGCGTGATCGCCTTGGCGTGACCGATCACCGACGCCGCCGGGCACCCGGCGGGGTTGGCGTTGAACTGCGCGGCCGTGCACGCTTTCTGCAGCGTCGTCAGCCTCGACGGGAGCTGTTTGGGCAGGTCCACCTTGACCCGGGCGATGTTCGCCTGACTCCCAAACGGCGCCTTCGGATAAGTCAGCTTCACCGACAGGCTTGCACCGTTCGCTTTGCTGGTCTTCCCGCTCGTTGAGACACTGAATTTGGGAGCGAACTGCAGTGTCGCGCAGTTCGTGGCCTGGAAGGGCACGGCGACCGCGCTCGATGACCCTTCGGCGCTAGCGATGCTGCCTGTCACGCCCATCGGGGCGCAGTTGGTCGGGTTGAACGTGAACCCGGGACGGGTCGTGATGAAGTTCACGTGCTTGATCTCGAGCGGGATCCCGTCGAGGATGTGCGGGATCGCGTAACCCTGAGCTTGCGAGTTGGTCGTCACCGTCAATGCGGCGGTGATCGGGTTCACTTCGATAGTGCCCCTCACAATCACTTGTCCGAGATTGTAGGGGCCGGCCTGCGCGGGAACCACGACAGAGACCCCAAACGGAGCGCCCTCATACGGGCCCGTGATATACACCTTCCCGCCGGTCACGCTGAAGGGATCGCCTCCCAACCCGACGCTGACCGTCGTTTCCCCGATCAGGCTATTCGGGCCGCACGTTCCCGCGTTCGCCTGCGCTTCACCGCACAGTTCGACACCCGTCAGCAGGCCCGACAGGCCCGGCGGCATGTGTAGTTGGATGCCCTGAATGTTCTGCTGACCGTCTCCACGGCTGACGGTCATCGTGAACGGCGAGAAGCCTCCCGCCTGGATGCTGGTCGTGCCGGCCGTCAGCGACGGTCCGAACGGCAGCACCGCGCCCGGGCACGGCCCGCCATTGGGACCGCTCGTGATTTCAAAGCTCGACGAGCTTTCGACCGGCGCGGGGCTCGACCACGGCGTGAAGGACGCCTCGGTGCCGTATGAGCCACAGCGCGACGGCGTCGACAGCGGGGCTCGATCGCCGCCGAAGAAATGCAGTTCGAGTTCTTCGAAAGGCAGCTGCGGGGTGTTTTCAAACGTCGAGACGAGCTGCCCCGTGACGGGGTTCGCGACCACTTCACCCGGGAGCTTCACAAGCGTTCCCGAGACGGGGTCCTGCGCGACGATGTAGAGCGCGAACAACGAACCGAACGGATTCTGGTTCTGCGCTGCCAGATACACCGCGCCCGTCAGCGGATTGGGAAGCAGCGGCGTCCTGATCTCGACCGTCCCTACCTTCGACGCATCCGGACAGAATTCAACCCCTTGTTCCAGCGAAAGCGGGCTCGGCAACCGTTCAGTGAACATCATCGCCCTAAGACCCGGATCGACTTCCGCTTCGCCCCGATACCCGATCTCATCACCCGGACTGGCGAGCTGTCCGGCCGACAATGCGCTCGGATCGCCAGTGCAGGCCTGCAGGCCATCACCCGCCGAGGGGTTCAGCTGCACGCCTTCGGGCAAAGTCACGGTCGTATCCCTCACGTCAGCGTCGGCGAGGCCGTTCGCGTTCGCGCCCGCTTCCTGGGGAACGCTCACCTTCACCGTCAACCCCGTCGAGGTGCTCGCCGACTGCAGATCGGGAGCAACCGCGATCTTCGCGCTGAACGGCAGGCGGTCACAGCCGGACAGACCGCCCATCGGTTCGCTCAACGGCGTCACGACCGGGTTGTTCGGTTCTCGCCAGGAATCGACCGCGACGGTGCTCTGCAACGGCCCCGTACACGACGTGGGCGCCGAGAGGAACGGCGGCGGCTGGGACTCCCCAAGCGCGCCGCACAACGGCGAGCTTTCCGTCCGGTCGTTGCCGCCATCAATGCAGTCCCATCCCCGCGCCTTGTCATGGCTCGCCGCGCCCGGCGTCCCCCACGTCACGATCGTCGCAAACGCGAGCCCCTGAACCTCGGTGAGGTTGGGCGAGGTCACCACCACGCCGTAGTCGCTACCCGTGCGCACGGCCGTATCGAACGTAACCGGAACCTTCTGAATAATGAAGCCGGCGCGCGCCGGCTCGCCCGGCGCCGGCGGCAAGTTGAACAACGGCACAGTGTGGGGAAGCGAGAGCCCGTCCTTCAGCCCGAGCTGCACGATCGCGACGCCGATCGCCGTGTCATTTGGGCAGTTGTTGTCACCTTGGTTGGCTGAGTTCGATTCGTCGAAGAGCGCTTCGGGGCACTGCGGGAAGACACTCGGATCGCCGACCAGGCCCGCCGGCCAACTCGACGCTATGTCCTTCACGACAGCAGGCGGCGCTTCAAGGCTGGCGCCCTGGTTGAGGGCCACCGTCGTCGTGAGCTGATACGGGTGCGCCCCCGCTTCCGTCAGCGGCGCGCCGCCTTCTTCTTCCAGCGCGAGCCGGTAGCGCGAGACCCCAAACGGCGTCGCGCCTTCCCCGATCGTGACCGCCTGCGTCTGCGACACCGGCGGGACGGGCACGCCGCTGGCGTGGCCTTCGAATTCTCCGTTGGTGACGCCTTCTTCGTGTGGATCGCAGTTCGCCTGATCGAAGTTGCCCGTGCCCCGCTGCGCGGCCTGGTGACAGAGATAGCCTTCGCCGCCGGAGACGCTCACTTCGTTTTCCACCCGGCCAAGCGACGCCCCTGCTTCCGCTTCCACATCAATTTCCGCATACAGCGATTCATAGGGCTCAAGCTGTTCACTGGAGTTCTGCCACGTACACGTCACGGCGCTCGCGGGAAATGCCGTCGCGGGCGGCGCCGGTTCGCATGAAACGGACCCGCGGCTGAAAAGCACCCCCGCATAGGCCAGGCCCACGCCGGTCGCCTTCACGCCGGCCGGCAGCCTGTCGGTGAACTTGACCGGCGTCGTCGCGCTGCTGACGCCCGCGTCGCCGAGGTCGAGCAACGAGAGTTCCAGATGCGCTGCCTGACCGGGAGGCAGCACGCTCGGCAGAAAGCTCGCCTGCGTATCCCACGACGGCGCTTCGGCGTGCGCGGGAGGACACCCCACCGCCGATCCCAAGCACCATCGCACACGCCAGCGCCAGGCCGGCCCTCCCAAGCAAACGGCGTATCCTCGATCTGAACGCGCGCATGATCACTGTCCCCTCCTGCCCGCATCGGCCTTACCAGCGGCTGCCTTCTTGGTGCTGGGCTTCGCCTTCTTTCTCTTCCTAGGTCTTGCCCTCACGCATTTCCCGCGCAACCGGCGCTTTCCTTTCGCGCATTTGACAATCTTCGCCACAGCCTTCTTCACCGGCGGGCTCACGGCCGCCGGCGTGCTCGCGGCGGCGTTGCCGATCCCAGAGAACGTCGCGCTCGACGGCGCGCCGAAGCTCCGGCTGTGGCGTCGCCGCCCCCCTGCACGATTCCGTCGTAGTGCACGGCGGCAACGCGACCCGGCGGCGACGGACACGGCGCGGCGCTCGTGCACACATGGGCGTCGTAGACGTCATACGCACTGTCCACATCTTCACCGCTCAACCTCGCCGTGGTCATGAAAAACACGTCCCCGCCTTCTTCGCTGGCATCGAGAAAGGCCGATTCTTCACTCGACGTCCCCGAGGAGATCAGCGCCACGCAGCCACCCGCCTGCCGATCGAACACTTCGCTCGCGCTGGCGCTGCGCACCGCTGCAGGCTTCCGCCCTTCCGGCTCATACTCATACACGTTCTCCGTGCCGCTGACGTCCGCGGGAACGAGGGCGTCAGGGCTATCGAAGAAGAGGCGGCCGTTGTTCGACAAGTACCGCGACTGGTAAAGGGCGTGAAGATTCGATACCGGTGTCCATCCTGGAATGCTGCCAGCCAGCCAGTGTTCTCCCCATGCGCCGACATGGTCAACCAGCAACGGGCGTGCACTTGTGTTGAACTGGGGATCGAACACTCCGTCCGGCCGCGCGCCGGTCGGATCGCACGAAGCGCACACAGGACCACCATGCCCCGCATGGTAGAGATAAACCTCCTCGTCAGGGACGCCGCTGGCTGCGTCCAGGTTGTCGTATTTCATCAACGGCCCGTCCGACATGAAGGCGACGTATTCGCCGTTCGGCGATACCCGCGACGTGACCTTGCCCAGATAGGGTCCCGAATTCCAGTCGGCCTCGTCATTGTCGGAGAGCACGGCAACGAGCACCGGGGGTTCCCATTCGGAGCCGTTGTAGTGGGCCATGTAGAGGTTGCACGATCCGCTCGTTCCGCCTTCCTGGCAATCGCCTTTCACCGCATGTTCCGCAAGCGCTCCATTGGCGACGAAGTAGACGTATGTGCCGTCTTCGCTGGTCCCCAGAACGTCGCCTCGCACGGCTCCGCTTTCACCGCCGGCGGTATCTTTGGTCAAATCGGTAAGCGTGCCAGACAGCGGACCACTGCCGCTATTCAGTTCGAACACATACAGATCCGGTTCTCGTTCTTGCGCATGAGAGCCAGGCGTCAGTTTCTTTTCATCGGTGAAAAACACCCGAGAAGGATTGGCGCTGGCGCTGGCAGCTTGAAAGTGAGAGTACGGTCCGCTGGGGCTGCCCGGTTCGACACCCGGCTGGGGGACGTCCAGCTTAACGGTTTGCCCCTTGGTCATGTCGCGCAGATACAGGTGTTGTTCTGAGCCTGTGCCCGCTTCCCCAGACGATCCGTGAACCGTCGTCCGATATCGCGTTCCTGACAAGGTCGCCCGTATAGCCCAACGAGGCCGCCTCGTTTTCCGCGCTCGCCGGCACGGCATCGGGCAGGATGCTCACGAGCTGAAGTTCTCCACCAGTCCACTCGTATAGACTCGATTCTTTGTTAGCATCTTTGAGGGCGTTGGCCGTCAGGGCTTCCGGAGAGGCGAGCACCACATGGGTGAGATCAGGAGAGGCTCCCACGAATTCTTCGCCCGCGCGATTCCGGTGTTGGACCAATGATGGCCCCAAGCTGCACGTTGGACTTCGTTACGAGCGGAACGAAGCACCTGTCGGGCTCACCGCACGTGCCGTTGTTGCGCACGTAGACCGTCTTTTCAGCCCCTTCTTCCAAAGGCGGCAGCGGCGTTTCCCCCTCGGGTTCGACGAGCGCCTGAGAGAGGTCGTTGGAGAAGAACATGTATTCGGTCTCGTGTCCCGGCAACAAAAAGGAGATCGCGTTGTGGGGAGTCGCGATGTCCTGCGATTCCCACCCTCCGGAGCTTCGCCGTGTCGAGAGGAGCTGCGTGAATTCGAGCGCCGTGTTGCCCGCAGGATTGCTTTCGGTCGGCCCAGCCGCTATGTAGGTGATGGCTCCGCCGCTGCCAGCCGCCTGTATGGGGCCACCTTCTTCATTGATCGGTTCGATCCCGGCGCCGTGCTTGTTCGGCGGCGAGACGAGTTCCCACTGGCGCCCATCCGGCAGCGCGAACTCCCCGCCCGCCGACTGGGTGGTGAACGTCGTGTCGGCGCCGTAGAGCGTTTCGCCGCTGGAGGGCACGGTCGCGACCACGCGATAGTGGTAGGTCGTCGCCGGTGAGAGGCCGATCGGGCTCTCGCTCACGCTCACCCCGACCGTGCCGGCGCCGAGACGGCCGTCGGGGATCGGGACGCTCGTTCCGTACGCTTCGGTGGTCCCGTATTCGAAATGGTAGGTCGTTTCGCTTTCCTGCGGGTCGATCTTCGCCCACAGTTGCGCCCCACAGGTGGCGAGGACCTTCGCGGACCACTCTTCTTCGACCTGCGGCGGACCGGCGGCGAGCGCTGCCGGCGCGCAGAGCGCGAGCAGCACGGTGAGAGCAAGAAGCGATGCGAGCG
Organism: uncultured Solirubrobacterales bacterium; assembly: GCA_963749285.1. Lineage (GTDB taxonomy): Bacteria > Actinomycetota > Thermoleophilia > Solirubrobacterales > Solirubrobacteraceae > Palsa-744. The sequence goes on along the minus strand of CAVVMD010000003.1, from coordinate 1,155,823 downwards.
CGACCGGCGCCGGCCTGCGAGATCCAACGCGTGCAGCGATCATGAAACCACTCCCCTCATGTGCCAAGCTCGAATGTTCCCCCCACGACGACGACGACACCTCACTACCACAACGACCCCTCTCCCTCTCCCAATTTGGGCTGTCTCACCGTGACTGGGGGGACAGCAGGACTCTCGCATGAGCTCTCGTTATGCGCACCTGATTTATTCATGCTCACGCAAGCCTTTCGGTAAATGTTTCTTGTCTGTCCCTCACCTGAGAGGCGCGTGCGGCATCTTCCAGGAAGATCGTTACTGAACCACGTCCTGCTCTTGGAGCGGGTGGCCTACTCGTATGAGCGTTAGGAAGCATGGTCTGTGTCCTTTTGAATGTTCGTGTTCAACGCGAGGTGCTGAGTGATACGTTCCCCCAGCTCGGTCAAGCGCCACGCGTTAGGCTCGCCCTTAAACGGGACCCACGCCAGTGTTCACCAGCACGCCCAAGCCCTTCAGGCGCGCCAGCAGCTTTGACACCTGGCCCTGATCGGGAATACCGGCCTGCTCGCCGATACGACGGTTGCTGGCGCCAGGCTGCTCTGCGGCGGCCTGCAGCACCCGTGCGGTCCTGTAAGTCAAACGCATCGGGATCTCCAACAACGGGTCCGCCTGCTCGATCACGGTGTTGCGCAGATCGTTAGCCCGCGCAGCACGCTCGAGGGGCGGCAAAGAACGCCGCTGCTCCCGACGCGCCACCTCCGGGCCCAGATAAGGCAGCACGATCATGCTCATCAACTCGCTCAGCAAGCTGCGCAACGGCTCCTGAGGCTTGCGCGTAGACAACTCCCGCGCATACACGATCGCGAACGCCGCCCCGACGAGACCCTCCGCGGTAAGGACCGTGCATATCCGCGCCCGCGCGCTCTCCCCACGACCCTGATCCAGATCTCTATCAAGCGCTCAAGGATGTTCTCCTCACGCCACGCAAGCACCCGCGGAGCGCCCTGCAACGCCTGCACCACGCATACCCGTGCGAGCAACGGCTCGCGATCCAAGAACGACAGGATCACAAACAGACCGCTACGCACACGCTCACGCCACCCAAGCCCCGCCAACTCCAACACCGCGATCTCACTCCCAACCTGCTCGAGCGCGCCCTGCATGACCGCGATCAGGCACTCCTCGCGACTAGCGAACAGGTCATAGAACGTGCGCCGCGACACCCGTGCCCGCGCAGTGATATGCGCGACCGAGGCGCGCGCATAACCCAACTCCGCGATGCTCACCGTGGCCGCCGCCAACAACCGCGCGCGCTGCATCCGAGAAACCCGCACGCGCTGAGAAACAACCACGCCACGCGAACGCTGCTGCCCCCTCAACACACTGCGGCGAACACCGCTGCTCTTAACAGCAGGCATCGCTCACCCCGACCCGCCGCCGAGAGCGAAACATGCACAGGGAACGCCCTACCCCTGAGAGGCACTCCGGACGAGCCCCCGCCCGGGGAAGATCAGCTGCTAGATAAGGGGCGCTAGCAAGCCAAGAGAGAGAGAGAGAGAGAGAGAGATGTGTCAGCGCTGCTGACGCATCTACCCACGGGCCCAAACGGGCGCGCGGCGACCCTCTGCACGTCTGTCCCCAACCGACTCACGCGAAAACAACCCCTCATATAACGATCCGGCTCCCCTCCCCTAAAACAATCCCTGCGAAAGCGCTTGACACCGATCCAGTAAGACCGACCCAAACCCGACCTATCGTGCCCCAACCCCCCACAACAGGAAGTCATGAACACCAAAGAACATAGCGCCAACCTCACGACTTGTCAAGAGCGAACCACAAACAACCCCCAAACCACACCAACGACTTTTAGTCGAGCCGCCGCTACCAGGCCCTCGTGAGCGACGACTACGCCCTCCGTGATGGATGTGAGACCCATAGCCGCCGGCAACGCAGAAGGCGCTGCTGTCCGGCGGCCCGCGATCGTCAGCCCCGCCGCCGACGTCCCCACGATCACCGAGGGTGCACGTGCTGCGTCTCGATCGGCACCTGTGAGCGGTTGCTTCAGCATCACGACCGGCAGCGAGCTGCTTCTGCGTGAGCTTACGCTCCTTGCGCAGCTCGCGCACCCCACGCGCCATCGCATAGTGAGCGTTGAAAGCATCCAGCGCGCGAGCGCCTCCGGGCCGCCGGCCTTCGCCTCTCGGTATCCCCCAGTTTTCGCTCAAATTGGGCCCCAAATTGGGGCCCGCTTGAAGACTGCGCGAAGCGTTCCCAGTAGTCCGCTGTCCATCGCTCTCCATCAAACGCCCGACCAGTCGCGCACGACTGCACTACTCCCGCACACGATCGCAGCCGATGGCAAAGTTGCAGGATTGAGGGATCCTGCGTATAATGCTGTACCTGTGATGTTCTACAGGAGCCAGACTTTAATGCAGGCCAATGGCAGGGCGATCGAGCGCGAAGCATCTCGCCGCCTCCCGGCTATGCTCGCCGAGCTGCTCGGCGAGCCAGCCGTCCCGGCCGAAGTGAGCAGCGCCGTCCCGGACGCCCGTGTCGATCTGCTCCTCGCAGACAGCCGAGGTCGCCGATGGCTCGCGGAGGTCAACGATCCAGCGGTCCCGCGCTCGTGCGGCGTGCGGCCGAGCAGTTGCGCCACTATCAATCGTGGGAGCCTGAGTCGATCGTCCTGCTGGTGGTCCCTTACATGTCTTCCGCCGGAGCCCAGGCCGCACAGGAGGCGCAGGTCAACTGGATCGACCTGTCGGGGAACGCCCATATACGGGTGGAGGACCTGTACGTTCACATAGAAGGTCGCCCCAATCAGTACCGCTCGGCCGGCCGGCCATCCTCCCCGTTCGCTCCCAAGAGCGCTCGCGTCACGCGCACGCTGCTGATCGAGCCCAGCCGCTGGTGGCGCCAGAAGGACCTCGTGAACGCGACGGGTCTGGATGACGGCAACGTCTCGCGCATCGTGCGACGACTGGATGAAGAGCTGCTGCTCGAACATCGTGAGCGCGAGCTGCGTCCCCGCGACCCCGATCTGCTGCTCGACGCATGGGCGCAGGACTACCGCTTCGACCGCCACGACATCATCCCCGGCCATCTCAGCGGCAGCGGCAGCGAGGTCGCGCGCGGCCTCGGCGAGCAGCTGAGCTCACATGGCGTGCATCACGCCTTCACTGGGCTGCCGGCGGCGTGGGCGCTCGACCACTTCGCCCAGTTCCGCCTGAGCACGGTGTATGTCGAGGGTGACCCGCGCGACGCCGCCGAGCGCATCGACATGCGGCCAGCGTCCAGGGGCGCAAACGTGCAGCTCGTCGGCCCCAACGACGAGGGCGTCTTTACGGGCGAGCACGACCATGACGGGCTCAACTGCGTCGCGCCGGTGCAGGTCTATCTTGACCTCCTGCACCTCCCCGAACGAGCCGACGAGGCAGCCCGCCACCTACGCGCCCATCAGCTGCAACACCATGCCCGCGCCCGATAAGCCCCGCCACCGCGGCGGCTACCGACGGGAGGAGACCGAACAGGTCCTATCGGCCTGCCTGACCGTCGCGGTGACCCTGGGTGCCCTGATGGAGCACCTGTGCGTAGTGGGCGGACTCGTCCCCAGCCTCATCATCGACCGTCAGATCGGCCCGGACCCCGACAGCGGACAGGAACACCCCGGCACCAACGACCTCGACGTCGGCCTGGCGATCGCGCTGCTGGACGACCGGCGCTACACCGAGATCAGCACCCGCCTGCGCCAGGAGGGATTCCAGCCCGACGTCAACGAGCAGGGCAACCCCACACCACAACGATGGAAGCTGCACAACCTCAAGGTCACGGTCGACTTCTTGCTCCCCGCCATCCCAGGAGCCGAACAGGGAGGGAAGGTGCAACCGCTCGAGCGCGACTTCGGCGCGCTGATCGCTCCGGGCCTCGAGCTTGCTTTCGACGAGCGCCAGCAGATCGCGATCGAGGGACACACCCTCACAGGCGAGAAGGCGACTCGCACGATCCCCGTCTGCGGCCCGGCCACGTTCGTTGTGCTCAAGGCCCTCGCGTTCGGCGACCGCGCCGAGCCGAAGGACGCCTACGACCTCCTCTACGTGCTGCGCCGTTGGCCCGCCGGCGTCAACGACATCGCCACCCGTCTGACCGCGCACGCCGCAAACCATCGCGAGGTGCTCGAGCGCGCTCTGCACTCCCTCGAGCACGACTTCGCCAGTCCGGACAGCATCGGACCACTGCGCGCGGCGCAATTCGACGGCAAGTCAGGAGACGACCTCGATGCTGGCGCAGCCGACGCCCACGGATACGTCGATGACCTCATCCGTGCCTACCGCACGAACGGACTGCTCACCGAATAGGGCGCTTCTCCGAATCTGCGCCCTCGCCAGCCTCACCCGTCGCGGCCTTCGCCGTGAACGCGCTTTCGGCGAAACGCCGCGCCGTAGGCCGGATCGGGCGCATAGTCCGCGTAGATTTCGGTAGTAGTCAGATTGCGATGCCCCATCCACTCCTGCAAGGTGCGCATCGGCACGCCAGCCGCCCGCCATGCGCGTCCCGAACGTGTGGCGCAGCGAGTGGAAGGTGATCCCGCCCTCGCGCCCGCGGCGGTCCCCCATCCCCGTCTCTCACCAGGCCGTGGTCGGGCCGAGCTCGGAGGGCATGGCGATCGAGAACCCGCTCGCGGCCGAGGGAACGCGTCGGCGCTACCCACGGAAGCGGTCGAGACGGTGCGTGGGACCGACTCCTGCCCCACGCACCAAGCTCATCGCTCAACCATCAGCGCGCTACACCTTGAACTCCGCTGCTTCTTCGAACGTCATCGGGAACGCGTCTTGCAATCCCAGGGGTAGATTTTTCCAATTCGTATAAAGACTCGCTGTGGTCTCGAGTTGCGCTTTCACTTTTTCGCCTGCTTCGTTTTCGTATTCGGATGGTTCCTGTTTGCCACTTTTCTGTTTAAGCAGAAAGCGATATTCCGTGCCCAGTTTGTTTGTCGAGACTTGCACGAGGAGCGACCCGGACACTTCGAGGGGGAACTGCGACGGCATGGGATTCGACCAACAATAGTCTTCGACATCAGCGACGCCCGGGATGGACAGCAACAGCGCGGCTTCTTCTTTAGCTTTGTTGAGCCATACCAGGTTGACTGAAACCGAGAACTTCATTTCTTTTTCTTTCAAGCCTTTGGTATGACAGCTCCCGGCACAGTGGAGCGTCAACGTCCCTTCGCCCCCTTTTGTTCCTTTGATTTCACCAGCAAACGCGAGTTTCTGACATTCTTCGGCACCCCTACCATTTATTTCGTCTATCATGCGTTCGGTCACTTCGCCCGTGAACTTCTTTTTGCCCAGTGCTTCGCCTTTGCTGTTGACGATTTCCGGGAGTGTTGCCGAAGCGGTCGCTGTCGCGACCGCGCTGAGCGCGAGTACCGCCACAATCGCTACAAGCATGTTTCTGAACATTGATCTCATCTGCTTGACCTTCCTTTCGTCTCATTCGGCGCCGGGATGCCGTCCTCAGTAAGACGCATCCCGGCACCGGTCTGTTAACCAGCACGCCACGCGAGAACAAAAACCGCCACCCACGGGACGCACACTTGCAAAGCCCGCCACACGCGGGCTAAGTCCGAGCCTCGAACCACGTCACCTCCGCCGCCTCCTGGCCTTGCGAGCGCTCCCGGCCTTCTTGGGCTGCACCGTCTTGCCGCAACCGCTCACGCCAACCGGGGTCGTCTCGTGGATTTCGGCGCCGTTCTGCGCGACGAATTCGGTCGGCATCGACAATGTCGTCGCCCGCGCCTCCTTGACCTTGCGCGTGACGGTCTTGTTCTTGCCGTGAACCTTGACCTTGACCTTCTTCTTGACCGTCACCGTCTTCGTGAGCGCACACAGGTTCCCGTTCGCGGCGAGCGCCGAGTACTTGCCCTCTGGCAACGTCAGTTCGAAGCTGCCGACGGGCGCGTCGGGGACCGTCTTGAACGTGCTCGACGTGATCCCGGCCTTGCTGATGAACGTCGTGCCGACCAGGTCGATCTTGACACCGTAGCCCTGCAGAACCACGATCAAGCTCGGGAACGCTTCTCCACCATGACTGACGAAGTACGCCGGGCCTTCCAACGGGACGGGGATCAGCGGCGTGATCGCCTTCGCGTGCCCGATCACCGACGCCGCCGGGCACCCAGCCGGATTGGCTTCGAACTGCGCGGCCGTGCACGCCTTCTGCAGCGTCGTCAGGCGCGACGGCAGCTGCTTGGGGAGATCCACCTTGACCTTGGCGATGTTCGCCTGACTACCGAACGGCGCCTTCGGATAAGTCAACTTCACTGACAGACTTGCGCCGTCCGCTTTCGATGTTTTCCCCGACGTGGAGACCGCAAATTTCGGGGCGAAGGCGAGCGTCGCGCAGTTGGTCGCCTGGAAGGGCACGGCGACCGCGCTCGATGACCCTTCGACACTGGAGACGCTGCCCGTGACGTCCATCGGATCGCAGTTGGTCGGGTTGAACGTGAACCCGGGACGGGTCGTGATGAAGTTCACGTGCTTGATCTCGAGCGGGATCCCGTCGAGGATGCGCGGGATCGCGTAACCCTGCGTCGGGGTGTTCGTCGTAACCGTAAGCGCGCTCGTGCTCGGATCGACCTGGATCGTGCCTCTGACCACGACCTGACCGAGGTTGTACGGGCCGGCCTTCGCGGGCACCACGACAGAGACCCCAAACGGCGCGCCCTCATACGGGCCGGTGATATACACCTTCCCGCCGCGCACGCTGAAGGGATCGCCTCCCAACCCGACGCTGACCGTCGTTTCCCCGATCAGGCTGTTCGGGCCGCACGTGCCCGCGTTCGCCTGCGCTTCCCCGCACAGTTCGACGCCGGTCAACAGGCCCGATAGGCCCGGCGGCATGCGCAGCTGGATCTGCCCGATGTTCTGCTGCCCGTCTTCACGGCTGACGGTCATCGTGAACGGGCTGAACCCTCCCGCCTGGATGCTGGTCGTGCCGGCCGTCAACGATGGTCCGAACGGCAGCGTCGCGCCCGGGCACGGCCCGCCATTGGGACCGCTCGTGATTTCAAAGCTCGACGAGCTGGCTACGGGCGTGGGGCTCGACCACGGCATGAACGAAGCCTCGGTGCCGTATGCGCCACAGCGCGACGGCGTCGACAGCGGCGCCCGTTCCCCACCGAAGAAATGCAGTTCGAGTTCTTCGAAAGGCAGCTGCGGGGTGTTTTCAAACGTCGAGACGAGCTGTCCGGTGACGGGGTTCGCGACCACTTCACCGGGGAGCTTCACGAGCGTTCCCGAGACGGGGTCCTGCGCGACCATGTAGAGCGCGAACAGCGAACCGAAGGGATTCTGGTCCTGTGCCGCCAGATACACCGCGCCCGTCAACGGATTGGGAAGCAGCGGTGACTTGATCTCGACCGTCCCCACCTTCGAGGATTCCGGACAGAATTAATGCCCTGTTCCACGACAGCGGGTTCGGCAGCCCTCCGGTGAACGTCATCGCCCTAAGGCCCGGATCGACTTCCGCTTCGCCCGTATACCCGATCTCATCGCCCGGACTGGCAAGCCCACCCACCGACAACGCGCTTGGATCGCCGGTGCATACCTGCAGCCCATCGCCCGCCAGGGGTTCAGCTGCACGCCTTCGGGCAGAGTCACGGTCGTATTCCTCACGTCCGCGTCGGCGAGGCCGGTCGCGTTCGCGCCCGCTTCCTGGGGAACGCTGACCTTCCCGTCAACCCCGACGAGGTGCTCGCCGACTGCATGATCGGGAGCGACCGCGATCTTCAGCACTGAACGGCAGCCGGTCACAGCCGGCCAGAGCGCTCATCGGTTCGCTCAATGGCGCCACGTACCGGGTTGTTCGGTTCACGCCAGGAATCGACCGCAACGGTGCTCTGCAACGAGCCTCGTGCACGACGTCGGCGTCTCAGAGAAACGGCGGCGGCTGGCGGACTCCCCAAGCGCGCCGCACAACGGCGCGCTTTCCGTCCGGTGGCTGCCGCCGTCGATGCAGTTCCATCCCCCGCGCCTTGTCGTGGCTGGCCGCGCCCGGCATCCCCACCGTGACGATCAGCCGCAAACGCCAGCCCCTGAACCTCGCTGAGGTTAGGCGAGGTCTCGACCACGCCATAGTCGCTACCCGTGCGCACGGCCGTATCGAACGTCACAGGCACCTTTTCCGATAACGAACCGGCGCGCCGGCTCGCCCGGCGCCGGCAGCAAGTGAACAACGGCACAGTGTGGAGAAGCGAGAACCCGTCCTTCAGCCCGAACTGCACGATCACGACACCGATCGCCGTATCGTTCGGGCAGTTGTTGCCGCCATTGTTGGCTTCGTTCGATTCGTCGAAGAGCGCTTCGGGGCACTGCGGGAAGATGCTCGGATTGCCGACCAAGCCCGCCGGCCAGCTCGACGCTATGTCCTTCACGACAGCGGGCGGCGTTTCAAGGCTAGCGCCCTGGTTCAGCGCCACCATCGTCGTGAGCTGATACGGTGCGCCCAGCTTCCGTCAACGGCGCGCCGCCCTCTTCTTCCAGCGCCAGCCGGTAGCGCGAGACCCCGAACGGCGTCGCGCCTTCCCGATCGTCACAACCTGCGTCTGCGACACCGGCGGCACGGGCACGCCGCTCGCGTGGCCCTCGAATTCTCCGTTGGTTACGCCTTCTTCATGTGGATCGCAGTTCGCCTGACCAGAGTTCCCGTGCCCGCAGCGCAACCTGGTGACACGATACCTTCGCCGCCGAGACGCTGCACTTCGTTTTCCACCTGGCCGAGCGACGCCCCCGCTTCCGCTTCCACGCCGATATCCGCATACAGCGATTCATAGGGCTCGAGCTGCTCACCAGCGTTCTGCCACGTGCACGTCACCGCGCTCGCCGGGAGATGCCGTCGCGGCCACCGCGTTCGCACCAACAAGAACCCGCGCTGGCGCCTGCTCCCGCGTCATGCGAACCCAGCGCCCGTGGCCTTCGCCACCGAGCGTCAGCCTCTCGGTCAACTCTCGACCGGCGTCGTCGCGCTGCTGACGCGCCGCATCGCCGGCGGTCGAGCACCGCAGAGTCCGATGCCCTGGTGGCCGCGAAGCAGCACGCTCGGCAGAAAGCTCACCTGCCGTATCCACACGACGGCGCTTCAGCGTGCACGGAGGAAGTCCCCAAAGGCGAGGATCGCGAGGAGATACAGAAGCCCGTGAGCGGGGCGGCGATTTTAGCTGCGCTAAGTTCTCGTGGTTACCCCGAGGTTTGCTTGGCTTGCCGGCATCGGCTTGTGGTTGCACACGGTTTTTCATCAGCGTGCCCCCCGGTTGCGGCTGGCTCTCTTGGCCTGTTTCTTACCCTTTACCTTGACGCACTGCTCCCGCTTCTGACCTTCCTCTTCACAGATCCCCGCTTACACTTGACGGTCCTCTTTTTCACCGCCGGTTTGGCGGGCGGTCCGGTTTGCGGCGCGACGCTGCCTTCACCCGAGAACGTCGCGCTCGCCGGCGCACCAAAGCTCTCCGGCTGCAGCGTCGCTGCTCCCCTGCACGATTCCGTCGTAGTACACGGCGGCAACGCAACCGGCGATACCGGACACGGCGCTGCGCTCGCGCACACATGCGCGTCATAGACGTCAAACGCACTGTCCACATCTTCGCCGCTCAACCTCGCCGTGGTCATGAAAAACACTTCACTGCCTCCTTCGCTAGCATGCAGAAAAGCGGATTCTTCGCTGCGATCTGCCCGAGGAGATCAACGCCACACAACCACCCACATGCCGATCGAACACTTCGCTGGCGCTGCCGCTCGTACCATTGCAGCTACCCAGCCCTTCCAGCTCACAACTCATACACGTTCTCCGTGCCGCTCACTTCCGCAGGGACAAGCGTCAGGGCTGTCGAAGAAGAGGCGCCCGTTGTTCGAGAGATAACACGACTGGTAAAGAGCATTGGTGGCCGATATGGGAGTCCATCCTTGCACGCTGCCAGCCAGCCAGTGGCCGCGCCACGAGCTGCTGACATCGTCAACCAGCAGCGGGCATGTATCTGGCGGACGAGGGATCGAACACCCCGGCCAGCCACGCACCAGTCGGGTCACACGACGCGCACACAGGACCAGCCATGCATCGCATCGTAGAGATAAACCTCCTCGTCAGGAACACCGCTGGCCGCGTCCAGGTTGTCGTATCTGGTCAACGGCAGCTCGGACATGAACGCTACGTATTCGCCGTTCGGCGATACCCGCGACGTGTCGAGGCCCAGAAAGCCGCGGGTCCCTTCGTCATTCACCCAGTCGCCTTCGTCTTCATTGGAGAGCACGGCAACCAGCACGGGGGGCTCCCATTCGCTGCCGTGTCGTGGTCCATGTAGAGGTTGCACAGGCCGCTCGCTTCGCGGCGATTGCCTTTTACCGCGTGTTCCGCAAGCGCGCCACTGGCGACGAAGTAGACATATGTGCCGTCTTCGCTGACCCCCAGAACCTCGCCTTGCACATCGGCGCTTTCATTGCCATTGACATCTTCTGTTAGATCGGTCAGCGTTCCCGACAGGGGACCACCTTCGTTATTCAGTTCGAACACGTCGAGATCAGGTTTTTCTGCTCGGGCGTAGATTGGACGTCAATTGCTGTTCGTCGGTGAAAAACACCCTGAGTCATTCGCACTGGCAGCTTTGAAAATGCAGTCCGAGACCAGAGGAGCTCGGTCCGACACCCACCTGAGGGACATCCAGCTGAACGGTTTCCCCCTTGGTCATATCACGCAGATACAGGTGCCGGCCTTCCTGTTCGCCCGCTCCCCAGACGATCCGTGAGCCGTCGTCTGAGATCGCGTTCCTGACGAGGCGGCCTCCTGCATAGCCCAACGAC
>CAVVMD010000003.1:0-1137500 GCA_963749285.1 uncultured Solirubrobacterales bacterium | reverse complement strand
CGCATCGTGGCGCACGTGCCTTCTTGGCTTTTTCTCGCGTGCTTCTTGCTTCTTGACCGATGCGTCTCTTACGTTCCGTCACGGAGATCTTGGTGCTCTTGAAGCAACGGTCTTCTTCTGAGCGGTCTCGTGAGGCTCGCACAGATTCCCCGTTCGCAGTGAGCGCCGAGTACTTGCCCTCCGGCAGTTTCAGTTCGAAGCTGCCGACCGGCACATCGGGGACCGTCTTGAACGTGCTGCTCGTGACCCCTGCTTTGTTGATGAACGTCTTGCCGTCAAGGTCGACCGTGACGCCGTCGCCCTTCAGCACGACGATCAGTTCGGGAACGCCTCGCCGCCGTGGCTGACGAAGTACGCCGGGCCGGTCAACGGGACCGGAGCATCGGCGTGTCGTACCATCGCGTCGCCGATCTATCGAGGCCGCCGGGCAACCCGCGGGGTTGGCGTCGAACTGCGCTTCGGTGCACGCTTTCTGCAGCGTCGTCAAGCGCGACGGTAGCTGCTTGGGGAGGTCCACTTTGACCTTCGCGATGTTCGCCTGGTGCCCTTCCGGCGCACGCGGGTAGGTCAGCTTCACAGTCAAGGCTCGCCCCGTCCGCTTTGCTGGTCTTCCCGCTGCGTCGAGACCGCGAATTTCGGCGTGAACTTCAAGCTCGCGCAGTTGGTCACCTGGAACGGCACCGACGACGGCGGAGCTCGCGCCTTCGCTGCTCGTAGATCGTCCCGGTGATCGCCATCGGGTCGCAGTTCGTCGGGTTGAACATGAATTTCGGGCCGGTTGACCGTGCACGTTGACGTGCTTGATCTGCAGCGGGATCCCTTCGAGGATGCGCGGGATCGCATACGGCCCGCGACGGGTCGCGTCGTGACCGTCAGCGCCGCGCGTGATGCGGGTTCGACTTCGATCTTCGCGCGCACGACCACGTTGCCCGAGGTCGAACGGGCCGGCGTTCGCCGGGTTCACGATCGACAGGCCGAACGGCGCGCCCTCGTAGGGGCCGGTGATGTACACCGTCCCGCCGCTTCACCGTGTATGGGTCGCTGCCGAGACCGACGCTGACCGTGGTTTCCCCGATCAGGCTTTCCGGGCCGCACGTCCCCTCATCCGCCTGCGGTTCGCCGCACAGCGCGACGCTGCGAGAGCAGGCCCGAGCAGGCCCTGCGGCAGTCTGCAGCTGAATCCGCCTGCAGCGCTCTGTTCGCCGTCTTCGCGGCTCATCGTCATCGTGAACGTGCGTGAACGCGCCCGCCTGGATGTTCGTCGCTGCCGGCCGTCAACGACGGGTGCGAACGGCAGCGGTCGCTCGGGCACGGCAGCGCCGTTCGGGACCGCTCGTGATCTGGAACGCTCGAGGCCGATTCCGCCGGCGCGGTTGCCCGACCACGGCGTGATCGACGCCGTCGGTCGTGTAGGCGCCGCACAGCGCGCGGCGTCGCCAGCGGCGCGCGCGCGCCGCCGAAGAAGTGCAGCGTCAGGTCTTCGAACGGCAGCTGCGGCGTGTTCTTGAACGTCGCTGACGAGCTGGCCCGTCACTGGTTCGTCGAGCGTCACCTGCCCCGGCGAGCTTCACGAGCGACCCCCGACACCGGGTCTTCGGCGACGATGTACAGCGCGAGCAGCGAGCCGAACGGGTTGCTCGTTCCTGCGTCGCGCCAGATACACCGCACCTGTCCAGCGGGTTCGGCAACAGCGGCGTACTTGATTTCCACCGTCCCGACCTTCGACGCTTCCGGACAGCGGCGAGCGGCAGGTTCGGCGTGAAGCGCAGCTCGCCCGGCGAGCTCTCGCTCGGCAGATAGCCGATCTCGCCCTCAGAGCAGCCTGCAGACCATCGGCGGCGGAGGGGTTCAGGGCGACGCCCTCAGGCAGCGTCACGGTCGTGTCCCGGACCTCCCCCTCCGCCAGACCTTCGCTGTTGAGCTGCGATTCCTGGGACACGTGGACCTTCACGCTCAGCCCCGTCGGGGTGCTCGCGGCCTGACCGTCGGGCGCGACGCCGATCGAGGGAGCGAATGGGAGCCGGTTACAGCCATCCATTTCAAGCGCCCGACCGAACCCATCCTGCAACGTGTATTCGAAAGGCGCGGGGAACACCCCCCTGTTCTGCCAGGAGTCCGTTTCGAGGCCGGTGCGAACCGGCCCGTCGCAGGCGGTTGGCAGGCTCAGCAGCGGCGGTGGCGACGCCTCTCCGAGCGGCTCGCACGGCGGCGAGCCTTCGATGGGCGTGAGGCAGTTCCAACCCCGAGATGGGTCGTGGCGCGGATCGCCGGGCACCCCCCAGAACGTCACACGGCTGGAGATGAATCCTGCCAGCTCGGTGATGTCCGGCACCGTCACAGTCACCCCATAGTCGCTGCCGGTGCGAACCGACGTGTCGAGATACACCGAGACATTGCCGGCGACGAACCCGAAGCGCGCCGGTTCGCCGACCGCCGGAGCGAGCGAGAACAACGGCACCGTAATCGCCTTCCGGGTCGCCGTCGAGCGCCTTGATCGTGACCGATGCGATACCCACGACCGTGTTGTCGGGACACATGTTCCCTTCGCGGAAAATGTTGGTGAACTTCGCCAGGGGGCACTGCGGAAACGGCGTCGGGTTGCCGACCAGACCCGGCGGCGTGTTGAAGCGCAGGTCCTTCACGGCTTCCGGCGGCCCGTTGACGCCCTGGTTCAAGTTGTCGACCGTCGTCAGCTGGAAGGGATGCGACCCGGCTTGCGTGTCGATTGACCCGTCTGCATTTTCCGGGCGCAGTTCGTACTGTTCCACTCCAAACGGGGTCGGTTGCGTGCTCACCGTGAGCGGCCTCTGCACCGACACGGCCGGCGCCCCGCCGCCGCTGATGCTGACGTCGTTCATTTCGCCGGACTTGGCCGTTTCAGCCACCTTGACGTTGATCCACGCTTCGATGTGACTGTACGGCGTGGCGAGATTGAATTCGGTGTTTTGGAAGAGCGCCAGGAATTCTTCGGTCACGGTGCACGTCACTTCACTGGACTGAACGTTGCACAGGAACGCTCCGAGGAATTCCACTGGACTGTTCCCGAGCCCCAGACCGCCCACACCGAGACTGAGGGCGACGCTCTGTGCGCTGAGCCCAGCGGGAAGCTTGTCCTTGAGCACGACGGTGGAGCTCACCCCCTGGTCGCCGAGGTCCTCTGCCGTTACGGATATCCGGCCTTCCCCACCGGGAGCGAGGTCGGTCGGCATCGACGCCGCGGTCAGCCCCCACCAGCTGCCGCATTCCACGCAGGTGACTTCGGCCGACGCCGAACCTGCGCTTGCGAGCGCAAACAGCAACGAGCATACGGCACTCAGAACCGCAGCACCCACGATGCGCTTCAGCGAACTCTTGTTCATCGTCCCCCTCCGTTCTTCGCGGCAGCGGACGGCCGCGTCTTTGCGAGGCGTCGTGCGACTCGCGACCGCATGGCCGTTGAGCGCGTGGCTGCGTACCTCCGTCTCGCCAGCGCCCTGCAGGCCAGCCGCTTTCGCCTCGGCTTGGCCTTACATCTCTTCAACGCCTGTGCGAGCTTCTGCGCCCGGGTCAGCCTCCGTGGGGTGACCTTCGGCGACGGCGCCGGCGAGAGATCGCCCGACCCGGTGAACGTAGCGCTCGCAGGCGCACCGAATATCGCCGGCTGCGGCGAGGGCGCGGGCTTGCACGAGTCGCCCGTATCGCACGGCGGCGGAGGTTCAGCAGGCGCCGGCGCGCAGGGCGACGAGGCGCTGCATTCGTGCGCGTCGTAGATGTCATAGCTCGTATCGACGTCCCGCGAGCTCAAGCGCGAAGCGGTGAGGAAGAACACGTCCGAGCCCGTTTCGCTCGCGTCCAGGAACGCCGATTCTTCGGCTGAGGTCCCGGCCGAGATCAGGGCGACGCAGCCCCCGCCTTCTTCACCCTTGCGGCCTTCAACTTCGTATTCCCGTTCAGGCTTGAAAACGTCACTGCCCGAGGAGGTACTCTCCGAGCACTCCACCTCGCCTTCCGAACTCTCGATGCCTTCGGGCTCGTACTCGTAAACGTCCTGCGTGCCGTCCACGTCGCTCGGCACGAGCGCGTCGCCGCTGTTGAAGAAGAGCCGGCCGCTGTCCGACAAGTAGCGCGACTGATACTGCGCTGAGACAAGAGATTCCGTCGTCCAACCCGGGATGTTCGCGGCCACCCACTTTCCTCCCCAGACATTGCCGTAATCGGTCAGTGGCCCACTATGTTCTGTTTCTCTATTGAGCTCCAATTTGCCGACCGGTCGCGCACCAGTCGGATCACACGACGCGCACACCAGTCGTTTGCTGCTCGCGTCATAGAGGAACACCTCCTCGTCGGGCACGCCACTGCCGGCGTCGCGGTTGTCATAGCCGGTCAGGCTCCGTTCAGACATGAACGCCAGGTAGCGGCCGTTAGGGGAGACACGCGAGGTCAGGCCCTTGAGGTCTCCCGCGTCGTCCCAACTCGGCTGGTCTGCCCCGGAGATAGTCGCGACCAGGACAGGGGTCGTCCATGCGCTGGTTGCTTCGTCATAGCTCTCCAGGTAGACGTTGCACGTCTCCTGGGACGGTTCCTGCGGCTGTTCGCAGTTTCCCCGCTTTGCGCCGGCGGCGAGCGCGCCGTTTGCCACGAAGTACACCGACGTTCCGTCTTCGCTCGCGCCCATGACGCCGAGCACTTCCGCGCCTTCGCCTCCGTTGTGGTCCGCCGTCAAATCGATCAGCTTGCCCGCGAGAGGGCCGCTCCCACCGTTCGCTTCAAAGACGTAGAGATCCCTCGCTTCCTGCGACCCCGACGGGCTGGCCGTCAGCTGCGCTCCGCTCGTGAAGAACACACGCGAGCCTTCGCTGTTGGCCGTTTCATAGCGGGCATCGCTTTCTTCGGGTTCCGGGGCTCCTTGCGCAGCGTCGATCTGGATCGTTTCTTTACTTGACATGTCGCGCAGGTAGAGGTGCGTTCCGGTGTCGAAGACCAGGCGCGAACCGCTGTCGGACAGCGCGTGCCTCACTTGTCCCTCTGCGGCGTAACCGTAACCATGGTCGCCCAAGGTCGCACCAGCAGTGAATTCGCCATTCGGAAGCACGCTGGCGGGCGACAATCGCCCGGCGGCCCACTCGTAAAGCCCTTCGCCGTTGTCGCCCGGGGCAGGACTCAGTTTCACGCCTGTTGAGGAGCCGAGGATCACATGGCTGAAGTCCGGCGTAGCGGTGACGAAGATCACGCCGCCAGCGTCCGCGCCATCGCCACCGAATTTGGTGCCGGGCGGAACGTTTCCGGCGGTTACGAGAGCTTCGTAGGAGCCATCGGCCTTGCGAAGGTAGATCGTCTTTTCCGAGCCCGGCGGCAGCGGAGGCAACGGCGTATCGCCGGCTGGTTCGACGAGACCCGCCGAGAGATCGGCGGAGAAGAGCTTGTATTCGGCGGCTTTGCCGACGGCTACGCCTGTCGGTCCTTCGTTGTGAGCAGTGGCGATGTCCTGCGTTTCCCAGCTGCCGGGCGCCGTGCGGGTCGATATCGCCTGCGTGACTTCCAGCGAGCGGCTGCCTTCGGGGTTGGCCGTTATCGGACCGGTCGCGCCGTAGGTGATCCCGTCTCCGTTTTCGGCTGCCTGAATGTCGGCGCCCTGTTCGTTGCCGATCGCGATCAGACCCGCGCCCTGCTTGTTCGGCGGCGTGACGAGTTCCCAAGCGCGGCCGTCGGGAAGCGAGGAGGCGGTACTGGCCGTCTGGGTGGTGAAGGTCCGTTCGGGGCCTCCGAATTCCTCGGCTTTGAAAACGCCTGTCGCGACTTCGATTTCGCCGACCGTCACGACACGGTAGTGGTATGGCGTGTTCGGCGTGAGGCCCTGGATGTGCTGTTCGACCTTTTCGCCTTCGGCGGAGCCGATCGCGGCATCGGGCATCGGAACGCTCGTACACGTGGAAGGCGTACAATACTGGAAGTAGTAGCTCGTGGAAACGTTATGCGGGTTTAGCGTCGCTTCGAGCGTCGCTGAGGTGGACGCCACATCCGAAGCCGACTCGCTCTCGATACCCGGGCCGGGGGTCGTGAAGGTACCTTCGTCTTCAGTGCCCGTGCCGGTGTTCGTGCCTTCCCCGTTCTTCGCGGACAGCCGGTAGTAATAGGTCGTATCCGGCGCGAGCCCGGCCACCGGCGCGTGCACGGCCACCCCGCCCGGCCCGCTCGGTATCGGTGTTTCTTTGCTGCCGGGGCCCGCGCATTCCACTTCCTTCCCGTAGGCGGTACTCGTGCCGTATTCAAACGCACACGTCGCTTCGCCCGCTTCGACCGGGTTCACTGTACCCCTCAACGTAACACTCGTCGGTGTGGGGTTCGAAACTGGTTCGGTGATCGTGACATCCGGAACCACGAGGTTGGCGCCGAAGATCACGATGGAGTCTGGTCCTTCCACGCTGTTTTTACGGTGGTGCACTCCCACGAACACCCGATGGCTTTCGGAGTCCACCGCCACGCCCTGGGGCCCGGGTACGCCAAACTTGCCGCCAGGGACCGTTGCTCCTGTGACCTCGCTGATGAACGCGCCCGTTTCGCTGAACTCCTGGAGTTGGGTTTCTTCGCCCGTATAGAGCTGGACGTAGATGTCACCGTCGCCTCCGTCGACAGCGACATGTTCGACCCGTCCTGGGAACCTGCCATTGGGCGGCGGGCCTGTAATCTGGCGCAGAAATTCGTATTCGCCGGCCAACGAACCGGGCTTGAAGACATCGATGACGCTTTCTCCGTCTTCTTCTTCCTCGCCCACGAAAACATCGCCGTTGGCAGAAGAGACAGCGATGCAGTCGAGTCTGACAAATGGCGCGCCGGGGGCGGTGCCCGTGATCTGGGTGACGTATTTCTCTTTACCACCCGCTTCCGGCTTGAACACGTCGACGAGCTTCTGTTCGCTGTCGGCCACGTAGATATCGCCGGCGGCCCAATCGGTGAGACTCGTCGAATTGTCCACGCCGACGCCCACTAGGGAATAGCCGAAGCCGAAGTTCGTCTGCGGCGTGTCAGCACCGGTCCAGGTGGCCTCCAGCGCACCCGATGCATTGAACAGGTTGACGACACCATGCCTGCTGCCGGCCGTTTCTTGCATGGAGACGTAAACGACCGATCCGCCAGTTGAATTTCCTACCGCAAGGCCCTGTCCGGAATATTCGAATTCAGCGAGGTCCGGCAGCTGCCTCAGGAACGCGCCCGTGGCGTCGTCGAACTCGTCGACGCGAGAGCCGCCGCCACGGCCGCCAACGGTTCTGGTCGCCCAGAGATCGCCTTTGTCGACGGTCATCGCCGACGGATATGTGATGACGCCGGGCAGCGACACCGTTTCTCCGCTCGGTCCCTTCGCCGGCACTTCGGTGATCTGCGAGAGATAGTCATGCGTAACCGCCGCCGACGCCGGCGCGCTCCCGAGCACCAGCACCCCCACCATCACACACAGCGAGGAGACAAGCCCCAGGGTCAACCTACGAACACGCATCAAACCATCCCCTCCCGCTCTCTCCCAAATTTGTGCTGTCTCACCGTGACTCGGGGAACAGCAGAACTCTCGCATGAGCTCTCGCATGAGCGCTCGTTATGCGCACCTGATTTATTCATGCTCACGCTAGCCTTTCGGTAAATGTTTCTTGTGTGTCTTTCACCTGAGAGGCGCGTGTGGCATCTTCCAGGAAGATCGTTACTGAACCACGTCCTGCTGGAGCAGCGGGAGACCTGCTCGTATGACTAGGAAGCATGGTCTGTGTCCTTTGAAACGTTCGTGTTCAACGCGAGGTGTTGAGTGATTCGTTCCCCCAGCTCGGTCAAGCGCCACGCGTTCGGCTCGCCCCTAACGGGACCCACGCCCGTGTTCACCAGCAAGCCCAAGCCCTTCAGGCGCGCCAGCAGCTTTGACACCTGGCCCTGATCAGGAATCCCGGCCTGCTCACCGATACGACGATTGCTGGCACCGGGATGCCCAGCAGTGGCCTGCAACACCCGTGCGGTCCTGTAAGTCAAACGCATCGGGATCTCCAACAACGGGTCCGCCTGCTCGATCACGCTGTCGAGCAGACCGTTAGCCCGCGCAGCACGCTCGAGGGGCGGCAAAGAGCGCCGCTGCTGCTGACGCGCTACCCCCGGGCCCAGATAGGGCAGCACGATCATGCTCATCAACTCGCTCAACAGGCTGCGCAACGGCTCCTGAGGCTTGCGCGTAGACAACCGCGCATACACGATCGCGAACGCCGCCCCGACGAGACCCTCCGCGGTAAGGACCGTCGTGCATGTCCCCGCCCGCGCGCCGCTCTCCCCGCGACCCTGATCCAAGATCTCCGTCAAGCGCTCGAGAATGTCCTCACGCCACGCAAGCACCCCCGGACCGCCCTGCAACGCCCCCACCACGCATACCCGTGCGAGCATCGGCTCGCGATCCAAAAACGAGAGGATCACAAACAGACCGCTACGCACCCGCTCACACCACCCAAGCCCCGTCAACTCCAACGCCGCGATCTCACACCCAACCTGCTCGAGCGCACCCTGCATGACCGCGATCAGACACTCCTCGCGACCGGCGAACAGGTCATAGAACGTGCGCCGCGACACCCCCGCCCGCGCAGTGATATGCGCGACCGAGACACGCGCATAACCCAACTCCGCGATGCTCACCGTGGCCGCCGCCAACAACCGCGCGCGCTGCATCTCAGAAACCCGCACCCGCGGAGAAACAACCACGCCACGCGAACGACGCTGCTGCCCCCTCAACACGCTACGGCGAACACCACTCTCAGCAGCAGGCATCGCTCACCCCGCCCCACCAAGAGCGAAACATGCACACAGAACGCCCTACCCCTGAGAGGCACTCCGGACGATACCCCGCCCGGGGAAGACCAGCCGCTAGAGAAGAGGCGCTAGCAGGACAAGAGAGAGAGAGAGAGAGAGAGAGATGAGTCAGCAGTGCTGACGCATCTACCCACGGGCCCAAACGGGCGCGCGGCGACCCTCTGCACGTCTGTCCCCAACTGACTCACGCGAAAACAACCCCTCATATAACGATCCGGCTCCCTCTCCCTAACATTCCCTGCGAAAGCGCTTGACACCGATCCAGTAAGACCGACCCAAACCCGACCTATCGTGCCCCAACCCCCCACAACAGGAAGTCATGAACACCAAAGAACATAGCGCCAACCTCACGACTTGTCAAGAGCGAACCACAAACAACCCCCAAAAACAGGCCAACGACTTTTGGTCGAGCCGCCGCTACCAGGCCCTCGTGAGCGACGACTACGCCCTCCGTGATGAATGTGAGACCCATAGCCGCCGGCAACGCAGAAGGCGCTGCCGTCCGGCGGCCCGCGATCGTCAGCCCCACCGCCGACGTCCCCACGATCACCGAGGGTGCACGAGGATCTCGCTCGCCGAGTGCTACTTCACGATAGTGAAAATCAGCGATACCGCCGCCGAGCGCTGACCGGTGGAGTCGGTGGCAATGATGATGAGCTCGTATCGCCCCGGCTTCAGCTCGCTGGTGCGTGAGATCCGGCCCGCGAAGAGCACGTTATTGACGCCGCTGTGGCCGGCGAGGGAGAGCGTCCCCCGCATGACGGTATAGCTGCAGCTCTTGCGCCGCCTGTTCTCGTGGGTCGCGGCGAGGCAGCCGTGACCGCTCCGACGTCCTTCCATGAGCTGGAGGAAGCTGAGGCTCACGGTAGCCTGTTCGTTGAGCGAGAACGAGAAGGTCGCTCCAGTCGGGGTCTTCGCGTGGCTGCTGGTGTGATGGGCGAGCGGATTGCCCTCGCGCCAGCGCGTCGCGGACTCGCCCGCGCCCTCCACCGAGGGCGACGGCGTTGTCCCGCTCGGCCCCGGAGGCGGCGGCGTTTCGCGCGGGGCCGGCGGCGGTGATGGTTCGTTCGGCGTCGTGGGCGGCAGTTTTTCGTTCGGCGGGGGTGGCGGCGGCGGTTCGTATGGCCCTTTGATCTCGAGTGTCAGTGGCGTGGGCGCTTCGATTCCGTTGCCGTCGGTGGCCGTGATCGTGGGGGTGAAGCTGCCGGCGGCGGTCGGGGTGCCGGAGATGGCGCCGCTTTGCGGATTGATCGAGAGGCCCGGCGGCAGGCCGCTGGCCGACCACGTGTAGGGTGCGGCGCCGCCCGTCCCCTGCGCCTGGGCGCTGTAGGGGACACCTCTTTCGCCGGCGGGCAGGGAGGAGTTGGCGACGGAGAGAGCGTCGAGCACGACGAGCGTGTCGGACGATCCGGCTGCCATCGTCTCTACCCGCGCGCCCCCCGGCATCGCCACCTGCCGCGGCGTCGGCCGCGCTTCCTGCAGTTCTTCGCCGGGCGGGCTGCCGAGTTCGCCGAAGGCGTCGCAGCCGAACGCGTAGAGCTCGCCCGTGGAGGTGAGCACGAGGCTGTACTCGTCGCCGGCCGCGATGCGCGTGATACGACCACTCGCGCCCGGCAGCGATACAAGCGTCGGCGTGGGATTCGCCGCCCAGGTCCTGTTGTTGGTTGCGTTGCCGAGCTCGCCGCATCTGTTGTCGCCGAAGGCGTAGAGCTGGTCGCCGGAGGTGAGCGCGAGCGTGAAGTTGTCGCCGGCCGCGACCTGGGCGACGGAGCCGACCTCGCCCGGCAGCGTCACGAGCGTCGGCGTCGGGTTCGGCTTCAATTCCTTGGCGAGGTTGTTGGTCGGGTTGCCGAGCTCGCCGTTGATGTTTTCGCCGAAGGCGTAGAGCTGACCGCTTTCGGTGACCGCGAGGCTGAACGCCCCCCCGGCGGCGGCCTGGGTGACCGGGCCGGTCGCGCCCGGCAGCGTCACGAGCGTCGGCGTGGGGTTCGCTTCGTACGCGCCGACTCCGTCGTTGGTTTCGTTGCCGAGCTGGCCCCAGATGTTTTCGCCGAAGGCGTAGAGCTGACCGCTTTCGGTGACCGCGAGGCTGAACGCCCCCCCGGCGGCGGCCTGGGTGACCGGGCCGGTCGCGCCCGGCAGCGTCACGAGCGTCGGCGTGGGGTTCGCTTCGTACGCGCCGATTCCGTTGTTGGTTTCGTTGCCGAGCTGGCCATCCTCGTTGTTGCCGAAGGCGTAGAGCTGCCCGGTGGAGGTAACCGCGAGGGTGTGGCCGCCGCCGCCGGCGACGTGGGTGACGGGGCCGCTCGCGCCTGGCAGCGTCACCAGCGTCGGCGTGGGGTTCGGCCCGTATTCCAGGTTGTTGGTTTCGTTTCCGAGCTGGCCATCGTCATTCTCGCCGAAGGCGTAGAGCTGACCGGTGGCGGTGAGCGCGAGGCTGGAGCTGCCGGCGGCGGCCTGCGTGATGGGGCCGACCTCGCCGGGCAGCGTCACGAGCGTCGGCGTCGAGTTCGGCTTGTCGGTTTCGTTGTTGGTCGTGTTGGCGAGCTGTCCGTAGCGGTTTTCGCCGAAGCCGTAGAGCTGACCGTACGAGGCCGCGCTCCCCCGGGCCGGCAACGTGGCCGCCCCGAGCGCCAGCAGGGCCACGAGCGCCGCTAGGAGCGCAACGCCGCGTCCGCTGCTCCGGTCGATGACCCGAATCGTCTCGATCTGCCTGCGCAACCTGAGCACCTGATCCCCCGCCTAGCTACTGTCTATATCCATGCTACCAGCGCACCTGTCCCGACTCATAAGGCAGGGGGCAAGATGATCGCCGCGCGCTGGCGAGGGTCACTCGATCCTGAGCTTGTCAGCTACGCGTTTGGGCGCTGCGTGGGTCACGCCGGTGCGATGATCGTTGCGCGTCGCCCCGCAAGACGCGGGCTGGCGAGGTTCGTCGAGTTCGCCGAGACCTTCCAGCGGCCATAGCGCTGTCTCACCTGCTTCTCGCACGAGCGTTGCTTATCCGCATTGAGGACCACAAGCGGCGCGTCGACGAACAGCATCGCGGCGTCGGTCGCGTGCGTGTGCGCCCACGCGACGGTCTCCTCGACGCCGGTAGTCCAACCGGCGGCGACGATCTTGCCATCCGACTCGGCAGCGACAACGCCTGTCTCGTTTGCGGTCGTCGCGTCCGCCCAAGCGAGGTCAACGCAAGGGACCTAGGCGAAACGGCACCGTCTCAGCCACTGCTACCGCCAGCCCAACCTATCTAGACTGCCCGCGTGAAGGAGAACAAGCCGACGTCGGTAGGACGCCTCCTCAGTCGGAATCATCCGCAAGCTCCGATCTCGCTTCCCCTGACTAGCGACCAATATCATGATCCCGCGTTCATCCCACGATTGAGCTTCCGATATACCCCTCGGACGCGAACGGATGTTACGAGGCTAATTGAACAGCTTGCGAAGGATAGTAACCATGCCATATTCATAGATACGAACCTGACATGGCTACCTGACGAGTGGTGGGAAGCATTGTTGTCAACACCGGATCGTGCCCATGTGACTCGGAGGGTCGCTTGGGAGCTAGTATCGTTTTTTCGACGAAACCCAGATCACCCGCTCCTCAGAGCCATCGAGGACAAGAATCCTGCGGTCGTCCTGCACCCGGAACCAAGGGATGGCACCGACTTCAATTCGTTCCAATATTACGTGACTCTACTCAGCTATCGTCGGCACCTTCTCGCTTCGGCTATCGACCGTTCCAAGGCGCAGAACGGTCGCAAGCCCACCGACAAGGAGATGAACGACCTGAAGATGCACGTGCAGAAGCTTTACGGCGAGCGAACGCTGAGCCTGAACACAAAGCCAATCAGTCGAGTCCACACCGATGAGGCGCTTGCGTACAGCGCCATGCGTCACGCCGTAACCACAGGACAGCCAACGAAGATTCTCTCTGGCGACTCCGACGTGGAGGAGCAGCTCTACACGATGGCGCGACTACTGACTGCTCACTATTACGGAATGATCTTAGGCAATCTATACGCCACCGATTTCATGGCTTTCCGACCTAAGTCTCCCCGCACTGACGTTTTCTCCAAGTACGCAAATGCATTTGAGCTGCACAACGCCGTGATCATCGATCTCAGGGGCAAAGTAATCAGTGACTTCGCGCCTCAGCTCACAACGCTCGTGCCGGTGACGTGCACAACCGTCGGCCCCGAGTACACGTCCGAGATCGCCTATCAAGCGGAGACGACCATGGCTGCCGTGTTCACCGTCAAGACCAAGACCCTTGGCCTTTCAACCGATAAACTCGGGGACCGCAACATCCACCCTTGGATGGTACCCCCTGAGCTTCGCATCCCGGACTCCAGCCAAGCGCTCATCGCGTTCGATAAGACCGAAGTGCTCCGCGATACCGGGATGCAGATTGCACGGCTCGACATCATGCTCACGGTTGCGACGGGTGATCCGCATGTCCACGTCGAGTCCCCTACTGACGACGACGGCCAAGAACGGTGAAAAGCGTGAGGGCGGCGACCGTGCGACCCGCCAGCGTGTCCTCCTTCGCCGCGGCGAGCAGATCCTCGACGCCCTCATGCCCCTGCGCGCGCAGATCCTCAGCCAGGAGCGGTAGATCGATGATCACGTCGGGTTCGAAGTCGCGTACCAGCAGCACCTCGGCCTGAACCGTGACGTCCGTGAGCCCGGCATCCACGAACAGACCTGCCAGTTCGCGCCCGATCCAGGGGTTTCGGATCTGCGCCTCAGCGACAGCCAACATTGCGCTTACGAGCTCGCGCGGGCGACCCGTGCTCGCGAGCGTGCCCCAGTCCGGCTCGTTGACAAGCACCACACCACCAGGTCGCGTGACTCGCGCCAACTCCTCCACCACGCGAGCAGGGTCCTCCAAGTGCTGGAGCGTGCGCTCACTGCGCGCGGCGTCAAAAGTGCCAGCGTCGAAGGGCAACTCATGAGCGTCAGCGGCAACGAACGTGACCGGGCCGTCCTCCGCCTCACAGCGGGCCCGCGCGCGCTCCAAGAGCGCGGTGCTCGAGTCTACGCCGACGACTTCTCCGCGCTCACCGACGAGGCGTGACAGCGCACGAGCGTCATCGCCCAGCCCGCAACCGACATCGATCGCGCGCGAACCCGGACGCAACCCGAGCAGCCGCTCCCGCTCCCGCTTGCCGGCCGCCACCGACTCGAGATCGTTCACATGGCTCAGGTAGGCCATGTAGGACTCCGCGTCACCGGCTGCGTCCACATCTCTGAAGCCGGTTTCCAGCCGGGTCATAGCCGATCGTCCCTCACAGGTCGCGACACCGCACCAAGATACCTGGCGCTACCCCTCGCAATGGCGCACGAACCGCGCCCTGTGCTGTTGCTGCTTATAGCCGGCGGTCCGCCAGAAGCTCATCGCGATCGGGTCGTCATCGGCGACGATCGCGGTCAGCCTGACCGCGCCCCGCTCGTGCAGACGACGCTCGCCCTCCCTGAGCAACATCGTCGCGAGTCCCTTGCGTCGATGCTCCGGCGTCACCGCCAGCCGGTAAAAGCTCCCACGCCAGCC
The DNA here is from genome assembly GCA_963749285.1 of uncultured Solirubrobacterales bacterium. Lineage (GTDB taxonomy): Bacteria > Actinomycetota > Thermoleophilia > Solirubrobacterales > Solirubrobacteraceae > Palsa-744. Next base: position 1,123,136 of record CAVVMD010000003.1, on the reverse strand, counting down.
GTCCCACGTGGCGATCAGCGAGCCGGCCAGGACACCATCGAGCCCAGCGATCAGCAGCGCCTGGGGGTCGTCAGCCAGCAGCCGGGCCAGTCCGTCGGGAGAATCACTGACGCTCGGCAGGCTGCCCGCCACGACCCACAGATCGAGCACGGACGCGATGTCGTCCTCGGTGGCAATGCGGATCGTCCAGTGATCATGGATGACCATCCGCTCGATCAACCCTTCGTTGATCACGTACCAGTGTTCAACGGTGCCCTCTGAAATCACGTCCCCGGCGCGATCGCGCACGACCTGGCGGACCGTCACGATCACTTGACCGTCGGGTCGTTGCTCTATGCGCTGCGGCTCGACACGCGAGTCGATCCGGTCAAACTGCCGCCGCCAATAGTCACGCACCTCCCGGTGGCCGTGTAGGCGTCCACCATCCATCCCGTTCGGCCAATCGACGTTCGCATGCATCGTCGCCAGGGCGCCGTCGATGTCGCGCGCGTTGAACGCCTCGTAGGCGCGGCGTAGAAGCTGTTCTTGTGGATCGCTCACGAGCGTGGCGCCTGTGCCGTGACTGCCCACACGCGGTGCGGGATCGTGAGTGGGTCCTCGGGGAAGCGCTCGGCGAGCATCGTGGTCAGCTCCTGTGAGCAGACCCGTACACCGTCGGTATCGAGCGTGCCTGCGATCGGTGCGCTTGCACGTATACGCCCTACCCACGCCTCGTGGGAGTAGGGGACCTGCACGTCGAACGAGAACGTCTCGATCCCGGTGAACCCCGAGCTCTGAAGATCGATGAGCCACTGTGGATAGACGCCGGTGCCGCGCGCGTACCGCCACGGTCCGTGGGCCGGGTCGCCCGGCGGGGTGTAGCGCAGGATGATCTCCTGCGTGGCCTCGACCACGTTGCCGGGGATCGCCAGCCAGTCGAGGTGCGCGATCACCACGCTGCCGCCGTCGGTGAGCAGCCGTGCGACCTCGCGCGCGACGGTCAGGCGATCGAACCAGTGCCAGCACTGGCCCGCGCTGACCACGTCGAACGCGTCGTCTGGAAGACCGGTCGTCTCCGCGGGGGCCTTGACGTAGTCGATCTCCACACCTGCCTCGCGATCCAGTCGTCGTGCCTGCTCCAGTAGTGGTGCGGCGATGTCCACACCCGTCACCTCGCAGCCGTGCTGCGCGAACAGTCGCGCGAGACTCCCCGTGCCCGTGCCGAGATCAACTACACGCGCGCCCGCGGGCGCGATGCCTCTGGCGGCGAGACGATCAAGCAGCTCGGCCGGAAACCCCGCGCGGTGACGCGCGTAGTCCGAGGCGGTGCGAGCGAAATCAGGGGAGCGAGCGACCACAACGACGCTCAGCATAAGCGGGGAACGGTAGGCCATGATCGAATCGTGCCTTGACTCAGACGCAACTCGCTGGTGCTGTCGCCGATCGTGCCGAGATCACCAGGGCCGAGGCGGCAGGTCGGCGGCAGGGGCGCCCATGACCCGGACGTACACTGAGCGTGATGGGCGGCGTGCGCGAGATCGGCCCGGTCCTCTACGAGCAGATCGGGACGGGCTACACGCACGCGCGCCGCACTGAGCCACGGATCGCTGAGCGCATCTGGTCCGCGCTCGGTGGCGCTGAGAATGTGCTGAATGTCGGCGCCGGTGCTGGCTCCTACGAGCCCCCTGACCGTGACGTCCTCGCGGTCGAGCCCTCGCAAGTGATGCGCGTGCAGCGCCCGTCGGGCGCAGCGCCCTGCATCGACGCTTCGGCCGAGGCGCTGCCTTTCCCCGACAAGTCCTTCGACGCTTCTGCCTCCTCCGAGCGACAGCTCCAGCCGGTCGGTTGGCAGCCGGTCTGGATACACGCGGGCAATGCGCTCCACGCGCCGATGTGCCACGATCGAGGCCCCGTCCGCGAAAGGAGAACCATGCCCGAGTACGCACCCGGCACCCCGTCCTGGGTCGAACTATCCTCACCAGACACCGACGCCGCCGCAGGTTTCTACGGCGAGCTCATGGGCTGGAGTGCTGCAGAGCCGGGACCGGCCGAGGAGACCGGCGGGTATCGCATGTTCCAGCAGAACGGAAAGAACGTCGCCGGCCTGATGGGCCACATGCAAGCGGGACAGCCCACCGCATGGGCCACCTACGTGAGCGTCGCCGACGCCGACGAGACCGCGGCCAAGGTCACGGCGGCCGGCGGCACCATCGTGGTCGAGCCCATGGACGTGATGGACATCGGGCGGATGGCGCTCTTCGCCGATCCCACTGGTGCCGTGTTCGGCGTCTGGCAGCCGAAGACCTTCACCGGCGCCGACCTCGTCAACGAGCCGGGCTCGCTCTGCTGGAACGAGGTGCTCACCCGCGACGCCGACGCGAACAAGGCGTTCTACGCGGCCGTCTTCGGCTGGGTCGCCGGCCGCCCGCAGTTCGAGGGCGCTCCCGACACCTACACCGTCTGGGAGCTCGCCGGCAAGCCCGTCGGGGGCATGATGCAGATGACCGACGAGCACTTCCCAGCCGAGGTCCCGCCGCACTGGGGCGTGTGCTTCGCGGTCGCCAACTGCGACGGCACCGTCGCGAAGGCCCGCGAGCTCGGGGCGAGCGTCACGGTCGAGCCAATGGACATGCCGATCGGACGCTTCGCTGGCTTGATCGATCCCCAGGGAGCCTCCTTCACGGTGATGCAACCGGCGCCGGGCGCCTGATCGCGTTGAGCTCGAAGTTGCCCTGGGCGCCAGCGGCGGCGACGATCGGGTCTGGGAAGATGAATGGAGCATGCACGCGAGCCCTGGGACTCCGGGAAGCGACGTGGCGGCGCGGCCGTCGTTGTGGCCTCGTATCGCCGCGGTCGTCGCGCTCGTCACGCCGGTTGTCATGGCTGTGGTGGCCGCGGTCGCGCTGGCGGGCGACGTGCCCGTCGCGGTGCTGGCGGTCGGGCTGGTGCTGGTCTGCAGCGCGGCGATCTGGTTCGCCTTGACCCGTCGCGGCCCGCGGCGAGCAGTCAGCGCGGCGCTCGCCGCGCTCAGTGGGATCGGGCTGATCGTGGTGCTGGTGGCTCACTGGCAGGGGGTGGTGGTGCTGGTTGCGTTGCTCTTGCTGCTGGCCGTGTTCGGACTCGCCGCGCGCTACGCGCTGGGGCGGACCGTCAGTGGCGTGGTTGGGGCGGTCGTGCCGGTGGGCGCTGCCGGATCGGCGGTACTGATCATTAACCTGAAGTCGGGTGGTGGTAAGGCGGAGCGCTTTGACCTCGCTGCTCAAGCTCGGCGACGGGGCATCGAGCCGGTTGTCCTGCAGCCCGGCGATGACTTGCTCGAGCTCACTGAGAGCGCCATCGCACGCGGTGCGCAGGTCATCGGGATGGCCGGTGGCGACGGCTCGCAGGCCCTCGTGGCGACGGTTGCCGCGCGGCGCGACATCGCCCACGTCTGCATTCCCGCGGGGACTCGAAACCACTTCGCCCTGGACCTCGGCCTTGACCGTGATGACGTCGTGAGCGCGCTGGATGCGTTCACAGACGGCGTCGAGCGGCGCATCGATCTCGCGCGCGTCAACGACCGGGTGTTCGTCAACAATGCCTCGCTCGGTGTCTATGCCAAGGTCGTCCAGTCCGACGCCTACCGCGATGCCAAGCTCGAGACCTGGACTGGCATGCTGCCCGACCTGCTGGGCCCCGACGCCGAGCCGATCGATCTCGAGTTCACTGCTCCCGATGGGAGCCGCTGCGACGACGCGCCGCTCGTGCTCGTATCGAACAATCCGTACCGGCTGGCGAGCCTCGCCGGCGCGGGCACGCGTGAGCGGATCGACACGGGCCAGCTCGGTGTCCTGGCCGCACGGGTGCGCAGCGCTGCCGACGTGTCAAAGTTCGTCGCGCTCGAGCTGGTCGGTCAAGTGGGCCGCTTTCCGGGCCTCCTGTCGTGGTCGAGCCCGGAGTTCGAGGTCCGCTCGAGCGGACCGGTGGAGGTTGGGCTCGACGGCGAGGCGCTCGTGCTCGATCCACCCCTGCGCTTCGCGTCTCTGCCAGGGGCGCTACGCGTGCGGCTGCCCAAGGGAGTCGGCCTGCCGCCGGCCGCCAGAGTTGCGGCGCTGACTACGGACAATCTGGGTGCGCTTCTACGGGTGGCGGCTGGCCGGTGAGCCACCCGGCCGCGCGGCAGGTACTGGCGACTGGATGACGATGTGGCGTCGCGTACAGCGTCTTGACAACCGGTTGATGAGACGCTCGTTCAGGGCTCGCTCACCCACACTGGATCGCACCCTCATTGCGACCACCCGGGCGGCGAACTACTCGCGACTCTGGCTTGTGGTCGCGGGCGCGCTCGCGGTGTTCGGAGGGCGACGGGGGCGCAGGGCGGCCGGGCGCGGCCTCATCGCGATCGCAATCGCGGCGGCGGCGGCAAACGGCCCGGCAAAGCTACTCGTGCGCCGGCGGCGGCCGTCCTCGCACTGGCGGCCCACACTCATCCGCACGCCGCGATCGACGTCATTCCCATCCGGCCACACTGCCGCAGCGGTTGCGTTCGCCGCCGGCGCGAGCGCCGAACTGCCGGTGCTCGCGCCGGTGCTCGTTCCGTTGGCAGGCACCGTCGCCTACTCGCGCGTGCACACCGGGGTTCACTACCCAAGCGACGTCGCCGCCGGTGCCGCAATCGGGATCGGCTCTGGCCTTCTCGCAACTCGCCTGCCGCGGTGGACCTGCCGACGACGCATGGAGCGCGGGCGAGCGGAGGTCATCCGGTGAGCGCACCGAGCTCAACCGTGGCCGAACGCTGGGGTGCCGGGGCATTCGCGTGCTCCGGACGTATCAGCGCTCGTGGCTGCGAGCGGATCTCGTGGCAGGTGCGGTGTTGGCGGCGATCCTTGTTCCGCAGAGCATGGCGTACGCCGAGCTGGCCGGGCTCCCGGAGGCCACTGGCCTCTATACGACGATCGCGTGCCTGGTCGGCTACGCCGTGTTTGGGCCCTCACGGGTGCTGGTACTCGGAGATCCAAGCCCGCGAGTCCTTGCCGGTCACCCAGGGTGACAGAAATCTGGCGCGTCTTACTGAGCAGGCATTTCGCCGGATTGTCAGGAGTCCTGGCGCTTCCGCTCGAATGGGTCTACCGGGGTGCCGTTGGGCGCTTGCTCCTGCAGCCGCGCCTTGACCTCTAGCAGCGCCTCGCGCTGTCGCCTGGTAACCGGCGGGAAGCGGGGGTCGATCTCCATCAGCATGTCAACCAGCACCGCCGCCGCTCCGAACCGGGCGAACCACTTGCGGTCGGCGGGGATCACGTACCACGGCGCCCACTCAGTGCTCGTGTACGAGAGCATCTCGGAGAACGCGCTCTGGTAGTCATCCCAGTGCTCACGCTCGTTGACGTCAGCCGCGGAGAACTTCCAGTTGTGGTCGGGGAGGTCGATACGCCGCAGCAAGCGGGCGCGTTGCTCCTCCTTTGAGATGTTCAGGAACAGCTTGACGATCCGCAGCCCGTTGTCGGTGAGATAGCGCTCCCAGTCGTTGATCTCGCGGTAGCGGCGCTGCCAGATGTTCCCTGTCCTCGCTGCCTTGGGCAGCTTCTGGCGATCGAGGTTCTCTGGATGAACGCGCACCACGAGCACCTCCTCGTAGTGGGAGCGGTTGAAGATGCCGATCTCGCCGCGCTCCGGGAGACGCTGCGCGTAGCGCCAGAGGTAATCGTGATCGAGCTCCTCGGCTGAGGGCACCTTGAAGCTGTGCACGGCGACGCCCTGCGGGTTGACCCCGCTCATCACGTGGCGGATCGTCCCGTCCTTTCCGGCGGTGTCCAACGCCTGCAGCACCACCAGCACCCCCCACGTGTCCTGAGCAGCCAGTCGCGCCTGATACTCAGAGAGCAGTCGCACTCCCTCAGCGAGCAGGGCGACCCCCTCCTTCTTCTTCACGCCTCCCTTGAACGCAGGGTCGAAGTCTTCGGCGAGGACCACCTTTGACCCAGGCTTCACCCGGAACAGCTTGATGAACTCCGCAACCCGCCTTTGACGCTTGTCGGCCATCCCTTGCTCCATTCCCGACACACCGAGTGCCGCCGGCCAGCCCTGCGCGCGAGACCCGTACCGACCTAGGTGTTGAGAATCTTGGCCTTGGCGGCTGCGAACTCCTCGTCGGTCAGGACGCCCGAGTCATGGAGTCCGCCGAGCTGCTTCAGCTTCGCTATGGGGTCCTCTTCCTGCGCGGGCGCAGGAGCCTGCGCAGGCATCTGCTGCTGTTGCTGTTCGTACTGCTGCTGTTCCTGTGCCGCCCATTTCCCTTCCTGGCGGCGACTCACACGGTTGGATACGGCTGTTGCCGTGCCGGCGATGGCGGCTGTGCGGGCAATACCGCGAAGTAGTGGCATGTTGCCTTTTCCTTTCGGCTCAGGATGCCGCTTCGGCGGCATCGAGCGCTTCGACTGTGTCAAGAACCTCCTGCGCCGGGACTCGCTGGAAAGCGAGCAAGCTGCCTCCGTTGCGACGCACCGAAGTGACGAACGGTGCCGCCCAGGTGTTCTCGAAGCAGATCAGCACCGCCGCTTCCCCCGGCTCGAGCGCCTCCCCGGCGATGGTGGCGTCCTCGTCTCCGAGCATGCCCGTCCGCGCTCCCTCGAAGACCACCAGGTCGGTGAACCCGTCGCCGTCGAGGTCGGCGATCTCGAGGCCCGAGACCTCACCACCGGCATCCTTGCGGACCATCAGCACATCGAGCACCCGGATGATCCCGCTGTTCACAAGATCCACAAAAACCGGGATCGCCTCACCCGTTTGCGGCGCGTCCGGTGGAAAGCCGATCACAACGATGTCGACTGGACCCAGTTCCAACTCCTCGCCGCTCACGGCTGCTCCTCTCGTCGCTCTGCCGTTTTCCCGTGGTATGCCGTGACATGGCAGCCTATCGACGGTGTTGGGGGAGTGTATCGGACGGCCAACAGCTCGGGCAGCTCCCACCGCGGTCGTCGAAGTCGCCGCCGCCATATGGCGGTAGGCATGCGAGTCCAGTGGCCCCAACGGCCGTCGCCTGCAACATCAGCTCAGCCTCACCGAACAGGCGCCAGGGACCCTGCACACAATCCCCTCGCCCTCGGCGCTGTCCGTCCTGCGGAGGGGCATAGGCGCGGATACGCTTCGTGCGGCCACGAGCGGCTACATCAGACTTCGTGTCAACACGCGACCAGACTGCATATAAGGAGCGGACGCGGAAGCCCCAGTGCCTTGCCGACCACAAAAGGCCTAGGCCCGGGCAGGTGCCGGCCCGGAGCCGGGTCCTCGCGTCGGCATTCGCCCGACGAAGAAAAGCGCGACGGCCGCGATCAGGATCAGGACCGTGAGGCCGGCGCGTAGCCCGTCGAGGCGAGCTTGGGCGTTGGCGTCGAGCGCCGCCTGCGTCACCTCGTTGCTCGCGCCCGCTTCCTTGGTGGCGGCCTGGAGCTGTTTGTCGGACATGAATGGGATGCCGGCGGACAACTCGGTATGCGCCTTGTCCTTGACGCTCTGCGGGACCGCGTTGTTCATCTCGATGTGCGTCAGAAACGATGCAGTCAGCACGGCAATCAGGACCGAGCCTGCGAGTGCTGTGCCCAGCGAGGCGCCGAGGTTGGTCACGGTGTTCTGCACGCCGCCCACCTCCGAGCTCTGCTCGTCGGGCACGGCCGAGACCGTCACAGCGCCGAGCTGAGATGCGAGCGCGCCCAGGCCGAGCCCGACGAGCAGCAACGGCACGGTCACGATCTCTGCCCCTGCATCGATGTCGATCGCGGCCAGGAGTACCAGCATCCCGAGCAGCATCAGGAGAATCCCGACGCGTACAACCAGCCGCGGCGAGACGTGCGGGAACAGCCGCGGCACTCCCAGCGCCGCCGCCAGCAGGGTCAGGGACATAGGCATGATCCGAACCCCGGTGGCGATCGCCGACAGCCCGAGTGCCACCGACAGGTAGAGCGGGATCAGGAAGAAAACCCCCATCATCAGGAGGTACTGAAAGAAGAACATGATCAGCCCGCCCCCGAGCTGCTCGTTGCGCAGCAGCGCCGGCTCGACGAGTGGCTCCTGGCCGCGCGCGACCATGCGCGCCTCCCAGCGCAGAAACGACCAGACCAACACGAGCCCGGCGACCATCAGCCACGGCACGGGCGACATTCCAAACCATTGCGGCGCGCCGGACTTCGGCGCCACCCAGCCCCAAGAACCGGACTTGAGCACGCCAAAGACGAACACGCCAAGGCCGGCGGCGCACAGGACGGCGCCGATCAGGTCAATTTTCGGCCGGCGGTCGGGGGGAGCGTCCTCGGCACGACGCGCGAGCACGAGGATGACCAACACGAGCATGACCTCACCTGCGAAGACCCAGCGCCAGGACGCATAGGTTGTCGCGAGCCCGCCGATCAGCGGGCCGACAGCGATCGCGATCGCCCCGGCGGCGGCCACAAGCCCGTAGGCCGCGGGACGGCGTGCCGCCGGGAAGTTGCCGGCGACCAGCGCCACGATCGACGGCAGGATGAGCGCGGCGCCGACGCCCTCGAGGAAGGACCAACCGAACAGCAGCACCGGCAGGCTCCCGGAGAGCGCTGTCGTGAACGAGCCGCAGCCGTAGATGACACAGCCGATCATGAACGCGCGCTTGCGACCGATCATCGCGCCCACCTTCGCCCCAGGGATCATCAGCATCGCCATCACGAGCGTGTAGGCCGTGATCGCCCCCTGGATCCCGGTGACCGTCGTGCCGACATCTTCGGCGACCGTCGCGATCGAGACGTTCATCACCGAGCTGTCGAGCGCCATCAGGAACTGGCCGGCGGCCAGTGTCAGCAGGATCACCTGGGCACCGGCGGCGGCGGTCTTTGTCTCGGTTGAACCGCTCACGTGCCCAGCTTTACAGCTATCAGGGGCGTCGTGATGTCAGGGGGCGTGTCCTACAGGCAGTGCTCGCCGGGCGAGCGACGCGTCGCGCCAGTTCTCAGGCCGGAGCGTTTACGTAGGTTCAGCCTGTTGCCACTGAGATTTGGGTGACGCCGGGGTACTCGTCGTTCCATTCCGCGTTCAGGCCTCGCTTGGCGTAGAAGGTTGCCGGCTACTCCCGCCTTGTCGTCCCCGACGTCGTCCGACCCGCCCGTTTCCAGTTCTGACAGGCCGGTCCTCAGCAACCGCCGGCTCGGCAGCCCCGTCAAGTCGTCTCGGCACTCCACGCCCTGTACGTCGAACTCGCACACAGCGCCGTCGGTGAGCGCGAGTTCGGGATTCTGGAAGCCGAGCTCGCTCCAGCGCGGTCGTCCGTCGCGGGCGTCGAGGGCGAGCAGCATTTCGTCACCTTCCGGGCCGAGCGCCAGCGGCCAGCGGCGCGCATTCGGGAGGGTTCGCACGTAGCGTCCGGGTTTGCTCACCTGCCCCTGCAGCACACGATCTCGCCCGCCGAGGCCACACCGACGACCGCCAAGCCGATGAACGAGGCCGGGTTTCCCGCTCCGACCGAGACCGTTCGCCATTGCCACGCCGGCTTGCCGCTGCTCGGCGAGAGCCGCTCGACGAGCACATATGATCCACCGCCCCGTTCGCACGGGTAGGAGGCGACCAGCAGGCTGCCGTCCGCCGCCACGCGCGCGTCGCCGCCGGCTTCGTCACCGCCACCCTGCGGACACGACCGTGGCCGGCTCGCGCGCCAGACGATGCCTCCCGTCGCCGCCCGGCGAGCGATGAGTTCTCCACCCGGTTCGGCGAACACGATCGTCCCCGCCACGTACGCACGCTGGTTGCCCGGCAGGTAGTCGGTGCTTACGGGACACCCGCCTTCCGCAGATTGGCCTCTACGTGCGGCGCTTGCGGTCAGCGCCAGACACCCGATCAAGAGTGGCGAGATGTCGCCGTGACGCCCGCTTCGCGGCTTCCTGCGTGCTAGATGCGGCGGGATCGGCTGCTTTCACGGTCGTCCTGAGTTGCATGACTCGCGGCGACTGCCGCGCGGGTTGGCACGTCCAGGCAGCATTCGACGCGGCTCTCGTGGATGCAAGGACGCCGCGTGGCGCGGCTGCTACCGGAAGCTCACAACCGCCAGCGCCCAGCCGTCGTGCATAGGCGTTGAGTTACGCTTCAGCGCGTGGAGCTGCAGCGGCGCATTGCCGAGGGGACGGGTGAGTTCTTGCTGTTCGCGCTGACCCCACCGCGCCTGACGACCGAACCGGAGCAAGCCAGTCAGATCGCCGCGAAAACGCTCGAGCGCCTGCGCCCTGTGGGCCTCGACGGCCTCGTGCTCTACGACATTGATGACGAGAGCGACCGCAATCCCGAGGAACGCCCCTTTCCGTTCCTACCCACGATGGACCCAGCCGACTACCTCGCTCGCGATCTCGTCGGCTTGGAAGTGCCGGCCATCGTGTACCGCGCTGTCAGCAAGTATCCAGAGCAAGGTCTTCGCTCGTGGCTCAGCGAACAAGCCCCAACCCACGCGCTGTCGGTGTTCGTCGGTGCGTCCTCTCGTGAGAAGGCGATAGCAACCTCTCTGTTGCGAGCCTACGAACTCAGGACCGAGGTGCGCCCGGATCTCCTTCTCGGAGGTGTCGCGATCCCAGAGCGGCACACGCGCGGGCGCGGGGAGCACGTCCGTCTGCTGGCGAAGCAGGCGGCAGGTTGCTCGTTCTTTGTCACCCAGATCATCTATGACGTCAATGCCGCGAAGAACTTGGTCTCAGATTATCACTACGCGTGTGCCGCTCGTGACGTCAAGCCAGCGCCGATCGTCTTCACGTTCTCGGTCTGCGGCTCGCTGAAGACACTGGAGTTCGTTCAGTGGCTCGGTGTCGATGTGCCGCATTGGATCGAGAACGAGCTGCGCCACGCGGACAACACCCTCGACGCGTCCTACGATCAAGCCGTCGCCACGGCCGTCGAGCTCATCGCATTCTGCCGGCGCGTCGGAGTTCCATTTGGGCTCAGCGTCGAGAGCGTCTCGATCCGCCAGGTCGAGATCGAGGCCTCCGTCCGCCTCGCCACCCGGCTACAAGCAGAGCTACGTCGCTAGTTGACGTGCCCAGGGACGTTCAGAACGCGGTGTAGGTAGGTCCGGGCCTACCGAGAGGCTGTGGGTGTCAAAGCTCACCACCTCAAGGAGGCCCGGAATGCCGCACCATAGAGTTCGTTTGACCCCGCGTGGGCGGGAGATGGTCGTTCGTCGTGTCGTTGATGATGGGATGTCCTTCGCGCAGGCCGCCGCGTGGGGGAACGTGTCGAAGTCCACGGTCTGGGAGTGGGTGCGCCGCTGGCGGGCGGCGACCCCTGCTGAGCGAGAGTCGTTGGCGTGTCTGCTTGAGCGTTCCAGTCGCCCTCACCGTTCTCCCTCCCGGTGTCCTGTTGAGGAGGAGCAGCGCATCTGTGAGCTGCGCCGGCGAACGGGCTGGAGTCCCAGGACGATCGCGATGCTGATTGGACGGCCTCACTCGACCGTCCACCAGGTCCTGCGACGCGGGGGCTGTTCGCGGCGAGAGCCATCCGAGCGCGCGCGACGGTCGTCCGCTACGAGTGGCCCTGCCCCGGGAACCTGCTGCATATGGACGTCAAGAAGCTCGTGAAGTTCACCGAGCCCGGGCACGCGCTGACAGGGGATCTCACCCGGCGCTCCCGGAAGGTCGGCTGGGAGTACGTGCACTCGATCGTCGATGACCGCAGCCGTCTGGCGTACTCGGAGATCCACGACGACGAGAAGGCCCCTACCGTGACCCGTTCACCCGCCGTGCACTGGACTGGTTCCTTGACCGCGGGATCGTCGTCGAGCGGCTGATGACCGACAACGCGTTCACCTATATCCACAACAAGACGCTACGTGAGTTGCTCTACCACCGCGCGATCCGTCACCTCCGCACCCGACCCTACACGCCCGCACCAACGGGAAGGTCGAGCGCTACCAGCAGACCCTGCAACGCGAGTGGCCTACGCCCCGCAATACGCCTCAAGCGACGCCCGCCGCGCATCACTGCCACACTGGATCCACCACTACAACAAGCAGCGCACCCACAGCACCCTCGGCAACCGCCCACCCACCGCACGCGTTCGAGACGTCACCGGGCACAACAGCTAGTCCCTCCGACCTGATCGTAAGCAGCTGCTGGCGGGCGATCCTCGATCCAGAAGAATGGCCTGCCGTCCTGGCCAAAGCCGGCTGCCTTTCCCCTCGGCTCCATCAGGATGGTGATTCCGATCGGCGCGGAGCAGCTTTTCGTAAAAGGTCTTGCTTGTGCTGAAAATTGCTAACACCAAACCCGGCGTGGTCGAGCATCTGTCCTCCCGTTCTCGTAACGGCAATTTGCCGGGCGAGTGCTCCCGCGTGGCGCTGCGCCTGCACCATATGTACCCCGCCGACTGCCGGCCGTCCCAGGTGCATCTGCCGGGCGGGATTGATACGCAATCCTGCGACCGCCGATCCCCCGATACTACGGGCCTTTGCCCACCGGATCGAGGAGTCGTGGCCGCTCGCGTAAGTAGTCGGCACCTCACCGGGCCGGTGATTCCGGCTGAGCGGTCCACCGCCTCTTCGAGCCCTTCCAGCGACTCGACCGCCCGCGCGGGCTTCAATCTGAGGCTTGATCCAGGGTCACCCCCGGCGAAGCCTCGGGCAGCCCGATCGCCCGATCGGCGCGCGAGCGCGCGACGGCGACCGACAGCGCGCGCACGTAGGCCCGCGCGGACGCGTCGATGATGTCCGTCGAGACGCCCTGCCCGGCGCCAGCGACACCATCGACCTCAAGCACGACAGAGACCTCGCCGAGCGCGTCCTGACCCTCGGTGACGGCGCCGATCGTGAACTCGCTGAGCTTGGCGGCGACGCCCGTAGCGGAATTGACGGCCTGGAACACGGCGTCGATCGGCCCGTCCCCGATGAACGAGCCTGTGCCGACGCCACCCTCGGGCAGCGTGACCGAGACCTTGGCGTGCGCTGGACGCAGCGACGAAGCCTCGACCTCGAACCAGTCCAGCGAGAAGCCCCCGATGTCCTCGCTGCGCAACTCGTCGGTCACGAGCGCCTCCAGGTCCATCGCCGTGACCTGCTTCTTGCGGTCGGCGATCTCCTTGAAGCGCTTGAACGCCGTGTTTAGCGCCTGCCCGTCGATCTGGAAGCCCGTCTCCTTCAACGCCTCGCTGAGCGCGTGGCGGCCGGAGTGCTTGCCAAGCACAATCGAGTTGCTGATCAGCCCGACGGTCCTCGCGTCCATGATCTCGTAGGTCGTGCGCTCCTTGAGCACGCCGTCCTGGTGGATACCCGCCTCGTGGGCGAACGCGTTGCGCCCCACGATTGCCTTGTTCGGCTGCACGGGATAGCCGGTCAGCCGCGAGACGAGCCTGCTCGTGCGCGCGATCTCAGTCGTCTCGATACCCGTCCACAGGCCGAGGCTCGGCTCGCGCGTGTGCAGCAGCATCGCGATCTCCTCAAGCGACGCATTGCCGGCGCGCTCGCCGATCCCGTTGATCGCGCACTCCACCTGTTGGCAGCCCGCTTCCACCCCGGCCAGCGAATTGGCGACCGCCATGCCCAGGTCATCGTGGCAATGCACCGAGAGGACGACATCGCGCAGACCGGGAACCAGCCGGAACAGCTCCTCGAACATCGCCGCGAACTCGCGCGGCATCGTGTAGCCCACGGTGTCAGCCACGTTGATCGTGCTGGCGCCCTCATCGAGCGCGATCTGGATCACCTCCGCCAGGAACTCCACGTCCGAGCGCGACCCGTCCTCAGTTGAGAACTCAACGTCCTCGGTGTATCCGCGCGCCTGTGCGACGGCCGCGCGCACCTGCCCCTTGACATCCTCGCGCGTAGTTTGCAGCTTGTGCTTAATGTGGATGTCGCTGGTCGCGATAACCATGTGAATACGCGGACGCTGAGCGTCACGCACGGCGCTCCACACGGCCTCGATGTCCTGACTGACAGTGCGCGCCAGTCCGCAGATCACCGGCCCTTCGACCTCCCGCGCGATTGCCTGCACCGACTCGAAATCGCCGGGCGAGGTAATCGGGAAGCCGGCCTCGATCACATCGACGCCGAGGCGCGCGAGCTGGTGGGCGATCTCCAGCTTCTCGGTCTTGTTGAGGGAGATCCCCGGCGACTGCTCGCCGTCGCGCAGCGTCGTGTCGAAGATCAGTATGCGGTCGGACTCGCTGCGCCCGCGTGAGGTACTGCTTGCCGAAGCGTCCATCATGTCGTGCTCCTTCTTTCGCTTGTCGTTTCCTCTCTGCTAGGTATGCGGCTACGCGGCCGCCACGCGCTATTCCCCCCGAGGGGGGAGCAGGAGAAGCGAGAGAAGCGAGTTCTGCAACGACATCTGCGGGGGAGCGTAGCACCGGCCGCCGGGGGCGGGCCGCGCCCGCTCGGCCGCACGTCGCAGGTGCATCTCCGAGGCGGGATTGCAACGGGATCCTGCGACCCTGATTCGGGCCTGGGCGGTCTGGGATTTGGCGCGCCACCGGTGGATATGCGAGCGAATCTGGTGACAGCCGTCTCGTGCGCGCGACGCCTACGCGCGCTTGATCTGGCCGTACAATCCCCTATGCGTACTCAGCGACTTGAGCTTCGTTTGACGGACGATGAGCGACAACTCGACAGTGCCGCGGCAACGGCTGTAGGCGCGATGCCGAGCGACTTCTTCCGCCGCGCGGCTAGCGCTCGCGCCCACGAGGTTCTTGGAGACCAGCAGCAGATCCTGCTCAGCGAGGGCGAGGCGGTGCGCTTCCTGGACGCATTGGACGCCCTTGATCAGGACACGATCGCGCGCTTGCACGAACTGCGCGAGCGCGCGTGACCGGCGGCTTCGCCGGCACGAACGCTACGACGATCTAGGAGCCTGAAGGCGGGAGTCCGTCGTCGGACGAGACGCCCGCTACGCCGCCGCCACCTAGCAAGCGACTCTTGTTCCGTACCGCTAGAACTACGCGACGACTGCGTGCACCCCGTCCCGGAAGATTTGGAACGATCGTGACCGATTTGCATCGGGCTGCATGTGCTCGGCGACCTTTCGTGCGACCTCAACCTTCGGCATGCCCGTCGTGTAGTAGCCCGCTCGCTTGAGCTCGCGCTCAAGCGCCTCCCACGTACCACCAGCAATGGCGTCGGGGTCTCGATACGGCGCCTTATTCGCCAGATTTGATGACACCGATGGGTATGCCGCCCTGACTGCAGCGATGTCGCCAAAGAACCACGCCTCAAGCTCCTCAATCGCGACGCGGCAAAGCGCTTTGCAGTTCGCAGCGCCACATCTGTCGAGAAGCCTCTGCTTTAGGTCGCGACAGTCGTCATTGTCTCGATCAACGACTACCACGACCCTCATGTCGGACCAGCTCGCCTGCATACCCGCATAGCTCCGTAGACGCGACTCGAGCTTGCCAAGAAGGTCCGTCTTTCCCTGGTGCTCGTAGACACGAAATGAGTGGTCTGGGACAAGCCGTGGGAGCAGAATCTCGAGCGCTGCCGCCATCGAGGGCTCCTCGACCAAGATCTCAAGATGCATCACTCGCGAACGACCTGCGGAATATGTGAGTTGCGGAGCGGGTCTCCGGCAGAAAGGTGGCCCTCCATCCACAATGCGCCAAGTTGTGCACCGTTATCCACAAACTCTTTGACCTTGGGCATATCGTCAGCACGGGTTGCCTGGGTGTACCCGTTTCCATCCCGCTCGAGTGCCCAAAGCTCATTTGGCCGCAGTGCGTTTACGAAAAAGGGCGAATGAGTCGATACCAACACCTGGGACTGAGCAGAGATCTTCCGACACTCCTCGGCCAGTCCTTGCAGTAGGCGTGGGTGTAGAAAGTTCTCGGGCTCCTCTATTCCGAGGAGCGGCTGCGGATCGGGGTCATACAACAGCACGAGGTAGGCAAGCATCTTGAGCGTTCCGTCAGATGCGAAGCGAGCAAGGAATGGCTCATGAAACGGCGCGTCCTTGATGAGAAGCAGTAGACGGCCATCAGCGAGAGGCTCGGCCGTCACCCGCTCGAGCCGCGGGACTCGTTCGGAAAGCACTCGAAGAATCTGAGCGAGTCGTTCGGGATGACTCTCGCTCAAGTATTGAATGACGTTCGACAAGTTGTCGCCGGTTTGGCTTAGTCGCTCCATCGGGCCCGAATCCGGGACGCCACGCGCATCGTTAGACGAGAGGTAAGAGAGGTACCACCCCTCAATAAAAGTCCTCAAGGCAACCACCCGAGGGTTTTCCGCAAGCTGGCCAAGCGTCGATACTGCCAGGAGATCGCTCGATGCCAACGAAGCGTCGCGTCGCTCGTCAGCGACCTCTGGCACGTCTCCGCTTATCACCTGGCCAGCGCCTTCGGTGAAATCGAGAAAATTGAACGGCTTCCCGTAGCTGCCACGCTTCCACCGAAGCGTCTCGCGACGGACAACAGGCCGACCCCTGTCGTCCTCGTCTATCTGTAGTGCATAAGTGATGAGAGGGGTCTGCGGGCGCTCTCGGTAGCTCAGCTCGAATGAGATCGGCCCCGTCTCCTCGCGACTGCGAAGCTCCCGTAGCCGGCCGCGCTTGTCCCACGCGGGCCGCAGTCCACCACGCAGCGATTCCGCGAGGAATTCGAAGACATCAAATACGGTCGACTTCCCGCTCCCGTTCGGTCCGAGCAAGACGGTGAGTGGAGTGAGCTTGTCGAGACGAACGTCCCGCAATGCCCGGTAGTTGCGGACGTGGAGTCGCTCAATGCGGGGGACTTCGATGGCCATACTCTTCGCAGGCTAACGGTCCATCCAGTCACACGCGGACTCGGGGGCTTCAGGACGGTCGCGCCGCTCCCCTTCCTTACTAGCGTGGGATGACGAGCGCGAGGCTGGGCGACGGGTTTCGCGACCTTCGGGTTATGAGGAGCCACCGCAGCCACGGATCACGCCAAGAGACCGTCGACCCGATCCTCGACTTTCTGAGCCGGCGCGTGTTCGGCCCGGATCGCCTCCGTCTACTGCGCGACGAACTCGCCGCCTCGACCGCCTCGACCTGGGAGGATCACAGCGCCGAGGTTGAACGCCTCGAAGGCGAGCTAGACAAGCTCAACCGCTCCCTCCGCGCTCAGACGCTTCGACTAGAGGAGCACGAGGACCCGAACCACCCAATCGTCGCACTCGCCACGGAGCGCATCGTGGAGTTGAGCACCCGCAAGGCAGCCGTCACAGACGCACTCGAAGCCCTCAACGAGAAGCGACCCGCCGGGCACCACCCCGACGAAATCCTGTCCATGCTCGACGCCATGCCCGACCTGCGGCAGACGCTCAAGACCGCCGCCGACGATGAACTCGCGGAGATTTTCCGCGCCTTCGACGTGAGGATCACCTACGACAAGACCCGCCAAGTCCTCGACCTCGCCGCAACCATCACGCCCGAACTCCTGCCAGCCCTACCCAACGAAAGCGACCGCCCCGAGGAGCGGTCGCAGGATAACGGAGTAGCGGGGGCGGGATTCGAACCCGCGACCTTCGGGTTATGAGCCCGACGAGCTACCAGACTGCTCCACCCCGCGTCGTTACTTATGTTCTAGCAAACATTCGCGCCCCAGACGAGGGCGCCACCCAAATTGCCATCCCCGACGATCCATCGCGACAGGCCCGCGCGTAGGACCCACGCGCAAGGCGGCGGGCCGCGCACACAGCCGGCCAATAGCATCAGGACATGCGCACGGCGGTCATCGACATCGGCACCAACTCGACACGACTTCTGATCGCCGACGTGACGCCGGACGGGCGCGTGGCGGAGATCGTGCGCCGCTCGGTCGTGACGCGGCTCGGCGCGGGCGTGGACGCCGAGGGGACGCTGTCGCAACAGGCGTGCGCGCGCGTGTATGCCGCGCTGACGACATTCCGGGCGGAGATCGACGCGCACACGGACGCTGACAGCGAGCCATGCCCGAACCTCGCGGTGATGACCTCAGCGGTCCGCGACGCTCGCAACGGGCAGGAGTTCGCCGCCGGGATCACCTCCGAGTACGGCCTGGACGCGAGAATCCTGACGGGTGAGGAAGAGGCCCAGATGACATTCCGCGGCGCGATGTCCGGCCGGCGGGAGAGCGATGAGCCGACCGTAGTCATCGACATCGGCGGAGGATCCACCGAGTTCATCGTCGGGACCGGGCACACGGCGGGGTTCCACGTGTCGCTGCCGGCCGGCGTGGTCAGGATGAGCGAGCGGCACATCCACAGCGATCCGCCCGCCCCCGCCGAGCTGCAGGAGCTCGCGGCGGACACGCGCGCGACCTACCTCGCCGGCCTGCCCGCCTCAGAGCGCGCGCCAGTGAAGCGCGGCATAGCGGTGGCCGGGACGGCGACCTCGGCGGCGGCAATCGACCAGGAGCTCGACCCGTACGACCCCGAGCGCGTGCACGGATACGCGCTTTTGCTGGCCACTGTCGAGATGTTGCTCGCGCGGCTGGCAGACATGGACGAAGCGCAGCGCCGCGCGCTCGTGGGCCTGCATCCGGACCGTGCGCCGACGATCGTCGCAGGGATGATTCTGCTGTCGGAGGCGATGCGCGCGTGGGATCTCGACGAGGTCGAGGTATCCGAGCACGACATCCTGCACGGAGGAGCGCTCAACCTCGCGGCGCAACAGAATTAGGCGGCCACAGCAGTTCAGATATCTGATACTGTTTCCGTGGAGCCGTGTTCTGGGCACGTCCTCCCAGTTGGTCATAGACCCGGACACCGAACACGAAGTTCGGATCCAGTTGTCCGAGTCAGCCGTCCGGGGACAATCCCCTGCCTGTTCCCCGGATGGCCCGCCCCGAGGAAGCCGCCCGCCCCGGGCGGCTTCCTCATGTGAGCGCCGCACCAACCGCGCACCCGACCGGCACGTTGCGACCGCACCTTCATCCGCGGCCGCATCCGATCCGGGACGCGAACTGTGGTTGATCGCGCGCTCCCCGCAGCCCCCACGTGATCGCCCCAGCTCGCCTGAGCTGTGAGTCGCAACGAACGCGCTGGCACACGGACCACGGCCTCACCGCTGCGCGACGCGTCAGGCGAGGTTGGACTTGCGCGGGTAGACGACCGCCGGGTCCGTCAGCACGTTCACCAACGCCGGCTTCCCCGCACTGAAGGCACGCTCGAGCGCGGGCCGCAAGTCCTGGGGGCGCTCCACCAGCTCACCGTAGCCGCCGAGCGCCTCCACCATCTGGTCATAGCGGGTACCCGGCCGCAGGTCCGCAGCAACCGAATATCCATACAAGAACTCCATCGGGTGCTTCTCCAGCGCCCAGATCCCGTTGTTGCCCATCACGCCGACCACGTTCACCCCGTGACGCGCCAGCGTGTCGAACTCCATCCCCGAGAACCCGAACGCGCCGTCTCCCAGCAGCAGCACGACCTGGCGGTCGGGGTGGGCGAGCTTCGCCGCCAGCGCATAGCCACAACCGGTGCCCAGGCACCCGAACGGCCCCGGGTCAAGCCAGCAGCCCGGCTGGTAGCTGTCGATCACGCGGCCCGCGTACGACACGAAATCGCCGCCGTCGCCGATCACGATCGCGTCGCGCTCGAGCACCGTCCCCAGCTCGGCGTACAACCTCATTGGATGCAGTGGTTCCCTCCCATCCTCCAGCTCCGCGCGCTCGGCCTCGCGCCGCTGCAGCTCGGCTGCCCGCAGCTCCGCCACCCAGCCCTCGCTCGCCGGCGCTGCCGGCCCCGCCGCCGCGCGCAGGTCGCTCAACGTCGCTGCGAGCGCGCCGTAGCACTCCGCCGCCACCGCCCGCGGATGCGGTCGCTGCGGCTCGGCCACGTCCACGACCACGATCTCGGTGTTATCGCCGAACGACCCGCCGAACCCCAGCCTGAAGTCCATCGGCACGCCCACGACCAGCGCCACGTCCGCGCCCTTCAGCGCCTGACTGCGCACGCGCGAGAAAAACAGCTCGTGGTCCGCAGGGACACAGCCGCGCGCGAGGCCGTTGAGGAACACCGGTATGCGCAATGTCTGCGCGAGCTCCAACAGCGCCTGCTCGCCGTGGCCCCAGTACAGGTCCGTCCCCGCCATGATCACCGGGCGCTCGGCGCCGCGCAGCAACTCCGCCGCGCGTTCGATCGACGCCCCGTCCGCCCCTCGACTCGCGCGCGCGGGCAACCCCTCCAGCGCGTCCTCGGGCTCAGGCGCCTCCATGAACACGTAGTCCATCGGAAAATCCACGAACGTCGGCCCGGGGTACGGTGCGAGCGCAGTCGTGAACGCCTCGTCGACCAATCCCGGGATCTCGGCGGCGCTCTCGGGCGTAGCGGCCAGCTTGGTCAGCGGCCGTACGAACGGCACGTGGTCGATCTCCTGCAACGACCCCATCCCCCAGCGTCCCGCGGGCGCGCGCCCTCCGAGCACGACCATCGGCGAGTGGTTGGACTGCGCGCTCGCCATCGCGCTCATCCCATTTGTCACGCCCGGCCCCGCGGTCAGCGCACACACGCCCGGCTCGCGCGTGACCTTCGCCCAGCCCTCGGCCGCGAACGCCGCGGTGGACTCGTGGCGCACGTCGACGATCTCGATCCCCTCCTCGCGACAGCCGTCGTAGATCGAGAACAGATGCCCACCGGACAGCGTGAACAGCCTGCTGACGCCATGCGCACGCAACCGCCGCGCGATCAGGCGCCCGCCATGGAACGTCGCAGTGCTCTCCTCGGTCTCGGCGGCCATTGCGAGCGCGACTCTATCGCCACCGTCGCCGGGCGTGCCCCGCCGGTCGCATCTGGTGGGGACACCGCCGGCAGCACGGGCTGAGCGTCCTTCTCAGAGGGGATGAGATCCATATTGAAAACGCGCTGTCCCAACGCACGCGCAGCGCCGCGGTCACCAGCACCAGGACCGCCCCGCGCTGCGGTCTCGGCATCAAAAGGATATGCCCGGGACGGGAGTCGAACCCGCAAGCTCGTTCAGAGCGGCAGATTTTAAGTCCGCTGACTTTGCCATTTTGTCCACCCGGGCGCAGCGATCGTAGCTGCCGGCGGCCGTCTTGCGTGCACAGGAGCGCAACTTTGCGGTTGCTACGGTGTATTTGGAGTAGATAGCAGCCAGCCAGAAGGGACCATACGCCGTGGAGGTCTCAGCACTAACGCACAAGAGCATGCCGGGCCTGAGTGGTCCGTCCGCGCTTTTGCGCCTGCAGTCAGACGAGCGTCTGATCGCGATGACCCGTCGCGGACAGCACGCCGCGTTCGAGGTCCTGTTCTCGCGCTATCAGTCGCGGCTGCTGGCGTTCTGCCGGCACATGCTCTCCTCGCGCGAGGACGCCGAGGACGTGCTGCAGGAGGTGTTCACCGCCGCGTTCAACGCGGTCCTCGCCGACGAGCGCGAGATCAACGTCCGCCCCTGGCTCTACCGCATCGCGCGCAACCGCTCTTTGAACCACCTGCGCCGCGCCTCGGCGATCGGCGTGGACTCGATGGATGTCCATTACGCCGATAACGGCCTGTCCACCGGCGAGCGCGTACTGCGGCGCGAGAGCTTCCGCCAGCTGCTCGGCGACGTCAAGGAGCTGCCCGAGACCCAGCGCACCGCCCTCTTGCTGCGCGAGATCGACGCCCTGTCATACGAGCAGATCGCGGATGCGATGGAGACGACCGTTCCGTCGGTCAAGTCTTTGCTCGTGCGCGCGCGCATCTCCCTGGCCGAGGCCGCCGAGGCGCGGAAGCTGAGCTGCGAGGAAGTCCGCCTGCAACTCGGAGAGGTAGCGGAGGGCCTGGCCAAGCTGGAGGCCCCCGCGCGCAGGCATGTGCGCGGATGCGAGCGCTGCCGCTCGTTCAAGAAGCAGCTGCGCGACAACAACCACGCGCTCGCCGCGATCTTCCCGGTCGGGCCGCTGCTGCTGGCCAAGAAGCTCTTGCTCACCAAGCTCGGCTCGACCGCCTCTGCGGGCAGCGCCCATGTCGGAGCTGGGGCTGGTGCAGGCGCCACCGCGGGGGCCACCGCGAGCGCCGCCGCAGGCGGAGGAGCGAGTGTGTCCGGCGGCCTGCTCACGGCCGGCGCGGGCGCCGTGGCGACCAAGGCAGTCGCCGGGCTGGCCGCTGCCGCAATCGTCACCGCGGGCGCGGTCGCGGCCGAACACGTCGGGCGTCCCGCGCACCGTCATCACGCTGCGATCGCTGCCACAGCCTACGTACCCGCGACGCACGCAAGCGAACCGGTCGTCGTGCACGACAGCGTCCAGCCGGTCAGCTCCGCGCGTAGGTTCGCGGCGAGCGACTCAACGACACGGCCCGCCGGTCATCGCCGCCCACCCAAGACGACCAAGCTCGTCGCGGCGCCGGTGCATCCGCCGACGGCGAGCACTACTGTGCCGACGGTTCCGGCGGTCAAGCCGATCATCCCCCCGAAGCAGGCGCCACCGCAGGTGACCGAGGTGACGACCCAGACGACCGCCCTGCCGACTGACGCAACCGCCCAGCCGGCGACGCCATCCACACCGAGCACGCCTGCCGAAACGACAGACTCGACGGGTGGCACGCCCGCGGCGCCCAGCGAACCCACTCCGCCCGTGGCGGCGGAAGCGACGCCCCCAGCCGAACCGCCGGTGGCGCCCGCGCAACCGGCGCCTACGCCGCCCGTGGTGACGGAAACGGCGCCGCAATCCACTCCTGGCGCAGAAGCCACGGTCACAGTCTCGCCCACCGAAGCACCCCAGAACTAGCCTAGCCCCGAGACCAGCCGGACGTAGCGGGTGGGCTAGCCGAACGTGAATGTCTCGAGCGGCCGTTCGAGCACGCCCGCAGTCCCCACGAGCAACGGCGATGTGACCTGCGAGTCGGCGGTCGGCGCGCTCAGCATCACGATGTGCACACCCGTGCGCGCGCCCGCGCGTTCGGGTAGGAGCAGGATGTCGCGACCGTAGACCGTGCGCCCGGCGATCACGGCGGTGTAGGCGATGTCGTATGCGGGCACGGTGTTGACCCGCGTCTTGCCCTCACCGCGCAGCGCAAACCCGGTATAGCGCCGGCGCAGGCCGGCGATGTAGGAGGACGCGTAGAGCGGCAGCTCGGCGCTGAGCCCGACTGTGTATGAGGGCAGCTCGAGCGGGCCGACGGCGAACGAGTCCTTCAGCGGTCCATGCGCGGGGCGGCGCACCTGGACGTACTCCCCCGGAGCGGGAGCCGTGCGGTAGAGGCCGCGATAGCTGAACGAGAACGGGACCGGCCCGCCGCGGGAGTAATGGGCGTTCTCGAGCGTGAGCCCGGCGCCGATCAGCAGCGCGAGCGTGACTGTGCAGGCGGCGACGACGAGCGCCTGCACCCGCCTTGACGCGGCGTGCCAGCGGGGTGCGAGCAGGCGCCCGAGGGTCGGTCCGTACTCGGGCTTCAGAGGAATGGCCGGCATCGGAGAGGAGGAGGAGGAGGAGGCCATCTCGGAGCGCAATGGGAGGCCGTCGCCTGGCGGCCCTACTCTCCCAGGGAGAACAGCGCTTCCAGATCGTGTCGTGAGTAGGCGGCGAACGCGACCATCGTCTGCGTTCGGGTGACGCCCGGCAGGCCGCCGATCTCGGCGGTGACCACGCTCGCGAGCTGCTCATGGTCGGACACGCGGACGATCGCGACGAAATCCCACTCTCCCGTCACCGAATACGCCTCGGCGACGCCCTCCACGTCGGCGAGCGCGCCGCCGAGCGTCGAGAGCGCGTCGCGCTCGGCCTCGATCAGGACGACGGCGTTGGTCATCGTCATGACGGCGAGCTATGGCTCTCCCCGGGCGTGAGCACGACCACCTCGGATACTCCGGCGGACTCGACGTCTGACCTGAACGCCTGCGCGTCGGTCTCGATCGGCGGGAACGTGTCGTAGTGGCAGGGGATGACCTGCTTGGCGCCGATCAGCTTGGCGGCCTGGGCCGCGTCGTGGCGGTCCATCGTGTAGTGACCGCCGATGCACATCAGCGCGACGTCGATCGGCCCATTGCTCTCGCCGATCAGCTTCAGATCGGAGAACAGGGCGGTGTCGCCGAGGTGGTAGATCGTCTGGCCCGCGAACTTCACGATCAGCCCGGCGGGTACGTTGGCCGTGCCTTTGGGCGTCGTCGAGGTGTGCCAGGCGGGCACGAGCTTGACCGAGCCCCACTCGAACGAGACGGTCCCGCCGAGGTTGGGGTCGTGCACATGCTCGACGCCGTCTTCAGACAGCTCGTTGGCGATCTCCACGATCGCCACCACCTCAGAGGAGGCGCGCTTGGCGATCGCGACAGTGTCGCCGATGTGGTCGGCGTGACCGTGCGTGAGCAGGATCGCCTGCGGGCTGAGATCCTCGGCGGCGACGGCCGCCTTGGGATTGCCGGTCAAGAACGGGTCGATCAGCACGGAGGTGGAGCCGTCGCTGAGCTCGAACGCCGCGTGGCCTAGGTAACGGATGTCCATAGTCGTTCGCTCTGCTCCTGTGTCGGGGTGGGGGAGTCGAGTCCGAGCACATCACCGGGCACGGGCCGCGGTGTCGCGCTGATACATCGTCACATCATAAAGAGCGTCTGCGGGGGCGGTGTGGGCGATCCCGTGAGCCGCCCGACACAGCTCTGTCGCGCGGGCGCGGGCGCGGGGGCGGGGGCGAACCGCCTACAGCTCGGGCGGGTTGATCAGCTGCATGCCGAGGCCCAGGATCAGGCCGACGATCGCCCCGACGACGCCCGCCAACCAGCTCGCCTCAGGACGAGCGTAGGGCAGTAGCAGCAGGGTCGCGGCGATGGCGCCCGCAGCGAGCAGCTCACCCTCGTAGTAGTGGCGATGGCGCATGGCTTGCAGGTCCGGGACCGACCATGCCGCGATCAGGGCGAGCGCCGCACCGTTGGCGCCGCTGACGATCGGCTCGGCATACACGGCGCTTGCCGCCAGCGCGCCCGTGACGGCACCTCCGAAGAACACGGCGAGCACGATCGCCGGTCCATGGCGACGCTCCAGCAGCCAACCGAATATTGCAGTGGCCAGCAGCGCGATGAACGCGTACAGGCCATCCAGGTAGGCAAGCGGATTGGAGATGAGCTTCCACCAGTCGCCGTGCAGGGGACCGACGATCGCCAGGCGGGTGAAGTCGACGTAGCCGCCGCGTACGGCGACCCACCCTGCGCAGCCGAGCGCGACCAGGGCGATCGTCGCGTACGGGGTGCGATCCAGCCGCGGATATGCCCGCTGGCGCGGGGCGCGTCCTGCATCTGACGTGCGAGTGCGCGAGGGCATGCGCGCGAAGGCCGGTAGACGTGTGAGCCGGCGCAGGAACCGACCGCGGCTGTTGACACGCGGCAGCTTCGGCGCGCGCCGGCGCAGGCGCCCGCCGCAGTAGGGGCACTCGGTGATGTACGGGCTGACCTCCGACCCGCACTGCTTGCACACGACGAACAGGTCGGGGCCGGGTGACATCGTCAGTCCATTCTAAGGACCCCCTCGGAACCGGCCCGTACTCTCGATCGGCAGGTTCGACGCCCACGAGCGCCCGCCCGTGGAATACTCAGGCCATGAGACCAGGATATGACCAGAAGCTGTACATACTCGCGTTCGACCATCGTGGGTCGTTTCAGAAGAAGTTCTTCGGCATCGAAGGCGAACCCGACGCCGAGCAGACGGCGATGATCGCCGACGCCAAGCATCTGATCTACGAGGGGCTCTCGCGGGCGGTCGCCGCCGGCGCGGACCCATCGGTGACGGGCGTGCTCGTGGATGAGCAGTTCGGCTCGACCGTGCCCGAGGAGACACGGGCCGGTGGCCTGAAGCTGGCGATGCCGGCAGAGCGCTCGGGCCAGAGCACGTTCGACTTCCAGTACGGCGACGCCTTTGGTGAGCACATCGAGCGGTTCGACCCTGATTTCTGCAAGGTGCTCGTGCGCTACAACCCCGACGGGGACGCCGACGGCAACCGCGAGCAGCTGGGCAAGCTCAAGCGCCTGTCGGACTGGCTGGTGGCACACGAGCGCCGCTTCCTGTTCGAGCTGCTCGTGCCTGCCGAGAACGCCCAACTTCAGTCCGTCGGAGGCGATTCAGACCGCTATGACGCCGAGCTGCGCCCGGAGCTGATGCGGCGCGCGATCGCCGAGATCCAGGACGCCGGGATCGAGGTGGACATCTGGAAGATCGAGGGCCTCGACGCGCGCTCGGACTGCGAGATGCTCGTCGCCCAGGCCCGGTCCGGCGGCCGCGACGGCGTCGTCTGCGTCGTCCTCGGCCGTGGCGCCGACGACGCCAAGGTCGATCACTGGCTCACGCAGGCCGCACCGGTGGATGGGTTCGTCGGGTTCGCGATCGGCCGCTCGATCTGGTGGGAGCCGCTCAAAGCGTATGTCGACGGCAAGATCGAACGCCCTGTCGGCGCCGGGCAGATCGCCGAGAACTACCTGCGGTTCGTCGGGGTTTACGAGCGCGCTGAGACACAGGCTCCGGTGGGGTAGGTCTGCGACGATGAGGATGAGGCAAAGCTTGGCGGAGCTCGAGCAGGCGTTCGCGAAAGAGATCTCGCTCGATCGTCACCGCCGCGCGTCATTGCGTCGCACGACCGAGCAGCGGGCGCTCAAGCGCGCGGTGCAGCGCCGCCACAAGCGCGGCTCGGTCCGGTTTGTGCTGCTCGTGCTGATGCTGATCATGACCGCGGCGATCGTCACCGTGGTCATGTTTCGCACGCTCTACCTGCTGCTCGGCTAGGGGCGCCGCTGACCGAAGCCGGGAGACACTCGCCTTCGGCTCGCATCCCCGTTTCGGCCAGCGCGATCCTGCGTCCTCGGTCGCTCGCGTGCGTAGCACGCCACGCTCGGTGCGTCCTTGACTCGCTTGCCCATCGACGCCCCTAGAAGCCGGCTGTCCCTGTGCCCGGCTAGCTGTCCCCGTGCCCGGTCACCGGGTCGCCCACGTCCGTGCCGGTGCCTTTGTCCGTCGTGGCCGCCGGAGCGGTGCCAGCGGAGCCGTCAGCGTCGTCGCGGTGGATCTCCAGATAGATCTCCGTGCGAAATACCGGGATGTCCTGGGGCGCCTGAATGCCGATGCGCACCTTGTCGCCCATGACGGACAGCACCGACACCTCGATGTTGTCCCCAATCATGATGCTTTGGTTGGACTTGCGTGTCAGCACCAGCATGGTGCGCACCTTCCTCTTAGCCGGCAGCATTGGACCGGGTTGGCCCCCGAGGGCGCCGGTCAGGCAAGCATAGTCGCCGCGCGGACCGAACGCGAGTCCGCCCTATCTGGACCGTCGCGCAGCGCGTATGCGCTAGTCTCCCGGACCGTCCATGGCTCGTAAATCTCTGCGCCCCCACCTGAACCAGATCCGCGCGTGGGTACGGCAAGGCCGTACCGACGCCTGGGTCGCCCACCAGCTCGAGGTGACCGTCCGCGACATCGAGCAGTTCAAGCGCCAGAACGAGCTCGTCAGCGACGGAGAGCCCATAGAGGGAACCGTCGCGACCGACTATCCCGACGAAGTCGATCTCAGGGCCGAGGACGACGCGCTGATCGCGGCCGAGTTGGAGGCCGCCGAAGTGGAGGCCGAGCGCGAGCGGGCCGCGGCCGACGAGGACGAGGACAGCGATGGGGACGAGGACGAGGCGCCTGCACGCACACCCGCCCGCCGTCGCGGTCGCCGCGGTGGCCGCAGGCGTGGCTCCTCCACGCGCGCCGGCGCAGGCCCGCTCGAGGGCACGTTCGACCACGGCGAGGAGGGATACGGCCTGTGGCTGGACCCCGCGCTCCAGGACAACCCGATCTACGCCGAGCACTGGGCCGGCCACCGGCCGGTCGAGGTGACGATCGAGGAGGATCGCATCGTCATTCGCCGTGCCGGCAGCGACGACTAGACCTTTGTATCCGGCGACGCTTAGGACGTCGCTGGTCAAGCGAGTCAAGGACGCAGGGAGCGTGGCGTGCTATACGCACGCGAGCGACCGAGGACGCAGAATTCGCGCAGGCCAGCGGCGCCCTAGGCCCTGACCTCCCGACGACCTCCAGCGTAGTCGGCAGCCTCGCGCAGATAGCGCCCGAACGCGGCATCGGCGACCACGCTTGAGTCCCACGCCCAGGGATCCTCAGGAGCGACGGTCATGGCAGTCTGCATGCACCAGCCCGTTCCGCCCGCATACAGGTCGGCGAGCTCCTGTGCGGAGAACCTGCCGCCGAGGCGCCGGCGCAGTTCTGAGACGAGCACGACGACCACCCGCTCGAGCAGCGCACTGCGCTCCGGCGAAGCGTCCTGCAGGCGCCGCTCGCCACGCTGCCACTGATAGATCGCGTTCTCGAACGACACCCGCCCGAGATTAGCGGGCGACACCACGATGGTCCCGGCCCCGCGAGCATCCCGGGGCCAAATCCAGGATCAATTGTTGGGCAGTCCCGGGATCACGTAGGGCTGCTCGCCGGCGTGCATCATGCCCAGCCGGCGTGCCTCTTCTTCGACGGTGCCGTGCCGTCCGAGCGCTTCGTGCTGGCGTTGCAGAACCGTGTGTTCGCGCTCCAGCGCGGCTACCTGCGCGCGGTCGCTGTGGGCCTGGCGCCAAGTCGAGTAGATGCGGATTCCGGCGCTCAGGTACAGGTACGCGAGCGCGACCAGCAGGCACAGCATCGCGATGCGTCCAAGCCTGTCCCAGCGCACGCGAGCGACGGGACTCGTCGCGGCGAGTGATCGAGTGCGGGCAGAGGATGCTGCTTGGACACTGGCCATGTGCGTCGCATTCGCCTCCGCTGGACCGATCCCTGCACGCGGAGCATCGTCGATCGGGCCTGCAAGCGATATGCCTGCCTCCGGCGCCGTGCTCAGTGGGGCAGGAGCCCGCCGCGGGATATGCGCGTCCAGCCAGCGCGGTCAAATCACGACCGGTGTGCCCGGCGTGCCAGGCGC
Organism: uncultured Solirubrobacterales bacterium; assembly: GCA_963749285.1. Taxonomy (GTDB): domain Bacteria; phylum Actinomycetota; class Thermoleophilia; order Solirubrobacterales; family Solirubrobacteraceae; genus Palsa-744. The sequence goes on along the minus strand of CAVVMD010000003.1, from coordinate 1,094,386 downwards.
GGTCGGTCAGCCGCGAAAGACCGAGCGCCCGGGGAACTCGGCGTCGGCGCCGAGCTGCTCCTCGATGCGCAGCAGCTGGTTGTACTTCGCGACTCGGTCCGAGCGCGAGGGCGCTCCCGTCTTGATCTGCCCGCAGCCGGTGGCGACCGCGAGGTCGGCGATCGTGACGTCCTCGGTCTCGCCCGAGCGATGGCTCATCACCGCCGTATAGCCGGCCTTGCGCGCGAGGCTGATCGCGTCCAGGGTCTCCGACAGCGTCCCGATCTGGTTGACCTTGATCAGGATCGAGTTCGCCACGCCCCGCTCGATCCCCCGCTGCAGGCGCTCGGTGCTGGTCACGAACAGGTCATCGCCAACGAGCTGGGTGTGCTCGCCGAGACGCTCGGTGAGGGTGCTCCAGCCCGCCCAGTCCTCCTCGTCCATGCCGTCCTCGATCGAGACGATCGGATAGCGCGCGATCAGGTCTGCCCAATAGTCGGTGAGCTCGGGAGCGCTGAGCGTGCGACCCTCGTGCTCGAGCACATAGCCGGCGCCCTCGCGGTAGAGCTCGCTCGTCGCCGGGTCCATGGCAATGGCGACGTCGATACCGGGCTGCAATCCAGCGGCCTCGATGCCCGCGACGAGCATCTGCAGGGCCTCCTCGTTGGAGCTCAGATCGGGCGCGAACCCGCCCTCGTCGCCGACGGCCGTGCTGAGACCGCGTTCGTGCAGCGTGCGCTTGAGCGCATGGAACACTTCGACGCCGGTCCGCAGGCACTCCGAGAACGACGGCGCGCCATACGGCACGACCATGAACTCCTGGAAGTCGACCTTGTTGTCGGCATGGGCGCCGCCGTTGAGCACGTTCATCATCGGCACCGGCAGCACGCGCGCCGCCTCGCCGCCGAGGTAGCGCCACAGCGCGAGGCCCTCCTCGGCCGCCTGTGCGTGCGCCGCCGCCAGCGAGACGCCGAGGATCGCGTTGGCGCCCAGGCGCGACTTGTTCTGGGTGCCGTCGAGCGCGATCAGCGCCTCGTCCAGGCTCCTCTGGTCGGATGCGTCCATGCCTGCGAGCGCCTCGGCTATCTCACCGTCAACGTTTGCGGCCGCCTGCGTCACGCCCTTGCCCTGCCAGCGCTCGCCGCCGTCGCGCAGCTCTGTCGCCTCGAACTCCCCGGTCGAAGCGCCTGAGGGAACGGCTGCGTGGCCGTGAGCGCCGGAGCGCAGCCCGACCTCCACCTCGACCGTCGGGTTGCCCCTGCTGTCGAGTATCTGGCGGGCGTGGACTCGCTCGATCTGACTCATGCCCGGGTGCTCCTCATGCCCGAGCGCCGATCGGCACTGCTCGCCTGTGCAAGACGACACATCCGACTCAAGACTCTCGCGCCCCCGCGATGTGCGACGTCGGCGCCACCCGAGCCGACCCTATTTGGTCGTCGTGGTGGTGGCAGGCGCAGTGGTTGTCTGCGCCGGCGTGCCCGTCTGTGGCGTGCCCGTCTGCGGAGTAGCGGCGCCTTCGGTGGAGGTCGTCTTCGGTTTTTTGTAGCCCTTGCAGTCCTGCACCGTGTAGCCGCTGCGGCATTCGGTTTTGGATTCCCACTTTTTGCGGAATTCTTTGACGAACTTGCTCAGCGCCTGCTGCTGCTGCTGGGCCGTGAGCTGCTGCTTGATCGAAGACTGCGCCTTCGCGAGCGTCTGACTGCTGCCCGGAGTGCTGCCCGTGACTTCATAGATGTAGTAGCCGAACGGCGTCTTCACGGGACCACCGAGCACACCCTTCTTGGCTGAGAAGATCGCTTCGTCGAGGGCCTTCTCCTCCTGGCCCTTGGTCACGCCCTTCAGTTCGCCGCCGCTGGCCTTGCTCGTCGGGTCGATCGAGGTGCTCTTGGCGACCGAGGCGAAGCTCTTGCCCGATTCGATTTCCTGCTTGGCCTTCTTGGCCTGGGCTTCGGTCTTCGTGAGGACGATCCTCACGTTGCGCTTTTCGGGCGTGCCGAACTGGGAGGAGTGTTCTTTGTAGTACTTTTCGATTTCCGCCTGGGTGACCGTGCCTTTCTTTTTGGCCACCTTCTGCTGGATTTTCGAGGACAGCAGGTTGAGCTTCACGCGCAGCAGCAGATCCGACACGGTCTGGCCGGAGGTCGCGAGGAATTTCTGGAATTCGGCGGCCTTGGGGAACTGCTGGTTCTTGATTTTTTCGAATTCTTTCTTGACTTCCGCATCGCTCACTTTCACGCCCTGAGATTCGGCTTCGCCGAGGACCCAGGAGGAGGAGATCAGGAAGCCGAGCACCTCCTGCTGCAGCGATTTGTACTGCTGTTCGCACTGGCTCTTCAGCTGTGCGGGGGTCGGCTTGGACTGGCCCTTGGCCGGTTTGGGCGCAGTCGCTTCCAGATGAGCGATGCAGGCCGTGTAGTTGGGCGGGTCGGGAACCACCGGCTTGGCCGCGGTCGCCCCGGCCGTCGCGGAGGTCGAGGCGGCGGCCACCGACAGCCAGTGTTCGAACGTGGTTTTGCTGATCGGGTTGCCGCCGACCTGCACGACAGCGTTGCCGGGGATGCCCCCGCCGCACGCGGCCAAGCCGACGACAGCAAAGAAAACGGCGCCGAGCGCCGAGATGAAGCGAAAGTGCTTTGACACGACGCGGGCACTCTAGCGGAAACCGCGACCTTCGTGTTTAAGGAGTTCCTGAAGACGGCTCCGGCACGAGTGCCCAGGGGGCAGGATGGGCAAGACTAGAGGTCCGCCCACCCACAGTCCGCCCGCCACAAAGTGTGCTCGCACGAGTGACCACCGCCTTCGGCATGGGCGCGCAGGGCAAGCTGGTCCAGGACGCAGTGAGCGAAGTGTGCTCGGCACACGAGCGATCGAGGACGCCGATCCAGCGCCGCCATGCGGGCTCATGCCGCCGCTTCGCGTGTGAGCGAGAGCAGCACGTCGGCGGCCCGGATCACCGTCGGAAAACGCGCGGGGCCCTCGCGGGGCACGCGCACCGAGACCTGCGAGCGCCCGGACTCGTACAGCGCTTCGGGCAGCTCCTCACGCAGCCGGCGGGCACGTGCCGAGTCCAACTCGATCGGCGTGACGGCGAGGCGGTCGCCGCGGAAGCTCACCACCGAGGCACCGGCTTGGCCGAACTTGATCCGCGCCCGCTGCAGCGCCAGCAGGTTCTCAAGCGGCTCCGGCACCGGCCCGAAGCGATCCTCGAGCTCCTCGCGCAGCTGCTGCACTTCGGCCACCTCGAGCGCTCCGGCGACACGCCGGTGGATCTCGATCTTGGCCTGCTCGTAGGGGACGTAGTCGGGCGGGATGTAGGCATCGACGTTGACGTCGAGGCGCACCGGCTCGGGAAGCTCCTCGTCATCGCCGGCCCCGGCGGGTGGACCAGCGTTGCGCACTGCCTCGTCGAGCATCTGCATGTACAGCTCGAAGCCGAGCGCCGCGACATGCCCGGACTGCTCGTCCCCGAGCAGGTTCCCGGCGCCGCGCAGCTCCAGGTCGCGCATCGCGATCTTGAAGCCGGCGCCGAGCTCGGTGTAGTCCGACAGCGCCGCCAGCCGCCCAGCGGCATCCGGCGTGAGCGCGGCGGCGGAGTCGTACATCAGGTAGGAGTAGGCCCGCTCGCGGCTGCGTCCGACGCGACCGCGGATCTGGTAGAGCTGGGACAGGCCAAACGCGTCGGCGTGCTCGACGATCAGCGTGTTCGCCTGCGGGATGTCGATGCCGGACTCGATGATCGAGGTGCACACGAGCACGTCGTAGTCGCCGCGCAGGTAGTCCATCATCACGGCCTCCAGCTCGCCCTCGGCCATCTGGCCGTGGGCCACCGCGAAGCGAACGGCCGGACACAGGGCGCGCAGGCGCTCGGCGGTCTCGTCGATCGACTCGACCCGGTTGTGCAGGAAAAATGCCTGGCCGTCACGTTCGTGCTCGCGCAGGATCGCCCGCTTGACCAACTCCTCCTCGTACTCGCCGACGTAGGTCTTCACGGGTCGCCGTCCCTCCGGCGGCGTCTCGATCACCGAGATCTCGCGCAGGCCCGCCAGCGACATCTGCAGCGTGCGCGGAATCGGTGTGGCCGACATCGAAATCACGTCCATGCGCAGCTTCAGCTGGCGCAGCAGCTCCTTCTGCTTGACCCCGAACCGCTGCTCCTCATCGACGATCAGCAACCCCAGATCCTTGGCGCGCACGTCGCGCGAGAGCACGCGATGGGTCCCGATCAGGATGTCCACCCGACCAGCCGCAAACCCCGCTATCGCCTCCTTCTGCTCGGCGGGCGTGCGAAACCGCGAGACGTGCTCGACGTTGATCGGGTAGTCGGCCAGGCGCTCTGAGAACGTCCCGTAGTGCTGTTGGGCGAGAATCGTGGTCGGCGCCAGCATCAGCACCTGCTTGCCCTGGCTGGCCGCCTTGAACGCCGCGCGCAACGCCACCTCGGTCTTGCCGTAGCCGACGTCGCCACAGATCAGCCTGTCCATCGGCCGCGGCGCTTCCATGTCCGCCTTGACCAGTTCGATCGCCTCCAGCTGGTCCGCCGTCTCGGTGAACGGGAAGCGTGTCTCAAATTCTCGCTGCCAGTCCGAGTCCGGCTCGAACGCGTGCCCGCTGCGCCGGCGACGCTCGGCATACAGGCTCAGCAGCTCGCCCGCCAGCTCCTGTGCGGCGCGACGCGCACGCGCCTTCATCGTCTCCCAGCGCGTGCCCCCGAGCTTGGACAGGGGCGGGTCTGTCCCGGCGCCCGCCCCGGATCCAGATCCCCCGACGTAGCGGGAAATCTTGGCCAGCTGCTCCGTCGGCACGAACACGCGGTCATCGCCCTGGTATTCGAGGTACAGGTAGTCGCGCGTGACATCCGCGACGGTGCGCGTCTCAAAGCCGGCGAACCGCGCGACGCCGTGATCCTCGTGCACGACGATGTCACCGGTGCGCAGCTCGGTGAACGAGCGCAGCGCGCCCCGGCGCACGCCCCCCCGGCCGCCATGCTCTGCTCCCCCCGCCTCCGTGCCGCCCGGGCGCTCGGCGCGGCGACGGCGCAGGAGGCGATGCTCGGGGTAGACCGCCAGCTTCAGCTGGGGTGCGACGAACCCCTCGCGCAGCGATGCCGCAACAAATCGCAGCGTCGGCTCGAGCACTTGCGGGTGGGAGGGCATCCCATCACCGTCCTCCGCCAGCCACGTGGCTTTCAGGCGTCCGAGGTTGTAGGCAGCGCGCTCGCCCTCGCCGCGACGGGGAAACGCGACGACGGTGCGATAGCCGGAGCGCACGAGCTTCTCGAGCTCGGGCTCGGCCTCGGCCAGCGAACGCGCCGCGGTGTCAGCGGCCTGGGCACGCAGCTGCAGGGGCTGGTCGCCGGAGATCGCCGACAGCCAGATCCGAGCCCGCTGCGCGAGCGCCGATTCGATCTGGTCCGGACTCACGTACAGGTGGTGCGCGTCCTCGTCGGCGAATGCCGCACACACATCGGTCCAGTGATCGCTCAGCGCTGGCTTCAGCTCCTCCTCGGCGGCGACGAGGAGCTCGGTGCCGGCGTCGAGCAGGTCCAGCAGCGCGCCGAAGCGCTCGACCGGCAGCAGCTCGGCGATGTCGGGGCGATCGGTGACGTTTTCGGAGGCAGCGATCTCCGCCAGCTCGCGGTGCTCGAGCGCGAGCTCCGCCGCGGGCGCGATCTCGACCTCGGCGACATCGCCGAGCGAACGCTGCGTGAAGGTCGAGAACCAGCGCAGCGATTCGATCTCGACGTCGAACATGTCCACGCGCACCGCCCGGTCCTCGGTCGCCGGGAACACATCCAACAGACCTCCACGCAGCGCGAACTGACCGCGCTCTCCCACCTGATCGACGCGCTCATACCCGGCCGCCACCAGCTCGCCCGCGCACTCCTCCAGATCCAGCAGCTCACCGACGTGCAGCGTGAAAGAGTGCGGGCGCAGCGCCGGGTCGGGGACCTTCTCCGACAGCGCAACGGCGCTGACGACGACCACCGGCGGCTCGCCTCCCGATGCGGTGAGCAGCGCATCCAGGGCCGCGACGCGCAGCCCCACCAGGTGCGCGGGCGGGGCGAGATGAGACTCGTAGGCGACTCCCCGGGAGGGGTAGTAGCGCACGCGACGGGGCGCAAGCCAGGCGCGCAGGTCGGCCGCCAGATCGCGCGCGGCACGGTCGTCGCCGACCACGACCAGCGTGGGCCGCAACGACGAAGCCTGTGCGTCGGGCTCACGATCGGCCAGCGCCGCGATCACATAGGGACGCAGCGAGGCCGACACGAACGCGTGCCCACCATCGCGCGCGAGCGTGGCCGCGGCGGGGTCGTCCTCGATCAGCCCGAGCAGCGAGCGCAGCGCCATCTAGACTTGTTCCTGGCCGAGCACGATGCGCTGCACCGTGTCGGCCGCACGCTCGATGAGGTCGCGCACCTGCGCGGGGTCCTCGCGGAAACGCCCGAGCACGTAGGAGGAGACGACGTCCGGATCGCTCGATGTCGGGCGCCCTACGCCCACGCGCACACGCGCGAACTCGGAGCCGCCGAGCTCGCGTCGGAGTGACTTCAGGCCGTTGTGCCCAGCCAGCCCGCCGCCGAGGCGGACGCGCACATCCCCGAACGGGATGTCGATCTCGTCGTGCACCACCAGCACGCGATCGAGCGCCACCTTCAGCGCGCCGCGCGCCGGGCCGACCGAGCGCCCGACGTCGTTCATGTAGGTCTGCGGCCACAGCACTGCCACACGCGCGCGCGGCCCGTCCACTTGAGGGTCGCCTCCTGGAAGACGACCCGCGTCGGCCCGGCCTTCGGCGATGCGCCCGCGATAGCGCTCCTTCGGGCGTGACAGTCCCCAGCGCTCGGAGAGGACGTCCGCGACCATGAACCCGACGTTGTGACGGGTATCCGCGTGCTCGCGTCCGGGATTGCCCAGCCCGACGATCAGCCAGTCGCAGCTCGCGCCCGCGCCACCACCACCCGCACCACCGCGACGAAAAGGCCGCAGCGGTGCTACTCCCCGCCGGAAGCGCCCTCGGAACCAGCGCCCTCGGCGGCCTCGCCTTGCTCCTCGGACTCGCCCTCGCCGACGAGCTCGGTCTCGGCCTCGATCTCCTCCTCCGCCTCAGTCTGCAGCCGCGGCGGAGACAGGGTGGCCAGGACAGTCTCAGGCTCGTCCAGCAGCGTTACGCCCGCGGGCGCCGACAGCGCTGTGAGCACGATCGTCTCGCCGATCTGCATCTCGCCGATGTCCTGCACGATCGACTCGGGAATCGCGGTCGGCAGCGCCTGCACGTTCAGCTCGCGGGTGATCTGCTCGAGCACGCCGCCTTCCTTGACGCCCGGCGCGTCCTCGGTGCCGGTCAGCTCCAGCGGCACGACCGCGTGGATCGCCTCGTCCAGACGCACCCGCAGCAGATCCACGTGCACGGTCTCACCGCGAACGGGGTCGCGCTGCGCCTCCTTGAGGACGACCGGCGTGGCTTTTTCGCCGTCGATGCTCAGATCCAGCACGGCGCCCGAGCGGGCCAGCGCGAGGCGCAGCTCGCGCGCGTCGGCGTCGAAGCTCATGGATTCTCCGCCGCCGCCGTACACGATCCCGGGCACGCGCCCGGAGCGGCGCAGGCGTCGGACCGCGCGCGAGCCTTCGGCGGCGCGACTGTTGACTTGAAGCTTGGTGGTTGCGTCTGCCATCGCGAGGGCAGACTAGCAATTCGCTTCGTTACGATTGGCGCAGCGCGGGAACGGACGTTTTCATCCGGCCGAAAACCCGTCCGGATGAAAAGTCGCGCCCCGCTTGGCTGATGCGATCGGTGGCGACCCTGCGGGTGTGGCGACCCCGATCGGGCGCTAACACTCCGCTTCGTTGCCGATCGGGCCGCTCAGCGACAGCAGCGAGATATCTATGCCTCGCAGGGCGTTGCCCGTGCGGCGCACCAGCACACACTGCACGACCGGAAGCTTGCCGATCACCGTCCAGGCCACGCGCGTGGTTCCGGTCGCGCCGGTCAGCGACCCGGCGGTGGGCGATTTGATCGACAGGATCTTGACTCCGCCGGGCCGGCGCAACCTGACGGCGCTCATGCGGACGGTCGCGGCGCATGCCACGCGCGCGTGGCATCCGTCCAGCAACTCGAGCTCACGGGCGGCGTCGCCTCTGGCCTGCGCCTGCAACACCGCCAGGATGTCGTTGCGTTCGGCGTTTTCGGCCGCTAGATATCGCGCGAGCAGGATGCTGATCGCGACGAACAGGACGCCGCCGCCGAGCATGATGGTCACGCGCCGGCCTCGCGGGAGCGCTCGCCACCACGCGCGCGGGGTCCGCTCGGGGGAGACGGCGGCGGTCTGGGGGGAGGGCTGCATAGGGCCCATCAGCGTAGGGCGCTAGAACAGCTGGTTCTCGCCGCCGAACACCTCGCTGACGGAGTCGTCGACGAAGATCCGCCGGATCGAGTCGGTCAGCAACTCCGCGCACGGCAGCACGCGGACGTTCTCCGGACAGCCCGGACCGACGGGGATCGTGTCTGTCACCACGATCTGCTCCAGCTCCGAGCTGCTCAGGTTCTCGAACGCGTTGCCCGAGAAGATCGCGTGCGTCGCCGCCGCATACACGCGCGCGGCCCCCTCTTCCTTGACCGTCCTGGCCGCTGCCCCCAGCGTTCCCGCGGTGTCGATCATGTCGTCCACGATCACTGCCGTCTTGCCGCGCACGTCACCGATCACGTAGCCGATCTCGGCCACTTGGTGGGCGGGACGCTCCTTGTCCAGGATCGCCAGCTCAGCGCCGATCTTGGAGGCGAATTTCTTGTTCAGCTTCACCCTGCCCGCATCCGGCGCGACCACCACCAGGTCCGGCAGGTGCAGGTCCGCGAAGTACTGGGTGAGCATGAACAGCGCGGTCATGTGGTCGACCGGCTTCTGGAAGAACCCCTGGATCTGCCCGGCGTGCAGGTCCATCGTCAGCACCCGATCCGCGCCCGCGGACTCGAGCATGCGCGCCACCAGACGCGCGGAGATCGGCTCGCGTGGAGCGGACTTCTTGTCCTGGCGGGAGTAGCCGAACCACGGTGTCACCGCGATCACCCGATGGGCGGAGGCGCCAACCGCCGCGTCGATCATGAACAGCAGCTCCATCAGCGAGTCGTTGGCAGTGACCCCCGTGTAGGGATTGCCACAGGTGGACTGCACGATGAACACGTCCGCGCCGCGGATCGACTCCTCGTAGCGGCAGTACACCTCGCCGTTGGAGAACGTCTTCAGCGTCACCGGCCCGAGCTCCACGCCGAGCTTGCCGGCGATGTCGACGGCGAGCTGCGGGTTCGCGCGCCCGCTGAACAGCATCAACCGCTTGTTGTAGTCGATCGGCAGGCTCGTCTGCGCGGACTGCTGCGCGCGCGTATCCATCGCGCTGCTCATCGTGCCTCGAAGTGTAGGGGTCTGATGCGACAGGCCCGCCGGCCGGCGACGCGTGCCCTCATGGGCCCGTCACGATCGCAGCGCTCGTGGTCACGACGACTGTGCCCCTGAGGACCCGGGCTCCGGCGATGGCGCGTCCCGCCGTGCGGCGTACCCCGCTTTGTTGGTCTGACGCGCACGGGCGATGCCCAGCGCACCCGGGGGCACATCCTCGTGGATGACCGAGCCGGCTCCCGTGTACGCGTCGTCACCAACGGTCACAGGCGCCACGAACGAGACGTGCACGCTGCTGCGCACATGCTTGCCGATCGTCGTGCGGTGCTTGTTGCGCCCGTCGTAATTGGCGGTGATCGTGCTCGCGCCGAGGTTGGTGTGAGCCCCGACGTCGGCGTCGCCGATATAGGACAGGTGCGGAATCTTCGCCCCGGCTCCGATGTCGGAGTTCTTGATCTCGACGAACGTCCCCGCCTTCGCCCCATCGCGCAGGACCGAGCCCGGGCGCAGGTAGGCGAACGGGCCGACCGTCACACCGTCCTGCAGCACGCAATTGATCAGATAGGAGTGCCGCACGACGCAGCCCTCGCCGATCCTGGTGTTGCCCCTGATCGTCGTGAACGGCTCGATCGTCGTGTCCTGACCGATCTCGACTTCGACGTCGATCACAGTGGCGCACGGATCGACGATGCTCACCCCCGCCGCCATGTGACGCGCGTGGATCGCCTCCTGCGCCAACCCGCGCACCTGCGCGAGCGCCGCCCTGTCGTTGACGCCGAGCACGAGCCGCTGGTCGGAGACCTCGTGTGCCACGACCGTCCCGCCGTCGGCGCGGATCAGATCGAGCGCCTGTGGCAAATACAGCTCGCCCTGGGCATTGTCCGCACTCAGCCGCGGCAGCACCTCCCGGAGGGCATCGCCCGCAAACACGTAGATGCCGGTGTTCACCTCGCGTATCCGCAGCTGCGCGGGCGTCGCGTCCCCTGCGGCCTTGGTCTCGACCACGCACTCAACCGCGCCGTGCTCATCGCGCACAACCCGCCCGTAGCCGCTCGGATCGTCCAGGACCGTGCTCGCCATCGTCGCACCCGCGCCGTTCGCCTCGTGGGCATGCACGAGCTCTGCGATCGTCTCCGCGCTCACCAGCGGGACGTCCCCGCTGAGGACGACCACCGGCGCGCTCCCGTCCGCCCCGGTGGAGTCGAGTTGGGCGACGGCAGCCACGACCGCGCCGCCGGTGCCGTTTGAGCGCGGCTGCACCGCGAGCCGGACCCCCTCCGGCAGCACGCCCTGAAGGGCTCGCTCGGGCGAGTCGACGACCACGACCTGGCCGGCGCCGGCGCCCAGCGCGGCGCGGACCGGCCACAGCACCATCGGGATGCCGCACAGCTCGTGCAGCACCTTCGGCGTGCGCGAGCGCATCCGCGTGCCCCTGCCCGCGGCGAGGATCATGACCGTCGGAGCCGGAGTCACTTCGAGGATGCTAGCCATTCGCCACTGGAGGGCAGGGATTTGCTCGATTGCGAGGTACAGCTCAGCCGGCGGTTCTCACAACTCTCCGGCCAGGCTGGCGACGATCCATACGAGCGCTCCCGCCCCGAGGAGACGGCGAAACCAGTTCACCCCGCCCACAGCCTCCTCCCACGCCCACACGCCCAGTCCGAGCGTGAGCACCGCACGGCCGACGTCGTGTGCCGTGCCACCGGTCACGGCGGCAAGTCCCCATCCCGCGAATGCGAGGAGCAGCGGCGGGTTCGGGAACTGCGCGATGGGAAAGCCGCGCGGCCAGCCCACCTGACCGCGCCGCCAAAGCTCGGCGATGCTCACCGCGCTCATGCTCGCAGACGGCGCCACTCACTACTGGGGAGCCTGGATTCGAACCAGGACTTGAAGAGTCAAAGTCTTCCGGGCTGCCCTTACCCCACTCCCCAAGAGTCAGCACATCGTCGCACGAGTACCCGCGACCTGGATGAGCGACGTCGATGTCGCCTACCCAGTCGTGTGACGTCGCGACGACACACGCAACTCCTGCTTCTGCAACTATGCGTGCGTCGTGCAGGGGGAAAACCTCAGAACGGGGTCACGCGCATGCGCAACGCTCGCAGCTGCGTTGCTCGCCTTCGGCGTGCTCGCGCTGTTCGCGGACGGCTCACCGGCCCTGACCACGCGCGCACGCACAAGATCGAGCGCCTGCACGAAGGCGAACCTGCGGCCCAATCGCACAAACGCCGCGACGATCGACGCCGCCACCCTGTGCCTAGTCGACGAGGCACGCGTAGCGCACGGCCTGCGCCCGTTGGAGACGAACCGCGAGCTGCAGGCGGTGGCGATGTCCCAGGTCAAGACGATGGTCCGCCTGGACTATTTCGCCGACGTCCGCCCTTCGGGAACGACTCCCGCGGCGCTGATCTCGGCGACGAGCTACGGACGGCACGCCCGCAGCCTGTCCACAGCGGAGAACATCGGCTGGGCCACAGGATCCGATGCGACGCCCGCGCAGATGGTCACGGCCTGGCTGCAATCGCCGCCGCATCGCGAAATCATCCTCACCGGCGAATACCGCGAAGCGGGCGTCGGCGCAACCGCCGCGGCGCCGTCACGCCTCGCCGAAGGCCAGGCCGGTGCCACATACGCACTGGAGCTGGCGCGGCGCGGCTGAGAACGTGTTTTGAAAAGATCGGCACGCCCGGATGCGCCCCTAGAGGCTTGATGTGGGTTGCGCCTTCCGCCGGAGTGGGGCAGTCGTGCAGATCGATGGCGGGCGCGCGCGATAAAGACGGTGGGTCTTGTACATAGTTTTAAACCTCGGTATCACCATCGCTATACACAGTTATTTTTTTATAACAACATTTCCTTCCCGCTTCCACCCCTCACCCCTTCCACCCCTTCATATTAATACTATAGTGTCACTCATTGCTCATTCTCCTGTCTCCCAACCCCCTTCAACCCACATCAACCCTCTAGACACGGCGCTGGATCGCCACGTGACGGCTCGCACGTGCAACCAGCATGCGCTTCGCCGGGTGGGTGGGCATCCGATCTATCCCAGCTTGATCCATGAACGCCCCGACCGCACCGCCTATTTCAAAACACGTTCTGAGCGATCTCCTCAGCGCTCAGCGAGTCCGCCGGCCGGAGCGGCCCGGCACCCGGCCACCTTCAGCGCCCGCCTCCGATGCTGGACCGCCCGCCGCGGAGATGCCGAGCACGCGCATCGCCTTCAGCCCCAGGCTGAGCTTCTCGCGACCGTCGCTCGAGCTCACATCCAGACCCGAGAGCTCGCGCACCCGCTCAAGGCGATAGTAGATCGTGTGGCGGTGAGTGAACAGGCGCTGGGCGGTACCGGCGACGTTGCCGTCGGCCTCCAGAAACGTCGCGAGCGTGCGCACCAGCTCGGTCTCGTACTGCTCGTCGTAGGCGAGCAGCGGCTCGACCGTCTCGGCGTAGAAGCGCTGCAACTCGGATGGGTTCTCGCTCATCGCACTCAGCAGCAGCCGGTAGGCACCGGTCTGCTCGAATGCCAGCGCCACTCCGTCAGAGCCTCCCTGCGCCACGTTCGCCGCCAGCAGCGCCTCGCCGGCTGCGCGCGGCAGATCCGCCGGGTCCTCGGCGATGCGGCTGCGCCCGAGCGCGAACGTGTAGCCCGCGAGACCGGCCTCCATCTCGCGCAGCACCGCCTCCCCAGCGCGCGCGGCGGTCGTCTCCTCACCGCCCGGCAGGAGCAGCAGCACCTCCGCTCCCACCGCACCGGCGCCCTCGCGCTCGGACAGCGCGGCGATCGAGCGATTGACCACGGCTCGCGCCCCGCGCTCGGCCACCGCGCGCACGCGCGCACGCCAGCCCTCGTCGGTCGGCGCCTGCGGATGGGCACGGGCAACGATCATGCTCGCGCCGTCCTCGATGTCGAGCGATAGCTCGCTCGCTCGCGCTAGCAACTCCTCGCGCTCGGTCAGCTCACGCCGCAGGATCGCGCGCAGGAACTCGGCCGCGGCCGTCTCGGAGGCGCGCTCCGGGGCGCGCACGCGCTCGACCTCCGAGGCGATCATCGTCACCAGCAGCCGCTTCATCTGCGCGCTCGGCGCGGCCGAGTCGACGAGATCGGGAGCATCACCGCCCGGGGCGGTGGTCACGCGCATGTGCAGCGTGCCCACGACGGTGTCGCCCACGCGCAGCGGCGTGCTGCTCACGCCTTTGCCTGCAGACAGCAGCGCACGCTCCTCCGCCGGCGAGCGCGCGGCCACCGCCAGGGTCGCGCCCCATGCGTCGGCGACCGCGAGGCTTGCGTCCAGGGCCTTGGCCGCCGCGCGCACCACTTCGGGCAGCCCGGCGCCCGACTCGACCGCCTCGGTGACGGCTTCCAGCGCCGCGAGCTCGGACATCGGCCCTGCTCAGCCCCAGAAGTAGACGACGGCGAGCGCTCCCGCCACGCCGAGGCCGACGAGCACGGCGAGCACGTACAGCGACAGGACGCTCGCCGCGACGCGCTCCCACAGGCGCGAGTAGCTGGTCCACACCGGGACGAGGATCAGGCCGGTGTACAGCGCCAGTCCGAACACGCCCGCGCAGGCCGCTACCAGGTCGTTGACCGCTGTCCTGCTCATCGTTTGAGATTGTGACGCACCGGGATGTCGGCCGCGCGCGCGGGCACAACCTTGTACCCCCGAACCCAGCGGCGAGACCCACCGGCGGACACGCCCAGCGCTTATGTGGGGTCCGTCTGTGCAAACCGCGCATCCACGGGAACAGCGCAGATCGGAGCGGGGTCCCGCGCGCTCAGGCCGGCAGCCGCACGTTGGGCGCGTCCGGGACCGTTGGCCCGCAGGAACAGCCCCACGACCGTCGGGCCAGACCCACTCACGAACGCCACGTCGGCGCCCGCGTCCGCTACCTGTTCGAGCGCGGGCTCGATCTCTGGGCACAGCGAGATTGCGGCGGACTGCAGATCGTTGTGCAGCAGCTCTCGCGCGTCGGGCACCGCCGCGCTCAGCTCGAGCGCGCGCTCCAGCTCGCGAGCGATATCCCCCAGCCCACGCGACGTGCGCTGGCCCCCAAGCTCGTCTGCCCGCTCATACACCGCGGCGGTGGACAGCTTCCCCGCCATCGGCAGCACGAGCACTCCGAACGGATGGCTCGGCGGCGCCAGCTCGCGCAGGCGCTCACCCGCGCCCGTGGCCAGCCAGCGCCCGGGGGCGATCTGCGCGGGCACGTCCGCCCCCAGTCGCACCCCCAGCTCCACCAGCAGCTCATCCGTCCCGAGACTCGACGCGTGCCTCGCCAGACGCAATGCCGCCGCTGCGTCCGCCGACCCGCCTCCCAGGCCGGCGGCGACCGGGATGCGCTTGACGATGCTCAGCCGCAGCGGTCCGACATCCCAGCCGGTCGCCTCGCGGAACAGGCGCAGCGCCACCGCCGCGAGGTTCTCACCCGGCGCGCCCGACACCCCGGGGCAGACGATCTCATCTTCACCGGGCCCACCGGTCGCACCGGGCCCATCGGGCCCGCGAGGCGCACCGGTCCCGCCAGTCCCATGGGTCTCGCCGGTCCCCCGGGTCCCGCCGGCCCCACCGGCGGCGGACTCCACGGATTCCAGCGTGAGCTCATCAGCGAGCGAGATCGACTGCATCACGCTCGCCAGCTCGTGCCGGCCGTCGTGCTCGCGCACCGGCCCGACAAACAGCCCGAGGTTGATCTTCGCGGGCGCACTCGCGCGCACGCACACGTGCTCGGCATGCTCCGTTGCGCGGGTCATATCTCGAGCAGGCGCCCCAGTTCGCGGAAGTCCTCGGGCGAAAGCCGCTCCGCGCGCACGTTCTCGGGTTGGCCGAGGTCGCTCAGCAGGAGGCGAATCTCCTCGCGTGAGCGCCCGCCGACGAGACCCCCCGCGCGCCCGGCGCCGGCGGACAGGCTCGCTTCGCCTCCCGAGCCACCGCCCCGGCCCACGAGCGCGAGTGAGCCCGCGAGCGTCTTGCGCCGATGCGCGAACGCACCGCCCACCAGCGCGCGCAGCGCGGGCGAGGCCGCCGGCCCCCGGCGGCGCATGCCAACCAGCACCGAGTCGACGTTCGGCTGGGGATAGAACACCGTGCGCGGGATCGCTCTCAACACCCGCACGTCACAGGCGAGCTGGGCGATCACCGAGCTGACGCCGTACTCTCCGCCTCCGGGCGCCGCGGCCAGCCGCTCGCCCACCTCTCGCTGAGCCATCGCGACCCACATCGAGACGTCCGGCAGCTCCTCGATCGTGCGCAGCAGCACGCCCGCCGCGATCCCGTAGGGAAGGTTCGCGACGACCTTGCCGGGCGCCGGGCTCAGCCCCGCCAGGTCCACCCGCATCGCGTCGCCCCAGTGCACACTCACGTTCGGATACGGGTCGGTCGCATCCAGCAGCGCCTCGCGCAGGCGCGTGTCGATCTCCACGACATGCACGTGTTGCACCCGCTGCGCCAGATGCTCGGACAGCACCCCCAGGCCCCCCCGATCTCCAGCACGACATCGTGCTCGCCGTCCAGCTCCGCCGCGCGGTCGATCACGCCGAGGATGTTCGAGTCGATCAGGAAGCTCTGTCCGAGCTCGCGATCGGGGTGGATGTCAAAGCGACGCATGCGCCGCAGGCTGGGCTGGGCGGGCTCGCCCTCCGTGGGAGTCGGCGACCGCGCGCCCCGGCCGGATGGTCGGGCATCGGCCACGAGGCTCATCCCCAGCCGAACACCCGCGCCGCGTTGCGCTCCACGATCGCGTCCAACTCGGCCAGGCTCACGCCCCGCAACTGCGCCACGAACTCGGCCGTATGCGCGACGAACGCGGGCTGGTTGCGCTGCTTGCGCACGATCTGCGGTGTCAGGTACGGGGCATCGGTCTCGACCAGCAGCCGCTCGTCGGGGACCTCACGTGCCGCGGCCGCCAGATCGGCGGCGCTTTTGTAAGTGACATTCCCGGCGAACGAGATCGCATACCCACAGTCCAGGCACTCCTGCAGTTGCTCGGGCATCGAAAAACAGTGGATCACCACGCTGCACCCCTGCGCTTCGGCGGCGAGTTGCGCGAGTGTCTGCGCGGCGGCGTCGCGCGAGTGGATCACCAGCGGCAGGCCCGTCTCGCGCGCGAGCGCGATGTGCGCGGCGAACGCCCGCTCCTGGTCTGCGCGCGGCGCGCCGTCGCGGTAGAAGTCAAGCCCCGTCTCTCCGATCGCCAGGCAGCGCTCGTGTGTCGCCAGTGCGCGCAGCTCGGCGAGGTCGGCGTCATCGAAGCCGGTCGTCTCGTTCGGATGGCGTCCCACCGCCGCGTACACCTGCGGGAACGCCTCGGCCGCGGCGAGCGCCGCGCGGCACGAAGCGCCGACGGTGCCGACCGTCAGCATCCGCCTCACCCCGGCGGCGTCGGCGGCGGCCACCAGCTCCGCGTCGGGCTGCTCACACAGGTCGAGATGGGTGTGACTGTCGATCATGCTCAGGCGGAGCCCTCAGGCGAGACAGCCTGCGAAGTGGAACCGCCGCCGGATGTGCCCCGCGCGCGTGGTGTGGAATTGCCGGCGCCGCCACCGGGCTCGGCGTGCTTGGGAAACAGCGGCTCGATCGGCGTCACGCGCCCGGCGGTCCCGGCCCCCAGCCGCGCACCCGCGAGCGTCACATCCGGGGCGCCGAGCGCTGCCAGCAGAGTCTCCGTGCTCGCCGGCAGGTAGGGATGCAGCAGCACCGACACGACCCGCAGCCCCTCGATCAGCGTGCCCAGCACGCGATCCAGATCGCCCGCGCGCGACTCGTCCTTGGCCAGTTGCCACGGCGCCTGCTCCTCGACGTAGCGGTTGCACCGGCGCACCCGCTGCCAGATCTCCTCGAGCGCGACCGTCAGCTCGGTGCGGTCGATCAGCTCGCCGACCCGCTCGCTCAGGCCCGCGAAATCCGCTGCGAGCGCCGGATCGGGCTCAACTGCCGGCACGACCCCATCGCGATAGCGCACGACCATCGCCAACGTGCGGCTGGCGAGGTTGCCGAGCTCGTTGGCCAGCTCTGACTCATAGCGCTGCTCGAACGAGCTGGTCGACACCGACCCGTCCTGGCCGAACGACACGTCGCGCAGCAGATAGAACCGCAGCGCGTCGGCGCCGAACCGCTCGATCACCGCGAACGGGTCGAGCACGTTGCCCAGCGACTTTGACATCTTCTCCCCGTCCATCAGCAGGTACCCGTGCACGAACACGCGCTCGGGCAACTCCAGTCCCGCGGCCATCAGCAGCGCCGGCCAGTACACGGCGTGAAAGCGCAGGATGTCCTTGGCGATCACATGGCAGTCGGCAGGCCAGAATTGCTCTGTCAGATCGACGCCCGGCCGTGCGTAGGAGAGCGCCGAGTAGTAGTTCAGCAGCGCGTCGAACCACACGTAGAACACGTGCTCGTCATCCCACGGCACCGGCACGCCCCAAGTCAGCCGATGCCGTGTCAGCGGCACGTCGCGCAGGCCCGAGCGGATGAACGACAGCGCCTCGTTGCAGCGCGTTCGTGGCGCGATGAATGTCTCGCGTTTGGCATACAGCCGTTCGAGGGGCTCCTGGAACGCGGACAGCTTGAAGAAGTAGCTGTCCTCCTGCTCGCGCGTCAGCTCGATGTGGTGGATCGGGCAGCGATTGCCCTCGTCGATCTCGTTCTCGGCCTTGAAATCGGCACACCGCGGGCAGTACCAACCCTCGTAGGTTCCTTCATACACAAATCCGTTCTCACGCACGCGCGTGAGCACCTCTTGGACCTTCGCGATATGCGACGGATCGGTCGTGCGGATGAAGAAATCGTTCGACGCCTCGATCTGAGGCAGGAGCGCGCGGAATCGCTCGGCGTTGCGATCCGCCAGCTCCTGGGGCTCCAGCCCGAGCGCGTGCGCCGCGTCGGCGACCGGCTCGCCGTGCTCGTCGGTGCCGGTCAGGTAAAACACCTCCTCGCCGCGCTGGCGATGGTGGCGCGCGATCACGTCGGCGGCGATCGTCGTATACGCGTGCCCGAGATGGGGCGCCGCGTTGACGTAGTAGATCGGGGTGGTTACGTAGTACTGGGACACGCATTGCCCAGGCTACTGCTCTCCGCGAGTGAACTCCCGGTACAGCTCGTTCGTCCCAACCCCCGTCAGCTTCGCCACGACCCCCGCCGCGGGCCTGGGCTTAGCGCCGGCCCGCACTAGCTCGCGTACCGCCTCGATCGCATCCTCTTGTCGTCCCGCGCCGGGCGCGGCGGCGCCGATCACGAGCACGATCTCACCCCGCGCCGGGTTCTCCTCATAGTGGCTCGCCAGCTCGGCTGCGCTACCGCGGCGGACTTCCTCGTGCAGCTTGGTCAGCTCGCGGCATACCGTCACCGCTCGCTCGGGATCGACCTCGGCCAGCAGCCCCAGCGTGGCAGCCACGCGCCGCGGGGACTCAAACGCGACGAGCGTCTCCTCGGTTCGTGCCAGCATGCGCTGAAGCTCCGAGCGCTTGCGCGACAAAAACCCCACGAACCGCCACCGCTCGACGGGCAACCCCGACGCGACCAGTGCAACAACCGCAGCGCTCGGCCCGGGCAGCACCTCCACCGGCAGTCCCTCCCGAACGCATGCCCGTACGAGCGCATACCCCGGGTCGGAGATCAGCGGCGTGCCCGCGTCGCTGACCAGCGCCACCGTCTCCCCCGCGCCTACTCGCGCCACCAACTCCCGCGCGCGGGCGCGTTCGTTGTGCTCGTGCAGGCTCACCAGCCGTGCTGCCGACACGCCGTGCCGGTCGAGCAGGATCTGCGTGTGGCGGGTGTCCTCGCACGCCACCACATCGGCCGTGCGCAGCGCGTCGAGCACACGTAACGTCACGTCTTCGAGGTTGCCGATCGGCGTCGCGCACACCAGCAATCTCCCGTGCGTCGACGATTCAACCGGAGGGTTCTCGGCGCTCATCTCGCAACTATAGGTTCCGCCACCGGTTTCCCATCGCGCCCACCCGCCGTCCCAAGCCCGAGGTCTCGACCATCACGCCAACCGCACGCCGACCGCACGATCCAACTGGCCCCTCACACCCAACACCATGTCCACTCCACCCGACCAACCACCCCAGTACACCCGCTACCGCGCCGGGCACCGCCTGCGCCCGCGACGGGCCGAGGAGAGTCTGATCGACCCGCTGAGCGCCGAGCGCACCCGTGCAGCCGGGCCGCGACGGGGATGGCGTGAGCGGATCACCCCCAAACGCGCGATTCTCGGCCTGCTGGGACTGATCGCGTGCTGGCTGATCCTCTCGCTCGTGCTGTTCATGATCAGCTCCCATTTCGAGCGCACCTCCCCACCGACAAACGTCGCGAGCGTGCTCGACCCTGCGGGCTACCCGCTGACCTCGGTCAACAACATTCTCGTGCTCGGCTCCGACCGCCGCCAGAAGGACTCGAAGGAACCGGGCGCGGAAACGACCGGTCCGGGGCGTTCGGACACAATCATGCTGATCCGCACCGGCGGCGGACACGCGGCGCGCCTGTCGATCCCGCGCGACACGGTGCTGGAAATCCCCGGCCACGGCCTGCAGAAGATCAATGCCGCCCACGAGTTCGGCGGACCGGCGCTGTCGATCTCAGTCATCAAGAGCTGGCTGCACATCCCGATCAACCACCTGGTGGAAGTGAACTTCGAAAACTTTCCCGCCCTGATCGACGCGATGGGCGGCGTCACCTACACCGGGGGCTGCATCGTCTCGCGCCTGGACGGCGGCTTCAGCCGCGGCGGCTACACGCTGCGCCTGAGCGCGGGCACCCACCACCTGAACGGCAAGCAGGCGCTCGCGCTGTCACGCACGCGCGAGAACCTGTGCGCCCCCAACGAGACCGACATCCAGCGCGAGGAACACCAGCAGGCGCTGTTCACCGACATGAAGTCACAGCTGCTCTCCCCGTCGAGCTTCCTGCGACTGCCCCTGATCGCCTGGAACGCGCCCCCGGCGATCATCTCCGACATGAGTGGGCCGACGCTGCTGGGGCTGTTCGGCGCGCTGGCGATCTCCGGCACGCCGCCCACGCACGTGCTCACGCCGACCGGCAGCATCACCCTGCCCGACGGCGAACAGGGTCTGACGATCTCCGAATCCGCGCGCCGCGCGGACGTCGCGCGATTCATGGCCGGCTGAGCCCCTGGCGCGAGCGCCGCGCGGCGCCGGGCGGAGCGTCGCGGCTGTCCGGTTCAGCTCTTGGCCGCCACCGGCTTGGGCTCTGACTTTTTCGAGTCACCGCCACCCGACTCGGGCTTCGCTTTGGTCTCAGTAGCAGTAGAGGACCCGGACGAGGAGTCCTTACCGTTGCCCCCCTCCGAGGTGCCACCGTCGGATGTCTTCTTCGACTCATCGGCGGCAGCCGCGTTCTCGCGCTGGCGTTTGCGTGTGCCGTAGTCGGTGTTGTAAAAGCCTTTGCCCTTGAAGTGCACCGCGGGCGCGTGCAGCACGCGCTGCACCGGCACGCCCGTGTCGGGGTCGTGCGTCAGGGCATCATCACTGAAGGACTGCACGATCTCAAACGTGCTCCCGTCGGGACGGCGGTATTCGTAGATTGGCATCCGGGCCGATTATATGGGCGGTCAATTGATCGCTCGCCCGCTGAAGGGTCACAGTCAGTCGGCCAGCAGCGCGCGTGCACAGACGATCCCGGCGGCGATGGTCGCCTCGAAGTCGCGCTCGGGCTCGGTCAGCATCCGCAGCGCGAACCCGTCGCCGAGCGCAAACAGGACCTCTGCAACCGTGTCCGGCTCGGCGTGCAGCTTCACCACGCCGTCACGCTGCGCCGTCGCGAGCATGCCCGCGACCTGTTCGCGCGTGCGTCGCATCAGCTCGGCGTACTCGACCGCGATGTCGGCGTTGCGGCGCGACAGCGTGAACAGCTCGAACATCAGCGTCACGAAATCCGGGTCCTCCAGCACGGTCTGCTGCAAATTGCGGGCCATCAGCCCGATGAAGTCATCCGCCGTACGGGCATCCGCCAGCTGGCGCTCGAGCAACTCCATGCGCAGCTCACAGTCGCGACGCACCGCCTCGACCACCAGCTGCTCCTTCGTGCCGAAGTAGTAGTGCAGCAACCCCCGCGACACGCCCGCCTCACGCGCGACATGATCGAACGTCGAGCCCGCCGTCCCGCGCCGCGCGACGCTGCGACGCATCGCCTCGACGATCCGCTGCGCCTTCTCGCCCTCGACGATCCGGCGTGGCTTCTCCGCAGAGATAGCCCCGCGCGGTGTCGCGCCCTCGACGGTCGCGGTCATCTCGATGTGGTGTCCGTCCTCAGGAGGCCGGCGCAGGTGCGGGCGCGGGCTCCGCCGGAGCCGTGGTCGAGCTGTACTCGAACTCGTCCTCGGCGCCGAACAGCAGGTCGAGCACTTTGCCGCGCAGATCCTCGCTCAGGGCCAGCGCGAGCACCCCGGCGATCGCGAGCAGCGCCAGCTTGCGCCCGATCCCGCCACGACGACGTTTGGCCTTGCGCGGGGGCTCACGCAGCGTGTTCGCCGCATCACGCAGCGCACTCGCGGCGTCGCGCAACTCCTTCTGAAGCTTGCGATCCTCGAACAGCGCGGTGCTCGCCGGCTTGCCGTTGCTCATGCGCCCGTACGCGCTGCGCGCCGAGCCATAGGCGGCGAGCAGGGTCCCGCGCAGATCCTCGTCTTCGATCAGACGCTCGATGTACCGGTTGCGCCGCGCAGCCCGCGCCGCTTCACCGGCTTTGCTGAATTTGCTGCTGGCACTGCTTTCTTTCGCCGCCATCTGGGCCACCGCCTATGGGAGAGCTTGCAAGTTCTGCCTCCAATATACGCTCCCACGTGCGCACCCGCGCGTGGCAGGCGAGAATAGACGCGTGCCCACGTTCCAGGCGACCGCCACCGTAGTGGGTTTGCTGTTGATCGTGGGCGCCCTCGCCTCCGGCCTGGCACAGCGCTCGTTTCTGTCGCTCACGGCGCTGTTCGTGCTCGCCGGCTTCGCCCTCGGGCCGGGCGGGTTTGGCTGGATCGACTTCCGCGCGCGCTCGGGCTTCGTCGAGGACCTCGCGTTCGCCGCCCTGATCGTGATCCTGTTTCGCGACGGCCTGGAGGTCGAGGGCGAGATGCTGCAACGCGCCTGGCACCTGCCCGTACGCAAGCTCGTGCTGGCGATGCCAATCACCGCGGGGATCGTCGCCTGCGCCGCACACACACTGATCGGGTTGGACTGGACCGAGTCGTTTCTCGTCGGCGCCCTGCTCTCCCCGACCGACCCGGTGCTGACCTCGAGCATCGTCACCAACTCGCGCGTGCCGCGGCTGATACGGCACTCGCTGAACCTCGAGTCCGGTCTCAACGACGGCCTCGCGCTGCCCGCCGTGCTCGCGCTGCTGGCCGCGCTCAGCGCGGGCTCCGAACAATTCGTGTGGTGGCGGTTCGTGATCCAGGACATCGGCCTGGGCTTCGCGTACGGGCTCGCCTGCGGGTGGCTCGCCTCGCTGCTGATGCCACGCCCGCGCGCCCAACGCCGTCCGCTGGAGCACTCGATCCCCTCCCACCAGAAGTCGCTGTTCGCGCTCGGGGTCGCGTTCGCTACGTACGGCCTGACCGTGCTCGCGCCCCCCGGCAACGGGTTCATCGCCGTGTTCGTCGCCGCGATCGTGCTCGGCGTCCGCCGTCCGGATCTGCGTGTGCACTTCGAGCGCCGCGCCGACGAGCTCGTGGAGATCGTCAAGCTCGGCATCTTTCTCGTGTTCGGCTCGCTGCTGACCCTGCACGCGCTCACGCGCGAGGGCTGGCCGGCGCTCGTGTTCGTCGCCGCGGTGTTCCTGCTGGCTCGCCCCCTGGCGGTGTGGGTGGCCCTGCTCGGCACTCCCACCGATCGCGCCACGCGCCTGTTCATGGGCTGGTTCGGACCGAAGGGCGTCGCCACGATGACGTTCGCCCTGCTCGTGCTCGACCGCAACATCGCCTCGGGCCCGCGCATCTTCGACCTGGTCGCGCTGGTCGTGTTCTGCTCGATCATCGTCCACGGCCTGTCCGACACGCCCGGCGCGAACTGGATCGCCAGCCACGCCGAACGCGTAGCCAACCCGTCGATCGGGGGGGAGGCGGTGCCGCATGCGGCACCGCCCGGGGGCGTGCATGCACGCCCCCGCCGCTGGCGCATGCGCCAGCGGTAGCCACGCCGCATGCGGCGTGGCGGGGCCGCACATGTGCGGCCCCGCCGGTGGGCGCATGCGCCCACCGGAACAACATCAGCTTTCTTCAAGCATGCGCGGCGACCACTTCTCGGCGCGCCCCCGCTCCGAACAACATCAGCCCAACTACGTGTGCAGTGCCGCCTGCTCCTGAGCCGAAGGAAATGCCCAGGCCGCGCGCGTGCGGCGCTCCTGGCGGAACACGAACCGCAGTTGCTGGGGCGGTTTCAGCTGGGCCTCGTTCGGGCGGAACGTCGCGCACGGCTCGTCGAGGTTCAGGGCGCACAACAGGTTGCACCGGAAAAAGCAGTCCTCGCACCTGACCTGCTTCGCTGCTCGCTTGCCCTGCTTTCTCTGCACGCGCCCCCCTGCGGGTCGGATTAAACGGTCGAATGAACGGACCGCGCCATCATCTCACGGTCGCTCGCGCCCGCTCGGAAGCCAATCCGCAAATCGCAGGGAAAACCGACTTCTACCCGGAAATAGCCATCGTCACGTCACTTTCTCGTGACAATCTCCGGGGTTCCGCGCACTTTGCGGTCTTGGGGTCCACGACCCTCTCCCGTCCCGCCGCGTCATCATCTGGACGGTATGCGCATTCTCGTCACCGGCGCCAGCGGTTTTGTCGGCTCGCAGCTCATCCCCCGGCTGCTGTCCGACGGACATCTCGTGCGGGCGCTGGCACGGGATCCGGCTCGGGTCGAGGTGACCGGGGCGGAGAGTATGTCTGACTCTTTGCTCGTCGGGACCGCGCGCGCGGGTGTACGCGCGCGCGGCCACAGCAATCGAATAGATGTACTCACGGGAGACGTCCTCTCAGGCCAGGGTCTCGCCCGGGCCCTGCGCGGAGTCGAGGTCGCCTACTATCTGATCCACTCCATGGAGCGCTCGCCCGCGGCGAGCGGCGACATCGCGCACGGGCAGCCCATCGCATTCCCCGAGCGCGAGCGCGTCGCCGCGGAGAACTTCGCCGCCGCGGCAGCTCATGCTGATGTAGCGCGGATCGTGTACCTCGGAGGGCCCACTGCCGGCTGGATCACCACCGCGGGCGGCGACACGGCACTCTCGCCCCACCTGTCAAGCCGCGAGGCGGTCGAGCGCATCCTGCGCGACGCCGTTCCCGACACCGTCGCCCTGCGCGCGTCGATCGTCATCGGCGCGCGGTCGCGTTCGTTTCGTTTTCTCGTACGACTTGTCGAGCGCATGCCCGTGCTGACACTGCCCGCCTGGCGCTCGCATCGCACGCGGCCAATCGACGCGCGCGACGTCACCGACATGCTCGCCACTGCTGCGACTATCCCCGCCGCCGGGGGGAGCTCACTGGACGTGGGCGGGCCGGACATGCTCAGCTACGGCGCGATGATCCGGCGCATCGCCGAGCTGATGATGCTGGCGCGCCCAGCCGTCGGCCTGCGTGTGAACGCCACACCGCTGACCGCCCCCCTCGCCGCCGCGATCGCCGACGAGGACCTCGAGCTGGTGAGCGCGCTGATGGGAAGCCTGCAGAGCGACCTCCTGCCCGGCGGGCCACGCGGTCGGTCACACCTGCGCGCCGCCGAGTTGCTGGGAGTCGAGCTGCACTCCTTCGATGCGGCCGTCGAACGCTCGCTGCGCGAGTGGGAATCGGTCGAACCACTCGCGGCGCGGTGAGCGTCGCATGGTGAGCGCGGGACGGATAAAACGATGAGCCTCGTCACGGCATCCATCCACATCGACGCGTCCCCGGAGGACGTGTGGAAACTGGTCATGGACCCGAACCGGCTGGGCGACTGGGTCACGATCCACCGCGGGCTGGGGCGCGTGGACGCAGGTCCTCCGCGCGTCGGCTACCGGATGAATCAGCAGGTGCATCTGCGCGGTGTCAGTCTCGACGTGCATTGGACGCTCGTCGAGTGCAGTCCCGGCGCGCGCGCGATCTGGACAGGCCGCGGACCGGCGCGTTCGCGCGCGCGGACCGAGTACATCCTCGAGGGCGAGCGCGACGGCACGCGCTTTGACTATCGCAACGAGTTTCATCCACCGCTCGGGCCCCTGGGCGCGATCCTCGGCAGGGCGCTCGTCGGAGGCATGCCGGAGCGAGAGGCGACGCACACCCTCGATCGGCTACGCGCTCATTTTGCGTAAGGCCCTAATCGCCTGAACCTGACTGCACACAGGTCTGCGATGTTTCCACCCTCGGCCGGCGGGTTGCCGCGTGTGCATAAAACGTTTCTGCCCGCGCACGGCACGTTTTCTGTCTGCTGATAGTGTAAGGTGCGAGCACAAATCGATGTGATTCAGATCACATTTACACTAGTGAACAGGATTGAACCGTGACCGACTTCCTTGACGAGAAGCGCCGAGAGATCACCTCCCGACTGAACGAGCTGGGCCCGCTGGTGGAGGAGTACAACCGTCTCGTGGCCGCCGCTTCGGCACTGGACGGAATCGGCGGAGCGTCCGCCGCCCCGGCCGCGGCCGCTCCTCGCCGCCGTGGACCTGGACGCCCGCGTGGCTCCGTCAGCAAAACCGCCACCGTGGCGGCCGGAACCAAAAAACGGGGTCGCCCCCCGGGACGCCCCAAAAAAGTGGGCAGGCCTAAAACCAAAAAAGTAGGACGCCCCCCGGGACGCCCCAAAGCCGCGGCGGCGGCGACAACGGCCCCCGCCACCGGACGTCGTCGTGCCGGACGGCGCAAAGGCAGCGGCACGCGCGCCGCGCAGGCGCTGTCGTTCGTGCAGGGACAGCCGGGTATCACCATCCCCGAGCTCGCGGCGAAGATGGGCATCAAGCAGAACTACCTCTACCGCGTGCTGCCCGGACTCGAACAGGAAGGGAAGCTTAAAAAGCAGGGCCGCGGTTGGCACCCCAAATCCTAGTCTCGTCGCCCCTGACTGCGTCCTTACCGATCGGAGATCAGATGCGATCTCCGATCGGCCAGCACGCGTGCGTAGCACGCCACGCGGGTGGGTGGGCACTTCATTCCTTGTCAGGAACGACGATCCGTCGGACTGACAGGCTAACCACCTGACAGATACGGTCACGAAAAAGGGCGCGGCAGATGCCGCGCCCTTTTTCTTTGCTCTCCCTCCCTCATCTCCCCCATCTCCCATCTCCCCGTCCCTCTCTCCCCCGTCCATATCCCCATAGCTCCCGTCCCGTCCTCTCGAGACGACCGCCCGAGGCAGCCCGGCCGGCCCGGGCCGCTCGACTGTCAAATCAGGCCCTGGTCTTTGACGGTGTCCCGCTCGCCGGCGAGCTCATCCACGGAGGCGTCGATACGAGCGCGGGAGAACTCGTCGAGCTCGAGACCCTGCACGATCGTGTACTCGCCGCCAGGCGAACATGTGCACGGAAATCCGCAGATGAGACCCTCGGGGATGCCGTAGGAGCCGTCTGACGGGACGCCCATCGAGACCCAGCCGCCGTCGCTGCCGGAGACCCAGTCGCGGACGTGATCGACCGCCGCGCTGGCCGCCGACGCGGCGCTGGAAGCGCCGCGCGCCTCGATGATCGCCGCGCCGCGTTTGCCGACGTTCGGCAGGAAATCCTGCTCGATCCAAACCTGATCGTCGACGACGGCCGCGGCCTGCTCGCCGCGGACCTCAGCATGAAACAGGTCCGGGTACATCGTCGGCGAGTGGTTTCCCCACACGCCCATGTGCGATACGTCGCTCACGGGCGCCTGCACCTTTGCCGCCAACTGCGCCACGGCGCGGTTGTGGTCGAGGCGCATCATCGAGGTGAACCGCTCGCGCGGTATGTCAGGAGCACTGGACATTGCGATCAGGCAGTTCGTGTTCGCCGGGTTGCCTACCACCAGCACCCGCACCCCGGCGTCGGCGTGCTCGTTCAGCGCGCGGCCCTGGACGGTGAATATCTTGCCGTTCTCGCTCAGCAGCTCGGCGCGCTCCATGCCCTTCGTGCGCGGGCGCGAGCCCACCAACAGCGCGATGTCGACACCGTCGAACGCGTCGTTCGGGTCGTCGTGCAGGTCGAGCCCCGACAGCAGCGGAAACGCGCAGTCGACGAGCTCCATCGCCACGCCCTGAAGCGCGCCCATCGCGGGCGGTATCTCCAGCAGCCGCAGATCCACCGGCTGGTCGGGGCCGAGCAGCTGCCCGGAGGCGATGCGAAACACGAGGCTGTAACCGATCTGGCCGGCCGCGCCGGTGACGGTTACTCGTACTGGTTTGCTCACTGGAGATCAGCTCCTTGGTCGGGGTCTGTTCGTGGGGGAGGGGGGAGAGTCGTGCGGGAGAGGTGGAGATGATGTTGTACTAGTAGTTTAAAACTGGGTATAACCATCGCTATACGCCTGCTTAATTTTCATATCCACCCCCACGTTCGTCATCTTCCCGCGGCCATCGCCTGTTGCAGATTGTCGTCGATGGAGGCGAGGAACTCCTGCGTGCTCTGCCACTCCTGGTCGGGGCCTACTAGCAGCGCGAGGTCCTTGGTCATACGACCGGATTCGACGGTCTGCACGCACACGCGCTCCAACCTCTCGGCGAACTCGCTCACGGCTGGAGTGCCGTCCATCCGCCCGCGCGCGGACAGGGCGCGCGTCCACGCGAATATCGAAGCGATCGGGTTGGTGGATGTCGGCTTGCCCTGCTGGTGCAGTCGGTAGTGACGCGTGACGGTGCCGTGCGCGGCCTCGGCCTCGACCGTCGAGCCGTCGGCGCTCATCAGCACGCTGGTCATCAGCCCGAGCGAGCCAAACCCCTGCGCGACCGTGTCGGACTGGACGTCGCCGTCGTAGTTCTTGCACGCCCACACATATCCCCCTTCCCACTTCAGCGCCGCCGCGACCATGTCGTCGATCAGGCGGTGTTCGTAGGTGAGTCCGGCGGCCTCGAACTCGGCTCGGAACTCGGCGTCATACACCTCGGCGAACAGATCCTTGAAGCGTCCGTCGTAACGCTTGAGGATCGTGTTCTTGGTCGACAGGTACACCGGCAGGCCGTGGTCGAGGCCGTAACGCAGCGAGGCGCGGGCGAAGTCGCGGATCGAGGAGTCGAGGTTGTACATCGCCATCGCTATGCCCGGTCCCGGGAAGTCGTACACGTCGAGCTCGATTGGCTCGCTGCCATCGGCGGGCGTATAGGTGAGCGTCAGCGTTCCCGCGCCCGGCACGAGCAGATCGGTGGCGCGATACTGATCGGCGAACGCGTGACGGCCGATCACGATCGGCTTGCGCCAGCCGGGCACCAGCCGCGGGATGTTTGCGATCACGATCGGCTCGCGGAAGATCACACCACCCAGGATGTTGCGGATCGTTCCGTTGGGCGAGCGATACATCTCGTGCAATCCGAACTCCCGCACCCGCGCCTCGTCCGGAGTGATCGTCGCGCACTTGACGCCGACCCCGAGCTCCTTGATCGCCTGCGCGGCGTCGACGGTGATCTGATCGCGAGTCGCGTCGCGGGACTCGATGCTGAGGTCATAGCGCCGCAGGTCGATGTCCAGATACGGCACGATCAGCTGGTCCTTGATGAACGACCAGATGATCCGCGTCATCTCGTCGCCGTCGAGCTCGACAACGGGGTTCTGCACCTTGATCTTGGTGGCCATGGGTTCGATCCTTGGGGTCTGGAAGCGTTCGCCGGGCTGGCGATGCTATCTCGCGGGTGGATTTGGTGGGAGACCCGTAAGCGCGATCCCACCGGATTGGCGCTGTCGGCGCCGGTCACCGCACCTGTTGGCATTGCGGAAGCTGACAAGGGGTCAGAGCAGTCCGGCGGGAAGTATGTGACATCTGCTTCACTGTCATCCATGGCCACCATGCCAAGGGCAGCGACAGGCCTAGAGGGCAGTGCGCCGTGGCGCACGCACGAGGTGTTCAACCAGGTCCCGCCGTTGACAGGGCGAAACGTGTTCGCCGACAACACGCCGCTCCTCGAGGCCACCGAGCGCGAGGGAGCCTCCTGGGCGCTCGAGCGCGCCGGCGAGCTGGGCGAGCTGATCGGCGAGGTGGATGGGCCTCAGGACCTGTGGGGCAGACTGGCGAACGAGAACAAGCCGGTGCTGCGCACGCACGACCGCTACGGCCATCGCATCGACGAGGTCGAGTTCCACCCGGCCTGGCACCAGCTGATGGCACTGGGGGTCGAGCACGAGCTGCACGCGCTCCCCTGGCGCGAGCCAGACAAGCCCGCGCCGCATGTGGCTCGCGCGGCGCTGTACATGACCGCGATGCAGGCCGAGGCGGGGTATGCGTGCCCGATCACGATGACGTTCGCGGTCGTACCCGCGTTGCGCGCCCAACCCGAGCTGGCGGCCGAGTGGGAGCCGCTGGTGACGGCGACGACATATGACCCGCGCTCGATCCCCGCGCCAGAGAAGGGGAGCGCGATCGCGGGCATGGCGATGACCGAGAAGCAGGGCGGCTCGGACGTGCGCGCGAACACGACCGTGGCCCGGCCGTTGAATGGTGGCGGCGCCGGAGCGGAGTATGAGCTCACAGGCCACAAGTGGTTCTGCTCAGCGCCGATGTCCGACCTGTTCCTCGTGCTCGCCCAAGCCAAGTCACCGGGCGGCGATGACGAGGGGCTGTCGTGCTTTTTGATGCCGCGCGTGCTGGCAGACGGGACGCGCAACGCGATGCACATCCAGCGCCTGAAGGACAAGCTCGGCAATCATTCCAACGCCTCCTCAGAGATCGAGCTGCACGGCGCGTGGGCGCGCATGGTCGGCGAGCCGGGCAGAGGCGTGCCGACGATCATCGAGATGGTCGGCCACACGCGCCTGGACTGCGTGATCGGCGCCGCCGCGGGAATGCGCGCGGCGGTGGTGAGCGCCATTCATCACACCGCGCACCGGGCGGCGTTCGGCAAGCTGCTGATCGACCAGCCGCTGATGCGCAACGTGCTCGCGGACCTGTGCCTGGAGGCCGAGGCGACGACGGCCCTGGCGATGCGGCT
Organism: uncultured Solirubrobacterales bacterium; assembly: GCA_963749285.1. GTDB lineage: Bacteria > Actinomycetota > Thermoleophilia > Solirubrobacterales > Solirubrobacteraceae > Palsa-744. The sequence continues at coordinate 1,063,961 of CAVVMD010000003.1, read as the reverse complement.
CGCGCGGGCCTATGACGAAGATCCGATGCCCACCCACCCCGAGACCGGCGCCGGCAGTGACGAGCTCTCAGATGCCCACCTGTTCAAGCGCCTGGCGACCGCCGTCGGCAAGTACTGGGCCTGTAAGCGTGCTCCCAATCACGCGTTCGAGGCGATGGAGTGCCTCGGCGGCGCGGGCTACGTCGAGGAGTCGGGCATGCCGCGGCTGTATCGCGAGGCGCCGTTGGCCTCGATCTGGGAGGGCTCGGGCAACGTGATCAGCCTCGATGTGCTGCGCGCGCTCGTGCGCACGCCGCGCGCATTGGAGGTGTTCCTGGGAGAGCTCAAGCTGGCCCAGGGCGCCGACGCGCGCCTGGATGCCCGGATCGGCGAGCTGGAATCTCAGTTCGCCGGCGATCCCGCGACGCTCGAGCAGCGCGCGCGACGGGTGGTCGAAAGCATGGCGCTGTGCCTGCAGGGCTCGCTGCTCGTGCGTCACGCGCCGTCCGCGGTCGCGGACGCGTTCTGCGCCGCGCGCCTGGCCGGCGACGGCGGCCTGGAGTACGGGACGCTGCCGGCGAGCAGCGACTTCGAGGCGATCATCGCCCGCAGCCGGCCCGAGCAAAGCTAATCGGGACGGATTGAAGATAAGGGGGGGCGGATTGTTTGTATAAAAATAAAACTGCGTAACACTATAGTTACACGCAGTTTTAAAAGTACAACATCACCCCCACCCCCCATCAAGACGTCGCCCTCCCACCCAAGACGCCGCCCACCCCACCGAGCCGCCGCCGCCCGACCGGCACCCACCGCATCGCCGCCTACCATTGAGACACCATGGCACCGCGCACGAACTTTCAACTGGCCCGCGTGTTCGGGATCAGAATCGGTGTCGGCATCAGCTGGTTCGTGGTGCTGTTCCTGTTCGTCATATTGACGACGCCCTACTTCCACAAAGTGCTCGGGGGGGCGGAGACGACCGCGTACCTGGTCGCGGTTGCCGTCGTGCTGTCGTTCTTCGTGTCGGTGATCGCGCACGAGCTCGGCCACGCGCTCGTCGCCCGGCGCAACGGCCTGTCGGTGGCGGGGATCGACCTGTGGGCGTTCGGCGGGCTGACACGCATGCGCGAGCTGCCCAACACGCCGGGAGTGCAGCTCCGCGTGGCGATCGCCGGTCCAGCGGTGACCCTCGCCGTTGTCATTGCCTGCGCGCTCGCAGCCGGCCTGACGGCGCCGGGAGGGCACTTCGCCGAAGTCGCAACGGGTAGCGGCGAAGTCAGCGCCACGCCCGCGCTGGTGTGGCTGAGCTGGGTGGCGACAGTCAACGTGTTCGTGCTCGTGTTCAACCTGATCCCCGCGTTTCCGCTCGACGGCGGGCAGATCGCTCAGGCCCTGATCTGGTGGCGCACCGGCGATCGCAACCGCGCCACGCGCTGGACGGGCCGCGCCGGCCAGGGGTTCGCGCTCGCGCTGGGCGCCATCGGGCTGGCGGGGCTCGCGTACGGCGACTCGTTTGGCCTGTTCACGATGGTGCTCGCGTTCATCCTCTACCAGGCCGCGAGCGGGGCGGTCGCGCAGGGGGCGTTCGGGCAGCGCATCGCGGGCGTGACGGTCGCCGACATCATGGACCGCGAGCCGGTGACGATCCCCGCCGGTCTGAGCCTGCTCGACGCCCAGGAGCAGTTTTTCCTGCGCTACCGCTGGCCGTGGTTCGCGGTGGTCGACCCGGGATGCCACTTCCTCGGCGTGGTGCGCGAGCAGCGCGTGGATGAGGAGATCGCGGCCGGACGGCCGGCGCTGCCGGTGGTGGACGTGCTCGAGGAGGACATGCCGGTGCGGATCGCCGAGGATCAGCCGGTGGAGTCGCTGCTGCGCAGCGAGGGGCTGGGTCGCCTCGGCGCGATGGTGGCCGTCGACGAGCAGGGCGTGCTGCGAGGCGTCGTGACCGTCGGTCAGCTGCGCAAAGCGCTGCGCCCGGCCGCTCCAGGGATAACGATGCGATGACGGGGACACGCTGTCGCGGGGCGTTGCCGTTATAGAGTCCCGGGCAGGGGCGCCGTCGGCCGCCCACGTCCTCCGAATCGACCGCAGGGAGCCATGCCAGCACACGACGTACTGATCATCGGGGCCGGCCTCGCCGGGCAGCGCGCGGCGCTGGCCGCCGCGCAGGAGGGCGCGAGCGTGGCGATCATGAGCAAGGTTCATCCTGTGCGCTCGCACTCGGTGGCGGCCGCGGGGGGGATCAACGCGGCGATCAACGTCGCCGACGACTGGCGCTCGCACGCGTATGACACGGTCAAGGGCTCGGACTTCCTGGGCGATCAGGACGCGATCGAGATCATGTGCTCAGAGGCTCCGCAGGAGGTCATGCACCTGGAGCACATCGGCGTCACGTTTCACCGCAACGAGCGTGGCGAGCTGGACCTGCGCGCGTTCGGGGGCGCCTCGATGAAGCGCACCGCCTACGTGGCCGACATCACCGGCCAGGCGATCCTGCACGTGCTGTATGAGCAGCTGATGAAGCACCACGAGACGGTCGACCGTTACGAGGAGTGGTTCACGACCTCGCTCGTCCAGGACGAGGACGGTCGCTGCTGTGGCGTGGTCGCGCGCGACGTGCGCTCGGGGCACATGGAAACCTTCCACGCCAAGAACGTGATCCTCGCCTGCGGGGGCGCGGGCCAGGTGTACAGCCCGACGACCAACGCGCTGATCGTGACCGGCGACGGCATCGCCCAGGCCTACCGGATCGGCGCGCCGCTGATGGACATGGAGATGGTCCAGTACCACCCGACGACGCTGGTCGAGAACGGACTGCTCATCACGGAGGGCGCGCGCGGGGAGGGCGCGGTGCTGCTGAACTCCCAAGGCGAGCGGTTCATGGAGAAGTACGCCCCCAACAAGATGGAGCTGGCCTCGCGCGATGTCGTCTCGCGCGCCGAGCAGACCGAGATCCTCGAGGGTCGCGGCGTCGGTCCCGATGGCTCGGGCATCTGGCTCGACATCACCCCTGTGCCGCGCAAGCGCACGCTGGAGGCGCTGCGCGAGATCGTGAACATCGGCAAAGACTTCGCGGGCGTGGACATCACGCGCGAACCGATCATGATCCGCCCGGGCCAGCACTACATCATGGGCGGCGTCAAGACCGACGTCGACGGGCGCACGCCGATCGAGGGGCTGTACGCAGCGGGTGAGGTCGCGTGCGTCTCGGTGCACGGCGGCAACCGGTTGGGGGCGAACTCGCTGCTGGACACGCTGATCTTCGGACGGCGGGCGGGCGAGCACGCCGCCAGGCGCGCACAGGGGATCCCGATGCCCGTCCTCGCGGACACGCGGCTGCACGAGGACGTCGCGGAGATCGACGCGATCCTCGCGCGTGAGCGCGGGGGCGGCAGGCGCGTCTCGGAGATCAAGCAGGAGCTCGGCGCCACGATGAACCAGCACGTCGCGGTCTACCGCGACCAGGCGGGCCTGCAGCAGGCGCGCGAGATCGTGGCGCGCCTGCAAGAGGAGTCACAGCACGCCTACGTGGACGATCGCGGAACCGTGTTCAACCAGGACGTGCTCGGGGCGATCGAGCTCGGCTACATGCTCGACTGCGCCGAGGCGACCGTGCTCGGGGCGATCGAGCGCACCGAGTCCCGCGGGGCGCAGTTCCGCACCGATTACCCCGAGCGCAACGACGAGCAGTGGCTCAAGCACATCGACATCTCGCTGAACGGGGATGGTCCGCAGGTCGGCTACTCGCCCGTCACGATCACCCAGTGGCAGCCCGAGGAGCGCAAGTACTGATGATCAGATTCAACCCGACCAACTGCCACCCCAACCGCCGTCCGGCATCCCACCTGTACGCGACTCTGTCCGCGACTGAGAAAGGCACGCGCTGATGGCCGAAACGCACAAGCCGCCGGAGACGTTCAAGCTGCGCATGCGCCGCTACGACCCCGAGTCCGGCGACGCGCCTTACTGGGACGAGCACACGGTCGAGCTGGAGCCCCACCGCTCGGTGCTGGAGGGAATCCTGCAGGCGAAGGCCCGCTTCGACGGCTCGATCGGCATCCGCTGCTCCTGCCGCGCCGCGATCTGCGGGTCGTGCGGGGTGCGCATCAACGGCGAACCGGGGCTGGCCTGCCACACGCACCTGGATCACGCGCGCGAGTCCGCCTCCGACGGCGTGATCGAGATCGAGCCGATGGGCAACATGCCCGTGATCAAGGACCTGATCGTTGACATGGACGCAGTGCACTGGAAGAAGGTCCAGCGGGTCACGCCGTGGCTGATCGCCAAGCAGCCGGTGCCCGAGCGCGAGTACATCGTGCCGCACGAGAACATGGCCGACATCACCCAGTCGATGGCGTGCATCCAGTGCGGGGCGTGCGTGTCGGACTGCCTGGCGATGGAGGTCGACCCGGGCTTCGTCGGCCCGGCGGCGCTGGCGAAGGCCTACCGCTTCGTCGGGGACCCGCGCGACGATCAGCTGGACATCCGCCTGCGCGATCTCGCCGAAGACCCGCAGGGGATCTACGACTGCACGCACTGCTTCAAGTGCGTCGATGCCTGCCCCAAGGGCGTCAACCCGATGGGCCAGATCATGCGCCTGCGCCGGATCGCCGGATCGGACCAGCACATCGTGGATCGCAACAACGGCGAGCGCCACGAGGCGGCGCTGACGACGTTGATCCGCGACTACGGGCTGCTGCACGAGGCCGAGATCATCCCACGCTCCTACGGTGGGAACTCGTGGTTCGGCAAGTTCCATCCGGCCGCCGGCAAAGAGCTGCTGAGCTCGCTGCCGACCGTCATCAAGGGCGTGTTGCGGCGCAAAGTGAACCCCAAGATCGCGATGTTCGGCCACAAGATTCCGAGCAAAGACCTGAAGGCGGTGCAGGCCATCTACGACAAGGTCGAGTCTCGCCCGCAGCGCTACGAGCTGAACCTGTACGTGAGCGGCTACGACGAGGACGATGATGACGCCGATCCGGTCCCCGCGGGCGTCGCGACGGGCGGGGACGCGACGGACACCACGACACAGACCGACGGCCCCCAGGCGCCGTCCGGCGGCGAAGGGAGCGCAGCAGCATGAAGGTCGCCTACTGGCCCGGATGCGTCAGCCGCGGGTTCACACCGGAGCTGCACGGCTCGATGGCGCGCGTCGCGCCGCTGCTGGACATCGAGCTGGTCGAGCTCGATCGCGCCAACTGCAGCGGCTGTGGCGTGATCGCCGAGCACAACCAGGAGCTGGCGGACACGCTCAACGCGCGCACGTTCGCGCTGGCCCAGCAGGTCGCGGGGGCGGAGCTGATGATGAACATCTGCTCGACCTGCCAGGGCGCCCAGGGCGAGTGCCAGGAGCGGCTGGACGCGAACGCGGAGTACCGCGCGCACGTCAACGAAACGCTCGCGGGCGAGGGCTTGACCTACGAGAAGGGCCTGACGAACAAGAACTTCCTGTGGCTGCTGGTCGAGGAGATCGGCCTGCGGGAGCTGCGCGCGAAAGTGCGCCGCCCGCTGACGAACCTGCGAGTGGGGCCGTTCTACGGCTGCTACATCGTGCGTCCACGCGCGCGGCTGGGCATCGATAAAGAGCACCCTCGTGACCACTACCTCGAGCAGGTGATCGAAACGCTGGGCGGCACCGTGATCGAGTACGCGGGCATGCGCAAGTGCTGCGGGTTTCCGATCGTGACGATGAACAAGCAGGCCTCGCTCACGCAGGCCGGGCGCCACCTCGGCGACGCGGTGGACGCTGACGCCGACTGTCTGGTGACGCCGTGTCCGCTGTGTCACCTGAACCTCGACCTGCAGCAGCCCGCGGCCGAAAGCACGGTCGGTCGCGAGTTGAACATGCCGGTCCTGCACCTGCCCCAGCTGGTCGGGCTCGCGCTCGGGCTGGAGCCCAAGGAGCTGGGCCTGCAGCGCCATGTTGTGCGGCCGACGTCGGTGATCGACTGGTCGACTTCGGTCGTGGGCGCGGCGGCGTAGAGGTGCCGGTCGGCGCATGCGCCAGAACCGTCGCCTCGCATGCCTTCGGAAAAGCTGATGTTGTCCCGATCGGCGCATGCGCCGATCGGCGAGAGCTCGCATGCGAGCTCTCGAGCAGGGCCGCATGCGGCCCTGCTGCCGGGCCGCACATGTGCGGCCCGGTGGGAGCGCGCATGCGCGCTCCCACACATAAGCTGCGCGCGTGAAGATCCTGACCGTAGTCGGTAACCGCCCGCAATTCATCAAGGCTGCGGCCGTATCGGGACCGCTGCGCGAACAGCACGAGGAGGTGCTGGTGCACACCGGCCAGCACTACGACGATGCGCTGTCGAAAGTGTTCTTCGCCGAGCTGGGTCTCGCCAAGCCCGAGCGCGAACTGGGGATCGGCGGCGGGACGAACACCTCGCAGACGGCGCGCATGCTGGGCGCGCTGGAGCCGCTGCTGGCAGAAGTGAAACCCGACGCAGCGATCGTCTACGGCGACACCAACTCCACGCTCGCGGGGGGACTGGCCGCGGCGCAGGCGCGTGTCCCGGTCGTGCACATCGAGGCGGGGATGCGCTCGTTCGATCGGACGATGCCGGAGGAGCTCAACCGCGTGCTGACCGATCATCTCAGCGAGCTGTTGCTGTGCGCGTCGGACGTGTCGGCGGCGAACCTGCGTAAGGAGGCGGTCCCCGGCAGGATCGAGGTCGTGGGCGACGTGATGGTCGACGTGGCGCTGCGCCGCCAGCCGGGGGCGCGCGCCGATACGCAGACACTGCGCAGGTACGGAGTCAAGCCCGGCGGGTACCTGCTGTGCACGGCGCACCGCGCCGGCAACGTCGATGACCCGGCGCGGCTGAGCCGACTGGTCGAGCTGCTGCGCGCGCTGCCCGAGCCGGTTGTGTTGCCTGTGCACCCACGCACGCGCGCGCGCCTGCGTCACGCCGGCATGCTGGACGGACTCGCTGGCGCCCCCGGCATGACGCTGACCGAGCCGCTCGGATACGCGGAGCTCAGCGCGCTGCTGTGCCAGGCCCGCGCGGTCGTGACCGACTCCGGGGGCATCCAGAAGGAGGCGTATCTTGCCGGGGTGCCCTGCGTCACGCTGCGCGCGAACACCGAGTGGGTCGAGACGGTGCAGACCGGCTGGAACACGCTCGTGGACCTCGACCCGCAGGCGGCGCTGGCGGCGCTAGCGCGACAGCCGCCGGCGGAGCGCCCGGAGCTGTACGGGGATGGGCACGCGGGCGAGTGCTGCGTCGAGGCGATCGGAGCGTTGTGAGCGCGGACGCGCAGGCGCCCGTCCGGGTCGGGGTCGTGGGGCTCGGGTACTGGGGGCCTAACCTCGCGCGCAACTGCGCCGCGATCGCGGGCTGTGAGCTGGCCTGGCTATGCGACGCCTCACAGCCCGCCCGCGAGCAGTGCTCCAGCGCGCATCCGACCGCGCGGGTGAGCGCGGACCCGCAGGACCTGCTGGACGACCCCGAGCTCGACGCGGTCGTGCTGGCCACGCCCGTGCCAACCCACGCCGAGCTGGCAGTGCGAGTCGCCGACGCGGGCAAGCACTGCTTTGTGGAGAAGCCGCTGGCGAGGTCCGCCGCCGACGCGCAGCGGGCCGTGGACGCGGCCGAGCGGGCGGAGAAGATCCTGATGGTCGGCCATCTGCTCGAGTACCACCCGGCGGTGCATCGCCTGCAGGAGCTGCTCGACGGGGGCGAGCTGGGGGATCTGTACTACGTGTACGGCAACCGCTTGAACCTCGGCAAGCTGCGCGCCGACGAGAACGCGCTGTGGAGCCTGGGCGCACACGACGTGTCGGTCGTGCTGGCGCTGATCGGCGAGGAGCCCGTCGAGTGCCTGGCGCACGGCTCCTCGTTCGTGCGCGAGGGGGTCGAGGACGTCGTGTTCTGCTACCTGCGATTTCCCTCGGGCGCGGTCGCGCACCTGCACCTGTCGTGGCTGGATCCCCACAAGGAGCGGCGCCTGACGGTCGTCGGATCGCAGCGGATGGCGACGTTCGACGACATGCAGATCGAGGGCAAGCTGACCGTGTACGACAAGGGCTTCGACGAGGACGCCCGCTCGTGGGGCGAGTACATCGCCCGCTCGGGCGACATCTACTCCCCGCGCGTGCCCAACGTCGAGCCGCTGCGGCTGGAGTGCGAGCACTTCGTGCAGTGCATCCGCACCGGCGCCACACCCCGCTCGGACGGGCACAGCGGCCTGCGCGTGGTCAGGGTGCTGGAGTCCCTGCAGAGCTCGCTGGAGGAGAACGCGTGAGAGCTCACCTCCTCCTTGCCACAAGGGTCGGCTTTGCCGACCCGGCGCTGGAACCCTACGCAGCGGGAGGGTGCTTGGAGAACTCGCCCTCCCGGCCTGCCCGGGGGAGGGCGGCTCACCAAACCTCAGCGAATCAGGATCGGCTCGCTGTAGTTCGAGACGTGGGCGCCGTCTGAGACCTTGACCAGCGCCCGGTACAACCCGGGCCGGCGAACGCGCACGATGCGGCTGAACTGCGACACGTCGGACGTGCCGGCTTTGACGACGGTGCCACCCTCGTTGACCGAGTTGCCCGGCTGCAGCAGCTGAAAGCCGACGAGCGCGCCGACCTCCGCCGGGGCGACCGTCCCAAACAGGCGCACGAACCCCCGCCGGCGAGCACGCCGTGCGTGGAACGACACGCGCACCGCGACGCTCTCGATCACCACGGGGCTCGTGACGACCGAGCCCCCGACCGTGACGACGCGCAGCTGGGCGTTTTCCAGCAGGCCCAGATACGGGAACGAAAACCCGCCCGCACTGTTCGTGACCTCGGGGTTGCCGACGTTCTGAAACCCGGCGAGATAGGGAAACGGGTTCGCCTGCAGCGTGACCTCGTGATTGATCGCGCCCGTCCCCGACAGGTTACCCTCGACGAGGAAGGGGTTGCCGAACACGACCGGGTTGGGCACGCCCGTGATCTGCACCGACAGCGGTACGTTGACCGTTTTGAACGTGCGATCCCCCCCGTTGGCGGTGCCGGCGCCGTTGACCGCAACGATCCGGTAGTGGTAGAGCGTGCCAGGCTGCAGGCCCGTGACGGTCTGGCTGAGCTTGATCGAGATCGTCCCGTTGCCCGCCGGGGCGAGCGGCGTCTGCCCGCCGTAGCCGCTGGTGGTGCCGTACTGGAACACGTAGTTCGTGGCGAGCCCATGGGGGTTGACGTAGCCGTAGAGGATCACCGAGGAGAACGTCGCGTTGGAGGCCCCGGAGGTCGTGACGCTGGGCACCGAGGCGGCGGCGAGGGCGCCGGAGGCGGGGAGCACGAGCACAGCAGCGCTCGCGAGCAGTGCGAGCAGGAGGGCGGGCAGGCGCAACATGGCGTGGGCGCGGTGTGGGCGCGCGTAAGAGCGTGTGTGCATACCAGCTATATACCCGGTTACCCGGTTAAGTCGCGGCGGATATCTGCATCTGGTTGAGGGCAGGCTTCAGCCCACATCCTCTATGCGAATCGCCGCGAGACGCTCGAGCGCGTGCACCAGCGCACCCGCGGCTGGCTACAGCGTCCCGCCGGCCGCGAACGGCTGCTCGGGCAGAACTGTGTCCGGCCCGGACAGCTCGAACGCGTCGTGCAGAGCGCGCACCACCGCATCGACGCGATCGCGGGGAATGACGCAGGAGATCTTGATCGGCGAGGTGGAGATCATCTCGATGTTCAGATCCTGAGCGGCGAGCACCCCGAACACCTTCGCGGCGACTCCGGGGTGCGAGCGCATGCCCGCGCCGACGATCGAGACCTTGCCCATCTCATCCCGCGCGATCAGCTCGGAGTACGCCTCGCCGGCGAGGGGCTCGAGCGCCGCGCGTGCATCACGCAGATGCTCGCGCGGGACCGTGAACGAGATCTCGGCCAGCCCGCCCGTGGAGGTGGGAACGTTCTGGTCGATCATGTCCACATCCACGCCGGCCTGCGCCAGCGCCTCGAAGATGCTTGCGGCCACGCCCGGCTTGTGACGGACCCCGATGAGCGTGACCATCGCCTCCGAGGTCGAGTGGGTGACAGCGGTGATCAGGGGCTTCTCGGCATGGTCCATGTTCTCTCCTTCCGACACGACAACGGTACCGGGCGCGTCCTCGAACGAGGAGCGACAGTGGATGCGCACACCGTGGTTGCGCGCGTACTCGACCGAGCGCAGCTGCAGCACGCCCGCGCCCGAAGCCGCCATCTCGAGCATCTCCTCGAACGAGACCACGCTCAGCTTGCGGGCATCCGGGACGATGCGCGGGTCGGCGCTGAACACACCGGGAACGTCGGTGTAGATTTCGCACACCTCGGCGCCGAGCGCCGCCGCGAGCGCCACAGCGGTCGTATCCGAGCCCCCGCGCCCCAGCGTGGTGACGTCGCTGGAGCCGCTCGAGACGCCCTGAAAGCCGGCGACGAGCACGATCCGGTCCTCGTCCAGCGCGGTGAGAATGCGCTCGGCGCGTACGTCGATGATGCGCGCGCGCGTATGCGACGCGTCGGTGACGATCCCCGCCTGCGAGCCCGTCAGCGAGATCGCGTGGTGGCCGAGATCGTGGATCGCCATCGCGCACAGCGCGCAGGAGATGCGCTCGCCGGTGGACAGCAGCATGTCCATCTCACGCGGATCCGGCGTGTCGGAGACCTCCGCGGCCATCGCGATCAGCTCGTCGGTGGTCTTCCCGCGAGCCGACAGCACAGCCACGACACGACAGCCCGAGTCGCGCCGCTCCACGATGCGCCGCGCGGCGCGGGTGATGCGCTGCGCGTCGGCGACGGACGTGCCGCCGAACTTCATCACGACGATGTCGGAGTCGGACACTCCTTGAGGCTACAAGGCCCTACGACCCGCAAACGCCTTGCCCAGCGTCACCTCGTCGGCGTACTCCAGGTCCGAGCCCACCGGCAGGCCGCTGGCCAGGCGCGTGACGGTCAGCTCAGGCGCGCGCGGGCGCAGCTCGTGCGCGATGTGCAGCGCCGTGGCTTCGCCCGTCGTCGTCGGGTTGGTCGCGAGCACGATCTCCCTGACGGGCTGCGTCTGGGACTGCACGCGCGCGTACAGCTCCGCGATCTTCAGATCCTCCGGGTCGATCCCATCGATCGGCGACAGCGCGCCCCCCAGCACGTGGTAGACGCCTGAGTACTCGTGCGTGCGCTCCATCGGGATCACGTCGCCCGGTTCCTCCACGACGCAGATCAGCCCGTGGTCGCGGCGGGTGTCCTGGCAGATGCGACAGTGCGGTTCGTCGGTCAGGTTGAAGCAGATCTCGCACAGCCCGATCCGCTCCTTGACCTCGCGAATCGCGTCGGCCAGCCCGAACGCGTCCTCCTCGGAGGCGCGCAGGATGTGAAACGCCAGCCGCTGCGCGGTGCGCGTGCCGATGCTGGGCAGCTTCGAGAGCTCGGTCACGAGCCGCTGAACCGGCGGCGCGTAGCTGCTCACGGCTGCAGGCCGGGGAGGCCCAGACCGCCGAGGCCACCCAGATCCAGACCCCCGGTCGCACCGCCGAGCTTGCTCGCGGCGAGCTCCTGGGCAGAGCGCAGCGCCTCGTTGACGGCCGCCATGACCATGTCGGCGAGCATGTCCACGTCCTCGGGGTCGACGGCCTCGGGGTCGATCGTCACCGATGTGAGACGCAGGTCGCCGGTGACCTGCACGGTCACCATCCCCCCGCCGGCTGAAGCCGAGACGGTCTCGTGCTTCAGCTGCTCCTGCGCGGCCTCCATGTCGTGCTGCATCTGCTGGACCTGCTGCATCATCTGCTGCATGTTCGGCATCCCCTGCTGCTTAGGTCCTCTGGGTCCCTTTGATCCCTTGGGCACGATCAGGCCTCCTGACGTTCGCTGTTGACTGGCGCGGTCTCGGGCGTGCCGCCCGCGACGGATGCCCCGGCGGGCTCGGGCGCGGGCTCGATCGGGATCTCTTCGGCGTCGAGCTCTGACTTGAACCGCTCGATCCACTCCTCCTCGGTGTATGTCCGCGACGGGTCGTCGCCGTTCGGGGCATCGAGGTCCTCGCGCAGCTCGTATGAGATCCGCCGGCGTCCACCCGCCAGCTGGCGCAGCGCGTCGGTCACGATCTGGCGGTTGGATGGGTCTTCGGCCTTCTTCTTCAGGAACGCCGCGCTCGTGGGAAACCCGACGGTCAGATCCTCGCCGGTGATCGCCACCGGCCTGGTGTCCGCGATCACCGCGCCACACAGCGCGTGACCGGCCCCGACCAGCTCGACCACGGCGGGCCACAGATCGGCAATCGACTGCAGGTCTTCCGCCACGGGCACGGCCGGTGGCGGTGGCGGCGTATTCTCCGGCGGCTCGGCCGCGGGGGCCACGGCGGGGGCCGGCTTGCCGGTGCCCACCGGGGCCGGTGTCGCTATTGCCACGGGCTCATCGCGTGGGGGCTCGTCGAGCGGCGCCGGGGGGGCAGGTGGAATCTCACTGGTTGCATCACTCTTCGGCGCGGGTGTCACGAGCGCGGGTGTCACGGTCTCCTCGGATGCGGGGGGCGAGGTCTGCGAGACGGGCTGCGTCGAGGCTCCCAGCCCTCCCGTCTCCAAACGCTCGATGCGGGCCAGCAGCGCCCGGGTCGAAGCGTCCACCTCGGGGTTGGCCGCCTGCACCAGCGCCAGCTCCATGCACGTGCGCGCGTCCGCACCCGCGCGCACGGACTCGAGCGCCGATCCGATCAGCTCCAGCAGGCGCACCACCGTCGCGTGGGCCACGCGCTCGGCCTGGGCCCCCAGCCGGGCGTCCGCCTCGGGTGTGAGCGCCAGTTCGGACGGGATCTCGCCCAGGGTCTGCACGATCAACAGCTCGCGAGCTCTCGACTCCAGGTCGGTCGCGAACGAGCTCGCGTCGCGCCCGGAGTCCGCGCACTCAGCCAGCGCCAGCAGCGCTCCGCGCGCGTCCCCGGAGGCGACCGCATCGACGGTCCGTTCCAGCAGAGCCGCGTCGGCGATGCCCAGCACCGCGAGCACGTCCTCCAGCGCGATCGTCGCGCCCCCGCTGTAGGCGAGCAGCTGCTCCAGGGTGCCGAGCGCGTCCCTGAAGCTCCCGGTGGCCGAACGCGCGAGCGCCGCGAGCGCCTCCGGTGGGATCTCGATCGACTCCGACTCGGCCGTGCGCCGCAGCACCTGCGCGATCTGCTCGACCGTGGGGCGCTGGAAATCGAAGCGGTGACAGCGATCGACGACGGTCGCCGGCACCTTCTGGGCCTCGGTCGTGGCGAGCACGAACACCGTTCCCGGGGGCGGCTCCTCCAGCGTCTTTAGGAACGCGTTCCACGCCGCTGTGGAGAGCATGTGGGCCTCGTCGAGGATATACACCTTGCGCCTGCCCGACACCGGGGCGAACGCGACGGAGTCGCGCAGCTCGCGGATGTCGTCGACCGAGTTGTTCGACGCCGCGTCCATCTCGATCACATCCAGTGAGCTCGCGCGGGCGATCGCCGTGCACGAGTCGCATGTGCCGCACGGGGTGATCGTCGGGCCGTGCTCGCAGTTCAGGCACGCCGCGAGGATCTTCGCCATCGAGGTCTTGCCGGTCCCGCGCGAGCCGACGAACAGGTACGCGTGGTGGACCTGCTCGCGCTGCACCGCGTTGCGCAGCGTGCGCACCACCGGCTCCTGGCCGACGACCTCGTCGAACGTGCGCGGCCTATGCCTGCGGTATAGGGATGACTGCTGCTCCTGGGGCTGGTCTGGCACCGTGAGCCTGAGTCTACCCACGGGCGGGCACCCCGCCCGAACCGGATCGGAGTGACAGATCGGGTGGCACTCGGGGTCGCTGGACCGCCACCTCGAAGGTCCAACCGGATAGCGTCCGCGCGCGTGAGGGTCTGGATGAAGCGCCTCGTCACGCCCGCGGCGATCGTCGTCGGGGCCGTCGTGTTGCGCGTGCTCGCAGGCGTCGGGTTCGTCAACTACGACACGTTGTACGCGCTCGCCTGGGGCGGTCAGCTCTCGCGCGGCAGCGTCCCCGCGTACGGAGTGCCGATCGCGCCCACACCCCACCCGCTGATCGAGATCCTCGGCGTCGTGCTCGCTCCACTCGGACCCCACGGCGTGCTGGAGGTGACCGTCGCGCTCGCGTTCCTCGCGCTGTCGGCGTGCGCGTGGGTGATCTACGCGCTCGCCGCACGCTGGTTCGGGCGCGCCGCCGGGGCGCTCGCCGCACTGCTGCTGATCACGCGCGTGCCGGTGCTGTCCTACGGCGTGCGCGCGTACATCGACATCCCCTATCTGCTGCTCGTGCTCGGCGCGCTGCTCGTCGAGTCGCGTCGTCCCCGCGCCGGCTGGCCGGTGCTCGCGCTGCTCGCGCTCGCCGGGCTGCTGCGCCCGGAGGCATGGGTGTTCTCGGGGCTGTATTGGGTGTACCTGATCGCCTGGCCCGCGTGGCGTGGGCGACGGTCCGTCGATGCAGATCGAGTCTCGGCGGACGGCGGCGGGCTACGGCTCTCCGAGCGCGTGACCCGACAGCTCGGGCGCTCACAACGCGAGCTCGCCGGCCTGACGCTGCTGGCGGTGGCGGCGCCGCTGGTATGGGTGCTCAGCGACCTGGCGATCACGGGCGATCCGGTGTGGTCGCTGACCAACACCCGCCACACCGCCGAAGTCCTCGACCGCGTCACGGGAATCGCGAACGTACCCGAGTACATCCCGCGGCGAATCGGCGAGATATTGCGCCCACCCGTGCTCGTCGGGGCGGCGTTCGGCGGCGTGCTGTCGCTGCTGTGGCTGCCCGCGCGGGCGCGCCTGGCCGCGCTCGTCGGGGTCGCGGCGGTGCTCGTGTTCGCCGCGTTCGCGACCGTCGGGCTGCCGATCAACACGCGCTACGCGTTTCTCGCGGCGGCGATCCTGTGCGTGTTCTGCGGCGCCGGCGTGTTCGGCTGGACGCTGCTCGCGCGCGAGGATCCGCGGCGGCGCTGGTGGATGGCGGGCGGGCTGATCGTGCTCGTGGGGCTGGTCGTCTACGCGCCCAGCCAGTACCGCTCGGCGCACCGCGAACTGAACGCGCTGGCGCGCCAGCAGTCGATCGAAAGCGACCTCGTCGCGCTCGTGCGCAACCACGCGATCGGGCTGGAGTGCGGGCCGGTGGAGGTGCCCAACCACGCGCCGATCCCGCTGCTGTCGCTGTATTTGAAGACGAGCCCTGTCAACGTGGTCAGCGCCCAGGTGAACCAGATCTCCTACGGCACCTACATCGACCCCGCGAGCATGGAAGTCGAACGCGATTACGTGCTCGACCCCCACGACCCGCATCTGGCGGTGAGCGTGCCCCCGGGGTTCACCGAGTCGGCGACCAACCGCTCGTGGCTGATCTTCAGTCGCTGCTCGTAACTCGGTCGAACCCGCGGCGACTACGGGCATGAGGGCGTGGAGGCGTGAGGAGACGAGCGCGCCGGGGAGGGTAGGAGAGGAGAGGGTGGGAGAGGAGAGAAGAGAAGAGGAGAGGATCGCCGGGGAGAGGAGGGGATGTATATATATGTTTTGAGCGCGGTATGACTATGGTCAGACGGCCGCCTGACCAGGCCACCTGTCGAAATCGGGTCAACGAATACGGACCGTGCACCCCTCGTCGTAGCCTCCGCATCCGGCGCCTGGTCGTTGCCGCGAACTCCGGTCCGGGAGCTCCCGCTGCGCCTGCCGGTGATCGCTTAAGGCTGCTTCCTTCCGGACCTGACCTGGTTCGCGAGCCGACACCGCGCGGGACCCGAACCATCGACGCCCGCGGCAGCGGGGCGACCGGGACGAAATGCCCCTCGGAGGGGAGTTCAGCCCCGCTAGAGCGGATTGCGGATTCAGGGCGCCGCTACATCCCCGCCTAGCACGGTCCGCTCTTGATCCTAACGGAGCGCGAGCCAGAACCTGGGCTCTCGACCCCGTGGGGCGATTTGATTCGGCTTCTTCGCCCAGCGACACACTCTTCTCCAAAAGCGTCAAGCGCGCGCGTACGTACGCGCGCGCGGCACGTCCCGAGAGACAAACGCACACGACCGCCCCTCTGTGCGTTAGGCTGCCCGGCCGTGACCAACTTTAGAGACGCATCTCCACGCTTCCAGCACGCCCGCACCCGCACCCGCCTCGGCGTGGGGCTCGCCGCCCTCGGCGCGGCGGTCCTGATCGCCGGCTGCGGCAGCTCCAGCGGCTCCAGCACGATCACGGTCGGCGCCGAGAACAAGGCCGACGAATCGCTGGCAACCACGAGCGCACCGACGAGCTCGACCAGTACGAGCACGACCGCGACGGCGAAAACACCGACCACCGGCCCGCTGTCCAAAGAACCGCACGTCACCCCGCCGAGCGGCCCGGCGCCGACCAAGCTCGTGACCAAGGAACTCATCCCGGGCACCGGCGCCGAAGCGAAGTCTGGCGACGCGGTCACCGTCAACTACGTGGGCGCGCTGTATCACGGCGGCAAAGTGTTCGACGCGTCCTGGAAACGAAACGAACCGTTCCCGTTCACGCTCGGCAAAGGTCAGGTCATCCCCGGCTGGGAACAGGGCGTGCCAGGCATGAAGGTGGGTGGACGGCGCGAGCTGATCATCCCGTCCGCGCTCGCCTACGGCGCCAAAGGCTCGCCCCCGACGATCCCGCCGAACGAACCGCTCGTGTTCGTGATCGACCTGCTGGGCGCGTAACCGACGCCCAGCCGAGCCGAGTCAGGCCGCGACAACAACCCGTCCAGACGACGACGCGACCGGCGCGAGCCACGCTGACGACGAAGATCGCCGGTAACCACCGCCCGCGGCCACGGCCCCCGGGCGCGGTTGCCCGTATCGGTGTCGCGCGCGTCGCAGCGCTGCTGCCGGTCCTGCTGCTACTGCTGTGCACCCTCGGCGCGGGTGCGCTGACCGGTTGCGGCGGCAGTAGTCGCAGCCCAGCCGAACTGAGGCTCGAGCGCGAGGACCTCATCGCCGTGAGCCGGGCCCTCAAACGCGTCGAGAGCCCGATCGCGATCGAGGTCGCGTCAGCCAAGCGAGCCTGGCCGCTGGTAGCCAACGGCCTGCCGTCCGGCGCCCAGGTGCTGGCGAGCACCCGCGCGCCCGTCATGGCCGCGGCGGCGAGCGCGACGAAGATCCCGACGCCGCCGCTGCTGAGCGAAGCGCAGGCGGTCTCCCTGACCGGCCCCGGCTCGCCACTCGCGGGCCTGTTTCGCACCTATACGGGTCTGGCCACGCGCGGGTGGACCCTGATCGGCGCGGCGATCGACCAGATCGAGCACGGCTCTCCCGCCACCGCGCAGTTCGCACGGGAAAATGTGGGCCTCTACATCGAGAGCGTCTACGACGGCCACTTCGACCTGGCCCAGATCGACAAGCACCTGCACGACGGGTATCGCGAACTCGGAGGTCCGTCCACATTCGGGAGCGCGCTGACCCAGGCCGAAGTCGACGCGCTGGGGGACGCCTACTCCGAAGAGGCGGTCCGTTTGCATCCGCATGCCGGGGTGCGGCTGGGGTCTTGACCCGGAGCCCGGCTGGTCATTTGGTAAGACGTCCGACCCATGACCAAGGACCGGATACGAGAACTGTTCCTCGCCCCCGATGTGCTCGTCGTGCTTCAGCGTTCAAGCGCACATCCGGTCGAGTACGCGATCGTGCTGCTGGTCGAGCGCGATGGGGTGCGGCATACGGTGCGGACCTTCGACAACGCCCACGCACCCGAAGAGCACCACGAGCACCGCTATGTCGGCTCTGATAAGCAAGCCCCGATTGTCAGGCACGGCCCTGTCAACGGAGCCATGAACACTGCCGAGGTCAAGCTGATCGACGGCTGGGGCGATATCGTTCGTAGCTGGGAGAACACCCGATGAGCGAGACCGTAGACAAGACACACGAACTGTTCATGGCCGCCACGCTAAGTGACGACGATCTCGGCTACCCCGACCAGGTTGCGTTCGTTCCCGGTGACCAGGAGTGGGCCGACGATGTCGTCTGGCGCAACCTCACGGAGGGTCGCGCCACCGTGCTCGTCGGCGATGAGACCGAGCTGCTGTTGATCCCGCTGCCACGGAGCCTGATCGACCGCCTACGCGGCCGCGTAGGCGTCAACGTCACCCAGCGTGTTCACGGACATGCTGGGTCCTATGCGACCGCGAGCCGACTGGGCCGCCATCCCGTGCGCCAGATGCGCGAGCTGGCACACGCATAGCCGGCTCGCTTCCAGCGAAGATCAGTAGACCCACTCGTCTGGCGGGGCCGAAGCTGCCAGCACCGCGCAAAGCCCAATAGAATCAGCCATCCAGGGCGCGTAGCTCAGTGGGAGAGCGCTCGCTTCACACGCGAGAGGTCGCAGGTTCGAAACCCGCCGCGCCCATCACAGAACAACCTGGAAACATGGCAGGTTTTACTCATCATCGGTGAGATCGTCCAGCTCGGTTGAGGGGCCTAAAATTGCTCATTGGCCCATTCACTGGCCTAAACTCCGGGTCGTCTGTGCGGGTGACCTGGCGCGTGAACGGGCACTCGGCGGGCTCGTCGGCGAAACTCATCAGCCCCCAGATCGCCTGGCGCTGCGATGAGCCTCGGCTTCGCGGATCACGCGCGAGCGGTGCGCGAGCTCGTCACGGAACCCGTCGACCCTGGCGACGTCGATCTCGAGCAGCTCCATGCGCCCGAAGTGCCCGACCAGATAGCCGAGCTTCCACTCGAGGTCGGCGATCGTGTTGTCGTCGAGCCCGTGACTCTTCGCGTCGACGACCTTCCGCGCGAACGGCCCGAAGGGCTGGTGGCCGTCAGGCCGCGCAGCCTCCGTCCGCACGACCGATGTCCTCTTCTCCGGCGGCGCCCAGGTGCCGCGCTCGACCTGCTGCAGGATCGACTCGAGCTCGATCTCGGCGCGGACATCGTTCCAGCCCTGGGTGTTGGTGCCGAACACCAGCCGATGGCGACGCCCGTAGGCGTAGAGGCGCGAGCCGAACGTGATCGTCTTGCCGTCCTTCCACGGCCATCTCGTGACCTCGCCGGTGTTGGGCCGCGCCATCAGAGCCCTCGGTCGTGTCGGGATATACGGTTCGGACACATCGTGCTCATCTCCCGATGTCGCGCCGGAGGGCGTGTCCGCGGCGCCCCGGCTTCTGCGTGGTGCGATCACCTTACCGGCGCCGTGGGTGGCTGCTTGCGCCCCGCATCGCTCGTTGCGCGGTCTGGAGATCGAAGCGCAGTCGCGCCTTGGGTCCGTCGCCGAGACGCATCGCGCCGAGATCCGCGGCGTGCGCGTAGACGTAGTCGAGCGAGACATTCAGCGCTCTCGCCAGCTCCTTTGGGTCGAGCAGCTGGTAGGCCCCGGGGGCGGGCTGCTCCAGGAGCTGCACGACACGATGCGCGGCGCGCTCTGCGATCGCGTCGATGTCCTCGTGGTCGAGCGTCATCGGTCTCGTCAGGTCTCCTTGGGCGGGGTGCTCCTATTGACGCCCGAGCCCGGCCGCTACCCCTTCGGTTCACGAGCGCCCGCGCACGGCCGGCGTCTAGGGACAGCTCAGACTGAGCGCGCAAGCCCCCAATCCAAGGGGTGTGCGAAACCCCGCCAATGGTCGACAAAACCCCCTTTCGCATCGACAAAACCCCCGATTTCGGTCCTGAATCCGTGCGAAACTCCACGGCCTCCCTCCACCCCGGCCCACCGCAGCCAAAACCCAAATCCCCTGCAAATTGGTACCTCGACGTAAGCGTTCACCCGTAGGGTTACATCGCAAGGATCGTTGGCGGGGAGGGCGAATCTTGGGGTTGTGGAGCGCTCTGAGGCGGAGGCGGTCTATGACGCGGGGCGGGAGGCGTGCGTCGACTTTCTGCTCGAGCTGACGGCACGCTATGAGCGCGAGATCGCCCGGCTGAAGGAGCGCGTGGCGCGCCTGGAGGAAGAGTCGCGCAAGGATTCGAGCAACTCCTCGAGTCCGCCCTCGCAGGATCCGCCGGCCTCGCGTGCTGAGCGTCGCGCGGCTGCGCGCGAGAAGGCCAAGCAGTGGGCCAACCGGGCGGGCGAGCGCAAAGCCGGTGCCCAGCCTGGGCACGAGGGCTCTGCTCGCAAGCTCTTGCCAGAGGATCAGCTCGATGAGATCGTCGAGCACTCCCGCTGCCTGTGAGGGCTGCGGGAACGAGTTCTCAGAAGAGGAGCGGGAGCTCTCGGAACGCTTCGGGCGCCACCAGGTGGCCGAGTTGCCGCCGATAGCGGTCATCTGGTGCGAGCATCGCACGCACCGTCTGCGCTGCGCGTGTTGTGGCGAGCGCACGACGGCCAAGCTCCCGCCGGGAGTGGGCGACTCGCCGTTCGGTCCCGGCCTGCAGGCCACCGTGGTGAGCCTCACCGCCAGAAACCGCGTCTCCCGCCGCGACATGGCAGAGCTCGCAGTCGACCTGTTCGGCCTTCCCCTGTCGGTCGGCGCGGTCGACGCGATCTGCCAGCGCGCCGCCCTGGCTCTGTCCGGGCCGCACGAGCGGCTGCTCGGGCAGGTGCTCGCATCGCGCGCCGTCAACGTTGATGAGACGGGCTGGTTTACCGCGCATGATCAGCGCACGCTGTGGACTGCGGTCACGCCTGAGGCGGCGATCTTCCGGATCGCAGAGGATCGTCATCGCGACCGTCTGGAGGAGTTGCTCGGCAAGGACTTCGGCGGGATCGTGAGCTCGGATCGCTGGTGGGCCTATGAGCTGATCGACGCCGCCTCACGCCAGGCCTGCTGGTCGCATCTGGTGCGCGACTTCGCCTTCCACGCCGCAGGAGCCCTGGCCGAGCAGAAGCAGTTCGGAGAGGCCGGCAGCGAGCTGACCAAAAGGCTGTTTGGAGTGGATCCGCTTTCGTGGACGGTCGTGGGCTCACCGAGTGCAAGGGCGGACGTAACGTCGACGCACAGCAAGGAAGTCGGTACCTGCTCGCCAATCCCGACGGGGTCTTCGCTGCGGGTTCGCTGCCGCCGGCGCTGCGGAATCGCGAGGACGTACGCATCGTCGCGATGTTCGCCGGCAACGAGACCCATCGCGGCGACCTGGAAGCCTCGATGGTCCAGCACAATATTGAAGCCCCACTGCTCACCGTCGGCCCTGATCGCGCCCGTCTGACCCAGGTCGAGGGTGCCTCGGGCCTGGAGGCATTCGACGTTCGCCACCAAGCTGGGCTTCCTCCCGCGCGGTTTCCGATCGATCAACACAGCCCGGCCGAGGAGATCCACGAGCTGACAGCCCCGATCCTGGTGGCAGCGCAGGCCCGCCAAGAGGAGACGATCGATGTGGAGGCGATCTGCCGGGAGATACTGCCCGAGTGGTCTGTCCTCGGCAAGGAAGCTCAGCGCGGCTTCATCTCACGTGTCGACGACGCGGTGCGCAGGCTCGTCGGCGGCGAGCTCGGAACCCAGTTCAGCTACGAGCCGGGAACCAAGGCATCCCATGCTCGCGTTAGGATCGTAGAGTCGCCGGCTGCCTCTGACCCGCGTGGCACGCCGCAGAGCTGGCAGGCTCAGCAGCGACGGGCGGCCAAGGCCCTGGGACGTAAGCGACAACCCCAGATCGAGGGGCAGATCGAGCTCTCGCTCGAAGATCTGGCACAGGAGGGTGGGATAGGGGAAGATGAAGGTACCCCGGACGGATGACCGAAACACGACCATAATGGGCCTAGCAATGGATCGATCGGACTTCATCGCGACGATAACCGCAGCGCTCAACGCGGAAGCCTCGGCCGAGGCCGCGTTCGGCGGTCGCCTGCGTGCAGGCCAATTGAAGTCGCGACTACTCGAGGCCCATCCGCCCGAGCGCTCTGCTGACGGTTGCGGCGCGCTCCTGAGCGTCTTCGCCGATCGAGCCGGTCTTGACCTGCGGGCGTTGGACGACGACCTATGGGCGCTCCTCAGTCCCGATGACGTGTTCTTCTTCGACACCGCTAACACCCGCTTCTGGCAACTGCATTCGACCGCTTCCGCGGCGACGGTGGAGAGCCTCGTCAAGACGAAGCTCATCCCGGATCATCGCGTCGACTCCGCCTGGATGCCCGCCCACCTGATGCGTGAGTTCGAGGGCACACGTACATGGCTCAAGTCCTCGTTCGACTCCGACCGGCTCGTCCCGGCAGACGGCGATCCCGCTCGACGGTGGCGCATGCAGCTGGAGGGCGACGCGCCAGAGGAGCTCCTGGCGCTCATCGGCAACAACGAGCGCTACGCCTCCAACGCTTCGTTTACTGCCCTTGGATCAACGATCGTCGATGGCGACCGTCGCGCACAGCTCGTCGCCGACTTCCAGGGCAAGGTGGTCTCGCGGGGCACGTCCTTTGAGCTGATCGCCGGCGTGCTATGGCGCACAGCGCGTCGCTACGAGCGATACATCGGCGCACTCGAGGGCCGATATCGCCTGGGCACCGACCCATGCGACTCCGTCGGCCTACAGATCAGCGGGGATATAGCCACCTTGGAGCTGCAGCGTCACATCCCCGACCTCGAGCTCTTCCTCGATGGCCTGTTCTCCTGCCGTGCGCCATTTCGTTTGTGGGCGGTGCCGCGCGAAGTTGCAAGCGAACAGTGGGAGGCCAACGCCGTCGATCTTCACGTCGGCCACCCCCTGCGCCTGGAGATCGCCCCCCGCTGGATTCGCGTCATGCTCGACGAGCACACCTGCGGCAACACGCTGGCCCGCCTGATCGCCAACCTCCAGCAGCACTTCGACGCGCGCGCCGAGCTGCCTGTTGCCGCCTGAGTAGAGCGGGACGCATGAGCTTGGTCATGGGTCCGGTACCACACCGGATCCGCTGCTTTGTCACAGACGGTTTGGCTACCAGGGATTCTCGTCGGCGGGGAGACGAAAGATTTCGGCCAATCGCTGCAGCGTAAATGACTGTCGCAGCTTGGCGACGACGTTCTGGTTGGCGAACATGCCCTTCTCCCAAACCGCCTGCTCGCGGGGGCGGACGTCGATCCAGCGCACCCGCGCCAGGTACTCGCTCTGCTCCGGATCGTCTGCCTCCTCCCCCATGTTGGGTGCTTGGAGTGGCGCCTGCAGGATCGGCATCGTTACACCGTCGACCTCGACCTCGAAGTCATTTACCGCAATCGCCGGAGCTGTGACTTCACCTACGCCCACATAGCCGGTGCCGGGGATCTCCGCCCACACGCGGGCGCCCTCGAACAGTTTGCTCATCGCCTTGCGGTTCTTCTCGCCACGGCCGGCGGAGACGAACCCAAAGCGGCGCATGTCATCCCAGTTACGGTGCTGGTTCTCGCCGACAGCGACGAAGAAGTCAAGTCCGCTCCAGGGAGCCTGCTTCTTGCCGCTGGCACCGCTGGAAGCCTCGGTTTCTGGATCGCTCAGCCAAGACCGCGCCAGATACTCCCGACCATCGTCCTGCAGATACTCAAAGAAAATGACGTTGATCGGCACCCGATAACCACGCACATAGTCCACGATCTGTTCCGTGCTGGTGTCGATACCGGTGGCTACCACCACGAGGTGGTGATCGATGTTGACGGACTCCGGCAGGTCACCCTCGAAATGGTTGGTGAACGCCGATTCGAAATCGTCGCCCTGGTGATGCTTGGCGTACAGCTCTCTGACCGCCTCGAGCGAAAGGTCCTGCACCCAGAACCCATACTCCAGCGCTTGGGCGACGACCTCGCGTGGGGTGCGATCCCTCTTGAGCTCGATGACGTACAGGTCTCCCTGTCCGTCGATGGCCAGCAAATCGATACGCTTGCCGAAGTCAGTTATGACCTGCCGCCCGATTTGGAGGAGGTTGTCCAGGCCAAGAATGTCGAGCCGCTCCTGGATGATCGCCTCCAGGCGCTCCTCGGATGCGATCACATTCGATTGCACCTGCTGCGCCGACTCGCCATCCAACCTCCAAAGTCCGAACTTAACCGGCATCGGCAGTACGCCTACTCTGCGGGCCTTGAACGATCGCAATGACCATCGTAGTCAGCCGTCACCTGCTGCTCGCGCCAGCGGCGATCGCTGCGGGCACGGTAGCGATGATGCTCAGCCTGATGCTTGTAGGGCTTGCACAGCAAGCAGCCGGCGCGCGTGCTCTTCGGACCCTTTCGCTTATGGTGAGCCATCCGTGGATGGTTGCATGACTCGCGCCGAATCGACGTGTCCAATTCCATGCGGTCGGGCATGCTCCAGTTCACCGCTTCTCCCCACTCATCTCCACAAACCAACAAAGCGCGTTGACCAACCGCATCTGCTCGGCGTTCCTGCAGCGAATGTGCAGCAGTTCCGGGCTGCACACGAGAACGGCCAGGCATCGTGCCCGTGACACGGCCACATTCAGCCGATTCCTGCTGAACAAGAACTCCAGGTTCCGGGGAATCTCCTCTCCGCTGGACGTCGCCATCGAAAAGAAGCACACCGCCGCCTCCTGGCCCTGGAACTTGTCGACCGTGCCCACCCTGACCCCGTCCGGGAGGCGTTCGCACAGGCAGCTGACCTGGGCGTTGTAGGGGGCGACGACCATGATCTCCTCGGGGGTGATGTCGCCGCTGGTTCCGTCCGTCTGAAGATGGTCCCCCCGCAGCAGATCCTCGACAAGACCCCTGACCATCTCAGCCTCCTCGACAGACTCGCGCATGTTTCCCTCGTGCACGGCCGGCACGTACCTGATCCCGGTGCCAGTCAACTCCCCCGGAGCGTCGACACGCTGGTTGGCGCAGTCCGCGAACGACTCGAGCCGGTCCTCGTAGATCGCCGCTGAGATGAACCTGCACACGTCCGGGTGCATCCGCCGCGTCTGGTCGATGAATAGGCCACGCTCGGACGGGATCGTCGTGTGGTCGCCGAGCAGGTGCTCGAGCACGGACGCGCCCGCGCCCGGCGGGTGCACCGCCTGCCCGACCTGCGCGAGCTGCTGGGGGTCGCCGAGCAGGATCACGTTGCGCGCGCACGTGCCCATCGCGAGCGCGTCGGCGAGCGAGATCTGGCCGGCCTCGTCGATGAACAGGTAGTCGAGCGTTCCGTCCATCTCCTCGCGGCAGAACAACCACGCCGTTCCAGCCACGAGGTTGTGGTCGCCGCCGGCGAAGTCGGCGATCTCGTGCGAGCTCTCGATCAGGCCGTGCGCGGACTCGTAGCTGTTGCTGCCGTCGGCGCCGCAGCGCTTCAACCCGGCGAACGGCTCGCCCGGCGGGGCGTGCTGCTCGACCTCCGCGAGCAGGTTGTGGATCGCGGCGTGGCTCGAGCTGGCGATGCCGACACGGTGGCCCCGCGCGATCAGGTCGAGGATCAGCTGCGCGCCCGTGTAGGTCTTGCCCGAGCCCGGCGGCCCTTGGATGAACAGGTAGCTTTCGTCCAGGCCTTGCGCGATTCGCTTCGCGTCCTCGAGGTCGAACGCGCTCGCCTGCAGCGCCGCTCCGCGTGTGCACGCCGAGGTGAGCGGGAGCGCACGCCGCAGGATCTGGCGCAACGCGCCGTAACGGCCCCCGGCGCCGTGAGTTCCGACGGCATTGACTTCACGTGTCGCATCGAGCCCGCCCTCGGCATCAAGCGCGCTCGCGGCGTCGAGTCCGTCCTCGGTATCGAATCCACCCCGGGTATCGGCTCCACCATCGGCATCGAATCCGTGCGCGATGATGTCTTCGGCCAGTCGTCGCAGCGCGGCGCGCTGGTCGTTCGTTTTGTAGGGCTTGCCGGGGATCAGCGCGCGGGGGAGGGGTTCGCCGGAGCGCTTGGCCGCACGGCTGATGCGCAGCGTTCCGGTTGCGTTGTCGATCGACTCGACCGTCACTCCCCGCTCGGTCGCGGGGTCGACGAAGCTACCGGCCCTGATCTTGTGATCCTGGGGCGGGAACTGCAGCGTGTGGATGAGCGATTGCGACGGCGCGGGGAGTGGGATTGGCTCGATGCCGGCAACTGTGATTCGCCCGAGCGCCTCGTTATCGACCTCCGTCAGCTGCTCCTCGTCGGCTGCGAGCCGTTCGAAGTACCGCCACCACGCGGGCTTTGCCTCGCGCCGGTGGTAGTCGAGCAGCTGAGCCATCAGCCAGATGACGCGCTGACCGTCGTCTCGATCGGCGCTGTCGTCGGGCACTCCGGCGAGAAGTGCGGCCTGCAATTGATCGAGCTGCTCCTGACTTTCCTGGTCCGGCTCCCGCGCGTCTGGCGCCGGCTTCCACGGGATCTCCCGGGCGAACGTCTCGATCGCCTCCTCGCGTCGGGCGAGCAGCCATTCGCGCAGCAGGTGCGTCGAGCGGCAGTCGTCCTCGTTGTAGCGCTCGATCGACTCCAGCAGCGAGCGATCGCCGGTCTCCAGAAACCGCTCGAACGCGACGATCGAGTCGCCACCCTCGGCCACCTCCGTGTCCCGCCTGCTCATGTAAAATGCCTCGATGCTCTTGATCGAGTAGCTCGGCTGCCCGACGCGCACGGCCTGGCGCACGACGGTGTACAGATCGACCAGGACCTCGCTGCGCAGCAGATGGTCGACTTCGTCCTCGCGCGTTGAGTGCAGGCCCATCAGACGCTTGATCGCGGTCGCCTCGTAGGGGGCGTAGTGGTAGACGTGCATGTCGGGATACCGCTCCAGTCGCTCGATGACGAAGTCGATGAACTCCTCGAACGCCTGTCTCTCGCTGAATCGATCGGTGGCCCAGAACGCGCGGAACTGAGGCCCCCCCGCCTCTACCAGCACGACGCCGAACAGATACTCCAGGCCGTCGTCGAAGAACGGGTCGCCCTCCATGTCGAAGAAGACATCGCCCTCCGACGGCCGCGGCAGGCGAGCGAACCCGCATTCCTCCGCGGGTGCCAGCAGCTCGTAGCGCAGCTCTCCCGTTGTGCGTTTCACCATCTGCAGTCGCGCCTGCGCACGCAGCCCGTCGAACGTCGCGGTCCCGACCCGGGGAGGCCTATCCGCCGGCTCCGCCACCGCGAGCTGTGCGACGGTCTCGATGCCCCGCTCGACCAGCTTGGTGCGCTGGGAGCTCCTGATCCTGGCCACCAGGCTCAGATGCTCGTCGGCCTCGCGCCGTGCCACGCAGCGCTCCTCCCAGCGACACACCCCGCAATGCTCCACGGGCTCGGGATAGGTCATCGACAGACCGGCGTCCACGACATCCTCGAAGCCGCGCTTGACGCTGCGGTAGTAGGCCGAGAACTCTGCGACTCGAAACATCTGCGACTCGCGAGTTCCGAGCACGACGTGCATACGTGCAGGCTGAACCCCCTGGATCGCCTCGATCAGCTCGGAGTAGAAGCAGAGCTGCAGCAGAAAATACGGCTTCACGCGACGGGCCAGCTTGGTGTCCGCCACCTCGTAGCTGAACGACCCCAGCTCCGATGGACGCTCGACGCGGTGCAGAAAATCGCTGTATCCGCGCCAGCGCACACCGTCGAACAGCACGCCCTGGTAGATCACCTCTACCCCCGCCTTCATCGCCTCGACCGTTTCGCGCGCGCCGCGGCGTGTCCCCTCAAGGCCCGGTTCGCTCTCGATCCTCACGATCTCCCGGCCTTCCCCGGCGAGTCGATCGAGGTGGGCCCGCTCGTGCTCATCACCCTTCCGTGCCACCAGGTTCGTGGTGTCAGACCGGCTCGGCTCGAAGTCCTCCCGACCCAGCGCGACCTCGATGTTCAGGTGTGTCAGGTGCGGGCACTCCAGATGGTTGATCAGGTCGCTCGCCGAGAAGATCAGCCCTCCGTTGACGTTCTCCATCGCTCAGCCGCTCACCCTCGCCATGTACGAAACCTAATCGGTCGTCCAGCTGATTGAACTTGAGTCGTGGAGGTCAGGCCGCTGCGGCTCGTCCTCAAGCTATCGTGCGAGCGGTGCCGCACTCCTCGCTGTCCTCGATCGAGTTCCCCGCAGACAATCCCGAGCGCGCCCGGCGCTTCTGGGCGGAGTTTCTGGGAGTTGAGCTGCAGCCGCGCGAGGAGGGAGAGGGAGCAGGGTGGCAGACCCGCTCGGACGGCCCAGCGGTCGGTGTTCATGCGCGCGGACGCGGACCTGGGGATTCTTTTTCGCTGCCCTACTTCGCGGTGAGCGACATAGCCGAGGCGCTGAAGAACGTCCAAGCGCTCGGTGGAAGCGTCGTCCACCCCGGGGAGCACTGGGCGGTCTGCAAGGACTCCGAGGGAACCCCGTTCGGGCTGGCCCAGGAGCCGCTGACCGCATCCCGAGTTACTCGAGGGTGAGTGGATCGTCGGGTATGATGGGCCTATGGCCAGCAAGGTTGACAGTCTTCGTGCTTCTCGCAACGGACGGTCCTCTGGGGCCGAGTCATGGCGTGCTCGGGTGCATCCTCCGCGTATCGCGGACGTCGATGAGCGGATCGCGAACATCGAGCGCGCGACCAAACGCATCAAGACCGATGTGCAGGTGGACTTCGTGCGTGCGCGTCGCGGTCGGCGGCGGTAACCGGTGGCCCGAAGGGGCCGTCCACCCGTAGATCGGGGCGTCCTTTCCTTCCAAGCTCCCGACTGGTCCCCGCCCGAGGCGCTGTTGCTCGACACGAGCGTCGCTGTCGAGGCCCTGTTGCCTTCGGAGCCAGGACACGCTGCGTGCGTGCAATTCTTGCGAGATCTTGCCGCGAGCCCGTGCCTGGTGGTGTTCAACCGCCCTGCTCGAGGTCGAGTTGTACGAGACGCTGTTCAACGTGGCGCTGAAGGAGCGTCACGGCAATCGCTGGGCGAGCGCGCGCTACGACGGTCGTGTTCGCCGTCGAGCCGGACGGCTCCTGGCTGCCGGCGCCGGCGCGTGGTCGGAGCTGCTGGACTCGCTGTCGTGGTCGTCCATCGATCTGAGCGAAGTCAGCGAGGACGTCCCGGAGCTCATGCGCAGCTACGGCTTTCGCTCCTACGACGCAGTGCATGCTGCGAGCCTGCCGGCGTCAGGGTTGAGCGACATTGCCACGCTCGACCACGGGTTCGCCGCCCTGCCCTCCTCCAACGTGACGCTGCACACCACCGACGCCCGAGCAATCACGATGCGCCGACACCGAGCTCTCTCGGCCAAGCGGTCTTGAACCCGGCTGCCCGCCGCAGACATGCGGTACTTCACGTCGCGTCCCGGTCGATAGCGCCGTCGAGCCGCGAGCGCCACTTGGCCGGCAGGACCGTCCAGTGAAAAGCGCGCTGGGCGGAACGAACGATAGGTTGAGGCCGTGCTCTGCACTGTGGTGTGGGAGACCTACACAAGCAACGAGCGGCGAGAGGTGTATGAGGCGCTCAAGGCGCTGCTGCCTCGCGACTGGCCGATTTGGTCGCGCACAGGTCTCTACGCCTACTGGGATCCGGATGGTCGGACCTTGCTCTATGTAGGGCTGACCCGGGACCTGCCGGCTCGATTCGCCCAGCACAACGGAGTCGTCTCACATCGAGGCGGCAACAAGCAGGCGAACATCAATGACTGGTTCTCAGCCCACCCAAGGCTCGGAGTGACAATCATGTTGCAGTCGGCCGCCGTCGAGGTGATGCGCATGATTTACGCCATTAATCCCCTGCACGGCATCAATCCGGACGCGATGATCAAGCTGGCCGAGGGTCAGCTGATCGAGCTTGCGCGTAAGGAGATCGGCGAATGGCCGCCTTGGAACCGCACCAGTGGAGCCAGTCGCGGCGCGCGCCTGGCGCAACCTACCGAACGCTCCTTTATCCCGCTACTGGCCGCCGCCCGCGACAGCCTGTTCGTCGCCCGCCGCTCGCTGCGAGATCTCGTTGGTGATGAGGACGCGCAGCGCTATGAGATGACGCTTCACACGGCCCGCATGCGTGCAGTGATGGAAAGTCACGACATCGTCGGGTTTCCACCGCCCCGTTCGGAGGTGTCGCGTCGGATCAAACAGATACTTCTCGTGAACGCAGGACACCTCATCGACGATCTGGCGCCCTCGGACACACACTTGATGGAGTGGCTACGGCGGCTGCAGGATGGTCGTGCCGATCTAGAGCGTCGGGCAGCGCTCGCAGATGTCGATGAACTAAAGCCTGTGTCGCCCGACGACCAGCTGATCAACCATCTGATCAAGGACATGCTCGCAGAAGGTGACACGTGTGATGAAGCTCACGTAGTCGATAAGCTCTTGGACTGCGGTTACCTGATGCAGACGCCCCATCTATGACCGTTCATCTCTGCGCTTTGAGACGACGTGTTCAGTATCACCGAACCGTGATCACCGCAATCGACGTGGCCCGCCCACGACCCTTGACTCGTGACGCAGGACTCTCGCTCGGCGACCGGGCGTGCCTCGCGCTGGCGCGGCGGCTGGACGCTCCAGTGTTGACAGCCGACACCGCTTGGCAAGGGGTGGCTCATCGTGTCGAGCTGCACCCAATCCGCTGAGCGTTACACCGCCAGTCCGCTAGCGCAACTCTGGCCGGAGCCAGTCCATGACTGGGGTCGCGACCCGCCGCGCCCAATTCAGTCTTCGCCGACCTAGTCTTCCTCAGCCAGCAGCTCCATCAGCAGGGAGTCGTGCCATCCGCCGCCGCCGACGTCGCGCTCGGATCGGCGCATCACACCCACGGGGTTGAAGCCGACCTTCTCGTAAGCTCTGATCGCGGCAACGTTCTCTGTCGCCGGGTCGATCGTAATGCGGTGGTGAGCACGGTCGTCGATGAGATGACGTACGACACGCCTCACCGCCTCTGTGCCATGGCCGCGGCCGTGGAGGGCGGGATCGAGGAACAAGTCGATCTCCGCATGGCGGTACTTGGGCTCGAGCTCCTCCGAGAACTGGATCAGACCCGCGACCGCACCATCGACCACGATCGTCAGGCGGGTCGACTCGGGCTCGTCCCACGGAAAGCTCTCGTCTGGGACATCCCACCAACGTAGGACCTCAGGGGTTGCGTGGATGCGCCTCAGCTCAGCCTCGTCACCCTCGGCCAGCGGGCGCAGGATCATGCTTGATTGGGGTCCAGCTCGCGGTGGGTGACCGCGCCCGTCGGCCCATTCGGGGCCAGCCCGTTGGCCTGCTCGCCGTCGGCGTCGGCCCGCGCAGAGCTCGGCGCGGCGTAGTGATACTGCCCGCCGCGCATCAGCGATGCGCCCGCGGCGATCAGGCAGGCGAGGATCGCGAACGCGAACGCCTCGTGCAGCCCGGAGCGAAACGGCGCGGAGATCAGGTGCGGGAAGAATGAGTGCCCGGTGAGCGTCGCGTGGTTGGCGGCCGACAGCGTGGCGAGCACGTGCGGCCCGACCAGGTGTTCGACCGGGTTGTAGCCGAGGAACGCGGCGAACAGGATCGACACGGGCGGCAGGTGCGCGACGCCGGCGGCGGTGGCCGCGGCGACGCCGTGGGCCTTCAGCCCGGCGGTCATCGCGGCGGGCAGGCTGGAGGAGAGGCCGAAGATCATCAGCGTGAAGAAGATCCCGATCGAGAGCACCTGGGCGGAGTTCTGGAACGTTTGATTCATGCCCCCGCCGGCTCCCCGGTCGCCCGCCGGGAGGCTGTTCATCACGGCGGCGCGGTTGGGCGAGGCGAACATGCCCATCGAGACGCCGTTGAGAAACAGGATCGCGGCGAACAGCGGATACGGGAAGTCGATCGGCAAGAGCGCGAGCAGGAAGAAGCTGAGCGCCGCGCCGAGCATCCCGCCGGTCGCAAACCAGCGCGCGCCGAAGCGGTCGGACAGGTAGCCCGAGGTCGGGCCGGCGAGGAGCATGCCGATGATCAGCGGCAGCATGTAGATGCCCGCCCACAGTGGCGTTTCGGTGAAGTCGTAGCCGTGCTGGGGCAGCCAGATGCCCTGCAGCCAGATGATCAGGATGAACATCAGGCCCCCGCGGGCGACCGCCGAGAGGAACGTCGAGAGCGTGCCGAACGTGAACGCGCGGATCCGAAACAGCGGCAGGCGGAACATCGGCTCGGCGACTCGCCGCTCGATCAGCGCGAACGCCGCCAGCGAGGCCAGACCAGCGCCCAGCAGGGCGATCACCTTGGGGCTCGTCCAGCCGGTGGCGTGGCCTCCGTAGGGACGGATGCCATAGGTGACGGAGACCATGATCAGGATCAGCCCAAGGGCGAACGTGAGGTTGCCCCACCAGTCGACCCGTGCGGGTTTGGGCGTGCTGCGCTCCTCGAGCTTGAGATATGCCCATACGGTCCCGAACACGCCGATCGGCACCGAGATCAGAAAGACCGCGCGCCAGTCGATCGGCGCCAGCAGGCCGCCGAGCACGAGCCCGATGAAGACGCCGCTGACGCCGACGATGTTGTTGATGCCGAGCGCCATACCGCGCTGGTTGGCCGGGAACGCGTCGGTGAGGATCGCCGCGGAATTGGCCAGCAGGAAGGCCGCCCCGACCCCCTGCACGATGCGGAAGACGATCAGGTACAGCGCTCCGTCGCGCCCGGTCATCCAGTCGATCGTCAAGAACAGCGAGGCGATCGTATAGACGAGGAAGCCGAGGTTGTACATACGCACGCGGCCGTACATATCGCCGAGCCGCCCGAGGCTGACGATCAGGACGCTCGTGACGACGAGGAAGCCGAGGATCATCCACAGCAGGTAGAAGCTGTTCGCCGGCACCAGCGGATCGAGGTGGATACCCCTGAAGATCGAGGGCATCGCGATCAGCACGATCGACCCGTCGAGCACCGCGAGCAGCACTCCGAGGGTCACGTTGGAGAGCGCGATCCACTTGTAGCGGTCTGGGGCGGATGGGCCTGGGGCGGATGGGCCACCGTTCGTCGTCGTCGTCGGCGGCGTCCGGCTTGTATCGACGCTTATCCTTCCGATTCCCGCGTCCGTCAGACCCTCGGGCATTGAGAGCTACTCCGCTACTCCGCGTCGGGCCAGGCGGCGGCGCCCATGACGCCATCACCATCGGCGGGCTTGGGTCCGCCCACGGCGATGATGTCCAATCCCTCGGGGCCCGCCTCGAAGGCACGCACGACCTCAGGTGCTACGCGCACGACATCCCACTGGCGCAGCTCGTGCACCTCGTCGTCGAGCAGCACCCGTCCAGACCCGGCGACGACGACATAGGCCTCCTCCTGCTCACGGTGACTGTGCGCCATCGGACTGCGCAGATTGGCCGCATAACGGAAGTGGCTGACCCCAAGGTCACGCGAGTCCAGGTGCTTGCGGGCGAACCGGCCCTCGATCCCAGGAGCCCGCTCCCCGACAGAGTCCTCGACTTCCAACAGGTTCACGGTGGCGAAGCGGGACATGGGATCTCCTTTGGCAGAACGGACAATGAACTTCCATCTCCAACCTTAGGACTTAGAACGCCCTTAGCTCCGAACTCCAGAATCGCCTCTACGCGCAGCTAGCCGGATTCTGTGTCGGACGAAGCCGGCGGGACAGCTGCGGCAGCGGCAGCCAGGTGCGCACCGACCGCCCCAAGGGTGCCGGCGGTGAGCGCAAAGAGAGTCCAACCGGAGCCCGAGCGTTCGCGACCGAGTGCAGCGTCCAGCGATAGGCCCCCCGGTCCTACCTCCACGAGCGCGAGCGCAGCGGCGATCAGAACCACGTTGTACTCGTAGCCTCCGTTGCTCAGCCAGGGACCGTTCTTGGCATGCACAGTCTTGATCGCCGTCAGCATCGTCGCGGTCAGGACCGAGGCGGCGAGCGGCGTCGCAAGGCCGGCTGCGAGCAGCGCTCCGCCACCGGCCTCGGCCGAGCCGGCCGCGAGCGCGTTGCGCCGGCCGGGGCGCAGGCCGAGCTGCTCGAACCCCTGCGCGGTCCCATCCAGGCCGTTACCACCGAACCAGCCGAACAGCTTTTGCGTTCCATGTCCGACGAAGAACCCACCAACAGTCAAACGCAGCAACAATCGTCCAATCTTCATCTCGGGCTCCTTCTCGTCTGCTTGATTTATACGCTAGCCCCTCCTAGTAGCCAGCCTTGGCTTCAGAGCCAGCCGTGGCTTCAGTCATCGCCTCGGCGATCGCCAGCTCATCGTCGTCCCCGTCCCCCGCGGCGCGCTCGCGCAGGCCGCGGATCACACCGTCGCGATCCGCCGCGTCCCGGTTCTGGCTGAGCTTGCGCTTGCCCTGGATCGCGTCGATCTCGAGGCTGAACGCGACGATGTGCGGCAGTAGGCCATCGACGTGATCCTGCGCGGCGGACTCCAGCGACCACGGATCGGAGAACCGTTGCTCGTGGACGTCGACCAGTTCCGCGAGATAGGGGAGCACCGCCTCGCGGTCTGTCCACACGCGCGGGCGCCCGTACGCGTGGACCGCGACGTAGTTGTAAGTGGGCAAACCGCCACTGGAATACCACCGCGGTGAGATGTAGGCCCGCGGACCGCTGAACACCACCAGCACCTCTCCGCCAGAGTCGAGGTGACGGGCAAGCGGGTCCACGCGCGCGACGTGCGCGCGCAGCGTCCCATAGCGACCCTCGTCGCGGTCCAGCACGAACGGCACGTGAGCGGCGAGAGGACCGTCAGCACAGAGCACGAGCAGACCGAAACGCGCGTCCTCGATCGCGTCGTGCAGTACGGGCAGCTCGCGCTCGGCGTAGTGGGGGTTGACGTACATCTCGCGGACGATCCACCATACCCTGGATGATGTTGTCCCTGGATCCAGTGGCCACACGCGCGCGCGTGGACGGTGTGTCCACATGCAACTCATCACGGCTGATGTTGTTCCGGGGGCGCATGCGCCGCCAAGCGGCGTGCCTCCACACATGCGACTTATAAAAGCTGATGTTGTCCCGGTGGGCACATGTGCCCACCGGCGGACCCGCGCATGCGCGGGTCCGTGACGTGCCGCATGCGGCACGTCATACCGTTGGCGCATGCGCCAACGGCGGAACCGCACATGTGCGGTTCCGGGCAGGGTCGCATGCGACCCTGCCGTCTGTGCCGCATGCGGCACAGACGACCTCCCTATCAGCTTTTTTCAAGCATGTGCTGTGGCTCAGCGAGCGGGAGGCGAGACGGCGCTCTGGCGACGCACACCCGGCGTGTCCGCGTGGACTTTGAACCGGGTAGTCTGTCTGCTCTTGCGCTGACTGCGCTCCTGCTGGGCGATCCAGAGTCGGATGGTGCGCTCGACGTTGCGGTCGTGTCCATAGGTCATGGCCGTAATGCTCACGCACGCCGGTCGCGCACACACTGGACAGCGGTCCCAAATCGGCTGACTCGTTCTCGACAGTCGGTCGGAGCTGTGGGCCACCCAGAATTAGGGTTCGCGCCAGAATAGATGGTGGGTTGAGGGGGTCGGGCCGTGGATGGCAGACGCCGCACGCGAGCGCAGGCGTGCTGGTGGCACGTCGAGCATCGTGGGTGGTGGCTGACGCCGCGGAACGGCGGCCTCAATCCCGGCAGATATTCTGGCGCGGGCCCTCAGGGAGTATGGTCTGACGATGGCAGCGGTCAAGGATGCGACGGTGGCGATAACGCACCTGAGCGTCGCCGAGCGTGTCGCCCGCGGCAAGGCGGCGCGGGCCGAGGTGCCGCGTTCCAGTCACGCCTCCTTTGAGCCGGCGGCTCACCGCCCCGATCCGATCGAGCTGCTGCAGCGCCAGGCGCAGACGCGCGTGCCCGAGCTCGTGCCGATCCGCTACGGGCGCATGCTGGTCTCGCCGTTCACGTTCTACCGCGGCGCGGCGCTGATCATGGCAAGCGACCTGGCGGCGACGCCGCGCTCGGGGCTGACGGTGCAGTGCTGCGGGGACGCGCACCTGTCGAACTTCGGCGTGTTCGCCTCGCCCGAGCGGCGGTTGATGTTCGACGTCAACGACTTCGACGAGACGTTGCCGGGGCCGTGGGAGTGGGACGTCAAGCGCCTGGCTGCGAGCATGCTGATCGCCGCGCGCGACAACGGCTACCCCGCCAAGGACCAGGATCAGGTCGTGCTGGATACCGTCGAGTCCTACCGCACCGCGATGGCGGGCTTCGCGGCGATGAACAACCTCGACGTCTGGTATGCCCACCTGGACATCGAGAGCACGCTCGAGGAACTGGGGCCACAACTCAAGTCCACACAGGTCAAGCGAACCGAGAAAGCGCTCGCCAAGGCGCGCACCAAGGACAGCATGTCGGCGTTCTCGAAACTGACGCAGATGGTGGACGGCGAGCCCCGCATCGTCGCCGAACCGCCGCTGATCGTGCCGATCCATGACCTTGCCAAGGGCGCCGAACGCAAGGAAATGCTCGAGAGCCTGCAGGAGCTGGTGCGCTCCTATCGCCAGACGCTGGAGCACGACCGGCGCGTGCTGCTGGAGGAGTTCCACCTGACCGATATGGCGCGCAAGGTCGTCGGCGTGGGCAGCGTCGGCACGCGCGCCTGGATCGCACTGATGCTGGGCCGGGACGATCAGGATCCGCTGTTCCTGCAGCTGAAGGAGGCCGAGGCCTCGGTGTTCGAGGAGTTCCTCGGCCCCAGCGAGTTCTCAAACCACGGCGAGCGCGTCGTCACCGGGCAGCGGCTGATGCAGGCATCGAGCGACATCTTTCTCGGCTGGCTGCACGTCGAGGAGGGAATCGACGGCGGGGACCGCGACTTCTACGGTCGTCAGCTGAAGGATTGGAAGGGCTCGGCGGAAATCGAGCGGATGCCCCCCTCCGGCCTGGCCCAGTACGGCCGGTTGTGCGGGTGGACGCTCGCCCGCGCCCACGCCCGCAGCGGCGACCGCATCGCGATCGCGGCCTATCTCGGCCGGGGCAGGGTCTTCGACCGGGCGATCGTCGAGTTCTCCCACGCTTATGCCGAGCAGAACAAGCGTGACTACAAGGCGCTGGCCGCCGCGGTCAAGTCCGGCCAGATCACCGCCGAGACGGGCCTGTAGGACCCTTCACATCCGCGTCCAGCCTGCCTGACCCGGCGACGTAGGCGATCGGATCCCCGCCCCCTCCCCGCAGGATGTAAGCGCAGCCGACGGCGATCAGCGCCCCGGCGAGCGGGCCGAGCACGTATACCCAGTAGCTGCTGAAATCGCCGCTCACCAGCGCCGGGCCGAAGGAACGGGCCGGGTTCATCGAGGTGCCGCTCACGGGCGCGGACCACAGGCCGGCCAGCGCGATGTATCCGCCGACGCCCAGCGCAGCGATCGCGCCGACGTTCTGGGCAGCCGAGGCTGTCCCCAAGATGACGCTAACGAGCGCTGCGGTGAGGACGATCTCCATCAGCAGCGCCTGCCAGTTCGCGTACCCCGGGCCGGGCAGGGTCGCGCCGAGATGCTGCACGTTGCCGAACACGGCATAGAGAAACAGGCAGGCCAGGGTGGCGCCGAGGAGCTGGATGACGATGTACCCGGGCAGGCGCTTCCACGGGAAATCTCGGCGCAGGGCGAACGCGAGCGAGACGGCGGGATTCAGGTGGGCGCCGGAGACCGCGCCCATGAACAGGATGATCGCCATGACCATCAGCCCGGGTGCGACCACGGCCGCGGCCAGGCTGATCTGGCCCTTGCCGTGGAGAATCCCGCCGCCGGCGGCGACGAGCACGAGCATGAACGTGCCGAGCAGCTCCGAGAACAGCCGCCGCCACTCCAGGCTCGGGTCGTCGAACTGAGCTTTGGAGCCGAACTCGAGCGCCAGCACGTGCCGGGTCCGGGGGCCGAGCAGCCCAACGGCCGGGGCCTGCGCCTCCATGACACGCTCCTCAGGCATAGCCACACGCTAACACCGCGGCTGAGGCACAGGCGATCAGCCAGAGAGCGTCGTCTCCTGGCCCGGCCCCAGGATCCTGACCTCGACACTCGGGGCCACGCGCGCGACGTGTCGCGCGAACAATCGCGGCGGATCGCCGAGTTGCGCTCGCCGGCGAGCAGCGACGCCGATGGGCTGCAGTGTGCCCCAGTGAATCGGAATCGCGATGCGGGGCGCCAGCAATTGAACCGCGCGCGCGGCGTCGAGCGGGTCCATGTGTCCGGGGCCGAGCGTCGATCCCCAGCCCCCGACGGGTAGCAGCGCAACGTCGAGTCGAGGGGCCGAGTGAGACGGCTCGCCGGCGTCAGGCCGATGCCCCTGGGCAAATGCATCACTGAGATCACGCGACGGCCCCAGGGCGGACATCCCCTCGAACAGCTCGGTATCACCGGCGAAGTACACCGTGCGCCGCCCGCTCACGACGTAGCCCAGCGTCTCGGCGCGCAGACCGCCCGGTCCCGGCCGGCGGCGGCCGTCGTGGCGAGCCTCGACCGCCATCACGGTGAGCGCGCCGACGTTCGCCGTCTCGCCCACGCTCAGCTCACTCACATTCGTGAACCGATGCCGCCGCAGCAACTCCCCTGCCCCGACCGGTACGAGCAGAGCCGCATCGAGACCCAGCAGCCGCAGCGACGCCAGATCGAGGTGGTCGTAATGCAGGTGGGAGATCAGCACGGCATCCGTGGCGGCGAACACGCCCGGGTCGACCAACGGCACCTGACGACGCAGGTGCGCGACACGACCACGCAGCAGTGGATCGGTGAGCAGACGCACGCCGTCCACTTCGATCAGGACGGTGGCGTGGCCGAGGAAAACGATACGGTCCGCGGACGTGCCAGCGCGACGAGCCAAAACCGCGCCATCGGCCATGGAGGAGAAGGTAGCAACGCGCTGCTTGTCGCACTCGATGGCCGCAACATCCACGAGCGACGGCCGCGGCCCTCAGACAATCGCTGGCCGCTGCCGCCGAGCAGCGATCGGATGCCTGCGGCAGGCGACAAACACGAGCCTCACCAGCGCATGAGCAGTTGGCGGCGATACTTGGGGTTGGCCCTGCGCGTGGTGATCCTGCTGGTCATCGAGGGCCTCGTGATCCTCGCGCTGGCGGCGATCCTGCCCGGCGTCGCGACACCCTCCTTCCGCGCCGCGGTGCTCGTGGCCGCCACGATGGCGCTGATCAACGCGGTCCTGTGGCCGATCGTCATCCGGATCGCGCTTCCGCTGACGGTCTTCACGTTCGGGCTGGGATCGCTCGTCTTCAGCGCCGGCACGGTCGCGCTGGGGTTCTACGTGGTCGACGGCACTTCGATCCCGATCGGCGGCGACCTCGTGATCGCGTTCGGGATGGCGCTGGTGTCGATGCTGATCGCGCCGCTGCTCGACGTGGACGGGGACGCCCAGCATCTGCGCGTCGTGCGGCGGCGAGTGCGGCGTGGGCGCAGAGCCAATCGCACCGATGTCCCGGGCGTGATCCTGTTCGAGATCGACGGGCTGGGCGAGACGGTCCTGCGGGAGGCGGTGCGCGACGGGCACGTGCCCACGATCGCGCGCTGGTGCTCAGAGGGGACACACCACGTCATCGGCTGGGAGTGCGATCTCTCATCCCAGACCGGCGCGAGTCAGGCCGGCCTGCTGCTGGGCAGCAACTGGGACATGCCCGCGTTTCGCTGGTATGAGAAGGAGTCGGGTCGCACGCTGGTCTCCAATCATCCGGCCGACGCGGCCGAGATCGAGCGGCGTCGCTCCACCGGCGCGGGCCTGCTGGCCGCCGGGGGCACGAGTCGAGGCAACATGTTCTCGGGCGACGCGCCGCGCTGCACGGCCACGATGAGCGTCATCCGCGACCGCGCACGTTCGAAGTCCGGGGACTTCTTCGCCTACTTCGCCGATCCCTACGGGTTTCTGCGCACGATCGTGCTGTCGCTCGCCGACATCGCCTACGAGCGGCTGGCGGCCCGCCGCCAGCGTCGCGGCGGGGCTGAGCACGTCGCCCGGGGAGGCCTGTATCCGCTTGTCCGCGCCGCGATCGCCGTGGTCATGCGCGATCTCAACGTCGCGTTGCTGATGGCCGACATCGTCGAGGGCGTGCCCGTCAGCTACGCCACGTTCGTGGGCTATGACGAGGTCGCCCACCACTCCGGGATTCGTGAGCCTGATGCGCTCGCCGTGCTGAAGCGTCACGATCGTCAGCTGCAGCGGCTGGAGCGCGCGGTGTCGCAGGCGCCGCGCCCGTATCGCCTGGTCGTGCTCTCCGATCACGGTCAGACGCAGGGCGCGCCGTTTCGTCAGCGCTACGGCGAGACGCTCGAGCAGGTTGTCAGCGGCGCGCTCGCACAGGGCGAAGTGCACGCCCCCGCCGCGGTCGACGAGGCCTGGGGCGATGTCGGCGCCGTGCTGGCCGACGCGCGTCAGGATCCCGGTCTCGGCGGACGCGCGCTGGCTCGTGCGACGCGCAGCAGGACGGTCGAGGGGACCGTCGCGCTGGGGCCGAACCGCGCAGCCTTGGAAGAACGCGGCGCGCTGGAGCCCAACCGGGCGGCCCTGGATGAGCACGGCGCACCGGAGCCCAACCGAGCGGCCCTGGATGAGCACGGCGCACTGAAACCCGACCGGGCGGACCCCGACGAGCGTGGCGTGCCTACACCCGAGTCAGAGCAGGAGGCTGTGGTGGTGATGGTCTCCGGGCCCCTCGGCCTGGTCTACCTGCCGCACAGCCCCGAGCGGCTCACGCTCGAGCAGATCACCGAGACCCATCCCGAGCTGGTGAACACCCTGGCCGCTCATCCCGGGATCGGGTTCGTGATGGTGCGCTCGCAGGAGCACGGAGGGACACTGGTGGTCGGCGCCGCGGGGCACCGGCGCCTGGCGGACGACACCGTCGAGGGAGAGGACCCGCTCGCCGATTTCGACCCGACGGTCGCCGATCACCTGCGCCGTCACGACAGCTTTCCGCACTGTCCGGACCTGCTCGTCAACAGCATGTATGACCCGCACACCGACGAGGTGGCCCCGTTCGAGGAGTTCATGGGCTCGCACGGCGGCCTCGGCGGCCCGCAGATGAAGCCGTTTGCCGTCGTGCCCACCGACTGGAGTGAGCCGGCCGGCCCGATCGTGGGGGTCGCGGCGATGCACGAGACGCTGCGCGACTGGCTCGCGCAGTCACAGCGTCGCAACGGCAGCGTCGCCGACCCGGGGTCTACGCCTCCGGCAGCCCGATCCTGAGGCGCTCGGCGATGTCCTGCACCTCGCTGGGGGTGTGTGGCCCGTCCCGCCGGGCCAGCCGCGCCACGCCTCGTAGGCCGGCGATGCGCACACCGTCGAGCTTTGGCTTTGAGAACAGCGGCAGCCCGTCGCTCTCGACGAAGCACATCGCGCCGATGACATCGACGCTTCCGCCGAGCAACTCTCTGACGACGGCAACCTGCCGGCACATCCCCTCGACCAGCTTGGTCTGATCGCGCCCGCCGACCATCAGGCGCTCGCGCGACTCGGAGAACATGCCGCCCTCACGGCGCACTCTCACCGTGCCGCGAATCCGCTTGGTGTCGATCACCGTCACACCGCCCGGGCCGACCGCCAGATGGTCGATGTTCGCGCGCGAGCCCGGCATGCGCCGATCGTGCACCAACACGACACCACGCCCGTGCAGCAGCGTGTTCAGCCGCGTCGCCGTGCGCTCCTCGCCCTCGGCGCCCTTGCGCCATGCGTCCTCGTGCGCGGGGGTGCCGGTCAACGCCAGCAGCAGCCTGCCAATCCGCGGATGCCTCGCCAGCACCCGCGCCCGCCTGGCTGCGAGCCTGCGCTCGTACTCCCGCCGTGCGCTCGCGCCCGCCCTGCTTGTCCGATCCGGCTCAGATCCAGAATCGTTCATGCCCCAGGAATCTACCGTGTGCGCAACAGTTACGCACGTTCGCCACGGTGGAACTGCCGATCTAGAACTCGCCCCCCCGCGACACGCAGCAGAGCGAGCCGACTAGGCCCTCTGGCGCAGTGGCCGCAGCGCCTCCTCGACGCTTGGCCGCCGAACGCCGCGAATAATACGACGTGCCCTCACGCGACCGCGCGCAGAGCCCGGTAGGGCTCGCCCGCGAGCTCTCGCACGAGCGCGTCGACGACGCCCTCCTCGTCCTGCTCACGGCCGTCGGTGACGGCGCCGATCACCGCCCGCTTGCGCTCCAGCAGCGTCGCGATCGTCTCGTCGATCGTACCGGCCGCCAGCAGGTAGCTCGCGTTGACCGCGTCCTGCTGGCCGATGCGATGGCAGCGGTCCTCGGCCTGGTCGTGCTTGGCCGGCGTCCAGTCGAGCTCGAGGAACACGACGTTCGAGGATCGCGTCAGCGTCAGGCCCTGACCCGCGACCTCCATCGAGCAGACGATCAGCTGATTCTCTGAGCCCTCGTCGGGCGCTTGGAACTCGCGCAGCGACGCGTCTCGCGCAGCGTGGCCGTCCTCGCCGAGAATGTGCAGCGCCGCTGGAAATCGCTCGAGCACCGCGCGCTGGATCTCGCGATGGCGGGCGAACACGACCAGCCGCTCGCCCGAGGAGCAGAAGTCGTGAATCCAGGCGAGCGCGGCATGTAGCTTGCCCCGCGCCGCGAGCAGCTTGAGCGCGTTCAGTCGCACCAGGCGCTCGGCGCGCAACGCCGCCGCGACCTTCGCGTCGAGTCGGCGCAGATCCAGCGGTTGGCTGCGCAACCATGCGATCACGTCGCGCTCGGCGAAGCGGTACTCGGGCTCGTTGTCGAGCTCGACCGGCACCACGCCGCGCGTCTTCGGCGGCAGCTGCGGCAGGACCTCTGTCTTCAGGCGGCGCACGTAACAGCGCGCGCGCAGGTGCCAATGCAGGCGCCGGTGGGCGTCGGGCCCACGAAAGCGCCTGCCGAACTGGGCGCCCGA
This sequence comes from uncultured Solirubrobacterales bacterium, assembly GCA_963749285.1. Classification (GTDB taxonomy): domain Bacteria; phylum Actinomycetota; class Thermoleophilia; order Solirubrobacterales; family Solirubrobacteraceae; genus Palsa-744. Next base: position 1,021,601 of record CAVVMD010000003.1, on the reverse strand, counting down.
GCCGAAGTCCTCGAGCCGGCCGACGATCCGCAGCTGCGAGATCAGCTCCTGCGGACGGTTCATCACGGGTGTGCCCGTCAGCGCGAGCACGAGCCCCTCGCGCGGCACCGCGGCCGCCAGCCGCCGCGCGGCCTGGGTGCGCTTGGCCGACGCGTTCTTGCAGTAGTGAGACTCGTCGAGCACGACCGCGCGCGGCCCGAGCTCTCGCAGCTCATCCAGGCGCGCCGCCACGATGTCGTAGTTGACGACCGTGATGTCAGCCCCCGCCCCTGGGATCGCGACTACGCCCGCACCCACAGCCTCAGAACTCGCTACGCCCGCACCCACAACCTCCGCCCCAAAATTCGCGACGTGCGAACCAGCGATACCTGCAACCGTTGCACCCGCACTCCCGGCCCCTGGACCGGACCCAGCCCCGGTCCCGACCAGCGCCCGCGCGCTGCGCCCCGGCAGCCAGCGCTCGATCTCGCGCAGCCAGTTGAGCTTGAGGCTCGCCGGGCACACCACGACCGCGGGGAACGCACCGTCGGCCTGCAGCGTGGCAAGCGCCTCGATCGTCTTGCCCAGACCCTGCTCGTCGGCGAGAAACGCGCGCCGCTGAGAGAGCAGATAGCTCACCCCGGCGCGCTGAAACGGCTTGAGCTCGCCGCCCAGGCCGGCCACGTCAAGCTCAGCGTCGGTCGCGCCCGACAGCGCCACCAGCCCCTCGGAGCGGGAGTGCTGCTCGCGCACCTCCTGCAACAGCACCAGCGCCTCGGGGTCCACCCACGTGTCGTGCGCGGAGAGGAATCGGTCGAGCTCCGGCACGCAGAACGGGTCGGCGCGGATCGCCGCCAGCCGCGCGTGCTCTGCACCCGCGCCACCGCTGGCGGGCGGACGGCCGAACACCGACGCACCCGCCAGCCTGGCGAACTCCTCGCATTGCGCCGGGTCATGCCCGGGCGCGAGCACGAACGTCGGGTCCTCGTGCACGCTCGATATCTCCAGCACCGCTCCGGGCGCCGGTCTGCCCTCTTCCAGCGCGGCCACGCAGCGCCGCGCGGCCCGGCTGATCCAGCCGTGGAGCTGTCCCTCCATCAGCTGCCATGACTCCAGCGTGAGCGGGACGCTCGCCCCACCCAATGTGCTCGCCGCGCGCTCGCGCAGAGCTTGCGGCAGATGCTCGATCTCTCCGAGAAGCAGGAACACGGGCTCGTCCCGCTCACCCGCCACCTCGATCGTGCCGGTCCAGCTCCTGGCGCGTTCCTGCCTGGTTATGGCCTCAGCGTCGAGCCGCCCCATGCCGGGCGCCTGCTGTTCGGCGCGAGCGCGCTGGGCGATCTCGGTGAGCGCGTGCGTCGCGTCTTCGGTCAACCGCAGCCACTCCGACTCCTCCGCGCACAGCTCGCCCACGATCCGCTCCGAGCGCTCGTCGAGCGGGATCATCGCCCGTCCGATCTCCGGCACCTCGCGCGCGTCGGGATGTTCGCTCAGCGCCTCCACGAGATAGCCCTCGGCGTCGCTCGGAAAGCTCAGCCACCAGTTCTCGTCCGGGCGCGCCATGTCGATGACGCACTCTCCGTCACGGCGCCTGGAGCGACGGCGCGCGATCGCGCGGGCCAGCGCGTCACTGACCTGCGGCCTGCCCGGCAGCCCCGCGAGCAGTCTCGCCAGCGCCTCGGCGCGCTCGGGGTCCAGCGGGATGCGCCACGCCTTCTCGCCGGGGTCCCAGCGCCGTCCGGGGATCGCGCGCAGCAGCAGGCGCAGGCGCTCGTCGTAGGGAAACCGAAGCACGGCCTCGCCGCCGTCGAGTGTCGCATCGAATGAGTAGGGCATCGGGCCAGCACGATAGGCGTCCGGGTGGATATCAGCAGGTCCGTCAGGGCCCGCGCGGGGCGATTTTCATCCCGGCCGTGTCCGGCCGGCCTGAAAAAAGCCGCCCTGCTTCAGCTGGGCGAGGTTGAGACCCAACTGCGAGTGCTCGTCACGTGGCACGGCCAGCCATCCGCGTGGGCTCGGACCCCTCCCCAACCCTGGTGGATATGTATGTCCGTCGGGGCCATCCAGCAGACTCGTGCCCGCCACCGCCCCCATTCCCACGATGACCGCTCAATCTCGACCCCCACATCCCAGCCCGGCGCGTCCGGCTCGGTCCTCCTCCACGCCTCCCCGCCTCGTCCTCACCAGACGTGGGCGCCGTGTCGCGCTGGAGGGAATCGCGATGCTTGTCGCGATCGCGCTCCTCGTCCTGCTGCCCGCCGCCGTGCAGAGCGACGAGGAACCATGGTCCCAGCCGGCCGTCCTCGGCACGTGCTCTGCTCCCGGCGCGCCCGCGATCCTGTTCCCCAGCGACACTCCCCGGCATGGCACCGGTCCCGGCGCGATCGTCTGGAGCTCCGCCTCCCTCTGCACCGGTGGCGCCGGCGCGCGCCTCTCGGCGATCGCACCCGGCGCAGATGCGCCGGGAACGGCCTCCATCCCGCGTACCTCGACAGGCAGAGCGCTCGCGCTGACCGGACCGATCGCCGCGGCCACGGCGCCCCACGGACAGATCCTGCTCGCCGGAGCAGCAGCCGCCACAACGAGCGCGGCGGGAGGAGGGGTAACCGGCAAGGGAACAGACAAGGCTGCCGCCGCAGGCGCGAGTGGACCCGCGGGTGGCCTGCTGCTGAGCGAAGGCTTCGCCGGCGGGCCGTTCACCGAGCCGTGGAGGACGGGCGGCGCGGGCGCCCCGCTCGCGCTGAGCACCGCCTACCTCGGCGATGTCGCCCTCGCCTCACCGGGCGGCGCCCACGGCGGCACGAGCGCCATCCAACTGCGCGTGCACCGCTACTACGCGAGCTCATTCCTCGCGCCCGTCCGCGTGAGCCCGGTGGCCCCGAGCACCTCAGTCGAAGGGTTGACGCTGGCGATGGACTACCGCTCCGACGCGCTCGTCGTGTGGCAGCAGGCCGCGGCGATCTACGCCCGCGACCTGCCCGGCTCGAACCGCTCGGCACGCCCGGTCATGCACGTCGCCTCCGCCGCACCTCACGCGCGGATCGCCGTCCTGCGCAGCGACGACAACCGCGCGATTCTTGCCTGGGCCGACACTCGCGCCGGGGTCACGAGCGTCTACGCCGAGCTGTCTGTGCCCAACATCCACTTCGGCGCCCCACGACTGCTCGAACGCTTCACCGACCCCGGCGGTCTGGCGCCCCCCAGCGGCTCGCTGCGCCTCATCAGACTGCTGTCCGAGTCGGTGATGCTCGCCTGGACCGGCGCGCAAGACGGTCACTGGGTCGTGCGCACCGCCGCCGTCGACCTGAACGGCGTGGGCGCGATCGACACGATCTCCACCCCCGGTCACGACGCGCTGCTCGCCGACCTCGCCCCGGGACCGAACGGCGAGGCCTACGCGCTGTGGAGCGAACCGCGGTCGACTCCCGCGGGTCTCGACCTGAGCGAGGAGGCGGTATACGCCGCGCGTGGGATCGACGCCTATCCGGACCGCACGATCTTCACCGCGCCCGAACTCATCGCCGCCCCGGGCGCCTCCGGGTCTACGGGTGAAGCCGCCGTCGCCGTCGATCCCGACTCCGACCGCGCGATCGCGGCCTGGCGGACTTCCGGCGGCGCGATCGACTACTCGCTGCGCGCCATCGGCGGCTCGTGAGCTGCTGGCACCGTGACAGCGGAGGCTTCAAGCTCCGAGGTGCAGCTGCCGATGTAGAAATCGTCACCCAATCTCCGGCGATCGGCATGCCCCAGACCGAGGATGCATAACCGTCGTCGTCGTAGTGACACCCCTCGCTCAGACTGCAGATATCGTACGTATATGCAAACTGGTTCATGCGCGCTAAAGAACCCCTTTCAAAAAGATCGGCACGTCCGGATACGTCCCTGGACACTGCGCTGGATCGCCACGTGACGGCTCGCACGTGCAACCAGCATGCGCTTCGCCGTCCCGCGTCGCCCAGCTTGGTCCATGAACGCCCCGACCGCACCGCCTATTTTGAAAGGGATTCTATGCAGTCCACGCAGCCAATGAGAATGCGCGACTCGCGGGCATAGAATGTTATTTTTTCCGCAGGAGGCTCAAGGATGAAAAGCAAACTGATTCCTCTGCAGGCGGGCATGCTGGCGACGGTTGCCCTGCTCTTCGCGCCGTCGTCCACGCTCGCGTCCGGCGACGTGCTCCAGGCGGCGATAACGTCGGCCGCGCCGGAGCAGGGCATCCCTGTGACGATCGTCTTCTCCGGGGAAACCCAGGCGGACGACAGCGAGGGCAACGGCCCTCGCCTCTACGCGGTCGTGCGGCCCGCCGGCGGAGTCGCCTGTCAAGGCACGTATGGGGCAGACAGCTCGGCCGCCGGAGGCGTGAACCACGAGCTGTACATTTACAACAAGGAGGGACCGGGATCGTTCCAGGAATCGACGGCCTACAACCCGCCCAACGTCGGCCAGTACCTCGTATGCGCGTGGCTCGAGAACGAAGCCGAAGAAGCGCTCACCGGTCCGGTCAGCGCGACCTTCTCCGCCCGCGGACCGCAGGTGGCTCAGCTGACTGTGCGCCTCGCCAGCCCGGCAAAACCGGGGGTTGGCTTCCAGATCGACTATACGACTCAGACCGACCAGGAGCTGACGCTCGACTCGACGATCAAGCCCTCCGGCGGGCTGCCCTGCGCGTCAAGCTACGAATTGGGTCAGCATCAGAATCAGAGCCAGGAAGACATCTTCCTCTTCGGAAGCAAAGTGTTCGGCGGGCCGGCGACGATAAGTGGCGCCGTCACAGAGCAGAACGCCGGTCCCTACCTCGTCTGCTCCTGGGTCGAAGGACCGAACGAAGGCGAGGTCGACGCCTCCAGCACAACCCCCGTCTACGTCGGCACCCCACCGCGACCGCCCCTCAAGAAGCTCTCCCCGCAGGCGAAGCAATGCGCCTCGGCTAAGGCCACGGAAGCTCGTCTCCTGCGCGAGTACGACAGCCTGCACAAGCAGGCACGGCGCGCTCACGGCCGGCGGCGGGCGCGGCTCGCACACGCCGCCGCCAGGACAAGAAGCGCCTGGGGCAGGGCTCGCGCGCACCGGCGTGCCGTATGCGCTCGGAGTTGAAAGCAGATCTGTAGTTCTCGCCCACTTGCCGACCCGGTCCGGTGGCCACGCGCGCGCGTGGCCCACGACTCGAGCCCCGTCTCCACGAGAGGGCGCACTGCGCGCAGGAGGGCGTATAGGAAAAGATGCGTCGCTGATGGACCGCGACTACGAGCTGCAGACTCACCGCGCCGAGGACCGCCACTGGTGGTACCGGGGCCGCCGGCAGGTGCTCGAGCGGGTGATCGACGGACTGCGCCTGCCCGCGCGCGCACGCATTCTCGACGCCGGCTGCGGCAGCGGACGCAACATGGTCGAGCTCGCGCGCCACGGCACGGTCACCGGGGTCGAGCTGTCGTCCACGAGCGTCACGCTCGCCCGCGCGCGCTCCGCCGGCGAGGTGATCGAAGGCTCGGTCCTGGAGATGCCGTTCGACTCGGCGAGCTTCGAGTTCGCCGTCTCGCTCGACGTGATCGAGCACCTGCAGGACGATCTGTCCGCCCTGCGCGAGCTGCGCCGTGTGGTCGCCCCCGGCGGCGCCCTGCTGATCACGGTCCCCGCCTACCAGTGGCTGTGGAGCGGTCACGACGAGATCAATCACCACCACCGCCGCTACACCCGCCGCTCGCTGCAACAGGTCGCCGAGCAGGCCGGCTGGGAGACCGTGCGCACCACCTACTTCAACTCGCTGCTGCTCCCCGTCGCGATCGCGCTGCGCGTGCTGGATCGGTTCAACACCAAGACGACCGAGTCGAGCCTTGACCTGTGGGTCCCGCCCGCGCCGGTCAACTGGCTGCTGGAGCGCCCGCTGACGCTGGAGGCCGCGATCGTCGGGCGCGGCGGACGCATCCCCGCGGGGCTCTCGCTGCTGACCCTGTTTCGTTGAGCAGCGCAGGACCCGGGGCTTCGTCCGGCCGGCCGACTTCGCGGCCTTTTCCCGGCTCGAAGTCTCCGGCCTGCTTGGCTGAGGCGGTGACGATCCTACGCTCGGCGTCGTCACCCGTCGCCGTCGGCCACGGCAACACCACCGGCCGAGGTCCTGAATGTCCACGCGCGGTTCGCCGCGAACGTGAGCACGGTCACGATCGCGGTCGTCGGGATCTGGGCGATCAGCTTATCCATGCCCGCGTCGTGCACGAACAGGTACACGAGGCCAAGGTTCAGCCCCAGCCCGCAGGTCTGCACGACCGCCCAGCGCACGGGGGTCAGCGCGTCGCCGACATGCCCGCTGAACGTCCAGCGGCGGTTCAGCAAAAAGCCGTTGACGGCCCCCACCGCGAACCCGATGCCCGACGCCGCGACGTACCAGACGCCGAACACCTTCAGCAGGAGCGCATAGACGGCGAACGCGATCAGAGTATTCGACACCCCGACGATCCCGAACTTCACGAACTGCACGATCAACGGCAGGCTCAACCGCCGTGGCCCCGGCCGCGCTACGCTCGGTGACCGTGCCTGCGGCTCGTCGTGTGTGGAAGGCATACGTACACAGGATGAACGATAATTTGAGCTGCGGCTTAGGGCGCTCGTCGAGTATTGCCCTACGCGGTCCTCGCCGCGGCCCACAGGGATAACGATCATGCCGGACTCACCACTGCTACTACGCACCCCCACCCTGCTCAGCGTCGTAGCGCCGGTCTACGACGAGCAGGAGCTGATCGAGAGCTTCGTGACGCGCGCGACCGCCGCGGTCGCCGACTATCCGTTCGAGCTGGTGCTGGTCAACGACGGCTCGTCCGACCGCACGCCGGAGATCCTGGACCGCATCGCCGACGCCGATCCACGCGTCAGGGTGGTGCACCTATCCCGCAACTTTGGGCACCAGGCCGCGCTGACCGCCGGCCTCGAGCACGCGCGCGGCGATGTCGTGGCGATGATCGACGCCGACCTGCAGGACCCGCCCGAGCTGATCGTCGAGATGATCGAGCGCTGGAGCGCGGGTGCGGACATCGTCTATGCCGTGCGCCGCCGGCGCGAGGGCGAGACCGCATTCAAGCTGGCGACCGCGTCGTGGTTCTACAAGCTGTTCGACAAACTGGCGCAGGTCGATCTGGAGCCCAACTCGGGGGACTTTCGCCTGCTCGATCGCCGCGCGCTGGACGCGCTGCTGAGCATGACCGAGCGCTCGCGGTTCCTGCGCGGCATGACCGTGTGGGTCGGGTTCTCCCAGACCGCGGTCTCCTACGAGCGCGACGCGCGCCACGCCGGCGAGACCAAGTACACGCTGCGGCGCATGCTGCGGTTTTCGCTGGACGCGATCGCCTCGTTCTCGCACCTGCCGCTGCAACTGGCCACGTACGTGGGGCTGCTGTCCGCGGGGGTGGCGTTCATCGCGATCCCAGTCGTGATCGTGCTGCGGATCTTCGACTCCTACCTGCCGGGGTTCGGCTCGATCACGATCGCGATCCTGCTGCTCGGCGGCATTCAGCTGATCGCGCTGGGTGTGATCGGCGAGTATGTCGGGCGCATCTACGACGAGGTCAAGCACCGTCCGCTGTACATCGTCCGCGACGAGCGCAACCGCCCGGCGGGCGATCCCGAGGCGATCCCGGCGATCACCCCGCTCGCGCGTGCGGGGCTGCCGGCACGGCCTCCTGAGCGCGTGGGCTGAATGATCGAGTTGGTCCGGGCGACGCATACTTGAAAAAAGCTGATGCTGTCCCGGTGGGCGCATGCGCCCACCGGCGACCCCGCGCATGCGCGGGGTCGTGACACGTCGCATGCGACGTGTCTTCCGAACGGCGCATGCGCCGTTCGGGCCAGGGCCGCATGCGGCCCTGGCGGATGCGCCGCATGCGGCGCATCCCTCCCCCGACCGCTACACCAACACCGGTCATGTGTTGTGATCCGGCGATGACGTTTCCCCGGCGCCGTCGCTCCCCGATGTACATGCTGCTCGTTGCGCTGTGCACGTGCGCGTGCGCGCTCGCGCGTGGCATCGCCCTCGAGACACCGATCGCCCACGCCGAAGCCTGCCCGGGATCCGGCTCGGCCGAAGCCTGTCCGTATGCCTCGGCCACGATTGTCGGCCAGCGCGCCGAATCGGTGCTGCGGTTTCCCGAGGCCGTCGCGCTCGACGCCGCCGGCGACGTGTATGTCGCCGACCAGCTCAGCTATGTCGTGCAGAAGTTCAACTCCGAAGGCGTGTATCTCGGCGAGTGGGGCTCCTACGGCGGCGGCCACGGCCAGTTCGGCCCGATCGGCGGGCTCGCGACCGACGCCGCGGGCAACGTGTACGTCGTCGACTCGAGCCACGACCGGATCGAGAAGTTCAATGCCGAAGGCGAATTCCTGACTGCGTGGGGGCATAAAGGGAGCGAACCAGGGGAATTCAATTTCGGCTCCTCTCAGAACTACACCCAGCCCCCGGGCGGCGGGATCGCGGTCGCGGGCGAATACGTGTATGTCGCCGACTCCGGGAACAATCGCATCGAGCGGTTCAATCTCAACGGCGAAGAACCAATCGAATGGGGGACCAAGGGCAGCGAAGGCGGGCAGTTCTCCTACCCGCGCGGCATCGCCGCCAACGCGACCGAGGTGCTGGTCGCCGACGACGACAACCATCGCATCGAGAAGTTCAGCCCGAACGGGGAATACCAGGGCTCGGTCGGCTCCTACGGCACGGGGCCGGGGCAGTTCGGGTTTCCCTACGGCATCGCGCTGGACGCGGCCGGCGACGCGTACGTCGCCGATGACATCAACCATCGCATCGTCAAGCTCGATCCCGAGCTCGGGCCGGCCGGCGAATGGGGCGGTTACGGCTCAGGGCCCGGGCAGCTGGCGTTCCCACGCGCGCTGGCCAGCGATCCGGCGGGCGACACGTACGTCGCCGACACGGCCAACGATCGCATCGAGGTGTTCAACCCCGACGGCGCCTACCTGCGCACGATCGGCGCCTCCGCGCGCGATGTGCCCGGCGCGTTCGTCGCCCCGCGCGGGCTGGCGGTCGATCCCACCGGGCGGCTGTTCGTGTCCGACACGATTGATGGCCGCATCGAGACGTTCGCGCCGGGCGGAGGAGCGTTCCTCGGCGCCTGGTCGCGCGCGGGCGGGTTCAAGGCCGGGTTCGCCGAACCGGCGGGCATCGCGATCGACCCCAAAGGCTCGGTGTACATCGCCGATACGGGCGACGCGCGCGTGACACGGCTGTGGGGCGAAGGCACATACCTGTCGGAACTCGGCGGGCCGGGCGATCTCGGCGGCGCCGGGCTGAGTGGCGCGGGCTCAGTGGCGGCGTCCCCGCTGAGCGGCGACGTGTATGTCGCGGACACGAATCACAACCGCATCCTCGTGTACTCCCCGACGGGCACGCTGCTGGCGAAGGCCGGGGCGGGCGGCGGCAACGGATCGTCGGGCTCGGGTCAGGGCGCGTTCAACCATCCCGCGGCCGTCACGGTCGCGCCCTCGGGCGACGTGTGGGTGGCCGACACGGGCAACAATCGCATCGTCGAGCTCCGCCCCGACGGCTCGTTCGTGGGGCAGTTCGGCCAGCTCGGCGCCGGCGACGGGCGCATGCACAGCCCGACCGGGGTGGCGGTGGACGCCGCCGGGCGCGTGTATGTCGTGGACAACGTGAACAACCGCGTCGAGGTGTTCGACGAATCCGGGCACTACCTCGCCAAGTGGGGCCTGCGCGGGATCCGCCTCGGCGAGTTCTCCCAGCCGAGCGCTGTCGCGGTCGGCTGCGAAGGCAGCGTGTATGTGGCGGACACGAACAACAACCGCGTCGAGCGCTTCGACCCCGCCGCGCCCGCCGGGGTGGGCTGCCTGCCCCCGGGCACCGCGTGGCCGCCGCCGCTGGACGTCGCGCCCGTGCTGCACGTCAGCCTGTCGCGCAGCTCGGCGGTGCTCGCGCGGCGCGCGCTGGCGCTGTCGGTCAGCTGCGAACGGGGCTGCAAGATCCTCGTCACCGCCACGCTGCAGACGTCCTCGCGCCGCGCCGTGGCGCTGGTCGCGGTCGCCCGCCCGCTGCCGCCCGTGCACGCCGGGCACGTGCGCCTGCGCATCGGCAATGCCTCGCTGAGCCGGTTGCGCCGCGCGCTGGGGCGCCACACGGCGATGGTCGCGCGCGTGCGCATCGTCGCCGTCGGTCCGACCGGGCGGCGCACGGTTCTGACCCGCAGCTACGCGGTCACGCGATAATGCTCGCGTGAGCCCCGACGACGCACCCGTTCCGCCCGTTCCGCCCGAGTCGCCCGTCCCTCCCGAGTCGCACGGTCCCCGGGGGGAGGACGCCGACGCGAGCGGCATGGATCATCGCCGTGAACGCATCCGCATCGAGACCGAGCACCACCGCATCATCGGCGAGCTCACGCTCGCCCGCGACGGGTATCGCAGCCGCGTGTCCGACGTGCTGAACGCGCCCGAGCGGGATTTCCTGACGCTGACCGAAGTCTCAGTCGAGCCCCTGTCGGGCGGCCCGGTCGAGTTGCATCCATACCTGACGATCGCCCGCCGGCACATCGTGTTCGCGGTCGCCGCGGACGGCGATTGACCGGACAATGCACAGAATTCAGGGCAGTCCGGGTCCGCACGGCTCCCTGCCTGACGATCCGGTTTCCGTGACGCCCAGGGTGCGGGAGAGGAAGGCCGTAAGCCGGTGTTCATACAGCGCGGGATCGACGTTCCACGATTCGGCGTGCCCGGCGCGGGGCACGCGGTAGTAGGTGACCCAGCCCGGCAGCTCGCGGGCGAACTCGTCGCTGGTCGCGATCGGCACGACCTTGTCCTCGGTGCCGTGGAAGAGCAGGATCGGCAGGTGGAAGGCAGCGGGGTGCTGGAGCGCGTCGAGGCTGCTCCAGTCGGCGTCGATCCGGGCTCCGATCGCCCACTCGACTGGGAGCGCAGCGAACGAGGGCAGCCCCATCTCGGTGGCGTTGAAGGAGAGGATGGCCTTCCAGGAGAGCGCCGGGGCGTCGAGTACCAGACCGGCGACGTGCGCCGCGAGGGACGAGCGCTCCATGAACTGCGCCACGATCGCCCCGCCCATGGAGGTGCCGACGAGGATCAGGCGTCGCGCTCCGTGGGCGAGCGCGTAGCGGGCGGCGGCGGCGAGGTCGCGCCACTCGGTGAGGCCCATGTGATGCAGGCCGTCGGGGCTGCGCGGAGCGCCGAGATCCTCGCGGTAGGCGATCAGCAGGGCCTGCAGCCCCGCCCGGTGCAGGGCCGGCGCCAGGCGCAGATCGCCTTCGAGGTTGCCGTTGATCCCGTGCACGACGATCGCCCACGTGTGCGTGCGCCCGGGTATGAACCAGGCCGGCATCGGCCCGAGTTCGTCGGGGAAGCTCACGCTGGAGTACGCCAGCCCCACGGAGCTTGGGGTGCCGACGTACGCGTCAGGGTCGTAGACGACTTTCATCCCCGCCACCAGGTACCCGTCCACCGCGCACAGTCGGCGCGTCACTCCCTGCGCGTTGCTGCTCAGCACTTCGCCGACCACCGCGTGCCCCGTCGGCCAGTCGAGCCCGTACACGCCCGGGCGCTCTGTCCGTTCGGATCGCGACACGGTGACCCGCCCCGGCGAGACCCCGTCGATCGCGGTTTCGGCCGGCCAGGCGGAGTGGTCTGGCACCAGCACCTCCGAGGAGAAGTACCAGCTGACCCCCGCTCCCGACACCACAACAATAAGCACCAACGCGATGGCTGCGAGAACCAGCCCCCGCCGGTGGCGGCGCAGCCACGAAGGCTTCCGTCCATTCGCAACAGCTCTCACCGCGGGTAGGCTATCGGCGCCGGTGGCGACCTCTGGCTGTCGATCTGTGAGCCGGTAAAGATGCCCGCCCGGCTCCTGAGACTCCCACTTTCCACGGCAGGGCAGGAGCGCTCGCGGGCATCCTCTGGCGCGAGCGCAACATGTTCAGCGACACCCGCGTCCTCGACAGCAGGGCGGATCGTCCAATGATCCTGGACATCCAGCGCCATCCCGAAACGGCCGATCGGGTAGCCGTGTCGCCTAACCTCCAAGGAGCGCCATGCCCTCACTCGGACAGCTCACGGCCTCGAGCTCACAGTTCGCCAACAAGCACGGCGTTTACCTCGGGCGACGCTCAACGAAGCTCCATGTGGCTCTGTACCGGCGCTCCGGCGGCAAGATCGGCGGGCATCTCCCCGGCTGGCCCGAGGCCCGGATAGTCCTGGTCGACCACACGGGCGCCAAGAGCGGCGCGAAGCGGACGTCTCCGCTGATGTACCACGAGGACGGCGACGCCATCGTTGTGGTGGCCTCGAAGGCGGGCCAGCCAACGCACCCCGCGTGGTTCCATAACCTCAAGGCGAATCCGGACACCACGATTCAGATCGGCTCCGTGGTTCGCGAGGTCCGTGCTCGCGTCGCGACCGACGAGGAGCGTGATCGTCTTTGGCCGAAGTTCGTGGCGTTCTACCCCGGATACGAGTTCTACCAGCGCCACGCGAAGGGCCGGAAGATCCCGATCGTGATCCTCGACGTTACTTCATTTCCAACCACCTATCGAGCTATAGGTTGAATACCAAGATACTGATTCCGTTTGTATTTTAGACTTGGCCGTCAGCTCGTGCAGTTCATCGCGTCTACGATGTCTCGGGACATCAGTCTCCGATGTCCCGAGACACAACATGGACGGAAGGGGGGGTTTCGAACCCCCGAGACGGGGGTTGCCCGCCTGCTGGTTTTCAAGACCAACGCAAAACCGCATGGTTGAGCCATAAACTGACTGCTCGCGCCACAACTCGCGCCAGTCCTGCCCGAATACTACTTGAGGGTTGGCGCGCGCCCGGCGCCTTACGCCCGGCCAATGACCGCACGTCAAGGAGCCTCACACGGTCCGCAGCGCCTCGGTCGGCGAGAGGCGCGCAGCGCGTAGCGCGGGGACGAGGCCGGCGACGGCGCCGATGAGCATGGCTGCGCCGAACCCGCCGGCCCAGGCGATTGTGGGAATGACGATCGTCCAGCCCTTCGTGGTGGCGTAGATCGCGGTAGCGAGTGCCCCGGTGGCGACACCGACGGCGCCGCCACCGAGCCCGAGCAGGATCGCCTCGGACAGGAACTGGGTACGGATCTGCCCGCGGGTCGCGCCGAGCGCGCGCCTGAGTCCGATCTCTGAGCGGCGTTCGAGCACGGAGATCACCATGATGTTCGCGACTCCGACGGCGCCTACGAGTAGGGCGACGGCGCCGAGCCCGAGGAAGAGACCGTTGAAGGCGCCTTGGGCGTCGGCGCGCGCGGTGAGCGTGGCCGAGGGTTGGCTGACGTCGACTTCATTGGGGGCTTCCGGGTCCGCGGTCGCGGCGAGCACCGACTGGACGGCCGGGACCTGGCTGTTCTGCGCGCGCAGGTATACGGTGTTGGGGTGCCCGTTAAAGTGCAGGTAGCTTTCCGCGGCCTTGAAGCCGACGAGCACAGAGCTTTCGATTCCGGGTACGAGTACCGATGGGCCGAGGATGCCGACGATGTACACCCACTGGTTCGCGGCCCAGATCCGCTCACCGGGGTAGATGTGGTCGATCCCGAGCCGTTGCGCGGCCACGGAGCCGAGCACCCCCACTGGCTCGGTGGCGGTCGCGGCGTTCAGATAGCGGCCCTGCACGACCTGGACGCCGAGCGTGTGCAGCAGGCCGAGGCTCGCTGCCTGGATTTCCAGCGCGTTGGTTTCGACTTCCGGGATCAGCGGCGTGCGGTACACCTTCCCTTCGACCTTCCCGGTCTCAGCGACAGTTTCGACCGGGTCGATACGCGCGATCATCGCCGGGGCCACCAATGGCAGCTCCGCGGTTTTACCCGCGAAGCTCTGACCGTTGGTGACGGTCAGGAGGTTCGTCCCCAGGCGTTCGATCTCTGACAGCAGCCCCGCCTGGCTGGAGGCGGACAGGCCGAGCACCGCCACGATCGCTGCGACCCCGATCGCGATGCCCAACGCCGACAGCGCCGCACGCATACGCCTGGTACGCAACCCCACACTCGCCACGCGGGCGAGATCGGAGGCCCTCAGCCTCAGCGGGGCGAGGCCCGTGCCGGCGGCATGCTCTCGCGTCGGGTCGGCGACAGCGCTCACAGGACCCTCAAGGGGACTGGCCGGGAGCTTCGTTGACGAGCGCGAACGCAGCCGACCTGGCCGGCTTGGCGCTAGCCTTGACGATGTAGCCACCCGGCCGGTGGTTGGCGGTGAAGGGAGGCGCCACGGCGATCCCGCAGGCGCTGGTCTTGACCTCGACCGTGTCGGGGTGCGAGACACGAGCATGGCGGCGGGAGCCTCGGGAGCGGGCCGTGAAGCGCCCGCTCGCGCCGCGCGTGGGCGCTGAGAACGTGATCAGTGCGCCCGGGACGGGGTTCTTGTCGGCGTCGGTGACGGTGACGGCGAGGCGGATCGGGAACGAGGTTCCCGCGGTGGTGGACTGTGTGGAGCCCACGCCGGGGGCGATCTTGGTGGGCTTCCCGGCGAGGTTTGAGAGCGAGAAGCTGACCGGCGTGACGGTGGGTGCCCCGGCTTTGCTAGCGCTTTCACTTCCGCTCCCGCCGCCACCCCCGACCGAGGCGGTGGCGGTGAACGACCCGGCGGCCGTGTTCGCGGTGAACGCCGGGGAGGTGGCCAGGCCGCTCGCGTCAGTGGTGGCCGTGGCCTCGGCGCCACCGCCGGCGAAGCTGGCGCTGGCGGCGGTGCTGGTGCCGCAGGTGCCGGCGGTGGCGGAGCCGAGCGTGAACGTGACCGTAGTGCCCGCGACCGGGTTGCCGCCAGCGTCAAGGACCCTGACCTGCAGCGGCTGGGGATAGCGAGCGGTAAGGCTCGCGGATCTGCTCTTCAGCGGGATCGCGGTGATCCTTGCTGGTATGCCCGCGGCGGTGTTCGTCAACGAGAACGCGACCGAGCCGTACTGCGAGCTGGCGGTCACGGTGTAGCTGCCCTGAGTGTCGTTCGCTGTGAACGCCGGTGCGGCCACGCTACCCGAGGCATCGGCACCGACAGTAACGGTGTTGGACCCGCTGGTGGAGAACACCCCGCTCGCGCCATCGGCGGGCGCGCTGAACGTGACCGGGACCCCCGCGGCGGCGCTCGTGACGGGACAGACATCACTGTTGCTGAGCGCGACCTGCAGCCCGGTCGCGAACGCGCTCTGCAGGATCGCCGTCTGTGGTGTGCCCGCGACGAGCGTCATCTGGTTCGGCGGATTGGACGACGGGCAATTCGACGTCCCCGTGCCGGTGGGTTCGGTTGGCGATCCGCCGGTTTCCCCCGAGGCAAACGCCGGGCCACCCACGAGCACGCCAACCGCGGCGCCCAAGCTCGCGGCCATGATCGGTCCGAGCGCAACTCTGCGTACACCGCCTCCCAACCGCGCCATCCCGGTCATGAAATCTCAGCTCCTTGTTCGGCGGTGTCGGCGACGATCTGCCCGTCGAGGACTTGTACTTGGCGTGGTAGGCGGGCGGCGAGGTCGTGGTCGTGGGTGATCACGAGGATCGTCGCGCCATCGGCATTCAGCTCTTCCAGCAGCTCGAGCACGCCCGTGCCGGAGGCGCTGTCGAGGTTCCCCGTGGGCTCATCGGCCAGCACGATCGCGGGAGCACCCACGAGCGCCCTGGCGATCGCGACCCTTTGGCGCTCACCACCGGAAAGCTTGCTCGGACGGAAGCTCGCGCGCTCGGCGAGCCCGACCCGCGCGAGCGTCTGCGCCGCCCGCTCACGGCGCTCGGCGACAGCAACGCCGGCGTACAACAACCCTTCAGCGACGTTCTCCAGGGCAGTGGAGTGCTCCGCCAGGAAGAACTGCTGAAAGACGAATCCAATACGCGTGGCACGCAGCGTGGCGAGCTCACGATCAGACAGCCCCGCCGCGTCGAGGCCCGTGATTGAAACCACACCCGAGCTCGGGCGCTCGAGCGTGCCCATCACGTGCAGCAGCGTCGTCTTACCCGAACCCGAGGGGCCCACGATCGCGACGAGCTCACCCTCTCCCACCGCGAAGCTCACTTCCCGCAGCGCGTACACCGGCGGCTCGGCGCCGTAGACCTTGCTGACTCCGCGCAACTCCAGCACCGCCGGCGCCTCGTCACCGTCCGGGTATGCGACGCTTGTTGGCTGCTCGCTCATGATGTCTGCGGCACCACCACGCGCTGGCCGGCAGACAGTCCCTGGCCGCTCACCTGCACGACACCTTCGGCATCGTCGAACAGGCCGACGGTAACGGCCTCCAGACGGTGCACGCCCCCTTCGGCGACCTCCACCGCGTAGCCACCGCCGGCCAGCGCGAGCAGCGCGTCGATCGGCACCGCGAGCACGTTTTCTACACGTTCGGTGGTGATCTCGACGTTCACAGGCGCCTGGTCCAGGTGTCCCGTCGCCGCCGGGTTCGTGGGGGTGGCCTGCACTTCAACGGTGGGCGCGCTTTCTTCTTCGCTGCCGTGGCCAGAGCCGGAGTTGGACGGCGTGGTGGCGACAGTGGAGACGTAGGTGATCCTTCCGGGCGTGCTCTGGTTGTCCGGCAGCGTGATCGTGACCTGATCGCCGACCTTGACGCTCGCCTGCTGGGAGGCGTCGAGCGCGACCTTGACCTGCCGCGCGGTCGAGGTGATCGCGAGCACCGGGCCGGGCATGACCGTCTGGCCGACCGTGGGGGTGACGCTCGTGACGCGCACCGGCCCGGGGTGGAACACGACCGACCCCAGCAGCAGCTCGCCGGTGACCGTCGCGCCGCGCGCGGACTGCAGGGCGCGGATCGCGGTCGCGGTGGCGGCGGTGAATTCATCGCCTGAGAGTCCCTGTCCATAGCCGAGCGCCTGCAGGTTGGCGTTCAGCTCGGCGACGTCATGCCCCGGGGACATCCCCAACGTGAACGCCCGCGTCGGCGCCACCGACCCGTACAGCAGCAGCACCGGCTGGCCTGAGATCGCATACACGCGCTGCCCGCGCCCGATGATCTCACCGACCGAGGGCAGCGCCGTGAACGTCGAGCTCTGACCGTAGAGCGCGGCCGACGACCGCGCTGTGGACAAGCTGGATTGCGCGCTCGCGAGCTGTTTTTCGGCCGAGGAGACCTGCGAGCGGTCGCCGCTGACCTTGGCGGCGGTGCTCGTTGCGCTCTGCTGGGCGGCGAAGACGGCCTGCACGTCGCTCGCGCACGAGCTCCCGCCACCACTCGGCGAGTTGTTTTCGCTTGCAGGCGAGGAGTCCGCGGATGCCGCTTCCGCGGCGCCCTCGCCCGCGCAGTCGACCTGCTCCTTCGCGCGCGCCGCCTCGAGCGTCGCCTGATGAACCGCTAGCGCCTGCGTGTCGGAGGCCAGCGTCGCCGTGGCGCTCGCCAGCATCGTCTCAGCGCTCGAGACCTGCTGGCTTGACTGCTGCACGGCGGTGGGCGCGGTCCCGGACGGCACGCGGATGCTCGAGGAGCCCGCGTAGCCGAGCGTGCCGCTCACCTGCGTCTGCTGCGAGAGCGACCGGCTCCTGACCGTCGCAAGCGAGGTCGCGGTCGCGTTATCGACGACACTGCCCGTGGATTTCCCCTGGCCGCCAAACGGGTCCGTGACGATCACCACGACAACGGCCACGACCAGCGCCAACCCCACAATCGCGAGCGTCCGCCGGCGCGCGCCGCCGGACGCCGGGCCGAGGTTCGATGGCTCGCCATCGCGCTCGACCGTCGGGGTCGCCCCGGGCGCGGACGCCGCCGCCTCACCAGACACAGGATCGCTCATTGATGCTGTTTGTACGACATCAACGGTTTCGGGAATGTTTCGCCGACCTCACGAACGATCGCGCGCTCACGGGGCCAACACGGCCTGACCCCCGGATCCCCCGCCGGAACCGCCCGCCCCTCCGCTCGAGCTCGTGGAGGGCCCGGCGCCCTTCGGCCCGGGCAGGTCGGACTGGCACGTCTTCTGCGCTGCCCTGAACTGCGGTGAGTTGGGATCTATACCGGAGCCCTTGCCTCCGATTCGTACCCTGACACCGCCGAGCTGCTTGTGGAATTCCGGATCGGGGAAGTTGGGGACCCCGTGGCTGCGCATGCAGGCGGAGAACTTCAAGGCGCCTTCCTGCATCTTGGCTTGTTCTGCCGGACTCGGGGCCACCTTCGAGGGCGCGTACTTGCTGCACGCCTTTTCGGCCGCCTGGAACCGGGCCGATTCTGGATTCGGGCCGTGGCCGTTGTGGTTCTGGATACGTATGCCGCCTTCGCTCGGTTCGGGGAATTCGGGTTCCCCGTGGGTGCGCATGCACTGCGCGAACCTGACCATCTTCTGCTGGTTGCCGGCACTGCTTTCCGGGGAGGATGAGCCGCCGCCGCTCGCGGCGGAGCCGCCGGATGTGCTGGGCGAGAGGTGCGCGACACCCGGGCTCGAGGAGGAGCCACCGCAGCCGGCGAGCAGCAGGGCGCCGCTCGCAAGCACGGCCACGCCGAGGTTCATTTTTGTCATACCGACATCATGCGGGAAACAACCTGAGAATTGGCTGAGAGAAGGCGAGGAGCTTCCTAAACGACGCTGGACGCCGTCGGAGCGTCCCGCGCGGATGCGGCGAGCTCGGCGTCGGTCATCGCAAGCGCCGGCAGCTCGAGCGTCAGGCGGGCGCCGCCACCGGGATCGTTGGCCGCGTGCACGGCTCCACCGTGAGCCTCGGCCATCTGCCTGACGATTGCCAGCCCGAGCCCCGACCCGGGTCGCGCGCGGGCGCCGGGCGCGCGGTAGAAGCGGTCGAACACGCGGGGGAGATCCTCCGCGGCGATCCCCGGACCGTGGTCGCGCACCTCCAGAACACCGCCGCGGACACGCACCTCGATCGGATCATCGATTGGATCGCCCGCCCGCCCGGCGGGCGGAGTCGGCGGCGTGGGCGGGTTCCACTTGCAGGCGTTGTCGAGCAGGTTGGCGATCGCGCGATCGAGGCGCGCGGGGGCGGCGCGCACCAGGCAGGGCTCGGCGTCGAGCACGAACGTAGATGAGTGCCCGCCCACCTCGTGCAGGCGGGCGCGCTCGATCGCCCCGGCGGCAGCCAGATCCAGGCGCACGTCCTCCACCTCGACCTCGTCGATCTCGGTCTTGGACAGGTCGACAAGATCGCCCACCAGCACGGTCAGCTCCCGCAGCTGCGCCTGCGCGGCGGCCAGGATGCGAGCGCGCTCACGCGCCGGCAGCTCCTCGCCGATCGCAAGCGCGTCGAGGTTGGCCTGCACGCTCGTCAACGGCGTGCGCAGCTCATGCGAAGCGTCGGAGACGAGCTGGCGCTGCGCGAGGCGCGAGCGCTCGAGCGCGGCCAGCATCGTGTTGAAGCTCCCGGCCAGCCGCCCGAGCTCATCCTCCTCGCCGGCCTGGATGCGGTGGCCAAGGTCCTGGGTGCGCGCCACGCGCTCGGCGGCGCCCGTCAAGCGCCGTACGGGCACAAGCGCCGCCCGTGAGACAAGCAGCCCGAGCGCGGCCGCGAGAGCGATCCCGCCCAGGCACACGAGCGCCAGCACCAGCTTCAGGTGCGTGAGCGTGCTGTCCACATCGCTCAGCGGCAGCGCCACCTGCCACACCCCCCCTTCGGGCGCACGCTCGGTCAGCACCCGCACTGGCGTGCCGGCGACGGTTGCGTCACTGAAGAAGGCGTCGCGCCGGCCCGCGGCCACGGCGCGCGTAGCGGCGGTGACCGGGAGCAGCGAGCCCCTGCCTTCGGAGCGCAGAACCTGGCCGTTGGAATGGATGAACTGGACATAACCGGTGGCGCCGCCGAGCTGCGGCACCGGCAGCACGAGCCGGGCGAAACCGGTCTGCTCGCCGCCCGGCGCCATGCCCTTCGCGGCGGTGCGACTGGGCACGACCACTTCCTTGCGTTCGATCGAGGAGATCGCTTCTTCGCGAGGGTTCTTCCCGGCGCCGGCCGACGATTCCCGCCCGCCGGAGTGGCCTTCCGGCACCGCGGCGACGCTCCCCGACGGGGCGACCGAAGTGCCGCTCGCCGCGCCGCCGCCGCCGGCGTGGTTGTTGTTAGCGCTGCTGCTCCCATGGGCCGGCGCACTGAACTCGACATTCGTCGCAGGCAGACTCGGCAGCTTTCCTTCCCGCTGCAGCTTGGCCAGCCCGGCCGGACTCACATTCGTGGCCTGGATCTTGACCGCCTGCGGCAGGCCGGGCGTGAGCTTCTGGCGCAGACTCGCGTCGATCTGCCCGCGCAACTCGTTGCCGGTCACGACGTACACCACGACCGACGCGATCACGATCGCCGCCGCCACCGCCCCGGCCGCCAGCAGCACCATGCGCCGGCGAAAGCTCATCGCGCCCCCGAACGCTCCGCCGAGCGCAGCACGTATCCGACTCCCCGGACCGTGTGTACCACGCGCGGCTCGCCGCCGGCCTCGGTCTTGCGCCGCAGATAGCCGACATACACCTCCAGCGAGTTCGACGCCGGCCCGAAGTCATAGCCCCACACGCACTCGAAGATCTTCGTGCGCGAAAGCACCTGGCGAGGATGACGCATGAGCAGCTCCAGCAGCAAGAACTCGGTGCGCGTCAGGTCGAGCTCACGGCCTGCGCGGCGTGCTTCGTGCGCAAGCGGATCGAGCTCCAGATCCTCAAAGCGCATGGTCTCCTCGTTGCCCTCCCACCCCGTGCGTCGCAGCAGTGCGCGAAGTCTGGCTACCAGCTCCTCGCTAGCGAACGGCTTGACCAGATAGTCATCAGCGCCGGCCTCCAGGCCCGCCACCCGCTCCGAGACCTCAGCGCGGGCGGTCAACATCAGCACCGGCGTGCGATCGCCAATCGCTCGCATCCGCCGGCAGACCTCCAAGCCATCCAGGCCGGGCATCAGCACATCGAGGATCATCGCGTCGGGCCGGTCCACCGCTAGCGTGCGAATCGCCTCGCCGCCGTCCGTCGCCGTCGAGACCCCAAATCCATTGAGGTCCAGCACGAGCTCGAGCGCCTCGCGAACGGAGGGATCGTCGTCGACGACCAACAGACGCATCAGCCGATGCTGACAGGCGAACCTGAAAAAAAGCTGAGGACGGCCCGCGTCACGGCGCCGCTGCGTGCGCCGAGGCTTGCGTCGAGCCCGAGCCGTGCACACCGCCCGGGATCAGCGATTCGCAGGCCTGCACCGCCGCCTTGAACACCGGCGAGCTCTCGTTCAGTCCTTGATGGGCAATGTGTACCCCGCCGCCAGAGAATGTTGGGTCCGGGAAGTTGGGGATTCCGTGTGTGCGGATGCATGCCGCGGCCTTCAGGTATTGCGACTGTTCGGAGGGGGTGATCTGGTGATTCGAGCCTGCTCCCGAACCACCGCCCGGCAGTAGCTTGTTGCAGGCCTGCTGCGCCGAGTTGAAGTGGGGATTGCCGGTGATACCCGGAGTGACCTTCATCGCGATCTTGTGTTCGTTTCCGTTGCTGGAGATCTGCGGGTCGGGGAAGTTGGCCACGCCGTGCGAGCGCATGCACGCCGAGTACGCCACAGCCTGGCTTTCGGGTGACGCCGAGCCCGTCGAGCCGGCAGCCGTCGAGCTCGTCGTGGACGTTTTCGAGGTGTGCGTCCCGATGTTCGCCACGCCCCCGCTCGGCGACGTGCCGCCGCAGCCCGCCACGAGCATGCCCGCTGCGATCAGCGCCATCGCCAGGCAGGCCGCTACTCGCAGGCCGACCGCCGTCTCGTCGCGATCATTGGTGTGTTTGACGTCGTCTTGCATTTCGTCTCCTTCTCAGCTCGAACAGATCGTGCGCTGGGCCGCTTGTACGACATCCACGGTTTCGGGAAGGTATCGCCGCCCAGGCGGTGGACTCCTCCGCGGGCGAAACCGTGCTGAAACCGCCGGGAAGTAGCCTGGGCACACGCCGGATCCGCAATGAAGCCCGGCCATGAAAGAGGAGTGACGATGCGGGTGCTCGTGATCGAGGACGACGAGGAGATGGCGGAGGCGATCGCGTTCGGCTTGCGCCAGACGGGCATGGCCGTGGACGTCGCGCTCGACGGCCAGGCCGGTTTCGCGCGCGCCACGGTCAACGACTACGACGTAATCGTGCTCGACCGCGACCTGCCGGGCATCCACGGCGATCGGGTATGCGCCAAGCTCGTCGCCAGCGAGTGCCGCAGCCGGGTGCTGATGCTGACCGCCGCCGCGATGGTCGAGGATCTGGTGGACGGTCTCGGTCTCGGCGCGGACGACTACCTGCCAAAGCCGTTCGACTTCCCGGTGCTGGTCGCGCGGATCGGCGCGTTGACGCGCCGCGCCCAGCCGGCGATCCCGCCGCTGCTGCGCCATCAGGATCTCGTGCTAGACACCGCGCAGCACCGTGTGTCTCGAGCCGGCAGGGAGATCGAGCTCGCGCCGAAGGAGTTCGGCGTGCTCGAGCTGCTGCTCGCCTCGGAGGGTCGCTGCGTCTCCGCGGAGGAGCTTCTCGCGCGCGTGTGGGATGAGGCCGCGGACCCGTTCACGAACGCGATCAAGATCACCGTCAGCCGCCTGCGTTCGAAGCTCGGCGATCCCCCGGTCATCGAGACGGTCGCCAAGTCCGGCTACCGGATCTGAGCGCTGCTGTGCGCTTCGGTCGCCAACGGACCCTGCCGGCGAGGCGGCTGCACCTGCCGCGGCGCACGATTCGTCTGCGTCTGGCGCTGCTGTACGGCGGCGTGTTCTTCATCTCCGGCGCCGTGCTGCTCGCGCTCATCTACACCGCCGCCTCGCGCACTCATGGTGCCTATACGCAGGCCGTCCCCGCGCCCTTCCTCGGGCACAGCTCTGCCGCGGCGCCTGGGCAGGTGCCCGTCGCGCCCCCGAGCCTGCAGGTTGCCCCCGTCCGACGCGGCTCACCACGACAGGAAGTCAAGGTATTGATCGTCGACCCCAATCAGCGCAGCGCGGATCTGCGCGTGCTCGCGGTCGTGTCCGTGATCGCGCTCGCGGTCATGGCGGCCGTTTCGATGGGGCTCGGGTGGCTGATCGCCGGACGGGTGCTGCGTCCGCTGCGGACGATTACGACGGCCGCCCGTGACATATCAGCTACGAACCTGCACCGGCGGCTCGCGCTCGACGGGCCCGACGACGAGTTCAAGGAGCTCGGAGACACCTTCGACGGGCTGCTCGCGCGGCTCGACGCGTCCTTTCACTCCCAGCGCCAGTTCGTCGCCAACGCCTCGCACGAGCTGCGCACCCCGCTGGCGCGGCTCAAGACCTTGGTGCAGGTCACGCTGGCGGATCCCAACGCCTCCTCGGAGTCCCTGCGCGCCGCCCACGAACGGGTGCTTGCCTCCGAGGAGCAGCTCGAGCGGCTGATCGAGGCGCTCCTCAGTCTCGCCAGCAGTGAGCGAGATCTCGACCGCGAGCCGGTCGACCTGACGGCGGTCACCGGGCAGGTGCTAGCCGCTCGCCGTCTAGAGATCGAGCGCCGTGGCCTGCGTCTGAACGCCACGCTCGACCCTGCCTGGGTGGAGGGCAACCCGCAGCTCGTCGAGCGTCTCGTGGCGAACCTCCTCGACAACGCGATCACGCACAACGTGGCCGGCGGTCGCATTGACGTCGTGACCGCGACCGAGGCAGGACAGGCCGTCCTGTCGGTGGCAAACGACGGCCCCGTGATCGGACCCGAGCAGCTGGACCGCCTCCAGCAACCCTTCCAGCGACTCGGGGCCGCGCGCACCAACCACGGCGACGGGCATGGCCTTGGGCTCTCGATCGTCCACGCCATTGCGACAGCGCACGGGGCGACGCTCAGCGTGCGCTCACAGGCCGCAGGCGGACTCCACGTGACCGTTCGCTTCTTCCAAAATCCGAGCTAACGCTCGTCCACGCAGCCGGCGACAGCGATGCCGACAGCGAGGACTGCGCCTGCTGCCACTGTGGCGCGGGGCAATCGGCGTCGCCATCTCGATCGGCGGCTCACCGCCCCGGCCCGAAGTTGCACGCGGCCGCCGCTTGCTTGAACGCCGGCGAGTCCGTGTCGATCGAGTTCGGGATCGCAAGGAAGTACCCGCCGCTGCCAATGATCCCGCTGTTGCCGGCCGAGCTCGATGGAGGCGAGGTGCTCGGATCGGGGAACCCCGAGATCCCGTGCTTGCGCATACAGGCGGACAACTCGAGCATCCGCGCCTGCGCCTGTGGGGACGAGACTTCGGGGCCCGGAGCGCCCTTCGGCAGCAGGCGCTGGCACGAGCGCAAGGCGGACTGGAACGCGGGCGACTCTATGGTTCTCGGCGAGCCCATCCTGACTGTTTGGCCACTTACCTTCGGGTCGGCGAAGCTCGGCACCCCGTGCGAGCGGATGCACCTGGCGAACGCGACCCCCGATTCGACGGCCCTCGCCGCGGACGCCGAGGTGCTCGCACCGCCCGTCGGGCTTGTTGAGCTCCCCCCGCATCCCGCCACGAGCACCCCGCTCAGGAGTGCCGCGGCGGTGAGCAGTCGGGCTCGCGGCGGGGTGAGCCTCCTGGCATGGATGCTGTACGGCATTCGGTTCTCCTTTGTTGCCGTCAGTGGTTGTGCAGCGGGAACACGCACGCGGCCGCCGCCCGCGTGAACACCGGCGACTGCTGGTTGATCGTGGCGGGGAACAGCAGGATCACTCCTTCGATATCGCTGAGCTCGGCGATGCCGGAGCCGAACGGCTTGGGTGGGGCGGTGGTCCGAGGGTCGGGGAAGTCGGAGACGCCGTGCCGGCGCATGCAGCGCGCGATCCTCAGAAACCTCGCCAGCGTCTGCGGGGAGGGTGGGGGCCCCGAGCCGGGACCTTCCGGCAGGAGCTTGTGGCACTTCGCCTGCGCCGCCTTGAACAAGGGCGAATTGATCAATCCGCGCGCGCGGACGGGGACAGCCCCGCTGCTCGGGTCTGGGAAGTTGGGTACGCCGTTGGCGCGCATGCACTTCGCGAAGGCGATCATCGCCTGCTGGAGACTCGCGGGGCTTTCAGACGACGAGCCGCCGCTTTCGGAGCTCGCCGATGAGGTGCCCTTGCCGGGGGAGAGGTGGGCGACGCCGGGGCTGGGGGAGCTGCCGCCGCAGCCGGCGAGCGCCAGCGCGACGCTCAGGAGGGCTGTAGCGGTGAGTAGGCGCGCGCGCGGCGGGGTGAGCGTCTTGGTGTGGATGCGGTGCGGCATCTGGTCTCCTTCGGGTCTGCTGTGGCGGTTAGCGCCTCCTGCCGGATCGGTTCTACGCGGTCGGTTGTTTCGGCGCTGTTTCGTTCTCCGAGGCCGGCAACGGTTTTGTTTGACCGAGCCGGCGAAACAGCGTTGAAACACCGCGGCGCTACCTTCACGAGGAGGAGCTATAGATGCGGGTGCTTGTGATCGAGGACGACGAGGAGCTGGCGGGAACGGTTGCCGCCGGCCTGCGCCAAGCGCGGATGGCGGTCGATGTCGCGTTCGACGGCCAGGCCGGTTTGACGCGCGCGCTGGTCAATGATTACGACGTGATCGTGCTCGACCGCGACCTGCCCGTGCTGCACGGCGATGAGGTGTGCGCGAAGCTGGTCGCGGCCGGCGGGCGCGGCCGGGTGTTGATGCTGACCGGCGCGGCTGAGAATGAGGATCTGGTCGATGGGCTCGAGCTCGGCGCGGATGACTACCTGGGAAAGCCGTTTGACTTCCCCGTGTTGGTGGCGCGTATCAGCGCCCTAGCCCGCCGCGCGCAGCCGAGCATCCCGCCGGTGCTGGAGCACGGCGACGTGGTGCTCGATACGGCCAAGCGCCGCGCGCACCGCTCTGGCCGTGATCTGGAGCTGACGCCCAAGGAGTTCGGGGCGCTGGAGCTGCTGCTCGCGGCCCAGGGCCGGGTCGTCTCAGCCGAGGAGCTGCTCGAACGCGTGTGGGACGAGAACGCCGACCCGTTCACAGGCGCCGTGAGGATCACCATCAGCCGGCTGCGCACCAAGCTCGGTGATCCCCCCGTAATCGAGACCGTTGCGAAGGCCGGCTATCGAATATGAGGATCGGCGCACGGCTCAACAGGCGCCTTACCCGGCTCGCGCCACCCTCCTGGTTGCGATTGCCTCGCCGCACCGCCCGGCTTCGGCTCACCGTTCTCTACGGCGGCCTGTTCCTCCTGTCCGGCGTCGTGTTGGTCGCCACCACCTACGTCCTTTTTGAGCGGGCGACCGAATACAGAACGCCGCATTTGCCGAAGGTCCCACACACTCTCGCCATCCAGCATCTCCAGCTTCCGGGTCCGCCTGGAAAGGCTCTGCCTCAGGGCCAATCCGTCGTTATCGAGCATCCGCATCAGCTGACACAGGCTCAGCAGGAGCTGGGGCAGGCTTATCAGGAGCTGGCGCAGGCTCCGCCCCGGCTGATACTGGGTGTGCCGAGCGAGCTGGCACGGATCCGGCATCAGCTCGCACAGGCCCAGGATCAGCTGGCCCAGGGCCAGCGCCAGCTGGCAGACGCTGTACACCAGCTGGCACAGGTAGGGCCCGTCCAAGCCGCACAGCGCGCTGC
Source organism: uncultured Solirubrobacterales bacterium (assembly GCA_963749285.1). Lineage (GTDB taxonomy): Bacteria > Actinomycetota > Thermoleophilia > Solirubrobacterales > Solirubrobacteraceae > Palsa-744. Next base: position 995,190 of record CAVVMD010000003.1, on the reverse strand, counting down.
CGACTCGCACCAGCTTCTGGTCAACTCTGCAATCGCTCTTGCGATCGTGGCGGTGCTGGCCCTGATGGCCGGCTGGGTCGTTGCCGGCAGGATGCTGCGACCGATCCGGACCATCACCCGCACCGCCCGAAGGATCTCCTCCACCAGCCTGCACGAGCGCCTGGCCCTCGACGGCCCGCAGGACGAGCTCAAGGAGCTCGGGGATACCCTCGATGACCTGTTCGGGCGGCTCGACGCCGCGTTCGAAGCGCAACGCCAGTTCGTCGCCAACGCCTCACATGAGCTGCGCGCGCCGCTCACACGCCAGCGAGCCCTGATCCAGGTCGCGCTCGGCGACCCCGACGCGAACTTCGCCTCATTGCGCACGGCCCACGAGCGAGTGCTCGCCTCAGAGCTTCAGCTGGAGCAGATGATCGACGCGCTACTGACACTCACGCGTGGCCAGGCCGGCCTGCAGCGCCGCGAGCACCTCGACCTCGCCACCCTCGCCTCCAAGGCCCTGCTCGCGCGCGAGCCAGAGACCGCGGGCCGCGACCTCGACGTCCGCGCGAAGCTCGCCCCAGCGCCGACCACGGGCGATCCACGACTTCTCGAGCGCCTGATCGCCAACCTCCTCGACAACTCCATCCGCCACAACACCCCCGGCGGAAATGTCGAGATCACGACCGGCGCCCGCGACCAGCACGCATTCCTGGCGGTCGCCAACAGTGGTCCAACGATTCCCCCCGAGGAGGTGCCGCGCCTGCTGCAACCGTTCCAGCGCCTTCACGGGACCCGCACCAACCACGCCAGCGGGAACGGGCTCGGGCTCGCGATCGTCGACGCGATCGCCGCCGCCCATCGCGCCACGCTGAGCACCCAACCGCGCCCAGACGGCGGGCTGACCGTCGAAGTCACGTTTCCCTTCAAGCCTCCAAGCATGAGACCGAGGCCGATCACGGAACTCATCGCGGCCAATCAATCGCAGAGGTGATGCCCCGCTCTGTACAGCGATAAGTTTCGGCTGAGCCAGAGGTCTCAGCAGATGTAATCCAACCCAAGGAGAATGTCATGCCCAGCACCAAGCCTCATGTCAACAAGATCAACACGGTCGTCATCCCGGTGTCCGATCAGGACCGTGCGATCGATTTCTATGTCGACAAGCTCGGCTTTGAAAAGCGCGCCGACATACCCTTCGGCAACGGCTACCGTTGGGTGGAGGTCGCGCCGGGCGACGCGGAGACGACGATCGCGCTCGCCCCACCGCCCCCCGACGGCAAGCCGGCGGGCAACCGTGAGACCGGCATCGGTTTGCACGTCGATGACATTGATGCCTACCACGCGCAGCTGAAGGCCGACGGCGTGGACGTCGACGCCGAGGTCAGCCGCATGGGAGACCCGGTGCCGCCGCTGCTCTGGCTGCGCGATCCGGAGGGCAACACCCTGATGGTCATCGGCTGATTCGCCGCCTCAGCGGTCGACCTCTGTGTCGTCATGAGATCACGATGCGTCAACAAGTGAGGGCGCTGCCAGCAGTTCAAGTAGCTGCTCACTTCAGCTAGAGGACAAAGGGGATGAGCATCTTCGTGCTATTTCGGTACTCCGGATACGCCGCTGGGAATGTCGTGGTGAGGTTCTTCTCCTCCACGGACGCGCTGTAGTAGAAGTACACGCCGAGGATCGCGACGACGATCAGGCCGATCAGGTTGGTCACGAGGGCGGTCCCGAGTATTCCGGCGAGGAGCCCCGAGTAGATCGGGTGGCGGACGAATCGGTAGGGGCCGGAGGTGACGAGCTCCGGCTCGGCCTTTTGGGTCATCGGCATCCCCCAGTTGCGACCGAGCTCGACGCGAGACCAGATCGCCACTGCGATTCCGCCTGCGAACACGACCGCCCCGATCGCTCCAAGGACTGGGCTGTGGACGGTCAGGCTCCCGCCACGGAAGACGCGGAGGAGGAGGATCACCGACAGCGCGCTCAGCCCCTGCAGAGGAATCCGACGCCCACTGCGTCTGCCCTGCTTCGCGCCAAGGGCGGACACGAGCCAGTAAACCCAGAAGATGATCCAGGCGATGGCGATGGCGGTCTTGAGCGCGTCCATGTCGTTTTGACGAGCGTGCTGGGTGCGACGGACGCCCACCAGCCTACGGGTGCTACCAGCGTGCCGCTCGGGCGCTGATTCCGCGGATGTCGAGCTTGGCGACTAGCTCGGGGTCGTTGAACACGTCGATCGCCGCCGCGCGGTCGCCGATGACTGTGAACGCCAGCACAGCGAACGCGGAAGCGACAGTGGGACTTGGGGAGCCTTCGCGCTCGGACAGAGACGGCTGTATTGGGCTGTCGAGCAACCAACCCTACGACGTCGACTTCAGTGGCCACACCTCGACGACACCGTGTGCGACCGCACAAGGAGTCTTCGAGGCGAGGCTGACTGCCTCTTCGAGAGTGGCGGCCTCGATCACTGCGAACCCTGCGATTGGAAGATCTGACCGCAGGAACGGTCCCTCAATGGTGTCCACGCCCGCCCCGTCGTGATTGCGCACTTGCACTGGCTCACCAGCGATACCCATCAGCGCTCCCTCCGTGAGTAGGCGCTCGTCGTGTTGATGGGCCGCATCGCGGACTTTAGGGTCAGTCCTGTCGTACCCTGCGCGATCTCCATATCCGATGGTCACGAATCTCGCCATTAACACCTACCTCCTCGACATTGTCGTTGATTCTTGACGATGCGACTACTCCTGCGGGCGGACGAGCCGTGGGTTGTAGAGGATCTCCCATAGGTGTCCGTCGGGATCGCGAAAGTAGCCGGAGTAGATCCCCCACGGACGGTCGTGCGGTCGGTCGGTGAGCTTGGCTCCGGCGGCCTGGGCCTGTGTGAGCACGGCGTCTACCTCGGCTTCGCTTGCCACCGCGTGCCCGATGCTGAGCTCGCCGGTCCTCGGCGGGCCGAGCGGTATCTTGGCGTCCTTCGCCAACTCGGTCCGGGGGTAGAGACACAGGATCAGTCCTCCCCGCAGCTCGAACATCGCGATAGCCCCTGCCGGCTCGACATCGTCGCCGACGAACTCAGTGCCGATCACCCCACGCGACTCCAATCCAAGCCCGTCTCGGTAGAAGCTCAGTGCCCGCTCCAGATCGGCTACGGCGAGCGTGATGATGTCGATTCGCGCTTCCATCTTCGGCCTTGCTCGTTGGCTTCGCGAGCGTTTGCTTCTACACCGCTCTGGGCGACACTACCCGCCGGATACCCGATTGGCGCGCCGGCCATGCGTGCTCCACGCAGACCGCCGAGCACGTTCCGCATGCGCCAGATGTAGCCAGCTCAAAGCGGTTAGTCGAGCTCAAGACGCGCGCGATCCTCGTGGTAAACAAGCGATTGCGCGTGAGAGCAGTAGCTCGCGCTCGCGCGCGTTGTCGCACAGGTTGGCTGCGCGCTCGAACTCCTCGCGGGCCTCCGCCAGTCGCCCCAGACGCACGAGGACGTCGCCACGCACGCCGGGCAGCAGATGGTAACCCCGCAACGCGGGCTCATCGGCGAGCGAATCGACGAGCTCGAGCCCGGCCTCGGGACCGAAGGCCATCGTCACCGCCACCACGCGGTTGAGCTCCACGACCGGGGAGCCGGTGAGCGCCGCCAGGGCGTCGTAGAGCGCAACGATCCGCGGCCAGTCGGTTTCCTTGACGCTACGGGCCCGCGCGTGGCAGGCGGCGATCGCAGCCTGCAGCGTGTACGGCCCCAGCGCACCGCTGAGCTCCTCGGCCCGTCGCAGCCCGGCCAGACCACGCTGCACGAGCAGATGGTCCCAGCGCGCGCGGTCCTGATCGGCGAGCAGCACCGGCTCCCCGTGCCGACCGACCCGCGCCCGCAACCGCGAGGCCTGGAGCTCCATCAGGGCCAGCAGGCCGTTCACCTCAGCCTCGCGGGGCATCAGCGCTGCGAGGATCCTTCCCAGACGCAGAGCGTCCGCGCACAGCGCCGGGCGGATCCAGTGCTCGCCGGCGGTCGCCGCATAGCCCTCGTTGAACACCAGATAGACCACCTCGAGCACCGCCGACAGACGCTCGGTCAGCTCGTCGCGACCGGGAACCGCAAACGGTACGCGCGCCTCGCCAAGCGTGCGCTTAGCGCGAACGATGCGCTGCGCGACCGTGCCCTCGGAGACGAGAAACGCACGCGCGATCTCTGGCGTCGACAGGCCACCGAGCAGACGCAGCGTCAGTGCCACGCGCGCCTGCCGGGACAAGACCGGATGGCACGTCATGAAGAGCAGGCGCAGCACGTCATCCTGCACGTCATTGATCTGCGCGGCGAAGTCGGGCCGATCGAGCTGTTGGAGGACTTCCAGCTCGCGCCCGATCAGCTCCCGCTTACGCTCGAGCGTGACCCGCCGGCGTAGCTCATCGATGCCCCGGCGCTTGGCGGTGGCCATCAGCCATGCGCCCGGCTTGTCAGGGATACCCGCCGCGGGCCATTGCTCGAGCGCGGCGACAAGCGCGTCCTGGGCCAGGTCCTCGGCCACCGCCACGTCGCGCACGATGCGAGTCAGCCCGGCTATCAGCCGGGCTGACTCGATCCGCCAGACGGCGTCGATCGCACGATGGGTGACCGACGGGCTCACGAGAGCCTAATTCTGGGTGGCGCGCTCGCGCAGCCGCTCGTTGGCCTCGCGCAGCTCCGGCGTCAGCCGCTCACCGAAGTCCTCGGCCTCGAAGATCTCGCGAAGCTCGATCTCGACACCGCCGTCGAACGGCGCTCGCTTGAGCCACTCGATCGCCTCATCGCGCGAGGAGCACTCCCAGACCCAGTAGCCCGCGACGATCTCCTTGGCCTCGGTGAACGGACCGTCGATAACGGTGCGCTCACTGCCGTTGAAGCGGATCCTTGCGCCCCTGGAGGTCGGGTGCAGACCCTCGCCGGCCAGCATCACGCCTGACTTGACCAGCTCCTCGTTGTACTTCGTCATTGCCCCCAGGATCTCGGTGCTGGGCATCTCGCCCGCCTCAGACTCGCGGCTCCCGGGGACCAGAACCATGAAACGCATTGGTGCCTCCTTATGGTGGATGGGGTGGTTACTACCCGCACGTCGAACGAGGTCGGACGAAATCGACACCGCCTCGGATTTTTCCTGAGTGACGTCCGCCGCGAGGCCACGCAGAGTGCGGGTCTGCCCGAGCTCGCGTCGAAGGGCGAAGTGGGTGGGCCGTCCTCCACGGGATCCCACACTGCGCGGCCAACTCGCTTCTGCTTGCGCATCACAGCGAGCGCTCGACACAGGGTGGCGTTTACGCTGCATCGGACGAGGCTCGATCGCGCCAGCCGCGGCTCGTCAGACGACCGCTTCCGCCGGGCGAAGCTGCGCTCATGCTCACTTCAGGAACCTCAAATAGAACGCCCCGAACACTAGGACAATCCCGACGTTGACCATCAGGCGCTCCAAGAGCCGATGCCTGAAGAACAAGACGTCCACGCCGACCACGACGGCTACCAGCGTGAGCACATAAAGCACGACGCCTGCCTGCCTTCCCATCGCTCCATCCTACTGCTCAAGGACCGCATCGCGGCCACCGATCACGCCGCCGGACGGCAGCGTGGGTGTGTAACCGAAACAACTCATCGTCGGGCACCGACCAGTCGATCGCGCCATCCGGCGAAGCGATGTAACCATCCAGCGACACAGTCATCGAGTAGATCAGCTTCCGCATCACCGTCCTCCTTCGGTTTGGGCGTCGCCCGGAAACCTTGCCAGCTCCAGGGTATCCGGGTGACTCCGGGCCCTTTGTTGCCGACGTCTCGTCGCTCGCCCCTGGGCCGCGCGGCTGGTGGGCGATGGCGATCAGGCCGCCGGGGCGCAGCAGCTGACGGAGCGCCTCAAGGCGCGAGTCGGGCTCTTCCAGAACAGCAGCGCGTTGACGGCCAGGATCTTGTCGAACGGCGCGTCGAAGGCGGGGACCTCGCGTGCACGGGAGTGGATCATCGAGGTTGAACCACACTTCAAGTCAAGGGGAAGTTTCATGCCGCAGGACGGCCTGGTGCCGATCGGACTGGCGTCCCGTCGGCTTTCGCCGTCCGACCTATGAACCGGTGTCGAGTGGCGCGCCGCCGAACCCCAGCTCGTTGCCGTCGGGGTCGCGGTAGAGCGCCTTGCGTACCCCGTTGGAATACGTCTCGCGCTCGTCGGGCTCGAGCCCGCGCGCAGCGATCGCGGCTACGTGGGCATCGATGGCATCCCCGCTGTCTCGCCTCGCTAGTGATCCGCGATGAGGTTTGATGTATCGCGCAGTCTGTACGGAGCCGGAATCACATTGTGTCGTCCTGCTCCCACGGCTTTCCTCCTCGAGTTCGTCACGTTCCCACATCCTCGGGGCTTTCCACTGCTCGCGCCAAACTCGCGCCAGTCCTGACACAATTCAGCTGGCGCGAGTCAGCTCCAGGCCCTTACGGAAGGGGGGGATTCGAACCCCCGAGACGGGGTTCGCCCGCCTGCCGGTTTTCAAGACTAAGGACTCCCGTCTTGATAACTGATGCCATCAAGATCCAGAAGCCCCAGCATTCCCGGGCGAGCGGTGCCCTCGATGCCACCAGTTGTTTTGGCGTGACTCCTAACGCAAAATCGCATGGTTGAGCCAAAAACTGACTGCTCGCGCCACAACTCGCGCCAGTCCTTGCGAAACGGTACTTGAGGGTTGGCAGCGAGCGGGGAGTTGGGGACAGCGAACCACCCCGTCCTCGATCCCCAGTCACGCGCGGGGGAAGGCAACCCCGTATGCTTGGTGGGAGCACCTCGGGCGAGCGCGTTACCCGAACGCGGAGATCCTCACGATCACCGCCGACTCGGGCGACTCCAACAGTCCCCGCGGACGGCTGTGGAGGCTCGAGCTCGGCCGGCTCGCCGAGAAGATCGGGATCCCGATCCGGGTGCTGCATTACCCGCCCGGGACCTCGAAGTGGAACCGAATCGAGCATCGCCTGTTCAGCTACATCAACATCAACTGGCGCGGCAAGCCCCTCACCAGCTACCAAGCCGTCATCAACCTGATCAGCGCAACGACCACAAGCACCGGCCTGAAGGTCTACGCCCACCTCGACGAGAACGAATACCCCACCAAAATCAAAGTCAGCGACACCGAACTCGCCACCGTAAAATTAGAGCGACACACCTTCCACGGCGACTGGAACTACACCGTGAACCCGTCACACCGAGCGATTATAAAGTCGTGACTCCTAAAGCACTCCGTGGAGCGCTGGGGTGTGGCGGTCAGGGAACTCGTGAGGATCTGACGGCCTGGATGGTGGATGCGGGTGGGTCGAAGGTACGCGTTGTGATCGCCGCGGCCAGCTCCGTGCGGTTGGCGACGCCGAGCTTGCGGTAGGCGTTTGAGAGGTGCATCTTGACGGTGCCGCGCGCAATGAACAGTCGCGCGGCGATTTCGGGGTTGGAAATGCCGCTCCCGGCCAGCCGGGCGACCTCGAACTGGACCGGGGTGAGGCTTGCCCAGCCCACCGGTGGACGGTCGCGTCGTCCTCGACTGCGACGCGCGTAGGCGATCGCGTCGGTGAGCGGGAGCGCTTGGCCCTGCTCCCAGGCCGCCTGCCAACCGCCGTCCTGGCCGCCGGCGGTGAGCTTGGCGCAGGCGGCGTTGAGCCGCTCGCGGGTCTCTGGCCAGGGCGCACAGCCAAGTCGTGCGCGCGCTGCTGCCGCGGCCGCGGCGAGCCGGGCGGCGCGCTGGACCTCGCCCGCGTGCGCGGCGAGCAGCGCGAGCTCGTCGAGCACATCCGCCGCTTCACGCTCCAGGTCGAGCTCGGCATATGTCTCGAGGGCCGCGTGCAGCAGGTCCCGCCCCTCGCAGGTCGCGTCGACCTGGATCGCGGCGCATCCCCTGATGTATTGCGCGAGCGCGCGGTGGCGGGGATTGCCGGACCGTGCCGCGATCGCCTGCAGCTCGTCTGCGTGCGTTTCCGCCTCGCCGGCGTCATGTCGGATGAGCGCGATACGGGCGAGCGTCTCCCGCGCGAGCGCGAGCGTGTGCAGGTGCGGCATCTCGAGCAGCCGGCGTGCCCGGATCTCGGCCGCGTCTGAATCTCCGTGCATGAGCTCCGCGACCATCAGCGCCAGCTCGATCGCGGGGATTGCCTGCAACGCGCCGGACTCCTGCGCGCGGCGCATTGCATCTGTTCCCTCACGCACCGCCTGATCGGTGCGCCCGAGCCTTGCGAGCGCGTGGATGCGAAAACTGAGGACCTGGAAGTGCGTCATCGAGGGCCACTCGCCCTCCAGCGCCAGGCCACGATCGGCGTGCTCCAGCGCGCGCTCGGGCGAGCCCGTGGTGACCTGTGCCCACGCGGCCGCCTGCTCGGCCCACGTGCGCAGCCGGGCGTGCTCGCACGCTCGCGGGATAGTGAGGAACTCGCCGTAGGAGGTGTCGAGCAGATCGAAGCGCTCGCACAGCATGGCGGCCACCGCGAGGTTGACCAGCGCGAACGCGAGCCCCAGCGGATCATCGATCGATCGCTGCGACTCCACGGCGCGCTCGGCGTTGCGCAGGCCCTCATCCAGATCGAGTCCGGTCTGGATCAACACCATCGAGGAGAACCCCAGGCAGGCTGACTGCGCACCAGCCTCCTGCACCTCGCCGAGCAGCTGCAGGCCGGCCCGGGTGCTCTCGATCGCGCCTGAGTAGTCCTCGCTCAGCATCCCGACCAGGCCCGCGCCGCAGTGCACCACCGCACGCGCCGCCGCATCCCCGTCCCCGTCCCCGTCTACGCTCGCCAGCACCGCGGCGGAGGTGGAGCGCGCTTCCTGGTAGTGCTCGGCCAGGATCCAGTGGCGCATCAGCGAGGCGGCGATCTGCAGCGCGCCGCCCGGATCGTGCTCGAGCGCGCGATCCAGTGTGGCCCGCAGGTTCGGCGTCTCCTGCTCGATCCGCTCGTGCCCGTGCGCCTCGGCCAGCAGCGTGCCGGCGTGCGCCGCGTATGCCAGGAAGTGGGCTAGGTGACGGTCCGCGATCTGCTCCTGCTCTCCCTCCCGCGCGAGCTGGTCGGTCGCATACTCGGCGACGGTCTGCAGAAACGCCCAACGCTCAAGCCCGTGCGCGGGCACGGGCACGGGCACGGGCACGGGCATTATCAGCCCCTTTCCCGCCAATGCCTCCAGGAGCTCGCGTACGCGCCTCTCGCTCAGCTCGGGGGCCGCGACCGCGCTCGCGGCGCTCGCCGTGAAGCCGCCGCGGAACACCGACAGGCGTCGCAGCAGCATCCGCTCCTGTTCGTCGAGCAGCCGGCAGCTCCAATCGAGCGACGCCCGCAGGGAGGCGTGTTGTGAGAGATCGTCCTCGCCGCGCGCCGCGGCCAGGCGCCCGTCCCGTGACAGGCCGTCTGCGATCTGCCGGACAGAGAACGTGTCCAGGCGCGCGGCCGCGAGCACGATCGCGAGCGGCAGACCGTCGAGCTCGCGACATATCTCTGTCACTGTCCGCGCGGAGCTCGGCGTCAGCCCGAATCCCGGGTTGCTTCGCGTTGCGCGATCGACAAACAGGCGCCCCGCATCCGAGCGCACGACAGCGCTGAGACCGCCGCCGGCCGCGGGCAGGCTCAACGGGTTGAGCCGAAACACCCGCTCGGAGTCGATCCCCAGCGGCTCCCTGCTCGTTGCCAGCAGCCGAACGTCCGGCGCGGCACCCAGCAGCTCGCCCGCCAGTCGCCCGACCTCGGCCACGATGTGCTCGCAGTTGTCGAGGACCAGCAGCAGACGATGGGAGGCGACGCGGTCGAGCAGCACCCGTCTGGGGGAGCTTCCGAAACGCTCGCGAGCACCAAGGGCTCGCAGCAGCGCATCGACGAGCTGATCCTCGCTTGCGATGCCGGCAAGCGGGACGGTCGTGCACGCGGGAGCATCGTGGCTCGATGCGACGCGGGCGGCCAGCTCCAGCACCAGGCGTGTCTTGCCGCATCCGCCCGCGCCCGTCACGGTCAGAAGCCGGGTGCGGTCGAGCATCCCTTCCAGCTCGGTGAGCTCTGACTCGCGGCCGATCAGCGGCCCCACGGTCACCATGCCTGCAAATCCTTCCAGAAACGCCGTCAATTATGGCCAGGTGGCCGATGTTTTCTGCGCCCCGAGCCGGTTAGGGTCCCATGCTCTATGAGTGTGCCTTCTGCGGACGAGGTCGCTGTGGACGGCGCGGGACGCACGGCGCCGGGTAATGGAAGCCGCGCGCTGCGCTCGATCGCCGATCTGCCAGGGCCACGCCGGCTGCCGCTGATCGGCAACGCGCACCAGCTGGCCCGCACTTCTCGCTTGCATCTGACCGCGGAAGGGTGGGCTCGGCGCTACGGTCCGATCATCCGTGTCGACATCGGTCGGCGGCGCATCATCGGGATCAGCGACTCCGAGGAGATCCACCGGATCCTGCGCGAGCGTCCGGAGGGCTTCCGGCGCTGGTCAGAACAGGAGATCGTCGTCAGGGAGATGGGCCCCGGGGGGATGAGCCCAGCCGGGGTGTTCGTCGCCGAGGGCGAAGACTGGAAGCGTCAGCGCCGTCTGGTCATCACCGCGCTGAACACCAACCACCTGCACCGCTACTTCGACGTCGTGCGCACGACGACCGAGCGGCTTCACCGGCGGCTGACGGACGCGGCGCGCGCGGGACGTGTCCTCGACATCTCAGATGAGCTCACCTCCTACACTCTGGACACGATCTCGTGGTTGGCGTTCGGGCACGACCTGAACACGCTGGAGCAAGGCGAGGCCGAGCTGCAGGGCCATATCCAGCGGGTCTTTCGGATGACGGCGCGCCGTCTCGCCGCGCCGGTGCCGTACTGGCGTTGGGTTCGTCTCCCCTCCGATCGCGCGCTCGATCGTTCGATCGTGGAGCTGCGGGGCGCGGTCGGAGCCTTCGTCGAGCAGGCGCGGGAGCGGATCGCGCGCAGGCCAGAGCTTTCAGATCAGCCGGAGAATCTGCTGGAGGCGATGCTCGCGGCGCAACAGGCCGACGGCAGCTTCACCGACGAAGAGATCGTCAGCAACGCGCTGACGATCCTCACCGCCGGCGAGGACACCACAGCGCATACCCTCGGTTGGACGATCTGGCTGCTCGCGTCGAGTCCCGATGTGCAAACACGCTTGGCAGCGGAGGCGCATGCGCTCCTCGGTGAGCACCGATTTCCCGTCGATTACGACACGGTCAATGGTTTGCAGTACACCGAGGCTGTGCTCAGGGAGTCGATGCGTCTGAAGACAGTCGGCCCGCTGCTGGCGCTCGAACCGCTCGCCGACACGACGATCTGCGACACGCGCATTCCCGCGGGGACACGTCTGCTGCTGCTGCTGCGCCAAGCTGGGTTTGGGGATGAGCCGGCGGGCGAGTTCGACCCGCAGCGATGGCTCGACGACGATGAGGCTCGTGCTCGAAAGTCGCTCGTCTTCGGCGCCGGTCCGCGGTTCTGCCCTGGGCGCAACCTCGCGTTCCTCGAGGCGAAGGCGGCGCTCGCGACGATCGCCCGCAATTTCGAGATCGAGCTGGACAGTACCCATGGGCCGGTCACAGAGACGTTCAACTTCGCGATGATGCCCCGAGGGCTGCGCGTGCGTCTGCGGGAGCGCGCACCTGGCAGTTTTCCTGTGCCGGCCGGCATGGGTGAGCGCGGGACGCGCGTGGCAGCTGAGACGGGAGGCGGATGATGTGGTTTGATGTTCTGTTTGCAGACGCTGCCTCCACGACGACAGGAGTGACTGCGGATGAGCACACAGACGATGATCGACAGCGACGAGCTCTTCATCGGGGGCGAGTGGGTCGCGCCAGGAGGCTCGGCGCGCATCAGTGCAATCGCGGCGAGCACCGAGGAGCCCGCCGGATCGGTGCCGGAGGGCACGGCCGCAGACATCGACGCCGCCGCCGCCGCGGCGCGCCGGGCTTTCGAGGACCCGGCGGGCTGGTCGTCCTGGAGCGTCGAGGATCGCGCGCGGGCGCTCGAGCGGCTGGCCTCTGCGCTTGAAGCTCGGGGTGAGGAGATCGCGCGCCGCGTGTCGATCCAGAACGGCATGCCGATCGCAATCGCGATGGAGACGGAGGCGGTCGTCCCCGCGGTGCTGGCCCGCTACTACGCCGGCCTGATCCGCCAGAGCCCGCTGGAGGAGACGCGCGACGGTCTGCTCGGCGGCAAGATCCGCGTGCTGTCAAAGCCGGTCGGCGTCGTCGGTGCGATCGTGCCGTGGAACTTTCCGCAGTGCCTGAGCATGTTCAAGCTGGCGCCGGCGCTGGCGGCGGGTTGCACGATCGTGATCAAGCCGAGCCCCGAGACCGTGCTCGACAGCCTGCTGCTGGCCGAGGCGATCACCGAGGCCGAACTGCCGGCGGGCGTCGTCAACATCGTCCCGGGCGGCCGCGAGCTCGGCGCGTACCTGGTCGAGCATCCGCTGATCGACAAGATTGCGTTCACCGGCTCGAGCGCCTCGGGCCGTCTGGTCGCCACGCGCTGCGGCGAGCTGCTGCGGCCGGTCACGCTCGAGCTCGGCGGCAAGTCCGCCGCGATCGTGCTCGACGACGCCGATCTCACAAGCGCCGTCGAGGCGCTGTTCGCGGCGACCCTGCTCAACAACGGGCAGATGTGCGCGCTCAGCACCCGCGTGCTGGCTCCGCGCTCGCGCTATGACGATGTCGTGGACGTGCTCGCCGGCCTCGCGGGTGCGCTGCAGGTCGGCGATTCGCTGGAGCCCACGACCCAGATCGGCCCTGTGGCCAGCGCACGCCAGCGCGAGCGCGTCGAGGGCTACATCGAGCAGGGCCGCGCGCAGGGCGCGCGCGTGGTCATCGGCGGTAGTCGCCCGGCTGAGCGCGATTGCGGCTGGTTCGTGGAGCCGACGATCTTCGCCGACGTCGAGAACAGCTACACGATCGCGCGCGAGGAGATCTTCGGCCCGGTGCTCGCCGTGATTCCCTACGACGGCGTGGACCAGGCGGTCGCGCTCGCCAACGACTCCGACTTCGGGCTCGGCGGCAGCGTCTGGACGAGCGATCCCGAGCGTGGCGAGCAGGTCGCCGAGCGCGTCCAGACCGGCAGCATCGGCATCAACCACTACACGCTCGATCCCGCGGCGCCGTTCGGTGGCGTGAAGGCGAGCGGCATCGGACGCGAGCTCGGCCCCGAGGGCCTTGCCGCCTACCTGCAACTGCAATTGATCTACAAGGCGCCGCCCCCGCAGGCCGCTGCCGCGTCATAGCTGGAAACGATGTGCAGCGGCGCATCGTTTGGAACCCGAGTGAGGAGATGATGGGATGGCTGTGGCTGTTGGTGTGCTGAGCGACACACGGCGGCGTACGCTCGGGGCGGTCTGCGACACATTTGCGCCGTCGATCGAAGTCGATGGCGATGGCGATGGGCTGGTGCTGCGCGACTTCTACGCGCGGTCCGCGTCGGACCTCGGCGTCCCGGGACAGATCGAGGGGCTGCTCGCCCGGTCGATGCTGCCGCAGGAGATAGAGGCTCTCGGCCAGCTGCTCGACGCGTTTGCCGAGCAGGGCTTCGCGAGCATGGCGCTCCAGGCGCGGACCGAGCTTCTGCATCAGATCGCCGCCTCGAGCCCCGCGGCGAAGCTCGGCGTGCGCCAGTTGCGGGGGCTCACGTTCATGTTCTTCTACGGTCTGCCCGACGAGTCCGGGCACAACCCGAACTGGGACGCGATCGGATACCCGGGTCCGCTCTCCGCCCCGCCCTCGCTACAGCAGGCGCCGAAGACGATCCCGCTGGAGCAGGTGTCGGGTGAGTTGGCGACGCTTGCGTGCGATGTCTGCGTCGTGGGCTCGGGAGCGGGCGGGAGTGTGATCGCCTCCGAGTTGCAGAGGGCTGGCAGGTCTGCGGTGGTGCTCGAGATGGGGCAGTACCGCAACGAGTCCGACTTCAAGCAGCTCGAGCTTCCGGGCATGCTCGAGCTCTATCTGGGAGGCGGCCTTCTCGCTTCCGAGGATGGCTCGATCGGGATCCTCGCCGGCTCCACGCTCGGGGGCGGCACGGTCGTCAACTACATGAACTGCATCCGCACCCCCGAGCACATTCGCCGCGAGTGGGCGGCGATGGGCATCGAGGGGATCGACCAGCCCGACTACGACGCACACATCGACGCGATCTGGGAGCGGCTGTCGGTCAACGACACCGCGACCTCGCACAACCGCACGCACAAAAAGCTGATCGAGGCATGCGAGAAGCTCGGCTATCCGCACCGGGCGCTGACCCGCAACACGGATGTCTCGTGCGAGGACCCGAGCGTCTGCGGCTACTGCTTCAGCGGCTGTCAGAAGGGCTGCAAGCAGTCGACGATGAAGACGTTCCTGCAGGATGCCGCCGACGCGGGCGCACGCTTCGTCGTCGGCGCCCGCGCCGAGCGGATCCTTGTGCAGGACGGCCGCGCCACGGGCGTGCAGGCGACCGTGACGCACGAGGATGGCTCCACCACGACCTTGACGGTGAACGCGCCCACCGTCGTGGTGGCGTGCGGCTCGATCGAGTCCCCGGCGCTGTTGCTGCGCTCGGGCATCGGCGGTCCGGCGGCCGGCAAGCACCTGCGGCTGCACCCGGCGTCGATCGTCGCGGGCGTCTATGAGCAGCCGATCGAGGGCTGGATCGGGCAACTCCAGTCAGCGCTGTCTGACCAGTTCAACGACTGCGAGGGCGAGCACGGCTTCCTGATCGAGGCCGTGGGCGCCTCGCCGGCGATTCAGGCGATGTCAATGCCCTGGCAGGACGGCTTTAATCACAAGGAGCTGCTCGCGCGCACGTTCAAGCACTTGGCGCCGTTTATCTCGGTCGCCCGCGACCACGGCGAGGGCGAGGTCGTCCTGGACGAGCACGGGCGCGCCCTCACGCGCTGGTCGCTCGGCGATCCGATCGACGCGCGCATGTTCGCAAGGGCGATGGTCGAGCTGGCAAAGCTCCAACGGGCAGCCGGCGCGAAGGAGATACTCACCTTCTACCAGCAGCCGCTGATCTGGCGCGAGGGCGATGACTTCGATGCGTTCCTGGCCGCGATCGAGCAGGGCTCGCTGCAGGCCAACGACATCGCGGTGTTCACCGCGCACCAGATGGGGTCGTGCCGGATGGGCTCAGACCCGGCGGAGTCGGTCGCCGACGGACGCGGCGAGCTGCACGACACCAAGGGCGTGTGGATCGGCGACGGCTCGGCGTTTCCGACCGCGCCTGGGGTGAACCCGATGATCTCGATCATGTCGCTCGCACACCGCACGGCAGCCAACATGCTCACTACTTCACAGGAGGCCTCACATGGCGTCGGTTGACAGCGATCTGCAGAACGTGCTCGTCGGCGAGCGCGAGCTGTGGCGGGACGGCGCGCCGAACGAGCAGGTCCTCGACCGGCTCGACGGCCGACAGACGTGCGATCTGGTCACAGGCGTCGCCCAGCCGGTGGTCTCGCGCGTGATCGGCAGCTTCATGGGCATCGCGCCCGAGGACGATCAGGCCTGGGCGCGGCTGATAAACGCGACGCTTGCGGTCAGCGACCCCGATCTGAACCCGGACGGCGTCGAGCGGGGCGTCGTAAGGAACAGGGCGGAGCATCAGGCGTTCGGCGCGGGCGGCCGGCACTTCTGCCTGGGTACCGCGCTCGCGCGCCTTGAGCTGCGGATCCTGTTCGAGGAGACGCTCGCGCGCTATCCCACGATGGAGATGGCTGGCGCCCCCACGATGGTGGAGTCGCTATTCGTCAACCAGCTCAAGACGCTGCCGGTGCGGCTCGGCCCGATCAGCCGGTGAGGCTCAGCCAAACACAACGATCACGAGAAGCCACATCGACGCAGGGAGGCCCAGCATGGGCGCACAGGAGAACAAACAGACAGCGCAGACAGAGGGCTGTTTGGGGGGAACTTCATGAGCAGTGAGCAGACGCCCGTTTTGATCGTCGGCGGCGGTGGGGCGGGCCTTACCGCGTCGATGCTGCTGGCGCGGCTTGGTGTCGAGCACCTGCTTGTCAGCGCCTGGGCTGAGACGTCGGATTTGCGGCGCCTACGCAAGAAAACCGGGTAGTTGCGAAAGTTGGATGATTGACGGGTGAGCTCTACTGCTACGGAGACGGTGTCGGTCTTGATGACCGATCTGGTGGGTTCGACCGCGATCGCCGACCGCGTCGGCCCGGAGGCTGCGGAGGAGTTGCGGACAGAGCACTTCGGGCTGCTGCGCGGTGCGCTTGAGCGCACGGGCGGCCGGGAGGTGAAGAACCTCGGCGATGGGCTGATGGTGGTGTTCGACGGTGCGGCTCAATCGCTCGCGTGCGCGGCCCGGATGCAGCAGGCCGTCGAGGCGCGCAACCGTCGCGCCGAGGAGCACCTGGGCGTGCGGATCGGCGTGAGTGTCGGCGACGCCACCACGGAGGAAGGCGACTATTTCGGCGAGCCGGTCGTCGAGTCCGCGCGGCTGTGCGCCCGCGCGCAGGGCGGCCAGATCCTCGTTAATGACCTGGTTCATCGGCTCGCGGGCTCACGCGACGGTCACCGCTTCAAGTCGCTTGGTGGCCTCGAGCTTAAGGGGATCTCCGAGCCGGTTCAGGCGTTCGAGCTCGAGTGGGAGCCGGCGCCGGTGGTGGGGATCGCGTTGCCCGAGCGCCTGCGCGGGCTGCCCGCCACCGCCTATGTGGGCAGGATGGCGGAGAGAGAGCGGCTGACGGAGCTCTGGGGACAGGCGCGCGAGGGCTCGCTGCGCCTCGCGCTGATCGGTGGGGAGGCGGGCGTCGGCAAGACACGCCTGTCCATCCATATCGCGCTGGACGCGCACGGTGAGGGCGCGACCGTGCTGTACGGGCGTTGTGATGAGGACCTCGGCGTGCCCTACCAGCCGTGGACGCAGGCGCTCGGACACCTCGTCAAGGAGATCCCCCAGCCGGTGCTCGACGCTCACGTCGAGCGTTTCGGCGGGGACCTCGCTCGCCTCGCGCCCGCCCTGCGCGATCGCGTGTCCGAGCTGCCCGCCCCGCGCCAGAGCGATCCGGAGACCGAGCGCTACCTCATGTATGCGGCGGTCGCTGGTCTGCTGGAGGGGGCGGGCGAGCGGGAGCCGGTCGTGCTGATCCTCGACGATCTGCACTGGGCCGACGCGCCGACGTTGTCGCTGCTGCGCCACGTTGTGACCTCAGGTTCCTCGATTCCGGTGATGGTGGTGGGGACCTATCGTGACTCCGATCTCTCGCGCGAGCATCCGCTGACGGCGCTGCTGGCCGCTCTTCACCGCGAGCAGGGGGTGGAGCGAATCAAGCTCACCGGTCTGGATACGGGTGATGTGCTGGCGCTGATGGAGGCCGCCGCGGGTCACGAGCTCGATCAGGATGGGCGGGCGCTCGCGGTGGAGATCGCGCGCGAGACGGCCGGCAACCCGTTCTTTACCGGTGAGGTGTTGCGCCATTTGACGGAGTCCGGCGCGATCGTGCAAGAGGACGACGGGCGCTGGCGCCTGGTGGGGGAGCTGGCCGAGCTGGGCCTGCCCCAGAGTGTGCGCGAGGTGATCGGGCAGCGCGTCGAGCGCCTCGGTTCAGACGCACGCACGGCGCTGAGCGCGGCCGCGGTCATCGGCCGCGAGTTCGACCTCGATCTGTTGCTGGCCGTCGTCGAGTTTCCCGAGGATCGGCTGCTGGACCTGCTCGATGAGGCGGTCGCGGCGTCGCTGCTGCAGGAGAGCTCGGAGCGTGCGGAGCGCTTCGTGTTCGCCCATGGGCTGGTCGAGCACACGCTGTATGAGGATCTCGGGCGTGCCCGCCGCGCCCGGATGCACAAGCGGGTCGCGGTGGCCCTGGAGGAGCTGTGCGGGGGTGAGCCCGGGGAGCGGCTGGGCGAGCTGGCGGGCCACTGGGCCGCGGCAGTCGTGAGCGCGGATAGCGCCAAGGCGATCTACTACGCGCGGCTGGCGGCGGAGCGCGCGCTCGATCAGCTCGCGCCGGACGAGGCGGAGCGCTGGTATCGCCAGACGCTCGAGCTCCACGACCAGGCTCCCGGCGGCGATCGCTGCGAGCGCTGCGATCTGTTGATCGGCTTGGGGGAGGCCCAGCGTCAGGCCGGTAACCCGGAGTTTCGCCAGACGCTGCTCGACGCGGCTGCGCTCGCCCGGGAACTGGATGACGTCGACCGGCTCGCCCGCGCCGTGCTGGCCAACACGCGAGGACTGACGAGTCGTTTGGGCGCCGTGGACAACGAGCGGGTAGACATGCAAGAAACCGCAGCGCTTGCCCTCCCGGATGGCGATCCGCGGCGCGCGCAGGTCCTTGCCCTGCTGTCCTGCGAGCTTCACTACGCCGGGGAGCCCGACCGCTGCCGGGCGCTGGCCGCCGAAGCGATCGAGCTGGCCCGGGCCGCGGGCGATGCGGCCGCGCTGGCCCATACGCTCGCCTATGTCAGCTGGGCGATCGCGGCGCCGGACACCCTCGCGCAGCGCCGGCTGCTGCTCGGCGAGCTGTTCGACCTCACCCAGCGCCTGAACGACCCGCGGCTGAGCCACTTCGCGGCTGCCTGGCGCTTTGGCACCGGCCTTGAGTCCGGGGATCGCCCGCAGATCGAGTCCAGCCTGCTGACGTTGCGAGCCCTGGCCGCGTCGATGCCCCAGCTGACCACCAGCTGGGGTGTGCTGGTAGACGAGGCGACCTGGAGTCTCGTGCAGGGCGACATCGAGGCGTCCGAGCAGTTGGCGATCCAGGCGGCCACGGCCGGCGCGGCGGCCGGCGAACCAGATGCCGCGATGGCCTTCGGCGTGCAGCTGTTCACCTTGCGCTACTTTCAGGCGAGGTTCGGGGAGCTGGTCGACCAGGTGATGCAGTCCGCCAGCGAAGAGGAAGGCCTCCCGGCTTACCGCGCGGGCGTGGCGCTCGCGTTGATCGAGAATGGCCGCGAGGCGCAGGCGCGTGAGCTGGCGCTCACCGAGGACCTGCAGAGCATCCCGTTGGACCAGGCGTGGTCCACGGCGATGATCGTCTGGGCGATGGTGTGCTCCCGGCTGGCGATCGTCGACCGCGCGGGGGAGCTGTATGAGCTGCTGGCGCCGTTCTCCGACCAGCTCGCCGCCACCCCTCCTTCGGTGTACGGATTGATCGCCTGGGCGCTCGGCATCCTCGCAGCCGCCTTGGAGCGTTACGAACAGGCCGAGGAGCACTTCGCCGCCGCGGCCGAGATCGAGCAGCGGCTCGGCGCGCCGCTGCTGCTCGCCCGCACCCGCGCCTCGTGGGCTGGGGCGCTGATCGCCCGCGGCCGCCCCGAGGACCGCGACCGCGCACAACACATGCTCGACCAGGCCGAGGACACGGCCGAGCGCCTGGGGGCGGGAGGGATCACGCGGGAAGTCGCGGATTGCCGCGCCGCCCTCTCCACGCTCAGCGGGTAGCGAGGGGGTGATCGATGACTGTTGAGGTTTTCCGGGCGCGGTCAGAGCAGGATCGCGAGGAGCTGTTCCGGTTTCGCTACGGGGTATATGTCGAGGGGATGGGCCGCCATCGCACGGATGCTGTGCGGGCGGTTGATCAAGGCCAACGTCGGCGCCGAGGCCTGAAGGTCAGTCATCGCGCCCGTCCCCGGAAAGTCGGATGATTGGCGCGTGAGCTCCACTGCCACTGAGATGGTCGCGGTCCTGATGACCGATCTGGTGGGTTCGACCGCAATGGCCGATCGTGTCGGCCCCGAGGCCACGGAGGAGCTGCGCACCGAGCACTTTGGGCTGCTGCGCGGGGCGCTCGAGCGCAGCGCCGGACGGGAGGTCAAGAACCTGGGTGACGGGCTGATGGTCGTGTTCGACAGCGCCGCACAGTCACTCGCCTGCGCTGTCCAGATGCAGCAGGCTGTCGAGGCGCGCAACCGCCGCTGTGAGGAGCAGCTCGGCGTGCGGATCGGCGTGAGCGTTGGTGACACCACGGTGGAGGAGGGTGACTACTTCGGTGAGCCTGTTGTGGAGTCCGCGCGGTTGTGCGCTTTCGCAGCGGGCGGGCAGATAGTGGTCAACGCCCTAGTGCGCCAGCTCGCGGGCTCACGCGATGGTCATACCTTTGATTCCCTTGGCGGGCTCGAGCTGAAGGGCATCTCAGAGCCGGTGCAGGCGTTTGAGCTTGCCTGGGAGCCCGCCACGGCCTCGGGTGCCATCGCCTTGCCTGAGCGGCTGCGTGAGCTGCCGGCAACTGCCTATGTCGGTCGAGTGCCAGAGCGCGAACGGATAGGAGAGCTGTGGGGACAGGCGCGTGACGGGTCGCTGCGCGTGGCGCTCATAAACGGGGAGGCGGGAGTCGGTAAGACGCGGCTGTCCACGCACTTGGCATTGCAGGTGCATGGGGAGGGCGCGACGGTCCTGTTCGGGCGCTGTGATGAGGATCTCGGTGTCCCCTATCAGCCATGGGTGCAGGCGCTCTCGCATCTGGTCAAAGAGGCGCCCCGGTCAGTTCTCGACGCTCACGTTGAGCGCTTCGGTGGCGACCTGGCGCGCATTGCTCCGGCCCTCGGCGATCGCGCGGATGACCTGCCGCCACCACGCCAGAGTGATCCGGAGACCGAGCGCTACCTGATGTACGCCGCCGTCGCGGGTCTGCTCGAAGGCGCGAGTGAGCGAGAGCCGCTGCTGTTGATCCTCGACGATCTGCACTGGGCCGATTCACCGACGCTGTCGTTGCTGCGTCACGTCGTGGCCTCGGGCTCATCGATGAGGGTCATGGTTATCGGCACCTACCGCGACTCCGATCTCGCGCGCGAACATCCCCTGACGGCGCTGCTCGCCGATCTTCGCCGCGAGCGGGGCGTGCAGCGCCTGAAGCTCACGGGCCTCGGCGTGGAGGATGTGGTGGCGCTGATGGAAGCGGCGGCCGGGCAGGAGATGGACGAGGTCGGGCGCACTCTCGCTGCGGAGATCACGCGTGAGACCGCGGGCAACCCGTTCTTCGCCGGTGAGCTCTTGCTGCACCTCACGGAGTCGGGCGCGATCGTGTACGGGGACGGCGGGCGCTGGCGTCTGGCGGGGGACCTGGCCGATCTCGGCCTGCCCGAAAGCGTGCGTGAGGTGGTCGGGCGGCGCGTTGAACGCCTGGGCGCAGATGCCCGCACAGCGCTCAGTGCCGCCGCGGTCATCGGTCGGGAGTTCGACCTCGAGCTGCTCCTTGCGGCGACCGATCTCCCGGAAGCGCGGCTGCTCGACCTGCTCGAGGAGGCGCTGACAGCGTCGCTGCTAGCGGAGGACAGAGGCCGAGCCGGGCGCTTCGCGTTCACCCACGGGCTCGTTGAGCACACGCTGTATGAGGACCTCACGGCCACTCGCCGCGCGCGGCTGCACAAGCGGGTCGCAGAGGCGCTCGAGGAGCTGTGCAGGGATGACCCCGGCGAGCGGCTCGGCGAGCTCGCCGGCCACTGGGCCGCGGCGGTCGTCAGCGCCGACAGCGCCAAGGCGATCCACTACGCTCGGCGAGCGGCAGAGCGCGCACTCAGCCAGCTCGCCCCGGATGAGGCGGCGCGCTGGTATCGCCAGGCGCTCGAGCTCTACGACCAGGCGCCCGGCGGCGATCGCTCCGAGCGCTGCGAGCTGTTGATCGGTCTCGGGGAGGCCCAGCGCCAGGTCGGCAACCCCGAGCATCGCCAGATGCTGCTCGACGCCGCTGGGCTCGCCCGAGATCTCGGCGACACGGACCGCCTCGTCCGAGCGGCGCTCGCGAACAACCGGGGTTGGACCAGCCAACTGAGCGCGGTCGACTCCGAGCGCGTGCAGGCGCTCGAGGCCGCCGCAGAGATTCTCCCGGACAAAGACCCGCGGCGGGCGCAGGTGCTGGCGCTGCTGGCCGGCGAGCTTCACTTCGCCGGTGAGCCGGCGCGCTGCCGGGCTTTGGCGGCGGAGGCGATCGAGATTGCGCGGGCCGGCGACGACGAGGCCGCGCTGGCCAGGACGCTCTCCAACGCCGTGTGGGCGATCGCGGCACCGGACACGCTCGCACAGCGCCAGCGGCTGACGGACGAGCTGGTCGAGCTGGCGAGGCGCCTGGACGACCCATCGTTGAGCTACCGGGCGGCCGTCAGAAGCGAGGTCGTCGCCCTGGAGATCGGAGATCGCTCACGGGCCGAATCGGACCTGGCGGCGATGAGGACGCTTGCTGCCTCCGTGCCAGAGCCCTTCTTCGAATACCAATGGCTGATGTGTGAGGTCGGCTGGGCCCTTGCTCAGGGCAACCTTCAGGCCTCTGAGCAGTGGGGGATCCAGGCGTTTCAGGCCAGCAGGGCATCCGGCCAGCCCGACGCTGTGGTGAACTTCGGGGTGGGGCTGTTCCACGTTCGCCACGCTCAGGGGCGGCTCGGAGAGCTCGTGGAGGAGTCGCTGGCGCTCGCCGGCCAGCAGGACAACAGCTCGGGGTGGCGGGCAGCAGCGGCCCTCTCCCTGATCGAGAGCGGCCGCGAAGACGAGGCGCGCGAGCTGGCGCTCGCCGAGGACTTCCATAGCGTGCCGTGGGACATAGTGTGGTCGGCAGCCATGCTCCTCTGGGCCGATGCCTGTTCCCGTCTGCGCGTCCCCGACCGCGCGGGCGAGCTGTATGAGCTCTTGGCGCCCTTCTCCGGCCAGCTCGTGGTCGCCGGTGGTCATGTGTTGGGATCGTTCCCCTGGGCTCTCGGCAGGCTCGCCGCGATCCTGGAGCGCTACGAGCAGGCCGAGGAGCACTTCGCCGCCGCCGCCGAGATCGAGCGGAACCTTGGTGCTCCCTTGTTCCTCGCCCGCACCCGCGCCTCATGGGCCGGCGCGCTGATCGCGCGCGGCCGGCCCGAGGACCGCGACCGCGCGCAGACGATGCTCGACCAGGCCGAGGACACCGCCGCGCGCCTGGGAGCGCACGGGATCACACGAGAAGTCGATGAGTGCCGCGCCGCCCTTGCCGGCGTCGGCGCTTGACCGGGGTCCTAGATGTCTCGTCTGAGGTTGCGCTCGCCGCTCAGCCCCAGCCGGCCCCGCAACCGGCCCAGGTCAGGTTCTTTCTCGGGTGAGCGCGGCGAGCTGCATGCGGTTGCGAACGCCGAGCTTTTTGTAGGTGTGTGCGAGGTGAGCCTTGACGGTGCCGCGCGATATGAACAACCGCTCGCCGATCTCGGGGTTGGTGAGACCTTCGGCGGCGAGCGTCGCGACCTCGCTCTCCACGGGGGTGAGGCTCGCCCATCCCCGCGCCGGGCGTTCTCGCTGGCCGCGCGCGCGTCGCGCGTAGGCGATCGCTTGCGCGAGCGAGAGTGCTTCACCGCTGGCCCAAGCGGCGTCGGCGCGCTCGTCCCCGAGCAGCTGCCGGCAACGGATGCGTAGCGCATCGCGGCCGTCTGGGTGTGGTGATGGGCGCACGATGCCGAGCTCTCGCCGGGCGGATTGCGCGGCGCCGATCAGCCGAGCTCCGCGCGTCGCACGGTCGGATGCGAGCGCCAGCTCGCCGAGCGTTTCGAGGCTGTCGATCGCGTCGGGTGTGAGCCCTTGCTCGGCCTGCCGGGCCAGCGCGGAGTGCAGCCGCTCGTGGGAGTTGGCGAGCTCCCCATCGAGCAGCGTCGCGGCGCCGTGCGCCCAGTCGGCGAGCGCGATCTTACGAGTGCTTCCCGTGCTCTGGCCGAACGCGTGCAACGCGGCGGCGTGTTCGTGTGCTGCTTGCGCGTCGCCTCTGGCGAGCGCGCTTCGCATCAGCGTCTCGCGCCATTCCGCGGCGGTGTACTGGTGCGGGCTCTTGAGGCCACGCTCGCCGCGGGCCTGTGCTCCGTCCAGCTCACCGAGCGCGAGCTCGGCGCCGGCGACGCTGCGCTCCAGCGCCGCGGAGGCGATCGCGAGGCCCGCCCGCCGGGTGCGATCGAGCATGGCACGTCCCTGCTCGCGTGCTTGGCGGGCTTCGCCGGACAGCGTCATCGCTTGAAGACGATGAGCGGTCGCGATGTAGTAGGGAAGGGTTACGCGAGCCGCCTCCAGCGCCAGCGCCCGCTCGCAATGCTCGAGCGCCGACCTCGGCTGCCCCTGGCTGATATCGGCCCACGCGAGCGCGTTCTCGATCCACGGCAGCAGCCACGACGGCTTCTCGCCGGGTAGCGCGACGAACTCATCGCAGCGCTCGCGGACGGCGTCGAAACGGTCGCGCATACCTTCGCTCAGCGCGAGGTTCGCCAGCGCGAACGCTAGCCCGTGCGTGTCGCCCTCCGCGCGCAGGATCTCGACCGCCTGCGCCCCGATCTGTGCGGCGGCGTTCGCGTCGATCGAGCGTTGCGCGTTGCCGGCCATGATCATCCAGCGGCCGATCGTGCGCTGATCTCCCGATGCCTGAGCGAGGGGGAAGGCCTCCTCCGCGTAGCTGCGCGCTTGCTGGTAGTCCTCGTCGAGGATCGCCAACAGCGCCGCCGCCCACAGCACCTGCGCTCGCGCCCGCGCGTCCCCGTCCGGCGTGGCGGCCAGCACGCGTGCGCAGGCGCCGCGGGCCTGCTCATAGCTTTCGTGGATCAGCCACCAGTGGCCCAGGTCGGCGGCCATCTCGAGGCCGCTGGGTGGATCGTCGCTGAGCGCGAACTCGAGCGCGGCGAGCAGCGCGGGAGCGTCACGCTCGAGCCGCCGCCGGCCGCTGGGTGTTTCGAGCAGTTCGTCGGCGAGCGCCGCGAGCACTCGGAAATGGTGCATGTGCCGCCGGCGCACCTCCCGCTCTTCGCCGGTGCTCTGCAGGTGCTCGAGCGCGTAGCTGCGGACGGTCTCCAGCAGCCTGTAGCGAAGCTCGGAGCTGCCATTGTCGATGACACTCACCAGTCCCCTGTCGGCGAGCGCGGTGAGGGTGTCGAGCGATGCCGCCGCCTCCTCGGCGCCGACAGTGCAGACGGCCTCGATCGCGTCGAGCGTCCATTCGGAGGAGATCGCCAGGTTGCGCAGCAGCGCGCGCTCGCGCTCGTCCAGCAGCGCGTAGCTCCAGTCCAGCGACCCGCGCATGCTGCGCAGCCGCTCGCTGCTGGTGGCCGGACCGCCGCCGAGCAGGCGCATGCGATCGACGAGACCCGCGGCGATCTGTGCCGGGGAGAGCACACTGGCACGGGCAGCCGCGAGCTCGATCGCCAGCGGCAACCCCTCGAGCTCGCGGCAGACCAAGGCCACATGCTTGGCCGTGTCCGCGGTCAGTGCGAACCCCGGTCGCCCGCGCGCGGCCCGGTCGAGGAACAGCCGTCCCGCGTCACACCCGCGGACCGCCGCCAGGTGATCGTCTTGGTCCTCTGCGGGCAGCGACAGCGGCGGGACCGGCCAGACGGTCTCGCCGTCGACGCCCAGCGGTTGGCGGCTTGAGGCGAGCACGCGCAACCGCGGGCAGCCCCCGAGTAGCGCGATGACGACGCGGGCACTCGCCTCGCTCAGATGCTCGCAGTTGTCGAGCACCAGCAGCGCGTCGCGGTCTGTGAGCCGCCTCATCGTGGCGTCCAGCGCCGAGCGCCCACCCGGCTGCAGCGAGCCGTTCCCGGCGGCCGCCAGCACGGCCTGGTGCACCGCCGGGGCGAGGCGCGCGGGCGAGTCCACCGCCGCAAGCTCCACGACGAACACCTCCTCCTCCTGTTCGCTCGCGCATTGCGCGGTCGCCAGAGCGAGCCGGGTCTTGCCGGCGCCCCCCACGCCGGTGAGCGTCAACAGTCGCGTCGTTGCGAGCAGCCCGGCGATCTCGGCGAGCTCGCTCTCACGCCCGATCAGCGGCGTCAGTGACGCGGGCACGGGCGAGTCGAAGTTCCCCGGCTCCTGCGATAGGGAAGGCGTGTGCGGCAGGCTGTGCCCCTCGCTGATCGACACCGTGCAATTGTTCCAGGATCGGGTCAAGCACACAGTGAACGGAGGGCGGCGGTGAGGAACGGTCGGGCGCTTGTCGTACTCGCCGTCGGCGCGCTCGACTTCGGGCTCGAGCAGGCGATCGTCGCGCCGGCGCTGCCCACGATCCAGCGCCACTACCACGCCTCGACCAGTGCGGTGGCGTGGCTTTTGACCGGCTTTCTGATTGCGGCCGCGGTCGTCACGCCGCTGGCTGGACGGCTGGGAGACAACTTCGGTCGTCGGCGAGTGCTGCTGGCCTCGCTGGGGTGCTTCGCGCTCGGGTCGCTGGTGTGTGCACTCGGAGGGTCCGTGCAGGTGTTGATCATCGGCAGGGTGGTTCAGGGTCTGGGTGCGGGGATGGCGCCCCTCGCGCTCGCGCTGGCACGCGAGCAGATCGACCCCGCGCGCGTCCCGACGGCCGTTGGGCTGCTCGTCGCGAGCGCCAGCATCGGCACGGTCGCCGGCCTGTTGCTCGCGGGCCTGCTAGTCGATGATGTCGGTGTCGCGGCGATCTTCTGGTTGCTGTTCGCCCTCGCCGCCGCGCTGGCGCTGGCGGTGCGCCTGGCGGTGCGCGAGTCCAGCCACCGCGGTGAGGGCGCCGTCGATCTCGCGGGAGCGGCGCTGCTCGCGGGCGGACTGGGGTGTGTGATGCTCGCGGTCTCCCGCGGCAACCAGTGGGCGTGGGGTTCGCCCCGAACGCTTGCGCTGCTCGCCGCGAGTGGACTGCTCGCCGTGGCGTTCTGGGTCCGTGAGCGTACCGCCGCGCAGCCCCTGATCGATCCCCGCGTACTGGCGACGCGCTCGATCTGGAGCGCGAACCTGGCGATGCTCACGCTCGGCTTTTCGCTGCTGATCTCATTCACGCTCGTGCCCCTGATCGGC
The DNA here is from genome assembly GCA_963749285.1 of uncultured Solirubrobacterales bacterium. Classification (GTDB taxonomy): domain Bacteria; phylum Actinomycetota; class Thermoleophilia; order Solirubrobacterales; family Solirubrobacteraceae; genus Palsa-744. The sequence goes on along the minus strand of CAVVMD010000003.1, from coordinate 968,558 downwards.
GGCTACCCGAAGATCACCGGCTACGGGCTCGGGCTGAGCACGACCCAGATCGGCCTCGTGCTCGCCCCGAGCGGGCTCGCCACGATCATCGGCGGGCTGCTCGGGGGACGCGCGATCGTCCGCACCGGCGCCCGCGCGCAGGCGACGATCGGCGGGGCATGCGCCGCGATCGCCTACACGCTGCTGGCCGTGTTGCCGTGGAGCGCGGCGACGCTCGCCCTGGCGATGATCCCCCTCGGCTTTGGTGTGGGACTTGCGCTCGGCGCGATCACCGACCTCGTCGTTCTCGCCTCCCCGCCCGAGCGGACCGGCGCGACGGTCGCGCTCAACACGGTGATCCGGATGGCCGCCGCCGCGCTCGGCGCGCAGGTCGCGATCGCGATCCTCTCAAGCTCCCACGGCCGGATTCCGGGACTCCCGGCCGCCCTCGGGTTCACCGACGCCTTCGTGATGGCGGCGATCGCCGCGCTCGTCACGATCGCGGCCGTACTGCTCACGCCGGCCAGAGCCGCCGACCCAGCGGTCACGTCCAGCGGTCTGGAGCTGGCGAGCGCGTACACGCCTCGCGAGCAACACACCTGAGCCAGCCCATCACAAGCGTTCAACTTCAAGACGCGATCCGCCGCGACGCCTTTCAAGTTTGGCCAGGTGGCCGATATTTTTTTGCGGGAGAGTGGGGTAGCGTCGGGTGTCCGCGCGACGTGGACATTTCGTCGGTGCGCATGTCGGTGCAGTCGGCGTCTGGCTGCCGCACGCGCCGGTGTCGCTGTCCGTGGAGCACAACACCACTCCACGGAGACCACTAAACACCTATCGGGACGAGCAGGCGATGATCGAACTTCAGCTGTTGGCCGCGCTCAGCCGGCTGGACCGGGCACGCGAGCGCATCCTTGCTCGCCGACCGCGACCGCTGGGCTCACCGCCCGTACTGGCGGCCGCGGCCGGGGTCATGCTCGGATGGGTTGTGCGCGGAATGATTCTGCGGGGTGCGGGATGAGCGCGACCCGCTCGATCGCCGAGCTACCGGCGCCGCGAGGGTTGCCGCTGCTGGGCAACCTGCACCAGACATGGCGCCTGCACCGGGCGCACCTAGTGGTCGAGGAGTGGGCCGATCGCTTCGGGCCGATCTTCAAGTTCCGCGTGGGCCGCCGGCTGACGGTCGTTATCAGCGACGTGAATGAGATCAACCGGGTCCTGCGCGAGCGCCCCGAGGGCTACAGGCGATGGCGTGAGATCGAGGCTGGCTTCCAGGAAATGGGATTTCCCGGTGTCTTCTCAGTCGAGGGCGACGCCTGGAAGAGCCAGCGTCGCCTCGCGGTCACCGCGCTGAACTCCAACCACCTGCACCGCCACTTTCACGTGATCCGGACCGCGACCGAGCGGCTGCGGCGGCGGCTTTCAGACGCTGCCCGTGACGGTCGATCGATCGACCTCACGCGGGAGTTCACCTCTTACGCCGTCGATGTCACCTCGACGCTCGCGTTTGGCCACGTTCTGAACACGCTCGAGCGTGGCCAGAACGAGCTGCAGCACCACATTCAGCAGGTCTTCAACGTGCTCAACTTCAGGATCTTCTTCCCAATCCCGTACTGGCGCTGGTTTCGGCTCCCGCCCGATCGCAGACTCGAGCGTTCACTTGTGGAGCTCAACCGCGCGGTCACCGGCTTCATCGAGCAGGCCCGGGCGCGCATGAGAGAGCGGCCCGATCTGCGCGAGGCGCCCGAGAACTTCCTGGAGGCGATGCTTGCCGCCCAGCAGGCCGATGGGACGTTCACCGACGAGGAAATCGTCGGCAACACGTTCACACTGCTGATCGCCGGAGAGGACACGACCGCACACACGATGGCCTGGACGAGCTGGTATCTGGCACAGCACCCAGACATCCAGGCACGCTGGGCGCAGAAGGCGCTGGAGGTGCTGGGCGAGGACCGATTCCCCACCGATCACGAGCTCGTATCGCGGTTCGCCTACGGCGAGGCAGCGCTGCGCGAGTCGATGCGCCTGAAGTCGGTGGCGAACGGCGTCGTCGTCGAGTCAATGTCGAGTTCGTGCTCGGGGACTTTCGCGAGGTCGAGCTACCCGGCGCCCCGTTCGATGCGCTGGTCGGGCGGCTCGTGCTGATGTACCAGGGCGACCCGACGGCGGCAGTGGCGGACGTGGCGCGCCACGTCCGCCCGGGAGGGGTTGTGGTGTTCGCCGAGATGTCTATCCACATGGACTCATTCCTACCAGAGCGGTGTATGGTGTCGTGGCCGTCAACGCCGGCGTCTGAACAGCTCAACAAGTGGATTCACGCGACGCACATAAGGCTGGGCACGCAATGGGACATGGGCGTGCGACTGCCGGCGACGTTCGCGCAAGCCGGGCTTGAGCCCAACCCCGACCTCGACAGCGAGGTCGCGATCGGCGTCGGCGAGGAGGCGATTCGCCGCACCGTCGAGCTAACCAGCAGCCTCCTGCCGGCGATCCTCGCCACCGGGGTTACCACCGCGGAGGAGATCGACATCGACACCCTTGCCCAGCGCCTGCGTGCCGACACCGGACCGGTCGGGCGCGTCACGTTCTGGCCGACAGTCGTCGGCGCCTACGCGACCAAGCCGGGGTAACGGCATGTCGAGGGCAACCATCGGCGGTTCGTGCCGGAGGGTGAAATGACCGTCCCGCGCGAGATCTCCGACCTGCCGGGGCCTCGGAGGCTGCCGCTGCTCGGCAACGCGCATCAAATTCGTGCGGTTGCCATGCACTTGGTGGTCGAGGAGTGGCGTAAGCGCTATGGCCCGATATTCCGGTTCGATCTCGGTCGGCGGCGCGTCGTCGCGGTCGGCGATCTGGATGAGATCAACAAGATCCTGCGCGAGCGCCCGGATGGTTTTCGGCGTTGGCAGGAGATGAAGGTGATCATCGCGGAAATGGGTGGCGACGGCGTGTTCTCAGCCGAGGGGGAGGACTGGCGTCGCCAGCGGCGCCTAGCTGTAAACGCGCTGAACTCCAACCACCTGCAGCGCTACTTCCACATCGTCCGCATCAGTGCCGAGCGGCTGCACCGCCGGTTGCGGGACGCCGCCCGGGACGGACGGGAGTTCGACATCACCAGGGAGCTGAGCTCATATACCGTTGATGTCACCTCGGCATTGGCATTCGGGCACGACCTGAACACGCTCGAGCGGGGCGAGGACGAGCTGCAGGGACATATTCAGAGGGTTCTTCAGATGACCGGTCACCGGGTCCGCGCGCCCGTGCCTTACTGGCGCTGGGTCAGGCTGCCCGCGGACCGCGCGCTGGACCGTTCGCTCGTCGAGATCCGGCGCGCACTGCACGAGTTCATAGAGCAGGCACGCCGGCGGATGGCAGAAAGACCCGAGCTGCGCGAGGCGCCGGAGAACTTCCTGGAGGGGATGCTCGCCGCGCAGGAGGCGGATGGCACGTTCACCGACGAGGAGATCATCGCCAACACCTTCACCCTGCTGAACGCCGGCGAGGACACGACCTCGCACACGATGGCGTGGACGGTCTGGTTTTTGGCGAGCAGGCCCGAGGTCCAGGACCGTTGGGCTGATGAGGCGCGCGAGGTCCTGGGCGAGCAAAGCCTTCCCGCGGAGTTCGAGAATGTTGCCGGTCTGCGCTACGGCGAGGCGGTGCTGCGCGAGTCGATGCGCCTGAAGCCCGTCGCCGTCGTGGGCAACGCCGAACCGCTCGCCGACATCACAATCGCCGACACCCACATTCCGCCGGCACGCGGCTGTGGCTGCTCACCCGCGACGCGGGCCTTCGCGCGAGCGGGGTCGAGCGCGCGAGCGAGTTCGATCCGGAGCGCTGGCTGGAAAGCGAGCTCCCCACGCCCGACCAGAAGTCGTTTCTCGCGTTCGGCGCTGGTCCCCGGTTCTGCCCCGGTCGCAACCTCGCGTTCCTGGAGTCAAAGACCGCGATGGCGATGATCGCCCATAACTTCGAGATCGAGCTCGACAGCTCGAGCGCTCCCGTTACCGAGGTTCTCGGCTTCACGATGGTCCCCAAGGGTCTGCGCGTGCGGCTGCGCGAGCGCACAGCAGCACAACCGGCACCAGTGGGCGAAGGCAGCCGCGAGAAGAGCGCAGCGAGATGACGGTCGAGAGCCTCGGAGCGCCCGTGGAGCGCCCGCGTGGGTTTGAGGGCGCGACGTTGTGCGAGGCGTTTCAGGCGACTGTCGCTCGGCACCCCGACGCGTGCGCGCTTCGCAGCTGGGATGGCGCGGTCGAGCTCACATGGCGCGCGTATGCAGAGCGCGCCGCGCGAATCGCCGCCGGCCTCGCGGGGCTCGGCGTTACCCGTGGCGAGACGGTCGCGCTGATGCTGTCAAACCGGCCCGAGTTTCACCTATGCGACACGGCGGCGCTGCACCTTGGCGCGACCCCGTTCTCGATTTACAACACCTCGGCACCCGAGCAGATCACGCACCTGTTCGCAAACGCCGCCAACCGGGTGGTCATCTGTGAGCGGCAGTTTCTCGATCGCGTTCGCGCGGCGCGCGAGGGCACGTCCGTCGAGCACGTGGTCTGTATCGATGGCCCCGCCGACGGGGCGCTCGCGCTCAAGGACCTGGAAGCTCAGGCGGTCGAGATCGACCTGCAGGCGCGCTGGCGCGCGGTCGAGCCCGAGGACGTGCTGACGCTGATCTACACGTCTGGGACGACCGGGCCGCCCAAGGGAGTCGAGATCACCCACGCGTCGATGCTCGCGATGATCGGAGCGTGGACGAATGTCATGCCCGCGGGACCCGGGGATCGGCTGCTGTCATATCTGCCGGCGGCGCACATCGTCGACCGGATGACAGGCCACTACCTCGGGATGACCCACGGCGTGCAGGTCAGTTGCCTCGCTGACACCGGCTCCCTGCCCGCCGCGCTGCGAACGGTCCGTCCGACGCTCTGGATCGCGGTCCCGCGCGTGTGGGAGAAGCTGCAAACGGCGCTCGAAACGGCGATCGCGAATGAGCCAGACGGGCGGTTGCGCGCAGCTACGCACGGCGCGATCGCGCTCGGAGAGCGCAAGGTCGCGGCCGAGCAGGCGGCGATCGCCGGTGAGGGCGAGGGGCCTGACGGACAGCTGCTGGTCGAATACGAGCGCGCCGATCAGCTCGCGCTCGGCGGGCTGCGTGCGCAGATCGGGCTCGATCAGGCGAGCTTTTGCTGCTCGGGCGCGGCGCCCGCCTCGCCCCGGATGCTCGAGTTCTTTGGCGCGATCGGTCTGGAAATCTGCGAGGGCTGGGGGATGACAGAGCTCTCTGGCGTCGCGTCAGCCAACGTGCCTGGCGCTGCCAAGCATGGCACGGTCGGCCCGCCGCTGCCCGGAATCGAGGTGCGGTTGGCCGACGACGGCGAGCTTCTTGTCCGAGCCGCAACGACGATGCGCGGCTACCGTCTGGACCCCGAACAGACCGCGGAGGCGATCGACCCCGACGGCTGGCTGCATACCGGCGACGTCGCGCAGATCGACGAGGACGGCCACCTGCGGATCGTCGACCGCAAGAAGGAGCTGATCATCAACGCCGCCGGCAAGAACATGTCCCCGGCGAACATCGAGGCGGCGCTGAAGAGCTCAAGCCCACTGATTGGCCAGTGCGTCTGCATCGGCGACCGCCGCCCCTACAACGTCGCGCTGCTCGTGCTGGACCCCGACGCGGCCGGCGCGTTCGCGCGCGAGCACTTCCTCGAGCAGACCGCGCTCACGGAGCTCGCCGACAACGAAGCGCTCCACGCCGCCATCGGCGCCGCGGTCGAGCGCGCCAACCAAACGCTCGCCCGCGTCGAGCAGATCAAGCGCTTTACGATCCTCAACTGCGACTGGTTGCCGGACGGCGAGGAGCTGACGCCAACGATGAAGCTCAAGCGCAAGCCGATCGCGCAGAAGTACGCCAACGAGATCGAGGCGCTCTACGAATCCCAGCGGGCAAGCAGGACGGGCAAGCCCGCAGGGAGAATATAGGCCGGATGGCTCGCGCGGCCATCGAATCGGCGTTCGTCGACCAGCTCATGACACTGCCGGTCGTGCTTTGCGACGGCACACACGAGGTGCCCCAATGACAGACGAGCCGCAACGTGGCGCGACCGCCACGGCGGTTGACGATCGCGACGACTCCCGGCCCGAAGTGCGAACGTTGTGCGAGGCGTTCGACCGGACAAGCGCCGGGCTGGCCGATCAGGTCGCAATCCGCACCCGAGCAGACGAGCTCACGCTCACCTGGTCGCAGTGGCGTGCCCGCGCGCGTGATCTCGCCAGCGGGCTGGCCAAGCTCGGGGTCCGACGTGGCGACACGGTCGCGCTGATGCTCTCCAACCGTCCGGAGTTCCACGTCGTCGACCTGGCGGCGGTCATGCTCGGCGCGACTCCGTTCTCGATTTATCAGACGTTCGCTGCCGATCACATCCGGTTCGTGCTCTCGGACGCCAGCGCACGGGTGGCGGTCGTGCAGAGCGAGCATTTGCATAGCGTGCTGGACGCGGGGCAGCACGCGTCGGCTCTGCGGCATGTGATCCTGATCGATCCTCCCGCCGAGGGCACGCTGCCCGAGGGCGTGCTCACGCTCGATGACGTCGAGCGGTCGGGTCGCACGGAGGAGTGCCGTAACGCCGTCGACGCCGCGGTGGCGCAGGTCGCTGCGGACGACATTCTCACGCTGATCTACACCTCCGGCACCACCGGCCCGCCGAAGGGGGTGCAGATCTCCCATCGCAACCTGCTCGTGACCCTCGCGTCGGTTCGGGCCGCGATCGGGTCCCCGATCCGCGCGGGATCGCGCGTGATCTCGTGGCTGCCGGCCGCGCACATCGCCGAGCGCAACGCCCACCACTACATGCCGATCGTCCATGGCCTGCAGATCACGTGCTGCCCCGACCCGCGCGAGCTGGCCTCCTACCTGACCGAGGTGCGTCCGCAGCGATTCTTCGCCGCCCCGCGCATCTGGGAAAAGCTCAAGGCGGGGCTGCAGGCGAGGATCGTTGCGCAGCCGGCCGAGCAGCGCGAGCGCGCCGAGCGCGCGCTTGCCGCGGCGATCGAGCAGGTGCGCCTGCAGCAGCGCGGGGAGGAGGTTCCCGCCGCGCTCGTCGCCGAGGTGGCGACCGCCGATCGGGAGATCTTCGCCGGACTGCGGGCGGCGCTTGGCCTCGACCGGGTCGAGGCCGCCCATGTCGGCGCCGCGCCGATCCCGGTGGAGGTGCTCGAGTTCTTCCACGCGATCGGCGTCCCGGTCGCCGAGCTGTGGGGGATGTCGGAGAGCTGCGGCGCCGGCTGCGTGAACCCGCCCGGGAAGATCAAGCTCGGGACGGTCGGACCGCCGGTTCCCGGCGTGCAGATCAGCCTTGCCGACGACGGCGAGGTGCTGCTCCGCGGCGAGGTCGTGATGGCCGGCTACCGTGGCGCCCCCGAGCAGACCGCGGAGGCGATCGACGCAGAGGGCTGGCTGCACACCGGCGACATCGGCGAGCTCGACTGCGACGGCTACCTGCGGATCGTGGATCGCAAGAAGGAGTTGATCATCAACGCGATGGGCAAGAACATGTCGCCCGCGAACATCGAGGCACAGATCAAGGGCGCGAGCCCGCTGATCGGGCAGGCGGTCGCGATCGGCGACCGCCGCCCCTACAACACCGCGCTGATCGTGCTCGACGGCGACTTCGCGCCGGCATGGGCCTCCCAGCACGGGCTCGAGGGCCGCACACCCGAGCAACTGGCCGGCGAGCCCGTCGTGCGCGCCGCCATGCAGGACGCGATCGACGCCGCCAACTCGCGCCTTGCCCGCGTTGAGCAGATCAAGAAGTTCACGATCCTGCCTGACGACTGGTTGCCGGGCGGCGAGGAGCTTACGCCGACGATGAAGCTCAAGCGCAAGCCGATCGCGCAGAAGTACGCCGCCGAGATCGACGCGCTGTATGCGTGAGCTCAGCTGCATCGGCGACATCCGCGCCCCCTATCCGGCCGAGCACTGAGAAGGAGCTGGCGACGTGCGGACACTATTTACGACACAGCCTGGCCACGGTCATCTGAACCCGATGCTGCCGTATGCGTCGGCGTTGCGCGATGCGGGCCACGAGGTGCGCTTCGCGACCGCGCCCTCTTTCTGCGCGACGGTGCGGCGGTTGGGTTTTCCGGTCTCTCCGGCGGGCCACGACTTCACCTGGGAGCACGCGGTGGATTTCTTCCCGGAGATGGCAACCGCGGCAGCGGAAGGTCCACTGCAGGTGAACGAGCTCAGCCAGCGCATCGTGTGGGAGCACTGGACTCCGCGAATGACCGACGACCTGCTGGGGCTGGTCGCGGATTGGCGGCCTGATCTCCTCGTGCGCGAGGCAGCCGAGTACGGCGGGAGCCTCGCCGGAAGGGCGGCTGGCGTCCCGGTCGCGTGCGCTCTGTGGGGCGCGCCATTTCATGACAGCGCCTGGGATCGCCACCTCGCGGTGAACCACACCTCGAGCGGCTATCGCGCCCAGGGCGAGCGCCTGGGCGTCAGCTCCGACGCGCGTAGCGCGCTGGGAGGCGAGCTGATGCTCTCCACGCTGCCCCCGAGCTGGATGGCGGCCGGCGATGACGGACTCGGACGGATCGAGCACTTCCGCTCCGAGCCCCAGGACCGCGCCGAGGGGGAGCGCCTTGACCCGGGGCTCACCGACAGGCGATCAGACGGGCTCATCTACGCGACGCTCGGCACTGTGCATAACAAGCAGCACCGACTGCGCAAGGCGATACTCGCGGCGCTCGCCGGCGTACCCGCGAGCGTCATCTTCACGACCGGCCCCGGCATCGACCTCGACCGCGTCGGCGACCCGGGTGAGAACATCGCGCTCGAGTCGTTCGTCCCCCAGTCCCTGATCATCCCTCGGGCGGATCTGGTGGTCAGCCACGCCGGCCTGGGCACGATCATCGGCGCGCTGTACGCGGGCGTGCCGATGGTGCTCATCTCGATCGCCGTGGACCATCCGATCAACGCTGAGCGTGCCGCCGCGCTCGGAGTCGCGAGGACACTCGAGGCGGCCGACTGCCAGCCCGAGCAGCTGCGCGAGACGATCGCCGAGGCGCTCGCCGACGAGGACCTGCGCGACAGAGCGACGGAAGTTCGCGACGAATGCCTTGCGCTGCCCGAGATTACCCAGGCCGTGGAGGTGCTCGAAGCTTACGCCGGCAGGTGAGCCGACTGCCGACCCTTTCTCAAGCAAAGCCAGGACTGACGGTGAGCCGTGCAGCGTGAGCGCTTGTTGCTTCGAACTCCGCTCAGATTCGGGCGAAACGGAGGGGAGGGACGGAAGGGGGGAGATTCGAACTCCCGAGACGGGGGTTGCCCGCCTGCCGGTTTTCAAGACTGCCGCAAAACCGCATGGTTGAGCCATAAACTGACTGCTCGCGCCACAACTCGCGCCAGTCCTCGCGAAAACTAGGTTGAGGGTTGGCCCGGTCGCTCGGGCTCGAGCGTGCGTTTGATGACGCCAAGCGCATGCTCCATCAGAGGTGCGGCGCGATCAGCGAGCTCGCTGGGGAGAAAATCGGCGATCCACACAAACCGGCTGCGGTCTGCTCCTTCCGTGAGCACCTGAGCCGATGCGTTGTGATGGGTGTACGGCGGATCGACGACCGACCACACGAGCCTGCGCGCGTCATCGTCGAGCTCAACCAATCGCTCGCGCAGCACGTTGCCGCCCGAGAACGTGACGATTCGGTCCTCACCGTCCAGTCGGGCATCGGTCGCGAAGCCGGGCACGAGTCGCACATGCAGCTCGCCCCAATCACGCACCGCGTCCCAGACGCGCTCCGCGCTCGCGTCGATCACGATCTCCTTGCGAATCGAAGCCATCGCGAGATCATGCCCGATCGGGCAGCCCGAAGGACTCGACCAGCGCTGGGGTGCGGAAGTGGATGATCTCGTCGATTCGCTGCGCCTCGAGGGTTAGGACTGTCACGCCGTGTGGGGCGTAGATGCCGGAGCTGTTGAGCTCGTAGGCGCCGACTGCCAGCTGACCGTTGGCCGCGGTGGGCAACATGCGCCAGCTCCGCGCGCCGTCGAACACCACACTGCGCAGCACCCTCTCGATCGCTTCGCGCCCGTGATACCAGCTCGGGATCGGGGGCATCGCGAGCGTCGCGGTGTCGGTGAGCATCCCGACGATCGTGTCCACGTCGTTGCGGGCCCAGGCTTCGACGTAGCGCTGGACGATCCCTCTCAGCTGCTCGTCGCCCAGCGAGCGGAGCGTCGCCTGCTGGCTGCGGTTCGGACGTCGCTCTTCCAGCGTCGCGTGCGCGCGCTGCAGGGCGCTGTAGACCGAGGCCGGCGTCGTCTCGAGCGCCTCAGCGACCTCCGCGCCAGAGAAGCCGAGAACGTCACGGAGGATGAGCACCGCCCTCTGGCGAGGCGGTAGAAGCTGGAGCGCAGCGACAAACGCGAGCTCGATGCTCTCTCGCCGCTCATAGCGGGCCTCCGGTCCGGCGAGGCCGTCGCCGAGGCCGAGCCGCTCGTCGGGATACGGCTCCATCCACACCGACTCGAGCAGCGGCGCTCCGACCGGCTCGTGTGGATCCGCCGGTGGGCCATAGTCGATCGGCAGCACACGCGAACCTCTGCGCTCGATCGCGCGCAGAGAGACGTTCGTGGCGATCGAATACAGCCAGCTTCTCAGCGAGCTTCGCCCCTGAAACGACGACAGGCTCCGCCACGCAAGCAGCAGCGTCTCCTGCACCGCATCCTCGGCATCCTGCAGGGAGCCGAGCATCCGGTAGCAGTGCGCGTGGAGCGGTCGCCGGTGTGGCTGCACCAGCTCGGCGAACGCTGCCTGATCTCCTCCGATAGCTGCCTCGATTAGCTGAGAGTCGGTCATCTGATCCCTCGCACGAGGGTACCCTTCGGCTGCCACAGCGCGATCTCGCCACCATCGCTTGAGGCCAGCACGCTGCGCCATCCCGCCGGCCCCTCGCGTGGCTGCAGCAACACCGCCGCTCCAAGTGCCCGCCCGCGCTCGGTCATCGCCTCGATCTCCTGCACCTCCACATACGGAAGCCAGATCGGCCGCCGTGCACCGCACTCGACGATCCCGCCGTCGAGCGCGCCGCCGAGCGTGAGCCCGTGGTAGGTGCCCGACCGACAGTGCAGGCGCTCTGTCCGCCAACCGAGCAGCTCGCGATAGAACGTGCTCGCGCCTGCCAGGTCGTGGGTATGCAGCTCGAGATGCACGAGCCTGGCTGGTTGATGATCGCGTGTGTCTCTCATTCGCGGACGGGCTGATAGGTGAGGCGGGCGAGGTCGTCGACGGTCCGGGTCTCGACGAGGCGCATGGGGTTCTCCTCGCTGGTCTCGCCGAAGAGGCGCTCGCCGGCCCCGAGGACGACCGGGTAGATCATCAGGCGCAGCTCGTCGACGAGGTCGTGCCGCAGCAGCGCGTGCCATAGCTGGAAGCTGGCCGGGACGAGGATCTCCCCAAGTAGCTCCTGCCTGAGTTTCGAGACCTCGTCCACTGCGTCGCCCTTCAATACGGTCGTGTTGTTCCAGTCGGGATCCTCGAGGGTCGAGGACACGACGTACTTGGGCATGCTGTTCAACCTGTCCGCCAAATCGCCGCCCCGCGACGGCCATACCGCTGCAAGGAACTCGTAGCTCCGGCGACCCAGCAGCAAGGCCTCGGCGCCCAGGTTCTCGTCGAGCAGAACCTTCGCCGCCTGCTCGCGACCCTGGTCGCCGACACGACCGACCCAGCCGCCGAGCCTGAAGCCCTCGCGGCCCGCCGGGTCCTGGACGACTCCGTCGAGCGTTACGTTCTCGCTTATCACGATCTTTCCCATCTCGGTTCTCCTTTCGCTGTCCGATTGGACTGTTTTCAACTGAGATACGAGCCGGCGACGAAATCCAACGCTCGCTCGCAGATGCAAAGTTTCGTGAGCAGCGATGGATTTGCGTGTGCGCTCGTATCTCTGTTCTCAAAAGGGCGATCCAGGTCGTCGAGGACACAGATCCAAGGAGCTACACATGACAATTACCGACAAGACAATCCTGATCACCGGTGCCAACCGCGGTCTCGGGCAGGCGCTGGTCGATGAAGCCCTCCGGAGGGGCGCGACGCGGGTGTATGCCGCGTCACGCCAGCCGATCGTCCACCCGGATGACCGTGTCACGCCCGTGATCATGGACGTGACCGACTGGGCGCAAATCAAGCGGGCTGTCGAGAGCGTCGAATCGCTCGACATCCTGATCAACAACGCGGGCGTGTCGCTGCCCGATGACCTGAGCGATCGGGCCCCGTTCGAGCAGCACTTCGAAGTCAACGTCTACGGCCCATTGATGGTGACCCAGGCGTTGCTGGCGTCGCTGACCGAGAGTAGGGGACGGATCGTCAACGTCGTCTCGATCGGGGCGCTCGCCGCGGTGCCGATCCTGCCGGCCTATTCGGCCTCGAAGGCGGCGGCGTTCTCGGTAACACAGTCGCTGCGCGCGCTCCTGGCCGGACGTGGCGTCAAGGTTCATGCCGTCCTGCCGGGTCCGATCGACACCGACATGATCCGCGACCTCCCGATCCCGAAGACCCCTCCGGAGTCGGTCGCCCAAGCCATCTTCGACGGACTGGAGAACGAGGAGGAGGAGATCTTCCCCGACCCGTTCTCGGAGATGCTGGCCGAGAGCTGGCGCACGGGCGCGGCCAAGGAGCTCGAGCGCCAGAACGCCGCGCTCGTACCCGCCGAGCTGATCGCTGCCTGACCGCCCGCCACAGTGCTGGCCCGGGCCGCTCCGGCGGTCACGGGCCAGCACGACCGTCGCGCTGGTGACGTCCAGGTTGCGGACACGGCACATACGCCCACCCACCCATCAAGACGATGAGAGTTCCCATGTCCGAGACACGCACTGAGTACAACGCCAAGATCATCGGCGAGTTCCGTGCCAACCAAGGACGCGTCGGCGGCACGTGGGAGGAGATCCCGTTGCTCTTGCTCCACCACACCGGCGCGAAGTCCGGCGTGAGCCGAGTCAACCCGGTCGCCTACCTGCCCAACGATCTGGGCTATCTGATCTGGGCCGCGAACGGCGGAGCGCCAAACAACCCCGACTGGTACCACAACCTCAACGCGCAGCCCAACACGCGAATCGAGGTCGGCACCGAGACGATCGATGTCGTGGCCGAGGAGGCGACGGGCGAGGAGCGCGAGCGCCTCTTCACAAGTGCGACCGGACACTACCCGCAGCTCGCCGAAGCGGCACGCAAGACCGACCGCGTGATCCCGATGATCGTCCTCACACCTCGGGGGAGCGCGTGAACCAGTCGCAGTGGTCACGCTCAACGGCGCGGTCGCGCTCAGCCTCGCCGACTGCGGGGCTGGAGCTGTTCGCGCACCTCCGGGCCGAGCGCTACTCGCCGGCCCACTCAATCCACGACGAGCCTCTCAGCGGCGCAGGCGCCGCTGAAGGTACGGTGGCGCGTCGGGGCGCTACGCCGATCGGATCCCAACCCATGTCCAAATAAGGGTTCGTGCTTCGATGTCTTGTCGAGGCCCCAATCAGAGCCCCAAAGCCAACTGACCACCCAACTACTCACGGACCACCAACGAGCGAATCGAGGTAGCGATGAACCACGATCCGAACAAGCTCAGGCCGACAGAAGCCGATGTGACCGACCCAGTGGAGCGTCCCGTCGTGGTTGATCGGGACATGTTTCAAGCCGAGCTCGATGCCCTTCGGGTCCGCGAGAAGGCGCACACTCGCGAGGGCGACGCGATCGCCGCGGCGCGTCGCCGGCTCCCGATGGTCGAGATGGATCCGAGCCTCCCGCTGGTAGGTCCGCGCGGCCCAGTGACGTTGCTGGACGCGTTTGAGGGCCGCCGGCAGCTCATCGCCTACTACTTCATGTGGTACGCGGGGGGGACCGCGGCCGAGCAATGCGAGGGGTGCACGCACTACACGACGCAGGTCGGCGAGCTCTCCTACCTGCATTCGCGCGACGTCACCTACGCCACGTTCTGCCAGGGGCCATACGAGGAGAGCATCCGCTACCGCGACTTCATGGGCTGGGAGATGCCTTGGTATTCGGCCGAACAGTCCCGCGACGCTCTGCTGATCGGGCGCCGTGTCGGCAAAATGCACGTGGTGTGCTATCTGCGCAACGGCGACAGAGTCTTCGAGACCTACTGGACCACGCTCCGCGGCGTCGAGGCGATGGACTACAGCTACGGACTGCTCGACCTAACCGTCTACGGCCGGCAGGAGACCTGGGAGAACTCGCCCGCCGGCTGGCCACAGTCGCCCGTGATGTCCCATCTACGTACCAACGGGCGTCCCACCGCCCAGTGGTCCCGCCTGGAAGCCGGACGGTCCGACGAGCTTGGCAACACCGGCCCCTGACCCGGATCCGCCGGGGCGACAGCGGTCAGCTCGATGATGCCCCAATAGATGCGATCGCCCACGACGGGCCGGCGCTCGTAGAGGTGATGGCCGACGCCGAGCTGGTCTCAGCGCAGCGCCGTCAGCGGTAGTCGGGGTTGGCGAAGTCAAAGCGGCAGCCGGCATCCCACGCCGAGCGCTGGTTGCCGTGAGCCGGAATCCCGCCGGCGTCCTTGAGCATCCGCGCGATATGGAGAAGATTCCAGGTCATGAACGTGGTGTTGCGGTTGGTGAAATCGTTCTCCGGGCCACCCGAGCCGGGATCGAGATAGCTCGGCCCGGGCCCAACCTCGCCGAGCCAACCGGAGTCGGCCTGCGGGGGAATCACGTAGCCGAGGTGCTGAAGCGAATAGAGGATGTTCATCGCGCAGTGCTTGACGCCGTCCTCGTTGCCGGTGATCAGGCAGCCGGCGGTCCGACCGTAGTAGGCGTACTGTCCATCATCGTTCAGCAGATGGCTGTTGCCATAAAGGCGCTCGATGACCTGCGTGCAGACCGAGGATTTCTCTCCGAGCCAGATCGGGGAGAGCAGCACGAGGATGTCGGCGGACATCACCTTCGCGAAGATCTCGGGCCAGCCGTCGCGCTCCCAGCCGTGCTCGGTCATGTCGGGCTGGACGCCGGTCGCGATCGCATGATCGGCCGCCCGGATCACCTCGACAGAGACGCCATTTCGCTCCATGATCGCAACCGAGAGGTCGGCCAGGGCCCGTGTGTTGGAGACCTCCGGGGAGCGCTTGAGCGTGCAGTTGATGAACAGAGCGCGCAGATCGGAGAAGTCCCATCGCGACTCCTCGGAGAGCTGCTCCTGCATGGGGGTGAGCACCGAGGACACCTCCGGGGAGGTGTTCGAATCGACGATTTGGTTCGATCCTCGGATACCGGGGCCTCCCCCTCATCTGCATCCGAACAGCGAGGAGAGCTTCGAGGTGATCGAGGGGTCCTTCGATGTCTTCAAAGATGGGCAGTTGACGACGTTGGGTCCCGGCGCGACGGCGACCGTTCCCCCCGGCGTGCCGCATACGTTTCGCAACGGGGCCGATGAGACGGCCAAGATTGTCATCCGGATCCGGCCCGCAGGGAGGTCGGAGGCGTTCTTTCGTCACATGCACAAGTTGATCGGTGAGGGCAAGGTCAAGCGGCTGCCGCCGAAGGAGCCGCGGTCCGCGATCTACGCGGTGATGCTGTTCGACGAGTACCCCGATTGGACTCGTCCGACCGGGCGCATGAACGGCGTTTTCAAGGCACTCGCGCTCGTCGGGAAGGCGCTTCGGTTCGAGCTCTAGCTCGACCAGTTCTTCGCGACGGACGGAGTAACGCGTCTTCATCAGGGCACGTGTCGGCCTGGGCGCTCCGCGCACCCGCTCGTCGCCAGCACGGGGTTTCGACGGTGGCGCGACGTCTTCGCCAGCAGCGGGCTCGCGGGCTCGCCCCCGCAGTCCGCGGGACACAGGGCTCCGCGGGTAGCGTTGAGATCCCTGTAGCGAGAGCAGAGCAGGAGCGTCGGCTAGGTGGAGCGTGCCATGGGTAGGTTCAGCCGGTCGACGATCCGTCTTACTGGGAGGAGCGGCATCGTCGGCTGTCAGGTTCTTCGGGTGACGCGTGTCTATGAGGTATGCACGTGACCTATCTCGTTATCACGATCCTCGCGGCGATCGCGAACGGCTACGCCGCCTCGTTGAACTTCGTCGGCGCCGAGTCGGTCAAGATCGTCGCTGACCGGGTACAGATCTCGCGACGATGGATGGTCCCGCTAGGCACGCTGTTGGCCTGCGGCGCGGTCGGACTTCTAACGGGCTTTGCCGTACCGGCGTTGGGGACGGCTGCGGCGATCGGCCTCGTCGTGTACTTCATCTGCGCTGTGACCGCTCACCTACGAGTCCGCGACCGCCAGATCGGAGGAGCCGTGTTCTTCTTGGTCCTCGCGGCGGCGGCCCTGACCACCAGCGTCGGCTACCACAACCACTGGTGACCGATTTGATCCCGGGAGCGGGGAACTGACGATGGACGAACGCGACTGGCTGACCGAGCGGTTCGAGCAGCACAGACCGCATCTCCGCGCGGTCGCCTACCGGATGCTCGGATCAGTCAGCGAATCCGACGATGCCCTGCAAGAGGCATGGCTGCGAATTCGCGACCAGGATCCCGCGACCGTCGAGGACATGCGGGCCTGGCTGACGACGGTCGTAGGTCGGGTGTCTCTGAACATACTGCGCTCCCGCAGAGCGCGACGCGAGGAGCTCTCGGTGTACGTCCCGGATCCCGTGGTCAGCTTCGAGGAGGATGACCTCGAGCACGAGGCGCTTCTGGCCGAGTCTGTGGGTCTGGCGCTGCTCGTGGTACTCGACGCGCTAACCCCCGCCGAGCGACTCGCGTTCGTGCTGCACGACGTGTTCGGCGTGCCATTCGCCGACATCGCCACTGCGCTCGACCGCTCCGAAGCCGCCGCCCAGCAGCTCGCCAGCCGCGCCCGCCGGCGCGTGCGCGACTCGCCGGAGCCCGACCGTGACCTCGCGCGGCAGAGACGTGTCGTCGATGCCTTTTTCTCCGCTTCGCGCGACGGCGACTTCGGTGCCCTACTGGAGATGCTCGACCCCGCCGTCGAACTGAGGATTGATGGCGGGGTCCTGCGCGCAGAGGGCTCACTCGTGCTGCACGGCGCGGACGCCGTGGCTACGCACACGGCCACCTACTCGAGGCTCTACCCGTTCGTCAGACCCGCGCTCGTGAACGGCGCCGCCGGGGCCGTGGTGGCGCCTCCCGGCCGCGTGTTCTCGGTAATGGCCTTCACCGTTACGAACGGAAAGATTGCCCAGATTGATGTTCTTCTCGACCCGGAGCGTCTGGAGCAGCTCGATGTCAGCATCCCGCCGACTGCGGGCAAACACCGTTGATCGCTAGCGAGCTTTCCGCGCTTTCCAGGACTGACGCGGACGCTCACATGGATGGCCGTCGTGGTGTGAAAGCAGGTCGCGCCCAATCGAGAGCTCATTGTCTGACCACTACTGCCCTCCTCCGCGCCTCAGGCATCGGCCTTCCAGTCGGACCGGCGCAGCTTGAGGAGCAGGAGCGGCGGGAGGACGCCGACGAGGACGGTCGCGGCGAGCAGCGCCAGGAGGTATGGCAGTGGGCCTATGTGTCCAAGCTGGCTCGGCGGGAGCAGACCGACCACGCAGGCGGCCGCGGAGGCGAGCGTCCCGACGACGCAGATCGTCAGGAGTGCCGGTGCCCGGTAGCCACGCTGGTGCTCGGGCTGTCGCCGCCGTAGGTTGATCGCTGCGACGAACATCAGGACGTACATGATCAGGTAGACCTCTGTCGCCAGGGCCGCGAACACCCAGTAGGCGCGTGAGACTGCCGGCACGACGGCGTAGAGCAGTCCGATCAGCGTGATGACGATCCCCTGGGCGACGAGTATGCGGACTTGGACGCCCGTTGAGTTGAGCTGCTGGAAGTACCGCGGCAGGTAGCCACGCTCGCGAGCGATCTCCAACAAGCCGGTCGAGGGACCGGTTAGCCAGTCAAGCAGGCCACTCAAGGAGGCGACCACCAACGCGACGGCGATGATCGGCGCGAGCACGCCCAGACCGAAGTGATCGAGCAGGCTCTTGAACGCCTGCATGACACCGGCGGTGAAGCTGATGTGGGCCGAGGGGACCGCGACCGAGATCGCGAGCGTCGGGAAGATGAAGACGAGCAGAATCAGTATCACGCTGAGGAGGGTCGCCTTGGGGAACTCGCGGGGGGCATCGCGCAGCTCGTCTACGTGGACTGCGTTGACCTCAACCCCGGCGTAGAGGAAGAAGCTATTGACGATGAGCACAATGCTCGTCAATCCGCTCCATGCGGGGAGCACGTGGTGGGCATTCAGCGGCGCCGCCGAGGCGTTGCCCTGCAGGAGGTAGATCGCGGCCAGCAGGACGAGAAGCAAGCCCGGGAGCAGCGTTCCGATGAAGATCCCGTACGACGCCAGCCTACCGGTGGCGAGTACCCCTCTGGCGGAGACGAGCACCGCCGCCCAGAACAAGACGATGATCACCACGGTCGTGTAGAGGCCGCTATGAGCCAAGCTCGGCGCAAACACGTACGCCAGCGTGCTCGCGACGTAGGCGAGCACTGCCGGGTAGTAGAAGGTCGTCTGGGCGAACTGACACCAAATGGCGACGAAGCCCATCCTGGGAGAGATCCCCTCTGACACCCAGTTGTAGACGCCACCCTGCCACCCCGAGGCGAGCTCGGCCGATACGAGCGATGCCGGCAGGAGGAACACGATCGCGGGCAGGACGTAGACCACCACCGAGGCGAGACCCAAGACGGCCGTCGCGGGCGTGGCGCCAAGATCTCCCACCGACCCCAGGGTCAGCATCGCCATCGCCAACCAGCTGAGCGTCGCCTTCGACCCGACCGGCACACGAGCCCGACGCTTGGCAGGAAGCGGATCCGGCAGCTCGGGTGTAGGTGTCATCTCTTTTGGGGACGCTTCGGCGGCGCGACAGCTCTGGCGAGACATTCTCGGCACTCCGACCGCCAAGTGTCGGCGAACCTCGGCATGGACCCCCGATCAGGCCTGCTTCCACGCACTCGCCACCGACAACGCATCGCGCCTATCGATCCAGCAGGCTCAACCCCCCCCCGTCCCTGCCGCCCGCGCAAAGGGAGGCACCTGTCGCTGCTCGCGAGATGCCCTCGCGAGCACCAAGGCGGGAGCGGTCCGGCAGGCGGAGCCTGCCCGTCGCTGCTCAACAGCCGTTCAGCCGACCTGGTACTTGATGTGCGTGACGCCGGGTGCGTCGAGGGCCCGGATCTGCGCCAGCTTGAGAGCGCCGCGCTGGAGACCCTCGAACAGGCGCTCGCCGCCGGCCATGATCACGGGCGCGATCGAGATATCAACCTCGTCGACCAGGCCTGCCGCCAGGTATTGGTTTACGACCGATGCGCCGCCGGCAAGCCAGATGTCTCGTCCCTGAGCGGCGTCCTTGGCCTGCGCGAGTGCCGACGCGATCCCGTCGGTGACGAAGTGGAAGGTGGTGCCGCCCTTCATCTCAAGCGGCTCGCGCGCGTGGTGTGTGAGCACGAACACCGGATGGTGGTAGGGCGGGTCCTCACCCCACCAGCCTGGCCACGGATCGTCGCCCCAGGGTCCCGCGCCGCCGCCGAACATGTTGCGTCCCATGATGGTGGCGCCGATGTTTGCGCGGCGCTCCCCTACCACCGAGGAGCTGGCGTTGGTCTCGCCGCCCTGCTCGCCGTGCATCTCGCGGAACTCCTTGAGCGGGAAGAACCATTTGTGCAGCTCCATACCGCCTACTCCCAGCGGATTCTCCTCGCTCTGATCAGGACCTGCGACATAGCCGTCCAGCGACATCGTGATGGTGAGTCTGAGATTGCTCATGTCCACTCCTGCCTGGGTTTTCGATGGTTGCCTACAGAGACACTATTAGCTGTCGACGAGCAAGCGCGCCGCGCACTGGCCAGCGATCGCACGATCGACATCACGACGACCGGTCGGCGATCCGGACAGCCGCGCCGGATCGAGATCTGGTTTCACAATCTGGCCGGACGAATCTACATTAGTGGTCTCCCGGGCCAGCGAGACTGGTACGCAAACCTCGTCGCTGATCCCGAGTTCGTGTTTCACGTCAGGGAAACGGTGCAGATAGATCTCCCGGCGCGCGCTCGCCTCGTCACCGATCCGCCCGAGCGCCGGCGCGTGCTGCACGAACTGCTCACGGGAATCGGGCGCGAAGCCGAACTCGAGTCCTGGGCCGCAACGAGCCCAATCATTGAAGTGCAGTTCCTCGATGCTTGACCGTCCAGTCCCACCGACGTCCGCGACAGACCTGGAGGCTGCGCGCGACCGAGGAATAACGGCCCCGTACGGCGGAACCCGATCGTTGGATCGACGACGGTCGTGAGCAATCGACGCGGGTGAGCGGTGCGTGATGTCACCGCTCACCCGCATGCTTGATGACCAGGGCAGACGGAATCGGTGGTCAGGCCGCCTGGGCGGCGGGCCGGCTCGGCTGGATGTACTGGGCGACCCAGTCGCCGGTGATCTGCCGCGTAGCGGCGTTGACGCGGTTGAAGGCGTTAATCGTCGCGATCGCGAGCACTAGCCCGGCGAGCTGAGTTTCGTCGTAATGGCTGGCTGCCTCCTCCCACACCTCGTCAGGGATGGGATCGGAGCTGTCCGCGAGCCGCGTGGTGGCCTCGGTCAGCGCCAGGGCGGCGCGCTCGGCGTCGTTGAAGTAGGGAGCCTCCCGCCAGGCGGCGACCATGAAGATGCGCTCGTCGGGCTCTCCAAGGACTTTCAGCTCGCGCGAGTGCATGTCCAGGCACACGCTGCACCCGTTGATCTGGCTGGCGCGCGCCTCGACTAGTTGCAGCGTTGTCTCCGGTACGCCGGACTGCTTGATTGCGGCCCCGAGCCTCTGAAACGCCGCCAATGCGCCGGGGACAGTCACCGCGGGGTTCTCGATACGTGACTGCATGGTGGTCCTCCAATTGATTGAGGTTGTCATGGGCCCGCAAGAGACGCCGAGGGCGCTCTGGCTGGCCGTCGGGGCCCTTAGCGCGGGTCTACTCCGGTGACACGAGGCGACACACAAACGTGACAATCGACGAGTCGGATGGTCGGAGTTGCGCGTGCGGCTCCGAGGGCCTGGCGCGGTCCGCGGGGCCGACCGTTCTCACGCGTACAGGGGTTGTCCCACTGTCGTCGGCGCGGCTCTAAGGCGAGTTCGTCCCGGTCCATCGATGGAAACCACGTGAGCCTCCCATTCGGACGCTCAGCGGTCGGCTCGGAGGGCCGGGTGATCCGCGGGGCGCGGGCTACGAACCGGTGTGGACCAGGGGCGGGACCGGGGCGTGCGTGTCCTCCAGGGGTCGTGGGACGCTCCGCCTTGCGCGGGCCACGCGCTTGACCAGCTAGGCAGCGAGCGCAACTGCCCGCGCCGCCACTCGAAGGATGCCGAGGACGAGACCGGCGGCGGCGCCTACAACCAGCAGCGGGACGAACAACAGCGCGATGAGCAGCACCGTCAGGATCACCGCGGCAGGGAGGCCCGGGACTGCGGCCAAGAAGCTCATGAATGCGAGCCCCGCGCCGGAGAAGGCGTCGAATCGACCCGAAGGCGAGGTCGCCGGCGGTACTCGGAGCCACTGGTGAGGGAACCCGTCCTGCTCTCGCGATCGGGGTGCCTTGTACGCGCGTGTGCGGGTATGTCGTCGTTTGAACCACCTCGCGTTTTGCATGGCTGTTTATTCCCCTGACCCAGCGCGCATGCGGAATTTGACCTGCTGACGTGGGCAGCGGTCGCCCGCAGTCCTGCATCGATCCGGTGGACCGCGGGTAACCAGATGCCGAGCAGGATGTCACATCGGCAGCCTCCTGCGGGTCATAGTGACGTGGGTCCACACCACGACAAAGGATCACCGATGAGCGATCAGCAATGGCTGGCGCAGCGCTTCGAGGAGCACCGCACCCATCTGAGGGCGGTTGCCTACCGCATGCTCGGCTCGCTGAGCGAGGCCGACGACGCCGTGCAGGACGCGTGGCTCAGGCTCAGCCGCTCCGATGCGGACGAGATAGAGAACCTCGGCGGCTGGCTTACGACCGTCGTGGCGCGCGTTTCGCTGAACATGCTGCGCTCGCGGCGCACGCGGCGTGAGGAGTCATTCGGCCCGCATGTGCCCGATCCGATCATCGACCGTGCTGATGGCACCGACCCCGAGCACGAGGCGCTGCTCGCCGACTCGGTCGGCCTGGCGCTCCTCGTAGTGCTCGAAACGCTCAGTCCAGCTGAGCGGCTCGCCTTCGTGCTGCACGACATGTTCTCCGTGCCCTTCGACGAGGTCGCATCGATACTCGATCGCTCGCCGGAGGCCGCGCGGCAGCTCGCAAGCCGCGCTCGCCGTCACGTCTCTGGCGCCGCTCCGCCGCCGGACGCCGATCTAGGCAGGCAGAGGGAGGTCATCGACGCCTTCCTTGCCGCCGCGCGCGAAGGCGACTTCGACGCGCTCGTGGCGGCGCTCGACCCCGATATCGTGCTGAGGGCCGACGCCGGTGCAATATCCCGCTTGTCTAGGGAAGTCTGCGGCGCGGAGGCGGTGGCGAGCCGGGCACGCAGCTTCTCGCGGCTCGGTCTCGACTACCAGCCGGCACTCGTCAACGGCGCGGCGGGGCTCGTGGCAACCAGGGACGGCAAGCCGTTCTCGGTGATGGCCTGCACGGTCCGCGGCGGCAAGATCGCCGAGATGGACATCCTGGCCGACCCCGAGCGCCTGCAGTCGCTTGACCTGACGATCCTCGGCGACTGACCACGCCGATCGGGAGCTCGCCCACCCACGCAACCGCGGGTCACATCCTGAAAGGCTCGCGGGTCGTCCGGGTGACAGCAGAAAACACGTTGCGGAGGTTCTATCTCGCAATGGGCTGGACGAGTCGCGGGCCGCGCGGTGGGAGCCGGGGCGCCGGGTGATGCTTACTGGGCGAGCGCATGCCTTCGTGCCATCCGCCGGTAAGCAGCGCGGGTGACTCTTTGCGGTCGGCGGCACGCAGTTCGACAGCTAGATTGGCCGACTGCGGCTATGCAACGGCACAAACACCGCGCGAGCCCGAACGCGGGTCCTGGCCTGCGGCGCCGCCCACCCCTGCAAATCGCCAAAGGCAGGGCAGTGGAGCCTGTTTTGCCTCGGCGAACCGGAACCAACAGCGCCGCTGAGCTCGTACCCGCTGCGGACGACCGGCAGCTGCCGGCGCCAACGGAGCCCGGACTTCTGCTTCGCCCAGGCGGAAGCGATCGTCTGGCGAGCCTCAGCGGGCGCGATCGAGAATCGTCCACTCCGGAAGCCACGGTCGGGCCAGAGCCTGGTGCCCGCGTTCCTGGCGGAGCAGCGGTGTTAGTAGGCGGACGCCGTCACGGCTAGCACCAGCTGCGATCGGATTTGCGCTTCCTCGCAAAGCCGGTGAAAAACCGGTCACGTACAGGGTCTAGGGAACGCGGTCAAGTCCGCGCGGCCGGAGGACCGGCCGCGCGGATGACGGCTCGATGGAGGTTCCCCCATTTTCGGTCGCATAGAGCTGTCCCCTAGGCGTGCGCCCGTTCGTCGTTAGGGCGACAATCCACCCCACCACTAGGAGGCTCAGATGATGTACGCGATGTTGATCCACTACAAGCCCGGCTACACCGACGCGCTGTCCGAGGACGAGCAAAAGGCAGTGTTCGCCGAGTACAGAGCGCTGGCGGAGGACCCGCGCGCCCGGGCCAGCGCGCAGCTCCAGCCGATCGAGATCGCCACGACGGTGCGCGTGCAGGACGGCCAGACGCTGACCACCGACGGCCCGTACGCCAACACCAAGGAGGTGTTCGGCGCCTACTACGTGTTCGACGCCGAAAACCTCGACGAGGCGATCGAGCTGGCCGCCCGGATCCCGGCGGCCCGTTTCGGCGGCGCGATCGAGGTCCGTCCGTTGGTGGAGCGCTAGTAGCACTAGCCGCGATCGGATTGCGCTTCCTGGCAACCGTGACGTACCGGGTCTCGGGAGCGCGATCGAGTACCCGGCCAGAGGACCGGCCGCGCGGATGGCGACTCGATGGAGGTTCGCCCATTTCCGGTCGCATGGAGGCTGTCCCCTAAGCGTGCGTCCGTTCGTCGTTCGGGTAATAATCCACTCTCCTCCGTAGGAGGTTTCAGATGAAGTACGCGATGTTGATCCACTACACGCCTGGCCACACCGACGCACTGTCCGAGGACGAGTTCAAAGGGATGTTCGCTGAATACACGGCGCTCCGAGACGACCCCCGGTATATCGACAGCGCCGAGCTGCAGCCGATCGAGACGGCCACGACGGTGCGGGTCAAGGACGGCCAGACGCTGACCACCGACGGCCCGTTCGCGGACACCAAGGAGGTGTTCGGCGGCTACTACGTGTTCGAAGCGGACAACCTCGACCAGGCGATCGAGCTGGCCGCGCGAATCCCGGCGGCCCGTCTCGGCGGCGCGATCGAGGTCCGGCCGTTGGTGGAGCGCTAGCGCTGCTGCTGGAAGAGGTTTTCCGCGACGAGTGGGGGCGTGTGCTGGCCTCGCTGGTCGGTTTCCTCGGCGATTTCGATCTCGCCGAGGAGGCCGCCCAGGAGGCGTTCGCGGTCGCCGCCGAGCGCTGGCCCCGCGACGGCGTCCCGGCCAACCCGGGCGCCTGGCTGACGGTCACCGCGCGCAACCGAGCGATCGACAAGATCCGACGGGAGCGCACGCTTGCCGAGAAGACCCGCCAGCTTGAGGTGCCCGAGGCGACCATGGACGAGCTCGACGACACGGTTATCGAGGACGAGCGGCTCGAGCTGATCTTCACCTGCTGCCATCCCGCCTTGGCCCTCGAGGGGCAGGTTGCGCTCACGCTGCGCGCCCTCGGTGGGCTGACGATGGAGGAGATCGCTCGCGCGTTCTTGGTCTCCGAGGAGACGATGAAGCGCCGGCTATCGCGGGCGAAGACGAAGATCAAGGCCGCCGGGATCCCGTTCGTCATCCCGGCGGACCACCTGCTGCCCGACCGCCTGGTCGCGGTGCTGGGGGTCGTGTACCTGATCTACAACGAGGGCTACTCGGGGCGCGTCGACCTGGCCGCGGAGGCGATCAGGCTGGGGCGTCTGCTCGTCGTGTTGATGCCCGACGAGCCGGAGGTGCATGGGCTGCTGGCGCTCATGCAGATCCACCACGCGAGGCGCAAGGCAAGATTCTCGGGCGACGAGCTGGTGTTGCTCGAGGATCAGGACCGGTCACTATGGGACGAGGAGGAGATCGCCGCCGGGCGCACCGCGCTTGAGCGCGCACTTTCCCTCCGCGGCCGCGGACCGTACCTGCTCCAAGCCGCAATCGCCTCTCTTCAGGCCGAGGGGCGGATCGACTGGAACGAGGTCGCCGCGCTGTATGGAGAGCTCTCGCAGATCACGCACTCGCCGGTGGTGGAGCTGAACCGCGCGGTAGCAGTCGCCCAGGCCGGGTCAACCGAGCATGCGCTCGAGATCGTCGACGAGCTCGCGCTCGACGATTACCAGTACCTGCACTCGACGCGCGGCGAGTTGCTGCGCCGGCTAGGCCGGACCGATGAGGCGCGCCAAGCGTTTGAGCGTGCGCTTGAGCTCGCCCGCTCGGAGCGCGAGCGGCGCTTCCTGGCGCGGCGGATCGCCGAGCTGTAGACCGCTCCGGGCAACAGCCGCCGACGCACCCTGGCTGTCCCCTCGGCTCCCGCCCGTTCGTCGTCAATACGACAACAACCCAGAGGAGGCAGCAATGCAGCGCCACACCAACACCCAACCTTCTGTCCCTGTCCCGACCGCTGGAGGTCCGATAGCGTCCACATCCCCGAATATCAATCGCTGGCGAGCGTTTGCGCTGCTCGCGGTGGCGTTCTTCATGACGATCGTCGATCTGACGATCGTCAACGTATCGTTGCCGACGATCGGCCGCGCGCTGCACTTCTCGGAGACGAACCTGCAGTGGGTCGCGACCGCGTACGCGCTCACGTTCGGCGGCTTCCTGTTGCTGGGCGGGCGCGCGGCTGATCTGCTCGGCCGTCGCAGAGTGCTGATGGTCGGCTTGGCGCTGTTCACCGCAGCGTCTCTTGCGTGCGGCCTGGCGAGGAGCGATGCGTTCCTGATCGCAAGCCGGGCGCTGCAGGGGATCGGCGCGGCGATCATGCTGCCCGCCGCGCTGTCGATCGTGATGAACATGTTCGAGGAGGGCGCCGAGCGCAACAAGGCGCTTGGGATCTGGGGCGGTCTCGGTGCGGGCGGGGCGACCGTCGGGTGCATCGTCGGGGGGCTGCTCACGCGCTACGCCGGCTGGGAGTACATCTTCTACCTGAACGTCCCGATCGGGATTGCGGCGCTGCTCCTGGCGCCGCGGATCGTGCCTGAGAGCCGGCTCGCCAGCGTCCGTCGGCGCTTTGACGTCGCCGGTGGGCTTGCAGGCACCGGTGGGCTCGTGCTGCTGGTCGACGCGATCTCCCAGGCTCCGCAGTACGGCTGGGGCGCCACGCGGACGATCGCGGTACTGGCGTCGTCGGTGGCGCTGCTGGTGGCGTTCGTCGTGATCGAGAGCCGGGCGAAGGACCCAGTCCTGCCGCTGTCGATCTTCCGGCTGCGGACGCTGTCAGGCGCGAACGTGGCGGGGCTTCTGTTGGGCGGCAGCTTCTTCGCGTTCATCTTCATCGGCACCCTGTACATGCAGGATGTGCTGCACTACTCAGCGCTTCAGACCGGGGTGGCGTGGCTTGCCGCGTCGCTGACGTCGGTCGCGCTCGCCGGCCTCTCGCAGGCGCTGGTCACCCGTGGCGGGGCGAAGGTCGTGATGGCGGTCGGGATGACGCTGATCGGCGCGGGGGTCCTATGGGCGACGCAGGTCCCCGTGCACGGCCATTTCGTCGGGAACCTGCTCGGACCGTTCATGGTCGCCGGCGCGGGCACCGCGTTCGCGTTCATCCCGATCTCGATCGCCGCTCTGGCGGGCGTGGAGGAGCATCGTGCCGGGCTGGCGTCAGGGATCCTGAACACTAGCCAGCAGCTTGGCGGGGCGATCGGGATCGCGATCGCCTCGAGCGTGGCCGCCAGCCACACCCAGGCGCTGCTGCGCGCCGGCCACGCCGTGCCCGCGTCGCTGACCGGCGGCTTCCAGGAGGCGTTCTGGGTGCTCGGCGCGATCGGGCTGCTCGCGGTCCCGGCGATCTTCGCGCTGGTACGCCGCAACGAGCTCTCCGATGCGGTCGCGAAGACCACCGTTCGCGAGCCCCAACCGGCACTCGTCCTGGACTCACAGCTCGAGCCAGCCGCATAACAGCAGCAACAGACCACGATCACAACGAAACAAGGAGTCGACAATGAGCCACACGATCGTCACCTACACCGTGAAGGCGGGACGCGAAGAGGAGAACGCCGCGCTCGTGCGCGCCGTGTTCGCGGAACTCGCGCAGACCCGGCCCGCCGGATTCCGCTACGCGGTCCTCCAGCAGCAGGACCCCCGCGCGTTCCTGCACCTGTACACAAATGAGGGCGCCGAAGCCGGCGCGCTGCAGCAGCTGCCGGCGTTCCAAGCGTTCATAGCGGCGGCACAGGATCTCCATGAGCAGCCGGCTACGTTCACCGAGCCCGAACTGCTCGGCGACTACCGCACATTCACTGACACCGACCGTTCGTGACCGGAAGCAAGGACGATGCCCGCGAAAACGGGCATCGTCCTCCCTCACGCCGGGGCAAGAGGATGCTAGGCGTCCTGCAAACACGAGCGATCCGCGGACAAGCCCGATTAGCACATCGCGACCACGGCCAACTCGATTAGCCGTCAGGCTGAACGCGGCAGCGACATACACGCCGGTGCTGACTTGGCCTCGCTCCAGCGCAGGACGCATCGCACCGACGCTAAGAAGTGTTCTGGGCGGATGCTGGGGCGTCGCCTTCCTGGTCGGTGATGTTCGGGGTTGAGACGGAGCGCTTCCATGTTGACCCCTGATGCCGCATCAACGCGGCCAGCGTGGCCACTGCTGCTGTGCCTCCTGAGGCGAGCGCAGCCGCCAGAGAGTGAGCAGAAACGACAGCGACGAGCAGACCGATGGCGGAGCCGGCAAGTACGGCCGTGATGACCGCGACCATGCCTGCGACCGTTCGGTATCCCTGCCAGCGTCCGCGCCACAGCCCCTGGACGTAAAGCCGGCGTTGTGCGCCTGCGTGCAGGGCTGGTTGGGGAAGATCGGCTTGCTGCTGTTCGGGGACGCTGACCAAATATGGGATCAGCTCGGGAGCCTCCTCGAAGTAGTAGCCCCGCAGCAGCGCGATGCGTCGCGCGTAACCGAGATCCTCGATTCCCGACTGCAGCACTCGCTCGAACGTCATCAGCCCGGTGAACGCGAGCGTCGGAAGCAGAACGAGACCGAACGCGTAGAAGGCTGTGCCCACGCGACTAGCCGTTGCGATCAATCCCAAGGCCACCAAACCACCCGAGACGGCCCCAAGGAACATCGTCGCTCGTCCAGTCGACTCCGCGATCGTGGCTGCCCTGGCGCTCTGGAGCGTGAAATGCTCTGTCGTCGCGAACGACACCGCCGCCGGGCGCGGGGCGGCGGCTGGCCCCTCAACATCGCTATCAAGCCTTGGGCGGTGGTCCCCGCCGTCGACGCTACTCGCGTGCTCCGCCAATCAGCCGGCCCCTTTCAGTCGCGGGTCGAGACTGGCAAGTCGAGAATGTACTGGAATTCGCCAAACGCACGGCCACGGCGCTTGCTTTGCCTCGGCGACCAGCAGCCAGCGGCGCCGCCGATCTCGTGCCCGCTCAGGACGGTCGCCGTTGCGCAGGTAGCACACCGGGTGCATTTTGCCGACGCCCATGCGGGAGCCTGGGGCTGGTGTCGGGGCGCGCCTACTCTCCCTACAAAGCAGGCATGCGTCTCGCCTTGCTGGCGATCCGTGATGAGTTTGGTTTCATCGCGCAGTCTGTAGGGGTATTACTCGTTCTGTTCAACGGAAGGATGGTTGCTGATGGCCAGTGTTCTCGCGGGGATCACCACGTCGATCGATGGGTACATCACCGGACCCGACGACGGCCCAGGGAAAGGCCTCGGTGAGAGCGGTGAGCGCTTGCACTACTGGGTCTTCGGCGGCCCGTGGACCTACGCCGAGGAAGAGCGCCGTGCGCCGGCCGGCGAGGACGCCGCCTGGCTGACCGACACCATGTCGAGGATCGGGGCGGTCGTCGGTGGACGCGGGACGTATGAGGCAGCTCGGCACTGCGGAGATGAGAACCCGTCACGCACCGTCCGGAAGAGGAGCCGCGGCGGGGCGTTTACGTTCGTCTCAGGCGTGCAGGCGGCCGTCGAGCCCAGCAGGCGGCGGGCAGCAAGGACGTCCATGATCATCATCGCGCCGGTCGTGATGGGCGCGGGAAAGCGGCTGTTCGACGAGTTCTCACAGTCGCTCGACCTCGAGCACCTCGGTGTGCGACAGTCTCCGCACGCGACCTTTATCCAGTACCGCGTGCAACGACCATGACGACTGGCTTGCCTGGACACGACGGTTGAGGAGGTGTTCGTGCCGAAATTCGTGACGATCGGATATGGAGATCGCGCAGGGTACGACCGGACCGATCCTAAAGTCCGCGATGCGGCCCATGAACACGACGAGCGCCTACTCGCGGAGGGAGCGTTGATGGGTATCGCTGGTGAGCCCGTGCAAGTGCGCAATCACGACGGGGCGGGCGTGGACACCATTGAGGGACCGTTCCTGCGCTCGGACCTTCCAATCGCGGGGTTCGCGGTCATCGAGGCCGCCACGCTCGAGGAGGCGGTCCGCCTCTTCTCGAAGACCCCTTGTGCGGTCGCCCACGGTGTCGTCGAGGTGTGGCCACTGAAGTCGACGCCATAAGGTTTCGCAAACGAGCGCCGATCGATCAGCGCGGAAGGGAGCAACCATGGGACAGCCGGTCGTGCATTTCGAGATCATCGGAGCGAACCCGGAGTCGCTCCGCGCCTACTATGGCGAGCTGTTCGGCTGGGAATTCGACTCGAGCAGCCCGGTCTCTGATGCCATCTCGGAGCCAAACGGCTACGGGTTGGTGCAGCACGACGCGACGAGCGACGGGATCGGAATCCCCGGAGGTGTCGGCGGAGGATCGGGCTACGACACCCACACGATCTTCTACGTCAGCGTTCCCGACGTGGAGGCAGCACTCCAGCGGGCAGAGCATCTCGGCGGGACCCGGAGGCTGGGGCCCGAGCAATCCCCTTCAGGGCTCGTCATCGGCCACTTCACCGACCCCGAGGGCAACCTGATCGGCGTCGCCGGGCCCGCGTAGCCAAGCCAACAAGAAAGGTGGAAGATGGAAGCCCGAATCGACCTCGGACAGCGAAGTCTCCTGCGCGGTCTCCCAGTAGACCATCGTTTCATACAGCCGCCGTCCGCAGAGATGCACACCGAGTTCCTGCACATGCTGGGTGTGGAGGAGAAACAGCTCCTCGTCAGGCACCGACCAGTCGATCGCGCCATCGGGTCCAGCGATGTAGCCATCCAGCGACACAGTCATCGAGTAGATCAGCTTCCGCATCACGGTCCTCCTCGGTCGACGGGCGGATCGTCACCCCGCAACTCTTCGCTCAGCAGGTCCATTAGAAGGTTGTCGTGCCAGCGGCCATCGACGCCACGTTCGTAGCAGCGCATTACCCCCACCGGGCGAAAGCCGACCAGCGCATATGCACGAATCGCGCGTTCGTTCTCGCACGCTGGGTCGATCGTGAGGCGATGGTGTCCGCGCTGACCGAAGAACCATTCCGCAGCGAGCCGCAGCGCAGCGGGTCCCAACCGTTGGCCTTGATACTCGGGCGCCAAAAAGATGTCTAGGCTGGCTTGGCGGTGGTCGGGATCGGTCTCCTCGTTGTATCCAAGCCACCCAGCCAGCACACCGTCGACTTCGATCGCAAACGCGGCGCCATCGTGGTCAAGACCCTCGCGCGTGTGCTCGGGATCCTCCAGCGAGCCCCACCACTCCCGTACGCCGGGGCGCGTCAGAATGGCCGCGAGCCGGTCAACCTCACCGTCTTCCAAGGGCCGCAATGTCACGCGCCCAGCGCGCAGGCTCGAAGGCACCATGCCAGTGTGCCAGCCACATTGTGTCGTCCTGCTCCCACGGCTTTCCCTCCTCGCGTTCGTGGCGTTCCACATCTTCGGGCCTTTCCACTGCTCGCGCCAAACTTGCGCCAGTCCTGACACAACTAACTGGCGCGAGTCAGCTCCAGACCCTTACGGAAGGGGGGAGATTCGAACTCCCGAGACGGGGTTGCCCGCCTGCCGGTTTTCAAGACCGGTGCATTCAACCGCTCTGCCACCCTTCCACGGCCACGACGAAAGGCTATCGGTCTGCCCGGTGGCTGCACACTAGCTATGCGAGCATGCTCGGCCCCATCCTCGGCGGGATCGCGCCTGACTGCCTTCGCGTGCAAGCGCTCGTACGATCAGATCCCAAGAGCATTGCCGAGACGCTCGGTGCTCCCATCATGGGCTACCGTGGTTCAGTCGGGGAATCCGCCCGGCGAACCTGCGACGAACTGGAGGCTGAGATGGCGTACGTGATCGTCAACGACTTCGAGGGCGGTACGAAGGAGCAGTACGACGCCACCACCGCGGTGGTGCACCCGCCCGGTGGCCTACCAGTCGGCCAGACCCATCACTACGCCGGGCCGAGCGCGAACGGCTGGGTCGTCGTCGCGGTCTGGGAGTCGAAGACGATCTGGGAGAAGTTCCGCGACGAGACCCTGCTGCCCGCCTTCCAGGCAGGGCAGTCCGTTTTGCCCGGCCCACCGAAGACGACGGAGTTCGAAGTCGAGGTCGAGCTCTAGAGGCAACCCCGCCGACCGAGAGTGTTGGTTCTCGTCCAACTCGGGCGTCTCGCTGGCTACACGGGGCGCGCCTGCTTTCCGCGGTGGGTGTCGCGTAAACCGGGGTCTGTCCGGGGTCGTTTGGAGACTTCGGGGTATGGCTATGAACTTCTTGGCGTGTGATCGTGAGCAGGCGTTTTTGATGCCGCCGGACCCGCGGGATTGGCTGCCGGAGGGTCATCTCGCGTGGTTTGTGTTGGCGTCGGTGGAGGAGATGGATTTGGCGGCGTTCTATGGCTCTTACCGGCAGGATGGGTGGGGTCGCGCGGCGTTTGAGCCTTCGATGATGGTGGCACTGCTTTTGTATGCGTATGCGCGGGGTGAGCGGTCATCGCGCGGGATCGAGCGTCGGTGTGTGGAGGATGTCGCCTACCGGGTGATCGCTGCCCAGCAGACGCCTGATCACGCGACGATCGCGCGGTTTCGTGTGCGTCACGAGGCGGCGTTGGCGGGGTTGTTCAGCGAGGTGCTTGGTCTCTGTCGGGAGTCGGGGTTGGTGAAGGTTGGGGTGATCGCGATCGACGGGACGAAGGTGCACGCGAACGCCTCGCACCACTCAAACGTTGATTACGAGCAGCTCGCCCGCGAGATCCTGAAGGAGGCGGGCGAGGTCGACGCTGCCGAGGATGAGCTCTATGGCGATGCGCGTGGTGATGAGCTGCCCGAGCATCTGCAGACGCGTGAGGGACGACGCGCGGCGCTGCGTGCGGCGAAAGAGAAGCTCGCGCGCGAGCGTACAGAGCGAGCAGACTTGAAAGAGGCGGCGGCCAAGGCGCAGGGTGTGGAGCTCGTGCTCGACCCCGAGGCGATCGTCGCGCGGGTGCAAGGGCGTCGGGGGTGGGTGCGCGAGGCACGCCACCAGCTTGAGGAGCACCGCCGTCTGGCCGCAGATCCGATCCCGCGCTCGCGCACGCAGCGGCTGCTTGAGTGCGAGCGTCGCCTGCAGGAGAACCTGCGGGTCGAGCGGCAGGCCAACGACGCCTACGAGCATCATCGTGCGACAGGTGTGATCAGGGATGGCCGGCGGTTCGGGGCGCGCCCGAACCCGTACGTGGCGCCAGAGGATCCGCCGGGGAAGATTAACGTGACCGACCTGGACTCCCGCAACGTTAAGACGCCGCGCAGCTACACGCAGGGTTACAACGCGCAGGCCGCAGTGAACGAGCACCAGATCGTGTTGGCGGCCGAGGTCACGCTCAGCTCACCAGACTTCGGGCACTTGGAGCCAATGGTCAGCGCCACCCGGCGCGAGCTAGCGCAGATCGGTGTGAGCGACACGCCCGGGGTCGCAGTCGCCGACAGCGGCTACTGGCATGAGGAACAGATCGACCAGGTCGTTAGCAACGGTACCCAGGTGCTGATCCCGCCCGATGCCGGCAAGCGCAACACACCCCGCCGCGGCTGGGACGGCGGACGCTACGCCTTCATGCGGACCGTTCTCGCCAGTGACCTCGGTCGCGGGCTTTACCGAAAACGCAAGGCGATGGTCGAGCCCGTGTTCGCTCAAACCAAGCACAACCGGCGGATCAACCAGTTCCAGCGGCGAGGCAGATCCGCCGCACACTCAGAATGGCGGCTGATTACCGCAACCCACAACCTGCTCAAGCTCCACAAACACCACCTGGCCACCCAGGCAGCCTGAAACGACCCCTGGGCCGCACCAACACCAGACCAGGCACGCAGACCCCGATCCCTACGAACGCCACCGCGATCGCCGCTGAGGCACACCCATCGCCCGCAGCAACTTTACGCAACACCCACCGCGCGAAGCGGGCAAGCTGTCGACGTAGCAACGGCCGAGGGACGCAGTTGTTCGGATGCACGACTCCCCAGATCAGTTGATTGCGCGACGATGCGGGTATCTCCGTCAGCGAGCAGCCTGGTGAGGGACGCTGCACGCAACCTGTCATTGCCAAGGCGTGTCGCGGGAGCCCCCAGGCTCGTGACGTGTCGCAAGTCGGCGACATTCTTAAGTAGGAGGAACATGGCGCTGAAAAGGATGGACAACATGGGCATCGTCGTGGAGGACCTCGAAGGGACGATCGAGTTCTTTCGTGAGCTCGGCCTCGAGCTGGAAGGGCGAGCCATGGTGGAAGGAGAGTGGGCTGGGCGCGTCACGGGACTGGGTGACCAGCGTGTCGAGATCGCCATGATGCGCACGCCAGACGGCCACGGCCGGCTCGAGCTCTCGCGCTTTCTCGAGCCGCCTGTGGTCGCTGATCATCGGACTGCCCCGGTAAACGCTCTGGGCTACTTACGGGTCATGTTCGCCGTAGACGACATTGATGAGACTCTCGCTAGGCTCACCAAGCGAGGCGCGCAGCTTGTCAGCAGTGAAGTAGTGCAGTACGAAGACGCGTATCGGCTCTGCTACATCCGCGGGCCCGACGGACTTCTCATCGGGCTCGCCGAAGAGCTCGGCTGAGCGCCAGGCGAGCGGTAGTCAGCGTCGGCGCTGATGGCGTCGCTGCTTAGGACGACGAGCAATCGTCGTGGATCAGTGGCCCGACTGCGCCCCGGCGCTGCAGCTCCCTTCCGGCGGTTGGTAGAGCCGATCCTGTGACAGCACTACGTCGGGTGACTATCGCGCGACGGCAACCGCGCGGCGCCGCCGGGCGTGGTACTCGTTGAGCAGCTCCGCGGCCTCGGCCTCGCCGCCGGGCAGGAGGTGGCCGTAGCGGTCGATCGTGACGGTGATCGAGGCGTGGCCCATGAACTTGCTGACCTTGTCGATGGTGATGCCTGCGTCGAGCATGTGCGAGACGGCGGTGTGTCGGCAGTCGTGGAGGCCGATGGCGCTGATGCGTTCGCCGACGGGGATTACGTCCTCTTCGTCCTCACGCTGGCGGGCTTCCTTCCATGCCGTCTTGGCGTGGTTGTGGACAGTGCCCGGGCAGAAGGGGTCGTTGGGGGCCCGGCCGAACACGAGGTCGCGACCGGAGCGGCCGGTGCGCTCGAGGTGTCTGACCAGGAGTTCTTCGAGTAGCTCGATGACGACGGTTGTGCGTTTGCCCTTTTCGGTCTTGGTGTCGATTTCGCCCTCGTACTGGTCCCAGCCGGCGTGGACCTTGATGCGCTTGCGTGCGAGGTCGATCTTTTCGGCACGGAGCGCGCGCAGCTCGCCGAGGCGTAGGCCGGCGTACATCGCGCAGCCCCACAGCGCCTGCTCTTCCTCATCGAGCGCCGCGATGAGACGGTGGGCTTCATCGGCGGTCGTGATCCGGTCGCGAGTGAGCGGCACAGCGGGAAGCCGCAGGCCCTTCGTCGGGTTGGTCAGCAGCGCGTTATGCGCGCCGGTAACAAGGTCGAAGTCGCGCCACAGCACCCGCGCTGCGTTGACGCACGCGTGGACCTTGCTGGCGCTGTGCTTGGACTGCCAGACGGTGACGCGGGCCTGCAGATCCGGGCGCTCGATGTCGCTCATGAAGTGCATCCCCAACTCGGGGATGAGCCGCAGCCGATAGTCGCCCTCCATCGTCCGCAGAACACTGGGCTTGTACTGTTTACCGGAGCGGTTGAGGATTTCTCCGCTGCGCGCCATTTCGAGCCACGTGTAGGCCGTCTCGGCGAGCGTCATGCGGGTCGAGTTCCTAGAGGCTTGATGTGGGTTGCGCCTTCCGCCGGAGTGGGGCAGTCGTGCAGATCGATGGCGGGCGCGCGCGATAAAGACGGTGGGTCTTGTACATAGTTTTAAACCTCGGTATCACCATCGCTATACACAGTTATTTTTTTATAACAACATTTCCTTCCCACTTCCACCCCTCACCCCTTCCACCCCTTCATATTAATACTATAGTGTCACTCATTGCTCATTCTCCTGTCTCCCAACCCCCTTCAACCCACATCAACCCTCTAGCGGCGCGCTGGTCCGCGAGGGGCGGGGATGCTTGCGCCGACTGATTCACGCGTTCGGTGCCAGAATGGGCTGAGCCGGCGTCGGAACCTCCGTCAGGCGGCCTCTGGTCAACAGGCTGTGGAGCCCCGTCGATCCGTGCGACTATGGCCTGGACGTCGATCGCGGCCTGATCGACATCGCCCGGCGCGAAGCCGAGCTGGTGGGCGAGTGATCGGTAGCCGTCACGCCATTCAGGAAGGACTGTGATGCGCGGGGGCCACGCGTGCTTGGCGCGCAGCCGGAAGATCTCCACGCATACCTCTCGCACGCTGGCGTCGTCCTCGGTGTGCACGAGTCGGTCCACGAGGAGCAGGTCGATGAGGTCGCGGTAGCGATCGTTCGGGCGCTCTGGGTCGGTGTGGTCGGTACAGGCGTGAAGCTTCTGCGCAATGAGGTACGCAATCGTGACGAGAGGCAGCTCGCCGGGGACGGAGCCTGTCAAGTCGAATGAGACACTTGGTCGTCGAATTTAGTGAGCGGCCTCCTCTGTCGTGGGCTTGTTGATCCAGGCGGCGGTCGGCAGCGCTGGTGGTTGCGGGCGGCGGACGAACCGCTCGGGTGTCGCGGTGTAGGCGGCGGTGAGGACGCGCTGGCGCTGGTCGTGGAGTTCTTGGGCGCGGCCGTGGTGGACGGCGGCGGGGGTCATCAGGCCGATCCCGGAGTGGTGGTGCTGGTGGTTGTACCAGTCGATGAACGTGCGGCAGAACGCGCGGGCTCCCTCGATGTTCTCGAAGCGCCGGGGGAACTGGGGCCGGTACTTCAGCGTCTTGAAGTGCGCCTCGGAGTAGGGGTTGTCCGTCGAGGTGTAGGGCCGGTTGTGTGAGCGGGTCACGCCGAGGTCGGCGAGGAGGAACGCGACTGGCTTGCTGGTCATCGAGCTGCCGCGGTCGGCGTGCACGGTCAGCTGCTCGCGCGGGATCTTCTGCTGCTCGCAGGCTTGGCTGATCAGCGCCTTGGCGAGCTGTGCGCCCTCGCGGTGCTGGACGGTCCAGCCGACGGCGTAGCGGCTGAACACGTCGAGGATCACGTAGAGGTAGAAGTACGTCCACTTCGCGGGACCCTTCAACTTCGTGATGTCCCAAGACCAGACCTCGTTCGGGTGCTCGGCGAGCAGCTCCGGCTTGGTGTAGCCGGGGTGCGTGCGCTGGTCGCGTCGCTCCCTCACCCCGCCGTGGCGGGCCGCGAGCAGCCGGTACATCGTGCGCTCCGAGGCCAGGTAACGGCCCTCGTCCAGCAGCGTCGCCCAGACTTGCGCGGGGGAGCAGTCGACGAACCGCTCGCAGTGAAGCTCGGCGAGGACGGCCTGGCGCTCGGCCTCTGATAGCGCCCTGGCGGGGACAACTCGCGGGCGCCTGGGCCTGGGCTCGGATGGACGCCGCCGGCGGTAGATCGTCGCCGGTGCCGCGCCGAGCGCGCGGCACGCTGGGCGGGTCCCGACGATCGGGGTGAGTTCCTGCACGGTCTGCTCGATCATCGCCCTGTGCTCCCCGGCTCGGTCGCGCCCCTGGGCTCGAGCAACTCCCCCAAGAGCGCAGAGACGTTTCCCTGCACCTCGATCACCTTGCGCGCCTTCGCGAGCTCCGCCTCCGCGCGCTGCGCACGCCGCTGAAGCGCCGCGATCTGCGCGTCACGCGGATCACCGGGCTTACGCCCCCGTGGCCGAGAGAGCGCCTTGATCGACCCAGCGTCGCGCTGCTTACGCCACGTCGCCAGATGCGAGGAATACAAGCCCTCGCGGCGCAACAGCGCTCCGAGCTGACCCGGCTGCGTGCACCCGTCAGCCTCGCGCAGGACCGCCAGCTTGTACTCAGCCGTGAACCGCCGCCGCCGAGCCTGCCCGACCAGCTCAGGGTCGGGGACCCCCGCCGGCGCGGCGCGCCCGACGGCCCCGTTCCGGTCGCCTACGGCTCCCTCCACTCCGGGGTCGTCGGCTCCGTTGTGTTCCATCTCCAACATCGTGTCGTGCTCCGTTCTCGCCCTCAAGGGTCAGTAATTCCTTGATCATGAGCGTCTCACACGACATTGGCAGAGAGGGGGAGCGCAGACCCAGACGCTCCGGGTTGATGAACGTGTTGTCTGTCCAGTGGATCTGGTGGCCGGCGGTCCCTTCGGCGGGCGAGACCTCGAGCTGCACGGTGCTCCACGGGTCGTCCTGATAGCTGACCTTGACGTC
Organism: uncultured Solirubrobacterales bacterium; assembly: GCA_963749285.1. GTDB lineage: Bacteria > Actinomycetota > Thermoleophilia > Solirubrobacterales > Solirubrobacteraceae > Palsa-744. The sequence continues at coordinate 930,697 of CAVVMD010000003.1, read as the reverse complement.
GCCTCGGAGGGCCGTTGTGTCGCGAACCTGCTCAAGTCCGGTCGGCCTGAAGGTGAATCCCTCCCAGCCGTGAGCCAGCGCGGCACGCAGCCGCGGGCCGATCTCATCGCCGGTCAGGCGCGCTGTGGCGTCGAGATCTTTCGTGGCGCGCGCCCGGAGTCCGAGCAGCAGCTCGACTGCCACGCCTCCCTTGATCAGGAACACGGGCTCGTCGTGCTCATCGCGCGCGTGGCGCATAAGCATGGCAGCGAGGGCGACGTTTCCGAGCTGCCGGCGTGCGCGCTGTTGAAGCTGCGTGTCCGCGATGACGTTACGCAGTCGCTGCTCAAGCGCGCGGCGGTTCCGGGGCGGAGTGTCATAGCGTCTATCGCTCACTGCTCGCTCCCGGATGACGCGCGGCGAGGGCGTCCTGTGCGCGAGCGGCGTCAGCGGGGGTGATGAGGCTCTGCTGCTCGGCGGTCTGGATGGCCTGTTCGATCAGCTCGCCGCGCACATGGGTCTCGATCCCATCGAGGATCGCTCTCAGTGGCGTCACGATCGACAGTCCCCGCAGTCGCCCCGTCTGCTCATCTGCCATGTCGCGAGGATGCAGCCGGTAGAGCGTCGGTAACGGGCGGTGGGTGCGATAGCGGCGCGGCACGGTCACATCGATGACCGCGGGGTTCACGTCGCACAGCTCATACAGGTCGAGCGCCGTCTCGTGGGACAGAACCCCGGCGCCCATCGGCCAGAGCGCTGCGCGCATGTACTCCTCCAGCTCATCCGGCGGGATCGCCTGCATCCGGTAGACGCCGTAGGCCACGCGTTCGGCCACGCCGCGGCGCTCATAGTCGACCAGACGCTTGGGATCGAAGCCCGCCTCGCGCACGTCCTCGGCACGCAGATACCCATGCTGGTCGTGCGCCAGATCCAGCAGCTCGGTGTAGACACGCCCCGGCATCGCCTGTACAGAGTACCGCAAAAAGCAGTAGTCTGTACATCATCCTACGGCTCGTCGGATCAGCGGGGACATAGGTAACCCTCAACCAACTCCCCGTTTTCGCGCCAAACTCGCGCCAGTCCGAGTGCGGATCGAGCGGTCTAGAGCGGCTTCCAGCGGCACTACGACACATCCCACGCGGAGCAGGCATCCCGCCGAATTCCGCTCAAGCATGCGTAAAACCGCTCAACAAAGCCAAAAAACGGCGCCCGTCTCGAAGCTGCGTCCGTTGCCCCGGAGGATTTTCAAGACCAGTGCATTCAACCGCTCTGCCACCCTTCCCAGCGCGACTGAGGAAAGGCTAGTCGATCCCCCAGCCGCCGCAGCGTATGGCTCAGGCGATCATCCAGCGGCCGGACGCGGCGGCGGACCGCGGTGCGCTCAGTGCTGCTCGGCAGCGTGAGCCATTACGTGCTGCACCACAGCCCCATCCCCGTGCTGATCGTGCACGCCGACCCCGAGCGAAGACTGCGGTCTTCCGCGACTGTCTCGCGCGATCAACCGGCAACAGATCACAGGCCTGTCCATGCAAGCGCGTGAGGTAGAGCCTCCCCTCGCCCCGACGGCGCCTGTGGTGCAAGGCGCAGCTGAAGTGGCCCTCGGGGAGGCGAACCCGCCTGCGTCGGGCCTAGATTGTCGCGTTGCGCCACAACCTTGCGTTCTGAAACGGTCAGAGGCGCGCGTTCACGGCGAGGCTGCCTGCGATGTTTGGACACCCGGTGCAGCGGCGACACGGGCCAAGCGCTCGTGTACGAACTGGACCACGGCAGCGCCCTCGCCGACCGCGGTCGCGCAGCGCTTGATCGAGCCGGCGCGCACGTCGCCAGCTGCGTAGACCCCTGGCACGCTCGTCTCGAGCAGGCCCTCGGCGCCGGCGTCCGCGCCGGTCAGGATGAAACCGTCGCCGTCACGCGCAACCAGGTCACCGAGCCACTCGGTGCAGGGCGTAGCGCCAAGGAACAGGAACAGGAAGGAGAACAGCAACTGCTCGCCGTCGGCGAGCGTGACCGCGTGCAATCGCCCGTGCTCTCCTTGCAGGCCGACGATTTCAGAACGATCGCGCACGGCGACCCCGTAGCGGTCGAGCTCGTCGATCAGATACTGCGACATCGTCTCCCGCAGATCTCCGCGGCGGTGCAGAAGCGTGACGAGCGCGCCCCCACGCGCCAGCCAGACGGCAGCCTGGGCCGCCGAGTTACCCCCGCCGACGACCGCCACACGCTGTGCGGTGCAGAGCTGACCCTCCGGCGGCCCGGCGGCATAAAACACGCTCACCCCCTCGTACTCCTCGAGCCCCGCCACGGGCAGACGCCGGTATTCCGCGCCCGTGGTGAGCAGCACCGCGCGTGCAGCGATCTCGTTGCCGTCCTCGAGCCTCACGAGGTGACGCTCGATCCCGGGCTGGAGTTCCCGGGCGCGGTAGGGCGAGGCCAGGCGGGCGCCAAACTTGCGCGCCTGGGTGGCGGCGCGGCTGATCAGTTCGTTGCCGCTGATCCCGGCGGGGAAGCCCAGGTAGTTCTCGATCCTGCGCGATGTGCCTGCCTGACCGCCGATGCCGCTGCTCTCCACGATCAGCGTGTCCAATCCCTCTGAAGCGCCGTACACGGCTGCACCCATTCCCGCGGGGCCGGCGCCGATGATCAGGAGGTCGACCTCCTCGCGCGGCGCGAGCTCCCTGCCGATGCCGAGCGCCCGCGAGAGTTCGCCGTTGCTCGGGTTCAGAAGCACCAAGCCGCCGGGCAGACGCACCAGCGGCATCGCGGACACAGAGGGCTCCGCTGCCGGGCCGGCACCGTCAGTCACCTCGGTGGGATCGACCCAGGTGTGGGGAAGCCGCTGGGCTCGCGCGAACTCGAGCAGCCGGCGCGTATCGGGCGACTCACGCGGGCCGATGATCTCCGGTCCGATGCCTTGGCGGCGCTGAAGCAGCTCGCGGCGCTCCACCAAGGCACCAAGGATCAGATCCGAGAGCGATGGATCATCGAACAGCAACGCTCGCAGGTCCTCACGCGGAAGGGAGATGTAGCGCATCGGCTGGGTGACTACCGCAGTGACGAACACCGACTGCCCGCTGAGAAGGTTGACCTCCCCAAGAAAGCCCGACGCGCCGTGACGCACGATCTCATGCCCCGCGCCATCCAACACCGCCACCTCACCCTCGAGGATCGCGATGAACGGGTAGGTCGCGTCACCGATCTCATACAGCTTCTCGCCCACCCCGGCCGTGAGCTCCTCGCCGCGCTGCGCAAGCAGCGCAAGCTGAGTACTCGAAAGCACCCGAGCCGGAACCGCCACAGAATCATCGGCGCGAAACGTCATATGAGAGGGACAAGCGTAGCCAGATCGGCTAGGCGGGGTCACACGCAGACGCCTTCGCGCAACGATAGGGGTGATGGCATCTTCGCGATCTGATGAAGGGGATTTGCTGCGACGGATCGCCGCGGGCGAGGACGATGCGTTCGCGGCGTTCTATCGCGAGCATCTGGACGCGGTCGTGGCGTTCTTTCAGCGACGCGTCTCAGATCACGAGCTCGCGTTCGATCTCACCGCCGAGACGTTCGCGGCGGTCGTCGTGAGTGCGGGCGCCTACGGCGGTGACGCTCCACCGGTGGCGTGGTTGTTCGGGATCGCTCGCAACAAGCTGCGCGAGTCTCTTCGCCGCGACCGGGTCGCGGACGCGGCACGACGTCGCCTGGGCATGGAGCCGATCGTCCTCGATGACGAGGCCCTGCAACGTGTCGAGGAGCGCGCCGGCAGCGGAGAGAGCGCTCTGACACAAGCGCTCGAGGAGCTGCCCGAGGCCACGCGCGCGGCGTTGCTCGCGCGCCTGGTCGAGGAGCTGCAGTACGGCGAGATCGCCGCGCGTCTGCAGTGCTCGGAGCAGGTCGTCCGCCAACGCGTGCACCGCGGCCTGAAGACGCTGCGCGCCAACCTGAGGGAGGAAGCGTGAACGACGACGTGTTCGACGAGCTCGAGAGCCAGCTGCGCGGCGCGGTTCGCGCCCGGCGCAGGATTCGCCCGGCATGGATACGGCGCGGGCACAGGCGCACCCCGGCGCTCGTGCTCATCGCGATGCTCGTGATAACCGCGGGAGCGCTCGCGGCGGGCGGCGTGATCCGGATCGGCGCGCCCGCGGAACCGCACGAATCCTCCTTCTACGGGCTGAAAGGCGGTGGGATCGTCAAGGGCACGGTCCGTCTGCTGAGGATCTCGACTCCCGATCCGGCCGGGGGAGCGCCGTGGGGGATGCGCGTACTCAGCACCAAGCGTGGCGAAGGCTGCGTCCAGGTCGGGCGTCTGCTCGACGGGAAACTCGGCGCGCTCGGCCAGGACAGCGCCTTCCACGACGACGGCCTCTTCCACGAATTCGTCGTCAACACCTTCGGCGCCGAGCGCGCATGCACGCTGCTCGACGGCAACGACCGCCTGTTCCTCAACGCCACCGTCGGCGACATCCCCGCCAGCGCATGGCGAGGCAACTTCCCCGACAAAGGCTGCGTGCCGAGCACGGCGGGTCCCTACGAACGGTTCGCTGAAGACGGCAAGCGCAAGCCCTACCCCATCTGCCCCCAGACCGACGAGCGCAACCTTTACTACGGCCTGCTCGGCCCCGACGCCAAGAGCATCACCTATGTGCTCGACGGGCAAACCCACACTCAGCTCACAACCGGGCCCGAGGGGGCATATCTGCTCGTGACAAAAGCCTCCCCAACCCAGCTGTTCAACTTCAACGCCGGCGGCACCCAGGACGTCGTACCGGTCGACGGGCCGATCACCGAACTGCACTATCGCGACGGCGCCACGTGCCATCTCACCTCACGTAGCTGGATCGGTGACAAGGATGCATGCACACCAGAGCTGAAGGTACCCGTCGGCTGGGTCCCACCAAGAACACCGGTGCCGACGACAGCGCAGGTCGCCGCGCCGCTGCACGTACGCTTGATCCACGGACGATTCGGCGGATACGAAGCGATTCTCCAGTTCACCTCCCGGATCGCCATCAGCAAGGCGAGCAGCTCATACACGGTTCAGTGGCACGAACCGGGCCAACCGCCGCAGGTGAGCTCCTTCGGCCCCCCCAGACCCTTGTTTCCCGCCATCGGCCAGACCGAGACGATGTGGATGGGCCGCGGGTTGGGCCGTAGCCTGCACTCGGGCCGCGTCACGGGTGAAGTCATATTCCAGGATCAGAGCGGACCCGGCAACCTCGAAGAAGCGGGAGGCACGGTCCAACACACCGTCGGACGGTTCACGCTGACCGTGCCCTGAACTCGATCACTTGAGTCGGAGGTCAAGTCCGCTCTTGGCCGAGCGAGGGCCCACGCCGACGATATCGGTCGTGTGAGGAGTGCGTTTGCTAGTGGTGGTGTTGGTGGTGAGTGTCCGCGTACTGTGTGCCAGCTCTCACGGTGCAGGTCGCCTTGGACGAGCTCGTAGGTCGCGGAGGGCATCGTCCTTCAGGTTAGGTCAGCGAGCAACGAGTCGATGCGGCGGGCGATGTCATCGCGGATCGCGCGAACCTCATCCAGCGAACGGCCCTTGGGGTCGGGCAGATCCCAGTCGATATAACGCTTACCGGGAATGTAAGGGCACTCATCGCCGCAGCCCATCGTGACGACGATATCGGCTTGCTTGGCTAACTCGCGTGTGAGGAACTGGGGCTTGCGGTCGGAGAGGTCGATACCGAGCTCTTGCATGACCTCAATGACCTCCGGATGGACGTGCTCGGCGGGTGTTGTGCCAGCCGACAGCGCCCTGTGTCCTCCGGTGACGGAGCGCTCGAACAGGGCTTGGCTCATCTGTGAGCGCCCGGCGTTATGCAGACACACGAACAGGACGGTCGCCATCGACGGCAGCTCCCTTGGTCGATTGGGCGGCGGGAGAAACGAGCGATTTCGAGCCACGCACGAGCTCATAGGCGAACACGCCGATCGTGGCCCCGATGGCCGGGCCGACTACATAGATCCAGAAGCTGCTCCAAGTACCCGAAGCAAGGGCTGGGCCAAAGGAGCGAGCCGGATTCATCGACGCTCCGGTGATCGGGCCGCCGAACAGGGCGTCGAGTCCGACAGTGCCGCCGATCGCGATGGCAGCGGCCGCGCCGACCGCGCGAGTGTCGGTCGCAACGGCGGTGATGACGAACATCAGGAAGGCCGTCAGGACGATCTCATAGCCTAGAGCAGTCTCGCTGCCAACGCTCGGGAGCGTTGCGCCGAGATGCGCGGGCTTGGCGTTCCACGCCGCCAAGAGGAGGAAGGCCGCCCCGGTCGCCCCCGCGAATTGCGCTGCGATGTAGGCGAGCGCGTCTCGTATCGGGAAGTGTCGCGCCAGGGTGAACGCGATCGTGACACTCGGGTTGTAGTGCGCGCCGGAGAGATGCCCGCCCGCGTAGATCATCACCATGATCACCAAGCCGAACACCAGGCTGACGCCAACAGCGCCGATCGAGCCGGGGTGAGCTGTGTTGGTGACGATCGCGCCGCATCCAGCTGTCACCAACGCGAACGTGCCGATGCCCTCCATCAACGCGCGGCGCGCGAGCCCAGGGCGCACCAGCTGCTGATCGATATCGGGCACGTCGACGGCACTCGGCATGTGGCGGATCCTATTACATCGACAGACATGAGTGTTATTGATATAAGTAGATTGATGACCGTCGATTTGGAGCTCGCCCCCAAGCAGAAGCGAGCGGCCGGCGAGCGCTGTTGCGAGCCCGTCGTCTACCCCGACGTTCAACGTGACCACGCGCTGCGCATAGCCGAGGTCGCAAAGGCCCTCGGCGACCCGATCCGCTTGCAGCTCGTGGACGTGTTGCGCAAGCACGCGGGGAAGGTCTGCGTCTGCGAGCTGGTGCCGCTGTTCGACATTGCACAGCCGACGCTCTCCCACCATCTTAAGAAGCTCCGCGACGCCGGGATCGTGGACTCCGAGCGACAGGGCTTGTGGGCCTACTACTACGTGATCCCCGATGCCCTCAAAGAGCTATCCGTATGGCTGAGCTGAGCACGACGGACACGACCGCCGCGGCGGAGCGCCGGGGTCGCGGTGGCTTGCCCGGCATCCCGACACCGATGGTCACACCGACGAGCGAGGGATGCCCGACCCGACGCTGATGACCGAGCTGCTGCGCGAGTTCCCACGCAGTCGCGGGGTAGCATGCGCAACGTGGCAGAGCAGGTTCCAGCGGTGTGTGACGTACTCGATGCGATCGAGCGTCGCCGTTGGGAGCGCTTGGCTGGGCTGCTGCACCCCGAGATTCATTGGACGACGGCGGGCGAAGAGAATCTGCACGGTCCGCGCGAGGTGATCGTGCGGCTCTCGACCGACCCGCCGCCGGCTCCACCCTCCTTCCACGAGGTTCGTGACGGGCTGATGTACCGCTGGATCGACTGTCCCGGCTGACCGGGCACGAGCCAACGCGCCCGGCACGCACCCTTGGTTCGACGACGTCGACTGCTACTGGAAGTGGCTCGAGATGGCACTCCTCGCTGATCTGCCAAAGCCGGGTCCATTCCACCATACCCTCCCCAGTTCCCGTTCGTTTTGCTCACCGAGATTTGAGCTTCTTCTCCCGCCGCTCTTGTGCCTCGTGCTTGAGCTGGGCTTGCTTTCCGGCTATATCGGCGGTGTGCTCAGCTCGACGCTCTTGGGCTGTGCTGCGTGATCTAGCGGCGTCAGCAATGCGATCCTTGCGTGTTTGCTGTTGATCCATGCGACCTCCTCGTTGGACAATGATTTCTACGCGGTCGCCGAGCCGCCGGTGGGTTTCAGCGAGTGTGTGGCGAACACCGTCGGGCCAGGCGGCCACCGCCGAGACACTGCCCGTAGCGGGCTTCCTTGCAGAAGCGGCAGCTCCCGCGAGCAGCGATACACGACAGCAGCACGCGGTCAGTCGCCGGCGACCGCTGGGCGTCGGCCTCTGAGGTTCACCTGCCAGTTGGCCAGCGGAAGCAGGAACAGGACACCGCCCAATGCGATCAGGATGAAGCCGGCGAGAGTGGCGATTGTGCCGATGAGCGACCAGCCCCAAGCATTGAGCAACAGGCCGCGCAGGGTCTCGCCCTGGAACAGCGTCGCCTTCTCTTCGGCCAGCTTTGCGTTCTTTGGCGCGGCCAGCGCCGCGGTGGCGACCTGAGCGTAGGTCTGCCCACCGGCGACCTTGGAAAGGTGCACGTTGATGAAGTTGTTGGCGTATGCCTTCGCCTGAGCGCCGTTCACGAGTTGCTGGCCCGCGTACTGCTTGACGCCTGGCAGAAGCTCCGGACTGGTTGCGGCCGGGAAAAAGATCTTCTGCGGGACGAGCTGGTCGTGGACGACCTGCTTGTCATAGCTGCCTCCCACGACGGCGATGACGCCGACGACGATGATGCCCGCCGCGGCGACCGTGGCGATCGACGTGAGGCCGGTCAGTTTCGCCAGCAGCGGGCTGCGCGGCGCGTGATCGGCGGGCTGCGGGGCTTGGTGCCGCGCGGGCTGCGGGTCTTGGTGTCGCCCGTTGGATGCAGACTCCGCGATGTCGGGGGGCGTTACACCGTTGCCGGTTGTCCCGGCGGGCGGATCGGGCATTACTGAGCTGGGCACGGTGGGCCTCGTTTCGATGGGTGTGCGCCTGAGCGCATGAGCGCCAGCGACCTGAGCTGCACCGCGGACTTGAAGAACATAGCATGAATTTAAGATCTACGAAATAGGGATCTAGATACGCTAGTCTTGATACATGGGCAAAGAGACGACTCACCGCTGGAAGTTCCTGACCAACCACGCCCAGGTTCTCGCCTGCATCGCCCACGATCCAGGCGTGCTCCTACGCGAGATCAGCGAGCGAGTCGGGATCACCGAACGTGCCGCCCATCGGATCGTCACCGAGCTCGCGACCGGCGGTTACATCACGAGGGAGCGCAACGGACGCCGCAACCACTACACGATCCAATCCGGCCTCCCGCTTCCCGACCGCCTCGGCCGCGTGCAGCGGATCAGCGACCTGCTCACGATTCTGATCGGCACGACGGACGAGTTTCCGGATGCGTCGATCTTGCCGGCAGCCAAGAGCGGCAAGGCCGGCCTGTAACCGTGGCCATCAATCCCGACCTCGAGGCGCCGAGACGGACGCACTCCGCCAGCTCCGCGTGGTCATCGCCGGCGGCGGGGTGGGACGGGCGACGAGCGCTTGCCTTGGCTTGGACCGACTTTGTCGGCGGGGATGAGACATCTTTTGAGATCGCTTTACTTCGCCCACGCGCCCTGCCGCGGTCGCTTCGCCTTGGCCTGCCGCCCGTTCCGGTCTCGGCCCCTCCCCAAACCCGATCGGTCACGCACGCACCCTCTCTGCGGGCATGACCCGCGCGAGCACGGAGCAGCCTCTAAACTGGCCGGACCTCCAGGAGAGGTGGCCGAGTGGCTGAAGGCACTCGCCTGCTAAGCGAGTATGGGGGTTAGACTCCATCGCGGGTTCGAATCCCGCCCTCTCCGTTCGAGCCCCCGCACCCCTCCGCTGAGAAGCAGCCCGCGGAGTCCTACGCCGCAGCGCCGTCACCGCCGTGGTATCCACCCTCTGCGGACCGCCGCCACCCCTACCTCCACAGCAGTCCGGCCAGGCGAGTAAAGTGCTGAGTAAGAAACGCGTCCTGACCATCGGAACGTATCGTCGTAGACTGTTGGGCGACAGTGAACCGCCATCGGCAACAGACACCTGGGCAAACATCCGGCTCCTGCGCCGCAGCCCCCATACGCGCGGCAGTCCGGAGCAGCCCGCGCAAGCTCGGCAGAGCCCTAGCGTGGACGGCAATCGGGGCGCTGATCCTCGGCCCCGGCGCGGCGCAGGCGTCGGCCTCACAGGCGAGCACCGCCACTGCACGCGCCACTGCCAACGTCATCGACGAACCAGTGGCGGCAGCGGCGCGGGAGGTCAACCTGCAGGAGACGGGATATCTGCACTCCGTCGGCGAACCGGGAGAAACGATCGCCGAGCAGGGCCACGCCATCGGCACCTACAACTGCTCGATCTCGGTCCACATGACGATCGTGTCGGCCAACAGCGTGACGGCCACGTTCACGGTCAAGCCGAAGGGCGGCTCGGTCACCGGCAGAGGCTCGGCGCGGTTCGCCCAGAAGGGGGCCAACGGGTACTTCGGCGGCACGATCGCGATCACCGACGGAACCGGCAGCTACGCGCACGCATCGGGAACAGACATCGGGATCAGCGGCGTGATCAATCGCGAAACGTTTGCGCTCACGGTGCACGTCCACGGCAAGATCGACCTGTAGCGGCGGTTGCAGGGGCGTGTCCACGAGAGGCCAGGCGATGCGCGACAAAACCATGTCCTCGATGACCAGCCGAACCCGTCGAACGTTCCTACTCGCCGTGCTTGCGCTGTGCGCATGCACCCCGGTGGCGGCACGAGCCGCCCCGATGGTCACGCTGGAAACCAGCTTCAACCCCGACCGGGCGGGCGTACGCACGACGATCGAGTTCGGGTTCCAGGTCCACAGTACGAACCATCGGCGGGCGCCCTCGCCCGTGACCGATCTCGATCTGCATCTGCCCGCCGGACTGGGACTGGTCACGAGCACGCTCGGGCTGGCCAACTGCACACCCGCCGCCCTGCTCGAACAGGGCGTGGCCGGCTGCCCCCCAAACGCACGCATCGGCTTCGGCAGCGCGGTCGTCGCGGTCCCCGCCGAGCCCGAACCCGTGCTGGAGGAAGGCAGCATCACCGCGCTCGTCGGGCCGCCGAACAGCGAACACCTGGAAGTGCTGTTCTACGCCGAAGGCCACTCGCCGGTCTCCGCTCAGCTGGTGTTCCCGGGTCAGGTGCTCAGCGACAGCGCCCCGTTCAGCGGACGCCTCAACACCGCCATACCCCTGATCCCGACCTGGCCCGGCGGCCCCGACGTCGCCGTCACCCGCATGCGCTCGACGATCGGCCCGCTCGGCCTGACCTACTACAGGCGCGTGGACGGCAAGGTCGTGCCGTTTCATCCGCGGGGCATCGCGGTGCCCAAGCGCTGTCCCCGCGGGGGATTCCGGTTCCGCGCCGACATCAGCTTCCTGGACGGCGCCCGCGCATCGGCGACGAGCACTGTGCCCTGCCCTCGATAATCACATCAGCCCAGTCGCGGGGCTGGCGGCGCGACACCAAGCACGTGCCCGCCCGCGTCGAGCGCCTGCACCGTCACGTATGGCCCCGCCGTGTGGTGCGGCAGGGGGATCGCGCTCTCAAAGCCCGTGCGCGGACCCTGGGCGACGACCTTCAGGTGTCTGGCGGAGGGGCCCGCGAGCACGCGCCAGCTCGCGACGAGCGTCGCGCCGTTCCAGCTGGCGTATACCGTGGCCGCCCTGCCTGCCGTCGACGCGAGGGCAAACGACGGGGGGCGCACGGGAGCGCCTGTCCACGGGAAGCGAAAATCGCGGTAGGACTGGTCGCCCGGGGGGAAGTGCGCGTCGAACAGGAGCTGGCCGGTGGAGCTCAGCTCGGAGAAGTCCGGCACCTGGCCCCAGCCCAGAAACCAGTCTCCGCCGGGCAGGGCCTGCATGTCGCCCTGGCTTTCGGCGAGCACCGGCGAGGGCCGTGTGAGTTCGCTGACGAGCGTCGCGGTCTTCTGCTGTGGGTTGAGGCTGACGACGATCCCGCGCGACTGGCTGTGGATCTTCGGCGAGGCGCCGTTGTCGAAGACGCTGATCGTTCCGTCCGGCAGTTCGCGCGGATCGTGCTGCCAGGCGGTGCTCGCGCCGGGACCCATCGCAAAGCTCGAGTGCTTGCCGCCGAGCTGCCAGTCGATCTGGCCGGTGGTGGGGTCGATGTCATAAACCGTCCAGGTGTTGCGCGCGGAGACCAGCAGGCCGCCGTCTGCGTCGAGGCCGATCGAGTTGATGTGGAAGAAGTCAAACGGCCAGTCGACGTGCGAGTTCCCCGCCAGTTCGTAGGATTCGCTGAGCGCGACGTGATCGACGCTCGTCCACTGGAACATGACCAGCCCGGTCCTGACGTCGATCTCCTGGAGCAGGCTGTCGGTGACCGCGCCGTAGCCGGCTCCGCCCGCGCCCGAGAGGTTGCAGTAGATCGGGTCATACGCGGTGATCAGCGCCGTCCCGGCGGACGTCAGCTGAAACTCGTGCAGGTCGGCCCGCAGGCCGTTGCCGGCGCTGACATGAGCGATGTCGGCGTAGGCGCTGTCGGCGATCACGTCTTCGCCCAGCCCGAACCCATGCACCGAGATGTCACCCTGCCACCACGTCAGCACGGGCCTGCCGGCGTACTGCTGCACCTGCAGGTTCGTCGCCGAGGTTCCGGGCGCCAGCGCCTTGAACCAGACCAGCCCGCCGGCGGGGTCGAGGATCATCGGCCCGCTCTGACCCGGGCCGTCGTAGGGAGCGACGAACTCGTCCCCGGGCGCCACCGCGGGCGATCGCGCCGTCACAGTGAGCACGGGCGGGCGCAGGTCCGGGCGCGAGCGAAAGCTCTGAACCTCGCTCGGGCCGCCGGGATGGATCGTCTCCGGGGTCGAGCTGATCGCGTCCTGGTAGGCGATCGTGAACTGATCGGACAGCGGTTGCACGCCGGCGCCGGTGTGCAGTTGCGCGCTCACGGTCACCGTCTCGCCTTCGGCGAACGGATGCGAGGGCAGAAAGCTCGCCCCGTCGCCCTGGGAGTAGGAGGCCAGGCGTCCGCTGTGCGGGCCGGTCCGCGAGCCGAAGACGGTTATGTTGCTCAGCTCGCCGGCGGGAACACCGAGGAAGCTGATCTGCGTTTGGGGCGTTGCGTCGCGGCTGCCGGGCAGGGGCGAGACGGTGACCGCGCCATCCAACTGCGCGGAGGTGTTCAATGTGCTTGGCGCGCAGGCCGGCGCCAGAGTCGCCGCACGGGCGCTCCCGGTAGCGAGCCCGAGCGCCAGCAATGCCGTCAGACCGACAATCGGAGAACGTACACAGCACATGAGAGCAGACGAGAATAAGAGAATCGACAGAAAAAGCGCGCAGGGCATCGACCGGCGCACGTTCGTCACGAAAGGACTCCTGGCGGGCGGCGCACTCCTCGGCGGGGGGCTGGCGGTCTCCAGGCTGGCGGACGCGACCGACAGCTCCGGCCCGCCACCGAACCACATGCCCGCGCCGGCGCTCTCCCAACCGGCGCTGCGGGAGACGGCCGCGAGCGCGCCAGGACAAACGCGCCCCAACATCCTCGTGATCGTGGTCGACCAACTGCGCTTTCCGCAGTGGTTCGGCGCCGGTCCGGGCGGGCCGAGCCTGCCTCCGAACCTGCAACGCCTGCGCCAGGGCGCGGTGTCGTTCGCCCATCACTACACGGCCTCCAACGACTGCACGCCCGCGCGGGCGACGCTGCTGACCGGGCTGTATACGCACCAGACCGGCTGCATGCTCACCGGCGGCAGCACGCTGGACCCCGGCTTTCCGACGTGGGGGTCGATGCTGCGCGAACACGGCTACCACACCCGCTGGTACGGCAAGTGGCATCTGACTCACGGCGATAACAAGTGGACCGCGCAGCGGGGCGAGCGCGAGCTCGCGCGCTATGGCTTCGCCGGCGGCACCTACCCCTCCCCCGATGGGGCGCCCGGCCAGGGTTGGCGCGTTGACCCGGGGATCGCCGGGCAGTTCGAGCAGTGGCTCTCGACGGTCGGCGAGGCCGAGCCGTGGTGCACCACCGTGTCGTTCGTCAACCCGCACGACATCGCCTGGTGGTACGGATGGAGCGACCGCGTGCCGGCCGAGGCGTACGCCCCGAGCGTCATCGGGCAGCTGCCGCCCAACTACGAGACGCCGGAAATGCTGAGCGAACAGGGCAAGCCGCGCCTGCAGCTCTCGTTGCAGGAAACCGCGGCCGCCTCGTTCGGGCCGGTCCCGTTCACGGGCCCGGAAGTCGCGAGCACGTGGCTGCCGTTTCTCGACCTCTACGTCAAGCTCCAGCTCGAGGTCGACGGGCACATCGGCCGCGTGCTCGACGCGCTGGAGAGCCGCCCGCGGGTCGCGGCGAACACCGTGATCGTGTTCACCTCCGACCACGGCGAGTACGGCGCCTCGCACGGCCTGCGCGGCAAGGGCGCGAGCGCCTACGAGGAGGCGATCAGGGTGCCGCTGATCGTCAAAGACCCCCGCGGCAAGCTCACGGCCGCGCCCGAACAGCCGCGCACCCAGCTCACCTCGAGCGTCGACGTGGCGCCGCTGCTGCTGAGCATCGCCAGTGGATCGGACGAATGGCGCGAAGAACGTCGCTACGCCCACCTCGCGCGCCGCGCCGATCTCGCGGGCATCCTCGCCAACCCGGCCGCGCCGGGCCGCCCGTATGTGCTGCACGCCACCGACGAGACCGTGACCGAGTTCGCGATCGAACCATACGCCGCCGACGCGCCGCTGCATGTCGTCGCGCTGCGCACCCAGGCCGCGAAGTACGCGACCTACTCCAACTGGCCGATCGACGGGATCGCGCCGCTCACCGAAGGCCAGGAACGCGAGTTGTATGACTACAGCACCAGCAGCGGCCGTCTGGAGCTGGACAACGGCGCCGGCGACAGCCCGCTGGAGGGCCCGCTGCACGAGCAACTCCTGCGCGCCTACGCCGAAGAGCTGCGTCGTCCCCTGCCCGGGCGCCTGCTCAGCGCCCGCCAGCGGGGGTTCTACGACTACTTCACGATCGCCACCCGCGTGGCCGAACGCGCGACCGAGCGCCGCGCCGAACGTGAGCCCATCCCGACCGAGACGCGGGGCGGCGAGCGCGCGCGGGGAAGCCACGACGATCAGTCGGCTGTGAGCGGACTCACGCGCTCCGGACGATCCACGCGCTCCGGACGTGGTGGCGACGGCGGCGGACCCTAGAGGCTTGATGTGGGTTTTTCGCCTTCTGCCGAGTGGGGGCAGTTGTGCAGGACGATGATGGGCGTTGACGGGTGCGATAGGGATAAAGACAGTGGATCTTGTACATAGTTTTAAACTCGGTATGACCATCGCTATACGCAGTTATTTTTTATAACAACACTCCCCCTTCCCACCCTTCATCCCTTTATACTACTACTATAGTATTACTCAACTGTGGCTGATTTCCTGCCTCCCAACCCACATCAACCCTCTAGGACTTGATCGTCGGCGACAGCCCGATCACAGCACCGGAGGCATTAAGCGCCTGCACGGCCAGATACGCGGGCGTGGATTTGACCGCGATGCTCGTCTGAAACCCGCTCTTAGGAGCACTCGCGACGGGTGACAGCGATGTGGGAGAGGCATCGCCCGCGAGCACCTGCCAGGAGGCGACTTCGGTCGCCCCGTTCCAGCTCGCGGCGACCGTCAGCGTGCCGGGCGCGCCGGGCTGGACGGCGAGCGAGGGAGTGCTCGCCGGATGCGCGCTCCAGGGCGCGAGGTAGGTCCTGAAGTCCTGCACGTTCTTGCCGAGCGTTCCGTCGAGCAGGACATGCCCGGAGGCGTCGTACTCGGTGAAGTTCGGCAGTCCGCCGTAGCCCATCAGCCAGTTGCCGGAGGTGCTGCCGGCGCTCGACAGGTTCAGCAGGTTGCCCTGGCTGGAGGCGAGCAGCGTATGTGTCGGGTTGATGAACTGCTTGGCCAGGGTCACGGTGTGATTGGACGTGTTCGGCGCCAGCAGCAGGCCGCGCGACTGCTTCTCCTTCGGCGGGTCCGAGCCGTTGTCGAACACCGAGATCAACCCGCCGGGCTGCCATTCGGCGTCGTGCTGCCAGTAGAAGCGCGTGCCGGGGCCAAGCCTGAAGCTCGACTGCCGATCGCCCAGGCGCCAGCGAAAGCCGCCGGTGTGCAGGTCCACGTCATACAGCGTCCAGGTGCCGCGCGAGGACAGCAGCACATCTTCGCCGGACGGTTCCGGATCGACCGAGTTGATGTGCACGTAGTCCCACGGGGAGCTGCCGGCGGACACGGGGCTGTGCGATTCGCTCAGCGCGATGTGCCCCAGCGCGTGCCACTCCCACATGACCAGACCCGTCTTGACGTCGATCTCCTGGATCACCGAATCGTTGACCACGCCGTCGCTCGAGCCGTGCTCGCCGGTCAGGTTCAGGTGGACCGGGTCGAACGCGTCGATCCAGGCCGTGCCCTGCGCCGTCAGGCGAACTTCGTGCAGGTCGGCGTGATAGCCGTTGCCGGCCCTGATGTAGGCCACCGGCTGGTAGGAGGTGTCATAGATCACGTCCTCCCCCTGCCCGAAGCCGACTTCGAGGATGCGCCCCTGCCACCAGGTCAGGACCGGCTTGCCCTCGTACTGCTGAACCTGGAAGTTGGTCGCCGACTCGCCGGCCGGCAGCGGGTGAAACCACACCAGCGCGCCGTTCCGTTCGGCGATCATCGGTCCCGGCGAGCCCTCGCCCTGATACGGCGCGAGGAACAGGTCACCGGGGCTCGCGCCATTGATTGGAGCCCCGCCCGCCCCGGGAGTGGCGATGTGCACCGTCGAGGGCGTGAGCGTGGGCGCGGAGGAGTAGTGCTGGACGTCGCTGGAGTTGCCGGGATTGTTGGGAAACTCTTTCTGGCTGACCGGCGTTTCGGGGAGGACCCTGAAGCTGGTGCTCGCCGCTTGGCTGCGGGCGCCGGCGCCGCCCGAGACGAGCGCGTGCACGGTCACCTTCTCGCCGGTCACGAATGGGCGCGAGGGCAGGAAGCTCTCGCCGGTGCCGGTCGAGTAAGCCTCCAGGCGGCCGCTGTGCGCGCCGCTGTGCGATCCCACCACGTGCACGTCGGAGACCTGCGTTCCCGGACCACCGAGAAAGCTGATCTGGGTCCGCGGGGAGGCGTCCTCGGTGCCCGGCAGTGGCGAAACGGTCACGGGGTTGGCCGCGGCGGCGCTGACGTCCGCCGTCGGATCGGGCGCGGCCGTGATCACACCGGAGCTCGCCGAGGAGGATGCTCCTCCGCACGCACCCAACGCCACCATCATGCTCAGCGCGGCTGACACCGCGACGATCGCTCGTCTTGGACTCATTCGGCGCTGCTGCTCCCTCTCGCTCTGCTTTCGCCGCCCGCGGCGACCTTGATCGGCACGACCCTACCGCGTGAATGGCCGGGATGTTCCGATCACCCGGCCACCCGCATCCAGCGCCTGGACCTCGAAGCTCTGATCGCCCTGCGCCACTGCGATCGCCGTCTCGAACCCGGACCTGTCGGCGCTCGCGACGACGGTCAGCCGACTGGCGCCGGGTCCGGCCAGGACCCTCCAGGACACGAGCTGGGTGGCGCCGTTCCAGCTCGCGTACACCGTGGTCTTACCGCCCACTTGGCGGGCGGCGCCCACGGGCGGGGAGAGCGGCTCACCGACCCACTGCTCGAGCGTCGCCCGGTAGGTGAGGTCGGGTCCCGGCAGTTCCCCCTCGAACAGCAGCTTGCCGGAGGAGCTGTACTCCGAGAAGTACGGTTCAGATCCGAAACCGACGAACACGTTGCCGTTCGGCAGTGGCTGCGTGTCGCCCATGTAGTCCGAGGTGAAGCCGCCGCCCTGACCGTACTGAGCCAGGAGCGTCGCCGTGCGCGCCCGCTGGTCGAGCCTCAGCACGAGTCCGCGGGACGGCGCCGCCGGCGAGACGTAGGTGCCTCCGCCGGTCAGCTGGCAGCAGTGATCGTCGTACAGGCTGACCGTCGAGCCGGGTCCCAGCCGCACGTCGTGCTGCCATTGGAAGGCGGCGCCCGGGCCGAACTTGAAGCTCGAGCTCCTGCCGCCGAGCGTCCACTCGATCCTGCCGGTGTCGATGTCGATGAGGTAGGCGGCCCACGTGTTGCGCATCGAGACGAGGAACGTTCCGTCGCCGGTCAGGTCGATCGCGTTGACGTGGTAGGCGTCCCAGGGAAACCCGTTGGTCGGCAGCGAGGCCTGGGAGTCACTCAGCGGGATGTGATCGAGCGCGTCCCAGCTGCGCAGCAGCTGGCCGGTCCTGAGGTTGTACTCCTGCACCGCCGAGTCGACCAGCGCGCCGTTGTAAGCGCCGCCGTACTTGGAGAGGTTCATCGGGATGTTCTTGTTCGCGGTCACCCACGCGTCTTCTCCTGAGATCGTGAACTCGTGCAGGGTCAGGACCCAGCCACCCGTCGCTTTCAGCCGCGCGACCGGCCGGTAGTGCTGGTTGACCACCACGTCTTCGCCCGTTTCGGTCGCGCCGGTGTTCGTGACTCGGCCCTGCCACCAGGCGAGCGCCGGCTTGCCCTCGTAGGTCTGCAGGCTCAAGTTGGAAGCGACGACCTTTTCCGGAACGGGTGCAAACCAGACCGGCTGCAGGTTGCGGTCGAGGATCAACGGCCCGCTCTGGCCGACGATCGGCGGTTCGTTCAGGTCATAGAAGCTCGCGGTGAAGATGTAGCCCGGCGCCAGCTCGCCGGTGGGCACGGCGTGCGCGTTGCTGCGGATCTTGGGTGGGTGCAGAGACGGCGCAGTGACGAAGCTGTAGGCGCCGTTGGTGGTGTAGGCCCCGATCGGAGCGCCCACAGAGCCCGCGAACGCGACCGTGAGCGCGAGGAAACACGCGAGCACGGCGGCGATCGTGAGCGCGAGGCGTCGGACCGCTTTACTCAGCGCGGCACCGGGCTTGGGGAGCGCGATGAACGTGATCGCTGCCGCCACCGCAGCCAGACCGGCGCCGATCAGGTAGGCGAGCCGAAAGCCATCGGTCAGCGCCTGCGCCACCTGCTGGCCTGTGCCGATCAGATGGGTGGTGCGCTGGGTCGCGAGCGTGATCAGCAGCGCGAGCCCGAGCCCGCCGCCCACCTGACGTGAGGTGTTCACGAGTCCCGACGCGAGTCCTGCCTGCCCTTCCTTGGCACCCTGGGTGGCGGCGATCGTCGAGGGAACGATCGACATCGCGATCCCCGCCGCCGTGAGCACGCCGGGGATCATCACGTACACGATCGGACTGCCGCTGGATCCGATCCGCGTGAACAGCAGCAGTCCGCCGGTCAGCATGATCAGCCCACCGCCGAGCACCGGGCGCACCCCGAAGTGACTCACGAGCCTGCCGGCGCGCGAGGCGATCAGCATGATCGTCAACGTCATCGGCAGGAACACGAGACCGGTGTGCAGCGGCGACAGCCCCAGCACCTGCTGCAGATACAGCGAGCTCACGAACCACATCGGGAACAGCGCCGCGCTGAACAGCAGCACGATCGTGTTGGCGGTCCGCAGCGGCTTGGTCAGCTCTTTGAAGGGGATCAGCGGCGCGGACGCCACGCGCGTCTCGATCACGCCGAAGCACCCGAGCAGGACCACGCCCAGGAAGATCGGACCGAGCGCCGCAAACGTGGCCCAGCCCTTCAGCCCTGCTTCCACGACCCCGTACACGAGCACCATCTGACCGATCGTCAACGTCAGCGCGCCGGCGAGATCGAAGGCGGCCCCGTCTCGAGCCCGGCGGCGCTCCACGACCACTGCGTAGGCCACCAGCGCGGCCGCAATCGCGATCGGGGGGTTGATCAGCAGCACCCAACGCCAGCTGAGCACTTCGGTGATGATCCCTCCGAGCAGCACTCCCGCCGCGCCGCCGAGCCCGTTCATCGCGGCCCACAGGCCGATCGCACGGTGGAGCTTCGGGCCCGGCGGAAACGATGCGGTGATGATCGCGAGCGAGGTCGCGGCCATCAGAGCGCCGGCGAGTCCCTGCATGGCGCGCGCGCCCACGAGCACCACCTGATCGGGCGCGGCGCCGCCGGCGAGCGAGGCGAGCCCGAACAGGAGCAGTGCGATGACGAGCATGCGGCGCTGCCCGAAGCGATCGGCCGCGCGGCCGCCGAGCATCAAAAAGCCCGCGAACGTGATCGCGTACGCGTCGACGACCCATTGCAGATCGGGCGAGGAGAAGCCGAGGCTCGACTGGATCGAGGGCAGCGCGACGTTGACGATGCTCAGGTCGAGGATCACCATGAACTGCGCCACGCAGCACACGGCCAGCAGCCACGCTGAACCTTCCGAGCTCCGTTCCGAGCTCTGCTTGCTCGCGACCGGAGGCGTATCCATCGGCCCCGGGCTCGACGTCGTCTCGACGCTCATGACGGCCTGCCCGCCGGCGCGTGGCGCTGAGAGCGCTTGGTAGGGTGATGAGCGCCCGAGCCCTGAAGCGACAATTGGAGCCCCGCGCATGAGAAAAACGCCACTGACCGCCATCTTAACGCTCGTGGCAGTCCTGGCGAGCACCGTCGCGGTCGCGGGATGTGGCGGCAAATCGGGGAGCTCCTCCACCACGTCGACAACGAGCAGCCCGACCACGACTGCGCCGGCGACGACGCACAAGCACAAGTCCAAACCGGCCTACTGAGCCGCCGGTTCATCTGCCCACCGGCCGCGGCCGGCCCATCGAGGATCCCTCTCATCCCGACCGTCCGGGGCTCGGGAGCGAGGCGGCGTAGCTGATCGGCTTGACCGTCCGCGAGGTGCCGAGCACATGGCCGGCCGAGTCGAGCGCCTGCACCGCCACCCGGGCGTACCTCGCAGGCAGGGTCGTCGAGCTTTCGAAACCGCTGGCCGGGATCGTGGCCTGCGCCGCCAGTGGCCCAGACTGCTTGCCCGCGAGCACGCGCCAGGACGTCACTTCGGTCGCGCCGTTCCAGCTCGCGTGCACGATCGTCTCTTCGCTCGTGTTGTTCAGCCCGGCTAGCACCGCGGGCGGGCTCAGCGGGCGAGCGCTCCAGGGGAAGCGGTACGCGCGATAGAAGGACATGTCGAACGGCAGATGGGCATCGAGGAGCAGCGAGCCGTCCGTCGCGTACTCGCTGATCGCGGGCACCCCGCCGTAGCCCACTACGGCGTTCCCGTTCGGGAGCGTCTGCATGTTGCCCTGGCTCGCGGCGAGCAGCGGCGGGTTTGAGTGTGTGTAGGCGGAGCGCAGGCGCGCTTCATGGGTCTTGAAGTCGAGCGCGATCCGGATGGCGCGCGACTGGTGGTGGATCGGCGGGTTCGAGCCATCGTCGAAGAAAGTGACTCCACCGTCCGGGAGCACGCGGCCGTCGTGTTGCCACGCCGTTTCCGTGCCCGGCCCCATCTTGAAGGAGCTCCTGGTGCCGCCAATGCGCCAGAGGATGTCGCCGGTGCCACCTTCCAGCTGATAGCCGGCCCAGGTGCTGCGCGCCGAGATGAACAGGTTCCCGTCGGGCTCGGGATCGATCGAGTTGAGGTGAAACCAGTCCCACGGCGTCGCCGTGCTCGGCGCTTCGGTCTCGGACTCTGAGGCGCCGACGTGGTCGAGGCTGTGCCATTCCCAGCGCACGAGTCCCGTCCTCATGTCGATCTCCTGCACGGCGGTGTCGACGATCGCCCCGCCGATTGCTCCTTTCACCGCCTTGAGGTTGCAGCGGATCGGGTTGAACGCCGTGATGTAGGCGACGTCGCCGGGGGCGATCTGGAAGTCGTGCAGGTCCGCATGCAGGCCGTTGCCACCGGGGACCGTGGCGACCGTCTGGTAGCTGGAGCTCATCACGATGTCTTCACCCTGGCCGAAGCCGAGTGAAAGCACGCGCCCCTTCCACCACGTCAGGACGCGCCGGCCTGCATATGTCTGCTCGTTCAGATCCTCCGCCGTCTCGCCCCCCGACAGCTCGTAGAACCAGACGAGCCGGCCCTGCGGCGTGTAGATCAGCGGCCCGTACTGACCCGGACCGGGCCCGTTGGTCGTAAGAATGTCGCCGGCCGCGGGATCGCGATCTGAAACGGTGACGCTCAGGACCGGCGCCTGGACGCCGGGCAGCGTGTAGAAGCTCTGATAGTCGGCGGGCGCCGCCTGAGGGTTCGGGAATTCCGGGATGGTTGCCGTCGGATATGGGGTGTCGACACGGAACTGAAAGACGACCCGCTTGCCACCGTTGCCCGTCACGCCGATCGTCGCGCGCACGGTCACACGCTCGCCGGCATCGAACGGCGTGTCGGGGACGAAGCTCGCGCCGTCGCCCTGCGAGTAGCCGTCGAGGTGCCCAGAGTGATCGCCGCTGCGCTCCCCCGCGACGGAGACCGCGCGGATCTCCGTGGCCGGCGCGCCCAGGAAGCTGATCTGCGTGCGCGGGTTGGCGGTATCGGTGCCCGGCGCCGGCGACACATCCACTCCCAGCCCCGCCAGCCTGGCGCTGTGGTCCAGCGTGGCCGGCAGGCATGAGGGCGAGACGCCGCTGGGCGCAGTCGTCGTGCTCGAGCCCCACAGGCCAAGACTGGGAGAGCCCAGCACGACGGCGACCGTCACCCAGGCGAGCGCGGCCGCCAGCAGGATGATGAGTCCGTTGCGACGCATATATGCACTATGAAACCCGCGCGCGCGTGGCATTGGCTTCGCCGAGCGGGTGTCGAGCACGGTAGGGTTTCAGATATGGCGCAGCATCGGCGTAAGAGCTTGTTTCAAAATGGCTGGTATGTACGGATGAGCACCGTGCGAGTCAACGGCCCTCGGAGCGGCACACCCCGGATGCGCGGCCGCCGGATGCGCGGCCGCCCGATGATGGCAATCGCAGCGATCGCGCTGGCCGCGGGGCTCATCGCGGCCGCCACGACCGGGGTGGACCCGAGCGGGCTGCTGCACCTCGCTCCGGCGCTGATCCTGGTGGCGGCGCTGCTCGCCCGACGCTATCCGGGTGAGCACCTGATCGTACGCCTGACCGGCGGCCTCTCTCGCACGCGCCGGCGCGTGCGGGCGCGCGCGGTCAAGGCTCGTGCCCATGTCGTGGCGTTCGTGCCGCGCGGCGGGCTGCTGCTCGCGCGCTCCCTGGCGGTTCGCCCGCCACCCGCTGCGGTTCGCGCGAGCTAGCCGCAGTCTCGCCTGGCGGGATCGGCGGCTCGTTCGCCGTCCGATCCGTCCACGCCAGAAAGCGAGAAGTCAATGCATCGTCCCAAACATCTGCTCGTAGGAGTGCTCGCGTGCGCGGCCATGTGCATGGCCCTGCTGTCGTATGCCCCGGCGGCGTGGGGGCACGCCCAGCTGCTCGGCACCTCGCCGTTGACCGGCTCGGTCGTGCAGAAGCAGCCGCAGGAGGTGATATTCAAGTTCAACCAGGCCGTCGGCGGCACGCTCGGCGCGGTCCGGGTGTACAACGCGCAGGGCGAAGAGGTCGACAACCTCGACGTGTCCCATCCCGAAGGGCAGGAGCACTGGATGGGCGTCGGCCTGAAGCCGGGCCTGCCCGACGGCACCTACACGGGCACCTACCGGGTGATCTCGGCCGACACGCACATCGTGTACGGGGGGCTGGTGTTCAGCATCGGGCACGCCGGTGCCGTGCCGAAGGTAAGCGTCGCGCAGCTGATCGGCCGCAACAAGAGCGGCAAGATCACGGAGGTCGCGTTCGGGGCAGTGCGAGGCCTGGACTACGTCTCGCTGGCGCTGTTCATCGGCGGGATCGCGTTCCTGCTCGTCGCGTGGCTGCCGGGACTGGCCGCCGTCACAGGCGAGCCCGAGCAACGCTGGCGGGCGGCGGCGCGCGCGTTCGCCGGGCGCCAGCGCCGGCTGCTGATCGCGGCCGTCGTGCTCGGGCTGGTCGTGAGCGTGCTCGGGATCCTGCTGCAGGGCGCGAGTGCCGCGGGCGTCTCGCTGTGGTCCTCGCTGAAAGGCGTGGTCATCGAAAGCACGCTCGACAGCCGCTTCGGCGAAGTGTGGGGCCTGCGGGCGATCGACTGGCTGTTGCTGGGGGGTCTGCTGCTCGCGACGGGGGTGCCGCGAGGTGAGCAGAACGCCCCGCGCGGGGTACTCGCACTGCTCGGGCTGGGAGGCGCCTACCTGGCGATCACGCCCGCGCTGGCCGGGCACGCGAGCATCCAGAGCCCGACGGCGGTGTTCTTCCCCTCCGACGTGCTGCACGTGCTCGGGGCGAGCGTGTGGGTCGGCGGGATCGCGTGCCTGCTGCTGGCGCTGCCCGCGGCGACCCGTGAGCTCGAGCCTGCCGATCGCGGCAGACTGCTGCTGGCGGTGCTCGCGCGGTTCTCGCCGTTGGCGCTCGCGTCGGTGATCGCGATCGCGATCACCGGGGTCGTGCAGGCGTACATCGATGTGCGCAGCATCGAAGGGCTGCTGCACACGACCTACGGCGCGCTGATCCTGATCAAGGTCGCGCTGCTGCTGGTGCTGATCGGGCTCGGCTGGATCAATCGCGAGCGGGTGATCCCGGCGCTGCGCCGGATCGCCGACGCCGGCGACCCGCCCGGAGAGACGGGGGCGCTCGCGCGGCGCACGATGCGCGGTGAGATCGCACTGATGCTCGTGGTGCTCGGGGTGACCGCCGCGCTGGTCAGCTACGCCCCCCCGATCGACGCCGCGTCGGGACCGTTCGCGACGAACACGACGCTCGGCCCGATCGAGCTGGAGATGACGCTCGAACCAGCGAAGGTAGGGCTGAACACGGCGCACCTGTACCTGATCGATGCCAAGGACGGCGCGCAGTTCACGGGCACGAAGGAACTCGTCGTGACCGCGAGCCTGCCCGCGAAGAGAATCGGCCCGCTGGCGCTGCGACCAACCGTGGCGGGACCCGGCCACTACATCCTGAACTCCGCCGTGCTCAGCCCTGGTGGCACATGGGAAATCGAAATCACCGACCGCATATCTGAATTTGAACAGTACAGCCGCACAGTGAAGGTGCCCATCCGATGAACACACCCAACCACCACCGACTCAGGAGGAACATCGAGATATGAAAGCCAAGAAGGTCGCGGTTCTACTCGCTGCGGGAACGACGCTCCTCGCACCCGCCGGCGCGCAGGCACACATCAGCCTGCATCCCAACACGATTCCCGCCGGAGGGTTCGCGACGCTCGACGTGCGGGTCCCGGGCGAGCAGGAAGGCGCCTACGTCCGCAAGGTCGACGTGCTGTTCCCGCAGGGGTTCACGGGCGTTGACTATGAAAACGTGCCGGGCTGGAGCACGCATGTCATCGAAACGAAGCTCGCGACTCCGATCAAAGAAGACGGTGAAACGATCGACACCGAGGTCTCGCAGATCCTCTGGACCTGGACTGGCCCGCTGGGCAAGGTGAACAACGGCCAGTTCATCAACTTCCCGCTGTCGTTGGCGATCCCGGACAACGCGACGGGCAAGGCGCTCGAATTCAGGACCGTCCAGACCTACAGCAACGGGCAGGTCGTGCACTGGATCGATCCCTCGTTGACCGCGGAACATCCCTCCCCGCGGATCAACGTCACAGCCAAGGGCGGCGTGATCGAGGACATCGCGGGCGATGAGGCAGGACCAGAAGCGGGACAGACGGCTCCGAGCCAGTCCACGTCCGCACCGGCGCCGGCAGCCGTGAAGTCGAGCAGCAGCGGCGCGAGCAAGGGGCTGGGCATCGCCGCACTGATAGTGGGGGCGCTGGGACTGCTGGCCGGCCTGGCGGCGCTGGCGCTGGCGAGCCGCGGAAAAGGCGGGCGAACGGGATAGGCGCGTGTCCACTGCGAGGGAGCCGACCTCAAGGAATCGACGGCGGATACCGATTCGTTGACTTAAGATGACTGTTCAACGCTCGCACTCAGGGGAGGATGGGATGGGCGTCCCTTCGCCGGAGATGAGCGTCCCCTCGCCCGAGATGAGCGTCCCCTCGCCGCCCCTGCTCGTCCCCTCACCGCCGTCAGCTCCCGTCGAGCAGTCCGGGGAGGATCTCTGTCGTCTCGGCGAGGCGCTCAAGGTCCGATCCAGGGATGTGCTCAGCCTGACGGTCACGCGAACCGCGGGACCGGGCCACGCTGTCGACGCCGTGGTTCAGGACAGCTTCGAGCGGATCTGCACGAGTTCCACGATCGCAGTGGCCCGCTGGATCGCGGGGGAGGGTCTGGAGGTGGCCGTTGAGGCCGGCCGGGAAACCTGGGAGATCTTCGGCGAGCTGGCCGCCCACCGCGCGGCGTCGCTGAACGAGGTGACCAGGCGCTGCCTGTCCTGGCGCAACGTGATGGCCGAGGTGCTGCACGAGCTCGCCGCGCAGCAGGATACGTCAACCGAGGCGCTCTCCCAGGCTCTGAACATCCTGCAGCTGAGCCTCGAGTTCAGCCTGCTGCGGATGTGTGAGTGCTTTGAGGCCGAGCGCCAGCGCACAGACGAAGAGCTCGCGCGGCGCGAGGAGGAGCTGTCGTTCCTGGCGACACACGACGCGCTGACCGGCCTGCCGAACCGCACGCTGATCCTCGATCGTGTCGAGCAGATGCTCGCGCGCTCGCATCGCAGCCAGACGCCGGTGGCGGCGCTGTTCATCGATCTCGACAACTTCAAGTCCATCAACGACACGCTCGGTCATGGCGTCGGCGACGAACTTCTGAAAGCTGTCGCCGCGAGGCTCGACGGCGTTATCCGCGGCGCCGATGCGCTGGGGCGCCTCGGTGGGGACGAGTTCGTCGTGATCTCCGAGGATCTCTCGCTCTCGGCGGGGCCCGAGCTCATCGCCGAGCGCCTGCTCGACGCGCTCAAGCAGCCGTTCAAGCTCGGAGCAGACAAGGAGACTCGCGTCAGCGTGACCGCGAGCATCGGGATCGCGGCGGGAGACCACACCACGGCCGAGGAGCTGCTGCGCAACGCGGACATCGCGATGTACCGGGCCAAGTGGGACGGTAAGAATCGTCATGTCGTGTTCGAGACCGACATGCAGGACACCATCCAGAACCGCATGGAGCTCGAGATGGACCTGCGCGAAGCGCTCGAGAAGGGCGAGTTCTTCCTCGCCTATCAACCTACGATCGACCTGAGCGACATGAGCCCCACCGGAGTCGAGGCCCTGATCCGCTGGGAGCACCCGGTACGCGGCGTCGTCCAACCCGACGATTTCGTTCCGTTGCTCGAGGAGACGGGGCTGATCACAGAGGTCGGCAAGTGGGTTCTGGAGGAGGCCTGCGCTCAGGTCGCCACGTGGCGCCGGGCCGGGTATCCGATCGGCATGGCCGTCAACGTCTCCGGACGCCAGCTCGACACCGATCAGCTCATAGTCGACATCGAAGGCGCCCTCTCACGCAGCGGCCTGGACCCGGAAGCGCTGACGATCGAGATCACCGAGACGACCCTGATGCGCAACGTCGAGGAGACCGCTCGCCGGCTCACTCAGATCAAGCAGCTCGGCGTGCGCATAGCGATCGACGACTTCGGCACCGGGTACTCATCGCTGGCTCACCTGCAACGGTTTCCGGTCGACGCACTGAAGATCGACCGCTCGTTCATCTCGGGGCTGAAGCACAACCAGGAGGGCGAGACGCTGATCCACACCCTCGTGCAGCTCGGCAAGGCCCTCTCGATCGAGACCTTCGCCGAGGGCATCGAGCAACAGCAGGAGCTCTCCCTACTCAGAGAGGAGGATTGCGACAGCGGACAGGGATTCCTGTTCGCCCGCCCCCTCGACGTGGCCGCCACCGAGGCGTTTCTTCGGGACTGGGCCAGCGGCAACCTCGCCCCCGTTTTGGCGACGCCAGCGCCACAGCACTCCTAGACGCCATCCACAGAGCTCCCTAGAGGGTTGATGTGGGTTGAAGGGGGTTGGGAGACAGGAGAATGAGCAATGAGTGACACTATAGTATTAATATGAAGGGGTGGAAGGGGTGAGGGGTGGAAGCGGGAAGGAAATGTTGTTATAAAAAAATAACTGTGTATAGCGATGGTGATACCGAGGTTTAAAACTATGTACAAGACCCACCGTCTTTATCGCGCGCGCCCGCCATCGATCTGCACGACTGCCCCACTCCGGCGGAAGGCGCAACCCACATCAAGCCTCTAGAGGCGTCATGATCGCGCTGCGCTGAATGTGCAACGCGCTTTGACGCGGCTTCGCTGGGCGTATGTCCAGCTCGCGCTCAGGGCGCCAAAGCCAGCCGCCGCCCACCGCTAAAGCCCGCCGGCGCCGGGGCCGATGCAGAGTTGCGCCTAGCTCCGCTTTCACGGGGCGCCGGGTCGCCATATATGGAAAAAGGCACACCCGTCGCGAGGCGGGCTCGCAAAGCCAGGGGTCTCCCGCAGATCGCCCAGCCGCCCGGCACGTTCTGTGAAGCCAGAAAGGAGCTCCTGTCATATGTCCCGCATTTTCAACACAAAGAAGCAACGTCTCGCCCTCGGGGCCGTCGTACTCGCGCTGGTGTTGGTCGCGACAGCGGTCGCATACTGGACGAGCTCCGGCGAAGGAACGGGCACCGTCAAAGCGAGCTCCGGCGGCGCCGCCTTCGAAGTCAGCAGCACCCTGGCCGAAGGCCTCTATCCCGGGGGCAGCTCCGCGGTCACGGTCAAGGTGAAGGACGTCGAAGCGAGCCAGAGCGAGTACCTGACCAAGCTGGAAGCGGAAGTCGAAAAAACCTCGGCAGTGGAATGCAAAAAGGAATGGTTCGAAGTCACACCCGCCTCCCAGGAACCAAAAGTCGTGGTCGCACACGGTGAAACCAAGGAATACACCGTGAACCTGAAAATGAAAGAAGAAGCCGCCGTCAACCAGAACGCGTGCAAGAGCGCGTCGATCACGCTCAAGTACAAAGCCTCCTAGAGGATGGGCGGATAAGCGACGGCTGCCAAAGGACTGGCGCGAGCTCGTGAGACGGATGGCGTATACCCGACTCTCCTCGCTCGTGCCGGCATTGGCGCTGGTGCTCACCACGACGACCGCTGTCGTCTCGGCGTTCTGGACGAGCTCCGGCCAAGGCAACGTCTCGGCGACCCTCGCCTCGCTCGGAACGCCGACGATCACGAGCGCCACGACCGGCGCGGAAACGGTCGCACTGAGCTGGTCCGCGGTCACCCCGCCCGGCGAAGGGACGGTCGAATACTACGTGACACGCGACGGCTCCACGGCGAGCGCGGGCTGTCCGAGCTCGAGCTCGCACTCGACGGCCACGAGCTGCACCGACACCAATGTCCCGATCGGCGCCCACAAATACAAGGTCACGGCGGTGTGGCGCTCGTGGACGTCCACCGGCGTAGAACAGACGGTGACGGTCGCCTACGGGCCGGCGACCCACCTCCTGCTCGAAGCCGCGAGCACCACGCCCACAGCCGGCGAAGACGACAACCTCACGATCACCGCCAAGGACGCGAGCAACAACACGGTCGGCACCTACGCGGGCACGCACAGCCTGATCTTCGAAGGCGCGAGCGTTGCGGCCAACGGCGAAGAACCGGTCGCCCTCGACAAGTCAGGCGTCGAAAAGAGCTTTGGCGAAGCAACCGAAATCACGTTCACCGAAGGCAAGGCCACCGTGTCGAACGCGACGAACGGTGTGATGAACCTCTACAAAGCCGAAGCAGCGCACATCAAGGTCAAGGAAGGCTCGCTCAACAACGGCGCCGGACTGGCGGTGACGGTCAAAGCGGCCGCGGCCAATAAGTTCAGCGTGCCGACGCCCTCAGAACAGGAAGCGGGCGCAGCGTTCAACGTGACGCTCACCGCCACCGACGAATGGGGTAACACCGCCACGAGCTATGCGGGCAAAAAGACGGTCACCTGGAGCGAACCCGCGAGCTCGCCCAGTGCGAAAGCGCCCAGCTACCCCGCGACGGTCACTTTCACCGCGGGCGCCGGCACGGCCTCGATCAAACTGTACGACGCCCAGAGCACGACGCTCCGGGCGAAGGAAAGCACGATCGAAGGCGCCTCTGCCAGCTTCACCGTCAAGGCGGCCACAGCGAAGAAACTCACCGTGCCGACGCCCTCCGAACAGGAAGCGGGAGTCGCGTTCAACGTGACACTCACCGCGATCGACGAATACGGCAACACCGCCACGGCCTACACGGGCGCAAAGACGCTCACCTGGAGCGGCGCGGCAAACGCACCCAACGGCACGGCGCCCGAATACCCTGCGACCGTCACCTTCACGGCGGGCGTGGGCACGGCCTCTCAGGTCAAGCTCGATGACGCCCAGAGCACGACGCTCAAAGCGAAAGAAGGCACGATCGAAGGCGCCTCGGCCTCATTCACCGTCAAGGCTGCGAGCGCCACCAGCTTCAGCGTGCCGACGCCAACCGAAAAGGAAGCGGGCGTCTCCTTCAACGAGACCGTCACCGCCTGGGATACGTGGCACAACACCGCCAAGAGCTACGCGGGCGCAAAGACGCTCAGCTTCAGCGAACCCGCGAGCTCGCCCAACGGGAAAGCGCCCAGCTACCCCGCGACGGTCACTTTCACCGCGGGCGCGGGCACAGCCTCGATCAAACTCTACGACGCCCAGAGCACGACGCTCAAGATCACAGAAGGCGCAATCGAAGGCACCTCGGGCAGCTTCACCGTCAAGGCGGCGGCAGCCAAGAAATTCAGCGTGCCAACACCGGGTGAACAGGAAGCCAGTCTTGCCTTCAACGTGACGCTCACCGCGATCGACGAATACGGCAACACCGCCACGGCCTACACGGGCGCAAAGACGCTCACCTGGAGCAACCCGGCAAGCTCGCCCAGCAGCACCGCGCCCGAATACCCGACCTCAGCGACAGCGGTGACCTTCACCGCGGGCGTGGGCACAGCCTCTCAGATCAAGCTCGATGACGCACAGAGCACGACGCTCAAAGCGAAGGAAGGCAGCATCGAAGGCACGTCGGGCTCCTTCACCGTCACGGCAGCCGCACCTGAACGCCTCGCCTGGGCGCACACCGAAGTGACCGCCCCGGCAAAACTCGAAACAGGGACCTGCCCGTTCGCCTGCATCACGACCAGCATCGGCGCCAGCAAGAAATTCAAGGCCCACGCCAGCATCACCGACGCATACGGCAACATCGTGAGCAACCTCGGCGCCACCACCAAGGCGAAGGTCGAACAGACAAGTGGCGCGGGCACGCTCGCCAATGCCACCGGCCTCAGCATCCCTGCATCAGGCCTCGCCGAATCCGCGACGATCTTTGAATACACGAGCCCGGCATCCGGCACGAGCGAAGCCGTCTTGAAGCTCAAGTCCGAAGAAGGCGCCACCTACACAGAAGCCGAAGCGCACGTGAAGTATTAGCCACGCGAGTCCAAGCCAACGCGGGGACTCTCGAACCCCGGACCCGAGCATGGGGGGAGCAGGCTCCCCCCATGAGCCCCCCACCTGAAACACCCAAGCGAGCGCCAGCAACCAAGCCGACGCGGGGACTCGAACCCCGGACCCGAGCATGGGGGGAGCAGGCTCCCCCCATGAGCCCCCCACCTGAAACACCCAAGCGAGCGCCAGCAACCAAGCCGACGCGGGGACTCGAACCCCGGACCCGAGCATGGGGGGAGCAGGCTCCCCCCATGAGCCCCCCACCTGAAACACCCAAGCGAGCGCCAGCAACCAAGCCGACGCGGGGACTCGAACCCCGGACCCCCACTTTACGAGAGTGGTGCTCTACCAGCTGAGCTACGTCGGCGCGGGGACCGATGCTAGCGCCGACGCTGTATCGGACGGTGTCCCCCAGAGCTCGCCGAGCTCGGCCAGCAGCGAGTCGCCGTGCTTCTCACAGAACGCCGGGCCGATCCCGCGGATCTCGAGCAGCGCCTCGGCGGTATGCGGGCGCCGGCGCAGGACCTCCTCGAGCACGGCGTTCGCGGCGACCGTGTACGCCGGCTTGCCTTCGGCGCGCGACCAGCGCCACTGGCGCAGGCGCTCGAACTCGCGCTCGTCGACGGGCTCCGGCACCGGATCCTCGCTCCGATCGCCCGCGCCGCCGGCGAGGACCGTGCCACCCCCCACCGCCGCCGGCGCCCCCGTACGCACGTCTGATCGCGACGCCGCCCGCCGGCGCGATGAAGACCCAACCGGCGCAGCAGACAAAGCCCGCGCGAGCTCAGGGTCGGGGTCGCAGACGTCACAGCAGCGGCCGGAGGGCGCCCCCGGAGAGGAGTCGCCGAAGTGGTCGAGGATCTGCCGGCGCCGGCAGGCAGAAGCGCCGGACATGTAGCGTTCGATCGAGCGATAAGACTCCCAGCCGCGGTCCTTGGCCGCTTTGATCGCCGCCCACGCCTTACGCGGGCTGCCTTCACCGGTCGGGCGCGCGAGCAGCCCGCGAGATCCACCCGGGCTCAGCTCCACGGCGCCGGCGCGCTCGGCGATCGAGAGCAGCACGCGGCCATGCTCGTCCAGCTCGCCGTGCCCGATCGTGGCCACGCCGTCCTCGGGGGCGCAACGCGAACGCAGCGACGCGACGTAAGCGCGGACATCGGCGACGGTCGTCGTGCGCTGGGTGTTGAAACGGATCAGCCGGCCGAGGTCCATGCGCGCGGCCAGCAGCAGCGCCCGCGCAGGCGCGCCGTCACGCCCACCGCGACCGGCCTCCTGGTAGTAGGCCTCGAGGCTCGTGGGCAGGGCCCAGTGGGCGACGGTGCGCACGGATGACTTGTCGACGCCCATGCCGAACGCGTTCGTAGCGACCACCACCTCGGCGGCGTCGGTCATGAACGCGTCCTGGCTGCGGCGGCGCGCGTCGGGGGACATGCCCGCGTGGTAGGCGACCGTCGCGATCCCCCCGTCGCAGAGGGACGAGGCGACGTCGTCGGTGTCGCGGCGCGTGCCGCAGTAGACGATCGCCGGCCGCGCGCGCGGGTCGGAGAGCACGTGCAGCAGCGCGGCGCGCTTGCGCGCGACGGTGCCGGCGCCCTCCAGCGAGATGACGTCGAAAGCGAGGTTGGGACGATCGAAGCCGGCGCGGACGGACACCGGCTCGCGCAGCCCGAGGCGAGCGGCGATCTCGTCGGCCACGCGCGGGGTGGCGGTCGCGGTGGCGGCCATCACGGGGGGGCGGCCGAGCGAGGAGATCGCGTCGTGCAGACGCAGGTAGTCGGGGCGGAAGTCATGGCCCCACTCGGCGACGCAGTGGGCCTCGTCGACGACGAACAGCGAGACCCGCCGCTGGGACAGCGCGTCGCGAAACGCGCCGGAGGCGAAACGCTCGGGGGCGGCGAGCACAAGCTTGCTCTCCCCGCCGGCGATGTCGCGCAGCGCCCGCGCGTTGTGCCCCTCGGCCATACCGGACGCGAGCATGGTGGCGGGCACGCCCGCGTCGTGCAGGCGGCGCAGCTGGTCGGCCATCAGCGCGATCAGCGGGCTGATGACGACCACGAGACCGTCACCGACCAGTGCGGGCAGCTGATAGCAGAGGGACTTGCCCCCGCCGGTGGGCATCACGACAAGCGAGTCGCGCCCCGCCAGCGCGGCGGCCACGGCCTCGCGCTGCCCGGGCCGGAAAGCGTCGAGCCCAAAACGGCGCAGCAGTGCCTCAGGAGTGTCCATTCAAAGCAAGTTACTCGCCGCTTCGGAGGGGATCGCCTCGACCGTGTCAGGAGGGGCCGAGCCCCCTCGCATGGCGAGCCGACACAAGCGACCGCGGCCCGGCGCGTCAGCGGTCAGACAGCGCTTTGAACACGCGTCCCATCCCCGGTGTCAGGCACCGGGCAATCCGC
The DNA here is from genome assembly GCA_963749285.1 of uncultured Solirubrobacterales bacterium. Classification (GTDB taxonomy): domain Bacteria; phylum Actinomycetota; class Thermoleophilia; order Solirubrobacterales; family Solirubrobacteraceae; genus Palsa-744. The sequence goes on along the minus strand of CAVVMD010000003.1, from coordinate 897,448 downwards.
GACGCCACGCCTACACCACCCGCCCCCGCGGCGGGAACGAGCGTGATCGCGCGGCGGCGGTTGCACTCACCCCGCTCAGTGTCAGGCGCGCGGGCAACCCGTACCCGCGACGTCTACCCGCGACGCCGTGTCCACACCACCCGCGCACCCGCGGCCGGGACCAGCGTGATCGCGCGGCGGCGGTTCCACTCACCCCTACGCCAGACGCTGCCTCGCGGCACGCTGGGGTGCAGCTCGCTCAGCATCGTGCGGAGCATGACCTTCATCTCGAGCATCGCGAACGACGCGCCGATGCAGCGGCGGATGCCCCCGCCGAACGGGATCCACGCGAACGTGTCGGGCGTCTCTCCGAGGAACCGCTCGGGGCGGAACTCGCGCGGAGCGTCGTACACGCGCGGGTTGTGGTTCGTCAGGTAGATCGACGGCACCACCCGCGTGCCCGCGGGCAGCTCGTACCCGCCGACGGTCAACGGCTCCTGCAGCAGTCGCACGACACCCGGCACGACCGGGCGCACGCGCAGCGTCTCGTGGATGACCGCCTGCATGTACTCGTCCTCTTCGCCCGCGTCGATCTCGGCGACCAGCCGTGCCAGCTTGTCCGGGTTGCGCACCAGGCGCTCGATCGCCCAGGCCGTCGCGGTCGCGGTCGTCTCGTGCCCGGCGAGCAGCAGCGACACGAGCTCGTCGCGCAGCTCGCCGTCGGTCATCGCCTGCCCGCCCTCGTCGCGCGCCTGCAACAGCAGCGACAGGATGTCCTCGCGCTCGTCAAGGTCCTGCTGCTCGCGCCGGCGTGCGATCTCCGCGTAGATCAGTCCGTCCAGCCGCTCCAGCGCCTCGCCCAGCTCACCGTCTGGACGCTCGGAGCTCGGGGGGCGCAGCGCGAACCGCAGCATCGCCAGCGTGCGCATCGGTTCCGCGAGTTTGCCGATCGCGCCTTTCAGGCCACCCATCCGCTCGGCCTCCACGCCGAACACCGCGCGCAGGATCACCTCCAGCGTGATCGCCCGCGTGTGCGTGCTCAGCCGCATCGGCTTGCCCAGTGGCCAGCTCGCCATGTCGCGTTTGCTCGCCGCGACGATCGTGTCCTCGTACGCGCGCATCCGCTCGCCGTGGAACGGCGGCAGCAGCAGCTTGCGCTGGCGCATGTGCTCGGGCCCAACAAGCGTGATCACCGAGCTCGGCCCCAGGATCGAGGCGATCGGCGTGTCGCTCGCGGCCGACGGAGCCACCTCCGGCGGCGCGGTCAGCACCGTCTTGACCGCGGCCGGGTCGCTGACCATCACCAGCTTGCGCCCGCTCGGAGCGAACGTCACCGTGAACGCCTCACCGCGCTCACGGAAGCAGCGGTCCATCAGCACGGTCGGCGCCAGCGCCCAGATCAGCGTCTGCACGACCGGCGGCATCCTCGGCCCGGGCGGCAGCCGCGTTGACGGGGGGAGCTCGCCGATACCGACCGGCTGCGGGTGTGTGATCGTGCTGGCCATGGTTCAGGGCGTCGCGAACGCGACGGTTCGCGGCGTTGCTCACCCCTATGTTAGACCGTATGGATGGCCGTTCTCTCTGTCCGTTGGTGGTGTGAGGGTCGGCACCCGCGCATGAGGTGCGCGGGTTGAGGGTCCAGGATTGGCCTGGGCCCCGACCGCAATCATGGAGGTGCCGACCATGGCAAATGTTCGCAGTTGGGCTGGGCTGGATGTGCACGCGGGTAAGACGCTCGCGGCGACGATGGACCGCGAGTCGGGGGAGATGCGCGTGCGGCGGCTGGCGGGCTGTACGAGTGAGGTGGTGGAGTTTTGTGCTGGCTTGCCGGGCCCGACGCGGGTGGCGTATGAGGCGGGCCCCACGGGGTTCTCGCTGGCCAGGGCTCTGGGCGCGGCCGGTGTTGAGTGTGTGATCGCGGCGCCGGGGAAGATCGAGCGGCCGAGCTCTGACCGGGTGAAGACCGATGAGCGTGACGCGCAACGGCTTTTGCGTTTGTTGATGATCGACGCTCTGCACACCGTGCGGGTCCCGAGCACCGAGGAAGAGGCGTTGCGGGATCTCGTCCGGGCACGCGAGGATGTGCGTGGTGATCTGATGCGTGCGCGCCATCGCATGAGCAAGCTGTTGTTGCGCCACGACGTACGCTTCGAGGGGGCCGCTTCGGCGTGGACGACGCAGCATCGCGCGTGGCTGTCCAAGGTCGACCTCGGCGATCATGGTGCTCAGGTCACGCTGCTTGACTACCTCGGCGCGATCGACGCGCTGCTCGTGCGCCGTGACGCTCTGGAGGCGAGTATCGGTGAGCTCATCCCCGGCTCGCCGTGGGCGCAGAGCATCGCGCGGCTGCGCTGCCTGCGCGGCATCGACACTCTCAGCGCCGTCGGGTTGTGCGCCGAGATCGGTGAGTGGGAGCGCTTCGGGCGGCCAGGGCAACTGATGAGCTATCTCGGGCTGGTCCCCTCCGAGCACTCAAGTGGAGAGACCCGCCGCCAAGGTGCGATCACGAAGTCAGGGTCCGGGCACGGACGCAGGCTGCTCGTCGAGGCCGCCTGGCATTACCGCCGCGCGCCAGCCAAGGGCCAAGCCCTCAAGCGTCGCCAGGAAAACCAGGCCCCACAGGTACTGGCGATCTCCTGGGCCGCTCAGCAGCGCCTGCACCGCACCTGGCGGCGCCTGGACTCAGAACGCGGCAAGCGCAGAACGATCGTCGCGGTCGCTGTCGCCCGAGAACTTGCCGGGTTCTGTTGGGCGATCACCAACGCCGACTGACCCCACCCCCCACCACGTCGGTCAAGGAGGCGGCGGGAACCATCCGGCCACCACGCGCGAGAGCATCCGCGATGGCCCTATGAGCAACTGCCACCGGCAGCCACGCTCGATCTTAGACAGCGGGCTCTCACGACGAAAAACGGTCCTGCGGTACCCAATCCGCGTATAAGAGTCTGACCGCGCGTCGCGCACCCGCCGGACCCGCCGCCCCCTTGACCGACAAAGATGCCCGCCCCACCGCGGGCATCCGGTGCTGGGCACTTGACAAACGATCATCCATAAGAGGGCCGGCGTCGCGAACCACGCGCGCGGTGCTCGCGCAGCGCGCTCGCCACCCGCTCTCGCGCACGCGTGACCTCCTCCGGCGAGAGCGTCGTCTTGCGCCGGTCCAGATACCCCGCGAGCATCCGCGCGGGCAGCACCCGTACACCCTTGCGCCGGGCCAGCGGACGGTCCACCCACGCGCGGCTGTACACGAGCAGCGGCTCGACCTCCAGCCCGGTGACGCGCGCGATCGCCTTGCGCTGGGCCTGGGCCTGACTGATCGTCGCGCCGTGCACGCGCGCGACCCGCACGGGGCCGGGATTGCTCTTGGTCTCGACGGTGAACACCCCCGCCGGCCCGATCAGGATGTGATCGACGTTGCCGTTGCCGAGGCTCGCGTCGTGGATCGCGTGCCAGCCCTCGCCCCCGAGCCCGTCCAGCAGGCTGCCGACGTGCTCCTCGCCGGTGGCGCCGCGGTCGTGGCGATCCACCAGCGGCAGCACGTAGCGCAGCACGACGAACATCACCGCCAGCAGCGCGATCTCCGAGCCGATGAAGCGCAGGTCGCGCAGCCCGAACGCCCGCCCCAGCATCGCGGTCGCGACAGCCAGCACCCCGAGGGAGACGAGCGTGCGCAGGCGCAGGCGCTTGACGATCGAGCGCGTGTGCTGCCCGGGCGCGCGGGTCGTTGGGTCGCGGGCGATTGTGTTGATTTGCATCTCGGCGACGATCTTCCTCTCTGTCTCCTACATCGTGCAACCCCGTTCGTTCCTTGAGGACCCGCCCTGTGGCCGATCGTGGGAGCGTCCGGAGCATCAACGCAAGCTAAAAATGCCCCAAGAAGCGTGGAAACTCGCGCGAACTTCTAAAGCCCCGGCCCGCGCCCGTCGAAGCCCTCAGCAGACACCCAACCCTGTGAGCACGGATGCCTCGCATGTCCTACTTTTCCGACCCATCTCCACCTTCCGATGTCTGTCTGATGCTGCGCGCGCACGCGGAGCAGCGTTGGCTGAGCCAAGAGATCGTCCCTGTCTTGCGCCAGCTGCGAGACCTCGACGAGCTCCCCGAGGAGCAGCTCGGGGCGGCGCTCGCCTACCTGGAGGTCACCTGGCTCGAGGCCGAGCGGCTGGCCGCCGAGACCGACGCCGCGTTCGCGGACCTGGACCACGCGTGCCCCGCAAGCCCCGAGGAGACTCTGCCGTCCAAGGCGCGCAGCTACCACGCGGCCGTGCTCACCCTGCGCGAGGCCGTCGCCCTGCACGTCTCCGCGCTTGTGGCCGCCCCCCGTGACGGGGCATCGCGCACGCACGAGCCCGTGGCGACGGACAGTTTTCATCCGGCCTGATCGGGCCGGCCTGAAAAGTCCCGCCCCGCGTAGCTGATTTTGGATCCCATCGCATCGGGGTCCCATCGCGTAGGGTGCCGGGACTCGTGACGCCGCGATTCGATCTGCAATCCCACTCGACCCAATCCGACGGGGCGTTGGCCGCCGCCGAGGTCGTTGGGCGGGCCGCGGAGGCCGGTGTCGAGCTGCTCGCGCTGTCAGACCACGACACGGTCTCCGGGGTCTCCGAGGCCATCGACGCGGGCGAGCGCCTCGGGGTGCGAATCGTCCCCGCCGTGGAGATCTCCTCGATCGACGCGACCGCGCAGACGCCGCGCGAACTGCACATCCTCGGCTATCTGATCGACCACACCGACCCCGCGTTCGCCGCGACGCTCGCCGACTTCCTGGCCGACCGCGAGCGGCGCACCCTGCGCATGGCCGACGCCCTGCGCGAGCAGGGGTTGGAGCTCGACGACGCCGCGATCTCCGAGCGCGTGCGCGCCGGCCAACCGATCGGACGGCCGCACCTCGCCGAAGCCGTGCTGGGCGCGCCGGCCAACGCCTCGCGGCTGCAGTCCGAGAACATCGATGACGTCGGCTCACTGATCCGCGGTTACCTGATCGAGGGCCGCCCCGCGTTCAGGCTGCGCGAGACCCCGACCGTCGCCGAGGCGATCGAGGCGATCCATGCCGCCGGCGGCGTGGCGATCTGGGCGCATCCCTTCTGGGACGTGTCCGACGCGGACGAGACGATCGCGATGATCGACCGGTTTCGCGGGCTGGGGATCGACGGCGTCGAGGCGTTTTACGTCACTCACACGCGCGAGCAGACCGAGCTGTTGGCTCGGCGCTGTGACGAGCTTGGCCTGCTGAGCACGGGCTCCTCGGATTATCACGGCCCGGACAACCGCCTGTTCTCGCAGTTCCTGGCGTTCGAGACGTACGATCTGAAGCCGAACCTAGGACCACTTCTCAGCTGAGAACAGCCCGAACCAGTTGTGCGGAGCCTCCATCTGTGGACGCCACTGCGACCGATCGCCCCCCAAGATCAACATCTCAGGTCACCGCCGAGGCGTGCAGCCTGAAAGCCAGCGCCTCGAGCGCCAGCTCCTCGCTCACATTCACCGCGAGCCGCGCGCGGGTCTCGCGCACCAGCTCCACCCCGCCTCGCGCCGCCATGCCCTTCGCCGCGTCCTCCCGCAGCTCGGTCATCCGGTCCACCGCATACACGAGCTCCGGAGCGCCCTCCTGCACGCATACCACATCACGCAGCCACAGCTCCACCACCTGCAACCCCTGATCCAGTGCCCGCGCGCGCGCCCGCCGCTCGGCCCTGCGCCTGCTCTCCTGCGCTTCCCGTTCCAGCCGTTTGCGCTCCTTGCTCGGCGCCAGCTCGAGCTCGCCTGCCAGCCTGGCCGTGACCTGCTCGCCCGCGCTCACTCCCGCCCCCGACGCGGCCTGCAGCAGATCCACCCACTTGCGCTCGCCCGTCGCGCCCCTCAGCGCCGAGCGCACATACTCTTCCGCCGCCCGCCGCAATGCCCGACCCTCCTCGCCGGCGAGCATCCGTGCCCGGCTCGCGTCCCCCAGCGCCAGCCTCGCGCACGCGCGTCTGGCGTCTTCGTCCACCTCCGCCGGCAGCCCCCGCGCGATCGTCTCCGCCGTCGGCGCGTCGAAGCGCACGTGCACGCACCGCGACGCGATCGTCGCCAGGACTTCCTCCCGGCGGTCGCTCACCAGCAGCAGGTGCGCGTACTGCGGCGGCTCCTCCAGCGTCTTCAGCAGCCTGTTCGCCGCCTGCTCGTTCAACGCCTCCGCGCTCTCGATCACGAACACTCGCCTGCTCGCCTCAAACGGCGTCCGTGTGGCCGCGGCCACGACCGGCTCGTCGATGTCGCTCACCAGCATCTCCGCCGCCCCGCTCGGCGTCACCCACGTCAGGTCCGGGTGGGTGCCACGCGCCGCTCTGTCCCGCGCCGCGCGCGCCGTCTGTGCATCGCGCGCCCCGTCGGCCAGCAGCGCGGCCGCGAACCCCCGCGCGATCGCCCGCTTGCCGGCGCCCGACGGTCCGTGCAGCAGATATGCGTGCGAGGGCCGTCCCGGCGGCAGTCCGGGTCCCAGGACCGCGCGCGCGTGCGGGTGCGCCTCGATCCCGGGCATTGCCGCGGTCACATCGGCGGGCGAGCCTGCGGGCGGATCTGAGCGGGTCGCCGTCATCCTCGCCATCGTAGGCGACGACCCTGTCAGGCGCTACCGTCCTCTCCCGTGGCGCGGCGCGCAGCCGTCCGATCGTAGGCGACCCCATCAGGCGCTACCGTCCTGCCCGTGGCGCGCGGCCGTCTGATCACGATCGAGGGACTCGACGGCGCCGGCAAGTCCACGCTCGCCGGCGGCCTGCACAGCGCGCTGGGAGAGCGCGGCGTCCGCGTCGAGCTCCTGCGCGAGCCCGGGGGCGTGGCCCTGTCCGAGCAGATCCGCGCCCTCGTCATGGACCCCTCTTTCGCGGTGGACGCGCGCGCCGAGGCGTTGCTGTACGCGGCGGCCCGCGCCCAGCTCGTGCGCGAGCGCTTGCACCCTTTGCTCGCCGCCGGCGTCATCGTCCTGCTCGACCGCTTCGTCGACTCCTCGCTGGCCTACCAGGGGGCAGGGCGCGAGCTCGGGATCGAGGAGGTCCGCGCGATCAACCGCTTCGCCACCGGCGGTCTTGCGCCCGACCGCACGCTGCTGTTGCGCATCTCCCCCGCGGATGGCCGCGCGCGCCTACAGGAGCGCACATCCGAGCCCGACCGTCTGGAGCGCGAGGGCGATGCATTCTTCGAGCGCATCGCCGCCGCCTACGACAAGCTCGCGCAGGCCGAGCCCGAGCGAGTGCACGTCCTCGACGCATGTCTGCCACCCAGCCGTGTTCTCGGCGACGCCCTGGGTGAGATCGAGGACCTACTATGAGCCTAGTCGTGTCTGTGTCCCGTATACCCCTGACCGCAACGATCCTGGCACTGGCACTGCCTTCGGCATCGGCCGCTAAGCCGCCCGCGACGACGCCGACGACCACGAGGCCCGCGTCGGCGCTGCTCGTAAAACCGGCGACACGTACGCACACGACCGTCAGGACGGCGACGTTCCCGACGCCCGCGTCGGAGAAAGTCTTGCCGAACACCGCCACGACACCAAAGACTTTCGTCCCGAAGCGCGCCACCCCCACGACCATCGTCCCGGGGGGCGAGGCGGCGAGACCTTTCAACTCCGTGGCGGCTGCAAACGCGCGCGCACGTGTACGCGCGCGGCCAAGCCGTCCGGTGCACATCTCGACCGAGGCCATCGTCCTCGCCGCGATCGCCGCCCTGCTCCTGCTCGCGTGCGCCGCCTGGGCGTTCGCGCGCTCCCGCGCATACGAGCCCCACTGGCTGCTGTCGCTGCGCCACGCGATGGCCGAGGCGGGCTTTCGCACATCGGCCACCTGGGCCGAATTCACGGACTGGGCCAGGCTCGGCCGGTAGTCCCCGGCGGACCCGCGGGCCTTCTAAAATAAGAGCTGCGCCACCCGTTTTTCCGTCCGCCCAGCACGGGATGATGTTCGGCCCCAGCGAACAAGGAGCAAGGCCGATGGACACCACCACGCACCCCACCCCGACCGAGCAGGCGACACCCGGCGCCGCGCTGTCGATCGAGCGTTTTTTCACCTCGCCGGACACGCACCCGTTCGACGCCATCGAGTGGGAGTCCCGCGACGCGCGCATCGGCCACGGCGACCGCGTCGCGTTCGAGCAGACCGGCGTCGAGTTCCCCGCGACCTGGTCGCAGAACGCCACGAACATCGTCACCCAGAAGTATTTTCGCGGACAGCTCGGCCACCCCGCCCGGGAGCGCTCGGTCAAGCAGATGATCAGCCGCGTCGCGGGCACGATCGCCGGCTGGGGACGCGAGCGCGGCTACTTCGCCGGCGAGCAGGACGGGGACGCGTTCGAGGCCGAGCTGACCCACATCCTGCTGCACCAGATGGCGGCGTTCAACTCGCCCGTGTGGTTCAACGTCGGCTTCGAGGAGTCCCCGCAGTGCAGCGCCTGTTTCATCCTCTCCGTGCAGGACACGATGGAGTCGATCCTCGACTGGAACACCCGCGAGGGGATGATCTTCCGCGGCGGGTCGGGCTCGGGCATCAACCTGTCGAACATCCGCGGCTCGATGGAGCACCTCGCCAAGGGCGGCACCGCCTCCGGGCCGGTGTCGTTCATGCGCGGCGCCGACTCGTGGGCGGGCACGATCAAGTCCGGCGGCAAGACCCGCCGTGCCGCGAAGATGGTCGTGCTCGACGTCGATCATCCGGACATCTGCGAGTTCATCTGGTGCAAGGCCAAGGAGGAGGACAAGGCCGCAGCCCTGCGCGACGCCGGCTTTGACATGTCGATCGACGGCGACGGCTTCAAGTCGATCCAGTACCAGAACGCCAACAACTCGGTGCGCGTCACCGACGAGTTCATGCAGGCCGTCGCGGAGGACCGCGAGTGGCGCCTCACCGCCCGCACGAGCGGCGAGCCCGTCGGCGAGCCCGTCAGCGCACGTGAGCTGATGCGAGAGATCGCCGAGGCCGCCTGGCGCTGCGCGGACCCGGGCGTGCAGTACGACACGACGATCAACCGCTGGCACACCTGCCCCGTCTCGGGCCGGATCAACGCGAGCAACCCGTGCAGCGAGTACATGCACGTCGACGACTCGGCCTGCAACCTCGCCTCGCTGAACCTGATGAAGTTCCGCCGCGCCGACGGCACACTCGACGTGGAGTCCTTCGAGCACGCCGTGGACATCATGCTGCTCGCCCAGGAGATCGTCGTCTCACCCTCCTCGTATCCGACCGAGGAGATCGCTGTGAACGCGCGCGCGTTCCGCCAGCTCGGCCTCGGCTACGCCAACCTCGGCGCGTACCTGATGAGCAACGGCATGCCCTACGACTCAGACGCAGGGCGCGGCACGGCGGCGGCGATCACCGCGCTGATGACCGGCCGCGCCTACCGCGAGTCCGCGCGCGTCGCCGGCGCGCTCGGCCCGTACGAGCGCTACGCGGAGAACCGCTCAGAGCACAACCACGTGATGGCGATGCACCGCGACGCCGCACATGCCATCGACGACGAGGGCTGCGCGGACACGGAGCTGCTCACGGCCGCGCGGCGCGCCTGGGACGAGGCCGTGGAGCTGGGCGAGCTGCACGGGTATCGCAACGCGCAGGCGACCGTGCTCGCGCCGACCGGGACGATCAGCTTTTTGATGGACTGCGACACGACCGGCGTCGAGCCCGATTTCTCGCTGGTCAAGTTCAAGGAGCTCGTCGGCGGCGGGCAGATGACGATCGTCAACCGCACCGTCCCGCTGGCGCTGGCGACACTCGGCTACTCCGAGCAGCAGGTGGAGCAGATCGAGGCGCACCTGGCCGAGCACGGCACGATCATCGGGGCGCCCGGCCTCGCCGCCGAGCACCTGCCCGTGTTCGACGTGGCCGTGGGCGAGCGCGCGATCTCCCACATGGGCCACATCGAGATGATGGGGGCAGTGCAGCCGTTCATCAGCGGCGCGATCTCAAAGACCGTGAACCTTCCCCAGGAGGCGACCGTCGAGGACATCGCCGACGCCTACACCCAGGCGTGGCATCTGGGGATCAAGGCGCTGGCGATCTACCGCGACGGCTCCAAGACCGCGCAGGCGCTGCGCACGGACGCGCAGCAGGGCGTGGAGGCGCCAGCCGACGTCGATGCGATCGTCGATGAGGCCGTCGCCAGGGCACTGGCCGAGGCCGGGCCCAAGCGCAAGCGCATGCCGCGTGAGCGCGAATCGATCACGCACAAGTTCTCGATCGGTGGCCACGAGGGCTACATCACCGCCGGCAAGTACGAGGACGGCTCGGTCGGAGAGATATTTCTGACCGACATCGGCAAGGAGGGCTCGACGCTGCGCGGCATGATGAACTCGTTCGCGACGGCGATCTCGATCGCGCTGCAGTACGGGGTGCCGCTCGAGACCCTGGTGCGCAAGTTCAGCTACATGCGCTTCGAGCCCGAGGGCATCACCGGCAACCCGGAGATCCCGTTCGCGAAGTCGATGCCCGACTACATCATGCGCTGGCTCGCCTCACGCTTCCTGGACGTCGATGTCCAAGAGGATCTGGGCATCCTCACGCAAGAGGTCCGCGCCCGCAAGTCCGCCCAGGAGACCGCCCAGTCGGTGATCGGCGGCGATACCGCCGGGCCGAGCGCCGCGGACCCCGCAGAGCCCACGGCACCCGCCGGCAGCGGCGGCACGAGCGTCCCCGCCGCCGCAGCGCTGACCGACACTCCACCGGTCGTCCCCGCCCGCATGCAGGGTCTGGACTTGGGGCCGGCGTGCAGCCAGTGCGGGGGCATGATGCAGCGCACGGGGTCTTGCTACACCTGCTCATCCTGCGGCAACAACACCGGCTGCGGCTGACGCGCGATAGGCGGCGCATCTCGGCGTCCTCGGTCGCTCGCGTGCCGAGCACGCCACGCTCCCTGCGTCCTTGATCTGCTTGCCTATCGCGCGTCAGGGGGGCAGTGGAAGTTCAGCGGCCGATATCAGCCGCTGTAGGACGACGGCGGCGGCGGGTCGTCGCGGATCGAGGCCAGCTCGCTGAGCAGCGATGCGGGGGTCGTGCCGCCGAGGACGCGCAGGCGCGGGAGACGATACGGATCGCTGTTGGGGGCGGCCCAACCGGGGACGACCGTGGTCGAGCCGGTGAAGCCCGCGGCCTGGACGGCCGCGATCACGGTCGCGTCGTAGTGTCCGGAGGGGTAGCAGAACCAGTTCACGGGGACGCCGTAGCGGTGCTGGATGAGCTTGCGTGCAGTGGCTACCTGTTCGGCGAGCTGGGTCGCGTCGAGGGTGATCAGGTCGGCGTGGCTGATGCCCTGCGTGTCGAGCTCCCAGCCCGCCGCGAGCAGGCCCCGGACCTGGGCTTGCGAGAGCCCGCCCTGCGACGGCGGCAGGCCTGTCAGCTGGATGTTCTCGTTGCCGACCCAGCCGAGGCGGCGCAGCACGGGCAGAGCGTTGGTGTACTGCGACTGGTAGCCGTTGTCGAAGCTCACGACGATCGGTTTCTTCCCCGGCGGCAGCGGCATAGTGCCGTGCTTCCAATACGCCCACATCTGATCCTGGGTGACTGCGTGGTAGCCCGCGTGCGCCAGCGCCTGCATCTGCGCGGCAAATTCACTCGCGGACACGTACAGCCCCGGGAACGACGCCCCCGCGGGCGGCGGGTTGATCACGTGATACATCAGGATCGGCACCCGTGCGGTGCCGGGCTTGCCGGTGGGCGTGATCGACCGGCCGGCCGGGCTGCGTGTGACCGCGACCCGGTGCGAGGACGGCGTGGAGCTCCCTCCGCCGGCCAGGAGCGCCACCGCCGCCACCGCCGCTGCCACGAGCACCAGGCTCAGACCGGCCAGTGTACGACGGCGGCGGCGACGCGCCAGCTCGCGACGACGAGACTCACGACGCGCCTGGCGCCGCTCATCGTCCAGCAGTCCCTCGCCGTCCTCGACCGTCATCGACGGTACTCTCGCACGCCCGAACCCACCCAGACGTCACCGACCCGCGACAGGCCGGTGACACCGGGACCTCACGCACAGAACCCTGGACGCTACGGGTTCAAGCGCTTCTTCAGTGCGCTCGCCGCGGAGAACTTCGCCGCCTTGCTCGCGGAGATGTTGATCGTCTCGCCAGTGGACGGGTTGCGTCCCTGGCGAGCAGCGCGGTGGCTGACGCTGAACTTGCCGAAGCCGGCCAGCGCGACCTCACCCCCGGCGGCCAGCTCGTCGGTTACGGCCTCGATCGCGGCCTCCAGGGCATCACGGGCATGGCTCGCGGCCATTCCGGTCTTCCCCGCGACCTTGTCGGCTAGCTCGTTCTTGGTCATGGCACTCCCTTCTCGGGTGTCGTTGCTGATCGCAGGCTAACCGCTGGGCAGGACGACGACATGCGAAACGGGCAGATCTGGACTCGATAGAAGCCCGAAATTCCGGGATTGGCGTCCATTCCGAGCCTGTTTCCGGGGGTCCTCGGCCGAAATTCGTACCGTACGTGTGGTCTGGCGCCTGTGCGTAGGCATCGCAGAAAGCGCCACGGAGAGCATCGAATCAGGTCAAAACGCGGCCGGGCGCCCCCAATGGCGCTCCGCAAAGATGCCGCGCGTGTGGAGCTCGATCAGGCCGAAACGCGCGCCGGCGGGACGACACGGTGCTCTTCCTGCACCGGCGCCGCGCGCGTGGCCGGGCGACCACCAGCGGCGCAGGCCGCCCACAGGACCGCCAACCAGGTCAGCGAGGCCAGGGCGACGTGCACCCACACGAGCTCGGTCGGCAGGTGCGTCTCGTACTGATCCAGCCCGACGGCGCCCTGCAGCGCGATCAGCACGCACAGGGCGCTCAGTGCGCGTCGCAGGACCGGGTCGGCGTCGCGTCTGCTGCGCGCCAGCCACCAGACGGCGAGCGCCGCCAGCCCGAACACGAGCGCGATCTCAGCGTGACGGTGGATCACGAAGTCCATCGTGCCGCGCCCGTCGAAGTCCAGGCGGTTGATCTTCTGTCCGGGCGAGCCACCCGCGTGCGGTCCCGCGGCGGTGGCGGCGGTCCCCGCGAAGATCGTCAGGGCGCCCAGCCCGACCAGGGCGCGTACCGACCACACGAGCGTCCTGTCGGCCGGCGCACGCCCGCGGGACGAATCGACGCCGGCGCGGGAATCGACGCCGCCACGAGAATCGGCGGCAGAACCCGATGCGAGGGCATCCGGCTCGCGTTCCGCGGGTTCCGCGTCCGGCTCGTGGGTAGCACGCCACGCGAGCGCGACGGCGGCGACGAGGATCAGCATCGACAGCGCGAAGTGGCCCATCACCCAGCCGTAGTCGAGATCGCCGCGCACGGTGAACCCGCCGAGGATGGCTTGACCGATCACGCCGAGCGGCAGCAGCGCCCCCAGCCACATCAGATCGCGCCGGTAGGGCCTGCGCCGCAGCGCCCCCAGCCACGCGGCGCCCGCCGCGATCGACACGGGCGCGGTGAGCAGTCGATTGGAGAACTCGATCACCGCATGGGTGCTCAGCGGGGGATAGACGTTGCCGTAGCACTTCGGCCAGGTGGGGCAGCCCAGGCCCGAGCCGGTCAGTCGCACCGCGGCGCCGGTGAGCACGATCACCGTGAGCGCACCCAGGGCGGCATACGCCACGATCGCGAACTGGGCCGGGGTGAGGGTGTAACCGTTGGTGCGCTCGCGCAGGCTGTTCAGGCGGGTGCCGATCGAGGGGCTCACTGGCGTAAGTCTGCCAACTTGGGTGCGACAGTTCGCCGCCCGTACCGATAATGAGCGTGGATGGATATCGCGACCGCTACACACCGGCGCCCGCCACAGCCGAACCCGCGGGCGACCCCGGGCGTGATCGATGTCTGGCGGGCGGACCTGAGCGCGGCGGAGAACTATGGGCTTGCGGAGTTGCTTTGCGTCGAGGAGAGGGCACGCGCGGAGCGCGTACTCGACGAGCGCAAGCGGGCGCTGTGGGCACGTTCGCGTGGGGTCCTGCGCGCACTGCTGGGCCGCTACCTGAACGCCGATCCGCGCGAGTTGCGGTTCGCGTTGGGGCCGCACGGCAAGCCCGCACTCGCGTTGCGAGGCCAGGCGCGGCAGATGCCCGTCCTGCGCTTCAACCTGTCGCATGCGGGCGCGCTGATGCTGCTGGCGGTGACCGCCGAGCGGGAGGTCGGCGTGGATGTGGAGCATGCACGCGAGCGGTATTCGGCGGAGTTCCTGCGCGCGTGGACGATGCGCGAGGCCGCGGTCAAGTGCGTCGGTACCGGGCTCGGCTCAGCGCCGATCACAGGTGAGGGCAGTCCGGGCGCCGTGTTGTGGACGGCCGAGCTGGACGTCGGGCCGCAGACCACGGCGTCCCTGGCAGTCGAGGGCGAGCAGGCGTGCGAGTTGCGCTGCTGGGACACAACACCTACATTGACGCCATGACCGCTCTGACCGGGGCATCGCTGCGAGCCGACGAGCGAATGCTGCTCGATCGGTTCGTCGAGGAGCTGGATCGCCGTCTGGGCTCCGAGTTGCATGGAGTGTGGCTGTTCGGCTCGCGCGCACGTGGAGAGGAGCCGGCCGAATACTCTGACGTGGACGTGCTCGTGTTCGTCGATGACGCCTCTTGGGACAGCCGGATGGGTGTGCGCGGGGTGCTGGACGATGTCGCCCGCGAGCTCAGGATGGACGCCCTCACATGGTCGTTCTCGGTCCATGTGCATACCCTGGACTGGCTGGCACAGCGTCGTGAGATTCGGTCGTTTTTCATCGCCGAGGTGGACCGCGACAAGATCGTTCTGTGTGGGGAGCTGTGAGCCCGCGATCAGACGAGTTCCTACAGGCGGCGCGGCGGCGACTCGCCGCCGCGGAAGTGGCGGTCGAGGAGGACCCGTCCACCGCGTTGAGCGCCGCCTACTACGCGATGCTGTACACAGCCAGGGCGGCACTGAGCGAGCGGGACGCTTCCGCCAAGACCCACAAGGGAACGTGGCACGAGTTTCGCGGCGTGTTTGTCGAGAGCGGTGAGATAGACGCGACGCTCACCGCCGAGGTGCAGAAGATCCAACCCGAGCGCGAGCAGGCCGATTACGACGCGTGGTTCGCTCCGGCCGAGGAGGCTCAGCGCGCGATCGAGCTGGCGCACAGCTTCATGGCCGCAGTCGAAGCGCTGTTTGAGTAAGGACCTGTTTCAAAATAGGCGGTGCGGTCGGGGCGTTCATGGATCAAGCTGGGCGACGCGGGATGGCGAAGCGCATGCTGGTTGCACGTGCGAGCCGTCACGTGGCGATCCAGCGCCGTGTCCAGGGACGAATCCGGACGTGCCGATCTTTTTGAAACAGGTTCTAAGCGCGTTACTCTCAGCCGGGCAGCGGTCACACTCCTCGGGCAACGCTCGGCTTCGGTATACCGCGCAAGCGTGGTGTGGCGAGCGACTCAGGAGGCGCCGTGCACGAACGGCAGCTCGTCGGCCACCTCGCGCAGGCGCGGGGCGGCGGAGTCGCGCTCTGAGACGATCAGCTCAGCGATGGGGAACGGCCACTGGATGGCGATGTCGGGGTCGTTCCAGGCGATCCCGCGCTCTACCGCGGGGTCGTAGTAGGCGGTCTGCTTGTAGAGCACGTCGGCGATGCCTGAGAGCACGCAGAAGCCGTGGGCGAAGCCAACGGGGACATACAGCTCGCGCAAGGTATCGCCGTCGAGCTCCACGCCCTCCCACTGCCCGTAGGTGGGCGAGCCGCGGCGCAGGTCCACGGCGACGTCGAGGATTGCACCGCGCGAGCAGCGCACGAGCTTGGCGACGCCGGGGCCGATGTGAAAGTGCATACCTCGCACGACCCCGTGCGTCGAGCGCGAGTGGTTGTCCTGGATGAACTCCTCGGTGGCGGGAATGCCCGTGGACTCATGCCAGGCGCGGCGATAGGTCTCGCTGAAGAACCCGCGCTCGTCGCCGTGGACGGCAGGCTCGATGATCGTCAGGCCGTCGAGACGGCAGGGGACAATTCGCATAGGCGCCAGAGGGTATCCGCCCGGGGCGCGGGAGCGCGATGGAGGATGAACGCGGACAGGCCATCCGTGCAGAGATGCGGAGGGACCGGCCTCGAATCGGGGAGATGCGGAGGGACCGGCCTCGAATCGGGGACCCAAGGCCCTCGAAATCGTGGGTGCAAACCCGAATTCACGGACAGTCCGTGGCACACTGTGACACTATGTGGTACAATAACGAGCATGAGCGACCATTTCACGCTGCGACTGCAGACCGGAGTGGACGAGCGGCTGCGCCGAAACGCACGACGGATGGGCCTCGCACCGCGGCCTCTTGCGCAGCGCTACATCGAGGAGGGCGTTCGCCACGACGATCACCCGCTGATTCACTTCCTGCCCGGCCTGGAAGGTCGGCGCTCGGTCCTACTGGGAACCGGCCTGGACGTGTGGGAGGTGATTGCGACGGTTCGCGACAACGAGAACGATCTCGCCGCCACGGCCGCCTACCTGGGGATTTCTCTCGGCCTGGTGGAGGCAGCCGTCAGCTACTACGGCGAGTACCGAAATGAGATCGATGAGCAGATCGCCGACAACGAGGCCGAGTACGAACGCGGCTACCGGGCATCTGAGGCGGGGCGCGAAGCACTCCAGGCATGAGGGCGCTCGTCGACGAGCAGCTCTCGGTGGAGATCGCCCGGGAGCTTCGCAGGCGCGGAGGAGATGTGGAGGCGGTCACCGAGCGGCCAGAGCTGGTCGGAGCCTCTGACGAGCGGCTGATGGATCAGGCCATGCAGGAGGACCGCGCGGTCATTACCAACAACGTCCGTCACTTCCGTCCAATCGCCGCTCAACGACTCGCACAGGGCAAGCAACATGCAGGCCTGATTTTGCTGCCATCGAGTCGAGTCCGCAATCGCGCCGCCACCGTGGCGCTCGCGGACGCGATCGAGGCGGTGATGCGCGCCAATCCCGAGGGCATTCCCGGAGCGGAGCGCTGGGTCGGGCCACTGAAATGAGCAAGTGACGGGCTTATCCCGTCTGAAGTGGAATCGTAAACGTCCGGTCTGAGCCGTAGGCGGGGCCTTCGTCGTTCCAGGAGACGATGCGGTAGTGATATGTCACGCCCGCCTGCAGACCGCTCACCGCGATGCCTGCTGCCACCCCTCCGAGGCCCGACCCGGCATTGCCCTCCGATGAAAAGTATCCGTAGCCGGCGGTGGTGCCGTATTCAAAGTGGTAGCCGGCATCCAGGAACCCACCCGGATAGACGCTTGCGGTCAGCGTCGTGCGCCCAGCGTCAGTGCCCGCGACAGAGGCGCCACCGGTGTATGCGGACGGGGCGCCGCGACCGTCGTAGATGTAGCTGGCGGCGGGTCGAGGGGCATCGGGGGCATTCGGGTCGCCGATGCTGGGGATATACAGAGCCGTGTCTGGGCTGGAGGAGTTACACGGCGGCGGCTGGCGATGCTTGAACAGAAACTCGTAGTAAAAGACATGCACAGGCCCGATCATGGGCATCAGGCGATTCACCAGCCACGACGCGTCGATCGCCTGCTCACGTTCTCCAAAGAGTTCATGCAGGCCATAGTCCTCGCACCGATAAGCGCCGACCTCCGTGAACCATATCCGGTCACCGATACCGCCGTGTGGCAAGTCTGACCTGAAGTCGAGCACAGTCGAGGCGCTGCGCGTCTTGACGGCAGCGTAAGGGTGGATCCCCCAGTTTGAGAAGCTCGCGGGGTAGAGCGCCTGCTCGTACGCCTGCTCGTAAAGGAGGAGGTTGGGCTGCGAGTCGAGGAAGTTGCCGGCGATCACCGTGCAGCCGCGGCTCTGGCATAGGGTAAACGCCGAATTGGCATAAGCGGCGGCCGTGGCGGCGGTGAGGCCGGCGGTGTCATTGGGCTCGTTCCATGCCTCCAGATAGCGAATCGCGGGGAACCGGTTCAGCAGCTGTTCCAGCCTGGTCTGATATTCGGCGAGGGAGCCCGGGAGAACGCCGTCATAGCTGGTCAGCGAAACGTCGGGTGCAAGGCCGAGATCCAGGACGTCGGCATACCACGATTCGAGCTCAGAACGGTAGTGAGGGTAGTCGCCTGACATGACGTTCCATTGCACCGCATAGCGTGCAAAGGCGATGTGAGAGGAGGGATCGCCTGTCCATGTGTTGCGAAAGAAGCTGGAGAAGTATCCATCCGCAAAGGAACCGTCCCAATCCGCAAGGCTCTGATCAGAGATTCCGTCGACAAAATGGGGTCCGGTCTGAGGCAAGCTGCTGTCGGTCAGAGATTCAAAGGCTGTCTCCGAGAGGGTGAACGAGTCGCCGGCAACAGGGGCGTATGGAATACCCGTCTCAGCCGACGCACCAGCCACGGGCCGTAACAGGCAGAGCATGCATAGACAAAGGACATAGCAAAATCCAACTGGAAACAGCCTCATGCACCGGCGGTCCATCGTTCGGCGTTGCGATCATGGATCTCGCGCAGGATGTCCTGCACGTCGCGGGTGATGTCCCAGTCCGGGTAATCGCGCCTGAAGGGCGCCAGATCGCTGATCCACCAGCGATGATCGCCGATCCTGTGCTCCTCGCCAAGGCTCCAGTCGAGCTCACGAGCGGCTATGTCCTGGCAGCACTCGATCGCCTCGAGCATCGAGCAGTTGCTCCGCCGGCCCCCGCCGATGTTGTACACCGCACCGGAACGAGGAGCACGGTGAAAAGCCTCAAATGCGGCGACCAGGTCGGCGGCGTGGATGTTGTCGCGCACCTGCCGGCCGCCGTAGCCAAACACCGTGTAGGGGTCGCCCGTCATCGTGCAGCGCATCAGATAGGACAGAAAGCCGTGCAATTGTGTACCGGCATGATTGGGACCTGTGAGGCATCCTCCCCTGAAGCACACCGTAGGCAGGTCGAAGTAGCGCCCGTACTCCTGCACGAGCAGGTCCGCGGCCGCCTTGGAGACTCCGAACAGCGAGTGGGTGCTGTGGTCGATCGACATCGTCGTGTCGATGCCCTCGTAATAGCGGTGATCCTCGGGGAGCTCCAGGCGCTGAGGCAGATCCACGAGCGGCAACTGATTGGGCAGATCGCCGTAGACCTTGTTCGTCGAACAGAAGATGAACGTCGCGTCCGGCGCATGCTTGCGCGTCGCCTCCAGCAGGTTGAGCGTCCCGTTCGCGTTGACCTGAAAGTCCGTCTGGGGATCGGAGGCCGCCCAGTCATGAGAGGGCTGCGCCGCGGTGTGGATCACCAGCTCGATCTCACCCGCGGGCTCAGCGGCGAAGGCCCGCTCAACACCGTCGCCGTCACGAATGTCGATCTCAAGCGAACGGAACTCCTGCGGATAGCGCTCCACCAGCGCGTCGGTGGTGTACGCCGTGGACGCGTCGGGCCCGAAGAACCACGCGCGCATGTCGTTCTCCAGACCGACCACCCGATAGCCGGCCTGCACGAAATGGCTGACCGACTCCGAGCCGATCAGACCCCCCGAGCCGGTGACGATGACTGTGGGCATGGGGTCAGAGAGTATCCGCCAGCGGGTTCCCCGCGCCACGGAGCCTCGGCGCCCAGCTCGATCATGAAATGTCGCCGTCGCACGCGACAACGACGGCGACCCCGCCGCGACCGCGGCGTATCTAGAGCTTTCGCTGGGTCTCGTGCAGGCTAGGCATGAGGGAGGAGATGCAAGGGCGTGGTTCGGGCAAGGTGCGCGACTTCGCGCTCTTCGGTGAGACGACCGGCGAGACCGACGAGTTCGGGCAGGCCGGCTGCGCCTGGTGGACGGAGCTGACCGGGCGAGGCGGAGAGGGCATGGTCGTCAAGCCTCTCGACTACATCGCGCGCGGGCGGCGCGGCCTGGCACAGCCGGCGCTGAAGACGCGCGGGCGAGAGTACCTGCGGATCATCTACGGCCCCGAATACACCGAGCCCGCTAACCTCGAGCGGCTCCGCGAGCGCGGCTTGGGGGCAAAGCGCTCGCTTGCCCTACGCGAGTTCGCGCTCGGAATCGAGGCGCTCGAGCGCTTCGTGCGCGATGAGCCGCTGCGGCGCGTGCATGAGTGCGTGTTCGGGCTGATGGTCGATAGGCCCCAGGTGAGCAAAGATCCGTGGCCGGCTACGGCTTGGTCGCGGTCACCGCGTACTCATACAGGGCCTTGTTGGAGTTGCGCTTGCGTAGCACTGTAACCACGGCGTTCTCAAAACCAGCTTCAGTAAGGAGTTGTGCATACCATTCATGGGTCGGTACGTGGACACCTCTGAAGGTTGAGTTACCGACTACATAGGTGACTCGACCACCGTGCCGCATCACGCGGAAAGCCGCCCTTACGTGAGCCCAGATGTCGTGGAAGTACTTGGCCACGTAGCGAGAGAGCACCTCTCCTGAGCGCTCGTTGGCGGCAATGATCCCACTCAGCGTGTTCTTGAACTGGGCATCGAGAGGAATCTGTTCCTCCGGCTCCCAGGTGCCGACGCGACTGGTGGCTATGCCCCAGGTGCCTCCTATCGCTTGCCAGTCGAGCTCTCCCGCCTCGCGCGCTTCGGTTAGGAAGCCAAGCCAGTACATGTACGGTCGCAGCTCGCGGATGTAACTCATCCGGTTGGCGTAGGGAGGCGACGTGCACAGCACATCGTGGCTGTTGTCCTCTACTCCCAGAAGACTCCGCCCGTCACCCTCGATCACCGCGACCGATCCCGACAATGGCGTGGCGGCCGCGATCAAATTGTCTGTCTCCTTCCGAAAGCGACTGAACACCTCATCTCGATCTAGAGCCCTCAGACGCTCGTGTGCCTGCTTAAAGGACATGCTCTGGTGGTTAAATGCCGCATTGCTCATGCCGATCATCGTTCGGGCGAAAGAGACGAGGAGAAGATCCCGGAGGGGTGAGACAGGTAGCTCGAAGATGGCTGCCCGCAGTGCTCCGAGGCCGTCAAGTATCGTCTTACTCCACCACCGCTCGATGTTAAAAAGCGACGGAAGCCAAGGCTCCTGGTCGGTGCTGCTGGCGAGGAGCGCACACGCGTCCGCCATCTCACGGACTTCACTTAGGCTGCTCTCGGCGTAGTTCGCAGTCTTGACATCCGCGAACCAGCAGAGGAACGGATTAAGGTCGACTGAGGTCGCGCTATGACCGCGTTCGGCTGCCAACAGGCCCGTGGTGGCGCTGCCACCGAATGGGTCCAGTACGCGGAGACTCGGGTCCTCCTGTGTCAGAACGTCTTGCACGAGACGAGCGGAATAGGCTGGCGTAAGGCGCAACCAGTCGTGGCGACTTACGCCCCGATTACCCTTGAAGGTCAACTCCGCGCGTTGAGAGACTGATGTACCCATCACGACGGACGCAACAGACCATCGAGAATCGAGTGTACTTCTTCGCGCAGCGACGCTTGATTGCGTTCGAAGAAAGCTTGTAGGTCGTAACCGACGACGTCGCGGCAAAAGGCAAACGTCGAGCGTGTGCTGCGTTTGTCTCGGACATCGCCACGTAGCACGCCCCACTTACCTTCGCGGTAGCGGCTTGCGACGCCCTCATCAATCTGGTTGGAGATGACCACGAGGACCGGGAGGTAGCGTTGTGTATATGCCTGTACGGCATTGGCAAGGTCTGCGTTCTGACGCTTGGCGTCCTTGCTCTTGTAGCCTTGACGCACCTCGAAGACTGCACCCTCAATCTGACTCTTGACGGCAAGCTCGTCAAGCAGCGATCTCAACCAACCCCGGACTCTCGCCTTGCTTACGGTGCCATCGAGATCGCTAAGGGCGATACGACCGTCGAGCGTCAGCGTGCGACTCTTCGGCGGCGCTTGGGGTTCGACCTCCTCGCTGATGTCCTCATCCGACTCGCCTTCCTCAGCGATCTGCCCGGGACTAAGCGCCACTGGCGTGGTGTAGCTCCAACTCACTTGAGCCTCGTTCAACCCGAGTTCGTCCTGCAGAATGCGCCTGAACAGCCGCTCACAGCCGATCCCGAGTTGGCGATAGAGCGAGGTCATGCCTCCTGCTGCCTTGTGCGCCGCGTAGAGCAGGTCGTCATCGAACCCGATCCACGAGTACAGCGGATCATCGCCGTAGCGGTCTCTAAAAGCGGCGAGCGTGAGGCCAATACCCCGTCCCTGGCCGAACTTCGGCGTGTAATTAGCCGACTCACGCAGGGGCTTCAGCAAGATCTCCATGTAGTTGCTGTCATGCTTGGTCATCCTAGACATGGCGGGCACTATAGGCCGAGCTTCGGACCCCAGCTTCGAGTGAGGACGAGTCCAGGCCCCTGTGGGCCCTTGCACCACATCACTAGCAACCCGTCCCCGCCAGAAACGGGTCCGTGAACGCCAGCTGCGCTGGAGCGTAGATCGGGGCGAGCGGGTGGGCATATCCCAAGCCATAACACGAACACCCGTTCGGTTTAACCTCATCCGAGCAGAAGTCACAAAGTTGGCACACTTGATAGCCGCGAGCCCCCACAGATCGCCTCGGGCGAGCCCGCCTCGAGCGCAATCAGCGCCGAGCTATCAATTTCTGCGTTTCGCACCCCGAATCGGATATAGACCTGCTTGTGGTGCTCGATGATGCTGGGGTCGTTCAAGCTCGCAGCGATCAACATCGCTCGCCAGCAAGCGTTCGTGCATCGCCTGCACATGTTGGCGCTACCTCATGGACAGCCCTTGATCTCAACCAGCCAGCAACACCACACCTGCGTGAACACAACCTCCTTAACACCGCCCGGCGGACCGAACCGGTAAAACTGCAAAACCTCGGTTTTATTTTTGGGAGACCAGGTAGCCAGTCCCTTCGTAGAACCCTGCCGGTGCCGGTCACCACACGAAGCTTTGCCTGGGTTGGTTGTGGCGTGCCACTTCGGGATAGGCAGGCCAAGCCGCCAGAGCAGACGCCGCGGGCAGCATGGGACCGCGTTGCACTTATGATACGCTATGATCGTACGCAAGTTTTAGGAGTCGCGATGAGCCAGGCCAGCTTTCATGAGCGCCGCAAGGCCAAGCGGATGCGCGACCCGGAGTTTCGCGCCGAGTATGAGCGCGCGCGCGGCGAGATCCACCTGATCGACGGTGTCGTTCGCTCGCTTGATGAGCTGCGCGAGCGCCAGGGGACGAGCAAAACCGACCTCGCACGGCGCATCGGCCGTAACCCGTCAAGCATCCGCCGGCTGTTCACCGCGCAGTCCAACCCCGAGCTCAGGCTCGTGGTCCAGATCGCCAACGACCTCGACGCGGACATCGTTATCGTCCCACGCCGCAAAGCACGCGTCCGCCACCCCCAGGACGCCGACCGTGCCTCCTCTCCAGCCGCCTGATCAAGCCTCCGCACCCGAGGCTAACCTTGGCCGGTGGCCTGGCACATCGAGTACTACAAGCATCACGACGACAGCGTTCCCGCCGCGGAGTTCATGGACGGGTGTCCCATCAAGATCGACGCCCAGTTCAACGCCGTGCTCGACGCGGTCGCCGCCGCACCACCACCAAAGTTCAGCGGGGGCGGCAAATGGGAGGCCACCAACCTCAAGCGCAACCACGGCGCCGAGGTCGCAGAGTTCGACGGCAACGAGCACGTGTACCTCTTCCGGAGTACCCCTGGATGGCAAGGCATGCAGGCTTTCACCACATCCACATCACCGAACCCGCGTCCGACGCCTTCCACTCACACAACCCGATCCACCTCACACTCAAGGCCAGCACACTGGGCTCATTCAAGCTCGCAGCGATCAACATCGCTCGCCAGCAAGCGTTCGTGCGTCGACTGCACACGTGGTGGCGCTACCTCATGGGACCACAGGTGTCGTCGCGAATCCCACAGCTTATGAGCCGTTCGCCGATCTCCAGACCGGTGCGCAGCTCCTCGCCGCGAGGCTGGTCATGAATCAGCTGATGGAGTGCTGTCGCGAGATCGGAATACCCAAGCGCGAGCACTTGGTCAGAGAGCTCGTCGCGGGAGAGCGGGAGCTCCCCGTTTGCGATCAACAGCCACCGTGTGACCGTGGTGAGCGCCGCACGACACTGCTCGCGGGTCGCCTCGACATCGCCGCTGTCGAGCACGAGTCGGGCAAGGCTGAGCCCGCGATGGGCCTGGGTGAGCTTGCGCTCAGCAGACGGTGTCAGGCCGGTCTCCTGGATATGGCGACTCGCGGCCTGCAGGATCCCGTCGTCGTGCAGTATCCAGCCGAAGCGCAGCGTCCACTGGATGTAGTCATCGCAGGCGAGCAGTCGCTCCCAGAACGCAGTCGCGCTGGCCGCGTACACATCGACGTCTTCGTGGACACCGCTGCAATCCGGGCGCTCACCGACGACCATGAAGTCCAAATCGCTCATCGCTGTTCGCCTAGCGCGAACGGTCGAGCCGGTAAGCACTACCGCCTCGGCACCTAGGGCAAGCGCACGCTGGAGGATCGTCTCGGTAGCCTGCCGCTGAGAAGGTGTTTGGAGCCCAGCCACTCGCCGGCGATCCTCGCGCGCGCGTCTGCCAACTAACATCGGTCGAGCCCCGAGTTGCCACATCGACCGGCGTCATGGGATCGGCTCCTCCTCGGCACCTGCTGAGTCCTGGATGTTCTGTGTCGCGTCCTCAGCGGTGTCCGTCTCGTTTTCTGCTGTTTGCACCGCCTCCCCGGCGATGTGTACAGCGTCCCCGATGGTGCTCAGGAGATCCTCTGAGGTCCAGTCGCCGAGGTCCGGGTCCTCGCCCTCGTAACCGGCGTCCTTGCGCGCCTGGTTCAGCAGCTCCAGGATTGGACTCAGGTCCGTCGACAGGATGCCGCGCGTGTGCAGTTCGGTCGCTGCCTCAGCCTTACGCCAGTGCTGGCGCTCAGTATCGATGCCGTGCAACTCGCCCAACGCCACGATCGGCTGCCTCGGCGGCGAGGTGCAGAAAGGTGACACCGACGACAGAGTCCCCGGCCTCGAACGCACCGCCGGCCCTCCTGAGATGCTCACGAGCCAACTCCGACTTCGACTGTGGGGACATTGCCCAATAGTACTCCGCAGTGCCGTCAAGATCAGCACCGTAGCACTGGACATCTCAATGGTCCAGATGCAGGATCCTGCGCACCGCCGACTGGTGGTTTGAGGAGCAGGGTACGTTCTTTCGAGCGGGTGCTGGCACAGATGTCCGCGCTGCCCTTCGCCGATCACAGCTTCGACTGGGTGTTCTGCTGCGAGGTGCTCCACCACAACAACCGTCAAGGAATGACCGATGCTCTGTACGAGATTCATCGCGTACTGCGCCCTGGCGGCAGCCCGCCGGTCATCAACGAGCCACTGCGACGGCCCACCAACCTCAAGCGAGACCACGCCGCCGAGGTCGCGCGGTTTGCCGGGAACGAGCACGTGTACTACTTCTTCCCGGAGTACCTATGGATGGCCTGGCGCGCCGGCTTTCACCACATCCGCATCACCGAGCCCGCGTCCGACACCTTCCACTCACACAACCCGATCCACCTCACACTCAAGGCGAGCACACGCCGGGCTAATTCAAGCTCGCAGCAATCAACGTCGCTCTCCAGCGGGCATTCGTGCGTCGCCTGCACATGTGGCGACGCTACCTCATGGGACCACACGTATCGCTGCAGATGATCTGCAGCGATAGTATCCCGACGAGCACGCCTATATGACATAAAGCCCCTCGAGAGAGCGTGCGTGGCTGAATCAATCGCGTCAGGTGCGCACAGTGCACGCTTGAGGCACGCGCCGCAGCTACAGAGCCTTGGCCTGCTCGACCGCTTGGTCGATCTCGTGCTGGAGCTCTTCTGCGACCACGGGATCGCCGATACCGGCCTGCATACCGGCACCCGCGAGGACGATCTCGCCGGCGACCGAGTTCATGGGCAGGATCTCTTTGCCGGTCGCGACGAAAAGACCGGTTGGTCCATCGTAATCAGAGAACTTGAGCTTCAGCATGACTCTCAGTATAGGCTGTCTCTGCATTCACGTCAACGTCAGGCATGCCTAGGTTGACGCCCTGATGGTCTCGACCAGCAACTCAGCGAGGGGTTGAAGATCGCGCCGTCCCGTCTTGGTGATCGCTTGACCAAGGGCCACTCTGGTCTCCCGCGACGGGTCGGTGGCTACAGCCAGAACACCACAACAAATCAGAGTGTGGTTCAGGACCAGCCACGCGGTGCGACCATTCCCATCCTCCCACGGATGAACGGCAACGATCCGAGCATAGATCCGCACAGCCGGCAGTACCGCTTCGCGCAGCGGGATCCCCCCAAAGCGCTGGCCCCGCAGTGCCAGATCAGCGACATCGCGTTCGAGACGCAAGAACGCTCTGCCGATGGCGCGCCGGGTCTGCTTCGGAGCGCTACCGGACTGGACTCGCATCCGCGGCTCACCACGCGCGCCTAGCCACACGGGATAGGCAAACGTACCGTGGAGATACGGTCCGCTGAGCCGCGGGTTGCTGCTGATCGCAGAGACCGACGCGCAGCTCTCGGCGTAGTGGTCTCGCTCGCAAGTCCGGCGAGCTTACGGCCGGAGCGCCTCGTAAGTTGCACGCATGAGTGGCCGCGGCATCCCGTTCGTCTTCGACCGCCTCAGCGAGATCCGCGATGAGCTGTACCTATACGGCTTCCGGCTCGATCCTCGGCCGGGCATCTCGTACGTGGACCCGACGTACGCCGCCGAGCCTCGCACCGGGATGGTGGAGGTCACGGCTGGCCTGGAGGACTGCCCGCTCGACGTACGCGCCCAGCTGGTCGAGCATTGGCAAGCAGGCATCGGCGGGGCGCATGCCCAGCGTGGCTTGAGCGTGCTCGCCTACACCTACTGGGTCGGCTGCGTCGACCCGGCCATCGATCTGCACTACGACCTGGACCCTGTGCGTCATCCCGAGATGCCGTTGCATTGGCACCCGCCGGCCATGACTGTGGTTCGCCGGCCGTGCGGCCCGGCGACTCCCGGGCGCGCGATGCAGGCAGCCCTCCAGCTGGCGGCGGACATCGAGCGGCTGCAGGCTCAAGGCCTCAGCACAGCTGCCGATATAGTGGATAGTCTGGACCTAGAGGATTACGTGCCTTAGCGTGGTAGACTCAGAGCGCGAGCGATAATGAGCGATCTCAACAGCCGATATCTCACCGTCCCCCAGGTGGCCGCCGAGCTGCAGATGGATGTGTCCGCGGTCTACAAGATGTGCAAGTCCCAGCAGCTGCCGTCGGTCCGCTTTGGCAAGTCGGTACGCATTCCGCGCCTGGCATACGAGCGCTACCTCCAGCGGCTGGAGAGAGGACGCCCCAAGCCCCTGGAGCACGACTCGCCCGGCTCACAGGACCAACTAGAGGACTTTCGCTACGCCACCGGACACGATCCCGAGACGTGGATCGATGGATGGCGGTCTGGAAGCATCCCCGACACGCCGAAGAACACCCGCCTGGCCATCCATGCCCTCGGACTGCGAGACGCACCACGTCAGCGCGCGAAGGAAACCGCTGCGTTGCCCTGACCGTCTCCGTTCAGGGTTGCCCCTGACTGACACCTGAACGCCGCCTCTTCCCGGCTCGCCGATCGTAAGCGACACGTCCGTACGGCTTTGGCCAGCAGCAGACGACCGATGTCCGCAACCGCCGGTTTCCGCTGATCGCCGAACCAAGCCCACACCGTCTCCTTCCCACGAGATACAACAAGCGGCCGACGAACTGGAAACACAGGATCGACAGCCGACCAATCTGCCGCTTCGCCGGGAGCATACGTCGTGAGAATAGGCGCTGAGTTGCGTCGACTTGTCACCCTCGCCGAGTCAGTCGAGACCGCCGACCGCAAGCCCCTCGACCGGCCCCTGCGCGACATTGTGCCAAAAGTCTAGTCACCGAGAGTCGCGGAGTTCGACGGCAACGAGCATGTGTACTCCTTCCCGGAGTACACATGGATGACAAGGCACCAGGCTTTCACCACGTCCGCATCACCGAGCCCGCGTTCGACGCCTTCCACTCACACGACCCGATCCACCTCAACCGCCACCCACCACAAAGAAATCCGGTGGACCAGGCTTAGCGTCCGGGTTTGCTTTGCGCAGGTTTAGCGCTTTTCGCCTATCCCTGGGGGAGCCGCTTGAGAGGATGACGGGAAGCCTGATGGCGAGGGTTGCTTGCTCCCGAGTACCAGCGTCAGAGATCGACCGGGCCACTTTTGACCGCTCTCGTCGAGCGTGGGAGGAGCGCTGAGGAACTGACGCGAGATCCCGGTCAGCGCGCATGACGGTGCTAAAATAACATTATGGACGCCTGCTCAGCAGCAGAGGCAGCACGCGAGCTTGGGACGAACACGCCTCGTGTCGTCCGCGCACTGAAGAGGCTCGGCCTGGAGGGGGATGCGCGGGGAGCGAACGGGCGCTTCTGCTTGACCGAGGCGATGCTTGGCCAGTTGCACGATGAGCTGGGGGTCACACCGCGCATCAAAGGTTTCAGCGCAACGGAAGTCAAGGTCTTGGGCGCACTCGCGCGTGCCCCTCTCGGGCTTTCATCGGTCAGGGTCCTGGCGTGCCAAGCAGGGCTCTCGCCCACTGCCGCATCACGTGCCGTCAAAGCGCTAGAGGGTAAAGGGCTCATCCGCCGCGAGGGCACTGTCATCGCCGCTGGTCGAGCCCGAGAGGTCTCGCTCATCCACGTCAATCGCCACCACAGGGAGTGGCCCCGCATCCAGCGCCTTCTTCGCAGCACAGCTCCTGCCGGGAGGAGGCGCAAGAGGGAGCAGGAAGACGTACCCCCGCGCCTCAGGCACCTCTTCTGGAACACAGCGCCATCGCAGCTGAGCGTGGCCACCTCTGGTCCGTACATAGCCAGGCGGCTCCTAACGAGGATGGACTTTGACGGCCTCGCGTGGGGAGCGGATCACCTGTGCCCTTCCGACTGGGAACAGGCCGCCAAGGGAAGAGGCTTTGACGAGGGCGCACGGGCTTTGGCGCTCAACCTGGCCCGCGAGGGGAGAAGCTGATGGGACGAGCCAAGGGAGATCCGACGAAGGGAGCCAGCGCCCTTGGTCGAGGCAGCGCGTTTCCCTCTGTCCTCCCCGAGCACACGATCTCGGCATGGAGGACTCTGCGCCCAATCCTGCCCAAGGAGCTGTACCTGGGCGGAGGGACGGCAGTGGCTGTCCACCTCCACCACAGGGAGAGCCGTGACCTCGACTTCTTCTTCCACGAGGACTCAGTTGACCTAGAGGCTCTCGCCGACGTGCTGCGAGGCTTGCGCCTCGCGATCACCCTTGAGGGAGAGGGCACGCTGCACGCCCTGTGTGGCGAGACGAAGGTCGAGTTCTTCCACGCCGAGACACAGCATCTCATCGAGCCTCCACGCACCTTCAATGGCCTGCGCATCGCGTCACTGCAAGATCTCATCGCCATGAAGCTCAAGGTCGTAGGTGATCGTGGCGAGCTGCGTGACTACTACGACCTGAAGCTCATCGAGGAGGAAGGGGGCATCACCATCGAGGATGGCATCGCCTTCTTCCTGGAGCGCTACGAAGCCTCGCCCGCTTCAGACACGCTCCAGCACATCATCAGAGCGCTCGGATACCTAGGCGACGTCGAAGAGGACGACAGCCTGCCGGTGGGCAAGGACGAACTCGCAGATTGGTGGGCAGATCGCCAAGCACGCCTCATCCGCCATCTGGCACGCAATCCCCTCTAGAGGCTTGATGTGGGTTGCGCCTTCCGCCGGAGTGGGGCAGTCGTGCAGATCGATGGCGGGCGCGCGCGATAAAGACGGTGGGTCTTGTACATAGTTTTAAACCTCGGTATCACCATCGCTATACACAGTTATTTTTTTATAACAACATTTCCTTCCCACTTCCACCCCTCACCCCTTCCACCCCTTCATATTAATACTATAGTGTCACTCATTGCTCATTCTCCTGTCTCCCAACCCCCTTCAACCCACATCAACCCTCTAGGAGCACTCGGTGCCTTCTGGGGCAGCCATTCTGGCGCCTTCTCGACTATCGAAGGGCTCACCTTGAGCTATCAAGCCCGGACGCTAAGCCTGAGGAGCCCTCGATTGAACTCGACCAGACAGCAACACACCCCCCGAACACGACCCCTCAATACTCAGGTCGTCGACCGAACCGGCAGATCGCAGCAAACCCCGCTGGAAACGGCCACTTGCACTGGCCCCACCGCGGAACTCTGAACTGTCGCCGCGGCCTCAGCCCGCAACTCCTGGAGTTCCAGGCGGTAGTGCTCAACTTGGTAGTCGAGAGCGCCGAGCGCGAGTAGAACCCAGAGCTTGCGGGCCATCCCACGCGGGCTGAGCGTGGCCGGCAACATGACGCTTGTATCTACAACAATGTGGGACACGACGCCGCAGCGTACGGGGAACGGCTGACAGGCCGGCGGCTATCGACTATCGGCTGTCCGCGAGCGCGGCGCGAACCTGCCCCTCGGTGACATCCGCGAAGCGCTCATCCAGCGCGGCGAGCTCACCGGCGAGATCGTAGGTGCCGCGCAGCGACGCCAACAGCGACGCCTGGGGAATGCGATAGCCACCACTCGGCAGCTTGAGGTAGGGCACCTTCCCCGCCTCGATCCAGCGACGGACCGTGCGATCACTGACCTTCAACAGATCAGCGGCCTGCGCGACGGTCAGGAGTTGGGGGCGTGAAGCGGTGAGCGTCATAGCGGCGCCCTGGCGGCAGCCTGCTGGTCATGAACGAGCCGCTGCGGTGGCCCACCAACCTCAAGCGCGATCACGCCGCCGAGGTCGCGCGGTTCGCCGGCAACGAGCACGTGTACTTCTTCCCGGAGTACCTCTGGATGGCGCGGCGCGCCGGCTTTCACCGCATCCGCCTAACCGAGCCCGCGTCCGACACCTTCCACTCACACAACCCGATCCACCTCACACTCAAGGCGAGCACGCTGGGCTCATTCAAGCTCACAGCAATCAACGTCGCTCGCCAGTGGGCACTCGTGCGTCGCCTGCGCTTGTGGTGGCGCTACCTCATGGGACCACACGTATCACTGCAAATGATCTGCACCAAGAGCGCCCAGGCAAGTAACCGGACCGGTCACAGCCCTCCGCCAGTACCCCCACCGGGCCGCTACACACCGAGCCAGCATCGTACTGCCCCCATCGGACCCACGCGGTAGGTCAGGGATCTGAGCGCCAGCGGCCGTCCTTGATCCCGTCAAGACCAGGGGCGCCCGGCAGCCTGCTGCCGAGACGTTCCATTACCAGATCGGCAGCAGCCTGAACGTCATAGGGAAGCGAGGAGTCGGCCGTCAGCTGGTCCATGTCGGCGGCGAAGTCGGGGTTCTCAACCTTGGCGGTGAGATTGGCTGAGAGCTCGCGGTAGGTGAAGACAGCTTTGCCCATGTAGTGCATGAGTCCGTCGATCACCAGCTGCTCGTCGGGACGCATGTCGCTGAGCACGTGCCATAGGTCGAACAGATCGCGGCCCCTGCGCCGCTGATACAGGGCGCGGAGCTTGGTGGCCATCAGCTCCTCGATCTGGAAGGTGTTCACGTCGGCTCGACCGGACCACCAGCGCGAGTCCACGGCATAGGGACGGGTGACGCGCGGGAGAAACGACTCGGTCTCGGCGATGTTCGTCTCGATCTTCACCCGGATTCGCCCGGGACCGTTCGTGGCCTGGGTATCGAACACGATGTGAACCATCTGGCCGCTCTGCACAGTGCTGTGCTCGGACAGTCCGACACCGTCAGCGACCTCCCGAAAGGCGGTGAGGTAGGGCTTGATGCCAGACCGTGTGCTGCGTACATAGTCGAGATCTTCGGAGTAGCGCAACGGCCGGGGCAGATGCAGCTTGTGCAGACACGTACCGCCGCGGAGAGCAAGCTCGCCACCGAGAAGATCGCCAGCGGCAATCTCGACGATCAGACGCGAGAGCACCAGATCCTGCTCTATCTGGACCGGCGCAGGCCACGGCGCGCGGGAAGCCCACTCGTTCAGATACGCCTGAGCGATCACAGGTCGGGCTCCACCACCGCGTTCACTCGCACCCTCCACGCCGGGTCGGTGCGTCCGCGCCTCGGCCCCGATGCAACGAGCAGGACGGGCTCGCCGGAGTCAAGTTGCGCAGCGGTGCGTAGAGACCCGAGATCCTCGCACGTGCCGTAGTGTTCGATCATCCACCCCGCACGGCGCACGAGCGCACGCCCGTAGCGCGCCGCGAGAACCGCGAGCGCCGAACCGTCAAGCTCCCCGATCTCGCTGAGGATGGTGGCGATGTTGCTGGTCCCCCCGCCGGCGCGAGGCTCACGCACGAGATCGACCACTGTCGCCTCACGCGATGACACGGGAATCGACCCCGTGTGCGTAACGACCGGCTGCGTCGGCGTATCTCCCACGTGCGCGCTGACATAGAACCGCAGACGGACCCGCCCGATCGCGCGATCGAGCACGCGCCCATCGACCATCGCCTGGAAGACCTGCGGAGCCTGGTGAGCAGCACCATGATACGCAGCCGCCGAGAGCAGCGCCACGTAGTAACGACGCCCGAGATGACCCATCAAATCCTCGATGAACCAATCAGCGGGAACCACACCCCAGGAGCGATACTCCGGCGGCACCACGACATACAACCCTCGCGTCGGGGAGAACACGCGCCGCTGCCTGCGCAAGCGCCCCAGCCCGCTCGTGACGGCAGCGTAGCTGCCGCCCGTCAGCGCCCGGATCTCCTCCAGCGACGCGGCGTAACGACCTTGAGATATCAAGAGATCCGGCAGCTCGTGCATCGAGACACGAGCAGTGGTATTCATATGCATCAATATAGCGTATTCTGCTCATTTCGTAAAGATATACACCTGCAAGCCGATGATCTAAAGCGGTCATGAGCCAAGCCCGGGAGTGGTTTCGGTGTGGCCCAAGTAGCCCACAGGCCCCCGACGCCGCAAGCAGGAATAGACCCCGAAACGGTATCGAAAGACCACGGCACGCCGGTCGGACAGGAGAACCATCGCGTGCCGCGGAGCGCAGTCACGCAGAGGCTCTGCGGCGCTCTCGCGTAGCTGTCCGGGGACGTGGCCATGACGAGAGCCACCATGCCCCCCGCGACGATCACGATCCCCTCCCCATGGCCTGCTCGAACTCGCGAAGCAGACCGAAGTTGGGGCCAGCCGAAGGGGACTGGAACAGAGGATGCCGAGCCCACTCGGGTAGCGAGTCCGCACGCAGTGACCGCGGCAGCTCGCGCGTGTGGAACAGAGCGCTCGCAAAATCAATCTCATCCCCGCTGACAGGCGCGCGGGATAAAACCTGAGGTGCACGCGGACTCGGTCGACGTGACAAGCACGCCAACAAACCCCGGCGGAAACCCGCCGCAACTCCATGGGATGCACGCTGTTCGAAAGGCATGAACTCGATCATCACGTTTTGCACCGGCACGGTCGGCGTCCGCTGAGCAGATGCGGTCCGAGCTCCTAATGCAGCTGCTGTGCCCATCCTGCGGCTCGCCCAGCTTGCAGCTCGACGCCACCACAGACGACGAGCGAGAGACCCGCGAGGGCCGCCTTCACCGCCGGTCCTGCCAGCTGGAGCGCCCGGTCCGCGACGGCGTAGCCGATCTGATGCTCGACCCATCCCCGGAGGTACGCGCCGAGGCCGAGGGACTGGAACGCTTCGCACTGCAAATGCGCCGGGGCGGCTGGGATCGCACCCGGGTGACCCTCGACCAGACAGCAACATCACCCTCCGAGGACACTACCCCCCAACGCCCCGGCCGCCGGATCCGAACCGGCCGAGCAGCAAAGACCGGGTATCCAGTCTCTTCGTAGAACCCTGCCGGCGCCGGTCACCACACGAAGCTTTGCCTGCTCAGGTGCTGAGGATCGTGCCGAAGTGCTCGCCGAAGGCGTCACGGTCTTCGATGGCTACGGCTTGGGCGAAGCGACTGGCGGTGACCGTGAACTGATCGAGGAAGCCAACGTTGCCGAGGAGGACAAAACCATAGCTGTGCCAGTTCGGGATGAACCCGACCGGTGCTCGCCATTCGATGTAGGATCATCGGCTGTTTCTGATGACAACGCACTCTCGCCGGTGGTCGCCGAGCGTAGAAAGCCTCAGGACACGCCGCCACGCATTGTTCGCGACTACGACATGCAGGCCGCCAGCGACAATGAGATCTTCGAGTACGCCCAGCAGGAGCAGCGCGTGCTCGTATCCGCTGACACTGACTTCGGGACGCTGCTCGCAGCCCGTCGAGACAGGCCCTTCCCGCTTCGCCCTGAGCGCGCGCCCGCTGTGAGGCTAGGGCTTCTGACCTGTGCTGTCGTTGAGGTAGGGCTCTACCCACGTGCGGTAGCGGCCGATGAAATCCCGGGCGCTCTCGCGGACCAGCTCCGCAGCCTGGTGAACCCGACCGGCTGACGTCTCGATGTAGCCGTGCTCGATCATCGTCCGGGCATCTTGTGCCCGCGTAAGCCGCCTGCACAGCTCACCGTCGATGACCCCTGCTTCGCGCAGAGCCGTAAACGCCTGATGAGATGGAGGCCCGTGACCTTCGGCCACATGCGGCAACTGCGCAAGCTTCACGCCAGCTTGAGCCAGATCGGCGACGAAGTTCTGCACGCGGCCCAACGCGCGCTCGACTGCCTGCACGCGGTTGTAAGCATCCATGTCATCCACAGTGTCGAACGCCTGCTTGAACTGCACCAAGTCGAAGTTGCCACCGAATGCCGCCATCGCGCACTCCAGAGCGGTGTACTGACGAGGGAAATCCTCGAGGTGACGAGCGATGTCGCGCCGCCATCGCTTACGATCCACCTTGCGCGGCTCCGGAGTCATCATCGTCAGGACGCCAGCAGACGGTCGATCCCCGCGAGTGCCCTATCCACGCGTCGAGCATCATGCTGGCTGCCGCGCCGGCGCAGTCCACCCTCGCGACCGCGCAGCCCCGGCCACAGATCCTCACGATCGACCAAGACTCGCCCGTTGGCCACGACCTGGGCAAGGAATGAAGGCTCGGGTTCGGCGTCTTTGAGCTCAACCACGTCAACCGGACGACCGACGAGCCGCGTCAGCTTCGTGGCTAGGTCAACAACGCGCTCAAAGCTCGCGTCGCGCAAATCGACGAGGACATCGACATCGCTCTTCGGAGTGTCCGTTCCCGTCGCCGTCGAGCCGAACAGCAGCGCGAAGCGTACGTTCGGCTCCGTGCGCAGAGCTATGCGCAACGTGGAGATCAACCCCCATGACCGGCGAACGTACTCTCGCTCGCGTAGCGGCAGCTCGAGCTTACGCGGGGTAGCCCTGCTCCCGTGAAGCGTCCCCTGGCTCACCGCCCGCCGCAACGTGCGCTCGTTGACCCCCACCTCCTCCGCAAGCAACACCAGGCCATTCATGTGTCCATTATGCCACAACCATGCGTCCATAATCAACGACTCAGCGATGCGAGGACTCGACGCCGCATCATGCAATGATTTCCCGCTCTCAACGGGAGCACGCGAGGTCAGTCCTGCGATCACTTGTCTAACCGAGCCCTGCGTTGTTCGCACAGTCGGACCCAGAATCGGACCCTGCGACCTACTGGATCCCAGCAGCGCGAGCGTTCTTTCGTTCATCCCCATTCGCGCCCGGACAGAGCGTCCTCGACATTGGCGCCAACACCTGCTGGGCCACAGCGACCTTCGCCCGGATCGGGCTGCGCGCGGTCGCACTGGACACCTCGATGATCGAGCTGCAGGATCCTCCGCACCGCCGACTGGTGGTTCGAGGAGAACGGGACGTACTTCGAGCGGGTGCTCGCGCAAATGTCCGCACTGCCCTTCGCCAACGACAGCTTCGACTGGGTCTTCTGCTGCGAGATGCTCCACCACAACAACCGTCAAGGAATGACCGATGCTCTGCGCGAGATTCATCGCGTGCTGCGCCCCGGCGGGAGCCTGCTGGTCATCAACAAGCCACTGCGCTGGCCCACCGATCTCAAGCATAACCACGCTGCCGAGGTCGCGGAGTTCGATGGCAACGAGCACGTGTACTTCCTCCCGGAGTACCTATGGATGGCGCGGCGTGCCAGCTTTCACCACATCCGCATAACCGAGCCCGCGTTCGACACCTTCCACTCATACAACCCGATCCATCTCACGCTCGAGGCGAGCACGCTGGGCCCATTCAAGCTCGCGGCGATCAACGTCGCCCGCCAGCGGACGTTCGTGCGTCGTCTGCATTATGTGGTGGCACTACCTCATGGGACCACACGTATCACTGCAGATGATTTGCACCAAGAGCATTCGGGCGGTATGCCCACTCGCTGAGACTGGCACACATAGGGGACGTGGGCTATGAAGCTTTGCTCGGAAACAGTGTTGTAAGCATCGTCGGTGACTGAATCACATCGCGATGTCGATCTGAGCAATCATCTCGGTGACGAGGGTGGCGGCGTCATCGACTGTCTCTATCTCGAAGCGCTCCTCGCGGGCCATCTCTTGGTAGGGCGCTCGCCATGACTCATACACCGTTACTGTTGGTGGCCAGGAGTGCTTTTTGCGTGCCTCGAAGATTCTTACGCATGCTTCACGCACACGGGGCAGGTCGGCGTTGGTAAGCACGTCGCGTAGGAGCAGGAGGTCCATCAAGTCGCGGAACCTGTCGTTCTCCGGGGCTGTCTTGAATCGCTCGGTGCAGGCGTGGAGCTTCTGGGCTATCTGATAGCGAGGCCCGACGACCGCCACCGACACGGGCTCCGGCAGACCGAGTTGCGCGACCCGTAGCGGCCCCACGTGCTCGATCTCGAGGACGTCCGGGACTTCCACAGGAGCGACCTCGAGTGGGATCTGCGCCCATCTGCGCCCCCGGTAATCGATGACCAACTGCAGGCGCTGGGTGCTGGTGCGCTTGATCGGCTCCGGCTCGGTGCGGGTGATGGTGAAATCGCCGACCGGCCGGCGGAGCGCCCCGTCGAGCTGTTCGAGCCAGGAGCGGAACTCGGCCCTGAAGACGGCATCGAGGTCTCGCGTGGCACGAGCGCGCAGGCCGAGCCGCAGCTCGATCATGACACCTCCCTTGATGAGGAACAGGGGAGCACCTGTCTGATCCCGCGCGCGTTCGAGCGCAAGCGAGGCGATCATGTAAGACACCGAGCGCATGATGCGCTCAGGCACCTGACCGGTCTCCTTCGCGTAGGTAGCAATCCAGTTGTGGAGCACCTTGACGCTGTGTGGCGGCTTGTCCTTGGGAAAGCTCATCTCGCACCAGCAGCCAAGCCGCGTTCGATCTGTTTTGCTTCTGAGCCTGTGATCAGCCCACGCCTACTCGCCGTCTCGATCGCCTGGCGAATCAGCCCGTGCCCAAGATGAGCCTCGACCCCGTCCATGATCGCGCGGCGCGGCGTGACCACGGGGATGCCTTCGTGCAGGCCGATGTCAGCGGACTGCAGGTCGCGATGATGCAAGCGGTAGATACTTGGCGCTGTGCGGGTCACGCGGTAGCCCGCCGGCAGGGTGATATCGATATGCGCCGGATTGACGTCGCACAGATCGTGCAGATCGAGCGCGCTTGAGTGGGAGATCACGCCACGAGCACGATGCGGCCACAGTACGGCCTCCATGTACTGATCCAGTGCGGTACGGGGAACCGCCGGAAAGCGATAGAGCCCATGATCTACCCGATCCAGCACACCACGCCCGGCCATCTCCGGAAGCCGCGCCTTGCCGAACCCCATCCGCACGGCATCCTCGGCGGTAACGTAACCGTACTGGTCGGTCGCTATGTCGAACAGCGAGTTGTAGATACGGCCCGGCATCCCACATATAGTACCGCTTTTTGCGGGACTATCTACACAAGCGTTCGACCGGCGCCTTCTTGCGTCGCCACGACAAAATCAAGCGACCCATCCGTAAACGACGCCAGGCGTGCCCCATCATCCACCACGTCGGGAACGATAAGGGGGCGACCCTCCCGCAACGTGCTGTCGTACGCCCCACGCAGCCCATCCGCGTCCAGATAGTCGACGTAGCGAACACAGGACGCCACGAGGCAGCCGCGGCGGGAAATCCAGCGCACCGACCCCAACACTGTTGCCCCGCAGGAACCGCAGAGAGACATCCTCACGGACCGCCTTGCGGTCAGACATGCCGCGGCTCAACACCACGTCTCTCCCCGCGCGCTTACCGTGTCCCAGGGCAATGTTGCAGCGCCGTGTTGCAACATTCGCCGAGAAATGAACGATGCC
The DNA here is from genome assembly GCA_963749285.1 of uncultured Solirubrobacterales bacterium. Classification (GTDB taxonomy): domain Bacteria; phylum Actinomycetota; class Thermoleophilia; order Solirubrobacterales; family Solirubrobacteraceae; genus Palsa-744. The sequence continues at coordinate 859,442 of CAVVMD010000003.1, read as the reverse complement.
CTCTCAGGTGCTGAGGACTGTGCCGAAGCGCTTGTCGAAGGCGTCGCGGTCCTCCACGGCGACCGCTTGGGCAAAGCGGCTCACGGTCATGGTCCAGCGGTCAAGGAAGCCGACACTGCCGAGCAGGACGAAGCTGTAGCTGTGCCAGCCTTGGACGAAGCCAACTTGGGCCTCCCACTCGCGATATGCACTCACCTCTGCATCCCCGGAATGCAGTCGCAGCGAGATCGTCTTATAACGAGCCATCAAAACGCGACCGCCGACCGCGTGTGGTGTCTCGCCCTCATGATCGGAGAGGTCGATGCCGAGCTGTTCAGCGAGCAGATCACTGGCGAGGATCGCATCGGCGCCAGTATCGACCAGGCCGTCCAACACAGTTATGCTCTCACCACCGTTGGCGAGCGAGATCTCAACAAACGGTCGGAACACAGGTTCGCCGAGCCGGGTGGAATATGGATCCTCCCGGTAGGGATACAGCCACGGCAGTGGCGCCAGGTCAGGCAAGACCGACAGGGACCGGCTCATCCGGGTATGGAACGCGACCGCGGAAGACGACGTGATTGCGATCCTTCGCCTTTTCGAGAACCACACGCGGATCTTTATCAGCGATGACGATCACACCCGTACGCGCATCCATCGCCACATACTGGCCCTCATAGCCTTTGAAATCGGTGCGAATCGGCTCCATGATTACAGTGTAGCGACCCGCGATACCGCACATACGCCCCGCGCCATCCTTCACCAACTACCCAGGATCGCCTCCCCCTGCTCGGATCGGAACTGCATTCACGATGGGGCGGACCAGGCAAGGTCGCGGGCTTGGTTCACCGCTTGCGCAGGACGACCACGAACTCCAGCGTCGACCGAGTTCGACCGGTCAGCGCATCCTACGGCTTGTAAGCCGTTCGCCGAGCTCCAGGCCGGTGCGCAGCTCGTCGCCGCGGGGCTGGTCGTGGATCAGTTGGTGGAGTGCTGTCGCGAGATCGGAATATCCGAGCGCGAGCACTTGGGTCGGAGAGCTCGTCGCGGGAGAACGGAAAGATCCCGTTTGCGATCAACAGCCACCGTGCGACCGTGGTGAGCGCCGCGCGACACTGCTCGCGGGCTGCTTCGACGTCGCCGCTGTCGAGCACGAGTAGGACGAGGCTGAGTCCGCGATGTGCCTGGGTGAGCTTGCGCTCCGCAGACGGCGTAAGACCGCTCTCATGGATGTGGTCGCTCGCGGCGTGGAGGATCCCGTCATCGTGCAGTATCCAGCCGAAGCGCAGCGTCCACTGGATGTAGTCATCGCCGGCGAGCAGTCGCTCCCAGAACGCGGTCGCGCTGGCCGCGTACACGTCGATGTCTTCCTGGACACCGCCGCAATCTGGGCGCTCACCGATGATCATGAAGTCCAGATCGCTCATCGCCGTCCGCCGGGCCCGGACGGTCGAACCGGTAAGCACCACCGCCTCTGCGCCCAGGGCCAGGGCACGCCGGAGGATCGTCTCAGTAGCTCACCCTGGGAAGACGTCTGGAGCTCAAATGCTCGTCGGCGATCATCTCGCACGCGCGTCTCCCAACGAACATCTGGCGCACTCCGAGTTGCCACATCAACCGGGGTCATGGATCGGCCAGCGCCACAACCGCTGCCTCGACAGCGAGGTGCAGGAAGGTGACACCGACGACAGAATCCCCGGCCTCGAACGCACTGCTAGCTCTCCTGAAATGCTCGCAAGCCGGCTCCGACTTCGACTGTGGGGACATTGCCCAATCGTACTCCCGATTCCGGCGAGGACTCGATCGGCCTTTACGCAGTACGGCCACCACTGCACGAGCGATTCCCGCGATCCCCCAGGACCAAGGAACATACTTTGAGCGGGTGCTGGCACAGATGTCCGCGCTGCCCTTCACCGATAACAGCTTCGACTGGGTCTTCTGCTGCGAGGCGCTCCACCACAACAACCCTCAAGGAATGACCGATGCTCTACGCGAAGCTCATCGCGTACTGCGCCCAGGCGGGAGCCTGCTGATCATGAACGAGCCACTGCTCTGGCCCACAGATCTCAAGCGCGACCACGCCGCCGAGGTCGCGCGGTTCGCTGGCAACGAGCACGTGTACTTTTTTTCATGGAGTACCTCTGGATGACAAGGCGCGCTGGCTTTCACCGCATCCGCATAACCGAGCCCGCGTTCGACACCTTCTACTCGCATGACCCGATCCACCTCACGCTCGAGGCGAGCACGCTGGGCTCATTCAAGCTCGCAGCGATCAACGTCGCTCGCCAGCGGGCGCTCGTGCGTAGCCTGCGCATGTGGTGGCGCTACCTCATGGGACCACAGGTCTCGCTGCAGATGATCTGCACCAAGGTTCTTCAGACGAGCACACTCATATGACAGCTTGCGGGCGGCGGCGATGGCGCTTGACGCTACATACCGGTCGGATCTGCGCGATGATCGGTGACATCCTGATCGAGATCGGCCGCGTTCTCTTCGATAGCAGCAATTTGGCGGGTGGCGAAGGCGGTGAGCTCTGCCTCCACCTCTCGCATCTCCCGCAGCTCGGCCTGCATTGCCGGTGAGACAGACGGCTCATCGGTCAGGGTCATCTCCGAGCCGGTCTTCCATCGCGCGACCGCGATCGGGCTCGATATACCTCGCAGGGTCATCTCCGTGACCGCCTCATCGCGGGTGGCGCACAGGAGTATCCCGATGCTGGGAGCGTCATTCTGGGAGGCGAGCTGCTATCGATGGCGCTTATGTAAAAGTTGAGCTTGCCTGCGTGCTCGGGATCAAACTCACCGACCTTCAGCTCAATGACGACGAATCGGCGCTGGGGATGATGGTAGAAAAGCAAGTCGATGATGAACTCACGCTCCCCCACCGCGAACGCCAGTTGGCGTCCGTAAAAGGAGAAGCCTTTGCCGAGCGCGGTCATGAAGCGCTCGATGTCGGCCAGTAGGGCAAGCTCGAGATCGCGCTCGCGCCCCGGGACGCCTCGGATGAAGTCCACGACCAGGGGATCCCTGGTCAACGCCTGAGCCGCCTCGGCGTCACCGGGAGACAGAGCCCGCCCGAAGTTGCTCGGCGCCGCGCCCTGCGCGAGGTGCAGATCATTGGCGATATGGTGCTGTAGCACCGGACGCGTCCACTCACCGGCGTGCTCGGCGTACCAGGCCCGCGCCTGCGCGTCGCGAACGCCCAGCAGCTCCACGACGTGCCCCCAGGGCAATGTTGCAACGCCGCGTTGCAACATTTCCTCCTCGCTCCACGTCCGCGAGAAGTCGCGCATGTAGCGCAGGTTCCGCGGCGAAAACCCAGTCGTGTCCGGATAGGCAGCGCGCAGATCCGCGGAGAGACGCCCGACGATCTTCGGCGCGTTGCGACCACGTTTGACCGGCGCGGCATCCTCCTGCTCAGCGATGTGGCGCCCGATATGCCAGTACACGCGCATCAACTCCTCGTTCGCAGCACGCAACGCGCGTACACGCGCCGCATCAACGCGCGCCTTGATGTCCGCAAGCACCTCCGCATAGCGCGCATCCGGCAAGCCGCTGTCCAGCGCCTGAGACAAATTTGTGCCGTGTGTCTGATCCACGATCATCGTGGGTACCGCGCAGCCCGGCCCGCCTTCGCCCGGCGTGCTCGAAGAACGCCCTCCGCCCGTGCTTACACGCCAAATAACAGCTTCGACTGGGTCTTTCTGCTGCGAGGCGCTCCACCACAACAACCATCAAGGAATGACCGATGCTCTACGCGAAATTCATTGCGTACTGCGCCCCGGCGGGAGCCTGCTGGTCATGAACGAGCCACTGCGCTGGCCCACCAACCTCAAGCATGACCACGCTGCCGAGGTCGCGCGGTTCGACGGCAACGAGCACGTGTACTTCTTCCCGGAGTACCTCTCTGGATGGCCTGGCGCGCCGGCTTTCACCACATCCGCCTAACCGAGCCCGCGTCCGACACCTTTCACTCACATGACCCGATCCACCTCACACTCGAGGCGAGCACGTTGGGGTCATTCAAGCTCGCAGCAATCAACCTCGCTCGCCAGCGGGCACTCGTGCGTCGCCTGCGCTTGTGGTGGCGCTACCTCATGGGACAGCCCTTGATCTCAACCAGCCAGCAACATCACACCTCTATGAAACACAACCTCCTCAACGCCCCGGCCGTCGCCCCGAACCGGCAAACCGTAAAACCTCAGTTTTATTTTGGGGAGACCCGGTAGCCAGTCCCTTCGTAAAACCCTGCCGGCGCCGGTCACCACACGAAGCTTTGCCTGGGGGCAGCGCTGCGTGAGCGCAGCGACCTCAGCAGCTGGCTCGGGCGCCCGTCGGGTGTCCTTTCCACACCGCCTTTCATTCAGCGCGCTCACGCCTCGCTGGCGCGCCACCGCCGGCTACCCCGAGCGCCACGATCTAGGACAGGTCGCCGGTGTGTGCGGTACGCGTCGGCATCGCAAGCGCCCCAAGGCAAGCCTCAGCGACGTTGCGGGTGCTAGTGGCCCCTTTTGAAAATTCGCTGGTGTTTCCCGGCGCCTGCTCGCGTCTGAGCCCCGCCGTCCATGGCCCCCGTACTACCGGTACGAAGACCGTGTCCGTCGAACCTCAGACGCAGACCATCCATCCGGCAAACCCTCAACGAACTTTCAAAACGAACCACTAGTCGACGGAACTGACACATGTCCATCATGTGACACCTGGACTCGTACCAACCAGAATGCCGTCGTATGTGTCCATATTGCCGCCTGTTGGCGAGTACGTGTACAGCCAGCCGTTTTGGTTCTGGAAAGCGACCACGTAACCACCACCGGCCACTGCTGCGACACTCGGGCTTGTACCTTCCTTCACTCCATCGTATGTGTCCACGCTACCGCCCGCTGACGAGTACGTGTACAGCCAGCCGTTTTGGTTCTGGAAAGCGACTGTGAACGGCGTTGTGAATGTCTGATCGCTCCCGTAGCTCGTCCCCCCACCATTCCGGGCGACGAGTCTATAATGGTAGGTGGAGCCGGGTGTGAGGTTGGTGGCGGTGCTGGCGGCGAGCAGGGGGGTCATCCCTTGCTCACGCCATGACTTGTGTCGACCACAGACAGAGCGGGCTGACGGGTAGATGAATTGGTATCAGTCCGATTATTCCCGTGCCATAGGAATCTGGCCAAGTCCGACATGCAAATTTGGCCATGTTGGCCAGTCTGCGCATGTGCCGGTGCACAGAGCTCGACCGTGAGCCAAACCGGTGGTCGCTATGTCAGGGACGCGGCGTGGATCCCGAGTGTCGAGCCGATGTGGGTGAAGTAGTAGGCGGCAGCCATGTAAATCCAGATTAGGCAGAGAACGCAGCTCGACAGTGCGGCGAGCCTTAGCAGCAACCTGTCCCCGACTGACTGCATCCATGCCCACGCTCCAAACAGGGCGAAGGGCGGAAGCATCGGGTTGAGATACCGCGGGAACATCGCGGCGGGCCAGTGCGCGATTAAGACGATGCCGATCAGCGTGGCGAGTCCCAGGAATAGTGGAGCGGCGAGGATTCCGGCGACGCGTGAGCACAGCAGTCTTGGAGATCGCCATACGGGCAGTGCAGCGATCACCAGCAGCGCGGCGAACGCGATCAGGATCGCTCCAGGTATGCCCCTGTACTCCAGCCACCACTCCTGGGGCAGCACGACGCGCGCGAGGCGCCCAAATCCCGCGACGACGGCGGCGAGGCCCGAGTGCGGGCCAGTCGGTCCGTAGGGTCCCGTCAGGCGCTCCTCGAGAGAGCTGGCGGTCAGCGCACCGTAGCGGCTCTCGTTGGATACCAGCCACGGCACGACCAGCGCGACCGGGAGAACTAGCGCGAGCGTGGCGGTGCCGACCGCAGGCCTGTCGCGGCGCTTGCGCAGCAGCGCGACGATCGGTACGGCCAGCAAGGCGGCCAGACACACGAGCGTGAGCTGGGTGAGCACGCACAGCCCCAGCAGCCAGCCGGCAGCTATCAACGACCGAGCGCGCGGTCGCGCCGTTGCGTTCCACACGGCGAGCAGGTAGAGCAAAACCAGTGGCAGCTCCAGCGCTGCGTTTGAGATCGTGATTGCGCGAACAATCATGCCGGGCCACAACATCACCGAGAGCGCCAGACAGTACGGAACTCGCCAGCGCTCCTTGAACACGGCCCGTGCCAGCAATGCCAGGATCGCGACAGCGGACAGGAGCAGGAGCAGATCGAACGCACGCACCGCCAGCACCTTGTCGCGATAGTTGCTGGGGATCAGGTAGGCCGGCGCGGCGAGTACGTAGTACAGCGGGGGCTGCCATCCCTCGTAGCTGCTGCTGCGCAGACCAAGCAGCCGTGGGTCCAGACCGCTCGGTCGGGGATACGTGCCCTACGTATCACCTCTTACCACGGCTATCCACGCCGCTCCGCTGGCCAGGGAACAGGATCAAGTCGTCTCTTTCGATCTCTTTGTGACAACTAGCTTCTGTCCCAATTGTATCTGGAACAATTGGGACAGGTGCCGAAGCATGGTTGGGCAAGGCCCGACCCGCTCGACATCTTCGCCGCCAACCTGCGACGCATCAGACAAGAGCGTGGTCTGAGCCAGGAACGACTCGCGCACAGCTCAGACCTCAACATGACCCACGTCGCGAAGATCGAGCGCAGCGAGCGCGAGCCGGGCGTCCGCACCGTCTCCAAGCTGGCGAGAGCGCTCGGGGTCTCCGCCGCGGAGCTATTCGATGGCATCGATGGGCGCACGACGAGCAAGAACGACGAGCTCAGGCCGCACCAGGCACATGGCCCGAGCTGAGAGGCATTCGCCGACGTCACCGGTCTGGTGACGAGCGCTCCACGAGCCCGCGCGCTTGCCGGCAATGACGTCGATCGGTGGCTGCGAATGACTCCGCCTTGCAGAATCCCCGCGGCCGCGTCCTCGAGCTCGCCGGTTCGGGCCTTGCGCCACAGCGCGGAGGGCACCTTCACGCGAGCGAGCGCCGAGACGACGAGCACCTGCAGCGCGCGGATCGGCCCATGCCGGGCTCGTCGGTATACAGCCTCACGAGCGCCGACGAATCGGCAAAGGAACGCGCTCGTACCCGATGGATTGCGTGAAAAGGTTGCTATCTCTTGCGTGAAGTGGCTATTATATTGTGCGTATGATGGTTAGTGCCAGTGCGACCCAATACCGGCGGCGTATGGTCGACCCACTGCTGGACGAGCTGCTCGCGCAGCTGCCCGCGATGCTGGTGCTCGGCCCTCGCACCGCGGGCAAGACGACAACCCTGGCGCGACGCGCGGCGACGGTCGTAAGGCTCGATCGGCAGACGGGGGCAGCGGCTTTCGAAGCGGATCCCGACGTTGCGCTGCGTGGTCTTCCCGAGCCGGTGCTACTGGATGAGTGGCAGCACGTGCCGGGGGTCCTCGGCGCGGTCAGACGCGCCGTCGAAGCCGACCCGCATCCGAACCGCTTCTACGTCACGGGCTCCGTCCGTGCCGAGCTGGAGCACGAGGTCTGGCCGGGAACCGGACGGCTCGTACGCCTGACGATGTATCCGATGACGATCGCAGAGCAGCTCGGTCACAGCGGCCCACTCCTGCTCGACAAGCTCGCGAACGACCAAGAGCTGACCGTCCCCGAGGATCCTCCAGACCTACGCGGCTACATCGAGCTCGCGCTGCGCAGCGGCTTCCCCGACGCGGCCCTGCGCCTGACAGGCCGCGCACGAGAGATGTGGCTTGAGAGCTACATAGAGGATCTGCTCAGCCATGACGTGGAGCAGCTAGAGGAGACCCTCGGCAGACGACGGGACACGCAGCGGCTGCGCCGCTACTTGGAGGCGTACGCGCTCAACTCCGCCGGTGTCACCGAGCACAAGACGATCTATGACGCCGCCCAGGTCAACAAGGCGACGGGTAGCGCCTATGACGAGCTCCTCGCGAGCCTGCTGATCGCCGAGAACGTATCGGCGTGGACGTCAAACCGGCTCAAGCGACTCGTTCACCGGCCCAAGCGCTACCTGATCGACGCAGCGTTGATCGCCACGGCGCTGCGACTCGACGAGCAGGGAGTGATAAACGACGGCGATCTGCTGGGCCGCGTCCTCGACACCTTCGTCGCCGCCCAACTGCGTCCCGAGCTGGCGATATCCGCGACCCGCCCACGACTGCACCATCTGCGCACCGAGCAAGGCCGGCACGAGATCGACCTGATCGCCGAGCTCGCGGGGCAGAGGGTCATCGGCATCGAGGTCAAGGCCAGCTCCGCCCCAACACTCAAGGACGCCAAGCACCTGCGCTGGCTGCACGACGAGCTCGGCGAGCGCTTCCTCGCAGGCATCGTCCTGCACACAGGCCCGCGCGCATACGAGCTCGACAAGAAAATCACCGCCGCGCCGATCGCCGTTCTTTGGGGATAAGTCAACCTGGGGCATCCGAAGCGGCGGCGGCGAATCCCGTCGGGTTCGTGCGGTTTCGTAGGTTCGAGCTCATCGCCCCGCCGCTGATGTGTATGGTGGCTGAACTAACGATCCCAACCTGATCGTCTGCCAGAGCGCCATCACGTCGCGGCGTCGGAGATCTTCGGAGCGGAGCTGTCGAGGATCGCGATGCAGCGCTCGCAGCGCTCCGCTACCAGGTCGACCAAGCGAGCCGGGAGCGAACTGTCGAGCTCGATGACCTCGGGAGTGCTCACAGACTCCGAGAACGCATCCGGCGCTCGACGCGCAAGGGCAAACACGCGGTCTACAACAAGCTCTGGGTCAAGGCCCAGCTCACTCGCGGCCTTCGGCCAAGTGCTCTGGATTGGATGGACGCGGTAGTCACCGCCGATCTTCATCGCGAGACGAAGCTTGCGCTCGTGGGTTCCGTACGGCAATGCGGAGGCGATGTCGTACAGTGGCGCCAGCCGCACCTGCCGACCAGCGAGCAGAAGCGAGTAGTTCTTGGCGTGGGCATCCGTGCCGGCGATCAGCCAGTTCCATGCGAGTGCATCGAGGAACCGCAAGACGGCGTCATCCGCAGCCCGCGGCGACATGACGGAGCGCAGTAGATGGGTGACCTCGCGCGGCCCCGGCCCGCCTTCATTCTGGTACTTGCGCTCCGGGCGGATGCCAAGCGCTTGGCAAACATCCTCTTGGTGGATGCGCACAAGGCGGCCGTCGAGCAGGCGGCGATCGTAGCGCTCTACGACGATCGCGCTCTCGTTATCGAATCGAGCGATGCTCGTGCGTGCAGCGAGGAGGCCAGCGCGTCGAGCCGCGTCAAGGCATATGTGCTCGTTCAGGTCGTGATCATCGAAGCCGGCGACGGCGGGCTTGAGGATATGACTGGTTGCGACGGCTCCTGACGGAACCCCCCAGCGTCCATTCAGGTGCAGCAGAGCGGTCTTGGCTTGAGCGCCGGCGAGACTGAACTGGCCGGTGAAATCGCGACCGAGCCACGCCGTCGTGTCCTTGCGCAGGTCTGCAAGCCGCTGCGCGACTTGCTTCTCGGTGAGCCATGCGACCGACCCCGGTATCGCGAGGACGTCGTCGAGCGCATCGGGGGTCGCAAAGCGAACAGCGCCCGGGCAGTCGTGACCGATGGGTGTGCAGAGCAGCGAGAACGGCGTTGCGGATGCGTGGAAGTCACGCGCCCACCGTCTGAGGACTGCGTCGTTGTCGGGAAGCAAGCCCCAGAGCCATGGACTGATAGTCCCGTCGGGGTGTGAGCGAACGCTCGTGGGCATCGAGATCGACAGGGCTGTCGAACTTGCACTCGCACGGTACCCCTCGTCGTAATCGAAGCGCAGCCGACCGCCCGACATTCGAATGACGGTGCCCGCGATCCTGTCGTCGACCAGCACAATGAGGGTGTCGGCCATCAGGCGCGGTACTCGTCGATCACGGCATCGAGGTCCACCGCAGCATCGGCCGTACGGTCGCTCGGAGTCAGCTCAATACCGAGGTCGAGAGCATCGAGTACACGTAGTAGAAGCCCAAGCTCCGCTGTCGGCTTTCCCGCCTCGAACTCGTAAATCCACTTACGCGAGACGCCGGTGCGCTTGGCAAGCTCGGCCTGGCTCATGCCCAGGTCCATGCGACGGCCGCGTATTGTGGCTGCCAGGTCGTGAATCGATCGGATAGTCAATGCCCACTCCTTTGCTACTGTTCGGTAGCAAGTATAGCATGCCACCGTTCGGTGCCACAGTGGCCATGCGTCCGCTCGGTTTCAGCCCGTTATGTGACCGCAACGCGAGCGGCTATAGGTCCACCTTGTCGACGCCATGCATTGGGCCTCAGCCAGGAAGCCCTGGCCCATCAGAGCGATATCCATTGGACATTCCTCGGGCAGGTCGAGCGAGGACGGCGCAACCTCAGCCTGCACAACCTGCTCAAGCCGGCAGCGGGACTGGGCATCGACCCAGCCGAACTGGTCCACGATCATCGAGGGTACCGCGCAGCCCGGCCCGCCTTCGCCCGGCGTGCTCGAAGAACGCCCTCCGCCCGTGCTTACACGCCAAATACAGCTTCGACTGGGTCTTCTGCTGCGAGGCGCTCCACCACAACAACCATCAAGGAATGACTCATGCTCTGCGCGAGACTCATCGCGTGCTGCGCCCCGGCGGCAGCCTACTGGTCATGAACGAGCCACTGCGATGGCCCACCAACCTCAAGCATGACCACGCTGCCGAGGTAGCGCAGTTCGCCGACAACGAGCACGTGTACTTCTTCCCGGAGTACCTCTAGATGACAAGACGCGCCTGCGACCTCAAAAACCAAGCCCTAGCGGGAACGACAGCGACGAGCCGGATCACCTGCCATCATGAAGCCATGAGTGAGCAAGCGCACGTTGTGCTAAGTGGAGCGGTCTCGGGCCGATACGTCATCACCCACCGGAGAACTGACGCTCGTGCCCGACACCTCGGCCGAGGCAATCCGCGAGCGTGCCGGGCTGCTCGATCCGACGCCTGAGCAATCCGAGGCGTCAACACGAGGATCGCCGTCGACCTGCGGCGACTGCTGCGCGGACATTCAGGACTTGGCTTCGACGGCGGCGCCCAGCTCCTCCAGGAGGCCATGGTCACCCGCGACGATGCGCGACCTCTACGAGCTCGGCGATCTTTCACCGCCCCGAGTACCTGGCCCGCCGCGACGCGATCAACACCGAGCTGGCCGCCCTCGCACACGAGCCGGCCTATCGCCACCAAGCGGGCGTGTTTCGTCACGGCATCTTTCATGGCTAGACGCGACAGCTCCGACCCCTATACACAGGATCGTCCATAAGAGCTCGCTCATAAATTATTGAAGGATTTGGTGTCGTTGGGCACCCCCGGCCCTGAGTTTAGTACTCCTGGATCCGGCGAATAGGGTCCGGTCATCGTCGAGTGGCCGCGACGCATAGGATGGTGAGGCGAGGTCGGTCCCTGCACGAGCGCGACCCGTCATGTCTACCACGCAACTGCAGATGGTTCACCCGCAATAGCTTTTTCGCCACTCAGAGCTCCTTGGCTCCAGGTCGGTGTGCTCCAGAACCAGTTCTCAAGGATTTCGCCGGGACCCCGGTAGAACACATCTATATTCCCATTAGGCCATGTAACAGCATTCGGATCACCGGACATTGTTTTTTCGGATCCTATAGCCCCATAACTCCAGGTCGGCGAACTCCAGTACCAGTTCTGCAGCCCATTGTTGGTGGCACGATAGAACACATTGATGTGCCCTTCGGATAGAGCTACAGCAGACGGGTTACCAGCCATCACTTTTTCAGAACCTATCGCTCCATAAGACCACGTAGATCCATTCCAGTACCAGTTCTGCAGTCCTCCGGTCGTACCACGATAAAACACATCGATGTGGTTTTCAGGCAGAGCGATAGCTGATGGATTACCTTCCATCACTTTTTCAGAACCTATCGCTCCATAAGACCACGTAGATCCATTCCAGTAATCGTTCTGCAGTCCTCCGGTCGTACCACGATAGAACACGTCTATATGGCCTTCAGGCAAAGCAATCGCATCCGGTTCACCCGCCATCACTTTTTCCGCACCGATCGCCGAGTAACTCCATGTGGACCCGTTCCAGTACCAATTCTGCAATCCACCGGTCGTACCGCGGTAGAACACGTCGATATGGTTTTCAGGTAGCGCGATTGCTGACGGGCTGCCTTCTATTGCTTTTTCAGTCCCAATTGAGGCGAAGGACCAAGCGGAGCCACTCCAATACCAATTCTGCAGACCACCATTGGTGCCACGATAGAAGACATCAATAATTCCCCTAGCAAGTGTTTTCCCTGTCGGCAAAAGCACAGGAGAGGGATTACCCGTGACGGCACTAGCTGAGCCGATCGCTCCGAATTCCCAGTAACTCCCAGTCCAGTATCCGTTCTCTAGGCCGCCATTAGGGCCGCGATAGAAGACATACTCGGCCGATTGTGTATAGAACGTCTGATCACTTCCGTAGCTGGATCCCCCTACATTTTTTGCCACCAGTCGATAGTGATAGAGCGTACCCGGAACCAGACTGGTCGCAACGGCATTTACTGGCGTGCTCGTCGTTCCAGAACCAGCAGAAACTTCTGACGTAGAGGATCCGTAAGACGTCGAAGTGCCGTATTCGAAGTAGTATTTCGTTTCTGCACCGTTTGGGTTCACGGTTCCGTTCAATGTGGCTTGCGCCTGACTAACCCCTGACGCGGCGCTGGTTGTCGCGGTTGGCGGCTTCGGCGTGTATTCGGTGTGGAGCCGGAGATTTCCAGTGCTGCCCGCCATCTCGGTTAGGCCATCCCAACCCTCTACCCCCTGCTCGACGCCGATCAGAGCGTAGTTTTCAGGGTTTTCGGAAAGATGCCAACCCGCGCAGTTGCTGTTTACCAGTTTAGCCGCGTTTATCAGGTTGGTCTTGGTGATTCTTGCTTCGTAGTGCGCATTGCCTGCGCTTTCAGTCGAATTGGCCGAACCTGCCATCTCCGTCGCGTATTGCGTCCCAGAGTAGAAAAGGCTACGGATCTGGCTAAAGGGATTATTGCATTCACCAAAAGCCTCTCCCTTGTAGGAAGATTCGTCGTTAGCAGACCGCCACTCCTCCAAACAATACTCGATCACACCATGAGAGCTCGTGTCTTCCACCTCGGGGCACACATACGACCACCCACCATAGTATAGGCCTGAATGAGTAAAGGTCGCGGTGTCAGCTTCGGCGGACACTACGAGCGACGGTTCCCCGAACACGCCACTCCATGGTCGGTGATTAGAACCCTGACTCGTGAACGACACATAATGGTGCATGCCGCAAGGCGTTTTGCTACCTTGCGGGCACGAGTATCCCGAGACGCCGGAGCGGATCTCTTGACCCCAATGACTTCCGTTCGCCTGGCACACCGTTCCGTTCGCGTCGCCCTCCTGATAGCTGCTAAAGGGTTCTGGAGTGGTATAGCCCGTCGCGCCTCCTTGATTAGCCGAAATCTGCAGCGTCAGATTGTCCCCCTCACCGTAGTAGTTACAATAATCCCCGCTCGGGGACAGTGTGAGGTCTTTGCTGATCCCGCCGACGGTGTCATTGAGCATGTGTTCAAGTCCACCTGAGTGGCCGCCAGGCGTTGGAAGAAAGCCAGCCGCCACAGAATCACATTCTTCACTGGGCGAGCCTAGCTGACCGGTCTGCCAACACGTGGAACCGCCGTTGCCGTACCAATAGAAACTAGCGGCATGCGCTGTGCTGGCGACAACGAGGGCAAGAACCACCACCAAGATGCCTGTAAAGCAATGCTGTCGCGACCACTGCATCCTGCTACGAGCATCGCCCATCATCTTGGTCCCCTTTTTCCAGGCCTATGCGGACCAAGCGGGCGTCGGCGCGCTCAGACATAAATAGGCAGCGTTAGTAGATTGCCGTCATCCCTTTCTCACGCCATGACTTGTGTCGGCCACAACAGAGCGAGGCTAACGGGTAGATGAATTGATATCAGTCCGACTATTTCCCGTGCCATAGGAATCTGGCCAAGTCCGACATGCAAATTTGGCCATGTTGGCCAGTCTGCGCATGTGCCGGTGCACAGAGCTCGACCGTGAGCCAGACCGGTGGTCGCTATGTCAGGGACGCGGCGTGGATCCCGAGTGTCGAGCCGATGTGGGTGAAGTAGTAGGCGGCAGCCATGTAAATCCAGATTAGGCAGAGAACGCAGCTCGACAGTGCGGCGAGCCTTAGCAGCAACCTGTCCCCGACTGACTGCATCCATGCCCACGCTCCAAACAGGGCGAAGGGCGGAAGCATCGGGTTGAGATACCGCGGGAACATCGCGGCGGGCCAGTGCGCGATTAAGACGATGCCGATCAGCGTGGCGAGTCCCAGGAATAGTGGAGCGGCGAGGATTCCGGCGACGCGTGAGCACAGCAGTCTTGGAGATCGCCATACGGGCAGTGCAGCGATCACCAGCAGCGCGGCGAACGCGATCAGGATCGCTCCAGGTATGCCCCTGTACTCCAGCCACCACTCCTGGGGCAGCACGACGCGCGCGAGGCGCCCAAATCCCGCGACGACGGCGGCGAGGCCCGAGTGCGGGCCAGTCGGTCCGTAGGGTCCCGTCAGGCGCTCCTCGAGAGAGCTGGCGGTCAGCGCACCGTAGCGGCTCTCGTTGGATACCAGCCACGGCACGACCAGCGCGACCGGGAGAACTAGCGCGAGCGTGGCGGTGCCGACCGCAGGCCTGTCGCGGCGCTTGCGCAGCAGCGCGACGATCGGTACGGCCAGCAAGGCGGCCAGACACACGAGCGTGAGCTGGGTGAGCACGCACAGCCCCAGCAGCCAGCCGGCAGCTATCAACGACCGAGCGCGCGGTCGCGCCGTTGCGTTCCACACGGCGAGCAGGTAGAGCAAAACCAGTGGCAGCTCCAGCGCTGCGTTTGAGATCGTGATTGCGCGAACAATCATGCCGGGCCACAACATCACCGAGAGCGCCAGACAGTACGGAACTCGCCAGCGCTCCTTGAACACGGCCCGTGCCAGCAATGCCAGGATCGCGACAGCGGACAGGAGCAGGAGCAGATCGAACGCACGCACCGCCAGCACCTTGTCGCGATAGTTGCTGGGGATCAGGTAGGCCGGCGCGGCGAGTACGTAGTACAGCGGGGGCTGCCATCCCTCGTAGCTGCTGCTGCGCAGACCAAGCAGTCGCGGGTCCAGACCGCTCGGGCGAGGATACGTGCCCTGTTCGATCGCCAGCTCCTGCCACGACACATAGTCGTGCTCCACCCACGGTATGCGGCCGTGTTCGGCCACTTCCTGCACATAGGCCAGGTGCGCGCGCTCGTCCACTTCGGCGAAGATGTGGAAACGGAGAACTGTGACTGCGCCCAGGACGAGAATTGCAGCTATCTGGAGCACCATCAGCGCACGGGCGGGCTCGCGGACCCATGTGGAGTGCCGACGAGCCGGTGGATTTACGCGCACGTCAGTCGTGGCCTCGACGTCTTCGAGCGCGTTCATTTACCAGACGCTCCGGTCTCGGTTACGTCGGCGGGGTCGTGACAGTCCTCCAAGCGCAGCGCGACTTCCAGCTCGGCGAGGCACGTCGAGAGCAGGCGACCAAGTCGGTCCTCAACTTTGCGCATGCGGTTTTCGACCGTGTGCCGAGTCACTCCCAGCGCAGCCGCGGCCGAGGACGCATTACGCTCAGCGGCGAAGTAGGCGCGGAGCGTCTGACGTAACACCGGCGAGCTCCTACGCGAAGTATCGAGCGGCGACAGGTAGATGTCGACCAACGATCTGGCCAGCGCCTCGTCCCGCAATGCGAACGCGAGCAGTGCGACATCGGCATATCGCGTGAGCCACTGCGGCCTGCGCAGCGCGACCCGCAGCGCCGCCTGAGCCTGGCGGTGAGTGAGTCGGAAGCCGTTGACACCTCTCCCCGGCTCGCCGATCGTAAGCGACACGTCCGTACGGCTTTTGGCCAGCAGCAGACGACCGATATCCGCAACCGCCGGTTTCCGCTGATCGCCGAACCAAGCCCACACCGTCTCCTTCCCACGAGATACAACAAGCGGCCGGCGACCAAGTTCCGCCGCCAAGCCCCGGACCGCCTGCTCTGCGTTCGCGCCGATGGCGATCACTCCGAGGTGCCACGCGTCCAGCTCGTAGCCCAACTCGGCACTATCTGCGGGCTCGCCGATCAACAGTCTCTGCACACGCTCAGCGAGTCGCTGTTCTGGCGAACGTTCGGAGCGCTCCAGCTCGCGCCGGTACTCGTCGGCTATCGCGGACGTGAGACGTCCGAGCAGAGTCGCCTGCCTTCGACGCAGGTAGCGCAACATCCCCCCATCGCCATTGGACCGCTCCGCCTCCTCCATGACGAAGTCTGTCAGCAACGTGTAACCCGCGATGTAGCGAAGCAGCACCGTGTCCAAACCGACACCGGCCCGGGCTGCACGCTCCGCCTGGAGGATCACCGCCGACGGTACCGTCCCCTCCCAGTCCGCTCCTCGCTCGATGCCGATGAGACCGTAGTCCACGGCTGCCGAGACGGCTGCACGCAGGCCCACGGCGTACTCGACATCATCGTCCCCTATCTGATCGGGCACCGCGTCGCGGACATGGACGAAGATCGTCTCCTCGATCTCCGCACGTCTTGATCGCAGGCGCTCGACGACTTCGTCGCGGAGCGTTTCAAGCGACATGCGACGCCGGCTCTCACCGGGCTCATCAGCCCCTACCATGAGGACCTTATGCTCCATTGACTGGCAATGGTTCGGCCTTCAGGACGGAGGCGGCTGGGGCAGCCCGCGAGCTCAAGAGACGCGTTGTCATAGCGCGCGATACTACCGGGAACTAGTTCCCTGGTCACAGGAGGTCCAGACACGGAGGCTTCTGACGTGCGGATCAGTCGGACTCCTCAGGTGGCCCTCGGTCGCGCAATACGCCTACGCCGAGAAGAGGTCGAACTGACTCAGGAGGCGCTCGCAGACGCTGCGAACATGGACGTCACCTCGATCCGCGGTCTCGAGCGGGGCATCGCCAACCCCACTTGGGATGTCGCCGACCGTGTCTCACGAGCGCTCGGACTCGCGCTATACGAGCTTGCACGCATGGCCGACGAACTGGAAACGCAGGATCGACAGCCGACCAATCTGCCGCTTCGCCGGGAGCATACGTCGCGAGAATAGGGCGCTGAGTTGCGTCGACTTGCCACCCTCGCCGAGTCAGTCGAGACCGAGGACCGCAAGCCCCTCGATCGACCCCTGCGCCACCCGTAAAGACCGACGAGACACAGAAGCCTTCCAGGTGCACCATCGGCTAACGTGGCAACGCATGCTGTTGGAGGAGCGCGAGCGCCAAGCCCACGATTCCGGATCGAACGCCGCCGATGAGAGCCCCCGTGGCGGGATGTCCAAGCGTCGCTCGCGCCTGCTGATCAACCTCGCGACGGTCATCGTCACGGTCGTCTTCTCCTACATCGCGCTAAGCGACATCAACTTCACCGAGGTCTGGAGCGCCCTGCGCGGCAGCGACTACTGGTGGCTGATCCCCGCCCTGGTCGCCTTTGGCCTGAGCAACGTAGCGCGTGCGTTGCGCTGGCGCTCGCTGTTCGCTCCTGGCAGACGCCCGCCGCTGGGACCAACGCTTGACGCCACGATGATCGGCTACTTCTACAACAACATCTTGCCTGCTCGGGCCGGCGAAGCGGCCCGGGTGGTTGTGCTCACGCGGCGAACCATCGTGCCCCCAGTAGAGACCGTCGGAACGGTCATAGTGGAGCGCCTGTACGACGTTTTGGCGATCTTGGGCATCTTCTTCGTTGCGCAGCCCTGGCTCCCACACGTCAGCTGGTTCAGAGCCGCCGCGATCGTCGCGATCGTACTCGCGGTCGCTATCGTCGGCGTCGCGGCCATGCTGGTCATATACGGAGATCGGCCGCTGCGGATACTGCTACGCCCCCTTGGACGGCTGGCGCTGTTCTCAGGCGAGCGTCTCGAGAAGACGATCTTCGAGCTTTCTCACGGCCTCAGCGGTCTGCGCAATCGGCAGGTCGCCTTGGAGGCCTTTCTGTGGACCATGTCGGCGTGGATGCTGACGGCTCTATGCGCCTACTTCGTCTCCTTGGCTTTCCACCTGCATCTCCCCTTCGCGTGCGGACTGCTCGTCGCGGTGGCCGTCGGACTCAGCATGATCTTGCCATCCCCACCAGCCGCGATCGGCATATTTGAGGGAGCGGCAATACTAGCCTTGAAAGCCTACGGACTGCCGAAGTCATCAATCCTCCCCTTCGCACTGGTATTGCATGCGGTCAACTTTGTGCCGTTTGTGCTCATCGGTGCTCTACTACTGCAATACAACGCGCGCCATCCCCTGCGTGTGACCGAGACAGATCGCGCCCTGGCCGTCAAGTAGCTTCATTCAAGGTGCGACATCTCGACCGCTGGAGACGTTCGTGGTGGGCAAACTCATAAGACAGGCCTCGTGAGTCGAGCGGATCGCGGCCTGGGGCACTGGCGCACCTACGACAGCGACGAGATCGACCTGGTACTCGAACGCGACGACGGTGATTGGTCATACTACATATCAGAGAGTTCGAGGCATTCGAAAATATTCAACGGCTTTGGCCTACCGAGCGCTCCTTTTCCGCCCGGTGCATGCGCTCAGCCTCTTCGAGGAAAGCCTCGACATCAGCTTTAAATGCGGGCCTGAGTGCCCACAACTCGTCGTCAGTCCAATCCCACCACCTCAGCAAGAGCAACCGGCGCCGTGTCTCAGCATCGAATCGGAATCGGATAACCTGAGCCGGATTACCAGCGACCACAGCATACGGAGCAACCTCCTTACTGACCACAGCCCCGGCTCCGATCACTGCACCATCGCCAACGACCACACCAGAGAGAATAGTCGCGCCTAGTCCAATCCAAACATCATTCCCAATCGTCGTGACTCCCTTGTCAATCGCTTCTCCAGCGTTGCTGGCCTTTGGATCGAATAGGAGCGCCTCAAAAGGAAAGGTGCTCGCGCGCGTAGTCACGTGCTCGCTGCCAGCTAGGATACACACGTCTGGGCCAATACTACAGAAGGCGCCCACTTCGATGCGCGCACCGTGCATAAAGACACGGAACGTGGTGTCGTAGTAACCGTATGTGTGGCGACCGATGCTTACCCCCGGAGGTAGGATGGCGCCCGCATCAGCCTCTTGAGCCGTGTCCATGATCCAGAAGGATGCCAAACATCTCGGCGCCTTCGCAGGCCGCAGAGACTGTGACCAGCATCGGCTGCTTGCCCAGCTGAGCCTTTGGCTTGGGGCTCTGGCGCACATTGCGGCCGAGTGTTGCTTCGAGGCGCGACACCCGCGGTAGCCATGGAGGCGGGGCACAGCCTTCGCCGCTACGATGCCTGGCTCATGAAAATCACCTTCCTCATTCCTGCGTACAACGAGGCGGGGACGATCGCCGAGGTGCTCGACCGCATCGCGATGCTCGATCTCGATTACGAGGCGATCGTCGTGGACGATGGATCCACGGACGGGACTGCCGACATCGTCGCGGCGCGCCTCGGAGCGCCAGGTCGGGTGCAGCTGCTGCGCAAGCCCAACGGCGGCAAGGGATCGGCTCTGCGACATGGCATTCCGCACTGCCGTGGGGACATCGTCGTGATCCAGGATGCTGACATGGAGTATGACCCGCACGACGTGCCAGCTCTGATCGAGCCCATTCAGCGTCAGGCGGCCGACGTGGTCTACGGTTCGCGCCTGTCGGGAGGTCGACCTCAGCGCGCCTACATGTTCTGGCATCTGGTGGGCAATCGGTGCCTCTCGCTGCTGACCGGGCTTCTGTTCAACACCACTCTCACCGACATGGAGACGGGCTATAAGGCCTTCCGGGCCGATGTCCTAAAGCAGCTTCACCTCACCGAGGATCACTTCGGGATCGAGCCGGAGATCACCGGCGAGATCTGTCGCCGCGAGCTGCGGGTCTACGAGACTCCGATCGCCTACTACGGTCGAACCTACGATGAGGGAAAGGGCATCACTTGGAGAGACGGGTTCCGTGCGGTGTTCGTGCTGATGCGTACGCGGATTCGGCCTTTGCGTTGAGCATGAGCGCTGTCCGCGGAGTGCCTTCCTGCAGCCCCAAGCTCGCGCGTAGGCTTGGGGCAAGGCCGAGAAGCTAGCCACTCGCGACGGACTGCGAACCCTGCGTAGGAGCCGCGTGAGCTAGTGGATCACGCGGAGCGTTCGACTTCAAACGCTGGACCGCATGTGTCACGAGCGCTCCCGCGAGATGAAACGTCCCGGCCACTGCGATCAACATCGGGCCAACGACGGTGCGGTTGGCGGAAGTCGCGATAAGCCAACTTAGTTCGTTCGGGTTGATGACGTACGCCCACAACACCATGATGGCCGCGCCTAACATGGCGAGCCCATAGAATGCCGCTATGCGGCGAAGCCCACGGGTGGCCAGTCCGGCGATCACCAGTGCTAGACTGATGGGTAGCAGGTAGTACCAGTTGCCTTGGTTGGTAATTTCCGTGAACAGTGCGTTTACTGTCGGCTGAATCCGGTTGGCGTGGTTCACGAGAAAGGATGGTTCGAGGCCACGGGCGACAGGCATGTCGCCCGTGATGTGATGGGCTGCAAGCCAAAGTCGCCAAGGCGCGACCACAACCGCAAAGGCTGCGATTGCGACCGCGAGCGGCGCCAGTGCACGGCGACGCGCAAGCCCTGGCGCAGGAGCGACAAGGGTGATGATCAGCGCGGCCGCCAGTGCACTCGCAGCGGCGGTCAGCCCCTCGTTCTTGGTACTTGCCGCGGCCGCAAGCATGATCATCGAAAGCGCTAGATCACGTCGGCGTCGGCCTGCGATCCACAGTCCTAGCAACAGCACGCCCACCATCAAGAACAGTCCCATCGGCACATCTGCGTACATCGTCATGAGTTGGTTCCAAATCGCAGGAGTGACGGCGAGTAACCCGACCAGCGGGGCCCAAATCGCAGGGCGCGCCACACGCGAGGCGACATAAGCAGTCGCCCACAAGAAGGCGACGAACAAAACCCAAAACCACGCGTGTAGGCTCTGCGTGTTGGCGTTCCCAACGATGCGGAACCAGCTCGACTCATACAACGGCAAGAGCAGCGGATAGTCCGGATGCATAAACGCGTAGACTCGAGAGGTGAAGAACACCGTAGGTAGGTGGCTGTAGTCAAAGAGCAGCGTGCCCTTTCGCGCCCAGATCGACCAGGAGTCCCACGCCTGCAGAGGCTGCACCTGCGCCCAGCGATATGCCAGAACCGCAAACACGCCAATCACGACAAGCATCCCGGCGACGACCCAGCGCTCAGCGTCAGTGTCACGCAAAACAAATATAGCACGCCTAGCCGACTGTGTAGAGGCCCACAACCTTATGCGCGACCAATTTGGCATGCTCGGCCTGCGCCAACCTGCTTGCCACCACGCAAATCCAAATCCACCCAGTCCTATCAATGCAATCAAGATTCCGAGCATCTCGATGTTGACAGGTGCCCCCACACACAAGAGTGCGATCCCTGAAAGCAGCACAACTGCGACACCCACCATAAACGCAAGGCCCAACGCCGCTACTACACTACCTACACTAGGGCGAATAATTCGAAGTGAGGTAAGCACGCCGAGGCCCGCGAAACAATAGCCGCCGGTGAGCACGATCGGACCCAGCTCAGCGCGCATGGTATCTCAGGGCGAGCGCATAGTCGGGCGAAAATTGGGTTAGCCCACCAAACTGGCGGCGCTGTTCGGCCGTCAAGATTGGGCTGACCCCGTAGAAAACGATCCAATCCGCTTCGCTGAGCTTCGAAGTCGCACGCTCGGGCAGCAACTCATATGTACTCCACTGACCTAGCTCTGGTTCTTTGAGAACTGTCGCCGGCTCCATGTAATAGGTACCGCGACCGTGGGAAGTCACGGTGAGCATTTCCTTGCGTGCCCATGCCAAAAAAGTGTTGTTGGCGCCCGGGTCAGCAGCGTGCTGTGCCGCAAACGATGACACTGCAGAAGCAGTCCGGGTAGACTCCGGTAGCCCACTACCAATCTGCCATACGTGATCCCAAAACAGAACGCCCGCCACAAGCGCCGCTACCAGTCCGACGCCAGCTAATGGGAAGCGTTCCTGCGGCAACGAGCCCGCAGCAAGCACACGCGCCAGGACGACCCCGCCCGCCAGAAATCCCAACACCTGAAAAACCAACATCATGGCGTCAAGTCACTCCCAGCGGCACGTTCAGCGCGCCGACGCCTTCTGCATCGCGGATATCCAACCGCTCCCAACTGGACCTCCAATCACCGAACACGCTGGAACCAAAGTGAAGCGCCTGCAAGCGGGTCGCCCGCACCGATCTGAAATGCGCGAGTGACTGCCTCGAGATGGTTGAGCACCATGTAGCGCGTTGCCCACCGCAGCGCAAAAGACGTGTTGTAGCTGAGAAACGAGCGTACAAGGTATGTCTCATTCCAACCACGTCCCTCCATTACCCAGCTTTCGGGGTACTCCTCCGGAAGAAAAAAGTCATGCACATGCACTACGACTCCCACCTGCAGCCGCGGGATGATCTCGTGGAAGATCCACGTCACGTCCCCGCCGGTCTTGACTGTGTGTGACGTATCAATAAAGAGCACATCGTTCTTGCCTAGCTCTGCGAACAGGTCAAGCGGAGTATCCTGAATTATCTCAACCCGGAGCTCGGAGATGCCATCCACGCCTTTCACCAGGAAATCCCGCGGGTACGGCTCTATGCAAGTAAAGTGCACAGCATTCGCGAACTCCTCGCGGTTGAGTCGCGCAGTTATCAGTGATGAATATCCCGAACCTATCTCGATCATTCGCGCCGGACGAAGATGTCGCAGCATCGCTGCCAGGCTCCACGCATCCAACGGCGGAAACTGATCGTTTCCGCACCAATACTCGGTCGGGTCATCTGAAGGAGTGTGCCGAAGGGTGAGAGTTCTCTGCGCGGCGAATACTCCGGTACATAGCTCGAGTTGCGCCTCCTCGCGCCAGTCCATGTCGAGGGTGGGCCGCGGCTTTGCGGGCCAGATGACAGCGCGCCGCGATGCTATCTCACCCGGATCGTACATCGGCGAATAGAAGTGCCCGAGTGGAAAAAGCAAAGGCAGCACGAGCGCTGGATCTGAAGGCGAATCCACGGTCACTTGTGTCCAAGCAGTTTGGTCGCGCGTGATGTCACGCCCCTGTGTACAAATCGTAGAGCACCCCGAAGGGCGAAGGCCACGCGAGCTGGTGGACCGAGGATGCGCCAGCGCCGTGAGTTGATCGTAGTCAGATACTTCTCGTGGATGACCCCAATCTCGTGGCCTAGACGCTGGACTTCCTCAGCCTGCCTTCTTGTTTCCTCGTGTGCGGCAGACGTCTCAATACGCGCGGCATCGAGTTCGGCGAGGTACCGGGCAAGCCGCTGAGACATATCAATCAATCGGGCTGCCGTGCCTACGGGAAGCAAGAGCGGTCGCTGATTTGCCCTGTCCTGTAGGATCCGCTGTATCGCCTGCCACAAGCCGATATCGTGCAACGAAGCCGATGACTCGCCGTTACGCCACATCTGATAAATGCTGGTCACTTCATGGGTGTCGCGCACGTGCGCAAGCGCGACGCAGCGCATCAGGAAGTCCCAATCCTCGAGAACGGGGAGCTGTTCGTCGAACCGCAGGCCAAATATCTCAATCAGATGGCGCGGAACGGCAAAAGTGCAGATTGGCGTCTCGTTGCCCCACAGGTGATGCACAGGATCGAACTCGAGTTCATAGCGAAACTCGAGCGAGGATTCGACGGTATAAGGAACGTCGTGAGAATCATCTGGCGTGGATACATGTCGTACAGCCGCAACGGAGCGGACAATTGCTCCGTCGCCAGCAGCGCTTGAAAAGTCCTCAACCCAATTTGCGGTCACCAAGTCATCGTCGTCCAGGAAAGCCAAATACGCCGACTGGAGACGCTCAAGCCCGACGTTGAGCGGGCGGGCGCGACCGCCGCCCGCAACATGCACAACTTCGACGCGCGAGGCAAATGTGGAATCAAACTCCTTTACAATAGCCGTGACAGCGGAGAGCGCCGCCTTTGGGCTTTCCGAGTGGACCATGAGCAGAACGTTAAAGTCGTCAAGTGTCTGCGCGGCAAGACACGTAAGCGCATCGCGAACGTGGGTCGGTCGCGTGCCTTGTGTGCGCATTACGACGGTCAGGAATGGTTCATCCGTTTGGGGCACGGCCGAAGAAGGTGCTGTCAGCGACCGTGCGTCGCTATCGCATACAACGAAGGCTCGTATGAATTGGATGGTTTGCCCGTGTGGATCGGCGGCTTCACGCCAGATACGTATTGTCTGGGCGATAGGTGAAGCCCATGAAAGGGCCGGGTGATCAGCAGGGAAGGCCTGGTCGCTGACTCTGAGCTGAAAGTCATGAGCGCCGACCTCGAGTAGACCACAATCGCGAGCCTCGGTCCGCAAGCGCTCGGAAGTAAAGAACTGCAAATGTGTCTGATCAAGCAGGCCGGTTTGCTTGTAATCCCAGCGACCAAAAACGAGCTTCGCGCCCACATCCGCATGTGTAATGTTGGGCACGCTTACTACGAGCGTGGGCTGACCGATTTGGCCGAGACCATCTCGCAGCGCCGACAAGAATAGTTGCGTTTCTGGCAAATGCTCAATCACGTCGAGCAGCAGGACGGCGGCAACTCGGCGCCCATCGGCAAGCTCCAGTAGGCGCACTGCCAGCTCATCGACCTGTCGCAGGTCAAGCTCATACGCCCCGAATCCACGCAGCGATAGTTGCTTCAGCGCTTCACCGTCGATATCTGCTCCCACGTACTCATAACCGCGCTCACTGAGAGGGTCAGCGACTGTGGCATATCCGCAACCCAGGTCGATTACCACGCCACGCTTCAGGTCTAGTCGCTCGAGTAGTTGTACGACATGTCCATATGGACTTTCCCAAGCAAAGGAAAACCCATAACGCGGCATGGTCGAGCCCTCAGAAGCGATGGGGGGCATACTCACCATGGATGAATTCTGCTACCGCAGCAGAGTCCGGTTCGACATCGGGGATCCGGCCGGCCTTTACGCGCGAACGAAACTCGTTCAGCGCACCATGCTGGACCTCCGATCCACCGGACTCTATGAGAGTGATCGTCTCTTCTACGATATCGGGGCGATCCCACCGGGTAGCGAGCATGAGCCGCCCCAACGCCGCGTGATAAAGCTCTGCATCCGGCACAGGCCACGCATCGTCGGGACGAGGTCGCTTATCGTGGAACACCGTTGCGTAAGGCGCGAGCACGATTTTATATCCCGCCTTGCGCACACGCCACGAGAAGTCAACATCGTCGCAGTGCAGTAGGAAATGCTCGTTATCGAACCCTCCGAGATCATCGAACAGCTTACGCCGGACAAGCATGCAGAAACCGCTGGCCCAGCCCGTCTCACCGGTGATAGGGTCGTACTCACGTGGATGTTCAAGCGGGATCTGCCGCGCCTCGACAATTCCTGCCTGGGATTTGTCCAGAGCCTTGACCAGCTCAGATATGGCCGTAGGGGACGGATACGTGTCAGGATTCAGCACCAAGAGCAGGTCGCTCGGGTGTCCCTCAGCGAGACGGTTCTGACCTCCGCTCGATCCAAGGTTGGCCCCGAAGAACTCATACGTGATATCGCTGAGCCCTTCCCCCGAGGCAGCGGCGAGCATCGACTGCGCCTCGCTCGCACCGAAGAGCGGCGCGGCACTGCTGTCCCCCAATGCCCACGCAACCTTGCCGACGAGGCCCACATCTAGGACATTACCCACCGCTGCGTCCAAGCCTCGAAGCAATCTCCACAGCTGCGCGAGCTCTTGGCCGAAGAGTACCGTCTGTATGCGAAGCACACGCTCAGGCTCGTCTGTCGACACCGCGCGAATGCTAGCCAATCCACCTGACGATGGAGCATATATAGTCATCCGGGGACCAGTTTGACGAGAAGCAGTCGCGGTGAGCACACGAGACGCCAAGATCGATAGGGACCGCAACGACGCCTCCCCGACCTGCTTCCTGCACGTCCCGAAGAGCGCCGGGTCCAGCATTCTCTCGGCGCTTGAGGCGGCGCTGCCGCCGGGATCGCTGGCTCCCCGGCGCTTTGATTCGTCGCTGTTCTGCGATTTCGATGGCTTTGAGCGCCTGCGTCCGGAGGCCCGCTCCCGGGTCGCGGTGAGCCCAAGCGAGGTTCAATCGCTCGGTAGGTACCGTGCCGTCAGCGGTCATTTCTCCCTCCCCACACTGCTGCAAATCGCCGACGCGTCGTCGATCGCCACGGTGCTGCGCGAGCCCCGGGCGCGCCTCCTGTCGCTCTACATGTACTGGCGCACGCCCGGCATCGGCGACGTCTGGAGGCCCTATCGCGTGTACGAGCACGCTCGGCGGCCACTCTCGGAGTTCTTGGCCGAGCCACGCCTTGCTCCGGTCCTCGACAATCAGGTGTGCCGGTTGCTCCTGCACGGCGACCCGCGCCTGCCGGAGTCGGGCTTCGCCGCGCCGTCCGACTTCGCGGCGCTCGCTGCGGACGCGATCGAGCGACTGGACACGCTCGGCTTTGTCGGCGTGCTCGAGCTCGGCGAGGATACGTGGCAAGGCGTGGCGCGCCTATTCGCCGTGGCGCTTGACCCGATCGACGTGAACGTGACCGGCGAGCACGTGATCCCCGAAGCCATACGGCCGGAAGAGGAGCTCTTTGCCGGCGATGGTGTCGACGTCCTCGATCTGCTCGAACGACGCAACGCGGCCGACCTGCTCCTCTACGACCACGCCCTGGCCCGGGCCGGCCTGGACGCACAGGAACGCCGGCGGCTGACGGACGGCGCGTTCGCGCGTCAGCTGGTAAAGCTCGGCGACATTCTCGGCCATTCGGCGGCACAGGCCACGGAGCGGTCCGAGGCCGTCGGGGTTCTGTCCAGCCGGCTGGAGGAACAGGAGCAATTGCGCATCGAGCTGAGCGAGGCGCGCGCTCGTCTGGACACCCACGCACAGACGATCCAGGATCTCGAAGAACAGGTCTGTCGCCGCGACGAGGACCTGGACAGACTGCACCGCTGGCTCGACGCGGAGCACGCTTCGGCCAGCTGGAGGCTCACCGCGCCGCTTCGCGCAGCCAAGCACCGGACCCAACGTCTGTGGCCGGCCCCTGGCGGGTCGGCGATCCCCGCGCGCGAGCAATCCCTGCTGGCCGGGATGTCGGTCGGCCAAGTCTGGGCGTTTGCGCTCATCATCAGCTCGATCATCGCAGCCACCGATGCGGTCCTCACCCACGTCGTCCTCATCGCTCTGCTCGCCGTCGGGCCATTCTGTGGACTGCTGACCGGGCGATGGGTAAGAACCGCTTTCGCGGGAATCTGGGCGATAGTCCTCGCCATACCCCTCGGTCTCGCGGACCAGATCTGGGATACCCGCACACAGCTCGTCGACCTCAGCGTCGTCGCGGCCGTGGCGTTGCTGAGCACCTTCGCGGCCGTCCTCATCGAGCACCGATACCGCCAGATTGGATGATCTGCCAGATGGTGTTCTTTGCAAAGCACCGATCCTCAACACCCAGCACTTCAGGCATCCAGCGCTTTGTTCGTCCACGGCCGGATGATCGGCCGGCCATCGCCACTGCGCCCGCTCCGTGGGGATGAGACCCGTTTTGCGATCGCTTCGTTTCCCCGCACGCGCCTTGCCGCGGACACTTTGCTTTGCTTCCCGCCCGCGTGGGCTCGGCACCCCCCACCACCCCGCGCGATCACACACAGACCATTGGACCTTCCCACGCGCCTCGTGACCACGGACACTGCCCGTGAACAGCCGTCACAGCGTGACGAGCTCTATACGCATATCCCCGACCGCCGCCCCGACCATCCGCACCGTGAAATCGGCAAGCTCCCATGACCCGCAGGCTTCAGGCAGCGACGGCGACGATGACCGCGCAGCCGTTACTCTCGAAGGGACTCCGGGGCAGTCGGCAGCTGCGCAACGCCCGGGGGCGCTATCTCCCGCGCTGCTTGGACGCGGTCAGGGCTGTGAGACGCAACCGCCGCAGGGCCCGCATGATGGCTTTCCATGAGGGGATGACACCCGGTAGTTCCAACGACGGGATATCCTGGCCGAACGACGGCAGTGGTCCAGATGGCAAGCGCGGCTCTTCCAGGGATTGCTCCACGCCGTTCGCCGGGGCGTCGGTCTCGGGGGTCGTCTGCTCGGACATCGGAGTCGATTTTATCGCGCTCATAGACCAGCGAGGATGACGGTCAGCGTGACGATAGTCATCAGCAACGAGCCTACATATTTATTGCTTTGTTCCTATTCTTGCTTGCGGCAGTAGAATATGAGTATGAACGAGAAAGATCGACTGGCACACGCCGTCAGCTCGGTACTCGATGCTGATGTCCTCGTACGATCGGTGACCGACGGCTCCTATGCCCTGCACGTCGTGGGACTCCCTCGCCAGCCGCGTTTTCGTGTGGCGTGGGTTCGTCGTGGCTGGCCGGGCGATGTACGCGCGCGACTTGAGCGCTCTCCGACGGTCACGCTCGTCGTCGCGCCGGAGCTCTCCTCCGGTGCTCGCCAACTGCTCGATGAGCGAGCGATCAACTGGGTTGACGAGACCGGTGCAGCGAGCCTGCGTGGCGAGGGCCTGCTCGTCCGCGTCGACCGAGCGCCCGCCCCCAAGGACCCAGAACCGCACGGCGCCTCCTGGAGTGAGATCGCGGTACTCGCCGTAGAGGCGACCCTCGGCGCCAGACCCCCGCGGGGGATCACAACCTCCTGGCTCGCCGAACACGCCGGCTGCTCAATTGCGCGAGCCAGCCGGATTCTCACCGGGTGGGACCAGGAAGGCTGGACCGCGAAGCAGGGACCCGCCCGAGGACGCGGAGCGCACCGTGTTCTCGAGCACCCCCACGCGATGCTCGAATCCTGGACAACACACCTCAACACCAAGCCCGTCGAGCGATGGTATGCCCACACCACCAGTCGCGATCTCGAGGACGTGCAGGCCCGCCTCGCGCATACCCTGGGTGACTTCGCGTTTGGCTGGACGGGATGGGCGGCGGCACAGCAGCTCGCGCCGTTCGTCACGCAGCTTCCGGTCCTGCACCTGCGGATCGATGAGCGCTACACGCGCCGCGACCTCGCGCCGGGTCTGCAAGACGCCGGCCTCACCCCCACCGACGACGCGGGCCGGATCGAGCTGTGGCGCACCCCGAGCAATGCATTCCGGCTCACGACGCCTTCTTCGTGGGGTCCCATCGTCTCCTGGCCACGGGTCTACGCTGACCTCCGGCGCCTCGGGGGTCGGGGAAACGATGCCGCTGAGCACCTCCGCGACGTGATGGAATCCCAAGCGTGACCGACGACGAGCGCTCCGCCGAAGCCCGGACGCTCGCCGAACGGGCACTCGGGCGGCTCCTAGCCGCAAGCGCACCCACGAGCGAGCGACTGATCGTGCTCGGTGGACTCGTACCGCCAACGCTAGCGCGGACCGACGTGCCCGAGGTCCCCGCCCACCTCGGCACCACGGACGTCGACATCCTGCTGGTGACACACCTCACCGCGAGCCACGATCTCAGACCGATCGAGGCCGCACTGCAAGCAATGCGGTTCACCCCACACGCAGACGGGTGGCGCTGGAGCGGCCCAATCGAGAACCACATCGTCAAGATCGAGTTCCTCTGCGACCTCGATGACCAACCGGCCGAGGCGATCGTTCAACCCGCTGGGTGCTCAAAGCTGCGAGCGGTCAACCTCCGGGGCACCCGCCATGTCGAGCGTGACCACCATGAGTACGTCCTCCACGTTCCCGAGGGCGACATGCGCGTGCAGATCGCCGGACTCAGCGGCTACCTGCTTGCAAAGTCAGCCGCCGTACGCACCCGCGGCGCCGACAAGGACTACTACGATTTCGCTTACGTCTTGCTCCACAACCACGCTGGCGGCCCAACCGAGGCAGCCAGCGTCGTCAACTCCAGCCCACTCGCGGATGTCCTCCCGGGCATGAGTTCCACCTTCCTGGAGATACGCGAGCGATTTCGCAACGACCGGGCGCATGGCGCACGAGCCTACGCCCGCGAAGCACGGAAGGTCACCCCAGAAGACAACGAGCGACTCCTCGCCGCCGACGCCGCCGCAGCGATCAACGAATTCCTTGACACGCTGGCCCAATAACGCTCGACCGCTGCCAGGGTTGCCGACACCCCGGTCATCGCTGCGGTGAGGATCACGACCCGCATGACCGGCCCGAGCACGTCGTGTTCCAACGGAGTCCACGCTCGACGCGACCCACGAACGTCGAGTAAGTTCCGAGGCATGGAGGGCCAACTACGGCAGACTCTCCCACGCTGGGCACACAGCCGGCGATTAGGCCAGTTCAACGCGCCAGCTCATCCTTGCAAGGGCAATAGGTCTCCCATCGCCGGGACTCAGACATGCCGAGTTTTGGTCCTCGGCCGGATGATCGGCCAGCCATCCCCACCGCGCCCGCTTCGTGGGGATGAGACCCTGGTACATGGTCAACGAGTTGGAGATGCCCTCCGAGGATGTCGCGATCGCGCTCGGCCACCAGGACGGCGGGAACCTCGTCCGACGCCTCTACGGCCACCGCGACAAGGGCCGCGCACTCGACCGCATCGTCGGCGCATACGCCACGCGCGCCGGAGCGGATCGGCCAGAGCCACATCGTCAGGAGCCGCATGGATCCTCGACGCCACAGCCACAGCAGAGCTTGTTCTGAGCAGCGACTCTCCGGCCCGACTGTGCCGACCGTCCCGCCGACTACCGTGCCCGGGATGAGAGTCGGGGTCTACGTCGATGGCTTCAACCTCTACTACGGCGCCCGCGACCACTGCGGGCAGGGCACCGCGGGATGGCGTTGGCTGGATATCCGGGGTCTGGTGGCCGATGTCCTGCCTGCTGCCTGGCGGTCGAACGGGGCGACGATCGAGCAAGTGGTGTACTGCACGGCGCGCGTGAGCGGGGTCGATGACCCGAGCACGCCCCGCGACCAGAACGTCTACCTGCGAGCGCTGTGCGCCAGCGGCAGCGCGGACCACGTCGAGTTCGGCAACTTCGTGCGGCGTGTCAGGACGGCGCCGCTCGCCACGTGGACGGCAAAAGGCAAGCCCCAGATGGTCCGCTCTCAGTGGCCGGTGATGGTCCAGGACAGCTCAGGCGGCGACGTGGGCGATGCCCGCTTTCTCGTGTCGTTCCTGTACCGGGAGGAGAAGGGCTCGGACGTCAACGTCGCGACTCACCTATTGCTCGACGTGCTGCGCGGCGCTGTCGATGCCGCCGTGGTCGTCTCCAACGACAGCGATCTGGAGCTGCCGCTGCGCTGCGTGCGCGAACAGGTCCCGGTGGGCCTCATCAACCCCGGCGTCAAGCCGCTGGCCGGCAAGCTCAGAGGCGACGAATCCGACGGCGTTGGAGGCCACTGGTGGGAGAAGCTTTCGGCGGCTGCGTACATGGCTCACCAGCTCCCGGACTCGGTTGGAAGGCTCGGCAAGCCGTATGGCTGGTAGGCGGCGAATGCTTGCGCTCGGGGCGTGGGGCGCTATACTTGCCCCACTCACCCGGCCCCGTCGTGGGCCGGGTCTTTTCGTTAACGGACGCCCCCAGGCGAACAGCCCGCACACGAAACCGCCCACGGCTTGGCGAATCGCCAGCAACCGAGCCAAGCAGCACCAATCGGCCCGATTTTGAAAACGCGGCGTGATGACGCACGCGCCTTGCCGCGGACACTACGCCCTTCCCTTCCGCCCGCGTGGGCTCGGCACCCCCACCACCCCGCGCGATCACACAGACCATTGGACCTTCCCACGCGCCTCGTGACCACGGACACTGCCCGTGAACAGCCGTCACAACGTGACGAGCTCTATACACATATCCCCGACCGCCACCACGGCCATCCGCACCGTGACAATCGGCAAGCTCCCGTAACCGCAGACTTCTCAGGCAGCGACAACGAGGACTGCACAGCCGTTGCCCTCGAAAGACTCCAGGGCAGTCGGCAGCTGCGCAAACGCCCGGGTGCTATACCAGCTCGCTCGCGCAAGAGCACTCCTCACCAGTCCCAGTATCTGTGATGAATCTGTCACAATAGTCCTATGCGATCGGCTGAAGTCATGAGGGCGCTTCGGGGATCGGGCCTCCCCCAGGAAGAGCTTGCGCGACGGGCGGGGGTCGCGCGCGAGACGCTCTCTCGCTGGGAGTCGGGTGTTCAGCATCCAAGCCTTGAGTCCCTCGATCGCGTAGCTGCCGCGGCCGGGGTGCGGTTGGAGGTGCAGCTCGTTCCCGCCGAGCCCAAGCTCGTGGAGCTGGTTTGCGAGCAGCTCAACCTAGACCCCCCAGAACGGCTCGCAGCGCTGCTGGGTAACGCATGGCCCGCGTGCCGTGACGGGCTGCGTGCAGCGGCCGCGGTCGGTGATCTGGGCGTCCTCGTGGGCCCAGTGGCGGCCGCGCTTGTCGGTGCGCCGCAACGTCCTGGGAAGGGTCGTGTCGATCTCCTTGTCGCGCCCGATGATTTGGAGATGGTCGCCGAGCGGCTCTTCCAGGCTGATGTCTACCCGGATGGCTTTGAGCTCGCGCCGGGCGGCGTTGAGCGCCGTGAGCGCTGGAGATTTGGTCGCGGCCAGCTCACCGTCCGGTCGATGGCTACCGGCGTCGAGAACACTGCTTCGCTGCGTGATCGTGCGTATCCAGTCGTCCTGAGCCAGACGCGGAACGAAATCGGCCTCGTATGTGTCCCGCTTGTGGAGGATCTCGCGGACATAGCCGAGCATTCGCCGTGGAGCGAGGACGCGATCTACCGCGCCGGACTACGCGCTGTGCTGGCATCTGGACGCTACTCCTCGCGCAAGCAGGGCGAACAGCATTTGCAGCCCGCGTGACCACGCTCGTTGACGCCCGCCACCTCGCGCTGCTTCGTGTCCTGGCGCTCCATGAGGTTCGCTTCGTTTTGGTCGGCGGCGTCGCGCTACAGGTGCGCGGGTTCTCGGGCGCAACGCGCGACGTCGATGTCACGATCGCCGCAGACGAGACCAACGTCCAGCGGATCGACGCGGCGCTAGCGGCACTACATGCTCATCCGTTCCTCGCCGGCGAGCGCGGCACGGCCTACCACACCGACCACGGCCAGCTCGAGGTCATGCGTTGGACCGACGGGGTAGGCAACTACGAAGCGTGGACACACGGCGCCTCGCAAATCGAGCTCGCTCCCGGACTGTCGGTGCTGGTTGGCAGCGCGTCGGACCTGCTTCTGTCCAAGGAGCAGGCGGGACGCGATAAGGACGCCGATGCGCTGCCGCGAATTCGCGCCGAGCTGCTGGCCGGTGGAGAGCTGGACACTGCGGACGTGCGCGGACCGGTGGCAGATCTGCCCGTCGAGCCGACACCGGACACTCGCGTCGAGGATCTGCTCGGCCAGCGACCGGCCAACCGCAGGCAGCGTGGCCTATGGGATCACGGCGCGCAGCTCATCGCCGACTATCGCGAGCGATGGGTGCTATCCGACGACGGCCCTCTCCTGGGCACGGAGCCATCGCCCGGAACCGCCCAGGCAACGGATCGCGCAGCGCTCGACCGTCAGCTCGCGCGTCTGACGCGACTGATGGACCATGCGTGAACGCATGAACTTGAACAGACCGCTCCGAAACCACCCACACCGAGGCGAATATCCCCGACCGCCACCCCGGCCATCCGCATCGTGGCGTGGGCAAGCTCCCCTGAGGGCAGGCTTCTCAGGCAGCGGCCACGAGGACTGCACAGCCGTTGCTCTCGAAAGACTCCAGGGCAGTCGGCAGCTGCGCAACGCCAGAAAATAACCAAGCCGGGGCAACGGCCGATCACGCTCCCGGAGAACAAGCGTCGCGCCTACTCGAAGGGCTTCGAGGCGCAGCTACGCCGCGAGGCCGGCCTGCAGGCCAAGGACAAGCAGTCTTGACCCAACTATGATGAAGACGATGCCCGAGCCTCAGAAACTGCATGTCAATGTCCACCATGAGGACGATGCGTTCTGGGCACGTCAGCTAGGGACGCGGCCGGAATCTTGTCGGGTTATGTGAAGGGGCCGGTGGGGTTCGGCGAACTGGTGGGCGTGTGCGCACGAGCCGCTATGTGATCGAAGCTCAGCGAGGATGAGCACGCCGAGCTTCTCGATCGTCCTACGCAAGGCGCTGACGCCCAACGACTTCGCCTCCCGGAAGCACTCGCGGTCTGGCTGTTGTCCTTCGGCGAGCACTGCCGCCAGATCGTCGGGCCGTTGCAGTGGACGTTCAGTCGTCAAGACCTCGACGCACTACTCGCGGATCGACCGCCACGAACCGCCGCTCGCGCTCGCCGCGTGACTGTCTGAGTGCGATCGCTAGTTTTCTCGGCGTGGCGCAGTATCGCTGGGACCCTGACACGTACCTCGAGCTGATGCGGGAGGAGGTGCCCGATTACGAGCACCTCCAGGAGCAGGCCGCAGCCGCCACCGGCGCCGGCGCCGGCGCGATGCGAGTGCTCGAGTTGGGAATCGGCACTGGCGAGACTGCGCGACGCGTCCTCGCACGCCACCCGAGGGCAAGTCTCATCGGACTCGACGCCAGTCCTGAGATGGTCGACCAAGCCCGCCACGCGCTCCCGGACGATCGCGTCGAGTTGCGCGTCGCGCGCCTCGAGGATCCCCTGCCGGACGGTCCATTCGACGTGGTGATCTCAGCGCTCGCAATCCACCACCTCGACGGCCGGGGCAAGGCACAGCTGTTTGGGCGCGCCGCCCGCGTCATAGCACCAGGTGGGCGTCTGGTGCTCGCAGACGTCATCGTCCCGGAGGACCCCTCCGACGTCGTGACACCGATCGACGACGACTACGACACGCCCAGCAGCATCGCCGAACAGTTCAACTGGCTTGCCGAAGTGGGCCTGGAACCCTCGCTAGCTTGGGCACACCGCGACCTCGCAGTCATCATCGCCACGCGACCCGCGACCTCATAGGCCGACGAACTTCCGGCCGCATCTGCTAGCCGCAGTTCTCGAGTAGGTTGGTGTAGGCGAGCCGTGCCGTCCCAATTGCAGCCGTCGAGCCGGGTTGGTCCGTCATGCGCGGTTGCGAACGTGCTCGAGTCAGGTCTCCTCGCGCTCGGGCAACGCCGCAGTCCCTTCGGGTTGCCCTGTGGAGACAGTGAGCCTCTGGTTCAGACTGTTGACATCCTCCTCCATCCGGATTAGGCTCGCGCCGACCGCAGCGACGGGGAGCCCTTGAACTTGGAGGATAAATTGCCAGCGAGCGTGCGCGATGAAGGCTTGCGCGTACACGTACCCGCCTCCGAGCGCTGGGTCGCGGCGAGGCTCGGCGATAAGCGCGAGCGCCGCCGTCTGCGCTGGCGCTATCTGGCGAGCGGCTTTCGCAAGGAGCCGCTTCCAGCGCACCGCGAACCCGTGGAGGGTCCATGTCCTGGGCGTACCGGGATCTGCTGTTCGGGCGGAGGTATCCGCTCTGCGGCTTTCAACCTGGGAGCGCTCCAAACCCTCCAGGATGCCCAGTGCCTGCATACGGCCGACTACCTCGCGGCCGTCTCCGGCGGGTCCTACATCGCGGCGGCATTCGCGATGGTGAGGAAGACGACCGCCGACGGCTCGAGCGATGACTCAGATCTCGAGCTGCTCGAGCAGCAGGAGCCGTTCGCGCCGGGGTCGCCGGAGGAGCAGTACCTGCGCAATCGCAGCGACTACCTCGCACCGGACTGGTTCGCCAAGCTCTACCTGGGCTACCGCATCCTGCTCGGCCTGCTGGTGAACCTGATCTTCATTGCGCTGCCGTTCTTCGGCGCCACGATGCTCCTCGGCGTGCTCGTCTATCGCCACGGCTTCCCCGCTCTGGTCACGTGTACGCCGGGCGCCCATCGGAGCTGTGAGAGGGCCGGGTCATTCGTAAGCCGCGACGTGCACCTTCCGTTGCTGTACTGGCTCATTCCGGTCGCGCTCGCCGTCGCGAGCGCCGTGCTCGGCCTGGTCGTGATGGTAGTGCGAGTCGGCTCTCTCGGAAGAGTGCCTAGCGACACGGTGGTCCGTGCGATGCACGTCTGGTCTACGCGGCTGCTGATCGGCGCCGCTCTGGTGGCTCTGCTGACCGTGGCCCTCCCCGAGCTCGTGGCGCTCCTTCACGTTCACGGCAGAGAATCCGGCGCAACGACCGGAACCAGCTCCACGAAAGCGGTCGGGGTCGGGGTCGTGGGCGTGGCAGGCATGCTCGCAGGAATCGCCGCGGTGCTTCGCGAGCTGCTAGCCGACGCCAACAAGGCGCTCGGTGCGTTCGGCAGGCTGAGCGCCCGGTTGCGGCACGTGATCGTATACGCGGTCGCGCTTATCTTGGGGCCGCTCCTGCTGTATGCGGTCGTCGTGTTTTCGATGTCCTTCACGCTCGCGCATGCCGACTCGGCGAGCAGTCGCGACTGGCTGACCATCGCAGGCATTGGCGCGCTGGCCGGGTTCGTCCTGCTCTACAACGTGATTGACATCACGGCGCTGTCGCTGCATCCCTTCTACAAGCGCCGCCTCTGCACCGCCTTCGCGCTGAAGCGGATCCGGCCCAAGCCGCCACTGACAGACACCAAGCAGGCGATTGAGTTTCAGGCCAGGCTCGAGCAGCAGGCCAAGGAGGATGAGACAGCACGAGCGCAGGCGGCAAGAGCGAGTCAGACAGGACGAGCGGACACAGAGCCCGGTCGCCTCCTCGCACCCGGGAGCGTCGCCCGGGAACGCGCCAACGCCCCCAGGGCCGCGGACGATCAGCAGCTCAAACGAGGCGTTGCGGTGGAACGCAACTACGACAACCTCGTGCGGCTGTCGGAGACGGGTCTGGGCACAAGCAGCTGGCCAACGCTGATCGTGTGCGCCGCGGCGAACATCTCCGAACCCGGTGCAACGCCACCTGGTCGCCGCGTGACGAGCTTCACGTTCAGCGCCGGCACAGTCGGCGGGCCGCTCGTGGGAGCTACGTCCACCGAGGACTTCGAGCATGTCTTCGGGGACGTCAAGAGGCGCAGGCGCGACCTGACGCTTCCCACGGCCGTCGCCGTGTCCGGAGCGGCGATCGCGCCTTCGATGGGCAAGATGACTCCGCGTGCTCTCACGTTCCTGCTCGCGCTCGCAAACGTCCGCCTCGGCGTCTGGTTGCCTAACCCGCGCTGGGTATCGGGGCGGGCCGGAGGATGGCGTCGCCCAAGTCCCTCCTACCTCATCCGTGAGCTGCTGGGCCGTAACCGCGTGGACAGCCGCTATCTGTTCGTCACCGACGGAGGTCACTACGAGAACCTCGGGCTGGTCGAGCTGCTGCGACGTGGCTGCACGAAGATCTACTGCTTCGACGCGAGCGGCGGTGAGGGGTTCGAGGCGCTCGGCGACGCCGTGGCGCTGGCGCGGAGCGAGCTCGGAGTTGAGATCGACATCAGGCCGGACCCGCTGATGCCGGGAAGCGCCACGCCCCGATGCGCGATGCCGGGACGCTCCCTCAGGGGCAGCGAGGGCGCCGGCGTCGCAACTGACTCCACGCCGAAAGCCGAGGGTGGCGCAGGCGCCGAGGAAGAAGATCTGGCCGCGCAGATCGCCGTTAGCGCGACGTTCAGCTATCGGGATGGAACCCCCGGCGAGCTCGTGTACGCGCGCAACGTGATGAGCCACGGCGCACCTTGGGATGTCAGGGCCCACCACCTCAGCGATCCGTCGTTTCCGCACAACTCAACTGCGGATCAGCTCTACACCGACCAGAAGTTCGAGAGCTACCGAGCGCTTGGCGCCCAAGCCGGCGCGCGCGCGTTGGCGCTGATGCACCGAGGCGTCACCGTGTGAAGCGCTCGCTCGAGCTCACTCCCGATGCTCACGCCCCGGCCCCTGCGCTCACACCGCGACCGCCCATTCACGCCGCGGCCTCCGCTCACGCCGCACCTCCCCCGGCCACCGCAGCCAGGTACTGCAGGCCGTTGATCCCCGGGACGAAGAAGTACTCGCCCCCCTTCACGCTCACCACGCGCGAGAGCGGGCCCATAAAGAACGGGGGGCCGCCCGAAACGGTCATCTTGTTGGGAGGCGTCCCGTCCTGCGGCCCCAGCAGCACGTCCTGGTCCTTGCCGAGGGCGAACGTGTTGCCGCCGTTGAACCACTGTGACTGGACGAACTCGAACTGTCGAGCGATGCTCGCCTGCAGGCACATGAAGATGACGCCGCGCTCGCGCCCGTCATCCTCGGCGCCAGGTGGGAGCGGCTCGCCGTAGGGAATCCCGCGGCGAATCAAGCGGTGGCGGTTGACCAGCTTGCCTTCGAAGGGCAGGCCGGCGCGCGGGTTGGCGCGCCGCACATGCGCACCCACTGGGCAGGCCAGCCCATCGGCGTCATCGCCGTAGCTGAACGCGTTGTTGCGGCGTTCGTCTTTCGCGATCGAGGGATCGGGGCACGCCGGTGAGAGCGCGAGCGGTGTGCCGTCGCGCCAGCGCCCGACGATCTTCGCCGCCAACAGCTCTTCGCCCCCCGGATAGAGCTTGGCGGCGTGGGCAAGCTGCTCACGGAACGCAGCGACGTGCTGGTGCAGCTTGCGATAGACCAGGTAGGAGCCGTTCGTGCTCAGCTCCGCCGGCGGCGGCGCGGCCGGCAGGGCACCCTCCTCGTCGAGATAACCCAGGATGAACTCTCCGGCGCGGATCGGCCGCCAGCCGCCACCTTCGATGACGGCTCCCTGGCCGGGGAGCGCAGGCGCGCCACTACCCTCGATCGAGGGCTGAGCGAAGCCATCGGCATAACCAAAATGCTCGACGCCGTCGGGCAGCGCGGCGCCCCGCTCGTCATAGAGGACGGTGAGCCCGCCGATTCGCTCGATGTCCGCACGCAGTCGCCGGTCGTGGGCGTCGAGCGCCTCTCGGCTCAGCGCGCTGATCATCACGAGCACGTGGATCGCGCTCGTCCCAAACCCGCCCTCCCAATTCTCGGGCGCGCTGTCCCCGGAGTCATCGAGCAGTTTCGCGCGCGCCGCCATCCCCTGGCGGAACTCCTCCGGGAATCCCGCCAGACTGGCGTCGGGCAGCGCAAGCGCGCGCAATCCCGAGTAACTGAAGGCCACGTTGACCCCCGACTGCGGCTTCTGCGACCAGGGCGCCGCCGTGAGCACGTCCTCGGTGATCTCGGCGAGCCAGGCCGCGGCTCGCGCGACGTCGTCGATTCCCAGGAACAGGTAGCGGGCGAAGGACAACCGATATCCACGCACGACGAAGCCCTGGATCCGCGGCAGGTCGAGCGCGGTCATCGGGCGAAGGTCTCCCGAAACGTGGCCTGCAGCTCGCCGGGGGCCAGGCCCTGTGCCCGCACGGCGAACTCGATCACCCGGCGGCGCGTGGCCAGGCTGCGCTTGACGTCTTGAACCGTGCGCTCGCCGTATGCGGCGAAGAACAGCGAGCTCTCGATCTGGTGGGAGCGCATGTAGGCGGCGAAGGCGCCCGCGTCGGTGCAGCCGGGATAGCCGGCACAGTGCGTCCAGACCTGATCCGCGACCTCGCCGAGCCCTGTGCGCAGCTCCTCGAGATATGGCTCGGGGAGTCCGTCGAAGTTGCTCGTGAACAGCAGCCGCCCAACCCTCAGGTGCTCGGGCCGCCGGCGGCCGCCCTCGTAGACCACATCGCCGATCACCACCCAGCGGGCGAAGTGCGTTCCCGAAACGCTCGCCAGCGGGCTCGCCGAACCGGTGCCGAGCGTGCTCAAGTAATGCGCCAACGCACTTTCATGCCCTTCGAGAATCGGGGTCATCACGGTTAGCCCATAGGCCTGCCCGCACGTGTTGCGACGGTCGTTCACAGGTCGCGTTGCAGCTTTGTCAGGAAGGACGCATAGGCCTCGCCGAACGAATCGGGGTCCAGTCCGGCCGAGGTGTGAGCAAGCTCCTCGAGCGCCGCTTCCACGCGAGCGGCGGAGACGATTTCAGTGGTGGTCGCACCGGGATAGGCCGAGTAGTAGTGGTTGGCCACGAACTCGTTGCGGCGAATATATCCCTTGAACGGCTCGACCGGCAGTGGTCCGGGGAAGCCGAGCGAGGTGCCCCAGATGGCCTTCATCCTCAATGCCACGACCTCCGAGAAAGCGTCGATGTACTGCTCCCAGGCGCCGTTGAAGTTGCTCTCGAAGAGGAGATAGGTGTGGTTGAGGCGCTCTCCTGCGCGTCCGTCGGGGAAGCGCTTGATCACCGCCCAACGAGCAAAGTGAATGAACGAGAGCGTCTGCAGCTTCTTCAGCGTCCACTCCATGTTGCGCCCAGCCCAGAAGACCAGCCACAACAACAACGGGCCGCCGCGCTTGACCGGCGTGATCACCGTAATCGCCGTCGCCTTGCCCTCGATATTGGCCACGGTCAAACCATATGCGATCGGCGCACGACGCAGCGGGAGCCGATGGCGTACGTTATTGAGATGGATTGCAAGATGGTGCGGGTGCCGAGCGAGCTGATCCGTTCTGCTGACTCGGATCGGGACGCGCTGCTTTCCAGCGCGGTGCGAACGCTCGAGCGCTTCGGCGCGGCCCGTCGGATGCGGATCGCGGAGGGCCTGTGACACACGTCCGCCCGATCGGTAGGAGGCGAACCGGCATGCCTCAAGGCTTCGACCCGGCTCGGTTTGACCCGCACGCCCCCGATTTCCTTGCCGATCCGTTTCCGACTTATGCCAGCTTCCGCGAGTACGCTCCGGTCTATCCGGTAAAGGATCTCGACAGTCACTGGATCTTCCGCTACGAGGACTGCGCGAAGGTGTTGAACGACACCAACATCTGGGTCAAGAACCCGCCGGGCGGAACCCCACCGGACCCTGGCCCCTATGCGATGATGTCGAACTTTCCCGAGGGTCTGTTCGTCTCGGACCCACCGCTTCACACGCAGTTGCGCCAAATCCTCCAGCCGCTGATCGACGAGACCATCGCGCATGCGCCGCAGCTCGCACGAGAGATCGGGGAAC
The DNA here is from genome assembly GCA_963749285.1 of uncultured Solirubrobacterales bacterium. Taxonomy (GTDB): domain Bacteria; phylum Actinomycetota; class Thermoleophilia; order Solirubrobacterales; family Solirubrobacteraceae; genus Palsa-744. The sequence continues at coordinate 818,533 of CAVVMD010000003.1, read as the reverse complement.
CGCTGCTGGCGGCTGCCCGCAGCCAGGGACGGATGGAGCTCGTCGCGGATTACGCGCTGCCGCTGCCCGCGAGGGTCCTGTTCACCCTGCTCGGGATCCCCGACGACGATCAGTACGCGGGGGTGTGGAACGGGCTGATCGTATGGCAGGCGGCGATCGTAGCCGCGCACGACCACACGCAGCCGGCGACCGTGCGCGGAGCTGGGGCCACGTGCTCGATGGCGCTCAACTCGTTCTTCGAGGGCATGATGCTCGAGCGCCAGAGCAATTCGAAGCCGCCGGAAGGCCTCTTCGCTCAGATGTGCGAAGCCTTTCAGCATGCCGGTCTGAGCCCGCAGCAGGTCCAGGTTTGTGCGTGCGACCTCGTCGTTGCGGGATACCTCTCCACGACATTCATCCTCGGGACCGGCGTGCGCAACCTCATCCTCCATCCCGAGCAGATGGACAAGCTGCGCAGGGACCCCACCTTGATCCACAGTGCGCTGGAGGAGATGCTGCGCTTCGACGGGCCGATCCATCTGGTCGACCGCTGCGCCGCCGGCGAGACCGAAGTCGCCGGACACCCGTTCAAGCCGGGAGACAGGGTCTCAATGGCGGTCGCCTCCGCCAACCGCGATCCGGGTGCCTTCTCCGAGCCCGATCGCTTCGACATCGAACGCAGCGAGACAACGCACCTTGCCTTCGGCGAAGGGGTTCATCAATGCATCGGAGCGCCGCTGATCCGCAAGGTGGCGCCCGTCGCGCTCGAAATGCTGCTGGCCGAGTTCTCAGAGCTTGTCATCGACGGCCCTCCGGAATGGCAGCCAGATCCGTACCTGCGCGCATTGATGAACCTCCCGCTGCGCTTGTCTTCTGATCACGCCTGATCACGCGCCTACCCGCTGAGCGCCGCAAGGGCGGCGCGGAACTCCTCCACTTCCTGTGTGACGAGCTCTCCGCCCAGGCGTGCGGCGGTCTCCTCGGCCTGCTCGAGCAGGTGCCGGGCGCGTTCGAAGTCCTCGGGCCGGCCGCGGGCGATGAGGGCGCGAGCCCAGCCGGCATGGGTGCGGGCGAGCAGCAGCGGCGCTCCGAACCGCTCGTCGATCTCGGCCGCGGCGGCGAAGTGGCCCTCGGCCTGCTCGTAGCGCTCGAGGGTGGTGGCGAGGGCGCCGAGCGCCCAGTCGATCGAGCCAAACACGAGGCCAGCCCCGGCGAATCTGCCGGGGAAGGGCTTCAAGAGCTCGTAGAGCTCCCCCGCGCGATCTGCGAGACCCAGGCGGGAGCAGGCGTCGGCCCAGACAAACATCACCGACCAGAGAAAGTCCCACGGCACGCTCTGGAAGTCCTCGGCCAGCGCCAGCGCGCGCGCCTCATCTGCCCGGCCGCTCTCGATCAGGGCGATCGTCGCGAACGGGCGCCATGCCGCAAGGCTTTCCGGATCGCCGACGAGCCCCAGCAACTGCTCGACGAGCTCGCCGGTCCGACCCTGGTGGTAGCGGACCCTGAACAGCTGGCCGGCAAAGATTGCAAGAGCGTCGGGTTGGCCGGAGGCCGTGCCTGCCTCCAACGCCTGGAATGCCCATTTTTCAGCTGCCTGAACGTCACCTTGTATGAGCGCCCACACGGACTCATAGATCAGCCGCTGCCAGGAAAAATACGGATCCGGCACGGCGGCGGCGAGCGTTCTCATCGTTGCAACGGCGGACTCGACCTGCGAGCGGTCTCCGGCCTCTAGACCGACGTCCCACGGTCTCTGCACCTCCAAAAAGCTCAACCGCGGGTCATCCAGATGCCGTGCCAGCTCGACGAGCTCGTGGGCCATGCGCCGGCGCTCCTGCAACGTGTCGGGCACCAGGATGGCGAGGATGGCGTTGTGCAACGTGTGAGCGAGCGCTGCGGGATCGTCGCTGGCTCGGGCTACCTCGATGGCCTCAGAGGCCAGCGCCCGGCACCGCGCCGGGTCGCCGGCGTAGTGGAGCTCACTGGCCAGCTGCGCCAGCACCCGCGCGCGCCGCGGATCACCGTGCGGGAGGACATCCGCTGCGGCCTCGAGCGCCTGCACGCGTTCGGAGTCCACCGCGCCGATCTGGCTGGAGTATCCCCGCGTGTTGGCGATCACCGCAGCACAAATCCGGTCCGTGTCGCCGAGCTCCTGGGCGAGACCTGCGGCGTCGAGCAGCGTCTGGCGATGCTCCGGGTTACCGACTTGGCGCTGCGCCTCCCCCAGGCCGATCAGCAGGTCGCAGCGCTCGGAGCGATCGCCGGCGGGCGCCTGGTGTTGGAGCTCGAGCGCCTGGCGATACCAGCGAGCTGCCTCATCCGGGGCGAGCTGCTCGAGCGCGCGCTCGGCCGCCCGCCGCGCGTAGTGTATGGCCTTGGCCGTGTCGGCGCCGACGACGGCTGCCACCCAGTGGCCGGCGAGCTCACCGAGCCGCTCGCCCGGCTCATCCCCGCACTGCTCCTCGAGCGCTTCGGCCACACGTTTGTGAAGCCGCGCGCGGCGGGCATGCCCGAGATCCTCATAGAGCGTGTACTCGACAAGCGCGTGGGTGAACGTGAAGCGATCGGCTCCCCCTTGGCTCTCCTGCAGCAGCGATGCCGCAACACCATCGTCGAGCAGATCGAGCAGCCGCCCCTCGGGCAGATCAACTGCGGCCATGAGCAGATCGAAGTCGAAGTCACGCCCGATCACCGCGGCGGCGCTCAGAGCGGTGCGGGCCTCCGGGCCGAGGCGCTCCACGCGCCGCCCGATCACCTCACGCACGCTCTGCGGCAGCCCCAGATCGGTCAGGTCACCCGTCAGGTGCCAGCGCCCGCCCGCTCCTTGCACGATCGCCCCTGACTCGGTGAGGTGACGCAACACCTCACCGACGAAGAACGGGTTGCCCGCCGTTTCCCGCGTGATCTGCTTGGCCAGCGCACGCCCGGCGTCGTCGGCCTCGTGCCCCGTCACCGTCTCGATCAGCGCAGCGACGTCCTCGAAGTCAAGCCCAGTGAGCTGCATCCGCTCCACCCGCTGCTCGCGATGGAGATCGGCGAGCAGCGCCGTGAGGGGATGCTCGTGCGGGAGTTCAGAGTCACGGTAGGTCGCCACCACCATCACAGCCAACGAGGAGCCCACACTGACCACGTGGCGAAGCAGCGACACGGTCGGCGCATCCGCCCAGTGCAGGTCATCGAGGATCAACAGGAGCGGCTCCTCCTCACCTGCACCCTCGAGCAGGCCCGCGACGGCGGCGTACAGCAGGTAGCGCTCGGTCTCGGGATCGCGCTCGTGCGGAGAAGGCAGATCGGGAACCCGGTCGCGCAGGGCTCCTATGAGGCGCACGAGGTCGCCTCCGAAACGCTCGACATGGGCGTCGAGGACCCTCTGCGGCGCCTCCTTGACGAGATGCCCCAGTGCCTGCACCCACGGCTGGTAGGGGACGCCGAGATCCTCGTCACAGCGCCCATAGAGCACGGTCGCTCCCTCGCCATGCACCTGTAGCGCCAGATGCTCGGACAGGCGAGTCTTACCGACACCGGCCTCCCCGCCTATCAGCGTTGGGCGCAGCGACCCCTCGCACGACGCCTGCCTCCACAGCTCGGTGAGCCGCTCGCGCTCTGCGACCCTGCCCACATAGGCGGTAGCGAGGAGCTCACGCAGCCGCTCGGGCAGTGCGATGCCGGTGACAGGGGCCGGCGCCCACTGAAGCTCGAATGCCTGAACCGGCTCGGAGATGCCCTTCAGCTCGAGGCCGCCCAGCGAGTTGAAGGTATGACCGTCGCGTGTGCCGCCGAGCTCGCGCACCGGGGCGTTGACCACGATCTGCCCGCCCGCCGCGTGAGCGCAGAGTCGCGCAGACTCGACCACCGGCTCACCGAAGTAGTCGCCGTCCTCGACCGTGGCCTCCCCGAGGCTCACACCGATGCGCACGCCAAGCGGCTCCTCTGCACGACGGTTGCGCGCCTGGACGGCCTGCTGCATCTTGATCGCGCACGCCAGTGACTCAGAGGCACTGGCGAACACCACCATCAGTCCGTCACCGAGGTTCTTGACCTCCTGGCCGGCGGTGTGCTCGAGCGCCCGGCGCAGCAGTCCGAAATGCTCCTTGCGCAGTTCCTGCGCCGCTGCAGGGCCAAGTCGATTGGCCATCGCAGTCGAACCCACCAGATCGGTCATCAGGACCGACACGGTCTCTATGGCAGCGGCACTCACCCGCCAATCATCCGACTTTCAGGGGACTTGCGCAACGACGTCACACCCCGCGACGCCGCCGACATCCGCGCACGGCGCTACCACCGCACCCGCGCCCCGCTCTCGCTCGCGGACTGCATCCTCATCGCCGCGACGGGAGCATCCGACGCGCTCGCTACAACCGACGCGCCCCTGATCCGCGTCGCCGAAGCCGAGAACGTGTAGGTCAGGACGCTGCCACGCTGATCGCCCGTGGGCGCGGCACTCCCTTCGGCACCACCCTTTCGCGCGGCTTTGCCGCTTCCTCGGAGGTCAAGCGCTCCTTTGCGCTTTCAGCAGTAATCACCCTTAGCATGACTGGTTTTCAAGACAAATGTATTGATATCCGAATGCATGTCTGGTATTATGGACATAATGAATATGTCTCGCGCCTACAGCGCCGTAGCCCCCACCGTGGAGGGCGACGTGTTGGTCGTCCTCGCCGGAACCACACAACCGCTCACTGGCCGCCGGGTCGCTCGGGTCGCTCGGCGTGGTTCCGTGGCGGCCGTCGCTAAGGCGCTCGAGCGGCTGGTGAGCCAGGGGCTCGTCCTGCGCCAGGACGCCCCGCCCGCGGCGCTGTACACACTCAACCGGCAGCATGTCGCCGCCCCCACCGTCGAGACCCTCGCCCGCATCCGCACCGAGCTTCTCGACCGCTTGCGCCATGCTCTCTCGAGCTGGAGCATTCCGCCGCTGCACGCATCCATGTTCGGGTCCGCCGCCCGCCAAGATGGGGACATCGACAGTGACATCGACATCTTCGTCGTCAGGCCCGCCGGTGTGGACTCCGAGGACGCAACATGGCACGAACAGCTGCACGACATCGGTAATTCCATCCTCTCTTGGACGGGAAACCACGCCGGGATCATCGACTTCGCCGAGCAGGACCTATCGCAACTGCACAACGAGAACCCACCCGTCTTGCAAGACCTTCGCCGAGACGGGATCGACCTCGCCGGGACACCGCTTCGCGAACTGCTTGGGAGCACGCTATGAGTCGTGGCGGCGCGAGAGATCCTCGCTCGCGCCCATGCAACGCAGTCGACGCGCGCAAGCGACTCGCAGACGCAGAGAAGTACCTGGAGGTCGCGGAGCTCGTCGCAACCGAAGACTCCCTCGAATCCCACAACGTGACGACTGGACTCGCGGTGCTCGCCGGCATCGCAGCCGCGGACGCGGCCTGCTGCAAGACGCTAGGCGAGAGCTCCCGCGGACCCGACCATCTAGACGCCGCCATCTTCCTGCGGCGGATCACCCCCGGCGGCGAGACCGCGGCGAAGGACTTCGAGCGGCTCGTGGGCCTCAAGGACAAGGCCCACTACAGCTTTCTCAACGTGTCCGGCCAAGACCGAACAAGCGCGATCCGTCGCGCCGGCAAACTGGTCGACTTCGCCCGCCACGTCTTGCAGCGCTGATACTGACAGTCTCCGCACCCGCCCCCGGTACCCTTCCCCCGATGCCCGTACAGGCCAACAGCTCCGTGCCTCCGATCGTCGTGGACTCGGTCAGCAAGACCTTTCGCGTGCCTGAGGAGCGCACGCACACGCTCAAGGAGCGCGCCCTGCACCCGTTGCGCCGCACCCGTCACGAGACGTTCAGGGCGCTGCAGGACATCTCTTTCGACGTGCGCCCCGGCGAGTTCTTCGGAATCGCGGGGCGCAACGGCAGCGGCAAGAGCACGCTGCTGAAGTGCCTGGCCGGGATCTACGGCGTCGATACCGGCCGCATCTGGATGCACGGGCGCCTGTCGCCGTTCATCGAGCTCGGCGTCGGCTTCAACCAGGATCTCGCCGCGCGCGACAACGTCGTGCTCAACGGCATCATGATGGGCCTCTCCCCGCGTGAGGCGCGGGCACGCTATGACGCCGTGATCGACTTCGCCGAACTGCGCGAGTTCGAGGAGCTCAAGCTCAAGAACTACTCCTCGGGCATGCACGTGCGCCTGGCCTTCTCGGTCGCGATCCAGGTCGACGCCGACATCCTCCTGGTCGACGAGGTCCTTGCCGTCGGCGACGCCGCGTTTGCGCAGAAGTGCTTTGACGTCTTCAACCGCATGCGCGACGAGGGCCGCACGATCGTGTTCGTCACCCACGACATGGCCACGCTCAACCGCTTCTGCCACCGCGCGATGCTGCTGGAGCGAGGCTCCATGATCCACATCGGCGAGCCCCACGAGGTCGCCGACCGCTATCTGGAGATCAACTTCGGACGCGATCCGCAGGCCGCGGGCGCCACCGCCGATGGACGCGGAGGCGACGGCGAGGCCCGCATCGTCGAGGCGTGGGTGGAAGACGAGCACGGCGAGCGCCAGGCCTCGCTGCCCCAGGGCCGCCCGATCACGCTCAGAGCCCTCGTCAACTTCACGGTCGACGTGCAGGACCCGGTCGCCGGCGTGTACGTGCTCAACGAGGACCACGTAGCCGTCGTCGTCGCCACGACCGCCCGCGAGCACGAGCGCAGCGGCCACTTCTCCGCGGGTGAGGAGGTTCTTTTCTCCTTCTCATTCGACAACGTCCTGGCCCCCGGACGCTACAACCCGCTGTTCACGCTCGCCCACCGCGGCACCGGCCTCGATCTGATGGACCGCTTCGAGGGCGCGTTCTCGTTCGTGGTCACCGGGCCCGAAGCGATGGGCGGCCTGGTCGACGTCCCGGTCGACATGAGCGTCAGCCGCGCAGGAGCGCCGGTCGCCTCCCAGCGGGTGCAGGCATGAGGATGCGGGCATGAGTGCCGAGGTGGCCCTCCCCGCCGGCGAGCCCGCCGCCCCCTATGCGGGCCTGGGGCGCCCGATCAAGGGTCCGCGCGCGCTGACCAACGACTGGACGCGCTTCTGGCACCTCACCTACAACATTGCGCGCAACGAATTCAAGCTGAAGTTCTTCGGCTCGGCGCTCGGCTATGTATGGCAGGTGATGAAGCCGCTGCTGCTGTTCGGGGTGCTGTACGTGTTCTTCGTCTTGATCGCCCACGTCGGCCGCGGCGGCAAACCCGACGAACAGTTCTACGGCGTTCAGCTGCTGGGCTCGATCGTGCTGTTCACCTTCTTCGCCGAAGCCACCGCCGGCGCCGTGCGCAGCGTCGTGGACCGCGAGAACCTGGTGCGCAAGATCCAGTTCCCGCGACTGGTCATCCCCCTCTCGGTGGTGCTGCTCGCCTTCTTCAACCTGATGCTGAACCTCGTCGTCGTTCTGATCTTCGCGCTCGTCTCCGGCGTCACGCCGATGCTCAGCTGGCTCGAGCTTCCCTTGATCCTGATCACGCTGATCGTGTTCGCGACCGGCATGGCGATGCTGCTTGCCTCGCTGTTCGTGAGTCTCCGCGACATCCAGCCGATCTGGGAAGTCTTCAGCCAGGTCCTGTTCTACGGCTCCCCGGTGATCATCCCTGTCGTGGAGGTCCGCGAAAAGCTCATCCCCCATCACACGCTCCTGTTTCACATCTACACGCTCAACCCCCTGGTCGCCGTCTTCCAGCAGTTCCGCCACGCGATGGTCACCCATGCCACGCCCAGCGCCGGGCAGGCGATCGGGAGCTGGGCCGGCCTCTTGGGGCCGCTGGCCGTCGTTGTCGCGATCTTCGCCCTCGGCTTCTGGGTGTTCAACCGCTCGGCGCCGCTGGTCGCCGAGAACCTCTGAGCCGCGGACGCGCTCCGGCACATTCAAGCTCTGGGCCACGCGCGGGCATGTGCGCGCGCGTACGCGCGGGCGTGGCCTCCAGACTCAGTCAGGCCTCTCCCCGCGCGGGCGTGGCCTCCAGACTCAGTCAGGCCTCTCCCCGCGCGCGCGTGGCCCACAGACTCAGTCAGGCCCTCCCGCACGCGCTCCGCCCCGTTCGCTCTCCCGCATGGCGGCTTGCGTGGCGGCCGCGGCCTGCTCGGGCGAGCGCGGCAATCGTGGCGGGGCGCCGGGCGAGCGCGCCACGCGCGCGGCCTTGACCCGCATGCCGGCGGCGGCGGTGCGCAGCAGGCGCTCTGGGGGCGCCATCGGCTCGTGGCGGCCCACGAACCGCAGCGGCTTGGTGGCGATCATGTTCATCGAGACCCCGCCCCACACGTGGTTCAACCAGGCCAGGTAGGCCCGCCGCGCGAGCGCGTTGCCGCGCAGCGCGAACCCGAGCCTTCGTCCGATCGCCTTCAGCCTTGGGGTATCGGGCGGGAGGACCAACTCCGTGTCGCCGAAGAACGCGCGGTAGTGCGGCTCGGTCACCTCGGTGCAGAACCCCGCGCGGGTCGCCTCCCAGCGATAACCCAGCGACCAGTGGGCGTGCTCGTAGCCCTCGTACTGCTCGACCCCATCGACGTGCACCCCGCTCCGATCGCGCAGCGTCTTCAGCGTCTCGTTGACCATCAGCAGCCGACCCCCAGGCCGCAGCACGCGAAAGATCTCGGCGAACGTGCGGCGCAGGCTGGCGGGGTCGTTGTGGTGCAGCACCTCGCAGCAGTACACGTAGTCGAGGCTGCTCGAGGCGAGCGGGATCGCGTCCATCGAGCCGAGCACGCGCTCGAAGTAGACATGATCGTCGTCGATGTAGTACTCCGCCGTGTACAGCCCCTGCAGCTCGGGGGTGGCGATGTCCAGGGCGATCGCCTGCAGGCCGCGCTCGGCGAAGTGGTTGGCCGCCCAGCACGTGTTCGACCCCACGTCCAGGATGCTCTGGCCGGGGCGAAACGGCACCGTGCTCAGCAGCTGATACATCGAGCGCGCCTGCACATACCAGTAGCCGTGCTCGAGCTTCGGCAGCCGGCGCACCAGCTCCCGATCCCAGCCCTCGGCGCGCATCTGCTCGGCGAACCGCTCGAGCCCGGCGGCCTCGGCGAGGATGTGCGCCGGGGGCTCGTGCAGCAACTCGACCACGCCACGATGCACGGCGAACTCGCTCTCACACGCGCTGCAGCGCAGCGCCCCCTCGCGCACCTCCCGGGCGTCGCTTGCCTGCACGCTCAGCGCCAGCGTGTGGTCGCGGCGGCAGGCGGGGCAGCGCAACTGCTCGGCGAACTGCGCCTTCACGATTCGGCTCGGCTGTTGTGGGTGCTGATGACGTCTCGGGCGTTCATGACGTCCTCAAACCTACCCGCGCGGGAACGAAAGCCTGAGCGCCGGGACGATCCGCCTGATCTGTTCCTCATCGACCTGGACTCGCTGGGCGTAGTCCTCCCATCTGCAAACGACCTCGCAAGCCTCCTCCACTATCCGGGTCGCACGCCCGCGCGGAAGCGACGCCGTGCGGCCACAGGCTCCGAAATCCGCCAGCGTGAAATCCTCGCGCTTGCCGTTGATCGTCATCTGATGCCGGTCGGTCCACGGGCTGCCGGGCCGATAGGCGTAGGTGAGATCGAACGCGGGCGCGAGCTGCCAGTGTCCGGCGCGGTCCATCAGGAACGCGATGTTCTTGACGTGATCGTCTTGGTTGCGCGCCACGACGTTGAACACCATCCGGCGAAACATCTGCTCGACCGCCGGGGTCCCCAGCCCCAGCCGGCGCATGACCAGAAACGCCTGTTCGTAAGAGTGCGCGCCAGGGCGATTGAAGTCAAAGTGGGCGAGTCCGGCCAGCGACTGCATGTGCCGCTTGGAGCCGTCTGCGCCCCGGTCGAAGCGGCGGGTCATGAAATGCCGGCGGCCGTTCTCCTCCAGCAGCCGGCATGCGCTCATCGCGATGCCGGCGTCGCGCGCCATCAGCGAGTATGCGTACTCGACCGCCCCGTAGCCCTGCGGATCTGCGAGCGTGTCCTGGTCGCGGTTGTTCGCAACCCCGTCGAACTTCAGCAGCCAGTGCTCAAAGCCGGGGCCGAGGTCATCGAGCTGGCCGGAGCGCACGACATTGGTTGCGGGGTTCCAGGCGATGACCGCCTTGGCGCGGGCGCCGCCGGCGGAGGCGCCGACGCTCAGGATGTCGAGCATCGCCTGCCGCTGATGACCCTGCGCGAGCGAGGCGATGAGCTCCTCCCTGCGGGAGAGCACCTCGGAGGCGAGCTCGACGAGCTCTGAGACCTGCAGGTCGTGGGTCCGGGATGGCGTGGGGCCCTGGCTGGGGGCGAACTCCAGGGCGCCCATGCCACGGCGGCCGATGTAGCACAGCCGCTCCACCGAATCGAAGCTCTCCGGCGTACGTCCCTGTCCGGCCAGCCAGGCGTCGATCAGCGCGTGGCCGTAGCGGTCGGGCAGGCTGTCGGCCAGCAGCCCGGGCAAGCCGTGAAAGCTCTCGGGATTCAGCGCCGCGAACGTGTAGGGCTCGCTGCGCAGCGGCATGCTCAGCGGGGCAACCTCGATACCGCTTCCCAGGAAGTCCCGGTCATACTGAAACGCGGCCGTGCGGGCGTCGTCGGGCATCGATACCGCCCCGATGCGAGTGCCCCACAGCCTGACCGCGGCGAGCGTGCTCACGAGCCGCCGGCGAGCGTCTCATCCCCCCAGTGCCACGGCGTTTCCTGCGCCTGAGTGGGCGGGCTCTTGAGCCTGGCGCCCGAGGCGCGACGGCGCCTCTTGCCGTGCAGCTGCATGAGCTCGATGGGACTCGGCGTGGGCTCGGGCACCAACTGATTCAGCGCGTCGAGCAGCCCGAGAGCTCGCAGCACCCGGATGAAGCCGGCCAGCGTCACCGACTCACCGGCCTCGATGCGCTGGAGGACCTTGCGCTCCACCCCAGCCTCGGCAGCCAGCTCGCGTTGGGTGAGGTTACGCTCCAGGCGGGTTCGCTGCAGGCGTGAGCCGAGCTCGGACAGCACCGCCTCGTCAGTCAGGTACTTCTGGATCTTCATAACGCACCTTATATGGGGCTTTTAGTTGCAATTCTAGCCTTAGATACCATTGGTAGGGCCTTATATAGAGGATAATAGCATCTATCTGGTTGTTGCTATAAAGTACGTATAAAAGGGCACTATCTCTAGAATCACCTACAGTGCCCCATATAAAGGACTCAAACTAAAGAGAATAGTGCACGCCGGCCGTTGCCCGATCCCAGGCCCGCTATGCCGAAACCCCCGGCACGACATCCCCGTCGAGCTTTACTCGGCGCGGCGCGGCTACCCCCTGAAAGAACCGCTCCAGCGCGTCGATGCGCAGCTCCCACGCGTACTCGGCGGCCGTCTCGATGCCGGCCCGGCCCAGGCGGGCGCGCAGCTCGGGGTCTGCCAGCAGCCGCGCGAGAGCGGCGCTGACCGAGGCCTGGTCGGGGTCGGGCATCAGGCAGTTGACCTCGTCCACGCAGAAGTCGCGATTGCCGTGCGCGTCGGTGCAGACGACAGCCGCGCCCGTGGCCATCGCCTCCAGCGGCGGCAGCGCGAACCCCTCGTGGGTGGAGGTCTGCACGAACACGCTGGCCTGGCAGAACAGCTCGTTGACTTGCTCGTCGTCGGGCGAGTGCACGTGGCGCATCCCGGGGTCGGCGGCGAGCTCGGGCTCGATCCCGAACAGGCACAGCTCCGGTCGGGGCTCTCCCAGCGCGCGCCAGGCGTCCAGCGTGAGCGGAAGGTTCTTCAGCGGGTTGGAGCGCCCGAGCGCGAGCACCATGTCCTGCCGGCGCGCCACGTCCGCACGCGGCCTGAACGTGTCGAGATCGATCCCCGGCGGGATCAGCTCGGCGGCGAGGCCCAGCTCTCCCAGCCGCTCACGGTTCCAGGAGGAGATCGTCATGTAGTGGAACTCGGGGCGGTAGGAGTCCAGCACCGCGTGGCGCGTGCGCTCGTCGTCGGGGTAGTAGGACGTCTCGATGTCCTGCACGAAATACACCGGGATGCCGTGCAGCACGCTCGCGTACCAGACGGGAGCGGCCGTGTTCCACCAGGTCGCGACCTTGATCGCGTCCAGCGGCGCGAGCGCCTGCACCAGTTCGTCGTAGTACTCGAAGCTGTGCACGGGCACGCGCAACGCAAACCAGTCGGGGGGATCGCCGAGCGTGTACAGCGCCACGTCGTGGCCGCGCTCGGCGAGGCGGTTGAGGTGCTCGAAGATATCGCGGTGCCCGCCGCCGATACCGGTGCCCTCGGTCACGTAGGCGATGCGCAGCGGACCCTCGGGCCCGGCGGCGCTCTCGTTCTGTCGCTCTCGATGATGTCCCCCCTCGCCCGCCCCGGTCGTCACCTCGCGCGCGTCGAAGAAGTCGCCCCAGCGCTCCCAGAACAGGCGCTGGGACTCCCGCTCGCGCGCGCCGACGTCGGTGCCGCGCGTGACCGACTCGTGGTGGTAGAGGCTCGCAGCCGGGAAGTAGAGCACCCGGAAGCCCGCCTGCCAGGCGCGCAGGCAGAAGTCGACGTCCTCGTAGGCCATCGGATAGCCCTCGTCCAGCAGCCCGACGCGCTCGATGACCTCGTGGCGCACGTACATGCACGCGCCGGTGATCGCCAGCGCCGGGCCGGTGAGCCCGGCCGGGCCCCAATCGTGGGGCTTGAACCGGTAGCGGTGATCGAACCACTCGGGCGCCCCGAGGTTGCGCACGGTGCCGGCGAACTGGATGCGATCGTCCGGATACAACAGCCGGGCGCCGACGATGCCGACGTCTTCCTCCTGGCAACTCGCGTACTGCAGGCATGCCAGCCAGCCTGGACGGGCCTGCATATCGGAGTTGAGCACCACCACGTCCCGGTCCGGGTCGGCCGCGCGCAGGCCGCGGTTGACGTTGGCGGCGAAGCCCCTGTTCTCCTCACCCGCGACGATCTCGATGCCGGCGATCTCTCCCAGCGCAGCCAGGTGCTCGGGGCCGCTGCAATCGTCGGCGACGATCACGCGCGCGAGCTCGTGCGGCACGGTCTCACGGATCGAGGCCACCAGCGTGCGCACCCGCTCGGCGTCGCGATAACTCGGGATCACGATGCTCACAGGCTCCCCGTGCTCCGCATACCAGGCGACGGCGCGGCGGTAGTCGTTGTCGGTCGTGCGCGTGCGCAGCGCCAACCGGCGTTTCAACGGCGTGAACCGCAGCGGGAACGTGACGATCCGAAACAGAATCGTGCGCAGCCCGTAGTACTCGTAGGTCAGGTGCACGCGCCGGCGCAGGTTCGCGAACGCGCCTTCGGGCCTGCCTTGGATCGGGTTCTTGTCGCTCATCGTGTCGGGGTGCAAGAGGGGAGGAGGGAGAGGGAGAGAGAGAGAGAGGGAGGAGGAGAGAGAGAGAGAGAGAGAGAGGGAGGAGGAGGGGAAGGGGGAGGATGGAGAGAGAAAAAAAGAAAGAGTAGGTAGGTGGAAGGTAGGTAGTGGGGATGGAGTCGCTGTTCGAAAAACGCGGCTATGTATCGAGCTCGAGCGCTTCATACGACGCCCGGCCCTCCAGCGACAGCCTGCGCCTGACCCCCGCGGGCAGCCGATCGGCGCGCGAGCCTAGCAGCGCTCCGGTGAGGCGCACGACATGGTGACGGGCGACCGCCGTCAGCGTCGCCCGTCGAGCGGATTGCGAGACGACGCCTTGACGGTCGAGCTCGCTACGCGCCCAGCCCAGCTCCCCGCGCAGCTTGCGCGCCAGGTGCAACGGCGAGGCGGGCTCGCGCCAGCCGTACACCTCGCGCAGGCCGCGCCACTCGTCAAAGCAGCGGCGCAGCTCCTGGGCGAGCGTGTACTCGTGGGAGTGCAGGACCGCCGCGCCGGGCACGTACGCCTTGGCGTAGCCGGCGCGCAGCATGTCGACCGCGAGCACCCGATCCTCGGCGTAGGGAACCTCGCGAAACGGCGCCCGCTGCCAGGCCGCGCGCGAGACACAGGCGTTGGCGTCGGTGTAGAACCCGCGCGCGCCGATCAGCGCGGACACGGGCAGTCCCGGTGCGCCCGGCCCGGACCGACGCTCGCCTTCGTCGAGGCGATCCACGCGCGGGGCGCCATCCGGGGCGAGCGACGCAAACCAGCGCTCCAGTTCCATGCGCACCGCCACCGTCGCGCCGGGCCGGGGCAGGTAGGAGCCGTACACGATCCCGACGTCCGCCGCGAGCTCAAACCCGCCGAGCAGGCACTCCAGCCAGCGGGCGTCCGCGGGCTCAGCGTCCTGGGTCAGGAACGCCACGCGCGCACCCGTGGCCTCGCGCACCAGCAGGTTGCGCGCGCCGCCGTGGGTGAACCGCTCGGGCGCGATCTCCAGCAAGCGCGCGCCGTGCGCCCGGGCGAGCTCGGGCGAGCCGTCACTCGAACGGGAGTCGCAGACGAGCAGCTCGTGGGCGACCGTCTGCCCGGAGAGCGCTTGGAGCGTGCGCGCCAGCAGCGCGCCCCCGTCGCGAACCGGGATGGCGACGGTGACCTCGCTCATGCTCGGGGGCGGGAACCCTCGGAGCCCGTTCTCATGGTTCGGAGCCCGTTCTCATGGGCGCACGAGCTCGACCCAGTCGGCCTGGGTCCCACACAGGCTCCGCCAGCGACTCAGCGGCAGCGTTTGCAGGCGCTCTGCTGTCTCGGGCTGGAAGGCGACGGCGCCGATGACGCCTATGCCCCATTGCTGCGGGCCGAAATGACGGCGCCCCGCGGCCTTCACGACCCTGACCTGGTGCGGTCCCGCGCGCAGGTACATGGACGCCGCCTGCAACCACTGGTTCGGTGTATTCGAGCCCGACACCGAGCCGACGAGGAGGCCGTCCACCGAGACCTGGATCGAGCGCGGGAAGTCTCCCTGCACCCACACTGCGTAACGACCACTCGCGGGAACCCTCAGCACACCGCCGGCGTGACCTGGGGTATTCGCGACGATCGCACCGGCTTGGTCGGGGACCATCCCCCAGCCGAAAGGGCGATCCGGCGAGTACAGCGGTTCGAACCACTGCAGCCGCGGCGCCTTGGCCACAACCAGCTCCGTGCCGGACGGCGCGCCCGTGACGAGCTTCTGAAGGGCGGGACACGTCACCGTGGCCGCAGCGGAGTAGAGCTGCTGCTCGGGCAGATGGCGCAGCACCTGCGGGCTGGATTGCCGGCGCCAGCCCAGGTAGTACGCGTTCTGGTAGACCAGCCGGTAGTTGGCTGGCGGGCGGCTGGCCGCGGGCGAGCGGCGCGTGACGATGATCGGGTAGGCCTCCACGAACGAGAACAGCTCCTGGTCGAGGTCGAAGCTGTGCCCGTAGAAGTACGTCGGCGAGCGCAGCTGCACCTGCTGCGGCGTGAGCGCCTCAAACGGCGAGTAGACGCGGGCGGCGCCCGCAAAGACCTTGGCGTACTCTTCGAACTCGTTCCACAGCACGGGGCCTTCGCCCTTGAAGTGATCGCCTGTCTGTTCGACCGCTTCGATACGACCAGTCGGTGCGACACGGTCATAGCCGTAGGCGAGCAGATCCGAGGCCCAGATCGCCAGCGCCAGCCCGCACCCGGCCAGTAGCGCCACCGGCGCTAGGCGCCCGCGTACGCTCGCCAGCGCCGCCAGCGCCACCAGGACCACCGCCGGACTCGCGATCGCCAGCAGCTTGCCCTGCCCATACGGGCTGACTCTCGGGAAGACGATCAGCAGCACCAGCCCCATCGTCCCCACCAGCAGCAGCGGACCGGTCTCACGGCGCCACAGAGTCCAGATGACGCCGGGGATCAGCAGGGCCAGGAGCGCCACGGTCGCGATCACCGTCAACATCGCGGCGGGTTCGGGAATGACCGGCAGGCGATATTCACCGGCGAGCCAGACCCCGCTCACCTGACTGAGCGGCAGCGCGCGCAACAGCTGGCCGAACTGAGTCGCGCCCACCCCCGATGAGCCCTGACCGGTCTGGGCGACGTTGAAGAACGTCGCGAACGTGCCCAGCGAGGGAATCGCCAGCAGCGCGGTCAGCCCCACGCCCGCCGCGAGCGGTCCGGCCCAGCGCCGCACCCAGCGCCGGGGATGCCATCCGCGATGCATCAGCAGCGCGCCCACGACCATGAACAGCACGAGCGCGCCGAGAAAGGGAACGGCCACGGCGTCGTACACGGCCAGCGCAGCCGCGGCGGCGACGGCCACCAGCACGGCGCCCGCATAGGGCCGCTCGAGGTTGACGGTCTCCCGCGCGAGCGCCACCGCCGCGCACACGGTCGCCAGCAGGGCGATCTCCTTGATCCCGCCCTGCAACGCATACTGGTAGGTGAGGTTGGCGGAGATCGCCACGAACGCCACCAGCGCGGCGCGGCGCGGTGACAGCACGCGCCGGGTGATCGTGGCCAGGGCGATCGCGGCGACCGCCGCGAGGCTCGAGATGTAGCCCTGATACAGGACGGCCACCGAGGTCCTGGTCAGGCCGCTGAACGTGCCCAGCAGCGCCTGCGAGCCCAGCGGATAGCCGGTGCCCAGATACTCTTTGAGGAATTCGCGGTCGGTGCTCTGGGGAATGGCGCCGAGCGTGGCGCCGAATCCCTTCAGGTGCTCGGCCAGCAGCATCTCAAACGCCGAGTCGTTGACGAAGTCATAGCCCGACCATGTCCAGTGGCCGTAGGCGATCACCGGCAGCATGTACAGGACATAGGCCGCCAGGCCCGCGACCCCCGGCCAGCCCGGGTTCAGGCGCGCGCGCAGCCCCTCCTGAGCGAACACGAGTCCGGCGAGCGCGACCGCGACCAGCAACGCGATCGCCAGACCATCCCCCGCGCCGGCTGCATACCCCGGGAAGATCACGACGATCGACACGCACAGTCCGAGCGCCAGCAGCAGCGCATTGGACAGACGCACTCCCAGCAGCCGCTCGAGCGCAAGTCCGCAGCCCAGGCTGCTCAACCACATGACCACAGGCGCGCCGATCACGGCGATCAGGTAGCTGCTCACCGCGCGGCTCGTCTACCGGAGAGGGCGCGGGCCGCCTGGAGCCCCGGGCTCGCGCACCGAAGTGATGTCTGTCGGTCAAGCATAGAAAGAGGTCAGCGTCAGCAGCTGGGCGCTGTAGCTGAGAGCGATCATCGCGACGAGCAGCGCGACACCGCAATACAACATATTGCGTCGCCCAAACCCGTGCAGAGCTCCCACCACCATTACCGCCAGCGGCGCGATCGCCGGAAATACATAGCGGCCAAACGTGGGAATCACAGTCTGCACCCCGGGACTGTAGTAGGCGGCCTCAAAGCCCGCGATCACCGCCACCGGTATAAGCACCACGGTCAGGGTCTCGATCCAGTTGCGCCGGATCCAAGTCCACTCGCGGCCTGCCCCCAGCACGCCGAGCGGGATGCTCAGAAGCATCGCGAGGGCGATCACGACATAGACCCAATGTGAGAAGAACACGTCATACCAGCCAAAAGCGCCCCAGCCGCGCTTGACGAAGATCACGTCCGCCGGATTCCCGGACACCGAGAAATGCTGCGCCATGCCCGGCAGTCGCGGCAAGAAGAGCTGCCACAGAAAGGAGAGGAATTCAGGGATGTGATGCAGCGCTTCGCTGGCCGCCGAGGTGTTCGAGCCGATCGCGGAGAATCCGTTCGCGGCGGCCGGGGGCTGCAGGCTGCTCAGCACGTGCACCGAGAGCTCGTCCATCAGGATCGCGCCGAGAATCAGAGCGATCCAGCCGGGCAGATCGGAACGACTGTGATAGCGCCAGAGCGCTGCCAGCAGCACGAGCGCGGCCACCGGATACAGCGACAGGCCGGTCTCCTTGATGAGCGGAAGCGCGAGGAGGGTCACACCCGCGATCAGCCCCCAGGCGACCGTCGGGCCGCGCCGGAGCAGGCGGATCAGCAGGAACGCGACCGCCGCGCCCGCCGCGTTCACCCCTACGTCGTTGTTGACGGCGCCCGAGATGAACCCGTACATCGGCTCATACACGACGAGCAGCCCCGCGAGCACCGCCAGCCATGGACGGCCGGGCGCCAGCTCGCGAGCGATCAGGAAGGCGAACAGCGCCGCCAGCGCGCCGAGCAGCGCCGAGGTCAGGCGCATCAGCGTGAGCTGCGAGAACGCCGTGCCGTGCCGCGCAAGCAGATAGCCGGGCGCCAGAGCAAGGTAGTAGAGCGGGCCGTGCGTGGCCGAGGTCGAGAACCCGCCCCCGTTGTTGGCCGCCGGATGCTGGATCGCGTCCAGCTCGCGGTAGCGCTCCTGCGCATGCGCGGTCCAGGGCAGGCGCGTGTCGTCGATCTCGTGATCGGTGAGGAAGTCGACGGCTTCCAGGGCCAGGCTCTCCGAGTTCGACCACCGGTCGATCGGTACGGCGGCGTCGGTGCTGGGGCCCTCGCCGCGTTCGACCACCGACTGGACATACGCGAAGTGGTCGACCTCGTCGGGCGCCTGGAATGCCGGCGTGATCAGCGCCCAGCAGGCGAAGTTGAGCGCGGCGATCGCGAACAGCCACGCGCCCGCTCTGCGCACGCTCCATCCGCTGCGGGCGAGCGCCAGCGCGAGACAGCGCAGCGCGAGCACTGCGATCGCTGGCAGCACGAGGAACAGCAGGACGGGATAGGTCCAGGCGCCGACGATGCCCGGCCGGAACAGCGCGGCGCGCTGAAAGATGGCGCCGGCTTCCTGCACATAGCTGCGTCGCGACCCCGCGGGCGGCATGAACCAGACCGCCAGCTGCGCCGGCAGCGGCGCTCCGTTTACGGTCGCGGATTGGGAGACGATCGAAGGCACGCCCGCGCCCACCCATTCGATCGCGCCCGCGGTCGCCTGGACGCATAGCGAGGCGATCCTCGCGGCCGGGCGAGCGGGCGTCCTGGGGATCTGGAAGTCGGCGTTGCTAATCCGATCCGGCTGCACATGCAGCGGGGACAGATCGGAGTAGATCGTGTGAGCACCCACTTGCAGCATCAGGCGCAGCGACGGACGCTCGCGCGTGGGAGAGCGCGTTCGCAGGCGCACGATCGCCGTTCCGGCTGGCAGTTCCAGGACGGAGGGCGTGCAGGTCGGCGTTCCCGCGGGAGCCTGCGAGAAATATGTCGTTTCGTCGACCGAGTCCGTCCCCGTGTAGTAGAACCGCGGGCGCAGGCAGTAGAACGCGGTCAGCGCCAGCAGCGGCACGGCGGCGAGGGCCGCAGCCTTCCAGACACGGCGATCGCCGGCGAACACGACCGCCGGGATCCGGCGCAGCGGCCGCACAGCGCTAGCGACGGCGAAGACCGAGGATCGACAGCAGGAAGGAGGAGAAAAAGATCTGGATGCCGACGATCAGCAGCGAGGCGGCGATCACGGCCAGGCGTTCGTCAGCCAGCGAGCCGAAACCGTGCGCGATCCAGGTCGCCACGATCAGCCCGCCCAGGACCACCCCGACGAGCGAGAACAGGCCCCCGAGGAGCAGGCCGTGCTCGAGGCGAAAGCGCCCGCGCATGCGGTCGAACCACGGGTCCTGCTCGCCCATGAAGTAAGTGCCATAGGCATGCGCACACAGGCCCAGGGCGAGCACCTGGGTGCCGACGATCATCAGCAGCGCGCCGCCGATCAGCGCGTGCACTCCCCAGGCGCGCCCGAAGAAGTCAAGGCCGGCGCCGACGAACACGACGATCAGCGTACCCAGGCCGGCGAGCACCGCACCGGGCAGGATGAACAGATGGTTGGGGCTGTGCACGAGCAAAAAGCGCAGATGACGCCAGCCGTCGCGAAAGCTCGACAGCTTGGACTCGCCCCCGCGCGGGTGGTATTCGATCGGAAACTCGGCGATCCGCAGGTTCTCCTTCGAGGCCCTGATGACCATCTCCGAGGCGAACTCCATGCCGGTCGTGCGCAGGTCAAGCCGGGCCAGCACCTCGCGGCGCACAGCGCGCATGCCGCAGTGGGCGTCGCTGATGCCGGTGCGGAAGAACAGGTTGAGCAGCCCCGTGAGGATCGGATTGCCGATGTAGCGATGCAGCCACGGCATCGCGCCCGGCTGGATGTTGTCCATGCGGTCGCCGATCGCCATCTCCGCGCCGTCCTGCAGCGCCGCGACGAAGCGGGGGATCTCCTCGAAGTCGTATGTCAGATCGGCGTCCGCCATCACGATGTACCGACCCGTCGACGCCGCGAACCCAGCCAGGTAGGCGCTGCCGTAGCCGCGCCTGCGTTCGATCACCACGCGCGCGCCCGCCTGCTCGGCCAGGCGCGCGGAGTCGTCCTCGGAGTTGTTGTCGGCGACCACGACCTCGCCGTGCACCCCCATGCGCTCGATCGCCTCCAGCGCGGCGGCCACGCAGGACTCGATGTTCTCGGCCTCGTTCAGGCACGGGATCACGACCGACACCAGCGGCGTATCCGCGTCGCGGGGGTCGGACGCGGGCGGAGTGGTTGTCTGGGCGAGTGTGCTCATCGGCTCTCGGCTCTCCAGACCCCGCGCCGTGGCGGCGGGCGTGTGCGGTGAGCTATCCGGTTATAACGCGCGCCAAGGCGGAAAGTGGCGCTGGTACGGAGATCGATGCTATCTGAACGATGTCTCCGTGGCGCATGCGCCACGGAGGGCAGGGCCGCATGCGGCCCTGCCACGAACCCGTACATGTACGGGTTCGCCGCCTGCGCATGCGCAGGCGGGAGGGGTCGCGCATGCGCGACCCCTCCAACATCAGCTTTTATTCGCCATGCGCAGCCCGGAACGCCCAACAACCCGCCCTGCGGCATGCTTGCGGACATGCGCATCTGCGTCGTATACGACTGCCTGTTCCCCCACACGGTCGGTGGGGGCGAGCGCTGGTACCGGAACCTCGCCGAGCGTCTCGCGCGCGACGGGCACGAGGTCACCTACCTGACGCTGCGCCAGTGGGATCGTGGCGAGACGCCCGAGCTGGCCGGCGGTCGCGCGCGGGTCCTGAGCGTGGGTCCGCGCATGGGCCTGTACACCGACGACGGCCGGCGGCGGATCCTGCCGCCACTCGTGTTCGGGCTGGGCGTTCTCGCGCACCTGCTGGTGCGGGGCAGGCGCTACGACGTGGTGCACGCGTGCGCGTTCCCGTACTTTTCGCTGCTCGCCGCGGCGGCGGTTCGCCCGCTCGGGCGCTACGAGCTCACGGTCGACTGGTTCGAGGTCTGGAGCGACTCCTACTGGCGCGAATATCTCGGCGGCGCGGGCGGGCGTGTGGGCGCGCTCGTGCAGCGCATCTGCGCCCGTGTGCGCCAGCGCGCGTTCTGCTTTTCGCGGTTGCACGCCCAGCGCTTGCGCGAGGAGGGGCTGCGGGGGAAGGTGACGGTGCTGCGCGGGCTCTACACCGGGACCGTCGAGCCAGTGGCGCCCGGGCAGGCGGACGACATCGTGCTGTTCGCAGCGCGGCTGATCCCGGAGAAGCAGGCCCCACTCGCGGTGGCGGCGATCGCGCTCGCGCGGGGCAGGATCGAGGGGTTGCGGGGCGTGATCCTCGGTGACGGACCCGAGCGTGAGGCGGTGCGCGAGGCGATCGTCGAGCACGACCTGGGCGAAGTCGTCTCGGCCCCGGGCTTCGCCGCGGCGGAGATCGTCGACGCGGAGATGCGCCGCGCCATGTGCCTGCTGCTGCCGTCCGTACGCGAGGGCTACGGCATGGTCGTCGTCGAGGCGGCCGCGCGCGGAACGCCCAGCATCGTCGTTGCGGGTCCGGACAACGCGGCGGTCGAGCTGATCGAGGAGGGCGTCAACGGCTTTGTGTGCCTGAGCTCAGACTCGGTGGCGATCGCCGAGGCGATCGTGCGCGTCCACGAAGCCGGGACAGCCCTGCGCGAGAGCACCGCGCGCTGGTTTGCCGCGCACGCGCACGAGCTCGCGCTCGAGAGCTCGCTGCGGACCGTGCTGGCGAGCTATGCGAGCAGAGCTGAGAGATGAGAGGTCGTTGTTTGATGGGAGACGCAGTAGCCAGTCCACTTGCCACCGCTGTCGGCGCCGGTCACCGCAGCAGTTGGCTGCCGTCCGCTCCCGTCCCGCCCGGCCCCACGTAGTACTCGCCCCACGCATCGTGCGAGAGTCGTCGTTTCAGGCGCGGGGAGGCCAACTGCCAGTCGCGTGTGCCGCTGTCGGCGACGAGCAGGTTGTCCTGCCCTCCGCTGCGATACGTACGGGAGACGGCCCAGTTCTTGATGCCGTACACACGCCCGTCGCACCCCACGACCACCGCGCGCATCGCGCGATCTTGGATCTGGCGGGTGATGCTGCGACGGCCGCTCTCGAGCAGATGGGCGTCGCGCTTGTCGCTGACCTCATGGAGCTTCAACGCCAGCACGAGCTCCCGCGCCAACATGAACGACGTGGTGCGGATATGGGGGTTGGGGAAGTGCGGATATTCACGGCGCGCGCGGCGTAACCGGGCGAGCTGGTAGGGCCAGTAACGAGCCCTGCCACGGATCCAGCGGGCCTGGGTCTCCCAGCTGGCGGTGGCGCCGGCGAGCCCGACGTTAGGCTCATCGAGAGCCCGCGTGAGCATCGACAGCCAGCGGTCGGTGAGAGCGACGCTGCGGGAGTTCGTGAAGCACAGGCGCGCCTGGGAGAGCTCGCGCGCGGCCAGGCCGTAGGCCGCGAGATCGGGCACGGGACGATCGAGGACGATCAGGCGGTGCTTGGTCTCGCCCAGCTCCGCGAGCAGGGTCTCGCGCGAGAGCGCTCCGCCGGCGTTGCCTGCGCCCGTGTTGCGCGTGCCGCCGGCGCCCTGCGGCTGGGCTCCGTTGAGCACGATCACGAGCTCGTGTTCGGCCCCGGGAGGATGGTCGTGGTAGGAGCGCAGGAACTCCCGTACGGGGCCCGAGCCGAGGGGCGCCGAGACGAGGTGGACCAAACCGATCATCGCGTCTGTCTCATGCCGCGCCCGGGCGTGGCGCGGCTGCCACGGTGATAGAGCATTGCGCCGGGAAGATATCGGCAGCGCAGGTCGAGCGACTTGGGCGGCTTCGCGCTCAGCTCGACCACCTCTCAGCGTTCGCCGAGCGTACGGCGATAGCTCGCAAGCGTGGCACGTGCGGCGCGCTCCCAGGTGAACTGCGCCGCACGGTCAAGGCCACGCGCGCGTGCACGTGCGCGTGCAGCGTCGTCCCGGGAGAGCAACGTCTGGATCGCCGCGGCGATCGCATGCTCCTCGCACGGATCGAACAGCAGCGCGGCGTCGCCCGCAATCTCCGGCAGCGAGGAGGCATTCGAGCACGCGACCGGCACCCCGCGCGCCATCGCCTCGAGCACGGGCAGCCCGAAGCCCTCGTACAGCGACGGAAACACAAACGCCTCAGCGAGCCCCCACAGGCCCTCGAGCTCCTCGGCGGAGACCCACGCCGGGAAGCGCACGTCGTCGGCGACACCCTCGCTCACCGCGCGCTCGCGCAGCTCGGCCTCGTGCGCGGTGGGATAGCCAGGAAGCACGAGCACGGGACGGCCCTCGGAGGGAATCCGCGCGAGCGCGTCGATCAGCGCGAGCAGGTTCTTGTGGGGGCGCTTGGCGGACAGGCTCAGTAGCACGCGGCGCTCACCGAGATCAAAGCGCGCACGCACCTCGCGCTCCTGCATCGGCGCCGTGCGCCGCACAGCGCCCAGCCCGAGCGGCACCACGTCGATCAAGTCGGCTCGCACGCCAAGCATTCCGACGAGATCGTCGCGTGTGCTCTGCGAATCGGCGATCACCCTGTCGGAGCGGCGCGCCGCCTGGGGCACGAGCACTTTCATGCCCTTGTCGCGGATGCCCGCGTGCGCCTCGGGAAAGCGCGCGTAGATCAGGTCGTGGACGGTCACGACCCTGCGGAAACGACCCCACAGCGGCGCGGTGCTCGCGAGGCTGTGCACGAGATCGACGCCCGCACGCATCGCCGCGGGTGGCAGCAGAGCCTGCTCCCCGAGCACCCACTGCACGCGGTTGCGGGCATTCACAGGCACGGTGACGGCAGGGAGAAGCTCGCCCCACGGCCCGTCTTTCGCGGCCGCGGCCTCGCGATTGATGAACGCGGTGAAGCGCATCCCTCCGGGTGCCTCGTCGAGCAGCGCCGGGATCAGCTCCCGCGCGGCGACCTCCATGCCCCCGGTCTCGCCGGGAACGAGGAAGATCAGGTTCAGGCCGATGTGGGGAGGGGGTACAGGCAGGCGAACAAGGCTATCCACCGCGTCCTCCGCGGGCGATGCCCGAGCCCGTAAGACAATCATCTAAGGTTGCACACGTGAACAAGCCGCTGTTGCTGGGCAGATCGCTGAACGCTGCGGTCGATCTGTTCAATCGCAACCCATGGACGGAGCGGCGCCTGGAGCTGGTCCCTCGCAACGACGCACCCTTCTACGCCGAAGACGGCCTGTGGACCTACCACGGCCACAGCTTCGTCGAAGATCCGCGGTTCGCGGCCGCCTATCGGCGCGCCATGCAGGCCACCGGCGCCGACTACTGCGTACGCTGGCGGGTCCACACGATCCTCTGGGCGGCACAGCGGGCTGCCGGCCTCGACGGGGCGTTTGTGGAGTGCGGGACGGGTCGCGGCTTCATGGCTTCGGCGATCTGCCAGTACCTCGACTGGGGCGACCGGCCCTTCTACCTCTACGACACCTTCCTGCCCACATTCCCCGACGAGCGGGGCGAGCAGTCCCAGTCTGGACCGGCTGAGCCGGTCTACGCCGCCGGACCGGTTCCGGTCGCTCGCAACTTCACCGAGTGGCCCGGGGTGCAGCTGGTCGTCGGCAAGGTCCCCGACACGCTGCTCGACACTCAGCCCGTCGCGTTCCTGCACGTCGATTTCAACCACCCCGCCGCCGAGGAGGCGGCCGTCCGGCACTTCTGGCCGCGGCTGACCCCCGGCGCGCCGATGATCTTCGACGACTACGGCTACGACGGCTTCGAGGCCCAGCGCGAGGCAGCGGACCGGCTGAGCGAGGAGCTCGGGTTCAGCATCCTGGCGCTGCCCACGGGGCAGGGCCTCGTCCTGCGCTAGCCCGCCGCCGTGGCCAACTCGATCGACGTCGTCGTACCCGCCTACAACCACTGGGAGCTGACCGCCAGCTGCCTGAACCACCTCGCCGCGCAGACGCTCCCCCACAGGGTAATCGTCGTCGACAACGGCTCGACCGATCGGACGCGCGAGTCGCTGCGGCGCGACTGGCCGCTTGTGACGGTCGTCGCGCTCGACCACAACCACCCATTCACGAAGGCCGTCAACCTGGGCGTGGCGGCCGGCGAGGGCGAGCACGTGGTGCTGCTGAACAACGACGTCGATCTGCGCCCGGACTTTCTTGAGCGCGTGATCGAGCCGTTGCAGTCCGATGAGCGCGTCGGCTCGGTCGCGTCGGTGATGCTCACGCCGGGCGAGCATGCGATCGACAGCGTGGGCGTCACGACCGACCCTACCCTCGCGGGCTTCGCCCGGTTGCAGGGACTGGCACCGGGGCGGGCCGGGGAGCAGCGCCCCGTGCTGACGGGTCCCGAGGGCACGGCCGCCGCGTACCGGCGAGCGGCCTGGCAGCAGGTCGGGGGGCTCGACGAGTCGATCACGGCGTACATGGAGATCCTCGACCTCGCCTGGCGGCTGCGGGCCGCCGGCTGGCAGACGGCCTGCGCACCGGAGGCCGTGGGCGTTCACCTCGGCTCGGCGACCTTTGGACGGGGCTCGGTCCGACAGCGGCGGCTTGCCGGGTTCAGTCGCGGCTATCTGATGCGCCGCTACCGCGTGCTGCGGGGCCGCCACGCCGCGCGGGCGCTCTTCACCGAGGCGCTGGTCGTGACGAGCGACGCCGTGCTGTCCCGCGACCTGGTGGCGCTGCGGGGACGGCTCGCCGGCTGGCGCTCAGCGGCCGGCATGGAGCCACTGCCGCGACCGCCGGAGGAGGCGATCGACGGAACCATCACGCTGCGCGAGTCGCTGGCGCTGCGGCGCGGCGGGACACGGCGCTGAGGCGAGATACATGTGCCCGCGCGCGACGCGCATGGCATCGGCAGGCTCACGATGTGAATGCAGCGTCGCCCCAACTCGCCCGGGCAAGGCGACGGCGCAGCATCGCCGAAGCTCGCTGGTAGTCCCGCGTCTGGTTGTCCGCGACGATCAGGTTCTCCTGGTCGCCGCTGCGGAAGGTACGGCTGGCCGGCCAATGCTCGACGTCGTACGCCCGTGAGTCGCGGCCGACCACGACCACCCTCAGGCCCGCCTCCTCGACCCGGCGCGTGATGCTCCGGTGACCGCTCTCGAGCACATAGGCGCCGCGCTTGTCACGAACGCCCTCGAGACCCATCTCCAGCAAGCTGGAGCGCTGGGCGATGAAGGCGTTGCTGCGCAGGTGGGGGTTGGGGAAGCGCGGGTAGTCGCGACGCGCCGCCCGCAGCCCGGCCAGCTGCTGGGGCCAGTGCCGCATGCGTCCCCGAACCCAATCGGCCTGGCTCTCCCAGCTCCCCGTCGCGCCAGCCAGCCCGACTCCTGGTTCGGCAAGCGCCCGCACCAGCAGCCCGAGCCATCCGTCGAAGAGGATCGTGGAGTAGGAGTTCACGAAGCAGAGGCGTTCCTGATCGAGCCGGCGGGCTGCCTCGCCGTATGCCGCCAGGTCGAGCAGGGGGCGCTCCAGCTCAAGCAGCCTATGTTGGGTTCCGGACATTTCGGCCAGCAACATCGCCAACTCCCGCTCACCCGGACCGCCCGCGCCTGCCCCGTTCAGCAGGATCACGAGCTCGTGATCCTCCCCGCTCGGATGCTCGTGGTAGGAGCGCAGGAAGCTGCGCAGCGGCCCGGGGCCGAGCGGCGCCCAGGCGAGGTAAACGAGTGCAACCGCACTCATCGGATCGGCGTCCCGGGCAGCCCCGTCGCAGAGCTGCTCATCCGCCTGATTTGACCAGGGGCGGACCCGCTTCGGCCTGTCTACCCCAGGCGAAGCCCGAGAGCAGGCGCCTGCGCTCCAAGCTGCCGCGGGCGTAGATGCGGGTCTGGTTATCAGCCACCAGCAGCAGCTCTTGATCTCCCTGCCAGAGCGTGCGGCTGCGGGCCCAGTGGTTCTCCTCGAAGCTCGTCCCCTCACTGTCGACCACCAACGCCCGTAGGCCCTGCCGTTGGATCTGCCGGGTGAGGCTGTTGCGACCACTCTCGAGCAGGTAGGCATCCATCTTGCTCTCGATCCCGTCGCGTCTAATGTCGATCAGGGTCCGGCGAGAAGCCATGAAGGCGTTGGTGCGCATGTGCGCGTTGGGGAAGCCCTCGAAGCGCACCACCTGTCCGGGCATCGTCGGCAGCGTGCGCAGCGCCGGTCCCAGCCCCTCGGCGAGACGCCGGCGCAATGTCGTCGGTGTCTCCGACGGCGGGCCGTCGCCGGCGTGCTCATCGGCGACCCGTTCGCGGTCGAGCTCGACCGCCATCTCCCGGACCTGAACCCGCGCGACCCGGCGCGGAGGGATCACGCCGCGGTAGGCATTGGGCAGAAACAGGGCGTTGAGCGTCGCCGAGCGCAGGCTCGCCCAGGAGCCGCTGGCGCCCACGATCCCCGCGCCGGGAAACTCCAGGGCATTCGCCAGCTTCGCCAGCCACTCCGGAGCGAGCAGCTCGCTGTAGGAGTTCAGGAAGCACAGGCGCTCGTGTTCGAGCTGCTCGGCCGCAAAGAGGTAGGCGGCGAGATCCTGCACCGGTCGCTCCAGCGCGAGCAGGTGATGGTCGAACCCGTCGAGCGCGCTCACAACTTCGTCGCGCTGACGCTTGTCGACGTTGTTGAGCAGCATCACCAGCTCGTGCTCCAAACCGGCCGGGTGGCGGCGGTAGGAGTCCAGGAAGCGGGTGAGCGGCGCGGTCCCCAGCGGACCCCACACCAGATGCACGACCGCGGTCAAGCGCGCCCCCACGCCCTGGGAACGCGATCCCTGAGGAACGGCGGCAGCAGATCGAACAGCTCGACGGGAAACGCGCGGGTCACGAGCAGCACGGTCGCAAACGCCACGGTCGACAGGCACAGGCGCGCAATCGTGGGGATGCCGGTCAGCAACAGCGGCGCGAGCCCGAGCGCGCCGGCCACCGCCACGGGAGGCAGCACCCGCAGCGAGGGTCGCAGGGCGGGACGAGTCCTGACGACCGCGATGCATTGCGCCACCGCCATCATTAGCTCAGTCACGCCGGTGCCGATCGCGGCACCCTGGGCTCCATCCAGGAGCGACAGCGGAGCCACCAGCATCGCGTTCACGACGAGCCCCGAGAGGGTCAGGATCAAGATCGTGCGGTACAGCCCGAGGCTGAGGAGCGCGTAGCCCCAGACGAAGGTCACGAACATTGCGCCGAGGCTGACGCCCTGAAAGGCGAGCACTGAATCGGCGGGGGCGAATTTGGGCCCGCCGACGATCCTGATCGCCAGCGGCGCACCGACGGCGATCGAGACGGCCACCCACGCGCCGACGATCGCGGTCGCGTCGAACAGCCGGCCGAGGGCGTATCCGAGCCGCTCATGGTCATCCTTGGCGGCGTGCGCCAGGATCGGAAAGGCCGAGCCGACGAGCAATGCGGGGAGCAGCGTCAGGACTTCGATGATCCGGTAAGAGACGCTGAAGTAGCCGAGCTCGGTGGCGCTCGCGAGCACCGACAGCAGCAGGATCGCGACCCGCAGGTACAGGGCCGCGGCTGCCGTCGCCGCGGAGTAGGGCAGCATCGCCCGGGTGAACCGATGCCAGCGACTCCAGCTGAACGTCGGCGAGATCGCTCGCACGCCACGCACCAGCCTGGCCGTCAACAGCAGCACGACCACGCCGACGGGAATCGACATCCCCAGGAACACGACGAGCGTCGCTCCCGCGAACACGAGCACTACCGTCAGGATCGTCGTCAACAGCTGGCGGGTCAGGTCCAGAGCGGACACCCGGCCGAGGCGCAGCTCAATCGTCAGCGGCAGCGCGAGGTTGTCCTGGGTGGCCTGAAGCGCGAGCCCCAGACAGGCGAGCGCCACGCCGGCGGCAAGCGTGGCGGAGTAGGCGACCCACGCGATGGCGATCACGAGCAGGCCGCCGATGACCGTCAGGGTCAGGCGCAGGCCGAGCAGATCGCGGGCGAGCGGCCAGCGCTCGTCAGGGGGCGTGCGCGAGAGCTCGCGCACCCCGACGCTGGTCAGTCCCAGGTCTGAGATCGCGGCGACGATCGCCACTAGGGACAGGGCGGTCACGTAGCGACCGGTGTCCTTCACACCGAGATGCCGGAACAGGAGCGCGGCGCCCAGGACGCTGACTAGCGCTCCAACGATGTAGCCCCCGACCCGCATCGCGCCGCCGCGCACGGCGGCGGGGCCCGCTGAGGAGGTCGAGAGCACGTCGACCGGCGGCTGGGTCCCCTCGAGGGCGACGGCGAAATGCTCATACTCGGACGACTCCTCGGCCGCGATCTCGGACTCCTCGACGGGCCCTGGAAGCGACGTCGCAACCGATTCGACTCCGTCGTCGGGCGCGTGGGATGGAGGGTGTGGTGTTCCGATGGTCGGTGATGCTAAAACCACGGCGTGATAGTTAGCGTCACGTCGCGAGGCTGCCGGGGGCGGTTTGGCGGGATGTGCGGGCGGCGCGGTTCCGGCGCGAGCGCTCGATGACCGCACGAGGAGTCCTCGCCCGCCTGCGCATGGAGTGGCAGGCGGCCCGCCGCGATCCCGCCCTGACGGCGATGGCCGATGCCCTGCGGGGAGCCGTCGCGCTCGAGCCGGGCGGCCCTAGAGGCTTGATGTGGGTTGCGCCTTCCGCCGGAGTGGGGCAGTCGTGCAGATCGATGGCGGGCGCGCGCGATAAAGACGGTGGGTCTTGTACATAGTTTTAAACCTCGGTATCACCATCGCTATACACAGTTATTTTTTTATAACAACATTTCCTTCCCACTTCCACCCCTCACCCCTTCCACCCCTTCATATTAATACTATAGTGTCACTCATTGCTCATTCTCCTGTCTCCCAACCCCCTTCAACCCACATCAACCCTCTAGCTCGCTGTTCGGCCGCCTGGGCGTCTGCCCCGTCTACTCCCGGCTCGCGGCCCTCGACACGCTCGACTACGCCGATCAGACACTCTGGTCCGGTAACCAGGTCGGCATCGAGCCGCGACGGCGCATCATCGGCGAGGCGGGTCGGCTCGACGCGATCGCCGACGACAACTACGACGCCGTGCTCGCCTCGCACGTGCTGGAGCACCTGGCCGACCCACTTGGGGCACTGGCCGAATGGCAGCGGGCGGTACGCGACGGGGGCCACCTGCTGCTCGTCCTCCCCCATCGCGACGAGACCTTCGATCACCGCCGGCCGGTCACGACCGTGGAGCACATGCGTGCCGATCAGGCAAACGCGGTCGGCGAGGACGATCTCACCCACCTCAACGAGGTGCTTGAGCTGCACGACATCGAGCGGGACCCCGGCTCGTCGAGCCGAGCGGCGTTCGAGCAGCGCTGCCGCGAGAACCTGTCCAGCCGTGCGATCCACCACCACGTCTTCAACACGCCCAGCGCGGTGGAGACGTGCCATGCAGCCGGGCTCGACGTCCTTGGGGTGCGGGCAGAGCCGCCCTTCAACATCGTCTGCCTGTGCCGGGTGGGCGCTGGCCCGGGCGAACCGCTGGGCAAGGAGAAGCTCGCTCATGTACTTGCCACGAGCCCCTTCCCGTCCGACCGGACGGCGGACGCCGGACTGCTGACAGCCTGACTGGACCCGCCGTGCCGGTCAGCTCGGGCGGTCAGTCCTCTCCCGCCACCACTGGAATGTCTCACGCAGGCCGTCGTCGAGACCGATGCGCGGCTGCCAACCGAGCTCGTCGCGCAGACGACCCACGTCGGCCACGATCGAGGGCGGATCGTCCTCGCGCCGATCCAGTGCGCCCAGATCGAGCAGCTCCGGCCCGCCCGCGAGCCGCGCGAGCCTCTCGCCGACATCGCACAGAGCGACATCCTCGCCGCTTGCAATGTTGATCGCGCCTGTCACCTGGCTGCCGGCCAGCGCCGCCAGTGCCGCGCCGGCGTCGGCCGTGTGCAGGAAGTCGCGGCGCTGGGTTCCGTCGGTCATCGGCGCGGGCTCCCCGCGCAGGAGCGGGAGGACGAGCGAGGGGATGAAGCGATCCGGGTCCTCGTGGGGTCCGTAGAGGAAGAACAGCCGCGCCCAGGCCAGCGCTAGACCGGCCTGCTCGGCGTACGCCGCCGCGACCGTGTGCAGGCCATGCTTGGCCGCGCCGTAGAGGGTGGCGGGGCACCGGGGCGCATCCTCGGGATAGACCTCACGCGACCATTCGTACTCGGCGCATGTGCCAGCCATCACCGCCCGCCGCCCACCGGCGGCCGCAAAGGCGCGCAACAGGGCAAGCGACGCCTCGACCCAGCGGACGTTCTCCGGGGATGACCAGAACTTGCCGTGCTCGGCGTACCAGGCGAGATGGACCAGGATCTCGGGCTTCGCCTCGCCGACCACCTCATAGCCTTCCAGCAGGTCGACCTCATGCCACGTGACTCCAGTCAGCTCCAGGCCCCGCCTTCGCGCGAGCGCGTGAACCTCGTGGCCGGCTTCGATGAGCGCGGTCAGCGTGTGACGCCCGACGAAACCGGTCGCGCCGGTGAGCATCACCCGGCTCACGTCTGCAGACCCGGGCGCGCGAGATCCGGGTAGGAGGCGTCCTTCTCGGAGATGATCCGCCCGCCCTCCGCTGCCGGCCACTCGATCGCAAACGCCGGATCATCGAAGCGCACTCCCCGGGCCGCCTCGGGGACATAGGGGTTGCCCATCTGGTAGAGCACCTCTGAGTCGCCCGTCAGCGTTTGAAAGCCGTGCGCGAGCCCTGCTGGGATGTAGAACGCGAGGCGGTTATCGCCGCTCAGCTGCACCCCGTGCCAGGCGCGATAGGTCGGCGAGTCGGGGCGCAGGTCGACGACCACGTCAAAGATCGTGCCACGCACGCAGCGCACGAGCTTGGACTCGCCGTGTGGCTCGGCCTGATAGTGCATGCCACGCAGGGTGCCCGCGCGGTGGTTGAACGAGGCGTTGCACTGCACGACATCGGGGTTCAAACCCCGCCCACGGAACTCCTCGGCGTCGAACGTGCGCGCGAACCAGCCGCGCTCGTCGGAGATCTCCTCCAGCTCGATTACCCAAGCTCCGGGCAGCGGGGTCTCGACGAACCGCATCACCCACACCCTTCGGTTACGACCAGCTTGGACGACTGAGCAATGTCGGCAATCACGAGATCAGCGTCAGCTCCGGCGTGCGCGTAGCAAACCGGCCGCCCCACTCGCGGATGAAACCGAGCTGTTCCACGATCTCATCCTTGAGATTCCAGGGAAGAATTAGCACGACATCGGGCTTGTCCTCGCGGATCTCCTCCGGCGAGCGGATCGGAATGTGGCTGCCGGGTAGGAAGTGCCCCTGCTTGTGGGGATTCAGGTCGCAGGTGTAGTCGATGAATTCGCTGCGCACGCCACAGTAGTTGAGCAGCGTGTTGCCCTTGGCCGGCGCGCCATAGCCGACGACCCGCAGGCCCTGTTCCTTGAGATCGATGAGGAAGCGCAAGATCTGGCGCTTGTTCTGCTCGACCCGGCGCCCGTAGCCGAGGTAGGTGTCGAGCTGCTCGTAGCCGGCCGCGCGCTCGCGCTCGCGCAGCTCGCGGGCTGCATCGGTCTCGGGCTTCTCCGCGTCGTCGGCATGGCAGCCGTAGATACGTAGAGACCCGCCGTGTGTGGGCAACTCCTCGACGTCGAACAGTCGCAGGCCATGAGCCTCGAACACACGACTGACCGTCAGAAACGAGAAGTAGGAGAAGTGCTCGTGATAGATCGTGTCCCACTGGTTGTCCTCGATCAGGCGCATCAGGTGGGGGAACTCCATCGTGATCACGCCTCCCTGCTTGAGCAAGATCTTCATGCCGGCCATGAAGTCGTTGAGATCGGGGACGTGGGCGAGGACGTTGTTGCCCAGCAGCAGATCGGCCGCCGATTCACCTGCCAGCGATCGAGCGGTCTCCTGCCCAAAGAACTCGACCAGCGTGGGTATGCCCTTCTGCAGGGCCACCTTTGCCACGTTGGCCGCCGGCTCGATCCCGAGCACGGGAATCTGACGCTCGTGAAAGAACTGCAGCAGGTAGCCGTCGTTCGAGGCGATCTCCACCACATGGCTTTGCTCGCCCAAGCCGAGACGCTCGATCATCAGCTCGGAGTAGTGGCGGCTGTGCTCGAGCCAACTCGAGGAGTAGGACGAGAAGTAGGCGTAATCGGAGAAGATCCGCTCGGGCGTCTCGAACTCCTCCAGCTGCACTAGAAAGCACTTCCCGCAGACGAGCGCGCGCAGCGGGTAGAAGGGCTCCATGCTGTTGACCCGCTCGGGCGGTAGGTAGGAGTTCGCCAGCGGCGACATGCCGAGGTCCGCGAAGACGGCTTGCACGGGAGCGGCGCAGAATCGACAGAGGGTCTGGCTCATGACGGGATCGCAGCGTATTGGAACGCCCCGATCTGTCCCAGCGTCACCGCACGCATATCGCCACCGGCGCGCAGCTCGCGGTACCAGTCCACGATGCTCTCGATCGTCGCCTCCAGATCGAGAGCCGGGCGCCAGCGCAGACGTGCGCGCGCCTTGGAAGAGTCGAGCTTCAGATAGCGCGCCTCGTGCGGGTGGGGGCCATCGTCTTGGATCGATCGCAGCTCCTCCGGCCACAGCGCTGCGATTCGCTCGACGATCCAACCGACGGGACGGACGTCCTCCTCGGCGGGGCCGAAGTTCCAGCCCTCCGCCAGCTCCGGCGCATCCCACAGCGCCTGGGCCAGCACCAGGTAGCCGCTGAGCGGGTTGAGCACGTGCTGCCAGGGGCGGATCGAGTTCGGGTTGCGCACGCGCACCCGCTCGCCGGCGAGCGCCGCGCGCATGATGTCCGGCACCAGCCGGTCCTCGCCCCAGTCTCCGCCGCCGATCACGTTGCCCGCACGGGCGGAGGCCAGGCGCGGCCCTGCGGCATCCGAGAAGAACGAGCGGCGGAAGGCGGCCGTCAGGAGCTCCGCGCAGCCCTTGGAGCTCGAGTAGGGATCGAAGCCCCCCATCGGCTCGTGCTCGCGGTAGCCCCACTCCCACTCGCGGTTCTCATAGCACTTGTCGGAGGTGACGTTGACGATTGCACGCACGCCGCTTCCATGCAGGCGTACGGCATCTAGCACATTGACGGTGCCCATCACGTTGGTCTCATATGTTTGGCGCGGATCGGCGAACGAGCGGCGTACGAGCGACTGGGCCGCCATGTGGAGGACGATCTCCGGATCGGCCTCCACGACCGCCGCCGCGAGGGCCTCGGGATCGCGCACGTCGCCCGCGATGCTCTCCATGCCCTCCCCGACCATCGCCAGCTCGTACAGCGACGGCTGCGTAGGCACATCCACCGAGAAGCCCGTCACCCGGGCGCCGAGCGATTGGAGCCACAGCGACAGCCAGGCGCCCTTGAAGCCCGTATGGCCGGTGAGCAGCACGCGCCGCTCACGCCAGAAGTCGGGATCGACAGCGCTCATGCCCACGTCCGCCATGGGGCAACGCCTGAATCCCACAGCTCCTCGAGCTCGCGGCGGTCGCGCAGGGTGTCCATCGGCTGCCAGAAGCCCTCATGGCGAAAGGCTGACAGCTCGCCGTCAGCCGCGAGCGCGCGCATCGGCTGCTGCTCCCACACGAGGTCGTCGTCGCCGTGCAAGTACCGGGCGACATCGGGGGAGAGCACGAAGAAGCCACCGTTGGTCCACGCGCGATCGCCACGCGGCTTCTCCTCGAACCCGCTCACGCGCTCGCCCTCGACGTCGATCGCCCCGAACCGCCCCGCGGGCTGCACCGCCGTGACCGTCGCCTGCGTCCCCTGCTCGCGATGGAAGGCGATCGCCGCGGTGATGTCCACGTCGGAGAGGCCGTCGCCGTAGGTGAAACAGAAGTCCTGATCCTCCACGTAGCTCAGCACGCGCTTGAGCCGTCCGCCCGTCATCGTCCCCTCTCCCGTATCGACGAGCGTGACCTTCCACGGCTCGGTCGCCGAGCGGTGTACCTCCATGTCGCCGCCGGCCAGGTCGAAGGAGACGTCGCACGTGTGCAGGTAGTAATTGGCGAAGTACTCCTTGATCAGGTAGCCCTTGTAGCCGAGGCAGATCACGAACTCCTCGATCCCGTGGGCGGCATAGATCTTCATGATGTGCCACAGGATCGGCTTGCCGCCGATCTCGACCATCGGCTTCGGGCGCACGGCGGTCTCCTCGCTCAGTCGCGAGCCGAAGCCACCAGCGAGGATCACCGCCTTCACAGCCGAGCAGGTTAGTAGACGCTCCAGCTGGGCGTGAGCCTCGGGCCGTCGGAGAAAACGCGGCGCGGGCACGGGCTGCTCCCTGGTACCGGCCTGACGTTGTACGCAATAACCTGGACCCATGACCTACACCACCGCCGATGCAAGACAGCAGCTGCTCGCCGCCGTCGCGCGTGGGATCGAGGAGATCGGGGTCGCACTGGCGTCCCTCGGCGAGGCCTATGAGCTGCTCGACGAACAGACCGCCGACCGGCTCGAGAGCGAGCTGTTTCGGCCTGTGCAGGTCGCTTACGGCAGGGCGCAACGCACCTATGCCGAGTTCGCCGCCCGTCACGACCTGCCCGGTCGCACGTTCGCGCCGGCGCCCCCGGGCGCTCCCTCGACGGGCGCCAAGGGATTCATCGACGCTGCGGTGGACGCCGCCGGCAGGGCCGACGGAGAGCTGGCGGCGCTGCAGGATTCGATGCTGCCGGTCGAGGTCGGCGATGCCGAGCTGCGAGCGGGCCTGCAGGAGGTGCGCGCGCTCATCGGTGAGCTGCGTGGGCGCGCCCGCGAGCTGGTGCGCAGGCTGGGACGCTGAGACGGCGGCTCGACACGCCGGCCGACATCCGGGCTCGGGGCTCGGGACTGAGCATCAGCCCGCGACCGCCGGCGACGCTTGTGTGAGACTGCGCCCCATGCAGGCGAACCGGCCAAGGGTCGCGGTGGTGGGACACGTGGAGTGGGTGCGGTTCGCGCGCGTGCCTCACGTCCCACAGGCCGGCGAGGTGGTCCACGCGCGCGATCCGTTCGAGGAGCCCGCGGGGGGTGGGGCCGTCGCGGCCGTGCAGCTGGCCCGTCTGGCGGGCGAGTCCACGCTCGTGAGCGCCCTGGGCGATGACGAGCTCGGCCAGCGGACCGTCACGCGCCTGGGGGAGCTGGGTGTCCACGTATATGCGACCCATCGCGCGGGGCCGACAAGAACCGCGGTGACGCTCGTGGACGACGCCGGCGAGCGCACGATCACCACGTTCGGATCGCGTCTGGAGCCGACGAACGATGACGCGGAGCTGCCGTGGGGCGAGCTGGCGGAGATGGACGCCGTCTACTTCACCGCCGGCGACCTCGGCGCTCTGCGTGCCGCGCGCGCGGGACGGGTGCTGGTGGCCAGCCCGCGCGCGGTCGACGCCCTCGGGCACGGCGTTGCACTGGACGCGCTGGTGCTGAGCGAGGACGATGCGACCGAGCGCCACGAGGCGGCCCACGCGCGGGACGAAGCCGAGCTGATCGTCTGCACCGAGGGTGCGCACGGCGGCGTCTACCGGACACGTGGCGGCGAATCGGGGCGATTCCCGGCGGCCTCGCTGCCCGGGACCGCCGTTGACTCCTACGGCTGCGGGGACTCGTTCGCAGCCGGGCTGACCTACGCCCTGGGCGCGGGCATGCCACCGCCGGACGCGCTGAACCTGGCCGCTCGCTGCGGCGCGGTGTGCCTCACCGGCCGCGGACCCTACGAGCGTCAGCTTGGCCGGTAGGGCCCCGGCTTCGGGCGGACCTTGCCCCCCGGGAACGCCAGGCGCAGGATCGTGCGGTGCACGGTGCCGAGCTGCTTGCCGAGCGGGCCGGTGTTGTAGGGCAGCCCGTACCGGCGGCAGATGTCGCGCACGCGCGGCGCGATCTCGGCGTAGCGGCTGGAGGGCATGTCGGGGTACAGGTGGTGCTCGACCTGGAAGCTGAGGTTGCCGGCGAGCAGGTGAAACAGCGGGCTGCCGTCGATGTTCGCCGATCCGAGCAGCTGGCGCACGTACCAGCCGCCGCGGGTCTCGTGCTCGACCTCCGCCTGGCTGAACGTGTACGTCTGGTCGGGAAAATGCCCGCAGAAGATGATCGAGTAAGCCCATACGTTGCGCACGATGTTCGCGGTGAAGTTCGCCGCGAGCGTCGCCTCGAAGTTGCGCCGCGCGGCCGATCCTCGCCGCCCGGGGGATCCCGATCCCGACCCCGGCCGCCCGGGGGAGAAAGATCTCGATCCCGGCCGCGCGGGGGATCCCGATCCCGACCCTCCTCGCCCCGACGTCACCGCCGCGACGGCCGCGGACAGCAGCGGAAACGCGATGTAATCCTTCACGACCTGCTTGCGCGCCTTCACGCCGATCGCCTTCAGCTCTGCCAGCACCTGCTCCTTGGTCTTCTCCCCGGAGTGAATCGCGTCGAAGTTGAGGTCGTGCAGCGCGACACCCCACTCGAAGAACCCCATCAGCACGAGGTTGTACAGCGGCTGCAGCAGATACACCGGGTTCCAGCGCTGATGCGGGTCGATGCGCATGATCTCATACCCCAGGTCGCGGTCCTTGCCGCGAATGTTCGTGAACGTGTGGTGCTCGTAGTTGTGTGAGTGCCGCCACGCGTCTGCCGGTGAGGCGGTGTCCCAATCCCAGTTCTGGGAGTTGATGTCCGGGTCGTTCATCCAATCCCACTGCCCGTGCATCACGTTGTGGCCGATCTCCATGTTCTCGAGGATCTTCGCGACCGACAGCGCCGCCGTGCCGCCGAGCCACAGCGGCCGGTAGCGCGCGCCGAGCAGCATCGCGCGCGCGGCCAGCACCAGCTGGCGGTGCAGTCGGATCGTGGAGCGGATGTAGCGCGAGTCGCGCTCGCCGAGCTCGGCGTAGACCTCGTCGTGAATCGCGTCGAACTCCCGACCGAGCTGCTCGATCTGCTCGTCGGTGAGGCGGGCCAGGGGGTTGTCGGGCTCCTCGAGTGCGACCTGTGGGCGGGGCGAGCTCGGCCTGTGACGGGGGCTGTCCGCCGGAGGTCCCTCAACCTCGTTGAGTCGTGTGGCGACTGTTGGGCTGTCGATCTGGTTTGTTGCCATTGTTAATCCTCGTTTTGTGATAGTTCGAAAGAGAGAGGCCTTGGAGTGCTCGAGAAGAGAGGGGGGTAGGTGAGAAAGGGGTGTTTGGAAAAAGCTTGAGAAATATGGGAGAAACAGGGGGATTGAATAGAGATATAAATAGGAGGAAAATAGACTGGAGACTCGGTTTTGGAGACTGGGACTAAAGGACTAAGGACTAGAGACTAGAGATTAGTGACTAGTGACTAGAGGGTTGATGTGGGTTGAAGGGGGTTGGGAGACAGGAGAATGAGCAATGAGTGACACTATAGTATTAATATGAAGGGGTGGAAGGGGTGAGGGTGGAAGGGGGAAGGAAATGTTGTTATAAAAAAATAACTGTGTATAGCGATGGTGATACCGAGGTTTAAAACTATGTACAAGACCCACCGTCTTTATCGCGCGCGCCCGCCATCGATCTGCACGACTGCCCCACTCCGGCGGAAGGCGCAACCCACATCAAGCCTCTAGGACTAGGGATTGAAGATTGGAAATTGGGAACTGGGATCAGGGATTGAATCGGATAGACAGGTATCTAAAGCTCGATCTCCACCGCGCCCTCGGGCGCGTTGATGCACGTGCGCATCATTTCGCCCACCTGCCCGTGCACACGGCCGGTACGCAGGTCACGCACCTGCCCCGAACGCAGCCGCCCGACGCAGGTGTGACAGATGCCCATGCGACAGCCGTACGGCAGCTTCGCCCCGGCCTGCTCGCCGGCCACGAGGATCGGCTGCTCACCGTCGCTTGACGCCTGCACCTTGCTCGCGCAGAAGTCGATCGTGCCGCCCTCGCCGCGCTCGCCGTCGCCGACGCGCGTGTCGGGCTGGAAGTGCTCGACGTGCAGTTTCTCCTCCTCGCCGTCTGCCCGCCAGCGCTCCCCGAGCGTCTCCAGCAACCCGGCGGGCCCGCACAGGAACGTCTCACGCGCGCGCCAATCGGGACACAATCCGACCAACTGCTCCCCAGTCAGACGGCCCCGCGCGCCGGTCAGACGCACATCCAGCCGGTAGCCCGCGTGCTCGGCGGCCAGCTCGCGCAGCTCACGGGCGAAGATCACTTCACGCTCGGTCCGCGCGCAGTGCACGTGCACGACGTCCGCCGCCTTCCCCGTGCGCGCGATCGCGCGCACCATGCTCATGATCGGGGTGATCCCGCTGCCGGCGCTGACGAACAGCAGCTTCGGCGGTAGTGGGTCTGGCAGCACGAACGTGCCTTCCACGCCGCCGAGCCGCACGATCGCCCCGGGGCGCACGCGGGAGAACAGGAAAGGCGAGACCTTCCCGCCCTGCACGAGCTTCGGCGTGATCGAGATGCAGCCGTCCGCGCGCCCAGGATCGGAGGTCAGCGAGTAGGCCCGCCAGTGGTGGATGCCATCGACCTCGATCCCCAGCCGCAGGTACTGCCCAGGCCTGTGTCCCGGCCACTCCCACCCCGGCTTGATCAGCACCGTCACGGCGTTCTCCGTCTCGCGCTCGACACGCTCG
The DNA here is from genome assembly GCA_963749285.1 of uncultured Solirubrobacterales bacterium. GTDB lineage: Bacteria > Actinomycetota > Thermoleophilia > Solirubrobacterales > Solirubrobacteraceae > Palsa-744. The sequence continues at coordinate 779,038 of CAVVMD010000003.1, read as the reverse complement.
ATGCGCCCACGCAGCTCGCGCGTGGACCACAGCGGGTTGACCAGCTCGAGGTAGTCGTCGGGCAGCAGCGGAGAGGTGAACGAGCGAATCAAGCCCAGCACCCGGCGCCGGCTCTCCGACACGTGAGGGACCGCGCCTCGCTCAGCCATTTGCGGCGGTCTGCGGGTCGCAGGTGCTTGGGTTGTTCCTCGAATCCATGACGTCTTGAATCAATGATACCTCAAATGAGGGAACATAGATAGTGGTACCCTTAGTTGCAGATGGCGCGAGCAGGCATTGAGACATCTGAGTTCGACCTGACGGTCGAGCAGCTCGCCGCCGAGGTCGGGATGTCGGTGCGCAACATCCGCAACCACCACACGCGCGGCCTGCTGCCCCCGCCCGAGGTGCGCGCGCGCGTGGGCTACTACAACGCCGAGCACGTGGCCCGCCTGCGCCTGATCCTCGACCTGCAGGCCGACGGGTTCAACCTCGCGGCGATCGAGCGGCTGCTGAGCGGATCGGACGGTCTGGCCGAGCGTCTGCTCGGCCTGCGCCGGGCGGTGACGACCCCGTTCGAGCACGAGTCCCCGGAGCTCATCACCGGCGAGGAACTGACCAACCGGTTCGGCGAGGTGGCAGCGAAGGACATCGAGCGGGTGCGCAAGCTGAAGCTGCTCGTGCCGCTGGGCGACGACCGCTTCGAAGTCCCGAGTCCCGCGCTGCTGTCAGACGCCGAACAGGTCGTGGCGCTCGGCATCCCGCTGCACGCGGCGCTCGTGCTCGTCGAGCGGGTCAGCCGCGACGCCGACTCGATCGCGCGCGCGTTCACGAAGCTGTTCCTCCAAGAGCTGTGGGAGCCGTTCGATCAGGCCGGGCAGCCGCAAGAGCGCTGGGACGAGCTGATCGAGGCGGTCGACTCACTGCGGCCCCTGGCCTCCGAGGCGCTGCTCGCGCTGTTCAAGCAGCGCATGACCACCCAGCTGGAGGCGGCGTTCGGCCGGGTGATCGAGCACCAGGCCAAGCGCGGCAAGTAGTTGCCACGCCGCCGCGTGGCATTGCGACGCAGTGCGGGAGCACGTGTGGCGGACGGAGTCGGTGCAGGCATGCGGTGTGGGGGCTGTGGACGCGCCGTGGCGATCGGACGGAGGGCGGCGTGCGGCGTGGGCTGTGGATACACCGCACCGTGGCGATTTCAGAGGCCACGCGCGTGCGTACGCGCGCGCGTGTGGCACCCATGGCCTGCCTCCGCATCATCCGCCCACCACATCTGTGCCCCTACGACACGGGCCTGCAGCCCGGACGCCTCAAGGCACGAGCACGATCTTGCGGTGCGAGCCGGCGGCCAGGCGATCCCAGGCCTCGGCCACCTGATCCAGCCCCATCGGGTCGACATCTACCTTCAACTCACCGCCCGCAGCCGCCTCGGCCAGCCGTGAGTACGCCTCGCGCTTGACCTCCGGCGGCGCGGCGAAGTTGGTGTGTCCCATCAGCACCAGCATCTTGCCGCGGATCGCCGCCGAGGGGATCATCGCCTCCGCACCCGCGCCCGCTCCGATCTGCACGATCCGCGCGCCGAAGCTCGCGGCGCCCAGCGCCGCCACCAGCGGCTCGCCCCACAGCGGATCCACCACGACGTCGATCCGGCTCTCGGCGGCTTCGCTCAACGCGGCAGACAGGTCCTCGGGCTCGCCCAGACGGACGGCCGCGTCGGCCCCGAGCTCCAGACAGCGAGCCAGCCCCTCCGGGGAGCGCGCGGCAGCCACCACGCGGGCCGCGCCGAGCAGCCGCGCGGCCTGCACCGCGATCTGTCCCAGCACCCCGCTGGCACCCAGCACCAGCACGTGCTCGCCCTCCTGCAGCCGCGCGCGCCAGGTGAGCGCGAGCCACGCCGCCAGCCCGGAGATGCCGAGCGCCACGGCGACGCCATCTGAGACCCCGTCGGGAACCGGGTAGGTGGAGCCCGGATCGACCAGGGCGCGCTCGGCCATCGAGCCGAACGGGGCGATCGGCGCGTCGAAGTAGACGCGCTCGCCGCCCAGCAGTCCGACCCCCTCGCGCCCGGCGACCGAGGGCAGCGGAGGCTTGCCGGCGTAGAAGCGCCCACCGCAGATCGCGACATCCACCGGGTTCAGGCCGGCGGCCAGCACCTGCACCACCGCCTGCTCGGGACCGGGGTCGGCCGGCGGCTCCTGGAACTCTCCGGGGCTCGGCACCCCGTACTCGCGCAGGACGGCGGCTTTCATCATCGAGTCGTCAGCTCCCCGCGGCCCTACAGGCGCCTCGCCAGCGAGTCGTCACGGCCGCACGAACGTGTCCGGGTCCGGCCCGATGCGCCTGCCCGCGTCCAGCGCCCGAATCGCCTCCATCTCGGCGTCTGAGAGATGAAAGTCGAAGACGTCGAAGTTCTCGACGATGCGCTCGGGGGTGACCGACTTCGGGATCACGACGTTGCCGAGCTGGATGTGCCAGCGGATGATCGTCTGGGCGGGGGTCCTGGAATGGGCGTCGGCGATCTCGACGATGACCGGGTCCTCGAGCTCGAGTCCCTGCCCGAGCGGGCTCCACGCCTCGGTGACGATGTCGAGCTGGTCGTGCTCGTGGCGCAATCCGGGCTGCTGGAAGTAGGGGTGCAGCTCGACCTGGTTGATCGCGGGCCTCACACCCGTCTCGGCAATCAGGCGTTCGAGGTGCGCGGGCTGAAAATTGGACACCCCGATCGCGCGCACCAAGCCGGCGGATTGCAGCTCGATGAACGCCTGCCACGTCTCCACGTACAGGTCGTGGGCGGGCACCGGCCAGTGGATCAGGTACAGATCGATGTGCTGCAGCTCGAGCCGCTCGAGGCTCCGCTTGCACGCCTCCGTGGCCGCCTCGTAACCCTGGTTGTCGTTCCAGCACTTGGTCGTGACGAAGATCTCGCCGCGGTCGATGCCGGACGCGTGGATCGCCTGCCCGACCAGCCCCTCGTTGCGATACGCGGCGGCCGTGTCGATGTGACGGTAGCCCGCGTCGAGCGCGCGGGTGACGGCCTCCTCGGTCTCCCGCGCAGGGACCTGAAACACGCCGAACCCGAGCTGCGGGATCTCGACGTCGGGGCGCAGCGCGATGCGGGGGATCTGGTCGGTGGGTGCGCTCATGCCGGTCTGGTTTCCCAGTATGCCCAAAACCATTCCTCATAGGTCAGCGGGGCCGCATGCGGCCCCGCTCCGGGGGCGTGCATGCACGCCCCCGCCGTCGGCGCATGCGCCGACGGCATGCCACGCCGCATGCGGCGTGGCACGGGGCCGCGCATGCGCGGCCCCTCCGGTGGGCGCATGCGCCCACCGGAACAACATCCCAGGCCGCGAGGGCGATGGCGAGTTGTAGTGTTGGACGCTCGTGCAGCGCGACCGAAAGGGATGAGCACATGGGACAGCCGGTAGTCCACTTCGAGATCATGGGCCAGGACGCGGACAAGCTGAGGGAGTACTACTCGAGCCTGTTCGGGTGGGAGTTCAACACCGACAATCCGATGAACTACGGGGTCGTGTCCCGCGAGGCGAACCTCGCGCCCGACGGCAGCGGCATCGGCGGAGGCATCGGGGCGGCGCCCGAGGGATACGCGGGCCACGTCACGTTCTACGTCGCAGTGCCCGACGTCGAGGAGGCGCTGAGCAAGGCCGAGAGCCTCGGCGGGTCGCGCATGATGGGCCCGGAAGAGATCATGGGACGAATGATCCTCGGCATGTTCAAGGACCCCGAGGGCCATGTGATCGGTCTCGATTAACCCGATGGTGTAGGGCCCAACGATGGCTGGACGGGACTCCAACTCTCCGAGTTAGCAGACCCAACTCTCCGAGTTGCCAGGACTGACTCTCCAAGTTACCGGACACGTGAAGCGCCCGGCGTGAAGAACCGGGCCAAACGCCGGGGCGTTACTCAGCCGACTCCGGCTCCGCGGGTGGAGCCCTGCGCTCGCGCTGCACGCGCGCGATCCGCCCGCCGAGGGCGCTCAGCAGCATGCCGGCGATCGCGGTGATCACTGCGAGAAACGGGGGATGACTGCCGAGGGAGACCTTTGCGTGCGTGCCGACGATCGCGTGCACAACCAGCAGAGCGACCCCGTAGATAAAACCGGCGACCAGGCCGCGGTCGGCCCCGCCCCAGCCGTCCTGGTGCTCGAAGCCGGCCACGATCGCGCCGAGCGCGACGAGCGCGCCGTAGCCCCAGTAGGCGCCGCTGGAGACTCCGACCAGCACCCCCGCGATTCCGCCGGCGATCGCGGGCACGACACCTCCCAGCGCAATCTGCGCGGGACGCGGACGGTCACGGAACAGCATCGGATCGTACATCGAACTATGTCCTCCCCGGAATGTTCGCCGAGTCTATCGTCTGCGCCGGTTTCGCCCGCGCGGCGCCGAGCTGCAATTGCGCGAGCGAGCCGCCGGAATAGGCGGCGACTCCGGCACGCGCTCGCGGGAATCGGACACGGACGTACAGCGATGTCCGATTTCCGCTAGAAACACCCGTCGGAGTGTGCCAGTGTAGGCAGCGTGATGTTCGACTCCGACCAGTGCTGGCAGGCGATCGTGGCGCAGGACCCGCGCCTGGACGGGTGGGTGTACTGCGGCGTGATGAGCACCGGGATCTACTGCCGCCCGAGCTGTCCCGCACGCACGCCCAAACGCGAGAACGTGCGCTTTTTCGCCACCGCCGCGGCGGCCCAGGCGGCCGGGCTGCGCGCGTGCAAGCGCTGCCGCCCGGACGCGACCCCGGGCTCGCCGGACTGGGACAGCCGCGCGGACCTGGTGGGACGGGCGATGCGGCTGATCGCCGACGGAGTCGTCGACCGCGAGGGCGTGAGCGGTCTCGCGCGGCGCCTCGGCTACGCCGAGCGTCACGTGCACCGCCAGCTCGTGTCCGTCACGGGCGCCGGGCCACTCGCGCTCGCGCGTAACCAGCGCGCGCAGACTGCCCGGATCCTGCTGGAGACCGCCCCCGACGTGCCGATCGCCGGCGTGGCGTTCGCCGCGGGGTTTCAGAGCGTGCGTCAGTTCAACGCGACGATCCGGGAAGTGTTCGCGACGACGCCCAGCGGTCTGCGTGCGCGCGCGAGGCGTCACGGCCGCCCGCAGGACAGCGGGACGATCGCGCTGCGACTGCCGTACCGCGCGCCGCTTGCAGGCGATGAGGCGATCGCATTCCTGGGGCTGCGCGCGGTGCCGGGAGTGGAGGAGGTCAGCGACGGCGCCTACCGGCGCAGCCTGCGCCTGCCGCACGGCAGCGGCACGGTCGAACTGCGCCCGGGAGACGGGCATCATGTGCTGGCGCGCTATCGCCTGGAGGATCTGCGCGATCTGGCCGCGGCGATGCAGCGCTCGCGCGGGCTGCTGGACCTGGACTCCGACCCGCAGGCGGTGTCCTGCGCGCTCGGTTCCGAGGCGCTGCTGGGAGCGCTCGTGCGCGCGACGCCGGGACGCAGGGTCCCCGGACACGTGGATGCGCACGAGCTCGCGGTGCGCGCCGTGCTCGGTCAGCAGGTCTCGCTCGCCGGGGCGCGTACGCTGGCCGGGCGGCTCGTCGGCGAGTACGGTGAGCGGTTGGAGCGCCCGCTGGGTGGCGTCACACACGTGTTCCCCTCCGCGCAGGCGCTTGCCGGGGCCGATCCCGAGGGGCTGGCGATGCCCACCGCGCGCCGGCGGGCGCTGCTCGGGCTGGCCGGCGCGCTGGCCCGCGACGAGCTGGTGCTGGACGCGGGCGCGGATCGTGAGCAGGCGCTGGCGCGGCTGCGGGCGCTGCCGGGGATCGGGCCGTGGACCGCGGCTTACGTGGCAATGCGCGCGCTGCGCGACCCCGACGCGTTTCTGCCCACCGACCTCGGTGTGCGCCATGCGCTGCAGCGGCTCGGACACGACGGCCGGCCCGCCGCCGCGGAGGCCGTGGCGGAGCGCTGGCGCCCGTACCGAGCGTATGCCGTGCAGTACCTGTGGGCCTCGCTCACACCACCGGCTGAGCAGACAGGGCACGCGCCGACGACGACGACTGGGGCCGCGCGTGAAATCGACGAGCCCGATCGGCTCGCGGCGTAATGCAGAAAGGGTGATCGACCACATGAGCACGATGAGCCAGACACAGACATTGCAGTACACGAGCATGGACAGTCCGATCGGAGAGCTGCTGCTGCTCGGCGACGAGCAGGCCGTGCACGGGCTGTATATGCAGGACGGGCGCAAGCCCACGAGGATCGCTTCGGACTGGGAAAACAACCCGGCGCCGTTCACGGATGTGCAGGAGCAGTTGGACGAATACTTCGACGGCCGGCGCACGGAGTTCGACGTGAGCCTCGTCATGGACGGCAACCCGTTCGAGCGCCGGGTGTGGAGCGCGCTGCGGGAGATACCGTACGGCGAGACGGTCAGCTACGGCGAGATCGCGCGGCGCGTGGAGCGGCCGTCGGCCGCACGCGCTGTCGGGATGGCGAACGGGCGCAACCCGATCGCCGTGATCGTGCCGTGTCACCGCGTGATCGGCGCCGACGGAACGCTCACCGGTTACGGCGGTGGGCTGGAACGCAAGCAGCTGCTGCTGGAGCTGGAGCGCGGACAGTCGCGCCTGACGGCTTGAGTGTGAGCTACGGGCGCGGGCGCGGGGCGTCGGCGCTCCTCCGTACTCGGGGTGGCCCCCCAAGCACTCGGGGTGGGCACAGAGCGTCAGAGACTGTGCGCGCGGGCGCGCGTCAGGAGCTGTGAGAACAGCTCCTCCTGGGCGGACGCCGGAAACGGGCGCAGCGCGCCCGAGCTCGACAGCGTGACCTGCGCGGGGCCGTCGACGAAGCCGAGGATGTCGAGGTAGAAGGAGACGTGCAGGCCGTGGACGGCGAGCGTCGCGGTGACGCGCCAGCCGAAGCCCCCGGTGGTGCCGGGCGCGGGGGGAGTACCGGACGCGATCGAGACGCCGGTGACCGTCGCGCCGGCGTAGTGCTGGGATTTCAAGAGCTGCCCCAGGTAGCGGGACACGCACGCGCGGACCCGTGCGCTGCGGATCGCCGACAGCGTGGCGGCGGCCTGGGCGGAGGTGGACGCGACGCTCACTTCGGAGCTCACGGTCAGATCGAGGATGCCGCGGTGCAGCTCGAAGTCGGGGGAACCGGCTTCGGCGACCGTGCTCTGCGCGCTCTGCGCGCCCTGCGCGCCCGTGCAACTGCGAAGCTCCTGTTCGATGTGTCTTTCACTCGCCGATTCGCCGTGATGGTTGGGGGTGGCGGTGAAGCCCGGGACGTCCGCCGCGGTCAGGTTGACCGCGTGGGCGAACGCGATCGCCTGGGCGTGCGTGGGCGCCCGGCTCCTCGTGGCGCGCTGCGTCGAGGTGGCAGCGGGGGGATGCTGGGAGGCGGTGCTCGTCGCGGTGGTCGCATATCCGCCCTTGCCGCAGGCGCAGAGCAGTGCGCAGGACAGGACGAGCGCGAGGAGGATGGCCGTCCGGCGCATGGTGGGAGTGTGACAGAGCGTATCCGCGAGGCCGATCGGCGTCTCTTGACCGGGAAGATGTCGATATTGCGGGCGCTCGTTCGTCGTAGGAGCAGCCGCAGGGTTCACAATCGGTCGAGATCGGCCAGACGAGGACTCGTGCACGACCCGCACACGACAGGCCACACACGACCAAAGAGAGCAGACGATGCGATTCATGATGATCATGCTGCCGAACATTCCGAGCATCGACGAGGAGGACTGGGCTCCTGACGCCGAGGCGGTGGCGGCGATGGGCAAGTACAACGAGCAGCTGACGAAAGCCGGGGTGCTGCTCTCACTCGACGGGCTGCAGCCCCCCGCGAAGGGCGCGCGCGTGGCGTTTGCGGGCGGGAGGGCGAGCGTGACCGACGGGCCGTTCGCCGAGACGAAGGGGGTGATCGGGGGATACTGGATGATCGAAGCGAAGTCGCGTGAGGAGGCCGTCGAGTGGGCCTCGCGCTGCCCCGCGGCGGACGGCGACGTGATCGAGGTTCGCCAGGTGTATGAGATGTCGGATTTCCCGCCCGAGGTCCAGGAGGCCGGCAAGCTGTCGCAGGAGCCACCCGAGCAGACGGCCGCGCGTTAGCCCTCGCGGCACGGGCGCTGCGCGTGCTGGGAGGTCTGAAGGCAGTGCTGGGAGGTCTGAAGGCAGGCGCGATCGCCAGGGCACTCACGCGCCACGGCGCGCGACTGAGGGGGTCCCTTGCCGGTCGCGCCATACAGGACTAACCTCCTGATATGAGCGATCCATCCCAGCTGCGAGTCGGGGACGCCGACCGTGAGCGCCTGATCGAGGAGCTGCACGAGCACACGGTCGCGGGCAGGCTCACCGCGGATGAGTTCGAGGAGCGGGTCGGCGCGGCCTACAAAGCCTGCACCCACGCCGACCTCGACGCGCTCCGGGCCGATCTGCCGATCAGCTCCTCCTCGGTGCAGCTGGAGCTGAGCACGCGCAAGTCGCGGTTGCGCCGCCGCCTGGTGCAGGAGGCCGGCGGGTCGCTGAGCCTGTCCGCGGTCTGTGTCGGCATCTGGCTCTCGAGCGGCGCCGACGCGAGTTTCTGGCCGGGCTGGGTGATCGGGTTCACGCTGCTCCCGCTCCTGCGCGACGGCTGGCGCCTGCTGGGCCCGGCATCGGAGATCGAGGCCGTCGAGGCCCGGCTGCAGGCGCGCCGCGAACGCCAGCTCGCGCGTGGGCGTCGCCGCCGTCGGGCCAGGTATCGCGGCCTGCCGTGGGCGTGAGCCACACCCGATAGCGCGCATGGGGCCCCTGCACGTCCTAGAGGTTTGATGTGAGTTTTTCGCGCCCTTCGCCGGGAGTGGGGCCGGAGTGGGCAGTTGTGCGGGCCGATGACGGGCGCGCGGCGCGATAAGAGAGGGGATAGTGCCTGTACATAGTTATTAGTTTTAAACTCCGTATGACCATCGCTATACGCAGTTGGCGCGATTTCGCGGCGCGCGATTTCGCGTGGCGCGCGAACGTCAGGCCTTCCACTTGATCGAGCAGCCAACCGGTGGGGTCTCGAGCGGATCGGGAACACGGCCGTCGAGCACTGCGTCGAGGGCGCCACGCAAGAAGGCGGCGCTCTGTGTCGGGTCGTCACAGTCCGCGTCCGGGGCGCCGCGGTAGCGGAGCACGCCGGCGGCGTCGAGCACAAACACATCCGGTGTCGTCTTTGCACCGTAGGCCCGAGCCACGTCCTGGGACTCGTCGCGCAGGTACGGGACGCCATCGAACTCCCCGCGCTCGACACGATCGCGCATCGCCTGCGGCGAGTCGCCCGGATAGCGCCCGGCGTCGTTGGGGTTGACCGCCAGGACCCGGACCCCGCGACCGGCGTAGTCTCGCGCAACACCGACGATCCGCTCATGCCACGCCAGCGCGTAGGGGCAGTGGTTGCACGTGAACACGACGACCGTCGCGGGGCCCCCGCCCGGCTCGTGCGTGGTCTCATCGGTGTCCGGGAGTGCGAACGCCGGGGCGCGGTCGCCGATCGCCGTCATCTGAAGCTCCTCTCGGTGGTGGCGGTCTGAGCGGCACGGAGAGCGTCGCGCAGGTCGGCCGGGTCCGGGGTCGGGGAGATCCGGCCGTCGCGACGATGGTAGACGCGGCACGTCAGCCCGAACGGCTCCTCGCCGGGTGGCTGGAGATCCACGCCGTCGATGCGGATCGTCGGCGACCCCACGAAGCGCTCCTGGGCCGCCTGCGCCTGCGTCCGAACCTCGCGGAGGATGACCGTGCCAGGATCCAGCGCCACATCGACCATCGCCGCGTGCAGTTCGGCAAGCGCCTTGGGATGCGAGGGACAGCCCTCCCAGAACAGAAGCTCGACGCACATACCTTCAGGTTAGGACATGCTGCAGGCGCTCCCCGCGGCATCGGCGCGCGACCGGCGCAGTGAGAGACATCATCCTCGACAGCCCGCCGGGGCATACAGGAGGATCAATGCCTCTAATCCCCCGATTTTTCGCCGCAGGATGCAAGCGTCGGCTTGCGCACACGGGATCAGGCCACAGCGACTCGCTCACCCTCCAGGTCCGGGTGAGACGATCCTGTCAGGCATTCCCTCTGCACACATCGGCGGCATCGGGGATGACCGATCAGCACACTACCAAACAAACTACACAAGGGGTAAGCGAATGTCCAAGTTGAGAGTTGGGATCACCCTGCTCGCAGCGCTGATGGTGGCCCTTTCGATGGCAGGGCCGGCGTCGGCGGAATTCAAAAACGAAAAAGGAGGAGAAGAAGAAGTAAAGGTATCAGGAGGCACGCCATCCATCAAAATCGGAGCGCGCCAGGTCAAATGCGGAAAACTCAAAGGCTCAGGTTTCCTGGCCGGCAAAGAAGGTAAAACAGGGGAAGCCGCGTCCGAAGACGAACCTGCGGCAGAACATGTCAAAAACTCGGAAAACATTGCGGTTAAGCTTAAATTTGAAGAATGCAAAGCCGAAATTGGCGGCATCAAAATAAACACCACCGTGAACACAGAAAAATGTCAGTTTGAAATAAACGAGGACACCGAAGGCGAAGGTAAAAAAGCATCGACGTCACTCGTCAGTCTGAGGACCGCCAAAGCAAAAGAAGCCTGCAAAATCACGATCACGGCCAGCACATGCGAAGTCCAAATAGCCGCTGAACACGGCAACGAAAACGAACATCTGGCTGAACTCAAAACCAAAAACACCAAAAAATTTGCAGGCGAAATCGAAGCCAAAAGCTCTGTTAAAGAATTTGAAGTGTCGAGCGTATCGGGTTGCGGGCTCTCCGGCACGGAAGAAAAAGAAGTCAAAGAAGGCAAATCGACTGAAATGAACTTCGAAGAAAAAGTAAGCCTGGAAGGCGTCGAACAGCAGGGCCCGAACATCACGGTAAGCGAAACGACGATGAACTTTGGCAAAGTCGTAGAAGCGACCAAAGCTGTCACGTTTACAAACAACAGTCCGACTATTGTCTGGGAACCGATTGGTTTCGGACTGATCTCTACTAGGAGGAACAACGTGGCAGGTGGCCCGGTTAGTGTGTGGACCGTCAAAGACAAATGTGGCGGCACCATGATCGCGATCAACGGTGGAACCTGTATGGTCGAAATTAAATTCAACCCTGTCCCAAACAATAAATACAAAGCCATTTTCCGCGAGCATGGCGCTCCCAACGTCGATCTGGTGGGAGAAGGCTAGATGAGCTGAGCCACCCAGCTTCGCGGTCGGCTCTGGTGCAGCCACCCGGGCCGCGGTATGTCGTGTGACGGAGCGGTGTATCGCGGCCTCGCAGCGAGGCAGAGCCAGCCGTGGCGACGGCGAAGATGCAGACAGATCCGCGATGGCGAGACTCGGAATCGAACCTCGGACACCACGATTTCACCCGATCTCGAGCACCCGGCCGCCATCCCCGACACCATACATCTCGATCGCGCTGGTGGCGAACAGCTTCGACGTGAAGTGGGTGATGGGGCAGGTCGGGCACGCGGACTCGCGAATGACGATGGATGTCTACGCGCGGATCGAGCAGCGCGCCAAACGCGTCCACGGCGAGAGCTTCGATCGGCTCGTGCGCCAAGCGCGCGAGGTCCACGGTGAGCGTCCGCTCGCCGTGGCGGCGTGAGATGAGCTCTCCGGCTCATTCGGCACCTGCCAGCGCCTTCACTGCGCGCCTACTACGAGCGCCCGGGCGGCCCAAAAGGTTCCGAAAAGGTCCTGGGACCCGGAAATCGTGGTCTTTGGGTTCGATTTCCCGTTCGCGTCAGGTGCTCGAGCGCCCAATATTGGCGGGGGTTTTCGGGGCGATGGCGAGACTCGGACTCGAACCGAGGACACCGCAATTTTCAGGCGTACCGAGATACACCCCAAAACCTGTACGCGTTCAGTTGGTAGGGGGACATGGCTCTGCTTCGTCGAATTTTGGGGTGTGGAGCGGGTTGAGGCGGAGGCGGTCTATGACGCTGGGCGGGAGGCGGTTGTTGGGGTGCTTCTGCGGATGGATGCCCAGATTCAGGTGTTGACTGTGCGGGTCGCGCGCCAGGACGAGCGGATCGCCCAGCTTGAGCGTCGGCTGAACCGCAGCTCGCGCAACTCTTCGATTCCCCCGAGCGCCGATCCCCCCGCTAGCACGCCGAAGCGCGGGAAGGATCCATCGGGTCGCAAACAGGGCGCCCAGCCCGGTCACGAGGGCAAGGGCCGGCCGCTTTTGCCGGCGTGGGCTGTGGATGACGTCATCGAGCATTGGCCCGAGCGTTGCGGCTGCGGGCACGTCTTCGCGTGGAGCGAGCGCTTGAGGGTGGGCGAGCCGGTGCGCTGGCAGGTTGAGGAGCTGCCCGTGATCCAAGTCAGGCTCACCGAGCACCAGTGTCACCGAGTACGTTGTCCGGGCTGTGGTGAGCGCCCGCGCGGCGAGTTGCCAGCAGAGGTCGCCCAGAGCGCGTTTGGCCCTCGTTTTCACGCGGCCGTCGCGACGCTCTCGGTGCGCAACCGTATTTCCCGGCGTGACGCGGTGGAGCTATGCGAGCAGCTGTTCGGCTCGAGGATCAGCACCGGGACCGTGGAGGCGATCCTCGCTCGCGCCAGCGACGCGCTCGCTGTGCCCCACGCCGACTTGTTGCAGGCGCTTCACGATGCTGATGCAGTGAACATGGATGAGACGGGCTGGCGGACCGCGGGGGAACGCCGCGCGCTGTGGGGCATCTTTGACCGGCGCCATGCCTACCTACACCTTGCCCCAGACCGCCACGAAGATCACGCCAAACAGCTGCTCGCGCAGACGAAAGCGATCGTGACGTCTGACCGCTGGTGGGCCTACACGCACCTCCCTTTGGCGCGTCGTCAGCTTTGCTGGGCGCACCTACGACGAGATTTCGCTGCGCACGCCGAAGGGCTTGCGGCGGAGAAAGAGTTCGGCGAACACGGTCTGAAGCTCTGCGAGGGAGTGTTTTGGGCCTGGGAGATCTTCCAGAACACCAACGACCGCTCAGAGCTCAAGCGCACAATCCGCGGCCTCCAAAGAGATTTCAAGCCGATCATCGCCGGCTACTCCTCGAAACGGGCACGCAACAAATACTGCCGCGGCATGGCGCGAAATCTCCTGAAGGCATGGCCGGCGCTATGGACCTTCGCGACTCACCCCACGGTCGAGCCAACCAATAACCACGCCGAGCGCGCACTCCGCAGCGCCGTCATCTACCGCAAGCTCTCCCTCGGCACCCAATCCGAGGACGGCGAACGCCGCATCGAGCGGCTGCTCTCCGCACACACCACCTGCCGCCTACAGAGACGCTCCCTCTTCGTCTACCTCACCGACACACTCACCGCCCACGCCCGCGGCGACCCCATACCACTACTCAGCTGAACCAACCAACTGAACGCTTACAAAAACCTGCCCATTTGCAGGGCTTGTGTGCCGTCCGACACCTCGCCGATACCATTTTTTTCCGGCGGTTTACCGGGGGTTTTGGACAACGGATGGGGGTCGTGGTCCAAAACTCCAGGCCCATTCTACGCCGTTCTCGCCCACCGGCATCGGCTTCTCCGGGTCACGCTGGTACAGACGCATGCACAGTCCCTTCGGGATCGGAAACACTCAATCGGATACCCCTCCCGCGTCTAGGCGTCTCCTTCAGGCGGTGGCGGCGAGAGCCGCACCGGCAGCGTCTTCATCTGGTTGGCGAACGCCGATTCGAGGTACGTCGGGGTATCGAGGATCTCAATCTCGGGAAAGCGGGCGAGGGTCTCCTCGAAGAGGATCCGCAGCTCCAGACGCGCGAGCGCCGTACCGAGGCAGTAGTGCCGGCCGCCGGCGCCGAACGCCTGGTGCTCGGGGTTGCGCCTGACGTCGAAGCGCTCGGCGTCCTCGTAGCGGGACTCGTCGCGGTTGGAGGACGGGTACCACATCATCGGGAATTGGCTCCCAAACGGCGGCGCTGGCAACATGCAGGCGACCCATCGGCCGTACCCCGGGGTCGCCATCGAAGGATCCCATGCGAACGTTGATGAACTCCGGGCTCTCCGGGTGCTGTCCGAACAGCGCTGAGCCGCAGGTGCCGCAGAACGTCTTGTCGGCTCCGTCACCTGCGTTCCAGCGCCGGACGTGATCCTCGCCACTGACGATTCGAAAAGTCCCGGAGTTGGCGATAGCCGAAGGCGAGGCGGCGGTGCCCGTTCGTCGTTGACAGCGGGTGCAGTGGCAGTATCCGGCGCGGAGCGGCTGCTCGGTGACCTCAAAGCGCACCGCGCCACAGTTGCAGCCGCCGGTTAGAGGCAGAGACGACTCAGGCACAGAGCCGATCATAGCCGCGGCGATGCGATACCCCGCCAGCTATACGACCTCGACATTCTGCTCGCGAGCTTCACCAACTCCAGCCAGTGGGAAGCAATGGTCGCCTACTGCTCGGTGCGCTACGCGCGCGAATGCGAGACCTGGACGATCGACGCCGCCGCGGGAGAGCCCACCGCAGAGATTCGCGACCGTCTACAGCTATGGGCCTCGTGCAGCGACAGCTCATCTGAGCGCTGGAGGACGATCCGCGCGGTACAGCAATCGCAACTGCGCCAGCAGGTTCGCCGCGAGCCGTGGGCTGGCGTGCCCGCTGCCTGCGGCTCGCGCTTGCCGTCGAGTGCATCGACGTCGAGGATGGCTGGGCCATCTGGCAGCAGGCCCTCGCCACAGCGGCACTCGTACCGGCCAGCAAAGCCAAGCGGTTCAAGAACACTCTCGCGGAGCTGGCGAATGCGGACGCACGATCGCTGCCGCTCGAGCTGCACGATGGCTTGGACTACGCGGCGCTGGGGCGCCGAGCGCGTCGAGGGATTCGCGCCACCGGCTGGTGATCGCCATGTATTGCTCCTCGACATAGGCAGCGATCTCGTCAGCCTCGATGGTGTAGGTGTCGGCGACCCAGTTGAGGATCGGAAGACGCGAGTAGCCGCTGGCGTGAAACGAAGCCAGCAGCTTGGGCAGTGACTCTCCGCGCTCGATGAGCACCAACAGCCGCTCGAACTCATCGAGGCTACAAACCGTGGGCGGCCCGACTCGCGGGTCGCTGAACGAGCCCTCCGGGAGGAACATTTCGACCCAACGCCACAGAATTGGCGTGAACGCGATCCCTTCCCCAGCGAGCAGCAACACCGGCCAGACCTTGACGGTTTCCACGTCACACACGCCTGGCGGCGTAAACAGTCCTTCGAGCAGCTCGTCGATACGTTTTAGGAGTTTCTCCAGCTTCCCGATCAGAAGCTTCGTGAGTGTCTCGTGCACTTCGTGCGGGGTCGGATCGAC
The DNA here is from genome assembly GCA_963749285.1 of uncultured Solirubrobacterales bacterium. Lineage (GTDB taxonomy): Bacteria > Actinomycetota > Thermoleophilia > Solirubrobacterales > Solirubrobacteraceae > Palsa-744. The sequence continues at coordinate 763,807 of CAVVMD010000003.1, read as the reverse complement.
GCGCGCCTCGCGGCGTATGCGCCCCGAATAGACCTCGATCAGGACGAGGTCCGGCGGTTGCGAGATCGAGATGTCGGGACTCCAGGCTCGAGATTTATTGAGTAGATAGGGCTGCTCGCCGGAGACGCGGGCGGGCGGGTCCGACTCGTGCACCTCGTACGAGCGTTTGGCGAGATTGAGCACGTAGTGCTCCGCGAGCGGGCCACAGAACCGTGTGAAGCGTTCAACCCGGCTGTCCTCGGTGCTCCCGGCGTCCTCTCGGCCCCGGGCGGCCTCCATCATCCTAAAGTAGATGCCGCGGGTCATCCACGCCTGCAACGCTCGCGGCGAGAGCAACAGCAATGAACCGTTCTCGCCGCGTAGAAATGGCTGCAGCTCAAACGGCGTGTGATCCCATCCGATGTGCGCCGCCGTCTGTCCCGATGCCGAGAACGCCCGGCGATACTCCTCCCGGGTCGCCGAGATCGAGCGTGCGAGCCGGTCCGCGAGCTCCGCCGGAACCACGCTGTCCAGATACCGGGCCGGTATGCGCACCGCGCGTTGCTGAAGGGTGGCATCCGGGTCTAGCGCCCGAGCAGTATGTAGGAGGACGAACCCGTAGAGGATCTGATCGGCAAGCGTGGTCTCGTAAGCATCGAGAGACCAGTCCTCTAGAGGACAATAGTTGCTGGGATCACCGAGGCCGGGAGTGGACGCGAGCTCGACGAACATCGTTGAGGCGTGCACGATGCTGTCGGGCAGAAACGGCAGGAAATGGTAGGAGCCGAGCCGCACTGCTTGTGCTGCCGCGTGCATGATTTTGTTGCTGTCAGACGCCGAGGTTTTCGGCAGCGCGTCCGGGAGCGCGAGCAGGCACGCGATCACGATCCGCGCCTGTTCGTCCTCTAGCGAGTCGCCGTCTGAGGCAGAGTGTTCGACCAGTAGCCGCTGGAAGACGGTGAGGTAGCGTGGATCAAACACGATTCGCCCCGGCCCGCCGGTGAGGAACCTGCGGACAGCCTCCAGCACCGGCCCATCGATCAAGACATCGCAAGCGAGCCGCCAATGCTGATCCGTGTCATACCGCGCGTGATAGAGAGCGCCAGCGAGAGCCGACAACGAGAGCATCGTCGGCTCAAACGGCAGCTGCGCGATGCGCTCGAGCACCGTGTCGAAGCTCAACGTTTCCCCGAGCAACGCCTCCCAGCTAGCGATCTTTACTTCGTACCGATCCCTTGGCGCTACAGGCCCAAGCCACGACAAATCGATGTGCTCGCCGGGGACATCGCGTGATCCCAACGGCACCCAAATCCCATACGGACCGGCCTCAAAGCCACGCACCGCAGCAATACTGCCAGCACCTCGCCGTCCGCGCGAGAGTCCTCGCGGTTGGAGGCGAGATGACCGCCGCGCTCGCGCACGAGCGGCAGGGCAGCCTTGGGGTCGCTTGGGGCGCAGAGTGGGCAGGCCATCGTTCAGTCCACGCCGCGCTCGCGCTCGATGAATTTCGGCGGCGAGGCCGTCTTTGGCGAGCGCGTCGGGCACGGCGACTGCGGCTCGTCGGTGCGTTCGCGGCCGTCATGGGTGCGCCACCCGTGCCCGTCGTCGCTGCGCTCCCAAGCCGGCGTACTCGACTGGACGAGGGCGGAGTGGTTCGCCAGGCGTCCGTTCGACTCCCACGCCAGCAACAGCTACCCGGCGACCGTGATGGTGCCGAAGGCGAGCGTGATGGTGCCGAAGGCGAGCGTGATCGCCTACTCCGCCGGGCGGCGAGCAAGAGATCGTGCTCACCCCCGAGCGACCTACCCGAGCCACGGATCGCCACGTCCCGTGGCCGCGACGGCGTCTCTAACAGACTCTAAGAACTCTAACGCTCTCTAATAGGATCGGGTATGGTGGACGGTATGCAAAACCCCTTCCACGCCAGCTTCGGTGTCAGCCCGCCGCTGCTGGTCGGCCGCGACGACCTCCTCGATGAATTCGCCGAGGCACTGGAGGATGGCCCCGGATCGGCGGGCCGTGCGACCCTCTACACCGGCGCTCGCGGCGCCGGCAAGACGGTCATGCTCAACGCTGTCGAGGACCGCGCTCGCGAGCAAGGCTGGCTCATCGTCAGCGAGACCGCGAACCCCGGCTTCGTCTCGCGGATAACCCAGCAACACCTCCCACGACTGCTGCGCGACTTCGACCCCAAGGCGGTGCAGCGCCGCATAAGCAGTGTGAGCGCTCCGCTGCATATCGGCTCTCTCACCTGGAGCACGATCGAGGCGCACGTCGTCCGAGCAGGTCTGCGTAACCAGCTCGAGATGCTCACCGACCTGCTGGCGGAGCAAAGCACCGGCGTCCTGATAACCCTTGACGAGATCCACCAAAACCAAATCGAAGAGCTGCGCGAGCTCGCCACCGTCGTGCAGCACACGTTCCGCGAGAATCGCGAGCTTGCGTTTGCCGGTGCCGGCCTCGCCGCAAGCGTCAGCGACGTTGTCAACGACGACGTTCTCACCTTCCTGCGCCGAGCTGAACGGCACACTCTCGGCTCAGTAGCCCGCGCCGACGTTGAACGCGCCCTGCGTGAACCGATCCAGAAAGCCGGCCGCGACATCGGCGACGAGGCCCTGCAGATCATGGTCGACGGGGCCAGCGGCTACCCCTTCCTGCTCCAGCTGGTCGGCGCCCAGGTGTGGCGGATGAACCCCAGCGCGCCGGAGATCACCGCCGGAGACGCCACCCGTGGGGTCGCCCGAGCGCGTCGCCGACTCGGCGCGCTCATCCACGAGCCGGCGCTGAGCGCCGCATCAGACATCGGCAAGTCATTCCTGCTCGCGATGGCCCAGGACGACGGTCCGTCCAAGATGGCGGACATCCAACAGCGCCTCGGTGTCGACGTGAACTACGCCAGCCAGTACCGCCTACGGCTCATCGCAGCCGAGCTGATCTATCCCACCCGCCGCGGCTACGTCGACTTCGCTCTGCCCTACCTACGCGAGTACCTCCGCCAGCACTCAGCCATCGACGCATGATCGGCGCCGGAACCACGAGATCGGCAGGCCCCCGAGCCCTGGGGCTGGCTGCTCCCTGCCTGCGACTCGCGCTCGCCGGGCGAGTCGCGAACGCTCATACCGCGCTTAGCAACGTCTAATCCGTATCGATCAGAGAGGGGGTTTGGGAGGTTTATCGAGATCGCGTAAACCCTGTAAAACTCTGTCAAACACGCGTAGTAAATCGAACTGAGGACACCACGATTCGCGGGTATGGTCCCCAACGTCTCCATTCGGGAGTCCCGGTACGAAGAAACCGCACAACCAAGCCAATTCCCGAGTCCTCGCGACACATCGCCAGCCTCACAGAGCTAGCGGCAAATACCACACAAGACGGGGTTTTGGACCACGAATTGGACCACGGGCACGAAAACGGGTCCCAAAAGGCGCCCTTCAGCTGGCCGTAAGCGCACTCAAAACCTGCCGATTAGCAGGCAAAACAGGAAATGGCGAGACCGGGATTCGAACCCGGGACACCACGATTTTCAGTCGTGGGGCGACCACCCCACCGACCATGCGGACCTAGTGAAAACGCCCGCGTTTGCTGGCATTTCGTCTGACCTCCGCCGCCAGTTGGGGGCGGAGCCCTCTCCCGAGATACCCGCGGATACCCGCGGATGCCGGGGGGTTTGGGCCGACGAGCGGGGTCCGTCGGCCCAAACGAAGCGTGTCCGAGCTTATGCCCGACGAACACGACCGTCCCGCGGAGTGGTCGCGGGTTAGTGACATAGCGGGGGCGGGATTGATACCCAATCCTGCGACCGTTGATCGCCCGCGAACAGGGACCATAGCCCACAGAGTCGAGGAGTCGTGCCCGCTCGGAGATCCCGGGTCGTCCTAGCGAGGCCTTTCAGCGGGCCTTACGGGACACTGGCTGAGCTACTCGGAGCCCGGCTCGGCTCCTCACCCCGCCCGCCGGTAGCGGATGTGCGTGGCGAGCGGAGAGTGGAGCACCTCAACCGGCTCGAACCCGAAGGACTCGACTCCGTCGAACAGCCGCTCGCCGGACCCGAACAGGACGGGGACCACGTCGAGCGTGAGTTCGTCGATCACTCCGGCGGCGAGCGCCTGACGGACGGTCGAGGCACCGCCCGCGATGTCGATGCCACCCTCGCCGGCCGTCTCACGCGCCTGCGCGTAGGCGGCCTCGAAGCCCTGGGTGACGAAGTAGAAGCTCGTGCCGCCCTCCATCTCGATCGGCTCGCGGGCGTGGTGGGTGAGCACGAAGACCGGCGCGTGGTAGGGCGGCTCGGAGCCCCACCATCCATCCCAGTCCTCATCCCACTCGCCGCGGATCGGCCCGAACATGTTACGGCCCATGACGTAAGCCCCGCGCGGTCGCATGAGCCAGCCCTCCGCCGTCGCGTCGGCGTCGTTCGCGCGCTCGTCGCCGAGGTGCCAGCTATGGACCTCCCTGCCGCGCTTCCCCAGCGGATTCTCCCGGCTCTGGTCCGGCCCGGCGACGAAGCCGTCGAGCGAGATCGACATGTGGCAGCTGGTGTCCGGCATCGGCGTCCTCCTAGTAATTGCGATGTGCAAGCGTGGGCACGGTACCGGGCCAAGCGGCCCGCCGGGCACCACCCCGACGAGATTGTGGCGATGCTCGACGCCGTGCCTGACCTGCGCCCGGCGCTCAACGCCGCGAGCGAGGCGGAGCTTGTCGAGATTTTCCGGGCCTTCGACTTGACGATCACCTACGACGAGCAGTTCCTGGCCGGTCTACCCGCCGACGTCGACCCCTGCAGTGAGAACGGCGAGTTCCACACCTTCGTCCACGCGGGGCCGATCTTCGCCGAGCCAATCCTGTGCGCGACCGGCGAGGTCGTCGAACGCGAGCGGTTTGTTTCTGCGATCTGATACCAGCGTAAAGCTAGGCACTCAGTTTGTGACTTGCCGCGAGATACCCCCGTCAGCCCTAAACCCATGCGAGGCCCTCGGGCGCCCCGATCCGGCGATGGCGAGAGGCGGACTCGAACCGCCGACACCTCGATTTTCAGTGGTGGAGCGATCGACCCGACCCGCCATGCGGAACCTAGCAAAAAGACCCGTGTTTGCTGGCATTTCGCGCAGCCTCCGGCGACAGCGACGGCCGCGCGGCCTGCCGAGATACCGACGGATACACGAAGATGCCGGGGGGTTTGGGCCGACGAGCGGGGTCCGTCGGCCCAAACGAAAACCGGGCGAGACGGCGGGCGCATGCCGACCTGATCGACCCGATCGGCTTCGAAGACTTCCTCGCCGGCGCGGCCGCCGGGCTCGACTTCCGACCTGCTGCTCGAGGCGAAGGCAAGGACCTGGCGCTGCGGCGCCTGCCCGACCAGCTCGGCGAAACGCGACTCGCGCTGGGAGGAGGGCCGGCTGCTCGCGCCTCAGTCCTTGGAGGTCAGCTCGCGGAGGAAGCCAGGGAAGCGGCCGGCGCCGAAGTCGAAGTAACGCGCCCAGTCGGGGACGATGCTGATCCGCGCCATCCGGTCGTAGGTTTCGCGGCAGGCCTCTTCGAAGGCGGCGAGCTCCTCGCCCTCCATCGACTTCGCCGCTGCCTCGAGGTACTCCGGCACCGGGCCGTCGACGACCTCGATCTCGGCCTCGCCGCGCAGCAGCAGGGAGCGCGCCGGGCTCGGGGTGTCGATCGTCAGCGCCACCCGCGGCCGGGCGCGGAGCGCCGCGAACTTCGGCGCGGTCGGGTGCGTGGCGACGACCACCTCCTGGCCGGTCCAGAGGAAGCCGATCGGGACAACGCGCGGCGTGCCGTCGACTCCGTCGTAGGCGAGACGGGCGAGCGTTGCCGTACGCAGGATCTCCTCCCCGGCGTCGAGCTCGGCTCTCAGTTGGGCGGCATTTGCCTGGGTCACTTCGGTCCTCCTTGTCCGTCATCAGGGCGTCGCTACCGGAAACGCGCTTTAGCCGCCATCCCCGATATGAGCCACCTCACACGCTTGGTCGACTAGCGCATTGGGGTAGGCCCGGGCGACTGCTGTCGTACTCGACCGCAACCTCGTTGAAGACCTTGTCATAGCTCCGCGCGAGCGTCCCGTCGCTCATGCCCCGAAGCGTACGCACTCGCCTGAATGGGCGACGGATTAGCGTCTCGCACCAGCCCGTGCGGATTCACACCGGCTGCTGCTCTACGACCCCTTTCGGCGACGGTGCCGCGAAGCTGAGACTTCGCACCGGCGAGTCGCGACTTGGCTCAGGGACCTCGCTTCGGAGTAGGTGAGGTTCACCTCTACCAGGGGAAAGACCGCGCTCGATGAGCTACCGCTAGCGGGGCAATCGGCGCTCACGACACTAGTCCTCTTGCCTGCATGGACGAATTGGCGGTCGAGAGTGAGTTCGAACTTCGAGATGTGTCCGTAGATGCCCTTATACGTGTAGGTCTGAGAAAAGCAGTTCGAGTACCCTCGCGCGCAGATTCCCGCGATGAACTGCATATGCTGCACCCATAGGACTGTCCCGAAGACGCCGTGAGGCTTTTCGATTGTAAACGGGATTACATAGGTGAGCGGCAGAGCACCGGTACTTGTGACCTGCGCGAGGATACGCGGCTGGCCTTCCCCGAAGTCATAGAAAGCCGAGAGACGCCCTTCGATCGTCACAGGCGCCTGTCCTGGAAGAGTCACTTCTGAGATCACGATGCCGTAGCCGACCCGCGACCTCGCACATATCTGCCCTGCGTTCGAAGACTCAGAGTAGAGCTCCGCGATGGGACAACTCGGCAAACCCGCTGTCTGAAATGCGAGGTTGCGGGAGACTTCGAGCCTGATTGCGGTGAGTTCTGGCGTCGTAGATATGCTCGGTGCCTCGGAGGTGAACCCCAGCCGCAACGTCGCCGGAACCATGCGCGAGCGAGGCAACTTGCCGGGAACCGTTTCTCCTGAAACGCCGATCACCGCTTCGCCGGCCTGCACCACCGCGCCACCTGCGCCGCGAGGCGAGAGGCCGGCGACGGCCATCAACGCCAGCGCGAAAGCGCCCAGCAGCAGAACCAACGGCCAGGCGCGAGATGCGCCGGATGAAACGGCGGGTGGCTCGGTCGTATCCCTCACTGGTCCCGGACGATACACCGGGGACCGCAGCTCCTCCAACAACGAGACCGTGTGGAAGGTCGCCGCGAGACCTTATAGATGGGATGCGGCGCCCTTGCTTCTGCGCGGCTAGGCTGTTCGTGTGTTAAAGGTCCGTACCTGGAGAGGCGTTTTGGGCCACCGGGGGATTGCTCCTCGCGGCTGCGCTGATCGGGGGGCCAGCCGAAGAAGGCTGCGGTCGATACGACAACCAGTCCTGCAGCGCCACAGCGACCGTCTGGGCCTTCACACGGCAAGCGGAAGCGTGGGTGCGGGAACCACTTCCACTCGTTCGCGAAGCGTCCTTCGGTGCACAGGTGGCCCTGTCCGGCGACGGCAAGATCGGTCTCCTCTCAGGCCGGACGCCAGGCCCCGAACCGGGAGGCGCCGTCTTCGTCTCCGAAATCACACCCCTCCCCGAATCGGGCTTCGAGGTCGAACCCGCCCCGCGAGTCGGCCACGAAGGCGTCGTCCAGATCCAGCTGTGGAGCGCCGCCCCAGCGCACTTCAAGGTGATCGCGCGCGACCCCTCGCGGCAGCTCTACGGGACCGCCACCGCGACAGGAGCGGGAGACCTGTCACTCCAAATCCGACCAAGCCGGTTCTTCAAGCGCTACTTCAAGCGACACACACACGTATTCCTTTCGATTATGGTCAGCCAGCAGCCCGATGATCACAGCGCCCCTTCGACGCAGACGTTCACTCTTCCCGTCACGTTCGAAACATTCTCGCCAGAAGTCTGAGCCCGTAGCTCCGTAGCTCCTTACGCACCTCGAACGCCGACGAAGCGTGCAAGCAGAAATGGCCTTCGGCCCCTCGCGGTGTCACGGGGCCCTATGGCTCGCTTTCGAACACCCACGCTGCGTCCTCGCCGTCTTCGCCGATGAGGGCGGTCGTGCTGTCGGCCGAGAGAGCGACGCTCGCGCCGAAGCGCCCGTTTTCGCCACGCCCTGCACCGCCTCTGAACTTCGCTCCGCGCTGGGCCCACGTCGAGCCCGAGCGAGTGAAGATCCACGCCGCGCCCACGCGCTCGAGGCTGCCTTCGTTGTCCATTGCAGCGCCGATCACCGCGACCTTGCCATTGAAGCTGAGCGCGAGGCTTTCGCCGAAATTGGCTAGGGGCCCCTCGCCGCCGCCGGTGAGCTTCTCGCGCCGTCTCCAGATGGTCCCCGCGCGCGTGAAAACCCACGCCGCGCCTTGCTCGGCGTCTTCACCTCCGGCACCGATCAGGGCAGTAGTGCCGTTGCCGGAGAGCGCCACTGCGTCGCCGAAGCGCGTAGAGCGGCTGTTGCCCCCGCCTGTGAGCTTTGCGCCCCGTTGCGTCCACGTCGAGCGCGAGCGTGTGAAGACCCACGCCGCACCGGTGGAGCCGCCTTCGCCGCCGATGAGCGCGGTTTTGCCATCGGAGGAGAGCGCCACGTTGTTGCCGAAGCCCCCATATGGGACTGCCCCACGGCCCGTGAGCTTCGCGGCCTGCTGCCTCCATGCGGAGCCTGCGCGGGTGAGCACCCATGCCGCACCGCCGTTCCTGATCCCCGGGGCTCCTATCAGCGCGGTTCTACCGTCGGCCGAGAGCGCAACGCTGCTGCCGAATTCGGCTTTACCGCTCCCGGGCCCGGACGTGAGCTTTGCGCCTTGCTGAGTCCATGTCGAGCCCGTGCGGATGAACACCCACACCGCGCCGGCACCGCAGCACGGTTCCTTCGGTGAAGTGTTGTCGGAGCGCCCGCCGATCAGCGCGACGTTGCCGTTGGCGGAGAGTGCGACGCTGCTGCCGAACGAGCCCGCGCCGATCTCTCCGCTTCCTGTGAGCTGTGCGCCCTGCTGGGTCCACGTCGCGCCCGAACGCGTGAAAACCCACACCGCACCGACTCGTCCGTTTTCCTCAGGGGCGCCGACCAGCGCGGTGTTGCCGTCCGAGGACAGCGCCACGCTGTGGCCGAATTCGCCTTCGCCGCTCTCTCCGCTGCCGGTGAGCCTTACTCCCCCATGGATGAGCGGGTCGAGTCCTAGTGGGTAAACAGCACCCCAATCATCCACAGCAACACGAGCGGCCACCGCGTCTCCAACGGGTGCAGCCCAAAATGCCGCGACAGCCCATACACAGACGCACGCCACCACGCCGGCCGTGAGCGGGCGCGCGATCCCGGGGCGCTTCGGCAAAGTCACGGCCGGGATCATGCGCTTACGCGAAGCGCGACGAGGGGATAATCGGAGACGTCCACGCGACGCAGCAGCAAAAGGGTTCCTCCCCCGACGATTGGACCGGCTCCGACGTCGAGGGCAAGCTAGCGGTCCATCGCTGCTGCCCGGTCGACTCAGAAATCGCCTCGAGCACGGCTGGTCGGCCAGCGGCGAGTCCCACGACCAGGTCTCCCGTCACCACCGCGTTAGTCAACGGCGCCTGCCAAAGCGCCGTAATCCTCGCCCCGGTTGACGTCACCCGCGGCAACCCAACCGTGCTGCCCGCTGCTACCGGCCTCACCCGTGTTGGGGCTTTCGCTGGACGCACGGGCGCCGGGCGAGTACTCGCCCTCAATGTCCCGGGGCTCCGAGGATTGCTCTCTCCACAGCCTGCGACCATCACAGCCAGCGAAATGCAGGCAGCGAGAGCGAGCTTCCTCATTTGCTGTCCCGGTTTCTCTGCTACGTAATGCACTTGTGCCTCCAGACACACTACGCTCGAACGTAGCTCCCCGTCACAGTCCGGGCCTACCGCCGGTTTGACGGCGGTAAGCACCGCACGGCCACTCTAACTCGCCGCGCGAGCCAGTCACCGACTCTTCCGGTGGTGGGCGTGCCGACACGATGCCCGGCGTGCAGCTCGGGCGCACATACGATCATCTCTCCCGAGTCTCAGCGCAGGCGCGACCGTCTCGCATCCAGACGAGGCTGTTTCGCAAAGGTTCGGGCATCCGTCAGTGCGGGTGCTTGTGGTGCGAGCGAGCATGCAGCGAATCGGCTTTGCTCGCCGCCGCGGTATTTGCCGTGGGCCAGAGAGCCCGCCGGCTGTCCAGGCGATGGCGAGACTCGGACTCGAACCGAGGACACCGCAATTTTCAGTCGCGTGCTCTACCAGCTGAGCTATCTCGCCGCGGGCGCAATGGTACCGCGTGCCCGCGTCTTTGAGCCCTGCAGGGCAAGGCGCACAAGCGGGTGGGCAGCGTCGAGATGGTCGTCCGCGAGATGCAGCTCGACCAGGAGTACCGGACATTCCTCCACCCCCGCGTCTTCGGGTAGCGGAGGGAACGCCCTTTCGCACGGCGACGCTGATACGGGCGAGCGCCGGCAGGCGCTCCTTGCCGTTGTCGCCCTCAGTGACTGAGTCGAGGCTCTCATGGGTTTCTCCGCGCGCACAGTCTTGGCTGATCTCATGGGCGGCGGCTCTGCGCTGCCGATTCCCCGAGCGCTTCAGCAGGATCGGTGTTGCGAGCGCTCTGACTCAGCGCACGCGCTGCGCCGCGGGCGCTGCGCTCGTCATCGCCTCGCGCGTGGGCTCGGCCCCGCTCAGCCCGCCTCGAACTCCCGCACCAGCGCTTCGTAAGTAGTGCGCAGGCCCTCCGTGATCGACACCTCCGGGCGCCAGCCGAGCTCGCGTTCCGCGCGGCTTGCGTCCAGGCGGCTGTGCTGCAGCTCGCCCGCCCGCAACTCCGCCAGCTCCGGCTCCACGTCGGCGCCCGCCACGTCGCGCAGCTCGGTCCAGACGGTCATCACGTCCGTCTCCACGCCGGTCGCCACGTTGTACGTTCCCGCACTGCCCGCCGCCGCGCGCAGTGCGCTGACCACATCCCCCACGTACACGTAATCCCTGGTCGGTCGCCCATGCCCGTACAGTCGCGGGCGCTCCCCCGTGTACAGCTTGTGCGCGAATATCGCCACCACGCCCGCCTCCCCGTGCGGGGACTGGCGTGGCCCGTACACGTTCCCGAGTCGCGCCACCGCGTTGGCCACGCCGTTGGCCAGCCCCCACGTCTTCACATAGGACTCCGCCGCCCACTTCGACGCGCCGTACGGGCTCAGCGGCGCGGGTTCGCGCTCCTCGCTCGTCGGCATCGGCGCCTCATCCCCGTACAGCGCCCCGCCCGTCGAAGTGAACACCACGGGCGCGCCCGTCGCGTTCGCGGCCGCGACCACGTTCAGCGTTCCCCGCACGTTCACCTCGCAGTCCCTGCCCGGATCCTCCACCGACGCGGTCACGCTCGCCTGCGCCGCCAGGTGGTAGACCGCCTCCGGGCCCACCTCCTCCACGACTCGCCTCACCGCCGCCCCCTCGACGATGTCCAGCTCGATCAGCCGCGCCTCGCTCGCCACCCGGCTCGCGCGGCCCGAGGACAGGTCGTCGATCACCGTCACCCCGTATCCGTCCGCCAGCAGCGAGTCCACGACATGCGAGCCGATGAATCCGGCGCCGCCGGTCACGATCGCCTGTGGTGCTCCGCCCGCTCCTGTCTGTGGCCCCGCCTGTGCCGCCATGGGGCGGGAATCTATCTACCCGACGGCGTGCGCGCCCGCGCGCTCACGTGCGCGTGGCTCGCCCCCGGCAGACCCCGCGCGGGCGAGCAACGCCTCGACCATCTCGATCGACTCGTCGATCCGCGCAAGCGCCTGGGGCTCCTCGTTGCGGCCCTGCATGTACCGGCGCAACGTCGCCAGCACCCGGCGCGCGATCCCGATCGCCTGGCGCTCGCGCTCTGCGTTGATCTCGCCCTGCTCTCTGAGCTCGGCCACCCGCCGCAACGCCGGTTCGATCACCTCGCCCGGCAGCGCCACCGCCGCGATCCCGTCCTCGATCGCCTGTGCGACCGCCCCCTCCGCCAGCTCGGCGTCGTTTCGCGCCAGCGCGGTCACGAACGACTCGAGCGCGCTGTCCGCCACTGCGGTCGGATCGGCCCTGACCTGCTCGCGTGCGTCCGGCCCGGAGCTGCCCAGCACCTCCAGGAACGCATCCAGCAGCACCGGGTCGAAGTGTCTGCCCCGCTCTGCGCGCATCATCGCCACGGCCTCATCGACCGGGAACGCCTTGCGATACACCCGGTCGCTCGTCAGCGCGTCGAACACGTCCGCGATCGCCACGATCCGTCCCTCGATCGGGATCGCCTCGCCCTTGACCCCGCGCGGGTAGCCGCTGCCGTCCCACTTCTCGTGGTGGCTCAGCGCGATCGTCGCCGCCAGGTCGAGGATCGCGGAGCTCGACCCTTTCAGCAGCCTGTGACCCTCCTCGGCGTGCGTCTCCACGATCGCGCGCTCCTGCGCGGTCAGCTTTCCCGGCTTGAGCAGGATCGCGTCGGGGATCGCCACCTTGCCGACGTCGTGCAGCGGCGCGGCGTGCACCATCCGCTCACACAGCTCCTCGTCGCACCCGATCTGCTCGGCCAGCAGCGTCGAGAACCGCCCGATCCGCTCGATGTGCGCGCCCGTGTCCTCGTCGCGGAACTCGACCGCCATCGACAGCCGGCGGACCGTCTCCGCCTGCGCGATCTCGAGCTCTGTCAGCGCCCTGCGCAGCTCGCTCGAGCGGTCGCCGATCTCGCGCCGGAGCGCCTCGCGGTGGCGCTCTCCGGCGAGCCACCCCACCGCCCCGGCCGCCACCGCCAGCACCAGCACGCACGCGACCGCCACGGCGGGTCCCGTCGCGAGCACGGCACCCGTTCCGGCGGCGAGCGCGGCCACCACTCCGACCGTCCAGCGCCCGGCCCGCCCGGCGCTCCCGCGCGGCTCGTTCGCTTCGCTTGTGTTGAGCGTTATCTGGCGCACTGCTCCGGTCTCGCGTTCGGCATATTCCGCATTTGACTTGAGCCTCGCAGCAGCCCATTCGGCGCATTGCGCAGCCGAGCACACCCCGCCCATCCGCCTGCTCGGCTAGGCTGCGCCCCGGATGCTTCGCCGTTTCACCCTCCGCCTCGCGGCCGTGGCGCTCGTGCTCGCCGCGGCCCTGATCGCCGGCTGCGGCGCCAGCTCCTCCTCCGGCAACGGCGTCGCCTCCAAATCGCCGAGCGAGATCCTCGCCGCGGCCAAGACGGCCGCCGCCGGGGCCAGCTCGGTGCATGTCGCCGGCGCGCTCAGCAGCGGCGGAACGCCCCTGACGCTAGACATGGACCTCGTCTCGGGCCGCGGCGGACGCGGACAGATCTCCGAGAACGGGCTCTCCTTCGAACTGATCGTCGTCGGCGACACCGTCTACATCAAAGGCAGCCCCGCGTTCTACAGCCACTTCGGCGGCGCCGCCGCCGCGCAGCTGTTCCAAGGCAAGTGGCTGAAGGCGCCCGTCTCCGGCGGCGAACTGGCGTCGCTGGCGTCGCTCACGAACCTGAGCCGTCTGCTCGACCAGGCGCTCGCGAGTCACGGCACGCTCGCCAAGGGTGCCACCACGACCATCGCCGGACAGCCGGTCGTCGAACTCCGAGGCGCCGCCAACACCGGCTCGCTCTACATCGCCACGACCGGCCAGCCATACCCGATCGAAGTCGTCAAGCGCGGCTCGGAAACAGGCCACGTCTCCTTCACCCGCTGGAACGACCCCGTCTCGTTGACGGCCCCCTCCGGCGCGATCGACCTCAGTCAGCTGCAGCACGCCGGGCACTGAGGGCGGCAGGCGCCGCCGAGCGCGAGTCAGGCGGCGCTTCGGCGGACCGTCTCGGCCAAGGCCGAGGCCGAGGCCGCGTGTCCCACACGCCAATCCGCGATGACATGATGGGGCTTACTGACACCCAACCAGGAGGACACGATGACGCTTGACCAGACGAAGATGGGCCAGGTCGTGGCCGAGCAGATGGAGGCCCTCGAAGAGCGCTTCGACGACGATTGCGAGATCGGCGACGTCTGCACGATCGTCGAGGTCGTCGGCCCCCACGGCTCGAGCGTCTCGGTCCGCTCGAGCGAAGCTCGCCCCCACACGACGATCGGGCTGTTGCGCATGGCCGAGGCGATGATGCTCGCGAGCATCGGCGGGCGCGATATGGGAGGGGAGTAGGGACGAGGAGCGGCGCCCGGCTGAGCGCGCCGCAATGCCACTACGGGATCGGAGAGCGGCCGGCGAGACTCCTGACCCCTACAACGCCACCGCCACATACTTCGTCTCCAGGTACTCCGAGATCCCCTCGAACCCGCCCTCGCGCCCAAACCCCGACTGCTTGACCCCGCCGAAGGGGGCGGCGGGGTTGGAGACGATGCCCTGGTTGAGCCCGACCATGCCCGTCTCGATTCCCTCGCACACGCGCAGCGCGCGCGTCAAGTCACGGGTGTAGACGTAGGCGACGAGCCCGTACTCGGTGCGGTTGGCGGCGTCCACAGCCTCGGTCTCGGTCGAGAACGTCGCGATCGGAGCGACCGGGCCGAAGATCTCCTCCGCGAGCACGCGCGCGTCTGCGGGCACGCCGGTGAGGACGGTGGGCTCGTAGAAGTAGCCGGTGCCCGCAACCGCACTGCCGCCGAGCGCAAGGCGAGCGCCGCGCTGCGTGGCGTCGTCGACCAGCTCGGACACGGTGTCGCGCTGGGCGGAGTCGATCAGCGGGCCGACGTCGACATCGGGCTCGGCGCCGCGGCCGACGCGCAGGGCCGCCATGCGCTCGGTCAGGCGCTCGGCGAACTCGGCGGCGAGCGACTCGTGCACGTGAAAGCGGTTGGCCGCGGTGCAGGCCTCGCCGACGTTGCGCATCTTCGCGGTCATCGCGCCCGCGACGGCCGCGTCCAGGTCGGCGTCCTCGAACACGAGGAACGGGGCATTGCCGCCGAGCTCCATCGAGACGCGCAGAACCTGCTCGGCCGCCTGGCGGATCAGCGTGCGCCCGACCTCGGTCGAGCCGGTGAACGACAGCTTGCGCGTGCGCCGATCGCGCAGCAGCGGCTCGATCACAGCGCCGGAGTGCCTGGCGGTGATCACGTTCAGCACGCCTGCGGGCAACCCGGCGCGCTCGAGGATCCGCGCGAGCGCCAGCATCGACAAAGGCGTCTGCTGGGCGGGCTTGACGACCATCGTGCACCCGGCGGCGATCGCGGGGGCGATCTTGCGCGTGCCCATCGCCGTCGGGAAGTTCCACGGTGTCACGAACACGCACGGCCCGACCGGCTGGCGCATCGTGAGGATGCGCCCGGCGCCGGTCGTGTTGACCATGTAGCGGCCGTGCACGCGCACGGCCTCCTCGGAGAACCAGCGGAAGAACTCGGCGGCGTAGGCGATCTCCGCGCGCGACTCGGCCAGCGCCTTGCCCATCTCCAGCGTCATCAGCAGCGCCAGCTCGTCGGTCTGGGCGACGATCGCCTCATACGCCCTGCGTAGGATCTCCCCGCGCTCACGCGGCGCGCTCGCGGCCCACGCGGCCTGAGCGTCAGCCGCGGCCGCCAACGCCGCCAGCGCATCCTCCACCTGCCCGTCGGCCACCTCGACGAGCGTCTGCTCGGTCGCGGGGTCCTCGACCGGCAAGGTCCCGCCACTGCTCGCAGCGCGCCACTCGCCGCCGATGTACAGGTCGGTGGGAACCTGATCGAGAACCGCCCGCTCGCGCTCAGCCCCGCTCATCACCGTACTCCCATGCCCGAGCTCGGCCCCGCCGGCGGCCTGAAAACAGGCCGCACCCTGTGACACACATCAGGCTCGGCGCGAGCGCCAATCATCGTGCAGGGCTCATGCGCCGAGCGCGGGGGCCGAGGACAAACCCATGCGGTTCCCTATACCCGACCACGACCTCGGCTGAACGGCCACGTTCTCAAGAGCACGGATGCTCGCCATCAGATCAACCTATCACCGCCCGATACGCATTCCGGGGCGGGCGAGGTGCGCGCTCGTCGCAGCCCTCGCCGCGCTGACGTTCTCGACCGGCGTAGCGCCTACCGCACACGCCGCAGACGGCGCGACCGCGGCACCGGCGACTCCCACCGCGCACGCCGCGCCCGCTCAGACGCTCGTGATCACGGGCGCGGGCGACGGCCACGGCGTCGGCATGAGCCAGGACGGAGCGCTCGGCTATGCCCAACACGGCTGGAGCGATCAGGCGATCCTCGCCCACTACTACACCGGCACCGCGATCGGACAGGCGCCGCCCAACGCGAGCGTGCGCGTGCTGATCGGCTCCAAGGTGCAGACGATCGCGCTCGAAAAGTATGTCCGCGGCGTCGTCTCGGCCGAGATGCCCGCCGAATGGCCGCTGGCGGCGCTGGAGGCACAGGCGATCGCCAGCCGTACGTACGCACTGACCGCCCACGCGGGCGGGTCGAGGTTCGACGTGTACGCCGACACGCGCTCGCAGGTGTATCGCGGCGTGGCCGCCGAAACCGCACAGACGAACGCCGCGGTCGCCGCGACCACCGGACAGATCGTCACCTACGCGGGCCATCCCGCGATCACCTACTTCTACGCCAGCTCGGGCGGGATGACCGAAGACGTTCAGAACGCGTGGCCCGGCGCCGAATCGCAGCCGTGGCTGCTCGGAGTGCCGGACCCCTACGACGTCGGGCCACAGTTCGACTGGAAGCTCAGCATGAGCTTCGCCACCGCCAGCGCCCGGCTGCGCGGGCTGGTGAAGGGCAGGCTGCGCGGCATCGAGGTGCTGACGCGCGGGGTCTCGCCGCGAATCCTGACCGCCGCGATCCTCGGCACGGGCGGCGACACCTCGGTGAGCGGTACGGAACTGGCCGCGCGTCTGGGACTGCAGGACACGTGGGCGTACTTCAGCGTCCGCGCGGGCAGGGCGCCCGTCAAGCCCGAGCCCGACCACAGCGCCCCCTCGCCGTCACAGCCGACACCGGCGGGCGGCGTGTCAGCCGGGTAGCCGCAAGACGGTAACGCCAACGATGCCGAGACCGGAGCGGGTCCCAACACGCCGCGTTGGGACCGCGGCGCTGCGCGTGCGCGGAAGACAGCGATCTCAAAAATGATCCTGCTGAGCGGAGGAGCCCTGCCCTAACCTGAGCCAATGCCCGCCGGCTCGATGCCCGCTCCGCTGCTGATCGCCGACGTGCCGTGGCTGCTATATCGCGCGTACTTCGGGCTGCCCAAATCGATCGTGGGAGCGGACGGGCAGCCGGTGAACGCGCTGCTGGGGACGGTCAACGCGCTGCTGTCCGTCCTCGACGAGCGTCCGGCGCGCGCGGTGGTGGCGTGTGTCGGCGCCGAGCAGGCGACCTACCGCGTGGAGCTGTATCAGCCGTATCACGCCCACCGCGAGCCGATGCCGGCGGAGCTGCGGACGCAGTGGACGCGGGCGCCCGCACTGCTTCAGAGCCTGGGCTGGACGGTGTGTGACGCCGGCGAGCTGGAGGCCGACGACGCGATGTTCTCCCACGCGCGCGTCGAGGCCGAGGCGGGCGGGGAGGCGCTGCTGCTGACCGCCGACCGCGACCTGTGGCAGGCCGTCGATGAGAACGTGAAGATCGTCCAGCTGGCGAAAGGACGCTACGCCGGGGAGATCGGCCGAGCGCAGGTGCGCGAGCGCTACCACGGGATCGGTCCCGAGCTGGTGACGGATCTGATCGCGCTGCGAGGCGACCCCTCCGACGGCCTGCCGGGTGCGCCGGGGATCGGGGTGAAGCGAGCAGCCGAACTGCTGCTGCGCTACGGAACACTCGAGCAGGTGCTGGCGGCCACCGAATCCGATACTAGGGAGATGCGCCCGCGGGCGAGCGCCGTGCTGCGCGAGCACGCCGAGCTGCTGCGCACGTTCAAGCAGATCGCCACGCTGCAGCGCATCGACGTCGAGCGCCCGCCCGACCGCGGCACCGACTTCGCCGCGGGGGCGAGCGCCGCGCGTGAGCTGGGCATGCGTGGCCTGGCCGAGCGGCTGGGGGGCATGGCCGCCGCATGACACATTCCCAAGACGACGCTACGACGTGAACTTGACCGTGATCACGTAGCCGTCGGCCATCAGTCAACGGGAGGGGGATGACAGGTCCCCCTCCCGACCTCCCCCTGTGGTGCAAACAGCGAACTCTCAAGGACTGAACTTGACTGTAATCACGTCGCCGTCGGCCATCGCGTAGTCCCGGCCCTCCAGCCGCAGCGTCCCCCGCTCGCGCGCGCCCGCATACCCGCCTGCATCAACCAGCTCGCGCCAGCCGATGACTTCGGCGCGTACGAAGCCCTTCTGGATGTCGGTGTGGATCTCTCCGGCGGCGTGCCACGCGGTCAGACCGCGGCGCAGGTGCCAGGACTGGGCGGGCTTGGCCTCGCCGGCGGTGAAGAACGCGATCAACTGCAGCAGCGCGAACGCCTCGCGCACGACCCGCTCCAGGCTGGACTCGCTGATGCCGAGCTCCTCGCGCATGGCCGCCGCGTCCTCGTCGTCGAGCTCGGCCAGCTCGGACTCGATACGCGCGCTGACCGCCACCGCGCGCGCGTCCTGCGCCGCCGCGTGGGCCGCGATCTCGGCGGGTACTACGTCTGAGCCCTCATCCACGTTGGCGACGAACAGCACGGGCTTCGCCGTCAGCGAGCCGAGGTCCCGCGCGGCATGGGGAGCCTCGTCGGGCACCGGCACCGTGCGCGCAGGCCTGCCGGCCTGCAGCGCCGCGATCACCTCGCGCAGCCACGCCTCCTCCGCGATCGCAACGCGGTCGCCTCCGCGCGCCTGTTTGCCGACTTTGTCCACCCGACGCTCAGCCTGCTCCAGGTCCGCCAGCACGAGCTCGGTCTCAATCGTCTCTATATCCGCCAGAGGGTCCACGCGGCCCTCCGGGTGCACCACGTTCTCATCGCCGTGGGCACGCACCACGTGCACGAGCGCGTGCGTCTCGCGGATGTTCGCCAGGAAACGATTGCCGAGGCCCTCCCCCTCGTGCGCTCCCGCCACCAGCCCGGCGATGTCGTGAAAGTCGATCGTGTCCCACACGATCTCCGAGGCCCCGACGGTCCGCGAGACCTCGTCCAGGCGCGGGTCGCGCACCGGCACGACCGCGACGTTCGGCTCGATCGTCGTGAACGGGTAGTTCGCCGCCTCCGCGCCCGCTTTGGTGAGCGCGTTGAACAGCGAGGACTTGCCCGCGTTGGGCATCCCCACGATTCCGATCCTGGTGCTCATACCCGCACATCCTCGCGCAGCCAGGAATATCGCTCCGTCCCCCCCATCCCAACGAGACTCCCGAGAACCGCGCCCGCGAGCACGTCCGACGGGTAGTGCACCCCCAGGTACAGCCGCGACTTTGACAGCCCCACCGCCAGCGCGTACAGCACCGGCGCAGGCAGCCCCAGGCGGGCATAGCAGCGGGCGGCGGCAAACGAGGTGGAGGCATGGGCGCTGGGGAAGCTCAGCTGCGTGGGCGTGCCGGTCAGCGCCGGCAGCCCCGGCAGCTCGGGGCGGCGGCGGCGTACGACGAGCTTGATCGCGGTGTTCAATGCGTACGTCCCCGCGACCGTCCCCAGCGCCCCGCGCCACTGCGCCGCGCGCGGACGGTCCAGCGCCCAGCCCGCCGCGCCGATCGCCAGCCAGATCCCACCGTGCTCGCCCAGCTTTGAGAACCGCGCCACCGCGCGCTCGACCCGCGGGTTGCCGTGCCCCCGCGTACGCGCCGCACGCAGCAGTCGCTCGTCCAGGTTCGTCAGTGGTTCCACGTTCGTATAACCCTCTCAGAACAGGTCCATCGCAACGCTCCCAGGACGGTCTCCGGGCGAGCTAGGCAAGGACGCAGGGAGCGAAGTGTGCTCTGCACACGAGCGACCGAGGACGCCGCATAGCGAAGCTCAGAGGCCGTCCTGGTCCTAGGCGCCGAAGCCTACGCGCGAGTCCTCATCCTCCGCGCGCACATACACGACCTGCCCTAGATACACCCTCACCGGCCCGTCCTCGCTCTGCAGCTCGTGCCAACCGCCGCCATCGAGCGCCTTGTACAGCCCCTTCAGCTGATCGTCACTGACGCGCAGCGCCAGCACCTGACCGCCCTGAAACCCGATGCCGATACGCCGCAACGCCGCCATCAGTGGACTCCCTCGGCGGGCTGCACTACCTCTGTGAGCACGCCCCCCGTTGCGCGCGGGTGCAGGAACGCGACGCGCGAGTCGCGGATGCCGACCCTTGGCTGCTCGTCGATCAGCGCCGTGCCCGCCTGCCTCAGCGCCGCGAGCGTGGCGTCGATGTCTGACACTTGATAGGCGACATGATGCAGGCCCGGGCCTTGCTTGGCGAGGAACTTCCCGACCGGAGTGTCGGGACCCAGCGGCGCGAGCAGCTCCACGTGGTTCTCGCCGACGTCCAGCAGCACCGCCTCCACGCCCTGCTCCTCGACTATCTCGCGATGGGCGACGTCCAGCTCGAACAGGTCGCGGTACAGCTCCAGTGAGGCGTCGATCTCCTGCACGGCGACGCCGACATGGTCGATGCGGTCGAACACGCCGCGCAGTCTATCGGCGTCGTCCCACCTCGCCGCCGCTGGATGCCGGGGGTTGCACGGGGGCATGGGTCGGGGGCGGGGCGTCGATCGCCGCCGGGCCCACCAGGGGATCGTGGGGCTTGGCCGCCGCCACTACGCGCAGCCCGACTCCCGGCGCGCGCTCCAACCGCGGCACGCCGATCATGATCCGCTCGATCGCCTCGCGGTCCAGCACCTCGCGCTGCAGCAGCTCCCGCGCGAGCGCGTCGAGCTCGCGGCGGTGGGTCACGATCAGCTTCTGCGCCGCCCGCCGGGCCTCCTCGATCAGCTCCTGGCGCTCCTCGTCGCGGATGCGCAGCGTCGTCTCCGACAGGCGCACGTCCCCGTCCGGAGCGCGTCCGCCCCCGGCGGTGCTCATCGCGAAGTCGTGGACCATCGAGTGCGAGATGTCCGCCACGCGCTTGAGATCGTCCGAGGCGCCGGTCGTGACCTGCCCGAACACGACCTGCTCGGCGACACGTCCCCCCAGCAACACGGTCATGTAGTCGAGCAGCTCCTCGCGCGTCTTCAGATAGCGGTCCTCGGCGGGCAGGTTCAGCGTGTATCCGAGCGCGCGCCCGCGCGGGACGATCGAGATGCGGTGCACCCGATCGACCGAGGGCAGCAGCTCCCCGCACAGCGCGTGCCCGGCCTCGTGGAACGCGACGACGCGCTTCTCGTGCGCGTTCAGCACCCGCCGCGACTGCACGCCGGCGATCACCCGCTCCAGCGCGCTGTCGAAGTCGGCGTCGTCGATTGCGATCGCGCCGCGGCGGGCGGCGAAGATCGCGGCCTCGTTGCAGATGTTCGCGAGGTCCGCGCCGGTCAGCCCGCTGGTCTGCTGGGCCACCAGCCCCAGGTCCACCATGCCCAGCGGCTTGTCGCGCGTGTGCACCCCCAGCACGCCTTCGCGCCCTTTCACATCCGGCGGTGCGACGAACACCTGGCGGTCGAAGCGCCCGGGGCGCAGCAGCGCCGGGTCGAGCTTGTCCAGCAGGTTCGATGCGGCGATCACGACTACCCGCCCGCTCGCGGCGAACCCGTCCATCTCCACCAGCAGCTGGTTGAGCGTCTGGTCCTTCTCGCCGGAGATGTCCATCCCGCGGTGACCGCCGACGGCGTCGAGCTCGTCGATGAAGATGATCGCCGGTTCGTGCTTGCGCGCGATCGCGAACAGCCTTCTGATCCGCGCGGCGCCCAGGCCCGCAAACATCTCCACGAACGCGGCCGCGGACTGGGCGAAGAACTGCGCGCCGGACTCGTGCGCGACGGCCTTGGCCAGCAGCGTCTTGCCCGTGCCCGGCGGCCCGTGCAGGAGGATGCCCTTCGGGACCTTCGCCCCCAGCTTCTGAAACTGGGTGGGGTCGCGCAGGAACTCCACGATCTCCTCCAGCTCACCGCGCGCATCGTCCACGCCCGCGATGTCCTCCCAACCGACGGCCTGGTCCGACGCGGGCTTGATCTGCTGCGGCTTGACCCGCGGCATCACCTTCAGCATGCGCCACATCATGAAAATGAGCGCGCTGAAGAACAGGATCATCACGACCGGGGACCAGTTGTAGGCCCAGTTCTGAATGTCCTGTACGAAAGACGTCGCGATCACGGTCGTCATCCTTGCTCCCTAACTATCTATCGCCATTCCCTTGGCCCGGCGCCCTGCTCCCATCATTATGAACGTTTGCCGCGCCTTGTTCCAGTGCCATGCTCCCGGCGGATGTGATCTTTACGGTGATGACCATCCAACGGCGGCGCCCACCTGATCCTTGCGGGCGCGCGGACCGTTCCTCCGCGCGCCCTATCCTGGATGTGAGCAGATGAATCGAGCCGAACCGTCCGCGTCACAGTTGTGGGTATGCCACCTGGGCGCCGTCCCCTACCGCGATGCGCTGGCCATGCAGCTGCGCATCCGCGAGCGCCGTCTGGCGCAGGAGCTGCCCGACACGCTGCTGCTGCTCGAGCACCCCCCCGTCTACACCCGCGGGCGGCGCGCGCGCGACGGCGAGCTGGCGCTTGGCGAGGAGTACTACCGCGCGCGTGGCATCGACATCGCCGATACCGACCGCGGCGGGCGCGTCACCTACCACGGCCCCGGCCAGCTCGTCGGCTACCCGATCATGCGCGTCGCCGACATCGGCGCTCACCTGCGCACGATGGAGTCTTCAATCATCGCCGCGCTGGGCGACGAAGGCATCGAGGCGCGCTCGCGCTGCACGGAGGGCCCCGACTACACCGGCGTGTGGGTGGCGGACCGCAAGATCGCCTCGATCGGCGTGCACGTCTCGCGCGGGATCTCCACCCACGGGTTCGCGCTCAACGTGGACCTCGACCTCGAGCCGTTCTCGTGGATCGTCGCCTGCGGCCTGCCCGATGTGACGATGACGTCGATCGCCCGCGAGCTGAGGCCCGAGCGTATGGCAGATCTGGATGCCACGCGCGCGCGCGTGGCCCAGCGCTTCTGTGATGTCCACAGTCGTCGCTTGCGGCTCGTCTCGCCCGAGCGGTTGGGGATCGACACGCCGCTTGGCCAACCCGAGCGTGTGCGGGGCCGGACGCCCCGCGCCAACCCGCAGCGGACGCCCCCACTCACCCGCGCGGATGCGACCCTAGCTGACCCGAACCCTGATACGGCGACCTCCGTAACCCGCCACGGAGCGCCGGTATGAGCGCCGCCACCAGATCGCGCGCCAATCCCGGGGGCATGGACGTGCTCAGCGTGCTCGGCCCGAACGTGCGCCCGTTGCGTGAGCGCAAGCCCCCGTGGTTCAAGGTGCCCCCGCCCGGCGGCGAGCGTTACCGCGAGCTGACCGAGCTGATTCGCTCGGAGAACCTGCACACCGTCTGCCAGGAGGCCGCCTGCCCCAACGTCGGCGAGTGCTGGGAGCGCGGCACCGCCACGTTCATGATCCTCGGCGACACCTGCACCCGCAGGTGCGGGTTCTGCAACGTCAAGACCGGCAAGCCGACCTGGAACGACCCACTGGAGCCCGCGCGGGTCGCGCGCTCGATCGCGCGCATGGGCCTGCGCCACGCGGTGATCACCTCGGTCGATCGCGACGACCTGCCCGACCTGGGCGCCGCCGCGTTCGTCGGCGTCATCCGCCAGGTCCGCCGCCAGGCGCCCGACTGCCAGATCGAGGTGCTGACACCCGACTTCCAAGGCCAGGAGATGCCCTTGGCGCGAGTCATCGCCGAGCGCCCTGACGTGTTCAACCACAACGTCGAGGTCGTCCCGCGGCTGTATCCGCTCGCGCGGCGCGGCTCGCAGTTCACGCGCTCCTGCCGCGTGCTGGCACTCGCGCGTGAGCTGGGCGAGGACGAGGTCGTGACCAAGTCCGGGCTGATGGTCGGCCTCGGTGAGACTCACGAGGAGCTCCTCGACACGTTCGGTGTGCTGCGCGCGCATGGCGTGCAGGTGCTCACCGTCGGTCAGTACCTGCGTCCCTCCGAGCGCCATCTCCCGGTCGTGCGCTACTGGCACCCCGACGAGTTCGCCGCGCTCGAGTCGGCCGCGTATGAGCTCGGTTTCGACCACGTCGCCGCCGGCCCCCTCGTGCGCTCCTCGTACCACGCCGACCAGCACGTCCCGCAGCCGCGGGCCGGCACCGGACCGCTCGCGGCCAGCGTGTAGCTCGCGCGAGCTGCCCACCCCGCGCCGGCCTGGGCGCCCGCGGATAGGCTCACGCGATCTTCCCGTTCACAGACAACATCCCCCGTCGAAGCTTTCCGACCGTCACCGTCGTCCTGATCGCGCTCACTACGATCGCCTGCCTGCTGTCCATTCGCCACCACCACGGCAGCTTCCCTGCCGATCTCCTGCCCCTGCTCATCAGCATGTTGTTTCTGGCGATCTTCGGCCCCACCGTCGAGGACACACTCGGGCGGGTCCCCTTCCTCGCCCTCTATCTGCTCGGCGGACTCGCCGTGCTGGGATCACAGACGCTGATCGACCCAGGCTCGACCGCGGCTCTGCTCGGCGCCGCGGGCGCGGTCACCGCGATACTCGCCGCCTACGTCGTGCTCTACCCGCGCGCGCGCGTGATCAGCCTCGTGTTCGTCATCTTCTGCTTCACGATCGTCGAAGTCCCGGCAGTGCTCCTGCTCGGCTTGTGGCTGGCCGTGCAGACCTACTTCGCCCTCGCCGGCCTCACGTTCGCATGACCCGCCTGCTCGTCCTCGCCCTCGCGCTGCTGTTCATCGCCGGGTTCGCGTTCCTGACCATCAGCGCGATGGTGTCCCAGCATGGGATTACTCTGCTTGGTGCGATCTCGATCTTCGTGCTCGTGCTGCTCACGGTCGGGATCGTCGGCGCCCTGCTGAACCCACCGCGACGATGAGCCGCTCACCGTTCATGACCCCCGATCAGAGCCGCCGGCGGCGTGAGTCCGCCCGCCGGCGGCAGCGCACGCGGCGGCGCGTCATCGCCGTCGCAGCCCTCGCGCTGGCGATCGCCGCCGCGCTGGTGGTGATGGCCCTCGCCGGGTCGGGCGGCGCCCACGGCTCGGCTTCGGCTTCGGCCCACCGCGCGCACCGGCACGCGCATACGACCACGGTCGTCGCGGTCGCCCTCCCGGCCCGCTCCCCGAGCGGCCTGCCCCTCGGCAAGCCCCCGCTCACCCTTGCGGGGATCGGCGACATCCAGCGCGACCTCGTGCACCCCACCTTCAACACCCCGCCCAGCGCCGGCCTGCTGTTCAACCTCGACACGGGCCAGGTCCTGTGGCAGCTGCACCCGGATACGCGCCTGCGCATCGCCAGCCTGACGAAGATGATGACCGCGCTGCTGACGGTGCAGTCGGCGCCACCGGACGCGCCCGTGCTCGTGACCCGCCGGGCGGTCGACATGCCCGGGTCGAAGGTCGGCGTGCTGCCGCTCGGCCGGCACGTGCGCCTGGAGACGATGCTCTATGGCCTGCTGCTGCCCTCCGGCAACGACGCCGCGGTCGCGCTCGCCGAACACGTGGCGGGAACCGTCAACCGGTTCGTGACGCGCATGAACGCCGAGGCGGCACGGCTGGGAATGGGCTGCACGCACTACTCCTCTCCGTCGGGCTACTACAACCAGTACAACTTCTCCTGCGCCGCCGACCTCGCGCTGCTCGCGCACGTCGATCTGCAGCAGCCCCGCATCGCGTCGATCACGCGCACCTATACGGCGGCCCTGCCGTTTCCGATCCATGGCGGTCGGCTGTACCTGTACAACAACAACCCGCTGCTCATCTACGGCTATCCGGGACTGACGGGCCTGAAGACCGGCCAGACCGAAGCCGCCGGGCGCTGCCTGGTGGCGACCGCCACGCGCGACGGGGTCAGTCTCGGGGTAGTGCTGCTGCACTCGCCCGACCCGGGCACGCAGGCGAGCTACCTGTTGAACCGCGGGTTCGCCGGCGTCTACCACCAGCCGCCCGTTCCCGAGCCGCCGATTCCGGCGGGGGAGTAGTCTGTCTTCAGAAGATTGACTGGTCAGTCAGCCAGTAATGTCGGAGCGCAAACGAAGGAGCAGCTGTGGATCTCGACGACACGCCGGAGCAGGCCGCCTACCGCGCGCAGGTGCGCAGCTGGCTCGAGGAGCACAAGTCCCAGGCGCCGGTCCTCTCCGGCCCCGACGCTCTGAAAGACGAGGCGGAGATCGTCGCTGCGCGGCGCGCCTGGCAGGGCAAGCTCGCCGAGGGCGGCCTCGCGGGCGTGACCTGGCCGAAGGAGTACGGCGGGCAGGGCCTCGGCCCGATCGAGCAGCTGATCTGCAACCAGGAGATCGGCCAGGCGAAAGTGCCCGGCATCCTCGACGCGATCGGCGTGGGCATGCTCGGCCCGACGATCATCGCCCACGGCGCCGACGAGCAGAAGGCGCGCCACCTCGGGCCGATGCTCCACGGCGACGAGGTCTGGTGCCAGCTGTTCTCCGAGCCCGCCGCCGGCTCTGACCTGGCGGCCGTGCAGGCGCGCGCGCGTCAGCAGGATGATGGCAGCTGGCGCCTGTCCGGCCAGAAGGTGTGGACGACCAACGCCCAGTTCGCCGCCTACGGGCTGCTGCTCGCGCGCACCGACTCAGACGTGCCCAAGCACAAGGGCATGACGATGTTCATCGTGCCGATGGACGCCGCCGGCGTGACCGTACGCGGCCTGCGCCAGATCTCCGGCGAGGCCGAGTTCAACGAGGTGTTCTTCGACGACGTCGCACTCGACTCCGACGCGGTGCTCGGCGGCGTCGGCAACGGCTGGGGCACCGCCCTGACGACGCTGATGTTCGAGCGCGTCACGATCGGGCTCGGCGGTGAGGGCCTCGGCTACAACTCGACTCGCTTCGCCAAGGCGATCGCCGAGGACGAGCACGCCCGCCGCGACCCGGAGGTCAGACATCAGCTCGGCGAGATCGCCTCCGAACTGCTGGCTGTGCGCTTCACCGGCTACCGCACGCTGACCGCGCTGCAGCGTGGTCAGATCCCCGGACCGGAGGCGGGGCTCGCGAAGGTCACGATCGTCAACGGCGCGATCCGTGCCGGCGATCTGATCACCGACGTGCTCGGACCCGACGCCCTGGCGCAGGACAGCGAGTGGGCCTACATGATCTCGTTCCTGCCCGGCCTGAAGTCGGCCGGCGGCACCGAAGAGATCCTGCGCAACACGATCGGCGAGCGCGTGCTCGGCCTGCCCCCCGAGCCGCGCCTGGACAAGGGCATCCCGTTCTCGGAGCTGCGCTCCAAGGAAGGAGCACCGGCGTGATGAAGATCAACCCGAACAGCTGCCACCCGATCATCGCCCGCGCAGCCGGCGTTCCGCGACCCGCCGCTCTGAGGAGCGTCGCCCCGACCCACGTCGCCTGGACCGGCGCCGCCCCGATCGAGGAGGTCGCCCGATGAACCTGGCACTGTCAGACGAGCAGGTGTTCCTGCGCGAGGCTGCGCGCGGCGCCTTGTCCCGTTTCAAGACAATCGAGGCCGCGCGCGAGGCGCTCGACGGCAACGCGCCCCTCCCCGACCTGTGGCCGACCGCACGGGAAGCGGGCTGGCCGGGCCTGTTGATCGACGAGTCCGCCGGCGGAGCGGGACTGGACGCCTTCGACGCGATGCTCGTGCTCGGTGAGTGTGGTCGTGTGCTGGCCGGCGTGCCGTTGCTCGGTCACCTGCCCGCGACGGCGATTCTCAACGACGCGCCGAACGCCGCCGAGTTCCTGCCCGCGCTGGCCGAAGGCGAGCGACGGGTCGCATATCTGCCCGCGAGCCCGCCACGCGACGTGGACGCGAGCTGGAGCGTCGATCCGCACAGCGGGATCGAGCGCCCGCCCGTGCCGAGCGTCGGCGCGCCGCGCGCGGATGGGCGAGTGTCGTTGAGTGGGAGCTTCGCGTTCGTGCCGGACGCGCCCGGGGCGAACGCACTGGTCGGCGTGGCATTGTCCGAGGGCAAGCCCGTCGGCGTGGCGATCTCGAGCGACGCCGACGGTGTCGCGATCGAGCAGGTCAGGCGCTACGACGCGACCCGTTCGCTCGGCCACGTGACGCTGACCGACGCGCTCGCGGTCGTGCTGGACGCGCCGCAGGAGTCCCTCGCCGCGGCCTGGCATCTCGCTCAGGCATTGATCGCCGCCGAGTCGCTCGGCAGCGTCGAGACCGCGCTGGACGTATCGGTCGCATACGCCAAGGAGCGCTTTACTTTCGGCCGCGCGATCGGCTCCTACCAGGCAGTCAAGCACTCCTTGACCGAGGTGCTGCGCCAGCTGGAGAACGGCCGCTCGCTGCTCTACTACGCAGGCTGGTCGCGCCATGGCGCGCCGGGCGAGTTCCCGCTCGCCGCCAGTGCCGCGCGTTCGGTGTCCGGGCGCGCACTGGACCAGGCCGCGCGCACGATGATCTCCGTGCATGGCGGCATCGGCGCGACCTGGGAGCACGACGCGCCGCTGTACTTCCGCCGCGCGCAGCTGTCGCGGCGCCTGTTGGGTGGCACGAGCGGCGTTACCGACCGGGTCGCGGGCGAGCTCATCGCCCAGGCCGACGCCGCCTGACCTGACGGTCGGATGGCGGCGCGCTGCGGCGCCCTGACGATCGGAGATCAACGGGATCTCCGATCGTCAGGCTTGCCCTCCGACCGTCAGGGCGCTTAGGTATGGCCAGGGGCCGCGCTGTCATGCTTCGACTTCGACGACCTGGCTCTAGCCGGGCACGAGCCGGCGTCGCGGCCCCGGGCGTGCGGTCAACGGCCAGTGCGCTTGTGCTTGATACCGGTGGACGGCGGCTTGGCCCGAGTGGCTCTCGCCTTGGGCGCCGTTTCGGCGGCGATCAGCGCCGCGAGCACAGGTGCGCCATAGGCGGCGTGCACCGCAGCGACCATCGCCGGTTCAGAGCCGCAGTTGACGCAGAACCCGTGCTGTGACCAGCCGATCGCGCGGGCCAGCACCTGGTCGGCGTAGGCGACGCCGGCGGCGTCGTGGCCGTAGTAGTCATACGCCGCGTCCCACGCGCCTTCGCCCAGCTCGAGCGTGGCACCGTCCGCGGACAGCAGGTGCGCCGCCGCCATGATCGCGTCGAAGTCGTCGTAGATCGATGGGTGCTTGGCCGTCATGTGGTCGTACACCGCCGGGCGCCGACCATAGATGTAGGAGTCGCTGACGAGATCCCAGGTGGATCCGATGGATCCGGTGCCCCGCCCCGACCCATTCGTGACGTTGAACTGCATCGGCCCACCGCAGCAGTGCGCGAAGTTCAGGCCGTGATAGGTGCTCGGCGCCGTCGAGAACGCCGACTCCTGATCGTGGATCGAAGCGATCAGCAGCCAGTTGACGGCGAACGTGCTCTGCGCGACCGAGTAGATCGGGTAGAACCCCGCCATCCAGCTGCTCGGCACCTGCGTCTGCAGCGGGTCTTCCAGGCGCGCGAACGCCTGGGTCTGCTGTGCGGGGGATGGTCGCGCGACGATCGCCCCCCGCGTAGCATTCGCGTGTGCTGCCAGCGTGCTCGCTGACGTGACGCCGGTTGCGGTGCTCTGGCCCGGGACGGGCGTAGCGGCGGCCACCAGCACGGGAGGCGGAGCCGCCGCGGGAACCGACGTCGAGCGGCCGACGAGCCCGGTGAGGACCGCTACGAGCACCGCCGCCCCCAGCGCCGCGACGGACCCCGCGAGCAGCCAGTGACCGCGTTCGGATGGGGGCGCGGGAACATAGCCGGGCGCGAGCGGACGGCCCGCGGAGATGCGCAGGCGGCTCCGAAGCGTGTTCATCCTCCGCCGAAGCGTGTTCATCCTCTCACCCATAGCCATGCTCATTGGACGGTAGCGGCAGGCGTTAAAGACGGGGTTTGTTCTCTGGGGTGGTATGCAACTTTGTGGGTTACCGAACAGAGCATGTGTCAGCGGTCGCCCAACGGGCTGGACGAACCTGGGCGCTTTTGCACGCGCGCCGCTCAGTCCCCCACCGCTCGGCGCACCACGCGGTCGAACACAAGGTCCGGGAGCAGACGGCTCGCCCACACCATCACGTGCGCGTCTGCACCGACGATGTAGCGGGCGCGCATCCGCCTGGCGCTCAGCGCGCGCTCGATCGTCTGCGCCACCCGCTCCGGCGGGATGCCGCGGCGAGCGGTGTTATCGAGCGCCTTGGCCATCGCCGCAGGAACGTGACCGTACTGCTCGCGCAGCTCTTCGGGAACGACGAAATCGGCCTGACCGCGATTCTTCTCCCAGATCGGGGTGGCCACCGACCCCGGCTCGACCAGTGCCACCTGGACGTGAGAGCGGGCGAGCTCCATGCGCAGCGCGTTGCCCGCCGCCTCCAGCGCGTACTTCGAGGCGTGATAGGGACCCATATAGGGAGTGGTGACCAGTCCTCCGACGGAGGAGATCAGCACGATTCGCCCACGTGCGCGACGCAACGCCGGAATCAACGCTTGGGTCACAGCGACGTGTGCAAAGAAATTCACGTCGAACTGCCGGCGCAGATCATCCATGGCGAGCAGCTCCAGCGGCCCGCCGACGGCGCTGCCCGCGTTGTTGACGAGCGCGTCCAACCCGCCGGGTGCCGTTTTGCTCACACGTTCCGCTGCCCGCGCGATCTGGGCGGCGTCGGTCACGTCGAGCTCCACCGGCAGCACCCGCTCGCCCCCAGCTGCCCTCAGCTCCTCGCCGTCGGCGGTCTTCCTCACGCCCGCGAGCACCGTCCAGCCTGACGCGGCGAGGCGCAGCGCGGTGGCGCGACCGATGCCGGTGGAGGCGCCGGTGATCAGGGCCGTCGGCACCAGGCGACCCTAGCGGACGGCGGCTCACCCGGCGGACGGCGGCCACCCGGCGGACGGCAACGCGAGGCTCGCGACGGACAGGCGCCAGACGCCCAACGGACATCGCGCAAACGCCGAGGCCGACCACCACCACGAACGCAGCCGCGGGGCGACAGCCTCCCCGCTGTTTCTTAAACAAACCCTTAAGGTCTCCCGCGATGGTGTCATCCGTGGGAAAGTTTTCGCGCACCATGCGTGCCGCTGTTGTCTGCGCGCTCATCGCCGCCCTGGCGGGCTGCGGGTCGGGCACCGGCGGTGGCATCAGTGCACGTGCGAGCGCCGATCCCGACCCTCCGCCGCCGCTGACCATCTCGAACGCGTGCTCCTCGGCTGTGCTCGGCGCGCTCGGCCAGGTCGCCGGGCGCGTCTATCGCGAGGGCGTCTCCAGCGAACGCACGGTGACCGCGCTTACCTTCATCGAACGCTCGACTCCCCTGCGCGAAGCCGTCGAACGCGACGACCCCCAGGCCGCGCGCGCGGCGGCGCAGACGCTGCTCGCGACCGGGCACATGACGAACCTGCAGGTTTCGCACGGCAGCCAGACCCTCGCCGACGTCGGCGCTCCGAACGCGCTCGCCCCGCTGCGCGGCAACATTCTGGACGCGGCGGGCGCCCCGATCGCAAGCTTCGTCGCGAGCGTGTGGGCCGACAACGGGTTCGTCACCGAGTCGAACGGGATCACCGAGGGCGTGACCGCGCTGCGCGAACACGGGCAGAGCATCGCCGGCTCGTTCGCGCTGCCGCCGAGCGAACTGCCGGCGCAGGGCACG
This sequence comes from uncultured Solirubrobacterales bacterium, assembly GCA_963749285.1. Classification (GTDB taxonomy): domain Bacteria; phylum Actinomycetota; class Thermoleophilia; order Solirubrobacterales; family Solirubrobacteraceae; genus Palsa-744. The sequence goes on along the minus strand of CAVVMD010000003.1, from coordinate 732,365 downwards.
CTCACGGTGAAAGGCGTCACCTACGGCTACACCTCGTTTCCAGCCACCGCCTACCCGGCGGGCCGGCCGCTGCGCGTCTATCTGCTCAGGTCGATCCCCTCGATCGCGCCCCTGTGCGGAGCGAGCGCGACGGACACAGTCGTCAACACGATCAGCCGTGTCGCCAGGCTGATCTACGCGGGCGAGGCCGGCGGGCACGCGCTCACGCAGGTCCACCGCGTGCAGAGCTACCAGCCACTGCTGCGGGCAGTCGCCGCGCGTAACCCGACGGCGACGAGGCTGGCGGTCGAAACCCTGCTCCACGAGCACGTCGTGCGCCTGCGGGTCAGCGCCGGCGGGCGACTGCTGGCAGACGTCGGCGGCCCGTACGTGCTCGCGCCGGTGCGAGCTCCGTTGCGCCTCGGTGGGCGCACGATCGGCAACATCGTGCTCTCGATCCAGGACGACGAGGGCTACAAGCGCCTTGCCGGGCGCCTGGCTGGCCTGGACGTGCTCATGTATGTGAACCCCGCCCACCCGCGCCTGGTCAAGAACAGCCTCGGTCCTTCGCCCGGGACCGTTCCCGTGAGCGGCTCCTACCACTACCGCGGGCGCACCTTCCGCGTGTTCACGCTCCACGCCGAAGCCTTCCCGTCCGGACCGCTGCGGATCGTGGTGCTGATCCCGATCCCCTACGCCTAGCTCCTCGCCTGGCGCCCTGTTCGCTCCCGCGGAGCCAACAGCTGCGGTAACCGGCGCCGACAGCGGTGGCAGGTGGACTGGCTTAGGGTAGGGCCTATCCCGCAAGGCCCGCCACCTGTCGCGCGTATCAGGCGGATGTATCAGGCGGATACGAGCGAGGACTGCTTGCCACGCAGTCCCTCCAGCAGCTGCGCGAACGAGTCGGAGAATTTTTCGACCCCCTCGCGCTCGCACGTGTCGGTGATCTCGTCGTAGCTGACGCCTGCCGCGGCCAGCTTCTCCAACAGGGCGTGCGCCTCCTCGAGATCCTGCTCCAAGCGCGACTGCGGGTCACCGTGATCCTGATAGGCCTTGATCGTCTCCTCGGGCATCGTGTTGACCGTGTCCGGGCCGATCAGCTGATCGACGTACAGCGTGTCCGGGTAGGACGGGTTCTTCACCGAGGTCGAGGCCCACAGCACGCGCTGGGGGGTGGCGCCCTTGCCGGCCAGGTACTCCCAGCGTGGGCCGGCGAACGTCGCCAGGTAGTGCTCATACGCGAGCCGCGCGTTGGCGACGGCGAGCTTGCCCTTGAGCTCGTCGTGCCCGCCGATCTGATCCAGGCGGCGGTCGGCCTCGGTGTCGATGCGCGAGACGAAGAAGCTCGCGACCGACGCCACCCGGCGCGGGTCCCCGCCGCCTGCGACCAGGCGCTCGAGCCCGCGGATGTAAGACTCGGCGACCTCGGCGTAGCGGCGCAGGGAGAAGATCAGCGTCACGTTGATCGAGTGTCCCTGCGCGATCACGTCCTCGATCGCCGCCAGCCCCGGCTTGGTCGCGGGGATCTTGACGAGCAGGTTCGGCTTGTCGACGGTCTCGTGCAGGTCGATCGCCTCGCGGAACGTCTGCAGCGTCTCGTACGCCAGCCTCGGATCGACCTCCAGCGAGACATACCCGTCGCGCCCGGACGTCGCGTCGAATACCGGCCTGAACACATCGCACGCGTCCTTGATGTCGCGCACCGCCAGCGCCCAGAACGCGTCGCTCGTGTCGCGGTCGGCCAGCTCGCGCAGCTGCTCGTCGTAGGCGTCGCCTTCGGACATCGCCTGCTGGAATATGGTCGGGTTCGACGTCGCCCCGACGACCGAGTCGTCGTCGATCAGGCCCTGCAGGTGTCCTCCGCGGATTGACGCGCGCGAGAGCGAGTCGATCCACACACTCTGCCCGTAGCCCGACAGTCGCTGCAGTGGCTTGTCCATCAGCGTGCCTCCTCGATCGACGATGACGACGACTACATCCCTCTCGCTGTCTGCGCGTTCCTTTGCAAAGCTATCTCCGTCGACTTATCCACCGGGGTCTTCATCAGCCGGCTGCCGTGACCGTGAGCAGCTCGCGCGCCCGGGCGGCGATGTTCTCGACGGTGAACCCGAGCTCCTCCAAGACCTTGGTACCCGGCGCCGAGGCGCCGAAACGGTCGATCCCGAGAACCCCGCCACGATCGCCGACCCACCGCCACCAGCTCAGGCTCACACCCGGCTCGACCGCCAGGCGCGCCGCGACACTCGCCGGCAGCACCTGCTCGCGATACTCGGGCGGCTGGGCTTCGAACAGCTCCATGCACGGCATCGACACGACTCGCACCCGCTTTCCCTCCGCGGCCAGCTGCCGCGCCGCCTGCAACGTCAGTGGAACCTCCGCGCCGGTGGAAATCAGGATCAATTCGGGCTCGGGCTCGGGCTCGTTCGCACCCGCGCCTCGGCCCACGCCCCCCGCAGCCGCATCCGCGCCCGACGCCGGCGAATCCCACAGCACGTACCCGCCCCGCTCCAGCTCCTCGGCCTGCCCGAGCCCCTCGCCGTCGCGATCGAGAATCGGTATCCCCTGCCGGGAGAACAGCAGCGCCACCGGTCCGTCCTCGCGCTCCAGCGCGACCCGCCACGCCTGCACGGTCTCATTCGCGTCGGCCGGTCTGATCACCCACAGCTTGGGAATCGCCCGCAGGGCGGCGTAGTGCTCGACCGGCTGATGCGTGGGCCCGTCCTCGCCGAGGCCGACCGAGTCATGCGTCCACACCCACACGACGGGCAGGCCCATCAGGGCGGACAACCGCACCGCGCCGCGCATGTAGTCGGAGAAGATCAAAAACGTCGAGCCATACGGCTTGACGATCCCACCGTGTGCCGCGGCGCCGTTGACGATCGCGCCCATCGCGTGCTCGCGGATCCCGAAGGGAACGTTGCGCCCCGTATGGACCCGGGAGAACTCGCCCGCCCCCGTGAACACGGTCTTGGTCGACTCGACCAGATCCGCGGCCCCGCCGATCGTCGTCGGTGTGTACTGCGCCAGCGCTGCCATCGTCTGCTCGCCGGCCGAGCGCGTGGCAATCTCCGTGCCCGGCGCAAACCGCGGCAGCGCCTCGCGCCAGCCCTCGCGCAGACCGCCACCGTTCCAGGCCAGATCCCAGTCGCCGGCGAGCTCGGGCAGGGCCTGCCGCCAGGCGTCGAAGCGCTCCTGCCACTGCGCCTGCGCCCGGGCGCCCGCGTCCATGATCGACATGTGCTCATAGACGCGCTCGTCGACCCAGAACGTGCGCTCGGGGTCATCCCAGCCCATCGCGACCTTGGTGGCGCGGACCTCCGCCTCGCCCAGCGCTGAGCCGTGCGACTTGGCCGTGTCGACCGCGTTCGGCGCGGGATAGGCGATGTGCGAGCGGATCGAGATGAACGACGGTCGCTCGCCTTCATCGCGCGCGGCGCTCAGAGCCGCGGTCAGCGCGTCCACGTCCTCGGAGTCGCCCACCCGCTGCACGTGCCAGCCGTCGGCGGCAAGCCGATCGACGTGGTTCTCCCCGTCGAAGGAGATCGCGGTCGAGCCGTCGATCGTGATGCGGTTGTCGTCGTAGCAGACGATCAGCTTGCCCAGGCCGAAGTGCCCGGCGATCGAGGCGGCTTCCTGGCTGATCCCCTCCATCATGTCGCCGTCGGAGCAGATCGCATAGGTGTGGTGATCGACCACCTCGTTGCCCGGGCGGTTGAAGCGCTCGGCGAGGAATCGCTCGGCGATCGCCATGCCGACGGCGTTGGCGAACCCCTGCCCGAGCGGGCCGGTCGTGACCTCGATCCCGGGGGTGTGCCCGCGCTCGGGATGGCCCGGGCAGCGCGAGCCCCACTGACGGAACTGCTTCAGGTCCTCGAGGCCCAGCTCATAGCCGCTCAGGTGCAGCAGCGAGTACTGCAGCACGCACGCGTGCCCCGAGCTGAGCACGAACCGATCGCGGTCGGGCCAGGCGGTGTCCTGGGGGTTCACGCGCAGGAAGCGCTCGAACAGGACATAGGCGAGCGGCGCGAGCGCCATCGCCGTGCCCGGATGCCCGGAGTTGGCTTTCTGCACCGCGTCCATCGACAGGCCGCGGATCGTGTCGATCGAGAGCCGCTCTATCTCAGCCTTCGCTGTCTCCGCCATCTCGGTCTCCGCTGCGGGCACCGTTCGATCCTAGAGGCTGCGCCCGCCCGACGCCGCCTCCAGGACCGCCGGCCCCTGCCCGTGCCCGCTACCCGGCGTGCGGCCGGCGACGACATGCCGGCAGACACGCGACGGAGTGCACACGCCCGGATGGGCACCAGCGCCTGCCCGAACGCACCCGCACCAGCCAGTGCAGATCGTGACGGCAGTGCGAGCGGCGGTAGGGCCACCGTTCGTGCAGCGAGCGCAGCATCCGCTTCTCCTCGCAAGTCAGCAATCTCATGTCTCTAGACCTCCCAGCTCGTCCCGGCGCGAGCAACGTCCTGCGCCCAAAGCCCCGATCGCGATACATCGCCAGATTGGCCAACCCGGCCTCCTGATCTGGGCCGGAACGTATCAACTAATAGTACGGTGCCTACAGAATGAAGGCCCCATGACCCATCCCGCGACACAACCTCTCTCCCTCCTATCCGGTCCCGGCTTCCTGCTTGACCTTGACCCATAACCCAGGCCCCTGAATCGTATTTCGACCTCGCACCACCCTACTGCAACGATCTCCGGGTGGGTGCGGGTCCTCTCCCGCCACCAACATATAAATCATGTTTTACTCAATCTGTCAAGCTCTAAGTGCGTAAGCTGTCAAGCGCGCAGCGACAGCGAGGAGAAGCTCCGTGGGAAATGGGCGCAGAGATCGAGCAGACCGCGAGCCCGCCCTGCCGCGCGGGCCGCAGGCGCTGCCGCGTGAGCAGGTGGCCGAGCACCAGCGCGCGCGGCTGTACAAGGCGATGATCGAATGCGTCAGCGAGCAAGGCTACGTGGCGAGCACGATCTCCGAGCTGGTCGCGCGCGCGCGCATCTCCAGGCGCAGTTTCTACGAGCAGTTCGCCAACAAGGACGAGTGCCTGCTCGCGACCTACGACACGGTGATCGAGCGGCTGGAGCGGCGACTGCTGAGCGCGCAGGGCTCCGCCGACGGATGGGAAGAGCAGTTCGAGGCGTTCGTCCGCGCGCTGTTCGACGCCGCCGGCGACCGGCCCGACGCGGCGCGGCTGGTGTGCGTGGAGATGGCCGCGGCCGGTCCGATCGGGGTGCAGCGCTGGGCGGACGGCGCCGAGCGCCTGCAGAGACTCATCGTCGAGGGGTTCGCGCGCGCGCCCGGGCCGGGAACGGTGCCCGACCCAGTGGCCAGGGCGATCGTCGGGGCGCTGCGCAGGATCCTGTACACGCGCGTGCGCGCCGCGCGGTCGAGCAAGTCGCTGAGAACGGAGCTGTCGGGGCTCGTCCCGGACCTCATCGCCTGGATCGCCTGCTACTACCCCTCACCCGAGGGACTGCCGCTACGTCCTCGGGCTCGTCGCGCGCGCGGGCGCGGGCGCGGGCGCGACAAGCGGAGCCTGGACATGCGGCAGCTCGGGGGACGCGCGCCCGGGACGCTCTCGGCCCCGTCGCTGTCGGGCGAGCGCGGGCTGCCACGCGGCGAGCACAACCTGCCGCGAGGGTTCGTCGCGCACAACCAGCGCGAGCGGATCTTCGATGCGATCGCGAACCTCACGGCGGCTCACGGCTACCCGGCGCTGAGCCTGGACGACGTCGCCGCCGAGGCGGCGGTGTCGCTGCAGACTTTTTACGCTCACTTCACCGGCAAGGAAGACGCGTTCATCGCCACGTATGAGACCGGCCACGCGCGGGCGATGGCCGTCGTCAACCAGACGCTCGCCCGACAGTCGAGCTGGATCGGCGCGGTGCGCGCGGGCGTGGCGGCGCTGCTGGAGCTGCTCGCGTGCGAGCCCTCCTACGCGCACCTGGCGTGCGTGGACGTGATGGTCGCCTACCCGCACATGGCCCAGCGGGCGCACGAGGCGAACGACTTCTACTCAGATCTGCTCGACCTGCGGATCGCGCCGGACGCCCCCTCGCTGCTGTCGAATCCGGTCGTCGGCGAGGCGATCGTGGGGGGCGTGTTCGAGTTGCTCCACGACTACGTCCTGCGCGGTCAGACACGGCGCCTGCCCGAGCTGACCGACCACGTCGTGTACATCGCGCTCGCCCCGTTCATGGGCGCGCAGGACGCCTGGCGCGCGATCGCGGAGGGGTGAGGAGGATGAAGCGCGAACAGGCGCCGAGGATGGACCGAGCGATCCAATATCCGCAAGAACCGAAGAGCGTAGAATTATCTCGATCGACGGCGAAACTTGGGAGGAAGACATGCCGCGCTATCTGATCGAGAGGAGCTGGGATGAGCTGGAGGATGGGGGGGCGGCGAAGGGTCGCCTCTCGAAGCGCATCCTGGCTGAGAACCCGCAGTTCTCCCCAATCGTGTGGGAGCACAGTCATGTAGTCATGGACGAGGAGGGTCAGCTGAAGTCCTTCTGCGTCTATTCGTCGCCCAACACGGAGCTCATACGGGAGCACGCTGAGCTGGTTGGCGACCACACGATCGGGGGGATTTACGAGATCGGCGGCGACATCTCGCCCGGGGATTTCAACTGATCCATCGGCGCAAGATCGTGGCTTGTGTGCATCTCCGCCGTCGCAGCGACGGCCCGTCGCAGTCGTGCGCGCCGCCGGCGTGCCTCGTCGCTCTTCGGGATCAGCTCGAGCGCCTGGTTGCATAGCTCGACGGCCTCGTGCGGCGTCCACCCTCTCCAGGCTTGGTCTGCTGCGGTGAGTAGGTAATCGGCGGCGTTCGCGTTCTCGCCGGCCTCACGCCAGTGGTGCGCGAGAATCGCCGCATAGGCGCTCGGATCTCCCGCCGCCTGCTCGACGAAACGGGCGACGACCGCGTGGCGCTCTCGACGTGCGGCCTTGGGGAGGGTCGCGTAGGCGACCTCGCGCACCAGCCCATGCTTGAAGATCAGCTCCTGGTCACCGCGGATACGCGAGGAAGGGCTGTGGCGGATGAGACCTCGTCGCTCGAGCGCGTACAGTGTCTCCACGAGCGTGCCGTCACTTCCGAGCGCTTCGAGCGTGCCCTGCCAGAAGAAGTCGCCGATCACGGAGGCGTCGAGGATCACCTGCCGCTCTCCTGCCGGAAGCTGGTCGAGTCGAGCCGCGATGATCGTCTTGATGTTCGCCGGGACACCGGCGGCGTTCGCGGTGTCACCCTCCGAGAGCCACGCTGCCAGTTCCTCGATAAAGAGCGGATTGCCGCCGGCCGCCTCCTCGACGCGTTCAGCGACCGCCTCCCTGTCTGGCGCACCCGATAGGAGTCGGCGCACGAGGTCTTGAGTGTGGGCCTCGGTGAGCGCCTGGAGCTGGACGGTGACATTAGTTGGCAGGCGAGCCCAGCTTGGCCTCGCGTCCAGGAACTCGGGTCTGGCAAGTGCGAGCAGCAGCAGCGGCACGTCCTGGAGCCTGGCCGAGAGCCCCTCGACGAGTTCCAGAAGACTCTCGTCCGCCCAGTGCAGATCCTCGAGCACCACCAAGGTGGGCTGCTCACGGGCGAGGGCCTCGAGAAACCGCTGAGCGGAGGCGAACAGCACCCGCCGATCGTCCACGGTGTCCTCAGCCAGACGGGCCATGATCGAGAGATTCCTCGCCATTTCCTGCGCCTCGGTCGCGGGAAGCAGCGATGCCGCGCGCTCGGCGAGCTTGTCGGAGGCGACGTCGGCGGGATCGTTGGCGAAGATCCCCGACGCGTCCCTGATGACCTGTCCAAATGCCCAGTAGGAGGCAGATGCACCGTAGGGAAGCGGGCGGCCACTGAATATCCGTCCGCCCGCGTTCTCCACACGCGCGGCAAACTCCAGCGTCAACCGTGTCTTGCCGATCCCTGGGGGTCCCACAAGGGTAAGGAGCTGAGGATGCAGCTCACTCGAGGCTCGCGTCCACGTCCGCGCGAGAAGTTCCAGCTCGGTGTCTCTGCCTATGAACGGGGCCGCCGAAACCGGGCGCTCAGCGGGCGCCGAGGCGGCAGCCCGAGCCAGCCAGGCGGGTATCGGCGCTTCCTTGCCCTTGGCGAGGATCGGCTCCACCGCCTCGTAGGTGATCGCCCGCGCGCTCGCAGCTTGCGTCTCCTTGCCCACCAACACAGCCTTGGGTGGAGCGGCAGCCTGCAGTCGCGCCGCGGTGTTCACGGCGTCGCCCATCACCGTCAGCTCCCGCCGCCCGTGCGGGCCTACCGGGGCGAATATCACCTCACCCGTGTTGACGCCGATGCTGACACCCAGTCCGCCGAAGTCATGCGACTGCTCGGACGCGCGTCGCTGGATCTCAAGCGCGGCGCGCACCGCCCGCTCGGAGTCGTCCTCGTGGGCGACCGGTGCCCCGAACACCGCCATCAGCGCGTCGCCTATGACCTTGTCCACGGTGCCGCCGAACCGGTCGACGACCTGGCTCATCTCGCTCATGCAGCGATCGACCATCGAGCGCATCTCCTCCGGGTCCGTGCGCTCCGAGAGCGCCGTGAAGCCGGACAGGTCGGCGAACATGATCGTCACCCATCGCCTCTCCCCATCGATGTTCTCGACGGAGCCCGACGGGGACGCAGGGCTCCTATCGCACGCGGCACCGCATGCCCCGCAGAAGCGGAACCCCGGCGGGTTCTCTTCACCGCACGCGGCGCACTTGTGGCTCAGGGCAGCTCCGCAGCGGCCGCAGAAGCGCTGCGTGGCGTCGTTGACCTCACCGCAGACGGGACAGGAAACCGTCTCAGCCAAAGCTAATCCCTAGCGGGGTGTTGGTTTGAGCGTTCGAGTCCATTTGGGCGTGGTGAAGACGTGCGTGACCAGCCCATCGCGCAGCCAGGATGGCTGCTACACGTACATGTCCGCGGAGATGCGGTTGACCTCGACCACGGCGTCGGCGGGGATGCCGGCGCGCTTGGCGGCTGCGACGATCATGTCGGGTGACGGCGCCTCATACAGGCAATAGGAGCGACGCCGGTCGGCGCTGAGGAACGAGAACAGCCAGCGCACGCCCTCGTCCGCATTGACCTCCTCGATCAGCTTGACGTCGTCACTCGTGAGGTCGAGCTGATCGGCGAATGCGCGCTCGATCACGTACATCGGCATGTGTTGGATGCTACGCCATCGCTCAGCTTTCAGCCAGACCGCGCCGATAGGCGTACGCCGTCGCCTCGGTGCGGTTCGCGCACGCGGTCTTGCGCAGAATGCCGCGCACGTGATTTGCGGCGGTGTGCTCACTGATGAACAGTGCGACCCCGATCTCACGATTCGAGAGACCTCGTGCCACCAGCCGCAGCACGTCGAGCTCGCGGATGGAAAGGCCGTCCGGCGGCGACGGGCTCGGCACCGGCGCCACGGCACGGACACGCGCGAGTAGCGTGGGCATCCCCACGGTTTCGGCCAGGAACGCGGCTTCGGCGAGCAGCTTCCCGGCGCGATCTGGGTCTCCCTGGGCGAGCAGCATGCGTCCGTACTCGTAGGCGGTGTGTGCGAGCCAGGTCCTCGCGCCCATCTGCCGGTTGAGCTCGAGCGCAGCCTCGAAGTGGCTCCTGGCACCCTCGCTGTCGCCTAGAGTCGCGGCAAGCATTCCCAGGTAGCGGTCGGCGGCGCCGTAGCAGCCGACGCCGTGGCCGATCATGACGTTCCTGCCGGCAAGTGGCGCGAGCTCCGGATAGACGAGCGAGGCGACTCCCTCGTGTGCGACGGCGCCGGCGGCATCCGCGAGGTAGGTGAGCGAGGCGAGCCAGAGCCCCTCGCGCAGCGGCTCGATCCCCTCGGCTTGCACGCGGTCGAGCTCGCCCCGAACCTGCTCCTCCATCGCGAGCTCGGCGAGCATCGCCGCAAGGCCCGGACGCCATGCGCCGCCACCTCGATCGCCGGCCGCGAGGACACGCATCACCGGGGCGAGCTCGGCTAGGCGCCCCTGCTCGCGCCGGACTCCGAACATCTGGATGCCGTAGACGCTCGAGGCGTCGCGACCGACGAGCAGTTGACCCCACTCGCGCGAGTCCTCCGCGGCCGCCTCGGCCTCGGCGAGTTGACCCTGGAGCAATGCCAGCGCGGACCGGTAGTGCTCGGCCACATGAAGGTTGAAGGGCTGGCGAGTGTGCGAGGCCGTATCGAGGGCTAACGCAAGCTCCTCGCGCGCGGCGACGATCTCACCGAGTGCCATCAGCGCCGCGACCCGCCACTGGGTCGCCTCCGCCTGGCCCTCCACGTCGCCCAGCTCTTCGGCCAGCTCGCGTGCCTCACCGAGCATCTCGAGGGCCTCCGCGAGGCTCGTGGTTGCACGTGCCCAGTAGATCCCCATGAGCACCGTTGCCAGGCCTGGCCGGTCGTCGATCCGGCGCGCCATTGCTATGGCGTCGCCTCGCGCGGCCGCAGCCGGGTCCGAGTTGCCCTCGTACTCGAGTGCGCGGGCGAGGCTCGCGAGCAGCCCAACGCGGAGCGTGGAGTCCTCGTGCCCGAGCGCCGCTGAGGCCTCCTCGAGGAGCTCGCGGGCACCCTCCTCGGCGAGCCCCGGCCGCCAGCAGGCCGTCTCGAACCCGATTGCGGCCCGGGCGAGCAGCTGATCTCCCTCGCCGAGATCTCGCGCGATCTCCGCCGCTTGGCGGAACGCCTGCAGCGAGTCGAGCGAGCGTCCCGCCCGGAACAGCGCCGTACCGAGGTCGAGCAGGATCTCGGCGCGCCGACGCTTGTTCTCAATGCCCAACTCCAGAGCTGTGCGCAGGCGTTCGGTGGCCTCGTCATAGGCCAGTGAGGCCGATGCCGCCTGTGCGGCGAGGAGGTTGTACCGCACCGCTCGTGCTCCTGCGCCGATCGGTGCGGCCGCCGCGAAGTGGTGAGCCAGGCCGGCGAGCAGGCGGCCGCGCGGCGGCTGCTCGACAGCCTCCAGCGCCTCGGCGATACGGAGGTGCAGCTCGGCGCGGCGCAGAACGCTCAGCCGGTCGTACAGGGCGCGTCGCACGAGCTCGTGCGTGAAGCGGTAAGCCAGTGCTGGGAAGGGCAGCTCCTCGATCATCCCGCTGCGCATCGCCGGTTCGAGTGCGTCGATCTGCTCGAGCTCGACGGGCGCCGCTCGGCGCAGGACGTCGAGCTCGAACTCGGGGCCGGCGACGGCGGCCAGCTCGAGTAGGTCTCGGCTCGCCGGATCGAGTCTGCTCAGGCGCTGGCTGACGACCTCGCGGACACTCTGAGGCGTTGCGATCTCCCGCAGGGGCGCAGTCAACCGGAGGGTGCCGTCTTCGATCGCGAAGGCATCCGTCTCGATGAGCGCCCGCCAGAGCTCACAGAGCAGGAAGGCGTTGCCCTCGGTGAGCTCACGCAGCGCGCGGGAGAGCTCGGGCTCGGCGGGATCGATCTCGACGCCGCCGGCCTGGCGCACGAACTCCCCGATGTCTTCTTCGCTCAGGCCACGCAGGCGCAGGCGCACGACGTGCTCTGAGCGGCGCAGGTCGGCAAGCGCGTCGGCAAGCCCGTCCGGAATATCGGCCTCGGTGTCTCGGAACGTCGTTAGCACGAGCACACGGGCCTCGCTGCTCGCACGAGCGAGGTGGCGCAGGAGTACGAGCGTGGGCGTGTCTGCCCAATGGCAGTCCTCGAGCACGAGCAGCAACGGCTGGCGGCGACCGGCGGCCGCGAGGAGGTCGGTCACCGCCGTGTGCAGGCGATGGCGCTCGGTGTCAGGGTCCGCGGCTACGGGCGCAGGGAGCCCACTGACGCGAGTGGGCAGGTCGGGAAGCAGCCGGGTCAGCTCGCCACCCGCGCTGCCGAGATCCGCACGGAGCACGTCGGGGTCGGTGTCGCGAGTGAGCTGATCGAGTGCCTCGGTGAAGGGACGATAGGCGGTCTGCACAACGGCGTCGCAGGCGCCGTAGAGCACGAGTACCCCTTCGGAGGCGACCTCGTGCGCCAGCTGGCGCACGAGGCGGCTCTTCCCCGATCCGGCCTCACCGCCCACCAATGCGAGCCGACCGCGCTCCTCGGCCTCGCGCGGAAGGAGTGTTCGCAGCGTCGCGAGCTCCGCTGAGCGTCCGACGAACGGAGACGACGGGGAGAGACGTAGGGGGCCGGGAAGCGGGTGCACGGATGAATGGCTGGGCGAGTAGTCAGATCTGATTATTGCTCTCGATTGCTCGCTCTGCGGTGGCGTACGAACTGTGTCAATCCAAGTCATGACAGCCGCGGCTGACACCGTTACCGTCGAGGTTGCGATCGGGAGCACTCCCGGGCGCTGGCAGAGTCGCCGGCAGAGTCCCAACGAAAAGAGGAGACCGACATGAGCACCACCACGAATGCGGCACAGGCAGCGCAAGCAGAGCTCGGGGCAAAGTTCGCGGGTGAGCTGGTCGGTCCCGAAGACCCAAGCTATGAGACGGCGCGCGCCGTCTTCAACGCGATGATTGATCGCCGGCCCGCGCTAATCGCCCGCTGCGCCACTACCGCGGACGTGGCGGAGACGATCTCCTTCGCGCGCCGTCACGACCTCCTGCTCGCCGTTCGCGGTGGCGGACACAACGGCGGCGGACTGGGGGTCTGCGACGACGGAGTCGTCCTGGATCTCTCTCTCATGCAGGCCGTCGAGGTCGATCCGGGCGCCCGCACCGTCCGCGTCGGCGGCGGCTGCACCTGGGCGCAGGTCGACGCCGCGACGCACGAGGCCGGCCTGGCCACGCCGTCGGGGATCGTCGGCACCACGGGCGTCGGCGGCCTCACCCTGGGGGGCGGCATCGGTCACCTCTCACGCAAGCACGGACTCACGATCGACAATCTGATCGAGGCCGATGTCGTACTCGCCGACGGCACGCAGGCACGCGCGAGCGCCGAGGAGAACCCTGAGCTGTTCTGGGCGCTGCGGGGCGGCGGCGGTAACTTCGGCGTCGTCACCTCGTTCAACTTCCGGGCGCATCCGGTCTCCACGGTGCTCGCCGGACCGACGTTCTGGCCGCTGGAGCAAACTGCCGAAGTGATGCGGTTCTACCGTGAGTTCCTCCCTTCGGCTCCTCGTGAGCTGAACGGATTCTTCACGACCATGACGGTGCCCCCCGCGGACTTCCTCCCCGCCGAGCTGCACCTGCGCAAGGTGTGCGGGGTGATCTGGTGCTACACCGGCCCGCCGGAGGCGGCGGCAGACCTCTTCGCGCCCGTGCAGGAGGTTGGGACGCCGCTTCTGCACGGCGTAGGACCGATGCCGTTCCCGGCGCTCCAGAGTCTCCTCGACGGCTTCTACGTCCCGGGCCTGCAGTGGTACTGGCGCGCGGACTTCGTCCGTGAGCTCCCCGACGCGGCGATCGAGCAGCACACCGCGTTCGCACAGAAGCTCCCGACGCTGCACTCGACCATGCACCTCTACCCGATCGACGGCGCCGTGCACGACATCGGCGCTGCTGACACACCGTTCAGCTTCCGCGACTGCAACTGGGCCGAGGTGATCGTCGGCGTGGACCCCGACCCCGCCAACGCCGGTCCCATCCGCGACTGGACCGTCGACTACTGGGACGCCACACACCCCTACTCGGCAGGCGGTGCATACGTGAACATGATGATGGACGAGGGACACGAGCGCGTGCGCGCAAGCTACCGCGAGAACTACGACCGCCTCGCCGCCGCCAAGGCGACCTACGACCCGACGAACGCGTTGCGCGTCAACCAGAACATCGAGCCCTCGGTCCCGGTATGAGCGCTGCCCATCCGATGTAACGCGCGGAATAGACCGCCGCTGCCAACGAGGAGGCGATCCGGCGCGTCACCACCGCGATCCATCCCCGCCGCTGACTACCGCTTCGTGGCTGTGACCGGTACGCAGCTCAGTCCGAGTACGCCGGCGGCCGCGCGCGCCGCCAGCAGCTCATCGTGCGGCGCGTGTCCGGCGAGTCCGATTACCGTGCCCTCCAAGGCACCAATGAAGGCCAGCGCGACGACTCTGGCGGGCGGGCCGGCCGGGATCGTTCCCGCTCTGCGCCCTGCGCTGATGAGGCGGGTGCAGCGCTTGAGCAGACTTTCGGAGACCTGCTCGAGGCGACGCCCAACAGGGTGATCCTGACCGCTGAACTCGAGTCTCAGTGCCATCGCCACCCGGGCGACGTCTCGCCGGCAGTAGATGGCATGACCGCGCGCCAGGACGATCAGTGCCGGCACCGGATCGGGCTCTTGCTCGATGAGTCGGCCGACCTCCTGCCGCCATGTCTCATCGACCCAATCGATCACGGCTAGGGCGAGGTCCTCCTTGTCTTTGAACTGGTGATAGAGCGCCCCGCGGGTGTAGCCGGCCTCGCTCGCCACCCGCTCCAGGATGAGGTTGCCGTAGCCGTAGCGGGACAGCCCTCGCGCCGCAGCCTCGAGCAGGGCCCCACGCGTGCGTGCGCTGCGCTCGGCCTGCGTTGAGCGGCGTCCGCTCGCGGACCCCGTCGCGCTCGACCGGCTGCCGACCTTGTCGGTTTGTACATGCATGCATGTATGTTATCTTGTCCGGGCACACGGAATGTGCGCGGCGCCGTACGACTCGAGGATCAGCATGAGACTTCCGAACACCGCTCACACCTCCCGCCCCTGGCGGATCCGCGAAATCGCGCCAGACTTCACTCTGGAGGATGTCTGGACCCTTCCCGCCGTGAACGGTGGCACCGAGGACTTCCAAACGGCTATCGAGATGGCTGTCTCCTTCGATCCGGCCAACGCGGAATCCCTCCCGACCCGCGTCCTGTGGCGTGTCCGCGATCGCCTCGGCAGCTGGCTCGACCTCGGCAGGATCTCAGCCCCAGTCGACGGTGGCCGGGATGATGGGGCGGGCAAACTGCCGATCCCGGGTAAGAGCGAAACCTCGCTGACCGACCGGCTGCCAGACGATCTGCGCGACACGGCGGCGGATCTGGATTTCGGCTCCCTGCCGTTCGTGCCCCTCTATCGCACCGACGTCGAGTTCGCCGCGGAGATCTCCAACCGGACCGTGCACGGCGTGATGCACCTGGCCTGGGTCGATCAGGGCGAAGGCCGCTACCAGGGACAGATGGCCGTCTACGTCAAGCCACGCGGTCTGTTCGGAAAGGGATACATGGCGCTGATCAAGCCGTTCCGATATTGGATTGTCTACCCCGCCCTGATGAGCCAGATCGAACGGGCCTGGAACGCCCGCATGGCGCACCCGCGGGGAGCCCGCACGTCCACCGCACCAACAGCTCGTTAGATCTGCGCTCGCGACCGGGCATCCAGCTCCGCCACGGTCGTAGCGCTCGAAGCTCCGAGCAGGTCATCGGCGCGCCGCCGAGCCTCTTTGCCAACGAGTCGCCCAAAGCTCTTTCGGCGCGCTGCGACCACGCCGTAGAGCAAGGCAGTAACCCCAGGCAAGCTGCGGGCCAGTCGACCGAGCACCCGCGTCGAGGGCAGCGCGCTCAGCACGTCCGCGGCAGCGGCGCCTCCCGAGCGACGGCAGCCGTCGTCGCGGATGACATGAGCCGAACGCAGACGCTCACTCGGGGCAACGTCCACCAGCAGCTCGGAACCCAGCGGGGACTGAATCGGCGCCGTCGCGAGCACATGGTGATGGTCGCGCCTCACGGCCCAAGCCATCGCCCAGCGACAAAAGCCGCAGTCTGCGTCATACAGAACGATCACGCGATACCTGGGCGCGCAGACGTCGAAACGGCCACGTTTCCATTCTATGTGGCGTGAATGTCGCCGCTGGGACTGTCAGGTACCCACGAGTGCTACCCACGGGGCGGACGGCTCAATCCAGGCAGCTGCCTGCAAGGATGTCCACGTGATGGGCGAAGCCCAGATCAGCCGTCAAGCCCTCGCGGCCGGGATCATCGACGAGTGGGCCTTCGACATGAAAAACTGTCGCCGTGTCCGATCTGGCTCTGCTCAGAAAACTGACGGTCCGTGGCGCGCTGCGGGTCCCTGAGATCACGGTCTACTTCTGGGTGATTAAGGCCCTGTCGACCGCGATGGGCGAGGCGACGTCCGATTACAGCGTCCACGCGATCGACCCCGTGATCGCCGTCCTCCTGGGGTTCTGTGGCTTTCTCGTGGCGCTGTCGTTGCAGTTCTGGGTGCGCCGCTACATCGCGTGGACGTATTGGCTGGCGGTCGTCGCCGTCGGTGTGTTCGGCACGATGGCCGCCGACGTGCTGCACGTCGGCTTCAATGTCCCCTACGCGGTCTCGAGCGTGCTCTACGCCGTTGTGCTCGCGACGGTGTTCATCGCCTGGCAGAGGACCGAGCAGACGCTCTCCTTCCACACGATCGACACGCCCCGCAGGGAGGCGTTCTATTGGGCGGCGGTGGTGGCGACGTTCGCGATGGGCACCGCGCTCGGGGACCTGACGGCGAGCACTTTCGGCCTGGGGTACTTCGCATCCGGGCTGCTGTTCGCGGCGGTGATCGCGATTCCCGCCGTCGGCTACTGGCGCCTGGGCTGGAACGCGATCTTCTCCTTCTGGTTTGCCTACGTCGCCACCCGGCCGCTTGGCGCATCGTTCGCAGACTGGATGAGCAAGCCCAAGAACGTCGGCGGGCTCGGATGGGGCGATGGACCCGTCGCGCTGGCACTGACCATCATGATCTTCTGCCTCGTCGCATATCTGGCGATCACCCGGCGGGACGTGCAGAGCGTCGGGCGCGCACCGCACGCTGTCGATGAAGCGCGTCTGCAGGTCGAGCCCTCCTCGGAGGGCGTCGATTGACCGGCTCGAGGACGCAATGAGCACCGAGAGCATCGGGGAACGGAGCCAGCCCGGGGTTGACTGGCGACGCGCCGAGTTCGTCCTCGGCGCAAAGGCGGTGTGGGAGGGACGCATCCAGGCCGCCGAACACGGCTTCCCCGGCGGTCCGGGCGCGGGCGAACCCGGACTGTTCTCGCCGTCGGGCAACGGCGCGCCGTCGCGGCGCCCGTCGCGCTGAGGCACATGAGCGGCACCGAGATCGGGCTCGCGCTCGCGGTGTTTCTTGCCTGCATGGTGGAGGCGGTCGAGGCGCTGACGATCGTCCTCGCCGTCGGCACGACGCGCAGCTGGTCTTCAGCGATGGGCGGCGTCGGCGTCGCGACGCTCGCGCTCATCGTGATCGTGGCCGCGCTCGGCCCAGCGCTCACCTCGCTGCCGATCGACCTGCTCAGGGTGCTCATCGGCGGCCTGCTGTTGATCTTTGGCCTACAGTGGCTGCGCAAGGCGATCCTGCGCTCGGCCGGGCTGAAGGCCAAGCACGACGAGCTCCAGATCTACGAAGCGCAGGCCGCGGCGGCGCGCGCGGCCGGCGCAAAACCCGCCGGCTTCGATGGCTACGCTTTCACGATCGCCTTCAAAGGGGTGCTCTTGGAGGGTCTTGAGGTCGCGTTCATCGTGCTCACGTTCGGCGCCAACCAGCACCGTGTCGCGCTGGCGGCCGCAGCAGCCGGACTTGCCGTTCTCGTGGTCCTCGCAGCCGGCGCCGCGGCAAGAGCACCGCTGGCGAGGGTGCCCGAGAACACGATGAAGTTTGCGGTCGGGGTGATGCTCAGCTCGTTCGGGATGTTCTGGGGCGCCGAGGGCGCAGGCGCGAACTGGCCCGGCGGGGACGCCGCTCTGCTGGCGATCATCCCCGGGATGCTGATCGCGGCGATCGCGCTGTCCAAGACGGTGCCCCACACCTTGGACTCGACGCCTCCCGCCACACCACGGTTCCTCTCCCGCCGACACCAGCGACCAGGCGACGGTGCGCGCATGAGGAGGCCATCGGCGCTGCTCACCGGCGTGTGGGAGTTCATCGTCGGCGATGACTGGCGCGTCGCGATTGGGGTAGCGCTGGCGCTCGCGTTGACCGCGCTCGTCGCTGCTGCCGGTGTCTGCGCCTGGTGGGTGATGGGGCTCTCGGTGATCGGGCTGCTTGCGCTCTCGATCCGACGCGCCGCCTGGTGTGGCAGAGGACGATGAAGCCGTCGGAGGAGCGCGGATCAACACCGGGCAGCCCGACATGATCCGACCGGCCTGTTTGCCGGTCATGTAGGGGGCTCTCGGCCGCGATCTCGTCCTCAGCGATGTTGCTCGATGAGCAGGGATGCCATCGACTTGCCTCGCTGTGCGGCTTGCGTGTCGCCCTCGCTTGCGGCAACGATCGAGCCCTTCATGAGGATGTGGAAGGAGCGCGCGAAGGACTCTGTGTTGCGCAGCCCGGCCTCCTCGGCAAGGCGACGCACGATCGAGCGGATCTGCTCGAGATGCCAGACACTGGCGCCGCCCGCGGGGTGGTCGGGGCCCATCTCGAGCAGGACATTGATGAACGAGCACGCCTCGAAGTCGTCACGGTGGAACCATTCGTCGAAGACATCGAAGATCGCGAGCAGTTGCTGTTCGGGGTCAGAGCCGCGGCTCATGGCGCCGGCTTCGACGAAGTCCTTGGTCCAGCGTTGTTCGCGAAGTTGCAGGAACGCGAGCACGAGCTCGTCCTTGGAGGGGAAGTGCCGGTAGAGCGTCGCGGTCGCGACGCCGGCGCGCTCGATCACCTCGTTTACCCCCACCCCGCGGATTCCGCGCTGCGAGAACAGCTCGTAGGAGGCATCCAGAATCCGCTCGCGAGCGCTGACCCCCGGCTCGGTCGCTTGGCGGTGAGTTTCAAGCATGCCTTGGAAGGGTAGCGTTTTAGAAAGAACGCTCTCTTTGTGATAGAAAGAGTGTTCTCTCTATCAACGCTGCGTGCCGTCGCCCGGGCATCGCAGCCGTCGTTTACCAACTCAAACCAGTGAGGGTCCATGACCGACAAGAACATCGACCAAGCGAAGGGACGCGTCAAGGAGGCTGCCGGTGCCTTGACCGGAGATCAAGGCCTGAAGAACGAGGGACACGCCGACCAGGCGAAGGGGTCCCTGAAGAAAGCCGTAGACAAGGTCGCCGAGACCGTAAAGGGGCACAATCGAAGCAACGAGCGCGGGTAGCCATGAACGCGCCAAGTCGATCAAGCGTTGGGAGGTGACCATGCTCACGATCCTTCTCGTCATCGTCCTCATCCTGCTGCTGACGGGCGGCGGGCTCAGCTTCAGACGCCGCGGCCTTTAGCTCCAGCGCCACCGACCCACAACGCGCCTTCTACGGGCTAGACGTCTTCGCGTCAGCCATAGGGGTCGCCCGGGAACCCAAACAAAATCTAGCTTTAGGAGGAAACGTGAGCACCGGAACGATCATCGTAATTGCTGTTGTCGCCGTGGTGGTGCTAATGCTCATCGCCCTCGTCGCTCGCGCCGCGAGCCGCAGGCGTGACGAACGTCATCGTGAGCAAGCGGGCGAGCTTCGCCAGGAGGCCAGAAGCCGTTCGATCCAAGCGGAAAGTGCGCGCGCCTCGGCTGATGAGCAGGCTGCCGAAGCCAAGCGTGCTCAGGCTGAAGCTGAGGAACGCGCCGCTCAGGCGCGGCAAGGGCGTGTCATCGCAGAGCGACGGGCGGTTGAGGCTGAGCATCTGACCGAATCTGCCCGCGATCAGCACGCGCAGGCACGTGCGATCGACCCGGATGCGAGCGACAGCGGCCAAGACGAGGCACTGGCGATCAATGAACGGTCTGGCCGCGAGGGCCGCTGAGCTCATGCGCGCAGAGCGGCGGCGTACCACAGCTTGAGCGTGCGCCCTGCGCACCTCATCACACACTGTCTAGAGAAAGCTGGAGACCAATGGACAAGACTGAACAGAAGCTCGTGCAGTACCTCAGCGAGGCGCATGCCACGGAGCAGGCGCTCGTCACCGTGCTGCGGTCGCAGATTGCAATGACCCCGCGCGGAAGCTACCGCGGTGGCCTCGAATCTCACCTGCGTGAGACGCGCGACCACGCAACCCGGGTGCAGCGCCGTCTAGACGAGCTCGGACAGGGCAGCAGCCCGATACAAGCCGGGGTTGGGCTCGTCCAGGGCGTCGTCGGGCAGGTACTGGCCCTGGGGAAGACGCCCCTTGACCTCGTCCGGGGCACGGGAGGAGAGGAGAAAGTCCTCAAGAACGCCAAGGACGCGTGTGCGACCGAGGCCTTGGAGATCGCTACCTACACCGCCATCGAGCGTCTGGCGAGCTCTGTCGGCGATAAGGCCACACAGGCCCTTGCCGACTCCATCCGGGCTGATGAGCAGAAGATGCTTGACCGGATCTTGAGGGAGATCCCGAAGCTGACCGAGGCCGTGGTGCGCTCAGAGATCCGCGGGAACCCTTCATACGACATCAGCAAGACAGGTGCCGCCGACGTGGTGAGCTCAGCGTCGGAGAGCGTGAAGGGGACTGCTCGTGACGCGACATCGAGCGCAAAACGCAGCGCCCGCAAAGCACGCAAGGTACCCGGGGTCGCGCAGGCCGAGGGTCAGATCAAGGGCGCGCTGGCCTCTGAAGGAGACCTCGCGATCACCGGCTACGGGAAGCTCACCGCTGCGGAGATTGTCGAAAAGCTCGGACATCTCTCGCAGGTCGACCTCGCGAAGATCGACTCCTATGAGCGCAAGCATGAAAACCGCACGACCATCCTCAGCCGGATCACCAGTCTGCGCGGCGACGAGCCGTGGCCTGGATATGACGAGCTCAGCGTGGAGGAGATCCGCGCGGTGCTGGACGAGGGCAATGAGGACCGCGTCAAGGGCGTGCGCTCCTACGAGCGTTCCCACAAGAACCGCTCAGGTGTGATCGACGCTGCCGAACGCGAGCTGGTCAAAGCGTAGGAAAGAACGCATCAGCACACAGGTTCATCGGCGCCCTCCCTGGGCAGCAGTGGTGCTTGGCCCTCCCAGCCTCCAGAGAGGGCGCCGATCAGCGAGTCCGCGCAGGAGCCACCTAGCGCAGCTTGACGCTGCGAGCCGCCGCCCTCACGCGCGACATGCCCCGCCTGCGCGAACGTCGCGCGCCCCGGCGGCTGACGGTGTCTCCCATCAGCCAGAGCATCGGCGGCCACAGTCCGACGAACAGCGCGCGTCGCTCGGCGTTCCCGCGTTCGTCCTCCCCGATCGTCTTCGCGCGAATCCACAGCCCGACGCAGAGGGCAACCGAACTCAGCGATATGCCGTACAGCAGAAGGCAAACCGTCTCCGGATTGCCCTTAGCGAGTCGAACGACGCCGTTCATCATGAGAAGCTAAGCACCGAAAGCCTGATTGCCCGGTGCGCCGCGGTGATAAACGCAGGCAATGCAGCGTAGGCAGAGCTTCAGCAAGCGCTGGTCAACCGCGATCCGATGGCCGCTCGGGATCGCATTGACCTCCTGGCGCTACATGTGGCGGACCACCGCGGTGCACCGCTGGGAGATGACCGGGTCGATGCGCATCGACGCCGCCCCGGAGCTGCCCGAAGGCGTAGCGCGCCACGACATCCAGACGCTCGAGGACGGGGAGGGACCGTTCATGCGCAGGCTCTACCGGACACGGATCGTAGGCTCCTCGCTGACACCCGAAGAGCTGATGGCCCAGATCACAGAAGATCTCGACCGCATCGCGCCCTCCGAGTTCGCGACGTTCCAGAAGATCCATGGCGACGGGCGCCTCGCCGTGGGGGACGAGTACCTCGTGCGGATGCCCGGCCCCTGGGACGGCCCCGTGCGCGTTGTCGCCGCCACCCCCACGTCGTTTCGACTGGCAACGCTCACCGGGCATCTGGAGGCCGGGCAGATCGAGTTCCGAGTTGGCTCGGACCACCACCGCTCCCTGGGGTTCGAGATCGAGTCGTGGGCACGAAGCGGAGACCGCTTCGCGGACGCGCTGTACTCGCATCTGCGCCTCGCCAAGGAGATCCAGCTGCACATGTGGACCTCGCTGCTCGAAAGGACCGGCCGCCTCACGGGCGGCCGAAGAGAAGGCGGCGTCGCGATCACGACTCGCCGCATCGACGTCGAACGTCTTGCCTCCACACCTCTCGAGCCGCCCGATGCGCGCCCCCCGCGGAAGTTGACAGCGCTCGCCGAGCGGGCGGTCAACTTCGACACCTCAAAGGTCGGCGAATACACGCCCAGCAACGGATGGCACCGGGACGACATGGTCGAGACCCTCCCACACGAAGGCTCAGGGCCCCCCGCGGTCGGCGGAAGCTGGCACATCGCCCGCCGCCTGATGGTCGACTACCAGCTGGCCGATCCCCGAACCGTTCGCGCCGTGTACCGCCAGGACGCGCCTCTCGCGGGGCGAGACATCCTCCTGAAGATCCGCTTCGCAGGCATGCGCTTCAACGTCGGAGTACGCGTTGGCGAGGTCTACGACGAAACACGCCAGCTCGACGGCCGCCACGCGCAGGTCTTCGGCTGGTATTACCAAACCCTGGACGGCCATTTCGAGGAAGGGCGAATGCACTACGAGCTGTGGAAGTGGCTCGACACCGGCGACGTCGAGTTTCGCCTCCACGCCTTCTCCCGGGCTGCCCAGACTGGTCCGTTCGTGCTGCGAACGGGGTTCCGCCTCTTCGGCAGGACCCACCAGCTGCGCTTTTACCGGCAGATATGCAGGCGCGTGAGACGCCTCACTGAGGCCGAGTTGGAGACCAAGGCGAGTTCGAGGTTGCGCTAGACGCGAGCTCTGTTCGCCCGCGGCGGAGGGACCGTTCAGCGAGCCCGGACGACAGCGCGTCGCGCTCGCACCGCGAGTAAGCGAGAGCAGCAACACAACGAACGCGCAGGAGCAGAGCCTCGTCCTCGTCTTTTCGCTGCCGACGAGAAGGTCTACTGCTCCGGACGCAGGAAGAGCTCGGCGCGCGTATGGGTATCGACCCCACCTGCATCTCTCGCGTGGAGGGCGGGCGGATCAACCTCCGCTGGGGCACACTCCAACACTTCCTACGCGCACTCGACGCGACCCTCGCCGACCTCGCGGCCGAAGTCGAAGACACGCCGACGGAGAAAGCTGACAGCCCGAACAAATAGCGCCATAAGGGTCGCTGGGTTCGCTATGAGGACGGCCGCGGCGACCGGTGACCATGCAATCGATCAGACGACTCAGCCGCCATGGCCTCCTGAGCCTGGTCCGCTGAGCCTGCTATCAGTTATTCCGTTTGGATTCCATTTTACTCCCGTTTCTCGCTACACTATGCCCATGAGCTTGGCTTACGCAGACGAGGCGATCCGGATCAGACAGCTTGCTCCGCTGACAGAGCGCGACATCGCTCGGGCGACCGGAGCGGGAGTCTCGACGGTCAGCGCATGGCTTCACCGCACCCGCGCGCCTACCGGCCGGCGGGCAGAACGGCTGGTGGAGCTCTCGGCGATCATCGACCGGCTCGCGGCGGTGCTGGAGGCTGACTACGTGCCTGTATGGCTCAACCGCCCACTCGCCGCGCTCGGGCATCGCAAGCCAATCGACGTGCTCGCCGGCGGCGGCTACGAAGAGCTCTCGCGCCTCATCGCCGCGCTCGAGTCCCCGACCTTCACATAGCTCGCCGCGAAGGCCGCTCTACGAGGGCGACCGCGGCGGCGGCTGGCCGTGCAGTCGCAGATGCGCGAGCTGGTAGACGGTGGGGCGCCGCGAGCGTCGGGGATGGTGGCGCACACCAAAGGCGAGGTACGCGAGGACGGGACGCCCGTCGGGCTCGAACTTGAGCATGAAGACCATCCCGAAGCGCCCGTTGGGCTGAGGGAGGTAGACCTTCGCACAGTCGGGCAGGTTTGTCTGATCGTTGCCGTGCTCGGCTACGCGGCGCAACTGCTCGATCGGGACGCCCTTCCGTTCGTAGTCCCGACGAGCCGCCTCGGCTGCTTCGCGCCCCGCCGGGGTCGTGCGAGCGAGATCTTCATCCCAGGCGTCGGGATCGAAGTGCGCCCTGGCGCCGGGCCTGTCTTTCGACGTCGGCCTACGGCTCGTCATCGGGGGGAAGCATGTGCGGTTCGTGCTCGCGCCAGAACGCCTCTGACTGCTCTGGCGTCGGGTCGAGCAGCCCGGCACGCTCGCGGATCGCCTCAGCGGAGGTATCTGGCACCAGCGTCAGCTCCCCAGTGGGCCGGCGGTCGGTGATGACGTAGCGGCCCGAGACCGCTCCGCTCAACACGACATGCGCTTGCTCACTCATGGCTCCATGATGGCAGAGAGGCACTTGACGCCCCTCACCCGGCCCACGCCCGCCGCCGATACGTCGCCGGCGCCCTCAGTTTGGTACCCAAAGTGGTACCCAAAGACCAAAGCACCGCCACCAACCGCCGACCTAACCCCCAAAATCCCTGCAAATGAGCCCTTCCAAAAGTGCGCCCGGCGGGAATCGAACCCGCGGCCTGCGGCTTGAAAGACCGCTGCTCTTTGGCTCCCCGAAGAGAACCGTTGACCACTGAGCTACGGGCGCATGATGCGTCGTTGAGAAGTCGAACTGGCTGCTGAGAGCCTAATCTAAGCACGTGGGAGCGTATCTTGAAAAGACCAGCACGACCGCACCGCCCGTTTCAAAGCACGTTCCCGTGAGACGACTCCTCATCGGCGCGCTGATCCTGGTCGTGATCGGCGCGGCCGCGACGCTATTTGGCTGGAACATCGAAGCGTGGTTCCGCCACATCTGGGACACGATCACGACGATCCCGCTCGGGAGTCTGATCGGGGCGCTCGTGCTGATCACGCTGCAGACGACGATGGTGGGGACCTCGTGGTATTCGATCCTGCGCTATGCGTACCCGGACGCGGGCGTGCGGTTCGTGCAGGTGCTCGCGTGCTACGCGGCGGCCGTGGCGCTGAACTGGGTGCTGCCCGCGAACCTGGGGACGTTCGCGATGCTGCTGATGTTCACGACGATCATCGCGGGCGCCGCGTTCGCCGGCGTGCTGGGGGCGATGGCAGTGGAGAAGATCTTCTTCACGCTGATCGGCACGGCGTGTTACGTGTATCTGTTCCTGACCGTCGGCGGGTCGTTTGACCTGCAGCTCGGGTTCATCAGCGAACATCCCTGGGCCACGGCGCTGCTGCTGGGGGGCGTGGCGATGATCCTGTTCCTGGTGGCGCAGGCGCTGCGCGAGCGAATCGCCGAGTGGTGGGAAGAGGCGAAGGTCGGCGGGGGGATCGTCGTGCATCCGCGCGCGTTTCTCGGGCGGGTGGTGCTGCCGCAGGCGATCAGCTGGGTGGCCGGCCTGGGCATCATCGCGGTGTTCCTGGGCGCCTACAGTATCCCGGTGAGCTTCCACACGATCATGCGCGTGGTGGCAGGGAACTCGATCGCGAACATGACCGCGGTCACGCCGGGCGGCGCGGGCGTCACGCAGGCATTCAACGTGGTGTCGCTTAAAGGCGTCACGAGCGCCTCGAACGCGACCGCCTACTCGGTGGCCCAGCAGCTCGTGGTCACGAGCTGGAGCATCCTCTTTGCGATCGTCGTGCTCGTACGGGCGTTCGGCTGGACGGGGGGCAAAACGCTCGTCACGCAGTCCTACACCGAAGCGCGCCAGAAGACCTCCGAGCAGTCGGCCGCGCGCAAAGCCAAACGCCGGGCCAAGAAACACCACGGCGCCACGCCCGCCGGTACGCCCGCCGCCGACATGGGAACCGACCCCGCCGTGGAACCGTAGTCCAAGCCGCAGACCCTGGACGCAGCAACCGCGTCCGGCGGGTCCCCCCAGCTCCCCTCCGGCCGATGATCAGACCAGCCCGACCAGGCCCTTGACCATCAGGTACACCCCGACCCCGCCGGCCGCGACGATCGCCAACGAGCGGCCGTGGCGCGCGAACCAGAGGTTGATGCGTTCCAGGGCGGCAGAGGCGCGGGCGGGGACGACGAGCAGCATCAGCATCGGCAGCTCGACCATCCACAGCATCACGGCGACGGTCGCCAAGAGCGCAGTCAGCTCGCCGCTGTGTGAGAGGTGCGCGTCGGCGATCGCCTTGACGGCGCCGATGTAGATCGGCGAGGGCAGCACGTAGAGGGTGATACCGAGCACGAACGCGAGGCGTCGACTCTGCAGGTAGCGCTCGATTTTGGACGTCTGACCGCTCGACTGGGCGCGCGCGTCACCCATGTCATCCACACCATCCCCAGCTCCATCCGCGCCCCCACCCACATCCACATCCACATCTGCGCCCCCCGCGGCCGCCACACCCACACTCTCATCCACATCTGCACCCGCGCCCGCGGCCGTGCGCGCGCTTGCGCCGGTCACCGTCACCCTCGCCGCGGGATCGGGCCGGCGGCGATGCAGGCGGAGCGCCAGCAGGATGAGCAGCACCCCCAGCGCGAGATCGATCGCGGCGCTCGGGGTGAGGTGACGCGAGCCGGTCGCGCCCAGTTCGAGCAGGGCGTAAAGGATCAGGACGCCCACGGCATAAGTGACGAGACCCGCGGCGAACACGAACGCAAACACGCGCGGTCGCACGTCCGAGCCCCGGCCGAGCGCGATCACGGCCGCCACGGCCGGTGGGTAGACGGAGGCGGCCAGCGCCAGCGCGAGGGCTTGGGTAGGCATGCCCAGGCGAGCTTACGGGGCGCTCAGGCGTCGGGCTCGTGTGCCGGCGGCGCCCCGCCGGAATCCTCCTCCGCGGCCCCGGGCTCGCTCGGAGCGCCCCCGATCGCGTCCAGCGCACGCGCGCGACGGCGGCGTATGCGGGCAAAGCGCGCCTGCGCGCGAGCCAGCTTGTGACTGCCGGCCGGGTAGCGCCGGCGCGCCCAGGGAGAGGTAGGCGAGGCGAGGCGGATCGCGCCGGCAAGCGAGGTGAGCGGTACGAACAGGCCGATCAGGCCAAGGATCGGCTTGCCCTTGAGGATCGCGAGCGTGCAGAGGAGGAGGTCGATCGCGACGACGATCGCGATCGAGGTGATCGCGGAGGACTGGTTGGAGAGGTCGAACGGGGCGAGGCCGAGGACGATCAGTCCGCCGAGCAGCGTGGCGATCACGACGGCGTCGAGCGAGGCGCGCCCGTCCTGCGCCCAGTAGACGTCTTCGAGGCGGACCCACAGCGCGAACTCGTCGAGCGTGAGGCCGGCGCCCACGCCGAAGGCGCCCGCGAGCACGTCGAGCCACAGACCGGTGGGCCCGAGCGCGAAGTTCAGGAACCCCGAGAGCAAAAGCAGGACGATCCCCCAGACGAGGTGGTGCAGGTGCAGGCCGCTGCTGGTGGTGACGCTGCCGGGCCACCAGGTGACGCGCGGACTGCGAATCAGGCGCGCGCTCGTGCGGATGAACAGGAACGAGGCCAGGAACGCCCCTAGAAGCACGAAACCGGCTCGCTGGGCCGGTTCGTCAAGGAAGTGCCGAGAGATTTCAAAGTGCAGTTCCAGCACCGTCAGTAGGCCGAGTATAAGCCGTCGATGCCGAGCCCACGCGCCCGGCAACCAATCACAAAGTGTCCGCGGCCCAGCGCGTCTGTATCAGCGATCGTTTTCAACACCTGTCTCATCCCCAGCGACAGGCGGCGTAGCACTTTCGGCGCTAGTGCAGTGTTCCTGAAGTAGCTTGTTTTTGTAAGCTAGTTCTGGTACGTTGGGGTTGTGGCGCGTGCTGCTGGTGTGATTGAGCTGTCGGAGAGCGAGGAGCGGGAGCTCCGTGGGTGGCTGCGCCGGCCGTCGGTGCCGCAGCAGCAGGCGACGCGCGCGCGGATCGTTTTGCGTGCCGCTGAGGGCGCCACCAACACGCAGATTGCCGCTGAGACGCACGTGTCGTTGCCGACGGTGGGATTGTGGCGACGGAATTTCTGTGATCGCCGGCTGGATGGGCTGGCTGACGCTCCGCGCCCGGGACGCCCGCGCGAAATTGACGATGATGAGGTTCAGCGCGTTCTCGCCAAGACACTCGAGACGCCGCCGGATGGCAGCACGCACTGGAGTGTGCGCCGACTGGCCGCAGCGACTGGTGTTTCTGCGAGCACGGTGCACCGGATCTGGCGTGATCACAAGCTCAAACCGCACCAAGTCCGCTCGTTCAAGTTCTCCAAAGACCCCCAGCTCACCGAGAAGATCGTCGATGTCGTCGGGCTCTACATGGAGCCCCCGAAAGGCGCTCTGGTGCTGTGCATCGACGAGAAGACCCAGATCCAGGCACTGGACCGCACGCAGCCCACTTTGCCGATCAAGCCGGGCAGATCCGCCCGGATGACGCACGACTACAAGCGCAACGGCACGACCAGCCTCTACGCCGCGCTGGAGATCGCAACCGGCGAGGTCACCGGCGCGTGCTACCCCAAACACCGCCACCAAGAGTTCCTCGCGTTCTTGAACACGCTCGTGCGTGCTTACCCACGTCAGCCCCTGCACGTCGTCCTGGACAATTCCTCCACGCACAGCACCCCAGAGGTCGAGCGCTGGCTACAGCGCCACAAGCGCGTGCATTTCCATTTCACCCCTACGAGCGCGTCGTGGATGAACATGATCGAGATCTGGTTCTCGATCCTCACAAACCAGCAAGTCCGCCGCGGCGCCTACCACGACGTCCCCGAGCTCATCGCAGCGATCGAGTACTTCATCGAGAACTACAACGAACGCGCCAAACCCTTCATCTGGACCAAGACCCCCCAGCACATCATCACCAAGGCCACCAAACAACAAGCCACTTCAGGAACACTGCACTAGGTCACTCGCCTGCGTCGCGCGCGATCACGCGATCGACCTCGACAGCGGCGCCGGAGCGCGTGTCGGGATAAACGACGATGACGGTGGGCGACCCACCAAACCACGCGCTCATCTCACCCTCGCCGACGTACTCGGCGGCACGCCGTGAGCCATCGCCCTGCACCACCCAGACGGGCTGACCCTCGTGGAAGGGACCGTCGATGACGTCGTTCATCGGTATCGACCGGTCGAGGAGCGGCGCGGCATGCGCAGCGTACGGAAAGCGGGATCGCTCAGGTCACCGACGAGCACCTGTACAGCTTAGTGGGTGGAGTCGCGCGCGCGGCCCTGCCTCATGTCTAATGACCTAAGCGCTTTCGACGATGCTGAAGTCCTGGCCTTGGTGTTCTGCGGACAGTTCATTTATTTCGAGGCTGACGGGAGGCAACCTAATTCATCGTCAAAGATGGCAAGCTGGGATGACGATAAAACCAGGACATTAATCCCCCGCCGCAGACGGCCGCGGCGATCGCGAACACGCGCCCGAGCATCCCCGTGCGCTGGTCGTGGCCTCACTTCTCCAACAACCTACTCTGTGACCTTGGGGCACGGAATCCGGGCTTCCGCCGAGGCCGTTTCTCCGCTGAGGAACGACAGTTCCACCTTGACCGGGAAGTAGCGGCTCTTTGGGCACGCCTTGGGCGCGGTGAGGTAGGAGATGAGCTTTTTGCCCTGCTTGAACGCGGCGCCGACCTTGACCTTGATCTGTTCGACCGACGCGTCGAGCGCTCCGGGGACCGATTCGACCAGTGGCACTTCGCCCGTGAACACCATGCCGAACGGAGGACCGGCATTGTTGCTGAGGGTTCCCTTTGAGATGAGTTCGATCACGGCGGGTGTGTGACCGACCACATAGAAGAAGAGGCTGCCGCCTGGGGCGAAGAACCCTTGCAGCGTCACTTTCTCGTGCACGCGCGATTCGCCGAAGCTCACGGCGCCGTTCGCTTCGCCCAGGGCACTGGCAAACGATCTCTTTGGGCACCCGGCGGCGCCCTGTTCTTTGAGCGTGGTTTCCGAGCAGGTGGCGAACCCCTGCGCGTTCGCCTTCGCACCGGCGGGAGCGTAGAACTTGATACCTGTGAGTGGCGAGGGACCGCCCCCGTATTCGGTGCCGCTGATCGTGAGCTCTGCTTCCAGGGCGGTCGGGGCGCCGAGGATGGCGCCGGTGTGCGGGTAGGTTGCGCTGTGGGGGCTGCTCGGCTCGATGGGGATTGGCACGGCTACTGCTTTGAGCGTGACCACGGGTCTTGCCGAAGCGAGTGCCGGCAGGCCTGCCGGCAGCCCCAGGACGCCAAGGGCGAGCACGGTCCTGAGTATGGGTGCTCTGCGCATCGTTAGCTCCTCTCGTGCTTGTTGTGATTGGACTTGGCGGCACGCTTGGTGTGCCTAGCCTTCTTCTTGCGCTTCTTCTTGTTGCCCGCCCGCACCGCCTTGGGGCGGGTGGGTGGGCATCCAGTAACCGCGATCTTCGTGTTCTGCTTCAGCCGCGCCCCGCTCTGGGCCAGGAATTCGGTCGGCATCGCGAGCTTCGACGTGCACAGGTCGCCGTTCGCCGCGAGCGCCGAGTCGGGGCCTTGGGGGAAGCGCAGTTCGAAGCTGCCGACGGGAACGTCGGGGACCGCTGGGAACGTCGAGCTTGTGATCCCCTTTTTGGAGATGAATGTTTCGCCGTGCAGATATACGGTTACGCCGTCGCCCTGGAGCACGACGATCAGTTCGGGGAACTTGGCCCCACCGTAAGAGACGAAGTAGGCCGGGCCGCTCAGCCCGACGGGTAGCAGCGGGGTCGTGGCGGTGGCCACGGCTACGGCCGACGCCGGCGGACAGGAGGCCGGGTCCGCTTCGAACGTCTTCGCGGGACAGGCCTGCTGCAGCGTCGTCAGCCGTGCGGGGAGTTGCTTGGGCAGTTCGACCTTGACCTTGGCGATGTTGGCCTGCGTGCCGGGTGGGGCCGGCGGGTAGACGAGCTTCGCGTCGAGGCTCGCTCCGCCGGCTTTCGAGGTGTGCCCGGAGGTCGAGGCCGAGAAGCGCGGCTTGAACGCAAGCGCCGCGCAGTCCGTGGCCTGGAAGTGCACCGCGGCGGTGGTTAGGCCGCCCGCGGAGCCGTCCATCGTCGCCGAGATCGCTTTGGGGTCGCAGTCCGTCGGGTTGAAGATGAATTCGGGGCGATTGATTTCCACCGTGACGCTCTTGGCCAGCGCCGGCACGCCCTGCAGCATCTGGGGAAGCGGGCCGGTGGCGACCGTCACCGCCGATGTGCGCGGGTCGATCTGCAGCGCCGCCCTGACGATCACATTGCCGAGGTCGAACGGGCCGCCGCGCGCGGGCACGACGACCGACAGGCCGAACGGCGCGCCGTTATAGGGGCCCGTCAGGTAGATTCGCCCGGGCGGGACCTCGAACGGGTCGGTGCCCGGCCCGACGAGCACGGAGATCGTTCCGATCTGGCTTTCCGGGCCGCAGGTGCCTTCCTGGGCCTGCGGTTCGCCGCACAGGGGCACGTGCGCGACCGCGCCGAGCAGACCCGCAGGGATGTGCTCCTGGATCGCGGCGAACCCCTGTTCTGAGTCCTGGCGGGTGAACGTCGTGACGAACGGGCTGTAGCCGCCCGCCTGGTTGCTCGTCGTGCCCGCCGTGAACGCGGGAGCGAACCCACCGGTGGCGCACCCCGAGTCGACCGTAAAGCTGCTCTGCAGTTCGGCCGGTGGACCGGATTCGGGGGCCGACCAGGGCGTCAGCAGCGCGCTCGTCGTGTACAGGCCGCACGCATCGGGCACGAGCGAGGCGCGTGGGCCGCCGAACAGGTTGAGCGTCATTTCGCTGTAGGGGAGCTGCGGAAGATCCCTGAAGCGGGTGGTGAGTTGTCCCGTGAGCTGATTGAGGCTCACTTCGCCGGCCGCCTTGATCTGCACGCCGCTGCCTTCCACGACGACGTACAGCGCGAGCAGCGAGCCGAACGGGTTTGAGCCCTGAGCCGGCCCGGCGTTGCCTTGCTGAGCCACGTACACGGACCCGCCCACGGAATGGTCGAGCAGCGGCGTGCGCGCTTGCACGGTGCCGACCTTCGAGGCTTCCGGACACGCGGCGGGGGTGGGACTCGACAGGCCGACCTGCGCTTCGCTGCACCCTTCGAGGCCGCTCACCGCCGAGGGCGAAACCACGAGATTCGCCGGCAGCGTCACCACGGCTTCGCGCAGGTTGGCCTCCGCGAGCGAGCCCAGCGCCTCCACCTGCGGGATCTTCAGCGCGATGCTCACGCCCGTCGGCGTCTCCGCGACACTCGTTTCGGGTTTCACTTCGATCGAGGGCGTGAAGCTGAGCTTCCCGCAACCGGTCGGCGCCTGAAGCGGAGCTGAGAGGATGGTCGGGGTCCAGATCCCCGGTTCCTGCCAGGAGTCGGCGCGCGCCGACAGTGACAGTTCTTCGCGGACCGGCGCGCTCAGTTCGCTCGGGCACGACGTCGGCAACGTCAGAAACGGCTGTTCGCCCACCGGCACGGAAACGCATGGTCCCCCGATGAACTGCTGGTGGCAGTGGCTTACGGCCGATGGGTCGCCCCACAACGTCAGCGTCAAGCCATCCGTGTCCATGCCCTGCGGCAGTCCAGGCGCGAGCGCCGAGATCCCATAGTCCCCGCCGGCGTGAGCGCTGCCGATGATATGCGCGATGAAGCCAACGCCCGCGAAGGTGAAGCCAAGCGCACCGGCGACCTTCGGCGAGGACGGCGCGATGTTGAACACAGGGATCTCGCCCGCGGCATAGACCAAGGCAAATGGAGAATCGACGGCGATGTCCCCGACCTGGCTCGAGGCCGTACACGCCTGCTTTGCGAGCTCCTGTTCGGAGCACTGCGCCACCGCGAGCAGGTTGACCGCCACCCCGGCGGGCAACGTCGCTTCGACGTCCTTGGGGTCGCCTTCGGCGATTTCCTGCCCAAGCGGCCCCGCGTCCCCCAGGCCCGCTTCCTTCTGTGCCTGACTGAGAGGTTTCCGATCCAGCGCGAATGTCACCGTCAGCGCATAGGGATGGGAGCCCGCCTGCGTCGCCGGCGCCCCGTTTTCTTCTTCGGCGCGCACTTCGACGCGTTCGATCCCGAACCCCCCACTCGCACAAGCCGCCGCGGGAAGCGCAAGCAGCGCGACGGCCACCAAGGCGACCAGCGGGAGCAGGGGGCGCGGCAAGCACCCAGCACCACGCACGCTCGCCCCGTTCGGGTCGATGCTCGCCCCGTCGTTGTCGTGTGTGTCACTCATCGCTTTGCTCTCCCCTTGTTGCCGGTTTGTCTGCCTTTGCGCTCATGGCGCTTCTTGACGCACCTGCCTTTCGTTTTCGCGTAGCCCTTCCGGCACGACTTTGGCTTCGGTTTCGACTTCGGTTTCGGTTTTGCGAGCACCGTCGCTTCAACCGCCGGCGCGAGGTTTTCGGCGCCCGAGAACAGCTCGCTCGTGGGCGGGCCCGTGGCGGGCGCAGGCGGCTGCACCGGATGGCACGCTTCGCCCAGGCACGGCGCCGCAGGCGCGGGGGGACTCTGCGCGGCGATCCCGCCGCCTTCGCGCGCGTCGTAGAGATCGATCAGCTTGTCTTCGTCCTGCCCCACCAGCTGCTGGCGCGTGAAGAAGAACACGTCGCCCCCGCTGGAGCTGGCCTGCGCGAAATACGACGGTTCGCTGCTGACGCCCGAGGAGATCAGATACAGACAGCCACCGCCCGTCCCGGCCGCACAGCTGCCCGCCCCTTCGCGCTCCCACTCATACACGTCCATGGCGCTGTTGGAGTCGCCTTCCAGCAGCGCTTCTTCTGTCTCGAAGAACACCCTGCTGCCGTCGGCGGAGAGGTTGCGCGGAAGACCCCACGGGTACAGGATCGGCGGCGCGATCGAGCCGTCGCTGTTGGCACGGTAGAGCAGCGCGTCGTGCGTGGCGGCAACCCCCTGCGGATTGCACGACACGCACCTCACCCCACCCGTGCTCGCGTCATACAAGTACAGCTCGTTGCAGGAGGCGGGTTCTTCGTGTTCGCTG
The DNA here is from genome assembly GCA_963749285.1 of uncultured Solirubrobacterales bacterium. Taxonomy (GTDB): domain Bacteria; phylum Actinomycetota; class Thermoleophilia; order Solirubrobacterales; family Solirubrobacteraceae; genus Palsa-744. The sequence goes on along the minus strand of CAVVMD010000003.1, from coordinate 698,843 downwards.
CAGTTCCCGCCCGCGCCGTGATTGTCATAGCCGGTGACGTCCATCCTCGAGCTGAACAGGAGCGTGCGCCCGTCGGCGCTGACGCGCGCGCTGCGCACGCCTTCGTCAGGGCGCGCGCGAGCTTCCGAGTCATACAGCAGCGTGTGCGCGCTCCAGTCGTCTTCTTCGGAGCCGCTGCTGACCAGCGCGATCGCGCCTTCATGCCCCACGTAGATGTTGCTCGCGCCTGCGACCCCACCGGAGGCAAGCACGGCCTTGGCGGCGAAGTACACGTACGAGCCTTCTCCGCCGACGCCTAGCACCCCCTGCACTTCGGCCCCGGCGGGCGTCAGCGCAGTCCTCTGCCCGCCGCCTTGCGCGTCGAAGCGGTAGAGCACGCCGCCTTCGGTGTAGAAGGCCTGCGAGCCATCTGCAGTCGCAGCCTGCCAGTCCCCCGGCCCGCTCGAGACTTCAAGCGTTTCGCCCGCGCCGCCGGGCGCCGACTCGCGCAGGTAGAGGCGTTCGTTTGCGAGATCGGTGAAGTAGACCTCCGAGCCGTCTTCGGATACGGCGTCTTCTGTGAAGTAGGACACCTGCCCGTGCGAATGGTCGGGCAGTTCGACCGTTTCTTCCTCGGCGCCCGGGCCACGCCAGCCCGCCGCGCCGCCATCGGAGACGGCGCCGCCCGGCAGCACGTCGACCAGGGCCAGCTGCCCTTCGTGCCATTCATACAGGCTGCGCACCCCGGCCGGCGCCCCATGGACCAGGGGGTTGGCCGATTCGAAGAACACCCGCGAGTCACCCGCGGCGGCCGCGACGAAGAAGAAGCTCGCGCTTTCGCCGGCCGCCGGCTGGAACAGCAGGCGATAGGTCCCCGTGCGATTCTCGCGCATGTAGAGCGCCGGCCTGCCTTCCACCACCCCCGCACCGCTTGAGAGCGGCGGTTCGTCGCTTGAGAGCTCGAACGTGTAGGCGAGGTCTTCGCTGACAGCCACCGGCGAGGCGCTGCCACCGGGGTTCACCCCCGGCTCCAGGTTCTGCGTCGGCCACCCTTCCGCGCCACGCGCACTCAGGTAGGCGCTGAACAGCTGCGAGGAGCCTTCGCCGGAGGACCCTCCGCCGAGCGGGAACACCCCGAGCGAGTCGAACGTAACCGCTTCGCCGGAGGGCGCGGCGCGCACGCTCGTGACGGCGCCGAGTGCGTCCGCATAGTTCTTTTCGACCGGCGAGACCTGCTCGTAAGCGCGGCAATCGGGCAGCACCGGCGCGTAGGGCTCCTCGATGCGCACCTGTTCGTTGGGACACGAACCCGCCGCCCCGGCCGTTGCCGGTGCCAGCGCCACGCAGGACCCAAAGCCCGCGACGATGCTGACCACCAGCGCACGAAGAACCGCACCCACCCGACGGGACCCGCAGGGCATGGCGCGGCGCGGCAAACGACAGATGGGTCCCAGCATTACAATACCTCCCGAACGATACGGACTGCATAGTTCAATCTGAATGACACGAGCCGAACCGTACCATACGCACGATGCCCTGCACGGAGGATGGCCGATCCCTATCCATATATGTGCGTGTGCGGCGCTGCGCTGCGCACGGCAGACAGGCACGGCGTCGAGATTTGTCCCCAGGAAGCGCACGAGATACAGTGCATTTCGTATCGTTCGGTACAAATCGTTCGGGCCAGGCACTATCCTTCCGCCGCATGTCAGCGCCGCGCCTCAGCGAGACCTCCTACATCCTGCTCGGGATGCTCGAGCTCATTCAGCCCGCAACGCCGTACGACCTGAAGCGGATGGCCGAGGCAAGCACAATCGACTTCTGGTTCGTGCCCCATACCCAGATCTACACCGAGTGTGCGCGGCTCGCCAGGGAGGGCCTGCTCACCGAGGAACAAGAGCAGACCGGTCGGCGCAGGCGCATATATAGCCTCACAGAGGCCGGCCGCCAGGCGATGGAGGCATGGCTCGGCGAGCCATATGGCGAGATCAGCGAAGTACGCGATCTCGGCGTCCTCAAGCTCTTCTTCGGAGCCGATCCGGCCAAACTCGCCAGCGACCAGCTGCCGGCACACGAAGCTCAGCTGCGGAGCTATGAAGAGATGGAGGCCGCCATCGCGAATGCCGATGTGCCACGCGGCCCGTCGCTCGTGTTGCAAGCGGGCCTCGGACACGAGCGAGAGTACGTCCGCTTCTGGAAGGCGCTCCTCGACGAGCAGGCGGACTGACGAGTGCACGACCTGGCCGGCCATTACGACACCGACGGCACGCTCGCGGTCGAGCGGAAGGGCAACCCCTTCATGCGGTCCCCGACCGGCGGCCGGGTACTGAGCGCGATGATGCTGCCGTACTTCACGGTCCGGCCACCCCTGGGCTTCGGGGTGCTCACGACGACTGGCCGCAGAACCGGCAAGCAGCGGCGCAAATGCGTCCACGTGATCCGCGGGGGCAACAGGGCCTACATCGTCATGATCAAGCCCCACATCACATACAAGGCTTCCGCCTGGATGTTGAACATCCAAGCTGACCCGCACGTGTCCCTGCGCATGCGGGGCGGGACGTTCGCAGGTCGCGCGCGGGAGCTGGACGATGACGAGGAGTTGCGGCAAGCGCGGGAGCTGTACTGCGGGGCGGTCAATCCCTACGACTATGTCGAGTGCACCTTCCATCGCGGGTGGCGACCCACCCGGTCGAAGATCGAGGAGCTGCATCGCGTCTGGTTCGACACCGGCATCCCGCTCATAATCGAGCTGGAGCATTAGCGAAGCCGGCAGCGGATGATGGCTTGGTGGAGCAGTAGCCTGCTGGGCCATGACCCCCCGGCTCACGGTGAGGGAGATGCGGCTAGCCGAGGTAGGCATCCGGATCGACTACTTCCACGACGCCTCGGACGAGCACCTCCGGATGCTCGGAGTCGACCAAGCACTCCTACCCGCGCGGGACGCTTGGCGAGCGTTCTACGAAGAGGACTTCGCACGTCCCGCGCAGGACCGCACCAACTACTTGCTTGTGTGGGAGCGTGACGGGTCTGTGGTCGGGTTCAGTTCGGCCGACCGCATCGTCTTTGGCAAGGAGGCGTTCATGCACTTGCACATCCTCAGTCCGACGATGCGAGGGAAGGGGCTGGGAGCCGACTTCGTGAAGGAGTCGGCGCGCACCTATTTCGAGGTACTTGAGCTTGAACGTCTTTTCAGTGAGCCAAACGCGCTCAACGTGGCGCCGAACCGGACGTTGCAGCGGGCCGGGTTTCGTTTTCTATTCACCCATGAGACAACGCCTGGTCCGATCAACTTTCCTCAGCTCGTGACCCGGTGGGTACTCGACCGTCCGTGACGCTGCCGCGGACCGGTCGCCAGTGGCGACCGCGTCGGCACGCCGTACGCTGGCTGGATGACTTCATTGGATCGTCGCACCGCAGCAGCCGAAGACTTGGCGCGGGCTGGTGGGCGTGACGCGCCCGTTGAGCTTGTTGACCACGACCCTGAGTGGCAGGCGATGTTCGAAGCGGAGCGGCAGCGGCTCGCGCCGCTGCTTGAGGGGGTGAAGATCCACCACTTCGGCTCCACCGCTGTGCCCGGGTTTGCGGCGAAGCCGGTAATCGACATGATCGCGCTCATGCCCGACCTCGATGCGCCGATCGCCTCGCTCGTCTCCGAGGCGGGGTACCAGTTCCCGCGGGCGTTCAACGCGACGCTCGCCCACCGGCGTTTCCTTTGCTATCCGTCGGCCGCGTACCGCACCCATCATCTGCACCTCGTGGACGACCAGGAGGAGCTTAAGCGGCGTCTGCGCTTTCGTGACCGTCTGCGCGCAGACTCCGTCCTCGCGGCGGAGTATATGGCGTTGAAGCGCGCGCTCGCCGCACGCTTTCCCGATGACCGTGAGGCGTACACCGACGCCAAGAGCGAGTTCATCCGCCAGCACGACCAGCCGGGGCCGGGCGGCACGGTCCCGTGACCGCGCCCGGGAGGCCAGCCTGCAGGGACGCATGCCGTATCGAGGTGGCCGACGGACTGTGGCTGTGCCTGCTCGAGGAGTCGGATGCGCGGGAGCTGTATGCGGTCATCAAGGCAAACCGCGAGCATCTGGCGCGGTGGATGCCGTGGGCGGCGGGGCAGACGTTCGTTGACACGGCGGCCTTCATCGGGCGCACTCGCGAGCAGCTGGCGCGCAACGACGGGTTCCAGACTGCGGTCGTCGAGGATCGCGGGATTGTCGGTGTGGTGGGCTTCCACGCTGTGTTCTGGCAGCACCGTTCGACCAGCATCGGCTACTGGCTGGCCGCACCCGCGCAGGGGCGTGGCGTCATGACACGCGCTGTAAGGGGGCTCGTTGATCACGCGCTGGGAACGTGGCGGCTTCATCGGGTGGAGATCCGTGCGGCCGTCGATAACACCCGCAGCCGTGCGATCCCGGAGCGTCTCGGGTTCACCCAGGAGGGCATCGCACGCGAGGCCGAGCGGATCGGCGACCGCTACGCAGACCAGGCCGTCTACGCGATGCTCACCGATAGTTGGCCTGCGCGCGATCATTGACGGGCACCGTTTCGCCCGCCAGGCAGTTGCCCACGGCCCCGGAGGAGCGGCGGAGGCCCTTGGCAACCGCGGTCGCCCCGAGCGGCTCATCAGTCGCGTGCTTGCGCATGTAGTTGAGGACGATGAGGACGACCACACCAGTGCCCGAAATTACCGCCAATCAAACGGCGATCCCCGCAGATCCCGCGTCGCCAAAACCAGCGCATATGCAGGGATCTTTAGAAATGGAGCTAGCGAGACTCGAACTCGCGACCTCCTGGGTGCGATGCCAAGCGGTCAGGCGGTGAATCCCGCTCAACCATGCGGAATACCGGCGATCTGCGCGACCCTGGATTACCAGTGTTTTGGGGTGCTTCAGGGCGTTTTGGCCCACCGGAGGGCGCTGGTGGGCCAAAACGAGGCGACGCGGCCAGCCGCAGCACGCGCCGACTGGCGACCCCCGGGTTCTGTGCCGCGAGGGTCTTGGATGGTGTGGATGGGGGTGACCCTCCACCCGGTAGGCCCAATGCGGCTGGCACACCCGCGTTGCAGCCCGCGGCTCTTTTCGTAGTACACTAAATCACGTGGAGGTTCACGACTCGGCGCGAAAGCACGATGTCGCCGACGAGGATGTCCTCCACGCTGTCGATCATGCTCTGGTCATCGAAGATGCTGGCGAAGATCCCGACCGTTGGCTCGTCATCGGGCCTGATCGCGCGGGCAACTTCCTGGAGGTGGTCGTCATGACTACTGCCGAGGGCAACCAGCTCGCGATCCACGCCATGTCCATGCGCGCCAGGTTCCGGAGGCTGCTCGAACCATGAGCGAGCCTCGCGTCTACGGCCACACCCGAGCCGGCCGGCCGATCACCGACACGGACGTCGAGGCCCTCGCCGCCGAGGCCGAGGCGGGTTACGACGTCGATGAGCTGATCGCGCGGCGGCCGAAGCGAGGTCGTCCCGCGCTGGGCTCCTCCCCGGCGAGCGTCGAGTCCGTGCGGCTCGATCCCGAGCTGCGACGGGAGCTGATCGACCGCGCGCGAGCCGATGCCACGACGACCTCCGAGGTCATCCGCGAGGCGCTGCGGCGCTTCCTTCGAGCCGCCTGAGCTTCGGTTCCCCGCGCCACGAGGCCGACCACGACCTCGGGTGAGCGCTGCCTCGCGCCTGCCTCCTCGGCGAGCTTGAGGATGCGCCGCAGCGCCAGGTAGAGAGGGGGGTCAAACCCCTCTGGACACAGCATCGAGATCCGACTGTAGCGAACTCTCCCTCAAGCTACCGCCAGTCGCGGGTTCGTAGCGTGGGCGGTATCGAAACCAGTACCCGCGACTACACGGAGCCCCGCGGGCATTGGGCCAAGCATGTCGTCGCGTCTCGCGCACCGGATCGAAGACCGCTGGGACCTGACGGCCCAACGGGCCATTCCGACCGTATGACGGCGGCACCAGCACTCGCCGATGCTACGAAGCACCACACTAGTTCCGCTCCTCGCTAATAGCAGGCGTGTCCCGGTCCTCGGTCGACGCTGTCGAGATGGACCTCGTCCGTTGCGCAAGTGAGCCAGGCGCGTGACCCGAACTATCCGTTCAATGTCAGGGATCACGGAGACCCGCGAACTCCATCCGCCGCGTCGGCCAAAGGCACAAGGACGGGTCGGTATGTTTCTTCGACCTCCTGCGCGACAAGGCGATGTCGGCTCGCGCCTGCCGGAGGGCGATTGCGGTAACGATAACCGCCACAAGTGTGACCGCCGCCAGCGCCAGCGTCCCGATCGCTGTCCAGTCCCTGGTACTGTTGAACGTCGCGAGCATCGCACCAGCCTAACGGTCCGCTCAGCGTCGGCTATTCGTTAAATCCTTTGAGTAGCTTCTGGTAACTCTCTGGAGAGAGGCGGAAGTGCGGTAGTCCTCGCGTGATCGGTCCCCGAATGCCGAGGTAGTCGATGTCCGGGGCCTTCTCCAGCGGGATCCGGTGTCGGCCCTTGACACGGGTGAGCCAGGGCCAGCGCTCGCCGGCGTCTGGCTCTTCGCCATAGCTTTTCTGCTGCACGGAGTCGGGCGCGAATTCCGGCGGTCTGGTAACTTCCACGATGAGCGGAACCTTCATCACGGTGCCGAAGTAGAGACAGATCTCGTCGCCGACCTGGTAGCCAGGTTTCCCTGCGGGTTTGCCGTCTTTGCGCAGGATGCGTTTGCCTTCGGCGTTGCGCTTACCTGGATCGCTGATCCATGATTCTTCGCCGGGGGCGATTGTCCATCCTCCATCACGGTAGTGCAGCGACTTAATCCACACGTGCGTCGGCGCAGGTTTTGGCTGCGGTGGTTCGTATCCGGGCTGCGCCTCGTGGTCGATGTCCCGGTCATGCTTCTTGGCCAACTGCTCTTGCCGTTTCATGGCGTCGGCGATCTCCTTCTCCGAGAGCGGTGCGGCTTGTGTCCACCAGGTGTCGAACAGCGTCTTTGCGGTAGCCGCAGTTGATCCATCGGCGAATATCCCGATCTCCGTGTTGCCACGGCCGTGAATCCCCGATGACGTGAGGTTGCCAGACCCCATATAGACATGGGCTCCGGCAAGGATCATCTTGGCGTGAAGTCCGAGTAGATTCCGGACGACGAACCCGGACGTGCGAAGCAGGTCAACACCATGCGCGCTGAGGTATTCCGTGTCGATGCTGTTCGAAGCCCACGACACGAGCAAGCGACGGTCGCCGTGCTTGGCAGCTGGCAGCCTCACCAGCCACTTCGCGATGGGATTCGTCAGAAACGGAGCAGCCAGCCACACGGTCTGCCTTCGAGTGCCCAGCAACAGCTCAAGGCGCTCCTGGAAACTCCCATCGAGGACCTCAACAGACATCCCGCCAATTCTAATGGACTCCCACCGTCCAAGTCTCGGAGGCTGAGGGACATCCTGACATCCTGCGGCGTTTGGAGCCGCTGAGCCCGCGTTCGCCCACGACGGCACTTACGCTGCCGGGCAGATGGCTCGCCCTTTCTGGTTGCTTCGGGGCGAACACTAATCACCGAGATTTCTGTGTTGCCGGCGTATATCACACCGACCGCCTTATGTGCAACCTGCGCCGCTGAACCTGGCGACTGGTCGGCCTTGCCATGTTTGGCGGTCAGACCTCAGACTCAAGAGGGTGAACACTATTTTCTCGAGCGAGCCACGACATAACTGGCAGTGGTAAAACAAAGGGTATCTGAGGATGTAGAAGACACAACGAGTGCCGTGGCGCTTCGCGTAGACTCTCGAGGTCTTCTCGCTGTTGTCTACTGCCGTCACACCCGCCACCGCATCTCCCGCAAGTGGGTCGGCACGATCATTGCCCTATATTTCACCCTTGCCCAGCTTGGCTGGGTACCCACGGTCTACGGCCCATTCCACTCCACGGTCCGCGTTCCTGTGTGCGTGATTCAGTCGGTGCCGAGCTTTCCGGGTACCTCCGCTGTAACCGCGGGACGGGGCGCCCAGGCGGCTCAACAACGATCGCCACGCCGCATCCACGCCGGCGCCGACAGCCAAACCAGCGTCACACCGTAAACGGGGACGAAGCAAACGCGCTGGCGTGCGTGCGCAGCAGGCGCTGAAATTGATTCGCCAAGGCCCGGTATCACGACCTCCGCACTGACCGAGAAACTCGTATCAAAGGAACCTACCTCTCCCGGATCCTTTCGCCTCTGGTGCAGACGGGCAAGATCGAGAAGCAGGGGCACGGCTGGCATCCCAAGAGAGGGCGAGCACGGTAGATAACTCTCGACCAGTTGCCGCCTGACCAGGGCTCGTTGGTTGCGCTAGCTTGTTTCGGTCAAATACATCTGCGAAGGAGGCATTCGATGCATGCAGTCCTGGTCGAGGTCGATACGAGCGCACAGCCAGACCCGGCGGTCGGGCTCAAGCACTTGCGTGAGCAGGTCGTGCCCGGTGTTAGTCAGGCGCCCGGCTTTCAGGCCGGGTACTGGTTAAGACCGCTCGGGGACGCCAAGGGGACGTCATTGGTGCTGTTTGACACCGCGGAGAACGCCGAAGCGGCTTCCCAGGGGGTCGGTGTGGGGAGCAGCCCGATGCCGGGGGTGACGGTGCTACGCAGCGAGGTGCGCGAGGTCGCCGCCTCGGCCTAGGAAAGGCAAGGTCGCAGTCAAAGCCCGTCAGGGGCGTCGCTGCAACCGATGCCAGGTTGGCCGGATGTCGCCGAACCAGCGAGGGAGTCTCACCTCGGTGTCCGGCGTGCTTGAGAGCAGCTCCCAGTCCTGCCCGAGATGGCGCAGCAGTTCCTCGCCGGTGACTCCGCGTGGGCCCAGTCCGCGTCGGCGGGGCTGGAACGCGAACATCAGCAGCACGGCGCCAGGGCTCGTCACCGCGCTCACGCCTCGTGCGTAGCGGTCGCGCTGATCGTCGGTGAAGTCGTGAAAGCAGCCACGATCGAGCACCAGGTCGAAGCTCTCGCCGATGCCGAGTTGCTCGAGCCGGCAGGCATCTCCCTGCACCCAATTGACCTCGACTCCCGCCGTCCGGGCGCGCGCTCGCGCCTTGCTCAGGGCTCGCTCGACGCCGTCGACCGCGGTGACCGTCCAGCCCTGTTCGGCCAGATACACGGCGTCGCTGCCGGTGCCGCAGCCGACGTCCAGTGCGCGCCCCACGGGCATAGCCCATTCCTCGATTAGGTTCTTCAGCTGCTCGGGAGCCTCATCGTGCTCCCACGGGGTGATACCGAGCCTGTAGAGGATGCTGTAGGGCTGAGCCACAGCGGGGCAGTATCGCGCGAACCGCCCATCAGTGCTCCTCGCAGGCGCCGCTCGCGCTAGATCTCGATGCCCTCGGTGGGCGCGTCTGCGGGATAGGGCTCCTCGCGCACTCCCGCTCGGCTTGCGGCTGTGGCCTTGCGTCCGGCGGCTCTCACCAGGCTAGTCGCGGTGCCGAGCCCGGTGGGCGGCATGTTGTTGTAGATGCACTCATAGCTGCCGGCGGGGATGAGGTAGGTCTCGTGCCAGATGCCGACGTCGCCGTTTGATCCGATGCGTTTGTTGAAGGCGACCCAGGCAGGCCAGTGCGCGCTATCGCGGTTACGCGCGTAGCTCTCCAGGTGCTCGAAGGAGCGCCAGTATTGGACGAGCATCGGTCGTAGGGGGCCACCGAGGTACAGGTTGGCGGCGAGGAACCCGGATTCGGGGTTCTGTTCGAGCTCGCGCACCATTTTCGGCATCGCCAGGAAGACGGGCAGCCATTGCCGCACCCTCCACGGCTTGTTGATCCGCATGCCGATCAAAAAGACGACGAAATCGCCCTCGATCTCTGCCGTCACGCGCTTGTCGATGACCCGTGTCATGGCGATGGCCTTCCCGTCGGGGATGCGCAGTATCCCACCCGGTAGTGACGTGTGCCGCTGCGCTGCACATTCGTCCGATCACCGCTGTGGCCCGCGCCAACTCTGCAAGCCTCATCCTGCGGATACTGCCCCCATGAGCAGCATCGAGGAATAGTGTCGGGCCGCGAGCGCCGCCGTCCTTACGGCGTAGACGAAGACACCTAGTGTTCGTCCCAGGCGAGAGCTTGGCGCCTCGGGCTGGGTGCTCCCGCTCTTGGTCGGCGGCGGCAGTGAGCAGCGCGGCGGTCCCAGCCATGATCCTCGGCACGGCAGAAGAGGCCCGGCCGCTCCACCCTGTCTAGGGCAGCGGTGATCCGCGGCCTGAATGCGAGGATTGTCGGATGGACGCTGACGAGCGACTGCGTGCTGGCCGTCTGGCGGCGCAGCGGCTGACGCCGGCAACGGCGTGTGAGAGCGCCGAGGAAGCGGCGTTGGCTGTAATCGGCGTCCAGGCTCAGGATCTGCGCGCCGCGGCTCTTGCACTGCGCTCGCGCGTGCCCGGCCTCACCCGAAGCGCCGTCCGCGCCGCGCCGCTCCTGCGCACGTGGACGGTCCGCGGCACGGTGCACCTGATTGCGGCGTCCGATCGCCCCTGGCTGCACGCGCTATTCGCCAGGCGAAATGCCCGCGTGTTCGGCGCGCGCTTCGCGCGCTTCGGCATCGTGGAGGAGGTAAACGCCATGCGTGGGGACGTCGTTGAGCTCTGCGGCGAGCGTCCCCGCGACCGGCCGTCGCTGCTGCGCGCGCTCATCGAGCGCGGCCACCCGTCGCTCGAGCAGGGTCCGATCAACACATTCGTTCCGTGGCTCTCGACGCAGGGGCTCATCGTCACCGACACTGCCGGCCTGCTGCACGCGGCCGATCCGCCGCCGGCGGTCGACCTCGACGAGGCACTCGCGATCCTTGGCGCTCGCTACCGCGCAGGCTACGGCCCTTGCGACGCAACCGACCTCGCGAAGTGGTCCTCGCTGCCGATCACACAGGCGCGCCGGGCGCTCGAAGCCGCCGGACCGCCGAGCGACGTTGACCTGTTGCCCACCGATGACACACCGCCCTGTCTGCTGCTCGCCGCCTTCGACACGCTCATGCTCGGTTACCGCACGCGCGAGCCATTCGTCGTCGCCGAGGACGACCATCACATCCTGAGGGGCGGTGGGATGCTCAAACCCGTCGTACTCAATCGCGGAGCAGCAACGGGTACTTGGTCCATCAAGAAGGGCCGTCCCGAGCCGGCGTGGTTCGCGCGGCCCACGCCCGCTCGGGCGCTCGCCCGTGAGACTGCGGACATCGAACGCTTCCTTGCGTCGTAGCTGCGGGTAGCTCCATGGAGCAGCTCGCGCGGCTCCCGCTTTCGGGGGAAGTGCGAGTGTCCGAGCAGGTGTCACGCTCACGCATACTGTGGACGAGGTCCAGGCGCGTCGGCGGGTGGGCAGCCAGACGCCTGCTCACACGGCGCGATGCTGCAGTGTTGGGGGCGACGCGCGTTAGTGTTCGTGCTTGTCCGGAACGAGCGTGATGCGGACGTTCGCTGAGACGCTCGCAACCGCGCGCGACGAGCACCGATCGACTCCAAGTCAGACGCTGACGCACCGTCTTCTAGAGCAATGCCGAATCAAACCCGCTCCCGACACCGCAGATAGGGCCTGCCAACACTGGCCGAAAGCGCGGAGGCGGGAGCGACGGGACTCGAACCCTGTCCTGACACCGCAGATCGAATGCCGCGTTTAGCAAGCATTCTGCCGGATTATCGCTCCGCTGCGCTGCTCGTTGTCTAAGTAGATCCTATATCACGAGAAGCAGGATCGCAGGCGAGCGCACAGCTCGAATATCCTGCTCTTGCGAGCGAGGAGCGAATTGTGGATGATCGGTTCGTGGGTACGCCAGAGGAAGAGCGGTTGGTGGACGCGGCGATCGCCACCGCGCTCGGCGACACGATCCCGCCCGATCCTGAGGAGGTATGGCTCTCACGGCTGCGCGACGCAACGCTGCTCGTGCTGGGCGTCGTGGCTCACGCACACGGCGCGAGCGCAAAGGAGATCCGCCGGGCTACCGGCCAGTGGCCAGGGGCGGTGCGACTGTCCCTTCGCAGCCTGCGACGAGCCGGCCTGGTCGAGCGTGAGCACAGACCGGGCCCAGATCATTGGTATGCGACACCTGAGGGCACCCAACTCGGCGTCGTCCCCTACGTCACGCGGCTGCTCAGCGCGATCGTGCCGCTCTATCGTGGGCGGCCGTGGCGCGGCTGGTCGGTTGGTCGCTTCAACGCAATCGGCACAGAGCACGGACCGCCGATCTTTCGCCCGAGCGTCACGCTCGCCGACGTCAATGAGCCCGAGGCCCTCGCCGCGGTCATCCGGACAGGCATTCACGACGACCGCGCCTATGCGGTAACAAAGCTCATCGCGCTAAAAGATCCCGCGAGCGTCGAGATCCTCCGCGAGGTCGCGCAGCGACACGGCGAGGGCGAGCCGCTTGCACGCCAGGCCGCCATCGCGCTCGGCAGCTTCTCGACCCCTAGCTCGATCGACACGCTGATCGACCTCGCCGGCCACCGCGACTCGCTCGTGCGTGAGGCCGCCGCCCGCTCCCTCGGCCGCCTTCATGCCACCAAGGCGATCCCAACGCTGATCAAGCTGATCGGCTACGGCAGCGAACCAGTCCGTGCCGCCGCCGTCCGTGCCCTCGGACAGATCGGCGACCCGTCCGCCGTGACCGCGATCGCAGTCGCCCTCACCGACAGCGACAGCAGCGTTCGCCGCTGCGCGCGACATGCGCTCGTCCAGCTCGGCGCCATAGAGCAACTCAAAAACAATCCGATGAGGCTTTGGCCACTGCGCGTCATCGACGTGAGCCGTGCGCGCACAGTCACAGCGCACCACAACCAGGGGTAAAGTGTCCACGAGGCCTGGGTGCGCCGACCGCTGCTTTCGCGAAAAAGGCCTCCCGTTACGGGCCTGTGTGCTATCTCGTGGGTTCCTTCGCCTTCGTAAGCTTCTGCACGAGCTGCACGGTCTCAGTCTGTGTCTGCGAGAGGCAGAAGACTCAAGGATCATCAGACTGGAACTCAGACGCCCGTGATCTGCTTTGAGCAACGCCCTCCGGTGGCATCGAGGGTGAGCTTTTAACCATCGTAGTCTTACCGGCTGAGATCGAAAACCTTGAGCCCCCAATGCTTGTCGTGGCGCTCGAGGCCTTCTCACCCCTCCGAGACTCGTCACCTTTTTACGCTAAGTATCCGCGTGGAGGCGCGCGCAGTCGTTGTTTCTGAGAGTTAGGCCTTGGCGATGATGTCACCGTGCAGGTTCGTCAGGTGCGACCATTCGGCGGACGGAAGTCGGCCGGGAGGCCTCGCGCGTCGCGACAACCATCGCTGACGGCACCTCTCAGAACGTACCGGACCTGACGGCCAGCTGGAGATCGTCCACCAGCCAAAGCGCGAGTCAGAATGCACTGGGGGGACCGACTTCTCGGCGCTTGCGACGCACGTTCTGCGCTTCCCGCACGATCGCGTATACACTCACCGCCGCACCGACCAAGGCGGCCGTGCCTATAACGATCCCGATGTGTGCAACACCCAATAGCGCCAGCACAAAGAGGGTCACACCCACGAGCACGCACCCACCAAAGAAGCCATAGACTTCATAGAATCGAAACTCGTCTGGGATCTCCGGGATGCTTTTATATCCTCTCCTTGCGCGAACGTATGAGAAAAGGAAATAGGCGCCAAAGACAAGCGCGTAGATCGCATCGCCCGGCCTGTTATTGCTGAATGCCAGGATTACCAAGACCGCCGAGAGCAGCAGCCCAAACGGCAAGATCCTCTGCTTCGCCAGCCAAAACCATCTGGGTATTTGCCGGATCTCCATTGTCTCGTGAGTCCTCCTGCGTTACACGGGTCGTTGGCATCGTAGTACGCATGTTGCTTTTCAGAGCCTCAACCATCAACATCTGCGCCATACGCCAGGACGATCCATTCGTCTGGCTTGGCCAGCGCTTTTTTCGACTGCCAACCTGGGAACCTCGGCCAGCATACAAGCCTGACCGCCTCCCCCGATGCTACGTCTATGTCAACCGACGGGCTTCGGGCCCAATCGATCACGAGGTGGACCTCGTGTCGGCCCGGAGATATATGGAAGAGTCGCGACTGACCGCGCCTCACATCACCGACGTCGTCTCCATCGACCAGCACGTGGTAGGAGCGGAATAGATCCATGCTCCCGCGCTTTGGCCGAAAAATCTCTAGCTGCCCATCAGATCCGGCTAGTGATCGTGAGTTATCGATGCTCAAGACAACCTCTCAAGGACGATGCATTCGCCAGGATTAGCAAGAGCCGTCCGCCACTGCCAAGCCTGGAACTTTGGCCGGCATACGAGCTTGACGGTCTCTCCTGACGCTATATCCACGTCGATTGAGGGGCTTCTGCTCCAGGCCATCTCAAGGTGGACCTCGTGTCGGCAGGCGGCTATCTGGAAGAGCCGTGTCTGACCACGCCTGACCTCACCTACATCATCGCCATCAACCATTACGTGGAAGGCGACGAAGAGACCCGGCCCACGCTTTGATCGGGATATCTCCAGCCTGCTACAAGGCTCTGCTGGGTATGGCACGACTGACGGCACCTCATCGCCATCACCACTCATAGCCTGCGTGTGACCTTCGTTCATATCAATAGCTTATCGGCCTGAGCCTGACGTTCCTGGAGTGCTATGCCTCCTCTCGACGTGTGATCTAGTCGAAGAGCAAGGCTGGCTGAACCGGGAGGGCTCATGGGCCACCTTCAGAAGGTTGAAGTGGATTCACCGGTGACAACGCCGTACTCAGGCCGCCAACAGCACATCCGACTGGCCCACCAACAATGACTCCTGCGCCGGCACCGACGGGGCCTCCCAGTGTACCACCAATCGCGACGCCGCTCACGACCCCAACGTCGCTTCCCGCTGCGCATCCCGCGATCACCTTTATGGCTTTTCCAGCCACTTCTTCCACAATCGAGGGTTCTTCCTGGAGCGCGTGGCGCTCTTCTTCTATTTCGTTGGTCTCTCGTTTAAGAATTTTATGCAGTTCTTCTAGTCTCTTTTCACGTGCGATCTTTTCTACATTTGTTTCACAAGGGGATGCAACTAGGCCGGTTGGATCAGCACTGTTTATAGGATTATCGTTTGCGTAGGTGTACGGCGCTCTGGTCGTTTCGACCATCGGATCAACGCTGAGGAACTGTCCTGTCGCGGGATCGTAGGTGCGTGCACGGAGGTAGATGAACCCAGTGTCGCTGCTCGTGTACTGGCCATCATAGCCGAGCGGCGTTGTGGCCGTGCCGGTGTGTTCCTGTACCGCACCGTAAGGCGTGTAGGTGTAGGCACCTTCGTTTATGCCTGTGGAGCCGGTCAGGAGGCGTGTTGAGCCTTGCTGATCGTGGTGGAGGTAGGTGGTCGTGCCTCCGCTCGAGATCTGCTCGACCGGAATTCCACCCGGGCCATAGATGTAGCTGTTCGTTCCGTCGCTCAGGATCAGCGGGAGTTCTTTGGTCATGTCCCAGACAAGATAGCTGGTTGTGCCCGAGATCGTCTGTGATGTGCGCAGCCCTTCGCCGTTGTAGGCGTAGGTATCTTTGATTTCAGAGGTTTCGCCTTCTTTGGGTCGTTCGACCGAGATCAGATTCCCGGCCTGGTCGTAGCCATAGGTGGTCACGGGTCCTTTTTCGGGCGTCGTTTTTGTGCGCTCACCGAGTTCGTCATAGGAGTACGTCACACCCGTACCTTTTTCGAGCTCGTCCCCTTCATTGAACGTGTTTGTGCTTGAACCCTCTTTGGTGAGGTTGTTTGCTGCGTCATATTTGTATTCGGTGCTGCCGGATTTCGTGAGACGGTTGTTTTCGTCGTAAGTGTTTTCCGTGACTTCCGTGCCGGGTAGGTCTTTGGAGGTGGTCTTATTGACCTGGCCGTCATTGTCGCGCGTGTAGACGAGCGACGCCAGCACTTCCGTGCTTTTGTCCATCTTGACTTCGGTCATTTGATCCGTGTTGTTGTAGGCGTAAGTGTCTTCGTCTTTGGTTTCGCTGGGGAACGTCGTCTTTTCGAGCTCAGAGTCCGCGTTGTAGGAGAATTTCGTGACCTTTGAGTTCCAGTCTGTGATCTTTTCCAGCCGCCCGTCTTTGTCGTACGCACGTTCCACGGCTTTGGTGTTGGGGTAGGTGATCTTGGTCTGCTGGTTGCCGAGGTTATATTCGTATTTGATGAGTTCTTTGTGTCCGTTTTCGCTTTCGGTCATCCGGTCCAGCTGATCGTATTCGTATTTCGTCGTCCCGGTGCCGTCGGTCATCTTTGTACGGTCGCCGTCTTTGTTGTATTCGTATTTGACCGTCGAGGGGGTGCCGCTGGAGTAGCTGATTTCGGTGAGGCGATTGGCTGGGTCATAGGTGTAGGTCGTGGTGCGCCCTTTGGGGTCGGTCAGCTTGACGAGGTTGCCCGCCATATCGTATTCCTTGAGTGTTTTCTTCCCGAGCGGGTTGACGGCTTCTTCGACCTCCTCCAAGAGGTTGCGGACGTATTTGGTGATGTGTTTGTTGCCGTCGGTTTGGCTCGTGACCTGACCCATCGCGTCATATTCGGTTTCTGTGGTTGATCCGTTGGACTGTTCGATCTTGGTCGGCTCGTTGTCGGCGTCGTAGGTGTATTTTGTTGTGCGCCCGTTGGGGTCGGTGATGCTTTCGAGGTTGCCGTCTCCGTCGTAGGTGTATTCCGTTGTATGCGCTTGCGCCAGGACTTCGGTCGCCGCTGAGGTGCTCGCGGCCGTGCCGGCGGAGTTGGTCGCGGTGACCGCGACCCGCAGGGTGTACCCAATGTCGCGGTCACTCAAGAGGTATGTCGAGCTGGTGGCGCCGGAGATATTGGAGCAGCTTTCGCCGGAGGAGTTGCAGTGCTGCCACTGGTAGGTGTACGTGGGTGATGGCACTGCCGACCAGGTGCCTGTACTGGCACTGAGTGTCTGACCGGCGATGAGCTCTCCGGAGATGCTCGCCGGTTTCGTGTTCGCCGGGGTGCCGGCGAGCTGCCACTCCTCGATGCGGTTGTTCCCTGAGTCGGCGACATAGACTCTCCCTGCCGAGTTCAAGGCCAAATATTCGGGGTCCGAGAACTGCCCGTTGCCGCTGCCATACGATCCAAGCACCGCTAGGAAGCTCCCGGCCGGTGTGAACTCCTCGACGCGGTTGTTGCCCGTGTCCGCGATGTAGATGTTGCCGTTAGGTCCTGCGGCGATCCCGTTAGGATACTCGAACTTTCCGGTGGCTGTGCCGTAGCTCCCGAATTGCGAGAGGTATTCGCCTTTTTCGTTGAACTCCTCCACACGCGCGTTGTTGTTGTCCGTGACGTAGATGTGCCCATCGAGGAACAACACTTCGTTTGGACCCGAGAACTGCCCATTCCCGGACCCTTTCGACCCGAACTGGGAAAGATATTCCCCTTTTTCGTTGAACTCCTCCACACGATCGTTCACGTAATCTGTGACCCACACGTTCCCTTTAGAGTCGATAGCAATGCCCTCCGGTTCGTCGAACTGCTCATTGCCGGTGCCCGCACTACCAAACGCCCGCACAAATTCGCCTTTTTCGTTTAGCTCCTGCACCCGATTGTTATCCTGATCAGCGATATACACATTCCCAGTACCCTGGTTGATCGCGACCCCCACAGGCTCGTTGTATTCCCCGTTCCCAGACCCCGGTTTACCGTATGTCGCAAGCCACACACCCAAACCGGAGAACTTCTCGATCCGGCTATTATACCCATCAGCCACCCAAAGATTCCCGTGGGCGTCCAACGCCGCGCCCATCGGATGAGAAAACTGCCCATTACCACCACCAGAGGAACCAAACGCCGATGAATATACCGGAGTGGCCGCTATCGGCGCCCATAGTTGGATTCTGTTGTTTCCCGAGTCCGAGATATAGAGTTCGCCCGCTGAATTGAAAACGAGATATTCTGGGTCAGAGAACTGTCCGCTGCCGGTGCCGGTCGAGCCGAACGCGATCACGAAGCTCCCGGCCGGTGTGAACTCCTCGACGCGGTTGTTGCCCGTGTCCGCGATGTAGATGTTGCCGTTAGGTCCTGCGGCGATCCCGTTAGGATACTCGAACTTTCCGGTGGCTGTGCCGTAGCTCCCGAATTGCGAGAGGTATTCGCCTTTTTCGTTGAACTCCTCCACACGCGCGTTGTTGTTGTCCGTGACGTAGATGTGCCCATCGAGGAACAACACTTCGTTTGGACCCGAGAACTGCCCATTCCCGGACCCTTTCGACCCGAACTGGGAAAGATATTCCCCTTTTTCGTTGAACTCCTCCACACGATCGTTCACGTAATCTGTGACCCACACGTTCCCTTTAGAGTCGATAGCAATGCCCTCCGGTTCGTCGAACTGCCCATTGCCGGTGCCCGCACTACCAAACGCCCGCACAAATTCGCCTTTTTCGTTTAGCTCCTGCACCCGATTGTTATCCTGATCAGGCCCGTAGAGCGCGATCTTGGCGCGCAGCTCCTCCCGCACGGACGGCGTCGACACGGAAGCCCTCACCCAACACCCGAAGCACTCAATAGGGGTCGACCCAGTTGCCCGCGTCTCTATCGCCCCGCGACCTCTGGGGCATGTTCGATCCGAGTCAATCGCTCGCGCGATACTTGTTCTCCGCATGCTCATCTCGCCAGGGTGCTCTCGTCTACCCGAGGGCATCTCTCCTCTGAGATGCCGTTGCGCACTGCTCGCACGGCACCCGGTTCTAGCTCGGGCGGTACTCGGATGAATGCGGTCCCCTTGCGCCATTGCGCGCCATCATGACCGTTTTTTGTTCGAGTAGGCAGAAATCCGTCTTATAACTAAATAGAAACATTTAGTTATAAGGAGATTAACGCGAGCAGGCTGGCGAGGCCCGTCCGTGGGCGGCATTTGTGTCTGAGCGTCTGCGGAGCAGTATGCGCGAGCCGCGGCCAGGCGTGACAATCACGCTGCGCCATCTGGCCGTCTCGATGCGGCTGTCGACGGGCAGGATCTGCAGCTCAGACACGACAGCCTTCAGTACCAATTGCATCTCAAGCACGGCGAGGTGGTGTCCGGGGCAGCGCTTGCGGCCTCCGCCCCAGGGCATCCAGACCTTGGGTGGCGGCTCAGCCGCTAGGAAGCGCTCGGGCCAGAAGCGCTCGGGGTCCTCGTACACGGCGGGGTCGTGCTGCATCAGGTGGATGCAGCCGACGAGATGCACGGGCGGGTAGAAGGTTCGCCCGGCGATCTCGAAGGGGGCGTTCACCACACGCGGGATCGTGAACAAGAACACGGGCCGATGGCGCAGCACCTCTTGGACGGTCGCCGCGAGGTAGCGATCCTCGCCATTGTCGAGGCTGTTTACGAGGCGCTCCGTGATGATCGGGTGGTGTGCGAGAAGCTGGAATCCCCAGGCCAGCTCTGAGGCGGTCGTCTCGTGTCCGGCGAGGATCACCGACATCAAGTCGTCCCGTATCTGCCTCGGGTCGGCTCCCGTGTCATTCGCTGTTGTCGTGCCTTCTAGCAGCATCGCGAGGAGCCCGCTGTCTCGCGCTGGCGCGTGGGCTTCATCGCTAATGAGACCATCGATGAGCTTATGGACGGCGGCGCGCTCGGCGATGAATCCTCTCCACAGATGGCGCCACGGGGGAAACAGGCGTAGCTGGCGCTCTTGCAGCGCGAGGCTTGCTGTGATTGTCAGCATTCGCAGTAGTCGAGCGTGAAGCTCATGTTGGCAGGCACTCTTTTGACCAAAGATGGTTCGCAGGATGACCCTGAGTGTTAGCGCCCGCAGGCCAGAGTGAATCGCTACGGGCGTGTTGCGTGGCCACAACGCGACCTCTCGTGTCACGATGTCATTAACCATTTCAGTGTGTTCTCGAACACGAGAGTGCTGGAAGGCGGGCAGGATTGCGCGGCGACCCTCGAGGTGCGCGTCTTCGTCTGCCAACATGAACGATCCCTCCCCTACGAGTGGTGCTATTACCGAAGCTCCGGCACCGGGGTGAAGGATGTCAGCAGGTGCCCGGACGATCGCCATGATGTCCTTTTGGTCTGACATGAACACGAGCGGCGCGAGCCCAAGCGCATGGATCGTGAATCGGCTGCCATACCGCTTGCGACACCAAGCGAGATATTGATGGGGGTCACGCCAGACCGCGAGCGTCTGGAGTGCAGAGGGCACAGGCGCGCTCGGCGGTAGCCTCGTCGATCGAGGAGCGTCAGGCACCTGGAAATCTACGCGGGCTTGTCCTCCGGCGCCGTCGGTTTGTAGGCCGTAGAGGACTCGCCAGGCGCGAAGGACAGGAATTAGAGCCCTCGGCAGGGAACCGGCGGCTCGCGCGAGCTGCCGGGTCGCCTGAAGATTCCCGGTCATGCGCGTGCTTTCCTTGGACAGGTACATCGCGACCATGCAGCTGATCAGGGCGAGATGCCGCTCACCGTTCGGCAGATCCGCAGCCTTCGCGAACGCTGTCGTGAGGATCTCGCTGACACGCTCGTGTGCCTCTGTCGCGCTCGTGTAGTGAGCTATGTAACTGTGGGCGCCTGCTTCGTGGTCTTCTGCGGCGTCCGCGTAACTGTCGAGCATCGTGCCAGCGAGGGATACCCACGGGAAGTACGCAGCGTATGTCGCCTCTGCCTCTGAGCGCCCGCGACCGGTGTCGGCCGCGAGGGCTAGGAGAGCGAGGATTGTAAGCCAGGCGCTTGCGCTGGCGGCCAGCTCAAACCAGGCGAGCGCGCTACTCTCGGGAAAGTGCAGCGCTGCCCACGCCTTCAGTTCGGTATCCCGCAGCGCCGAGTCTGGCTCATGATTGAGCGCGAGCACCGTCGTGAGGCGTGCCGCGCGAACCGCGAGCGGTTGCGCCTGTGCGAACGACGGGAGCCGTGCAGCAGCCTGTCTGCAGTATTCGACCAACGCTCGGATGTAGCCGCCGTCCTCCCGCCAGGGGTGGTATTGGTAGTAGTCAGACAGGGGCAGTGAGGGATCAATCGCCTCGATCAACGCACGATGAAGCTGCAGCCCGTTTCTGATTCCGTGGGTTGCGGCACGCTCGCTGGTGCAATCCAGGTAGTCGGCTAGGACTTGGTAGGCGACGAGTAGCCGTAGAAGTTCGGGAGAGCGTGCGCGCGGGAGCGTCCAGAACATCGCAGCGCCGTCGACCATCGGACGCTTGCATGCGAGCGCTTCGAGCGCGTCCGCACGAAGCGCCCGGTCGGGGATCATGCTCGCGAGCGCACGCCAGCCCTCGACCTCGCGGGACACGTCGTGCAGCCCCCAAACAAGCTCGCGGTATGCCGCTCGGGCGAGTCCGATAACCGTTCGCGGCGAGAGTAGCGCCAGTCCCGCTCTGCTGCTATGCAGGCTTGACCATTGTCGCCCGGACGCGTGTCGCGAAATAGCCGGGGATCGCCACAATCGCAAGCGCAGTCGCGCTGACGATGAGGAAGCTGAAGATGGCGATGAGAACTCCGACACTGATCTTTATAGGAAAGCCCGTGACGGTGATCAGTGCGTGGCTGATGACAAGTTGGCCGTAGAGCCCGAACACCGCACCGATAAGACACCCTGATCCGAGCAGCACGGCGCTCTCGAAGAACAGCGAGCGCCACAGCAATCCGCGAGCGTTGCCAATCCGCTTTAGGTATCCGATTCGTTCTCGTCGCTGCCAGATCAGCGACACCATCACGAACCCCATCGCGAGGATCGCCGCGATCAAGACGATTGTCTTTATCTGTGTCAGCCGTGCCAGACCCTGACTACTCAATCTGATCCACTGCGCTTCGCGTTCGGCGGCCGTCTGCACGGCCAAGCCGGAGCCCGGTCCGAGTGCTCGGATTATCTGAAGGCGCGCTTCGGTCGGCGCCCGGTTGGGGGCGACCTGTACGTTGAGTGCGCTGGCCGCGTTTGAGCCCCAGGCTCGTGCGTAGTCTTCCGCGTTGATCACGATTGCGCCAGGTGGCCATCCGCCGTTTGTCGAGAGGCCCGCGAGCCGGAGGGTGGTCGGATGCGGAGAGGGCAACGTGAATGATTCGCCGATGTGCAGGTGCATTTCGTGGGCTATCGCTTCGGACAGGACCGCCCAGCCGTGGCCGCGCAGTCTCGCGTTCGCCTGCAAGATATTGCCCTCGGTGAGTTGCCCCGGCGGCATCAGCTCGGCTGACTGGCGTGGTGGGGCGATCACCCATACGCGGCGGTCGCCGACATTCAGGAAGCTCCCCCGGTAGATGCTTACGCTGCGTACATCTTCGAGGTGCCTGAGCCTGGACGTCACTGAGGCGGGAAACGGGGTGGTAGCGAGCGTGTTGTCGTCTCCCGAGGGAGACACCCACACGTCGGCAGCGCGATTCCATTCGCGGGTGGCGCTGTTTAGCCCGCTTTGGAGGTTGTGCTGCGCGCCCGCTACAGCGACAGTGCCGAACACGGCGAGCGCCCCTGTCGCCGCGACCGCCAGGGAGCGCACGCTGGTCATGGTGTCTGTGAGCTCGCCGACGGCGAGACGCGTCGCAGTGCTATGGAATGGACGCTGTGCACAGCCGAATCCCAGAACGATGCCTCTGAAGAGGAACGGGAGCAGAGCAAGCCCGGCAATTACAAGGGCGATCACTCCGACCACCGCCGACTGCGGACGAAACAGGACGATGAGGGTTGTGATGAGCAGGCCAAGGATGCCGGCGCTGACCCGCATCGCGGTCCAGCCGCGGGGTGGCCGTTCGACTTCGACCTGTGAGCGCAGCGGCAGGGCGAGGATGTGTCGGAGCGGCGCCAGGACACCCACGAGGGCCGCGAGGAATCCCGCTGCGACAGACAGGGCGATCGTGGAGAAGCCCACGATGCGCTGACCGCCGACCGGGAACGCGAAGGCGAGGTAGCCTGGCTCGGAGTGGAACAGGGCCGTTGAGAGCAGCTCGCCGAGTCCGATTCCGAGCAACGTGGCGACCGCCCCTATCACGAGTGCGTCGAACACCAGGGTCTGCACGATCATCGGTCGGGTGAAGCCCTGGCGGCGCATCGTTTTTATGAGGCGGCGGCGGTCTGTGACGGTCAGCAACATCGCGTTGAACGCGAACAGGAACCCGACGACCGCGCTGATGAGGCTAAATAGGTTCTCTCCTTGTTGTGCTGGGGCCGAGGCGACACTGAAGAGCTGCGCGTCGAAGTCTGCCGGGACCGCGTTCAGATGGTGGGCTGCGGCGAGCTTTCGCAGGGCGGCGTCAGCCTCGACTTGCTGGCCAGGCTTGACCTTGATGTAGAGGCGGGAAACGCGCCCCGGCGTGCCGGCGAGCTTTTGGGCGTACGACAGAGGCGCGAGCGCGACCTGGCTGTCGACGAGCCCGCCAATATCAGCTTCACTGAGAGTCGCCGCGAGCAGCGTTTTGACCGTGCTCGCTCCTACCTGTAGCTGGACGACCTGAAACGGGCTCGCTCCGATCGCCGCCGCGACAGGTGCAGGGAGCGCGATCACCCTGACATGCACGAGCGGGCGTATACTGAATTTGCGCAATAGCGGCCCGCCAATGTTCGCAAACCGCTGATTCACACCGATGAGACCAACCGACGCCTGGCCACGTGGCCCGAGCACAATCGCCTGCTGCTCAAGTAGCGGCAGCGCGGCGGTCACCCCTGACAGCGCGCCGACTTCACGAGCGATGCTTTCGGGGAATCCCTCGGGGCCTCGCGCGTCAAGCTGATATTGCGCTCCGCCGACGAGTTGCCGGGTGAGTTGCCGGACTGAGCCGTCGAGGCTCTGCGAGGCAACTTGGGAGGCGAATAGCAACGCTATACCGACCGAGATGCCGATGACAGCAAGAGCCTCCTGGCCCAAGACAGCACGCTCCTTGAGCCTTGCCCGAAAGACGAACAGAATCTCCCCGAGCGGCACGATCCGCCTCGCCCGCCTGCGTAGACGCGCGAGCGCAGACGACTGGTTGCCAGGAGCTTGCTCGGACTTAGGTGTGTCTGGCGGGAAGGGCAGAGAGCTCATGAGCTAGGCTGCACCGCCGCTCCAGTTGCGCGAAGGTACAGCTCGTCAGGCTGGTAGTCGTGGAGGTGCCCGTCGCGCAGTTCGTAGACACGGTCAGCGAACGAGACGGCTTGGGGATCGTGGGTTACGAGTAGCACGGCGGTGCCTCGATCACGGCAGAGGTCCCGAATCTGCCCGAGCACGTCACGGCTGCGGCGGGTGTCAAGGTTGCCGGTGGGCTCGTCGGCGAGAACGAGGCGCGGATCGGTCGCAAGGGCCTGAGCGATCATGACGCGCTGACGCTCCCCCTTGGAAAGCTTGTAGGTCGGCTGCTTCATCCGGTCGCCGAGCCCGAGGTCGGCGAGAAGCGGTTCGATCAGGCGACCCGCGTCCTTCGGATGGTCGCGCAGCAGCTTCAGGCAGGCGTTGTCGCGGGCCGACACGGAGGGCCATAGTTCGTCCCCTTGGCCGATGATGCCGACCGTCAGGCGCAGGTAGTCGGCGTGTTCTCGTTCTGAGTATGAAGCGATGTCTCGTCCGTTGACCACTACCGTGCCGGCGTCGGGTGTCTGAAATCCCGCGATGAGGTCGATCAGAGTCGACTTGCCGGAACCGCTCGGCCCGTAGAGCGCGACCATCTCGCCAGGCGCGATGTCCAGCCAGACGCCGTCGACCGCGCGGACCACTTCGCCTCCGACCTCAAAGTGCTTGACGAGCCCTCCTACATGGAGCATCTCACGGCTCTGCAACCCGCGCCCGCGCAGGCTGGCGTTGGTGGAGGTAGGTGATGTCGGGGTCTTGGTGCATCAGCTCGAGCTTGGTGTGGCTGAGCCGCCAGACGGTAGCGGAGCGCAATGCGGCGGCGTGGTCTGAGACGGCCATCAGCACCCCGCAGCGACGGTCCTTGGCGAAGCCTTCCATGAGATCCATCGCCGCCCGCTTCTGGTCAAGGCCCATACCGTCCACGACATCATCAACGAGCAGCAGCTTCGGACGCCGCACGATCGCCTGCGCGAACTCCACGAGCACCCGCTGCCAGTCCGATAGCTCGTCCCATTTCGAGTCCGCGCACCCCGATATCTCAAGCTCCGCCAAGATGTCCCTCACGAACCGGTCGCGCTCCCTGCCGCTGTACTTGCGCGTCGCCGCCAGCGACATCTCCACGTAGTCGTGAACGTTTAGGCGTTCCTCCCCGGCTCTCGTGGCGACCCCGATCTCGGTCCTCAACAACCGTTCAAGATCACGGTCCGAGAGGTCACCCAGCTCACGACCCTCGATCGAGACACTGCCCCGATCCGCGCTCAGCATCCCCGTCGCGAGCCGGATCAGCGTCGACTTGCCCTGACCCCGCCCGCCGACGACCGCCGCGATCTGCCCCGCCCGCACCTCCAACGACACACCCTCCAACACCGACACCCGCACACCGCCACGCTCAAACGCCAGCCACACACCATCCAACCGCAACACGGGAGTCATCTCGGCACCGTGAACGGGATGCCAGCCTTCCTCGCAATTTTTTCGAGGTACGTGCGGATTTCCTCCATGAGCTCGTAACGCGTGGACCAATGTTTCGGGGTGACGTGCAGCAGCACCTCGCGCACCATCCGCAAGTAGTCTTGGTCGGTCAGCTCGTCTGCGTCGGTCTCCTTCGTGCGCTCATGTTCGAGGTGCAGTTTGAGCGTGACCGATGCCCTTGAGTACATGTCCGTCGCGATCAACGCTTCTTCGCGGGCGATACGGATCAGCTCTGGTAGATCCTCAAGCCGACATAGCTCGATGCGGCCGTACAGCGCCTCGCGGAGCGCGGGCGGACCACTTTCGCTCGGCATCGCGTGCATCCACGCGCGATACAGACTGGCACCCTCACGCGTTGGGTCGTAGCGATTCTGGGCTTTATGTCCCCGGCCCGGCACCCGGTAGATACATGTGACGCGCGGCCGATATCGTCCACCTCGCGCCATCTGCGGCAGCACGACGTGCGCAGTAGCCGAGTTGAAACGCGACTCAGGAAAGCGCTCGTCCAGACTGTGGGCGACCTCGGCTACCGTTTGGCCGGGCTTTTCGATGAGGAGTCCGAGGACCACCATGCTGGCCGGTAGGTCGGTGGGGTTTTGCTTGGACATCGTCCCACAGACGCTAACCGAAACGGCGATACTAGTTAGAGACAAAACACGCGAACTTGGCTGCCAGGCGGATCAAGCAGCCGTGCCGCACTCGCGGCACGGCTCGTCTCCCTCGATACTCGGCCTCCCCGCCTGGCTGTCGGTGGCCCACGCAGCGGCACCCAGGGTTCCTACCGGCCAGCTACTCCACTGTGGCGGGGGACCTTGCGATCACGGTCCCGTTGCTTGAAAGTTTTCCCGAGAGTCTCGATGTCGCTCTGGTCAAGCCGCGCTCCACAGTCGGGCCGCTCGGCGTGACCTACTACAAGCGCATCCACCACGAGTTCGTGCTCTATCAGCCCAGCGGGATCATCCTGCTGTCCGGCTGCCCTAGTCACGGCTTCCCGTTCGCCGTGTACTTCGCGTTCGCTGACGAGAGCTACATTACGAGCCGTACCCACGGTGTGCCGTGCCCGCACGCGCCGCGCCTGCGCCGCCGGGGTGGCTAGAGCGCCTGATCCTGTCGGCGTTGGTGGAGGTAGGTGATGTCGGGGTCTTGGTGCATCAGCTCGAGCTTGGTGTGGCTGAGCCGCCAGACGGTAGCGGAGCGCAATGCGGCGGCGTGGTCTGAGACGGCCATCAGCACCCCGCAGCGACGGTCCTTGGCGAAGCCTTCCATGAGATCCATCGCCGCCCGCTTCTGGTCAAGGCCCATACCGTCCACGACATCATCAACGAGCAGCAGCTTCGGACGCCGCACGATCGCCTGCGCGAACTCCACGAGCACCCGCTGCCAGTCCGATAGCTCGTCCCATTTCGAGTCCGCGCACCCCGATATCTCAAGCTCCGCCAAGATGTCCCTCACGAACCGGTCGCGCTCCCTGCCGCTGTACTTGCGCGTCGCCGCCAGCGACATCTCCACGTAGTCGTGAACGTTTAGGCGTTCCTCCCCGGCTCTCGTGGCGACCCCGATCTCGGTCCTCAACAACCGTTCAAGATCACGGTCCGAGAGGTCACCCAGCTCACGACCCTCGATCGAGACACTGCCCCGATCCGCGCTCAGCATCCCCGTCGCGAGCCGGATCAGCGTCGACTTGCCCTGACCCCGCCCGCCGACGACCGCCGCGATCTGCCCCGCCCGCACCTCCAACGACACACCCTCCAACACCGACACCCGCACACCGCCACGCTCAAACGCCAGCCACACACCATCCAACCGCAACACGGGGACATCAGTCACAGAACCCTCACAATCGTCGGGTTCCTACAGCGTAACCGCATATTCGCGGCAGTCGGGTGACTTCAGCATCCGCATGTAGCATGACCTGACCTTCGAAAGCCCACACCTCGTGATCGGACCGTGAACGCGCGACTTTTGCCCACCGGAGTCGTTTGGTGGGCTAAATCCACAGGGAAGCCCCGGTATCTAAAGGGATCGCGAGTCGTCATCCGAGCAGGACGCCAAATCGCGACCCTCAAACCACACCTTCCCGTGTTCGGGTACCTCCACGCCCGCCGCGACCTCAAGCAGCGTCGTCTTGCCCTCACCCCGCCCACCAAGCAAACCAACAAACTCGCCCGCCGCGACCGTCAACGACACCCCAGAGAGCACCCGCCAGCGATCCCGCCCACGCCGATACCCCCGAACAACACCCTCCAACCTCAACACCAACTCAGGCATACGAGCAGCCTCCAATCACGACTACAGCGTATAGCGAATGTTCGCAGCGGTCGGATGTCTTGCTGTGTACGCTCAGCCTGTGGCGGCGATCGGATGCCAGGCGCGTCCCTTCTTCTCCTTCAAAGGGACAGGAAGAATCCGGTAGGTAGTTCTGCTTGATGCCCATCTTCGCGGCGAGGTCGGAGCTCCGAGTCCGGGATCATTCCCAGCTTCGAGCAGATGGTCACCAGCTTCTCCTCGAAGTACGAACTGGCGTCAACCTGTCCGCGGGCGGGCGCTACGTGACGTTCATGGGCTACGACGCGCCGTCGGATGAGATATACACTGCGGGTTCCCGGCTCCGTTAGGGTCTGCGTTGCCGTGAAGTCCCGCACCCGACACCACAAGCCGGTGTTGATGCTCGCCTTGGTGCTCGCCGCACTTGCGGCCAGCCTTACATGGACACCGGCGGCGCCCGCGGACGTCTGCACGGGCGGCGCGCCCTATCAGGGGTCTGGGTCGCCGCTGCCCTCACTGCTCGCGGCTGTACCGTTCTTGAAGAACCCGCGCTGGTCGAAGGACCTCCGAGCAGTGGGCCAACCAGCTCGCCTACGCTGGTATCAGGACAGCGCCCTCTGGGACGCGACCAGCACGGCCTCTTGGTGGGTGATCCCCGGACAGTCGTGCGGCTTGGCGCCCGACGGTCAGCCCTATGACCCGCAGGACTGCGTGATGGTCGCCGCGCAGCTCGCGCTGGTGAGCTTCGACTGCCTGGACCCGCAAAAGCTGGCCGGCGCGAACCCGCCGATGACTGTCGCGCACGGCGGTCAGCTGCTCGTGTCCGGCTTCACCCCGCCGGACACAGGGTCGGTCGAAGTCGGCTTCCAGAATGGCAGTGCCACCTTCCCAGCGGTCGGTGGCGTCTACGGCGGCAGCGTGAGCGCGAGCCTGGGCAAGGTCCGCCAGGTCACGAACCTGCCTACAGTCGCGACACGCCCGCTCGCAACCGTTGTGCTCGCCGACCAGACCGGCCTGTTCTCCTCTAGCGAAGGTCCGCTCGCGAGCACACAGCGCCTGAAGAGCGTGGCAGCCACGTTGCACGCACACCTGCGGTCGGTGAGCACAACGATCCTCGGCACCGCAGTCAAGAGCCACCGAGCGCACAACGACGTGCTCTACGGCCCCGGCGCACATGCACTCGCGGCGCGCGTAGCGAAAACGCTGCATGCACCCACACCGACCGCGCTGAGCGGCGGTGCGCTGTCGATGTTCGGGTCCGTCGCGCGCGTGGTGGTGCTGGTCGGGCACAACGACTGAAAGCCCCGCCACACCCTTGCGCGACACCCACCGACCTATGCGGGCGTCTGCTGCAGCACGACATAGGCTCTCCCACAGCGAGCGACGCGAGAGTGTCAGGGTGGCATGCCGTGCAGGGCTGGGGTTCCCACCGCCCGGCGCGACGCTCTCCCGCCCGCCGATATCACCCACGTCGTCCTGCCCCACCGGACTCGATGAGTTGGCGTTGAGAGGGGAGGGGCATCCTCAGAGCTGCGGTAGTTGATCGGCCTGGGACGCTCCTGGGATCGCGATGAGTGAGATGCAAGGAGGCGTTTGGTGGAGCATTTTTTGGTTGGCTTCTCAAGCACTTGCCTGATGCGGAGGTCGTAGAGCCTGCATCTGCGTTTGAATCCGTTGACCCCATTTTGGGGTCTTCGGTGCTTAAAGGGTATGGAGATTCTTCCCGAGGACGACATATACGAGCGTCGGGGCCGCTCGGAGCACGGTGTTGCGGATCACCGGGCGCCATTGCGCCCTGCCAACCAGCCGGACGGCCGCGACTTCGACGACGTGCCGACCGAGCCCGAGCCTCCAGGTGTAAGCGATGCCGTGACGGTCATGTTACCCGCACACGAGGGTGCTCGACTCCCTGCGTGGCTGCGGACCCGTGGTGTAGCGGCCGTGACCCTGGTCGTGCTCGGGTCTGGGGTCTCAATCAGGCTGCTCCGGCGCCCGAGCGGTCAGGATCGTGTCCGAGCAGGAGCGACGACGCGGCACGTTGCGAGCGCTCCGTCAGTACGGCGTGGTCCTGCTTTGATCGCAGCCCATCGCCGAGCGAAGACCTCGTCGTGGCGGGGAGTCGGACGGCAGCGCGGGAGCGCTCATGGCCATCCGGGGCCGACGAAGCAGGCGAGGGTCGCCTCGCGTACTCCGGTCTCCGGCGTGCGTGCCAATACGGAGCGTGCTGCCTCGCCCCAACCTGAAGGCGATGTCACGCGGACTGACGGTATCCCAGCGGCAGCGAGGTACAATGGGGCTCGACCACGTCAAGTGCCCCCGCGCTGAGCCAACAGCCGGGGGCCGGCACGAAGGAGAAGCCCCTTCATGCAGCTCCCACGGTATTACACGCCTCTCGACCGAACCCGCCCTGGCGGGGTGGTCTGGTGGCAGCCCTCGGGACTCCCTCGTGCCTCACGAGCAAAAGGAGTCCGACATGAGCACCACACACGCCCTGCCCGCCAATACGAACGTTCGCCACGCCACGCTCACTGAACGGGCGAGCGGCGTCAACGTCCACACGACAGAGACGGGGGTCGTGTGATGGCGCACGCCTTTGGAACCATCGAACCTGGCGCCGAACCGGACGTTGCAGCGGGCCGGGTTTCGTTTTCTATTCACCCATGAGACAACGCCTGGTCCGATCAACTTTCCTCAGCTCGTGACCCGGTGGGTACTCGACCGTCCGTGACGCTGCCGCGGACCGGTCGCCAGTGGCGACCGCGTCGGCACGCCGTACGCTGGCTGGATGACTTCATTGGATCGTCGCACCGCAGCAGCCGAAGACTTGGCGCGGGCTGGTGGGCGTGACGCGCCCGTTGAGCTTGTTGACCACGACCCTGAGTGGCAGGCGATGTTCGAAGCGGAGCGGCAGCGGCTCGCGCCGCTGCTTGAGGGGGTGAAGATCCACCACTTCGGCTCCACCGCTGTGCCCGGGTTTGCGGCGAAGCCGGTAATCGACATGATCGCGCTCATGCCCGACCTCGATGCGCCGATCGCCTCGCTCGTCTCCGAGGCGGGGTACCAGTTCCCGCGGGCGTTCAACGCGACGCTCGCCCACCGGCGTTTCCTTTGCTATCCGTCGGCCGCGTACCGCACCCATCATCTGCACCTCGTGGACGACCAGGAGGAGCTTAAGCGGCGTCTGCGCTTTCGTGACCGTCTGCGCGCAGACTCCGTCCTCGCGGCGGAGTATATGGCGTTGAAGCGCGCGCTCGCCGCACGCTTTCCCGATGACCGTGAGGCGTACACCGACGCCAAGAGCGAGTTCATCCGCCAGCACGACCAGCCGGGGCCGGGCGGCACGGTCCCGTGACCGCGCCCGGGAGGCCAGCCTGCAGGGACGCATGCCGTATCGAGGTGGCCGACGGACTGTGGCTGTGCCTGCTCGAGGAGTCGGATGCGCGGGAGCTGTATGCGGTCATCAAGGCAAACCGCGAGCATCTGGCGCGGTGGATGCCGTGGGCGGCGGGGCAGACGTTCGTTGACACGGCGGCCTTCATCGGGCGCACTCGCGAGCAGCTGGCGCGCAACGACGGGTTCCAGACTGCGGTCGTCGAGGATCGCGGGATTGTCGGTGTGGTGGGCTTCCACGCTGTGTTCTGGCAGCACCGTTCGACCAGCATCGGCTACTGGCTGGCCGCACCCGCGCAGGGGCGTGGCGTCATGACACGCGCTGTAAGGGGGCTCGTTGATCACGCGCTGGGAACGTGGCGGCTTCATCGGGTGGAGATCCGTGCGGCCGTCGATAACACCCGCAGCCGTGCGATCCCGGAGCGTCTCGGGTTCACCCAGGAGGGCATCGCACGCGAGGCCGAGCGGATCGGCGACCGCTACGCAGACCAGGCCGTCTACGCGATGCTCACCGATAGTTGGCCTGCGCGCGATCATTGACGGGCACCGTTTCGCCCGCCAGGCAGTTGCCCACGGCCCCGGAGGAGCGGCGGAGGCCCTTGGCAACCGCGGTCGCCCCGAGCGGCTCATCAGTCGCGTGCTTGCGCATGTAGTTGAGGACGATGAGGACGACCACACCAGTGCCCGAAATTACCGCCAATCAAACGGCGATCCCCGCAGATCCCGCGTCGCCAAAACCAGCGCATATGCAGGGATCTTTAGAAATGGAGCTAGCCGGACTCGAACCGGCGACCTCCTGGGTGCGATGGCAGGTGGTCTGGCGGTGAATCTCGCTCAACCATGCGGGATCTCAGCCAGTCGTGCGACCCTGAATGACCCGCATTTTGCTGTGTTTCCCGGCGTTTCAGCCCACCTGGGGAAGCCGGTGGGCCCAAACGAAAGGACGCAGCCGGCCACAAAAAAAGCCTCGTTCGCCCGTGTAGCTATTCCCAACGACGCTCTGCCGGATGCCAGCGCGACACGTTCTCGTCCTGTACGCCATCGACGAACTCCACGACACCGTCGACGACCTCGGAGAAGCTCTCGGGCAGGCCGGTAAGCCCAACGCGGGCACGAAATGCCGCCCACGGCTGCTGGCGAACCTCGCGCAATGCCTCGAGCTGGGGGCCCAATAGTCGTACCGCGTGGTGGCGGTGCTCAGCTACTGCGCTCAGCGCTTGGCGCAGCGACTTGGCGCTGATTGGGTGGACCTGTGAGAGCAGGTAGACGTCGCCATAGTCGCGATCGCGAGTGTTCGCGTCACCCAGGAACATCATCGTCTCGGCCTTCTCGGCGATGACGTTCTCCAGCGGATAACCCAAGAGCTGGAAGGTTCGGTCGTCCAGGAGTGTCGGGTAGTCGATGCGCTGCGGCTCGACCGGGTCGCCGAACGACAGGTCGAGCTTGAGCTTGAGGGCGGCGCCGCTGAGATCGACGGGCAGCGTGAGGCGGATCCCTTCGTAGTCGGCGTCTTCGCGTATTGATGTGATCGAGATCCCCGTGGGATCGAAGCTGACGCCATCCTCCATGGGGATCGTCAGGATCTCGCCGACCACCGTGCGCAGATTGTCTTCGTCGCTCGTCAGTCCGAGTGCGAGCATGTCCGCGTCCCGGGTCGCGCGACGAACGTCCAGCACCGCGAGCAGCATCCCGCCCTTGAGCACGAACCGCTCGGCGAACCACGATGCGGCGAGCCGGGCAAGGAAGCGCTCGTGGATGTAGAGTTCGAAGAGCTGCTGCGTGTTGCGCCCCTGGGAGCGCGCCAGCTTCTGCAGGCCGAGGTATACCTGCTGGGGTGTGCGCTCGCTCACGTCAGCAGAGGCTCCAGGACCTCAGCCATCACCGTGCCTATCCGTAGCTGGCGCGCGAACTCAAGCAGCTCGCCCGGCTTGGCCTCTCCCTGTCGGAGGTAGGTTCGCAGCGCGGACAACGCCACGTCCCGTCCGACGCGCGCGCGGAGGCGCAGGAGATCGACGACCGTGCGCTCCTTGGAGCTGACGGCGATTGAGTCCGGCGACTCAACGGGTTGATGAACGCGGCCTAGCGCAAAGGTGTCCGCCGCAAAGACGTGCACCCGCGTCGGGGGATAGACGATTCTCGGACGATGCCTGCCGCGCGCAACCGCAACATGAACCGAGCCGGGCATCTCGTCGGTCAGATCCCAGAAGCTGGCTGCCGAATTCAAGCAGATCATACCGTCAGGCACCCGCCGACACACCGCGATGAGATCCAGATGCGCAGTTGCCGGGACGTCGGCGACACGATAGATGCCGCGCGAAAGCTCGATGAGCGCTCCTTCATTCCGCAGGCGATACAAATCCTCCCAGCGAGCACCGCCCTTGGTCAGCTCGGAGGCAGAGGCGATCCCACCCGCACGCCGGGCCATGTCCAGGATCTCGCGCGAACCCATTGGATGACAGTCTACACACCTAGCTGCTGGGTGCGTAGCTTTTCATCCGCACTGTGACCATCCAGCGCAGCCCCTGCTTCGTTGGTATTTTGGGTTGTGATGGGTATCTGGACTCCGCGAGTCTGGAACCTGACGTAGCGTCGCCGGTTGCCGTGGCGCGCTCAGCCCGGGCCATGCTGTCGAACTCCGTCATCGTAATCGGAAGAGAGGAGCCGTGAAGGTTGACCGAGAGGTCCAAGACCGTCTGCACGCCGATGTCTGCGCCAGCGACCCGACCGCCTGGTCGCGGGTCTTCATGGCGGTTCCCTTCGTCTCGATGGACTTGTTTGCACTCGCCACGCTCCCAACAAGAGCAGACGAGGCGAAAGGGACCGCCACCTACAAACTTCTACGCGCTACGGGACACTCGCCCAGCGACTCGCTACACGATTGTGCGACACACGCAGGCGGGTGCGGCGACCCCGAAAATGCCGCGCGGAAGAGAGACGACTAGCGTGGTCCCCAAGCATGAGCTACGTCATCCTGGCTTTGGCGTCCTAACTGAGCTGGCCGGGCTCGCCGGGCGCATCCCCTGTGCCCGGCGCTTCGTCGGCGATTTCTCCTCGCTCAAGCTTCCACAGGAACAGATCCGTCGCGGTAAGCCAGCTGTCCACAGTCTCCTTAATGAGGACGTCTTCGTCTTCTGGTGTGCTCATGGTCAGCTCGCGCTCCAGGGGGTTCGCCCGTAGATGCGATGTACTGACCGATTGAAGGCGGCGGGCACGCGCGTTCGCCTCCTCCGCTCGTAGCTGCGAGTGTAGACGCGCACGACGAAGACGAACCTCGAGGTCAATGCCACACAGCTTCACGAAGGCGTAGATCAGGCCTACGAGCCCAACCGGAGTCTCAATGCTCGTGAGTGACGCCTCGACAAAAAGAGGACTGCCAAAATGAAAATGCTGCGCAAGATCTTTACGTGAATCGAGGTATGGATGTAGGGTGCGCCGCGGCACAAGAGGGTCGTGCGCGCTCGCCCGCTCGCCACGGTACTGCGCGAGTAGAGCCGCGTGCACGACACGGTCTATGGTGTAGAACAGCGAGCCGGCCTGATCGAGCAGCGGCGACCGAACGGGTGTAGAACAGCGAGCCGGCCTGATCGAGCAGCGGCGACCGAACGGTCAAGCCGTCCTCGGTGTCTCGAAGTAGACCTGTGATTCGGATGAGACCCCGTGTCGCCGCAATATCGCTCCGAAAGGCCTCCCTGACCTCGTGCACGGGGATAGCTGCTGCGCGTAGCGAGGCAACTGTGTCGGCCAGGGATCGGTTTTCGCCGGCCTCGGCTATTCGGTCGAATACCCGGTCCCAGAGTTCCTTATGCGGCTGCTGCAGCGTGTGATCCTCAGCGAATGCTCTCGCAGCTGCGAGTAGGTGATCCACTCGTCGCGCGAGCATCGCAGCGGGATCAAACGTTCCCGCCAGGACTAGTCGAAGAGGCACCGCAGTGTCCACCTCGGTCGTTACCAAAACCTCGGACATCTGCTGCGGGATCTTAGCGCGGGTCGCAACTCGGCGATACACCGACAATGTCGCTTGTGCGACTTGGCTGGTCTTTCCTACGCCCCAACCTTGACGTCTTGCCACTCCATTTCGGCTACATCATCCGGCGGCGGTGTCTTCATCGACAGGCTCCGTGAAAGCAAGGAACGACGCCCGGCGAGTGGCCTGCTCATAGCGACTCGCGCTGTGACCTTGCTCATTACGGCACTCATGCTTAACGTCTCGCTTCACGGCCAGCAGCAGCTCGCAAAGTTGGGCCTCGCGGCTGTCACCACCGGCACGCTGCTCCTGACCCCGGACGCCTTCAGTGCCCTCTTGACACAAAGGGCGCTCAGGTGGCCGAGCCGAACGCGCCGGGAAAGGCTTGGCAGGAAGTATCAACTCCTCATGCTGTCCATCAGCCTCGCCGCGCTCGCAGGCATCATCATCGGCGTCGTGCTGCAAGCGGAAAGCGGTCTGAGCGGAGAAAGCCGGCTCGCCTACCTCGGCGGAGTCACAGGGCTCTCCATCGTGCTCCTGTTCGGCCTCGTGCCGCTCTGGCTCATCAAATCCGCCAAGGACATCGCAAGCGGCGCCGAAGAGTTGCCGCCTAGACTTCGCGAGCGGTTCAAGCCTTTGCCGATGCGATTTCGGCTCGCACTCGGGCACGCCGAGGAGGAAGCGTGGCCGGCGGCGCTAGGTCTGACTATCTTCCTGCTCGGCGTGGCGCTCCAGTTCCTCTCCATCCCCGGCTCCTGACGCGGGCTCGCTGCGGGCGGTACACATCGCCAAGAAGCAGGCAAGGAGAATGAGTGCCAAGAGGACGACCTTCAACAGCATGGCGCGAGTGTAGGGCGCGCACGGGAGCGCCTATCCGGGTTGTCGGTACGGGGGTGACAATCTAGAAAGGAATGTCGTCGTCACCGGATGGCGTGACGACATCCTCAGCGCGCCCGCCTAGCTGGAGGAAGTCGGCCTCCGTGACGAGTGGTGGCACGAAGTCATCATCTGTGAGGTCAGGGAATGGCTCCAGCTCATGAGCAAGAATCCAATCGTCGTCAGGCTCGGGCGCGAGGCGGTTCTTGATTGGTGCCAGGAACTTCGCCGTCGCCTCCGGTATCGGCGTGCCACTGCGGAGGTTCGCGTTCTGGATCTGTGAGTTCTCTGTCGCTACTTTCTCGACCTCGTCAACCAGCTCTAGCGTCCATGACTCTTTCGGAATTCTGCGCAGCAGCGTGTAAACGGCACGCGAGTTGTCGAAGCTGTAGCTCGCCGAGTACCGGCGGACGACGCAGGGGACCATGCGCTCTTGCGTCTCTGAGCGCTTCGCGAGGATGTCAAACACAGCCTCAGCCGCCATCCAGGCCGTCGAGCGGCCCTTCGCGTCGGGGAGCTTCACAGCTTGAAAGCCTGCGAGGAACCCATGCGGCTCGATGCCCACCATCAGCGGGACGGTGACGAGCGCCCGCGCCAGGCAGAAGCCGACCTCCTGATCGCACCAGACGCTTTGGCGAAAGTCCGTGGTC
Organism: uncultured Solirubrobacterales bacterium; assembly: GCA_963749285.1. Classification (GTDB taxonomy): domain Bacteria; phylum Actinomycetota; class Thermoleophilia; order Solirubrobacterales; family Solirubrobacteraceae; genus Palsa-744. Next base: position 662,341 of record CAVVMD010000003.1, on the reverse strand, counting down.
ACGAGCGCGGTGGCGGCGTGGCAGGTCAGCAGCGCAGATTCGATGACTTCCTGCCATTTCTCTGACGGCTCGATGTCGTCATGCGCGACGAAGCACTCGATGCCGAACTTCTTGAGATGGTTGCGCATGTAGCCCGCGAAGCGTGCGTGAGGATGGGTGTGGCTGATAAACAAGCGGAAGGTGTCCTCGCCCTTCCACGGGCCTTTTATGCCCAACGCAGGCACATGGGCGTTGCCATCGCCTGCATCGGGTGCAGGAGGGCTCTCGCTCGCTGGATCGAGATAGCGCTCCAGCTCCAGGAGCATGTCGTCATCGCCACCGTGCTCAAGCTGATAGAGGGCGAATTCGAAAGGAGATGCGGGGCTTTCTTCCGACCCGATGTAGCTGATGGAGAACCCGAACTGGCGCAGGATGAGTTCCATCTCGCTCCACTCCACCGTGTTGGTATCGGATAGTGCCTTCGCGAGCTTTCTAAGGAGGCGGACTCGTTCTGCGGGCTTCATCCCTATGGCTTATCAGACGATGGCGACCTCAAGGGGCCGAACAGTCCTCATGGGGGCGGCGGGTGCCTAGATGCCGTCCGCAGGGGGGCGGCCAGTCCAGCCCGAAGGCCATGGCTCGCGCGGAAGCCGAGACGACCGGGGCCTCCTCCGGTCGGAAAGTCGCGGACGAAGCACGGCGCTGCTCCAAGCCGGAGCAAGACCCGCCTCGTCCGGTTCAGAACGTGCTCTGGCTGTCGTGCCACCAAGAGGGATTGCGCCTGCCTGCCCGGCGCGCTTCGCGCCGCCTCCGCGCATCAACAGGGAGCCCCGCGTCTGAGGGCTCGCTGCCATCATCAGAGTCCGCCTGGTCCTCTGGAGGCTCTGCCCACTCGTGCAGGCAGTACGTCGCGGAGCCGAGTCTTCTGCAAGCCCTGTGCAGGCGCTCCCCGGCCTCGAACCACGCATCTGACGAGGGTCCGGGCGGCATCGGCATCGAGAGCAGGTCCGCCGCCGCATCGACAGAGTCGCGCAGACTGAGGTAGAAGCCTTTGCCAATCAGCATCGAATAATGCTGGTCGATGTGTTGCTGCTCGCCCGCGAGCACACTCCCGGTGAGGTCGAGCAAGCTGTCCGTGGCGCCCTCACAGCGGGAGCGCATGACGGACGCGCAGTCGCGGTTCTCACCAGCCGTGGTTCTCGGACCGTCCCACGGGAGCTCGACGATCTCCCTCAGCGTCTGCAGGGACTCGGCGCGCCACCGCCGACGCTCGGCCACTACGACGAGCTGCTCGTGGCAGGCGCAGCACAATGAGCGCCCCGGCGCAGGTTCAAGCAATGGAGACACTGATCGACGCGCATGCCCGCGAGCTTCACCTACCGACCGTCCGGGCTCGCTTCCGCACGCTCGCCGAGGAGGCGATGCGTGACCAGCAAACCCCGACCGCATACCTCGCGGCGCTTTTGGAGGCCGAGGTCTGTGAGCGCGCTGAACGTCGCGAACGCCGCCGGCTGATCGACGCACGGTTCCCTCTCACCAAGCGCCTGGAGGACTTCCGCTTCGAGGAGAACCCCAAGATCCCCCAGGCCACGATCGCCGCCTTGGCTCAGGGCACCTGGATCGACGACCGCGAGTCAGTGATCCTCCTCGGCGACTCCGGGACCGGGAAGACCCATTTGGCGATCTCCCTCGCGGTGCTCGCCTGCCAGCAAGGACGACGAGTCCGCTTCACCACCCTCGCCGCCCTCGCGAACGAACTACAAGCAGCACAGAGCAAACGCGAGCTCGGGAAAGTCATCGCGCGCTACGCCCGCACCGAACTCGTCGTCCTCGATGAGCTCGGCTACCTCGCGCTACCCGACGGCGCCGCCGAGCTCGTCTTCCAGGTCATCTCAGAGCGCAACGAGCGAGCATCGCTAATCGTGACCACGAACCTCCCATTCGGGGAGTGGACGAAGGTCTTCCCCGACGCGCGTCTCGCCAAGGCCGTCGTGGACCGCATCACCCACCGAGCACACATCATCGACACCGGCCAAGAGTCCTGGCGCTTCCGCCACGGCCTCACCCGCACCAAGAAAGAAGCCGCCTGACCCCACCAGCAGACCGCGCCGGCGAAATCTCGCTCCGCTCCGCCCTACGGGCTCCGCTCCACGAGACACCGCCGAAAGTCACAATCAGAGAAGATCAACTACCACAACAACCGACGCGAAGTGGGGCCACTTCAAGCCGCCGCGCCGGGGCCACTGCAAACCGCCGCGCCCATCCGGCGCGCGTTGCGCTACCATCCTAACCAATGTCCAAAGAGCAACTCTGGCTTGCCCGGCGGGTGGGTGTGGCATTCGCAATGGTCTCCGTCGGCTGCGTCGTAATCGGAGTGGCGGTGTCTACCAGCGGCATTCTTCAGCCCACGGTTCCGACTGGCCGAGCCTCCAGGCGATCTAGCGACCACGGCTCCCACATCCTCGTCCGGACCACACCTATGAGAACCACAACGACGCACACCACGGGCACCCTTCCCAGGCGGATCAAACCGCTGGCGCGCCGGTCCGTGCTCCACGCAGCGCGCACCAATCGCTAGAGACGCCTGTGCAGATTCGAGAGTGCGACTCGCGCGAATCCGGGGCTTCGTTCGCCCCTTCGCGCCACGCTGTCGGATGATATTACGCGCTTGCTGAGGCAGGCCCGACAAGCTCGAGCCACCGCGCGATGCGCGATCGAAGACCGCGGTCTCGATCAGAGTTCTTTGAGAGACGCAACAAAGAGACGCAGGGCAAATGGGTCGAGGCCGAGGTGCTGTGTGAGTGTAGAAGTCGCCGCAATCAATGTTGCGCGTGTGCGAGTTGCAAGGCGGTTTTCTATCTGTTCCGTCTCGCGCGCTATTTCGCGTTGTCTGCCATCCTCGTATTGCTTCAGCAGCTGCCCTATTTCCTCTGCGGTGGGCTTCCCTGGGCGCCCGAGTGAGCAAATGGAGCGTCCGGTCGGGGGCACACGCCGACACCGTGTCGCGGCGCGGCTTGCGAAAGCTCTTATTTGCCGCTGAAATCGTGTCACCGTGGCGGGAATGGCGCGAAAGCCGCTCTGCGCCCAATCCCTCAACACGGCGCATATGTCCAGCGGACCGACTCGTGCGAGAGCGTGTTCTTCTCGAGCGAGGCGCCGCACAAGCAACGTCAGTGACGTCCGACCCCAGCGCAGCCCTTGTGTAACCTTGTCGAACTGCGTCATGGCGGCCGCATTTCCCTGCTCCATAATGAGGCCAACCGCAACCAGCGCGTCATGGTTGAGTTCGTCAAACTCGGTGCTGCGCGGTGCCTTCGCTGCTATCCCGGGACATCTCATATCCGCGCCCTCCACATAGCGTTCGACAGTCGCTTGACTGGAAGCCAGCTTCCGCTTGACGGCTTCCTCGCGTGCAATCCTAGCACCCAAATACTCTCTCGTAGATACGGTGTCAGCCGTAGGTGGTGCCGGATCAGACGACTGTGAAGTCTGGTCTCCGCATGCGCCGAGACCACACAGCCCTGATACCACGAAGGCGATGACGATCAGCTGCCGGGTTGTTTTTGTGTCGGCTCGACGCACCGTCTCTACACCATGGTCGGGGCTTCTTCTTGATACCCCAACCTTGTGCATTCATGCACTTCGACTGTGTCGCTGCTCATTTTTAGGCAGTAGGAGATGACGGGTTTAGACCAAAAGTCCGGGACTCCCGCCCCCAAAATGTCCTCATATGAGGCCCGGCAGCCACCGTGCGAGTCGTTTCGCCCATGCAGTTCTTTGACGCAGGCCTCGAGGAATTGCCCATATTCTTCGAGCCAGTTGAAGGCGACTTCCGTGGTCAAATGCGCCTCGATGTATCCGTCTATGTAGTCGGCTAGAGTTCCAAAGAGCGTGCCGAGGGCTCCCGTAAGGTTGCCGGCTGCAGCTAGCCTTAGTAGCGCTTCTCCCTTTTCCTGTGCTTCCCATGCCCTGTAGTGAATCGGGTCTTCTTCTATTTCGGGGCCCGCGCCGCATCCTCCCTCTTCGACGCATTGTTGGTGTATTCGTGCTGATTCTTCTTCGTCTGATTTTTGGCGTGCTGCTGCGGCTTCTTCCCATACTTTTTCAGACGATGCTTGGGCGGATGCTTGTGATGCGGCTGACACGATGGAGACATATGGTGATCCTGTGCCTGTGCCGTTGGGGAAGGCTCCTGGGGGGATGACCGGCAGGGTTTGCAGTTCGCGCGCTGTTTGGGGTACGTAGGAGGCGCCGCCTTTGGTCGCTACACCGGAGGGTAGTTCTGTCGATACGCCTGCAGCACCGAGCCAGGCATATTTTGGTGGTGCTTTTCCTTCGTTTGGTACCCCGAATTCGGTGCTGTTATAGGTTTCGAGGAGTTTTGTTTCGGTTTCGCTGGTGCTGGCCTTCGCGACGATGTTGCCGAGCAGGTCGTGCAGCTGCAGAGTTGTGCTTCCGCTACTGGTCTCGATGGCGTCGAGCGCACCGTCGATGCCGGGAATGTTACGACTCCATTTTTTGCCTTCTTCTTCGCTGGTCCACGAGAGCGCTTCGCCTGCGCCAGGGTAGTGGGAGATCACGGTAGATTCGGTTTTGCCTTTGGTGACGGTTTCGGTTTCCCTGGTGCGACCAGCGGGATCGTAATGGTAGTTGATGGTTTTTTCGCTCTGGGTCTGACTGGCGGCCTGGCCGTCGACGTAATAGCTGCTGGTGAGTGCGTGACCACCTGCATCGGCTGCGGGTAGCGTCGTCGTATTGCCGAACGTTTCGTAGGCGACGCCTGTGTCGGTCAGTCGGTTGGCGGTGTCGTAGGTGTGTTTTTCGACGGTGCCGCCTTCGGTTGCGCATTTTCCTTCGCTGCCTGGTGCGCGGGTGGTGAGGCTCGTGCGGTTAGATTCTTCGTCGTAATATGGGGGTTGTGGAGCGCGCGGAGGCTGAGGCGATCTATGACCAGGGCCGTGAGGCTGTTGTTGAAGTTCTCTTGGCGATGGATCGCCGGATTGGGCAGCTCGAGGCTCATGTCGCACGACAGGACGAGCGGATTGCAAAGCTCGAGCGTGGGTTGAAACGGTCCTCGAAGAACAGTTCGCAGCCACCGAGCGCTGATGGGCCGAGCACCCCGATGCGTAGCAAGGATCCTTCGGGTCGCTCTCGGGGAGCCCAGCTCGGCCATGAGGGCAAGGGACGCTCCTTGCTGCCGGCGTGGGCGGTGGATGATGTGATCGAGCACTGGCCGGAGCGCTGCTCCTGCGGGCACTGGTTCGGGGAGGCTGGGCGTGTGCCGGGCGGCGATCCGCTGCGCCATCAGGTCGAGGAGCTACCGGTCATTACGGTCAAGGTCACTGAGCACCGTGCGCAACGCCTGCGGTGCCCTGGCTGCGGTCAGCACACGCGCGGGCAGTTCCCCGCGGAGATCACTCAGAGCGCGTTCGGACCGCGCTTTCAAGCGGCCGTCGCAACGCTCTCGGTGCGCAACCGCATCTCCCGTCGTGATGTGGTCGAGCTGGCAGAGCAGCTGTTCGGCTCGCGGATCTCCACAGGCACGGTGGACGCGATCCTCACGCGCACCAGTGAGGCCCTCTCAGAGCCGCACGCCGATCTGCTCGAGTGCCTGCGCTCTGCGCATGCCGTGAACATGGACGAGACCGGCTGGCGGACCGCTGGTGAGCGTCGCGCGCTGTGGGGCGTGTTCGATCAACGCCACGCCTACCTGCATGTCGCCGCCAGCCGTCACGAGGATCACGCCAAGGAGCTCCTCGCGGATACCAAGGCGATCGTCACCTCTGACCGCTGGTGGGCCTACTCGCATCTACCCCTCAAACGCCGTCAGCTCTGCTGGGCTCACTTGAAACGGGACTTCGCCGCCCACGCCGAGGGCCTCGGCGACGAGAAGGAGTTCGGCGAACAGGGCCTTGAGCTGTGTGAGCGCGTCTTCTGGGCATCGGAGGTCTTCAAGCACACAGCAGACCGCCGTGCCCTCCAGCTCACCGTCAGGGGGCTGCAACGCGCATACAAGCCCGTCATCCGTGGCTACGCAGCGAAACGTGCGCGCAACCGCTACTGCCGAGGGATGGCGCGCAACCTCTTGAAGGCATGGCCGGCGCTGTGGACGTTCGCCAAGCACCCCAGCGTCGAGCCGACCAACAACCACGCCGAGCGCTCCCTACGCTCGGCGGTCATCTACCGCAAGCTCTCCTTCGGCAACCAGTCCAAAAGCGGCGAGCTGCGGACCGCCCGACTGCTCTCGGCCCACACAACCTGTCGACTACAAGAACGCTCACTGTCCGTCTACCTCACCGACGCACTCTCCGCCAGCGCCCGCGGCGACCCCGCACCGCTACTCACCTGAGCGAGACGACCAACTGAACGGTTACAGGTTTTATTATTCCCATTCAAGACGCCGTGGTGTAAAAGGTCCCGAGAAGGTCCCGAGGTTGTCCGAGGTCTCGTAGAACTTTGATTGGCGGTCCTCCCGTCCTGTCCGCTCTGTTGGGGAGCGTTCGGGGCGTCAACCAAGTCCGAGGGGACAGGAGGAACCGCCATGAAGAAGGTATCTGGACCGCAGGTCGTCACGGCCGTGGGGGCCGCCGGGAGTCCGCTCCCACCGCAAATCCAGGAGGCGCTCGGCGAGCTCGTCGGGGCGGCGAAGGAGGGATTGCTCGCGCTGAGCGTTGGCGTCGGGCTCGGTGTTGTGCATGAGCTGATGGAGCTCGAGGTCGATGAGGTCGTCGGGCCGAAGGGCAAGCACAATCCTGGTCGTGTCGCCAAGCGCCACGGCCACGAGGACGGGTCGATGACGTTGGGTGGCCGGTGCGTGAAGGTCGACCGGCCGCGTGTGCGCACCGCCGACGACGAGCGCGAGCTGGGGCTCGCGACATATGAGCACTTCGCCGACCGCGACCCGCTCACAAGGGCTGTGATGGACCGGATGCTCGCCGGCGTCTCCACACGCCGGTTCGCGGTCGTGGGTGAGCCGGTCGGCGAGGAGGTCGAGCAGGCCAGCGCATCGACAGGCAAGAGCACGGTCTCGGAGCTGTTCATCGAGCGGACACGGACCGCGCTGGGGGAGCTGATGGGCCGCCGGCTGGATGACGTGCGGTTGGCGGTGATGATGCTCGACGGGCTTCAGATCGCTGACCGCACGCACGTCGTTGCGCTCGGGATCAGCACCGAGGGTCTCAAGATCCCGCTCGGATTGTGGGAGGGCTCGACCGAGAACGCCACGCTCGCCCGGACGCTGCTGGCCGACCTCATCGACCGCGGCCTCGATCCCGAGCAGGCGATCCTGTTCGTCATCGACGGCGGGAAGGCGCTGCACCGCGCGATCAAGGACGTGTTCGGCGAGCACGCGCTGGTGCACCGGTGTCACCGCCACAAGGAGCGCAATGTCTGCGACCTGCTCCCCGAACGGGACCGTCCCCAGGTCCTGGCCAGGATCCGCGGCGCGTGGGCGCTCGAGGACCCGGACCTCGCTGAGCAGCGGCTCGAGCTGCTCGCCTCAGAGCTCGACCGCACGTGGCCCGACGCCGCGGCCTCGCTGCAGGAGGGCATGACCGAGACACTGACACTGATGCGACTCGGGATCGGCGGTCAGCTCGCAAAGACGCTGTGCTCCACGAACCCCTGCGAGAGCATGATCGAGATCGTCCGCCACACCCAGCGAAACGTCAAGCGCTGGCAGGACGGCGACATGCGCAAGCGCTGGACCGCCGCCGGGATGCTCGTCGCCGAGCAGCAATTCCGACGGATCATCGGCTACCGCGACCTCGCCAAGCTCATCACCGCGATCGAACGACACACCATGCTCGACGCCAACAAGAACATCGACCGTCCGGAGCAGACCGAACCCGTTACCGTTTGACCATCAACCCGTGAGGACCGCCGCCGAAGTTCCACGACGATCCGGACATCCTCCCGCGGCGACCCCGCACCGCTACTCACCTGAGCGAGACGACCAACTGAACGGTTACTCGAATGCCGCATTTAGCAGGCATTTGCTGGATTTTAGCTCGGCGCGCTGCGTCCCTTGGCCTGACCAGCGGCGAGTCGAGTCGGCTGCCGGGCTCACGCCTGTGACCGGCCTCTCAGGCGCGCTCTCGCCGCCAGCGCGATCCATGTGCGACCACGGCCTCCCGTTCGGCCTCGGCGGATCGCGGCAGACTAGCGGATAGCACGACACGACGACTCCCAGCCGACCCCGAGCATCGACGCACTCGCACGCCTGTATGGCGCGGGCCTTATCCATCGTTGCGGCGAGTTCGTTCTCGCCACGCGGGCAGCCAGCCAGCACGCCCAGATCACAGAGTAGCCTATGCACTGACAGGAAAATAAGGTTCAGGCTGCCACCGCCTCTTGCAGCGTGACGGTGTGTCCGAGTGCTTCGAGTTGGGTGATGAGGCGTTTGGTGGCGCGCTCGGGGTCGCGTTTGCGGAAGTAGTCCCCGCCGAGGTCGTTGTAGAGCTCTCCGGTGGAGAGCATGTGCCAGCACGCACAGATGATGGAGTGCTTGACAGCGCCGAGTGCCTTCTTGTGACCGCGGCGGGGCCTGAGGCGCTGGTATTGCGCTTGGAGGTAACATCGTTGGTACGGGTAGCGGTGAGGGCGGCCTCCTCTAGCGCCCAGTCGAGCCACTTCGATCCCTTGCGGGTTCTGCCCGAGCGCCGTCTACCGGCGGACTGGTCGTTACCGGGACACATCCCGGCCCAAGAGGCCAGTTCCTTGGCGGTGGGAAACACCGACATGTCGGTCCCGATCTCCGCGATGATGACCTCAGCGGTACGCCGTTGAACGCCCGGGATCGTGCACAACAGCTCAACGGCCTTCTCGAAAGGGGCGATCTGCTCCCCAATCGTCTCAGTCAGAGAAGCGATCTGCTCATCCAGGAAGTCCAGGTGCGCGAGGATCGCGCCAACCCAAACAGCGTGCAACCGATCAAAGCGGCCCTCCAGAGCCTCCCGTAATGCTGGGAGCTTCGCTCGCAGACGGCCCTTCGCGAGGTCGGCGAGCACGTCCGGGTCGGTCGTGCCGGCCACGAGCGCGTCGAGCATCAGCCGACCGGACTTGCCCAGAATGTCTGAGGCTACGCAGTCGAGCTTGATCCCGGTGTCCTCCAACGCCTTATGCAAACGGTTCGCCTCCCGCTGGCGCTCCTGGATCTGGGTCTTGCGATACCTCGTGAGATTCCGCAAAGCACGGATCGGCTTCGGCGGCACAAAGCTCGCTTTCAACAATCCGGCCTCCGCGAGCTGGCAGATCCATTCGGCGTCCTTGATGTCGGTCTTGCGACCGGGGACCTGCTTCACATGGCGAGCGTTGACGAGCAGCAACTCAAACTCGTCCTCCAGGATCGCCCACACCGGCTTCCAGAACACCCCGGTCGCCTCCATCGTGACCTGGCTCACACCATGAGCAGCAAGCCAATCACGAAGCGTGAGCAGCCCCGCGACCGTCGTTGCGAACTCCGCGACGTGCTGCTCACGACCACCACCATCAGCCGGTACCCGCACGCACGCGGTCACCTGCGCTTTATGAACATCCAGCGCCCCAGGGACGCTCGACGACCGTCTCCATTGCAACCTCCCAAGGGATCGAGGAACACAAACGTCGCCCAGGAGTCTCTGAGAACTAGCGAATCTGACAGGCGTGCTCATAGCAACAGTCCGGAGGCCCGGGGAGACCCACACGCCAGACTAACCTCGGGCTCACAAGCACCAAGGGGAAGATCGGCGTCGCGGGCGATCCCTCAATCATCCCCCATTTTCATCAGCCCGTGCGGGCCCGCAGCGCGGGCACGGAGACTAACGCGGACCTGAGGCCGGTCTTTGCCCGCGCACCGGTAGCCCGTCAGTGTGTGACGGTCAGTGTCTCCTACGCGCCTTTCTATCGGGCGCCTTAAATCTGACGATCTGGCTGGTGAGCGGGACGCCGTTTGCACTAACCGTCAGCTTAACCGTGATCACGCGCCGGACCTTGAGCAACCGCTCACCAGTCATGTTCAGGGCTACGCGCACCATCTCGCTCTCACCACCCCGAAGCATGACCGTCTTGCGGCCTACGATCACGGTGCGCAAGATGAACTTGACCTTGCTCGCTCCCCTCTGCGTTCCGGTAGCGGCACTCACCGCGGCCACCCTTCCTCGCTTGAACTTCTCGACGACGGTGAGCGTGAATGTCACGATGCATGATGAGCCCACACTGCCCCGACAGCTAAGAGTCATAAGAGCGAGATCATCACGCACGCCCACACCGGACACACTCGCAAGCGACATCGTCCCACTACCGCTTTGCCCACCCGAGCCGCTCCCCACGCCGTCTGAGCCGCTCCTCAAACCACCCGACCCCGAACCGGAGCCGTCATCCGATTTGGCTCCCTGTACGACCGCCGTCGCGATGGAACTTGCCGCCCCTCCGGTGCCGCCAGCATTTGTCGCTGTCTCCTGCATACGGATCGTATGACCCACGTCCGTCGCCGTCAGGGTGTAGGTCTGGCCCGTCGCGCCCGCGATATCTGAGCAGTTGTTACCCGTGCTATCGCAGTCCTGCCACTGATAGGCGTAGCTCATCGGATCGTTGCTCCATGAGCCGTGCGTCTCGGTGAGCATCTGGCCCTGCACGGTGCTCCCTGAGATCATCGGGGGTGTAATGTTCGACGGGGGCAGCGGTAGTTCTGAGGCAATCAGCGCATCGCCCTCGCCGTCGACTGAGGCGCAGAAGGAGGAGGATGGGCACGACACCGAGGAGAGATGTTCGTTGCTGTCGATCAGGATCGGTGCACTCCACGAACCGCCATCGAATGTCAGTGCGTTGCCCCTGCCGTCGACCACGGCGCAGAAGGAGGGGGATGGGCACGACACCGACCTGGGGAAGTTGCTGCTGCCGATCGCCCGTGGTTCGCTCCACGAGCTGCCGTTATAGGTCAGTCCAAAACCGTCGATGCCGACTGTGATGCAGAAGGAGGAGGAGGCGCACGACAGCGACAAGAGCTGGTCAAAGCCAATGGCCGTGCTGACACTCCAAGTACTGCCGTTGAAGGCCGACACGAAGCCACTAAAGTCCATTGCCATACAGAATGTTGATGACGGGCATGACATGGAGAGCACTTCTCCATTGCCGATTAGGCCTGGTTCGCTCCAGGAGCTTCCGTTGAAAGTGGTGACATGTCCGCCAAAATCCACTGCGGCACAGAACGACGGGGACGAGCACGAGATCGATGTGAGATCCGGGTACGCAGCGCCGTCGATCCTGGTAGGGGCATCCCACGAGATGCCGTTGAAGACAATCACATGTCCACTGACATCCACCGCTGCGCAAAATGACGCTGACGGGCACGACACGGAATTGATTCCTTCGCTGCCATTGATCTGCACCGGCGTGCTCCACGAGCTTCCGTTGTAAGTTGTTGCGCGTCCGTTGCCGTCTACTGCGACGCAGAACGAGTCCGAAGCGCAGGAGATGGAGCTAAGCCCGTCGCCTCCCAGCACAGTCCTAGCCGACCATGTGGACCCATTGAAAGTCAACGCGCCCTCACCATGGTCAACTGTGATGCAGAGAGAGGAAGAGGGGCACGACACCGATTCGAGCGTGTGGCTGTCAATGGCGCCCGGTGCATTCCATGTATTCCCGTTGAACGTGACGGCATATCCGCCAGAGTCCACGGCAGCGCAAAACGAGGAGGATGGGCACGACACCGATTTGAGCCCGCCGTTGCCATCTACAACAGTCGGTGTGCTCCACGAACCACCGCTGAGCGTTACGGAGCGGCCGTTGAGGTCCACGGCAGCGCAAAACGAGGAGGATGGGCACGACACCGAGGAGAGTCCTCCAGTGCCGTCGATAATCTCTGGCGCACCCCACGAGCTGCCATTGAACGTCACCGCGTCCCCATGTTCGTCCACGGCAGCGCAAAACGAGGAGGATGGGCACGACACCGAGGAGAGTCCTCCAGTGCCGTCGATAATCTCTGGCGCACCCCACGAGCTGCCATTGAACGTCACCGCGTCCCCATGTTCGTCCACGGCAGCGCAAAACGAGGAGGATGGGCACGACACCGAGGAGAGTCCTCCAGTGCCGTCGATAATCTCTGGCGCACCCCACGAGCTGCCATTGAACGTCACCGCGTCCCCATGTTCGTCCACGGCAGCGCAAAACGAGGAGGATGGGCACGACACCGAGGAGAGTCCTCCAGTGCCGTCGATAATCTCTGGCGCACCCCACGAGCTGCCATTGAAGGCCTGCGCGCTACCTTCTCCAGCCACCGTGACGCAAAACGTCGCCGATACGCAGGACACCGAGGTCGGGGAACGCCCCGGATCGATCGACGTCGGTGTCGACCACGACAGAGCAGCGTGAGCGCTAACAGCCGTCGCAACCAGAAGCGATACGCACGCAGCCGTAGACAGAAACAGCGCAAGCGTGCAGGCTGTTACCTTAGTCAGCCGATAACGCAATTCCACGGTTATGACTGTATCAGGTCTGGCTAAGAGACTAAGAGACGCCCGACCCCCGAGGAATGTTTTCGTCCTCGGGGGTCTGGAAGACGCTGCCCCGCTCTACGGCGTGATCTTCCCGATCTTGTTGCTTTCTTCGTCCGTGAACCATAGACTATCGTCTGGGCCGGAAGTGATCCCTTTTGCGCGGCTTTTCGCCGGCAGCGAGTATTCCGTGACCGTTCCCGTTGTCGTTATCCTCCCTATTCTGCTGTTTGCTATCGGATCAACGAACCACAGATTACCGTCCGCCCCGGCCGTTATCCTGTATGGAAACGTTTCTTTTGCAACCGCATATTCAGTGATCGTGCCTGATGTCGTGATCTTCCCGATGTCGTCCTCCTCCGTAAACCACAGATTGCCATCAGGGCCACTCACTATGCCCTCCGGGAAACTTTTTTCCGGCAGCGAATATTCCGTGATCGTACCCGAAGTAGTGATCTTTGCGATACGTTGATTCTCAGCAAACCACAGATTGCCATCAGGGCCTGCCGTGATCCCCGACGGGTGACTCTTTTCCGGCAACGAATATTCTGTTACCGTGCCTGATGTAGTGATCTTCCCAATCTTATTACCCTCGGTGAACCACAGGTTACCATCAGAACCCTCGGTGATTTCGTACGGTTCGCTTTCAGCTGGCAGCGAGTATTCCGTCACCGTACCTGATGTAGTGATCTTCCCGATCTTGCCGGCCGCATACTCGGTGAACCACAAGTTACCATCCGGGCCAGCGGCGATCCCGTTTGGGTTCGAGCCCACGGTGTATTCTGTAATGGTGCCTGATGTTGTGATCTTCCCGATCTTACTGCTGCTGTTGTCTGTGAACCACAGGTTGCCATCAGGACCCGCCGTAATCCCGAGGGGGTGGCTCCCCGAGGGCAGGGAATATTCGGTGATCTGCCCAGTCGGCTTTACCTGATGCGTCGCTTTGGAGAGCGCTGAGCCTTCCCCTCCGCTGTTTTTAGCCGTGACCTTCACGACAAGCGTATGTTCCACGTCAACTTCTACCGGTGTATATTTCGAGCTGGTCGCGCCGGAGATTTCTATGCATTCGCCACCGGTAGCGTTGCAGCGCTCCCACTGGTAGGCGTAGCCGGTGGGTTCGTTGGTCCACGTGCCCGTGGTCGTGGACTCAGGAACCGCCTGGTCAGGTGTTTCCGGTGAGGCGACTGGTAGGGCCGTGTTTTCGGGCGGTTTTACTGCTTCCGCCGTCGTAAATGTGTGGTCTTCGCCGTCGGTGGTCCCGGTGCTGTTTTTGGCCACTAGCCGATAGTGATACGTGGTGCTCCCCAAAAGCCCTGCGATGGCCTGGCTCGCTTTGACGTTTTTTCGACCTGAGCCAGCACTGACTTCGGCCGTTTTGGTCCCATACGATTTTTCTTTTCCATATTCGTAATAATAGTGGGTTTCCACAGCCTCCGGGTTGGTGATACCATTCAGCGTCGCTCCGCCCGAGGTGATGCTGCTTGCCGATTCCGTGATCGCATAAGCGTGCGGTGGACTCAGATCTTCATGCGAACAGCTGTTTAGATGGTCGTCGTACTCATTCTGAACCCAAGCACCATCTGGCAGTTCTAGGTCGGCTTGTGACTGGCAGAGGTCCGCAATCTCAGCGCCGCCGGACGCCCTCCATGCGTACTTTGCTGCGCCGGGTTCGGGATCGGTGGCAGCCTCGGAGTACTCGTGTGAGGCGCTCTTTGAGGTCTTGCGGATCGGGTCTTTGCTTGGGTTTCCAGTTTCGATGCAGCCGTTGGTGCTAAACGGTTTGTCACCCTGATAGGGAACGAAGTCGTAGACGACACCACCCGTAACGTGACTGCTGCTAATTGTCACGCCATGGTAGGCACAGCCGCCTATCCATGAACCTTCTTCATGGTATTTCGTGCCGGGCGCGGTTGCGACTATGAACTGTGCAGTCAATTCGGGTTTCCATTTGTTCGTGTTGATCGCGCTTGTCACCTCTTCTTCGATCGAAAGTTCTGTAACTTCTTTCGGCGCTTTTACACTTTTGTCAATATAGGATGCAGTGGTCACGGTCGAGGAAACACGGCTTGTCGAGTCAAAGTACTGCGTAAGGATACCCTGGTAAGCCGAGCTGCTAAGGCCTTCGTAGAGTTTTAGGAGCATTGCGTGGGCTTTTTCCCCTTTTTCTTCTTCTTGGAAGTTGCTGCCCCAGAAGATCACGTAAACCTTGGGGGTGTGCTGCACGCCGTTGCCGCTTTCGTGAAAGAGGAGAGGTCCCCCGCCTTCGCTTTCGGTACCTTCTCCGGACTCTTGGAGAGCCCCGACTGGCAGGCCAGTCGTTTCCCCTTCTGTGTACGCCGAGGTAGCAGGAGATGCCGGTTCGAAATGCACTCTCCGACTGGCGGCCCAAGCCGGGGGATGCGCCAAGCCGGTCAATTGAGACTCCGCACTGCAAGGACCTGGGCACGCCGCGAGGGCCCGGGCTCCCGAAAATAGAAGTATCGAGCCCAGTAGAGACACCGTGAGAGCAATCAAGCAGGCCAAGCGACTTGCTCGATGTCCACGCCCCCACTCGGGTCGATTGACTCGCCAGACTTGACTGATATCCATAACCCGCATATCGTTCTTCCCCTTTGCTTGAAGCTGCTCGCGCAGACGCGCAACTGATTGGCCGCATTCAAACTGTCCCCGGCGTCGCGCGCTACACCAATGTGTTGCATGTGGCGGCGCGAGATGCGACACTTGTCGCATGCGGCGCAGAGACTGACGTGGGAAAGCCGTTAGCGACGCGAACGCTCAGCGCTGTGATGCGCACGCAGATTCTCAATGCGCAGCGCGACCTCGATCTCGGCTTGATGCTCGTGTAACCGGTAGCCCAGCCGCCGCTCGATCTCCTCACGCCAACGATGGACGGAGCTGCGGTGGACCTTGAGTGGATGCGCAGCCGAGGACACGTTGTATTCTGTATCGAAGAGAGCGCGTAGCGTTCTGCGAGCTGCCTGACCGCCGATGCGCATGTCATCGAGGGGCAATAGGTATCTCTCGATCAGCGAATCCGCCAGTGCCTCATCCTGTAGGGCCACTGCCTCGAGTGCCACGTCCAGGTACCGCGTGAGCCGCTGCGGGCTGTGTTGCGTAACCAGCAGCGCGGCCTGCGCCTCTCGGTGCGTCAGGCGCAACCCCTCGACTCCTCTTGCCGCCTCGCCGATCGCCACCGACACTCCCGCGAAGCCCTGCGCCGAAAACACCCGCTCGACGTCGCTCACCACGGGTTTGCGCTGTCCACCGAGCCACGCCCACCCCTCCCCATCACGGGCGATGAACAACAGTTCGCGCCCGAGCGCCGCCGCCAAGCCTCGAACCGCCTTCTCCGCGTTCGTGCCCAGGGCGATCACGCAAAGATGCCAGGCGTTGAGCTCATAGCCGAGCGCGTCGGCATCGATCGGCACGCCGGCAAGCAGCCTCTGCACAAGATCCGCACGACGCCGCTCGGGCGCGCGTTCTGTCAGCTTGTGCTCCAGCCTGTACTCATGGGCAATCGAGGCGATCAGACGTTCGAGCTGGTACTCAGCGTGCTCGATCTCTAACCCAGATACAGCGCAGACACGCGCGAAGATCGCCGCCTCGACCTCCGGCTGACGCGTTCGCAACCGCTCGACAAAGCCAACGTAATCCTCCTCCAGCGATGGTGCACGACTGTGCGCGTCACGGCTCGTCGCAACCACCCCCAGCGGTGGAGATCTTCTTTGCGGGGCGCTGTTGTGCGCCGACCCGTCCCGTTCCTACAGGCAGCCCGAGTTTGTGCATTCGCATCCGCACAGTCTTGCCCCTGAAACCGATCTCCTCCGCGAGCATGTCGATTGAGCCGCCAGCCATGTAAGCCTTGTGGATCGCTCGCGCTTGGTCGTCCGTCACTTCCCGCTGACGCTTGGGCAGGCCAGCAGCGAACAGCGTAGTCAGTATGTTGTGAACTTGATGCTCGGTGAGTCGCAGCTCAGCACCGATCTCTTCGTGTGTCTTTCCATCCTGGTAAAGCCGTCTCACGTCATCCGTGACCGTCTCTAGAGTTCGCTCTCGACCCTCCACGTAGCAGTCTGATTGAGCCCTTAGAAGCCCCTGGCGCGAGGAGATCTCCCCGCTCTTGATCAGCTCGCTAATCCGGTTCTGCAGCGGTCCCGGGTTGACGCCCAGTCGCGCACCGATCTGATCATTTTTTAGTCCTGCTTTACGCATGGCAACCAGGCAACTAGTCATCCCCTCAGTCCAGACTGTCCCTCTACCTGGCAACTGAACTCCCGCTCAGCGTCCGTGTTGGGGCGGCGCGTGGCGCCTCAAGGAATATCGAGGCCCCGTCGTGTTCGCGACGAGTTCCGCGCGCTGCACGACATCCAAGACCCTGATCTCCATCGCGGCCGCGAGCGAGCACAGTGTCTCCCACATCGGGGCGCGCTTTCCCAGCTCAATCGGGGAGAGGGTCGTGGAGTGTAGATCCGCCGCGAATGTGAGGTCTTGCATCGTCATCCCACGTTCGAGGCGCAACTCTCGGATTGCTTTCCCGAGATCGGCCTTGCTCGGCGCGAGCAAGGGCAGGCATTGGGCTGGATCGGTAGTCACTCGCCTCGACCTGCGTTTTCGCTGGGTTCATACCCGAGCATCCGCGAGACCTCCTCAGCGGTAGCACCGACAAAGGGATAGAAGCCCTCGACCAGAGCCTTGACCGACAGGACGGCTTCGTATGCGGAGATATTCACGGCGGCCACAACACCAGTGTCATTATGCACCGGCACGGCGAGCGACCGTACCCCCGGATAGAACTCTTCATCGCTGATCGCGTAACCCAGGGTCGGGATTTCCGCTAGCTGCTCCCTCAGTACCTTCTTCTGCGTGATGGTGCGCCCAGTCCCTTGCTCGTGACCGCTCTCAGCGAGGACGCTCTCGCGCTGCTCTTCAGAGAGGAACGCAAGTAGGAGCTTGCCAATGCTGGTACAGTACGCTGGCACTCGCACCCCTACACGAACTTTCGGGCCGTCGGCTGCCTGCCCATGACGCTGGTTGCGCAGATGGTCGACATAGACAACGTGTGCGCCATCAAGGACGCCCAGGCCAACGCTGCACCCGGTTCGTCTGCGTAGCTGTTCAAGGTACACACGAGACGACGCCTCTCGTAGGCCGGTTGAGTCCAACGCGGCCATCCCAATGTCGATCGGCCGCAATCCCAAACGATACTTACGGGAGGCGTCCTGCTCCAGGTAGCCGAGCGCTACCAAGGTAATCACGTAGCGATGGGCCGTAGACCGACTCATGCCGAGCTCATCGGCGATATCAGCGATTCCCAACACGGGACGCTCGGGAGTGAAAAATCTCATGATCGCCAGGCCAAGCTCCACGGATTGCGAGTAACGCGGCTCACGCAGCGTCGGGACCACGCCCTCCGGTCGGCAGAGAGAGGGTGCAGATGAGCGCCGGCTCACAAGCGCCCTATCGCATCATGGTTGCGCACTGCCTCGAACTCAGTTTGCCCGTCGGGGAGTACCCAATAGATCAACCGGGGGGCGCCCCGGCCATGACCGAGGTTGCACATCCATGCCTTCCCACCATCCGCGCGTACAGCTTGCGGGTCCTCGCCGCTGCCACTCATCTTGCCTTCACGCCAGGAGTGTGACTCTAACCCGGACAGTTCGCCCGCCCGCCCGCAAGCGACCATCGCGCAAGCGAACGCGACCCGTGCGAGTAGTGTGACTATCCGTCGATCTTCGACGCTCGCTATGAACTGCGACCCGAGAATATACCCGCCGAGGGGATACTCGCGGCGATCGGCGGCCTGCAACGCGGTTATCCATTCCCGCGAGATGAGCCTGTGCATCCTTGCGTCGCTGTCCATACTCGCGACCATCTCAAGCTCAACTTCATCGAGACCCGCCAGCTTCAACGCGACGAGTTGCTGCTCGGCGGTCGCGAGACTCGCCTCGGCTGCTTCAGCGCGAGCGAGGACCGCGTCGCTCTCGGCGCGACTTCGACGCAGTTGCCGAACGTTCTCGGCTAACTGATGCTCGGTGGTCTGTAACCGTTGCTGCGTGAGAGCGACGTGACCCTTGACATTAGGGCGGCTGAGCTCGAGCGCACTGATGAGCCGGTCAGCCGGGTCTCGGTCGCTGCTGGCGCCTACCGCGACAAGCGGGTGATCGGCCGGGTCGCTGTCCCTGCTCACACCGGGCCAGAAGATCCGTGCGTTCCCGCTATCGACCGCGAGCCGCGGCCCGAGCGCCTGCGCCAACCGCCGACACAGATCAAAAGTCCCGAGGAGATAAATCGGTACACGGGGGTTAAGCGCCGAGCGGATCGCGCTCAGCGAGAAGCCCGGCTCCTTCTCGCCCTCACCGAATGTAAGCACCACAATCGGGTAGTCGCGGTCCACACGACGCAGGTCGCTCGTCAAGCGACGGAGATCTTTGCGAGCAGCGAGCATGACAAGCGGCGCGTCCGCTGGCGCCCCCGAGACCAGTAGCCCAAGTCTCGGGACGGAGCGCAATCGCAGCGCAACTTGTTCGCGCGGGGAAAGGTCGATCGTGTCGTGGGGCTGGACTGCGAACTCTCCCGCGATCCGGGTAATGGCCTCCTCACCATAGGTCCCGGTGCTGTCGTAGATCAGTGGATGCCAAGAGGGTTCTGTCTCCTCATCGACTCCCGGCCACCAGACCCTGCCAGCGCCGTTATACGCTGCGAGTCGGTCGGGTAGAAGCTCGTGGGCAGTGCGTGCCTCGCGCTGCTCAATGACGTAGATCGGAACGTCCGGCCAGATGACCTCGCGTACCCGCTCGGGGGACAGAGCCGGAGTGTACCCGCGTGTCCTGCAGGTGAGCCCCACTATTGGATACTCGCGATCGAAGCGCAGAATGTCAGCGCACATCGCTCGCACTTGGCGCTCGGAGGCGACCCTCGATATGCAGCCGAGATCGTCTGAATGAACGCCGCGTCCCTCAGACTGTTGGTGTCCCCCAGACGAGCCGCCCCGCGAGCCCGCGGGAAGCAAAGGGACAGGCGAACCCTCATCGGACGTAGGTTCAGCCCGCATCACTCAACAACTCCTGAGCTGCGCCGCGACCTCAGCGACGTTACGTCCGGGGACCGTCACCGGATAGAAAACGTGCAGGATTACGCCGTGCACGACCACGAGCGTCAGGCGCTGATAGAAGCGCTCACCGCCGAGCCTGAACGTCGGGAGTGCGAGCAGGTCCGCGAACCACAGCGACTCATCAGACGCTAGCTGGTGCTCAAGGCGGTTGGCTGCGATCGCCTCCTGCTGCTTCTCGACGGGTTGACTGCTGACCCCGACTGTCGCGAAGCGGCAGGCAACCAGATCGTCGTGCAAGTCCCGAAACCCTCGGTGCTGCTCGGCGTCGACGAGCGGAGTGTCACTCCCGTGCCCATCAGAGGTTGCGCTGGCGGGGTATAGGTAGATCACGAGTGACACGTCGACGCCGCCGAGAGGAATCAAGTCACCCTCGGTGTTGTGCAAGGTAAACGCCGGGACTGGCATTCCGATCAGCCGGTGCATCAGCTCTTGCGGCTCGACAGTCCCGTTCAACGCCGGGGCGCGATGAATGTCCATGCTGGGCCAAGTCACGACAGCAGCCAGCCGGTGGGCGTCCGGTTTATGTCGAAGGGAGCGATCGCGGTGGGCGGCCTGTCGCAAGCTCCTCGCGCCATCGACGCGCGAGGCGGTATCTGTGATCGGTTGGATCTTGTTCGAGTACGCCGACCGCAACCCACGATTTCAGGTAACGAAGGGTAGTTGACGGGCTTATGCCGAGGTCCATAGAGATATCGGTGACTCGCTGATCGACGTCGGCATAGAAGCTCGTTAGCACCAACAGGCTGATAATCAGGGTCCTGCTTATGTTGCGGTCGTCGAACTCGGGGTCGGCGAGAAGGTCGGCCATGTTCACCCGATCGAGCCCGCCGAGCGCCAAGAGCACCCGTATGAGCGAGACACCTGGCCCCTTGGCGCCCACGACTTGGCGGATTAGGCGCTCTGCCTGCGCGAGCGAGATTGGGACCCATAGCTCAGGCTCGGTCCGGTTGGGCATCGACGCCTCGACCCTCCGTCGCGCAATCCTCCGGCGTGACGCTTTGACGAGCCGAACGGCCACCCCCAGGAACCGTTGGTGGCCGCCCGGCTCGTCGGGGAACACGACCAGCGACCCAGGTGAGCGCGGCGGGCTCATGTCGCCGACCTGGGCCTCCTCTCCTCCACGGGTGCCGTCGCATACGGCACCAGGCACTGCCTTGGGTGGTGCCCAGCTGGATGCGGTCCCTTTGCGCCATGCGACCGACGATGTTGACGGAAACTGGCCGCAAGTCCAGCAGATAAAATCAGGGCACACAAAAGACTGTCTGTCCTGATTAATTGGGCCTAAAAAACCCTGGCTGGCGCCTAGAAACACGCTTCGAAGGTTTGCCTCCGGAACTGCGCTTTCGCAGCACGACGAGCGAGCCGGCGTGCGGCGTGACGATCACGCTGCGCCATCGCGCATGCTCGACCTCGCTGCCAGCGGGCAGGACCCGCAGGCCCGACAGCGCGGCGCGCAGCACGGCTCTCAGCTCCAGCAGCGCTAGGTGGCGACCGGGGCAGCGCTGGCGGCCACCACCCCAAGGAAGCCACGTGCGGGTGCTGGCGCGCGAGTCTAGGAACCGCTCAGGGCGAAACTCGTGCGGATCGGTGAACAGCGCGGAGTCGTGGTGCATCAGGTAGATGCAGGCCAGCAGGTGAGCGGGCGGGTTGTATGTCCAGCCGCCTATCTCGATCGGCTCCGCGACCGCGCGCGGCGCCGCGAACAGGAAAACGGGCCGGTGGCGCAACACCTCGTTTACGGTGGCCTGTAGGTAGTCCTCGCTGTCGTCGGCGTCTAGCTCGGCGGCGAGAGTGTCCTGCACCGCTGGGTTGTGCGCGAGGAGCTGGAACGCCCACGCGAGAGCCGAAGCTGTCGTCTCGTGACCGGCGATGATGACGGCCACGAGGTTATCCCGCAGTTCCGTGGCGCTCATCGGTGAACCATCCAGACGAGTGGCGGAGAGCAGCATGTCGAGCATCTCACCGCTCGCTGGCTGTGTCTGGCGGCGGCGGGCGATCAGCCGGGCAATCAGCCCGTCTACCGCATTGCGTTCGCGGGTGAACCCGGACCACGTGCCCCGCCATCCTGGCAGGTGGCGAAGTCGCGGCTGCTGCAATACGAGGCTTGCCGTGACTGAAAGCATCGCGAGCATCCGGTCCCGTAGCGTGTCCAGCACGGTTTGGTCTGAGTCGCCGAAGACGGTCCGTAGCATCACAGTGAGCGTCAGGACACAAAGGCGAGGGTGAATTGGTATCGGCGTGTCCCGCGGCCACGATGACACCGTGCGGCTGGCGAGGTCCGCGACCATGTTGCCGTAGTCCTCGACAGCACGACGGTGAAACGCAGGTATAATCGCTTCCCGTCCGTGTATGCGCTCGTCTTCCTCGCGCAACATAAAGGACGTTTCACCGAAAAGCGGCTCTGTGATGGCCGCTCCGACTCCTGAGTGAAGGGTCGTCAGCGGTGCGGTGAGGATCGCTCGAATGTCACCTGGGTCCGATAGGAACACCAGCGGCGGCATGCCAACAGGCTTAACTGTGAACCGGGGGCCGATCCGCCGACGGCACCATTCAAGGTACTCGATTGGACGCAGGCGACACGCGAGCGTCTGAGCTAGGGCTGGTAGCGGCGCGGCAGGCGGAAGCTGCCGGCGCCGTGGTTTGGGGAGTTCGTGTGAGTACGTCGATTGCATTGCTGTCTCCTTGATGTCAGGTTGCACGCTGGGCGTACGCAAGTCGCCACAGTCGCAAGATGGGGAGCAGTAGCCGGGCTAGCGGCCCGCCAGCCCGGATGAGCGCGCGTGTGTGCTCCCGCATCGCCACTGTGCGCGCGCTGTCCTTTGAGAGATACATCGCCGCCATGCACGCGACGATCAGGGTGTGGCGCTCACCATCCGGCAGGCTGCTCGCCTCTCGGGCAGATCGCGAGACGAGTTCGCCGACCCGTCGCACGGCGACATCGCCGGTCGGGTAGTGCGCGACGTAGCTGTGGTCTTCGTTGCGTGTGTCCTCGGCCTGGTCGACGTAGCTGTCGAGCATCGTCGTCGCCGCCGATATCCAGGGGCTATACGCGCGGTGGACACTCGTGATCTCCAAAGGGTCGGCACGGCGCTGAGCGGCGAGCGCGAACAGCGCGTGAACAGTCAGCGATGCGCTGGCGGCGCCTGTCAACTCGTACCAGCTTGCCTCGTGTCCGGCGGGCCACTCTCGTCGCGCCCACTCACGCAGCGCCCGGTCGCGACGCGCGGGATCGAGCTCGTGATTGATCCCAAGCACCTGTGCGCGCCACGCCTCCCGGATCAACAGCGGGCGGGCCGTCTCATAAGACGGTAGACGGGCACACGCATCCCGGCAGACACACACAAGCGTTTCTAGGTAGCCGCCGTCTTCGCGCCACGGGTGATGGCGATAGTAGTCCGATACCGGCAGGTCGGGGTCCAGCGCCTCGACCAACGCGAGGTGCAGCTGACGGCCGTTGACCTGGTCGCGGGCGCCGACTCGCTCGTTCACCGAGTCCAGGAAGTCCCACATGATCTCGTAGGCGACAAGCAGCCGCAGCAGATTGGAATCCCGGCGGGGGACGAGGATGCAGAACAGTGCGGCGCCGTCGATATGGCCGCGCTTGTGGGCCAGCGAAGCCAAAGCGTCCTCGCGGATCATCCTGTCTGGGATGGCGTTCGCCAACGCGCGCCACTGGCGAACCTCGCGGGCGACGGCAGGCAGCGTCCAGGTCAGCTCGCGAGCAGCCGCTTGGCTGACGACACGCAGCTGACGTGCCGAGAGCGAGGCCGGTGTCGGTCGGGCGCGGAGGTTAGCTAGCCGGGCGGGCTGCTCGTGGCCGTACACGCACAATGAGATATCCCGCGAGCGCCACGACCGCAACGGCACCCGCACCGACGATAGCGAAGGTGGTGAGCGCCACGAGCGCTTCGACACCGAACGAGGTTGGGAACCCCGTAACACTCGCCAGCGCATGGCTCATCAGGAGCTGCCCATAAACACCGAACACCGCTCCCGTCCAGCATCCCACACCGAGCAGGATCGCGCCCTCCCACAGCAGCCACCGTTGGAGTACGGGCTTTCGGAACCCGAGGACCCTGACGAACGCGATGTAACTACGGCGCTGCCAGATCAGCGACCCCAGCGCGCCCGCTATCGCGAGCATCGCGGCTATCAGCACTAGGAAACGAATCTCGGTCAGTCGCAACAAGCCCTGGCGCGCGAGGTAGAAGTGGCGCTGCTCCCGTTCGCTGGATGTTTCTACCTCAAGGCCCGTGCTCGGTCCGAGCGCCCGCTGAACCTCGCGTCGCACCGTTGCGGGCTGCGCCCCCGGCTCGGTGTCGATCTCATAGCCGCTCGGTTCGCTGGTGGCCCACGCGCTTGCGTAGTCCTGTGAGTTCAGGATGACGGCCCCCGGAGGCCATCCAAGGTTCGTGCTCAGCGCCGCGACCCGGAGTGTCCTGGGTTCTGGTGAGGGCAGCACGAACGCCTCCCCGACGTGCAGGCCGCGTTCGGCGGCCAGCTCGCGGGATACGACGGCCCAACCACCTTCGCGGAGCCTCGTCTCGGCGAGCGCGAGGTTGCCGGAGACGATCTCGCTCGGGGGGATCATCTGTGCGCTGGACGATGGGGGAGCCAATATCCAAAGGCGCCTGTCGCCCCAGCTAAGGAAGCTCCCACGGTATTCGCTGACGCTGCGAACTCCAGGGAGGTGAGAGAGTGCGGACGGCGCGGTGGGGTCAGTGAATGGTGTTGTCGCGAAGGCGTTTGATTCCCCGCGTGGCGTGACCCAAATGTTCGCGCCCGAGTCGATACCGCGTGCTGAGGCATCCAGGCCGCGCTGGAGGTTGCGCTGGGCGCCCTGGATGGAAACGACACCGAAGCAGGCAACCGCGGCGGTCGCGATGATCGCCAGTGACCGGACACGAGTTTTCGGGACACGTAGGTGAGTGAGCGTCACGCGCGGCGACGGCCGGTTGAAGGTCGGCTGCAGCTGCGCGAACACCGCCACAACCCAGTTGAACTCGAATGGCAGCAGGCACAGCAAAGCGACGATCAGCGTAAAGTTTCCGAGGTTTGAGCTGGCAGGGTGGAAGATGAGGATGAGGGTCGTGACAGCAAAGCCCGTTATTCCTAGCGCGGTGCGGCCGATGACCCACGTGCGATGGCTCAGCGCGCCACGCCATTGGGGACGCATGAACAAATCGCGCAGCGGCAAGAGCACGCCTGCACACGCCGCGAGCATCCCAGCAGCGACTGCCTCCACAACACACTGCCAAGTGACGATGCGGCCCGATCCGACCGGGAAGGCGAACGACAGGTAGCCGGGCGTTGAGCGGAACAAGGTTATCGACAACAGGTCACCGAACGCCAGACCGACCACGCACGCGATGACCCCGAGGACGAGCGCGTCGAACAAGAGGAACTGCAGCGCCATGTAGCGATTCGCGCCCTGACGACGAACGTGCGCGATCAGCCGCCGTCGACGCGGTGCGGTTATCAGCATGGCGTTGATCGCGAGCAGGAATCCCACGATCGCGCTGATACCCGAGAACAAAGTCTCACCCTGGTTCTCTGGCAACGCCGCGACGGCGAACAGCCGGGCGTCGAAGTCGGCGGGCTCAACGTTTACATGGGCGCTCGCCGCGACGCGACGCAGGCCCATTTGCACCTCATGGTCACGTCCTGGCATGGCTTGGACGAAGATGCGGGTGATGCGTCCTGTCGTCCCCGTGAGCTGCTGCGCGTAGGCGACCGGCGCGAGCGCGACGGGACTGTCGACCAGGCCCCCGATGTCGGCCGTACCGAGTGTCGCTCCGAGCAGCGTCGGGACCACCTTGGAGCCGACCTGAATCTTGATCGTCTGGAACGCCCCCGCGCCGATCGCGCTCGCGATCGGGTCCGGTAGCGCGATAACCCTCTGCTTGGCGAGCAGCGCTCCGCTGAACCTCCGCAGAAATGGTCCCCCGAAGTGCGCGAACCTCGGATCGGTCCCGATCAGGTCAACAGAGCGCTGCTGCCCGTTCAGGCCGATCACCTGCGCCTGCTGCTCAAGGACGGGCAACGCGACCTTGACACCGGGGATGCTCCGAGCTTCGGTGAGCAGGCGTTCATTGACGCCGGCCGGGCCCCTCGCATCGAGCTGGTACTGCGCGCTGCCGACGAGCTGATTACTGAGCCGCTGAACCGAGCGGGACAGGCTGGTAGAGGCGACCTGGCTTGCGAACAGCAAGGCCACGCCGACCGCGAGGCCGGCTATCGCAAAGGTGTCCTGTACCACGACGTTTCTCGCCCGCTGGCGTGCCCGATACAGGTACAGCAAGTTCTGCCAGCTCACCCGTCGCCGTGTCATGCGGGCTGCCCAGCCGAGTCGGCGGGGACCAGGACGTGACCTGGCCTGTACTCCTGGAGGTGACCGTCGCGTAGTTCGTGGACCTGTGCGGCAAACCTGGCTGCCTGGGGATCATGAGTGGCGAGCACCAGTGACGCTCCGCGCTCGTCGCAAATCTCCCGCAGGAGGCGCAGCACGTTCTCGGAGTTCTCCGTGTCGAGGTTCCCGGTCGGCTCGTCAGCGAGGACGAGCTCGGGTTTGGTTGACAGTGCCTGCGCGATCATCACCCGCTGGCGCTCGCCCATCGACAGCTCCTCCGTTCGGTGACGCAGCCGGCTACCGAGACCGAGCCTGTCCATCAGCGGGACGATCCCGCTTTCCGAGTTGCGGGTATCGGTCAGCGCCAGGCGCAACGAAGCCTCCTCGATCGCAAGAGCCCCTTCAGTCAGGTTCTCCGGCGCGCCGATCACCCCGAGCTGGGCCAGTCGGTAGTTGTCTATCTCATCCTCGGACATGGCGGCGAGGTCTTTGCCCTTGAAGCGGATCGTGCCGCTGTCCGGTGGCCCCGCCCCGGCGAGGAGGTCAATCAGCGTCGACTTGCCCGAGCCGCTGGGGCCGTACAGAGCGACGAACTCTCCCGGTGCAACGGTCAAGGTTACGCCGTCAATAGCGAGGATCGGCTCGGCCTCGCCGAGCTCGTACTGCTTAACAAGATCCCAGATTTCCAGAAGCACGCCGCGCCCCTTCAGCCGCTGGCACGGCGTCGATCGCGCAGATCCACGAGGCTAGCCGGGTTGCCGGATTCGGGTCTGGTGTTGATGCCGCCTTCTCCGTCAAAGTGCAGCACACGATCGGCGACCAGTAGCGCCCCCAGGTCCGACGCACCAACCAACACACCACACCGAAGCTCCCGAGCCAAACTCAGCAGCAGCTCCCCCGCCTCGCGCGTACCGCCTGCCCCATGCGCATCCAGCAGGTCATCGAGCACCATAAGCCGCGGGCGAGCTGCGTACCCCCGCGCGAACGTCACGAGCAGCCGATCCCAATCGGACAAATCCTCCCAACTACGCTCCGCGCAATGCTCGACTCCGACCCGCTTCAACGCCTCCAACGCCCGATCCTCCGCAGAACGCATCCCAATACCCCGACCCATTCCCAACGGCACAGCGACGTAATCTAGGACCACGAACTCGCAGAAGTCCTCACGGGGCATCCACACAATCCGATCGCCGCGCAGATCCGAACGTTCGTCATCCGAGCAGGACGCCAAATCGCGACCCTCAAACCACACCTTCCCGTGTTCGGGTACCTCCACGCCCGCCGCGACCTCAAGCAGCGTCGTCTTGCCCTCACCCCGCCCACCAAGCAAACCAACAAACTCGCCCGCCGCGACCGTCAACGACACCCCAGAGAGCACCCGCCAGCGATCCCGCCCACGCCGAAACCCCCGAACAACACCCTCCAACCTCAACACCAACTCAGGCATCGTCGTCCTGCGGCAGCCTTTTGTGCCTGTGATGACCCTGCGTCAAGTTCAGCCGCATATTCTTGGCGAGTTCGACCCGAGCGTTCCAAGCGGCCGCCATGTGGCTGAGGACCGCGTATCGCATCCTGCCGTTCCAGTCCGACCCATTCGCTCGGCCGAGGCTCCCCAGGTCCCGCTCGATGCGCAGGCGTCGCTGAGCCGCGTCGAGTTCGGCGTACGCTTCCTCCTCCTTCTCACGAACAGCCGTGAGCAGCTCGGGTAGTTCATCTTCTTTCGAGTTTGCGATCCATACGACGAAGGAATCGCGCAGCGGCGAGGGTGCCCTCGGAGACTCGGCCATCCACCGTCTGAACTCCGCGATGCCCTTTTCTGTTGCTTCGTAGAAGTGTTCCGATGGTTTGCTGCCCTCGCGGACTAGGACGATCAAGCCCTGCCCAACGAGAGCCGGAATCGTGGTGCTCACGATGGACGCAGACCATACGGCGTGAGGGAATTCCCGCCGCAGCCGAGCCCTGATGTTCTTGGTCGTACTAGGTTCGGTGACGAACAGTCCGAGGATTGCCTTGGTGGCAGTGAGTTCGCCCTTCGCAGGTGGCATCAGCGGCCCCGAATCCTAGCCAAAACCCCTGCATGTTGTACGGTCTTGCTGAACAGTTCGACTTTGCCGACAACAGTAGACAGAAAGTCTGGCTATGAACAATCCGCGTAGACTGCAAGATCCCTTTAGTCGGAAACAAACAAGGACAACTCAGCCTCCCAAGGAACCGCCGTACTGGCCGCCCAAACAGGGGTACCAGACCGTCGCGGGCACCTCGTCAGGCCACGTCCATCGTGGGCCCCGCGCTCGGCTGAGCGGAACCCAGGCCGGTCGGATACAACGAGCGCCGGTGGCGGTCGTCGCCGTGCTGGCTCTCCTCAGTGTCGCGGGCACGGCCCTGGCGGCTTCACGGCCTGCCCCGGGCGCTTGGGCCGCGCGGTCGTTGACCGCCAACGATGAAGGGCACCTGCACCTGATCGGCGAATCGGGCTCCAACTTGATCGAGGTGGGGCCGACGACAGGCACCCTCCCGGGGTCGGTGCGAGCCCAATTCAACATCGGCGCGGTCATCAAGACCACGTTCACGCTCTACCCGCGAGGCGGCGGGACGCTCAACGGGCACGGATCAGGCGCCCTGCACTCCTCCGGCCTGTATTCGAGCTTCGGCGGCACGATGGAAGTTACGAGCGGGACCGGGCGCTATCGGCACGCGCACGGGACCGGCGGGTTCTACGGCACCGTGAACCGCAAGACCTTCGCGCTGGTAGTCCAAACCCGCGGAACGCTGCACTACTAGCGGCCCGCGCTCGGAGCGACTGCGGTGCATCGAGTCCTAGCCCTCACCACCGTAGCCTGTGTTTGCGCGTTCCTGTCCGGCACGGCATGGGCGGTCCAGACGGCGAAACTAGACGTGCGGCTCACCCCGGAGCGCCTGGGAGCCGGCACGACAATCGTGTTCGGTTTCCAGATCACCGGGGCAAAGGGCGGAGTGCCCTCCCCGCTGACCGAGATCAACCTGCAGTATCCCGCGAACCTCGGGATCGGCACAAGCGGGCTCGGGATCGAAAGCTGCCTCCCCGCCACCCTCGAAGCCCTGGGGCCGGGAGGCTGCCCGGCCGACTCGCGTATGGGATTCGGCTCAGCGCTCGTCGAGGTGCCCTTCGGTCCAATCATCGTCCACGAGACGGCCACCACAGAGACGTTTTCTGCACCCGTCAGCAACGGTCAACTCGCGCTCCTGTTCTACGCAAACGGTGAGGAACCCATCTCCACGCAGCTCGTCTTCCCAGCGGTCGTAGCGACCGCGCCGCCGCCATTCGGCGGAAGCCTGAACACCACCCTGCCGCCCGTGCAAAGCGTCCCCGAAGCACCCGACGCCGCAGTGGTGCGACTGAACTCCACGATCGGACCGCTGAACTTGACCTACTACGAACAGATTCGCGGCCGGCGCGTCCCCTACAACCCGAAGGGGATCGTGCTCCCCAAGAGCTGCCCGCGCGGAGGCTTCCCGTTCGCGGCCAACTTCAGCTTCCAGAACGGCAGCAGAACGCGTGCCACCACAAGCGTCGCTTGCCCCGGCAGACGAAACGCTCGGCGTTAACCTGCCTGCGCAGCATCGGGGAAGTCAATGACGTTGCGGGGTTGGGGTCTGGTGCTGATGCCGCCTTCTCCGTCAAAGTGCAGCACACGATCGGCGACCAGTAGCGCCCCCAGGTCCGACGCACCAACCAACACACCACACCGAAGCTCCCGAGCCAAACTCAGCAGCAGCTCCCCCGCCTCGCGCGTACCGCCTGCCCCATGCGCATCCAGCAGGTCATCGAGCACCATAAGCCGCGGGCGAGCTGCGTACCCCCGCGCGAACGTCACGAGCAGCCGATCCCAATCGGACAAATCCTCCCAACTACGCTCCGCGCAATGCTCGACTCCGACCCGCTTCAACGCCTCCAACGCCCGATCCTCCGCAGAACGCATCCCAATACCCCGACCCATTCCCAACGGCACAGCGACGTAATCTAGGACCACGAACTCGCAGAAGTCCTCACGGGGCATCCACACAATCCGATCGCCGCGCAGATCCGAACGTTCGTCATCCGAGCAGGACGCCAAATCGCGACCCTCAAACCACACCTTCCCGTGTTCGGGTACCTCCACGCCCGCCGCGACCTCGAGCAGCGTCGTCTTGCCCTCACCCCGCCCACCAAGCAAACCAACAAACTCGCCCGCCGCGACCGTCAACGACACCCCAGAGAGCACCCGCCAGCGATCCCGCCCACGCCGAAACCCCCGAACAACACCCTCCAACCTCAACACCAACTCAGGCATACGAGCAACCTCCAACCACGACTACAACGTATAGCGAATGTTCGCAGGCGGTCGAGTGACCGCTGTCTACGCTGCGGCGTAGACGGGCTCCTTCGGATGCCAGCTTCGGCCCTGCTTGACTATCGATCCGGCCTCTTCCAACGGGGGAAGCACCTTGTAGAGGTAGTTCTGCTTGATGCCCATGCGGGCGGCGAGGTCGGGGATCGTGATACCTGGCTGCTCTTGGATGATCGTAAACGCTTCGCCAGCGCGTTTGCCGGTCCCCTTGCGCCGTCCCGGCCTACGCTTGCGGGCGGGAGCGGCTCTCGCGGCAGACTTCGAGTCGCGCGCTCGGCCCGGCCTGCGGGCGGACGCCCGCGGCGCAGCGGCAAGCGTCCCATTCGGTGAGGCTGCGGGTATGCCTTCGAGCGCCTCGGCAGCCTCCTGTAGACGCTGATATTCCGCTACAAGCGGACCTAGCTCCTTCAGCCGGTCGCTGATCTCTTTGCGCTTCTCGGCGAGAAAGTCTGGCACGGTGCTCCCTTCAACAGATCGGGTGGGACGTTGCGCAACGGTATACAGGATGCGGCGTGAGAACTGCTTAACCGTAACTGCCAGCGCCCTCGATACCGACCCAGAACTTCGTCCTCGCCGAGTCCACTGAGCCCGGCCAGACAGAGCCATGTCGGGCGATAAAGCACGCTTCTATGAAGTCATGGCGCGTCCGTGGCAAGCGGAGAGACAAATCCCGACACAAGGCACCAGAAACAGGGACCACCCGTTTTAACGAGTCATCCCGTCGCTTGCCACACCCTTCACGGGGCACCGGACACCACTACATAGCTGCCGCAGTACCTTGCCCTAACGGACTCCGGTCGCGACGGCCAGCCCACATCCCTGGGCCCCAGCAGGCCCAACCAAATTACATGACCCCGTTTCGGGGTCTGCGGTGCTTAAGGTTTGTGGAGACCCTTCCCGAGGACAACATCTACGACAGCCGGGGCCGCTTGGAGCGCGGTGTTGAGGATTGCTGGACGACGTTGCGCCTTGGCGACCCGCCGGGCGGCGGCGACTTCGACATACAGGTCGAGCCCGAGGTCCAGAGGGCCAATGATGCCGTGACGGTCGTGCTGCCCGCCCGTGGGCGGGTCCGGTTCGGCGGGCAGCTGCGAGCGCCTCGCGTTGCCGCGGTGACCCTCGCCGTGATCGCTGTTGGGATACCGATCGTCCCCAGGCCGGCGTCGCCGTCGCTATCACCCGTGAGTCAGTCGAGGCAATCGCCGCACGCGTTGTCGAATTGCTCCGAGAGCAGGACGATGGCGGCCGTGGGTTTGTCGACGCGCAAGAACTCGCTCGAATGCTTGGGATCTCAAGGAGCACGGTCTATGAACACGCCCACGAGTTGGGAGCCATCCGACTCGGGCGTGGCGTTCGCGCGAGGCTCCGGTTTGATGTAGCCGAGGCCACGGCTGCGCTGCGCTCGCGCGATCAGTCAGCACCGCGAAAGCGAGACGGCAGGCCGCCGTCATCGCGTCCCCGTCGGTGTCGTATCGCTGGGAGCGACCTGCTGCCTATTCGCGGGCAGAGACCGCTCTCCGCAGGGCGTCGCTGATGCTCGCGCGGGACTTGGATCCTGGCGGGCAGCGAGGTACAATGGGGCTCGACCACGTCAAGTGCCCCCGCGCTGAGCCAACAGCCGGGGGCCGGCACGAAGGAGAAGCCCTTCATGCAGCTCCCACGGTATTACACGCCTCTCGACCGAACCCGCCCGGGCGGGGTGGTCTGGTGGCAGCCCTCGGGACTCCCTCGTGCCTCACGAGCAAAAGGAGTCCGACATGAGCACCACACACGCCCTGCCCGCCAATACGAACGTTCGCCACGCCACGCTCACTGAACGGGCGAGCGGCGCCAACGTCCACACGACAAAAACGGGGGTCGTGTGATGGCGCACGCCTTTGGAACCATCGAACCCAAGCCGCTGGGCGACGGCACCACGAGCATCCGTGGCCGCCTGCGCCATAACGGCGGACGCTACCGCGTTATGTTCGGCCGCGACGTCGATGGCTGGACAGAAGTACGCGCGCGCCGGGAGATGGAGAACATCCGTGTCCTGCTCCGCGCCGACATGCCGATCGAGGAGGTACTCAAACGCTACGAACCCGCCCCCTTGGCCGATGTCGCCCCCACGACGACCGACATCACATTCCACGAGTACGCCTCGGAATGGTTCAGGCGACGATGCAGCGGTGAGCTCGGCGAACGGCCCCCGGCTGAGGCCACACGCGAGCACTACCTGTGGAGCCTCTCGCACCTGCTGCCGTTCTTCGCACGCAAGCCCGTGGCGAAGATCACCAAGCGCGACTGCGAGCGCTTTCGCGGCAAGCTGTTCGCCGACAGCGAGGCACTGCGCGTCCTGATCGACGCAGGCGGCAAGCCGACCTACGAGAACGGCCAGCCGCGCAAGCCGCTGTCACTGCGCTCGATACGCAGCATTATGGCGCTGCTCGGCCAGATCCTCCAGGATGCCGTCGAAGACGAGCTGCGCCCGGACAACCCCGCCAGGTCAAAGCGTCTGCGCGTCCGCGTACCAAAGCCCAACCGCACATTCCTTGAGATCGACCAGCTCGTTGCGCTGCTAGACGCCGCGCGAGAGCTCGAGGTAACGCCCGTGCTCAACGAACGCGCGAAGCTCACCCAAGAGCAGGCGGAGCAGATACGAGCGCGTCTGGCAGGCGGCGAGACTCAGTACGCGCTACGCCAAGAGTACGGGTTGAGCAGCGCCGCGATGTCGCTGCTCGCGCAGGGCAAGACCTACCGCGGCGAGAACAGCCGGACCGGATGGCGCGCACTCTGCGCGGTTCTCGGCTACGCAGGCCCAAGGATCTCCGAGGCCCTCGATCTCACCGAACGCGAGGTGCGCCTGCACGACCCCAACAGCTCACGGTTGTGGATACCCGACAGCAAGACCGAAACGGGCATCCGGCACGTCGAGATCACCCCGGCCCTGCGCGACGAGCTGCTCGCCCATCGCGCTGAGAAGATCCGCCGCGGCTACCCGACCACGCCGGACACGCCGCTGTTCTGCACGGCGAAGGGCGCTCGCTGGAACGAGGGCAACGTACGCCAGGATCTCCTCGCCCCAGTCGCCGAGCTCGCGAGTCGACGGCTCACCGAGCGGGGTCTTCCGCCGCTGGCGCACATCACGCCCCACTCGCTGCGGCGGACCTACGTCTCGATCATGCTGCTGGCCACCGACTTCGACATCCCGTTCGTGCAGAGCCAGGTCGGGCACGCCCACGCCAAGATGACCCTCGACGTCTACAACCAGTTGCTGGACCGCAGCAAGCGCGAGCACGGCGCGGCCTTCGACGCGCTCCTGACAGGCGCCCGGAGCACCCTCTACGGACCGGAAACGCAGCAAGACACCGCGATTTTGGCCCACCAGCCGAAAAAGTCCCCCGCAAGGCGATCCCCGGTCCTCGCCGTAAACCGCTGATTTGCAGGGATCTTTAGAAATGGAGCTAGCGAGACTCGAACTCGCGACCTCCTGGGTGCGATCCAGGCGCTCTCCCAACTGAGCTATAGCCCCATGCGCCCGCTTGATGGGCGGGCGGACTTTGCAAGTGTAGTGGCGTGATCGCGACACGGGTGCGAGGCAAGCGCCTCCTCTTTGAGGCGGACAGCGAGGAACGGGTGGCCGGCGCAGTATGGTGTGCCGGCGCATGGGACTGCTCGATGACGCCATCCGCGAACACCTGGAGCTCAAGCGCCTGCGAGGCGCCGATCCGGGACTGGTAGCCCGCGAGGAGCGCGAGGCGATTGGGTCCGTTCGCGGAGGCGAGCCGGTGGACGCGGACGGCGATGTCGCAGCCGGCGCTGGCCTTGCCGTCGAAGACGCTCATTCAGTGGAGGGCGATCTCGGGCAGGCATCCCAGCCAGGTCAGGCTCAAGCCTTCTCAAACGTGGGACAGGAGACCGCCGAGCTGGACATGCGCACGGTGCTGGGAGACGAATCCGGTGGCGATGGCACCCCGGTCGGGGACCGACCCTTGGCAGGGGGCGCAACGGAGCACGGCGCAGCCGATGACTCACTCGAATGGGAGATGCCTGGGGACGGCGAGTCAGGCGGTGCCGGCGAGCAGCCGGACGACCCGCACGACGGCGAGTCGGACGAGGACCATCAGGGCGAGCCCGTCGAGGACGTCCTGGAGGAGACCCCCGACTTCCTGCGCGACACCCCCGAGCAGGAGCGGCTGTGGTTCGAGCAGCGCCCGCCACGGGACTTCGACTTCGACAAATAGACATCCCCGCCCGAGACGCTTCGCCGCGAGACGGGCGCAGCGATCTTCTCGTCATGCTGCGATGTCTACCCGTGCAGCCTCCCCTACACTCAGAGGACCTGGGGCCATAGCTCAGCTGGGAGAGCGCGTGCTTTGCAAGCACGAGGTCGCCGGTTCGATCCCGGCTGGCTCCATCGACCTTGATTTGCAGGGAGATCCTCAGGCCGTCCCCAACGGTGGTCGAACCATCATGGGTGCCGTGTTGGTCAGCCTGGATGTCGCATCCGGTGCCATCAACAGAATCTCCGGCCGTGACAGCTTGGCAACCATGCGACAAATGCGGCGGCGTACGCATCCAAGGACGACACTGTCTTGCGCATCTCGCCGATAGCGAGTGGGCTGACGAGGTCGAGCACTTGCGCGACGGAGGTCGCCTCGACGCTCGGGGCGTCGCTATCAGCGGCGAGCTATCGACTTCTCTGTGCAATGCGCTCGGCGTTGCACAGGGCAAGATCTGGTTGCCGGGGTCCGCCGTCAGTGCGGTGCAGTCCCCGAGTGGGATTGACGTCACAGATGTCCGATTCTTGGGCGATGTCGACTTCCGGGACGCGAAGTTCTGCGAGCAAGCGAGCTTCAACGGGGCGCGATTCTGCGGGGACGTTGACTTTCGCGGGGCGACATTCTCTAAGGATGCGCGCTTTGAAGGGGCGCAGTTCTCGGGTCTCGCCGACTTCGACGGAACACACTTCTCGGGATCAGTCGATTTCAGCAATACGCAATTCTCCAGTGGAGCCATCTTCGCAAACGCACGATTTTCAGACGTAGCGAACTTCACCGATGCCCAGTTCGCCCGCCGCGTGATGTTCCAGGACGCGAAATTTACGAGCCAGGCTGGCTTTCTAAAGGCACAGTTTTCCGGTCCAGCGGGTTTTCACGACACGCAGTTCTCTGGCGAAGCGGATTTCGTGGGCGCGCAATTCTCCAACCACGCCAGCTTCCAAGGAGCTACGTTCTCCGAGGCTGCCGACTTCACCGAAGCGCTGTTTCTGGATCATGCCTACTTTTCGAAAGCGCACTTCTCGGGCGTCGCCAGATTCGTTGACGCCCAGTTCTCGGGCGAAACCGAATTTTGTGAATCACAGTTTGCAGATGAGGTCCGCTTCGCCGGGGCGCAATTTGGAGGTAGCACGATATTCGACGGGGCTGCCTTTCGCGTGCGTATCACGCTCGGGCCGGTCGTCGGGTCGGGTCTGCTGAGCTTCGATCGTGTCGACTTCGCACAAGGAATGCAACTAGACGCGAGTGTGCCACGCCTTTCATGCAAGGGCAGCCGCTTTGGGTGGGGCGCCGACCTCAACATACGCTGGGCCGAGATCACCCTTGACCGTGCGAACTTCGTGGAGCGGTCACGGTTGGTGGGCGTAGGCGACTTTCCCAAAACCGATGATGGATGCGCGCAACTCTGTCATGTCGATCGACAACTGGACGCCAACCCCCGACCACGGCTCTTGTCGTTGCGCCAGGCCAATGTTGAACGCCTAGCGCTTGGCAACGTCGACTTGAGCGGATGCTACTTCTTTGGCGCCCATGGCCTCGACCAGCTCAGAATAGAGGCCGATTGCCGTTTCGCCCTGCAACCCCACCATTGGCGATATGCTCGCCGGCGCACACTCGCCGAGGAGCACCAATGGAGAGCCAGCCGGCCTAATTCCGACGATTACAGACAACCAAGGCAGCGAAAGCGGTCCGCAGACCGTGCGAGGAGCTGGTATCCGCCACAATGCAAGCTTGGCTCGTGGATCACGCCGGAGGCAGAAGTTCTCGACCCGGCTCGAATCGCGTCGCTCTACCGCGCGCTGCGCAAGGGATTTGAGGATCGCAAGGACGAGCCCGGGGCGGCTGACTTCTATTACGGCGAGATGGAGATGCGGCGACTATCGTCGGTAGATCCCAGGAATCTGGGAGGCCAGGAGACTGACGACCGCGCTACCCACGTAGTCCTCACGCTCTACTGGGCGCTTGTCGGATACGGGCTGAGAGCGAGTCGCGCATTCTTCGCTTTCGCGGCTGTCATCGGCTTGGCCGCACTCGCATTCGCCCAGTGGGGGTTCGATGCACATACCTCCTATGGGCGTGCAACACTGTTCGCTTTGCAGGGCAGCGTCAGCTTGCTTCGTGCGCCCGAAGCCGAACTGTCGTTGGCAGGCCAGGCCATCTATGTCTTTACCAAGCTTGCTGGTCCGCTGTGCTTCGGCCTCGGGCTCTTTTCTCTGCGAGGCCGCATAAAGCGCTAGGCACAAACAACAAGCTGTCGCCGTGCGTTTTGTCAGCTGTCAAGCGACAGCCGCCCGCCAGGCAGCCGCGCGACGCGGTTCGACTTGAGGTTGGCTGGCTCCATGTAGTCGAAGTCAATGCGAACCGCAAGGACGCGGAAGGCCAGGATGCAGAGGAACGGGAAGCCAAGGCCAACCGTGAGCACAGCGGTCGCTCCACCTAGAGGAAATGGGCGCGGTGACGTTCCTGGTTGGTCTCGTCTTGAGTGCGAGGTTGTCCGAGGTCTCGTAGAACTTTGATTGGCGGTCCTCCCGTCCTGTCCGCTCTGTTGGGGAGCGTTCGGGGCGTCAACCAAGTCCGAGGGGACAGGAGGAACCGCCATGAAGAAGGTATCTGGACCGCAGGTCGTCACGGCCGTGGGGGCCGCCGGGAGTCCGCTCCCACCGCAAATCCAGGAGGCGCTCGGCGAGCTCGTCGGGGCGGCGAAGGAGGGATTGCTCGCGCTGAGCGTTGGCGTCGGGCTCGGTGTTGTGCATGAGCTGATGGAGCTCGAGGTCGATGAGGTCGTCGGGCCGAAGGGCAAGCACAATCCTGGTCGTGTCGCCAAGCGCCACGGCCACGAGGACGGGTCGATGACGTTGGGTGGCCGGTGCGTGAAGGTCGACCGGCCGCGTGTGCGCACCGCCGACGACGAGCGCGAGCTGGGGCTCGCGACATATGAGCACTTCGCCGACCGCGACCCGCTCACAAGGGCTGTGATGGACCGGATGCTCGCCGGCGTCTCCACACGCCGGTTCGCGGTCGTGGGTGAGCCGGTCGGCGAGGAGGTCGAGCAGGCCAGCGCATCGACAGGCAAGAGCACGGTCTCGGAGCTGTTCATCGAGCGGACACGGACCGCGCTGGGGGAGCTGATGGGCCGCCGGCTGGATGACGTGCGGTTGGCGGTGATGATGCTCGACGGGCTTCAGATCGCTGACCGCACGCACGTCGTTGCGCTCGGGATCAGCACCGAGGGTCTCAAGATCCCGCTCGGATTGTGGGAGGGCTCGACCGAGAACGCCACGCTCGCCCGGACGCTGCTGGCCGACCTCATCGACCGCGGCCTCGATCCCGAGCAGGCGATCCTGTTCGTCATCGACGGCGGGAAGGCGCTGCACCGCGCGATCAAGGACGTGTTCGGCGAGCACGCGCTGGTGCACCGGTGTCACCGCCACAAGGAGCGCAATGTCTGCGACCTGCTCCCCGAACGGGACCGTCCCCAGGTCCTGGCCAGGATCCGCGGCGCGTGGGCGCTCGAGGACCCGGACCTCGCTGAGCAGCGGCTCGAGCTGCTCGCCTCAGAGCTCGACCGCACGTGGCCCGACGCCGCGGCCTCGCTGCAGGAGGGCATGACCGAGACACTGACACTGATGCGACTCGGGATCGGCGGTCAGCTCGCAAAAGACGCTGTGCTCC
The DNA here is from genome assembly GCA_963749285.1 of uncultured Solirubrobacterales bacterium. Classification (GTDB taxonomy): domain Bacteria; phylum Actinomycetota; class Thermoleophilia; order Solirubrobacterales; family Solirubrobacteraceae; genus Palsa-744. The sequence continues at coordinate 624,134 of CAVVMD010000003.1, read as the reverse complement.
ACGAACCCCTGCGAGAGCATGATCGAGATCGTCCGCCACACCCAGCGAAACGTCAAGCGCTGGCAGGACGGCGACATGCGCAAGCGCTGGACCGCCGCCGGGATGCTCGTCGCCGAGCAGCAATTCCGACGGATCATCGGCTACCGCGACCTCGCCAAGCTCATCACCGCGATCGAACGACACACCATGCTCGACGCCAACAAGAACATCGACCGTCCGGAGCAGACCGAACCCGTTACCGTTTGACCATCAACCCGTGAGGACCGCCGCCGAAGTTCCACGACGATCCGGACATCCTCTTGAGTGCCGTGGGAACCGTCATTAGGGGACTCCACGCGGGCAAGTGAGTCGTTCTTTTTGATTCGGCCGATGGTCACAACGAACCAACGAACCTGCCGGATGAACCACTAGATCAGAGCTGCGATGGCTTTGAGCTTGAGATCGTCAACTACGTTAGTGGGCGGCCAATGCGCCGTATGTATCGACGCCGGTGGCAACGAATTGACTGAGCCGTGGCTGTGCCCATCGACCTTCAACCTGCTCGGCTTGTCTTATTGCGAGCCTCGCGATTGATGTATACCTCGTCAGCTTGGCGGGCGGACACCGCGGTCTGGGGTCTCGCTGGCAGAAGGAGATGCAGTACTCCCGAGTAGGAGTTCAATGCATTGAGCCTCCCACAGGTCGACAGTGTCGTGTAGACCTCGCATGTCCGCCTCTTCTATTACTTCGAGACCACTCTCTCGCACAGCCCCCATTTGGACGCGACCACCGATGCCTTCGACGCTGGTTTCGATCGTGTCGCGTAGCACCTTGAGAGCCACGATCTTGGCCTGCTCGAGGGTCAAAGCACCTGGATCGATGTAACGCATCGCGCCCACTGCAAAGCCCGCGCGCTCGACTCCAAGACGGATTCCTCCAAACTCCCAGTCGCTCACCCACTCGCCCGCTCCGCCGCTCAGGAGACGAAGTGCGACCGGCTTATTCTCTTGTCGGGACCACCACGCGACGAGGAATTCGACGTTGTCACTTCGCCCTTCGACGCTCGGATCCTTGCGCACGTCAGCGAGAATCGCATGAAGCCGACCCTTGATGTCAAGGCGATCTGCATTGGGGGACATATCGTCAGCGCGCTCAAGGCGTAGGGCGAAGCCTTGTGCCACGTCTTGTGCACCGGCCCAAGCAAGCAAGAATCCGGGGTGCGGCTCGTACACCTTTCGTGTGGAGCGAGCGAGGCGTCTGCCTCGCTCGCCACGGGTCTCCTGGCTATCGGAGCCAAGGATGACTCCATCACGACAACGGACTGCGACGATGAGCGTCATCTGCCATTCGCTCCTGCCAGACGGCTCTCGGGAGTCATGAGAGCTAAGTCATCTGCAATCAAGGTTACGCGCAGAACACGATCCGGCCCGGTCAGGCGGACCTACGAAAGATGGAGTTGACTGCGAACTCGGGATAGTCAGCGTAGACGCGCTCCAGCAGTTCGTTGAACCCCATCCCCGACACGTCCTTCTTGATCTCGAACAGCTCGCGGGCGGCGCCGAGCAATTTCTCATTCTCAGCCTGTTCCAGGAGCCTTTGTCCCTCGCGGAACGTGACTCTGCTCGGCTTGTATCGCGACCACTGCTTCCCGGGCACGGATACGCGTTCAAGCAACCCCTCATCCACGAGACGATCAAGATCGCTATAGATAGCTGCGCTCATCGGCCCGTAGTCATAGGGCTTGAATACATACTTCGACCGCTCAGGCGCTCGAGCGCGCTTGGCAAACAAGAACAAGCCCTTTTGGAAGCGGATCGGATCGAGCCCATCTGGCGCACCCTCGTATGCAGCGAACAGCAACAGCCAGTCGCGTCGCTTCATCACTCGACCTCCAATACGGATTCGCAGGCGAAGTCCTCGTGATGCAACTGCCCACGCATCGTGGAAGCTTCGCGTTCGTAGCGGACGGATACCAAAGAGCATGCGAACACATGTTCGCATATGCTTCGGCTGGTCGAGCTGCCATGCTGCTGTTCATCGATCCTTCTTGGGATCATCAACCGACGGTATCGCACGGTGCGCGTACCGACTCCCCAGACACCACGGCGACTCATGCCCTTCGATCGGATTCGACGAGCAAGGCTCTACACGCACTTCGGCCAGCGCCTGCCGCAAAGCCTCCACCCTTGCGCGATGGTTTGGTCTTGGCCCGCCAGCGTCCACTCGCAGCAGTCAATGCGAACCACTGGCGCTCGTCGAGAGCTCCACCCGTGCAGTCGCGCGGCGAACTATGACACTGGCGCGGCGTTGTATTCGTCGTCGGTGACGTGCGCGCCCCATGTGACCGGGCTGCCTTGGTCGTCTACTTGTTGCATCGCTATGTGGGTCATGAAGCGGTTTGGGGCGGCGCCGTGCCAGTGGTCCTCGCCGGACTCGAAGAACACGCGGTCGCCAGGTCGGATGACCTCGATCGGGCCGCTGCGGCGCTGGCACATGCCGATGCCCTCGGTGACGTAGATCGTCTGGCCGTTGGGGTGGGTGTGCCACGCGGTGCGGGCACCAGGGGTGAAGTGGACGCTGGCGGCCTGCACTCGGGACGGCTCTGATGGCGTCGCGACGGTGTCGATGTAGACGGCGCCGGTGAACCAGTCGCTGGGTCCGGGCGTGGTCTCGATTGAGTTTCTCATGATCTGCATGTCGTCGTTCTCCGTGAGTTGTGTTCGTGTGGGCCCCGATCGTGAGGAGCGCTGCTCGGAGACTTAGAGTGCCTAACAAAATGCGGGCGCGGACCGGGGCGGATCATGGGCCAAGCGGGGCGCGGACGCAGGATCGTGGCAGTAGTGGTGCTACGGCGCGATCCGAGGACAAAGCCCCGCGCCGTGCACAGGGCCGCATCCGGACGTGCACGCATTTTGTTAGGTGCTCTAGGGTGGTTTGCTCGTTTGCGAGCGTAACGAACGGGATGCGTCCGTTTGGCAAGCGCCCTCGCGGGCGCAGCGCGGTTCGATGCCGAGGAGCGGCACACGCCCACGAGAGTGGGGCAGCCCAACCATACGATCTGACTAGGGGTCCAGGGCTTCAGATAGAGTGACACTATGGTTTTGAGCGATGCTGTCGGGGGCGTTGACTCGAGGGTCGGGAGATCCGCCGAGGCAAACGCAGGCGATCATTATGGCTGCCCGCTGCTTGTCAGACAGGCTCCACCTGAATGAGGCGCCTCTTTGCGCACACGAGCCCGCTCCAGAAGCTGGTGAGGACAGTGGCGATCGGTATAATCGTCGGTGTAATCGTAGGGGTGGTTCTGAACCTGCTGTCGCAACGACACTACGATGGTCCTCCGGTGAGGATCGATCAGGTGATCGCTGAACGTGACTCGGAGCTGCAGGGAGAAACGTGGGTTTTTGCAGATGCGCTGCACTTGAGCTCTGGGACACTTGCGAGAATCAATGGGCCGCTTAAGCTGGAACGCGAACATGGAGTCCAAAATCCAAATCCATTTGATCGCTGGGCGATAGCCAATGGGGGAGTCGATCCCCGCCTGGGGATAACCCGAGTCATACTCGAAGGCAATCGGAGCAGCACCGTTGAGATCCTGGGTATCCGCGCAAATGCACAGTGCCAACAGCCACTCGATGGCACGATCTTCTACTCCCCTACGGCCGGAGCCAATCCAGTCGCCAGGATGGAATTCAACCTCGACTCACCGGATCCCATCGCGCAGAAGGCGACTGGTGGATTCGTGTCGTCCCAGCCTTATTTTGAAACGACCACTATTTCGCTTGCGCCAGGAGAACACCAAGTGATCGACATGGTGGCAGTGACGCACCACCACTTCTGTCGCTACACCTATACGCTGAAAGTACTCGATGGTGACAAAATATCAACCGAGACCATCGACGATAGCGGCAAGCCATTTGAGGTCTCAGCATTGGATGAAGGCGGCCCATCGCCTCCTTTCTCTCACTATCGCTCGGTATATATAGGTGGAGTGGTAACCCACAACGGGCTTTTTATACCGATCTCGCCCCATGATCGCCTGCATTAGCACCAGCGACCCGTAAGATCCGGTCCCGCCGGCGCCGCGTCGAAATCGTCGAGTCGGGCGCTCGATAGCCGTACCCGCTCACCGCGGAACGGGACCGCCTCGGCTTCGAGCAGACGCCGCTGGCGGGCTCCCTTCGCGAGCGACCCGTCGGCCCGGACAACGCGATGCCATGGCGCATCGCGCGCATCGGTGCGACTCAACACGTAGCCCGCCAGGCGCGGTGCGCCCGGCGAGACGTCGCCATAGGTGCGGACGTAGCCAGGAGGGATCGCGCGCACCCGCCGCAGGATCGCGGCCTGGATGTCAGCGCTCGCCTGCCGTGTCACCCGCCGGATGGTGCCACAGTCGTCGGGCGAGTGTCTCGATTCAAAAATTCGGTGAGTGTTTGCCGCGTGGATGGTCGTGATCTGACGTTCGATGGCGGCGGTCTGCGTACCGGTAGTACGTGGGCCGTCGACGGCGGGCGTCAGGTGCTGGCCGAGAAACGCCATCGAATTTTTGAATCGCGACACTAGATCGTGCCCGGCTGCTCGTGTCGCCTGACGAACTCGCTCTTGGCTTCGGTGTACGCCTCGCGGTCGTCCCTGCAGCTCGGCGAGCGCGCGCTTCAGCATCGTTGACCGCGCAAGCCCGCGCCCACTGTTAGGGCACCCTAACTCATGTGCTAGCCTGCCGATCGACGCAATCCCGATCTGCTGGATCGGGTATCGACGACAACGCAGCCCCGGGCGAGATCCGCAGAGGAGACCGATACATGCGCCACATCACACTCTCGATCGCCGCCGCGGTGGTGGTGGCACTCGCCGCCGTACTCACGCTCGCCGCGTGCGGCGGCTCCGGCGGCTCCTCCACAGACGCCACCAGCGCTTCGAGTGGCAGGGCTTCCGCGCCCGGATCGTTGGCAGGCCAGTCGATCACGCTGTACAACGGCCAGCACGAACAGACCACCGCGCGGCTCGTGAGCGCGTTCGAGGCACACACCGGGGTGCACGTGAACGTGCGCTCCGACGACGAGGCCGAACTCGGCAACCAGATCGTCCAGGAGGGCTCGTCCTCCCCCGCGGACGTGTTCTATACGGAGAACACCCCCGTGCTCGAACACCTGCGCGAGCAGGGCCTGCTCGCGCGCCTGGTCCCTGCGACCCTCGCCGCCATTCCCGCCCGCTACTCCTCCCCGGAGGGGGACTGGGTCGGGGTCTCCGGGCGCGTGTCGGTGCTCGTCTACAACACCTCCCAGATCGCGCCCTCGCAGCTGCCCAGCTCGATCCTCGAACTGGCCGCGCCGAAGTGGAAAGGCAAAGTCGGCTTCGCCCCCTCCGAGACGGACTTCCAGCCGCTGATCACCTCGATCGTCAAGTTCGACGGCGCCGCCGCCGCCGAACGCTGGCTGCAGGGCCTGCAGGCCAACAGCAAGATCTACCCCGACAACGAGACGGTCGTGGCGCAGGTCAACAACGGCGAGAGCGCGATCGGGCTGATCAACCACTACTACTGGTTTCGCCTGCGCGACGAGGTCGGGGCAGGTGGCATGCACTCAGCGCTTCACTACTACGCTCCGCGCGATCCCGGCGACCTGCTGAACGTGTCCGGGGCGGCGGTGCTGCGCTCCAGCTCACACCAGGCCGCGGCGCAGGCGTTCGTGGCATTCCTGGTGAGCAGAGAAGGACAGGAAGCGATCGCCCACAGCCACAGCTACGAGTACCCACTGCGCCCGGGAGTCAGTCCGGCGCCGGCCCTGCGCCCGTTCGACCAGCTGCAGCCGGCGCCGATCACGCTCTCGGAACTGGGCGACGGCAGCGCGCCGCTCGCGCTCGAGCAGAAGCTCGGACTGTTGTGATGCGGACCGTGCCCCCGCACCCGCACCCGCCGGCGGCGACGCCGCGGCCATCGCCGCCGCTGACACTGGCCCCGATCCGGACCTGAGACGACTCGACTCGGGCACTACTCCTCAGATGCACAACAGCCGATGAACACGCTCGCGCCCCCCACACCCGGCATCGCCAGCAGGTGGGCGCGCACCTTCTCGCGCCGGCGGCGCCCGCCGCTGGTGACCATCCTCGGCGCGACGCTGGCCGCCGGCCTCGTGCTGCTGCCGCTCGTGTTCCTCGTGATCGAGGCCAAGCAGTCGGGGTGGGGCGAAACATCGCGCCTGCTGTTCCGCCACAACACCGCCGTGCTGCTGTGGAACACGTTGCGTCTGGTGGCCGCGAGCACGGCGCTGTGCGCGGTGATCGGGGTGGCCGCGGCGTGGTGCGTGGAGCGCACGACGATCCCGGCGCGGCGCATGTGGGCGGTGCTGCTGGTGCTGCCGCTGGGCATCCCCGACTTCGTGATCGGCTTCGGCTGGGTCTCCCTGGACCACGGCCTGCACGGATACACGGCGGCGGTGATGATCATGACGCTGTCGCTGTATCCGCTGGTGTACCTGCCCGCGATCGCGGGCCTGGCCGGCGTGGACCCGGCGCTCGAGGAGGTCGCGCGCAGCCTCGGGCTGGGGCCGTGGCGAGTGTTCTGGAAGGTGACGCTGCGCCAGATGCTGCCGGCGGTGCTCGGCGGTGCTCTGCTCGTGACGCTCGGGCTGCTGGCCGAGTACGGGGCGTTTGAGATCGTCCAGTACCAGACGTTCACGGTGGCGATCTTCACCGAGTTCAAGCTCGGGTTCGATACCGCGGCGGCCTGCGCGCTGTCGCTGGTGCTGGTGGCGCTCGGCGTCGCGGCGCTCGCCGGCGAGCTGCCCCTCCTCCGTCGCAGCCGCTGGACACGCAGCGGAGCGGGCGCGCGTCGCGTAGGTGCGCGGGTGCGGCTGGGTCGTCGCTGGACGATCGTGGCGCTGTGCGGCCTGCTCGCGCTGTGCGGCCTGGCGCTCGGGGTGCCGCTCGGCTCGCTGGTCTACTGGCTGATCCACGGTGGCTCGACGACGCTGCCGCCGGCGTCGATCCTCACCGACGCGGCGCACACGGCGGAGTTCAGCGCAGGCGCCGCGGCGCTGGCTACGGCGCTCGCGATCCCGGTGACGGCCGCGGCGATGCGCCATCGCAACCGCCTGACGATCCTGATCGAGCGCTTGGCGTTGCTGCCTCAGGCGCTCCCCGGGCTGGTGATAGCGCTGGGGCTCGTGTCGTTTACCGTGCGTTACGCGCTGCCGCTGTATGAGAGCGCGCTGGAGCTGATCGTAGCCTACGCGATCCTGTTCCTGCCGCTCGCGGTCGTGGGAGTGCGGGCGGCGCTGGCGCATGCCCCGCCACGCCTGGAGGAGGTGGGCCGCTCGCTGGGGCGGCGCCCCGCCACGGTCTGGCTGCGCGTGATCCTGCCGCTGATCGCTCCGGGCCTCGGCGTGGCGTTCTCGCTCGTGTTCATCTCCTCCTGCACCGAGCTCACCGCGACGCTGCTGCTGCACCCCACCGGCGTGGATACGCTCGCCACCCAGTTCTGGGCCTACACGAGCGATTTCTCCTACGGCGCGGCGGCCCCCTACGCAGGGCTGATGGTGCTGATCTCGGCAATCCCGGCGTACGTGCTCAGCCAGCGCATGGCGACGCTCGCGCGCAGAGGACGCCGGACATGATGACGATGAGGAGGAGGACAACGATGAGCCCCTCGGCCGGCGATCCGGCGGCGGCATCCGGGCGCTCGGCCAGCGACCTGTGGGTGCTCGACCTGTGGAAGGGCTACGCCGCGGATGCACCGTCGGTGCTGGCCGGCGTGAACCTGAGCGTCCCCGCGGGATCGCTGGTCGCCGTGCTGGGCCTGTCGGGCTGTGGCAAGACGACCCTGCTGCGGGCGATCGCGGGCTTCGAGCGCGTCCAGCGTGGGCGCATCGCGCTGGGGACGCGCACGCTCGACGACGGGTATCGCGTCTACGTGGCGCCGGAGCGCCGCGGGATCGGCTACGTGCCGCAGGAAGGGGCGCTGTTCCCCAACCTCAGCGTGCGTGCCAACGTCGCGTTCGGCCTCTCGCGAGCCCAGCGGCGCACGAACGTCGTGGACGAGTTGCTGGAGCTCGTCGGGATGGTGGCGCTCGCTCGCCGCTACCCGCACCAGCTCTCCGGCGGTGAGCAGCAGCGGGTTGCGCTTGCCCGGGCGCTCGCACGGCAGCCGGAGGTACTGCTCCTGGACGAGCCGTTCTCCTCCCTGGACGCCTCACTGCGGGCTACGGTGCGCGAGGAAGTGAGCGCACTGCTGCGCTCCCGTGGCGCGACGACCGTGCTCGTGACACACGACCAGGAGGAGGCACTGTCGCTGGCGGACTCGGTCGCGGTACTGCGCGACGGGGTGATAGTCCAGCAGGGGACCCCGGCGGAGCTGTACAGCACGCCGGTCGACGTGCCTCTCGCGAGCTTTCTCGGCGCGGCGAACTTTGTCGAGGCGGCGTTTGATGGCGACTGGGCGCGCACCGTGCTCGGTCAGCTGCGGCTGCAGCCGGACCCCGGGCGCGCCCCCGGCATCACGAGCGGGATTGTGATCGTGCGCCCGGAGCAGCTGCGGGTGCGCCGGCGGGACGATGATGAGTCAGCTGCCGTCGTCGGGGAGGAGGGCCTTTTGCCCGGCACGGTCGAGCAGTGCCGTTACTACGGGCACGACGCGCTGCTTCACATTCACCCCGATTCGCGGCTCGGCGACGCGAAGGGGGGGACGGAGACGGGGGCAGGGGCGATGCTGATCGCGCGGGTGCGTGGCGAGCAGGCGCTGGCGCCGGGCACGGCGGTGCTGCTCAGCGCGCAGGGGCGTGTCAGCGCGGTTCGGTAGGCCCGGCGCACGGCTCGCGCTACTGCTACTCCAACCCTAGCGCCGTCGCGACCTCCGGGTCGGCGAGGCTATCGGCGAGCAGGTCTGAGCCAGGTAGCTGTGCGCCGGTGAAGTAAGGCACGCCGATCACATACATCCCCGCGGCCGCGGCCGCGGCGACGCCGATAGGGGAGTCCTCCAGCGCGGCGCATGCCCCCGGCTCGAAGCCCAGGCGCCGGCATGCCTCCAGGTAGATGTCGGGCGCGGGCTTGGGCTCTTTGACGTCCTCGACGGATACGACCGCCTGAAATCGCCCGTCCAACAGCCCGGCGCCGGCCAGCGTGCGCTCGACAAACTCTCGTTGCGAGTTCGACGCCACCGCCACCGGCACGCCCGCGCCGATCAGCCGCTCCAGCAGCTCGAGCGCGCCCGGGCGGGGCTCGACGCCCGCGAGTGCCTCCTCCATCACGAGCCCGTGCAGCTCGTCCATCAGCGCCTCGCCGTCGCCCGCGAGGTCGAGCATCGTTTCGAGCTTCCTCGCCGCGGCCGCCCGCGCGGAGCCGATCAGCGAGCGCTTGTGATCGAGCGTGAACACCCGGTCGCGCCGTGCGAACAGCGTCTGCTCGGCGCGCGTCCACGCATCCTCGGTGTCGAGCAGCAGCCCGTCGTTGTCGAATATCACCGCCTCCGGGCTCGGCATCGAGCGCGGATGTCTACCACACCGCTCGGCGCGGCTCGGAGCGCCTCCGCCGGCGTGGCATCCCCACCCTCGCCTCGACGCACGCAGTGGCTCGACACGCGCCCGCGCCGCTCATACGCACGGCCGACCCCGTGACACCGCGGCGTCGCGCTCCGTGCCCCGAGCGCACCCCATGCGATCATCGCCCCGTGCCGAGGAACGGATCGCTCATCCCACGATACGGCCGCGCGCGACGCGATCCGACGCTGGCGGTGCTCGAGGGATTGCACCCGCTCAAGCACGCCCTGCGCTTCGGCGCGACCGTCCTCGAGGTGCTCTGCGCCGACCTCGCCGGATTGGAGCGACTGGCGTCCCAGCTCGCGCCCGATGTCTGCGCGCAGATACTCGCGCTCGCGCGTGCGTGTGAGGTTCCCGCGGACGTGTTCGCCCAGCTCGCGCCGCTGCCGCCGCCGACCGGCGTGATCTCACTCGCCGAGCGTCCGCCCGTCGATCCTGGCGCGGTACTCGCCGACGCGCGTGGTGGTGGCGACGGCGACGCACCGATAGTCCTGCTGGAGGACCCGCGCGACCTCGGCAACATGGGCGCCTGCGTGCGCGTCGCCGCGGCTGCCGACATCGCCGCCGTCCTCACCACCGGCGGCCACGACCCCTGGCATCCCGACGCGCTGCGCGGCAGCGCCGGCCTGCACTACGCGCTGCCCGTGGCCCGCCTGGCCGAGGGCCTGCCGCCTGCGCTGGACCGGCCCCTGCTCGCGCTCGACCCCGACGGGGAACCATTCGACCCCGCCGCGCTGCCCCCGCGAGCGATCCTCGCGTTCGGCACCGAGCGCCACGGACTCACCCCCGCGTTGCTCGCCCGCGCCGACGCACGGATCGCGATCCCGATGCGCCCGGGCGTGTCCAGCCTCAACCTCGCGACGTCCGCCGCCGCCGTCCTGTTCGCGTGGCGACTGTCCTCGTATCCGGGCTCGGAGCCGTAGAGCGCCGGGAACGGACCGGCGGTGCCGGCCGGCGAAGACTTACACCCAGAGGGTCGATGCGAGGTGAGTCGCAGTGACTGTGGTTGCTACTATAGTATTTATAGTATAAGTAGGGATGAGGGGTGGGAAGGGAGAGTGTTGTTATAAAAATTTAACTGCGTATAGCGATAGTGATACCGAGTTTTAAAACTATGTACAAGACCCCACCAGACCCCACCGTCTTTACTCACCGTCTTTATCTTCTCGCCCGCGTGCGTCAAGCTCATCAACGGCCCGCACGACTGTCCCACTCCCGGCAGAAGGCGAACCCACACGAACCCACATCAGCCTCTCTAGACGGCGGCTACCCCGCGCGAGGCGGATTCCACGCCGCTGAGCAACTCCCAGTTGCCCCGCAGCGCCGCCTGCGCGCGTGCAACCATCCGGTCGACCACCGCTTCGGCATCGGCATCAGCATTGGCGTCGCCGCCGCCCCGCTCGTCGAGCAGCGTCTGGATCAGCTCGCCCGCCTGCCGTGAGTGCTCTACGTCGAGGCGCTCGTGCACCGTGAAGTACTCGACCGCGGGGCCCTCCGCGGTGTATCCGTAGTGCTCGGTCAGCCCGTCGAGCTTGGTCCGCGCGATCTCCGGCTGACTCGCCTCGATCGCGTACAGCACCGCCAGGCGCTCCAGCACGTCCTCGCCGGCCGTCCACGCCGCCGCGCATGCCCGCGTCTGCGGCGCCGGATCGTCCTGCCGGTCGTCGTGAGCGTCCTCCGTGCCCGTCGCGCGGGCGAACTCGTCCCACAGCGCCACGTGCGCCGCCTCCTCCTCGGCATGGCGCTCCAAGCCCGCCCGGTGCTCGGGGCCGGCCTCAGCCGCGAGCAGCGTCGATGCCTGCGCCAGTGCAACCACGGCGTGGCGGTACTCGCCCGCGTAGCGGCTCAGCTCGTCCGCGCTCAGCTCACCGGCGCTCCAGCGCTCGTAAAACGGGTGTTCGAGCACGTTCGTCGCGCGTCGTGCCTGATCGAGCCTGCACAGTACATCCATGATTAGCGATCCTCTCTTTTTGAGCTGGGATACGGGCGCCCTGGCGTGTTGGCGCCCGACCGCTGTTTTGTCCTCGTCGCTCGGGGGTATCCCGAGGTGCGTGTCGAAGTATTGCGGACATAGCGGAACCATCCAGGCACACGGCTGGATGCCCGTCCACGGTATGTGCCAATGTCCATGTGGGAGAGACTGCGGAGGGTAAACGCGGTGATTTCATCTACATCCATCGTTGTCGCTGTGCTCGGCGCGATCGGCCTGAGCGTGCTCCTGGCCCTCGCCCTCGGCAGAGCCGCCTCGCGCGGAGACGCAGAGTTGGAAGACCGCCGGCTGCGGGCACGCGATCGGCGCCGGCTGTCGATCGTGGCCTCGCGCCAGAGCTACGCAGGGTTGGCGCGCGCCCAGTCGACGATCGCACGGGAGCCGTCGACGACGGCTCCGTCGTCCAGCAGGAGTGCCGGCACCCAGCGGTTACCCGTCAGCTCGCTCACCTCGCGCCGCCCGCGCGTGCGGTTGAACACGCCCGGCAGCGGCGCCAGACCGTAGGACTTCACGATCTCAGGCTCATGCCCCGCCTCAGTCAGCGCCATGTAGGCGTTGCGACAGGGATGTCCGCCGGGACGCGGAGTCGCGAACGTGCCCCAGCAGACATACAGCTTCACTTGCCGCTCACTCCCCCGGATTCGACTGCGCCGGCGCCGCCGCTGTTACCACTGTTCGCCGCGGACGCCGACTTGGCGGGCGTGCCGGACGTGACCACGGCCATCGACGCGGCGGCCAGCACCAGCACCGCCGTGACCGCGATCACCGCGCGCTCGCCGGATGCGCTGCCGGGGAAGTCGGGTTTGCGCATGCCCAGCCCGACGGACAGGACGAACGCCCATACGACCAGCGCGCCACCGGCGATGTAGAACGGGACCTTGCTCTTCTCCGCGCCGATGATCGGCGCCAGTTGGATCGCCACCGCGTGCATCGTCCCGCGAGCCTATACGATCGTGTGGTGCCCGATGTCGCCCGCACACCCGAGGACGCGTTCGCCGGCCTGCCTGAGTTTCCGTTCGCGCCCCACTACCGCGAGGTCGGTGGTCTGCGCCTGGCCCACATCGACGAGGGCGAAGGCGCGCCCGTGCTGTTCATGCACGGCGAGCCCACCTGGTCGTTTCTGTGGCGCCGCCTGATCGGACCCGTGCGCGACGCCGGCTACCGCTGCATCGCCCCCGACATGGCCGGGTTCGGGCGCTCGGACAAGCCGACGGACATCGGCTGGTACTCATATGAGCGCCACGTCGCGCTCGCCGCGAGCATCCTCGACGATCTCGATCTGCACAACGCCACGATCGTCGTGCACGACTGGGGCGGGCCGATCGGGCTGCGCCTGGCGGTCGAGCACCCCGAGCGCATCGAGCGAATCGTGACCCTCGACACGGGCCCGCTCACCGGCCGTCAGCGCCGCAGCGACGCCTGGCTGGCGTTCCGCGACTTCGTCGCCCGCACCGAGGACCTGCCCGTCGGCATGCTCGTGCGCGGCGGCTGCCACTCAGACCCCGGCGAGGAGGTCATCGCCGCCTACGACGCCCCCTATCCCGACCCCGCCTCCAAGGCCGGCGCGCGCGCGTTCCCGGAGCTCATTCCCATGTCCCCCGACGCGCCCGGCGCCGCCTCGGGGCGGCAGGTGCTGGAGGCGCTGCGCGATGACCGCCGACCGATCCTGATGCTGTGGGCCGACTCTGATCCCGTGCTGCCGCTGTCCGTCGGCGAGCGCTTTGCCGAGTCGATCGGCCGGCCCCCGCCGCGCGTGATCGAGGGCGCCGGCCATTTTCTGCAGGAGGACTGCGGCCCGCTGCTGGGCGAGCTCATCGCGGAGTGGCTCGCGGCCGAGTCGGTGGGTTAGCAGCGAGGTCTGGGGGACCGCGGTCGCCGCGCGCGAGGTGTTGCCTCGCCCGATGAGGTGAGTGTTACGGCGCCGCGCCGGTGGCTCAGCAGGATCGGTTTTGAAAACGCTGTGTCACGCACACGCGCAGCGCCGCGGTAACTGCCGACCTTGATTACCGCCCGAGGAGGCTCGGCCCCCTCCACAACCCGCCTGAAACGATCAGGAACCTGCGTTCTCCGCAATCCGCGCGGGCTCCTCAGACCCGGACTCCAAGCCAGGCTCAGACGCGGCTGCGCGCAACTCGTATGCCGCGCGCGCAGTCGTGTCGGCGTCGGCCAGCACTCTGTCGGCCCGCACCGCCCGCGCCATCCCCTCCGCCAGCCTGCGCGGCAGCAGTGTCCCCAGCATGGTCGTACGTTTCGAGGACTTCGGCACCCACACGTCGACCGTTCCGTGCTGGAGCGCGTCGACGATCGCGTCGGCCACATCGGCGGGCTGCAGGCTCTTCAGCCCCCGTGCCTGCCCGAGTCCGCCACCCAGTTCGGTATCGACGACGTACGGCATCACGTAGCTGAGCTGGATGTCGGTGCCTACGCCCATCAGCCGCAGCTCGCCACGCACCGCCTCGCTCAGCCCGACGACGGCGTGCTTGGTCGCGGAGTACGTGGCGCCGCCGGGCGCGCCGACCTTGCCCGCCAGCGAGGAGATGTTCACGATGTGCCCGTGCCCGCGCGGGACCATCCGCTCCAGGGCGAGCTTCATGCCGAGGATCACACCGTGGAGGTTGATATTGATCATCCGCCGCGTCGTCAGGTCGTCCTCGTCGAGAAACCTGCCGACAGGCATGATCCCGGCGTTGTTGATCAGCACATCCACCGGCCCGAGCTGCGTCTCGGTGTCGTCCAGGAAGCGGGTGAACGACTCGCGCTCGGTCACGTCCAAGCTCAGGGCGATGGCGGTCGGCCCCAGCTCCTGTGCGGTCTTGCGGGCCGCGTCCATGTCGAGATCGCCGACTGCCACACGCACACCCACGCGTGTCAGCGCCTGTGCGGTCGCGCGCCCGATCCCGCGTGCCGCCCCGGTGATCGCAGCGGTCTGGCCGGCCAGGATACGCGGGTGCTTGGCCATCGCGATCCAACTTAGCGCACCGCCGCCGTTCAGCGCACCTTCGCGGGTCGCGGCGGGTTTCAACTGTGGGAGAGGGTACCCGGGTCCGGGCGAACCACGGCATCGCCCGGACCCCTATCTCATGTCTCGACCGACCCCCCGAGGAGTACCCTGGGGATATGCCCACCGCGTTCGAGTACGACGGGCAGCAGATCGCCTACACGGAGTACGGCGGCGGGCCGGCGGCGGTCGTCACGTCCTCGGGGCGGCGCGCGCGGACCGCCAAGAGCGCACCCGCCGCCGGTCGGCCGCTGATCCTCGTGCACGGGCTGCTGCTGTCTCAGGAGATGCACCGGCCGCTGGCGAAAGCGCTCGCGGCGCGTGGCAACAGGGTGATCACCGTGGACCTGCTCGGCCACGGCCAGTCCGATCGTCCGCGCGACATGTGGCGCTACTCGATGGGCGCGTTCGCGGAGCAGCTGATCGCGCTGATGGATCACCTGGAGCTCGAGCAGGCCGCGATCATGGGCACCTCGCTCGGGGCGAACGCGGCGCTCGAGGTCGCCGCGCGCGCGCCCGAGCGCCTGCGTGGGATGGTGATCGAGATGCCCGTCCTCGACAACGCCCTGCCGGCCTCGGCGCTGACGTTCACGCCGATCCTGCTCGCGCTCACGTTCGGTGAGCCCGCGATGCGACTGCTCGCGCAGGGGGCGCGCGCGGTCCCGCGCAAGCTGCTGCCCCACTACGGCAACGTCCTGCTCGACACCGTCCGCCAGGAACCGGGTCCGGGGGGCGCGCTGCTGCAGGGCCTGTTCTTCGGGCGCATCGCGCCCCATCGCAGCGAGCGGCGCACGTTCACGATGCCCACCCTCGTGCTCGGACACAGGCGCGACCCTGTGCACCCATTCTCCGACGCGGGCATGCTCGCCTCAGAGCTGCCCAACGCGCGCCTGCTGGAAGCCAACTCGCTGGTCGAGCTGCGCCTGAGCCCCGAGCGACTGACGGACGAGATCGCCTCGTTCCTGGATGACATTTGGCGCCCGCGGCGCGCGGCGCAGCGCTCCAAGAGCGCGAGCTGAGAGCCGCTACGCGGCGTTGTCAGGGACCACACGCGCCCTGGACGGGCGGGGCCAAGCTCTGGCGGAGAAGAGGGTAAGGGGCCACACCCGCGCGCTCGCGGACTGGGCGTACTTGGTGCGCGGTACGCGTGGTGCCGGCCTGATCGAGATCCCGTCGATCCCGATCGGTAAAGGACGCCGCATGGCGCCCGTCCCCCGGTCGTCAGGCAACTATTCGGCGACGAACAGTTCGAGTTCGTTCACGCTGACGTGCCCCGGCGCCTGGGGGGTGCCGACCGCGGACGCGGGGGCTTGGCTGATCCACAGCGTGATGAACCGGAACGCCTTAGCCGAGTCACGCAACTTGACGTGGGTCGTGCGCTTCTTCGCCTGCAACGACGGGCTCAGCGCGGTCCAGGCGGGGTCGGTGATCGACGCCGGCAGGGTGTTGCCGTTGGCGCCGTACACCTGGACGGTCATGCCCGGTGTGGAGGAGATCAACTTGAGCGCCCCCACCCGCTGCCCGGTCTTCAGGTCGAGCGCGATCCCCTCCGCCATCTTGGGCGCGACGGCCGGGTTGACCTGCGCGGTCCAGCCCGTGGCGGATTCGCCGTCGATCGCGAGGCTCGGATCGCCGAAGTTGCTCGCGGGGTAGCCGTAGGGGTTGTACGTGCTCGCGGCGTTTGTGTCGAGCAGGATCGGGGTCTGTTCGGGAGTGGTCGTGCCGCCAGATTTTGGCGTCGATTTGGGCGTGCCCGTGCCCGCTTCGCCGGAGCCGGTGTTCGTGTTGCCCGTTCCGCTAGACGGCGTGGTCGTCGTGCCCGACGATTTGGGCGTGGGCGCGGTGAGCGGGATTTTCGGGGGTGTGCTCGTGCCCGGAAGCGGTTTGATCGTCGTCGGAGTACCCAGTGCGCCGGGCGTCGTGGGCGTAGCCGTGCCGGGAGCCGTCGCAGCGCCCGGGGTGGTCGTGGCAAGGCCCGGGGTGGTGGTGGTGGGCACCTTCGCAACCGTGATGACTTTGGGCACGACCGTGTGTGGGCTGGGCTGGGTGAGCGCCGCATATGCCGCCGCCGCGGCCCCCAACACGAGCGCGCCCGTGGCGGCGAGCACGATCGCGGCCGAGCGCCAGCTCGGGCCTCCCCCGTCGAGGCTGCCGGGTACCGAGGCGCCGCACTGCAGGCACCAGTCCTGCCCGTCGTCCAGCTGCGCGCCGCAGTTGGCGCACGCGGGGGGGGACGCGGACGTGTCCGTGGGCGGCGCGACAGAGTTATCTCCGGGACCGGACCCCCCGTTTGCGGAGGGCTCGGGCGGCTGGGACGGCTGGGGGGAAGGCTGCTCTGAGTCGGGCGCCGCCTTCGGATCGACGAGCACTGTCGGGTTCACGACCACTGATTCTTGCATGGTCACTGGATCTGTCGGGGAGGTTACTGTTTTCTTTTTTTACTGGTATGACCATCGTATTGCCAAATGTGATATGCAAATACTTTAGTGAGACCAGTAAAAATATATAGAGATGACACCCCCAGCGGTGATCTCTCTCTCCTCTCTCTCCTCTCTCTCCCCCTGCCGCCACGCCCTCACACGCCGGGCGTCGGCGAACCGCCGGGCACGATCTCACGGCCGGTCGGGCGCAGCTGAGAGTCCAGCTCGAGCTGCCAGTAGTAGCGGCTGAAAGTCATCCCCGCGACGAACTCGCCCACGTGGGGTGCGACGGTCTCGCCGGAGGCGAGACGCAGGATCAGCTCGGGGTATGTGCGGCCGGGCAGCGCGGCGTAGGTGGGGGCGGGAAACGCGCCGCCGAAGCGGGTGTTGACGTCGGTGATGCCGAGACCGATGTCGGGGTCGCGAAAGACTTGGATCGTCGCCGGACCGCAGACTGAAAGCGCCTCCATGACGCATCGCCCGAGCTCGATCAGCTCGGCGTCGTGGACGACCGCGCCCTTGATCGACTCGCCCCCGCGCGACTCGAGCATCGTGCGCGGAATCGCGTTCAGACAACGCCCGGACAGGTCGCCGAGGCAGTCGATCGACAGCTCGGGGCCGCGCATCGCGCGCTGGACCATCACGGGCTCGGATACGTAGTCGACGAAGAACCGCGCCTGGGCGGGATCGTGAGCGAGGTGGATCGAACGCGCGCCAGAGCCCCGCCGGGGCTTGACCATGACGGGGTAGTCGAGCGCGTCGAGATCCCGATCCGGATCGCCGGACACACCGGCCCCGCGCCGTGGCGTGGCGTCACCCTCCGGCAGCACCGTCGGCGGAGAGGGCAGGCCGAGGCGCGTGAGCAGCAGGTGGGCCTCGTACTTGTCATACGTCGCGCGGGCGACCTGCGGTGAGGGCACGAGCGCCGGCAGCCGCCCGTCGGCACGGGCAAGGGCGAGTGTCTCGATGTCAAGATCGGTCAGCGGCAGCACCGCGCCGACCGAGTGCTCGGCGCACAGGCGCTGCAGCGCGGGCACGTAGCCGGGGTCTTCGATCAGCGGCACGGCGGCGCGCACGTGCGCTGCGTACTGCGCAGGGGCCAGAGGATTGGGGTCGGCGACGATCGTCGTCGTGAGCTGGGCGAAGCAGGCGACGATGTCATAGCGCTTGCCGGCGCCGGTCAGCAGGATCGCGGGGGGACTTGGGGATACCGGTGGACTCGGGGGTACCGGAGAGCTCGGGGATGCCGGCCGGTGCTGGGGGCGCGGTGGACTCGGAGAATCGGGAGGACTCACTGGACTGGGCTCGGATCGATCCACAGGCACGTGAGCGGGCGGCGCCGTCGTCGGAGGGTCACAGCTCGTGCTCCCAGCCGCCGCTGGGGCCCTTGTATAGGCCTGAGCCTCCGAGCACGAGCGCGGGCGTACGCCACAGGATGCGCAGGTCCAGGGCGAGCGAGCGGTGCTCGATGTAGTAGAGGTCGAGCTCGATCCGCTCCGACCAGGGCAGCGAGGCGCGGCCGTTGACCTGCGCCCAGCCGGTGATGCCCGGCTTGATGGCGAGGCGGCCACGCTGGCGCTCGGTGTACTGAGCGACCTGCACGGGCAGGGTAGGGCGCGGGCCGATCAGCGACATGTCGCCGCGCAGCACGTTGAGCAGGTTCGGCAGCTCGTCCAGCGAGGTGCGGCGCAGCAGCGCCCCGACGCGCGTGACGCGCGAGTCGTTCGCGTCGATCGCGAGGCCCGCCCCGATGTGCTCGGCGCCGTCGACCATCGTGCGCAGCTTGAGCACCTCGAACCGGCGCCCATGCCTGCCGGCGCGTCGCTGCCGGTAGATGACGGGACCGCGCGACTCCAGCCGGATCGCCGCCATCGCGATCGCGAGCACGGGAGCGCTGAGCAGCAGGGCGAGCGCGGAGACCGCAATATCGAGCGCGCGACGAATCATCCGGCGGGATGATCGCAGCGAGCGGGTTTGGGAGGGGCCGAGTCCACGCGGGCGGCAGTAAAAGTGGGGGTGACCGCGGCGATGCGCGCGTGCCGGCCGATCGGAGATCCCGTCGATCTCCGATCGGCACATAGCGCTCGCAACACCGATCCTGCTGACCCATGCGCTTCTGACGGCCGGAGGGCAAGCTGGGCAAGGACGCAGGGAGCGCGGCGTGCTAGGCACGCGAGCGACCGAGGACGCAGATCCAGCGCCGCCATCCGGCCGTCAGCGCGTGCCCTCCGCGGCCTCCCAGGCGGCATCGGTCCCGTGGCGCAGCCAGTCCCACAGGCCAGCGGCGGGCGAGGCGGTCGTGAGCACGTAGTAGCGCGCGATCAGCAGCGGGCGCACGCGCAACACTCCGCCGAGCCCAGCGGCGGCCAGCAGCACGATCTGCAGGGCGAGCGTGACCGTGTACAGCGCACCCGCGCCGCCGGCTGCCAGCGCGATGTTCGCGGCCAGCGCGAGCAGGTGCAGGAACGGCGTGAGGTAGCGCAGCAGCCGGTGCGAGACGATCATCAGCGCGTAGCCGGGCGGGTAGCCACGCGGGGAGAGCATTCCGCCGCGCAAGAGGATCGGCCAGGTGTGGCTCATCATGCGCCGCTTGCGCGCGAACTCCCCCGTCAGCGAAGGCACCATCTTCTCGCGGGCGCGGGCGTCCGGCACGTAGACGGCGCGCAGCCCGCGGCGGACCATGTTGAACGGGAGCGACAGGTCATGGCCCATGATCGGGTCGACGACGATGTAGGCATCGCGGCGGGTCGCGTAGATCGCGCCGTTGCCGGCGGTGATCGAGGACAGCTGTGACTCGCGAGCCCGCATCGCCATCTCATAGCGCCAGTACACGCCCTCCTGATTGCCGGCGTCCGCGCCGGCGGCGGCCTGCACGAAACGGACCTGCCCGCAGGCGTAGCCGACGCGAGGATCGGCGAACGCGCTCACGAGCGAGCGCGCGGCGTCTGGCTCCCACAGCGCGTTGGCGTCGGAGAACGCGACTATGTCTCCACGTGCGCGCGTGACGGCTGCGTCCTGGGCGCGGATCTTGCCGCCGCGAGGGAGCTCCAGCACCAGGTCTGCTCCGGCTTCACGCGCGTGGGATGCGGTTGCGTCGGTGCAACCGTCACACGCGACGATCACCTCCAGCAGCTCACGCGGGTAGTCGAGCGCAAGCGCGTTGGCCACGCGCGCGGCGATTACCGACTCCTCGTTGTGGGCGGCGACGATCAGCGAAAGAGGGCGCAACGACTCGGGTTGCGACGCGCCGGGTGGCGGAGTCGGGGCTCGCCCGAACAGACGGGCGAGGACGGCCAGTACAGCGGCGTAGCCGACCTGGGTCCACACGATCAGTGCGGCGCAGACCCAGAAGACAAGCTCGAGCGCGGTCATTATCGGCGGCGGTCTTGCGTCTGGCCGGCGAGGTCGCTAGGCTTATAGGCGGCCAAAATGCTGATCGTATCGGTCAGCCTTCTATGCGGAGTTCCCTGGTGGCCGCCGGGACCGTCTGAGCTGCGACCACCAGGGCGCCCCGCTACCGCGTTAGCCGGTCGATGACCAGCATGGCGATCAACAGAGCGATGGCCAAAACGTTGATCGTTTCGAGCATTGGCTACCTCCTTTCTCCGGGGCGTACGGCCCCGGAACGGCCCGGAGAGAAGGGCCTGCGATACGCAGCGATCAGCCATGTCGATACTCTACGGTCGGCTTGGGATGCCTCTCACCGAGAGGCCATCAGCGAGCGGTACAGATCGAGCGTTTGGTGAGCGATCGCGTCCCATGAATACGGGCCATCCGCGGCGGCGCGGGCGCGCTCGGCCATCGCTGACAGAGCGTCGGAGTCGGACAGCAGCTCCTGCAATGCGGCGCGCAGGGCGGGGACGTCGCCCGCGGGGAACGTGCGCGCGGCGCCGGTGTCCGCCAGCTCGGGAAACCCACCGACGTCGCTGAGCAGCAGCGGTACGCCAGCGCCCAGCGCGGTGTAAGCGACGCCGGACTGGTCGGCCTCGCGATAGGGGAGCACGACGAGGTCCGCGCGAGCGAAGTGCGTGGCCATCTCGGCGTCGGACACGAAACGCGGGACGAAGCGGACGTTCGGCGGGGCCGCCCGACGCAGAGGAGAGATGTCGAAACGCGGCATGCCGACGATCCACAGCTCGGCGTCGTCGATCTCACCCCAGGCGTCGAGCAGCAGGTCGAGTCCCTTGTAAGGGCGCAGCAGGCCGAAGAACAGCACGACGGCCCGGTCGGTCTGGCGCGGCGGCGGCGGCGGCGCTCCCGCCGTGAGGGGCGTAATAGTGAGCGCCCCGTGCGGGATGACGTGCACGCGCGCGGCATCGACGCCCAGCTCTGCGATTAGGCGGGCACGACCGTGAGCGGAGTGGACGACGATCGCGTCGAACCGCTCGTACAACCGCCGCTGAGCGGCGAGCTGCCCGGGGCGGGGCTCGCGCGGGAGGATGTCGTGCGCGGTGAGCACCAGGGGCACCGCGCCTGGATGGCGTGGTCGGGGCGCCGCGCCCGGACTGCGTCGTCGGGGCAGCAAATATGGGTCGAGGTGCTGGACGGGCAGCCACTGGAAGTGCGCGACGTCGGCGGCGCGGGCGAGGCGACGGTAGCGCAGCATGTCGGGGACGTGCTCGGCGAGCTTGGTGGCGGCGCGCCATCGTGAGCCGGGGGGGCCAAGCGCGGCACGGTAGAACAGCTCGCGACGTGCATACCCGTCGGGAGCCGGCGCCGAGCCGTAGGCGAAACGGCTCGTGACGAGCGTGACCTCAGCCCCGGCGTGCCCGAGCGCGCGACAGAGCGCGTGGTCGTACGGCGGCGTGTAGGCCGAAGGATCGACGACGTGTACGCGCACCGCAAGCACAATAGGCGCGGGTGGGGAGACAATGCTCGGATGACGCCTGCGGCGACACCCGCCGACCCCCTCCGTGATGGCGGCTCGGATGGGCGCGAGATCGAGCTGACGTACTGCGTGGTGAACACATCCCAGCGCGAGCTGCTGCTGCGCGGATTGGACGCCATCGCGCGCGAGCGCGCGGCCGGTGAGCTGCCGTTCGCGACGGAGGTGCTCGTGCTCGACAACGGCTCGCGCGATGGCTCCGCACAGGCGGCGCGCGCGCATCCCGCGGTGGACGAGGTGATCGCGCTCAGCGAACGACGCGGCAAGGCGCTGAACGACTCCGAGCTGATGCGCCGCGCGCGGGGGAAGTACGCGCTGCTGCTGAACGAGGACTCCGAGCTGCTGGCCGGGGCCACGCTCGCGCTGTGGCGAGCTCTGCAGGCACGCCCGGACGCGGCCTGCGCGGGGGCGCAGCTGTTGCGCCCGGACGGCACGGAGCAGGCGTGCGCATGGCGATTTCCGACACCCCTGACGGCGCTCGCCGGTGCGCTGTTCGTGCACCGCCTGTACACGGTGCAGAGCCGCGGCGCGCACACGCGCGAGGCCGACTGGTGCCAGTCGGCCGCGTTGCTGGTGCGGCGCGAGGCCGCGGCGCAGGTCGGGTACATGGACCCCGAGTTCTACGTCTACTCCGACGAGGTGGACTTCGCCCGGCGGCTGCGCGATGCGGGCTGGCACAGCCTGTACGTGCCGAGCGCACGCGCTATCCACCACGAGCAGTTGTCCACCGACACCGTGCCCGAGCGACGGATCGTGGAGCTGGCGCGCAACCGCGACCTGTACATGCGCAAGCACCATTCACCCGCCGCCGCGCGCGCGGTGCGCTGGCTGACCGCGTGGTCCTATGGGTTGCGCGCGCTCGCCGCTGTGGTGCTGCCGGGACATTCGCCGCGACGGTACTGGCGGCATGTGACAGCGACGCTCTCCCCCAAGCGCGGTGCGGGGGTGCGCGAGGCGGCTGATGAGTACAACCGCGCGGGTGCGACATAGCGGCATTAACTATACTCCGCAGTACGTTGCTATACTCGTATCTTAGACTATGGCTGTCCCCACGACCAAGCAGAGCGTTGCGTTCCGCTTCGACCGCGCCACGGTAGCGCGCCTGAAACAGCGCGCACGGGAGACCCACGCCCCTCAGACCGCGCTGGCCGAGCGCTACATTGAGGAGGGTCTGCGCCATGACGAGCACCCGCTCATCTACTTCCGCGACGGTGAGGCCGGCCGCAGACCCGCGCTGCTCGGTACGCGACTGGACCTCGCGAATGTCATCGCCACCATCAGGCAGAACAACAACTCCGTCGAGGAGGCCGCCGAGTATCTCGAGATCCCAGTCGAGCACGTCGATGCCTGCCTGCGCTACTACGCCGACTACAAAGACGAGATCGACGCCTGGACAGAACAGTTCCGCGCGATCGCCGAACGCGAGCGTGAGCGTTGGGAGCGCCGGCAACAGGCGCTCGCGTGAGGCTGCTGCTCGACGAGATGATCTCCCCTCGGACAGCTCGTGAGCTACGAGAACATGGGTACGACGTGCAGGCCGTCAAGCGGGATCGACCCGACCTCACCGGCCGTAGCGACCGCGAGCTCGTCCGCCAGATGACCGCAGAGCGCCGGGCAATCGTCACCAACGACATCGCCGACTTCCAGGCGGTCCACGACCAGCTCCTGGCCGCCGGAGACGAACACAATGGGATGGTTTTCACCTTCGACGCGACGATGCCCCGCAGCAAAGACGCGATCCCCCAGTGGGTGCAGACTCTGACCAAGCTGCTCACCGAACACCCCGACGACGACGCACTGCGCAACCGGATCTACCACCTGCCCTGAACCAGCTCACAGGTCTTTGAGCGGATCCTCCGCATACTCCTCGATCTCGCCGCCTTTTGCACGGGAGGCCGCCACCCGACGGCGACCGTCGGCGACGAGCGCACGTGCCTGCTCCCACTCGTGGGGGGCAAAGAAGTGGGTGACCAGCAGCAGCACCGGCACCAGGCCAAGCCATGCCGCGCGCAGTGCCAACCCGGCGAAGCCGTCCGTCGGCAACAACAGCTCGCCGGAGACCGCCACGCCGATCAGGATCGCCGCCAGTTGAGCCAGCCGCCGCCACTGAAAGCCGACGCGGAATAGTCCGCGGGTGAGCATGTACATGACCACGAGCATCACCACATAGGCGCCGCACAGAGCGATCCCGGCGCCGGCGATCCCGAGGTTCGCGCGCCCCTGGGGAACCAGCAGCACGAGCAGCGCCACGTTCACCAGCAGCCCGGCGGCGGCCGCGGGGAAGTTACGCGAGGTCACGCGCGCTCGT
The DNA here is from genome assembly GCA_963749285.1 of uncultured Solirubrobacterales bacterium. Classification (GTDB taxonomy): domain Bacteria; phylum Actinomycetota; class Thermoleophilia; order Solirubrobacterales; family Solirubrobacteraceae; genus Palsa-744. Next base: position 600,027 of record CAVVMD010000003.1, on the reverse strand, counting down.
CCCGCGATCACGATGAACACCAGGTACAGCCCGTACAGCGCCCAGCCGAGCGCCAGCCACGGCAGCGCTTTGTAGGCACCGAAGAATTCGGGGCCCGCGAGCAGTCGCACCATCCACCGTCCGAGCAGCGCCACCCCGCACACGACCACTCCGGTCGCCAGCGCGTAATAGGTCGTTACCAGCGAGTACAGCTTTGCCGCCTCTTCGTCACTCTCGATCGAGTACGCCAGCGGCGGCCACGCATACTGGAAGCCGCGCACCGCCACGAACACGACCGTCGCGAGCTTGAGCGCGACGGCATACAGCCCCGCCGAGCTCTCGCTGTAGACGCGCAGCAGGTAAAAGCGATCGGCCACCTGCAGCGCGTACACGCTCGCGTCCGCTGGCACCGTCGGCAGCCCGAAGCGCAGCATCCCGGTCAGATCCGTACGATTCACACGCAGTGAAAAGCGCCTGCGCAAAACCCACCACAGCCCGACCAAGACCAGGGCCGAGGCACCGAAGTTGCCGAGCAGCAGCCCCCTCGCCCCCTGACCGGCGAACACGACCAGCGCGACGGTAAACGCCACCGACATCATCACGTTCATGCCCGACGCATACACATACACGCGCGTGCGTTCGTCAACACGCAACTGGGCGTAGACCATCTCCAGGTTGGTGAACGCCCACAGACCAAGAATCGCGCAGTCGATCAGCTGCGGGTCGTCGTAGCCGAGCAGCAGTTTCGCCAGCTCGGCGGAGAACGCCACCGCCACCAGCGAGGCGATCGTCGTGCTCCACACCACCGCCGCGATCGCCGTGCGCGCGATCCGGTCGCGCCGGGGCTCGTCGTCATCGTCGAAGTAGAAGCGGATGAACGCCTCCCCCACGCCTGCGCGCAGCAGGATGCTCGCCAGGATCACCGCCGTCAGCAGCGATTCAGCCGCGCCGTAGCCCTTCGTGCTCACATAGCGCGTGTACAACGGCAGCGTGATCAGCGCGAGGCCCTTGGCGAGAATGTCCCCGAACTGATACGCCGCGCCGGTCGTGACCAGGCGCTTCAGGTAGTCGCGCACGACTCAGAACCTACTTTCTCTCCCACACCCCCACGCGCTAACGCGACCCCGATGCCGAGCAGCGTCCACGTGATCGGGTCCTCGAGGAAGTCTGCGTACGTCCATGTATGGAGGATCAACGCCGCGAAACACGCCGCGATCGCGATCCTCGGGGGAGAACGGCCGGCGTCTGCAAACAGCACGGCGAACGCGGCGATCAGCAGCGCCACATACATGGCCAGTCCGACGATGCCCTGCTCGGCGGCGACCGTTATCGGAATCGTGTGTGACGCCGACGTCGCATTTGCAGCCGTCGCGCTCGTGTTTCCATGGCGTTTGTACTCGGTTTCGAACGACCCCGAGCCGTACCCGTACAGCGGGCGATCGGCGAACAGTTCCAAGCCGCCGGAGATCAGCGTCGTGCGCCCGCTGGTCGCATTGCTCGTCGACCCACCCGAGCCCTGCAGGCCGAAGTGCAGACTGGGTGGCGCGGCGAGCACGACCACGGCCGCGATCGCGATCAGCGCCCCCGTCGCGTACACGGTCGCGCGCACGTCCCAGCGGTAGGCCGCGAGCACCGCCAGTCCCAGCAGCAGCGCCGCGATGCTCGACTGTGAGAAACTCGTGATCAGCCCCGCCAGCAGCCACGCCAGCACGCCCGCACCGATCAGCACGTCGCGCCGGCGGGCGCTCCACAGCACGATGGTCGTGACCGCGATCATCACCATCGCCAGAAACCGGCCGTAGATGCTCGGGTCAAAAAACAGTGAGTTGACGCGGAAGTAATTGTCGTACTGATTCGCGGCGACCACCTTCGGGTTCAGGAACAGCGCCTTGCGGTAGTACTCGACGAACCCGATCCCGGCGAACACGACGGCCAGCGCGGCAGCCACGCCCAGGCACGCCAGCACGAGCTCGCGCGTCCAGCGCACGTCGCGCAGGAGCATGAACAGCAGCCCGAACGGGATGTAAAAGAACGCGATGTTCTCCGCGGCCTTGGCGTGGTCGGTGGAATAGATGCCCTGCAACGCGTACAGCACGACGGCGCCGAGCAGCAACCATTCCAGTCCGGATGGGGACAGCCAGGTGGATGCTTTTGTGGGAGACCCGTCAGCCAGTTCTTTCATCCGCAGCTGTCGGCGCCGGTCACCGCAGTCCTCAGCGTTGCGTGAGCCCGTCATACCACGGCCGAGCCAGCTGGGCACGAGGAATGTGAGCGTCCCCGCGGCTACCACCAGGTAAAGCGGGATCAGCAGGTTAACTGTTCGTCCGTCGGCGGAGATCGGCAGCCTGAACGGCAGCGCGCCGATCGCGAGCAGCGGGAACGCCTCTGGGCGACGGCGCATCACCAGTGAAAGCGCAACGACGATCGCCAGGGCACCGATCGTCCCGGCCGCGATGACTGCGGGACTGGGCAGGGTCGTGGCCATGATCGTCGTCGTCACACCGCTCACCTCCTCACCAGTGTGAAACTGCGAGGCGACAGCACCGAGCGATGCTGTTCGCGCAGAGCCACACGCACGCGATATTCCCCCGCGGCCGCCGGGCTGCCGGTGTTGACGGGCGTCACGATCGTCGTGCCCTCGGCGGCGGCGGTCACGGTGAAGGTGTGCGCGACGCCCTGACGGCCGTTCCAGCGTAGTGAGAACTGTTTGTAGCGAGCCACCGGCCGATCACGCACCAACGTCGCGACGGTGGCGCCTGCGGAGTTGATGATCGTGACGGTCACCTCGTCGGCGCGGGCGAGCTTGAACGAGATGCGCTCGGTTTTGATGTGCCCCGCCGGAGTCGGTGAAAAAAACGGTGTCAGCTGAAATCGCTGCACGGCCGTGGGCGTGTGCTTGAGCCGCTGCGTGATGAAAAACGCGGCGAAGCAGGCGAGGACCAGCAGCGCGAACACGGCGCGCGCCAGCGGGTCCGTTCTAGTGTCTTGAGTCATAAATTCGGTCAGCGTTTTGCCGGATGGATGGACGTGATCTGACGTTCGACGGCGCCGGCAAGTGTGCTGGTAGCACATGGGTGGCGACGGCGGGCGTCAGGCACGTTCAGGCGCCGGGAAACGCCAGCGAATTTATGACTCACGACACCAGTCAATCCCCACCGCCCGGAGGCGCGAACCGCTCGACCGTGTCCGAGCGCAGTCCCAGGCGCAGCGTCTCCAGCGAGAGCACGTCGTCCGGGGCGATGTTGCCGAGATTGCACTCGGTCCCGAACCGGTGCAGCAGCCACACCTGCTGCTCGCGTCGGGGCGACTCGAAGATCAGTCTGTCGGCGTCGATCGCGTGCACGATCTCGTCGATCAGCCCCGTGCGCACCTCGCCGTCCGCGCGGTAGATCCCGGCGGTGCCCGACTCGCGCGCCTCGGCGATCACCTTCCACGCCCCCGCCTGCAGGTCGCGTTCGATCTGCTCCACCCACACGTACGGGGCCATGATGAAGTCGGTGTCCTTGCTGCCTACCTCCGACAGCACGGTGAATTCCGTTGCCAGCTGGCGGATCAGGTACGTCTTGACGTCGGGCTCCAGCGCGATCGTGCCGTCGGAGACCTCGACGTGGCGCAATCCCAGCTCGTGCAGCCAAGCAACCAGGCCCTCGACACGGCCCTGCCTGATCGCCAGCTCGGTCAGGGTGCCCCCCAGCACGACGGGAATGCCACGCGCCGCGTAGCGCTCGAGCTTGGGCTTGAGGTTCGCGCTCACCAGCGCTGTGCCCCAACCGAGCTTGACGATGTCCACCGCGTCGCCCGCGACCTCGAGCAGGCCGTCCACCTCGGCGACCGACAGTCCGCGGTCGATCACGTGCGTGATGCCGTGCTCGCGCGGCTTGGTCGAGCGCGCGGGGATGTCCAGAAAACCGGCTATCTGTCCGCTCCGGTTGCGCTCACCGGGCGCGGCGCGCGGCGGAGGCGATCATGGAACCGCTTCGTTGGAGGAGGCGGACGAGGAGGACGACGACGAGCTTTCGCCCGGGGTGCCCGCCTTGTCCAGACCGGCGATCACGACCACGCTCGAGCTGCCGACGAGCGGAGACACGGAGGCTTCCAGCGGCTGCACCTGGCTCACTCCAAGCGCCTGCGCCACCTGCGCGGCTTCGGCGTGATGGCCCGAGGCGTACTCGACGACCGTCGTCTGATGGCTGCCCGGCGGGGTGCCGTCCAACGGGGTCGCCCGCGAATAGCCGCTCTGTTGCAGGCTCGCCGACAGCCGGTGGGCGAGCCCGGCCGTGCTCGTGCCGTTGAGCACCGCTACCTGCGTTTCCGCCGGGCTGACCGCGGGCGTGGAGGATTCGCTCGGGTGCGAGCTGGTGGGCGTGTGCGTGGAGGCCCCCGTGGGCGTGTGGTGTGCGTGTGCTTGTGCGGTCGTGGTGGAGGAGGCGGAGGTAGTCGCGCTTTTGTTCGAGGAGCCACCGAGCGAGCTGACGACGAGCACGACCGCGACCACTCCGACGATCACGGCCCCCACGATCAGCGCGGTCGCCCGGGCAGGGGATCGTCCGCTCGTGCCGCCGCGTGTGGCCGGGGTGGGCGAACCGTTTGCGCGTCGGGGGCGCGACGGAGCAGGCGTTGTTGATGGAGCGGGCGCGGAGGACCCGCGCGCAGAGCCGGAGGACCCTGCTCCCGGAGCTCCCGAGGCGGTTCTGAGCGCCGCGCTGGTGTCACCGGTCATGGCGGCCGCGGCCGTGCGAGGCCGCGGAGCAGCCACAGCAGCAGGTGCGGGTGGGCGCGCGGTCGAGTGAGCTTTGGGGGCTGCCGGAGTGGTGGGGGCCGGTGTGACGGGCGCGAAAGTGGCGGGAGTGGCGCTCGCAGACGAGGCGCTGCCGGGAGACGATCCCTCCCCGTAGGCCGCAGACAGCGGCGGGGGCGGAGGCACAGGTGCGCGCGGGACAGCCGCGGCGGCTCCGGCCGCGGTGGCAGGCGCGGGCGCGGGCGAGCCAGGCGTGGAGCCGGGGACCGGTGCGGGTTGGGAAATCGATGGTTGCGCAGACGCAGGAGCGACAGACGCACCACCCGTCGGGGCGGGCAGCGGGACGCTCGGCGGGACGCCATCGGAGGAGGGCACTCCAGGAGTCGGCGTCGTGGCGGGAGCGGACCCCGAGCCCGAGCCAGCGGAGACAGCCCCGGCAGCTGTCTGGGCCGCCGGAGCGCCTGCTGTGGGGGGAGCGGCACTCGGCTGTGAGTCAAGGACTCCCTGTTGCGCCGCGGATGGCGTCGGAGTCGCTGGGGAAGCAGGGGTCCCGGGGGGTGCGGTGAGTGCGGCGCCAGGCTCGCGGGCGCTCACATCCGACGGGGGAGTCGCGCTCCCGGTCGGTTGAGGCACAGGGGCGCCGGCCGGCTGGGCGGTGTGCCCGGCCACGGCGGTTGCTCCGGTCACAGCGGCAGCGCTGGCGGTGGCAGCCGCCACCTGGGCGGGAGACGGAGTGGCGGGTTGGGGCACCGCCGGTTGGGAGCCGGCGGTCACGGGGCGTGCGTTCAGCGGGGTCGTGCGCGGGACCTGGCGCACCGGGGGAGCGCCTGGCGCGGTACGTTGCAACCGCGCGGCGGCCTCGGCACTGACGCGCTGCTCCTGTTCGGCTGCACGCTCCGGCGCGCGGCCCGCCCACTCGCGCAGGCGCTTGAGCTCGCGCGCCTGCGCGAACACCAGCAGCGACAGGACCGCGATCCCGACGAGCGCGGCGAATGCGGCGATCGCCCCGATCTTTGTGAACGAGCTCGAAAGCGACAGCGCCAATAGCGAAGCGACCGCGGTCATGAATCCTGGGAGTGTACGAGCGGCTCAGGCGTCCTGCGCTGTCCCGGGAGACGCTCCTCGCGGTGTGCGGTCCGGGAATGCCCGCCGTTCGCGGCGCTCCCACCGTCAGTGGGGCCGTCACCGTCCGTGGCCCCCCCGCCGTGGGCTGCCGACAGCGCGGACACCTTCGCGGCAAGGCCGGCGGCGTCGCCCTCGAGCACGAGCAGACCGATCTCGGCAAACATCGACTCGACCGCCTCGGCTCCGAGCGGGGGGCGCTCGGCGAGCATGATCTTATCCGCCGATGTCGGCACGGCGCGCTCGTAGTCGTTGAACAGCTCCTCGCTCAGCTTCTCGCCCGCGCGCCGCCCGACGATCTCGATGTCGATGTCGCGGTCGGGATCGAGACCGGACAGGTCGATCATCGCGCGCGCGAGCTCGACGATGCGCACGGGCTCGCCCATGTCGAGCACGAACACCTCCGCGCCGGCGGGCACGGAGTCCGTGGCGCGTCCCTCACGCGCGCAGGTAAGCGAGCCGGAGCGGATGATCAGCTGGACCGCCTCGGGAATCGTCATGAAATAGCGGGTCATCCGCTCGTCGGTGACCGTGACCGGGCCGCCGCGCGCGATTTGACGCTCGAAGATCGGGACCACGCTGCCGGAGGAGCCGAGCACGTTGCCGAAGCGCACCGCGTTGTATCGAGTCTCCGCCCAGCGCGCGGCGGCGGCGTCCAGGGCGAACTCGGCGAGCGCCTTCGACGCGCCCATCACGGTCGCGGGGGCCACCGCCTTGTCGGTCGATACGAGGACGAACCGCCGCGCCGCGAGCTGACCCGCGACGTGCGCGACCACGCGCGTGGCGATCGCATTGTTGCGCACCGCCTCGACCGGGTTGGCCTCCATCAGGCCGACGTGCTTGTACGCGGCGGCGTGGAACACGACCGTGGGGCGATGCTCGGAGAAGACCTCGCGCATGCGCTCCTCTTCCTTGCAGTCGGCCAGCACCGCCGCGAGCACCGACGGCTGGATGTGGCGCTCGTCGAGCAACTCGCGCTCGATCTGGAACAGGTTGTCCTCGGCATGGTCGAGCAGCACGATCTTGCGCGGCCCGACGCGTGCGATCTGACGGCACAGCTCCGCGCCGATCGAGCCGCCGGCGCCCGTCACGAGCACGGTCTCCTCGGCCAGGTACGCCCCCACGCGGTCGAGCTCCATGTGCACCGGCTCGCGGCCGAGCACGTCCTCGACGCGCACCTCGCGCATCTGCCGGGCGATCGTGCCGTGGTCCTGGAGCAGCTCGAACACGGTCGGCAGCGTGCGCACCGTGATCGCGCGCGCGCGGCACTCCCGCACCACGCGCGCGCGCGTAGAGCCCGGAGCCGAGGGAATCGCGATCAGGACTTCGTCCACCTGCGACTCGTCGAGGATGCGCGGCAGGTCGGTCTGCGTGTCGCCGCGTACGCGCACCCCGTCGATACGCAGGCCGCGCTTGCCAGGGTCATCGTCGAGGAAGCCCACCGGCGACAGGCCGAGCCCGCGGTTGCGGGCGATCTCGCGCAGCACCAGGCGCCCGCCGTCGCCCGCGCCGACGATCAGCACGCCACGTTCTCCCTCGCGAACGCCGCGGAACGCCGCCAGCGGACGGCGCTCGTAGATCGTGCGGGCGAGCACGCGTACGCCGAGCAGGAACAGCAGGCAGAGCAGGCCGAACAGCACGATCACGCCGTTGGGCAGCGCGACCGTCGTCGTCCCGTGCACGGAGTAGCGCTGCACCGGGCGCAGCGCCTCGATGCCCACGACCGTGAGCAGCACGATCACGACGATCGCGCGCGTCACCGCCTCGTAGTCGCGCTGGCCGGAGTAGCGCCAGCGCCGTTGGTACACGCGCGAGCACACGAGCACGACCAGGCTGCCGGCCAGCACCCACCAGATCGTGCGTTCGCGCAACTCGGCGTAGTGGCCGGTAGGACCGCTGTCGAAGCGCAGCTGAAACGCCAGGTAGTAGGCGAGCGCGACCAGCCCCCCGTCCACGGCGAGCTGGGGAAGCGCACGGCGGTGCAGGGGTGTGAGGGCGGCCGATCTGAGCCTTCGGCGCATTGGTGAGATTGTACGGGCGGGCGAGGATAGGGGCGCTTTGTGAACGCGGGCGACCGTGCAGACGCCCCCCAGCAGCGCCGCTCGGCTTAGACCGTATGGATGGCCGTTCTCTCTGTCCGTTGGTGGTGTGAGGGTCGGCACCCGCGCATGAGGTGCGCGGGTTGAGGGTCCAGGATTGGCCTGGGCCCCGACCGCAATCATGGAGGTGCCGACCATGGCAAATGTTCGCAGTTGGGCTGGGCTGGATGTGCACGCGGGTAAGACGCTCGCGGCGACGATGGACCGCGAGTCGGGGGAGATGCGCGTGCGGCGGCTGGCGGGCTGTACGAGTGAGGTGGTGGAGTTTTGTGCTGGCTTGCCGGGCCCGACGCGGGTGGCGTATGAGGCGGGCCCCACGGGGTTCTCGCTGGCCAGGGCTCTGGGCGCGGCCGGTGTTGAGTGTGTGATCGCGGCGCCGGGGAAGATCGAGCGGCCGAGCTCTGACCGGGTGAAGACCGATGAGCGTGACGCGCAACGGCTTTTGCGTTTGTTGATGATCGACGCTCTGCACACCGTGCGGGTCCCGAGCACCGAGGAAGAGGCGTTGCGGGATCTCGTCCGGGCACGCGAGGATGTGCGTGGTGATCTGATGCGTGCGCGCCATCGCATGAGCAAGCTGTTGTTGCGCCACGACGTACGCTTCGAGGGGGCCGCTTCGGCGTGGACGACGCAGCATCGCGCGTGGCTGTCCAAGGTCGACCTCGGCGATCATGGTGCTCAGGTCACGCTGCTTGACTACCTCGGCGCGATCGACGCGCTGCTCGTGCGCCGTGACGCTCTGGAGGCGAGTATCGGTGAGCTCATCCCCGGCTCGCCGTGGGCGCAGAGCATCGCGCGGCTGCGCTGCCTGCGCGGCATCGACACTCTCAGCGCCGTCGGGTTGTGCGCCGAGATCGGTGAGTGGGAGCGCTTCGGGCGGCCAGGGCAACTGATGAGCTATCTCGGGCTGGTCCCCTCCGAGCACTCAAGTGGAGAGACCCGCCGCCAAGGTGCGATCACGAAGTCAGGGTCCGGGCACGGACGCAGGCTGCTCGTCGAGGCCGCCTGGCATTACCGCCGCGCGCCAGCCAAGGGCCAAGCCCTCAAGCGTCGCCAGGAAAACCAGGCCCCACAGGTACTGGCGATCTCCTGGGCCGCTCAGCAGCGCCTGCACCGCACCTGGCGGCGCCTGGACTCAGAACGCGGCAAGCGCAGAACGATCGTCGCGGTCGCTGTCGCCCGAGAACTTGCCGGGTTCTGTTGGGCGATCACCAACGCCGACTGACCCCACCCCCCACCACGTCGGTCAAGGAGGCGGCGGGAACCATCCGGCCACCACGCGCGAGAGCATCCGCGATGGCCCTATGAGCAACTGCCACCGGCAGCCACGCTCGATCTTAGACAGCGGGCTCTCACGACGAAAAACGGTCCTGCGGTACCCAATCCGCGTATAAGAGTCTGACCGCGCGTCGCGCACCCGCCGGACCCGCCGCCCCCTTGACCGACAAAGATGCCCGCCCCACCGCGGGCATCCGGTGCTGGGCACTTGACAAACGATCATCCATAAGAGGGCCCGCGAATCAATATCTGACGGTCCGGATGCACTCGTCTGGCGGCGCCAGCCGCCACCCACGATGCTCGACGTACTACCGGTACGCCTGCGCTCGCGTGCGACGTCTGGCATCCACCATCCGAGCACCCCGATCCCGCCATCTATTAATTCGCGGGCCCTTGGAGTCCCATCGAGCTCCGTTGCCGGCGGCGGGAAGGCGTTGTGGCTATCACTCGGTCAGCGGTGACAGGAGCAGGTCCACGAGCAGCGCCGGGTCGCGGCGCGTCCGGGAGGACTCGGCGCCGGGGTCGCGGCGCTTGGCGAAGCTCAGCTCGGCGGGGTCGGTGAGCTTGCTTAGGCGGTGTTCGGCGATCAGGCGCTCGTCGACGGCCCCGAGACGTCCCTCGAACGTCGTGTACACAGGAGTTCCGAGCGCGACCGCCTCGCGGTTCATGGTGCCGCCGGCGGAGATCACGAGGTCGGCGTGGGCGATCAAGGACTGGGCGTCGATCGCGTGGGGTGGAACGACGAACCCGGGAACACTGCTCAGCTCGGCGCGCTGGTCGGCGGTGCGGGGCAGCAGGACCACCTGGACGCCGTCGTCGCTTGTGGCGGCGTCGCGCGCACGTGTGAGCACGTCCGCGAACAGGTCGTTGGCGAAGCGGTGATACAGCGATACCTCCGGCGGGGTGCGGATCACCACGAGAGGACGCCCTGAGTCGAGTGCCAGCTCGACGAGGATCGCCGGATCGGGGTTGAAGTCGGCGAGGTAGTACTCCTCCTTGAGACCCTCGTATGAGCGGATCTTGCCGGCTGCTCCGTACTGCTGCAGGCGCTCAGGCGGGATCGCATCGGGTACGACGACCGCGCGCGCGAGGCGGCAGTTGACGTGGTGCTGGACTGAGGCCCACTCGTAGTCGAACATCGTCGACGACGGAATCCGCAACGTCGCGGCCGCGACCGACACGTCGTTGGAGCCGTGCCCGAGAGCGATGTCGAACCGAGCCCCGCCCGCAGCGCGTGTCTCGACCAGCGCCCAGCGGACGAGCGCGGTCGAGCGCGAGGCGAGACCCCCGAACTTGGCCGCCAGCCGCTCGCCGCGATGGTGTCCGATCGCGGTGTGGGCGATGTGCAGGCGCTCGCACAGCTCGATCGTCTGCGCGAAGTCGCGCGCGGTCACGCGCACGTCGTGACCATCTGCCTGCAGGCGCTCGATCACCGGGCGCATGACGAGCACATGCGGGCTGTTGGTCAGGTCGATCCAGATGCGCATGGCATGGGACGGTAACGCTCCGGAGCCGGGGCATACCTCTTTACCCATGCGGCATCCGCATCGGCTCCGGAGCCACGCGCCCCGGCCCACAGGTATCGTTCGCCGACCGATGCTCGTCATCGCCTCGATCTCAGAAACGCTCGTCAACGAAACGTCGCACTTCGTGCGCGACGCTGGGCTGCCGGGGATATTCGCGCTGATGGCGATCTCCAGCGCCTGCATCCCGATCCCCTCGGAGGTGGTGATGCTGTTCGCCGGCTTCGCCGTCGCCGACCCGAGCCAGAGCGCATCGCAGCACCACATGACGATGGTCGGGATCATCCTCGCGGGTCTGCTCGGCACGATCGTCGGCTCGTGGATCGCCTATGCCGTGGGTCGCGGGGGGCGCCTGGAGCTGCTCGAACGACATGCAGGCAAGTCCAAATGGATTCCCACCCACCCCGCGCAGATCGAACGCGCCGACCGCTGGTTTCAGCGTTACGGCGATTCGGCGGTGCTGTTCGGGCGGCTGGTCCCGCTGGTCAGGGCGTTCGTGTCGCTGCCGGCCGGGATCGCAAAGATGCCGTTCGCACGATTCACGGTGCTGACGCTGATCGGGTCGGTCCCCTGGGTCCTCGCGCTCGCGTTCGCCGGGCACGCGCTCGGCGGGGACTGGACGAGCGTGCGCAAGGGGTTTGAGTACGTCGACTACGCAGTCCTCGCGCTTATTGTGATCGGGATCGCCTATGCGATCGTACGCCGGCGACGGGGACCGTGCGATCCTGCAACCGATGCGACGGGCTAGGGGCCTATCCCGCAAGGCCCGCACGTCTGGACAGCCCTCCGGCACCCGTTACGCGCGGAGCTTTGTCCTCGGGCTCGACATGACACCACCATGCCTTCGCCCTTGCGTCCGCGCTCCACTCGACCCTAGAACGCCCCAGCCGCACGTCCCTTTTGGGATAGGCCCCAGGCTAGGTCAAGCTGTCGCACTGGGCCTTCTGCAAGGCCCGACCGAGCTGCTACCGGTCTCCTCCTCCGGCCACACGGCTCTGATCCCATGGCTCGCGGGCTGGTCCTATGCAGAGCTCGATCCCGAGCTGCGCAAGTCCTTCGAGGTCGCCCTGCACGCGGGCGCGGGAGCGGCGCTGGCGATCGACATGCGCACGGAGCTGATCGAGGCGGCACGGACACTCGATAAGCGCCGGGCGGCCATGATCGGGCTGTCGCTGGCTCCACCGGCGCTCGCCGGTTACGTGCTGGAGCGACCGATCGAGCGGCATCTCGGCGGACCATGCTCGATCGCGGCAGGATTGATCGCCGGAGCCATCGCGATGACACTCGCCGACCTGTGTCCGGGGCGCGGAGCGCGCCATCAGCAGGAAGCCGGTCCAGGCGACGGACTGGCACTCGGCCTTGCCCAGACCGCCGCGCTGGCCCCGGGCGTGTCACGCAATGGCGCGACGCTCACCGTCGCGCGTGCGCGCGGATTTATGCGCGCGGATGCTCAGGCGCTGTCATGGCACGCGGCATTACCGGTGATCCTCGGCGCCGTGACCTTGAAGGGGTGGCGACTGCTGCGGGGCGGCGTTCCGGATGGAACGTGGCCGGTGCTCGCGGCGGGAGCGGGCGGGGCGTTCGTCTCGACAACGGCGAGTGCCAGGCTGCTGCGCCGGCCGGCCGTGAGCGCGCGCGGACTGCTGCCATATGCCGTCTATCGCTGCATGATCGCGGCAATTGCGATCGTGCGCCTGCGCAGCGCGCAAAATAGAGACGGATGAACCTGAGCGTCCACGCCCCGATATCCGCCGGGATCGATGCGCCCGCTCCGCGGTGCCATACGCCACCCACGATGCTCGACGTGCAACCAGCGTCCGCCATCCACGGCCCAACCACCTCAACCCATCGCCGATCGTGACGCGGACCCCGATCGGAACCCTGCTCGGGGGGCGCTATCGCCTCGACGCCGAGATCGGGCGCGGGGGGATGTCGACCGTGTATCGCGCGTTTGACACCGTGCTCGAACGGCCGGTGGCGATCAAGCTGATGCATCGCGAGATCGCCGCGGACTCCGACCAGCTGGAGCGCTTCCGGCGCGAGGCGCGTGCGGTCGCACAACTCAACCACCCACACATCGTCACGGTGATCGACGCCGGCGAGGAGCCTTCCGGGCACGGCAGCGTCGCGGGACAGGGCCAGGGGAGCCAGGAGCCGGTGCCCGGCACGCCATACATCGTGCTCGAGTACGTCGACGGCGAGACGCTCAAGCAGCTTATTCGCCGCGACGGACCGCTCGAGATCACCCAGGCGGTCGCCTACACGATCGAGATCGCGCGCGCGCTCGGCGCCGCGCACGAGCGCCTGATCGTGCACCGCGACGTCAAGCCCCAGAACGTGCTGATCTCGAGCGAAGGCTCCGCCAAGATCACCGACTTCGGGATCGCGCGCACGCTGACCGAGCAGGGACTGACGATGGACGGGCGCGTGCTCGGCACGACCGACTACGTCTCGCCCGAGCAGGCGCTCGGGCAGCCCGTCACTGGGCAGTCGGACCTGTACTCGCTGGGGGTCGTGCTGTACGAGATGCTGACGGGCGCCGTCCCGTTCAGCGGCGAGACACCCGTCGCGGTGGCTATGCGCCACGTGCGCGAGCAGGTGCCCGACGTGCAGTCACGCCGGCCCGAAGTCTCCGCCGCGACGGCTGCGGTGGTCGAACGCGCAACCGCCGCCGACCTCGCCCAGCGCTATCCAAACGCCGCGACGATGGTCGCCGACCTCGAGGAAGCGCTCGCGCTCGAGACCTCGCGCTCCGGCCAGGCGACCGGCGAGGTCACGAGCGTGCTGCGCACGCTGCCACGGCGCTCGCGGCGGCGGTTGCCCTGGCGCATGCGCCACCCGTGGCGCTGGGCAGCGTCGCTGGCGCTGCTCGTGGCCGTCGCAGCGCTCGTGCTGGTGCTCGCCGCCGGGCACACCCATAGTGGCGTGGCCCCCAATGTGCCCTCCAGGCAGGGCCTTGCCCCGGTCCGCCTGAGTCAGACCGCCGCGCACGACTACAACCCGTTCGGCACAGGTCCCGAACACCCTACCCAGGTCTCGAACGTCGTCGACGGCGACCCGAATACGACCTGGAGCACCGAGCACTACCTGGAAGGGACGCTCGGCAGCAAGCCCGGTGTGGGTCTGTACCTGGACGCCGCTCCGGGCGTGCGAGCGCGGGCGATCGAGATCCAGACGCCTACGCCCGGGTTCATGGTGACGATCTATGCGTCCAACGACTTCCACCAGAGCCTGCCTTACGGCAACACGACCTCGTTGACCCAGCGCGGCTGGATGCAACTCGCGCCGGTGCGAACCGTAGGTGCGACTACGACGATCCCATTGAGCAACACGACCGACTCGTTGTATCGCTACTACCTGATCTGGATCGTCCGGTTGCCTGCATCCAGCGAAGTCGCCGAAATCTCGGAGGCGACGTTGTTCAGGTAAATATGCAGGAGGGAAGCCCCCGCCGCATGCGGCGGGGAGCAGGGCCGCATGCGGCCCTGCTCGGGACCCCGCATGCGGGGTCCCGCCGGTCGGCGCATGCGCCGACCGGAACAACATCATCGGGTTTACAACTATGTGCATGTCGCCCCGCGGCGAAGTGGCCCAGACCTAATCGCCCGGTCAACCCGGCAGCCGTCGCCGGACCGTCCTACTCTGTACGGATGGCGATTGGGTCCGCTCACCCTGGCGCTGTGTCGTCTGGGCATGGTCGAGCCCGCGCGCTGCTAGGTGTCCTAGCGGGCGTGATCGTCGTGATCGTGGGGCTGGTCGTGGCGGTGCTGGTGTTGTCGGGTACGACGCTGGCGAGCGACCCGACTGCGCTCGCGCGGGTGACGGTGGCGCCGTTGGGCGGGACGATCGAGCGCGTCCAGGCCTCGGGGCCCGATGGCCGGCGGGTGGCGCTCGCGGTGGATGGTGGGCGCCTGACTCCGCTGACGCGGCTGACCCCGGGTGAGCTAGTGTCGGTGGACGTGCAGGTCCGCCGACCGGGATGGATCGGCTGGGCGCTCGGAAGCGAACACAACGAGCGGCTGACGCTGCGCGCGCCGGTTGCGCGCGTGACCGCGCACTGGATGACCGTACCCGGCGGGGCGCCGGTGCACGTGAGCTTCGACCGGCCGGTCAGCGCGGTCGCCTACGGGAACACGGGCGCGCTGAGCACGCACGCGCTGAGCGGCGCGCTGAGCTCGATCTCACTCGGCAGACAGGCCGCGACGGGGGCGATCGAGATCGCCGCGGCGGCGCGTCCGTGGGAGACTCTCGGCCCTCCCACGCAGGTGAGCTGGTTCCCGCCGTCGCGCTCTCCGGTGATGGTCACCCTACCTGCCGCGGGCACACGGATCACTCCCGCCACGAAGATCTACCTGACGTTCTCCAAACCGGTGAGCGAAGTTCTCGGCTCGGCCGGCCCACGACTCTCGCCGGGCACATCCGGGCACTGGCGCGAGACGAACAGCCACACGCTCGTGTTCACCCCGTCGGGCTTTGGGATGGCGCTCGGCTCCCAGCTGCGCGTCCAGCTCCCGCGTACGGTCGCGGTGACGGCAAGCACCGCGGGCGGGCTGCGCACGACCAGCCAGATCGAATGGACCGTGCCGTCCGGCTCGACGCTGCGCCTGCAGCAGCTGCTCGCCCAGGGGGGCTACCTGCCGGTCGACTGGCAGCCATCGGGCGCCGCCGACGTGGCGCGCACACCCGGCGCGCAGGCGCAGGCAGCGGTCGATCCGCCCAGCGGCGGCTTCGACTGGCGCTATCCGAACACACCGCACCAGCTGCAGGCGCTGTGGACCCCGGGCCAGGCAAACGTGGTCACAAAGGGCGCGGTGATGAAGTTCGAGAATACGCACAACCTCACCGTCGACGGTCTCGCGGGCGCGACCGTGTGGCGCGCGCTGCTCAGCGACGCGATCGCCGGCAAGCGCCTGGACGAAGGCTACAGCTACGTGTACGTGCACCGCGAAGTCCCAGAGATCATGACGCTCTGGCACGCCGGCCACACGATCATCACCTCGCCCGCAAACACGGGCATCTCCGGAGCGGAAACTGAACTCGGGACGTTCCCGGTGTTCGAGCACATCCCCGAAGGCACGATGAGCGGCACCAACCCCGACGGCTCTCATTACGAAGATCCTGGAATCAAGTGGATCAGCTACTTCAACGGCGGGGACGCGCTGCACAACTTCAACCGCTCGTCATTTGGCACTCCGCAGAGCCTCGGCTGCGTCGAGCTCCCGCTTGCCGCCTCCGCGGAGATCTGGCCTTTCACGCCGATCGGCACGCTCGTCACGATCGAAGGGTGAACTCACGGGTCGAGCGCGGCCAACGCTGCTTTCACTCCGCGCCTCAGTGCCGGCGCCCACGGCCCTCCTCGTGGCGTTCGATCCCCAGGCGGCACAGGCGGTCGAGCAACTCGGGATAGGCGATGCCGGAGGCGGACATCAGCTTGGCGTAGACGCTGGTCGGGGTGAACCCGGGCATCGTGTTCAGCTCGTTGACGAGCACCGATTCGCCGTCCACAAAGAAGTCGACCCGCGCAAGCCCCTCGCAGCCAACCTGGACGAACGCCTCGACGGCGAGCTCCCGCACCCGCGCGCGTGCGGTGTCGCAGATGCGCGCCGGAACGATCAGCTCCATGCCGCCGGGTGTGTACTTCGCGGCGTAGTCATACCACTCGCCGGCAAAAGAGATCTCGCCAGGTTCGGACGCCAGTGCCTGCGCGCCGCCCGCCGTCCGTTGCGCGAGCGGCAGGCCGAGCACGCCGCACTCCACCTCGATGCCGGGCGCCATCGCCTCGACGATCGCCAGCTCGTCATGGGTCAGCGCCTGCTCCAGAGCGTCGGCAACCTGGGCCGCCTCTGTGACCCTCACGATGCCTACCGACGAGCCGAGGTGCGCGGGCTTGACGAACACCGGCAACCCCAAGTCGGCTACCTCCGACAGGACCCGAGCGCGCTCGGCGCGCCAGCGTGATTCGCGGACGCCCACGTAGTCGACTTGTGGCATGGCCGGAGCCGTCGCGCACAGCAGGCGCTTGAACAGGACCTTGTCCATACATACCGCCGACGCGGCGACACCTGCGCCGACGTAGGCAACGTCGAGCGTCTGCAGCAGCCCCTGGACGGTCCCGTCCTCTCCAAACGGACCGTGCAGCGCCGGAAACACGACATCGGCGCCGAGCAGTCCCTCGCCCGGGCGCATGCTCACGGGCGCGCCCTCCTCTCGCCACGTGCCGTCGCGGTCGATCTCGACCGAGGCGACCTCGTGGCCGGCCGCGAGCAGTCCCTCGCGGATCGCGGCGCCGGAGGCCAGTGAGACGTCGTGCTCGGAGGAGGGTCCCCCGCACAGCACCGCGACGGTGAGAATCTCTTTCAAAATAGGCGGTGCGGTCGGGGCGTTCATGGATCAAGCTGGGATAGATCGGATGCCCACCCACCCGGCGAAGCGCATGCTGGTGGCACGTGCGAGCCGTCACGTGGCGATCCAGCGCCGTGTCCAGGGACGCATCCGGACGTGCCGATCTTTTTGAAAGGGGTTCTAAGCGTGTCCACCGTCGCGCCGGCCGCGGGGGCGGCCCCCGACGCTGCGGATGTGGAGGTATCGCTCCTGCGGCTCACCCGCTCGCCGCCGGAGGGGTCGGGGTCGCCGGGGTGCTCGGGGTGGTGGTGGTGCTCGTCGGAGTCGTCTGTGCTCCGAGCGCTCCGACCGCAATCATGACGGTCGCTCCCTTGCGGGCTTTGTGAGGAGCCGCCGGGCTCTGCTTGAGCACGAGGCCGACTTGCGACGCTTCCGTCGTCGTCTGCGAGACCGCCTGGGGGGTGAACCCGGCCCGCCCGAGCGCGGCGGAGGCCTGGGCCTCGTTCTGGCCGACGACGTTCGGGACCGCCACTTCGGTGGGCGCCTGGGCGACGGTCAGGTTGACCTTGCCGCCATCGGGCAACGAGGAGCCAGAGGTGGGGGATTGTTCGAGCACGGTGCCCGGAGACTGTTCGGTGGAGGTCTGCTGAGTGATCGCGCCGACGGTCAGCTTGGCGTTGGTCAGCGCCGCTTCGGCGGCCGCGCGCGATTGGCCGACCACATCGGGAATGCTGCTCTGCGCAGGGCCGTTGGAGACGAGCACCGTGACCGAGCTGCCGGCCTGCGCCACGGTTCCAGCCGGCGGATCGGTCGAGATCACACGCCCACTCGAGACCGTGGCGCTTGGCTGGGTTTCGGTGGTGGACTTGAACCCGGCCGACTTCAGCTTGGCGGTGGCCTGCGCCGCGGTGAGACCGTCGACGTTCGGCAACGCGGAGCTGCCGGGGCCCGTGGAGACGGCGATCGTCACGCGCGCACCTTTCTCCACGATGCTGCCCGCCGGCGGCGTCTCGCCGCTGACCACACCGCTCGCGACCGAGGCGTTCGCGGTCAGCGCCGGGACAGGGATCAAGCCGGCGTGGCGCAGCGTCGCGCTTGCCGCCGCTTCGCTCTGTCCCGCCACGCTCGGCACCGTCACACTCCCGCCCGAGGCGGGACGCGTCAGCAACAGCACCGCCGCCACCGCCACCGCCACCAGCGCGACTCCGCCCAGACCCCAGAGCAGGCGCCGGCGGCGTCTAGCAGCGGCATCCTGCTCGTCCGCGTCATCCGCCGAACCGGACGAGAGTCCATCCGGCGGCAGCAGCAGAGCGGCTGCAGGCACACCGGTGGACAACGCCACACCCACCGGCACGACCCCGTGCGCGCCGGTTGTGGGGACCGCCGAGCCCGGCGGCTGCGTGGCGAAGATCGCGGTAGCGGCGGACGCGGGCAGGCGCTCACGCGCGGAGCGCAGGGCCACGATGAACTCCTCCGCGTCGGCATAGCGCGCGGTCGGGTCCTTCGCGAGCGCGCGCAGCACAATCTCATCGAGGATGGCGGGCACCGCCGGGTTGACCGCGCTGGGGGGCAGCGGCTGCGCGGAGACCTGCTTGAACGCAATCGCAACGGCCGTGTCGCCGTCGAATGGCACTGCGCCGGTCAGCAGCTCGTACAGGATCACCCCGACCGAGTACAGGTCTGAGGCGGCGCTGACGGCGTGGCCCTGGGCCTGCTCGGGGGAGAGGTACTGGGCGGTGCCCATGATCGAGCCCGTCAGCGTCATCTCCGAGGCGCCGGCCTGCGCGATGCCAAAGTCGGTCACGCGCGCGCGACCCTCCTCGTCGAGGATGACGTTGTGTGGCTTCAGATCGCGGTGGATCACGCCGCGCGCGTGAGCGAACCGCGCGGCCTGCAGGATCTGCGTGACGATGTCGATCGCCACCATCGGATCCAGCGGGCCCTGTTCGCGTACGAGTGCCTTCAGCGAGCGGCCGGGGACGTACTCCATCGCGATGTAGTACGTGCCATCCCACTCGCCGCGGTCGAATATCCCGACTATGTTCGGGTGCGAGAGCCCAGCGGCGCTCGAGGCCTCCCGGCGGAAGCGCTCGACAAACTCCTGGTCCTCGGCAAAATGATGGTGCAGCACCTTGACGGCGAGGCGACGGCCGAGCAGCTGGTCTTCCGCGAGGTAGACGTCGGCCATGCCCCCTGAGCCCAGGCGGGACATCACGCGATAGCGGCCGTCGATGATCGTGTCCGGTTCAACCATTCAGCAACGCCTCCATGACCTGGCGCGCGACCGGCGCGGCGAACGCGGCGCCCTGGCCGGGGACGTCCTGCAACGTCACGGCGATCGCCACACGCGGGTTCGAGGCGGGCGCAAACGCGATGAACCAGACGTTGTTGATCGCGGTCCCGATCTGCGTCTCGGCGGTGCCGGTCTTGCCGGCCACCTGCACGCCCGGGATCTGCGCGGCCGTACCTGTGCCTTCGTTGACCACCGCTTCCATCATGCCCGTGAGCGCGGTCGCGGTCGCGGGTTTCATCACAACCGACTGCACGCGCGGCTTGACCTGCAGAACCGTGCGCCCTTCGGGGTCGACGATCCGTTCGGTCAGATGCGGAACCATCAGCCGGCCGCCGTTCGCAACGGCCGCCGCAACCTCCGCCATCTGCAGCGGCACGACCTGCAGTTTGTCCTGGCCGATGCCCATGCGACCGACATCGACGAACCGGCTGGTCGGCGAGATCAGCCGCTGGCCGCCGAGGTACTCGCCGCTGGCGGACATCTGTTCGTCGGGGTAGTCCAGCTGCGGCTTGCGGTTGAAGCCGAACCTGCTCATGTAGCGGGCGAGGGTCTGCTTGCCGACGTGTTCGGCGACCTGGGCGTAGACCGTGTTGACCGATTTGACGAGAGCTTCGGTGAGTGTGATCTCACCGAAGCTCTCGTGTTCGTCGTTGGACAGCGGCACGCCCGAGACCATGATCCCGTCGCGGCCGCTGACGCGCGACTGTGGCGTGTACTCGCCGGTGTCGATCGCGGCGGTGGCGGTCACAACCTTGAACGTCGAACCCGGCGCATAGCCGAACTGGGTCGCGCGGTTGACCAACGGCGTCCCGGTCGTGTCGCGGGTCAGCCGTTCATAGGCGCTCGACGAACGCAGCAGATTGGGGTCGAAGCTCGGCGTCGAGGCCATCACCGTGACCGCGCCGGTTCGGGGGTCGAGCGCCACCACCGCGCCGCGGTGTTCCCCAAGCGCCGCGAGCGCCGTTTTTTGGGCTGCGGGGTTCAGCGTGGTGAGGATTTCGTCTCCCTGCCGGCGCTTGCCCTGCAGCTGGTCGAGGATCGCCTGCAGGTTCGTGGCGCTCGTTTCCCCGTCCAGCGCCGGGTTGCGGTAGCGCTCGACGCCCGACTGACCCAGGTCGGTGTAGGAGTAGCCGATCGTCTGGGCGAACTGCGATCCGGTCGGGTAGATCCGCTGATAGGTGCCTTCGCGACCGCGCACGCTACGTGCGAGCACCGTCCCGTCGGCGGCCAGGATCCGGCCGCGTTCGATGCGTTCCTGCTGCAGCAATGCACGCCTGTTCAGCGCGTTTTGGCGCAGCGAGCTTGCTTCGAAGACCGTCCAGCGCGAGGTAAACGCGACGAGCAGCGCGAACAGCAGGACGACCAGCCCGTACAGGCGGACGATCGGCCTATTCACCGAGCTGTCCCAGTTCGAGGCTGTGCAGCAGGCTGGCGGCGTCGGATTCCGAGCGCAGCGAATGGTCAAGCAGCGTTCGCCTGCGGGTGGGCGAGAGCGTAGAGGCGCTCACGCCGGTGACGTATTCGCTGCTGTACAGCTTGACCCCGCCGGGCAGCTGGTAGGGCACGCCGCGATAGAGCGTCACCAGGCCGCGAGCGTTGGTGCCGATGAAGTACACCGATTCGAGCGCCAAGTACGCACCTGAGGCGATCAGGCCGAGCACCACCAGCACGATCGCCACCGGCACTGCGCGGCGCACTCCTCGCCCTTTGCGGGCGCGGTCCTGGGCCCCGGCCCGGGCAGGCATGCGCGGGCTGCGAGGCCGCACTGGCGCCGGCGGAGGGGCGAGCGCGGTGGGGGATGGGAGGGACGGTTCGGACCGGGCGGGAGAAGCAGTGGCCGACGCGTCGGACGGCGACACGCCTGCGTTCACTGTGGAGATCGTGGGCGACGCGGAGGGCGTGGAGTCCGTGGGGGCGGTCTGCTCTTCCGTCTTCGGGTCCGGGTCCGGCGGACTTGCGAACGCGGGGGTCCCGGGCGCGGACGTGTCCTGCAGGCGGAACAGCACGACTGTGATGTTGTCCCGCCCGCCGGCCTCGTTGGCGGCCGCGATCAGCGCCTCGCCTGCGCCGCGCAGGCGTGGGTGCGCGCGCAGGATCTCCGATAGGCGCTGTTCTGGGAGCATCGTCGTGAGACCGTCGCTGCACAGCAGGTAGACGTCGTTCGCGCGGGCGGCGTAGGAGCGTGTGTCGATCTCGACGGCAGGCTCGGGGCCAAGCGCGCGCGTGATCACCGAGCGTTGTGGATGATCGAGAGCTTCCTCGGGAGTGATCTTGCCCTGGCGCATCAGCTCGTCGACGAGCGAGTGGTCGTCAGTCAGGCGCGACAGCTCGCCGCCGCGCAGACGGTAGGCGCGACTGTCCCCTACATGGGCAATAGCGACTTCCTCGGGAGCGACATACACCGCCGTGAGCGTCGTGCCCATCCCCGCGTGCTCGGCGTTGGTGTGCGAGAGCTCATGGATGCGTGCGTTTGCGGCATTGGCGCGTGCGGCGAGGTCTCCCTCGGGCTCGGCCGTGTCACCCAGCCCCTCCTCGAATACGTCGACCGCGATCTTCGAGGCCACCTCCCCGGCCTGTGCGCCACCCATCCCGTCGGCGACGACGAACAGCGGCGGACGGGCCAGCAGCGAATCCTCATTCGCACGCCGCTGCAGGCCCGTGTCGGTGGCGGCGTACTGCTCGGCGACGCGGAGCATCAGAACGTCGCCCCTAGGGCATATCCCGCTAGGCCCGCACGTCTGGACAGCCCTCCGGCACCCGTTACGCGCGGAGCTTTGTCCTCGGGCTCGACATGGCACCACCATGCCTTCGCCCTTGCGTCCGTACCGATCGGAGATCGACGGGATCTCCGATCGGCCAGCACGACCCTAGAACGCCCCAGCCGCACGTCCCTATCGGGATAAGCCCCTGCAATCCCATCCGTGCGGGTGAGCGTTGCGTCGGCGATCGTCGTGGACACGCTCACAGCTGATCCACCTCAAACGTGAACTCGGAGTCGCCGATCCTGATGCGATCGCCGGGATGCAGTGGTCGAGGCGTCTGCAGCAGCTCCTCGTTGAGGTAAGTGCCGTTAGTTGAGCGCAGATCCTCGATCACCAGGATGTTGCCCTGCCGGTAGACGCGCGCGTGGCGCGAGGAGGCGAACGGGTCCTCGAGCCGGATCTCCGCGCGATCTCCACGGCCGAGCACGACGTCTGCGTCGAGATCGTAGATCATCCCGGGATCGTGTCCCGGCGCGCGCTCCACCACCAGCCGGGGGGTGCGACCGGTGAGGTCCGCCACGTTCGCGGACGAGGCCGAGTGCAAGCCGGTGGCGTCGGCTGGGACCGGCGCGCCGTGGGCCTGGAGGGGCATGGAGGAGGCCCCGCGCAGATCGCGCAACGCGCTGCGCGCGACCCACAGCAAGAACAGGTAGAGCACGGCCAGAAAGCCGAACTTGAGGGCCACCGATACGGGCGCGAGCGTGGTCATGAGATGGACGCGAGCGTGGTCATGAGATGTCGAAGACGACCTCCGTCGAGCCCAGCTCGATGCGATCTCCGGGACGCAACGGGTGGGGCTCGTGGATATCTTGACCGTTGACGCGCACGCCGTTGGTCGAGCCGAGATCGCTCACCACCCAGCCATCGGCGTCGGGGCGCAGTTCGGCGTGGCGGCGGGAGACGCCGGTGTCCTCGAGTACGACCTCACAATTGCGGCTGCGGCCGATCACCCCTCCCTGCGTGGGCAGCGGCAGGCGCCTGCCGCCGACCGTCAGCAGCGCCCGTGTCACCCGTCGCGCCTGCGTCTGCACGACGGGTCCGCGGACACGCGCCGCGGTGCTGTAGATCATCGTCTGGCCGTGCTCGTCGAGCGGCTCGGCCGGATGCGGGCCTCCCGTGTGCTCCTGCTCCGTAGCCGAGCGGTCGTCTTCGTGATCGTCCACCCGGACAAGCCGCGCCTGGATGCCGAATTCACCGAGCGAGAGAGTCTCGTCGGTGTGAAATGAGATCAGCGGTTGCGAGGCGAGGATCAGATCCTCGCGGCGGGCGTGCTCGAGTAGGTAGGCGCACAGCTCCTCGATCACCTCCTGCTCGACGCCCTCGTAGCGGGCGCGGTCCTGGGGAGAGAGCCATACCGAGTACTCGTTCGGCGCGTACGTGCGCGAGACCGAGGCGGTGCGATGCTCGTCCATCTCGCGGGCGAGCTTGTGCGCCAGTTCAATCGGGCGCACCTCCGAGCGAAACGCGCGCCCGAACGCGCCCTCGACGAGATTGGCGATTCTGGTCTCGAGTGCTCTCAGGGGGTTCATGGCAGGGGCCTGGCAGTCGGCCTCGGGTTCGCCCTGCGGCCGTATGCCGGCAACTCTAAGGGTGGCGGAGTCCGACCGGGCCGCGCAGGGCGCTTGCGGCGATCGCGATGGCGGCAGCGAGCACGGCTCCGAGGACCGCGCCGCGCGGTTGCGCCAGGGTCCCCCCGGCGGACAGGCCGGCGTCGAAGTAGGGCGTGGCGGCGATCAGCGCGGCCGACCAGACGACGGCCGCGACCGTGTCGAGCGCGGCGCTGGAGCCGCGCACGATCCACGGCAGCACGGCGGCGCCGGCGGCCCACAGGACCGCGCCGAGCAGGAGACCGGTGGTGAGCGCGGGGCCGACCACGTGGGCGGCGGCGCTGTCGAGCGAACCCTCCCAGACCGCGCGCGCGGGCATCCCGGGGGGCGCAGCGAGCCACAGGCGTGTCCCGGCGGAGCCGCCGGCGAGCAACGGCGCGGCGAGGATCAACCACACGTAGCCCAGCGCGCCCAGCATCGCCCGCTCAGACCAGCGCGCCGCCTGGCCGGCGAGCGCAGGGTATACGCCCGCGAGGCCGACGAGGCCGAGCAGTGGCGCGAGCGCGGCCGCGAGCCAACCGAGGCCCGAACGCGAGCCCATCAGCAACAGCGGGGCGGCGGCGGTCAGCAACAGCAGCGCAACTCCCGGGCGCGCGCTCGCCACCTGCCAGGCCGCCGCCGCAAGCACGCATCCGAGCCAGACCGCGCGCGGCACGTGAAGGCGGCGGCCGGTCGCGGGCGCGGAGCCTTGAGGAGCCGCGTGGGGGGCCGCGGCGTCTTGGCCGGGCGCGAGAGGTCGTCCGGGGTCGATCGCATGCGGGTGCGGCGCTTGGGTCGCGGCGTGGGCGCCCGGGGCGCGGGGCGCGGCAAACGCACCGCCGGGCGGGATGAGCGCGGCGCGGGGTGAGACGCGCGTAGCCGTCACCGGCCGATCCGTGTCGTGCTCGCGGGGCCGGGATCGCGCGGTCCTCGCCCGTAACAGGCCGCGCCTACGCCTCAGTCCCCCTGCCAGGGCCTCTTCGAGGACCGCACGCAGATCCTCCAGAGCTCCCCGCCGGCCGGGGTCTACCGCGAGGGCCGTGTCGAGGCCGTGCGCGAGTGTGCGCGGCAGATCGGGGCGGCGAGACGCAAGCGGTGCAAGCGGACGCCCGATGCGCCGTGCGGTCGCGGCGGGGGTGGGACCGCGAACGGGATTGACACCGGTCAGCCCCTCATACAGCACGAGCGCCAGCGAATAGAGGTCCGCGGGTTCGCCCGGCTCGCGGCCTTCGCTCTGCTCGGGGGCCATATAGGCGAGCGTGCCAAGCGTCTCGCCCGTGCGCGTGAGGGCATCCACGCCTGAGAGGCTGGCGCCGCCGAAGTCTGTCAGCTTGGCCAGGGTGCCGTGCGGGCCGGGGTCGTGCGGGACGAGCACGTTCTGGGGCTTGACGTCACGATGGATGACACCACGTGCGTGGGCGTGAGTGAGCGCCCGGGCGAGATCGACGCCGATCTCCAAGAGCTCCTCGTCGGAGAGCTCCTGCGCGGCGATGAACCTCGCCAGAGTGTCGCCGTGGACCAGCTCGGAGACCAGGTAGAACGCGTCGTCGTCGACGTACGCCTCATACAGCGCCACGATCGCCGGATGGGCCAGGCGCGCCGAGGCGAGCGCCTCGCGGCTGGCTCGCTCACCCGCCTGAGGTTCGTCACGACCGCTCGGTGTGGGCGCCTGGGGAGGGAGGGGTATGCGCTTCAGTGCGACCTCGCGGTGCAGCACCTCGTCCCGCGCGCGCCAGACCACACCGAAGCCGCCTGCGCCGAGACGTTCGAGCAGGCGGTAGCGACCATGCACGAGTGCGCCGTCCCGCGGCTGATCGCCCGCGGCAAGGAGCGCCGGCGAAGGGGCGCCGCTGACAAGATGTGCGCGAACGACCGAGGTATCTGCGGCCGGTCCTTCATCCCGCCCTCCGAGAGAGTCCTCGGCCGGGAGAGCGCCGCGCGCAAGACGTTTCTGGACGAGAGTTTCGAGCGAGTCCACCGGATGGCGCGTTCGCCGACCGCAGGCGCGCTCCCTGCACGGAAGCGCAGGAAAAGGCGGACTGACCGAGAAGTTGCAATCACAGGCGATGCGGCAGGCAGTCATACTGGTGCCCTCCGCCCAACAAGTCCCTGCAAAGGAGCGCATAGCTTTTGTCGTTTTTTGACGACGGCGAGGAGACAGCGCCTCGCCCGGCAGCCCGAGCGCCGCGAGCGCCGCAGAGGCCCCATCCGCGCCGGGCGCAGCACGCTGGGAGCGCGGATTCGCATGACGAGCACACCGTGATGGTGCGCCGTCGCGTGGCCGCGGGCGTCGGTGTCGTGCTGCTGATCGTGATCGTGCTGATCGTCAATGGCTGTCTGAAAAGCCAGAAGACGCAGGCGCTCAAGGAATACGCCCACAACGTGAGTCAGATCGCGGGCGAATCCGACCAGCAGGTCTCACGACCGCTGTTCTCCGCGTTGTCCGGCGCGAGCGCGAAGTCGGCGCTCGACGTCGAGGAGCAAGTCGACCAGTTGCACCTCGAAGCCCAGAAACAAGCCACCCAGGCCAAGGGACTGAGCGTCCCCGCAGAAATGGACGCCGCGCAGCGAGACCTGCTGCTGGCGTTGGACTTGCGCAGCGAAGGGGTCGAAAAGGTCGCGAACCTGCTGCGCACTGCGCTGGGCGGCCAGGCCAAGCAGGCGAGCACGCCGATCGCGGGCGACATGGAGAACTTCCTGGCCTCCGACGTGATCTACTCGCAACGGGTCGCACCGCTGATCGAGCAGACGCTGAAGTCGGCCGGGGTCGAGGGTCAGACCGTCGCCGACTCGCGCTTCCTGCCGAACATCGGCTGGCTGGAACCGAACACGGTGCTCTCGCGCATCACCGGCCAGCCGGCGAGCTCCGCCCAGAGCGGGGCGCTCGCGCCCGGCTCCCACGGCAGCGCGCTGATCGGGGTGAGCGTCGGCGCCAACACGCTGGCGAGCGAACCGACGCTGAACCACATCAGCGGCGGATCCAGCCCGACGTTCACGGTCACGGTCGAAGACGCGGGCGAAAACCCTGAGACGAACGTCAAGGTCGACGTGACGGTGACCGCTCAGGGCAGCCAGCTGAAGGCGACCAGGACGATCAACTCGATGCAGGCCGGCACCAAGCAGAACGTGGAAATACCTGTCGAAAAGGTCCCCACGGGAGTCGCGTCGAAGGTCGAAGTCTACGTCGAGCCCGTGCCGGGCGAGACCGACACCGAAAACAACAAGGGCACCTACCTGGCGATCTTCGGCAGCTAGTGCAGTGTTCCTGAAGTAGCTTGTTTTTGTAAGCTAGTTCTGGTACGTTGGGGTTGTGGCGCGTGCTGCTGGTGTGATTGAGCTGTCGGAGAGCGAGGAGCGGGAGCTCCGTGGGTGGCTGCGCCGGCCGTCGGTGCCGCAGCAGCAGGCGACGCGCGCGCGGATCGTTTTGCGTGCCGCTGAGGGCGCCACCAACACGCAGATTGCCGCTGAGACGCACGTGTCGTTGCCGACGGTGGGATTGTGGCGACGGAATTTCTGTGATCGCCGGCTGGATGGGCTGGCTGACGCTCCGCGCCCGGGACGCCCGCGCGAAATTGACGATGATGAGGTTCAGCGCGTTCTCGCCAAGACACTCGAGACGCCGCCGGATGGCAGCACGCACTGGAGTGTGCGCCGACTGGCCGCAGCGACTGGTGTTTCTGCGAGCACGGTGCACCGGATCTGGCGTGATCACAAGCTCAAACCGCACCAAGTCCGCTCGTTCAAGTTCTCCAAAGACCCCCAGCTCACCGAGAAGATCGTCGATGTCGTCGGGCTCTACATGGAGCCCCCGAAAGGCGCTCTGGTGCTGTGCATCGACGAGAAGACCCAGATCCAGGCACTGGACCGCACGCAGCCCACTTTGCCGATCAAGCCGGGCAGATCCGCCCGGATGACGCACGACTACAAGCGCAACGGCACGACCAGCCTCTACGCCGCGCTGGAGATCGCAACCGGCGAGGTCACCGGCGCGTGCTACCCCAAACACCGCCACCAAGAGTTCCTCGCGTTCTTGAACACGCTCGTGCGTGCTTACCCACGTCAGCCCCTGCACGTCGTCCTGGACAATTCCTCCACGCACAGCACCCCAGAGGTCGAGCGCTGGCTACAGCGCCACAAGCGCGTGCATTTCCATTTCACCCCTACGAGCGCGTCGTGGATGAACATGATCGAGATCTGGTTCTCGATCCTCACAAACCAGCAAGTCCGCCGCGGCGCCTACCACGACGTCCCCGAGCTCATCGCAGCGATCGAGTACTTCATCGAGAACTACAACGAACGCGCCAAACCCTTCATCTGGACCAAGACCCCCCAGCACATCATCACCAAGGCCACCAAACAACAAGCCACTTCAGGAACACTGCACTAGTGTCTCGATTCAAAAATTCGTTGAGTGTTTGCCGAGTGGATGGTCGTGATCTGACGTTCGATGGCGGCGGTCTGCTGGCCGATCTTCGATCGGTCGGTAGTACGTGGGCCGTCGACGGCGGGCGTCAGGCGCGGGCAGACGCCGGGAAACGCCATCGAATTTTTGAATCGCGACACCAGGCTCCGCGCTCGCGCCGGGCCACAACGCCTCGTTATCGCCGATGGTGTTTCCTGCGCGCCCCAACCCCGCCGACGATCGCTAAGTTGTGGCGAGGATGACCGCCTCGATAACCGATACACAGGGCATCATCGCGATCGCCGCAGCGGCATTGGCGGTGATCGCGCTGATCGCATGCGCGGCCCTGGCGATGACCCTGCGCAGGTTGCGGCGCTCACAGCGGCTCGTGATCGGCGAGCGGGGTGAGCGTGACGTGGTGGCACACGCTGTTGCGATGCAGGATGCGTTCCAGACGCTCAGCGGGTACGTAGAGGATGTCGCTGCGCGTCTGGACGGTCGGCTGGCGAGCGCGGAGACGGCGCTGCACGGGGCGATCGCGCACAGGGCACTGGTGCGCTACGACGCCTACAACGAGCTCTCCGGCCAGCAGTCGATGTCGATCGCGCTGCTCGACGACGCCCAGTCGGGGATCGTGCTCTCGTGCATCCATCACCGCGACCAGGCGAGGGTGTACGCCAAGCAGGTGCATGGTGGGCGCGGAGAGCTCGAGCTCTCGCCCGAGGAGGCCGAGGCGGTGCGCCTGGCGGTGAGTCCGGCCGGGAGCGGGGAGCGGAATACCGATGTCGCCGGACAGCACGCCAGCTGAGAGCGCCGAGGGGTCCCAGCGCCCGCGTGTCGGGTATCTCGGTCCGGAGGGTACGTTCACGGAGGAGGCGTTGCTGGCGAGCGTCGAGGCGGGCAGCGTGGAGCCGGTGGCGTTGAGGACGATCTACGACACGATCGTGGCGCTCGCGCGGGGTCAGGTGGAGTGGGCGGTCGTGCCGATCGAGAACTCACTGGACGGCTCGGTGAGCGTGACGCTGGATCTGCTCGCCACAGAGGACGGCGGTCTCGAGATCGTCGGTGAGGCGCTGCTGTCGGTGAGGCACTCGCTGATCGCCTGCGCTGACGTGGGGCTGGAGGAGATCGAGACGGTGCTCACCCATCCGCAGGTGCCCGGCCAGTGTGAGCGGTTCCTGCGCGGGGAGTTGGGGCACGCGCGAGTGCTCGCGGCAAGTTCGACGGCGGAGGCGGTGCGGCTCGTCTGCGCAGGCGCTCGCCGCGAGCAGGCGGCGCTGGGGACGGTGCTGGCGGCCGAGATCTACGGCGGGACCGTGATCAGACGGGACGTGCAGGACCGTGACGACAACGAAACGCGATTCGTGTGGCTTGCGCGCGTGGCCGAGGGCGAGGATCGAGACACGCGGAGACCGAGCGAGGTCCCGCCGCTGCGCTCGCGCGGCGCGGAAGGTGAGTGGAAGACGTCGCTGGTGTTCTGGGGGCCGGGCGCCGACAGTCCCGGCTGGCTGGTGCGCTGTCTGGACGAGTTTGGGCAGCGAGAGCTCAACCTCACGAAGATCGAGTCTCGGCCCAGACGCGAGCGGATGGGCAGCTACATGTTCTTCGTGGACCTGCAGGGCCGGATCGGCGATCCGGCCGTCGCGCAGGCGGTGGCGGGGTTGCGGGATATCTGCGGGCAGGCGCGCGTGCTCGGCTCCTACCGCGCCGGGCGCGGGGCCGGGGAGGACCTGCCGGACGGGTCCCCAGATGGGAAACACGCCTTGGCCGAGCGCCACCACGAGTCGGCGCCATCGCTACACTCCGGCGCTACAGATGGATAGCACCGTTCCACCTGTAGTACTGAGGTCCGTGCCGCCACCAGAGCACCGGCGGCGCGGGCCCGACAGTGGCCGGGTGCTCGTTCTGAACGCGACATACGAGCCGATCAACGTGTGCTCCGTGCGCCGGGCGGTGGTGCTGCTGCTGAAGGACAAGGCCGAGCTGCTGGAGCGTGGACGCTGGTCGCTGCACTCGGAGAGCTCGACGGTCGCGCGTCCGGTCGTGATCAGGCTCGTCAGCTACGTGCGCGTGCCGCGCGACGCGCACCGGCGCAAGATCACCAGGCGTGCGGTGTTCGCGCGCGACGGCTGGATGTGCCAGTACTGCGGGTCGCGCTCGAACCTGACCGTGGACCACGTGATCCCACGCTCGAAGGGCGGCAGCTCGAGCTGGGAGAACATCGTCGCCTCGTGCGCGCCGTGCAACCGGCGCAAGGGCGACCGGCTGCCGCGCCAGGCCGGCATGCACCCCAAGCGCGCGCCACGCACGCCGCGCGCGGAGATCTTCATCCACGTCGCCTCACCGACGATCCCGACGGCGTGGCTGCAATACCTGCCCCAGGCGGCATGAGCATGAGGAGCTTCTGAGGCTTCCGGCGAAGCTCGCGCTGCGCGGCTCACATCTCTACGCTGCCCGACCCGGCGTTCGGCTCCGACCCGGCGTTCGGCTGCTGCTTACTGCTTACGTTTGCTCGACGAGCGAGCTTCGCGCGCGAGATTGACGGTTTCAGTCTGTGCTTGTGATGGGTCGGGGAACAGCTCGAGGATCGCCAGGCTCGCGCTCAGTCGTCCGTGATCCGCGTTCAGCAGCGCGCGCCCGGCTTCATTGAGCCTGAGTCTGACGATCTGGGCCTCGCCGAGTGGGATCGAGAAGGCGCCGGCTCCGATCAGCGTCGGCTTGGGTCGCGTGTGCTTGCCTTTTGCTTTGACCGTGAGCGTCAGCCTGCCGCCGCATGTGCCGGCGCCCGTTCCAGTCCAGATGAGCTTAATCGCCGCCATGCCTCCGGTCTGGGTCCTGACGCTCGTGCTTGCGAGCGACACCCTGCAGGTCGCCACCGGCGTATTGGACGTTCTCGAGGGCGTCATCGTTGTTGTCGTCGTAGTTGTCGCCGCTGTCGTGGGCGTCGTCGTTGTCGGAGTGGTTTCCGGTGTCGACGTGGTCGGGGGCACGGGCGCGGTTGTGAACGACTGGTCGCCGCCGAGGTTGGCGCCACCCGGGTTGGTCGCGACGATCCGGAAGTGGTAGGTGGTGTTCGCGCTGAGGCCCCCGAGCGCTGCTGACACCGGCACGGGGCTTTCGCCCGATCCTGCCGGCAGCGACGAGCACGGCACATTGGACCCGTAGGACGCCGAAGCGCCGTATTCGAAATGACAGTCGCTCACCGTCCCACCGTTGGGGTTGACGGTGCCGTTCAACGTCACTGAAGTCTGCGTGGGCGAGGACGCTGCAGCCGTGGCAGCCACCGGCGGTTCGGGCAGGGTCGTGAATGCCTGACCGCGGGTGTCCTTGCTCGTACCGCCCGGGTTGGTCGCGACGACCCGGAAGTAATACTGGGTCTTCAAGCTCAGGCCCTGCAGTTTCGCGGACACCGCCACCGGACTTGTGCCCGACCCCGGCGAGGACGGCGTACACGGCACACTCTTTCCGTAGGATTCGCTGGTGCCATATTCGAAATGACAGTCGCTCACTTCGCCCCCGTTGGGATTTACGGTCGCGTTCAGTGTTGCCGAGGTCTGCGTAACGGACGACGCAGCGCCCGTAACGACCGACGGGCCCGGAAGCGTTTTGAACTCGGGCGGTTCGCCTTCGGGGGGCGGGCTGAAGGTGGTTTCGCCGAACGAGTTTTTGACTTCGATTGAAAACCGGTAGCTGGTGGCCGCACCGAGACCTTCCGCCAGCGCCGACACCGGCACTGGCTTCTTACCAGACAGCGGCAACCCTACGCACGGCGTAATGATTACTTCCGCTCCTGGCGTCGCCTTTTCATAGTGAAAATAGCACTGAGTTATCACCCCGCCATTTGGATTTATTTCCGCGTTCAATATCGCCGAGACCTGCCCGATGGAGGACGGCGGACCGAAAATGACCGTCGGCGGACCAGGCGCGGTTTCGAACGTCTGGTCGGCGCCCCGGCCCGTGCCGCCGGTATTGGTAGCCACGATCCGATAATGATAGGTCGTGTTCTTGATCAGCCCCATCACCGACGCGGACACCGCCGCCGGACTGCTACCCGACCCCGGCAGCGACGAGCACTGAGCGCTGGATCCATAGGAAATCGTTTCGCCATATTCAAAGTAGCAATTGCTGATTTCGCCCCCGTTGGGGTTCACCGTTGCGTTTAGCGTAGCTTCCGTCGGTGTCGGAGGGAAGGATGCCTTTTCGGTTTCGACCGTCGGCGGGTTGGGCAGGGTTTTGAATGTCCCATCGTTACCCGTGCCGGTGCCGCCGGCGTTCGTCGCGACGACCCGGAAGTGATAGGTCATGTTCGCGCTCAGACTTCCCACCGCCGCGGACACCGCCACGGCACTGCCGCCCGACCCCGGCGGCGGCGAGCAGGCGGCACTCGAGCCATAGGACTGCGTCGGGCCGTATTCCAGCTTGCAGCTGCTCACTTCGCCACCGTTGGGATTCACGGTCGCGTTCAACGTCGCCGAGGTCTGCGTGATCGACAACGCCGCTTTCGTGACGACCGTCGGAGGGTTTGGCAGCGTTTTGAACGTCTGGTCGGCACCCGGACTCGTCCCACCCGGGTTGGTCGCTACGACCCGGAAGTGGTAGGTCGTGTTCGGGCTCAGACTTCCCACCGCCGCGGACACCGCCAGGGCGGCGTTGCCCGACCCGGGCGGCGGCGAGCAGGCGGCACTCGAGCCATAGGACTGCGTCGGGCCGTATTCCAGCTTGCAGCTGCTCACTTCGCCACCGTTGGGGTTCACGGTCGCGTTCAACGTCGCGGTCGTCTGCGTAACCGGCGAACCCGACCCCGTCACGACAGTCGGCGGGTTGGGCAGGGTTTTGAACGTTCCATCGCTGCCCGTGCCGGTGCCGCCGGCGTTCGCCGCGACGACCCGGAAGTGATAGGTCGTGTTCACGCTCAGGCCCGTGATGGCAGCCGCGACGCCTACAGGGGTGCTGCCAGAACCGGGGCTTGGGGAGCACGAGGCGATCGAGCCATAGGCTTCAGTCGGTCCATATTCAAGCTCGCAGCTGCTGACCGACCCGCCGTTGGGGTTCACCGTCGCGTTCAACGTCGCGGTCGTCTGCGTCACCGCCGAGGCCAAGCTCGTCACCACCGTCGGCCGGTCCGGCAAAGTCTTAAACGATGCGTCGGCGCTTCGGCTGGTGCCTCCGGTGTTCGTCGCGACGATCCGAAAATGGTAGGTGGTGTTCGGGCTGAGGCCCGTCAGAGACGCGGACACTTCCACCGGGCTGTTGCCTGACCCCGGTGAGGGTTTGCAGGGCACAGTGGTTCCGTAGGACGTCGTCGGGCCATATTCGAAGTGGCATTCGCTCGCTTCCTGCCCGTGGGGGTTCACCGTCGCGTTCAACGTCGCCGACGTTTGGGCGATCGAGGAGACTTCTTCCGTCACGACCGCCGGGGCGTTTGGCAGCGTTTTGAACGTCTGGTCGACCCCGGAGCTAGTGCCACCCGCGTTTTTGGCGACGATCCGGAAGTGGTAGGTGGTGTTCGGGCCCAGTTCTTTCAGCAACGCAGACACCGCCACCGGGCTGGTGCCAGACCCCGGCGACGGCGTGCATGACACGCTGGACCCATAGGACGCCGAGGTGCCGTATTCGAGTTTGCAGTCGCTCACCACGCCGCCGTTGGGGTTCACCGTTGCGTTCAACGTTGCCGACGTCTGGGTTAGTGAAGACGCCGCCCCCGTCACGACTGTCGGGGCGTTTGGCAGCGTTTCGAAGGTCTGGTCTTCGCCTTTGCTGGTGCCACCCGGGTTGGTCGCGACGATCCTGAAGTGGTAGGTCGTGTTCGGGGCGAGGCCTTCGATCCCCGCAGACACTGCAACCGGGCTGTTGCCCGACCCCGGCAGCGAGGAGCACGGAGCGCTTTTACCATACGCTTTTGTAGTGCCATAGTCGAATTCACAGCTCGTTACTTCACCCCCATTGGGATTCACCGTCGCGTTCAACGTCCCCGTTGTCTGCGCGATCGAAGAGGCTTCTTCCGTCACGACCGTCGGCGTCGGCACGTAGCTGAACTGGTCGGCCGTGCTCGTGTGGCTGGTGCCCCCGGCCGTGCTCACAGTCACATCCACAGTGCCGGCCCCCGCCGGGGACACCGCGGTGATCGAGGTTTCCGAGTCCGCCGTGACTTTGGCCTTTGTCGAGCCGAATTCGACTGCCGTGGCTTCGCTGAGGTCGGTGCCGATGATGGTCACGGAGGTGCCGCCAGCCGTAGGCCCTTTGTCGGGCGATACTTTCGCAACAGTGGGCAACGCCACATAGCTGAAATCGTCTGCCGAGCTTGTCGCGCTCGTGCCTCCCGGGTTGGTCACGGTCACGTCCACCGTGCCCGCGCCCGCAGGGGAGACAGCGGTGATCGAGGTTGGCGAGTCGACTTTGAAGCTCGTCGCACCGTTCGAGCCGAACTTGACGGCTGCAGCTTCGCTGAAATTAGTCCCAGTGATGATTACCGAGGTCCCACCGGCTGTCGGGCCGGCGTTGGGGTTCACGTTGCTGACCGTCGGGGCGTTCGGCAGCGTTTTGAAGGTCTGGTCTTCGCCTTTGCTGGTGCCGTCTGTGTTGGTCGCGACGATCCGGAAGTGATAGGTCGTGTTCACGCTCAGGTTTTTCAGCGGCGCGGAAACCGCCACCGGTTCGGTGCCCGACCCCGGTGACGGAGTGCACGGAACGCTTTTTTCGTAGGACGCCGTTGGTCCGTATTCTAGTTTGCAGTCGCTCACTTCACCCCCGTTGGGGTTCACAGTCGCGTTCAACGTGGCCGTCGTCTGCCCGACGGGTGAGGCGATGCCGGTAACGACCGTCGGCGGCGGCACGTAGCTGAACTTGTCGGCCGAGCCGGTCGCGCTGGTACCTCCGGAAGTGCTCACCCTGACATCCACGGCACCTGCCCCCGCCGGCGCGACGGCCGTGATCGAGGTGGGCGAGACCACTTCGAAGCTCGTCGCGTTGCTCGAGCCGAATCTGACGGTTGCGGCTTCGTTGAAGTTGGTTCCGGTGATGGTCACCGACGTCCCGCCGGCCTCCGGGCCCTTGTCGGGGCTCACGTTGCTGACGGTCGGAGGATTCACAAACGCCCACGCCGCCCCGGCGCCGCTGCTGTTCGCGGGCCCGCCGGCGAGTGCGGTGTAGCCATCGGCGGACAGCGCCACGCCGGCGCCGAAGGCGACGCCTTTTTCGCTCTCCTCACCGGCTTTCGCGGTGAGCTTTGCATCCTGCTGAGCCCAGACCCCTTCCGCGGAGCGCGTAAACGCCCACGCCGCGCCGATGGCTTCATTGTCGCCGGGGCCCCCGATCAGCGCCGTGTCGCCATCAAAGGACAGCCCCACGCTGGAGCCAAAGGCGCCTTTTTCGCTCTCTTCGCCGGTTTCCGCGGTGAGCTTTGCGCCCTGCTGAGCCCAGACCCCTTCCGCGGAGCGCGTAAACGCCCACGCCGCGCCGGTTTCTTTGCTATCCCCTGGGCCACCGATCAACGCGGTGTTCCCTTCGGCGCCCAGCGCAACGCTTGCGCCGAAGCGCCCTTCTTCGACCTCTTCGCCGCCCGTGATCTTTGTGCGCTGCTGCGTCCAGATCGCGCCCGTCCGCGTAAACGCCCACACCGCGCCGACATTGCTGTTGTCGGTGGGCGCGCCGACCGTCGCCGTGTTTCCTTCGGCGGACAGAGCGACGCTCGCCCCGAACTGGCCGTTGCCGACCTCTTCGCCGATTTCAGGGGCGAGCTTCAAGCCCTGCTGGCTCCAGGCTTCTGCTCCTTCTGAGCGCGTAAACACCCATATCGCGCCGGCTTCGCCGCCATCGCCCGGAGCGCCCACCACAGCGGTGTCTCCTTCCGCGGACAGCGCAACGCTGCGGCCGAACTCACTGCCGGCGCTCTGTTCGGCGCCCGTGATCTTTTCGCCCTGCTGGGCCCAGGTCGAGCCCGAGCGCGTGAACACCCACACCGCGCCACCACCTGCGCTGGCCGGCGCGCCGACCAGCACCGTGTTCCCATCGGCCGACAGGGCGACGCTCGCCCCGAACTGGCCGTTGCCGACCTCTTCGCCGCTCTTTGGCAAGAGCTCGGCCTGCTGGGTCCAGGTCGAGCCCGTCCGCGTGAACACCCACACCGCTCCGGCTTCGCCGTTGCCGGTGGGAGCCCCGACCAGCGCCGTGTTCCCGTCGGCCGAGAGCGCAACGCTCTGACCGAAGTGGCCTTCGCCGCTTTCGCCGGCGAGGAGGAGCCCGTCTGGGGCCAGGGTGGCGTGCGCGGTGCCTGAGAGCGTCGTCGCGCAGAGCAGCATCGACAGCAGCGCAACCGCCGCCACGAAGCGCCAGGGAACCACGGCACCAGACAGGGAAGCCATCCGATCAATCAACGCCCGAGGCATCGCGAAATTGCTGAGAACGTCCCGGGACGCATCCGGACGTGCCGATCTTTCAAAACACGTTCTGAGTGGTCGGTCCATGACATTCCTCTGTGCAGAAGGACCGAGGGCCCGCTCTAGGCGGGCCCTCGATCTCATTACCTTGCTTTCTGTCCTACTGCTGCTACTTCTTCTTCTTCTTCTTCGCTGAATGTGCCTTCTTGGCCTTGGCTTCGCACGCGGCGCGCTTCTTCTTCGGCAGCTTCTTGCATGCCTTGAGCGCCTTTGCGAGCTTCTGCGCTTCTGTTTCCGTCTGCGACTTGGCACCGGTTACAGCCCCCAGGCTGATAGCCGGCGTGAGGCCGCTGGTTGTGGTTGTGGTCGTCGCGCCACTGCCCGAGCTTCCACTACCCGACGGGGCAATGA
The DNA here is from genome assembly GCA_963749285.1 of uncultured Solirubrobacterales bacterium. Taxonomy (GTDB): domain Bacteria; phylum Actinomycetota; class Thermoleophilia; order Solirubrobacterales; family Solirubrobacteraceae; genus Palsa-744. The sequence goes on along the minus strand of CAVVMD010000003.1, from coordinate 563,117 downwards.
CCGGAGCGGGCGACGGAGCAATGACCGGAGCGGGGCCTGTGGTGCTACCCGAGCCCGAGCCGCTGCCCGAACCTGAGCCTGCACCCGAGCCGCTGCCCGAGCCAGAGCCGGAGCCCGCACCCGAACCGCTGCCCGAGCCGGTACCGGTGCTGCCCGAGCCACCCGTAGGTTCTTCCGCCGGCGGCACGAACTTGACCGTGTGATCGCGAATGATGTTCTCTTCGACATATTCGACGTTCAGGTCGACTTCCGCGAGCGTGCTGTTGGTTACCTCGATGGCAGCCAAGCCGTTCGAGTTTGTCGTCTCGCACAGCTTGCCTTCCTTGCCTTCGGGGTGCACGATCGTGGACGGGCCCACCACTACGCTGCCCGCACCGAACCCGAGTAGGTCATTTACGTCGTTGACCGTGTTGCCAGGGAAGTGAGACACGGTTCCACCATTCGGGGTGACGAAGCACACTACCTCGTCCACAAACGGCTTACCGTCGATGTCCTGAGCCTTGGCGACGACGATCTTGACTGTGTTTTCATTGGTGCCCGGACCCTTGGGGAACTGGAACCATTCCTTTTCCCATTCGGACGTGACCGTCTTGGTCAGCGATTCTGAGGTCTGAGCCGGGTAATCGACGGGCTCGTACGGATACACGGCCCTTGCCGAGATCGACGATTCACCGATGACCGTACCCTTCAGGAGCTTCAGATCACAGCCGCCATCACCGTTCTTGATGATTTTGCCCGGTTCTTCCGCTTCGCCTTCCTGCAACTCAGGCAGGTTTTCCAGGTAGAACCCATCACCCGGGGTGTACGTGACATACGCCTCGCCACGCTCGTCCGTGTAGAACGTTTCCGTCAACGGACCATCACCGGGGGTCTGGTATTCGCTCGGCTCCGCGCCTTCACGCCGCAGGCACCCTGTCGAGTACGAGCTGCGGTAGTTGGCGCTGTGAACCGAATCCCAGAACGTATACGGTTCTGGGTGCCTGTTCAAGAACCCGGGGAAGTCTCCACCGGGGCTCGGTCCCGTCACGCCCGAGGACTGCGGCAAGCCGCGATCGGTCGCAGGGATGTACGCGCCGTAGTAGGGGTTGTACAGGTTGCCCTCCGCTTCGGGATCGCCGGTGAAGTCATGACTGTAGATCATGGCCTTGCTGGCACCCGAGATCTGGCCTACGCCGCCGAGACCGCCCGATTCATTCTTAGCGATCGAGACGTCGATCCGCATCGCGGGCATCGGGGCGTCGTCAGCGTTGATTTCACCATCGCTGAGCAACGTTTCTTCCGCGGACTGCGGGTCAAATGGCCCGATGGTCGCGGATGCGCCCGAGGTGAAGTTGCCGAACGCCGGACGGAAGTACTCGCCGAACAACGCGGACGTCGAGCCGGCGTTGAACGTCCCGCCAATGCTCGCCGTGCCGTGGATGTCCCACAAGCCCGGGTTGGTGCCCGGAGGTTCGGTTTCTTCCTGGCTGCTCGACAGCGTTTCGGCAAGCTTTGGCCAGGCTTCCGGCAGGGTGTAGCTCGGTTCAGGCAGGATGTTGTGCAACGGAGATGAGAGATTTTCGTTGCTCGGGTCAAAGACGACCGGGAAGTTGCCCGTCACCCTGACCTGCACCAGGCCTTTGTCTGTTTCTTCCCCTGAGAACGGCGAGGGAATGAATTTGCCGTTGCCTTCCGGGTCACCCAAGAAATGAGACAGGTTGCTCTGGCCACTGCCGTTCAGCTGTGGCTGGAAGGTTTCACTGCCCGTGGCGGTTGTTCCCGCCTCCGACAGCGTTGGCTTGTTGGCCGTCAGCCAGATCACGAGGAACTGGTGAGAGAAGATGACTTCGCCCGTTTCGTCGTTCTTCACGACGGCGCGGATGCGTGTCAGCCCCGGGTTGAGCGACTTGTAGTCGGTCGCGATGCAGTCCCGGCCTTCCGAGGATTCAAAGAACGCGGCCGGCCCCGGATCAAACGGCTGACCGATTTCGCTGCCGGCGTCCCCGTCTGGGGTCGGCGGCTGGAACTGGTAGCCAGACCAGTCCTCAACGGCGAAGTTCACGTTGGCGAAGTAGCCGAGGATGGACTTGGGGGTGACGTTGCTCTCCGCGGCCTTCAAACTCAGATCTTCCGTGAAGACCGCGTCGCACGCCACGAGGCGCACGTGCTCTCCAACCCACGCGACGTACGGAACGTTCGTGGACTGAGCGCCAAAGGGATTTTCTGGATTCGGAGCCGCGACAGCGCCTGCCGTGAGCGAACCCATGGCCAGCACTGCCGCTCCTACCACGGAGACAAGCCCCGCGGTCAATTTCCTTTTGATTAGTGGTCGCATGTTGTGTGCGGCCTCCTCCTTGATGAGTGGGCTTAGTGCCGTCCAACGGCACAACAGACGTTTACGACAGGCCCAAAACGGGCATATCGCGGCGAGACAGTACAGGCGAGGTGGGCTCTCCACAATCATCATGTGGGGTAGTCTTTAGACCCGTGTGAACGGGTAGGTTGAGCCCTACCCTAAGCGGCGGCCTGCTGGGGATTCCCAGTGCTGGGGCGGTAAAACTGCGGGCGCCAAAGCTCCTCGTCAGTCCGCCCAGAGCGGATCCGAGTGGGCCGCCGACCTGTCGCTGTCGGAGGTATTCGAGCTGTCGGTCAGATCTTCCTGCTTGCGACCCATCGCCCGCATCGCCTCCACGCGGTTGCGCACGCCCAACGTAGAGTAGATCGTGCGCAGATGGAACTTGACGGTGTTGGTGGAGATCGTCAGGCGCTCGGCGATCTCCTTGTTGCTCATCCCGGAGGCGGCCAGATCGAGAACCTCGCGCTCGCGCACGCTCAGCGCGGCAAGTGGGCCATCGGGTTCCGGCTCCAGCGAGGCCGCCTGCCAGCCGACGGGCATCACCGCACGCCCCTCGAGGACATGACGCAGGGCCAGGAGCACCTCCTCGGCGGTATCGGACTTCAACACGACGCCCTCCACGCGCTCGTCGATGGCGCAGCGGACGACTTCGCTGGAGACGACGCCGCAGATCAGCAAAATCTTCAGCTCCGGATACGTGCGCCTGATCTCAGCCACCGTCGCTGGGCCGGTGGAGAGCTCGTCGGTATCGACGATCACGGCCTGCAGTCTCGGCTCGCGCGCGGGTGATACGGCCGCCAGCTCATGCAGGGTCGGAAAGGTGCCTACGACCAGATTCCCGCTGCTCGTGAGCATCCACGCGAGCGCCTCGGTGGCCAGCGCGCCCTCCCCACTGACGATCGCGACCCTTGGCTCGTCGTGAGTCACCGTCGGGAGAGGCGATCGTGAGCGCTTGTCAAGTCGGCCCGCCGGTCATCTGCGCATGTCGATGGGCCGCCTCGACGCGATTTCGCACTTCCAGCCGCGAGTAGATCGCACGTATATGGAACTTGATCGTGTTGGGGCTGATCCCCAGCTCGCCGGCGATCTCCTCGTTGCGCCGTCCTTGGGCGATCAGTGAGAGTATCTGGCGGTGGCGCGGGCTCAGTCCGAGCTGCCCCTCCCGAGGCTGGGCAACCACCCGCTGCCAGTCGGCCGGCATGATGGTGCGTCCAGTCGCCATGTACCCGATCGCCGCCCGGATGTCCTTCGTCGAATAGCTCTTGAGGATGACGCCGCTCACCCGGTGCTCCATCGCACAGCGAACCACCTCCTCGCCGGCCTCCTGACAGAGCATCACGATCCTGGGCTCGAGCAGTGCCGAGCTCAGCGTCTCGACGGCGCTCCGCCAACGAGCGGGGTCATCTCCATCGCAGTCGAGCAGGAGCAGCGAGGCCGGGCACTCGCTCCCGGCGCCCAGAAAATCGGCGGCGGACTCGAACGTCCCCAGCACGCTGAGCCCGTCCTCCGCCGTCAGCAGGCTTGCGGTGATATCCCGCAGCAGGCGTTGGCCACCTATCAGCGCAAGCGTCACGGTCGGGCCGGAGAAGACGAGCGAGCTGTCGACGAGCGCCCGGCCCATGTGCTCCGGCGGCCCGCTCGACGAATCTACGGCGAGGAGAGGCCGTGCAGGCCCGACGGCCTCCAAGCGTGCGGCACCATCTCGATACAGCTCGTTTGTCCTCCGCGGCATATTCAGATCTTCCGTGTCTGGAGCCAGAACCATCAGATCTCACAGTCCGGCTGGGCGCGAGATCCAGAGATGGTAGAGAGCTTTAGCCCAAGACGCAAGTCTGGACATTTGTCCGAGCAACGACCGCTGCGATCGCCGGCGGTCATCAGCGAGCGAGGGGCGCCCTCGACAGGACGCCCCTCGCTTCTACGGCGATGACTGGAAAGACCGAGACGGCTCCTAGCTGCTGCCGGAGGGACCAGGTCCGGCGGTCGTCTCGGGGTGTCCCGGGTTGGATTCCGCCAAGCGGTCCAGCCTCTCGGATCGAATAGATCCTTCCGACCTAGCGGCCGGTCACCTCCAGGGTCCCGCGAGAACTGTGACTAAGCGTTTGGACCACCTCCTTTCTCTGGTCTGGTGAGAGTAGCGAACGGAGATGACGTGCGCCAGACCTAGGGCCTGACAGGCCCTTATGTCGCGTCAGGCGACTCTTCGAGCTCGGAGGCTTCCTCGGCCGGCTCTTCGGGGGCGAGATGATCGGCGGTGACGGCCGGCTCGATGGCGCTTGGGCCGGCGCTCACCCCGGGGATCGTGTCGTCGGTGGTCTCCTGCTCGACGGTCCCATCGTCGGTGTCGATGACGAGCGCGACCGCGCTGACGAGGTCCTCCTCCTTGAGATTCATGACGCGCACCCCGGTCGCGGAGCGGCCCTGCTGGGAGATGCCGCCGGCGGGAGTTCGCTGGACCATGCCGCCGACCGAGATGAACACGAGCTCCTGGTGCTCGCGCACGACGAGCGCTCCCGCGAGGCCGCCCTTGCGCTCGGTCAGGCCGACGGTCTTCACGCCTTTGGCGCCGCGACGGGTTTTGCGATACTGGCTGATCAAGGTGCGCTTGCCGTAGCCGTTCTCGGTGACGACGAGCAGGTCCATGTCATCGCGCGCGACGTCCATCGCGATGACCCTGCCGGCGGCGCCGACGTCCATGCCGCGCACGCCGGTCGTGTCGCGGCCCATCGAGCGAGCGTCTGACTCGGCGAAGCGCACCGCCAGGCCCGCGCGGGAGACCATGATGACCTCGTCGCCAGAGTCCACGCCGCGGACGGCCAGCAGCTCGTCGTCGTCGCGGATCTTGATCGCGATGATGCCGTCGGCTTTGATCGGGGTGTTGTAGGCGTCAAGGGCGGTCTTCTTGACGGTGCCGTTGCGCGTAGCGAACACGAGGTACTTCGTCTCTGAGAAGTCACGCGTGGAGACGACCGCCTGAATTCGCTCGCCCTCACGCAGCGGCAGGACGTTGACCAGCGCGCGCCCCTTGGCCGTGCGCGAGGCCTCCGGCAGCTCATACACCTTGGAGCGGTAGACCTTGCCGCGGTTGGAGAAGAACAGCAGGTAGTCGTGGGAAGAGCACACGAACAGGTGCTCGATGAAGTCGCCGTCCTTCATGTCCATCCCGGTCACCCCCCGTCCGCCGCGCGCCTGCTGGCGATAGGTGGCCAGCGGCAGCGACTTGATGTAGCCGGTCTGGGTGATCGTGATCACCATCTGCTGGTCGGCGATCAAATCCTCAATGTCGATCTCGTCCTCGGAGTGGCTGATCTCCGTGCGCCGCTCGTCGCCGAAGCGCTCGGAGATCTCTGAGAGCTCTTCCTTGATGACGCTCAGCACGCGCGACTCGTCGCCGAGAATCGCGCGCAGCTCGGCGATGCGCTCGGTGACGTCGGCGTGCTCCTGCTGGATCGAGTCAGCCTCCAGCGCGGTGAGCTGGGACAGGCGCAGGTCGAGGATCGCCGAGGCCTGGATCGCGCTCAGCTCGAAGCGGGCGACGAGCTGCTCGCGGGCGTCCTCGCGGTCGCGCGAACCGCGGATCAGCTCGATGATCGCGTCGAGGTGCTCCAGCGCCGTCAGCAGGCCCAGCAGGATGTGCGCGCGCGCCTCCTTCTCGGAGAGCTCGTGCTTGGTGCGGCGCACGATCACCTCGCGCTGGTGGGCGACGTAGTTGTGGATGACCGCGCGCAGGTGCAGCGTGCGTGGGACGTTGTCCACGAGCGCGACCATGTTCACGCCGAACGTCGACTGCATCGAGGTGTGCTTGTAGAGCTTGTTCAGCGCGACCTTGGGGATCACGTCGCGCTTGAGCTCGATCACCAGGCGCATGCCGCGCTTGTCGGACTCGTCGCGCAGGTCTGAGATCTCGGCGATCTTTTTGTCGTGCACGAGGTCGGCGATCTTCTGGATCAGCCCGCCGTCGCCGCCCTTCTTGACCATGAACGGCAGCTCAGTGACGACGATCGCCTCCTTGCCCTGGCGCAGCGGCTCGATGTGCGCGCGGGCCTGCACGCGCACCCGCCCGCGACCGGTCTCATACGCGTCGCGGATGCCCTGGCGGCCGAGGATGATCCCGCCGGTCGGAAAGTCGGGGCCTGTGATGTGCTCGAGCAGCCCATCGGTGTCGATGTCGGGATCATCGATATAGGCAATCGTGGCACCGATCACCTCGCGCAGGTTGTGCGGTGGGATGTTCGTCGCCATCCCGACCGCGATCCCCGAGGAGCCGTTGACGAGCAGGTTTGGGAATCGCGCCGGCAGCACCAGCGGCTCCTGGCGCGAACCGTCGTAGTTGGGCACGAAGTCGACCGTGTCCATGTCCAGATCGCGCAGCATCTCGGTGGCGATCCGGGCCAGCCTCGCCTCGGTGTAGCGCATCGCGGCGGCCGGGTCGTCGTCGACCGAACCGAAGTTGCCCTGGCCGTCGACGAGCTCGTTGCGCATCGAGAAGTCCTGGGCCATGCGCACGAGCGTGTCGTAGATCGCGGAGTCGCCGTGGGGGTGATAGTTGCCCATCACCTCGCCGACGATCTTGGCGCACTTGGCGTACGGCCGGGTGGGGCCGAGGCCGAGCTCGTTCATCGCGTACAGCACGCGACGGTGCACCGGCTTCAGGCCGTCGCGCACGTCGGGCAGAGCGCGCCCGACGATGACCGACATCGCGTAGTCGAGATACGCGGTGCGCATCTCCTCCTCGAGCGCCCGCGGTTCTACATTTCCTCCCCCAATCACATCAGCAGAGGCCATCGCTCACCTCGCTATACATCCAGGTTCGCCACCGCGCGGGCGTTGTCTTCGATGAACAGACGACGCGGCTCGACCTGATCGCCCATCAGCATCGAGAAGATACGGTCCGCAGAAGCGGCGTCCTCGAGCGTGACCTGGGCCAGCGTGCGCGAGGCCGGGTCCATCGTCGTTTCACCCAGCTGGTCGGCGTTCATCTCGCCGAGGCCCTTGAAGCGCTGCAGTTTGATTCCCTTCTGGGAGACCGTCATCACGGCCTCGCGCAACGCCTCGAACGAGGGGGCGCTCTCGCGGGCGTCGCCGAGGCGCACGTCGAACGCGGGCGTCCCGGCGAGCTCTACCAGCTGAGCGTGCACGCGCGCGAGCTGACGGAACTCCTGCGAGTCGAACAGCTCGCGGCCGATGCGATGGGTGCGGGCGAAACCGGTGCTCGTTTCGACCGCCTTGACGCGCAGCTCGACGTCGTCCACCGACAACAGCTCGGTGGCGTGCGTCTCGCCCTCCAGCCCCTCGCGCGAGAGCAGCGCGACCGCCGCGTCGGGGTCGAGCGCCTGCTCGCCCAGCAGCGAGGACTCCTCCAGGAACTGCACCATGTCGTGACCGTGCACGGCGCGCAGCGACGAAGCCCAGCCCTCGTACTGCTTGAGCAGGCGGTCAAAGCGCTGCCAGCGAGACTCGGTCAGCTTGAACTGACTGCCGTGGCGGTCGAACACGTCGAGGCGATCCCACTTGTCCGCGAGCAGGATGTCCTCGAGCTCTGAGTCCTTCTCGATGTAGCGCTCGCGCGAGCCCTGCTTGAGCTTGTACAGCGGCGGCTTGGCGATGTAGACGTAGCCGGCCTCGATCAGCTCCTGCATCTCGCGGAACAGCAGCGTCAGCGCGAGCGTGCGGATGTGCGCGCCGTCGACGTCGGCGTCGGTCATCAGGATCACCTTGTGATAGCGCGCGTTCTCGATGTTGAACTCGTCGCGCACACCGGTGCCGATCGCGGTGATCAGCGCCTGGATCTCGACGTTCTGCAGCACCTTGTCGATGCGCGACTTCTCGACGTTGAGAATCTTGCCGCGCAGCGGCAGCACCGCCTGAGTGTTGCGGTCACGGCCCTGCTTGGCCGAGCCGCCGGCGGAGTCGCCCTCGACCACGAACAGCTCGGCCAGCGATGGATCCTTGACCGAGCAGTCCGCGAGCTTGCCGGGCAACGTCGAGTTCTCCAGCGCCGACTTGCGCCGGGTCAGGTCGCGCGCCTTGCGCGCCGCCTCGCGGGCGCGCTGCGCCTGGACGGACTTCATGATCACCGCCCGCGCCTCGCTCGGATTCTCCTCCAGGAACTCGCCCAGCCCGGTGTTGACGATCGACTCGACGAACCCTGCCATGCCGGGATTGCCGAGCTTGGTCTTGGTCTGGCCCTCGAACTGGGGATCGCGCAGCTTGACTGAGATCACCGCCGTCAGGCCCTCGCGCACGTCCTCGCCGGAGAGGTTGTCCTCTTTCTCCTTGAGCAGTCCCTTCTCGCGCGCGTAGCGGTTGAGCGTGCGCGTGAGCGCCGAGCGGAACCCCGACATGTGCGAGCCGCCCTCGCGCGTTGAGATGTTGTTGGCGAACGAGTGAATCGACTCCTGGTAGGAGGAGTTCCACTGCATCGCGATCTCGGCGGCGCCCTCCTCGGACTCGCCGGCAAAGAAGATGACCTTGCGATGGACGGTGTCCTTGTTCTCGTTCAGGTACGCCACGAAATCCTCGATGCCGCCCTCGTACTGGAACTCGGCGGAGTGGCCCTCACCGCGCTCGTCGACGATCGAGATCTTCAGGCCGCGTGTGAGAAACGCGGTCTCGCGCAGGCGCTCCTCGAGCGTGTGGAAATCGAACTCGAGCGACTCGAAGATGTCCGCGTCTGGAAGGAACGTGATCGTGGTGCCGGTCCCGGCGTCGGAGCCCAGTTTCTCGCCTTTGGCCAGCTCGTCCTGGGGAGCCCCGCGCGAGTACTCCTGCGTCCACAGATGGTCATCGCGACGAATCTGCACGAGCAGGCGTTCGGACAGCGCGTTGACGACCGACACCCCTACGCCGTGCAGGCCGCCGGAGACCTTGTAGCCGCCACCGTCGCCGAACTTGCCGCCGGAGTGCAGGACGGTGAGCACGACCTCGACCGCCGGACGACCCTCCTTCTCCATCGTCGCCACCGGAATACCGCGGCCGTTGTCTGAGACGGTGACCGAGTTGTCGGGGTGGATCGCGACGGAGACCTCAGTGCAGTAGCCGGCGAGGGCCTCGTCGACGGAGTTGTCGACCACCTCGTAGACGAGATGATGCAGACCCATCACGCCGGTCGAGCCGATGTACATGCCGGGGCGCTTACGGACGGCCTCGAGACCTTCGAGGACCGTGATGTCCTGCGCGTCGTAGCCGGCGGAGGCCCCCGTCATCGACGGATCGTTGACTCCTCCCTTGGTGGCGCCGCCGCTGTCAGAGTTATCGCTGCCTGTGCTCAATGGTCCCTCGATGACGTACGAACGCCCCGGATTTCCGGGGCGCTGAGACCACGGTCCGGGGCGAATATGGAGTTTGTAAAACAATAGCACATCCGGCCCCTGGACAGAGCCCTGGGCGTGTACGGAAATCCCTGCAAATCAACACAAACCAGGGGCTATAGGCTGGACCTGGACAGGGTCTCGCAGACGGAATGCGCAACGGCTCCCAACCGCAGCTCTCATGATGGCGAGCAGGACGGCGCAACGGCGGCGCGTGACGCGTGCCCTGCGCTGCGTCAAGCAGCCCGGCAACGCAGCTCGCGCAGGGCTTCAGCGCCCAGCGCATCGTTCAGGCGAGAGAGCAGCGTGGATTCCATCAGCGTGAGCTCCTGAGCCCAGACGGCCGCCTCGCAGATCACCGTGAGCACGCCGTCGCGCTCGGCGGTTGGGTTGGCGGATGCCGCGATCGCCGGCCCCACCGCGCGCTCCCAAACCTCCTGCACGCGCGCGAGCGTACTCGCCGGTGCAATGGTCGCGGTGAGACCATCGAGGGCGGTAGCCAGTGAACGTGGGGCGGTTCTGCTCACGCCGCCAGCGCCTCTCCCAGGATCGCCCCGGGTGAGATCCGCAGTCGTGTGACCGAGCCACCACCGGCGCCGGGCACGTGCGCGAGATCGGTCGTCGCGATCACGCTCTGTCCGCCGCTCGAGAGCTCGTGGGCGAGCAGCTCGCGGCGATCGGAGTCGAGCTCGCTCATGACGTCGTCGAGCAGCATCAGCGGTATCCGCGCGCGCTCGCGGGCGAGGACGGATCGCTCGGCCAGGAGCAGGGCGAGCAGGGCCAGGCGCTGCTCGCCCTGAGAGCCATACACACGCAGCTCCCGTCCGTCGCGCAGGAGCGCCAGCTCGTCACGATGCGGTCCGTGGCCGGAGAACCCGCGCTGCAGGTCGCTGTCCAGGCGCTCGCGCAGCTCTCCCAGCAGCGCCTGCACATCGGCCGCGCGCGTGCGTGGGCGATACTCGAGGGACGCCCGACCGCTGAGACCGAGCTGTTTGGCGCGATCGGCGAATGGCTCGGTGAGCAGCGTAACCACGCGCGCGCGCGTGTCGCGCAGTGCGAGCGCATGCCGTGCCAGCTGCAGATCCCACGTGGCGATGCTCTCCCGTGTGCCCGCCCCCGAGCGGATCCGGCTGAGCAGCGCGTTGCGTTGCGCCAGCACGCGTGAGTAGGCGCGCCGCTCAGCCGCGCGCAACGGCCAAAACGCCGCCACGACCTGATCCAGATGGGCACGGCGAACGCTGGGCGGGCCCTTGAGCAGCTCCAGGCGCTCGGGCATGAACACGCTCAGCAGCGGACGCTGCTCGACGTCGAGCAGGCGCTCGACGGGCGCCCCGTCGGAGCTCATGCGCTTGGGCTGCCCCGGCTCGAACCCAACGCTCAGCTCGTGGGCGTGCTCGCCATCGCTGAGCTGCACGCTCACGCGCGCGGCACTCTGCCCGAAGCGCACCAGCTCGCGCTCGTTGCGGGTGCGCGGCGAGTGTCCCGAGCAGCCGAAGTACAGCGCCTCCAGCAAGTTGGACTTACCCGCCCCGTTCGGACCATGCACGACGGTCAGGCCCTCCCCGAGCGTCGCCTCGGCGCGGGCATACGTTCTAAAGTCGCGCAGCTGCACGCTCACCACGCGCATGGCTTATGAACTCGCCTGAGAGGGGCCACAGGACCGCATGCGGTCCTGTCCGATGGCGTGCATGCACGCCATCGCCGTCGGCGCATGCGCCGACGGTAGACGTGCCGCATGCGGCACGTCTCGGGGTCGCACATGTGCGACCCCGTACATACATTGCTCAGAACGAAATCAGCCATATCGAGGGCACTGCGCCTCATGTCTGCCGTCAGGGTCAAGCAGATCAAGGACGCAAGGAGCGTGGCGTGCTACGCACGCGAGCGACTGAGGACGCAGAGATGCGCAGGCCATGACGGCAGACATGTCACACGTTCAGGCGGATTGGCATGATCAGGTACACGAACTCCCCGCTGTCAGGCGATTCGATCAGCCCGGGCCGCAGCGGGCTGATCAGCTTCAGCACGAGCTCCTCGGACTCGACGCTGTCCAGCCCGTCGCGCAGAAACTCGGGGTTGAAGCCGATCTCGAACGGCTCGCCCGCGAACGGGACCGGAATCGTCTCTGAGGCCTCGCCGACATCAGGGGTCTGCGCGGAGATCGTCAGCTCGCCCTCCGCAAACCCGAGGCGCAGGGGCGTGTTCTTTTGCGCCAGCAGACTGATGCGGCGGACGACATCGCCCAGCTCGGCGCTCGTGAGTCGCAGCTCGTACTCGACCGACTCCGGGAGCAGCTGCCGGTAGTTCGGGAATTGACCGTCGATCAGACGCGACGACAGCACGACATCGCCCAACTCGAAGATGACCTGATTCTGTCCGACGCTGACCGCGAGCGAATCGCTGGTGTCCTGCTGGGCTATACGCGCGAGCTCCTGCAGCGCACGGGCGGGAATGTTGGCCTCGAGTGCGCTCTGCAGGGAACTCTCGAGCTCCGTCTCCTTGACCGACAGGCGGTAGGAGTCGGTCGCAACCATCCGCAGCTGCTGCCCGGATGCAGACATGAGGATGCCGGTCAGTACCGGCCTGGTCTCATCGCGCGAGGCCGAACGGGCCACCTGGGAGACGGTCTGGACGAACGCGGCGGTGGGCAGTGTTATGCGCGTATCGGGAGACGGAGCCGGGAGTGTGGGAAAATCTTCGGAGCGAAGCGTTCGCAGATGAAACGTCGCCGAGCCACAGATCAACTCGACGTCCTGCTCGGCTGTTCTCAGCTCGAGTGTCAACCGATCGGCGGAAAGTGTCCGGATAACGTCTTGGAACAGGCGCGCCGGCAACACGGCTGCGCCTGGGCTCTCCACCTCTGCGGAGAGCGGGACGCGCAGCCCGATCTCGGTGTCCGTCGCAAGCAGCTCAGGCGTCGCTCCCTCGAGCGCGGAGATCATCACGCCGGATAGAGCCTGCACGGCGCTGCGCGTCGAGGCGACACGAGTGACGGTTTGCAGTTGCGTCAATAGATCGGCGGTAGAAATGGATAGCTTCACTGATGCACCTCTGAGGAGGATAGAAGTCAGTAGTGGTTGTGTATATGTGATCTTCGGTGGTTATTGGCTTCAGCAGGCTTGATGTTGTCGATCTCACCTGTGGACAAGTGTGTCGGAGTCTTTCAGCCGGGGCGGTCAGGCTGCGATGCACCTCCGTCGTCGATGGGTGCGTTGAGGTGGCTGACGAGGCTGTCCACAGCTTTACGCGAAGAGTTGTCCTCGGCGATTCGTGATGCTGTCCGGCGACATGCGTGCAGGACGGTCGTATGATCGCGCCCGCCGAACTGGCGGCCGATAGCAGGGAGCGATTCGTCGGTCAGCTCGCGGGCCAGGTACATGGCCACCTGTCGTGGCCAGGCGACCCGTGAGGTGCGCGAGGGGGACAGCAGCTCGTCTGGTGTGAGGCCAAAATGCTCACACGCGGCCGCCTTGATCTCCCCGACGGATGGAGGCTCGAGACGAGCCGGCGTCTGCGCCACCGGGTACAAACCGTCGAGCACCTCGCGGGTCAGCTCGGCCGTGAATGCCCGCCGGGTCAGGGAGCTGAACGCGACTACGCGGATGAGAGCTCCCTCCAGCGCGCGAACGTTGTCCCGTACACGTTCTGCGATCAGCTCCAGTGCTGATTCGTCGCTGAGATCGAGGCGATCGTGGTGCGCTCGCTTGCGCAGGATTGCCATACGCGTCGCCATACCGGGAGGTCGAATGTCGGCTACGAGACCGGCCTCAAACCGCTCCCGCAGACGATCCTCCAACGCCTGCAGGTCACGGGGCGGACGATCGGAGGCCAGCACGATCTGGCGGCCTGCGTCGTACAGGGCGTTGAACGTGTGGAAAAACTCCTCCTCGGTTCGTGTCTTGCGCTCCAGGAACTGGACGTCGTCGAGCAGCAGCACGTCGATGTGCCGGTGACGCGCCTTGAACGCGTCGGTTCGGCGCCCGGCGAGGGCGTGCAGAAACTCGTTCGTGAACCCCTCGCCGGTTGTGCTGTGGACGGCCAGCCCGGGATTGTGAGCCAGCAGCAGGCTTGCGATCGAGCTGAGCAGATGTGTCTTTCCGACCCCCGGCGGCCCGTAGATGAACAGCGGGTTGTAGGCCTGAGCCGGCATCTCCGCGACGGTCAGCGCCGCGGCATGAGCCAGGCGGTTGCAGTCACCGATCACGAACTGGTCGAACGTGAGCTTGGGATTGCCAATCACTGCGTGCAGCGGATCTGCCTCCGCTGCACGCAGGCCCAGCTCGTTGGAGTTGTCTTGCTCTCTCGGGCCCTCTCTCGATGGCTGAATCGAACGCCGGCTTTCGCGACCCGCTCCGGTCTGGCGACCCGACCCGGCGCGCGGAAGCAGCTCGACGATGACATCCTCGCCGAGGACGCCCTCCACACAGGCCTGCAGGACCCGGCCGAAGCGATCTCGCACCCACCCGCAGGCCTGCGGCGACACCTCGACCGCGAGGCGTCCATGAGAGAAATCGCTGGCCTTCAGGGGCTCGAGCCAGATGCGATAGGTCGGCTCGCCGACCGCACCGGCGAGCTCGGCCTGCACGCGCGACCATATGTGCTCCAACTCGGCGCTCACGGCAGCGTCAACCCGCTCCTCCCCGGGAGATGTTGCATGAAAACTATGGACGGAGGGCCCGCTCGGAGCCCGGTCCGGCGACTATATCCGACCCTCGCGAGCCCTCACTGCGAGCTGCCCGCAATTGGCGGGAAAAATCCACGACGGCCCGTCGGTCCTATACTCATGCTTCGTCCACCCCACCGGCGGCTCCAGCGCTCCGGCGGGGAAGGAAAACAGCTCTGGGTGGAGAACATCGATCATGAAGCGCACCTATCAACCAAAGAAGCGCAAGCGCGCCCGCACCCACGGGTTTCGCGCCCGGATGAGCTCGCGTGCGGGCCGGCTGACGCTCAAGCGCCGCCGCGACAAGGGCCGTAAGCGCCTGTCCGCCTGACCGTGAGCATGGCGGGCTCACGCGCGAGGAGGCCAGGCTCATCATGAGGCCGCGCCCGGCGCCCAGCGGCCGGCGTCTGTCGCGCAGCGCCGAGTTCGAGCGCGTCTACCGGCAGGGTCGCTCGACCGCCAACCGCCATCTGGTGCTCTACACCTTCCCGAATCCGTCTGCGCAGCGGCCGCGGCTGGGATTGTCGGTGTCGCGCAAGGTGGGCGGGGCTGTGGAGCGCAACCGCGTGAAGCGATTGCTGCGCGAGGCGTTCGCGCGGACCGAGCCTGGGCTGAGCCCGGGTCAGGACATCGTCGTCGTGGCCCGTCCGGAGGCTCGCGAGCTGGCTGAGCGGGAGGGACTTGCGGGAATCGACGCCGCGCTTATCGAGTTGATCGATCGCGCCCGCCTGCGAGGCGTCGGGGTGTCCACCACTGCCCCCGCCGCGGGGAATTCCGTGCCGGGGGCCTCCGCGGGAGATACCGCATCGAGCGCCCCCTCTCCCGCCCCCCCGCCCGCCGACAGGCCGCCCGAGCCGGAGTCGTGAGCGTCCTGGCCCCCACGTCCTCCGCAACCCCGTCTCTGCGCATCGCCGCCCGCATCGCCCGCACGGTCGTCTCCGCTCCGATCCTCGTCTATCAGAAGGTGCTCTCCCCGGCGCTGCCCAGGCGCTGCAAGTACGAGCCGACGTGCTCGCGCTATGCGCTCGACGCGATCCGGACGTACGGCATACTTAGAGGCATCGTGCTCGCGACGTGGCGTGTGCTCAGGTGCAACCCGTGGAGCGACGGCGGGTACGATCCAGTGCAGGCCCAGCGAGTGTTCGATGTCCGTGCGCGCACTGACGGCTGAGCGGGCGCAGGGCGATCAGCGCCCTAACCGGGCGCGCAGCGCACGACACTGCACCATCCCGAGCCACCAGCGACACCCCTAGCCAGCCATACAGACACATCATCCCGAACCCCGATCTCCCAGACAGCCCTGATCTCGTCATAGCCCATGCCCATCTTCGCGAACATCATCCAGCAGGCGTTCTCGCCCCTGATCAAGGTGTTCGAAGAAGTCATGGTGTTCATCCACGCGCACCTCGTGGGGGGCAGCTGGGGGCTGGCGATCGTCGGGCTGACGGTGCTGACCAGGGCCGTGCTCGTGCCGTTGACGTTCAAGCAGCTGAAGTCGATGCAGGAAATGCAGCGGATGGCGCCGCAGATGAACGCGCTGAAAGAGAAGTACAAGGACGACAAACAGCGCCAGCAGCAGGAGATCATGAAGTTCTACCAGGAGAACAAAATAAATCCCCTGGCGTCCTGCCTGCCGTTCCTGCTGCAGCTGCCGGTGTTCATCTCCCTCTTTTACATGCTGCGGACCGATCTGAAGTTCGACATCTGCGGGCAGCAGCTGCGCGAGTACTACTCGCGGGAACTGCACCGTCCGATCGTCAAGAACAGCCAGATCCCCGAACACGCGGTCAAGGTCATGGGCCATACGGTCAAAGGCCTGACCGAAGTCGGCTGCAATGTCGTCGCCCCGGGCTCGGCGAAATTCCTGTTCATACCCGACATCACCTACAAGGCGACGGGCGCGGTGCTGATCGTGCTGATTGCCCTGTACATCGGCTCGCAGATCGCCTCGACACTGATGGCGACGGCCTCAGCCGATCCGAATCAGCGGCGCATGATGCTGTTGCTGCCGCTGGTGATCGTAGCTTTCCTGTTCCGGTATCCGGCCGGCCTGCTGCTGTACTGGATCACCACCAACCTGTGGACGATCGGGCAGCAGTACTTCATCCGACAGCGCATCGGACCGTCGCCGGCGAAGCCACCGGATGCTGGAGGAGGGTCTCCCAACGGCCAGGCGAAGGTATCGCCGAAGGCCGCCCTCGCCGGCGCCACTGTCGTGGGCGGGAGCAGCGTCGGCGCCCCGCCGCCTCCACCACGCAGGAAGAAGAAGCGCTCCGGCAGGCGGCGATGAGCGAGATCGAGCACGACCGTGATGTGACCGCGGCGGACGAGGACGATCCGGCGGAGGTGCTCGAGGACCTGCTCGCGGAGATCGCCGACGGACTCGTCCTCAACGTGGAGATCGAGATCGACGAGACCGAGGGCGTGCTGAAGGGCTGCCTGCGGGGCGAGGACGTCGGCCTGTTCATCGGACGCCGCGGACAAACGATCGACGCGGTTCAGCATCTCGCGCAGCGGATCGTGTTCCACGATGGGCCCTCCGAGATACGGGTCGTGATCGACGCGGACGGTTATCGCGAGCGCCGTGCCGAGTCACTGCGCGCCGACGCCGACGACGCCGCCGAGGAGGTGCTGCGTTCCGGCCGTCCGGTGGAGCTCGATCCAATGCCCGCGTCCGAGCGCCGTGTCGTGCACGAACACCTGCGCGACCGTGGCGACGTGGAGACGCACAGCGAGGGCGACGAACCCGAGCGGCGCCTGGTGGTCTCCCCGCTCGGGGACTGATCTGCCGCCGGACCGTTTCACGTGAAATCATGTGCTCCCGGTGAAACAACCGCGCCGGCCACACCGGGGCGGAGTTAGGTTCTCCCTGTGAGACCATCGTCGCTGCCCACGCTCGGTGAGCTTTATGGGTTGGGCGATCGTCAGTTGGACCAGTTGGACGCGGTGCTGGGTGGTTTGGCGGAAGACGAGCACGCCCCCACGACGGTGCGCGACGCAAGACTCGCAATTGACGTTCATCTGGCCGACTCGCTGGCTGCGCTGGAGCTGGATGCCGTACGCGCGGCGGGCACGATCGCCGATCTCGGTGCTGGGGCCGGATTTCCCGGACTGGTGCTGGCGGTTGCTGTCCCGGGGGCGGAGGTCAGTTTGGTGGAGAGCCAGGCACGCAAGTGTGCGTTTATCGAGCGGTTGCGGACGGTTGCGGAGATTGAGAATGCTCGTGTCGTCTGTATTCGGGCGGAGGAGTGGGGCGAGGGGTTGAGACGCAACGGTGTGGTCGTGGCCCGCGCCCTGGCTGCGCAACCGGTGGTGCTCGAGTACGCGGCGCCACTGCTCGAGATGGGCGGTGTGTTTGTTGACTGGCGCGGTCGCAGGGATCCCGCCCACGAGGAGGCCGCGCTCACGGCAGCGGACCAACTGGGACTCGCGCGCGTGGAAGTGCGCAGCGTCAAGCCGTTCGCGGCGGCGCGAGATCGGCATCTGCACGTCTACCTGAAGGTTGGAGAGACGCCGCCCGGTTTCCCACGACGCGCGGGAATCGCCCGCAAGCGCCCGCTTGCAGGGTGAGGTTGAGGTCGAGGCATCTGTCGATCAACGTCGCCGAGCCGCACCTCGACCGCGATCGGCGCTAGCGTGGCGACGACGATGGGCACGATTTATGCGATCGCTAACCAAAAGGGCGGCGTCGGCAAGACGACCACCGCGGTCAACGTCGCGGCGTGCATCGCCGAGGCCGGCTACGAGACGCTGCTCGTGGACGTCGATCCGCAGGCGAACGCGACGGTCGGGTTGGGGGTCGCACGCACGCACGCGCCCGGGCTGTATGAGGTCCTGACGGGCGAGGCGACCGCGTTACAGGCGCTGACGGACGGAAGCGTCCCCGGCCTGCGGGTGCTGCCGGCGGGCGCGGGGTTGGCCGGCGCCAACGTCGAGCTGCCCCGCATCGAGGGCTTTGAGCAGCGCCTGCGCGAGTGCTTGGACCCGCTGCGCGAGCACTTTGAATACATCCTGCTGGATTGTCCGCCTTCGCTCGGGCCGCTGACGGTGAGCGCGCTGGTGGCGGCTGACAGGGTGATCGTGCCGGTGCAGACCGAGTACTTCGCGCTGGAGGGCCTGGCGGGACTGCTGGATACGCTGGCGCTGGTGCAACGCGAGCTGAACCCACGACTGACGGTGGCGGGGATGCTGCTGACGATGCACGACAGCCGTACGCGGCTGGGACGGGATGTCGAGCGCGAGGTGCGCGAGCACTTCCCCGACCTGGTGTTCGACACCGTCATCCCGCGCAACGTGCGCGTCGGCGAGGCCCCGAGCTACGGTTTGCCCGTGACCCACCACGACCCGCACAGCACCGGCGCGACGGCTTATTTTGAGCTGGCCAAGGAGGTGGCGGCGCGTGGCTAAGCCGAAGCCCGGCATGGGCCGGGGCCTTCAGGCGATCCTGTCGGTGTCGGCCGAGGGGGCCAAGACGCGATCGGACGAGCTGCGCGAGCTGCCAGTCGAGCTGATCGCGCCCAACCCGACGCAGCCGCGCCGGCGGTTTGACCAGGAGACGCTGCAGGCGCTTGCCGGATCGTTGGGCGAGCGGGGGGTGCTGCAGCCCGTGCTGGTGCGCCCGAAGGCGGGCGGTACGTATGAGCTCGTGGCCGGCGAGCGCCGCTGGCGCGCCGCTCAGATCGCTGGTCTGGAGACGATTCCCGCGCTCGTGCGTCCCCGCGACGATGCGGAAGCGCTGGAGCTCGCGCTGATCGAGAACATGGCGCGCGAGGACCTCAGCCCGATCGAGGAGGCGCGTGCGTGCGCGGCGCTGGTCGAGGAGCTGGGGCTGACGCGGGAGGAGGTGGGACGCCGCGTAGGGCGCAGCCGCGTCGCGGTCAGCAACCTGGTTCGCCTGCTGGATCTCCCGGAAAACGTGATTGAGCTCCTGCAGGAGGGGGCGTTGAGCGAGGGTCATGGCAGGGCGCTGCTGCTGGCCGAGGATCACGGTGCGCGCGGGGCGCTCGCGCGCAGCGCCGTGCAGGAGGGATGGTCGGTGAGAGTCGTGGAATCGCGCGCGCGGGAGCACAACACCGCGGGGGACGCTGGGGCCGGGGGCGGGGGGCGCAGCCGGGCCGGGCGGCGTACGGGCGCGTCCGGTGAGTCGCTGCACCCAGATCAGGAGGCTGCGGCCCGGGAGATCGCGGACGCGCTCGGTGGGGCTTTGGGGGCAGATGTGCAGGTCAGGCCCACGCGTGACGGTGGGTATCGCGCGGAGCTGTCGTTTGCCACGCCCGAGGAGGCGCTCGAGCTGGTGCGGGGTCTGCGCCCGCGCGCGGTGGCATAAGCGCGTCGCTAGAATCGGCCGCCGCGGGCGATTAGCTCAGATGGTTAGAGCGCCTCTCTGATAAGGAGGAGGTCCCAGGTTCGAGTCCTGGATCGCCCATCGCAGAGACTTCCGCAGCGGCCGGTTCTCTCGTGTGGTCTACTCGATCTATCGCGTCGTCGTTTTTCGCTTGAGTGCTCCCGCGCGAGATGAGGCGATGCCTTCGAGCGCCGGGTGGTCTGTCACGGTGCCCTCGAGCAAGGTTCGCTGCCGAGGCTAAGGCATCCGCGGCCCGCTGCCGATGATGGGCTCGTGATCTCCTTTACTCGCTCGCTCTGCCACTCGCTGTCCCAGCTGGCCGGTTTTCGATCGGTCGCCCTGCGCCGGCTGGCGCTCACCCTCTGCGTCGCAATCGCGCTCCCGCTCCTTGCGGCCACGACGCCCGCAAGCGCCAGGGTGGTCAGGGTGGGCACCGGCTTGGGCTCGGAAGTGGCCGTCGGCCTGCAGTCACGCGTGGCGGAAAGCATCTTTGAAGCCGCGCCGCTCCCCAAAAGCTTCAACAACCCGGATGGCAATCAGGTTGTGCACAAGAACGAAACGTACGCGATCTACTGGGATCCGACCGACCACTATCACGGAGACTGGCAGCACCTGGTCGACACCTTCCTCCAAGGGCTCGGCGCCGACAGCGGCTCCACGGGCACCGTGTTCTCGGTCGACAGCCAGTACACCGACCGCTCCGACCTGCCCGCCTCTTACCTGTCGACGTTCCGCGGCGCCTACACGGACACCGATCCATATCCGACGGGCGATTGCAAAGATCCGCACCCGCTGGAAGTCGAAGATCGGATCGGACCCGAAGTGGTGAAAGGATCAA
Organism: uncultured Solirubrobacterales bacterium; assembly: GCA_963749285.1. Taxonomy (GTDB): domain Bacteria; phylum Actinomycetota; class Thermoleophilia; order Solirubrobacterales; family Solirubrobacteraceae; genus Palsa-744. The sequence continues at coordinate 542,627 of CAVVMD010000003.1, read as the reverse complement.
AAAAAGTACACACCGAAGTCTGCCTGACCGACGCCCAGCTGCGCAAAGAGATGCAGACTTTCATCGCGGCGCACGGCCTCCAGAAGGGCATGAGCTCGATCTTCTACCTGCTCACGCCGCCCGGGGTAGCCGTCTGTCTCGACGGAGGTGGCCCCACGGGTCACTGCTCTGATTTCGAAGGTACGATCGCCGAAATTGAAGAAGATGAAAAGGAAGGAACACCTCTACCAGAAAGCTACAAGAACAGCTTCTGCAGCTACCACTCCGACTTCTCCAATATCACCCTCGAAAACACGACGACGCCCGAAGCGAACACAATCCTCTACGGAGTGATCCCCTGGACTGCCGGAGGACTCGGCGACTACCATCTGGCGGCAGCGGATCGGACCCCCGCGTACGAATGCCAGGACAGCGGTTTCTATGTTAATCCCCAGACTGGTATCACGGAAAGGGAGAAAGCGAAGGAAGCTAAAATAGAATCTCAAAAGGAAAAAGAAGAACACTCCAAAAACGCAGAAGAAAAAAAAGAGCAGGAAGAAGCGCAAGCCAAAACTGCAATCCTCGAAGGCCCGCACCAGCAGGAGCCCAATCAGCTCGGCTCCACTCGCGGTCCGGATGGCTCCTTCGACACTGGTCTGGCGGACCTGATCGTCAGTCAGATCGGCTTGCAGCAGCAGAACATCGTCACCGACCCCCTGCTGGACGCCTGGCAGGACTCTGTCGGCAACGAGGTTACCGACGAGTGCCGTAATGAATTCGCACTGTACTTGGGAGGCAGTGTGGCGGCTAACGAATATACCTTTGCCGGCACTCTCTATAACCAGTCGTTTGCCGGTGCCAATGCGTACATCAACGATGCATTCAATCTGGCGGCGCTGAGACTTCCTTATCCGGCGATTCCCTGCCTGCCGAGTATCCGTCTGGAACCGCAATTCACCGCCCCCAACCCGGTGAACACGAACGAACTGGTGTCATTCGACGGTATGGAGTCGGATATAACCCTCAACGACGACGTCGGCTTTTCACAGTCGACCGGTGAAGAGGAAACCAAGTACGCCACCTACAAATGGAACTTCGGCGACGGAACTCCCGAAGTGACCGGCTTTGCGCCCGGCGCCCCGTCGCTGAACTCTCCTGAAACCTCCCCCTGCGAACTTCCCTGGAAGGCCCCCTGCGCGGCGAGCACGTTCCACTCCTACCAGTACGGTGGCAAATACGAAGTCACGCTCACCGTGACCGACACGGGCGGCAACACGGCCAGCGTCACCGAGCCGATCACCGTAAACGGCCCGTCCGAACCAGTTCCGCCTCCGCCGCCACCACCGTCTCCACCGCCGGCCCCGGGCAGCGGCTCGGGCGCGACCCCATCCAGCTCGACCACCTCCACCAAAACCGGCACAACCACCAAAACCCCCGGTCCGCCCCCAGTCGCCAGCGCGGCCGCCGTGCCGAGCTCGCTGGTCAAGACGACTCGCAAGGGCCTGACCGTCCGCTACTCGGTCAACCAGCAGGTCGCCGGCCGCTTCGAAGTCCTGCTCGCCGCATCGATCGCCCACCGGATCGGCCTGCACCCGCCGCTCGCGACGGGCCTGCCCGCCGGCACCCCCCCGCAGGTGGTGGTCGGCAATGCGATCCTGATCACGACCCGGAGTGGTCGCGGCACGATCAAGATCCAGTTCGGCAAGGTCACCGGCGCGCGCCTGCGCCGCCTGGGCAAGGTTTCACTGATGCTGCGTCTGAGCCTGCGCAACTCCTCGGGTGGGACCACCTCGGTCCTCAGCAAGTTCACCCTGCGCTGAGGCCACGCTTCTCCACACGGTCCACGGGAGTCGCGGATAGACGCGCGAGGGGCTGCTACTGCACGCCCGCCCAAACAAGCCTGGCTGCTCAGGCGGTCGTTCGCCCGGCCACTCAGCCTCGGTCCGGTGGTTCGCGGCGCTTGATTTTCGCTTTCTCGCTGAACACATACCGCCACAGCACGAACAACAGCAAGTACCCGCCGACGATCGACACCACCGAGACGACCGCGATCGCCGTCCCGTTGCCCCCGGTTTCAGCCGCCGCTTCCCCGTCCAGCGCGAACGGGATGACGAGGCTCGTCGCGAGCATGGCCAGGGCGGGGATCATCGCCGGTGCGCCCTGCTCGGATCTGCATCGCCGGACCGACCGGTTGGCCCGGATCGTGCATCGCCAGACCGCACGGTCCGGTCGGATCGCCCCCGCCGCGCAAGCCCGCTCAGCTCGACGATCATCGGTCTCGCGCCACCGCCCGCCCTCCGTTTCCGCCCTACAGCCCCGGCGGATGGCGTACCGCATAGCCCGCCAGCGGCGGTGTCGACACAAGCCAGCGCGACGCATACGGCCCGCTTCGCCCTGCCGTGTCGAACCACACGCCGTCCACATCCATGAACGTGTGACCTGCATTGGCATAGATCGTGATCCAGCGCCCCGGGCCCGGTTCTCCCCAGCTGGCGAGATCGCCCGACACGAGGGGAGCGCTGAGCAGGCCGCCCGCGGCCAGCGCATAGCTCACCGAGCCCGAGCAGTCATACCCGTTGGCGATGAACGACGCGTGTCCTCCACCCCAGATGTATGGGAAGTCGGCGATTGCGTTGCCACCGGCGACGACCCGCTGCACGGCTTCCGGAACATTCGTCGGAATCGGAATCGTGCCATTGCCGCCGACCGAGAAACCTCCCGCCACGGGTGTGAGCACGCGCTGCTCCGCCGCTCGTTCCTGGGCCTTGGCCTGTTCCTCTTCGCCGAGCTCCTTGCGGACTTCGGCATCGGAAGCCGCGCCCGCCGCCACCGCCGCTTCGCCCGCCGCGCTCGGCGAGCTGGCGGATCGATGGTGCACCGACGCGGGCAGGGGAAAGCTCTTCGCTTCTTCGGGGTCCGCCACCTCGTGCACGACCCCGCTTGCGCCCGTCACTCCCGTCGCCCCGGTGGCCCCAGTCGCTCCAGCCCCACCTGCTGCCCCGGTAGCCCCAGTCGCTCCGGCTCCCGTCGCCCCCCCGGACCCTGCAACTGCGGCCACGTATGGCGACGTCGGTCCCTGCGCTCCGGTCTTCGACGCGTGGGCGTCACGCGACGGCCCGCCGACCTGGGCTTCCCCGCAGCCGGCGATCGCGATCACCGTGGCCAGGCAGCCGAGCATGGCCATCTTTGGCGCCCTCATCGTCTGAAGGCTAGCGCCCATCCTGTCTTCTTCGTGGCAGTGGCCCCGCGTCCTCTCGACCCTCGCGTCTTTGGGCGCATCTGCCCACCCGTGTCGCTACCCTGACTGAATGCACGACGACGTCTCCGTCGTGGACGTCCCAAGCGCGAGCGGGCCGGCGTCCGTGGACATCCGCCCGCACATCCGCCTCCTGCACGGGATGCGCCGGCCTGCCAACTGGCTGCAGCTCGTCCGCTTCGGCCTCGTCGGCGGCACGGGCTTTGTGATCAACGTCGGCGTCTACGCGCTGTGCGTGCATGCGCTCGCGATGAACTATCGCGCCGCCTACGTGCTGGCGTGGCTGGTCGCGGTCACGAACAACTTCGTGCTCAACCGCCACTGGACGTTTGACGCGCGCGCGGGCAGCGTGCGGTTTCAGGCGATTCGCTTCTTCGTGGTCAGCGTCGCGGCGGCGGTGTTCGGCTTCCTGCTGCTGACCGTGTTCGTCGAGAGCGCCGGACTCGCCAAGGTTCCGGCCGAGGCGCTGGCCGTGGCGGCCTCCACGCCGCTGAACTTCCTCGGCAACAAGCTCTGGAGCTTTCGCCACCGGAGCTGAGCCGGTCGATGGGCTGCGCGAATGCGGCGTCCTCGGTCGCTCACCGAAGCCGGGAGACGCTCGCCTTCGGCTCGCATCCCCGTTTCGGCCAGCAGCACACCACGCTCCCTGTGTCCTGACCGATCGGAGATCGACGGGATCTCCGATCGTCCAGCATGCCCCTCGACCGGCTCAGCAGCTTAGTTCTTGACACATTGCCAGAGGGCCGGCTAACGGCCGGACCCCGCTAGATCGGCCCTCGACGGACCTATACTCTCTGAAGCTGCTATCCACTCTCAGAGGATTTGCCTTGCAGGAGATGGTCATCTATGGCGTCAGCTTCGACATGGTCGGCAAGCAGCCGATCGTGCTGTTGAAGACCGCCGACGGCAACAAGTTCCTCCCCATCTGGATCGGCCACCCCGAGGCTGCCTCGATCCTGATGAAGCTCCAGGGCGCCGGCACCCCGCGGCCGATGACCCACGACCTGCTCTGCGACGTGCTCGGCGAGCTCGACGCCAAGTGCACCCAGGTGGCGGTCACCGAGCTGCGCGAGAACACGTTCTTCGCCTCGATCACCCTGTCGGTCAACGGTCGCGAGCTCGAGATCGACTCGCGCCCCAGCGACGCAATCGCCCTCGCTGTGCGCTCCGGCGCGCCGATCTTTGCAGCCGAGGAGGTCATCGCCGAGTCCGCGATCGAGTTCGAGCACGACGTCGAGGAGTCCGAGGACGTCGTCGAGAAGTTCAAGGAGTTCCTGGACCAGGTGACTCCCGAGGATTTCGCCGCGGGCGATTCGTGAGTACCGCCCTCAGCGCGTGAACGCGCTCGCCAAAATCCGCCCGACGAGCAGGTCCAGCCAGATCTCCGCCGCGTCCGCGGCCAGCGGCAGCAGGCTCGTTTCGGTCAGGCCGGGGACGACGTTCGTCTCGAGCACCGTGAGCTCGCCGGTCTCCTCCTCCAGCATCAGGTCCACGCGCGCGACGCCGTGGCACCCGAGCAGCGCATACGTCGCAAGCGCGAGCTCCTGCGCGCGCTCGGTCACTGCATCGGGGAGCTCGGCCGGGCATACGAACGTCGTCATTCCGATCTCGTAGCGCGACTCGTAGTTGTAGAACTCCTCTTCGCGCGGTATCGCCTCCACGACCGGCAGCGCCACCGGCGCCTCGTCAGGGGCCTCTGAGTCAAGCACCGACACCGCCAGGTCGCGCCCACGCACGTAGCGCTCGATCACGACAGCGCGGTCGTACGACAGTGCGCCCACGATCGCACCCGGCAGCTCCTCGGCTGAACGTGCGAACTTGACCCCGAACGCAGAGCCCTGGCTGGCGGGCTTGGCGACCAGCGGAAACCCGATGCTCTGCTCCAGTCCCGGCAATGCGGCCGCGACACCGAGATCTTTGATCGCGCTCTCCTTGAACGCGGCGAACTCAGGCGTCGGTATGCCTGCCTCGCGCATCAAGTACTTCGCCAGGGACTTGTCGGTGCAGCGCATGCACGCTCCCGGCCCCGAGCCCGTGTACGGCACCCCGATCGTCTCCAGCAGCCCCTGCACGGTCCCGTCCTCGCCGTCGCTGCCGTGCAGCGCGATGAACGCCGCATCGGGTCTCAGCTCGAGCAACTGCGACACGAGCTCCGGCCCTACGTCGATCGCCGTAACCTCGTGTCCCAGTTGACGCAGCGCGCTCTGTGCACGCGCGCCCGAGCGCAGCGAGACGGTGCGCTCCAGCGAGCCCCCGCCCTTGAGGACCGCGATCTTCTTGACGCCGTCGCTCATTGATCCTGGCGGCGGCGTGTCGAGTCCTGTCCCGGCCGCCGTGGCAGTTCGAGCACCTCCGCCAGTTCCGCCTCGCCGGTCTGATCGCCGGTCTGTGAGTCCGCCCCCAGGTCCCCGAGCGTTGTCTCCGCCCCCCTCATCAGCCCCACGTCGGGTCCCACGATCGCGCTGATCCGGCGGATGCCCTCGCGAATGTCCTCGTCCGGCACCCCCGCGAAATTCAGGCGCATCGAGCCTGAGCCGCTGCGCCCATCCATGTACGCGGAACGGCCCGGCACGAACGCTACTCCCCTGCTGCGCCCCATCAGGTCGGTCGTGTCCACGCCGTCGAGTGTGGCCCAGATGAACAGCCCGCCCTCGGGCCTCGTCCAGGATGCCCGCCCGCCGAAGTGCTCGGCCAACGACTCCAGCATCACGTCGCGCCGGCGTCGATACAGGACCCTCAGGCGCTCCACGTACTCGACCCAGGCCGGCCGGTCGGAGTGGGCTCCGGTGCCCCGCTCGGCGAAATACGCAGCCACGAACAGCTGGGTCACCGGCGAGCTGCACAGGTCGGTGCCCTGTTTGCCGAGGTTCAGCTTTTCCAGCACCGCCCGCGGCGCGACTGCCCAACCCAGGCGCAGCCCCGGGGAGAGGATCTTCGAGAACGTCCCCAGGTAGATCACGAGATCCGAGGAGACCCCGTCGCCGCCTCCACCCCGAGCCCCGAGCGAGGCGTCCAGCGAGTACAGCGTTGGCAGCGGGTCTCCTTCATAGCGCAGCAGCCCGTACGGGTTGTCCTCGAGCACCAGCAGCTCGCGCTCGCGCGCAACCTCGATCAGCCGCCGCCGCCGCGGTAGCGACATCGTCACCCCGCCCGGGTTCTGGAAGTTGGGGATCGTGTAGATGAACTTGGGCCGCCGCCCTTCCCCGGCGAGCCGGTCGAGCACGGACTCCAGCTCGTCGATCGGCATCCCGTCCGCGTCCATCTCGATCTGCACCACGTCGGCCTGGTAGGCGCCGAACGTGGGCACCGCGCCCGGATAGGTGGGCGCCTCGGCTACGATCACATCGCCCGGATCGATCAGCGTCTTGCAGACCAGGTCGATCACCTGCTGGCCGCCGGTCGTGACGATCACGTTCGCCGGGTCCACCGACGTTCCCTCCGCGGCCATAACTTCGACGATGCAATCGACCGTGACCGCCATCCCCTCGGTCGGGCCATACTGCAGCGCGCGCGCGGTGGACTCGGCCGCGACCTGGGACATCAGCTTCGCGTACAGCTCGGGCGCGAACGTGCTCGTGTCCGGCAGTCCCCCCGCGAGCGAGATCACGTCGGGGCGTTCGGTCAGCGCCATCATCTCGCGCATCGCCGAGCTCTTCATCCCGCGCGTGCGCGCGGCGAACAGCGCCTCGTAGCGTGCCAGCTCGTGCGCGGTCTCCCGGGTCCGCCGACCCAGCGCTTCGCGCCGTGTGCCCCCTGGTCCGCCGCTCGGTCGATCCATAGCCTGTGCGCTCTATTCGCCGCCGCGCGCCGCGCGCCTTGTGCTGCCGTCGTCTGGCCACCGCGCGCGTCGTTTATCGTCTCGGCCTCGCATTCCCGCACGGTAGCGCACACCCACCACTCACTTCGACACGCGCTTTTGCACGTACTCGCGACCCCAACCCACTATCTATCCTGGCGCCAGCCCTAACGGGAACTGCATGAACAATCTCGTCTTCTACATCGGACTCGGGCTCGGCCTCGCCGCCGCCTGCGGGCTGCGCCCGTTCCTGCCGCTGCTGCTCGCGGGAGCTCTGGCCTCCGCCGGGGCGCTCGGCGTCAGCTTCGGGCCCGCTGGACACGCGTTCCATTTCCTGGAGGCCGACTGGTGGCTGCTGGTCGTCACGGTGGCGCTGGTGCTCGCGTACGCGTTGCAGCTGGTCTTTCAACTCGCACCTACGATCGACCCGAAAGATCGGTACCGTCGTCGCAACGACCCCCTCGCCGCCTCGCTCGCTGGTCTCGGTATCGGCGCGGGCGCACTGCTGTTCGGAGGAACACTTGCTGCGCACGGCGACTCCGCATGGCCGGGAGTTATCGGCGGCATCTTCGTCGTGGCCCTCGCTCAACGCGCGTCTGGTCCTGTGATCCTCAGGGCGCGCACACGCCTGCCCGACCGTGCCGCGCGCGAAGCGCTGACCGTGTACCTCGACTCCGCCTCGCTCGCGCTGGCCGCCCTCGTCGCGCTGCTGCATCCGCTCGGTTACGTCGCGGTCGCGCTGCTCGCCTGGTTCGTCTGGCGCGGTCGCTCGCGTAGCGGAGACGATCGTTACGCGGGGCTGCGCATCCTGCGCCGATGATGTTGTTGCTGTTGTTGAAGCGCTCCCGTAACGCCAACTGCTGTGGTGCAGAGCGCCGTTCAATTCCGAGCGGGACTGTGGTCCCAGCTACGCACTCATTCGGGTGGCGAAACACGCGTTGTGGCTTGCCGGCATTGGTTTACCGTCCGATTGAGGTTTGCCGAGGAGAGCGGCCGGTCGGGCCGACCGGCTACGGGGATAAGCGGTGTAACAAGCAGGCCAGGCCCGTGACTCCCGCCAAAAGCGCTACGTAAACATGAGTGCGAAGCCGCCCAAGCTCGTACTCTGCGTAATCGACGCGATGGCGCCCGAGATGCTCGTGCGTGCCGCCGAGTCCGGCGCCGCTCCGGTGCTGGCGACGCTGCTGGAGCGGGGCACGTACGTCCCCGACTGCGTCGCCGCGTTCCCCTCGGTCACGCCCGTGTGCGCCGCCTCGATCGTGACCGGCACGGCGCAGGACGAGCACCACATCCCCGGCATGAACTGGTACTCGCGGGCGGAGTCGCGCTATGTCGAGTACGGCTCCAGCCTGCGCGCCGCGCAGCGCTTCGGGATCGCCCGGCAGCTGACCGACACCGTCTACAACATGAACCGCGCCCACCTGTCCCACGACACCCTGACCGTGTTCGAGACGCTCGACGACGCCGATGTGCGCACCGCCGGCACGACATACCTGATGTATCGCGGGCGCCACCGCCACGAGCCCCAGCGTGACACGGTGCTCGCGCGCTTCGCCGCGAGCACGCTGGCGCGCCACCCCGTGCTGGGCCCGCGCGAGCTGTTCTACGCCGACATCTTCGCCTCGCGCCGCACGGGCTGTCGCTCGACGCTCGGTATGCCCGGGGTGCGCGACCGCCACTCCGGCTGCGTGTCTGAGTACATGGTCGAGCACGACCTGTTCGATTTTCTCCTGTTGTCGCTGCCCGACAACGACTGGCACTCGCACAAGCACGGTCCCGATGGCCAGCTGACCTCGCTCGCCGCCGCCGACCTGCAGCTCGCCCGCGTGATGGAGGCGGCCGGGGGAATCGACGAGTTTCTGGCCGAGCACGCGTTCATCGCGATGGCCGACCACTCCCAGGCGCTGGTCACGGACACGATCGACCTCCAGGGCGAGCTCTCGGAGCTGGGGGTCCTGCAGCCAGACGGGGCGAACATCCTCGGCGCCCTGACCGGTCATCGCGCCCAGTCCCGCTCCCACGCGAGCATCGAGCGGGAGGGCGGGGTGGATGGGCCTCAGATTGCCGTCTGCCCGTCCCAGCGCGCGGCGATGGTCTACGCACTGGCGCCCGAGACCCGCGATGCGATGCGCGCGTCCGTGGTGGCTCGCGCGCTGGCGATCGAGGGCGTGGACCTCGTCGCCTGGCTCGCCCACGATGCGCACGATCGGCCCAGCGAGGGGGTCGTGTGCAGCCCTGCCCACGGCGAGCTGCGCTTCGCGCCCGGTGGAGACCTGCGCGACGCGCGGGGCGTGGCTTGGCATGTGGACGGTGAGCTGTCGGTGCTCGACGCGACCGTGCACGGGGGCGATAACAGGCTCCAGACGCCCGCCTACCCCGACGCCCTGGCGCGCCTGTGGTCGGCCCTGACCTGCCCCACCTCGGGCGAGATCCTGCTGTCCGCCGCGCCTGGCTACGAGTTCGTGGACTGGGGCGGCGCGGCGCACGTGGGCGGCGGTTCGCACGGCTCGCTGCACGCATCCGACTCCCTGGCCCCGCTCGTGCTGTGCGGCGTCGATCTGCCGGACGATCCCCCGGGACAATGGGCGATTCGGGACGTCGCCGCGCTTGTGATCAACCACTTCAATCCACGCGCGGGCTGATCGGGCGTCAACCGCCGTTACTCTCGGCGGATGCGCTTTTCGGCGTCTACAGCCGTCCTCTTCCTCTTCCTCGTCGTCGCGTCTTCGGCCATGGCGAGCACGAATGCGCGCGCGCCGCTGCTGAGCACCGCTCCCCTGGCGCGGCAGGCCACGACCACCGCCGCGCAGGCCACGACCACTGCGGCCACGACCACCGCGGCCACGACCACCGCCGCGGCGACGACCACCCAAGCGACGGTCTCCGAATCGCCCGTGCCCGTCCCCGAGTCAGAAGTCCCCCCGGCCGGACGCATACTGTCCGCGGACCGGGTTCTGGCGATCGCCGAAGCGTTGCCCAAGATGCGGGCCGTCCGCGCGAAATACCCCGGCTCCTACGGTGGCGCCTACCTGAAGGGGCCGCTGCGCTGGCAGGTGAGCTTCTTCTCGAGGAAAGGCGCGCAGGAGATCGGGCAGGTGATCATCGCCGACGCCTCCGGGCGTGTGCTCGAACAGTGGACCGGGTTTCAGGTCGCGTGGACGATGGCGCGCGGGTACAAGGGCGCGTTCGGCAGGCACGTCAACGCGCTGTACATATGGCTGCCGCTGTGCCTGCTGTTCCTGCTCCCGTTCATCGACCCGCGCCGGCCGTTCTCAATGCTGCACCTGGATCTGCTCGTGCTGCTGTCGTTCTCGGTGTCGCTGGCGTTCTTCAACCACGCGAACATCTACGCGTCGGTGCCGCTGACCTACCCGCCGCTGATCTACCTGCTCGGGCGGATGCTGTGGCTGCTGCGCCGCGGGCGGGCGGGCTCCCAATCTTCGCAACGCCCGCTGCGCCTGCTGATCCCCGCGCCGTGGCTCGCGCTCGGAGTCGTGTTCCTGCTCGGGTTTCGCATCGGCCTGAACGTGACCGACTCAAACGTGATCGACGTCGGTTATGCGGGCGTGATCGGCGCCAGCAAGGTCGTGCACGGCGATGCGCTGTACGGGCACTGGCCATCCGATAACGAACACGGCGACACGTACGGCCCGGTGACGTACGAGTCCTACGTGCCGTTCGAGCAGGTGTTCGGCTGGAGCGGGACCTGGGACGATCTGCCCGCGGCGCACGCCGCCGCGATCGTGTTCGACCTGCTCGCGCTCGGGCTGATGTTCGGACTCGGTCTGCGCATCCGCGGGCCCACGCTCGGCGTCGCGCTCGCGTACGCGTGGGTGTCCTACCCGTTCACGCTGTTCGCGCTGGAGAGCAACTCCAACGACACGCTCGTCGCCGTGCTGATCCTCGCGGCGCTGCTGTTCGCCTCCTCTCCCCCCGCCCGGGGCGTGTTCGCGGCGCTCGCCGGCCTGAGCAAGTTCGCCCCACTGGCGCTCGTGCCGGTGCTGGCAACGCACGGGCTGTTCACGCAGCCGTCCGAGGACGCAGCCGCTGGTGATGGTGAGGGTTTGGCTGCTGGTGAGGGCTTGGCCGTCGGCGAGGGCTTGGATCAGCGAGAGAGACCCGGGGCCGGGTCAACGACAACTATTCGCATTCGTCGGGAACGCGCGCGTGCACGCACGCGCGCGCTGACGACTTTTTTCTTTGCATTCATCCTCACCGCCGCGATCGTCTCCATCCCCGCGATCACGCACGACTCGCTGCACACGATTTACGAGCGCACGATCGAATACCAGTCCAACCGCGGCTCGCCGTTCTCGGTGTGGGGGCTGTACGGCGGGCTGCACGGCGTCCAGACGGGCGTGCAAGTGGCGGCCGTCGTGCTCGCCCTCGTGCTCGCGGTGGTCCCTCGTCGCCCTGATCTGATCGGCCTGGCGGCGGCGTGCGCGGCGATCGTGATCGCCACCCAGCTCGGGGTCGAACACTGGTTCTACCTGTACATCCCCTGGTTTTTCCCGCTGGCGATGATCGCGCTGCTGGGCGCCCGCCCCGAGCTTCCCCGCCCCCCTCACGATGTCCCTAGCCCGGAGCTCTGGGAGGCACGGCCTGTGGCGGCGGCAGCGGACGCGGCATCAGGATCTGCTCGATTGCGGCTGCCGAGCGCGGCGTGGCCGAGCAGCGGATGAGCACGCCCATCAGCCACGGATCCTCCTCGGAGGTCTCAAACCGGACGGGCATCTGCGTCAGCAGCGACTCGATCGCCTGCTCGCGTTTGACGCCGATCACCCCGCCCCGCGGCCCGGTCATGCCGACGTCGGTGATGTACGCGGTGCCGCCCGGCAGCACGCGCGCGTCCGCCGTCGGCACGTGCGTGTGCGTGCCGACGACCGCGGTCACGCGCCCGTCCAGCAACCAGCCGAGCGCGACCTTCTCCGACGTCGCCTCGGCGTGCATGTCCACGAGGATGTGATCGACATTGTCCCCCAGCTCGCCCAGCGCGACCTCGATCTCCGTGAACGCCGACCGCCCCGCGCGCAGGTACAGGTTGCCGCTGAGATTGACCACGCCCAGGCGCAGCCCGTCGCGCTCCACGACACACGTGCCGTGGCCCGGCTGGATGCGCAGGAAGTTCGCCGGACGCAGGATCCGCGGCTCGGAGTCCAGGTAGGGATAGATCTCGCGGCGATGATAGGTGTGGTTGCCGAGCGTGATCGCGTCCACCCCGGCGGCGAGGAGCGCCTTCGCCGTCTTCGGCGTGATCCCCAGTCCGCCCGCCACGTTCTCGCCGTTGACGACCACGAACGTCGGGTCATAGCGCTCGCGCAGGAGCGGCAGGCACTCCAGCAGCGTGCGTCGCCCGACGCCGCCGACGAGATCACCGACGAACAGGATGCTGGCCTGTGCCTCAGCCATACTGCGGCGATGCGGGTGGGAGGGTGCAGATGAGCGGGGTAGAGGGCGGCGCGCCCAAGGCCGCTCCGCCGAGCGAGATCGAGCGTGAGCTCGCGCCTGACGCTTCGGCCGCGGCTCCTGGCCCCCCGCGGGCGGTGGTCCCCAGGTGGGTGCAGCTCGTGCTGCTGCCGGTGGCGCTGCTCGCGCTGTGGGCGCTCGCCAAAGCGGCGGGGAAAGTGCTGTTGATCTTCGTCATCGCCGCTGTCATCGCGCTGATCCTCAATCCCGCCGTCGCGTTCGTGCAGCGCCCGCGGATCCCCCGCGGGCTGGCGGTGCTGGTCGTGTATCTCGCATTCTTCCTGACGCTGGTCGGGATCGGCTTTCTGCTGGCCAACCCGATCGCCAATCAGGTGCGCACGTTCACAGACAATCTGCCGCACATCGTCAACGAAGCGAACAAACGGATCGCCACGTTCCAGGGCGAACTCGAACACCACGGCATCCACCTGCACCTCGTCAAGCAGGGCAAAACCGCGCTGCAGAGTATCCAGGACAAAGTCGCCAAAAGCGCCGGCAAGCTTGCGTCGTTCGGCGGCGGCCTGCTGACGGAAGCCGCGAGCGCCATCTTCGACCTCGTGCTCGTGTTCGTGCTGTCTGTGTACATGCTCATCTACGGCGAGCGCATCGGCGAGCTCGTGCGCCGCGCGATGCCCGACGGCGATGGCACCCCCGCCGACGACTACCCGATGTTGGTCCAGCATGCCGTCTCCCGCTACGTGGGCGGACAGCTGCTGTTCAGCGTGCTGATGGGCGCCTCCGCCGGCCTGTCGCTGTACCTGTTCGGGCTGATCGGGATATTCCCCGACGGGCGCAAGTACGCGCTCGCGTTCGGGGTGTTCTACGGGGTGATGGAGCTCGTCCCCTACATCGGTCCGATCCTGGGAGCGCTGCCGGCCGTGATCGTGGCGCTGTTCACCGACCCGATCGTCGCGCTGTGGGTTGCGCTGCTGTTCGTCGGGCTGCAACAGCTCGAGGGCCACGTCGTGGCGCCGCAGGTGTTCGGACACACCCTGCGGATCAACCCGCTGCTCGTGATCTTCGCGCTGCTGCTCGGACTGCAGCTGCACGGGATCGTCGGCGCCCTGGTCGCGCTGCCGATCCTCGCGATCCTGCGCGAGACCGTCGTCTACCTCAGCCGCCATATCGAGCTCGAGCCGTGGGAGCGTTCGCGCGGGGGCATGCTGTGAGCTCGAGAGCTCGGCGCACGCGGAAGGCATGTTTTTTGGGGGGAAACCCGTGAGCCAGTTGCTTCGGCCAACGCTGTCGGCGCCGGTTACCACAGCCGCCGGCAGCGATGGGAGCGAGAACGTGGCGCGCTCGTGAACGCGCTCGCGCCGGTGATCAGAGTCAGGAGCCTCGCCAAGCGCTATGGCGAGCGCATGGCGCTGCGCGAGGTCAGCTTCGATGTCGCCCCCGGCGAGCTGGTCGCGATCGTCGGGCCCAACGGCGCCGGCAAGACGACGCTGCTGTCGATCATCGCCGGGGTGCAGAGTGAGAGCGCGGGAACGGTGGAAGGCGCGGGCGCGGGCCGTGCGATCGGCTGGGCTCCGCAGCAGCCGGCCGTGTACGCGAAGCTGTCGGTCTCCGAGAACCTGCGCCTGTTCGCCCGCCTCGAGGGCCTCGCCGACCCGGATGCGGCGGTGGCACGGATGCTCGAGCAGACGGGACTGGCAGAGCGTGCGGAGGAGCGCGTGGAACGGCTGTCGGGCGGCAACCGCCAGCGCGTGAACGTCGCGCTCGGCCTGATCGCCGACCCGCCCGCGCTGGCGCTGGACGAGCCCAGCTCTGCGCTCGACCCGGGTCAGCGCGAACGGCTGTGGGAGTTCGTCGGCGGGCTCGCCCGGGGCGGGACGGCTGTGCTGTTCTCCACGCACCATCTCGGGGAGGTGCGCCGGTATGCCACGCGCGCGATCGTGCTCGCCGACGGCGAGCTGCTGTTCGACGGCCCGCCCGCCGAGTTGATCGCGGCCAACGGCGGGGATGGGACGACGGACTTCGAAGGTGCGTTCGTGGCGTTCCTGCGGGCACGGGGGCACGGGTGAGGGAGCGGGGAAGCGTGGATGCACTCGCGCCTGTGACCGGCGTCCGGCCTCTTTGGTCGCGGCGTGCTCGCTCGTCGATTGATTTTGTGTCCGCTGCGCCGCCACGACAGGTCACGGAGGCCGGCCATCCGGGCCGGCCTATGGAAGGCGAGCTGTCCTCATGAGGTGGTTGTTGCAAAAGGACCTGCTGATCCTGCGCCGCTCGCGGCTGCTGGTGGGGGTCCTGGTCGTATACCCGATCGCGATCGCCCTGCTGATCGGCCTGGCGATCTCACGCGGACCGGGCAAGCCGCGCGTGGCGATCGTCGACGAAACGCCCCCCGGGCAGACGATCGCCATCGGCAACGAACACGTCGCCGTCAGCCAGTACGCCGAACAGCTGTTCAGCCAGGTCACCCCCGTCCCCGTCGCCTCGCGCGAGGAGGCGATCGCCGACATCAAATCCGGCGCCGTGGTGGCCGCCGTGGTGATCCCGCGCGACATCGCGGCACGGATCGCCTCCGGCGTGAGCCAGGGCAGCATCGAAGTCCTGTACAACGGCAACGCGCTGGAGCAGTCGCTCGTCCAGTCCCAGCTGAATGCCGCGCTCGCGCAGGCGAACCTGGGGTTCTCCGAACAGATCCAGCACGCCGCCGCGCAGGCGATCGGGCTGCTGCTCAGCGGCGGCAACCTCGGCATCCTGGGCGCGCCGGCGAACCTGATCGGCCTGCACCAGATCCCGCCCGAGCTGCACGGCGTGATCGCGCGCCTGCCCCCCGGCGCCGAACGCAGGCAGCTGGAACGGGTCGATGCGTTCGCCGAATTCGCCGACCGCAACCTGAGCCTGTCCAAGAACGTGCTGTCCGCGATCGGTCAGCCGATCCAGATCCACAGCACGCTGATCCAGGGGCGGCGCACCCCGTTGAACACGTTCGCGGTCGTCGTCGCGGTCAGCGTGTCGCTGATGTTCGTGTGCGTGCTGCTGGCCGCCGGCGGGGTTGCCCTCGAGCGCGAGGAGCACACGCTCGCGCGCCTGGCCCGCGGTCTGCTCACGCGCGAGGGCCTGCTCGCGGAGAAGCTGCTGCTCGCCGCCGGTTGCGCGTTCGTGCTCGCCCTGGCGATGCTCGCCGGGATCGGCGCGTTCGTCAGCCTCGACTGGTCGCGCTTCGGGGAGTGGGTGATCGCGCTCGCGTTCGGCGCTATCGGGTTCGGCGCGCTGGGCATCGCGATCGGCGCGCTCGCGCGCGAGGTGCGCGCCGCCTCGCTGCTCGCGTTCGGACTGTCGCTGCCGCTGGCATTCCTCGCGCTCGTCCCCTCCGGCGCGGTGTCACGCGGGCTGTATGACGCGATCGGGGCGATCTCGTTCGTGTTCCCGTTCAAGGCCGCCCTGCAGGCGCTCGACTGCGCCGTCAACGGCGCCTCCCCCGGGCTCGGCGTCTCGGTCGCGCACCTGCTCGGGCTGACGCTGCTGTTCGGCGCGCTCGCGCGCGTGGGGCTGCGACGGCTGGACTGACATGGCCCGGCTCGACGCGGTGTCTCGGTCGTGCGCCTGCACGGGCTGACCCTGCTGTTCGTGGTGCTCGCGCGCGTGGGGTCTGCGACGGTTGGACTGGCGCGGCGCGGCTCGACGCGGCGGCTCGCCCCCGGCCGCCCGATGCACCGACGCCCAGGGATTTGCATGCCGGACGGTTGCCGCCAGCCTGAATCCGGGGGGATGAGATCGAAATCGCGAGCGCTCTGTGACCACGCACGCGCAGGGCCGCGGTCACTATGCGCCGGCTCGCCGCCCGAGTGGGCTCGGCCACCCCTACAACGGGCGAGTATCCTCGGTGGACATATGGCTTATCCACAGACGCGCATGCGCAGACTGCGCGCATCGGCCGGACTGCGCGGGTTGGTGCGGGAGACGGAGCTGCGCGCCGGCCAGCTGGTGTTGCCGATGTTCGTCTCCCAGAACGGACCGCCACACGAGCCGATCGCGACGATGCCGGGCGTCGAGCGGCTGTCGATCTCCGCGGCGGTTGCGCAGGCGCGCGAGGCGGCAGCGCTTGGAATCGGCGCGGTGATGCTGTTCGGCGTGGCGGCCGAGAAGGACGAGCACGGCGCGGGCGCCTGGGACGAGGAGGGCGTCGTGCAGCTGGCCACGCGCGCGCTCAAGCAGGCGCTGCCCGATGGCCCGCTCGTGATCACCGACGTGTGCCTGTGCGAGTACACCGACCACGGCCACTGCGGTGTGCTGCGCGACGATGGCGCCGTCGACAACGACGCAACCGTCGAGCTGCTCGCCCGCACCGCGGTCAGCCACGCGCGCGCCGGCGCCGACCTCGTGGCTCCGTCGGACATGATGGACGGTCGGGTGGGCACGATCAGGGCCGAGCTCGACGGCGAGGGGTTCGCCGACACCCCGATCCTCGCCTACTCCGCCAAGTTCGCCTCCGCGTTCTACGGCCCGTTCCGCGACGCGGCCGGCTCCACCCCCGCGTTCGGGGACCGTCGCTCCTACCAGCTCGACCCGGCCAACGGCCGCGAGGCGGTGCGCGAGGCGCTGCTCGACGTCCGAGAGGGCGCCGACATGGTGATGGTCAAGCCCGCGCTGGCCTACGGCGATCTGATCCGCGCGATCAAGCGCGCCACGCGCCTGCCGCTCGCCGCATACAACGTCAGCGGCGAGTATGCGATGGTCAAGGCCGCCGCGGCCGCCGGGTATCTGGACGAGCGCGCCGCGGTGCTGGAGATCCTCACCTCGCTGCGCCGCGCGGGCGCGGACACGATCGTCACCTACCACGCGCTGGACGCCGCCCGGTGGCTGACATGAGCACGTATAGCTACGCTGGATCGGTGTCCTCCCTCGCTCGTGTGCCGAGCACACTTCGCTCGGTGCGTCCTTGCCCAGCTTGCTCTACGTGCTCATGTGGGCGTAGCGGAATCAGGAGGCGCACATGAGCGCCCCAGACGGGATTCTCGCGGCCGAGACGGCCACGCCAAAGCTGCGCAGCCGCAACGACGGCGCGGCGATCCCGCTCGACGAGCACGACCGGCGGCTGCTGAACCTGATGCAGGGCTCGTTCCCGATCGCTGCGCGCCCGTACGCGCGCGTGGCCGAGCTGGGCGGGTTCAGCGTGCAGGAGACGATGGCGCGCGTGCAACACCTGCTCGACAAGCGCATCGTCCGTCAGGTCACGCCGATCTTTGACACGCGCGCGCTGGGCTACTCCTCGATGCTGGTCGCCGCCCGAGTCGACCCCGAGCACCCGCACCGCGCCGCGCAGATCATCAACGCGCACCCCGGCGTCTCGCACAACTACCTGCGCAACCACGAGTTCAACCTGTGGTTCACGATCGCCACCGAGCCCGACTCGCAGCTCGGGCTCGAAGGCACTTTGGAGGTGCTCGCGCGCGAGGCCGGGGCCGAGTCGGTGCGCCAGCTGCCGACGCTGAAGCTGTTCAAGATTCGCATGGACCTGGAGATGGAGGGCGACACCGAGGCGCTGTCGAGCGCCGCCGAGGTGAAGGAGCCGATCGAGCTCGAGCGTCAGCCCTACGACGAGCTCGACATCGCGGTCATCCGCGCGCTGCAGGGCGACATGCCGGTCGTGCCCGAGCCGTACGCCGACGCGGCGGCTGAGGTGGGTATGTCTCAGGAGCGGTTCCTCGAGCACCTCGCGGGCATGCAGGAGCGGGGGCTGCTGCGTCGCGTCGCGGCGATCCTGTATCACCGCCGCGCGGGTTTCTCCGCCAACGGCATGGGCGTGTGGCAGGTCCCCGACGAGCAGATCTATGAGATCGGCTGCCGGATGGCCGCCGTGCGCGGCATCTCCCACTGCTACCAGCGCCCCACCTACGCGGACTGGCCCTACTCGGTGTTCACGATGGCCCACGGCCGCTCCAAGGAGGAGTGCGACGCGGTCCTCGACGCGATCGCCGAGCAGACCGGGATCTCCGACCGCGCGACGCTGTATTCGTCGACCGAGTTCAAGAAGATCCGGCTGCTCTACTTCACCGACGAGTTCACCGCCTGGGAGCGCGAGCACGCAGGCGTCTGAGGTGAGCGCCTCGCTGACCGACACCCGCTCGGCGGCGCCGCCCCGGTGCGCCCTCTGGTTGGCCGTCCGGTCGCGAACCTCCGTGCCGGCTGCCGGCGCCGACTCGATCCAGCACTGATGACTACCTTGACCGACACCCGCTCGGCGGCGCTGTACCGGCGTGCGCTGGAGGTGATGCCCGGCGGGGTCAACTCCCCCGTGCGCGCGATGCGCGCGATCGGGCGCGATCCCGTGTTCCTGGCGCGGGGTGAAGGCGCCGAGGTGATCGACGTGGACGGCAACCGCTACGTCGACTATGTCTGCTCGTGGGGTCCGCTGATCCACGGCCACGCCCACCCGTACGTGCTGGGGGCGATCTGTGAGGCCGCGGCGCGCGGTACGAGCTTCGGTGCGCCCACCCCCGGCGAGGTAGAGCTCGCCGGCGAGGTCGTGCGGCGGATGGAGGGCGTGGAGATGCTGCGCATGACCTCCTCTGGGACGGAGGCCACGATGACCGCCATCCGCCTTGCCCGCGCCGCCACCGGCCGGGAGCTGGTGCTCAAGTTCGAAGGCGCCTACCACGGCCACGTCGACGGTCTGCTGGCCCAGGCGGGCTCGGGCCTGGCGACCCAGTCGTCGCCGTCCAGTCCCGGTGTGCCGGCGGGCACGGCCGCCCAGACCGTGGTGGTGCCCTGGAACGACCGCGATGCGCTGTGCGCGGCGATGGAGGCGCATGGGCTCGAGCTTGCGGCGATCCTGGCCGAGCCGCTGCCCGCCAACATGGGACTCGTCCCGCCCGCGCCGGGGTTTCTGGAGCTGCTGCGCGAGCGCGCTGACGCGACCGGGGCGCTGCTCGTGCTCGACGAGGTCATCTCGGGCTTTCGCGTCGCCCGCGGCGGCGCCCAGGAGCTGACGGGCATCACGGCCGACCTGACGATCATGGGCAAGGTTCTGGGCGGCGGCCTGCCTGCCGCCGCCGTCGGCGGCAGGACCGAGCTGATGAACATGCTCGCGCCGGCCGGCGAGGTCTACCAGGCGGGCACCCTGTCCGGCAACCCGCTTGCGGTCGCGGCCGGTCTGGCGACGCTCGAGCTGCTGGACGAGGCCGCCTACGCGCGCCTGGGCACGCTCACCGAGCGCCTGGCGAACGGCCTGCGCGAGGTGGCCGCTGGGGCGGACGGATACCCGGTGCAGATCGTGAGTACGACCGGTCTGGTGACGGTCTTCTTCAGCGAGCGTCCCGTGAGCTCGTTCGCGGACGCGCGAGGGTGCGATCTCGATGCGTACGCCGTCTGGTGTCGTGAGCTGCTGGCGCGCGGCGTCTACCCGCCGCCGTCTCAGTTCGAGGCGTGGTTTCCCTCGCTCGCGCACACGCCCGAGCAGATCGACCGCACGATCGCGGCCGCGGGCGCGGCGTTCGCCGCCACACCGGACGAGCCGTCCGCAACCGCTGAAGGCGCTCGATGAGCGTTCGCGGTGAGGAAAGCGCGCTCCGGCGGCTGGCGGAGTTGCTGCGCGAGCAGGGCGGGCTGATGGCGACGCTGCTCGCGGCGGACAGCCTCGACGGTCGCGCGTCCCGCGGGCGCGGGCCCGCTCAGATGGCCGCCGCGGGCCCGCGCGCGCGCAGGGCGCCCGAGGAGTACGAGCTGCTCGTCGAGACGATCTACGAGGGCTACCTGCTGCACTACGGCTCCCCGCGCGTCCTGGACCCACCGGAGGCCGATCTCGGCCTGCTCGCCGGCGACCGCCTGTATGCGCTCGGTCTGGCGAAGCTGGTCGCGCTCGGCGACACTGAGGCCGTGGCCGAGCTCGCGGACACGATCACGCTCAGCGCGCTCGCGCAAGCCGCCGGCGAACCGGCACTGGCCGTAGCCGTGTGGGAGGCCGGCGCGCGCGCCGTCGGATGGGGATCGGACCCGGCCCACAGGCGCGCCAAGGAGCTCGCCTTCGCAGGCGCCACCGAGGCGATCGAGGCGATGCGCACAAGCGCTGTAGGAGACGTGGAGGGCCTCCCGGCGTCGCCCTGAATCGCGCCTCGATATTGTTCGAGGCGGTGTCCGACAAGCACGCTAAGCACAAGTCCAACTACACGCTCGACCGGCAGATGCCCGGCGCGTTCGAGGGCGAGACCGTCACGCGGCGGCGGTTCATGACCGTGGGCGGCCAGGCGGCCGGGGGCGTCGCCGCCGCTTCGTTTTTGCTGCCCGCGCTCGGCTTCGCGATCGGGCCGATCTTCAAAAGCACCCCGCACCACTGGGAAAGCGTCGGCCCGGTGGACATGTTCACCGACACCAACTACGTACCCGTGGTGATCACGTTGAACCCCGGCATCGGCGAGGCGGGCAAGTCAACCGCGTACGTGCGCAAGTTCAACGCCGCGATCGACACCGACCCCTACGACCGCGGCACCCCCTACATCGCGATCTCCAGCCGCTGCGCGCACCTCGGCTGTCCCGTGCGCTGGGTGGACGCGGCCGAGCGCTTCATCTGCCCGTGCCACGGCGGCGTCTATGACCTGCTCGGCCGCCGTGTCGGCGGCCCGCCCGTGCGTCCGCTGGACCGCTTTTACACGCGCGTCAACGCGCGCAGCGAAGTCGAACTCGGCCCGCGCTTTTCCGTCAACAGCGAGCTGAAACGTTTCTCGCCGCGCGATCCCGGCGAGCCGCTGGACGGAATCGGCCAGTACATGTATCCATCGCGCCCGGGCGCGCAGAAACTATAGGACCACCGAGACGCCACGATGCCCAAGCTGCCCAAGGCTCCCCCAATTCCCTCGGCCCTGCAGGTGCCGCCTCCCCGCCCGGGCGAGGGCAACGGCAAGACGATTGCGCTCGACCACGCCGCGGAGGCCGGCACGAGCGTCGTCGACTGGGTCGACGAGCGCACCTCGCTGAGCGGCGGCGCGCGCTGGCTGATGTTCCGCAAGGTGCCCAAGGGCACCAACTGGTTCTACACGCTCGGCTCGGCCACGATGTTCGCGTTCCTCTCCCAGGCCGTCACGGGAGTGTTCCTGGCGATGTACTACCGCCCCGATCCATCCGGCGGTGCGTACGAATCGATCCGCCACGTGACCAACGAAGTGTTCCTCGGCCAGTTCGTGCGCGGCATGCACAAGTGGGGCTCGAGCGTGATGGTGATCCTCGTGTTCCTGCACATGGGGCGCACGTTCTTCTTCGGCGCCTACAAGTATCCGCGCGAGCTCAACTGGGTGATCGGTGTCGTGCTGCTGATCCTGACGATGGTGATGTCGTTCACCGGCTACCTGCTGCCGTTCGACCAGCGCGCCTACTGGGCGACGATCGTGGGCGTGAACATCAACGGCACCGGTCCGCTGATCGGGCCATATCTGAGCGATTTCCTGCGCGGAGGCCCCGAATTCGGGGCCACGACGCTGTCGCGCTTCTACGCCATCCACATGCTGCTCTTGCCCGGTCTGCTCGCCGCGCTGATCGGCGCGCACCTGTATCTCGTGGCCAAGCTCGGCACGACCGCGCCGCCGTGGCTGAAAGCCGAGCAGAACCCCGAGCTGCGCGAGGCCGACGCGTGAACCGGCGCGAGAAGGAGGAGTACCTGCGCGAGTACGGGATCCTGAAGTCCCAGGGCAAGCCCTTCTTCCCGTACGCGGTCGCCAAGGATGCCGCGATGGCGTGCGTGGTGATGGCGGTCATCATCACGATGTCGCTCGTGCTCGGGGCCGAGCTCGGCTCCAAGGCAAACCCGACCACGACCACGTACGTGCCGCGCCCGGAGTGGTACTTCTTCTTCCTGTTCGAGGTCCTGCGCGTGATCAAGCCGCCGAGCCTCGTGCCGCTGGCGACGATCGGCGTGCCGACACTCGGCATGATCCTGCTGTTTTTGCTGCCGTTCTACGACCGCGGTCCCGAGCGCCGTCCCGAGCGCCGTCCGATCGCGACGCTGACCGGCATCTTCGTGATCGGCGCGATGGCGCTGCTCACCTACCAGGGCGCCAACGCGGGGTCGCCGACCGTGATCGAAATGGCTACGCCCAAGCCCGTCCTGCAGGCGGGCGGGCAGACGCTCGCCGAATACGAAGCCGGCAAGCTGGTCGTGGCCCAGTCGGGCTGTCTGGCCTGCCACAAGATCGGTGACAACGGCAACAACGGCCCGGGTCCCGAACTGACGCACATAGCCTCGCGGCTGCCACGCCAGGGGATCGCCCGCACGCTGGTCAACCCGACCGCGCCGATGCCGTCGTTCAAGAACCTGCCGCCGCAGAAGTTCAAAGCGGCCGTCGAATTCCTCGCCCAGCTGAAGTAGCGTCTCACTCATGCCCGCCGAGCCCGCGTCAGGAGTGCCGCCGAGCAGCGCAAATGGGTTTCCCGTAAACGGTGGTCCGGCGCATGAGTCCACGCCCGGAGTGCTCCCGGCCGGTCAGGTCCGGTCGATGTTCGATCGGATCGCACATGTATACGACCCGCTGAACACGGCGATGACCGCGGGCCTGCACCACCGCTGGCGCGCTCGGGCTGTCGACCTGGCTGAGGTCGGCCCCGGCAGCCGCGTGCTGGACGTCGCGACCGGAACCGGCGACCTGGCGATCGAGCTCGCGCGGCGCGTCTCGCCGCGGGGCGAGGTGCTCGGCAGCGACTTCTCCGAGGCGATGCTCGCGCTCGCGCGGATCAAGGCCGAGCGCATCGACCAGCACGGCGTGAAGCCCCGCTTCGAGTGGGCGGACGCTCTGCAGCTTCCGTACCCCGACGACTCGTTCGACGCGGCCCTGTCCGGCTTCAGCGTGCGCAACTTCTCCGACCTCGGCCGTGGTCTCGCCGAGCTGGCGCGGGTCGTGCGACCGGGAGGCAGGGTCGTGATTCTTGAGATGACAACCCCCACCAAGCCGCCGCTGTCGCTCTTCTACCGGTTGTGGTTCGATCGGCTCGTGCCTGCGCTCGGGCGGCTGACCGAAGCGATCGCGGCACTGATCGCGCGCGTCCGGGGCTCCAGTTCGAGTGGAACGATCGCCGAGGCGTACACCTACCTGCCCGAGTCGGTCAAGCGCTTTCCCCCGCCCGCTGCGCTCGCCGCCGAGATGGAGCGAGCCGGGCTGCGAGACATCTCCTACCTGCTGACAGCCGGAGGCATCATCGCAATCCACGTGGGCGTCGTCCCCGCAGACGGCGCCGCTCTGACAGAGAAGCCATGACGAGCTCGATCGGGGGAACGGTGGGAGCGCTCACCACCGGGGCGAATGCCGCGGACGTTGACGCCGTCGAGGCGATCATGCAGCGTGGAGGCAACGGCTTGCGCGAGCTCATGGTTAGAACGGAGCTGCACCTCGAGCGAGTAACGGCCGAGGCCGGCGAGCCGCTCGCCTCCCACGCCACCGGCACAGTCCTGGCCGGGGGCAAGCGGCTGCGGCCGCTGTTGGTGGTCCTCGCCGCCGAGTCTGCGGGCGGGCCTCCCGACACCGCCGAGGGAGAGGAGAGCCTCGTGCGCGCGGCCGTGGCGGTCGAGCTCGTGCACTCGGCGACGCTCGTGCACGATGATGTGATCGACGGCGCCCAGCTGCGACGCGGTCGTCCATCGGTCGCCGCGGCCGCTGGACGCAAGCTTGCGGTCGCCACCGGTGACCTGCTGTTCTCGCGCGCGTTCGCCGAGCTCGCGCGTAACGGCGAGGCGGCACAGCTGCGTGCCCTGTCGGATGCCAGCTCGGCGCTCGCCGAAGGCGAGCTGTTGCAGCGCGAGGACGCTTACGCCGCGCACGTCCCGGTCGCGCGGTACCTGCGCCGCTGCGAACTGAAGACCGCGGCGCTGTTCGAGGCCGCCTGCCGCCTGGGCGCGCTGGTGGCCGCCGAAGGCTCGCAAGCGCTCGCCGACGAGCTCGGCGCTTTCGCTCGGCGCATCGGCCTCGCGTTTCAGCTCCTGGACGACGTGCTCGACGTGTCCGGCCCGGTCGAGCGCACCGGCAAGGCTCGCGGCACGGACCTGCTCGACGGCACCGTGACCCTCCCGTTCATCCTCGCGCGCGAGCACGACTCCGAGCTCGCCGCGTTCGACCTCTCCTCGCTGCGCGGACCGCGGGAGGCGGAGCAGCTATGTGAGCGGATCGCCGCGACAGGCGCTCTCGACGAGGCCCGCGAGCAAGCGCTGGCGCTGGTCGCGCAAGCCAAGTCGGCGCTCCCGCACAGCCTGCCCGATGGTCGCGCGGGCCTGCTCGACCTCGTTGCGGACGCGGTCGTCGAGCGCTATCGGTGAAAGTCGCTGGGTACGATCAGATCGGCGTCGAGGGCGCGCACGAAGAACTCGACCTCGTCGCTCATATTCGCGTGCGTGATCCGCTTCAGATCGCTCAGCAGCGCACCCGCGCCGCGGTCCAGCTCGTCGTCGAGCTCCTCCACCACGGACTGCTCGAACACGCCCTCGCGGCGCGCCTCGCACTCGGGGCAGCGCAGCACGATACGCCAATGCCTGGCTCCCTCTTCGATCCAGTCGAGCGGGTAGACGAGCTCGCCGGCGCAGTTGAAGCAGACGTGCAGCGGGTCCGGCGCGTACGGCGGGTCCGAGGCGCGCCGATGGTCGTGGTAGACAACCTCCAACTGCTTGCCGTCGGGCATCTGTACGTTGTGGCGTATGTGAGGGCTCGTGTCTGACATGGCTTGCCCTGAACTCATCGACGCTCACCGCGATCGCCTTTAGCTCCGCGCCGTAAAGCTCAGCGTGCGGCAATGACCACGCAGATGCGGTGCTAGGTTCATTAGGGCATGGCCACCGCGATTCGCACGATCGGCCACGAAGACCGCCTCAGCCTCGTCGACCATCTCGAAGAGCTGCGCACGCGCCTGATCGTCAGTGCGGTCGCGGTCGCGCTCGCGTTCGGGGTGTGCCTGTGGCAGAACCACGCGCTGCTGGAAATCATCAACCGCCCGCTTGCCAACCAGACCCAGAAGCAGGTCGAGAAGGGCAACGGCCCGCTCGGGCAGACGGCGCTCGCCCAGCAGGGCGTGCTCGCGGTCGCGCGCGACGTGCAGGGGATCGCAGCAACGCTCGCCAATCCCGCCAGCAAGCTCCCGCCCGCGACCCGGGCGGCGCTCGCCGCGGAGATCCCCCGCCTGCAGGCGGACGTCGCCAAGATCCCGCGCGTCCCGCAGGGCAACAAGCCGGTGACGCTCGGGATCGGCGAGCCGTTCACGACGACACTCGGAGTCACGCTCCTGTTCGCGCTGGTGTTTTCGCTGCCGATCATCCTGTTCCAGCTCTACGGGTTCGTGCTGCCCGCGTTCAGCCCCAGTGAGAGACGTATCGCGCTGCCGCTGCTAGCGGCGATCCCGTGCCTGTTCGCGATCGGAGTGCTGTTCGGCTACTTCGTGGTGCTGCCCGCGGCGGTGCGCTTCTTCCAGAACTTCAACAGCGGTCAGTTCAACGTGCTCGTCCAGGCTGGCCCGTACTACAAATTCGCCGCCACGATCCTGCTTGCGATGGGTCTCGTGTTCCAGGTTCCAGTCGCGATCCTGGCCGCCACCCGCGTCGGGATCGTCACTCCGAAGCAGCTGCGCCACAACCGCCGCTATGCGATCGTGGCGTGTGCGGCGATCGCTGCGTTCCTGCCCGGAGACGCGATCACGCTCATGCTGGAGACCGTGCCGCTGTATGTGCTCTACGAGGCGAGTATCCTGCTCGCGTCGTTTGTTGAGCGCCGTGAGCGCAGACGCGAGCGGCGCACACCAAGCGATGGGCCGCCGCCTGAGGGCGGTTCATCCGCACATGAGGGGACGGAGCCAAGCGTGCAACAGATCATCGACCACTTCGACCGAGAGCTGAGCTGATGCTGTTCGATCTGCGCGGACGCGGCCGTCGCCGCACGGTCCAGGTGGTCTATCTGGGGTTCGCCGTGCTGATGGGCGTGGGCCTCGTCGGCTTCGGCGTTGGCGGCGGCATCGGCGGCGGCGGGATCCTGAGCTCCCTGAGCAGCAACGAAGGCTCCAACAAGACGAGCTTCTCCGGCCCGATCAAGAAGTACAAGAAGCTGACCGAAAAGCAGCCGAACGACGTATACGCGTGGGAACAGCTGACGCTCGCGCAGTTGCACGAAGCGGGCGGCGAAGCGTATGTCGCTGCTGGCAAGCTGACGAGCAAGGGCAAAGAACTGTTCACGCAGGTCGCCCAGTCGTGGAACAGCTACCTCGCGCTGAATCCGCCCAAGACGAACGCCGAACTGGCGCAGGAGATGGAGCGGGTGTTTGGCGAAGAAGGCCTCAACGAGCCCGCCGAAGCGGTCAAGGTCCTGCAGATCGTCATCCCCACCAAGTCCGAAAGCACGCCGCAGTACCAGGCGTCGCTGTACACGGCGCTGGCGGAGTACGCCTACAAGGCCCACAACACGCGCATCGGCGATCTCGCCTCCGAAAAGGCCGTCGCCCTCGCACCGTCCGCGCAGCGCAAGCAGCTGAAGACCGAGCTCGCGGAACTCAAGAAAAACCCGAGCGCCACCGCCGGCGAACAGCCGACCATCGCGCGGGGCGCAAACGGTACGTACACCGCCACCAGCAAAGGCAAAACCTACGCCGTCAAGCCCGGCCCGCACGGAACCTTCACCGGTACCTCGACGAGCACCCCCGCTCCCGGCGGGCTGCCGGCGAGCAAGAAATAGCCCGCGGGAGGCTGGGCATGGCCGGATCCGGGGAGGCTCGCCACGCCGCGGAGACCCTCTCGGAGCAGGGCACGGAGGGGGGCACGGAGGGCGTCTCGGAGCAGGGCGACTGGCCCGCCCAGGCGCCCGGTGAGCGCGATCGCAAGCGCTACACCGCACGCCTGCTGATCGGCTGCGCGGACCAGCCCGGGATCGTCGCGGCGGTGTCGGGATTTTTGTTCGAGCAGGGCGCGAACATCGTCTCCTCCCACCAGTTCTCCTCTGAGGAGACCGAGGGGCGCTTCTTCATGCGCACCGAGCTGTTCCTGGATGAGCTGGACGAGCTGGATGAGCTGGACGGGCCGGATGGGCCGAGCGGGTCGCAGGGGTCCAGGAGACGCTTCCAGGAGCGCTTCGCCGCGGAGGTCGCCGACAGGCTGGGGATGGACTGGGAGATCCGCTACCGGGGCGAGCGGCCGCGGATCGCGATCCTCGTCTCCAGTCATGACCACTGCCTCGTCGATCTGCTGTGGCGCTGGCGCAGGGGCGAGCTGGACGGGGACGTGGTCGCGGTGATCTCAAACCACGAGGACCTGCGCCGCGAGACCGAGGCCGCCGGCGTGACCTTCCACCATGTGCCGGTCGAGCCCGACGGCAAGTCTCACGCCGAGAAGGCGATGCTCGAGCTGCTGCTCGGCCAGGCCGACCTGCTCGTGCTCGCGCGCTACATGCAGGTTCTCAGCGGCGACTTCCTGGAGCGCATCGGCATGCCCGCGATCAACATCCACCACTCGTTCCTGCCGGCGTTCGCCGGCGCGGACCCCTACCGGCGCGCACACGAGCGCGGCGTCAAGCTGATCGGCGCGACCGCCCACTACGTGACCGCAGAGCTCGACGATGGCCCGATCATCGACCAGGACGTCGTCCGCGTCGACCATCGCCAGAGCGCTCAGGATCTCGCGCGGGTCGGGCGTGACGTCGAGCGCCTCGTGCTCGCCCGCGCCGTGGCCCTGCACCTGGACGACCGGGTGATCGTGGACGGCCGCCGGACGGTGGTGTTCTGAGGTGCACCGGGGGACGCGGCGGCGCTGTGCGTACGGACGCTCCACGCGCGTGGCCCCTTCCGCTGGGCGGGCCCCGCGCCCGCGCTTGGCTAGAATCGAGCCCTGAAGCCGGCCGCTCGTCCGCCGGCGCCCTCACGGGCCGTTAGCTCAACCGGCAGAGCAGGGGCCTCTTAAGCCCAAGGTTGCAGGTTCGATTCCTGCACGGCCCATTGAAAAATCCAGTAACGGCAGGCGATTCGCGGAGATGTGGGGGGCAATCGCGGACAAGTTAGGGCAAAAAGGATAACAATCTGCGGTGACGGTGCGGTGACGGATCTGGGGTGATGCGGAGCTGGCCTAGGAGGAAGCTTGGTCTGGCTTGCCAGCGCCCGAGCATCGATCCGCTTGGCGCGGAGAGCGGATCGGGGGCCGGACTGGCAGGCGCGCGAACTCACACGCAGCAGACGAAGGCGTGGATGGTGGCCGAGGTTGCCGTCGGATCGTGCGCGTGCGGGCTGACGGGGTCGGTCAGCGCGTAAAGAGTGAGTGCGGAAGCGGGCAGATGATCGTGAGGACTTCTGCTTGGTGCTCGCGCTCCTCCTTTGCGCGAGACCGAGCGTGGCCAGCGGTCCGGCTGGCAGCTCCCTCTTCGTCCCGAGCGACAGCACGGGTTCCGGTCGTCGAGACGCTCGTTCTTGGTCGAAAGGAGCACTCTCGTGTGGGTTTCTTTGTCAAACCGGGAGGCGGCTCAGCGGCGTCGCGGGGCGCTTCGTGGAGACGCACAGCCAACTACCCCGATTCTTCGAGCAACAGCTAGTAGTTGAGGCGCCAACACGAACCGCTCTCGATCTGTGACCCGTGGGCACTGAAAGCGAGTAAGTGAGTATCCTTTGTTACAAGCACCCGTTGCGACAGGGTCGGATAGCAAATCCGCAGTTGGATTGTCCGGAGTCGCCATCATCAAACAGGAACGGAGTTCCATGCGCAGACTCTCGGCCTTTCTGATCGCCCTCGGCCTTTGCGCGCTCGCGCTTCCCGGCATTGTCTCCGCTGCCCCGCAGGTGACCTTCAAGGCAGCGGTGGTTCCGATCGTGGGTTTTCCGCACACCGGCAATATGCTCAGAGCCGGCGCTGCCGTCCGGATCGAATACACAATCTCGGGAACCGAATCGCGTGGGGGCGTGCCGCAGCCGCTGACCGGCGTGAACCTGTATCTGCCAACCGGCTTCAGGGTGCACCCGGCCGGCATTGCGACGTGCTCTGTGCAAATGCTCGAAATGAATGGGCCCCACGGCTGTCCGCCGGGTTCGGCCGCAGGGCCTGTCGGCCAAGTACTGGCCGGCACGGAACCGGTCCCGGAGGCAGGGACCATCGAATCCTTCTACCTGCCCGGCGGCGAACTGGAGTTCTTCACCAAAGCCTACTCGCCATTCTTGGTGGAAATCTACTCCCGCGCCCACTTCGTCAATCTCGCGGGCGGCGGCGGCTTTGGCCCAGAGATGATCGCAGAAGTCGGAAAAGGCCACACCGAATCCTCCCAAGCGCCGTCGACTGAGAAGGTCAACGTGAAGTTGGGCTCGGCATACAGGACGGGCAGCAGGGCCCACTACAACCTCACGCTGCCGAAGAAGTGCCCCAGGGGTGGTTTTCCGATCAAGGCCGAACTGAAGTTCGCAGCGCACGAAGGAACGGTCCCATCGTCCGCAAAACTAGGCGCAACAAACCTAGTCCTGCCCGAACAGACGGTGACGAAGTTCTACAAGACTGCCTGTCCGAGGAAATAGTCGATCGGAATCGCGCACTCGCCCGCATTTTGCGCGCCAACGACGGTATCCCGCAGGCGGTCACGGCGGGCAACCATCACGGCCGCCGGCCCAGGAAGAGCACGCCGTTGTGGGCAGCATGCTGTCCCTTGAAGGGCCGGCGACTAGCGCTTTGCGCGCGATCCGAGTGTCTCCAGACCGTCCCAAGCGTCGTCCAGCACGGCGTACCGATCACCGGCGGCGTGGTTGGCCAGCGAGTACGCAGCCAGCGCAAAACCTGAACCCTGCGGCCAAGCGGCGAACTCTCGCGCCAGCCACTATCGTGCCGTCCATGATGCGCCTCTACCACCGGGAGCACGCGGGCCGGCCGATCCGCGTCGCATGGATGCTCGAGGAGCTCGGCGAGCCGTATGAGGTCACGGTGATGACGCGCGAGGAGAGCAAGGGCGAGGAGCATCGCGCCCGCCATCCCCTGGGCCGCGTGCCCGTGCTCGAGGACGACGAAGAGTTCGTATTCGAATCGGCGGCGATCTGCCTGCACCTCGCAGACCTGCATCCCGACGCCGGCCTCGCGCCGCCACCGGGGACCCACGAGCGAGCGCTGCTTTACCAGTGGACGATCTTCGCCCCAGCCGAGCTCGAGCCGCCGCTGATCGAATCCGCCGTGCACGCTCAGCGCGACCCCGACCGTTCCGCCGCCGCACGACAGCGCTTTGACGAGGCCGCGCGCGCGGTATCCAGCGCCTTGGATGGCAGAGACTATCTCGTCGGCGAGCGCTTCACCGTGGCTGACGTACTTGTCGGGAGCACGCTCGCTTTCACGGAGCGCATCGGTTTTGCAGATGAGCTCCCGGCGAACCTGAGGGACTACCTGGCGCGGCTCACGCAGCGACCCACCCGCCAGCGCGCCCTCGAGCGCACGATGTCCGACTGACGGGCGGGAACCCTTCGGGTGAGGCGGTTCACGCCTGCTTACGCGGCGCGATGCGGAAGTGTCCTTGTCGGCGTGCGCCAGTGCCCATGCTCGTCCCATGCGAAAGCGCCGGCCTGGTGGCGACAGCTTCCGCTCCTGCTGGAAAGGGGCACTCTCGCGTGCCCGTCTTGTGGCTCAAGAAGTGCCATCGGGAAGTACATCGCGGTCCCCCGAACGATGTGTCAGCGGATACGAGGGCCTATCAGAGCACTACTCCCGATCGCGGCTCCTGATACCTTCCGGAACACGCTTCTCGACCCCGACCGGCACGAAGCCAGTCTCCGGACGTTTACAACAGGAAGAGGGGGAGGATCCCTATGAGACTGCTGGATGGCTTCTCGCGAGCAGGCGTAGTCCAATTGACCGGGGTGCTGCTCGCGACGGTAGCCGTCGCGGCATGCTGCGTGGGCGTGTCCTCGGCCGCCGCCGAAGGGGTCATCCGCACGATCCCCGTCGGCAGCAACCCCTGGGGCGTGTCCTCGGATGGAACCCACGTCTGGGTCGCGAACCGGAACGAAGCTACGGTCAGTGAGATCGACGCGTCGAGCGGCACCGTCATCCGCACGATCCCCGTCGGCATCGAACCCACAGGCGTGTCCTCGGACGGAACCCACGTCTGGGTCACGAACTTCAACGACGATACGGTCAGTGAGATCGACGCGTCCAGTGGCACCGTCATCCGCACGATCCCCGTCGGCATTGCCCCCTCAGGCGTGTCCTCGGACGGAACCCACGTCTGGGTCACGAACGAGCTCGAAGGTACGGTCAGTGAGATCGACGCGTCCAGTGGCACCGTCATCCGCACGATCCCCGTCGGCTCCCCCTTTGGCGTGTCTTCGGATGGAACCCACGTCTGGGTCACGAACGAGGGCGAAGGTACGGTCAGTGAGATCGAAGCGTCGACCGGCACCGTCATCCGCACGATCCCCGTCGGCAGCGACCCCTGGGGCGTGTCTTCGTATGGAACCCACGTCTGGGTCACGAACTACGGCGAAGATACGGTCAGTGAGATCGAAGCGTCGACCGGCACCGTCATCCGCACGATCCCCGTCGACGGCGGTCCCGATGGCGTGTCCTCGGATGGAACCGACGTCTGGGTCACGAGCGAGGTCGGAGGCGAAGAAGGTACGTTCCGTGAGATCGAAGCGTCAAGCGGCACCGTCATCGCCACGATCCGCGGCGGCGACGGAGCCAAGGGCGTGTCTTCGGATGGAACCCACGTCTGGTTCACGACCTACGAAAATACGGTCAGCGAGATCGAAGCGTCGAGCGGCACCGCGGCTGCGCCGAAAGCGTCGATCGAATCCCCAGCGAGCGGCGGCACCTACCAGCAGGGCGCGGCCGTCACCACCAGATTCTCGTGCATCGAAGGCGAAGACGGGCCAGGGATCCAGTCGTGCACGGACTCCAACGGCGGGTCCGGCACCACAGGCACGCTTGAAACCTCGACCCTCGGGCCGCACACCTACACGGTGACCGCGAAAAGCACCGACGGCCAAACCGGCACAGCATCGATGAGCTACACGGTCGTCGGCGCGCAACAGACCGCGTTGACCTCGACGGCGCTCGCCACGGCGACCGTCGTGGCGAGCAGTAGCTCGCCCAGCAGCCAGTTCAGCGCTCTCGCCGCGAGCGTCAACCAGAACACCGGCGCGGTCACCTTCAAGGAGACGGTCAGCCAGCCCGGGACGTTCAGCGTGCTGATCACCTTCCAGAACGGGAAGTTCGGGGTGTTCACGGCGAGCACCAAGAAATGCAAGAAAGGCCAGGTCAAGCTCACCGGCAAGTGCCGCCCGGCCCTAGTCATCTACGCCAAAGGCAGCCGCACCGTCGCGGCCGCGGGGAGCTTCAGCTTCACAGTCAAGCCGAGCGCATCAGCGCTCAAAGCACTCCAGGACGCGCTCAAACACAAACGGGGGCTGCCCATCACCGCGACCCTCACATTCCAATCCTCGCTCGGCGGCAGCCCCACCTCACACACCCAGACCCTGGCCATCAAGCTCAAGAAGAAAAAGTAGCCACAGCAGAGCGCCACGAACCCCCGCTCGCGACCCGCGCCCACAGGCACCACCCCACCACGCCGCGCTACCGCTATGCGAGCCAAGCGAGCGCCCCAGCGACGGCCGCGCTCACGCTCGCTCGGGACGAGCGCCGAACGTGTCGACTGATGATCTGCTCACACTCGCTCTGTTGGCGAATTACGGAAGTGTCCTCGTCGATCCGCGTGAATGCTCGTGCTCGTCCAAGTCGGTCATATTGAGGCGGGGCCGCCGACACGATCGCTTCGAGCGGGTGAGCGCAAGTGATGTCGTGTCCCGGTGATGACGTTCGCTCGCTATGCGCCGAGGTTCAGCCGAACGTGACGGGCCCGGTTTGCAAGACCGGACAGGCCTTGGCGCTTCCAGCATGGGTCGAGCAGGACGCCGACACGGTTGAGAATTCGAGCTGCGGGGAGAACAGGTCGAGGACCAGCCGGCCGTTGCTGGGGTCGAAGGCCGCGGCGTTGATGCCGTCGCTGCTCAGCGACGCGCTCGGTGCCCACGGTGCGACGGTCGTCGCCAGGCCGGGGAGCGAGATCTGCTCCAGCTGCGAGGCGACCGGCGGGACGATTCCGCTCTGGGAGTACAGAAACGCGTAGACGAAGCCGCTCGTCAACGTCAGACCATCGAAGAACTGCTCAGAGTCGTCGATCGGGACGCCGTCGGAAACGACCTTCGCGATCAGCTGGGGCGCCGCGCTGCCGTTCTCGAGCCAGATCTCCGAGACTCCCATGCTGTTCGACGAGCCCGGGGCCTCGCTGAAGGCGACCTGCGTCCCGTTTGCGCTGATGTCGTCGATCGTGGCGCCATCGGGCGTCGGTAGCTGCAGTGCGCGAGTAGAAGTGCCGGTCAGCCGCGCGGTCTCGATACGGGCAGGCTGGTTTTCGCGGGCAGTGTTGGGCTGCACGGCGAAGACGACGACGCCGTGCTCCGAGACTCCAACGCTCGTGTCCGCCGGTGCTGCGTTGATCCGGTGGGCGCCGCTGCTGCTCGTCGGCGCCCACCACAACCGGCAGCCGTCAGTGCCAGCGCTGCCCGCCTTCGCACTCGCGAAAGGCGAGTGCGGGCAGCGTGAGTAGACGACGATCGAGTGACCGCCGGAGTCGGTTCCCAGCTTGACGCCGTCGATCCAGCCCGCGGCCGAGGTCGCGCTCAGCGCGTGATCGTGCCCGCGCTGGCGGACGACGATCTCAAACCGGTGGCCAGCGCCAGACTCAGCCGCCCAGGCGATGACGCCGCCCATGGCCGAAACCGAGCTGGGGAACGCGGGTGTCGCCAGGTTCGCAGCCACGCCGAACGCCCCGGCCTCCGCTGCAGGGACCGTCACACCCACAGTGACGAGCGCACCGACAGCCGCCACGCGCTTGAACCCCATCGCTAGTCCCGCTCGGTGAGCCAGCAGCGTGAAACCCGCCGCCGTTTGGAGGGAGAGAGCACACTCGCCATGCTAGGGCACGGCTCGTCCCCCGCCGTCGCATCGCGCCTCGGGCACAAAGTCGTGCCGGTGCCGACGCCGCGCTCGCTCGCTTACACCGGACGAAGCGGTCGTGATCGCGCCGTCGGCCTCGGGTAGCTCGTGGTCATCCGAAGCAGGGCTATCGTCCGTGAGCGTCGAGGTATCTGCTCTGCGCGGCCCAAAGCGGGAAGCGACCTGCTACCCCTCTCGCGCTGACGGTGAGCCGCCCTGTGTTTCGCGGAGACGGTGTTTGTAGGTTTCCTATCTTCAGGCTGTCTCTCTCGTTGGCCTGATTTTCACAGCGTAGAGTTCCTCGATCTCTCGGGGTGGCTGGTCGCCGAGACTTTCGTGTAGGCGCTCGTTGTTGAACCAGGCGACGTACTCCAGGACGGCGAGCTCGAGCTGCGAGCGCGTCGCCCAGCTGCGGTCTGCGATGAGCTCGGTCTTGAAGCTGTCGACGAAGCTCTCGGCGGCTGCATTGTCGTAAGCGTCACCCACGGATCCGATAGAGGCGAGGACGTCGTGGTCGTCCAGGAGTTGTGTGTAGTCGAACGACGTGTATTGACTGCCGGCGTCCGAGTGTGCCACGAGCGAGACGTCTGCTCCGGGCGCGCGCTGATGCAAGGCCATCCTGAGAGCATCGAGCACGAGATCGGTACGCATGTGCCCGGCGAACTGCCAACCCACGATCATCCGGCTGTAGGCATCGATCACGAAGCTGAAGAACACCAGCCCCTCCCAGCAGCGCAGATACGTGAAGTCCGCAAACCACTTCTCATCCGGCCGGGACGCCGTGAAATCACGCTGCACCCGGTCAGGGCTGCGTCTCGCCGCCGGGTCGGCCTTCGTGGTCCGCCACGGCTTCCCGCGCCGCTTGGCGCCCTGAATGCCGTTCTGGCGCATCAACCGTTCCACACGGCTGCGGCCGATCCGCTCCCCGGAGCGTTGCAGCGCCTTCCACATCCGGCGTGAGCCGTAGGCGTAGTAGTTGGCGGCGTGTAGCTCGTTGATGAGGGCGAGCAGCCGCTCGTCATCCACGGCTCGGACCGAGCGCTGGCCTGTAGCGCGCTGGTAGTAGGCGGACGCCGACACGCCCAGGGTCTCGCAGATCGGCTCGACCCCGAAGCGCTCACGATGCTCGTCGATGAACACGCTCACTTCGGACGGTGTGGATCGAGCTCGCCCGCGAAAAACACGCTGGCGGCCTTCAGGATCTCGTTCGCTCGACGCAACTGCGCAACCTCTTTGCGCAGCGCTTTGATCTCCTCGCGCTCCTGGCTGCTCAGGACGTCTTTGCGCCGGCCCTCATCAGCTTCGGTCTGCCGGACGTGTTTACGGAGCGTCTCGCTCTCGATGCCCAGGTCCCTCGCGACGTGCGCGATAGGACGCCCGGACTCGAACACCAGACGCGTCCCGCGATCCAACAACTCCTTTGAATACTTCCTCGCATATGCCATGAGCCGAGACTTCTCCCTCCGCCAGGCAAACCCTGGCCTCGAAGTCTCCGCCAAACACAGGATGGCTCACGGTGCTGGATTGAGGGAGGCTTTGCCTCGTGGCTCGATGGATCGGGCGTTGATGTTGGACCGATGCGAACTGGCTTCGACGTAGCGCTCGTCGATGTCGAGGGCGGGCTGTGTCCGGTATGATCGGACGCCCTACGCTGGCGCTCGTTAGGGGACTGTCTCTGGTGTGAGGCGGAGTCCCGTGGTGCGGGCTGCGGCGTGCAGCTTGCGGTCCCAGGTGGCGATCACCAAATCGTCGCGGGGTAGCACGAGCGCGGCGGCGAGATGCAGCGCGTCCAAGCTACGCAGGTCGAGATTGATCGTCAGTTCGGCGGCGTGCTCGACGAGGCGTTGATCGATCTCGATGACACCAATTGCCGGCCACTCCTCGCGTACCGTCCTTGCGGCCTTCTTGCCCGCTGCAAGGCCCACGGCACGGACGGTCTCGACGTAGCCCGCACGACACATGAACCATCCGTCGGCCTGGGCCATGGCGTCACGCACCACATTGCTCCCCGGCTCTGCGACATAGCGCTTGACCAGGGCGCTCGCGTCCAAGTAGAGGTTCAGCGCTCGGCGTCCCGCTCCGCGAGGACCAAGGCGGATGCGCTCCGGGGAGCTTGTACAAGCCGCGGAGCCTTGCCGGGCCGAGTGCGAGCCGGCGCGATGAGTCGCCCTTCGGCAACCAGCTCACGCAGGCGGCTATCCCCGGCCGAGGCGCCGGCAGGAACGATGTCCGCCACCGGCTGGCCGCGAACAGTCACCCGCACCTGCTGCCCGCGGCTGACGGCCCGCAGCGTCTCGCTTAGGGACTGCTTCAACTCCCGCACACCGATCTCACGCATGTGGTCACTCTACCAACGATGAGACCACAACCACACATCCGAGCCCTCCAGCTCGAGGACAGCGGCGTTGCGATGGACGCCTACCGCGCCCGGGAGCGTCGCCGGCGCGCCGCAAACCAGGCCGACAGCATCCGCCGACGATGCGTACCGTCATCATCCGCCGCGGAAGAGGGTGCTTGCCGGCGCGAATGCCGCTTGCTAATGGCTGCGCGTGCGGCGCGCCACTCGACGTCGGCTGGCCGTGGTCCGCGTCGGCGCAGGTCCTCGATGGCGAACGCGTAGTGGATGCTGAGCATCCGCAGGCTCGTCCCGCACTCGCTCGCTACGGTCTGTGGGTCCTCGGCTCGCAGGCGTAGGGAGATGCCGCCTCGGCGCAGCGCGTAGGGTGTCGCGCCGAGGATGTTGAAGAGTTCGGGGTGTTCTGCGGCGGCTTTCGTGACTGCGGGGCTGAAGAACCTTGTGCCCCATGAGCCGGCCTGGTTGCGGGTGGCGTGGCAGGCGCCTGTTTGAGGGTCTCGGACTCCGTGCTGGGCGCTGGCGAGGTCTCCGGGGATGATGAAGTCGATATCGCGGGCGGGGTGTCCCCACCGCCTCAGAGCCTCTCGCCATTCAGATAGGTCCTCCCGGAGGACGCTTGGTGTGGCGGTTCGTCGCTGGGCGCTGTGGTCGGTCTTGCCCCATTCATCGAGTTGCCCGCGGGAGAGAACCTCTATCACCCACGTGAAGTCCTCGTCCTGGGACATCCAGCGCATCCCCCAGACCTCTTGGTTGCGGGCGCCGAGCCCGTACTGCATGCTCACGATCACGGCGTCTCGGCGCGCGAGGATCGGGTCTGTGCCGAACATCTAAACATCGCGAATCTGCGGGCTGGACGCCTCCGGGGGCCAGGATGCTCTTAAGCAGGGAGGGGGCCGCACGAGCAACCTTCCTCCTCCGTTTCTCTGCAGCCATCTCTATCGCAGGCAATGAAGCAAAGACAGTGAAAGCCGGCCTCGACCCTCCCGGGCGCGCTCTGCTCAAAACAGATCATGGACGTTACAGCGCAAGCCTGGCGCTTTCTCGAACTCGCACCCAGCCTCGAGAACGCCCAAGGAAAAGTTGTGCGTCTCCTTCAGCAGAAGGCCGTCAAGGCGAGGAAGAGCCGGAGCGTCAGCGCGCAGACCGCTCCCACGGACAAGAAATCTGTTGAGCCTGAGCTTTCAGATATCTGGTATCTTCTCGGCCCATTGTCATCGGATTAGGAGGGGCGGCGCGGTGAGGAGTCTTGAGCGGCTGGGCAGGGTCGGATTTGGCGGGCGAGAGGCTGGCGGGCGAGCTGTCCGTGCGCTGGGAGTGCTCGCGATCCTCGGCCTCACGCTGGCGGTGACCCAGGTAGCGTCTGCAAACGCCGCCTCCTTCACCTGGGCCGGCGGCTCTCCCGGCCGCACTGAAAGCGCGGCCCATTGGTCTGCCGGAGTAAACTGGGAAGGAAATACTGCCCCGACCACCTCGCAGGTGATCGAAACGCTGACGTTTCCCCATCTGACCAATAGCGAATGCACGTCCAAACCAGAGACGGACACCTGTTATTTGACCCTGAACAACATCAGTGGCCTGACCGTCGATTCGATGCAGCTCGACGATGCAGACGACTACCTGCTGGCTGGGGAAAAGATCACGCTGGGAAGCGGTGGGCTCACGGCTGCGCCCTCCAACGGTACAAGCGGTTTCGCGGGGTCATTCATGGAAATGCCGCTCGAACTCAGTGCCTCGCAGAAGTGGAGCATCGCCAATCGCAGCGGCGGTGAAATTGAGGAAAACGGTC
The DNA here is from genome assembly GCA_963749285.1 of uncultured Solirubrobacterales bacterium. Lineage (GTDB taxonomy): Bacteria > Actinomycetota > Thermoleophilia > Solirubrobacterales > Solirubrobacteraceae > Palsa-744. Next base: position 504,093 of record CAVVMD010000003.1, on the reverse strand, counting down.
TGTTGTTGGGTGGTGAGGTGACGGGCGAAGGTAGTGAACTCACGGTTGAACTGAACAACGGACCAGCGCTGATCCTAGAAAACAGCACCGAGGTTGGACCTGTAACGATCGAAGGCCCGAATGCCTCTGGAGAGCACATCGAAAATGGTTTGGTGCTCCTCGAGGAAGGTAAACTCAACTCCGCAGATCGACACTCGGTCGATCTGCACAATATTTTCTTTGCTGGAACCGGAGCTGTTGGTGCATTGACAACAAATAATACGACACTCGATGTGGGAAGTGAGACCGACCCAGCCGGAGGCATTGAAGCCTCTAGATGAGTAGTGCCACGGTGTCAGGCGGTGTAGCAGGCGAGGGATCGGCTGGGTCGGCCGAGTTGGTGGTTTAGTGCGATGCCGGCTGTGAGGGCTGCGAAGCGGCTGGCGAGGCGCACGCGGAGGTTCTCCAGGGTGCGGGCACCGTGGCGCTCGAGTGTGAGGAGGTCCTTGCAGGTCCAGAAGATCGACTCGATCCTTTGGCGGATCGGCGCGAGGTGTGAGTCTTGTCCGGGCTCGTCCTTGCGGTGGGGACGGATGATCTGGGCGTGGAGTGTGGCGAGCTCGGCTTCGAAGTCTTTGCCACGGAAGTTCTTATCGCCGATCAGGATCAGCATCTGCCCGCTGTGGCGCTCGCAGCGCGCGACCAGTTGCAAGCACACGAGCTTCTCGTCGATCTTTGGCGAGGTCAACGCCAATGCTCTGGGGGTACCGTCCAGGGCGAACAGGGCGTGCAGCCTGAAGCCCCAGAAATGGCGGCTGTGGCTTGCGCAGTACCCGTAGTCGGCGGCGTTTGCGAGCGCGTCGCCGAGACTGGAGGCACCACCGCGCTTGACGGTCTCGCGGCTGCGGGCGCACTCCACCGGTGTGGAATCGGCCAGCAGGAGGTCGCTGTAGAAGCCGGGGCTGTGACTGGCGAACGTGCGGATCAACGCCTCGATCGCAGCCGACAGCCGCAGCCTGCGCTTGTGAAAGGCGGTGCGCTCAGGCAGGTACGGGAACAGGTGCCCGAGCTGGCGCCGGGCAGCCCGCAGGAACCGCGCATCAGAAGGGATGCCCATCATCGCCTGGGCGATGCACAGCGTGATGACCTCCTCATCGGAGATTCTTCTCTTGGCGTTTTCAGCCCGCTCGGGCAGGAAATCGTCCACAGTGCAGTAAACAGCGATCAGCAGCAGATCGAGGTCGGCGTCCATCGAGGCCCCCTTGGGTCGGCGCTGGCAGTGAGTACCGCCGACTTCGATCTGCCTGCCTACAACCCCTCCCCACCACCACGGCCGTGGCACTACTCATCTAGCGTAAAACTAGATCCGACCAGCGGTGTCATCTTCGAAATCATGGGCAGCGGAGCTGCTGCGCGGACCGATTATTCGCAGCTGGTCTCCACGGGCCCGGTCGAATTGGCAGGCCCGATCGTGATAGTGGTTGGTAAACCATCAGAAAAGGCGCCCTGTCCGGTCCTGGCTCCCGGCCAGAAATACACGTTCGTCTCCACAACAGGGACGCTGTCAGGCACGTTCGCCAATGCGCCCGAAGGCGGTCTGGAAATACTGATCGACTTCGCCAAAGAATGTAACCACCCCTCGCAGACGATCCAGATCACCTACAGCCGCAACGGCAGCACGGAGACGGTCACTGGGACGGTGGAAGCACAGGCCAAGAAAAGGCAGGAAGAAGAAGCTAAAGAAAAAGAAGTGCAGGAAGCCAAAGAAAAAGAAACTCAAGAACGAGAAGCCAAAGAGAAAGAAGAAGCGAAAGAAGAAGAGATCAGAAAACTAGTGGCAGAACATGCCCAAAAAGTAGGGGAAGAAGCTGCCGCCACGGAAGCATCCGCGACCGAGAAACGCGAAGCAGAAGCTGCCGTCGCGATCGCCAAGAAACACCAGGAAGAAGAAGTGACCGCAGCGGCCACTAAAAGGCACCAGGAAGAAAACGAAGAAGCCGCAGCCACCGGCAGCGTCTCGCTTGACGGGACCACCATCACCGTGCAGAGCAGCGGCGAGGCTCAGGTCAAGCTGACCTGCGCGGGTACCGGCGCTTGCGCCGGAAGGCTGACCCTGACGTACAAGAGCACGCCCAAGAAAGGCAAGCAAGCGAAGACGGAGATCATCGGTACGGCTTCTCTCTCGGTCCCAGCGGGCAAGACCGTGACCATCGAGCTCAAGCTCAATACTCCCGGCCGCGCGCTGCTGGGCGCGGATCACGGGCGACTGAGCGCCAGCCTGACGCTCCTGAAGTCCTCCCCCGCCCCGTCACAGACGCACACCGAGAGCGTCCATCTCGTGCAGCAGAAGGCGCATGGGAAGGCAAAGAAATAGCATCATCAACCGCTGAGCACAGCCAGGCGGCGGAGACTCCGGGCTTTCCGCCCGCTCGGCCGGTATCTCGACTGCGGTCACGGTCAGCACATAGATGGGGGGCCCCAGCACCTCGCCGCGCAGCCTCAGTCCGGCGAGTTCCCGTTGCGCGCGACGAGCGTCGCCTGGCCGGCTTCGGTCCAGATCGTCTGCTCGCGTCCCGGCCCGACCCCTACGAGTGTGACAGGCGCGCCGACCTGCTCGGCGACGAACTCCAGGTACTCCTGCGCCGCGCGCGGCAGGTCCGAGAACGTGCGGCACTCGCCCAGGTCCTCCGACCACCCGGGCAGCTCGGTCAGCTCGGCGCTCGTGTGGTGCAGGACCGACTGGTGGTAGGGAAAATCGTCGAACTTGGCGCCCTCGGCGCCGCGGTAGCTGGTGCACACCTGGATGCGGTCGAATCCCGACAGCACGTCGAGCTTGGTCACGGCCAGCGCCGTCATCGTGTTCAACCGCGCGGCGTAGCGCAGCGCGACGAGGTCCAGCCAGCCGGTGCGCCGCGGGCGGCCGGTCGTGGTGCCGAACTCGCCGCCGCGCTGCCTGATCAGCTCACCCGTCTCGTCGTGCAGCTCTGAGGGAAACGGCCCGGCGCCGACGCGCGTGGTGTAGGCCTTGGAGATCCCCCAGATCTCGTCGATGTTCTTCGGGCCCACGCCCGTCCCGACGCACGCGGCGCCGGACAGCGGGTTGGAGGAGGTCACGAACGGGTACGTGCCGTGGTCGATGTCGAGCATCGCCCCCTGGGCGCCCTCGAATATGACCTTCTCACCAGCGTCGAGCAGGTCCCACATCAGCTTCGCGGTGTCCGCGATGTGCTGCTCCAGGCGGTGCCCGTAGGTCAGGTACTGCTCGGTCATCGTGTGCAAGTCGAGCGTCGGGTCCTTTTCGAACGGCCGCAGCGACAATCGCTTGGGCTCCATCGCCGCGACGATCTTCTTCTTGAGGATCTTCTCGTCTAGCAGGTCCTGCACGCGGATCCCCAGCCGCGCGGCCTTGTCGGCGTAGCACGGGCCGATGCCCCGGCGCGTCGTGCCGATCTGCAGGCTGCCGAGCTTGGCCTCGCCGGCCGAGTCCAGCAGCAGGTGGTAGGGCATGATCAGGTGGGCGTTGGCGGAGATGCGCAGCCCGCTCACGTCAACGCGGCGCGCGCGCAGCGCGTCGAGCTCCTCGATCAGCACCTTCGGGTCGATCACCACGCCGTTGCCGATCACGCAGCGCTTGCCCGGATACAGGATCCCCGACGGGATCAGGTGCAGCTTCCACTCCACCCCCTCGCGCACGATCGTGTGCCCGGCGTTGTTGCCGCCCTGAAACCGCACGACCGCGTCCGCCTGTTCGGCGAGCAGGTCGGTGATCTTCCCCTTCCCCTCATCGCCCCACTGGGCGCCGACTATCACGATTCCGGGCATGGCTGTAGGAGTGTAGGGGCCTCTTGGGGCCGGCTCAGGCCGACCGGGCCGTGGCGGCGATGTCCTCGCGCAGATCTCTGACTGGACGCCGATCGTCTTGGCCATATAGCGGTAGCCCGTTGCCGCAGATGGCGACCAGTCTGGAGATCGTTCGGTCGCCGAGCTGCAGGACGAGATCGTCGTAGCTCAGATTGGTCGTCACGATCATCGCCCGCTCGTCCTCGTAGCGGGTGTTGACTATCGAATAGAGCTGCTCGAGCACCCAGTCGGTGGTGTTCTCGACTCCCAAGTCGTCTATGTGCAGCAGGTCGACCGCCGCGAGCTGTTCGAGGAAGCCGACCATACCGGCGTCGGTCTCGATCGCGCCGCGGATCAGGTTCAGGAGTCTCGGCAGCGAGTAGATCGCTACCGAGCGACCAGCGTCGAGGGCGGCCCTCGAGACGATCATCGCCAGCGTGGTCTTGCCCGTCCCCACATCGCCCATCAACCACAGTCCCTGGCCCGCGTCGAGGTTCTCCTCCACGTTTCGCACGTATCGTCTCACCTCCTGGACGACGTCCGGGGCGACGCGCGCGATCTCCGGGACAGGCGGGCGGTCGAATGACACGCCGCGGTAGCGCTTGGGAACGCGCCCCTCGAGACCAGCCGTCCGCAGTCTGGCGATCCGCCCCGATCGACAGCGGCAGTCGGAGGCTGTGTTTGTAGCTTCGTCGATCACGAACCCGCTGCCGTCACAGGTCTCGAAGGGACAGTTCTCGGCGTTCATCGGGCGTTCTGTACCTCCACCACGCACCCTTTGTCCCAGTGCGCTCCCACGGGTCCGCAGACCAAGCTGGGCAAGGACGCAGGAAGCGAAGTGTGCTTCGCACACGAGCGACCGAGGACGCCGATCCAGCGCCGGTATGCGGACCCGTGGCTCATTGCGTGTAGCGCTCCCCGGCATAGCTCAGGAACTTCGGGTACTCCTTCTGGAACGTCAGCGTCACTTTGCCGACCGCCCCGTTGCGGTGCTTGGAGATGATCAGGTCCGCCTCGCCCGGACGCTCGGAGTCCTCGTCGTAGTACTCGTCGCGGTAGATGAACATCACCAGGTCGGAGTCCTGCTCGAGGTTTCCGCTCTCGCGCAGGTCTGAGAGCTGGGGCACCTTCGGCGAACGCGTCTCGACCGCGCGGCTGAGCTGCGACAGCGCGATCACCGGCACCCCCAGCTCTCGGGCGAGGATCTTCAGGCCGCGGCTCAGCTCGCCGACGGCGGTCACGCGGCTGTCATAGCGGCTGTCGGTGCGCATCAGCTGCAGGTAGTCGATGATGATCAGCCCCAACCCGCCCTCGCACTGGCTGTGCAGCCGCCGCGCCTTGGCTCTGATCTCCAGCAGGCCGACATCGCTTGAGTCGTCCACCCACAGCGGCGCGGCCGCCAGGCGCTGGCTCGCCTTCAGGATCTTTGGCCAGCGCTGCTCGGCGACCCTTCCCTTGCGCAGCTCCTCGCCCTTGATTCGCGCCTGGGAGGCGACGAACCGCTGGGCCAGCTCGGCCTCGGCCATCTCCAGGCTGAACAGCGCCACCGGCTTGTTGTGCTCGACGGCCGCGTTCTCGGCGATGTTGCAAACCAGCGCGCTCTTGCCCATCGCCGGACGGGCGGCGATGATGATCAGGTTGCCCGGCTGAAACCCGCCGGTGATCTCATCCAGGTCCTTGAACCCGGAGGGCGTCCCCGTCAGCGAGGTGCCTTCGATCGACAGCCGGTGCAGCTTGTCGAGCTCCTCGTGCAGCACCTCCTCGATCGCCCGGAAATCCTGCTGGCGGTCGTCGCGGGCCACCTCGAGCATCGCCTTCTCGGCCTGCTCGACCAGCTCGCGCGGCGCTGCGGAGTGGCCCAGCACGCTCTCCTGGATCTCAAACGAGGCGCTCAGCAGGCGCCGCAGCAGCGCGTTCTCGCGCACGATCTGCGCGTAGCGGCGCGCGTGCCCGGCGGCCGGCACGACACCCGTCAGCTCGTCCACCGCGGCTGGTCCGCCGATGTCTCCCAGCTTGCCCAGTTGGCGCAGCCGGTCGGTGACCGTCAGCACGTCGACCGGCTCTGACTCGTTGTACAGGGCCAGCATCGCCGCGTAGATGGCGCCGTGGCGCTCGCGATAGAAGTCCTCAGGGCGCAGTCCCTCTTCGATCACCAGCGCATACAGCGCCCGGTCGGACAGCAGGATCGCGCCGAGCACCGACTGCTCGGCGTCGAGGTTGTGTGGCGGCGCGATCGCGGGCCCGTCTGCGCCCTGGCGCCGTGTGGTCCCGTTCCCCGCACCGTTCGTTGTCGTCACGACGGCGCTCATGATGTGGACTCGCGCGAGTCTAGATCGGAGCCTGCCGCGATCCGCGAGCACTCCCCGCTATGTCCGGCTGAATTACGCTTGGCGCTACCCACGAACAGATGTTCGCAGGGTCGACGGACGACTGTCTGAACCCTACTTCTTGGCGACGACCATCACTCAGTGGGGGAGGGCGGGCCCTCCCCCGGGCTCGCTCCCGTGCTTCGTCCGGATGGCAGGAGGGAAATCGCGCTCCTGATCACTTCTTGGCGACGACCATCTCTCAACGGGGGGAGGGCGCTGCCCTCCCCCCGACCTCCTCCTATGCCCGATCCACGGGCAGGAGGGGTCGCGGCGCTCCTGATCACTTCTTCGCGACGACCATCGTCTTGATTGTGGCGGTCACGCCCTCGACCACCTCGACCACGACCATGTAGGTGCCGACGTTCTTGATCGGCTCGGGCATGTGCACGCCGCGTTTGTCGAGTTTCAGCCCCCGCGCTTCGCGGATCGCGGTGGCGATGTCCTGCGCGGTGACCGACCCGAACAGGCGCCCGTCCGCGCTGGCCTGCTGGGGGATCGTCAGCACCGTCCGGTTCAGCAGGTTGACGTTCTCCTGGGCTTTCTCGATCGCGTTGCGCTCGGCCCGCTCGGCCGCCTCCCGGCGCTGGGAGATCGCTTCGATCACGCCTTTCGTCGCCGGTTGGGCGAGCTTGCGCGGCACCAGGTAGTTGCGCAGGTACCCCTTGGAGACGTCGATCACCTTGCCCTGCTCGCCGAGCTGCTCGACATCCTGCAGGAGTATCGCTTCGGGCATGATCGCTCGCCTCGGTCCTAGCGTTCCCGGTCGCGGTCGCCCCGCTCGCGGCGGGGGCTGTCATCGCGACCGCTCTCGTTCACGTACGGCAGCAGCGCCAGCTCGCGGGCGCGCTTGACCGCCCTGGCGATCTGGTTCTGGTGGCGACGGCACGCGCCGGTGATCCGCCGCGAGCGGATCTTGCCCTTCTCGGAGACGAACTTGCGCAGCGTGCCGACATCCTTGTAGTCGACCTGCTCGATGTGGTCACGGCAGTGCTGGCATGGCTTGCGCCTGCCGCTACCGGGACCGCCCTTCTTGTCTCGCCGGCGCACCGGCTTGCCGCGACCGCGCTTTGCCACTTGAACGTGCCTCGCTATGTGCTTTGTGTTGGGGGAATCAGAACGGAATGTCGTCGTCGCCAGACCCTCCGGCGACCGGCGCGGGCTGGAAGTCCCCTTCGTGAACGGGGACGTCGCTGCCCTGTGAGGCTCCGTTGCCCGCGTACCCGCCGCCACTGCCGGCGTCCTCGCGCGAACCCAGGAACTGCACCGAGTCGGCAATGATATCGGTTGCCTGGCGTTTCGTGCCGTCCTGTGCCTCCCACTCGCGCCACTCCAGGCGCCCGTCGATCGCGACCGGGCGTCCCTTGGACAGATACTTGGCGGCGTTCTCGCCCTGCGCGCCCCACACGGTCACGTTGAAGTAGTTGGGCTTGTCCTCCCACTCCCCCGTACTCCCGTTCTTGCGGCGCGTGTTGCAGGCGATCCGCAGGCTGCAGACGGACATGCCGCTCGGCAGCGAGCGCAGCTCTGGGTCGGCGGTGAGGTTTCCGGTCATTACGATTCTGTTGATGTTGGTGGCGGCCACGACGGTTCCTTTCGCTATCTGTGTTTCTCTGGGCTATCTGCTTGCTCGGTCGGTCTATGCGTCCGAGGCCACCGGCGAGTGTAGACACGACTGCGGCCGTCTTTTCGCCGGGCGTCCTCGCAGGCCGCTCGTTGCGGGTTATTGCGGGCTTCGAGGGTCGTCTGGCATCCGGATCTCGGGGTGAGGCAGGGTGCCTGGGTGGGCGAGATGTGCGCGTAGGCCGTCCGGGCCCCGGTCTAGTGCTCGCTCCGGCGCGCCCGCGAGGAGGTCCGGAACACCTCGTCCCAGTACGGCGCGCTGATGCCGAACCCCTTGGTCTCGTCCTGAAAGTGATGGCGCATGTGCCGCTCGCGCAGCATCCTGCCCAGGCGCCCGCGCGGGCTGAAGTGATGTACGTAGTAGTGGATCATGTCGTACGCCAGGTATCCGGCAAAAAACCCCGCCCCGAGCCCGGGAGCGTAGGAGCTGCCGAAGGCCAGATACAGCAGCCCGAACACGACCGCCCCCAGCGGCACGCTCACGGCGGGCGGCATCACCAGGCGCAGCGGGTCGTTCGGGTGCTCGTGGTGGACGCCGTGAATGATCCAGTGCAGTCGCGCCCCGATCCCGCGGTCGGGCTCGAAATGGAACACGATCCGGTGCAGCCAGTACTCGAACAGCGTCCACAGCCCGTACCCGCCGATCGCCAGTCCGACCGTGGCGATCACGCTCATGCTCTGAAGGCTCCACGCCGCCAGCACCGCGATCGCCGGGCCGAAGATCAGGATCGGCACCATTGGATGCACCCGTGAGCAGGCGTCCAGCAACCGCGACTCGAACATCGGCGGGGAGTCCCTCAACACGTCGGTCCTGCTCGTCCCCGTCTGCTCTGTGTCCTGCACCCAGGCCATGCGCCGAGTGTATTACCCGCTGGGTGAGGAGGCTACGCCGGCTCGGGCTCGGCGGCGGGGATCTCGATCGGCGCCTGCGTCTCGACCGGGGTCGGCGGCGCCTCGACGTGCCTGCCGGCAGCCGCCGCTGCGGTTGCGGGCGCGCGCATGTCCGGCGCGTCGGGCGTGCCCGGCTTCAGCTGGACGATCCGAAACCGCATCACCCCGTCGGTGATCCGCAGCGTCCGATCCAGCTGGCTCAACAGCTCGGGCTTGCCCGCATGGAACTGCAGCAGGTGATACTCGGCGTCGGTCTTGCGCTCGATCGGATACGCCAGCGCCCGGTCACCCCAGTCGTCCTCGCGCGTCAGCTCGCCAGCCGCCGCGATCGCATCGCGCGTATCGGCGAGGATCTTCGCGCGCACCGGCTCCTCGACCTGCGGGTCGAGCAGCAGTACCAGGTCGTATGTGGGTGCTTGCGGCGCCATCGGACGATCGCTCCCGGGGAGCGGCGGCGCATGATACCAGCGCCCGTCGGGCGCTCCGTGACGCCTCCCGCCATATCCGCTCAGCAGGATCGGTTTTGAAAACGCTGTGGCCAACGGACGCGCTATGCCGCGGTCACTGGGGGTTGGCTTGCCACCCGCCAGGGGCTCGGCCCCCAGTCAATGACTTATGTTGTTGCCACACGCGCGCGTACGCACACGCGCGCGGCACGCCGCAAACCACAACATTCCTCCCGCTCCCCCCCGGCATCCTCGCGTACGGCACGCCGCAAACCACAACGCTCCCCCGGCTCCCCCCCGGCATCCTCGTGTACGACACGCCGCAAACCACAACGCTCCCCCGGCTCCCACCCCGGCATCCTCGCGTACGCACACGAGTTACCGCCGAAAAGCAGACCCGCTTCTCTGTCCCAGCCCCCGTCCGTCCGTCCGTCCTCGCACGCACGCGCTCATCGCCGAACGAGCAGACATCACATCACTCCCCGCCGGCGTCCACCTTCGCGCGGATGTCCGCCAGCTGCTCGTCGATCCAGTCGCCGGGGTCGCGCGAGGTCACGATCTTCGCCAGCCCGCGCGCGCGACGGCCGCGCTCGGCCGCCTCCATCGTCAGCGCCGCATAGATCGAGTCGGCGAGCTCCTGAATGTCGAACGGGTTCACCGACAGCGCGTACTCGCCCAGCTCCTCGTGCGCACCGGTGTTCTCCGAGAGGATCGACACGCCCTCGCGCTCGTTGACGATCGGGCCCTCCTTGGCGACCAGGTTCATGCCGTCGAACATCGCGTTCACCAGCAGCACGTCATAGTGCTTGTACGCGGCCATCGCCTCGTCGAGATCATCGCGCAGCTTCAGCTGGATCGGCATCCAGTCCGGCGTGCCGTGACGGTGGTTGACGACCGCCACCACGGCCTCGATCCGCTCCAAGTACTCGGCGTACTGGGGCACGTCGGTACGCGAGGGCATCAGCTGCGCCATGAACGTCACCCGCTCGGAGAACTCGGGATGCTGCTCCAGGAACAGGTCGAACGCGGTGAACCCGCGCAGCACGTTCTTCGACAGATCGGCCCGGTCCACGCGCAGGATCAAATGGTCGCGGCGGCGGCGCATCAGCTCGGCCTCGAACTCCGACACACGCGGGCTGTGGGCGAGCTTGCGTGTCGCCTGATGGTCGATCGGCAGCGGATACGCGCGTACCCACACCTCGCGCTCCCCGTACCACACGATCCCGCGGTCGAAGTCCACCTCGAGATCCATCAGATCGCGGCAGCACTGCAGGAAGTTCCGTCGATACGAGCGCGTGTGAAATCCCACGATGTCGTTCGCCAGCAGCCCCGCGTAGATCTCCTCGCGGATCCGTGCCGGCAGCACCCGCCAGGCATCGGACTGCGTCCAGGGGATGTGCACGAAGTGATGCAGAAACACATCCGGCCGAGCCCTGCGCACGAGGTCCGGCAGCGTGTACAGGTGGTAATCGTGCACCATCACGACGGGCTCCTGCACGCCCTCGAGCTCCTCCACCACCGCCCGGGCGAGATCGTCGTTGACGGCGTTGTAGCCGAACTCGAACGCCTCGATCTCCTCACGGCGGATGTCCGGCGCGTTGGACAGGTCCCACAGGTAGTGCTGTATGAACCACAGCATCGGGTTGGCGAACACGTTGTAGAACCGGTCATACGCCTCCTCGTCTGAGACGACGAGCCGCACCTGGAACTCGCCGCCGGCGGGAGAGACCACCGGAAACGCCCGCCCGCCCGCGGCGCGCGCGGCCTCCGCGTCGTGCTCGTTCATCGCCGAGGCGATCCAGATCGCATCGCGGTGCGAAGCCAGCCCCGTCAGCGCCGTCACCAGCCCACCCGAACCGCGCTGGATCTCACCGCCCGCCTGGAACGTCACCGGGCCGCGATTTGACACCAGCACCAGCGGGCCGCGCTGAGTCGTCACAGTGACTCCCGATCTTCACAGCGCTGGCATGAGTGCGCAGGGCAAGCTGGGCAAAAATCCGAAGCCCCACCCGCCCCGCGTGGTGTGCTTTGCACACGAGCGACCGAGGACGCAGATCCAGCGCCGCCATGCGTGCTCGTGCCCGGGCCGCGGTTGCTTACCAGCACTAGCGGTCCGCGCTGTGCCGGCGCGTTGCTCATGACTGGGCGAGCTCCCCGAATATGCGCAGGTAGTCGCGCAGATAGCGCGGCGTCAGAAAATGGGTGCGCACGTGCTCCTTGCCGCGCCTGCCCAGGAACTTGCCCAGCGCCGGATCGGCGAGCACCTCCAGGACGCGCTCGGCGCACTGCTCGGCACTGGAGACGAGAAATCCCGTAACGCCGTCCTCGACCTGCAGCGGGATGCCGCCGACGTTGCCGCCGATGAACGGCTTGGCCTTCCAGATCGCCTCAGACACGGTCAGCCCGAAGCCCTCACGGGTGGACTTCTGCACGACCACGTCGGCGTGGGACTGGAACGCGTTGACCTCGATCGCGCCGACGTTGTTGAAGTTGTTGAGGATGTGTATGTCGGGGTCACCGTCGGCGTGGGCGATCGTCGCGTTGAAGAAATCCCAGCCCTCGGGGTCGTCGCTCGCCATCGAGCCGACGAGCGCGAGCTGCACCTCTCCCATCGTCTGCTTGACCGTGCGGTAGGCATCGATCACGCCGAGCGGGTCCTTCCAGGGATCGAAGCGCGAGACCTGGCAGATCAGCGGGCGGTCGACGTCGATCCCGAACTGGCCGCACACGAACGACGCGTCCTCGGGGGAGAGCGCCATGTTCTTCGGCGTCAGCGGGTCGATCGCGGGCGGGACCACGTTGACCGTGCCGCGCATCCCCTCGGGCACGTACTCGCGCATGTGAAACAGCGTCTCGGGATAGGTCGAGATGTAGGGGAGCAGCTGGGCGATCGTCTGCGGGTTGGGCGTGGACAGGTCGATGTGGCAGCGCCAGATCCAGCCGGCGGCCTTCTCGGGGACGAGGCTGTACAGCGCCGCCGGCTGGGGGTCGTGGATGAGACACACGTCCCAACCACCGGACAGCTCGCGCGCGTTCATCTCGTTGTAGCGCCGCCACGTGTCCCACTGCTCGGCGTCGAGGTCCTGCGGGGCGCCCTGCAGGGCATTGTGCATCAGCTTGGTCGCGTTGAAGAACTCCTCGCGCCCGTAGATCACCTGCCACTCGCAGTCCAGCCCGACGTCGCGCATCAACGGCACGAGCGTGTACAGAATCTCTGACACGCCCCCGCCGAACGCGGTCGCGGAGATGTGCACGACGCGCTGGCCCCGCAGCGGCTCGGCGAGCTCACGGACCTCCTCGATCAGCTCGCGCCCGCAGATATGCGTGTAGTCGGCGAGCGTCTTGTTTCCTACGGCCACGGGCTGAAGCACGCGCGGACGATACCTGACGGCTGCTGGTGTGACTGCTTATGCCGAGCCCACGCGCGGCGCGCGCCGGGGCGTCGTGTCCGCGGCCGTTCGCGTGCGTGGCCAGATCGCGCTCGCAAAACAGTGGCGCATACGTCAGGGTCCCCGCCCCGATCGGTCAGCCCTGCCTGCTCGTCCACGCCCCAAAGCCCGACCTGCCTTGACCCACTGCTTGCGCGGGGACTAGTGTCTGTCGCGAACATGCTCAATGGGCGCCTATACCGCGCGGCGTTCGCCCCGTTTGCGATCGCGCTGGCGATCGCCGCGTTCTCGTTGACCGCACGCCCGGCGCCGCTCACCTCGACGCTGGCCCCAGACGCGTTCGACGGCCGGCAGGCACTCGACGAACTGACACGGCTCGCCGCCGAATTTCCCGACAGACGACCGGGCGGCGCGGACGACGACGCGCTGGCGCAGCGTGTGGCGCAGACGATCTCCGGGCTCGGTGGCATGGCCGGAGGGGGGTTCTCGGTGCACGTCAGGCAGGTGCACGCGCAGACGATCGACGGCGAGCAGACGCTGCAGAGTGTGATCGCGCAGCGTCCGGGCTCCACGGGCGAGAGCCCGATCGTGATCCTCGCCCATCGCGACGCCGCCGCGCCGGGGTCGGTGGCGCGGCTGTCGGGGACCGCCGCGCTGATCGAGCTCGCGCGGGTGTTCGCCGCGCGCGAGACTCGGCGCACGATCGTGCTCGTATCGACCAGTGGGGGTTCGGGCGGAGACGCGGGGGCGGCCGACTTCGCCGCCGCGCAGTTGCAGGGACAGGCCCTGGCCACGCGCGCCGCACCAGGACCGGTGGACGCGGCGATCGTCCTCGGTGACATCGCCTCCACGCGCATGCGCGAGCCGATGGTCGTGCCTTACTCCGACGGATATGGCGACGCCTCCGATCAGCTGCAGCGCACGGTCGCCGATGCGATCTCACACGAAGCCGGGATCGATCCCGGCGCCCCGAGCGCGATCGGCCAGCTCGCGCACCTCGCGTTCCCAATGGCTCCGGGCGAAGAGGGGGTGCTCGCCGCCGCGGGACTGCCGGCGGTGCTCGTGCAGGTCTCGGGCGAACCCGGCCCCGGTGCGCACACGCCGGTGAGCGCGGAACGCATGGAAGGCTTCGGCAGGGCCGCGCTCAGCGCGGTGGACGCGCTCGATGTCGCGCCCGACATTGAATCTCAGCCGCAGACCGGGCTCGTGCTCGCGCGCCAAATCGTGCCCGCATGGGCGCTGCGACTGCTGATCGGCACGCTGCTGATTCCACCGGCGCTCGTGCTGATCGACGGTCTCGCTCGTGCGCGCCGCCGGCGGGATCCGGTCTGGCGCTGGGGCGCATGGGCGCTCGCGTGCGGGCTGCCGTTCCTGGTGTGCGCGCTGTTCGCGCTGGCGCTGGGCGCCCTCGGCGCGATCTCAGCGACCCCGCTCGCCCCGGTGCTGCCCGGCGCGATGCCGTTCGACGGCACCTCGGCGACGGCCGTGCTGGCGTGTGCGCTCGTGCTGGGGCTCGCCTGGCTGGCGTGGCCCGTGCTCGTGCGGCGGCTGGGTCTGGCTGTGCGCCCGACGCCCGAGGCGGCCGGGGCCGATGTCGCCGGGATCGCGACGCTGCTCGTGCTCGGACTCATCGCCTGCGTGGCATGGGTGTTCGATCCGTACGCGGCGCTGCTGGTCTTGCCGGGGCTGCACCTGCTGCTTGCAGTCGCCTCTCCCGAGCGTCGCCCACGCCCGATCGCGGGGCTGGGGCTGCTCGTGCTGGCGCTGGTCCCGCTGGGACTGCTCGTGGCGTTTTATGCCCATCAGCTTGGCTATGGCCCGGGCGGGGTCGCCTGGACGGCGGTGCTGGCGCTCGCCGGCGGTCACGTCGGGGTGGGTGAGGCACTGCTGTGGAGCGGCGCGTTCGGCTGCGCGGTGGCGATCGCGCTGGTCGCGCTGACACCCCCCGCGGATCCCGTTGGTCTCGGGCCGGACGAGCACTCGGAGGTATCGATCCGCGGCCCGCTGTCCTATGCCGGTCCGGGATCGCTCGGGGGAACGGAGTCGGCGCTGCGACGGTAGAACGTCTTTCAAAATAGGCGGTGCGGTCGGGGCGTTCATGGACCAAGCTGGGCGACGCGGGATGGCGAAGCGCATGCTGGTGGCACGTGCGAGCCGTCACGTGGCGATCCAGCGCCGTGTCCAGGGACGCATCCGGGCGTGCCGATCTTTTTGAAAGCCGTTCTTAGCCCAGGTGGCGCGACGGCGGTGTCGAACACCGTATCTGAGCCTGTGCCGGCATTGACCCTGTACCGGCGCCCACGGCTCTGCGACGATATATGGAGTGTCACGAGTCCCCATGACCCAGCGGAATCCAGGCCGCACGACCAATGTCTGACATCTCGCTCACGACCAGATCGTCCACCGGCCGCGGCCTGTGGCGGCGAGATTCCTCAGGCGGCGTAGGCTCCGCTCCCCGCGGCGTGGGCGGCAGGTTGGCGCGAGTGCTCGCGTATGTGCTGATCGTGGTTGGTGCGCTCGCCCTGATCGACGCGGGTGTGACGCTCGTCTGGCAGGAGCCGATCACCGCGCTGTATGCAAAATTCAGACAGGACAGTCTGAGCGGGACGTTGCGCGCGGCAGAACGGGCAACGCCCACACCGACTGAGCGGCGAGCGCTGGCGAGCCTGCCCGACGAGCGCCGCCGGATCGCGTTCCTCGCGAGCGAGCTGCAGCGCCGCGCGGGCGACGGCAGCCCGGTGGGACGGATCGAGATCCCGCGGATCGGCGCGAGCTACGTGGTCGTGAAGGGGACCGACACCTCCGATTTGGAGAGCGGCCCGGGGATCTACTCCGAAACGAGCTTCCCGGGGGTCACCGGCGCGGGCACGACGGCGATCGCCGGGCACAGGACCACCTACCTGGCGCCGTTTCGCCACATCGACTCGCTGCGGCCGGGCAGCAGGATCCTGCTGAACATGCCCTACGCGCGCTTCACTTACACCGTGACCGGCGCGCGGGTGGTCGCCCCGACGGACGTGAGCGCAGCCGTCGGCGAGGTCGGCTACAGCCGGCTGGTGCTGAGTGCCTGCACACCGCTGTTCAGCGCCGCCAAACGGCTGCTCGTGTTCGCGCGCCTGACCCGCACCGTGCCGGTCGGCGCGGCCCGCGTGCTGCCCGGTCGACCGGCGATCCAGCCGATCGAAGCGTCGCCGACGGCGCCGCCCTCGCATGAGCAGCTGCCGGCGGCGCTCAAACCCATGCAGCTGCGCATTCCTCCCGCCTCGTCGTAACGAGGCTTCGCCTGCGGCGGACTGCGGCGGACTGCGGGACTGCGGGGACTGCGGACTGTGGACAGCGGGACTGGCGGACGCGACTCATCGCCAGCGATGCTCGTACCCCTCCAGCCGGTGCTCATCGCCGTGTGAGTCCAGCAACCTCGCGCCCGGCGGCCCTGAGCGGACGTGACCGATCCAGGTGAGCGGTGTGCCGCCCGCTTCGTGCAGGGTGCGCTCCACGCGGGTGCGCGCGGTTGGGGGCGCCGTGAAGCACAGCTCGTAGTCTTCGCCGGCCGTCGCCGCCTGGGCGGAGCTCGGCACGCCCACGTCGAGCGGTAGTCGCACCAGCTCGATCTGAAGGCATACCCCGCTGCTCTCACCGATGTGGCGCGCGTCAGTGGCGATCCCGTCGGAGAGGTCGATCATCGCGTGGGCTCCGGCACGGACGAGAGCTTGACCCTCGCTCAGGCGCGGAAGCGGGCGTACGGGCCTGCCACCGAGTCTGCCGGTCACCCCGACGAGGTCCCCCACACGCGCACCGTCACGCCCAAGCAGCTCCTCGGCGGTGTCCGCCCAGCCGACGACCGTCACACACGCGCTCAGCACGGGCGCGCTGACCACATCGCCACCTGCGAGCACGGTTCCCGTCGCGGTGGCCAGCTCCAGGGCTCCGCGCATCAGCTCGAGCGCGCCTGTCTCGCCCATCTCGGCAGAGACACCGAGCGCGATATACGCCTCGCCTGTCCGCGCGCCCATCGCCGCGAGGTCCGAGAGCGCCCCCGCGAGCGCCCGCCAGCCGATATCGAACGGGCTGTTCGTCGAGTCCTCGCCGAGGCGGAAGTGCACGCCCTCGACCATCGCGTCCACGGAGGTAACGCACAGCGCTCCACCTGAGCGCACCACCGCGGCGTCGTCGCCCACCCCACGCACGAGTCGCGACGCCGAGTGCGAGTGAGAACCCGCCAGCTCGGCCGTGATCGAGTCGATCAGGGAGCGCTCCATGGAGGTTACGAGATTCAGGCGGTCGGGCCGTGGATGAGGTGCGACGCACCCCGGCAGACGTGCTACCGATCGTCCAGGATCGGTCAGCACGGCGAGCATCGCGAACCGATCGTAGACCATCGGGATCTCCGATCGTCCAGCAGATCTCTGCGGAACGACTGCCGCTCAGCGGTGCCGGTAGACGATCCGGGCCCGGTCGAGATCGTAGGGGGAGAGCTCGCAGCGGACGCGATCGCCGGGGAGGATCCTGATCCGGAAGCGGCGCATCTTGCCGGCGACGTGCCCGAGCACGACGTGGTCGTTGTCGAGCTTCACCCTGAACATCGCGTTCGGCAGCGCCTCGATGACCTCGCCCTCGAATTCGACCTTGTCTTCCTTTGCCACGGATCTAACCTACCAGCGCGGCGCGTTCGCCGGTTCTCACGCCCGGGCGTTCACGGGTTGGGTTCGGCGCCGCCGGTGGGTGCGGGGGTGGGCGCCGGAGCGGGTGTCGGTTTTTCAGCGGGCGCGTGTTCGGCGGGGGGGCCGGTCGTGGGTTCGCTCGGTTCGGGGGTCGCGGGAGCGTGTTCAGGGGTTTCGTTCGTGCCCGCGCGCGGAGTGGCGTGACGAGGGGCCGGATGTTTGGTATGACCTGGTTCGGGCGATTCTTCGCCTGACTGTTCGCCGCCGCCCGACGAGCGTCCGATGCTCGCGAACTTGCCGAAGAACGGCTGGTAGGAGATAGATTCTTTGGGTGCGGGAAATTCGACGCACGGCTTGCCTTCGGTGACGGCGGACATGTAGGCGTGCCAGATTTCCGCGGGCAGGTAGCCGCCCTGCTGGGGCTCGCCGTGCACGTCGGTCATCGAGACGCGCTTGTTCGGGTAGCCCATCCACACGACCGTCGAGTAGTCGGGCGTGTACCCGTCCAGCCAGGCGTCCACCAGTTCGCTGGTCGTGCCCGTCTTGGCGGCCGTCGGGCAGTCGATCGCCGAGCGCGTGGCGGTCCCCGAATGGACGTTCTGCTGCAGGATGTTCGTCTCCTCGCCGGTGACCCCTTCCGAGAGCACCTTCACGCGGTGCGGCTGACCCCAGTTGCCGTCGACGTGGCCGTCGGGGAACACGACCTTGGTGATCGCGATCGGCGAGTTGCGCCAGCCGCCGTCGGCGAGGGTCGCATAGACGTCGGCCATTTCCAGCGGCGTCACGCCGAGCGTGAGCCCGCCGAGCGCTTCGGCGGGGAAGCTCGACAGGTGCGTTTTGACACCCATCTCATACGCGGTGTGGGTGATCGTTTCCTCGCCCAGGTCCGCGGCGAGCTGGGCGTAGACGGTGTTATCGGAGGTGAGCGTCGCGTTGACGAGGTTCAGCGACTTGTTCAGCGAGGTGCCCTCGAACGTCTTGACTTCATAGGTCGGATATCCGGGCAGCCAGCCGGGCGCCAGCGTGTGCGAGAGGTAGTAGGTGCTGTTCGGGTCGATCCCGCGCGAGAGCGCGTCGGCGAGGTCGATCGCCTTGAACGTCGAGCCGGGCTGGCGGTGGCCGTCGGCGGCGAGGTTGTACTGGGACTTCTCATAGCTCTCGGACTCGGCCATCGCCTCGATGTCGCCGTTGTGCGGGTTCAGCGTGACGATCGCCGAGGCCGGGTCTTCGGGCTCGTCGAGCACTTCCGCGATCGCCTTGCGCGCCAGGCGCTGCATGTTCAGGTCGATCGTCGTGTACACCTTCAGCCCGCCCTGCTCGACCGTTTTCTTGCCGTAACGATGTTCGAGCTGCTCACGCACGTATTCGAAGAAGAAGTCCTCGCGCCGCTGGGAGTAGAACGTGCCGAGGTGCACCTCCAGCGGTGCGTGCTCGGCCGCGGAGGCCTGCGCTGGGGTGATGTAGTGCAGTTCGCCCATCTTTGCGAGCACCTCGTTGCGCCTTTCCTTGGCAACTGAGGCGTCGCGGAACGGGTTGTACTGCGAGGGCGCCTGCGGCAGGCCGGCGAGCAGCGCCGACTGCTCGAGGTTCAGTTGCGAGGCGGGCTTGTCGAAGAAGATCCGCGCGGCTGCCTGCACGCCGATTGCGGTCTGCCCACCGACGGTCCCGTAGGGGACGCTGTTGAGATAGCTGGTGAGGATCGAGCGCTTGGAGTGGTGTTCGTTGTAGTCGATCGCGAGCTTGGCCTCGATGATCTTCTGGCGCAGCGTGTGCTGGTCGCCGCCGAGATACAAGTTGCGTACGAGCTGCATCGTGATCGTCGAGCCGCCCTGCAGGGCGGCGCCGTGGGTGAGGTCCTTGACGGCCGAGCGGAAGATTCCGGTCAGATCGACGCCATCGTTTTTGTAGAACCGCTGATCCTCGATCGCGACCGTCGCGTTCTTCAGATCGGCGGGGATTTCGTTCCAGCCGACGGGGCTGCGCAGATCGTCGGCCTGGATGAACCCCAGGCGCGTGCCGTCGGCGGCGAACACCTGTGAGGAGCCGCTTGACAGGATCGGGTGCAGCGAGCTGAGCGCCGGTGCGGACCCGGCGATGTGCAGCACATAGCCCACAGCCGCGATCGTTCCGACGATGAGCATGGTCGCGAGCACGCCGCCACCGACGAGCAGGATGCGTGTTGGACCGGCGCGGTTGTGCCTGCGCCGACGTTGCCGTGCTTGCCTGGACATTGCTCGCTGTCGCCGAGAGTACCGCGCTTCGCGGGGATGGCGGTCCACTGCAATGGTGGGCGCGGACCGCGAGCGTGGCAGTTGTGCGCATGCAGATTGCGCACGCGGCGCACTGCACGGGCGCCCGCAGGTGCGGGTGGGGTGTGGCATGAATCGCGGGGTGTGGGTGTGGGGTGTGGGTGTGGCATGAATCGCGGGGTGTGGGTGTGGGGTGTGGGTGTGGCATGAATCGCGGGTAGTGGCGGGCGGCGCCGGACGCGCGCAAGCGCGCGCGCCCGTGACACCCGCATCGTGGCGGCCCTCTAGGCTCCCTCAGTGATGAGTCCCGACACCGCCGAGACGGCCATCGTCGATCTCCCGCCTGCCGGGCAGGGTGCGTTTGGCGTCCCTGCGATCGGAGGTGGGCGCGTATCGGCTCCCTCTCCTGGCGCCGCCTCCGCGCGCATCCCCGCACTGAGAGGGTGGGCGCGGCTACGGGCGGACCCGGCGCGGATGGCGGCCGTGCGCGAGACCTGGCGCGCGCTGTGGATCTCGCGGTTGCTGGTATGGGTCGCGGGCGCCGGCACGGTGGCGACGCTCGGGTTCGGGCCCGTCCGGGGCGCGTTTGACCCGCCCGGGGTGACGCGGGGGTTCGGCTGGCTGGGCAATCTGCTGGCGGCGCCCGCGGCGCGCTGGGACTCGGCTTGGTACCTGGTGATCGCCCACTACGGGTACCGCCCCGATCTGGGCTCGTACACGGCTCCGCGCGACGCGTTCTTTCCGCTGTACCCGCTCGGCCTGCGCGTGCTGTCGGACCTCGGCGTGCAGGCGGTGCTCGCCGGCGTGCTGTTTTCACTCGCGGCGCTCGCGCTGGCGTTGTACGGCATCCATCGCCTGACCGAGCTCGAGCTCGGCTCCTGCTCGGCGCGGGCGGGGAGCGGGGACGTGGCCAGGCTGGCGGTGCTCGTGACGGCGCTCGCACCGATGGCGTTCTACTTCTCCGCCGTCTACTCCGAGTCGCTGTACCTGGCGCTGTCGGTCGGGCTGTTCTGGTGCGCCCGCCAGGGCCGTTGGGTGTGGGTGGGCGTGCTCGGTGCGCTCGCTGCGGCGACGCGCAGCACGGGCATCGTGCTGGCGCTGCCGGCGCTGATGCTCTACCTGTATGGCCCGCGCGAGGACCTGGCGCCCGACTTGGAGCCCGAGGAATACCCGCTTTCGCGCGCGCGAGACGCTGACCGAGCGTCTTACGCTCGGCCTCGTGAAGTCGGGGGAGATCGCGCGCATGTGCTCGCGATGCTGGCGCTGCTCACGGTGCCCGCACGCCGGCTCCGTCCTCGCTACCGGCTGCGTATGAACATTCTCTGGCTGGGACTGCTGCCGGGCGGTCTGGTCCTGTACATGGCCTACCTGTGCCTGCACGGCGGCGATGCGCTGGCGCCGTTTCACGCCCAGAACGTGTGGGGCAGGCACTTCGCCGGACCCTATCTCGGTGTGTGGGACGGGGTGAAGGCGGCCTTCGAGGGCGCCCGCCAGCTGCTGTCGGCACAACGCGCGCACGTGTACTTCCCGGCCGCCGCGGGCAGCCCGCTCGTGAGCGCCGGGCACAACCTGATGCTGCTCGCGTTCCTGCTCGCCGCCGTGCCGCTGTTCGTCATGGCTCTGCGCGTGCTGCCGCTCGCCTACGGGGTCTACGCGATCGCCGCGCTCGCGCTGCCGCTCTCCTATCCGGTGGCGGCGCAGCCGCTGATGTCGCTGCCGCGGTTTCTGCTCGTGCTGTTCCCGCTGAGCATGGCGCTGGCCGCGTGGCTGGCCGCGCGCCCGCGCGCGCGCATGCCCGCGCTCGTGGCCTCCGCGCTGTTGATGGCGGGGTTCGTCGCCCAGTTCGCCACCTGGCACTGGGTCGCGTAGGCGATGGACGACGTGAGCACTCCGCCGCCCCTCGAATCCGCGCCGGGAGACTCCTGGCCGGACGAGCCCGCGGGCGCTGAGACCGCGCGAGCTGGGGCGCCTGCGGCCGAGCCTCCCCACCCGAGCGACCCCAGGCGCTCTCCGGACATGGGCTGGTCGCCGTGGACTGCCCCCGCGGCGCTGTTCGGCGGGCTCGTGCTGGCGGCGATCGGCGGGCTGATCGTGGACCTGCCCGTGACGCTCGCGTTCGGCGTGAAGATCTCGAGCTCGCACACCCCGCCGGGGATCGAGATCGCCGATACGGTCGTGCAGGACGTCGCGTTCGTGCTGGCCGCCGTGTTCTGCGCGCAGATCGGCGGGCGCGTCGTGCGAGCGTGGCAGTTCGGGCTGCGCCCGCCCGGTGTGGGCTGGCGGTCGGCCACCGGACTGCTCGTGTTCCTGCTGGTCGCGTTCCTGGTGCTCAGCGTCGGCTGGTCGGAGGTGTTTCACCCGAGCAAAGAGAAGCTGCTCGAACAGCTTGGATCAAACGAAGGCGCGGCGCTGCTGCTGCTCAGTGCGGGGCTGACGTGCGTGGTGGCGCCGATCTGCGAGGAGTTTTTGTTTCGGGGTTATATATTCACCGCCCTGCGCAGCTGGCGCGGGACGTGGCCCGCCGCGGTGATCACGGGGTTGGTGTTCGGCGCGGTGCATGCCGGCTCGGCCCCGGCCTTGGACCTCGTGCCGTTGGCGGGATTGGGGTTCGGGCTGTGTCTGCTGTATCGGTACACGGGCTCGCTGTACCCGTGCATCGCGGCGCACTCGCTGAACAACTCGCTTGCGTTCGCCGCGCTGGAGGGCTGGGGCTGGCAGGCGCCCGTGCTGATGATCGCCGCGCTCGCAACGATCGCCGCGCTCGTGCTGGGGTGCAAGCGCATCGGCCTGATCACGCCCGAGGTTCCGGCCTTGCCCGCGGGCCGGCTCGCGGGACTCTGACGGCTCTGAGCGGCATCGTGAAAACGTCCGCCGTCGGCCTGAGCACGTAGGATCAAGGATATGCGTAAAGCCATTCGCTCCGTCCGTCGTGTGGCCGCCGTGCCCGTGGCATTGCTCTGTGTGGGCGCGATTGCGGCGCCTGCCAGCTCTGCGGCCCCTGTTACACCCACTCCCGCTCCGACGCCTGCGGCCCCGAGTCCGGTTGCGGGTCAGATCAGATTGGTGACGCAACACGTCGGCGGCAGCCCGCCGTTTGCGTTGCTCGGTCAGCGAATCGTGGTGCGTGGCATCGTCACGCCCTACGTCGGCGGACAGACGGTGAAGGTCAGCTTTTATCGTGCCGGGCGCAAGGTCCAGGTGAAGACCGTCAGCGTGCTGGCTATCGGTAACGGCGCGGGTCAGTTTCACATTAACTACGTAAGCGGATTTCCCGGGCTCGTACAGGCGCGTGCGGCGCACTACGCGACCCCGCAGCAGGGCGCGTTCAGCGGCCGTTCGCCGAATGTGCGGTACGTGACGCCGAACCTCGGACCCGGTGGGCAGGGGCCGTCCGTGCGTATGCTGCAGTCAGAGCTGGACGTGCTGCATTACGCGGTGCCGCTGAGCGGCGTGTTCGACGAAGGGACCGGTCGCGCGCTGATCGCGTACCGCAAGATGACGGGCCTTGCGCGCATACCGTACGCGGGGACGCAGGTTTGGAGCCGGCTGGCAGCGCGGGGCAGGGAGCTTCCATGTGCGCTATCCGGGCGACGGCAGGCACGTCGAGGCGGATCTGACACGGCAAGTGCTCGCCGAGATCGAACCGGGTGGACGGGTGCGCACGATCTACACGATGAGCTCGGGCAAGCCCTCCACGCCGACCGTGATCGGGCGGTTTCAGGTGTACCTGAAGACCCCCGGATTCAACTCGGAGGGCATGTTTGAATCCAACTACTTCATCCGCGGGTACGCGATTCACGGATATGCCGAAGTACCTACATACGCTGCCAGCCACGGCTGCCTGCGTGTGCCGATCCCGGACGCGCCCGCGATCTACGCCTGGGTGCAGACGGGCACGCGGGTCGATGTTTACAACGACTTCGGTGGGGGTAGCACCGATGTGCGCGGCAACGCCGGTCCGTGACGTGTGGACGCCCTCGGTCGCTCGCGTGCTGGCCGATCGGCGATCCCGTCGATCGACGATCGGTACGCCACGCTCTCTGCGTCCTTGATCCGCTTGGTCCACACGCCACGGATGTTGGTGAAGCCACGGAGGTTACTGTCAAGCAGGGTGCCTGCTACACCCGTACACGGATGAAGCGCACCAGAAAAGCCACGCCGAGCCCGTAGACGAGCAGCGCGAGAGCGGTCCTGACGATGTGGATGACCCACTCACTGTTCGATCCCGACACGGCTCCCGCGAACGGTGAGGTGAGCGCGTCGGAGGCTTCGTCGAGCGTGCGGTGCACCGTGCTCTCGTGCTTGGGGTCGGGCGCGCTCGATTTCGCCGCTGAGCCTTCGCTGACCTCGTTCTGCTGGCGAGTCGAGGCGCTGCTGGT
Source organism: uncultured Solirubrobacterales bacterium (assembly GCA_963749285.1). GTDB lineage: Bacteria > Actinomycetota > Thermoleophilia > Solirubrobacterales > Solirubrobacteraceae > Palsa-744. The sequence continues at coordinate 480,270 of CAVVMD010000003.1, read as the reverse complement.
CTGATTGACGACGAACACGACGAACGCGGCGAGCACGATCAGGCAGACGATACGACTCGCGAGCAGCAGCAGGCCGGCGAGGGAGGAAGACGGCCGCGAGGTCATGGAGCTAGATTAGACCGGGACATGGACGCCCTGGCCGAACGTATGAGCGATCCGCAGGGCGCGCGCACACGACTCGTGGAGCTGTTGCGCGAGCACGCGCTCGTGATCGGCGAGGTGACGCTGACGAGCGGGCGCACCGCCCAGTATTACGTGGACGCCAAGCGCATGATCCTGCTGCCCGAGGCGTTCATGGCGCTCGGCCTGCTGGTGGCCGAGCAGGCCCGGGCGTGTGGCGCCAGCGCGGTGGGGGGCGTACCCGTGAGCGCGATTCCCGTCGCGTGTGCCGCACTCGCCGCGTCGGACCCTCCGGCCAGGGTGTTCATCGTGCGCAAACAGCGCAAGGATCACGGGCTGGCGCGCTGGATCGAGGGGCCGGCGCTGGACCCGGGCGAGCGGTGCCTGATCGTCGAGGACGTGGTCACGACCGGGGGCTCGACGATCGAGGCGGTGCAGCGCGTGCGCGAGGAGGGACTGACCGTCGCGGGTGTCCTGAGCGTGCTCGACCGCCTGGCGGGGGGTGGCGAGGCGATTCAGGCGGAGCTCGGCGAGGATGCGCCGTATACGGCGCTGAGCACGATCGACGAGATCTATCCGGACCGTCCAGATCGTGATTGACGTCCGGGCGTGAGGGCTCTGGCACCGCCGGGACGCGCGGATCCGCGGTTGGGGCTTGTGAACAACGGGCAGAGTGCAGAGGTATGAGGAGCGAGGACCCAGAGCGCCCCCACGCCGATTCTGGCGGAGAGCTCCCGCGGGCTCGGCGCAAGCTCGTGCTCGCCATCTGCTGCATGAGTCTGCTGATCGTCGGGCTGGACAACACGATCGTCAACGTCGCGCTGCCGTCGATCGGGCGCGAGCTGCACACGTCCGTCTCGGGGCTGCAGTGGACGGTGGACGCCTACACGCTCGTGCTCGCCAGCCTGCTGATGCTGTCCGGGTCGATGGCCGACCGGTTCGGACGCCGGCGGGTGTTCGAGATCGGGCTCGTGCTGTTCACGCTCGGTTCGCTGCTGTGCAGCGTCGCGCCGAGCCAGGGCTGGCTGATCGTGTTTCGCATGTTGCAAGCGGTCGGCGGATCGATGCTCAACCCGGTCGCGATGTCGATCATCCGCAACGTGTTCACCGACGCGCGCGAGCGCGCGCAGGCGATCGGCATGTGGGGAGCGACCGTCGGGATCAGCCTTGCCCTCGGCCCGGTGGTGGGCGGGGCGCTGGTGCAATCGGTCGGCTGGCGCTCGATCTTCTGGATCAACATCCCCGTCGGCCTGGTCGCGCTGGCGCTGACCATCCGCTTCGTCCCCGAGTCGCGCGCGCCGCGCCCGCGACGCCTGGACCCGCTCGGCCAGGTGCTCGTCATCGTCCTGCTGGGCTCGCTGACGTACGCGATCATCGAGGCGCCCTCCGCCGGATGGTCATCTGACCAGAGCATTGGATTGTTCGCGCTCGCCGCCGCGGCACTGGTCGCGCTGGTCAGGTACGAGTCCAGGCGCGTGGAGCCGCTGCTGGAAATGCGCTTCTTCCGCAGCGTTCCGTTCTCCAGCGCGAGCGTGATCGCGATCTGCTCGTTCGCCGCCCTGGGCGGGTTCCTGTTCCTCAACACCCTCTACCTGCAGGAGGTCCGCCACCTGTCGGCTTTGACGGCCGGGCTGTACACCCTGCCGATCGCGTTGATGACGCTCCTGTTCGCGCCGCTCTCAGGACGGCTGGTCGGCCGTCACGGACCGCGCATCAGCCTGGTCGTGGGCGGGTTCGGGATCATGCTGGGAGGCCTGCTGATGACGGGGCTCGGCCCGCGGACATCGCTCGCGTCGCTGCTGCCCGCCTACTTCATCTTCGGGATCGGCTTCGGCATGGTCAACCCGCCGATCACCAACACCGCGGTGCTCGGCATGCCCCCCGAGCAGGCCGGGGTCGCCGCCGCCGTGGCGTCGACCTCACGCCAGGTCGGCCAGACGCTGGGCGTGGCCGTCGCGGGCGCCGTGGCGGCTGGCGCCGCGTTCGCGATCGGGCCGGGGTTCGTCGCGGCCAGTCACACGTGCTGGTGGCTGATCTCCGGCTGTGGCCTGGCGGCGCTGGTGCTCGGTCTGATCAGCACGACCGCCAGCGCGAACGCCAGCGCGCGGCGGGTCGCCGATGAGCTTGGTGGGGGCGATGTGGTTGGGGGTGTGGACGTTGAGCCTGCGCGGGCCTGAGGTCTTGCTCGGGTGGCCGCATGTCGTGACGAGTAGGACCGGTCTACTCGATCGTCTCACGCTGGTCGGCTTTGGCGGCGAGAAGCGGCATCCGCGACGGGGGACGGTGGGCCGAGAGACGCGTTGGCGCCTGTAGCCTTCTCTGGCATCCACCTGGTGTGGACCGCGCGCCCTCGTAGTCCAATGGATAAGACGACCGCCTCCTAAGCGGTAGATCCAGGTTCGACTCCTGGCGGGGGCATTTGGGCGAATCCCCTGTGTCCAGGCGATCGCACTGGCGCCCGCGATGATCGCTCGTTACTGGGCGCCGGCGGCACCTCTGCCTCAGTCGCCTGAAGGCTTGCCCGCGCCCGGAGCCCCCGGAGCGCTCGGAGTCGCCATGACCGGAGCGATTTCATCCAGCCGGTCGAGGATCGCCTTCAGGCCGCCCTGGGTGTGCAGGTCGAGACGGTCGAGGATCGTCTCCGCGTCTTTGAACGTGTTTGTGGCACGCGCATCCGCGGCCAGGCTCTGCACGGTCTGCCCGACCATGATGACCGAGAGCAGAACGAGCTGCAGAAACGTCTGGGCGATCCACGCGATGATCCCCTCGCCGCCGGGCTTCAGCGCCGGGCTCAGACCGAGCAGGGCGATGACGCCGAACAGGTAGGCGCACCACATCGTGCCGACCAGCCTGGTGATGAGCACGGCGAACTTCGCGTTGAAGCCTTCGGCCTCGTCCATCGCCTGCCTGAGCACGCGCGGGGTGGGGTGCAGCGCCTTCGCGAGATGGTGCTCTGTCTTTACCGGACCTACCGGACCACGCTCTGTCATCGATCCTCCTCGCCCCCGTTCTGGTTCTCCTCACCTCCATTCTCGCCGTTCGCCAGGACGCCATCCTCATCCGCGTCGTTCTCGCTCCCCGTGGCGCCATCCTCACCCGCCACGACGTCGTCATCCCCCTCATCGTCCTCCCCCGCGTACAGCGACTCTCGGGCCAGCTCCTGCCCTTTGCCCCCGAACAGCTTGATCTCGAGCAGATCTCCCCGGTAGTCGTCGGGCGCGATCAGCGTGAACCGCTCCTCGATCAGCTCGCACTGGTCGACCGCGAGGTCGGCGAGCTCGGCCGTGGCCACGCGGCCGCCCGCGAGCAGGGGGCGACCCCAGACGAGCGTCATCGCCGCGACCGCGCCCGAATGGCCGCGCCAGGAGCCGATCGGCTCCTCGCACAAGTCGAGTGTCCAGTCGGGGTTGCGCTCGGCGGTCTCGTCGGTGTAGTCGGCGTACGCGTGGAACTCGCCAGGGTCCTCGCCCTCGGCCGCCGGGACGAACCGGACGTAGCCAAACAGCTCATATCCACGTGAGGTGAGCGTGCTCGCGGGGACGTACGTGCGTCCGTGCCAGGTGCGGTCCGGGTACCACGCGATCTCACCGGGCTCGCCGAGGTCCTCACCGTCGTCGGTGAGCGCCAGGCACGCTCCGAGGAACTCGGCGCTCAGTCGCTGCGCCCAGCGCCCGTAGGGCAGGAGCTCCTGCGGGGGCTCGGCGGCGAAGCGGGGGAGGAAGCGTTCCTCGGGTGGCATGCTCTGCAGCCTATATCCGCCCGGGCTGATGTTGTCCCGACCGGCGCATGCGCCGGTCGGCCGGACCGCACATGTGCGGTCCGGTGACGAGCCGCATGCGGCTCGTCAACCGTTGGCGCATGCGCCAACGGCGGGACAGTGCATGCACTGTCCCGGGCAGGGCCGCATGCGGCCCTGCCACAACACTCATGCTTCGCGCAGCAGCGATGCCGCGTGCTCGGGCGCGACGATGTTCAGGTTCAGTCCCGTCGACAGCTCCAATCCCGCGAGATGCGTCAGGCGCGGGGTGATGTCGATGCGCCAGCAGAACTGCTGCACCCCGCGCGGCGCCGTGCGGACCCACAGGTTCAGGGGCGGACTGCAGCCGAGCACGCGCGCCAGCCGGGACAGTCCCTCATACAGCAGCGCCGCCCCGACACCGTCGGTCTCGAATCGCGGCGCCGGCCTACGCGGGGCGAGCATCAGCTGGAACGGCAGCCGCGACGCGTACGGCGCCAGCAGCACGCACTCATCGTCGATCGCGACGATGCGCTCGCCACGGCGCACCTCTTCGGCGATGAGGTCCTCCAGCAGGGTGTGGCCCATCGTGCGTGTCGTATACGCCCCGGCACGCTCGCGCTCGCGGGCGACGTCGGCGGGGACGAAGTCCAGGGCGTAGAGCTGGGCGTGGGTGTGGGGCAGCGACGCGCCCCCCTCGCGGCGCTCGTTGACGATCAGCTGCACGTATGCCGCATCGCCGTGCACGCGTATGCGCGTGCGCCACACGTCCACCGCCGCGGCCACCTGCTCGGCGGGCAGGTCGGCGAGTGACAGCACGGACTGGGGGCCGTTGACGATCACCTCGTGCGCGCCGCGCGCGGGCCGTGCGACGAACAGCTCCGAACCGCCGTCATGATCATGCCTCTCCGGCTCCGCGCCGGCCGGCGTGAGCGCCGGGTACAGGTTCGGCACCACCCGCACCGTCCAGCCGGGCGAATCGGCAGGTCCGCCGCCGGGGCGTACCGCATACAGCTCGGGCGGCGTACGGTCCTCGTGGCCCTCGGCGAACGGATCGCGCTCGACGTCGATCGGCTCGGGGGGCTCACAGCGCGACGACGGCTCTCCCCCCGGGCGGCGCGAGCGCTCGCCGGCGACGATCGTGCGATGCCCGCTGAGCGGGTCTATGCGGATCTCGGGCATGGGGGTACGGGTCGGGGAAGTCGGGTCGAGGCTCACTCGTCCAGCGCGTAGCGGCGAACGTCGCGTTCGAGTCGGGCGGCGCTCGGGTAGGGCCCCTGGTGGATGTACTGGTGGCCGGCGCGATCGTAGAACACGGTGATGGGGGTGAACGACGAGTCGGCGATCGCCGCGCCCAGCCGCCCGCTCTGGTCGTAGTAGCTCGGATACCCGACGGGCACCGCGCGCTCAAACGCGCGCCCGTCGGCGCGGCTCGTATCGCCGGAGTCGATGCCGATGAACGCGACCGTGTGCCCCAGCGACACCGACGCGTGCTGGAACGCGACCCGCTCGCCCTGGCAGGGGATGCACCAGGAGGCCCACTTGTTGATCACGAGTGGATACCCGCGCAGGGCCGCCACGCGCGCGCGCAACGCGTCTGCGCCACCGGACAGGATCTGCCCGGCCTGGGCGTGCAGCGCGGTCAGTGGCGCGGGGGAGCCCGCTAGGCGCACGTCGATCTGCGCGAGCGTCAGCCGCGATGCCGACTCGCCGGAAGACGACGACCCCGCGAGCTGAACCAGACCGATGACGAGCAGCGCGATGACGGCGACGGTCGCGAGGGTCGCGAGCAGGCGGGTGGGGGAGACCCCGGTCATCGGGGCTGATGGTCGCAGATGCCCGAGCTGGTGTCAGCCGGTGCGCATGCTTGGGGGCGAAGCCGATTGGGTGACTCTGGGTCGCGCATACACCGCCCAGACCTATCTCAACACCAACGCCCCTTCAATTCCCCCGCGACGTGCTATATGCTGAGAGCACGTCAGAGCCGGGTTCGCCGTGAGCATCCGGCGACGTCGCCGGCCAAAGCGCCGGTAGCAACGAGTCCCGCCGAGCCACTACGTGCGGCGGCTCCGTCTCGAAGTCCAGAGCCCTTAGATGGCCGAGTCCACTTCAGTGGCCCTCGCGGCCGCGCCAACGCCTAGTTCCGCCGATATCGCTCGCGCGGAGATCTTCGTGCGCGATCGTTTCCTGCACGAGGGGGAGGACGCCGCGGTCGCGCTGGCGCCGGGCTCCCCGCGCAGGCGTGCGCTGGAGCAGGCGCTCTCAGAGCTGGATGCGGGCGCCAAGCACCCCTCGACCGAATGGCGCAGGGACTATTCGCTGCTGCTGGGGTTGGAGCGGCTGCTGTCAGACGACGAGCCGAAGCTCGAGGACGGCACCGTGCTGTCTGCCCACCAGGTGGATGCCCTGTCGGGCACGCTGACGGCGCTGCTGGCGGAGGCGCAGCGGACCAATGGGAGTGCCATCAACGGCAAGTCCGCCGCTTCCCCGGAGCTGCTGGCGTCGGCCGCGATCCTTGGGCCGGACGAGGCGCCCGCGAGGGACGACGGCCCCGGCGGGAGCGCACGCACGAGCACCGCCGCTGCGCAGGCCACGCGCGCGCGCTACGACGACGAGGACACCGCCGATGCGGACGCGGATGCGGACGACGACGAGGACGATGAGGACGATGAGGACGATGACGACGAGCTCGGCCCGGTCCAGCGCGCCGCCCCCGACGAGGACGAGGACGATGAGGACGACGAGGACGACGAGATCGTCGACGCGGACGAGGACGACGACGAGCCCGAGGAATTGGAGTCCCAGGACGAGTCCGACGCCGACGAGGAGCCCCGCGACTGGGTCGACGACGAAGAGGACGAAGAGGAGTCCCTGGCCGAGCAGCCGGAGGACCCGAACGCGGCGAAGCGGTTCTGGTTCGAGCACGCGACGGGCGCGGGCAAGACGGTCGCGGCGCTCGGGTTCGTGGAGGCGTCGCGGACCGGCGGGATCCTGATCCTCACGCACCGGCGCAACCTCGTCGACCAGTTCCACGGCGAGTTGCGCGAGCGCGGGTATTCCACGCGCATCTCGAGGCCGCTGCTGCTGGGCGAGGACTCGGTCAAGGGGCCGGTGACGGTCGAGACGTACCAGTGGTTCGTGCGCAACGCGGGCCGTATCTCGAGCGCGTACACGATCGTGATCTGCGACGAGGCGCACACCGCGCTGGGGGAGAAGACGAGCGGCGCGATCCGCAAGTGGACGGGGCCGATATTCATCGGGATGACCGCCACGGGCGCGCTGATCGCGCGGCACGTGACCGATCTGTTCCCGACGCAGACCTCGCGCTTCGACCTCGCCCAGGCGGCGCGGCGCGGGGTGATCTCGCCGTTGCGGTGCGTGCGCATCTCCCCGGGGGTGGGGGTCAGGACGATCGCGAAGGTGCCGCTGCGCCGCGGGGAGGTCGACACCGAGTTCGATCAGGACGAGCTGGCGAAACTGCTCGATCAGCAGCCGTTCAACATGGCGGCGGCGAACCTGTACAAGACGCGCTTCAACGGCGTGCCGGGGGTTGTGTACGCAGCGGGCGTGCGGCACGCGTACAACCTCGCCGAGGCGTTCAAAGCGGAAGGGATCAAGGCGCAGGGGGTCTCGGGCGAGACGCCCAAGCGCGAGCTGGCGGAGATCCTCGCCCGCTACGAGCGCGGTGACATCGACGTGCTGATCAACGCGCAGCTGCTCGCCGAGGGCTGGAACTCGCCGCGCGCGACGGTCTGCGTGCACCTCGCCCCGACTGCCTCCAAACGCATCTACCAGCAGCGCGTCGGGCGCGTCACGCGCCGCCACCCCGGCAAGGAGGCGGGGCTGGTCGTGGACTTCGTGCATCCGGCGACCAAGAACGACGATCCGGTCGTGACGCTGCACTCGCTGCTGGACCGCGACGTGTACCGGGGCGGGGCGATCGTGGTCGGGCCGGTCAGGCGCGGGCGCGGGCGGCGGATGCGCGTGGAGCGCCGCGTGCTGCCGGTGTGCGCGGAGGAGGAGCGGCGCTTTGCGGTGTTCGAGCGCGAGCTGTGGCGGATCGCCGTGGAGAACCTCGACTACGGCGAGCAGCACGTGTGGGCCGCGCTGGCCGGCGCGCGCGTGGCGCCGGCGGGCTGGCGCAGGGCGCGGGCGATGCTGCACTTCGACCGCGGCGGCGAGCTCAAGGGCCGGTTTTTGATCACCGCGGTGCAGCGCAACAAGAACCCGCAGCTGCGGTTGCGCGCGCTGGCGGACATCGCCGCGCTGCGCGACCCGGACGCGTTTGACACCGCGATCGACGTCATCGGCGGCTGGCCGCGGGACGAGCGCAGGGAGGCGAGCAAGATCATGCTGCGCGCGATGGTCGAGCGGCGGATTGGCCGCCGCGATCAGGCCAACGCGTGGATCTGGCGCCTGGCGGAGTACACGCGCGATGTGCACGAGGAGTACGCGGTGCAGCGCTGGCCGGAGACGAAGCGATTGCTGGGGCTGCTGGTGAACTCCTCCGGCGGCGCGCACGCGCGCAACGCGCGGCGGCTGATCCATGCGGCGCGCAAGCAGGACCGGCGGCTGGCCGCGGCGCTGCTGGCCGCGGCGCTCGCGCACACGCCCGAGGCCGAGGAGGCGCTGCGGGGGGCGCGGACGCGCATGGCGCGCAAGCCCCCGGCGCTGGCCAGGGAGCTATTGCGCAACTTCCCCAAGCGCCGCGCGCGCAACAACCGGCGCCGGCGCAGCAAGGGGGGCAGTGCGAAGGGGGTGGGCGCGATGGCGGGCGCGGACGGCAAGCGGGGCGCCACGGCCACGAACGGCCCCGACAAGCGTGGTGGGCGCGCGCGGCAGGCGCCGAGCGAGGCGGTGCTGGACGAGGCGCTGGCGAGCGAGGGGCCGGCGCCGAGCGAGAATGGAAGCGGGCTGGGGCCGGCGGCCGAGGGCGAGCTGGATCGGGATGTCGCCGAGGCGCTGGAGCACGCCGGGGAGTAGGAGTTTGCGACCTGCGACCTGCGACCTGCGACCGGTAAGGGAGGCGCGCGCGGCCGTACAGGTCTCGCGGGACTCACAGCCGCAGGTGGACCTCGCCCGCGTGCAGCGTGGTGTGCCCGCCGGCCGCGAGGGCGACCACGAGCCGTCCCTCCCCGTCGATGCCGGCGGTGCGACCGTGGCCGACCCAGCCCCCCGGGCCGTGTGTCCCCCAGGAGACCTCGCGCCCGCGCAGGGCGTCGCGCGCGCGGTAGGAGTCGAGGATGGTCTCGGTCGGCTGGCCGAGCCGTCGCTCGAGCGCGTCGAGCAGCCGGACGAGCATGGGCTCGATGGCGTCGGGCGACTCACCGAGGGTCGCGGCGCCGGCGCGCAGCTCGGGGGGTAGATCGTGCAGGCGCACGGCGACGTTCAGGCCGATGCCCAGGACGGCCCAACCGTCCTGGGGGCGCCCCTCGGCGAGGATGCCCGCGAGCTTGGCCAGGCTGGGCGGGCGCACGCGATGCTCTGTGTCCTCACCCGCCTCGGGGGGCGGGCGGACGAAGACGATGTCGTTGGGCCACTTGATCATGGCGTCGGGCCCGGCGATGTCACACACCGCGACGGCGGCGATCAGCGGCAAGAGGGGCGGGGGAGAGCGTAGGACGAGCGAGGCCAGCAGCGAGCTGCCGGGCGGCGCCGACCAGCGCCGTCCCTGACGCCCGCGCCCGGCAAGCTGCTGTGAGGCGCTGACCAGCGTGCCATGCGGCGCCCCGGCGATCGCCAGCGCGCGCGCGCGGTCGTTGGTCGAGTCGGTCACACGCAGATGCAGGCGGGGGTGGCCGAGGCCTACGGGGCTGCACATGTTGCGCAACGGCGCTGCTACATCGCAGCCCGACCGGGAGGAGGCTCATCGTCCGGCGGCTCAATCTCGAGTTGCCTTGCTTTACGCGCCCTAGTCTCGCCGTATATGAAGATTGCGGCAAGCCCCGCGATCGCCGAGACAAGAGGAACCAGTCCCTCAGTGCTTCGGCCCACGGATATCAGGACGATGCCGCCTACGATCGCCGTCATCGCCAGCGTGAACCCAAAGATCTGGCCACGACTCTCGATCCTCTGCCTGTGCATGGACTGCTGCTCGGCCATCTTGACGATTCGATCGGCACCGTCAGGAAGTGCTTCGTTGTACCGGGCAAGCATCGCCGGTGGCGGCAACGGCCCACTGAATTCCGAACGAGCGAGGATGCTTATGAGCTGCTCGCGCGTAGGTTCGTGATCAGCGGGCTCTCCGTCAACGACCTCACCCTGTGGGGACTGCGGGCGGTCCTCTCCAGCCGCCAGGTCATGGCCGTGGGCATCCATCAAGTTGAGAGCTTTTCGATGCTGTAGGCCGAGGGATCGAACAGATGCTGATCTCCGCGGGAGTCGCCGTCCTTGTGGGCAATATCGCCAGCGGCCCGCCAAATGTCATCACCAACGGTCTGCCAATCGCTTTGGATCGCATCTTCGCGCCCTGACCAGGGGGCATTCGTACGCACGTACCATCCGAAGAGGCTCGCTGCGCCCACTGCTCCGGCGCTGGCGCCGGAGATGTGGAGGGCTGTGTTGAGCCAGTAGTCGCGTACGCTGACGTCCCGGCGGTGGTTCTTGACCTCGATCATGACCACGCGACCATTCGGGTATCGGATGACCAGGTCTGCCTTGGCATCTGCTTGCGTTCTTCGGCTTGCCATACGCGCCATGCTAGACATCTGCTCAGCGGAGCATAAGTCGCCCGCGTCGAGGCCGGGGATAACACTGGCCTTCTCTCTTGCTTAACGCGATCAGTCTCGGCGCCTCTCGTCTGCGGCGGCGTCCGCGAGCAGCACCTGCACGAGCCCGTCGATGTTGTGTGTCGCCGCCTCGACGTGGGGCTCCAGGCCGCGCTCGCGCAACGCGCCGCTCGTGATCGGCCCGATCGAGACGATGCGTGTGTCCGGTGACATGTCCCCGCCCTCGGCAGCCTGCAAGAAGCAGCGCACGGTCGAAGCGGAGGTGAACGTGATGTAGTCGGCCGCGAGTGCTTCGTGCAGGACATGCGCCGGCGGGGCCTGCGCGACCGTCTCATACAGCGCGAGCACATCCACCTCAATGCCCTGTGCGCGCAACGCGTCTCCGAGCACTTCGCGTCCCTCGCGCGCACGCGCGATCAGCGCGTGACGGACGGGCGGCGACACATCGGCGAGCGCCTCGACGAGTCCCTCCGCGACCGAGCGCGCGGGCAGGATGTCCGCGAGGATCCCATGGGCGGCCAGGGCGGCTGCCGTGCCAGGACCGATCGCCGCCGCGCACACACCGGCCAGCGCGCGCGCATCCAGGCCATCGGCGTGCAGGCGCTCGAACAGCGTGGCCACCCCGACGGGGCTCGAGAAGCAGACGAGGTCATACCGCGCGAGCTCGGGCGCTGGTCCGGGCAGCGGCACGGTGCGAATGACGGGCGCCTGCACGACGCGCGCACCGAGTGACTCCAAGCGCGTGGCAAGCCCGCTGGCCGCGGCGCGCGCGCGGGTCACAGCGACGGTCAGCCCGTCCAGCGGCGACGGCCCCAGCCAGGAGAGCTCGCCTGCGAGCGTGGCGACCGGGCCGACGACCGTGATCGACGGCGCGCGCACGTCCTGCGCGCGTGCCACCTCGGCGATCGAGGCGAGTGTGCCCGTGACCGTGCGCTGACCGGGGAGGGTGCCGCGTTCGACTATTGCCACGGGCTCCAGTGATGAGCGCCCGGCGGCGATCAGCGACTCTGCTATGCCGGGCAGCCGGCGGACGCCCATGTAGAACACGAGCGTCCCCGGAAACGCCGCCAGGGCGGCCCAGTCGATCGAGATCTCATCCTTGTCCGGGTCCTCGTGGCCGGTGACGAGCGCGACCGCGCTCGCCAGCCCGCGATGGGTGACGGGAATGCCCGCGTACGCCGCCGCGGCGACACCGGCTGTGATGCCGGGCACGACCTCATAAGGAATGCCGGCCTCGCGCAGACACAGCGCCTCCTCGCCGCCGCGACCGAACACGAACGGATCGCCGCCCTTCAAGCGCACGACCGTCTGTCCGTCGCGCGCGCGGGCGATGAGCAGCTCCTCGGTCTGCTCCTGGGGGACCGCCTCGCCGCCCCCCTGCTTGCCGACGAACAGCAGCTCCGCATCGGCCCGCGCGCCGTCGAGCGCTGCGGTGGGGATCAGGCGGTCGTAGAGAATGACGTCGGCCGCGGCGATCAGCTGAAGCGCGCGCGCGGTCAGCAGCGCAGGATCGCCAGGCCCGGCGCCCACGAGGTAGACGCGCCCAACGGCGCCGTCCGTCCTCGAGTCGCCGGCGCCATCCGAGGCGGCGACCGGTCGCGTCGTCCGCTCCTCAGTGCGTGACGACGACGATGACGGCGATGACGATGATGGCTCCCTCTCCGACTTAGATTCCGGCAACGCCCGCCATCTCCTCCGCGCGCCGCAGCAGATCCTCCGCTCCGGCCAGGCTCAAGCGCTCCGCCACCCGCCGGCCGAGCGACGCCGGATCGTAGAACCCGCCCAGCAGCTCGTCCGCGACCCAGGCCGACCCGTCGGGCAGCCCGACCCAGGCGCGCAGCCCCAGGCAGCCGCAGCCCGCGGGCGTCGCGTACGCGCCGAGAGGGGTGTGACAGCTCGCGTCCAGCGCGCTCGCCACCGCGCGCTCGGCGAGCAGGCAGGCGAACGTGTCGGCGTCGTCGATCGCCGCCGCTGCCTCCCCGGCGCGCGAGTCCCCGGCGCGCGCCTGCAGCGCGAGCGCGCCCTGCCCGGGCGCGGGCACGAACCGCGCCGGGTCGAGCACGGCGCCGATCGCGTGCTCGCGTCTGAGTCGCTGCAGGCCCGCGCGCGCCAGCACGATCGCATCGAAGCCGCCACGCGCGAGGATGTTCAGGCGCGTGTCGACGTTGCCGCCCATCGCGACGACATCCAGATCCTCGCGCGCGGCGCGCAGTTGCGCGGCGCGGCGAATGCTGCTCGTGCCGACCCGGGCGCCTTCGACGAGCCTGTCCAGTCCCGTTGGACCGGCGCCGCCGCCGGCGCTGTCGTCGCCGTCTACGGAGTCCCCACCGCGCGCTGGCGATCCGACTCCGATGCACAGCACGTCCTCGGCGGCGGCCCGCGGGGGTGCGCCCAGCAGCGCGAGTCCGTCGGCGAGCTCGCCCGGGACGTCCTTGGCAGAGTGCACTGCCAGGTCGATCGTGCCGGTGAGCAGCGCGTCCTCGATCGCATCCACCCAGCGGCTCTTGTCCTCCACGCCGGGGCCGGCGCCCGCCGGGTTCTCGCCGGCCGCGACGATGGTGTCCTGAACGCCCCGGTCACCGTCGTCGCCGTCCTCTGGCGGCGCGTCGCCGCTGACGCGCACGACCGCGATCTCCACCCCCAGCCCGGGACACCGCTCGGCGAGCAAACCGCACACATGCTCGGCCTGGGCGAGCGCGAGCGCGCTGCCGCGAGTGCCGATGCGCAGTCCGCTCATCGCTCGCGCCGGGTCAGGAGGCGCCGCTGCCGCCGGCGCGGGTGCGGCGCGAGAACGGGCGCACGTTGTCCGGCATCTCGTCTGAGTCGGGCGATCCGGGGCGCGTGTCGGGCGCCTCGTCCTCGCTCAGCCCGAACAGCTCGCGCACGAGCTCGATGCTGGCGTGACCGCGCTCGCCGTGGCTGCGCAGCCGGATCGTGGGCTCGTGCAGCAGGCGGCTCATGACCGCCCGCGCGATTGCCTCCACGCGCGCGAGATCGCGCGGCGAGGCCGACTCCCAGCGCCCGTCGTTCTCGGTGAGCACCTGCTCCACGAGCGCGGCGCCGTGTTCGCGCAGCGCGCTCACGGTCGGGAGCACGTCGAGCTGGCCGAGCCAGCGGGCGAAGCGCAGGATCTCCTCCTCGACGATCTCCTGCGCGCGCGGGACCTCGCTCGCACGGGTGTCGAGGTTACGCGCGACCACGGCCTGCAGGTCGTCGATGTCATACAGGCTGACGCCGTCGAGCTCGGCGCAGCCCGGGTCGATGTCGCGCGGGACGGCGATGTCGATCAGGAGGAGTGGAGCCCGCCCGCCGGGCGCGTGGCGCTCGCGCATCACCTCCGCGAGCTCCTCGCGGCCGACGATCGGGTGGGGCGAGGCGGTCGAGGACAGCACGATGTCGGCGCGCACCAGCTGCTCGGGCAGCCCGTCGAGCCCGACGACCGACCCGCCGAACCGCTCAGCGAGGTGCAGCGCGCGGTCGGCGTGGCGGTTGGCGACGAAGATCGTGCCGGCGCCCTGCTCGGCCAGCGCGCGCGCGGTCAGCTCGCTCGTCTCGCCGGCGCCGAGGATCACGACGTGACGGTCGGCCAGCCCGCCGAGCACGGTCTGTGCCAGATCGACGGCGACCGAGGGTACGCTCGCGCGGCCGGAGCCGATCGCGGTCTCCGAGCGCACGCGCTTGCCGGTCGTGAGCGCCGCGGCGAACAGCCGGTTGGACAGCGGCCCGGTGCAGCCTGCCCGCAGCGCGGCCTCGTGCGCGCGCCTGACCTGTCCCTGGATCTCCGCCTCGCCGACGATCATCGACTCGAGACCCGCGGTCACGCGGTAGAGCTGGCGCGCGGCGTCGCAGTTGCGCGGCGAATAGATCGATTCCGCGAGCTCCGTCGGGCGGATCTCCGCCCGCTGGGCGAGCAGGCCCAGCACATCCCCCTCGGCGCGCACCGAGTCGCCGACGACGAGATACACCTCGGTGCGGTTGCACGTGCAGATCACCACGGCCTCGCGCACCTCCGCGGTGGCGAGCGCGGACTGCGCGAACTCGCACGCCTGGGGCTCGGTGAACGCCAGCCGCTCGCGCAGCGCGACCGGCGCCGTCTTGTGGGAGATGCCGAGCGCTAGCAGCTCGCTCATACCGTCTCGCGCTCCCGGGGCTGGTCGGGGAGCGCGTCCCTCCCGTCTGTCCCGTCCGTCTCGTCCTGCCGGGCCGTCTCGGCTCGTGGTGGCCGTCCGGGGTGTTCAGGCGTCCCCGGGTGCGGGGGCCGGTCCCGGTCCCCGGGCTGCTCAGCCCGCGCGCGCAACTCGCGCAGGCTGCGCTCCACGCGGGTCAGGCGGAGCGCCATGATCGCCACGTAGATCAGCACGATCGCGAAAAACACGATGTACGCCGCGGCGACGTAGCCGGAGCCGGTGTTCTGGGGCAGGGTGCTTGCCAGGGGGGTCATCGGGGCGGGACCGTCGCCGTCGGGGGCGGAGCGATCATCGGTAACCAAGGATCCTGCTGCGCGAGCGGAGCAGTATGCGCGTGCGCTTGGCGGTCAGCTCAAACGAGCACAGCGTCGTGAACAGCAGCGCGATCGCGGCCAGCGACACCACGAACGTGAACGCCATCGGGGCGGGCAGGTTCGAGGAGCTGCCCAGCACGCGCGGATGCAGGTAGGAGCTCGACAGGCGCACGGCGAGGAAGTTCATCGGCACGAACGCCCCGGCGGTGATCGCGAACACCGACGCGTAGCGCGCCTGGCGCTCGGGGTCCTCGATCGCGAAGCGCAGCGGCTGGTAGGTCGCGTACAGCAGCATCACGATCAGGAATGACACCAGCGTCGGCTCACTCCACACCCACCAGTGTCCCCACGAGCCGCGCGCCCAGATCGAGCCCGTCAGCAACACGCCGACGCCGAAGATCAGACTCATGTGGATCGTCACGTATGAGCGCAGGTCCCAGCGCTGATCGCGCGTGCGCAGGTGCGCGATCGCCATGATCCCGCCCAGCACGAACCCGCACAGGCTGACGATCGCAAGCGGCACGTGCAGGTAGAAGATCTTCTGCAGAAACCCTTCTTCGGCTTCGATCGGGGCGTAGAAGAACACCAGCCCGAGCGCGACGCCCATCGCGGCGACCGTGGAGATGCTCAGTGTGCGCAGTCCCCGTCCGTAGGCGTAGGCGGCGGCGGTCCGCCCGGTGCTTGCGTCAGGCGTCATGGGCGCGGGGGCGCCGACCGGCACACAGCCCCCAGGGGGCGGGTCGGGCCAGCCGGCGAAGGGCGGCCGGGGTTGAACGTGGGGATCACTAGTCCTCCAGCAAAAAGTCGAATACGGCGTAGGCGATCAGCCCGAACACCAGATCATAGAGCCCCAGCGTCCCCAGCCAGCGCAACTGCGGCTCGCCCGGGTGGGTGAGGGCCAGCAGCGGCGAGGTGGCCCGGGCGCCGGCGATCACGACCGGCACGAGCAGCGGCAGCGCCAGCAGCGGTCCGAGCAGGTCACGCGCGCGCGTGCGCACCGCCAGCGCCGCGATCAGCGTGCCGATGACCGCGATCCCGATGTCGGCGAGCACCAGCACCGCCACCAGCCCCGGGAGCGCCGGCCCGAGCGGCGGTCCGAGCAGCAGCAGCCCGAACGCGGGCACCGCCACCAGCTCCAGCACGAGCAGGTAGGCCAGCAGCGCGAGCGCCTTCGCGGCCAGCATCGCGGTGCGGTCCACGGGCGCGAGCAGAAACCCGTCGAACCCGCCCTGCTCGGCGTCGGCGACGAACAGCCGGTTGACCCCGAGCATCGCCGCGAACAGCAGCGTCACCCACAGCACCCCCGCGGCCAGATCGCCGTCCACGGTGGTGCGGTTCAGGGCGAAGTGGAACACCACGATCGTGCTCACCGCGAACAGTGACATCCCCGGGACCGACTCCAGCGTGCGCAACTCGACCAGCAGCTCCTTGCGCAGCAGCGCGGCGACTACCGCGAGCGTCCCGGGCGACCCGCCGCCGGCGTCGCCGGCCTGTGGGTGGGTCGCGGGGTGCGTGTCGGGGGTCACGGCGCTCACCGGTACAGCTCCGCGATCGCTTGTGGCTCGACCTCGTTGGCTGCCCTGACGAGCACGGCGCGTCCTGCTCGCAGCCCCAGCACGAGGTTGGCCTGAGCCAGCCCACCGGTCGGATCGTGGCTCGACACGACCCTTGTGCATCCCGACTCCGCACCGATCAGTGGCGTCACGAGGTCGATCGCCGCCGGATCGAGGTTCGCCCACGGCTCGTCGAGCAGCAGCAGCTCGGGATCGTGCAGCACCGCGCGGCAGATCGCCACGCGCTGGACCATCCCGCGGGATAGTGTCTTCAGCGGCTCATCGGCGCGATCCTGCAGCCTCACGGTCGTGAGCAGCTCCTCCACGCGTCCCTCCCGGACGCCGTGCAGACGCGCGTGAAAGCGCAGGTTCTCGCGGGCACTCAGCTCGCGGTACAGCAGCGGCTCGTGGCCGAGCAACCCGACGCGCCCGCGTACCCGCCAAGCCTCATCCGGCAGTTGGCTGTCGAGCACGGTGACGGTGCCCGAATGCGGGCGCAGCAGGGTCGCCAGCACTCTCAAGAGCGTCGTCTTGCCTGCGCCGTTGGGGCCGAACACGACGAGCGTCTGACCCGTATCCAGCGACAGCGACACGTCGCTCAGGGCCTCGCGTTCGCCGTAACGGCGGACGAGCCCGTCGATCCGCAGTGCTGGGGTGTGGGGACTCAGATCTCGCCGTCGGTCCGGCTCGGCGCTCATCGTCGTCTCGGCGGCGCCGTCGGTCATGATGAATGGATGTCCCGCGCGCTTCAGGCGCTGATTGGCGCGGGCGCCTGCTCGCGCTGGGACTGTGCGATCAACTCGCGCACCGCCCGCTCATCGCCGCGGCGCAGCAGATCCACGGGGTCCGGGTCGCCGTTGACGATCGACTCGAAGAACTCCTTGCGGTCCCGGTATGTCGGGAGCGTCGCCTTGGCCCAGCCGCGCACCTCGTTCAGCAGCACCGCTAGGCGCGCGTACTCCGAGCCGAACTGGCCTTCGATCTCGCGCTTCATCCGCTTGGCCAGCGCCGGCGAGGCGCCCGCCGTGGAGATCGCGATCGCCAGCGGGCCGGTGCGCACGATCGCCGGCAGGATGAAGTTGCACAGCGGCGGCACGTCCACGACGTTCACGAGCATCGCGCGACGCTCGGCGTCGTCGTACACGGCGATGTTCACGTCGGAGTCGTCCGTCGCGGCGATCGCCATGAACACGCCCTCCAGGTCGGCGGAGCCGGCGTAGGGGCGCTGCTCCCAGCGAATCGACCCCTCACGGGCGTAGTCGGCCAGCGCCGGCAGCGCCGCGGGCGCGATCAGCGTCACCTCGCCGTCGCACGCCAGCAGCCCCTCGACCTTCTCCAGCCCGATCTCACCGCCCCCCACGACCACGCACTGGCGCCCGCTCAGTCGCAGGCAGGCGATGTAGAACGGCGTGTCGAGCATCCCCTGCACACACGACTGGTCGCAGATGCCGCGACGCAGCTGGCACACGCACTCCTTGCCTGCATAAGCCTGGGCGGGCATGCGTCACAGGGTAGCCGTCATGAGTGCGGGGCCGCATGCTTGATCAAAAGCTGATGGGGTGGGCCGTGCCGCGTACGGCACGGCCGACAGGCCCGCATGCGGGCCTGTCCCGAAGCCGCACATGTGCGGCTTCGCCGGGGTCGTATACGACCCCGGTTCGGGGACGTGCATGCACGTCCCCGCCTGGCGGCGCATGCGACGCCAGGAACAACATCAGCTTTTTTTACAAGTCATGCGCCGACCTGGTTCTCGATCCCTACCGCGGCACACCCCGGCCAAGCACCCGCGCCCCCACCCGCACAAGCGCCGGCCCTCCCCGCCGCCACGCGCCCTCACGGTCGGACTCGCGCCCGGAGCGCAGTCGCGCCACGGCTCGAGCCGCGCGCGTGGTCGTCTCGTCGTACGGCCCCCACCACAGCCCGCGCAGCCCGGACGGGCTCCACGCGATCAGCTTCTCCTGCGTGCAGGCTCTCAGCCCGGTCTCGCCCAGGGTCTTGCCGAGCCCGCCGCCCGCGGCGGCGCCCCACGGTCCGCGCGTCAGCGTCGGGCCCGGCAGGTGATCGTTGAGCCACACCATGCCCGCATGTAGCTCGCGCGCGATCCGCAGCCCGCGGTAACGGTCCGCCGTCCAGATCGACGCGCCCAGCCCGTACTCGCAGTCGTTGGCCAGCGCGATCGCCTGCTCGACCGAGTCGACCGTCACGACCGCCAGCACCGGTCCGTCCAGCGGCTCGCGCAGCAGCCGCATCTGATGACTCGCGCCAGTCAGGACCGCCGGCGCGTAGAACGCCCCCGAGCAGCCGGCCGGCGCCTGCGTCAGTGCTCCGCCGCAGTGCAGCTGCGCGCCCTGCTCCACGGCCTCGTCCACCAGTTCGCTCACATGACGCAGCCGCCGCTCGGAGGAGAGCGGCCCCATCTGCACGTGGGGATCGACCGGGTCGCCCACCGTCAGCGCCCGCGCGCGGTCGATCAGCCGCTCCACAAAC
The DNA here is from genome assembly GCA_963749285.1 of uncultured Solirubrobacterales bacterium. GTDB lineage: Bacteria > Actinomycetota > Thermoleophilia > Solirubrobacterales > Solirubrobacteraceae > Palsa-744. Next base: position 461,145 of record CAVVMD010000003.1, on the reverse strand, counting down.
GGCTCCGCCACCTCCCGTGCGACATACACGCGCTCGACCGCTCCCCGCGCCTGCCCCGCGCCGGCGCAGCCCGCCCACAGGGCGCCGTCCACGGCCCTGCTCAGATCGGCGTCTGAGAGCACGAGCATCGCGTCCTTGCCCCCCAGCTCGACCGTGACCTCGCGCTCGCGCGAGACACATTCCCGCGCCACCGCCCGCCCGACGGTGGGAGAGCCGGTGAACAGGATCTTGCCGACGGGCGCCCGCGCGAGCGTCACTCCCACCTGCGCGCCACCGTGCGCGATCGCCACCAGCCCCTCCGGCAGCCCGGCGCGTCCCAGCACCCGCATGATCGCCTCGCCCGCCAGGCACGCGCGGCGCGCGGGCTTGAACACGACGCCGTTGCCCGCCAGCAGCGCGCCCGCGATCTGGCCCAGCGGCTGCGCGAACGGCGCGCTGCCCGCGCCGATCACCCCGATCGTCCCGTACGGCTCGTAGGCCACGCGCGCGCGCGTGGCCACCGTCAACGAGCGGTGCGTTCCCACGCGCCGGCCGCCGAGCACGTCAGCCCCCTCGTCGGCGATCCACAACAGCGCGTCGATCGCCGCCAGCAGCTCCAGCGTCGCCACCTCCGCGCGCGGGCGGCCCTGCTCACGCGCGATCGTCTCCGTCAGCGTGTCGTACTCATCCACGATCGCCTGCGCCATCCGGCGCATGTAGCGCGCGCGGTCCACCACCCGCAGCAGCGCCCACAGCGGCTGCACCTGCGCGACGCCCGCGACGACCTCGTCGATCTGCTCCGGCGGTGTCGCCTGCACCTCGCCCAGCAGCTCGCCGGTGGCTGGATCGCGTGACTCCACGAGCGCATTATCGCCCCTCGGCCGCCGGGCGCGAGCGCTGCGCCGGGGCAATGGCGAAATAGGCTTTATCGGTTTCCTCTTGACATGGGTATGTGTATACGCTACGTTCTTGTTGTCATGGCTCCGGATGGAGCCGGCACATAGATCGGGTTTGGGTTGTGCCTGCGGGTCGACTCAAAGCGCAAATTCGGGACTCTTGGGAGAGGGGCCGGGTCGCAACGATGAGGGGTTGTCTTCGCGTGAGTACAGAGCTGTCCAACGTGACGGGGTTTGCTGCGCGCCCATACGGGCCCGTCGGTAGATGCCTCGGCATCGAGGCATCTCTCTCTCTCTCTCTCTCTCTCTACGAGACCTAGCGCCCCCGGCCTGACGGCCTCAGCTCGTAGGACCACGGCCCTTTTCGCGGGGAGGGTCGTCGCGTGATGTCCGTCGCGACGCCTCGTCGCCCTAGCCCGCGCGAGACGGCTGCTGGGCAAGCAGGTCGAGGACGCAGGGAGCGTGGCGTACTACGTACGCGAGCGACCGAGGACGCGGAGATGCGCCGCTCAGCGGCCGTCTCCGATATTCAGCGGGCGCGGATGCTGCAGTCCGCCGTCGCGGTCGTCTCCGAGCACGGCTACGGTCGCATGAGCGTCGCGCGCATAACCGAGCGCGCGCGCGTGTCGCGGCGCACGTTCTACGATGTCTTCGCCGACCGCGAAGACTGCTTCCTCGCGGTCTTCGACGACGTGCTCGCGCAGGCCGCCGAGGCCGTCGTCGGCTCCTACGAGCGCGAGCGCGGCTGGCTCGAGCAGATCCGCGCCGGCCTGGCGGGGCTGCTCGCGTTTCTGGACGAGCGCCCCGAGGTGGCCTCGCTGTTGATCGTGGACGCGCTCGGCGCCGGGCCGCGCGTGCTGCATCGCCGCGCGGAGGTCATGGCCACGTTGGGCCAGGCGCTCGACGCGGGCGGCGCGCGCGCCAGGGGCGCCAAGACCGCCGAGCGCCCGCCCGAGCTGACGGGCGAGGGCCTCGTCGGCGCGGTCTTCAGCGTGCTTCACACGCGCCTTTTGGCCAAGCGCCCCGGTCCGCTGCTCGAGCTGCTGAACCCGCTGATGGCGATGATCGCGCTGCCCTACCGCGGCGCGGCGGCCGCCCGGCGCGAGGCGTGCGGGACGCGGACGCCACCACCCGGCCGGCAGGAGCCGGGCGATCCGCGGAGCCGGACCCGCTCGGCCGGTTCGTCGATGGACCCGCTGGCGGATCTGCCGATGCGCCTGACCTACCGCACGCTGCGGGTGCTCGGCGCGGTCGCCGAGTCGCCCGGCGCGAGCAATCGCGAGATCGCCGAACGGGCCGGGGTCGCCGACGCGGGGCAGATCTCCAAGCTGCTCGCGCGCCTGGAGCGCCTGGGGTTGATCTGCAACAGCGGTCGCGGGCAATCGCACGGTGAGCCCAACTCGTGGCGCTTGACCGCGCTCGGGTGCGAGGTCCCACAACGACTTGGTGCGAGCACACCCCGTGAGCAGGCGGTCGCATGAGCTTTCGTCGTGTTAACACGAGCAAGGGAGTCAAGGTGGGGATTTACAACGCGGCGCAGGACCCGGATGTTTCTTCGACCGTAAATCCGCTATGCGGGTCGGGCGGCCCGAGGTCCCACGCGCGCATGGCCGATTCGCCTTGTGTCAGAGGGAGTGGTGCGCCTTCGGGCAGGTTGATCGCCACCCCTCTGACAGTCCTCTGTGCCTTCTTCGCCCTCCTCGCACTGTCCGCGGGCGCCGCCCACGCCGAAGCTCCCAGGCTCGTCCCTGACGGCACTTTCAGCACGGGTCCGTGGCTGGTGGACGGCGTCGCGGTCGATAATTCCAGCGGTCCTTCCCAGGGCGATGTGTACGTGGCGAGTCTCCTCAACAAGGCACAATCTGCTCTCGGGCACGTCGACGGGTTCGATGGCTCCGGAAAGCTGCTCTCGCCGCCCTCGCCGCTCGCGGAAGGGGCTAACTCCGGCACGGCCGTGAACCCGGTCAACGGGGACGTCTACGTTCTCGGCAATGCCCTCGCCTTCTTAGGCGCCCCGGTGATCGACATGTATGACCCGAGCACCGGCGCTCTGATCTCGTCTTTCCCAGTGCCGGAAGCGGAATCCAACAACCAATTCGACGGGAGCGCCACGGTCGTGCAGATCGCCGCAGACTCCGCGGGCAACGTCTATGTGCCTGCGCCACTCAAGAAGAAGGAAAAGAGTCCGCCGGGATCGGGCGAATATGAATATGTAACCAATGATGAAGTGCTTGAGTACCCTCCCGGTGGATGTGAATCAGCGGTACCGCCTTGCCCAAAGGTGTTCACTGGCGGTTCGGGTGGGGGTCAACTGAAGGAACCTACCGGTGTGGCGGTTGACTCCTCCGGCAATGTTTGGGTCGCCGATCATGGCAACAACCGGATCGAGGAGCTCAGTCCGGCGGGCGTGCGGCTCGGTGAAATCAAGAGCGAAGGCGTGCAGGATGTCGCGCTCGACGGTAACGGCGACGTGTTCGCGATCGTCGATAACAGCGCCGATTTCTGCGGCTCGCTGACCCCGCCGTGCTCTCACCTCGTGGAGTACAGCTCAGCGGGCGTGCAGCTCGCCGACGTCGGCGCCGGCACCTTCGGAAGCGGTAGTACTACGGGCTCCCCGGTTCCCCCCATGGTCGCGGTGAACCAGGCGAGCGGTCGCGTGTACGTGACCGATGCGACGCAAGACCTGGTGTTCGTCTTCGCTCCGCCCGCCGCGCCGATCCTCGGCAAGGAGCTGGCAGCTGAAGTGACGACCGCTGAAGCGAAGCTGGGTGCTCTGGTGGACCCTGGTGGGATCGAGACAACTTACCGCTTCGAATACAACACCAGGGAATACAAGGAAGGCGAAGGGCCCCACGGCGTCAGCGTTCCCTTCCCGGAAGGCAGCGTCGGCGAAGACTTCGCCTCGCGCACCGTCTGGGCTGCCGCGAGCGGTCTTGCGCCGGGCACGACCTACCACTACCGCGTGATCGCGACGAACGCACTGGGCACCGTAGTCGGGCCCGATCAGACGTTCACGACCGAGACCGCGGAACAGGCGGCGTGCCCCAACGAACAGCTTCGCGGCGGCTCCTCCGCGGCGCTGCCCGACTGCCGCGCCTATGAGCTGGTGACCCCGCCCGTCAAGAACTCGTCGCAGCTCAACGGAGTCGGTAGGCCGGCTGTCGACGGGGACGCAATCTCGTTCACCACCCAAGAACCGCTGCCCGGTGCGCCGGCCGGGGGCATCAACTACGTCGCCACACGCGGTGCCGACGGCTGGGGCTCGGAAGAGATGAACCCGCTGGAATCCTACACGGGAATACTCTGTAGTACCGGCGAATCCGGCAGCGTGGGTGCGTATTCAGACGAGCTGTCGAGTGCGCTCGTCGAGTACGGCAAACGCACCAGCGCGTCCCAAGGCAGGGCGGGAGGCGGCGTGGCGGATGAATCGTGCAATGCGGAAGGCCTGCAGGTGGCGCCCGGCGAACCCGTGGGCTATGAAAACCTGCTCGTGCGCGACAACGCCACCGGTACCTACCGGTTGGTGAATGCTCCGCCGCCGCCGGGCATGACGCCGGCCAACGCGCACTTCAAGGGCGCCTCGCCTGACCTCAGTCACGTCGTCTTCACCGAGCTGGCGGCGTTGACGTCCGATGCGCCGGCTGATGTGGAAAACCTGTTCGAATGGGACGAAGGCGTCTTGCGCCTGTTGACGGTGCTACCGAACGGCACGCCAGCCGGCGGGTCGCTGGCAGCGGAAGGAGACGCAGCGCAGGTCAGTCACGCGATCTCTACCGACGGTTCTCACATCCTGTTCACCTCGGGTGGTGGCCTATACGATCGCATCGACGGTGAACGCACCGTCCAGATCGACGAAACCCAGGGTGGAGCAGGCGCGAGCGGCGGTGGCTCCTTCCAGGCGGCGAGCACGGACGGCTCGAAGGTCCTCTTCCTCGACGAACGCAGGCTGACCGCCGACTCGACCGCGGAAACGGGCGAACCGGATCTATACGAGTGCGTCCTGCCCGAAGGCGCGAGCAACTGCGAATTGAGCGACCTGACCGTAGCCAAAGTCGGTGAACACGCGGACGTGCTCCACGTCTCCGGGCTCGGCAGTAAAGACAGCTCGCATGTGTACTTCACCGCCAGGGGGGTACTGGCGGGCAACACTCGGGAATACACCGACGCCGAAGGTAAACAGGTCGTCGAAGGCGCACAGAGCGGCGATAACAACCTGTACCTCGACCAGGCCGGCACGATCACGTTCATCGCGACGCTCGCGAGTGGCGACTTTGGCACTGGGGCGGTCTCGCCCGACGGCACGTGGTTCACATTCGATTCGACAAAGAGCCTGATGGGCTATGACAACAGCAACCCAGGCGGTGGCGTGGCCGGTGAGATCTTCCTCTACAGCGCGGCGACGGGTCATCTGGCGTGTGCATCGTGCAATCCGAGCGGCGAACCTCCCGTCACCGGCGGAGCTCAGGGCGGGGCCTTCCTATCCAATGGCGGACGCCTGTTCTTTAACACGGCCGAAGCGTTGGTGCCGTCGGACACAAACGGCCAGACCGATGTCTACGAGTACGAGAACGGCCAGCCGTCGCTGATCTCCAGTGGAACCAGCTCGAGCGCATCGTCGTTCGCTGGGGCGAGCGAAAGCGGCGGTGATGTTTTCTTCGAGTCGCGTCAGGCGCTCGTGGCAGCGGACACCGAACAGGAAACGCTCGTCGTCTACGATGCGCGCGTCGATGGCGGCTTCCCAGCTACCGCCGTACCGCCGTCGTGCGCGACCGCTGACGCGTGTCGTGTACCGGTCGCGCCGTTGCCGTTGGTCTTTGGTGCCCCCGCGAGCGCGACGTTCTCCGGAGCGGGCAACCTCGTGCCGCCTGCGGCAGCCACGCCCAAGGCTAAACCCAAGTCAAAGCCCGCGAAGTGCAAGCGGGGCTTTGTGAAGAAGAAGGGAAAGTGCACAAAGAAGCCCAAGCGGAAAGCCAAGAAGTCAGCCCACGCCAACAAGAGGACAGGCAAGTGATCATGCGATCCAGAAAAATTGCAACGGCAGTCTCGCTCGTGGTCACCATGCTCGGCGTGATGGGAGTGGGCGCCTCCTCGGCGCTCGCGGCGGCTGAATTTCACCCGCAGGTTGGGGAATTTGGGCCGCTGGCGAACCCGAATGGGATTGCCGTCGACGAAGCAAGTGGCGATGTGTATGTCGCGACGTTGGGTGTGGATGAGCAGCAGACCGTCACCGTCGAAGGGGAACCCAGCGGCGGCAGTTTCACGCTTGAATTCGAAGGAGAAAAGGCCTCTTTGACGGTCGGCGGCGGGCGCCCCTACGCCGGCGAAGTTGAAACCGCATTGACATCCCTGAGCAAGATCGGGAGCGGCAACGTGTCCGTCTCCCAGACGGGTGAACTGCCGGGCACCGTCGCGTACACCGCCACCTTCCAGGGGTCGCTGGCGGGCCGTGGCGTTCCGCAGCTCGCCTGCGACGGCTCCTTGTTGACGGGAGGAACAAGCCCCTCGTGCAAGGTCTCCACCACGATCGCGGGCGTCGAAGGCAAGGTTTCGAAGTTCGACGCCAGCGGCAATCCGGTCAACTTCTCCGGCCTGGGCTCCAATGCGCTGACGGGCAGCGCCACGCCAGCCGGGTCGTTCTCGTTTCCCGACGTGCCTGGCACCCCCGCAGCGATCGCCGTCGACAGCTCCACCAGCCCGTCGGACCCCTCCGCCGGGGACCTGTACGTGATGGATGCCGGCCACGGCGTCATCGACAAGTACAACTCGGAAGGCAGGTATCTCAGCCAGATCACTGGCTTTCCCCCGACCACAAGTTCGCCTGAAGCACACGAACTGTTGGGGCTCGCCGTCGACGCGACAGGCAGCGTCCGGGTGGACCTCAGGCCCCAGATAGTAGGCTCGGTCGCAATAGACGTGTTCGACGGCGCTTCCACTAACCGCCTCGTTGCCGAACAATTCAATAGTACTGACTCGATCACAAACCATGGAGGTGTGCCCGAGGCGTTCCCGCGAGACGGCTTCGCCGTCAGTCCGACAGGTGACGACTATCTGCTCTACCACGAAGAACCTGGATTCGTCCAATTCCAGGAGTGTTCGTGCGTAGTGAAGCTCGGCCAACAGCTGGCGGGGCTCGGTCGCCTCGAGAACCTCGAACAGGAACCGGAAGCTGGTCTCGTTGCGACTGCCGCTGATCCTGCGACGGGCCACGTCTACGTCGATGACCAGTCGTCCGTCGCGGAGTGGGACACAGGCGCGATGAACGGCAGCACAGCCGCGGGAGGCGAGGGAGCGGGCTCTCCATCCGAAGGCGGCGGAGCGCTCGTGGGAGAACGCTTCGGCTCGCCGCTGCTCTCGGGCTCCTCGGGGCAGGGCGGGATCGCGGTCGACGGCGCAAGCGGGGAGATCTACGTCTCCAACCCGGCCGACGGCAAGGTGTACGTCTTCGGCAGCGAGGTCCCTGCCGTGACCGCCACTACGGCGAGTGATGTGATCAAGGAAGCGGCGAGTCTGAACGGCGCGGTCGATCCTCGCGGCGTTCCGCTCACGTCCTGCGAGTTTGAATATGGTGTCGCTGACGAATGGGGCGAGGGCGCCTATGACCACACTGTGTCGTGTAAGCAGTCACTAGTCGAAATAGGCGCAGGGACCGGCCCTGTGCCGGTCTCGGCGAACATCGAAGGCCTGACACCGGGGCTGCTGTATCGCTTCCGGCTGCTCGCCGGGAACGCCGGCGGCTCAGGCGAAAGCAGCGGCCTGCTCGCGACCGCCCGCGTCGGCTTCGGGGTCAAGGTTAAAGGCTTCGGTGTGTCATTCCTCAACGAAGACGACACCCCGGACACCCAGGCGGGCTCGCACCCGTTCAAGATGGTCACGAACATCGAATTCAACTCGCACTTCCAGCGCCTCGAATCCAACGCCGACTCGCCCTACGTGCGCGAGCCGGACGGCTCGTTGAAGGACCTCGCGGTCGATCTACCTCCCGGCTTGGTCGGCGACCCCAACGCAACGGACAAAAAGTGCACGCTACTGGAATTGAGCAACGGCGGAGGAGGAGGCAGCGCCGCGTGTCCCGCATCATCGCTCCTCGGCAGCTTGCATCTCGAATACAGCACTCACCTTTACTACGGTACATATAAGTTCAACGAGCCCGTCTACAGTATCGTGCCTCCGCGGGGTGTCGCGCTGCAGCTCGGCCTGCTTTACGATCTCCCGGATCTGTTTATCAACAATGGGTTGCTCGCCGGTGGCGACTATCCGATCCAGGCGAGCATCATCAATGCTCCGCCCGCGGCGCCGGTGCTCAACAGTACGCTGACGGTCTATGGCGACCCGCCCCAAATCGAGGCCGAAGAACGCAAGCGAGAACTCGAAACGCAACTGGGCGCGCCGGTCCCGCTCGAAAAGTTCACTCCCAAGGCGTTGTTGACGTTGCCGACGGGTTGTCACGGTCCGTTGCGTTCGACGATCGAAGTGGACTCCTACCAGGAACCGGGGCACTTCGTCAAAGAAGAAGCGCTCACGCGTAACTCGGCGGGTACACCGGTGTCTCTGACCGGTTGTGCAAATCTGAAGTTCCCGCCGACGATCACGGTTTCCCCTGATACGACGGATGCGAGTACGTCCTCCGGCCTGACGGTCGGCGTGCACGTCCCGCAGAGGGCGGCGCTCAACGCCTATGGGTTGGCGGAGTCCTCGCTGCGTGATACGACGGTCGCGTTGCCGGCGGGTGTAGCACTGAACCCGTCTGGCGCCAATGGTCTGGAGGCGTGCTCGGAGGGCCTGGCCGGCTTCGAAATCGGCCACGGCGTGGACGACAGCGGTTTCGAAGAATTCAACCCGGGGTCCGAACCGGGGGTGCTGACGCCGTTGTTCACGCCGACGCCGATCGAATCGCTGCAGCCGGGCCTAAGCCTGTGCCCGGATGGGTCGAAGATCGGCACGGTCAAGATCAAGACCCCTTTGTTGGAACACGAACTTGAAGGGTCGGTGTACCTGGCCAGCCAGGACGCGAACCCGTTCGGGAGCCTGCTCGCGATGTACCTGATGGTTGAAGACCCGATCTCGGGGAGCACTGTCAAGCTCACCGGAGAGGTGCGCTTGTGCGAAGCGGCGGGGCAGGTGATCGAAGGTGTGTCCTGTCAGGGTCTGGGGCAGATCATCACCACGTTCAAGAACACCCCCGACCTGCCGTTTGAAAATCTCGAACTGCATTTCTTCGGTGGGGAACGCGCCCCGTTGGCCACCCCGTCGCGTTGCGGAACGTACACGACGCAGGCGGTTTTCACGCCGTGGGACGGTAATGGCCCGGTTCCATCGGAATCGAGCTTCAAAATCGAACACGGCCCGGGCGGTGGCCCGTGTCTGGGCGCGAGCCTGCCGTTCAACCCGACGGTGACCGGTGGCGCGACGAACATTCAGGCGGGCGCGTTCTCGCCGTTGACGGTGACGGTGAACCGCAAGGATGGCGAACAGAACCTGAAGTCGATCGCGGCGAAGTTGCCGCCGGGCCTGTCGGGTGTGCTGGCGGGTGTCGAATTGTGTCCCGAACCGCGCGCCAATGAAGGGTTGTGCGGGGAAAGCAGCAAGGTCGGCGAAGCGACGGTCAGCGTTGGTGTCGGCAACCAGCCGTTCACGGTCACGGGCGGGAAGTTCTATCTCACGGGCCCCTACAACGGCACCAGCGGCTGCACGGTGGGTGAAGCGGGTTGTGCGCCGTTTGGTTTGACGTTTGAGGTGCCCGCGAAGGCTGGCCCGTTCGACCTCGCGAACACGCAGAACAACCATCCCGCGTGTGACTGCGTGGTCGTCAGGGGCAAGATCGAATTGAATCCGTTGACGTCGGCGATCACGATCACCACGGACCCGCCCGGCTCACCAGACTCGATCCCGACGAGCATCGAAGGGATCCCCTTGGAAATCCAGCATGTCAACGCCACTACCACACGCGGTAATTTCCAGTTCAATCCGACGAACTGCGCGAAGATGGCGCTCGAAGGCACGGTGCAACTGAGCGAAGGCGGCTTGAGCACGATCTCAACGCCGTTCCAGGTCACGAACTGCGCCGCGCTGAAGTTCGAACCCAAATTCTCGGTCTCCACGTCGGGCAAAACCAGCAAAGCGAAGGGCGCGTCGCTGACCGCGAAGCTCACCTACCCGAACGTGCCCCAAGGCACCGACGCGGACATCGCGAAGGTCAAAGTCGAACTCCCCAAGCAGCTGCCGTCGCGGTTGACGACGTTGCAGAAGGCATGCACGGACAAGCAGTTCGAAGCGAACCCGGCTGCGTGCCCCGCGGAATCGAAGATCGGCTACGCGACGGTGCACACCCCGTTGATCCCGGTGCCGCTGGTGGGCCCCGTGATCTTCGTCAGCCACGGTGGCGAAGCGTTCCCGTCGCTGACGATGGTGTTGCAGGGATATGGAATAACGATCGACCTCATCGGCACGACGTTCATCAGCAAATCGGGTGTGACCTCGACGACGTTCAAGACGGTCCCCGACCAGCCGTTCTCGAGCTTCGAACTGACGCTGGGGGAGGGACCGTACTCCGCGCTCGCGGCGAACGGCAATCTCTGTACGCTGACGAAGACGGTCACGGTCAAGAAGAAGGTCACGGTCAGGAGCAAGGGCCACAAGCGCGCGGTCACACGCAGCGTCAAGGAGAAAGAGCCCACGAGCCTGCAGATGCCGACCGAATTCGTCGCTCAGAACGGCGCCGAAATACACCAGAACACTCCGATCAGGGTGACTGGATGCCCACCCACCCGCGCGAAGACGAAGAAGGCGGCTAAGAAGAAGTCCAAGCATAACAAGCAGACCAAGGTCAAGAGAGCCAAGTAGGAAGGACACGAGCTTTCAATCGTTGGTGTGCTCATCGTGGGCGCACCGGTGGACATCTCACTCTGGTGGATCGGTTCTCGCCCGGCTGAGTGTGATGTCAAGGCAACAAGACCGGCGTCGGCATGTCTGGCCGCATGGCCCGATGTGTCGGTGTTGAATGAGACAAAAAAGATAGGAGTTGTTTTCGATGAGATTGATGTCTAAGAGCGTGCTCATAGTCGTGGCCGCACTCGCGTTGACCGGGGTCACGGCAGCAGCTGCTTCAGCGCACGAATGGCTGGTAAACGGAGGCCCAGTAAAAGAATCCACGTCGGTGACCGACACCGCTACAGAATTTACTGTCATCCGTCAGGAAGAAGGCGGAGGAGAAGAAATCTACACATGCGCGCTCAGCGGCAAAGGGACCGTCAGCGCAAAAGGCGCCGGTTCGATCACCGCATGGAACCTGACAAGTTGTATAGGTAGCCCAAAACTCCCCTATGGGGAATGCGAAGCAGGAACCAAGTCCGGCCCGACCGCGCTCCATCTTCCGTGGACGACACAGCTCAGTGAAGAATCCTCAGGACCAGTGTACAACGTCGTGACCGGTGAGATCGGATTCACATGGCAATGCAAAGACAAATCCCTCCTTGGAAGCAAGTTGTACAAGGTTACCTGTAATCATGTCGGCGAGAGAGCCGAACTCACAAAAGAACCCGTTGGGGAACGTTGGCTAGTTCCAAGCAGCGGCCTACTGAAATGCGAACGGGAACTTGGCTCAGAAAAACTCAAAACAGGCGAAGCAGTCTTGAGGGGCGCTTCCATCCTCAAAGCCGAAAACAAAGAACTCAGTCTCTCCTTCAATTAGCCCTCAACAGGTCGTGGAGGTGAGGGCATTTTGCCCTCACCTCCACGCAGCATCCAGGGACGTCAGGTGGTACGCGCGCTTATTCCAGCAGCCACCGGCCACATGCCCGCGAAGCTTCGGCCATTACAGAAACATTGTAATGATTGGCGATCCTAACAGGGCGGCGTTGGACTTCGGCGCCAGTGCCAAGTAGATCGCGGCCTGCGCGAGTGAGAACGCCCGGACTACCGCCTCGCCGCCCGCCTGAGCAGGTAGTCGCGGAACTTGGGCGCCGTGTATGCGTACTCGCCCTTGCGGACGCGGTAGAGCGCGCCGTCCTCGACGAGCCGCCCGAGCAGCACGTTGACGTTGCCGGGCGTCTTGCCGGAGGCGCCGGTGAGATCGGCTGAGCGCAGCGGCGGGTACGGGCAGGCGGCGGAGGCGAACAGGAGGTCCTGCGCGGCGGGGGTCAGGGTCGCGATCCGCGGATCGTAGAAGTCGCGATCCAGCCGTTCGTAGATGTAGGGCCGCGTCGCGTTGAGCAGCTTGGGCGTGAGGCGGTCAACGCCGGCGAGGTCGGCGGCGTCCCACAGCTCAGAGCCCCACAGCTGCAGGAAGTAGGGGTAGCCCTCGACCTCGTCGGCGACGGTCGCGGCGAGGGTGGGGCTTGCCCGGCGGTCGGTCTGCTCCAGCGGGCGTGTGAACGCCTCCAGCGCCTGCTCGGGCTCGAGCGAGCCGAGCTCCTCGCCGCGGAACAGGCGCTCGCTGTAGGAGCGGGCCTTTTGCAGGTTCGCGGCGAGGGTGGGCAGGCCGCTGAGGACCAGGCCGAGGGGCAGCTCTCGGCGCTGCAGCGCGACGATCGGCGCGATCAGCAGCGAGAGCGGGTGCTCGCCGTGGCGATCGCGCTCGTCGCGGATCAGCTGCGCCTCGTCCAGCAGCAGGACGAGTCCCGCCGCGCCCTTGGCGATCGCCAGCTGGGCGGTCGTGAACAGCTCGTGGGCGAGGTCCTCCTCGCGCTCAGAGCCGAAGGACACCGACAGCGAGACGTCATCCCAGCTCAGCGACAAGGTGCTCGCGCGCAGCGCCTTGCCCGCCGCGGAGCGCAGGCGCGCCATCCTCGACAGTCGCCGGCGCGTACGCTCCAGCAGCGATCCCACGCCTGCCCGGAGCGCCTCGTCGGTGTTGTGTGCCGGCTGCAGCTCCATGAACGCGGGCTCCCAGTCGAGGTTCCGCGCGCGGTCGGCGCAGACCTCGAGCAGCACGGTCTTGCCGACCCCTCGTAGGCCACTCACGCGCATGTTCGCCTGCTGCTCCGGGGCGGCGCGGAGCATCGCTTCGAACCGTCGCAGCGGTCCGTCGCGCCCCGCGAGGTAGAGCGGACGTATGCCCACGCCCGGCCTGTAGGGGTTCTTGCCCGAAGCTTCGGTCATTACAGAAACATTGTAATGATCGGCGATCCTAACAGGATCTCTGTAATGTCCCGCAGACCGGGCAGTCGGGGACGGCCGTGCTCTCAATCCCGCCCGCGCAGCCGGCGCACTTCCTCCAACCGCCGCGCCAGCTGCGCTTCGGCCTCGCCGGGCCGGAAGAACCGCTCCCCGACGACGCTCTGCGGCAGCAGCTCCTGCGGGGAGACCTGATCGGGGTGGTCGTGGGGGTAGTCGTACCCGCCGACCTCCTGACCGGGGCGGGCGCCGGGACGGAGCCACCCCGGCACGGGCGCCGCTCCGTGCTCGCGCACGTGGCGCGCCGCGGCGCCCAGCGAGGAGCCGGCGGCGTTGGACTTCGGCGCCAGCGCCAGGTAGACGGCGGTCTGCGCGAGCGCGAATTTGGCCTCGGGCATACCCACGTGCTCGACCGCCCGCGCCGCCGCGACCGCGACCTGCAGAGCTTGGGGATCGGCGTTGCCGATGTCCTCCGAGGCGAGGATCACCATCCGCCGCACGATGAACCGCGGGTCCTCGCCGCCCTCCAGCATCACCGCGAGGTAGTACAGCGACGCGTCCGGATCGGAGCCGCGCGTGGCCTTGATCCACGCCGAGATGCAGTCGTAGTGGCGGTCGCCGTGTTTGTCATACAGCACCGCTCTGCGCTGCAGCGCATCCTCGGCGCGGGCGATGCCCACGCTGGTCTCGCCCAGCTCCTCGGCCGTCTCCAGCGCCAGCTCCAGCGCGTTCAGTGCCGTGCGCGCATCGCCCGCGCTGCGCGCGGCGAGGAACTCGATCGCCTCGTCGTCCACCGCCGCATCCGCTACCGCGCGGCGCAGCACCGTCGCGACCTCCCCCGCGGAGAGCTCCTGCAGCGCATACACGCGCACGCGCGAGAGCAGCGCGCCGTTGACCTCGAACGCGGGGTTCTCGGTGGTCGCCCCGATCAGCGTGATCAGTCCCTCCTCGACCGCGGGCAGCAACGCGTCCTGCTGGGCCTTGTTGAAGCGATGGATCTCATCCAGGAACATCACGGTCGGTGTCCCGTTGGTGGCGCGCCGGTGCGCGGCCCGCTCGATCACCGCGCGCACCTCCGCGCGGCCCGCCTGCACGGCGCTCAGCTCCTCGAACGCCGCCTGCGAGTTGGCCGCCACCATCCGCGCCAGCGTCGTCTTGCCCGACCCCGGGGGCCCGTACAGCACCATCGAGTGCGGGTTGCCCTGCTCGATCGCCGTGCGCAGCGCCGAGCTCTCGCCCAGCAGGTGGCTCTGGCCCACGAACTGATCCAGCCGCACCGGGCGCATCCTCACCGCCAGCGGGTGCGGTCCCGACCGATCCCCGGCTCCGCCGGGCCGCGCGAGCGGCCCCTCGTCGCGAGGATCGTCATCGAACAGAGTCTCCACCCCCTCAGTATTCCGCGCCCGGGAGCCGACACACACCTACGTGCGGAATGCATCAGTTCAGGTTTGCCGGGAGGTTGCCGAGGAGTGGGTGTCGAACTGTAACTCGGTGTTTCATGTGATGACCACAAGGCGGGGGCCCACATCATGAGCGTTGGCGCGGCTGAGCTGCTGCCCGGCACGGGCGGAGGGCTGGAGCTGCCCGACCTCGACGGGGCGGGCGGGATCTCCTACGTCGCGCGCTCTATGACGCCCCTGCAGTTGTTCTGGCGGCGGTTTCGCCGCGATCGCGTCGCGCTCGCCTCGCTCGGGTTCATCGCGCTGCTGATCGTTGTCGCGATCGCCGCGCCGCTGGTCGTCTCACTGCTCGGCCTGCCGGGCCCGAACGTGCAGAACCCCAACCTGACGAACGCCTTCGGCAGCCCCCTCGGGCCGAGCTCGGCGCATCCCTTCGGCGTGGACCCGCTCGGCCAGGACGTCGCCTCGCGCGTCATCTACGGCACGCGCGTCTCGCTGATCGTCGGTGTCGTCGGTACTGCCATCGCGACGGTCCTCGGCACGATCGTAGGACTGCTCGCGGGCTACTACCGCGGCTGGACCGACACCCTGCTCTCGCGCCTGGTCGATGTCGTGCTGGCGATCCCGGTGCTGCTGCTCGGGCTCGGGCTCGGCGCGGCGTGTGAGGTCCGCGGCTGTTTCGGTGGCCACGTCCAGTCGGGGCTGGGGATCATCATCTTCCTGATCGCGCTCGTCAACTGGACGTACATCGCGCGGATCGTGCGCGGGCTGGTGCTGTCGCTGCGCGAGCAGGAGTTCGTGCAGGCCGCCCGCTCACAGGGCGCGTCCGGCGCGCGCATCATGGGGCGCGAGATCCTGCCCAACCTGATCGCGCCGATCATCGTCTACGCGAGCCTGCTGATCCCGCAGAACATCCTGCTCGAGGCCGCGCTGTCGTATCTCGGCGTCGGCGTGCGCCCGCCCACCGCCAGCTGGGGCCAGATGATCGCCGCCGCCACCCCGATCTTCAACACCGCCTGGTGGTACATGGTCTTTCCCGGCATCGCCCTGCTGTTGACCGTGCTCGCGTTCAATCTGCTCGGCGACGGCCTGCAGGACGCACTCAATCCGAGGCTTGCCCGATGAACAGGCGCAGGCGCGTGAGCCATCAATCAATCAACCAATCGCCGCCCGCGCATGGGTGTGGCGGCGGATCGCGAGCTCGTCCCTGCTGGGCGGTCTCGACACATACACAGGAGGCGCTCCGATAATGAGGTCGATCAAGCGATGCACACCCCTCGCGCTCGCCGCGCTCGCGTTGGGGCTCGCCGCGTGCGGTTCCAGCGGTGGTTCGATCTCCGGATCGAGTCCGATCAAGGCGCCCCCCGGTGTCCAGACCCCCCTGACCGAGTCCCAGACCGGGGGCGTGCACGGCGGCACGCTGACGGTGCTCAACCACCAGGACTTCGAACACCTCGATCCCGGCCAGGCGTACTCCTCGGTCGACTACGAGGCCGTCTATGCGACTCAGCGTCCGCTCTACTCGCATGCGCCGAACGCGTTCAGCGCACCTACTCCAGACCTTGCCTCCGGACCACCGCAGATCTCTGCCGACCGCAAGACGGTCACCGTCCACATCCGCTCGGGCGTTCACTTCAGCCCGCCGGTCAACCGCGAAGTCACCTCCGCCGACGTCGCCTATGCGATCGAGCGCGGTCTCAACCAAAACGTCGCCAACCCGTACTTCTCCAGCTTACTTTGGCTCACTCGAAGGTGCGAAAGAAGCCGAAAAGAAGGCCAACGGCGGTCCGATCTCCGGAATTACCACTCCGAACAAGGACACGATCGTTTTTCATCTCACAGAACCGAAGGCGCCGATCCTCGCCGCTGCGCTCGTGCTGCCGCTGAGCGCACCTGTGCCCGAGGAATTCGCCAAGAAATACGATGCTCACAGTCCGACCGAATACGGCAACTACCTGGTCGCGACCGGGCCGTACATGTTCAAGTCCAACTCCGCGGGCAAGGTCCTGGGAGTCGGTTATGAACCGGGCAAGTCGGCGACGCTCGTGCGTAACCCCAACTGGAGTGCCGCCACCGACTTCCGTCCGGCGTACCTCAATCAGATCAACATCCAGATCGGCGGCGACACCAACGTCATCGGCCGCCAGGTGCTCGAAGGCTCACACATGGTCGAGAACGACGAAATCGCGCAGAGCACCGTCCAGCTCGCGTATGAAAAGTTCCGCAGCCAGCTCGAGATATCGCCGGGCGCAGGCACCGGTTACATCGCCGTCAACAATCACCAGGGTCCGTTCGCGAACGTGAACGTGCGCAAGGCGTTGTGGGCGGCCCTGGACCGCGTCGCGATGAACAAGGCCCACGGCGGTGAACTCGTCACGAACGTGATGACTCACTTCATCTATCCCGAAATCCCAGGCTTCGAACAGGCCGGTGGCCTCGCCGGCCCACAGGTGGACTACAACGACTACCCGACCGGCAACGCCCAGGTGGCGGCCAAGTACATGCGCCTCGCCGGCTATCCCAGCGGCAAGTACACCGGCGCCACCACGCTGCAGATCGTCGGCGCGACCGGCAGCCCTACCTCTGAGGAAGCGGAAATCGTCAACCAGACGCTCAAGAACCTCGGTTTCAAGACGAAGTTCAGCCTCGTGGACAAGTCGGTCATGTACTCGAAATTCTGCGGTACCCCGTCCGAACAGATCGACGTCTGCCCCAACGTCGGTTGGGTCGCGGACTTCGGCGACCCCCAGGCGGTGCTCGACGTTCCGTTCAACGGCGAACACATCCCACCCAGCAACAACCCCAACTGGGGCCAGGTGGACGACCCGACGATCAACCAGCACATGGCCGCCGCCGAACTGGTGGTCGGCACGCAGGCGCGCGCCGCGGCGTGGGCCGCGATCGACCGCGAACTCGTCGCCCAGGCCGTCGCCGTCCCGTACGCGTGGGACAAGCAGCCGAACGTCGAGTCACACGATGTGGCCGGCGTCGGCGACGTGTGGAACCTCGGCGCGTGGGATTACAGCTTCACGTCGCTGAAGTGAGCCGATGACCCGGTACGTCGTCCGGCGGATCCTGTGGGGCGTGCTGCTGCTGATCCTCGTGTCGGCACTGACGTTCGTGCTGTTCCGGATCCTGCCCACCGCCGAACCGGCACGGCTGCGCGCAGGGCGCAACGCGAGCCCCAGGGTAATCGCCGAGCTGCGGGTCGATCTCGGACTGAACAAGCCGCTGATCACGCAGTTCTGGCTGTACATGAAGGGGCTGTTCCTGCACGGCGACCTCGGCTACAGCTACACCAGCGGCGCGTCGGTCAGAAGTCTCATCTTCGACCGCCTGCCCGCGACGCTGTCACTCACGATCGGGTCGGCGATCATCTGGATGGCGATCGGGCTGCCGATCGGGATCGTCTCGGCGCTGCGCCGGCGCACGCGCACCGATCGCGCTTCGATGGGCGTGGCGCTGCTGTTCATCTCAGCGCCCGAGTACTGGCTCGGCCTGATCGTGCTGTACCTGTTCGCGGCCGACATCGGCCAGGTCAAGGTGTTCCCCGGCGCCGGCGCCTACGCGGGCCTGACGGCGGACCCCTGGAAATGGTTCACCTCGCTGATCCTGCCGTGGCTCGTGCTCGCCGCCGGGTTCGCCGCCGTGTACGCGCGGCTGATGCGCGGCAGCCTGATCGAGACGATGGGCCAAGACTACATCCGCACCGCCCGCGCCAAGGGCCTGCCCGAGCGCCAGGTCGTCCTGCGCCACGGCGTGCGCGCGGCGATCACGCCGATCCTGACGATATTCGCGCTCGACGTCGGCGTGCTGCTGGGTGGTGCGGTGCTCATCGAGACGGTGTTCGAGATCCCCGGGATCGGGCGCTTGAACTACGACGCGATCACGCACGCCGATTTTCCGATCATCCAGGGCACGGTGCTGCTGGCGGCAGTGTTCATCATCGTCGCGAACATCCTCATCGACATCGCATATGCGTACCTCGACCCGAGAGTCCGCTACTCATGAGCCCTACCAGTGAGCCGCTGCTGCAAGTCGAGGATCTGCGCGTGTCCTACGCCACCGAAGACGGAGCGGTGCGGGCCGTCGACGGGATCTCATATGAGCTCGGGCGCGGACGGACGCTCGGGATCGTCGGGGAGTCCGGCTCGGGCAAGACCGTGGCCGCGCTCAGCGTGCTGGGGCTGACGCGCGCGGAAGGGGCAGAGGTCAGTGGGCGCATTCAGTTCGAAGGCCGCGATCTGCTCGCAATGAAAGAGGACGAGCTGCGCGCGATCAGGGGCAATGAGATCGCGATGGTGTTCCAGGACCCGCTGTCCTCACTGCACCCTCTGTATCGCGTCGGGGCACAGATTGTGGAGGCGATCCGCGCGCACCAGGACATGGCCAAGGCCAAGGCGCGCGCACAGGCGATCGAGCTGCTCGACCTCGTCGGCATCCCCGATCCGGCCACGCGCGTTGATGCCTATCCGCACGAGCTGTCCGGCGGGCAGCGCCAGCGCGCGATGATCGCGATGGCGCTCGCCAACGACCCGAAGCTGCTGATCGCCGACGAGCCCACGACGGCGCTCGACGTGACCGTGCAGGCGCAGATCCTCGGGCTGTTGGCCAGACTGCAACAGGAACGCGGAATGGCGCTCGTGCTCGTCACGCACGACCTCGGGGTGGTCGCCGAGATGGCCGATGACATCGCCGTCATGTATGCCGGTGAGATCGTCGAGGGCGCCCCTGCCGAGCGTGTGTTCAGCGCGCCCGAGCATCCCTACACCTGGGGTCTGCTGCGCTCGATCCCGACGCTCGACGGTCCGCGCGAGGAACTGCTCACGCCGATCCCCGGCAGTCCCCCGAGCCCGCTGGCGCCCCCGCCGGGCTGCCGGTTTCACCCGCGCTGCCCCTATGCCCAGCCCGCGCACGCCCGCACCAACCCCGAGCTGCTGTCCACTCCCGGCCAGCCCGACCACCGGGTCGCGTGCCTGCTGGAGCCCGAGACGCGCCGGCGGCTGTGGAGAGAGCTGCGTGAGAGCCATGCCCCCAAACGGGATCTCGTCGCGGCAACGACACCCAACATCCAAGACCCCGGTGCTGGGGCCGATGCTCCGGGGAGGGCAGGATGAGCTCTGCCGAATCCCCGCTGATGAGCTCTGCTGAATCGTCGTGCCACACACGCGCGCGTGGCACGCCACTTGCAAACTCAACTCCCACTCCCCCTGCAATCGCGCCCGAGCCGCTGCTGCAGGTGAAGGGACTCGTCAAGGAGTTCGCGATCGACCGCGGCGTGATGCTGCGACGCAACGTCGGCGCGGTCAAGGCCGTGGACGGCATCGAGTTCGACGTATACGCGGGTGAGACGTTCGGCATCGTCGGGGAGTCCGGCTCGGGCAAGAGCACCACCGCGCGCCTGATCGCAAGGCTGCTGGATCCGACCGCCGGGGAGGTGTGGTTCGAGGGCCGCGAGATCACGGCGCTGCGCGGGAAGAGTCTGAAGCAAGTCAGGCGCGACATGCAGATGGTGTTCCAGGACCCGTACTCCTCGTTGAACCCGCGCCGCACGATCGGCTCGATCGTGGCCGAGCCACTTCAGATCCACCGCACCGAGCCCGACCGCGCCAAGCGCAAACAGGCGGTGCAGGAGCTGATGCGGACGGTCGGGCTGAACCCCGAGCACTGCAACCGCTACCCGCACGAGTTCTCCGGCGGCCAGCGCCAGCGCATCGGCATCGCCAGAGCGCTGGCGCTGCGCCCGAAGCTGCTGATCGCCGACGAGCCCGTGTCGGCGCTGGACGTCTCGATCCAGGCGCAGGTGCTGAACCTGCTGCGCGAGTGCCAGCGCGAGCTCGGTCTGACGATGGTGTTCATCTCCCACGATCTGTCGGTGATCAGACACATGTGCGACCGCATCGCGGTCATGCATGACGGCAAGATCGTCGAGCTGGCGTCCAACGACGAGCTGTACAGTGCCCCCCGCGACCCGTATACGCGTGAACTGCTGGCGGCGGTGCCGGGCGCGCGGCGGGTCAGGGAGCGTACGATCTCGGCATGAGCGATGCACCCCCCGGGATCTGCATCCAGCACAAAAAGCGCGAGCCACGCGCGCGCGTACACACACGCGTGAGTTGATAGTTCGATGACCACACAATGTGCCGCCCAAGTTCGATGACCACAAAAGGCGCACCCGAGCACGCACCCAGCGCCACACTCGGCGCGGACCCCGATCTCGCGAGCCTCGCGAGTGAGACCACCGAGCTGCTGCGGCGGCTGATCCGGTCCAACACGGTCAACCCGCCCGGCGCCGAGCGCACCGCACAGGAGTATCTGTCTGCGCACCTGACCGCAGCGGGGTTCGAGTGCGAGCTGCTGGGGGCCGAGCCCGGCCGCCCCAACCTGGTGGCAAGGTTGAAGGGCGAACGAGACGGCCCGACGCTGTGTTATCTCGGCCACGTCGACACGGTGCTCGCCGACCCGGCCGACTGGACGCACGACCCCTGGTCGGGGGACATCGCCGACGGCTGCATGTGGGGTCGCGGCGCGCTGGACATGAAGTCCCAGGTCGCCGCCGAGATCGCCGCGGCGGCCTCGCTGGCGCGCGCCGGCTGGCGACCCGCAACGGGGGAGCTGCTGATCGTCGCGGTCGTCGACGAGGAGACGGGAGGCGCGCTCGGCGCGGAGTGGATCACGCAGACGCACCCCGAGAAGGTGCGCTGCGACATGCTCGTCAACGAGGGCGCGGGTTGTGTGTTCGAGTATCGAGGCGCGCGTCGCTACGGGGTGTGCTGCGCCGAGAAGGGCGTGTTCCGGTTCACGGTCACGACCGACGGTGTCGCGGGGCACGCGTCGATGCCGAGCATGGGCGAGAACGCGCTGCTGAAGATGGCGCCGCTGCTGGAGCGCCTGGGCGCAAGCCAGCCCGCGTATGAGCTGACCGAAGTGCCGAGCGCGTTTCTGGCGGCGATCGGCGAGGACCCCGGAGATCCCGCCGGCTCGGTCGCACGGCTGCGCGGCGCCGACGAGCGCCTGGCGACGATGTTCGAGCCGATGCTGGGTGTCACGTTCGCGCCGACCCGGATCAGCGCGTCGGAGAAGATCAACGTGATTCCCAGCAAGGCCGTGCTGAAAATTGACTGTCGCGTGCCCCCGGGCCTGGGCGAGGAGGAGGTCAGGCGCGCGATTGCAGAGGTATTGGGTCCCCACCCAACTCCCACCCACCCGGAAGGCGGAATGGACTCTCACCCACAGTTCCGGATCGAGTTCACCGAGCGCATCGTGGGCAACAGCTCACCCGTGGAGTCGGTGCTGATGGACGCTATATCGGAGTGGGTGTCAGAGCACGACCCGGGCGCGCACACGGCCCCGACGATCCTGCCCGGGTTCACCGACTCGCGCCATTTCCGCGCGGCGTTCCCCGAGTGTGTCGCGTACGGGTTCTTTCCTCAACGCCATCAGTCGCTGCTGGAGACGGCTCCGTTGATCCACGGCGCGGACGAGCGCATCGACGTACGCGACCTGGAGTTCGCGGCGGAGTTCTACCGAGACCTGGCGCTGCACGTTCTCGGGTGATGTGTGGGGGGGCCGAGCCCGCGCGGGTGGCGAGCCAAAGACACAGTGACCGCGGCAGGGCGCGTGGGCAAGACACAGCGATTTCAAGATCCATCCTGCTGAGCGGATTGGGGCGGTGGGCGGAAAGTTGGCGCGTTTGGGTCATTCCGCCGTGTGTTCGATACAATGGGGCCACGCCAAGATGAGCGCTGTTGACTTGCTCATCGCATCACCTCGCGGGGTCCGGCTTGCCGGGCCCCGTCTTTGTTAAAGATACGCCCCGGCGGGCTCGGGGCCGACTCCCGCCGGAGCTGGGTGGCTCTACGTCTGGCTACGGATGACCGTAACCAAGAGCGCCATTGCCAAGATGAGTGCTACTGCATTACCCATCCCATCACCTCCTTTCCCGGGCCGGTCGGCCTCGGGCCGGCATGATCGGGCGGTAGGCGATAACCCTGCCGAAAAACCTACACATCGCTTCGGGGGTTCTTCTCGGGACGGGCTCTACAGCGTCAGCGAAGCGGGCTGTTCGAGCAGTTCGCGAATGCGGGCCAGAAAGCGGGCGGCGTCGGCGCCGTAGAGGATGCGGTGATCGCAGGCGAGCGTGACGGTCATCGTGGAACGGGCGACGATCTCGCCAGCCTCGCGCACAACGGGTCGCGGCGAGACAGAGCCCACCGACAGAATCGCCGCCTGCGGCGGGTTGACGATCGCCGTGAAAGAGGTCACACCGAACATGCCGAGGTTGGAGACCGTGAACGTGCCGCCGCCCAGCTCGGGCGGGGTGATCGAGCCGTCACGCACGCGCGTGGCCAGAGCACGGGTCTCACGGGCTATCTCACCCAGGGACAGGACGTCCGCGTCGAACACGGTCGGCACGATCAGCGCGCCGCCCGCGGGACCGTCGGAATCGACCGCGACCGCGACGCCGACGTTCACGCGCGAGTGCAGCAGCAGGCGCCCGTCGCGATAGCTCGAGTTCGCGCGCGGGTGCTCACGCAAAGCAAGGGCGCAGGACTTGACGACCATGTCGTTGTACGTGGGCGCGTCCGTGCGGCCAAGGCGCTTCAGCTCGGCGCGCAGCGCGACGCACTCGTGCATGTCAATGTCGGTCTGCAGCGCGAAGTGCGGGATCGTGGCCTTGGACTCAGCCATGCGCCGGGCGATCGTCTGCTGGGTGCGGGAGAGATCCAGCTCGGTCGTCTCACCCTTGGCGGTGGTGACACTCGCGGGGCTCCCGGCTCGTGGCGGCGCAACAGCGCCTGCATCGGCTCGTGGCGGGGTTGCGCCCACCTCGGCGGACGGCGGGCCTGCGGCGGGCTCCCGGTCGGTGACGGACTGCACGTCGGCCCTGACGATGCGCCCCCCCGGACCGGTGCCGGTGAGCGTGTGCAGGTCGATGTCGTTCTCCCGCGCGATGCGCCGCGCCAGGGGGGACGCTTTGACGCGCTCGGGCTCGGGCTCGGGATCGCCCGATAACACCGCCGCCGTGGGCGGCATAGCCTCGCGGAGGGATTCGGTGCGCGGTGCGGGGACGGTCTCATCGGGCTGCTGAACGGCGGCGGACTCGCCAGTGTGCGGGCTGAGCGTGTCGCTGGCGGTGGGTGTCTCGGCCGCGGCGCCCGGCACCGTGCCCGCATTATCCGAGCCCACCCGCGCGATGAGCGCACCCACGGGCAGCGTGTCGCCCTCGGCCGCGACAAGGTGAATGACGCCATCGAGATCGGACTCGTAGGTCATCGTCGCCTTGTCGGTCTCGATCTCGACCAGCTCCTGACCGCGATGCACGGGCTCGCCGTCGCGCACGAGCCAGCGCAGGATCGTGCCCTCCTCCATCGTGTCCGACAGGCGCGGCATGACGACATCGGCCATCAGCGTGCCCCCTGCACAGTCGCAGCGGTGGCTCCCGGATCGGCCGTCAACCCGAGCGTGGCCAGTGCGGCGGCAACGATCTGGGGCTCGTGCGGATAGGCGATGTCCTCCAACGGCTTGGAGTAGGGCATCGGCACGTCGGCGCCCGATACCCGTGCGACGGGCGCGTCGAGATCGTCGAAGGCATGCTCTGAGATCAACGCGGCGAGGTTCGCTCCGACTCCCCCGTGAGGCCAGCCCTCCTCGACGACGACGCAGCGGTTGGTGGTGCGCACCGAGGCGAGGATCGTGTCCAGGTCGAGCGGGCGCAGCGTGCGCGGATCGATCACTTCGGCCTGCACACCGTGCTCGTCCGCGAGCGTGGTGGCCGCCCGTTCGGCGGTGAGAGCCATGCGCGAGACGCCGACGATCGTCACGTCAGAGCCCTCGCGGCAGACGCGCGCGTGGCCGAAGTCGACGAGCGTGTCCGCATCGTCAGGCACCTCGCCGCGGACGCCGTAGAGCGACTCGTGCTCGATGAAGATGACGGGGTTCTCGTCGCGGATCGCGGTCTTGAGCAGGCCGCGGGCGTCCGCGGGCGTCGCCGGGACGGCGACGAGCAGTCCGGGGACGTGCAGGAACATCGCCTCCAGGCAGTGCGAATGGGTGGGGCCGAGCTGGTGGCCCGCGCCCTGGGGCATGCGGATGACAAGTGGGACAGAGACCTGGCCGCCGAACATGTAGCGGATGTGGGCGGCATGGTTGACGATCTGATCGAACGCGAGCAGGGAGAAGTTGATCGTCATCAGCTCGACCACGGGCCGCAGGCCGGTCATCGCGGCGCCGACTCCCATGCCGACGATCGTGTTCTCAGAGATCGGCGTGTCGCGCACACGCCGCTCGCCGAACTCCTCCAAGAGGCCCTCGGTGACTTTGAACGCGCCACCGAACACGCCGATGTCCTCGCCCAGCAGCACGACGCGCTCGTCGCGGCGCAGCTCCTCTCCCAGCGCCAAGTTCAGGGCCTCGCGATAGCGCAGCTCGCTCATCCGCGCGCCTCCCTCGCCGACCCGGCGCGACCCTCAGCCCGCCCGGTGTGCGTTCTCCGCGCCGCGCGTCTCTCGGCTCGCCCAGTGTGTCTCCTGCGCGCCGCGCATCCCTCGACATCGCCCCGGTGCGAGCCCGGCGCGCTCATCCGTGGTACCGCCCATGGACCTGCTCGCCGAGCACGTACACGTCCTCATACAGCGACTCCGGCGCGGGGAAAGGGGAGGCCTCGGCGAAGCTCACAGCCCGCTCGACGCGCTCGGCCGCCTCGCGCTCGATCAGCTCGCTCGCCGCCGCGTCGAGAATGCCCTCGCGCTGGAGCAGATCGCCGAAGCGGGGGATCGGATCGCGCTCGCGCCACTGCGCGACCTCCTCGCGGGTGCGGTACTCCTCGGGGTCGGCCATCGAGTGCCCGCGAAACCTGTACGTGACGGCCTCGACCAGCAATGGACGGCGATCCTCGCGCACGCGTCGCAGCGCCTCGCCCACGACGGTGTAGGTGTCGAGCACATCCATCCCGTCACAGCGCATCCCGGGGACGCCGAGCGACTCGCCCTTGCGCCGTAGGTCGGTCACAGCCGAGTGGCGCCCGAGCGAGGTGCCCATCCCGAACTGGTTGTTGACGACCATGAACACGACCGGCAGGCGCCACAGCGCGGCGAGGTTGAGGGTTTCACCGAACGTGCCCTGATTGGAGGCGCCGTCCCCAAACGAGCACAAAGTCACCTCGTCATGACCGAGATAGTCGCTGCTCAGCCCGATGCCCGCCCCGATCGGCAGGTTGCCCCCGACGATCCCGTAGCCGCCCATGAAGCGGCGCTCGAAGTCGAACATGTGCATCGACCCGCCGTGCCCTCCGCAGCAGCCGTCGACGCGTCCGAACAGCTCGGCCATCACGCGCTCGGGCGGGGTGCCGCGCGCGATCGCGTTGCCGTGCGAGCGGTAGGTCGAGATCAGGTAGTCCTGCTCGCGCAAGGCCCGCGCAGACCCGACGATCGTCGCCTCCTCTCCGATCGAGAGGTGCAGAAAGCCGCCGATACGAGCCCGCGCATACATCTCGCCCGCGCGCTCCTCGAACCGGCGGATGAGCGTCATCGTCTCAAGCCACTCGCGCGCGAGGGCGGGCTCCGGCAGCGCGCTGTGCGCGGGCGCCGGGCCCTCGTCGCTAGTGTCTTGAGTCATAAATTTGGTCAGCGTTTGCCGGATGGATGGACGTGATCTGACGTTCGATGGCGCCGGCAAGTGTGCTGGTAGCACATGGTCGGCGACGGCGGGCGTCAGGCGCGTTCAGGCGCCGGGAAACGCCAGCAAATTTCTGACTCACGACACCAGCTGCCAAAGCGCGCTCCTCGGCCATCACGGCCACATTAGCGGCCGGCTACGCGTCGACGGCAGCCCAGCGCGCGATGAACTCCTCGGCCTCCAGCTGGGAGATCTCCTCGCGCAGCATGCGCGCCATGCGTGAGGCGGCCTGTGGCTGGCGATCCCAGAACAGGACCACCTCGCCACCGTCGATCTCGACGACCTCGATGTGATCGACCCGGCTCGCGTCAGCCAGTGGCGCGGGCGCTAGCCCGCCGCGCGTGACGATCAGGCGGTAGGCGCGGTTGGCCTTCATCGCGCCCGGACGGATGTCACAGGGAGGGTTGCGTCACCTCCGTCGCCCATCGCCTCGCGCATATGGGCGGCGGCGTCGGCGAGGGAGCGCTCGCCAAGGAACACGCGCTCACCTACGCGCACCGCGGGCACATCGCTTACGCCGGCCCGTGCGGCCAGCGCGGTTGCGGAGTGCAACTGCTTGCGCACCGAAGTCAGCTCGGTGCCCCGCAGCACCGCGGCTGGATGCATCTCACACGCCGCGGCGGCGATCAGCACGTTGTCGGGCTCTGCAAGCGAACGCCCGCCGGCGAACGCCTGGCGGAACGCGGCCTGCGCGAACGGCACGGCACGGCCGATCGACTTGGCATACGTAGCGGCAAGCATCGCGAGCGTGCTGTCGAAGGGGAAAGGGATCGGCCACTTCAGCGGCTGCAATCCCAGCTCGCGCGCGCGACGAGCGGTGTCCACGCGGAAGATGTCTGCCTCTTCGCGACAGCGGAATGCATCGAAGGTCTCCGCGCCCGGCAGCTCACGAGCGAGCACCGGCTGCCACTCCGCAGTGACTGGAGCCCGCCCGCCCAGTGCGTGCAGGATCTGCTCGGCGGCGAGATAGGCCAGCGGGCTGGCAAGGTCGAAGTAGAACGCGGCGTCCGGCGAAGGCATCGCGTTCGAGGTTAGAGGGTTGATGTGGGTTGGGAGGCAGGAAATCAGCCACAGTTGAGTAATACTATAGTAATAGTATATAAAGGGATGAAGGGTGGGAAGGGGGAGTGTTGTTATAAAAAATAACTGCGTATAGCGATGGTCATACCGAGTTTAAAACTATGTACAAGATCCACTGTCTTTATCCCTATCGCACCCGTCAACGCCCATCATCGTCCTGCACAACTGCCCCCACTCGGCAGAAGGCGAAAAACCCACATCAAGCCTTTAGTCCTCACGAACCGCAGGCCGTCGGGCGAGCCACAAACCGTCGCGCGGCCCGCAAACCGCCTCAGCCGTGGATCAGCCAACCGTCGGCGGCGCGGCCGGCCTCCATCACCGCCTCGGAGAGAGTCGGGTGGCCGTGGATCGTGCGGGCGACCTCGGCGAAGCCACCCTCCAGCGCCCGCACGTTGACGAGCTCCTGGATCAGCTCGGTCGCGCGCGAGCCGACGATGTGCCCGCCGAGCAGCTCCCCGTAGCGCGACTCGCCCACGAGCTTGACCAGGCCGGTGCGGTCGCCGTAGACGGTGCCGCCCCCGACGGCGCCGTAGGGGACCTTGCCGACGACGACGTCATAGCCCTGCTCGCGTGCTTGCGCCTCGGTCAGCCCGAACGAGCCCACGTTCGGCGTGCAGAACGTGGCGCGGGGGATGTCGATGTAGGCGAGCGGATGGGTCTGCAGGCCGGCGGAATCCTCGACGGCGATGATGCCCTCGTCGGAGGCCTTGTGCGCGAGCGCGGGACCCGCCACCAGATCGCCGATCGCATACACGCCCGGCGCGGTCGTGCGCAGTGCGCCGTCGACCTTGACCAGGCCGCGCTCGTCCAGCTCCACGCCCGCCCCGTCCAGGCCCAGCGCCTGGATGTCGGGGCCGCGACCGGCGGCGATCGCGAGGTAGTCGACCTCGGCGGAGTCCGAGCCGTAGGTGAACGTGACGCTGGAGTCCGACGGCTGCACGGACTCGATCGGGGTGCTCGTGTGCACCCCGATCGACTGGCGCCGCAGGCCACGCTCGACCAAGCGCGAGATATCAGCGTCCTCGCTGGGCAGCACGCGGTCGAGCGCCTCGAGCAGCAGCACCTCGCTGCCCAGGCGCGCAAACCCCGAAGCGATCTCGGCGCCGGAGGCGCCGGCGCCGACGACCGCCAGGCGCGCGGGGAGCTCTGCCAGAGCCCATGCCTCCTCGGTGCCGAGCACGCGCCCGCCGAGCTCCACACCGGGTATCGCGCGCGGAACCGAGCCGGCGGCGAGGATCACGGTGCTCGCGCTCAGCTCACGGTCGTCGACGCGGACGGTCACAGATCCGCCGGAATCCGAGCCGGCGCCGCCACGCGGCCCGAGCGCGGCCGCGCCCGCGATCAGGTCGATCCCGTTTTTCTTGAACAGTCCCGCCACCCCCCCGGTGAGGGTGGAAACGACCCGCTCGCGCCGGGCCTGCACGGCGCCATAGTCGACCTCGACGCCCGAGACTCGCAGCCCATACTCCTCGGCGTCGCGGATCTCCGAGAGCAGGTCGGCCGAGCGCAGCAGCGCCTTGGCGGGGATGCACGCGTAGTTCAGGCAGCGTCCGCCGACGGCCCCCTTCTCGATGACAGCGGTTTTCCGTTCGAGCTGCGCGGCGCGGATCGCGGCCACGTAGCCACCCGGTCCGGAGCCGATCACGATCGTGTCGTAGGAGGTCTCAGCCATGTGGCGCTGAGCCTATCGAAGCCAGGCGCGTGGACGGGATAGGCGTATGGACGAGCCGGGCGCGGCACGGGATGGGCGCGGGCTACGTCCGTTCACCGGCCTGGATGCGCCCCATGACCCTGATCAGC
Organism: uncultured Solirubrobacterales bacterium; assembly: GCA_963749285.1. GTDB lineage: Bacteria > Actinomycetota > Thermoleophilia > Solirubrobacterales > Solirubrobacteraceae > Palsa-744. The sequence goes on along the minus strand of CAVVMD010000003.1, from coordinate 432,203 downwards.
TTCCAGAACAGCCAACCCGAGAGCACGACCGAGAGTAGGCAGATCCCCGCGGCGAGCAGCGTGGAGGCGACCACGAGCGCGAGCGACGTCACGAGGATCTGAAATGTGAGCAGCGCCTCGAAGCCGAGCACCGCCCAGTAGCGGCGCCGGTACATACCCAGCGCGAGCAGTGCAAAGACGCACGCGAGGAACACCCCGCCCGGCAGCGAGCCGCCGTGACGACTGAGGCCGTGGATCGTCAACGCACCGACGATCGTCGCGAGCGCGAGCACTATGGCAACGGCCACGGCGACGAGGAGAGCTATCGGCCGCTCGTCCTCGCGCAGGGGCTCCAGGGTGGCGCGGGCGAGCTCATCACGCGATGGACGTGGGGTATCGCCGGCGCTGGTCCCACCTGACTGTTCATCTCCGGCCGGAGGCTTGGCTGTGAAGTCGGGGCCGTCGGGGCCGGGCACGCGGATGGGCTGCTCCACGTCAGATCTCCGGAGGATCAGGGTCGATCAGTCCGCGCAGCTCGCGCGCCGCATGCTCAGGGTCGGAAGCGTCCGCGATCGCGCGCAGCACGCATACTCGACGGGCGCCGGCGGCGAGCACCTGGCCGAGATTGTGTGCGTCGAGCCCGCCGATCGCGAAGAACGGCACGGGCGCGTGGGTGGCCGCGTAGCGCACGAGCTCCGTGCCCACGGCGGGGCGACCGGGCTTGGTCGGGGTGGCATGGACGGGACCGACACCGATGTAGTCGGGGCCGGCAGACGGCGAGTCGGGGGCTCCGGGACCAGAGCCATCAGCGGTGACCGGTGCATCCGTGGCGACGGCGTCGATCTCGGCAGGTGCATGGGTTGAGAGCCCGATCAGCATGTTCGGTCCGATCAGGGCCCGGACCTCGGCCACCGGCATGTCCTCCTGCCCGACGTGGACGCCATCCGCGCCGCAGTCACGCGCGAGGAGGGGCCGGTCGTTGACGATGAACAGCGCACCGTGCCGCTCGCATATCGCGCGCGCACGACGCGCGACTGAAAGCAGATCCTCGTCGCCCAGATCCTTGTCGCGCAGCTGCACGACGTCCACTCCTCCGGCGATCGCGGCGGGCAGCAGCTCAGATAGCTCACGGCCCCCCGGCGCGCTGTCGCATACGAGATACAGCCGCGCGGCGGCGAGACGGGCGAGACGGTCTGCGCGAAGGTCGTTGACGGACACTCCCGCTGAGTCTGACACCGGACTAGCATCAACCTCATGCCCGAGCATGCCAAATCGCCCGATGTCGTGATTGTCGGCGGGGGGATCATCGGCCTGGCTGTCGCATGGCGCGCGTGCGAGAAAGGACTGTTGGTAACGCTGCTGGAGCGCGACACGGTCGGCCGGGGTACGTCATATGTCGCGGCCGGAATGCTCGCGCCGGTGGCCGAGGCCGAGTTCGGTGCGGCGGGCAGGAGGCTGCTGGAGCTGGGGCAGCGCTCGGCGGAGATGTGGCCGGGGTTCGCGGCCGAGCTGGAGGAGGCGACGGGCACGGAAGTGGGTCTGCTTCAGACAGGCACCCTCGTGGTGGCGCGCGACGAGGACGAGGCGCGCGAGCTGGAGCGCCAGCTCGCGTTTCGCCAGTCGCTCGGATTGCGCACCGAGCGGTTGCGCGCGAGCGCCGCGCGCGAGCGTGAGCCGGGGCTTGCGCCGACAGTGCGACTGGCGATCCAAGCGCCGGACGATCACTCGGTCGATCCGCGGCTTGTGCTGGGTGCGCTGCGCCGGGCGTGTGAGATCGCCGGGGTGGACATCCGTGAGCACGCTCCGGTCGAGTCGGTCGAACTGGACGGCGCCAGGGGACAGGTGACGGGTCTTCTGCTTCGGGGGGGCGAGCGTGTGAGCACCGATCGGGTCGTGCTTGCCGCCGGGCCGTGGACCGGCCAGATCGAAGGTCTGCCCGTCGTCGCGCAGGTTCGCGTGCGTCCGGTGAAGGGCCAGATATTGCGCCTGCGCGATCCCGCCGGCCCGGGCCTGCTGAGAGGAGTGGTGCGCTTCGAGGGCGGCTACCTGGTACCGCGCGCGGACGGCAGATACGCACTCGGGGCGACCGTCGAGGAACAGGGATTCGAGTTGACTCCCACCGCCGGCGGGGTGTATGAGCTGCTGCGCGACGCGAGCGAGCTCGTGCCGGGGATCGACGAGTTGCAGATCGAGGAGCTGTCGGTGGGGCTGCGCCCCGGCACCCCGGACAATGCGCCGGTAATCGGGCGCGGTGCGCTGGAGGGACTGATGTGGGCTACGGGCCACCATCGCAACGGCATCCTGCTGGCACCGCTTACCGCTGAGCTGGTAGTGGCAGCGCTCACCGGAGATCCACGGGGGTGGTCTGAATCGCTCATCGCTGCCTGCGATCCCAGCCGCTTCGCATCCGTCGCCCTCGATTCGCGGGGGGCGGGAAGCTTTTCTCATGCGGGAGCAGGCGCGTGATCGTGGTCAACGGCGAGAATGTGGATCTCCGCTCAGGCGAGACAGTGGCCGGCGTGCTCGACCGTCTCGGCCTATCCCCCGACGCCCGTGGCGTGGCCGTGGCCGTCGATGGCGAGGTGGTGCCGAGGGCCGGATGGGAGACGTTCGCGCTCGCGCAGGACGCGCGGGTCGAGGTGCTCACGGCGATGCAGGGAGGATGAGCGTGTCCGAGGAGCTGACCGGGACGGACTCAACGACATCGACGGCGACCGGCCGCAATGGCTCGCAACCGGACGTGTCGTCAGGCGCACTCGACGCCGAGGCCCTGACGATCGCCGGCCGGACGCTGCGCTCGCGCCTGCTGCTCGGCACGGGCGGGTTTCCTTCGCTGGAGCTGATGGCCGCGGCGATCGCGGCCAGCGGCAGCGAACTGGTGACGGTCGCGCTGCGCCGGGTGGATCCAGCCGCACGCGGCTCGCTGATCGACGTGCTCGCCGATGCCGGCGTGCAGTTGCTGCCGAACACGGCGGGCTGCCGCACCGCGCGCGACGCGGTGCTCACGGCCAAGCTCGCGCGCGAGGCGTTCGCGACCGACTGGATAAAGCTCGAGGTGATCGGCGACGAGGACACGCTGCTGCCCGACGCCCCCGAGCTGCTACGCGCCGCCGAGGAGCTGGTCGACGAGGGCTTCGTCGTCCTGCCATACACGACCGACGACCCGGTGCTCGCGCGCCGCCTGGTCGACGTCGGCTGTCCCGCGGTGATGCCGTTGGGGTCGCCGATCGGCAGCGGCATGGGTATCTGCAACCCGTACAACATCAGCCTCATCCGCGAGGCTGTGTCTGTGCCGATCGTGCTCGACGCGGGCGTGGGTATCGCTTCGGATGCCGCGATCGCGATGGAGTTGGGCTGCGACGCGGTGATGGCCGCCTCGGCGATCTCCCGTGCGCAGGACCCCGTGCGCATGGCCCGCGCGATGCGCCACGCCGTGCAGGCCGGGCGCCTGGCACGCACGGCAGGCCGGATACCTCGTCGGCGTTACGCGACTGCCTCGACATCCGATGCGGGCCTGCCAGACTTTGATTAGACGTATGATCGTCTAGACGATCATACGTCTAGACGAATATACGTATATTCGTCTATAATGTTAGGCATGTTGATCGCGACACCTGAGATAACCCCTGAGCTGGCTGAGCGTCTGCATGAGCTAGACGGTCTGCGGGAGCGGTTGGGCCATGAGGCCGGACGCTCGATTCTGTGGATGGGCGCCCTGCGCCGCCTCGTTCGCGCGACGTCGGTAGAGAGCTCGACTTCGATCGAGGGGTTTCATGTGTCCCCCGAAGAAGCGCTCGCGCTCGTCAGCGGAGGTGAGCAGCCCGATCCCGAGGATGTCAATCGCATGGCGGTCGCGTGCTACGGGCGTGCGATGGACCATGTCGGCGTTATGGCCGGCGACCCGGCGTTTCTCTGGCTCGACCGGGTGCTGCTCGATCTGCACTTCGACGCGTGTCACTTTCAACGCGAGGCTAACCCTGGTCTCTGGCGAACTGGCCCTGTTGGGATCACGGATGATGACGGGCAATTGGTCTATGAGGCGCCGCCCGCGGTGGACACGCCGACCCTGATGGGAGAGGTGATCGACTGGCTCCAGAACGGCGATCTGGACGCGCCTGTTGTCGTTCGAGCCGCGATGGCGCATCTGCATGTTGTCTCGATTCATCCGTTCCGTGACGGCAATGGACGTGTTTCCCGGATCGTCCAGTCTCTCGTCCTTGCCCGCGAGGGCCGGATGTCCCCGGAGTTTGGCTCGATCGAGGAGTACCTCGGGGAGCACACCCACGCTTACTACGCAGCACTGCAAAGGGCGCACGGTGGCACCTACCAGCCAAAGCAAGGAGATGCCACCGGCTGGGTGGAGTTCTGCGTCGAGGCTCATCTCGCGCAGGTACGCAGGCGAATCGCGCAGATCGAGGAGGCCGGTGCTCGGTGGTCCCTGCTCGAGCGCCTCGTCGAGGGACGAAACTGGCCGGATCGGTTGGTCATCGCCCTCGAGCAAAGTCTCGTCGGAGGCTCAGATCGAGCGCTCTACGTGAGTGAGGCGGAGGTCTCGCCGGCGACTGCGAGCGTGGACTTCCGGCGCCTGGTGGATGCGGGCCTGGTTGTGCGGCGTGGCCGTGCAGGCAGGGTCCGATACGAGGCCAGCGACACGCTTCGCGCGGAAGTCAAAGCCGCCGTGCGCGGCTGAGGTCTACTTCACGACTTCGATCGTCCCGCAATGTATGGAGGGCCCTCCCGCCCGGGCAGGCCCTCCCCCTGTGCCCCCTCCCGGATGTTTTGCAGATCGGTGCGCTTGCCGACAGTCGCCTACTTCACGACTTCGATCGTCCCGTTCATCGACGCCGGGTGGATCGTGCACTCGTAGTGGATGATCCCCGGCTTGTTCGCCTTGATTTCGTAGGTGCCGCCTTCGCCGAAGTCTTTGGAGGCGAATTTCGCCACGCCGCCCTCGCTGGTGACGTTGTGTTCGACCGAGTCGTAGTTCGTCCACTTGATCGTGCTGCCGACCTTCACCTTGAGTGTGTCGGGATTGATCGCGATGTTGCGGTAGGCGACCTGCACAGTCCCGCTTTGCACGGGCGAGGAGGAGGACGGGGCGGCGTACTTAGGCGTCGTGTCCGCTTTCAACCCGCCCGAGGTCGATGTGCTCGACGTGGTGGCCGTGGTCGCGCTGGAGCTGGAGCCGCTCGATCCACAGCCGGCCGCGAGCAGCAGCGCGAAGCAGGTGATCGCGATGGCAGGTAGACCTCTTCTCATTGGGACGATCCTTTCTCGGCGGTTCACGTATGCCTACCATCTCATACCGCACGGCGGGCCGGCAACCCCAAACCCGCCTTTCCACGCTGGTTTGCAGCTGCTTTGGGTTGGACCCCTAGACTGGCCCGTCCGATGCCTACACGCCATTTCCTCACAGGAGCGGAGCTCACGGCCGCGGAGCTGAACGCGCTGCTCGACCGCGCGCTGGAGCTGAAGGCCGCGCCGCTGTCCTCACAAGCACTCGCCGGACGCAGCGTCGCGCTGATCTTCCAGAAGCCCTCTACGCGCACGCGGCTGTCGTTCGAGGCGGGGGTGCACGAGCTGGGCGGCCATCCGGTCGTGCTGCGCGCGGATGAGCTGCAGCTCTCACGCGGTGAGGAGCTGCGTGACACCGCCTACGTCCTATCTCGGCACGTGGCCGCGGTGGGGGTGCGCACCGGGCCCGACGCGATGCTGGCGGAGCTGGCGCAATACAGCGGCGTGCCGGTCGTGAACATGCTCACGGCGCTGCACCACCCGTGCCAGGGATTGGCTGACCTGCTGACGCTGCGCGAGGCGTATAGAGCGCTCGAGGGCGTCCGGGTCGCGTATGTCGGTGACGGCAACAACGTCGCGCGCTCGCTGGCGCTGCTCGGCATGCTCGCGGGTATGCACGTGGCGGTCGCCTCGCCGCCCGGCTACACGCTGGACGAGCAGGCGTCGCTGCCCGCGCCGGATGGAGCAACGGGCACGCTCACGCTGCACACCGATCCCCGCGCGGCGGTGGAGGGCGCACAGGCGGTGTACACGGACGTGTGGGTGAGCATGGGCGACGAGACCACCGCGGCCGAGCGCCGCGTCGCGCTCGCGCCCTACATGCTCGACGACGCGCTGCTCGATGCGGCTGCCCCGGGCGCGTTTGCGATGCACGACCTGCCCGCGCACCCCGGCGAGGAGATCTCTGCGGAGGTCCTGTATGGCGAGCGCCAGCACATCTGGGATCAGGCCGAGAACCGCCGCCACGCGCAAAAGGCGCTGCTCGAGCTGCTGACATGAACGCGCATGGCGGCGCTGGATCTGCGTCCTCGATCGCTCGCGTACCGAAGCCGGGAGACACTCGCTCCGCTCGCATCCCCGTTTCGGCCAGCACGCCACGCTCACTGCGTCCTTGCCCAGCTTGCCCTGCGCGTCCATGTTGGGCCGGTTGATCTGGCATGAGCGTTGGTGGCATGACGCGCCCCGAGCGCGGCGATGAGCTGGAGCTTCGGATCGACTCGCTCGCCTTCGGCGGAGAGGGCGTTGCCCGGCTCGGCGAGGAGGGCTATGTCGTGTTCGTGGCCGGCGGGATGCCCGGGGATCGCGTACGCGCGCTGGTCTACAAGCGCAAGCGCTCCTACGCGCACGCGCGAGCGATCGAGGTGCTCGAGCCAAGCCCCGAGCGCATCCCACCGACCGCCGATCATCCCGGCGTGCCCTGGCAGGTGCTGCCGTACGAGCGCCAGCTTCAGATCAAGCGCGGTCAGGTGGACGAGGCGCTGCGCAGGATCGGGCGGCTGGACGGGTTTGAGCTGCAGGAGATCGTGCCGGCATTGCAGCAGTGGCGTTACCGCAACAAGCTCGAGTACTCGTTCGGGATGGGCGAGGACGGCGAGCTGGTCTGCGGGTTTCATGCTTCCGCGGGCGGCAGGAGGGTCACTCCGATCGAGGACTGCCTGCTGGCTTCCGAGCAGGGCAACCGCGCGCGCGAGCTGGCGCTGAGCTGGTGTCGCGAGCAGGGCTTGACCGCCTGGGAGCGCAGTGGACGAGGGGATGGCGGGCCAGAGCGCGGCGGAGGAGACGGACAGCGTCACGGCGGGGATGATGAGACCGCGCTCGGCCCACCCGATGCAGCGCATGCTCGCGGCGGTGACCGCCACGCGCGGCATGAGCGCACCGGGCCTGGTCCGGATGGGCGCGCACGATTGCGCAACCTGGTGGTGCGCGAGGGCCGGCGCACCGAGCAGCTGCAGGTCAGGCTCGTGAGCACCGACGGCGAGCTCGACGCGAGCGGGTTCGCACTGGCGCTGAGCGACGCGCTGGGCGAGCGTCTGAGCGGCGTCCTGTGGACGCGCTCGCGCAGCCTCGCGGAGACCACGGCCGGTGGTGAGACCGAGCTCGTGTGGGGCGAGGCCGAGCTGCCCGAGCGCCTCGGCGAGCTCGACCTGCGGATCTCCTCGGAAGCGTTCTTTCAGACGAACACCGAGATGGCCGAGCTGCTGTATGGCGTCGTCGGCGAGTATGCGGGACTGCAGGGCTGGGAGCGCGTGTATGACCTGTACTGCGGCATCGGCACGATCGCGCTCACACTCGCCCCGCGCGCGGGAGAGCTGTGGGGGATCGAGCTCGTCGAGCAGGCCGTCGCCGACGCGATCGCCTCCGCCCGCCGTAACGAGGTGACCAACGTCCACTTCTTCGCCGGCGACACCCGCCTCGCCCTGCCCGAGCTCGTGCAGCGCGCCGGACGCCCCGACGTGCTCGTCGTGGATCCGCCCCGCGCCGGGCTCTCCAAGAAAGTCGTGCGGCGGATAGTCGAGGCGTCGCCCAAGCGGATCGTGTATGTCTCCTGCAACCCCACGACACTTGCGCCCAACGCGGCTGAGCTGGTCGATGCGGGATGGACGCTGAGGAGGGTTCGCCCCGTGGACATGTTCCCCCAAACGCATCACATCGAGTGCGTGGCGCTCCTGGAGCGCGGATAGGCTTACGCACGATGCGCGCTGTCACCATCCGTGAGCAGGAGATCGTGATCGAGGAGCACCCGGACCCGATACCGGGCGCCGGGGAGGTGCTGGTGGGAGTGCGCGCGGCGGGGCTGAACGGGGCGGACATGATGCAGCGCCGCGGCCTGTATCCGGCGCCCCCGGGCTCGCCGCAGGACATACCCGGGATGGAGTTGGCGGGTGAGGTGCGCGCGCTCGGACCGGGCGCCGGACGGTTCGCCGAGGGTGAGCGCGTGATGGCGATCGTCGGGGGCGGCGCTCAGGCGGAGCTGGCCGTCGTCCACGAGCGCGTGCTGATGCCGGTCCCCGCGACGCTCGACTGGCCCGGGGCGGGCGGATTGCCGGAGGTGTTCACGACCGCCCACGACGCGATCTTCACCCAGGCCGAGCTGCGTCCCGGCGAGCGTCTGCTCGTGCACGGCGGCGCCGGAGGAGTGGGCGTCGCGGCGATTCAGCTCGCACGGGCCGCCGGTGCGCGCGTGACCGCGACCGTGCGTCGCGAGGAGTTGCGCGAGCAGGTATCCGCGCTGGGCGCCGATGCGATCCCGCCGGAGGACTTCGCCGAGCGCGGCCCGTTCGACGTGGTCCTGGAGCTGGTCGGCGCGCCCAACATGCCGGAGAACCTGAACGCCCTGGCGAGCAGCGGGCGCATCTGCGTGATCGGTGTCTCCGCGGGCGTAAAGGCCGAGCTGAACCTGCTCGCGCTGATGGGCAAGCGCGCGCGCGTGCACGGCTCCACGCTGCGTGCCCGTCCGCTGGAGGAGAAAGCCCTCACTGCTCGCAGCCTGGAACACGAGGTGCTGCCCCTGTTCGACACGGGCGCGCTGCGCGTGCCGATCGCCGCGACCTTCTCGCTGGACGAAGCCGCCGCCGCCTACGAGCGCTTCGCGGCGGGCGGCAAGCTCGGCAAGATCGTCTTGGAGATCTGAGGGCCACGCCGCATGCGGCGTGGCCGACAAGGCCGCATGCGGCCTTGTCACGGAGGCGTACATGTACGCCTCCGCCGGGCGGCGCATGCGCCGCCCGGAACATCAATCAATAAGGCGGCTGCGCCGCGTACCAATCCCCGAGCGCGCGGAACGCCGCCCAGAACGCGCGCTTGGAGTCGGTCTCATCCAGCGAATCATCGATGTTCGGGACGTACAGGGCGTCGATCGTCGGCGTCAGCTGCTGAATCTCACCGAGGCGTGGCCGAAGCTCGCGTGCGAGCGGGATGTCCATCTCGCCGAGGGCGGTGAGCGCGTCGGCGCCCATCACGACGACGATCCGCGGCTGCACGATCGCGATCTCTTCGACGACCCGCGACACGCACGCGAAATCGGCGAGCGAGGCGTCGCTGAGCGGGCACTTCACGCACAGCGTGCCGTACACCGCCAGCGGGTCGATCTGAAGGCGCTTGAGCGACTTCATCAGCGCGCCGCCGGCGCGGCCGTAGAACGCGACGCCCTCCTCGATCTCCGAGGGTTGGGGGGCGTACTTGAGCAGCATCACGTCGGCTTGGGGATGGCCGGAGCCGAGCACCGGCATCAGGTTGCCGCGGGGACAGTGCGGGCAGGACTGCAGCTCGCGCGTCAGCGAGTTCAGCTCGCGGATGGCGCGCTCCAGGTACTTCTCGCGGATCTCATCATCGGTTACAGGCATCGACCCCGAGGGTTTTGACGGCCGCGGTAGTTGTCCTTGACGCTGCACCCTTACTTGCGGGGCGGCCGATGGCCTTCGCGGATGCTTTGTCCTCGGTCGCTCGCGTACCGATCGGAGATCGACGGGATCTCCGATCGGCCAGCACGCCACGCGGGGTGGGCGGGCCTTTCGATCCGCGCCCCGCTTGACCCTCGACCGCCCCGGATGCAGGTGATGATCACGATCGCCTGCTGCCGCCCATCGCGCGCTTGACCCGTCGCGCCCGGCTGGCGCGGCGCGCGGAGGGGGGGGTGGCGCGGGTCTGCAAAAACTTGAGCGCCTGCACGTACAGCAGGCTGGTGGGGCGGGTGACGATCTCGGCGTCGCGCAGGGATTGCAAAAACTCGGCTGGGCCGTCGAACTCGCGCATCCCGATCCGCACCGAACCGAGGCCCTGGGCGACGTGCGAGTCCGAGCCCGCGCCCGCGACGATCCGGTACTTCGCGGCGAATCGCGCCGCCTCGTCGTTGAACGCGCCGATCGCCACGCGCGGATTGAACACCTCGATCGCGTCGACGTCGGCGACGATCTTCAGCAGGTGCTCATAGTCGGGCACCGAGTGCAGCCGGTCGAACGGGTGGGGCACATACACGAGCCCGCCCTGACGGCGAATCTCAGCGACGGTCTCTTCCAGGCTCATCCCGCGCGGGATGAGCTCCTCGATGAACAGGCCGATCACCTCTCCCTCCCCGGCCGTCTTGACCTCCTCGCCGACGATTACTTTCAGGTCATTCATCTCCCGCGCGAGCTCGCGGGCGGCCAGCGCGCCGGAGATCTCGTTGTGGTCGGTCACCGCGATCGCGCCCAGGCCCCGGGCGCGTGCGGTCGCGAGCAGCACCTCGACGGGGGTCGCGCAGTCGTGGGAGTGGTCGGTGTGCATGTGCAGGTCCACGTCGATCAGTGGGCGTCCGGCCAGCCGCCCTCTCAGCGCCTCCTCGCCCTTGGGATCGTGACGGCGCCCCGCTAGCCCCCGATAGATCTCCTCCAGTTCGGCGGCCGCGCCATCGCCGTCGGGAACGAGGCGGTACTCGCCTCCGAACTGGCGGGCCATCAGCTCGGCCGTGGCTGGCAGGCTCGCGGTGCGGGCGTCCAGACGCCCGAAGAAGCTCTCCACGAAGCGGCGCGCCACGAGCGTCGAGATCAGGCGCTCGCCGGCGAAATGAAACGAGCCGACGTTCAGCGCGCGCGAGTGGCGCAGCGCCGCGTTGGACGTGCTCGGCGCGAACGGCTCGTGCACGTGCACGATGTCCAGCCCGACCGTGCTCAGCAGTTCCTCGATCGTGCGTGCCACGTCGATCGGCAGCGCCGGTGTGCGCCGGCGCGGAGATCTGCCGGAACCCGAGCGCGCCTGAAGATCCAGCACCTCGCCGACGGCGATCACCCTGGGCGTGCCGCCGTCGGTCCCCTCCAGCAGAGATCCGGGGGCTCCCCCTGTACGCGCGGCCCGCAGCGCGCGGCGCGAGGCTTGCACGCGCTCCTGCGAGCGCGATGGGGCGAGGATCAGCACGCGGTGCCCGCGCCGCGACAGTCCCTCGGCTACGCGGCGTACATGCGCGTTGACCTCGTTGTCCTGGGCCTCCCACGGGTACGGGGTCACATGGGCGATAGCGAACCGCTCTGACGAGATCATTGCTCCCGTCATTATCCAACCGCCGCCTGCCGGGGTCTGCCACGCGCCATGGGCGCCACCGGACCGCGAGCCCTATTTGGCGACGCTCGCCTTGGCGGTGGGTTTGGCTTTGGGTCGCGCCGCGGCAGACTTGGCCGCCCGTCCCCCGCCGTCTTCGCGCCGGTGGATCGGCGGGTGCCGGGACGTCCGGCGTACTTCGCGATGAACTTCTCCGTCTCAGCCCGCGCCTGGTCGTCGGGGCGCTGGTTGTGCGGGGACTTCATCAGGTAGGAGCTCGGCCCGTCCAGCTGGCCGCCGAGGCCGTGGTTGAGCGCGAGCTTGCAGCAGCGCACGGCGTCGATCACGATCCCCGCCGAGTTGGGCGAGTCCCAGACCTCGAGCTTCATCTCGACATTCAGCGGCACGTCGCCGAACGCTTGGCCCTCGACGCGGATGTGCGCCCACTTGCGGTCGGTCAACCACGGAACGTAGTCGGACGGGCCGATGTAGACGTCCTCGGGCGGGAGCTCGTGGTCCATGATCGAGGTGACGGCGTTGGTCTTGGAGATCTTCTTGGACTCCAGCCGCTCGCGCTCGAGCATGTTGTAGAAGTCCATGTTCCCGCCGACGTTCAGCTGGGAGGTGCGCAGCATCTTCACGCCGCGGTCGGCGAACAGGCGCGCGAGCGTGCGATGCACGATCGTGGCCCCGACCTGGGACTTGATGTCGTCGCCGACGATCGGCAACCCCGCCTTTTTGAAGCGCTTGTCCCAGTAATCCTCGCGCGCGATGAACACCGGGATGCAGTTGACGAACCCGCAGCCTGCCTCCAGGACCTGCTCGACGTACCACTTGGTCGCCTGCTCGGAGCCGACGGGCAGGTAGGACACGACCACGTCGGTGTGGGTGTCCTTCAGAATCTTCACGATGTCCGCGGTCTCGCCGGGCGCCTTGACGATCTTCTCTTTGAGGTACTTGCCGAGCCCATCGTGGGTCATGCCGCGATACACGGGCACGCCCATTTTTTTGGGAACCCCGCCCGCCCCCTTCGCGAACTTCATCGTGTTGTTCTGGCCGGCCCAGATGGCTTCGCCCAGGTCCCGGCCGACCTTCGTGCGGTCGATGTCGAACGCGGCGGTGAACTCGATGTCGCGCACGTGGTAGCCGCCGAGGTCCACGTGCATCAGACCGGGCACGTCCTTGCTCGGGTCGGCGTCGCGGTAGTACTGGACGCCCTGGACGAACGCCGAGGCGCAGTTGCCGACGCCGACGATCGCGACGCGGACCGTCTCGCGCTGGTAGCTGGCCGAAACGGGGATGCTCGCCAAAGGCGAGTGTCTCCCGGCTTCGGTCGCGCCGTTCTGGGCGGCGCCGTTTTCGCTGCGGGCGCCCGCGCCGGCGCCATTGCTGTGATGAGTGGGGGTCAAGTCGAGTTTCCTTCCTGGGAGCGGAGCAGAGGCCCGGTCAAGGGAGTCTGGAGGGTCAATCCTCTCAAAGCGTGGCGGGGGGATGCCGGACCGGGCTGACTTGGTACCTACCCCGCCGAGCGCATCAGGTCACACACGCCCCGCGCAAGTCACGCAGCCGCCAGCAGTTCCCGGCGCACGTGAGCGATGCGCTGGGCGACCGTGATCAGGCTGAGTGCCGCCAGCACGTATACAGCCGGGGCCAGCAGCTGGAAGTTCCCGAGCGAGGCGCCGCGCGCGAAGATCAGGCCGATCGAGAGGATCACGACACGCACCGGGCGGGTGGCGATCCCGACCTTGCACTCGACGCCGAGCGCCTCGGCGCGCGCGCGGGTATACGACACCATCAGCGAGGCGAGCACCGCGACGACGACTGCGGCCGCGGCGACGCGATCGCCCTGCAGCGCGAAGTACCCGACCACCGCGGTCAGCACGATCCCCTCCTCGATGCGGTCGAGCGTCGAGTCCAGGAACGCCCCGAACGGGGTGCCCTTGCCCGACATGCGCGAGTAGCGCCCGTCGAGCGTGTCCATGATCGAGCCGACGACGAACGCCACGCCGCCGAGGAAGAACAGCTGCTCCCATACGAGCGCCGCCGCGAGCAGGTTCAGTGCGAAGCCGGTGAGCGAGATCGCGTTGGGGGTCAGGCGCGACTCGATCAGGCGGTTGCGCACCAGCTCGCGTCGTTCTCCCGCTCCGATCGGAGCCCGCGCGCGCCGGGGACGCGTGCGGTAGGCCCCGCGGCGCAGGCGGCGCGGCGGGGGTTCGCGGCGGGGGGCCATGGTCGTGGTGGAGCTGCCGGTCGCGCCTGGCGAGCTGTCGGACTCGCTCATCCGTGCGTCCCCTCGCGGACGGTTGCGAACGCCGGCGCGCCGGCGGGCGCGCTCCACCCGGCTCCGGCGGGGGCTGGCGTCGCTGCGCCGGAGAACCGCCACACCGCGGGCCGGGCTCGCGCGAGCCAGGTCGCGCCGTAGGCGGACGCCCCGGCGGTGAGCGCGCCGAGGATCGCGTCGAAGATGAAGTGGTTGGCGGTGACGACGATCACGAACGCCATCAGGAACGGGTACAGCAGCCACAGCACGCTGACGATGCGATGGCGCGCCAGGCGCGCGAGAGGCCAGCCGATCATCAGCGCGAACGCGACGTGCATCGACGGCACGGCGGCGTAGGGATTGAACAGTGCGGTCATCGAGGCGCTGGCATGGGAGACGTGCACGCCGGTGAAGTCCGAGACCGAGTCGATGAAGCCCCACTCGGGCATGAACCGCGGCGGGGCGGTCGGGAACACGGTGTAGCCGATCAGCGCGATCGCCATCGCGATCATGAACATGTTGCGCACGAAGTAGAAGTTCTTGTTGTGGCGCACGTACAGGTACACGAGCGCGCTCACCGTGACCGTCGTCTGCGCGTTGACGTACAGCCAGCTGGAGAAGTCCATCAGCACGCGGCTGCCCGACGCCCACGCCTGCACCGAGGGCTCGACAAAGAAATGCAACGTGCTCTCGATCGAGATCACGTCGCGCGCGTGGGCAAACGCGGCGTTGGCGTCGCCCTCGACCAGGCCGCGCACCAGCCGGTAGGCGAGGTAGGCCACGGCGAACAGGGCGACCTGGCGCAGCACATCCAGCCATCCCTGCGGCAGCAGGCGCGCCTGCAGGACACGAACGCGGGCGAGCATCTGATGCTGAAGCCTAGACGATGCCCCGGTAGGACATCCCCGCCCGGGCTCGCGCGAGGCCGCACGATGCGGCGAGCATCTGCGCAGAGACCTCCTAGCCGATCACCCGGTACAGTCGCCAGTGCGCGGAATGCCACACTTCGCGCAGATAGGGCAGCCCGCGGGCCACGAGTGCTCCCTCGGCCTGTCCGGCGTAGTCCAGGCGCGCGTCCGGGAGCGCGACGTAGACGACGCGGTTTTCGCGCAACCACGAGCGATAGGCGGACGCGGTGAGCCCCGGGCGGTAGAACAGGGCGGCGTAGCGCGTGTCGAGCTGACGCTCCCAGCCGCGGGCGAGCGAGACACCGTCGTGACCGGCCACATACGCGGCCTCCCAGTGGCCGGCGGTCAGCGGCACCTCGACGATCGTAGGGGCATCGTGGCGCAGCCGCTGCAGCTCGGACAGCAGGGGCGCGTAGTAGGAGGCGTTCGCCGACTGCTGGCCCGAGACCAGGGACAGGTCGCCGATCGGGGTGTTCAGCTGCCAGTACAGGAGCACCGGCGCGAGCATGTACAGCGCTTTGCGCCGTCCGTCCCACAGCACTCCGGCGAGCAATGGTGCGGCCAGCGCCGGGCCGAGGCGCGCGGCGTTGCCGCCGACGGGAGTTTTGAGCGCGAACGAACCGATCAGCACGAGCGCATACAGCGCGAGACCCACGCGCACGATGCGCCACGCGCGCGTGGTCAGCGGCCCCTGGGGCAGCAGCAGCGCGATCAGCAGCACCCCCGCGAGGGCAGGCCAGAAGGACGAGGGCGCGAACGGCTCGTACCCGCCTTCCGGGTAGGCGAGGCTCAGCACGAGCGTGAGCGCGAGTGCCCCCACGACGAGCACGAACGGCCACGCGCGCGGCCTGCCGGCCAGCCCCCGGGCGAGGAACGCGAGCGCGAGAAACGCACCGGCGACGGGGCTCGCACAGCTCGTGATCACGGCCAGCAGCAGCGCCGGCACAGGCCGCCCGCGCATCAGCGCGAGCACCGCCCCCAGGCCGATCGCGAAACCGAGGTCGTAGGGGACGCGCCCGGACAGCAGCTCGGCGCAGATACCGACCGCGAACACGGCGGCCGACACGCGCCCGGCCGCCCCGCCGAAGGCGCGCTCGGCGATCAGGCCGAACAGGACGCTCGCCGCGAGCGCCGAGGACACGAGCAGCACGCGCACCCCGAGCCACGCCCCCAGCGGGGGGACAGCAGCGAGTAGCCCAGCAGGTAGTGACCGTGAACGGCGTACCAGCCGTTGTCGCGCAGCGCGTACCCCACGCGCGCGAACAGGTCGCTGCGGTAGATGGCCGCGGCGAGGTCCGCGGCCGGCGGCATCCAGATCAGGTAGACGAGCGTGAGCGGGATCGCCAGCGCGAGCGCAAGTGCCCAGGGACGCCCGAGCGGATTCCTCGATGACGAGGCTCCCCCCGCGCGCTCGACGGGCTCGTGCGGAGTGGGAATTGCGGCGTGGGCTGCCATCGGCCGCCGCCGGGCTAGGTCGCGTCGCCCAGGAAGTCCACCACCCGGTCGATCGTGTCGGGGCGGTCAAGCCACGGCCAGTGGCCGGCGTCTGGGAGCTCGACGAGCTCGACGTGGTGGGCGGGCCCTCCGATCGCCTCGGCGTAGGCGCGGGCAAAGCGGGCGGGGATGTACGGGTCGATCGCCCCCCACAGCACGAGCGCGGGCATCTCGAGGGCGCCCAGGCGCGCGCCGGCGGCTGCGAGCACCTCGGGGGGCGAGCTGCGGTAGAGACGCAGGATCGCGCGCTGGGTGCCCTGGTCGAAGTGGTCGAGCACGGTGTCCAGCCACGCGTCGGGCAGCGGCTCGTGGCCGGGGCGCGCCTCGCGCGTGGAACGGCGCAGGACCCAGCGGGTGGTGGCGCCCATCGCGAGCTCCCCCAGCAGCGGGGTGCGCCAGATGCGCGCGGTGCGGTGCCAGCGATAGCCGGGCAGGAACGTGATGGCGTTGATCACGACCAGGCGCGCGACGCGCTCGGGGTGGCGCTGGGCGAACGCGAGCCCCACGGCGCCCCAGTCGTGCACGACGAGGCTGACGCGCTCTACGCCGACGAGGTCGAGGTAGCGCTCGATGAAGTCGGCGTAGCCGTCGATCGTGTAGTCGAGGTTGCCGGCCTTGCCGGTGCGCCCGAACCCGGGCAGATCGGGCGCGAGACCGCCGCTGCGCGCGAGGAACGGCAGCCAGTCGTCGGAGTTGGTCGGCACGCCGTGCAGGTACAGGGGCGTCGTGGCGTGGGCGTCGACGACCGTCGCCTCGCGCCAGAAGACGGGCAGCGTGTCGATCGTGGCGCTACGGTCGCTGACAGAAGGCATGTGGCGATTGATCATATGGCCGGGCGGTGACCGGTTGGTGGGTTATGGGTGGTAGGCAAGTTTGGTCGTGAGACATACAGCCGTAGCGCCGCCGGCCACAGACGCATGACCCGGAGATGGCGGCAGCGGTTAAGGGCTTATCCCGATAGGGACGTGCGGCTGGGGCGTTCTAGGGTCGAGCGGAGCGCGGACGCAAGGGCGAAGGCATGGTGGTGTCATGTCGAGCCCGAGGACAAAGCTCCGCGAAGGCCATCGGGCGCATCCAGATGTGCGGGCCTAGCGGGATAGGCCCTAAGGTCAGGACGATGCGGGCGGTGGCGCGGAAGGGGGACGGCGGCGAGAGGGTCTGGAAACCCGCCTCGCGCGCGCGTGTGGTGCGGGTCAGGGAAAGGCTGCGCGAGGTGTACGGGATACCGCTGATGCAGCCGCACGGGCATCCGCTCGCCGAGCTCGTGCTGACCGTGCTGTCGCAGAGCACGAACGACCGCAACCGCGACGTCGCCTACCTGCGCCTGCGCGAGCGGTTTCCGTCGTGGGAGGCGGTGATGCGCGCGCCGGTCGCGGAGGTCGAGGAGGCGATCAGGCCGGGCGGGATCTCGAAAGTGAAGTCGGCGCGGATCGTGGCGATCCTGCGGGCGATCGCAGCCGAGGGCGGGCGGGCATCCGATCAACCGGGACACGAGCTGTCGCTCGGCTGGCTGGCGAACGCGCCGATCGACGAGGCCCGCGACTACCTCACTGCCCTCCCGGGCGTGGGCCGCAAGACCGCGGCGTGCGTGCTGCTGTTCGCGTACGGTCTGCGCGACGTGCCGGTGGACACGCACGTCTCGCGCGTGGGCATGCGCCTGGAACTGCTGCAGCCGGGCGCGTCGTTCGAGCAGCTGCACGACCAGATGCTTGCGCTCACCCCGCCGGGGGAGGAGCTCGAGCTGCACGTGAATCTGCTCCGTCACGGCCGCCGCACGTGCCACGCGCGCGGGCCTGCGTGTGGGGAGTGCGCCCTGGCGCGCATGTGCCCCAGCCGGGGAGCCTTCTTGAAGCAGGCCCCCTGACGACCGTCTACACCAGAAGTTCAGTCGATCGGCGCAGCGTCGGGTGTAAGGGCCAGCTCGCGGCTGACGAGGTCTTTGACGTCTGTGCTGACGAGCGTCCAGCCGTGGCGGCGAGCCACCGCGACGTATGTGGCGTCGTAGGCAGTGAGACCGTGTTCGGCGACCACGGCCACGATTGCCTCGACAAGCTCCGCGTCTACACGCACGACACGCTCGCCGCAGCGCTCGAGGATCGAACGACACACTCGCCCTGCAAGGTCGTACCGTTGCTTACGGGCGCCGATGACGTTAGCCACCTCGTACAGCGTCAGGTCGAGCGCAGCCGCCTGCGAAGTCGCTGTGAGCACAAGCTGGCGCGAGGAGGCGTGAAAGCGGTCATCTGGATCGACCGCCGCGATCCATACGCCCGCGTCGAGCAGCAGCACCGTCAGTGCGATTCGCGGTCTTCGCGAATGAGTTTGGCGGCGTCGCCGCCGAGCGAGACCGGCTCGCCGAGCAGTTCTGCGACTCGTGCCCAGCGCTCGGCCTTCTCCTGCGCCAGCTCTCGCTCGGCCAGGCGTTGCAGGAATCCGCTGCGGGTCGCGTGCTCGGACTTGACCTGCGCGTCGATCCGCGCGAGCAGATCGTCGGGCATAGAGACCATCACCTTTGCCATGCGGCCTAGTATAGCCGGTGTTGCCCGCTACGCTTGGCGCGTCTCGCCGACACCCCCGTCTGCTCAGCAGGATCGATTTCGAAAACGCTCTTGTTCCGCGTACGCGCTTTGCCGCGGACACTGCGCGTCTACCTGGCCACGCGCGTGGTCTCGGCGCCCTCGACCACGCGCCTCTTGACATCCCTCACATTATCTGCTTCACTGTCGCTTAGATTTGTTCATCATCTTTAGAAGGAGCTTTTCATGGGCAAGACCATAGGCATCGACCTGGGCACGACCAACTCGTGCATGGCCGTGCTCGAGGGGGGCGAGCCCACCGTCGTCGAGAACGCCGAGGGCGGGCGCACGACCCCTTCCGTCGTCGCGTTCACGGCCTCCGGTGAGCGGCTTGTCGGCACGGTCGCCAAGCGCCAGGCGGTCACCAACCCGCAGAACACGATCTTCTCGATCAAGCGCTTCATGGGCCGCAAGGAGGCCGAGGTGCGCGAGGAGGAGTCGATCGTCCCGTACAAGGTCGTCTCCGGCCCCAACGGCGACGCGCGCGTGGAGGCCAACTCCGAGCAGTTCTCCCCGCCTGAGATCTCCGCGATGATCCTGCAGAAGCTGAAGTCCGACGCCGAATCGTATTTGGGCGAATCCGTCGACGGCGCCGTCATCACCGTGCCCGCGTACTTCAACGACGACCAGCGCCAGGCCACGAAGGACGCAGGCAAGATCGCCGGCCTCGACGTCAAGCGCATCATCAACGAGCCCACCGCGGCGTCGCTGGCGTACGGGCTTGACAAGGAGGATCAGGATCAGACGATCCTCGTGTTCGACCTCGGCGGGGGCACCTTCGACGTCTCCGTCCTGGAGATCGGCGACGGCGTGTTCGAGGTCAAGTCCACCGCCGGCGACAACCACCTCGGCGGCGACAACTTCGACAAGGCGATCGTCGACTGGCTCGTCGCCGACTTCAAGCGCGACCAGGCGATCGACCTGTCCGCCGACCCGATGGCGCTCCAGCGCCTGTACGAGGCCGCCGAGAAGGCGAAGATCGAGCTGTCCACCACCCAGGAGACGCAGATCAACCTGCCGTTCATCACGGCTGACTCTTCCGGGCCGAAGCACCTCGACACGCGCTTGACGCGGGCGAAGCTCGCCGAGCTCACCTCCGATCTGCTCGACCGCGTGATCGTCCCCGTGCGCCAGGCGATCGACGACGCCAAAGACAAGGGCGTCACCGAGATCGAGCACGTCGTCCTGGTCGGCGGCATGACGCGCATGCCCGCCGTGCAGGAGAAGGTCAAGGAACTGACCAAGAAGGAGCCCCACCGGGGCGTCAACCCCGACGAGGTAGTGGCGGTCGGCGCCGCGATTCAGGCGGGCGTCCTCGCGGGCGACGTCAAGGATGTGCTGCTGCTGGACGTGACGCCGCTGACCCTCGGCATCGAGACCAAGGGCGGGGTCATGACGAAGCTGATCGAGCGCAACACCACGATCCCCACGCGCAAGGGCGAGGTGTTCTCGACCGCCGAGGACAACCAGCCCTCGGTCGAGATCCACGTCCTGCAGGGCGAGCGCGAGATGGCTCAGTACAACAAGTCGCTCGGCAAGTTCCAGCTCACCGGCATCCCGCCGGCGCCGCGGGGCATCCCGCAGATCGAGGTCGCGTTCGACATCGACGCGAACGGCATCCTCAACGTCTCGGCCAAGGACCTTGGGACCGGCAAGGAGCAGACGATCGAGATCAAGGCCGGCTCCGGGCTGTCCGACGAGGAGATCAAGAACATGGTCACCGACGCCGAGTCCCACGCCGAGGAGGACCGACGCGCACGCGAGCTCGCCGAGGCCCGCAACAACGGTGAGAACGCCGCCTACCAGGCCGAGCGCCAGCTCGCCGATCTGGGCGATCAGGTCGACGCGGACTCGCGGGGCCGCATCGAGGAGGCGATCAAGGAGGTTCGCGAGGCGCTCGAGTCCGAGGACCCGGCGGCGATCAACGCCAAGGCCGAGACCCTGCAGACGGCGTTTCACTCCGTCTCGGAGGCGATGTACCAGCGCGCGCAGGAGGCCGCGGCTTCCGGTGGCGGTAACGGTGACGGCGCTTCGGCAGACGGCTCGGGCGCGGACGGCTCTTCTTCTGAGGAGGAGGACGTCGTCGACGCCGAGGTTGTCGACGAGCCGCAGTCATAGGTGCTCGCGACCATGAGCGGCGACACGCCTGAGCAGGCGGTACAGGAGGGGACCCCCGGCGCGGAGAGGGCGCCGGGGGATGGGTCTGCGCGTGGTGGGGCGGGCGCGGCGCCGGGGGATGGTTCCGCGCCCGATCCCGGCGGCGTAGTCGTGGACGAGGCCGGTGCTGTGTCCGACGGTGGCGTGAGCGAGATCGAGGGCGACCTCGACGAGCTGGTCACGGTCGCCGCCGAGCGTGACGAGTACCTCGCGCTCGCTCAGCGCACTCAGGCCGACTTCGAGAACTACCGCCGTCGCACCGCGCGCGATTCCGCGCTCGCGCAGGAGCGCGGTGTGGTCAAGCTCGCCCGCGAGCTGCTGCCCGCGCTCGACAACCTCGACCGGGCTTTGGAGGCGGCAGACCAGGACGATCCGCTGCTGCAGGGCGTGCGTCTGGTGCGCTCGGAATTGGCCGACGCGCTGGGTCGCATGGGGATCGAGTCCTTCTCGCCCGCGGGCGAGACCTTCGACCCGTCCTTGCACGAGGCGATGGCGAGCGCACCTCAGCCCCCACCCCCCGACGGGGCGCCCTCCGGCACGGTCGTCGAGGTCTACCAGCCCGGCTACCGCCTCGGCGAGGACGTCATTCGACCCGCGCGCGTGGTCGTGGCGGCGTAGGCCCGGGAGCTCCTGCACATGGCTGCTCGTCCCGACTACTACAAGACGCTCGGGGTCGATCGTAAAGCGACTCCCGAGGAGATCAAGAAGTCTTACCGCAAACTCGCGCGCCGGTACCACCCCGACCGCAACCCCGATGACGCGGCCGCCGAGGCTCGCTTCAAGGAGATCTCCCAGGCCCACGACGTCCTCGGCGATCCGGACAAGCGCAAGCAATACGACAGCGGCACCGGCCCCTTCTCCACCGGCGGCGGTCCCGGCGGTGGCTTCGGCGGCTTCGGCAACTTCGACTTCGACGCCTCGAACATGGGCGACATCCTCTCCAACCTGTTCAGCGGCGGGGGACGTGGAGGTGGCGGCGGCTCCGGCGCAGGTGGGCGTGGCGGCGGACGCCCGCGCGCCCAGCGCGGCGGCGATCTCGAGGCGCAGGTCTCGATCACGTTCGACCAGGCGGTCTCCGGCGCGCAGATCCCTTTGTCCGTGCCGATGCACGACACCTGCCCGACCTGTCACGGCACGGGCGCCAAGCCCGGTACGACGCCGAAGGTCTGCCCCGTCTGTGAAGGGCGCGGGGTCGAGGTCACGGGCCAGGGGATGTTCTCGATCTCCCAGCCCTGCTCGCGCTGCGGCGGCTCGGGGACGATCATCGAGGACCCCTGCCCGACGTGTCACGGGGCGGGCGCCGTGCGCACCGTCAAGCGCATGCGCGTCAACATCCCCGCCGGAGTACGCGACGGCAGCCGCATCCGCCTGGCCGGCAAGGGCGAGCCCGGTCACGGCGGGGGGCCCCCCGGCGACCTCTACCTGATCACCCACGTCTCCGCCTCGCCCGTGTTCAAGCGCCGGGGGGACAATTTGGAGGTCGAGATCCCGCTCACGATCCCCGAGGCCCTGCGCGGCGCCGAGGTGCAGGTCCCGACGCTGGACGGCTCGAAGACTTTGCGTGTCAAGCCGGGCACCAAGCCCGGCGCGGTTCAGCGCCTGCGTGGCGAGGGCCCCCCCAAACTCGGGGGCAAGTCGCGCGGGGACATCCATTATCGCTTCGTCCTCGACATCCCCGAGCAGCTGACCGAGGAGCAGCAGGCCGCCGTTGACACGCTCGCCAAGGTCATGAACGGCAACCCACGCGCCCGGTTGTTCGAGGGGGTGTCATCGTGATGGCCCGCATCAAAGGCATCAAAGTCGACGCAAATCACGGGGTGTTCATGATCTCGGTCGCCGCCGAGCTGGCGCAGATGCACCCGCAGACTTTGCGCATGTACGAGGCGCGCGGCCTGATCGAGCCCAAGCGCTCGCCCAAGGGCACCCGCCTGTACTCACGGGAGGACATCGATCGACTGCGCCGCATCCAGGAGATGACGGCCGACCTCGGCCTCAACCTCGCCGGCGTGGAGCGCGTGCTCGACCTCGAGGCGGAAGTCCAGGACATGCACGCGCGCATCGAGGAGCTCGAGGTACAGGCTTTGCGCGCGCAGGTCGAGCTGGCCGAGCGTCTGGAGGAGGTTCGCCGCTCCTTCCGCGCGGAGCTGACGGTGCCCTACCGCGGCGGCACGGACATCGTGCGCGCGGCCGATGTACGCTCGACGTTCGGATCGACGGTACGGAGGACACGCAGCAGCAATGGCTCCTAACGGTTCAGCGCCGGCCCATCCTCAGCAGGGTCAACCTGCTGAGGAGGAGCAGAGCCCGCTGCGGCGTTTCGGACGTGACCTCACCGAGATGGCCGAGCAGGACCGCCTCGACCCGGTGATCGGACGCGACGAGGAGATCCGCCGCGTGATCCAGGTGCTGTCGCGGCGCACGAAGAACAACCCCGTCCTGATCGGCGAGCCGGGCGTCGGCAAGACCGCGATTGTCGAGGGTCTGGCTCAGCGGATCGTCTCCGGCGATGTGCCCGAGTCGCTGCGCGAACGGCGCGTGATCGCGCTGGACATGGGCGCGCTGGTCGCGGGGGCGGCTTATCGCGGCGAGTTCGAGGAACGCCTGAAGGGCGTGCTCGCGGAGGTCTCCGAGGCGGAGGGCGCGATCATCCTGTTCCTGGACGAGCTGCACACGATCGTCGGCGCGGGCGCGGCCCAGGGCTCGGTCGACGCCTCGAACCTGCTCAAGCCGATGCTCGCGCGCGGGGAACTGCGCTGTGTCGGCGCGACGACCCTTGACGAGTACACGAAGTACATCGAGCGCGACGCCGCCTTGGAGCGTCGCTTCCAGCCCGTGACGGTCGGCGAGCCCAGCGTGCAGGACACGATCGCGATCCTGCGCGGACTGAAGGAGCGCTACGAGAACCACCACGGCGTGCGCATCCAGGACAGCGCGCTGATCGCGGCAGCCACGCTCTCCCATCGCTACATCGCCGACCGGTTTCTGCCCGACAAGGCGATCGACCTGATCGACGAGGCAGCCTCGCGTTTGCGCATCGAGATCGACTCGGTGCCGACCGAGATCGATGAGGTCAACCGGCGCGTGATGCAGCTGGAGATCGAGCTCACCTCGCTGCGCAAGGAGACCGACGACGCCTCTGAGACGCGCCGCGCGGCGATCGAGACCGAGCTCGCCGAGCTACGCGAGCGCTCCGCGGAGATGACCGCGCAGTGGCAGGCGGAGAAGGAGGCGATCCGGGGCGTGAGCGAGCTCAAGGAACGTCTGGAGGCAGCCCGGGCCGAGGCCGAGCGGGCCGAGCGCGAATCCGACCTGCAGCGCGCGGCCGAGCTGCGCTATGGCGAGATCCCCGAGCTGGAGCGCACCCTCGCAGAGCACGAATCCGCCGAGCGCGAGCGCGCGGCGAGCGGGGATGCAGCGAGCGCTGGGAGTGGCGAGGATGGCGCGGACGGTGGGCCGGGTGGGGATGGCGCGGACGGTGGGGGTGGCGCAGGCGGTGCGGATCGGGATCGCGCCCATCCGGCCGGGCCCCAGTTCCTCAAAGAGGAGGTCGACGCCGACGACGTCGCCGAAGTCGTCGCGCGCTGGACGGGCATCCCCGTCTCACGCCTGCTCGAGGGCGAAACCGAGAAGCTGATCCACATGGAGTCTCGCCTGCACGAACGCGTCGTCGGCCAGGACGAGGCGATCGAGGCGGTCGCCACCGCGCTGCGCCGCTCACGCGCGGGCCTGCAGGACCCCGATCGGCCGATCGGCTCCTTCCTGTTCCTCGGCCCGACGGGAGTCGGCAAGACCGAGCTCGCGCGCGCCCTGGCGGAGTTCATGTTCGACTCCCAGGACGCGATCGTGCGCATCGACATGTCCGAGTACATGGAGAAACACTCTGTCTCGCGCCTGGTCGGCGCGCCCCCCGGCTACGTCGGCTACGAAGAGGGCGGCCAGCTGACCGAGGCCGTCCGCCGCCGCCCCTACTCGGTGGTGCTGCTCGACGAGATCGAGAAGGCCCACCCCGACGTGTTCAACACCCTTTTGCAGGTGATGGACGACGGGCGCTTGACCGATGGCCAGGGCCGCACCGTGGACTTCAAGAACACCGTCCTGATCATGACCTCGAACCTGCCCGTCGGGGGCGACTCGGATTCGGACGACGCCAGTGTGGATGGGGTGCACACGAGAGGCGATGCCGGAGTTGCGGCGGACGCGCGGTTGCGCACCGAACTGCTCCAGTACTTCAAGCCCGAGTTCGTTAACCGTCTCGACGACATCGTCCGCTTCCACTCGTTGACCCGCGAGCAGATCTCGGAGATCGTCGACCTCCAGGTCGCACGTGTGATCGCCCGCGTCGCGGAACGCGGCGTTGAGGTGACCCTCACCGACTCAGCCCGCGAGCTGATCGCGAACCTGGGCTACGACCCGACCTACGGCGCCCGTCCGTTGCGCCGGGTCATCCAGAAGCAGCTCACGGACCGCCTCGCGCTGGCGCTGTTGGAGGGCCGACTGCGCGACGGGGATGCTGTGCGCGTGGACGCGCGCGATGGGGAGTTGGTGTTGGAGACAGCGGGAACCCAGGCGACGGCGGCCGCCTGAGCCGACAGGCGGAGGCTCTGAGGGCACGAACGGCACAGACGGGAGGCCGAACACCCCCGGCCTCCCGTCTCCTATGTACGCAGTTACCTGCTCACATCTGTACGGCCGTTTATGGAGCGGTTACCGCCCAGGTGCCAAAGAGCTGAGCCGTAACGTTACTCTTCTTTGCCGACGCGAATGGCTCTGCGCCCAGCTTGTATTTAACAAATGACTCAACGGAGACGCCCCCTTCGATTTCAAAGGCGGAACTCACATAAATACATAGAAAGCCCGGCGCTGCCGACGGCGCGGTCGCAGACCCTGGGCAATGAGTTGTTGAGCTTCCGCCTTCCTGGATGACTTCTGGAGTGGGTTCTGATGCCAGTGGGAACGGGTAGGAGATTTGAGGGATCACGAAGGAGATCCCTGTCGCCGATGACGCCGTATACTGGGCCGCCCCGAAGCTGCCCGTCTCGGTCTTGCCGCTCGGCAGCGTTGCCAGCAGCGGGCCGGGTTCGCCTTGTTTGCCTTCTTTGCCGGGTTCTCCGTTTTTGCCGGGCGATCCTTCTTTCCCGGCAGTCCCTTCTTTGCCCGTCGGACCCTGAGGTCCGATCGCGCCAACGGATCCCGTCGCTCCCGCGGCGCCGGTCGCACCGTTTGCGCCAGGCGCCCCGGCCTTACCCGCGTTGCCCTTCAGCTTCTTGAGCACCTTCGGGTTGATCTGCTTGGTCGATTCGATCAGGTAGTGCTTCGCGGCCATCGCCCCGCCGCTCATCGCGAACACGAGCGCGAGCGTGGCGGTGACGTTTGCGTAATTGAGATGCCTCCTGGATATGTGCATGGGCGCACCATACGTGCGGGAGCGGCGGATGGCACGGGCTCTGGACGAACGGACGATCGGCCGCGCTTGGCCGCGAAAGTCGAGACTGGCGAGCTTGTCTTACAGTGGCTCGGCGTCAGGCGATGATCAGCTCGGCGGGCAGCGCCCTGGCGACGGCTTGTCGCTGTGGCCTGTCCAGCCGGCCCGCGAGCCGGCGGATGTCCAACGCGTCGTTGAACGCCTGCAGGAACGCGCTGTCGGACGTGTCGGGGAGCGGCTCTCCGAGCGTCTCCTCAAACCACTGCGCCACTTCGGCCCAGCGCCACACCTTCATGCGTCCGCCCAGGTCCCCGGCGGCAGGTGGAAAGCCCCCGGGCCCGCGCCTGCCGTTCACCAGCAGCCTGACGCTCTCGGGCGTGCGCCCGGACCGTGCGGCGATGTCGCTCATGCCTGCCAGGTCGTACTCGTGAACGCGAATCACGGTCGCCTCGGGTAGAGCGCTCGTCAAGTCGCTCAGCGCCATCGCGAGCGCGTCTGGCAAGCTCGGGGCAACGCGGTCGAATTCGTACAGAAACGAGCCGTCCTCGTCCGGCCCCTCCAGGGAGGCTTCGTCGATGCGGTCATACAGGTCGATCGACAGGTCATCCAGCGTCCTGCCGGGAGCGAGGAATCGAATTGTGAAGGTGTGCTCTGTCATGGCTTGCGATGTAGGCAGCGGTCTACGTAGCGGTCGATCCGTTTGGCCTCGTTGTCGACATTTCGTGGCGAGCTGTTGACGGAACGCGGACGGCACTTGCCCGTCCTGTCTCCCGGGCAGTAGACGATTCCCCAGTGGGCCCGACTCGTCTCGACACGGAACCCTCGCCCTTCGGCTCGCCTGAGCGCCACCTCGACCTGCTTCTTTGGATGCTTGCCCCTCAACTGTAGCAGTCCTGTTGTGAACTACCAACACCCAGGTGGGCCGGCACATCGACGATCGTGTGTTCATGTCCCATCTACACCTATTCCGACGGGGAGCGCCAAACGGGACAGCGACATCCTCTGGGAATGACACCAACCCGCGCCGATCCGCTACAAACAACAGTGCGCGCGCCGGCCGCGGCGCGCCGACCGCACAAAACCCGACGGGAGGAGCCAACACCGCCATGCCCACCTACATCATGCTCTCCACGCTCACCCCCGAGGGCGTGCAGACGGTCAAGAACAACCCGCAGCGCATCCAGGAGGTCAACAAAGAGGTCGAGCAGCTCGGCGCCACCGTGAAGGCGCAGTGGGCGACGCTCGGGCACGTCGACTTCATCTCGGTCATCGAGGCGCCCGACGAGGGCACGATGGCGCGCGTCTCGCTGGAGCTGGGCTCGCGCGGCACAGGCCGTTACGAGACGCTGTCGGCGATACCCGTAGACGAGTTCATCGCCTCCCTATGAGCAGGATCGACGCTCCGTCATGCGCGGGAGGAAGATAGCTTGAAGGTACTGGTCGTGGGGGGTGGAGGGCGCGAGCACGCGCTGGTGCGCGCGCTGAAGCGCTCTCCGCAGCGACCGGAGTTGCTGTGTGCGCCGGGCAACGCGGGCATCGCCGCCGATGCGCGTGTACTCGACATTCCCGCCGACGATATTCCACGCCTCGTCAAGGCCGCGGCAGGCGAGCATGTCGACTTCGTTGTCGTCGGCCCCGAGGTTCCACTCGTGAACGGTCTTGTGGACTCCCTTGCCTCGACGGGCATCGCCGCGTTCGGGCCAACCGCCGCCGCGGCCAAGCTCGAGGGCTCCAAGGCCTATGCCAAGGAGATCATGGACGCGGCGGGGGTGCCGACAGCGAGCTTTGAGCTGGTTGGCACTGTGCAGGACGCCCTGGCCGCGATCGATCGCTATCCGATTGTGCTGAAGGCCGACGGACTTGCGGCGGGTAAGGGTGTTGTCATCGCGCAAGATGAGCGCGAGGCACGCGAGGCGCTGCATGACTTTTTGGTGGACCGTCGCTTTGCAACACGCATGGTGGTCGTAGAGGAGTTTCTGGTGGGCGAGGAGCTGTCGCTGCTCGCGCTGTGCGACGGCGAGCGAGCCGTAGCGCTCGAGCCCGCGCGC
Organism: uncultured Solirubrobacterales bacterium; assembly: GCA_963749285.1. GTDB lineage: Bacteria > Actinomycetota > Thermoleophilia > Solirubrobacterales > Solirubrobacteraceae > Palsa-744. Next base: position 404,055 of record CAVVMD010000003.1, on the reverse strand, counting down.
GACTTCAAGCGCATCGGCGAGGGCGACCTTGGCCCGAACACCGGCGGCATGGGCTCCTACTCGCCCGTGGCCGGTATCGACGAGGCGCGCGTAGAGGAGATCGTCGCCACCGTCCATCAACCGGTCGTCGATCTGATGCGCTCCCGTGGCACGCCCTTCCATGGCGTCCTCTATGCCGGGCTGATGCTCACGCCTCAAGGGCCGCGCGTGCTGGAGTTCAACGTCCGCTTCGGCGATCCCGAGACCCAGGCGGTGCTGCCACGCCTGCGCTCGGACCTGCTCGATGCTCTGCTCGGAGCTTCGCGCCCGGGAGGGCTCGAGGACGTGCGCTTGGAGTCCTCGCCCGACTGGGCGGTGACGGTGGTGCTGGCGAGCGCCGGCTACCCCGCCTCGTCCTCGCGCGGAGATCCGATCTCGGGCCTCGATCTGATCGCAGGCGACGTCGAGATCACACACGCCGGCACCGCGTCTGAGCCGGACGGGACGATCGTCACCGCCGGTGGGCGCGTACTGAACGTGACCGGATTCGGCCCCGGCGCGGAGTCGGCGCGCGAGTCGGCGTATGCTGCGGCCGGGATGATCTCCTTCGAGGGCATGCAGCTGCGCCGCGACATCGCGGAGGGCCTCGATGGGTGACGTATCGCCGATCGCGACTCCCCTGACCGAGGTCGAGGCGCGGGCGCAGCTGGAGGAGTTCGACGTCGACGCTCCGCGCGTGGGCATCGTGATGGGCTCCAAGAGCGACATGGAGACGATGGAGAAGGCCGCCGGCGAGCTGCAAGAGCGGGGCATCCTGCACGAGCTGCGGGTGATGTCCGCCCACCGCGAACCGGACATCGTCGCCGACTATGCCGCCAACGCGCGCATGCGCGGCCTGCGCGTGATCATCGCCGGCGCCGGCATCTCCGCGGCCCTGCCCGGCGCGGTCGCGGCGCACACCGACCTGCCCGTGATCGGCGTGCCGCTGTCAGGGCGCCTGACCGCCGCCGGCGGGCTGGACGCGATCCTCTCGATCGTGCAGATGCCCCCGGGCGTGCCCGTCGCCTGCGTCGGACTGGACAACCCGCGCAACGCCGCGATCCTCGCGGCGCAGATTCTTGGGGCTTGAGGACATAAACCCGGGCGCATGCTTGGGCATTGCCCCGGGCCGCATGACTAAAGAAAAGCTGATGGGGTGGGCCTTCCCGCATGCGGGAAGGCCGGCAGGGCCGCATGCGGCCCTGCCATGACCCCGCACATGTGCGGGGTCACCGGACGGTGCATGCACCGTCCGGCCGATCGACGCATGCGTCGATCGGGATAATGATTAGGTGATCGACCGCTACACCCGACCAGAGCTGGGCCGCCTGTGGACGGACGCCGCGCGCATGGAGACCTGGCGCCAGGTCGAGGTCGCCGCCTGCGAGGAGCTGCCCGGCCTGCTGGGAGAGGACGGTCCCACGGCGAGCGAGCTGGACGCGATCCGCGCCGCCACGTTCACCGTGCAGGCCGTCGACGAGCGCGAGCGGATCACCGACCACGACATGGCCGCGTTCGTGGACGTGCTCGCCGCCTCGGCGGGGGAGGCGGGGCGCTGGATCCACTTTGGGCTGACCTCCTCAGACGTGCTCGACACCGCGCTCGCGCTGCAGCTGCGCGCGGTAGGCGAGGTGGTCGTGCCGGGGGCCCGCGAGCTCGTCCGAATGCTTGCCACGCGCGCGCGTGAGCACGCGCACACGCTGTGTGCAGGGCGCACGCACGGGGTCCACGCGGAGCCCACGACCTTCGGGGTCAAGCTCGCCGGGTTCGCGTTCGAGGCGCACCGCAACGCGCAGCGTCTGGAGCGCGCGTTCGCGCAGGCGGCCGTCGGCGCGATCTCGGGCGCCGTGGGCACCTACGCCGCCACCAGCCCCGAGTTCGAGGCGCGCGTGCTCGAGCGCCTGGGGCTCGCGCGCGAGGACGTCTCCACGCAGGTAGTCGCCCGCGACCGTCATGCCGAGCTCGTGCAGGCGATCGCGCTGGCGGGCGCCGGCCTGGAGCGGTTAGCGACCGAGATCCGCCACCTGCAGCGCACGGAGGTGCGTGAGGCGCAGGAGCCGTTCCGCGCCGGACAGAAGGGCAGCTCGGCGATGCCGCACAAGCGCAACCCGATCAAGAGCGAGCAGATCTCCGGTCTCGCGCGGGTGCTGCGCGGCAACGCCCAGGCCGCGTTGGAGGATGTCGCGCTGTGGCACGAGCGCGACATCTCACACTCCTCGGTCGAGCGGGTGATCCTGCCCGACTCGACGATCCTGCTCGACTACCTGCAGCACCGCACGGTTTCGCTCGTGCGCGACATGACCGTCGACGCGCAGCGGATGCGCTCCAACCTCGACCTGACCCACGGCGCGCTGTTCTCCCAGCGGGTCCTGCTCGCGCTCGTGGCGGCCGGGATGACGCGCGAGCAGGCCTACCGCATCGTGCAGGAGTTGGCCCAGCGCGCGTGGGATGACGGCATTCCCCTGCGCGAGCTGCTGGCGGGGGATGAGCGCGCCGCGGGGCTGGACCTCGACGAGATCTTCGACTACGGGCATTACGTGCGGTATGCGCAGGAGATCGTGGGGCGGCTGGACGGAATCGCTTGAGCCGACGGGCGCTAACTGTAATAGGTCGCAAAAGCCGATCAGATGACGGGGACGCCGGTGAACCCACTGTGACGTTTCTGGACGCTATCGCGCTATTTCCTCGAGCAGCGCAGCCGGCGAGTGAGCATTCGAAGTGGCAGACGTCTTAGGAGCCTTGTACCCTTTGCAGTATTCCACCACGTATCCGGGGCTACAGCTCGCGCTGGCGGCCGTACGCTTCGCGTCCCTGACGAACGCTACAGATAGCTGCCTGTTGCCATTCTTAAGTTTCTTTTCGACCTTTTGTCCCAGCAAGTCCATCCTTACGATGAACAGCTCCTGTGCAAGGGTGCGGTTTCTGTTCGCGAGCAGTCGTTGAAAGTCCGCTTCGGTCGGATACTGTTCTGTCCTTATACGCTTAAGCTCTTGCTGCACTTCTTCATCGGTCACGTTGATGCCATGGTTGGCATCGAGATTGATGCTCCAGTAGGACGAAACGAGGAACGCAAGCGCCTGCGTCTTCACCGCTTGATACAATTCTTTACATTTGCTTGTCAGCTCCGTAGCGGTCGGTTTGGGTTGAGGTTTCCCCCCGCTAGAAACTGGGGTGATTGCTTTGAGAGAGGCAACACAGGCCGAGTAGTCAGCTGGTTCTGAGACCAGTCGAGGAGGCGCCTCGCGGCCCACGGCATCGTAGTAGTCTTCGCTGGCCTTCTCGGTCATCCATCGATTAAGCATGGTCTTGGTGATCGCATAGCTTCCGACCTGTGCCACTGTTCCGTCCGAAGAGCCACCGCCGCAAGCCGCTAGGCCTATGACCGCTAGGCAGACACAGATAATCAGCGGAATAGTGTGGGTCGCTCTGGACATGGGTGTATACCTTAGCCGATGACCTACCCTTTATGTATGAATGTTTCTGAATATGGACGCGACTCGTCCGACTCCCTCGCTCCATCCGGACGGAAGCCCACTCGGTCGGCGCTTATGTCTCCAATTCTTCTCGTTCCGCATACTATGTTTCTATCCTCGAGGCAAGGCGATGTGGCGCCATGGTTGATGCCGAGGGACGTGAGATGCACTCTGCTTGGGAGGGTGTGTCAAGGAGTGTTTCTGACTCGTGATGGCCGTATTTCCAGGCTTTCTGAGCATCTGGCCACCAGCGCACGCCCACTATGGGAGATACTGATAGGGGTCTACTCAGAACCTGTTTCTAAGCTGCGAATCAACACGACGACAAATATAACGATTACGGGAGAGGGAGCAGCTGTTGCACGGGTACGGGAATCTATCATGCCGCTTGCCAGCGCGGGCGTCGCAGCGCTCATGCCGTTGTCTGCGGTATACACACGACGGACACGCTCCTCCATTGTCCAAGGAGGCGATGTGAAGCCCCGCATCCGCACGTGCCTTGAGGTCGCCAGCATTCGTGGTGGTGCGCTGGACTCACTCTGGTTCTTCGTACCGTTGTCGCTTCTTGCTGCGTTCGTGCTGGTGCTCTTCAGCTTGGCTCCTCCCGCCATCGCCGCCCGCGGCCACGTCTTCTGTGAAACGTGCACGTTCGGCAGCCCGGGCTCGGGCCCGGGCCAGTTCAACGAACCCGCCGGCCTCGCCGTCAACGAAGCGACCACTGGAGCGAATGCAGGTTATGTTTATGTGGTCGACAAGGGCAATAACCGCGTCGAGGTGTTCGACGCCAAAGGCAAATACCAGTTCGAATTCAACGGCAGCGGCACGCTGCCGAACGAAGAAGGCAAGGCAGCCCCCGAAACGCTTTCCTTTGTTCTGTATACCAGTATAGCGGTGGACAACGCCCCCAGTAGCCCTTCAAAGGGGGATGTTTATGTGACGAGTGGTGGATTCGGTGAAGTGGTCGTCGACAAGTTCAGCTCAACCGGTGCCTATCTCGGACAGATCAAGGAAGCTCCGACGGGACCACTTGCGGAACTCCAAAAATTCAGGGAAGTAAATGGTGTCGCGGTGGACGCGACTGGCGGGCTGTGGGTCACTGTAAATACCACTGGAGGAGTTGAAGGAGTCGCGAACTTCAGTGATCTGGTGATAAATGAATTTTTGAACTTCTGCGAGGTGACTGATGTGGTCGGGAGCGCACTACTACCCGAACGTGGGCTGGCGGTCGACTCCAAGGATGATCTCTACGCACGCCACACAGAAAAGGGGGCTGTGGTGGAGTTCGGTTCAAAATGTGAAGTGTTGAACAAAATGGTCGGTGGCGAAGCTGTTGCCGGTGTCGCATTTAACGGTATCGCAACCGAACTGTCCACGAATGATGTCTACCTCGATAGTCTTACGACGGTCGAGCGCTTCGCGCCAGACGGGTCTGAAGTCGAGACCTTCGGTGAAGGCCACTTGGTCAACAGCTGCACCACAGCATGCGAGGGTGGTATAACAGTCAACTCGTCGTCCGGTTGGGTCTATGTCAGTGAAGTGTCCTCCGATGCCGTACAGGTGTACGACCAGCAGCCCGCATCTGCTCCGCTGGTGCAGAGGCAGTCTGTCTCGGACGTCACCGATGACAGCGCGATCTTCAACGCGGAAGTCAATCCCCGCAGTGTCACCCCAGAACCAGGCACCCAATATCGTTTTAAGTACGGTGCCTGCGCCTCACCCACGGCATGCGCGACGAGTGCCTACCCAAAAGAAACCCCGCCCGCTTCGCTGGCCCCGAGCTTCGAAGTCGATCCTGTCAGCGCGGAGGTGCAGGGTCTGCTCGCGGGCGTCACGTATCACTTCAAGGTCCTCGCTGAAAACGAAAAGGGTAAAGAAGAAGGCAAGGTAGAAATAACGTTCACGACGCGGGGCACCGGTGCCTTCGCATTGCCGGATGGCCGCAGTTGGGAGATGGTCTCTCCGCCCGAGAAGAACGGTTCGCTGCTCGAGCCGATCGGTACCGAAGGTCCGATCCAAGCCGCCGCTGACGGCACCGCGATCACCTATCTCGCCGACGCGCCGGTTGAATCAGAACCTGGGGGGTACGGTGGCGACGCGCAGATACTCTCCACGCGCGCAGATACAGGCGACTGGCAGTCGCTTGATCTCGCGCTACCCCACAGAGTTCCGGTAGGCGTCACAGCCGGAGCTGGGGGTGAGTACCGCATGTTCTCCGAAGACCTCTCTTCGGCCCTGGTGCAACCGCTTGGCCCCTTCGAACCAGCATTGTCGGGCGAAGCCTCTGAACAGACGGCGTATCTTCACACTAACTTTTCATTAGGTGATGTCAATGCGCGGTGCATGCAATCGTGCTATCGCCCGCTGGTGACGGGCAAGAAGCCCTTCGCAAATGTGCCACCCGACACCGTCTTTGGATTCGGCGAGGGCCCTGTGTTTGAGGGTGCGTCGCCCGACCTGAGCCATGTCGTGTTGCATTCCAAGGTGCAGTTGACGGAAACGACAGCGACGGAAGGCGGTCTGTATGAGTGGTCAGCAGGCAAGCTGCAACTCCTCAGCTTGCTGCCGCCCAACATGGAAGACAAGGAACTACCGGCAAGCGGTAAGACGATCCTTGGACTCCCCTTCTCCGAATCCTCCCACGACGCCAGGCACGCGGTCTCTGACAACGGCTCGCGCGTGTTCTGGACTAATGGGGAAGGTGGCCACCTTTACATGCGTGACACGACGACGGAGAAAACGACACAGCTCGACATCGGTCTGTCCGCCGCCCCGGAATTTCAGATAGCGAACAAGGAAGGGTCAAAGGTATTCTTCACTGACGGCGGAGATCTCTACGAATACAACCTCGAAAGGCCTATCGGAGAGCGCTTGACCGATCTCACGCCGTCGGGGGCGGTTTTGAGCCTGATCCCCGGTGCGAGCGAAGACGGCTCGTGGGTTTATTTCATCGCGAATGGAGTGCTCGCGCCGGAAGCCGTGCCCGGAACGTGTAAAGATGGGAGCCTGCAGAAGCCGGGCGAGACCTGCAACCTCTACGTTCACCACGACAGCACCACACGACTCGTCGCGGTCCTCTCGGGAGAGGATTTCCCTGATTGGGGAGAAAGCCTCTCCCTGTTGACCACACGGGTCTCGCCCGATGGTGAATGGTTGGCGTTTATGTCGCGGCGCTCGCTGACGGGCTATGACAACAGCGATGCCGTGAGCAGCGAGCCCGATGAGGAGGTCTACCTGTATAACGGGCAGACCGAACGGCTGGTGTGCGCGTCGTGTGATCCCACGGGCGCTCGGCCGCATGGCGTGGAATTTGGCCCCGGCGGGGGCGCGAACATGCCGCTCGCTGCTGGCGGGACGGTTTGGGAAGTCACAAGCTGGCTTGCGGCGAACATCCCCGCGTGGTCGCCATATGCAGAATGTTGTGCGCTTTATCAGTCGCGTTATCTGTCGGATAGTGGTCGGCTGTTCTTCAACGCGCATGATGGGCTTGTGCCGAAGGATGTGAACGGCACTGGGGATGTGTATGAGTATGAGCCTGAAGGCGTGCCGGACAGCGCGCCGGAAGCGGCGCGCTGTGGGCCTGTCGCAGCCAGTGGTAGTGATGTCTTCGAGCCCGAGCACAGCATCAAAGTTGAAGGCAGGGAAGTGCAGGGAGGCGCGGGTTGTGTGGCGTTGATTTCTTCGGGGAGCTCGGCGCAGGAATCGGCATTTCTCGATGCTTCGGAAACTGGCGGTGACGTGTTTTTCTTGACGACGGCAAAGCTTGCGCCGCAGGACTTTGATGATGCGTTGGATGTCTATGATGCTCAGGAATGCACGACTCAGGCCCCCTGTTTGCGGCCTCAGGCGTCACAGCCGCCGGAGTGCGCGACCGAAGCGTCGTGCAAAGCGGCGCCCTCTCCCCAGCCTCAGATCTTCGGGCTGTCCGGTAGCGCGACGTTCTCCGGTGCTGGCAATGTCGTTGCACCCTCGGCTCCTTTGAACGTCAAGCCAAAGACGCTGACGAAAGCGCAGCTGTTGGCCAAGGCCCTGAAGGCCTGTAGGAAGAGACACAACCCCCACAAACGCCTTGCTTGCGAAAAGCAAGCCCACAAGCGCTACCCGTCAAAATCTTCCAAAGGCCGTAAATAATGCCCGCTAATCGTCTTTTTAGAAAAAGCGCCATCTGGATGGTGGCGCTCATCTGGATGGCGCTGCTCGCCTGCTCGGTCTCTGCGGCGTCCGCGGAAACGCCTTCCCCGTGGTTTCATTTGGCGTCAGTATCGCGTCCCGGTGTTTTGCCGGGGACGGCGAAGGACGAGGTGCAGGACGTGACGGTCACAGGACCCCCTGGCGAACCGTTCGTCCTGTCCAACCTGACCGCTAAAGAAGTAAAGGAAATCGAGGAAGGAAGGCCATTGGAAAAGACTGCGTTCCTTGCGGTTGGGGATGAACCGAGCGCGATCCAGACCGGCCTCGAAGAAATCTACGGCGCCGGCAACGTGGCCGTGAGTGGTGGGCCTGGAGTCGAGGTGGGTCTCGAACCTTATGAAGTGACGTTCAAGAAAGCGTTAGCCGACCGACCGGTCGAACCGATCAATACAGAATTCAACTCTGCCGTCACGGTCAATGTCAGTCAGGTGGTGATGGGCCGTCCTGAAGGCGAGATCGCTGTCACGGCGATCAACCTGGGCGACGTGGCTGCTGATGGCAAGGCGACCCCTGTCAAGATCACCGATAGGCTGCCGAGCGGGTTGAGCGCTTCGTTCGTTGAAGGCAACACACGTGATGATGGCGGCGAAAATGGTCCGGTGGACTGTGTGATTGCGTCCTCGGATGAAGCGCAGTGCACGTTCGCGCACAGCTTGCCGCCGTATTCGCAGATCGAAGTCGCGATTGGCGTCGGGGTCGAACCACAGGCCACCTCGGGTGAGCTCAACGAAGTCAGCGTGTCCGGTGGTGGCGCGCCCGACGCCCTGCTGAACCACCCGATCACGGTCGCCAAGCAGGCCGGCGAAGCGACTCCCTTCGGCGTGGAACACTACGAACAGACCTTCGAAGAAGTAGGCGGTACGCCGGACGCACAGGCAGGCTCGCACCCTTTCCAGTTCACGACGACGCTCGACCTGAACCAGGACTCCGAAGGGGAGCCGGCGGGAGCACTCGCGAAGGATCTGACCTTCAAGCTGCCGGCGGGCGTGATCGGCAACCCGACGGCGTACCCGCGCTGCACCCTGGCGCAGTTCTCGACGATCGTCAACCAGCAGGCGAATGAGTGTCCCACCGATACCGTTCTCGGGATCGCCGTCGTAAGCTACCAAAACCACGAAGCAAAACGTGAGGAAACAGCGACGACCCCCATCTTCAACCTGGAACCATCCGTTGGCGAACCCGCGCGCTTCGGTCTCCAGCCAGCCGGTATACCCGTATTCCTCGACACCTCCGTGCGCACCGGTGAAGACTACGGGGTCACAGCGCACGTGGAGAACATCACTCAGCTGGTCGGGTTTCTCGCCAACACGGTGACGTTCTGGGGTGTCCCCGGCGACTCGCGCCATGACAACGTTCGCGGCTCAGGCTGCCTGGCAGAAGCAGACGGTGTGCCCGAAGAAGAACGCATACACAACGGAATCCCTCCTTGTATCCACTTGAACCAGAGCAGTCCCGCCCCGTTCATGACGCTGCCGACATCGTGCACGGGCCCATTGCAGGACAGCGTAGAAGCGGACTCCTGGACAGAACCACACACAAAACTGTCGTTTATAAGCGAGCCAACGCAGGCCCCGCTGGAAGGCTCGATGGAGGCCCTGGATGGTTGCGGGAGCTTGCCGTTCGCCTCAGAAATCAAGGCCTCCCCTGACGTGGAAGCCGCGAGCACCCCGAGCGGGTTGAAGGTCGACGTGCACGTCCCCCAGGAAGAGGCGCTCAATGCGAAGGGTCTCGCCCCTTCTGATGTGAGGAACATCACGGTCACGCTGCCTACGGGCGTAGCGCTGAACCCTGCCGCCGGGGACGGGTTGCAGGCGTGCTCGCAGGAACAGGTTGCCCTCTCGAGCGACGCTGAAGCGACGTGCCCAAACGCTTCGAAGATTGCGACCGCGACGATCACCACGCCGCTGTTGCCGAACCCTTTGAAGGGTTTCGTCTACTTGGCGTCGCCGCAGAACTTTGCGGGTCCTCTGGAAAACCCGTTCGGGAGCCTGGTGGCGATGTATCTCATCGCGAGAGACCCGGTGTCGGGAGTGCTCGTCAAGCTCCCGGGCAGCGTCTCGCTCAGCCCGACCGGCCAGATAACCACGACGTTCGCGAACAACCCGCAGCTGCCTTTCGAAGACGCCGAACTGGAATTCTTCGGTGGAGACCGGGCGCCGCTGGCGACCCCCGCCCTGTGCCGGCGGCCCGGCGAAGAAGGCTATGTAACGCACGCGTCCTTCGAACCGTGGACCAACACCGAAACGATTCATGAAGTGCTCCAGTCCACTTCAGAATTTGACATCACCTCCGGTCCGAATACCAGCGCGCACCCGAACGGCACTCCCTGCCCCAACCCTCCGGGCGACCAGTCGCCCGGCACGCTCCCGTTTGCGCCGTCGCTGGCGTCGGAGACGACGAACATCAATGCGGGGTCATTCACACCGCTGTCGACGACGATGAGCCGTGAAGACGGCCAGCAGAGCATCCAGTCCGTCACGCTGCACTATCCGCCAGGCGTCTCCGGGCTGCTCTCGGGCGTGGCTTTGTGCCCCGAAGCCCAGGCGAACGCCGGCACGTGCGGTCCCGAAAGCGAGATCGGGGAAACGATCGTCAGCGTCGGCTTGGGCGGTGACCCCTTCTCGGTCACCGGCGGCAAGGTCTACATCACCGAAAAATATCAGGGCGCCCCGTTTGGCCTGTCGATCGTGAACCCGGCGAAGGCGGGCCCGTTCGATCTCCAGGAAGGCCGACCGGTGGTGGTGCGCGCGAAGATCGAAGTGGACGCGATCACCGCGGCGCTGACGATCACGACGGACCCGCCCGGTTCGCCGCACGCGATCCCGACGATCATCGAGGGTATCCCGCTGCAGATCAAGCACGTCAACGTCACGATCAACCGTCCGGGGGGATTCACGTTCAACCCGACGAACTGCAGCGCGAAGGCGATCACGGGCGCGATCGACAGCGCCGAAGGGGCGTCCTCACCGGTCTCGGTCCCGTTCCAGGTCACCAACTGTGCGTCTCTCGCCTTCAAGCCGGGCTTCAAGGTCTCGACCTCCGGAAAGACCAGCAAAGCCAAGGGTGCGAGCCTGAGCGTGAAGCTGACTTATCCCAAAGCGCCGTTTGGCAGCCAGGCGAACATCTCAAGGGTCAAGGTGGACCTCCCCAAGCAGCTCCCGTCACGGCTAACGACGCTCCAGAAAGCGTGCACAGCGGTGCAGTTCAACGCGAACCCGGCGGGTTGCCCGTCGGCGTCGATCATCGGTCACGCGAAGGCGATCACCCCGCTGATCCCCGTCCCGTTGGAAGGCCCGGCGTACTTCGTCAGTCATGGTGGGGAAGCGTTCCCATCGCTGATCGTTGTTCTGCAGGGCTATGGCGTGAGGGTGGACTTGGTGGGCACGACGTTCATCAGCAAAGCGGGGATCACGAGCTCGACGTTCAAGACGGTCCCCGACGCGCCCGTGGGCAGCTTCGAACTGACGCTCCCGGAGGGCAAGTTCTCCGCGCTGGCGGCGAACGGCAACCTCTGCAAGTCTCAGAGCAAGCTGAAGATGCCGACCGAATTCGTCGCGCAGAACGGCCTGAAGATCAACGAGTCCACGAAGATCGCCGTCACAGGTTGCCCTAAGCACAGTGCCAGGCGCACCGGGAAAGCCGGCAAGCGCGGGCGGGGCAAGACGCACCGTAAGAAGTAGCAGCGGCCGGACGGCCGGCAAACAGAAACATTTCTCGCAGATAAAGGAAGCGTGGCTCGTAAGCTTTCCGGCCCGTTTGGCTAGTCAGAAACGATTCCCCGAATTCCTTGACGGGCAGGACGCCGCCGTGTAAAGCTCTCTGGTGCGGCTCCATCGCCCAGAGTATCGGTGCAAAGGGCCGTACTGGCGTCGAGGCTCCCTCACGTGGTGGAGCTTTGGGGCCGGGTCAACAGCAAACATAAAGGAGTAGTAGAGAATGCGACGCATCAAACTATTCGGCGTAGCTTCAGGTCTGGCCGTCGTCGCCGCGCTCGCGCTCAGCGGGTTCGTGGCGTCGTCGTCAGCCAACCTGGTGTTAACATGCTATAAGGTTAGTAAATTCGAAAAAGAAAAAAGGGCGGGTAATTTCAAAGACCCAGAGTGCAAAGAAGAAGTTAAAAAATTAACGGGCGAATACGTCTTAGCTGAACCACTGGCAAAAACGGTTGAATACTTATGGTGTGCAGAGATAACGCAAACCCCGGTTCTAGAATCGGAAACGGGGAACTTTGAAAATAACAAATGCGAAGGAGCGAAAAAAGACAGTGACTTCATTGAAGTAAACGTTGAACCAACAAAAGTCTTACCTTTACCAAGCACAACAAGCCCACTATCGCTCAAAGGCAAAGGTGGCAAAGGTGTGCTCTTAACGGTAGGTAAAGAAGGTAAAGAAGGTAGTGAAGTTAAATGTGAAAAAACCGCGGGCACTGGATCGTTTACGAGTGCTAATTTAGGTGAATTCACTACCACTTTCGAAGGGTGTAAAGCAAAAGTGCCAATAATTGGGACGGCCCCATGTACAGGGGAAGGCGACGAAAAAGAAAAGATATTACTAAAAGGGGAAGTCCACTACTGGTTAGCATTATTATCGGGAAAATTAGTCGCTGCTTTAGTCTTCTTATTCAAAGAACTCCACTTCACGTGTGAAGCTCTAGGCCAGAAACAGTTAATTCTAGTAAAGGGTTGCGCAGCTGCGTTAGCTGAACCGGTCGAAACATTAACCAAAACGACCAAAGACGTGTTTAAGGAAGAAAAAAGCGGGGTTAGTGATATCAGGGAAGTCTTACCACAGGAAACCACCAAAGAGATTAAATGCATTACGGAAACAAACGTAAATGCTGGAGGATTCATAGAATCTGCCCAGACAGGAACCATTGAAAACGAAGAATTCAAACAAGGTGGAAAAGCAGTCGAAGTCTTACTGATGAACAAAGAAATGTAAGGTCACAGCGATTAGGAAAGGTGCGCGGGGCCGATGAGGAAGGTCCCGCGCACAATCACGCTGGTACCTGACGAGCGACGACATGAAAAGTAGTTGTCGGGCGTAGCGACTCTCCATTCGCGGTAAAGGTCACACGACGTCCACCCAACACCGCATGACAATGCAGTCAGTACAGTCAATGATTAACAGTACACTGAGACGATCGGTGCGGACGTGTGAGGCGGTGCTGTGTGTGCTGGTTGGTGTATTTGTGCTGTGTGCCGGTCCGGCAGGGGCGGTGGGCCAGTTCGGGCACTATGGCGCTCTGGCGGGAGAGTTCATCGAACCAAACGGGATCGCGGTCGATCAGCAAAACGGCGATGCCTTCATCGTCGATAGCAGCAACAGGAGGGTCGAGAAGTTCTCAAAGGATGGCGCCTTCCTGCTTGCTTGGGGTTGGGGGGTGGCCGATGGGAAGACCCACGCCCTGCAGACATGCCACACGAGGTGCTTTGCCGGCTCTGGGGGCGCTGGCATGGGGCAGCTCGGCTTCGCGGAGGGCGTGGCGATCGACAACGATCCGCTGAGCCCGTCCTATGGCGATGTGTATGTCGTGGACATCGGCAACCATCGTGTCGAGAAGTTCACTCCGGCAGGGGAATTCCTGCTCATGTTCGGCGGCGCAGTCAACGAAACAGCACAGAAGAACGGTGAACGCGCTGCCGAAGATCTCTGCCCGGTCCACCCGGGCGACAAGTGCAAGGCCGGAGCGGTAGGATCCGGCGAGGGACAGTTCGAATTTCCTGTTGAGGGCAGTTTTATAGCTGTCGGCTCCAATGGCGCTGTGTACGTCGGCGATCGCAATCGCGTGCAACAATTCAGCTCAGGAGGGTTCTACCAGTCGCAGGTGAAGCTGCTCCCCGAACCCGAGGCTACAGGCAGCTATGAAGTGGGCGGCACAAGCGGGCTTGCGGTGAACGCAGCGGGAGATCTGTACGTCATTCGCAACGGGATTATCGGCGTGAACGAGTACGAACCATCGGGCAGGCTCCTGCTGACCCTCGACGAACAGGGCGAACCGGCGTACCCCGAAGGGCCGACGCCAACGCTGACGCTCGACTCGACGGGCGACGTCTTCATCGACGACGAGGCAAACGGACAGCATCGGATCGACGAGTACGACGCGATGGGCGCCAAGCTGGCGAGCTTTGACGCCGGTATGGAAGGCGGCCTGCACGGGATCGCCTTCGGCGACCGCATGGGAGAGCTGTATGTGGTGGACACCAACAGCAACGTGACGCCACTCCTCGCGCGCGTGCGCATCGTCTCTCCGCCGGATCCGGGACCGTTCTCTCCGGCAGGCAGCGAGTTGGCCAGATGGCTGATCCCACAGCTCTGAGCGAGTGTTGTCGTGTCGAGGTCGGCGGTGAGCTGGAGTACCCGAGATAAGGCTGGGCTTCATCTGTGAGGCGACATCCAACGCCTACCGCCGGGCGATCCTCCCGGCGATGTGCCGCGGGCGTCGATAAAGTCGGGGCACGATGACCGCGCTTGCCGACCTGCCTCTGATCGCCAGCGGAAAGGTCCGCGAGATGTATGACCCGGGCGGACCCGACGGCGACCGCCTGCTGATGGTCGCCAGCGATCGTATCTCCACCTACGACGCGGTTCATCCGACCTCGATCCCGGACAAGGGCCGGGTGCTGACGGGACTGTCGGTGTTCTGGTTTGGCGCTACGGCGCACATCGTCGCCAACCATCTGATCTCTGCGACCGAGGGCGTTCCCGAGGAGGCGTGCGGGCGCGCGCTGGTCGTGCGCAAGCTGGACATGCTGCCCGTCGAGTGCGTCGTGCGCGGTTACATAACCGGCTCGGGCTGGAAGGATTACCAGGCGACGGGCGCCGTCTCCGGCATCGAGCTGCCATCCGGTCTGCGCGAGTCAGAGCAGCTGCCCGCGCCGATCTTCACCCCCAGCACCAAGGCCGATGTCGGCCACGACGAGGCGATCGACTTCGACCACGCCGCCGAGCTGGTCGGCGACCGCGCGCTGATGGAGCGCGTGCGCGACGTCTCGATCGCGCTGTACTCGTTCGCCGCTGTCCATGCACGCGAGCGCGGCGTGATCCTGGCCGACACCAAGTTCGAGCTCGGGCTCGACTCAGCCGGCGAGCTGGTCGTGGGCGACGAGGTGCTGACCCCCGACTCCTCGCGCTACTGGCCTGTCGATACCTACGAGCCGGGGCGTGGGCAGCCCAGCTTTGACAAGCAGTACGTGCGTGACTGGGCTGCCTCCAGCGGCTGGGACAAGCGACCGCCCGCCCCCCCGATTCCCGACGACGTCGTCGTGGGCACGCGCGCGCGCTACGTCGAGGCGTACGAGCGCATCACCGGCGAGCCGTTTCAGGCGTGGCTCGATCGCACCGGGGCGGGCGCGTGATGTTGCGCCACGCTATGGAACATCGGATGGCCGCGACTCCCTGCTCGCGATGAGAGCCCGCGTGCTGATCCGGCCCAAGGCGGGCATCCTCGACCCCCAGGGCGGGGCCGTGGAACGGGCGCTCCCCGCGCTTGGGTTCGCCGGCGTGGACAACGTGCACGTCGGCCGGCTGATCGAGCTCGACGTGGAGGACCCCTCGCAGCTCGATTCGATGTGCGAGCGCCTGCTCGCCAATCCGCTGGTCGAGGACTACGAGGTCCAGCAGCTGGGCTCTGGAGGCGAGGGCGCATGATATGCACATACACAAGCGCAGATGTATATGTGCTAGTGTAGGCGTATGTCTGCCTCTTCGCTTACTCGCCGAACCCAGTTGCTGCTCGATGACGATCTGCACAGACGTCTGCGCGAGATCGCTGCGCAGCGAGGGATATCGATGGGCGCCCTCATCCGAGAGGCGATCAGCGAGAAGCTGCACAGCGTCCAAGACGCCCGCGCGCAGGCTGCCGCGAGGCTGCTTGCGGCTGAGCCGATGCCGGTCGAGGATTGGCCGATCATGAAGAAGCAGATGCTCGAAGACAGATACGCGGCCGTCATGCATCTCTACGACGACGAGCCCTGAGCGGCTGGTGCGTCGCTTTCTGTTCGACACCAGCGTGTTCATATACGCGCTCGGCGGCGAGCATCCGTATCGGGAGCCCTGCCGAGCGATCGTGCTCGCGCAGGGAGATGGCCGACTGGCGGGAGAGGCGAGCGTAGAGCTGCTGCATGAGTTCGCATACGTACGGTCCAGACGCACGGTCACGCGCTCGAACGCTTCTCGGTCAACACACGACATAGTGGAAATGTGTCCTCTGCACACGGTCGACAGAGCCGATATCGAGCGCGCGCTGGACCTGTGGGTGCGCCACCAAGCGCTCGACATGCGCGACGCGATCTTCGTGGCGCAGGCGCTCGACCGTGGGATCGACGCGATCCTGAGCGCCGATCGGGGATTCGACGGGATCCACGGACTCGAGCGCATCGACCCCGCCGATGCGGATGCTGTTGCGACGCTGCGATGAAGTTCGGCGTCCTTCAGTTCCCCGGCTCCTGCGATGAGGTCGACGCGCTGGGAGCCGCGCGGCTTGTCGGCGACGCCGAGCTGATCTGGCACGGCGACCGTGACCTGGGCGGCGCCGATGCGGTCGTCGTGCCCGGTGGGTTCTCCTACGGCGACTACCTGCGCGCGGGCGCGATCGCGCGCTTCGCTCCGGCGATGGAGTCGGTGATCGAGTTCGCCCGCGATGGGGGGCTCGTGCTCGGGATCTGCAACGGGTTTCAGGTGCTCTGCGAGGCCCGCCTGCTGCCGGGCGCGCTGCTCCCAAATGTGAACCTCCGCTTCACCTCCCGTCAGGCCCAGCTCGATGTCATCGCACCCGACACCACTTTTACGCGCGCGTGCGCGGGCCTTGCCCGCCTGAGCATTCCCGCCAAGCACTCCTGGGGACGCTACTACGCCGACCCACCCACGCTCGATCGACTGGAGCGCTCCGGTCAGGTCGTGCTGCGCTACGCGCCCGGTCAGAACTTCAACGGCTCGTTGCGCGACATCGCGGGCGTCTCCAACGAGTCTGGCAACGTCTTCGGCCTGATGCCCCACCCCGAGCACGCGGTCGATGCGCTCACCGGCGGCTCGACCGACGGCCTGAGGATCTTTGAGTCGATGCGTCTCACGGTGGAGGGCGCCCGTGTCTGAGCGCCATGCGAACCGGATCTTGCGAGGCCGTGCCGCCGCGCCGGTCGGTGAAGGCGCTCGTGTCTGACAGCAACGCCACCCTGCCGACGGTGCAGGACGCGCTCGCGCTCGGGCTCACGCGCGCGGAGTACGAACTCATTTGTGAGAAGCAGAATGGTCCTCCGAATCAATTGGAGCTGGCGATGTACTCGCTGCTGTGGAGCGAGCACTGCGCGTACAAGCATTCGAAGCGCCTCCTTCGCACGCTCCCCACCGAGGGTCCGCACGTGGTCATGGGTCCCGGCGAGAACGCCGGCGCCGTGGACATCGGCGACGGGCTCGTCTGCGCGTTCAAGGTCGAGTCGCACAACCACCCCTCCGCGGTCGAGCCCTTCCAGGGCGCCGCCACCGGCGTCGGCGGCATCCTGCGCGACATCTTCGCGATCGGCGCCCGTCCGATCGCGGTGCTCGACTCGCTGCGTTTCGGCGAGCCCGGGGAGCCCAGCGGGAGCGCGACCGATACGGGCGGGGGGGCAGGTGCAGCCGGGGCAGATAAAGACGGAGCAGATAAAGACGGCGGTGTGGAGGATTCGCAAATCACGGTCCACGCTCGCGCGCGCGCACACACACGCCCGCACGCAGGCGCGCGCGCGCGTTTCCTGCTCGATGGAGCGGTCGCGGGCATCGGCCACTACGGCAACTCGATCGGCGTGCCCACCGTCGGCGGCGAGGTCTACTTCGAGGCGCCCTACGAGCAGAACTGCCTCGTCAACGCGATGGCGCTGGGGCTGGCCAGGCGCGAGCGGCTGATGCGCAGCGCGGCGGCGGGCGTGGGCAACGTCCTGGTGCTGTTCGGGGCCTCCACCGGCCGCGATGGGATCGGGGGCGCCTCGGTGCTGGCCTCGGCTGAGCTGGGCGAGGCCGACGAGAACAAGCGCCCCACGGTCCAGGTCGGCGACCCGTTCGAGGAGGCCAAGCTCTTGGAGTGCTCGCTGGAGCTGCTGGAGCGCGGGTTGCTGGTGTCGCTGCAGGATCTGGGCGCGGCCGGTCTGACCTCGGCGGCCTCGGAGATGGCCTCCGCCGGGAAGGTGGGCCTCGACCTCGATGTGGCGCTGGTGCCTTTGCGCGAGGCGGACATGGCCCCTTTTGAGATCATGGTCTCCGAGTCCCAGGAGCGGATGCTGTGCGTGGTGGAGCCAGAGCGCGTGCAGGACGTGCTTGCGCTGTGTGAGCGATGGGAGATCAACGGCACGGCGATCGGCACGGTCACCGACACGCACCGCATGCGCGTCTTCGACGGCCCCGACCTCGTTGGCGACATGCCGGTCACGGCCCTGGTCGACGATTGCCCGCTGTATGACCTCTCGCCAGTCCGCCCTTCGACGCCGATCTATGACCCGCCCTCCGCCACGCTTGCGCTTGACGCCTCCCCCCGCGACGCTCTGCTCGCGCTTCTGTCCTCCCCGAACATCGCCTCGCGCCGCCCGCTCTTCGAGCAGTACGACTCGATCGTGCAGTCGCGCACCGTCCGCCGTCCCGAGCAGGCTGACGCCGCGGTGCTGGCGATCCATCCCGACGGACCGAATGCACGCCCGCCCAGGGATGGGACGGGTTTGGAGAGGACGGAGTCGGAGGGTGTCGGGATCGACGCGCCGGTCCCGGCCCTCGCCGTCAGCATCGACTGCAACGGCCGCCGCGTCGCCGCCGACCCCTACCGGGGGACGATCGAGGCGGTGCTCGAGTGCGCCTCCAACCTCGCCTGCGTCGGCGCCGAGCCGCTCGGGACGACCAACAACCTCAACTTCGGCTCTCCCGAGCGTCCCCACGTCGCCTGGCAGCTGACCGAATCGGTGCGTGGCCTCGGCGACGCCTGCCGCGCGCTCGACGCTCCGATCGTCGGCGGCAACGTCTCCCTCTACAACGAGTCCGCCTCCGGGCCGATCTACCCGACCCCCGTCATCGGCATGGTCGGCCGCCTGCCCGACGCCCATCGTGCCGGGCGCCTGGGCTTCTCCCGCGATGGCGACACGATTGCGCTCGTCGGCCCGTTCTCCCCCGCGCTCGCCGCGAGCGAGCTGGCCAAGTTGCGCGGCCAGGCGCTGCCCGACGGGCTGGGAGACATCGACATCGCGGCGGTGCGCTCCGCGCAGTTCGCCGTCCGTGGCGCCATGCGCGTCGGCGGGCTCTCCAGCGCGCATGACATCGCCGAGGGGGGGCTGGCCACCGCCCTGGCCGAGTGCTGCCTCGCGGGAGGGCTCGGCGCTGAGGTGCGGCTGGACGGGGACGGCGGCGATCCATTTCAGACCCTGTTCGGCGAGGGCTCCGGCGGCTTCCTTGTCAGCGGCACGCCCAGCGGCGTCAGCGCGCTCGGCCGCCGCACCCACGTGCGTGTCCTCGGCGCGACGGTCTCCGGTGATGCGCTGCGGATCGACCTCGACGATATTTCGCTCTCCGCGACACTCTCCGAGCTGGCCGATGCGCACGCGGCGCTTGATGATCTATTCCTTTAAGTTCGAAGCCGCCGCTCTTCTCCTGCCGCCCACTCCAAGACCTCGACGTACCCTGCCAAATCTTGCGATCGATCAATTACACGCACGCGCATTGCCGCGGACACGTGCATTCCAAGTTGCCCCCGCCGCAGTCTCGGCCCGTTTCAGCCAAGCAGGTCCGGAACGTCGTCACGACCGCTCCCGCGAAGCGGATTTTGCGGTCGGGAGGACGTCCGGGTCCTGCGCTGCTAGCGTGTACTCCTAATGCGTGACGGCCCCCGCGACGAGTGCGGTGTCTTCGGCTTGTACGCGCCCGGCCACGAGGTCTCGCGGCTCTCCTACTTCGCGTTGTACGCGCTCCAGCACCGTGGTCAGGAGTCCGCCGGCATCGCCGCGGCCGATCGCGCAGGACATATCGTCACGCGTCGCGAGCTCGGGCTCGTCAGCCAGGTGTTCAGCGAGAACGACCTGCGCACGCTCGCCGGCGAGCTGGCGATCGGGCACGTGCGCTACTCCACGACCGGGTCCAACGCGTGGGAGAACTCTCAGCCGGTGCAGCGCTCGGAGGGCATGGGCGGCTCTCGGCGCGAGGTCGCACTGGCGCACAACGGGAACCTGATCAACGCCGTCGAGCTGCATGAGGAGCTGCTCGAGCGGGGGGTCACGTTCAGTTCGACCTCGGACTCGGAGATCATCGCCGCGATGATCGCCACGCACCCCGCCGAGCACGTGGAGGACGCCATCGCGGAGGTGCTGCCGCGCCTGCGGGGAGCGTTCTCGATCGTGGCGATGACCAAGGACCGCGTGATCGCCTTCCGCGATCCGCACGGCCTGCGTCCGCTCGCGCTCGGCGTGCTGGAGCCCGGACCGGAGGAGCAGGACGGCAAGCTGCGCTATTGCGTGGCGAGCGAGTCGTGCGCGTTCGACATCATCGGCGCGCGGTTCGTGCGCGACGTCGAGCCCGGCGAGGTGGTCACGCTCGGCGAGGAGGGCCTCGAGAGTCGCATGGTTATGCCCGGGGGCAGGCGCGCGTTCTGCGTGTTCGAGTACATCTACTTCGCGCGGCCGGACTCGCGTATGAACGAGCAAGTTTTGCAGGTCGCGCGCGGGCGCATGGGCGAGATCCTCTGGCGCGAGGCGCCGGTCGATGCGGACCTCGTGATCGCCGTCCCGGACTCCGGCAACCCGGCCGCCCGCGGGCTGGCGCGTGCCGCGGGGCTGCCCCAGGACGACGGCTTCGTCAAGAACCGCTACGTCGCGCGCACCTTCATCCAGCCCGGGCAGGAGCTGCGCAAGCACGGGCTGCGCCTGAAGTTCAACCCGCTGCCCGAGGTGATCGCCGGCAAGCGCCTGGTGGTCGTGGACGACTCGATCGTGCGCGGCAACACCACCCGCCAGATCGTGCAGATGCTGCGCGACGCCGGCGCCGCGGAGATCCACATGCGCATCTCCGCTCCGCCGATCCAGCATCCCTGCCACTACGGCATCGACATGTCCACGCGCGAGGAGATGATCGCCCACGGGCGCACCACCTCGGAGATCGCCTCCGAGCTCGGCTGCGACTCCTTGCACTACCTCTCTCTGGACGGTGTCTACGAGGCGATCAGGGGGGACCGCTCGACCCACTGTGACGCGTGCTTCAGCGGGCGCTACCCGCTGGACGGGACGGGCGAGGCGAACGGCAAGTTTGCTTTGGAGGAGGGACAGGAGGCGACCCCGCCCCTCCCCCTGGTGCGCGCGTAGATTCTTTCGGCCCTGACGGCCGAAGAGCAAGCGAGGCAAGGACGCAGTGAGCGTGGTGTGCTGTGCACACGAGCGATCGAGGACGCCGCATTCGCGCCGCTATTCGGTCGCCAGGGAGTCGCGTGCGCCGGACGCATCGTTATGACGGTTGTTGTATGGGCGCCGCGTAATCAGCTCGCCGTGCCTGCCCGGCCTCAGCGCGTATCCAAGCGCTCCGACGATGACCCCTGTGATGATGATGGATGTGAGCATTGTTCTTTCGTCCTGGTTTAGGTCGTGATCTTGTGATTCTCGACCCGTGACGAATGAAAGCGCCATATCAGGGCATCATCTGTGATGTAGGTCACGTCGGATTGGTTCCTTCTGGCGTGTCAGCTATGGTTTTGCAATCCATGTCATCCCGTTTGCCAAGCTCTGCTGCTGAGGATTTGCTTCCCATCGCCGTGCTCGTGTCGGGCAATGGCACAAACTTGCAGGCGCTGCTCGACACTGTCCATGGTCACGAGGCGGAGATCGTGGCGGTCGCCTCCAGCGCGCCGGATGCTCCGGCATTGCGACGGGCCGCCGCTCGTGGGGTACCCACGGAGGTGTTCTCCCGTTCCTGCTATGCCAGTCGCTCCGAGCGCGACGAGGCGATGGCCGAATGGCTGCAAGAGCGTGGCGCGCGGCTGGTCGTGCTCGCCGGGTTCATGGAGCTGTTGAGCGGACGCTTCCTCGATGGCTTTCCCGATTCCGTGATCAATGTGCATCCGTCGTTGCTGCCCGACTATCCTGGCCTGCATGCGATCGAGCGCGCACTGGCCGACCGCGCAACTGTGTTCGGTGTGACCGTTCATTACGTGGATGCGGGCGTCGACACCGGTCCTGTCATCCTGCAAAAGTCATGTAAGTTGCCGCGTGCAGCAGATCCAGCCGAAGTGCTGAGAGCGCTGCGGCCGCTGGAGCATTCTCTGCTGCCTGAAGCTGTCAGGCAGATTGCCGCGCAGAGGCATCTGATTGCCGCTTGAGCGCGCTGCACCCGGCGAGGCGCCTGTCCGCCGTGCGCTCCTGTCCGTGTCCGACAAGACCGGCGTCGTCGACTTTGCCCGTGGTCTGACCGAACTCGGTGTGGAGCTCGTCTCCACCGGGGGCACTGCCCGCGCGCTGACAGACGCGGGCATTGCGGTCCGGCCGATCGAGCAATTCACGGGGTTCCCCGAGATGATGGACGGGCGTGTCAAGACGCTGCATCCGCGGCTGTACGCGGGACTGCTCGCGCTGCGCGACGACGAGTCACACCTAGAGGCCGCGTCCGAGCATGCCATCGAGCCCGTCGACCTCGTGTGCGTGAACCTCTACCCGTTCGAGCAGACCCTCGCCCGCGGGGGCGCCACCGACGCGGAGATCATCGAGAACATCGACATCGGCGGTCCGACGATGATTCGCGCCGCCGCGAAGAACAGCGCGTTTGCGGCGGTGATCGTCGACCCCGGCGACTATGCCCCCGTGCTGGCACAGCTGCGCGAGTCCGGCGGGCTGATCTCACTCGACACCCGCACCCTGCTGGCGACCAAGGCGTTTGCGCTGACCGCCCGCTATGACGCCGCGATCTCGACCTGGTTCGCGCGGCGCACCTACGACGGGTTTCCTCCGACCTGGCGCGACGCCTACGAGAAGGTCAGCGACCTGCGCTACGGCGAGAACCCCCACCAGCGGGCCGCGTTCTACGCCCGCGCCGGCTCGCCCACGCACCTGCTGGACGGCGTAACGCAGCTGCACGGCAAGGAGCTGTCGTTCAACAACCTGCTCGACCTCAGCTCCGCGCGTGAGCTGGTCGAGGAGTTCGACTCACCCGCGTGTGCGATCGTCAAGCACAACAATCCCTGCGGCTGCGCCCTCGGTGAGACCGTCCAGTCCGCCTACGAGCGCGCCTTCGCCTGTGACCCCGCAAGCGCCTACGGCGGCGTGATCGTGCTCAATCGCCCCGTCGACCGGGCTTGCGCCGAGCGCCTTGCCGAGCAGTTCATCGAGGTCCTGCTCGCCCCTGGCTTCGATCCCGCGGCGCTCGAGATTCTCACCGGCAAAAAGAACGTACGGCTGCTCGAGCTGCCCCACTGGTCGGTGCCCAGTCACGAGGTCGACGGCAAACCCGTGATCGGCGGCCAGCTCGTCCAGACCCGCGACGTCGTCACCGAGACCCGTGCCGACATGCGCGCGATGTCCACCGCCCAGCCCAGCGAGGACCAGTGGGACGATCTCCTGTTCGCCTGGCGCGTCTGCCGCCACGTGCGCTCCAACGCGATCGTCATCGCCTCCGGCGAGGCGACCGTCGGCATCGGCGCCGGTCAGACGAGCCGGGTCGACGCCGTCCGCCTCGCGGTAGACAAAGCCCGCGCCACCCAGCCAGACCTCCTGGCCGGCTCCTCGCTCGCCTCCGACGCCTACTTCCCGTTCGCCGACGGCCCTCAGCTGGCGATCGACGCCGGGGTCACCGCGATCGTCCAACCCGGCGGATCGATACGTGACGAGGATGTCATCGCGGCGGTTGACTCCGCCGCGGGCGTGGCGATGGTCGCCACCGGCGTGCGCCACTTCAGGCACTGACCCGCTTCTCCATACGGGACCCGAACAACCTGTGTTACGATATATCGTGAAGTTACTTTGATACATCACGATAGGAGTACAGAATGTTTGCTCAAGCACTAGATATGACAGGCCAGGGACGGTGTCCACGGCGTCAGACCGCCGACCTCCGCGTCCTCTGGCGCGAGATGACCGGCGCGGGCGCAGGCGGCCCGGGCGACTACGAGGAGGGCTCCCGCGGCGGACGCGGTCGCCACGGCGGGCATCATCGCCATCGGGGCGGACCGCGCGGTGAGGGCTTCGGTGGGGGATTTGGCGGATTCGGCCTCGGCGGTGGCAGAGGACCGCGCGGTCGTGGCCGTAAGGCGCGCCGTGGCGACATCCGCACCGCCGCGCTGCTGCTGCTCGCCGAGGAGCCGCGAAACGGCTACCAGATCATGCAGGAGATCGAGGAGCGCTCGGACGGCGTCTGGCGACCGAGCCCCGGCTCGGTCTATCCCGCGCTCCAGCAGCTCGAGGACGAGGGGTTGATCCGCTCAGGGGAACTGGACGGCCGCAAGCTGTTCAAGCTGACTGACGCGGGACGGGAGTATGTGAAGGAGCGCGGCGAGGAGGCGCCGGCGCCGTGGGAGCAGATGAGCGGCGACGTCTCAGACCAGGCGCACGAGCTGGGCAGGTTGATCCGCGAGGTCGCGTCCGCCTTCACGCAGGTGGTGAAGACCGGCAGCGAGGCGCAGATGGGCGAGGCTCGCAAGGTGCTCACGACGACGAGGAAAGACCTGTACAGGATCCTCGCCGACGGCGACCCCGGCGAGGGCGATTCCGAGGGCACTATCGTGGGCGACGACGCCTGAGCCGCAGCCCTCAAAATGTCGAGCAACCTCAGCCACCTGACCACCGATCACCGCGCAAACGGCGGCGTGCCGCCCGGCGCCGACGTGGCCCCCGCCGTGGCGGTCGATGGCCTGGTCAAGCGCTACGGCGAGCTCGAAGCGGTGCGGGGCATCGACTTCGCCGTGCAGACCGGTGAGACGTTCGGGTTTCTCGGGCCCAACGGGGCGGGCAAGTCCACGACGATCAACATGCTGTGCACGCTCGTGCAGCCGAGCGGCGGCAGCGCGCGTGTGGCCGGCCACGACGTCGTGCGCGAACGCGACGAGGTGCGGCGCAACATCGGGCTCGTGTTCCAAGACACGACGCTCGATGGGTACCTGAGCGCCGAGCAGAACCTCAGGTTGCACGCTGAGCTGTACGGGATGCCGCGCGGGGCTGTGGCGGAGCGCATGCAGCAGGTGATGGAGATGGTCGGGCTGTGGGAGCGGCGATCGAGCCTCGTGATGACGTTCTCCGGCGGGATGAAGCGACGGTTGGAGATCGCGCGGGGCCTGCTGCACTCACCGCGCGTGCTGTTTCTCGACGAGCCGACGGTCGGCCTCGACCCGCAGACGCGCAGCTCGATCTGGAACTACATCTCAGAGCTCAAGCGCGACGAGGACATCACGATCTTTCTGACGACCCACTACATGGACGAGGCCGAGTACTGCGACCGCATCGCGATCATGGACCGGGGCACGATCGTTGCGCTCGACACTCCGCAGGCACTGAAGGCGAGCGTCGGTGTCGACCGTGTGCAGATCCAGACCGGCGACGATGAGGCGGCGATCACGGCCCTGCGTGAGCGCTTTGAGATCGAGGCGACCGTCGCGGAAGGGGCCGTCACGTTCGGTGTGCCCGCCGGCGAGCAGTTCGTCCCGCGCCTGTTCGATGAATGGGATCCCGCCCACCCCCCGATCCGCTCGGTCAACGTCTCCCGTCCATCGCTCGACGACGTGTTCATGTCCTACACCGGCACGACGATCCGCGACGCCGAGGAGTCCGGCACGACCGATATGCGCCGCAACATGGCCCGGATGATGAGCCGCTGATGGGCGTGTTTGGCGCGGACAAGATCGAGAGATGATGAGGATGAGAGGATGAGATTGTCGGGGCGTGAGATTCCGGGGTGTGAGGCTCCGGGGAAAGTAAACAAAAAAGACGTAAAGGAAATAATGGTGCGCACTAAAAAGAGATACACAACGAGACAGACCTCCGATGGCCACTGACGCTGTCACCACCGCTCGGCCCGAATCGCCTGCTGCCACATCCACTGGCGGACCCCCGCCCGGACACGTCGCGCGCGTGCGCGTGCCCGCGCGCAGCCTGCGCAGCGAGCTGCGGGCGATACGCGTCGTCTGGAAGCGCGAGCTGATCCGCTTCAGCCGCGACCGCCTGCGCATCCTCACCTCGCTGATCCAGCCGTTCCTGTTCCTGTTCGTGCTCGGCACGGGCATCGCCACGCTGGCCGCGGCCGGAACGCACGGGGTGAACTTCAAGACGTTCATCTACCCCGGCGTGCTGTGCATGGCCGTGATGTTCACCGCGATGTTCTCGGCCGCCTCGATCGTGTGGGACCGCGAGTTCGGGTTCCTGCGCGAGATGATGGTCGCGCCCGTGCGGCGCAGCTCGATCGTGCTCGGCAAGGTCGCGGGCGGCGCCACCGTCGCCGCCTTCCAGGGCCTGATCGTGATCGCGATCGCGGGCCTGGTCGACATTCCCTACAACCTCGGCCTGATTCTCGAGCTGTTCGCGCTGTCGCTGCTGGTGGCGTTCGCGATCACCGCCTTCGGCGTGATGTTCGCCGCGCGGATCAACCAGATGCAGTCGTTCATGGCGCTGATGCAGATGGTGGTTATGCCGATGTTCTTCCTGTCCGGCGCGATGTTCTCGGTCGCCAACCTGCCGCAGTGGCTGGCGGTGCTCAACCGCCTGGACCCGCTCACCTACGCGGTCGAACCGATGCGCCGCGCGATCTTCTCGCATATAGACGTCTCGCCCGCCGCCCGTCAGGCGCTCGACCCGGGCATCACCTGGTTCGGCTGGCGCGTGCCGACCCTGCTCGAGGCCGCAGTCATCGCGATCCTCGGGCTGGTCATGCTCGCCGTCGCGATATGGGAGTTCTCCCAGGCCGAGTAGGCCCTGACGACCGAAGAGCGGCGCGGATGCGGCGTCCTCGGTCGCTCGTGTGCGTAGCACGCCACGCGGGGGTGGGCGGGCCTCCCAATTCCTGGCCCCGCTTGCTCTTCGGCCGTTAGGACAGGCTTGTCCTTAACGGAGGCTTGTTTATCGAGGGAGGATTGTTCCTTATTCGATCGCCTGGGCGGCGACGCCCAGGATCGGGTCCTGCTCGGTGACCGTGCCCGACGCGGGGTCGGCCAGGCGGATGGCCTCGGCCACGCGCTCGGGTTCGCTGAGCACGCGCCGTTCGATCAGTGGCTGCAGCACGCCGCGCAGCGCGAGCATCGGACCGACCCAGCGCGGCGCCCATACGCGCGCCGAGCGCCGTTCGATCCCGCGCTCGATCGCGTCGATCGCAGTCACCAGCGGGGCGGGGTTGCGGATGAAGGCGGGCGTCCCGCTGTTGGCGATCTGCGCCGAGGGCTGGGCATAGCCGCCGCGCACCATGTCGGTGTCGAGAAAGCCGAAGTAGGCGCAGCCGACGCTCACGCCGCTGGGCGCGAGCTCCGCGCGCAGGCAGTCGCTGAGCGCGTCCACCCCGGTCTTCGCGGTCGCGTAGGCGCCGAGCAGCGGCGGGTGCACCACTGCGCTCAGCGAGGAGATGTTCAGCAAATAGCCTCTGCGCACGATCAGCTGCTGGGCGACCGCACGGTCGGTGCGCCACACCCCGAGCAGGTTTACCGCGAAGGTACGCTCGACCTGCTCGATCGGAGCAGTCGCGAGCGCGCCTGTGAACGCAACCCCGGCGTTGGCGATCGCCACATCGATCCCGCCAAAGCGCTCGACGGTGCCGTCCACCGCGCGTCCCAGCGCCTGGAAGTCGGTGACGTCCGCCTCGAACACGGTCGCGCGGTCACCCAGGCGGGCGGCGAGCTCCTGCAAACGCTCGGGCTCCAGGCCGACGAGCGCGACGTTCGCGCCCTTGCGGTGCATCCGCTCGGCGGTCGCGGCGCCGATGCCGCGCGCGGCGCCGGTGATGAACACGGTGCGCCCGCTCACGTCGAACGGGGTCTCGGATCTGCGGCTCATATGGCGGTCAACCCTACGCGCTCGCGCTCGCGCTCGCGCATGGGACGTGGCACCAGCTCGTAGTCGGCCGGATCGAATCGGCGCGTGCGCCGGCGAAACGGCCAGGTGAAGCCGGGCCACACGCTCGAGTTGCGGCCGTGCTCGTCCAGGTACCAGCTGACGCAGCCGCCCGAGGTCCAGACGCTGCCGTCGAGCTTGCGCTGCAGCTCCTCGTTGAAGCGCTGCTGCACGTCCCTGCGCACGTCGAACGTACGTGCACCGGCGCGATCGAGATGGGCGATGCAGTCCATCACGTAGTTCAGCTGGGACTCGATCATGAACACGATCGAGTTGTGCCCGAGCCCGGTGTTCGGGCCGGCCAGTATGAACAGATTTGGGAAGCCCGCAACGGTCGTGCCGAGGTAGGCCTGCGGGCTGCCCTGCCAGACGTCGTCCAGTGTGCGCCCTTCGCTACTACGCCCATGCACCCACTTTGCGACGGGCTGGTCGCTCACATGGAAGCCGGTGCCGAGGATGATCGTGTCCACCTCACGTTCATCCCCGTTGGCGGTGACGATCCCGCGCGGGGTGATTGCCGCGATCGAATCGGTGACGACGTCGACGTTCGGCTGCTGCAGCGCCGGGTAGTAGGCGTTGGAGATGAGCGTGCGCTTGCAGCCGATCCGGTAGCTCGGTGTCAGCTTGGAGCGCAGCTCGGGGTCGGAGACCTGCGCGTGCAGGTGCCTGCGCGCGGCGCGCTCGGGCAGCGAGCCCGCGTGGGGGCGCATCAGCGTGAACACGAACAGCTCGTGCGAGCAGTACGTGAACGCGCGCGCGAGCCGCTGGGCGGGCGGGAACACCCGATACAGCAGCCGCTCGGCGCGCGTTGTCGGCCGATCGGTGTGGGCGACGACCCACGGCGGCGTGCGCTGGAACAGGTGCAGTCGCGACACTTCCGGCTGGATCTGCGGCACGAGCTGGATCGAGGAGGCGCCGGTGCCGATCACCGCGACGCGCTTGCCCAAGAGCGAGTGCTTGTGATTCCACTGCGCGGAGTGAAAGATGGTGCCCTCGAACGTGTCGATCCCGTCGATCTCGGGCAGCTTCGGCTCGCTCAGCGGGCCCGGCCCGGCGATCAGCAGCTCGGCTGTCAGCTCGCCTGCGTTCGTCTCGATCCGCCACACCTGCGCGCTCTCGTCCCAGCGCGCGGCCGTGACCTCGTGGTTGAAATGGATATGCGGTCGAATGCCCTGCTCGCTGCAGACGCGCCGCAGGTACTTCCAGATCTCCGGCTGCAACGAGTACGTCCGCGTCCAGCCCGGGTTCGGCGCGAACGAGAACGAGTACAGGTGCGAGGGGATGTCGCACTGGCAGCCCGGATACGTGTTCACGTTCCAGGTGCCCCCGACGTCGCTGGTGCGCTCGAGCACGACGAAGTCGTCGATCCCCGCCTGCTTGAGCTTGACCGCGGCGCCGAGCCCGGCGAACCCAGAGCCGACGATCGCGATGCGATGATGGTCGGGGGTGGCGGTCATTGGGAGAAGCCTATCTTGAGGTGTTCAATCGTTGGCCGAGCGAGGGTGCCGCGGCTGGGCCACCATTAGCATATGCAGGAGCCCTCGATGTTGACCTGCGCAACCCGGAATCGAATCCGGACCGCTTCGCCAGAGGATCTCAGGGAACCGGCGGTTCGACAAGCGAAAGCGAGCCGGTCGTGAACCCCAGCGGAACTGCACCAAAGAGGAGATCTTCAGTTCTCGTGGGAGTCTCCGGCCAGCTTACCGGTGAGGGTGGCCTCGATTTCGTTCGTGAGCAGGTAGAGGTCCAGGCATGTCTCGTCGGTGGGGTCGAGAGCGCGGAAGCCCAGGCGCTCCCACCAGCGACGGACGTCGGTGTTCAGTGCGGTGACTACGACCGCGCGGCAGGCCGCCTTGGCGTTGAGCTCAACGGCGGTCGCAAGAACGTGAGCTGCGAGTGCCGTGCCGATACCGAGCCCGCTGTGGCGGCGATCCACCGCGAGCCGGCCTAGCAAAAGGGCCGGCACTGGGTCCGGCGCGCGTCGGGCGATTGTCGGCGGCGCGGCGGAGCGGTCGATGCCGGTCATCGCAATGCTCGCGTAGGCGACGACGGTGTCGTGCGTGTCGATGATCACCCAGGTGGCGGCGGTGTCGTGGCGGCGGTTCTGTCCCGCGTAACGGCGCAGCCACTCGTCGAGCGTCGGGTCGCCGGACTCGAAGCCGGCGCGATCGTGTCGCTTGGTGTCGAGCGGCGTTGGGCGATTGAGCTCAGTCAAGCCAGCTGAACTCGCGAGGCCGGAGCAGGGCTTGGGCGAGTCGCTTGTTGACCTGGGCGGGGCGCTCCAGCGCCTCGCTGAACGCCGCTGCCGCCGGTGGGCTCAGGCGGATGCTCTGGCGTGCGGCGAGAACCTCCTCGGCCCGTGATGCCGCGGCCTGCAGCACGAACGCCGAGACGTTCAGGTGCGCGGCGGCTGCGGCCCGCTCGAGCAGGTGCTTATCGGAGGGCTGGACTCTGATCTGAAGGCGACTTTCCTTGATGGCGGCCATGTACACACGATGGCAGTACGTCGGATGGTTGTCAAGGGTGGGTGTGTGAGCAAAATGCCCCGTGCGGGACTCGAACCCGCCCCACCGGATTAAAAGTCCGGCGCTCTACCCGATGAGCTAACGGGGCCAGCGGCGGTCAGTCTGCCACATGGCGCCCCGACTGTGGACGAGCGCGTCTACGACGGCCGTTCGGACGCCGCGACGCGAAGGAGGTCATCGAGGCGCGTGAGCTTGACGCGGGGGCGACCGGAGGGCTCGCCGAGAGCGCGCTCGTGGCGGTCGATCGATTCCCACCCGGCGTAGGTGACAAGGTCGGGCTGGCGGTCGCGCAGAAGGGCCTCGACGGCAGCGGGGTCGGCGGAGTCGGGAACGTGCGCGAAAGAGGTGGAAGGGGCGCCGGCCGCAGGCGGAAGGTCGGCCAAGATCGCGTCGACCGTCTCCTGGGCGTCCTTCTTGTTCGTCCCGATCACGCCGGAGGGTCCGCGCTTGATCCAGCCGACGGCGTACTCCCCGGGCAAAGGGGAACCGGATGCCTGGTCAAGCACGCGCCCGCCGTCATGGGGGATGGTGCCGGCGCGCTCGTCGAAGGGGACGTCGGGGAGGGGGATGCCGCGATAGCCGATCGCGCGGAAGACGAGACCGGCGGGGATCGTCTCCGACTCGGAGGTGGGCTCGGCGCGCAGGCCGCCGCCGGGGACGGGGACGAGGCGGTTGCG
This sequence comes from uncultured Solirubrobacterales bacterium, assembly GCA_963749285.1. Lineage (GTDB taxonomy): Bacteria > Actinomycetota > Thermoleophilia > Solirubrobacterales > Solirubrobacteraceae > Palsa-744. The sequence continues at coordinate 373,168 of CAVVMD010000003.1, read as the reverse complement.
GACGAGCTCGACCGCGCCGAGACGGCCGTCATCGCCGGGCAGGAACGAGGTGGGCGAGAGCAGGAAGCGCAGGACGATGCGCTTGGCCCGGCCAGCAGGAGGCCGGGAGGCGTAGGAGCGCAAGATCTCGACGTTGCGCCGCGAGGTCGCATCCTCAGCCGCGTCCGGGTCGGAGATCGCAAGGGCGGAGTCGAGCTCATCGGGGTCGACGATCACATCCGCGTCGGCGAGCTCGCCGAGCTCGCGCAGCTCGGGGTTGGTGAAGGCCGCCTGGGCGGGCCCGCGGCGACCGGCGACCACCACCTCGCGCACGCGCGAGCGCGCGAGCACGTCGAGAGCATGGTCAGCGGTGTCGGTGGGAGCGAGCTCGGAAGGAGCGAGCACGAGCATGCGGGCGACGTCGAGCGCGACGTTGCCGTTGCCGATGACCAGTGCGCGCTCGGCGCAGAGGAGGTCGACCTCGAGATCGGTGTGGTCGGGATGGCCGTTGTACCAGCCGACGAACTCGGTCGCGGCGTGCGAGCCGGGTAGGTGTTCGCCGGGGATGCCAAGCGGGCGGTCAGACGGCGAGCCGGTCGCGTAGACGATCGCGTGGTAGTGGGCGAGCAGGTCGGCGCGCGAGACGTGGACGCCGAAGGTGACGTTGCCGAAGAAGCGAAAGCGCGGGTGGGCGGCGGTGCGCTCGTAGATGCGGGTGACGGACTTGATCTTCGGATGGTCGGGGGCGACGCCGGAGCGGACGAGGCCCCAGGGGGTGGGCAGGCGCTCGAACATGTCGACGTCGAAGCGCTCGGAGGAGTCGGCGAGCAGGTGACCGGCGGCGTAGAAGCCGGCGGGGCCGGAGCCGACCACGGCTATGCGCAGGGCGGTGGGGTCGGGGTCGGTGGAGTCGGTCATCGGCGTCGGCGATTGGAAAAGGGATGGGCGCGGCCCGACTCGAACGGGCGACCCCCTCGGTGTAAACGAGGTGCTCTGGCCAGCTGAGCTACGCGCCCAAGGTCGGGGGTCCAAGGCTAGCGGAGCGGCGCACGATCCACGGGTCGGGCGGGGAAGTGCGAAGCTGGAAGGGTGCGCACGGGGAGAGGAAGCAAAAGGGCGGTCAAGATCGCGGGCGGCGCGGCGGGCGCGATCGTGGCGGTGCTGGCGCTCGCACAGGTGCTGCTGCCGGGGATCGCGGCGAGGATGGTGCGCGAGAAAGTGCAGAAGTACGGAACGGTGAAGAGCGTGAAGGTGAAGGCCTGGCCGGCGGTGAAGCTGGTGTGGGGGGAAGCGGAAGAAGTGAAGGTGGAAGCGGGGCAGCTGAAAGTGAGTCCGCAAGAGACGGTCGCGCTGCTGAAGGAAGCAAAGGGCGTGGAAAGGGTGAAGGCGAGTGCGGAAAGTGTGGAAGAGGGAAAGCTGAGGCTGACAAATACGAAGCTCGAAAAGCACGGAAGGGCGTTGCGGGCGGAAGGAGAGGTGAGTGAAGAAGATGTCAAGAGGGCGCTGCCGGAAGGGGTCGAAGTGGCGCTGGTGAATAGCGAAAAGGGCGCGGTCGAGGTAAGGGTGAGCGGGGGACTGTTCGGGGTCAGCGCGAGCGTGGATGCAGTGGCAAAGGCTGAAGACGGCAAGCTCGTGGCAAGGCCGACAACGTTTCCACTGGACGCGCTGAAGGTGACGATAATCGAAGCTCCGAGCGTGTATGTGGAAGGGGTGCAAGCCCGCGCGCTGGGAAGGGGAGAAGGAGAGGAGGCGAAATACGAGTTGTCAATGTGGGCGAGCCTACGCTGAGTGGCAATCCGATCGGAGATCGACGGAATCTCCGATCGGCCGGCAGGCCGAGTCCGTCCGGTGCGCGTCAGTGGGATAAAGCGTTTCCAAAAGGGGTCCTGCTGAGCGGATTGGGCGAGCCGGCGGTTCGGGGTGCGACGACCATCGGTAGGCCCTGAGCGGGACTGATCGTGGGCGACTGGCGGATGGTGAGGCGGAAAGAGTCGGGAAGGGAGAGGGAGAAGCCGCGGGAGAGGATGAGCGTCGCGATCGTACGGATCTCGAGCTGGCCGAAGCGCATGCCGATGCAGGTGCGCGAGCCCCCGCCGAAGGGGATGTAGGCGCCACGGGGAAGAGAAGACTTCGCCTCGGCTGAGAAGCGCTCGGGACGGAAGGAGTCGGGTTCGGGGAAGACGTCGGGCAAACGGTGGGAGGCCCAGGAGCAGTAGTTGACGAAGGCGCCCGCGGGAACGGTGTGGCCGGAAAGCTCAAAGGGTGCGACGGAGCGGCGAGGGCCGATCCAGGCGGGCGGGTAGAGGCGCAGGGTCTCGTCGAGGACCATCTCGAGGTAGGGGAGGCCGTCGCCCATCAGCTGGGAAGGGGTGGGGAGAGAGCCCGCGAGCTGGGAGTTCTGCTCGGCCAAAAGGCGGGCGAGCACATCGGGATGGCGGGAGAGCTCGTAGAACATGAAGGAAAGCGTCGAGGTGGTCGTGTCGTGACCGGCAAAGAGGAGGGTCATGACCTCGTCGCGGATCTGCAGGTCGGTCAAAGCGGCGCCATCCTCATCGGAGGCATCGATCAAAAGGGAGAGGACGTCATCGCCGCGAGCGCCGGTGGAGCGCCGGCGAGAGATCTCCGAATAGATCAGACGCGTGAGGGCACGGGTGGCCTGCTGCTGGTGATCCCAGGGGGTGAAGGGACCGCGAAGCATGCGCATGGCGGGGTCGCGGGCGTAGAAGGCGAGGGTCTGCTCAAAGAGGGCGGCGGCGTCGATCGAACGGGCGGCGGGGCCGTCGGGATCGAGGCCAAAAAGGGCGCGCATGGCGATGCGCAGAGCGAGGCGGCGCGTCCAGGCATAGAGGTCGATGGTGTCGCCGGGTATGAAAGAGGCGAGCGCCGAAGACGTCTCGTCGAGCATCGTGTCGAGCGAGGAAAGGATGCGCTCACGATGAAAGGCCGGGAGCATGATGCGCCGCGAAGCGCGATGGAAGTCGCCGTCGGTCGTGAGCAGAGCGTCGCCGGCAAAGCCGATCAGGTCCCGGAAGTAGGAGGTGCGATAGAGGAAGTTGGAGGCATGGGAGACGGTGATGTAGTGGTTGGCGTCCGGCCCAAGGGCGAAGACGGTGTTGGCATGAAAGAGCCGCAGCGTGAAGACAGGCCCAAAGCGCTCATAGGACTCGAGCAGCAGGGAGAGGGGGTCGTCGGCAAAGCGGCGAGTGCGAGCGAGCGAGGGACGGGTCTCGCCAGGCGGGAACGGGACGGTGGCCGAGCGCTCGTCGAGGAGGTCCTGGACGAGGACGACGAAGGGGTTGTAGGAGCGAAGGGGTGCGGGGCTGGCGAGCGGCATGGGCGAGAAGGGGGAAGCCTATAGAAAAACTGGCTGGCTGGCCAGTTTGGCAGGCGGGGCGGACGCCGAAGGCGGGCCGGGGACTGGTGGCGCCATAACGGGCGGCCCAATCGACCGTGCCGGATGCGGGCCCAGGCGAGCTGCAAAACGAGCGGCCGGGAACGCCCTCGGCGGGACCCCAGGCGAGCCGTGGACAAAGCAGCCGACCAAGGGTGGGGCTCGGTTGGCATACTGGAAAGGCGCGCAGGTCCGCAAGACGCGGAACGGCCCGCGCAAAAACGCGGGGGCGTAGCTCAGCTGGTTAGAGCGCCGGCCTGTCACGCCGGAGGTCGCGGGTTCGAGTCCCGTCGCTCCCGCTTTTGTCACCCCGCCTTTCGGCCTTCTTTTTGGGGTCTTTGGGCGGGTTTTGTCGAGGGCCTTGAAGTAGGCGGCGAAGGCTGGTCGGGGTTTGACGGCGACGATGTGGCCGTTGTCTTGCCAGATGTGGTCGAAGAGGGTGTTCAGGAGTTTGCGGCGCTCGGCTGGGTCGGGCTCGGCGTGCCAGAAGGCGGCGAAGTTGCCGAGCAGTTCTTGGGCGCGGTCGAGTTGGGGGTCGGCTGGTGGTGCGAGGCGTTGCAGCTCTTCCTCGAGGGTTTGGCGGCGCATGACGTAGCGGGGCTTGGTGAGGTCGCCGAGGACGTAGAGGTCTTGGAGGCGGTCGAGCTGTGTGAGCAGTTCGCGGCGGCGGTCCTGATCGTCGCTGCCGGGGTGGCCGTGGGTCGCTGAGGTGATCGTGTCGAGGACGAGCTTGCGGAGCTTGGCGTCGGGCTGAAAGGCGTGCAGCCAGTCGATGAGCTGCTCCTCCAATGGTTCGGCCTTGACGATCGCCTGTTGGCAGTCGCCGTGGTGGCGGCGGGTGGAGCACTGGTAGCGGCGGATGCCGGCGCGCGAGCCGCGGGTGCCGTGCATGCGCGCGCCGCAGCGCTCGCAGCAGAGGAGCTTTCGCAGGAGGTACTCCTCGGATGGGCGGCCGGGCTTGACGACGCGGGTGCGCCAGGAGCGGATCTCCTGGACCTGGTCGAACAGCTCGTCGGTGACGATCGCCTCGTGCAGGCCGCGGATCGCGCGGGTCTTGTCGCGCAGCCCGGAGACGTAGCCGGCGTAGGCGGCGTTGCAGAGCATCTCCCGTACGGTGTCCTTGCCGAACTGCCGGTCGCGGGCGGTGCGCGCGCCGGTGGCGTTCAGCCAGTCGGCGAGGCTGCGGTCTGACTCCTGGCCGGTGGCGTAGCGCTCGAATAGTGCCCGCACCAGCTGGGCGCGCTGCGGATCGGGGATCGCGAGTTTGCTCTCGGGATCGCGGACGTAGCCCCAGGGCAGGCTGCCGACGAGGTGGCCTTGGCGTGCCTTCTCCCGTAGTCCGCTGCGTGTCCAGAAGGAGAGGGAGACGGAGTAGTACTCGTCGAACATCTCGTGGATCGACTCGGCCAGGAACGCGGAGGGGTCGGTCGGGTCCTCGCCCATCGGCTGTGTGACCGAGACGACGCGGATGCCAAGGCGCTCGCGCAGGAGTTGCTTGTAGCGGCGCGCCTCGACCTGGCTGCGTGCGAAGCGGGAGGTGTGGAACACGAGCACGCACTCGAAGGCCCCTGCGGCTGCGTCGGCCATGAGGCGTTGGAACTCGGGACGGGCCTCGGACTTGCGCCAGCCGGAGTGGAAGTCGCAGTACTCCCCGACCAGTTCGAGGTCGTTCTCGGCGGCAAACTTGCGGATCGTCTCGCGCTGGGCGTCGGGTGAGAAGCCCTGGCCCTGCTCCTCGGTGGACTCGCGGACGTACGCGACCGCGCGCTGCCTAACGGTCCCCTCTGGCGATGGTGAGCTCGCGTCCACGCCTGAGCCACCAGTCCGCGAACCATCTCGCGAACTCGTCAAGTTCTCGCTCGGGGCTGCTGGCCGGTCTACCGTCTCCATGATCTCCTCCTGTCGTATGGGGCCTGCGCGGCGACACCGCCGCTGGACAGTCGTCTCTGCTCTTGCGCGCCGCGGGTCTCAACTCGACGACGGCACGCCCTCGCCGTCCTCGGGCATTGCAGGTCTCGCTGGGTGTGGGTCGCTGGGGTGGGTTGCTCATAGGCGCATCGCTCCTCCTTGATCGCTGCGGTCGTCGGGGCTTATGCAGCGAGGTGTTCGCTGTCGCGGCAGTAGTGGCACGTGCGCTCTCGGTCCAGGCCTCCGTTCGGATAGACGACGGGGTAGGCGATCTCCCGGCACTCGCGGCAGACCTTGAGATGCCGACCGTCGATCTGCTCATGGAATTCCTCTGGGCGGTGGGTGAGCCTGCCGAGCGGCCCGGCTTCGCGTGCCATCCGTCGAGCCGCCTCACCGCGCCACGCCACATACGCACGCGCGTGTTCGAGCTGCTCGGCACGTGCAATGGCGTCGCGCTCGGCCAGGCCAGGGAGCGCGGCCAGTTCGCGTGGCCCGAGCAATCCCGAGTCGAGTCGTGTTGCGGCTCTGCGTAGGCCCGGCCCTACTCCGTGGCGCTGCGCGAGAGCACTCACCTCGCGCTCCTGGATCGACCTGTACGTTTCGGTCAGCAGGCTCGCGTCCAGCCGCACGCTTCCGCCGGGCGGTCCCACCTTCGCCCTCGCGGGTTCTAGAGGCTTGATGTGGGTTGGTTTTGTTGGGCAGGAGTCGTGGGTTGAGATAAGAAGAGGGTCTCCAGCCCTGTCAACTCGTGATTGGAGCACGAGATGGACGCTTCGCTGGAGACCCTCGTTGTCGCAGGCTACGTATTCGCTTGCTCGTTGTCGATTCCTCGCCCGGGACCGGCGGGGAAGGTCACCGACCAGGAGCTGATCGCGCTCGCGGTAGCTCAGGCAGTCACTGGTTTGGTGTCCGACCGGCAGTTCCTCGGCGCGATCGGACCCCTGTTACCGGGCTACTTCCCGGATCTGCCCGACCAGTCGCAATACAACAGGCGGCTACGCAGACTGACGCCGTGGATCACGACGGTGCAGTTCGGGATCGCGGAGCTAATCTGCGACGGGCAGGTGCGCTTGGTCGACGGCACCCTGCTGGGGTGCGCTAACTACGCAGGCTGCGCTTCAAAGAGCGAGTTCGCCGGGCACGCTGCCTATGGCTACTGCGCCTCAAAGAGCCAGTGGTATTGGGGAATGCGACTCCTATTGATTTGTGACCGTCACGGCGCGCCGCTCGGCTATGACCTCAGAGCAGCAAATGAGAACGAGCGCGAGGGTGTCTTCCAGCTCGCGACCGCGCACCCCGGGACACTCATGTTCGCCGACGCCGGGCACCGCGGTCGCGAGTACCACGACAGCCTCGAGCTCATCAATGTCGATCTGGTCGTTCCCGACAAACACAAGCTCGGGCAGCGCCCACCGGCCGAGATCGCGAAGGCCCGCATCCGTCTCGTGATCGAGTCGGTGTTCTCCACCCTGAAGCGCCAGATGCGGATGGAGACCCACCTCGCCAAGACCCTCCCCGGACTCGCACAACGCATCGCCCAACGACTCCTCGCACTCACCCTCGCCATGCTCCTCAACACCCTCACCGGCCGCCCACCCCGAGCACTCGCCGCCTACGACGGCCGCTAAACCCACATCAAGCCTCTAGCAGTGCGTCGCCGAGGTCGCGGGCGATCGAACGCAACAGCGCCGCCTCATCCGCTGAAGGCCGCTCGTGGCAGCCGAGCAGCAACTCAAATGCCTCCATGCCGGCGGTTCCGAGCGCGGCGGCGTAGCCGCGCAGATGCTGCTCGTGGCGGCGCAGATGCTCGCGCATCGCCTCTGGTTCCTCGCGAAGCTCGCGGCGCCGCTCATCTTCCGCTTCGCGCTCTCTGCGATGGCTGGCGAGCTGCGCTTCGTAGGGCTCCCTTGCGGCGTTCAAGATATCGACGAGTGTCAGGCCGCTGGTGCCGTCCAGGTCCACAAAGCAGGGTTCGGCAAGGAGCCGGCCGGGTGCCCAGATCCCGGTCGCGCCCGCGGTGAACGGTGTGCGGCTCTGGCTGCTGCTGCCCCGGGAGAGCGCTGCGGCGAGTGACCTCAGGAACTTTCGCCCCCGGACATCGGTGATCGTCAGGAACAGGAGCGCTGGCAAGTACTCATGACGGGTACGCCACGCGCCCCGCAACACATAGTCTGTATATAGCTCGGCCTTCTGGCGTAGCCGTGCGTGCGACATCGTGCCGCGGTCGATCTCCACAAACGCCGTCAGTCGATGATCCTGCTCATCGACGAGCATGATCCTCGCGTCCGGGGCGAGCGCTCGCTCGCTCGCGCCCTCCCCGAACACCTCGCGGGCGTCGCACTCCCGCTGATAGGCAAACCCCACAAACCCCGCGGCGCGCGCCGTTGTGAAGATCGCGACGTACAGCTCCGTTAGCGCCGCCGCGTGAGCGAGGAACATTGGGTTCGGCTCGCGGCGTTCACCACCCCGTGGCGCCGGGTCGCCGCGCATCAGGCAGTCCGCCCTCCTGGTCGGCCAGTGATGGTTCGGCGCCGAGCCCCGCTCGCGGTATGGGCGGCTGCGCCCCGCCAGTCCAAGGTCGTGCAGGTGGCGCGTGCGATAGCGCAACGTGCGCTCGGGAACCTCGGGGAACAGCCGGCAAAGCTGATCCTGGCGCACCACGCGATGCGCGCACAAGATGCCGAGCAAGCGATGGTCGATCTCGGCCAGCGCGCAGTTGGGATCAGAACGACGACGAGGCCGGACGACACGAACCCGGTCAGCAGAAGCAGGCGAAGATGAAGGAGGAGTCATGAGGAGATCGCTAGCCGCAGAGAGAGACAGGAAGGCAGGGGATAGAGAGAGTCGGGCGCGCGGCGATGCCGCGAATCCCGCAGCACAGAGCCGAAATCAACGACTCCGGCGTTGCCGATCGGCAACGACCGAACGGCAACTCCATGACGGCGACGGCAGACCGGGAGACGGGGCGCGAGATGGGCAGAGGCTTGAGGGCAGGGCATCGCGGGACCGGACGGTGTAGCTCCAACTCGCGAGGAAGTCAAGTCCAGCCCGAGGTCCAAGGGGCGAACTCCCGAGGAGCTCGCCTGCGTGCCGGCTCGCGGGTCGCGATCTCGAGCACGAATCCTGGGCGGCACCCCCCAAACGCTCTTAGCGTCTCACGCGGCAGCGCGGCCGGGCGAGGCCCCGATGGGGTCAGTGCTCAGCCTTGGGCGGTACGTTGGGCTGCGGCAAGCACGACGGCACCAGCAAAAGCCCCGACCCCGACGCGGTAGAGCGACGGGGTCTGGCGATTGGAGACACTGATCCGAATGCCGTCGTTCAATACGTCGACGCTCGTCAGTCGATCCAACCGCGACTCTATGGTTTTCCGGGAGCCTTGAAAAACGACGCGGGTGCTGGTCAGTGACAACACGCCTTTGTCCGCTTGCTCCAGGCTGGTGCCGACGACAACCGACTTGCCGCGGAGCCCGGACGTCCGGTACCGGACGCCGGGGGCAACCTTGAAGCTGACCCCACTTGAGCCGCCACGGTATTCCCGGTGGACGACCTCCTTCATCAGCTCCGCCTCAAGCTCGGCGTAGACGGTCTCACCGGACTTGGCCATGAGCTTCGGCTGCTCCTCAACGGGCATGCGCCCGTCGTTGATACGCGCGATCATCAGCCGACTTGCAAGATCTCCTGGCAAGGCGCTGCCGCCAGCCAGCACTCCGAGCGCTTCGCCGACTAGGCCAAGCTCTGCCTCCTCGCCCTCGGTGAGCAAGTCATCCTCGAGCACACGTTCGGCCAAAGCGCGGAACGCACTCACATTCAGGTGTGTCAGCTTCCGGGCCTTCAGCCCCGTCTCGCCGGCCGCTGCATGGAGTCGGTCCGCAAGTCCACGGAGTTCTGCGCTTCCGTCGATGATGTCTCGCAGCAGCGCTTGATAGTCAAGCTCGGCGCGCTTCTCCTCCTCGCTCCTGCGCCGAAAGAGCTTGTGCGACCGTGCACTGGCTGTCGCGGGGGATTGTGGAGCGGGAGTGTCCAACTCCGCGCCCGCCGAGGTTTCAGGCGAATCAACCTCGGCAACGTTTGCGCCTCCCGTGGGCTTGTCGTCGACACCCGCGGCTGGCGGCGGGTCCGGCGCGGTCTTGACGGGATGACGGGCGTCGGTCGGGCGTACTCCCCGTGGCCATCCACCCGTCATCATGATCACCTCGTCTGAGACGGCACTCACGCGGACGGCGCGCAGCTCCCAGTCGCCAACGCTCGCTCGGCCGACTGTCTCGGTGGTGATCTCGACAGGGACGCAGTCTGGGTATCTATCGTAACCACCGCGCAGAAGGTCATCCCAGGCCAGCGTCTCACGGCGATCTGGCAGGCGACGGCCGCAGAGCTCGTCTGACGTGTGCGTCTTGGTCTCGAAGAGATCCGCGAAGGACGAGCTTTCCCAGATCGCGTTCTCTGCTCCCGCGATCATAAATGCGGCGCTTCGGTCTTCGCCTGTGCTACCGAGCGCCATCTTGAAGAGATCCCAGATGCCCTCGTAGAGCACATCTCTCCCGGGCCCGCACCACTTGAGCTCGCAGATCCAGGCCGGCTCGCCCTCGGCGCCGGGTCGTCTGAGCAGCAGATCGACGTTCCCCACATCGGGCCAGTGGGGGATTGGAACCTTACGGTCCTTTGCAACCAAGTCACCGAACCGGGCGACGAGCGCCGCGACTGCGACCGGCTCCAAGTCCTTGCGCTCTCTCAAGCCCGGAACCCCTGACGCGTCCCGGTCGGCTCGGTCGGTGAGCTGCTCCGCAATCAAGTGGACGATGTCTTCGGTCAGGCCCGCCTTGACTTTGTCGAAACCCTGCCCGCCTTGCCGCTCATCATCCTCGGACATAGTGCCGCCTCCCCCGCGCCCTTGACATTCGCGCCCAATCGACGGTCACGATATCGGACTGCGTGCAAATCATGCCGACCGCGAAGCCATGCACGACCCGTCGCACGGAGGGCGGACACAGTCCCGCGCGATGAGCCCTCCGGCTGTGGCAGCTCAGGCCCGGATCTCGATCGAATCATCGAGACGTTCCGCCGGCACGATCAGTTCTGCCGCGCGAACGCGACGGCCGACCGGCTGCGTCGTTATGCGCTCGCCTTCTGTAGCTGAGAGCGAACAAGCTCGTCTCCAGCTCATCGAAGGGTGGCCGTAGCGGCCGAGGGCACAGGTAGGATCAACGCAGGCAAACACGAACTCTGGCGGTGATGGCGACGAGCGGACGGCGAAATGGCACGACGACGATTGGTGAAGACGACCTGCGCATAGCGCGGGCAGTGTTCACGCTGCGGGAGGCGGCCACCTATCTCGGGCTGCCCAACTCCACGCTGCATAGCTGGGCACGTCCCGGCGGCGCGGCTAAGCCGATCATCACGTGCTTTCCAGCTCACGGGCGAGAGGCGACGGTGCCGTTTATCGGCTTCGCGGAGGCGTACGTCCTGTCTGCGTTCCGGCGCGCCGGCGTCCCGATGCAGCGCATTCGCCCGGCGGTCGAGGTGCTCTCCTCCGGTATCGGGGTCGAGCATGCGTTGGCGTCCAAGCGTCTGTACACCGACGGCGCCGAGGTGCTCTACGACTACGCCGCCAGCGAGCACGATGAGGAGCTGCGGGGCCTGACGGTTGTCCGCACCGGCCAGCGGCAGTTCGCGGAGGTCGTGCGCGACTACTTGAAGCGCATCACCTACGGCGATGATGGCTGGGCCTCCCGGGTGCGCCTGCCGGCCTACCGGCACGCGGATGTCGTCGTCGATCCGCGGCGGGCGTTTGGGATGCCGCTGGTCGTGCGCGGTGGCGCGCGAGTCGAGGACCTCGTTGATCGCTTCGTGGCGGGCGACACCCTGGCGGACATCGCCGAGGACTTCGGCGTCCCCGAGCCCGAAGTCGAGGACGTAGTACGTGTCGCCACTCGAGCGGTCGCCTGACGCACGCCCGGACAGCGCGGGAGCGTCGGGCGCAGATGATCGCCCGGTCATCGAGTTCTTCATCGACCGCAGCCTGGGCCGCAGGCATCTTGCTCAGGCGCTCGGGGATCTCGGCTTCACGGTCCACACGATGGCGTCGGTCTACGGCGAGCGGGTAGCCCAAGAGCTCGACGATGAGCGCTGGCTCGCCGATGCCGGACGGCACGACTGGGTCGTGCTGATGAAGGACGACGCGATCCGCCGCCGGGCCCGCTGAGCGCGACGCGCTGGCAGAAGCCAAGGTGCGAGCCTTCTGCCTGACCAACGCCCAGCTACGCGCCACCGAGCAGTCGGCCCGCTTCGTGGGCGACATCGCGCGCATCCAGCGCCAGGCCGAGAAGCCAGGCCCCTACATCTACGGGGTCTACGATGGCTACATCAAGCGGCTGTGGCCCTGACAGGCCGATCGGCACACGGTACGCGAGAATCATCAAGAAGGTCTCTCTCGTCTGCCCGTGGATCGGTGCCTTGTTGCGCTGATCCGAGCCCTCGCCGATGGTCGCGGCTCGGACTCTTGTGGTGCGGTGGAGCGCGATCTGTCTGCCGGCGCTCGTATCTTCAGGTGTGTCCAGTGGGCGGTCCCTGGTGCGGGCCGTCACGAGCGGTCCTCGAACAGGAGAGATGTGTCATGGCCGGAACTCCACGCAACGCGCCTTGCCCCTGTGGCAGCGGGATGAAGTACAAGCGCTGCTGCCTTCGCCGAGCGGCCGATATCGCCCTCGACGCGCTTGAGGCCGAGCAGGTTTGGGACCGGATGCAGAGCTGGGCGCTTGGTCGGTTCGGGGATGAGCTCGGTGCGGCGCTCAAGGAGCACATGGATGTGCGCGGCTTGGGTAGTGGCGAGCGTCCGGCGAACGACGAGGATCTGTCGCTGGCGTTGTGCTGGCTGCTGATCGACCGCGAGGTCGAGGCCGGCGGCACCTCGGCATGGCTGTACGCGGAGCTGCCCGAACTGAGTGCGGCGGAGCGCGAGATGGCTGTCCGCATCGCGGCCAGCCGGCTTGGGCTTTACAGGGTCAGGGATGCCGAGCCGGGCTCCTGGATCGAGCTGGAGAATGTGCTCACCGGCTCGAATGTCCGCGTGGCCAGTCCAAACGTCTCGTGCGAGACCGTGCGCTGGCATGTCCTTCTGTGCCGGGTGATGGAGGGTGGCCCGATGCTCTCTCTGTGGGGCGCGGCCGGGTTCTACGAGCCGGCCGAGGAGGCCGAGCTGGTGGACGAACTGCGCCGTATCGCCGATGTGCATGAGCTTGGCGCCGGTACGGCCGGGCTCCAAGCCGCCCTGCGTGAGGGCGCGGGCGAGCTCGTGTGCTTCATCCCGCCCAGCCGCCGAGCCGAGCGGGTGCCGTACACGCTGGAGGGAGATCCCGTGACCGTAGTCGAGGCGACCTGGCGGCTGCGTGAGCCCGGCGTCGCGTTCGGCGCCCTGCGCGGCGCGCCCGAGCTCGCGTTTGACGGAGAGGCCGAGGATGGCTCGGAGGATGTGACGTTCGACTGGCTGGTCTCGCGCCGCGGGTTGCTCGCCAACCGGCCGGCGCTGCCCTTGGGGGCGATCTGCATGGAGGGCGGCCCCGTCGGCGTCAACGAGCACGGCGAGCTCGAGTTCGACGACGTCACTTCTCTGGGCACATTCACGCTGCGGGGCGATCGCCTGGAGTTCTTCGGGCTCTCCGAGGCGCGCCTGGAGGGCGCCGTCGCCCTAATCGAGCGGCATCTCGGGGGAGCTGCAGGTGCTCCCAAGCGGCGCACGCGGTCCGTGCAGGACGCGATCGCCGCCACGCGCGCGGAAAGGGACTCCTCGTTGGCGCGGGAGATATCGGGGCCGCCGTTGGAGGAGGCTCCTGCGCCAGACGAGGTGTCGACCGCACCCGAAGCGCGCATCCGAGAGCTGACATACGGGCGTTGGATCGATGACCCCAACGAGCGTCTCGGTGGTGCCAGCCCACGCGAGGCGGCCGCCCGGGGCGAGCACCGCGAGGAGATCGAGCGCCAGCTGCGCAGCCTGGAGCATCACGACGCGCTCGAGCGCGGCGACAGGCGCCCGGGGTCCCAGGTCACGCGGCTTCGCCGCGAGCTCGGACTCGACGCAGAGCCGCTGGCGGCGTGACGCGCGTGCGACGATAGCCTTCTCGCCTGCTGTACCCACCGAGTCATGCGGCTGTGTAGACCGGTCTCGAATGGGCGCTGTAATCCGTCAAGGGCGCAGGGCAGACGGCACTCACAGCCGGATCTCAATCCACGGGGTGTCAATCGCGTGTCCGACCCCCGTCGCTCCCGCTTTTGTCACCCCGCCTCTCGGTCTTCCTTTTGGGCGTGTGGGGCGGGCTTGGTCGATGTCCAACTCATCACCCCCCGTTCGATCGCTCGTTAATCGCGGACTGTCTTGATCGCCCGCGTCCAAGTCTCGAGCTGATCGAACAGGGTGACCGATTCCGATGCTGCTCGCCGAAACGCAGCGCATCTCATCCACCCGTCCGCTCACGGCGACAACATCTGGCGGATGACGCTGCCCTTAGCTGTCGACTGGCCGACTGTCGCCTCGCTGGCGACCGCGGGTGGCACACTCGTGCTCGCTGTCGCGACGTTCTCCTCGGTGCGGTTCGGACAGCGCTCGGCGCGTGTCGCGGAGCGTTCGACGGCGATCGCCGAGCGGGCGCTGTTGCTTGGCCTGCGACCGGTGCTCGCTCCCTCGCGCGTGACTGATCCGCCCGAGATGGTCCGTTTCGGCGAGGGGCGGATGGTGAGCGTCGAGGGCGGCATGGCCACAGTCGAGCGTGACGGCGAGAACTACTATCTCGTGATCCCGCTGCGTAACGTCGGCAACGGCCTCGCGGTCCTCCAAGCCTGGCGCTTTATGGCGCGGCGCCCGCAGATCGACACCCCGCACGCCGAGCCGGCCGAGCACCGCCCGCAGACACGTGACCTCTACGTGCCCGCCGGCGACAGCGGTTTCTGGCAAGGGGCGATACGCGACCCCGACGACCCTTTCCGGGAGGGCCTACGCGAGGCGTTCCTCGCCGGTGGAGTCCTGACCGTCGATCTGCTCTACGGCGACCACGAGGGCGGCCAGCTGACGATCAGCCGCTTCGTCCTGACGCGCGAGCAGGACGGCCACTGGCACCCTGGCGTTGTCCGCCACTGGCCGCTCGAAGGCGTCGATCCGCGCGGGCGTTAGCAGCGACTCGCCGATGATGCCCCGTCGGCTCGGCGCGATGAAGATATACGTCACACGGCTGTAGGGCGGCTTGCCGCGCGCCTGGCGGTAATGAGTGCCAGCGGGCGCATCCTCGCCGTCAGCGAAGAACGCGTTGACGTTCCCGAGCATCCGCATGTCCTCACCCAGTGGGGTCCACGAGCGTCCCGTGCAGCGCGTGCAGAGCGCCGTCCCGAATCACACGCTGGCCTCATAAGCTCCACGAGCGCCGCCGCCCGAAAGCACACACCCGATCCGGTCAGATGCCGGCAATTTTCACTCGCTGCCTACCCATCTCCGACACGCATCGCATTTTGTCAGGTACTTATATACTGGCCCGATGAAGACCCGCGTCGTCGTCTTGGGAGCGGGGTTCGGGGGTCTCGAGCTTGCGACGATGTGCTCGGAGGCGCTCGGCGAGGACGTCGAAGTGACCTTGATCGACAAGCACGACTCGTTCGTCTTTGGGTACTCAAAGCTCGACGTGATGTTCGGTAGGACCACGCTGGATGCCGTACGCCTCCCCTACCGTGAGATCGCGAAGCCCGGGGTGCGTTTCCTGTGCCAGACGATTACCGCGATCGATCCGCAGGCCCGGACCGTGACCACCGACGCCGGCCTTCACGAGGCCGATATCCTCGTCGTGGCGCTGGGCGCCGATTATGACTTCGACGCAACACCCGGGCTCGCAGAGGGTGGCAACGAGTTCTACTCCGTGGCCGGCGCGCAGCGGCTCGGCGAGCTGCTGCCCACATTCTCACGGGGTCGAGCTGTGATCGGTGTCTGTGGGGCGCCGTTCAAGTGTCCTCCCGCGCCAAGCGAGACCGCGTTGCTGCTGCACGACTATCTGTCGGTGCGGGGTGTCCGTGACGAGTGCGAGATCTCCTTCGTTCTGCCGTTGCCGAGCCCTGTGCCTCCGTCACCGGAAACGTCGCGAGCGCTCCTCGCCGCTTTCGCCGAGCGTGACATCGAGTTCGTCCCCGGCCGTCGCGTAAGCTCGCTTGACCCGGCACGTAGCGTCGCCGTGCTCGACGACGGCAGCGAGCTGCCATATGACCTCTTCCTCGGTGTCCCGAAGCATCGCGCCCCCGACGTGGTCATCGCGAGCGGCCTGACCGAGGACGGGTATGTGCCTGTGAGCTCGAGGACGCTCGCGACGCGGTTCCCGGGCGTTTATGCGGTCGGGGACGTCACGACCGTCGGCGTGCCGAAGGCGGGAGTGTTTGCCGAGGGCGCGGCACGCGTCGCCGCCGCATCCTTGATCGCGAGCATACGCGGCGGCGAGCAGCCCGCGCCCTACGATGGGATCGGCATCTGCTACATCGAGTTCGGTGGCGGTCGGGTCGGTCGCGTGGAGGTCGACTTCCTCTCCGGGCCCAAGCCGACCGGCGCTTACGGCGAGCCGTCCGAGGCTCTCGCCGCCGAGAAGCGCCACTTCGGCTCCAGCCGGCGCGCCCGCTGGTTCGGCCGCTGACCCTCGGCCCGTCACGGCTGGCCGGTGCAGTAGGGCTAACGGACAGGCCGACACGGTCAACGAGACAAATCAGCTGAAAGCAAGAGTCATCATTGCGCCTCCTGAGACTTGGTCGTCGATTGAAAGGTCGCGTAACTGATTCCCTTCACGCCTGTGACGCGTGACCAAGTCACAGGGGTGCGCGGGAGAGCTTCCCATCCCCGAACCTTCCCATCCCCGAACGAGTCCACAATGAGTTCGCACCCCTTCCTCGATCACTCGACTCCCATCGGATTCGCACACCGCGGAGGCGCCGGCGAGGCTCCCGAGAACACGCCGGCGGCGTTCGAGGCCGCGATCACCCTGGGCTATCGCTACCTGGAGACCGATGCGCAGGTCACGCGCGATGGAGCAGTCGTCGCCTTTCACGACGATCGGCTGGAGCGCGTCACCGACCGTGAGGGTGCGATCGCCGAGCTCGAGCTGGCCGACGTCCAGGCCGCGGATGCCGGGTACCGTTTCTCGCCCGACGGCGGGCGCAGCCATCCGCACCGTGGTCGCGGTCTGAGGATCCCGCTGTTCGAGGAGCTGCTGACGCGCTGGCCGCAGGCGCGACTCAACATCGACGCCAAGACAGACCGCAGCCTGCTTGCGCTCGTCGACCTCGTCGATCGCCTGGACGCCTGGGAGCGAGTCTGCCTGGGCTCGCTCTCCCGCAGGCGCCAGCGTCGCATCCGGGCGCTCAGCCGCGGGCGGGCCTGCTGCGCGATGGCGCCGGGCGCACTCGCCATCGCACGTCTCAGCTCAGTGTGCGGGCCTATGCCGCGTCTCGGCGCGGACTGCATTCAGCTGTCGCTGGGCGCGGGGCCGACTCCGATCCTCACCGCCCGCTTGATCCGAGCGGCCCATCGAGCCGGTCTGCCTGTGCACGCGTGGACGGTCAACGACGAGAGCGTGATGCACGAGCTGCTCGACCTCGGGGTGGACGGCATCATGACCGACCGCCCGCGGCTCTTGCGAGCCGTGTTTGCGGCCCGTGGCCTGGACATCGGTGGCGGCGCGGGCGCGCTCGGCTGAGAGTTATGAAGTGTCGTCGTCGTCGTCGTCTTCGTCGTCGTCGTCGGCCACGCGCGTGTGCGCACGCGCGCGTGAGTTCCCATTCTCATCTCCACCTCCACCCTCACTCCCATCCCAACCCAACCTGCGCGTGACGCGAGTCTGCGAGAGCACCGGTTCGGGTCCGAACGTCATCTGCGAGCATGCATCGCGGTGAGCGAATGACCTCAATCCCGCCGGACGACGGCGAACCGATCACGCCCGCCGGCCTGGTCGCACTCGAGGCCGAGCTCGAGGAGCTCGAGACCGTGGGACGGCGGGCGATGGCCGCGCGCATCCTCGCCGCACGCGAGCTGGGAGACCTCAGCGAGAACGCCGACTATCACATCGCCAAGGAGGATCAGGCGCACCTCGAGACGCGAATCAAGAACCTGCGCCAACGCCAGCGCAACGCGCTGATCGTCGAGACGGACGACGCCGCCGACGGCGTGTTCGGTTTCGGGCACACCGCCGAGGTCCTGGACGTCACGACCGGCGTTCTCCACACGTGGACGCTCGTGGGCTCGACCGAGGCGGACCTTGCCCAGGGCAAGCTGTCGGCGCAATCGCCGGTCGGGCGGGCGTTGCTCGGCCGCGCTGTGGACGAGTCGGTCGAGGTG
Source organism: uncultured Solirubrobacterales bacterium (assembly GCA_963749285.1). GTDB lineage: Bacteria > Actinomycetota > Thermoleophilia > Solirubrobacterales > Solirubrobacteraceae > Palsa-744. The sequence goes on along the minus strand of CAVVMD010000003.1, from coordinate 355,547 downwards.
CAGACGCCGCGGGGTGCCCGCACTTATCGGGTGCAGCGGCTTGTCGAGTGACATTGCGTGAGGTGACACGACGCGACGTGACGTGACGCTGCGGGACATGACGCGCGTGATGCGGAGCGCTCCAACCGGCCTCTGACGGGTTTTCCGCCACGCCAGTCTCCGGGGATGAGATTCATGTTGAAAACGTTCTCTTCTTACAGAGCGTGGTGCCGCGGTAACTGCGAACCACCCTGCCACGCGCGCGGGCGCGGCATCTGCTTTTCAACACTCGTCCCGCCCCGCGCTGACTGACTAACCGGCAACCCCCGCCCGAACACGCGCGGCGGCCAGCCCGGCGAGCGCCGCGCGATGGCGCTTGGCTCCGCCCAGCAGCGCCGTGTCGAGCTGCGCGCGCTTGTACAGCCAGTGCACGTCGGCCTCCCAGGTGAAGCCGATGCCGCCGTGCATCTGGATCGCGCCGGCGGTGACCGACGGCCCGCCTTCGGCCGCCGCGGCCGCCGCGAGCGCCGCCGCCTCTGCGAGCAGCTGCGGATCGGCGTCGGCGGCCCAGGCCGCGTAGTAGGCGGTCGATCGCGCGCTCTCGGTCTGGAGCAGCATCTCCGCGCAGCGGTGCGCGACGGCCTGAAACGAGCCGACCGGGACGCCGAACTGCTTGCGTTCCTTGACATAGGCGAGCGTCATGTCCAGCGCGCGCTGGCAGACACCGACGAGCTCGGCCGCGACAGCCGTGCGGATACGGTCGGCGGCGCCCGGGCGCAGGGGCTGACCCTCGCCGCCGGTGACGGTCGCGAACCGCCGCGTGGGATCGATCGCGACGAACTCCTCGGTCTCGGGCGAGACGATCAGCTGGGCGCCATCCCCGTCTCCGCCCCCGTCGCCGGCCCCATCTCCACCGCCGCCGTCGAGCACAACCACGACCGCCGCGCCCGCGGCGTCGGCCGCCAGCTCGCGCGTACCGATCCCGGCGGTCAGCTCCCCCGAGGCCAGGCCGGGCAGCCAGCGCGCCCGCTGCTCGTCTGTGCCCGTGGCCTGGATGACGGCGGCGGCCGCGGCCGTAGACAGGAACGGTGTGGCCGCGCACGCGTACCCGAGCTCCTCGCTCAAGACGGCCAGCTCGACTGCGCCGAGGCCCTGCCCGCCGTGCTCCTGCGCGACGGCGATGCCCGGCCAGCCGAGCTGCACCAGCTCGCTCCACAGCGCGGCGTCGTACTGCGCGGCTTCGGCCGCCTCGCGTACGCGGGCGAACGGCGAGCGCGCGGTCAACAGCTCGCGCGCGACGTCCTTGATCTCGCGCTGGTCGGAGCTGAGGTCGAAATCCATGGCCGTCTCCTGGCTCCTCGCGCTAGCGCGACTTGGGTAGGCCGAGCACGCGCTCGGCGACGATGTTCTTGAGCACCTCGGTCGTGCCTCCCTCGATCGAGTTGCCACGCGCGCGCAGCAGCTCGTACGCCCACGGGTCGCCCGCGCGCAACGCGCGTGGCCCGAGCAGATCGGCGGCGAGCTGGGTGAGCCGCTGGTTCGTATCCGACCACATCCACTTGGTCAGCGACCCCTCCGGACCGGGCTGGCCGTACTTCTCGATCGCGGTCAGTCCCCGGTAGGCCGTGAGCCGCACGATCTCGGTGCGCAGGTGCAGCTCGCCGAGACGGTCGGCGACGACGGGGTCCTCGAGCAGGCCCGCGTGCGCGGCCTGCGCGATCACGCGGTCGAGCAGCTGACGCAGGCGCACCTGCAGGAAAAACCCCAGGCCGGCGCGCTCGTTCATCAGCGTCGTCAGCGCGACAGCCCAGCCGTTGCCGACCCCCCCGAGCACGTTCTCGGCGGGGACGCGCGCGCCGTCGAGGAACAGCTCGTTGAACTCGGGCTCGCCGGTGATCTGGCGCAGCGGGCGGATCTGCACGCCGTCCTGCTCCATGTCCATCAGGAAGTAGGTCAGCCCCTTGTGCTTGGCGGCCTCGGTGTCGCTGCGCGCGACGAGCATGCACCACTTCGAGTACTGCGCGGCGCTCGTCCACACCTTCTGGCCGGTGATCACCCAATCGTCGCCGTCCTGCACCGCGCGCGTTTTCAGGCTGGCGAGATCCGAGCCGGCGTCGGGCTCGGAGAACCCCTGGCACCAGATCTCATCCGCGGTCAGGATCGGCGTGAGGTAGCGCTCCTTCTGCTGGTCGCTGCCCCAGGTCATGATCGTCGGCCCGGCGAGCAGCAGACCGAGCACGTTGGCGGGCAGCGGCGCCCCGGAACGCCCGAGCTCCTCGAAGAAGATCGCCGACTCGGTCAGCGTCGCCCCGCGCCCGCCGTACTCGCGCGGCCAGTGCACCGCGGCCCACCCGCCATCGGCAAGCCGGCGCTGAAAGTCCCGCCGCCACGCGTACTGCCGGTCCTCGTCCCCCTCGGGCTCGGCGCCCGGGTCGTTCGCGGCGAACCACGCGCGCAGCTCGTCGCGAAACGCGATCTCCGGCTCACTGAACGTCAGGTCCATGGTGGTTCTGTTCTCCTCCTCGGCGATGCCTGCTGCATGACTCTGCTCAGCCTATCTCCGCAGGCGCGCGTTGTGTCGCGCGGGCTGATCGTGCCGAGACCCGGCGCGTGGTGGTTCGGGAAGCGTTGTGACCGCGGCCCTACGCGTCTGTGACACACAGCGTTTTCGATATGTGTCTCATCCCCGGAGACTGACGTGAGTGTGACCCCGGCGTTAGGGTTCCGACTGCGGCACTCAGCTCTCCGCGACCCGCACCTCGCGCAATCGGTGCGTGTCAACGTCGTACACGAACCCGCGCACCGCCTCGCGGTGGGGCACGAACGCGCAGCGGCGCACGCGCAGGATCGACTGGCGCACGTCCGCGTCGAGGTCGGTGAACGACTCGATCGCCCACGCCGGCGCGACGCCCGTCGCCTCTTGCAGCTCGGCGCGAAACCCGTCGTCGCTGAGTGCCTGCATGCCGCAGTTGGTGTGATGGATCAGCATCACCTCGCGCGTGCCCAGGCGGCGCTGAGAGACAGCCAGCGAGCGGATCACATCGTCGGTGATCACCCCACCCGCATTGCGCAGCACGTGCGCCTCGCCGTCGCGCAGGCCCAGCGCCGCGAACACGTCCAGGCGCGAGTCCATGCACGTCACCACCGCCAGCCGCCGGCTGGGCTGGACATCCAGATGCCGGGCGGGCAGCGACCCCGCGAACGCGCGGTTGTTCTCCAGCAGCTCGTCGATCGTGTCCATCCTTGACACATTATTGGCCGCTGGGAGGCAGCGTGGATCTGCCTCCGGCCTCGCCCCCGACTCCCGATCGGACATAATCCCCGCGTGCGCGCCGTCCAGATCGTCGACCTGACCGGACCGGATTCCGCGCTCACGCTCGGTGAGGTCCCCGAGCCCGACTCCCCGCCGCAGCACATGCTCACCCCCGGCTCGGGCGTCCTCGTCGAGGTTCACGCCGCCGGCGTGTCTTTTCCCGAGGTGCTGCAGACGCGCGGCGAGTACCAGCTCAAACCGCCGCTTCCGTTCGTCCCCGGCAGCGAGGTCGCGGGCATCGTTCACGAGGCGCCCGCCGGCGCGTCCGTCGCGGTCGGGGATCGCGTCGCCGCGTTCTGCGCGCTCGGCGGCTTCGCCGAGCTGGCGGTCACACCCGAGTTCCTCACGTTCGGACTCGATCCCCAGCTCGATTACGCCCAGGGCGCGGGGCTGATCCTCAACTATCACACCGCCTACTTCGCGCTCGTCCTGCGCGGGCGGCTCGCCGCGGGGGAGACCGTGCTCGTGCACGGCGCCGCGGGCGGGGTCGGCACCGCCTCGCTGCAGGTCGCCCGGGGGCTTGGCGCGCGCACGATCGCCGTCGTCTCCAGTGACGCCAAGCAACTGATCGCCGAGCAGGCCGGCGCCGATGCCGTCGTGCGCTCGGACGGCCCGTGGCGAGACGAAGCCCGCGAGCTCGCCGATGGCAGCGGCGTCCACCTCGTGCTCGACCCCGTCGGCGGCGATCGCTTCACCGACAGCCTCCGTTCCCTGCGCGAGGGTGGCCGCGTCGTCGTCGTCGGCTTCACCGGGGGCTCGATCCCCGAGGTCAAGGTCAACCGTCTGCTGCTGGGCAACACCGAGGTCATCGGCGCCGGCTGGGGCGCCTACGCGATGGCCCGGCCCGAGCTCTGCCGCGACATCGACCTGGCACTGCGCCCCCTGATCGAGTCGGGCGCGGTCGCGCCGATCGTCGGCGCGCGCTACCCGCTCGAGCGTGCCGCCGACGCGCTGCGCGAGATCGACGAGCGCCGCGCGACCGGCAAGGTCGTGCTCGACGTGCGTCCTGACTGACGCCCGCGCGCCGCGATGGACTTCGCCCACTCACCACGCACGCAGGACCTGCTCGCGCGCCTGATCGCGTTCGGAGAGCGTGAGATCGCCCCGCGCGAGGAGCCTTACCACCGCGCAATGCTGGCCCGCGCCGACCCCTGGACGTCGCCGGTCCCGCCCGTGATCGACGAGCTCAAGGCGCTGGCCCGCGACGAGGGCCTGTGGAACCTGTTTCTGCCACCCGGCGCCACACTCGCCGGCCAGCCGATCGGCGCCGAGCTGAGCAACGTCGAGTATGCGCCGCTCGCCGAGCACATGGGCCGCTCGCTGATCGCCAGCGAGGTCTGCAACTGCAACGCCCCCGACACCGGCAACATGGAGGTGCTGCTGCACTTCGGCTCCGACGCGCAGCGCGAGCGCTGGCTCGCCCCGCTGCTTGGAGGCACGATCCGCTCGGCGTTCTGCATGACCGAGCCCGACGTCGCCTCCTCGGATGCGACCAACATGCAGGCCACGGCGACCATCGACGGCGACGAGGTCGTGCTCAACGGCCGCAAGTGGTGGAGCACCGGCATCGGCCATCCCAGCTGCCGAGTCCTGATCTTCATGGGTCTCACCGACCCCCACGCCGACCGCTACCACCAGCACTCGATGGTGCTCGTCCCGCTGCCCACACCCGGCGTGACGGTCGAGCGGATGCTCTCCACGATGGGCTTTGCTGACGCCCCCGGCGGCCACGGCGAGGTCTCGTTCACCGACGTGCGTCTGCCTGCGAGCGCGATCGTCGGCGGTCCCGGCCAGGCGTTCGCGATCGCCCAGGCCCGCCTCGGCCCGGGGCGCATCCACCACTGCATGCGTCTGATCGGCCTCGCCGAGCTGGCCTTGGGATTGGCCTGCGTGCGCGCCGGTGAGCGCGTGGCGTTCGGCAAGCCGCTCGCGAACCTCGGCGGCAACCGTGAGCGCATCGCCGACGCGCGCATCGCGATCGACCAGGCCCGACTGCGCGTCCTGCACGCCGCCTGGCTGATCGACACACAATCGCCGGACGCGCTCGGCGCGGTCTCGCAGATCAAGGTCTCCGTGCCGAACATGGCCCAGCGCGTCGTCGACATGGCGATCCAGCTGCACGGCGGCGCCGGCCTCGGCGACGACTATCCACTCGGGGCCGCCTGGACGATCGCCCGCGCCCTGCGCCTGGCCGACGGACCCGACGAGGTCCACCGCGGCGTCGTCGCCCGCCTGGAGCTCGCGCGCCACGGCATCGGGCGCTGGGCCGCCTAACCCGGCGGCGCTGGGTCTTCTACCGCATCGACGGTGTCGCCCACACCGACTCGTCGCACCCGCCGCGGGACGACGTTGCTCACGATCACCGCCACGATCGTCACCAGGTACAGCTGCCCGAACAGCGCCTCCAGCACCGAGGTCATCCGCGCCGCGGCGGCGACCGGCGCGATGTCGCCGTAGCCGACGGTCGTGAGCGTGATGAAGCTGAAGTACACCTCTTCGGCATGTTTGTCCGAGCCGATATGACTCAGCACCGGCGAGCCCGCGATCGCGTCCATGACACCGTATGAGAATCCGAACACCAGCCCCGCCAGCAGATACACGGTCAGCGCGCCCATCACCGAGTGCAGGGTTACGCGCTGCTCCAAGCGAATGCCGCCCACGACCCCGCGCGTGACGATCACCGCCCCTGCCACCGCCAGTATCCCGTTCAGGCCGAACGTGATGCCACGCTCGGCCTGCCCCTGTCCGGCGATCGCCGCGGCGATCAGCCCTACCGTCGCTACCCCGACCAGCACCCCGACTCGCTGCCATTGAGCGCGAGTCGCGTCCTCGGCAAACAACGCGGTGATGACCGTCGCGGCCATCAGCAGGGCCTGCACGAGCCAGGCTGCGGGCGTGTCCTGCAGGAGCATCTGCACGCCTGTGGAGAGCACTGCCAGCAGCAGCACCAGCCCGTAGCGGTAGCTGCCCTTCAGGTCGGCGAGCCTCCTCACACGCATTCGCTCAGACATCCGCCCAGGTTACGGTCTGCGCCGGGGGAGCAGGATCTCCGGGGCGGGTCGGCTGACGGGCTGACGGGCTGATGGGCTGACGGGCTGATGGGCTGCCGGGCTGGTTTTGCCACGCGGCAGTGCCACGCGCGCGTGGCACGCCGATACTTCGCTGGCTCTTATGCGGTACCTGATAGAAACTTCGACCCATGAAAGTAATCGGCGCTGGACTTCCACGCACCGCGACGACCACCCAGATGTTCGCGCTCGAGCACCTCGGCTTCGGCCCCTGCTATCACATGCGCGATCTGCTCGCCGACCTGCCGGCCGGCCTGCCGCTGTGGGAAGAGGTCTTTGCCGGGAACCCCGATTGGGAGCGGATCTTCGGTCCCGCCCAGTCCACTGTCGACTGGCCCTCGGCGCGCTACTACCGCGAGCTGATGGACGTCTACCCCGACGCCAAGATCCTGCTGTCCGTGCGCGACGGCGAGGCGTGGGTGCGCAGCATGCGCGAGACCGTCTGGGGGATCTTCCACGGCGATTCGGTCATCCATCACGTCAGCTCCGCGCGCACCGTCATCGATGAGGTCTGGCGCCGCTACATCGACCTGATGGTGGGCATGACCTGGAGCGAGGACACGGGCGTGCTCGCCGGTGACACGTTCACCGACGAGGGACTGATCGCGGTCATGCAGCGCTGGAACGACAGTGTCGTCGAGACCGTCCCCGCCGAGCGCCTGCTCGTCTGGGACCCGCGCGAAGGCTGGGATCCGCTGTGCGCCTTCCTGGAAGCCTCCGTTCCCGCCGAGCCGCTGCCGCACCTGAACGACACGCAGTCCTTCCGTGAGGGCATCATCGGCGGCGCACTCGATAGTCTCAACGAGTGGTGGGACGCCCGTGAGCGTCCCCTCACCGGTTTGCACGGCGCGGCGCTCAGCTGAGAAGCGCTCGCCCCGCGGTGCGCCGCTGGGACCGCACCGCACCACCGCTGGAGGAGCATGCCCATGGCAGCCGATGACCTGCTGACGAACATCCGCGCCGAGATCGACGCGCGGATGCGCGAGCTGCGACCCCTGCTCGCCGAGTACGAGGAGCTGCTGTCCGTCGCCGACGCGCTGGCGCCGGACGGCGATACGGCGCCTGAGCCGGCTCCCGTGCGGGCACCCGCCAAAGTGAAAGCTCGGCCGAAAGCGGCGCGTCCGGCTCCTAAGCGCGAGCGGGCTCCACACAGTCCCACCGGGCAGGCGATCGTCGCGGCGCTCGAGCACGGCTCGCACACGGTCGCCGAGCTGGTCGTCGTCACCGCTCTGCCCGCCGCCGACATTCGCGACTGCCTGCGGCATCTGCGCAGGCAGCGGGCGATCGTCAAGACCGACCGCGATGGCAGGACCGCGTACGCGCTGCCCGCGCCAGCCTGACTCGGCCTAACTCGCCGCGGCCGGGGCCGGCGCGACAATCCGCTTGCGCGCGATCCGCGCGGCCTCCTTGCCCCCGATGAACGGGGTCAGCGCGACATACACGAGCTGGGGCGCGAGCTCGGCGATGTCCTCGATGCGCTCGTGCTCGATGTGGTTGTGCAGCACCTGCCAGATCCCCCCCGCGATCGCCTCCGGCACGATCCCTCCGACCGAACGCCCCGAGGGGGCGTAGTGATAGCCGGGCTGCAGGTACGCGGCGAACGCGTGCAACCCGGTGTCGCGGATTTCGATCGCCAGCGGGCTCGCCGCGAACGTGTCCACGACCGTCAGGTGCGCGTGCGCGGGCTCGGAGGCCAGGTACTCCAGCAGCGCCCTCACCCCGGCGGCGACCCCCATCGGCCAATCCTCGCCCTGCGTCTCATACGCCTCCACGGTGATTCCAAGCGCCTGGTGCAGTCCGACCTTCTGGGCGCCGAGGAACGCGTCGTGCTTGGTCGGGTACATCTCGTAGAACGTCTGATGGGACACGTTCGCGCGCCGCGCGATCTCGGGGATCGTCAGCCCCGCGAGGCCCTTTTCGGCGACGATCGCGGCGGTCGCGTCGACGATCCGCTCGCGCTGGTTTTTGACGATGAACTGCCGCGGCAGATCGTGGCGCCCGCTCGGCAGCCGGCCCTCCGCCTGGCGCGCGCGCTCGGAGGCCATCGCCCTGTCCCGGCCGTCCTCGGCGTCTGCCGCGTCTTTGCTGTGCTTGCGGCGCCCCTCCGCCGTGCTCGAGGGGTCCAATCCCGCCGGCAGCTTCGCGGGGTAGGACTCGGCCCACGCCGCCAGCTCGTCCGCGAGCCCCGGCAGCTCACCCGCCTGACCGCGCCGCAGCCGCGCCGCGGTCACCTCGCGGATGCCCCCTAGGATCACCTTCACGGTCAGGTCGGTCTTCCCTCCCTGGCGTCCCCCCGATTTGCCGCTCCTCCCGCCGGCGGCGGAGCGGCTCGAGCTGATGCTCTGCTCGAGCGCCTCCAGCGTGCGGTTGCGGCGCTCGAGCGCCTTCGGTCCCGCACCGAAGGCGCCGAGCACCATCAGCGACACTGCCTCCGGCTCGGCCGCAGCCAGCCCCGCGAAGGCGCGCATCGCCGTGCGCAGGCGCTCTCCCGGTGAGCCCTGCGCGCCATAGGCCGCCATGATCGTGTTCGCCGTGCGCTTGGCGATCTCGTCGTAGGCGGCCAGGAACAGCTCTTCCTTGTCTGTGTACAGGCTGTAGAACGTCGGACGCGACACGCGCGCGAGCTTTGTCAGGTCGAGGATCCTCACCGCCTGATACCCGCGCTCCACGATCAGCTCGATCAGCGCCGTCTGCAGCCGTTCGCGCTGGTCGCTGCGCACCTCCTCCGGGTCCAGCCCGTGCGCGCCCGTCGGCAGCCGTCGATAGCGGCCGGTTACGCTGCTCTGCGCCAGCTTGCGCCCCTCGCTTGTCGCGGCCTTGGCCTGCACCCCGGTGGTCTGACGAGGTCGTTTGGGTGATGCGTCCCGCACCGACATGGCTTCGAAACCTCCGTTTGACATCGAGCCAGATGAGAGTATCAAACCTCACCCGGGTGAGTCAACCCCAATTCGAGCGCTCGGATCAGCCCCTGATCGTCGGCGAGTCTCCGAGCACCGCTCCGGCGCCGTTCAGCGCCTGCGCCGCCACGTAGGGCTCTGCTCCGGGCGTTGCGATCGCCGTCTCGAACCCGTCCTTCGCCGCGCTCGCGACTGGTGTCAACCGTGTCGGCGAGGGCCCCGCGAGCACGCGCCAGCTCGCCACTTCGGTCGCTCCGTTCCAGCTCGCGTAGACCGTCACCGGCGCGCCCCTCTTGGCCGCGCCTGCGACCGCGATCGCGGGGGGCGTCGCGGGCGTGCCCGTCCAGGGGAATCGATACGCGCGGTATGACTGGTAGGAGCCGTGCCAGTGCGCGTCGTACAGCAGCTGCCCGCCGGCGCCGAACTCCGAGAAGTACGGCTCCGCGCCCCAGCCCACGAACGTGTCGCCGTTTGCCAGCGTCTGCACGCTGCCCTGGCTGGCAGAGGACAGCTTCGGGGAGGAGTGCTCGTAGTTGGCCAGCAGCGTGTCGGTCTTGGCCTGCGGGTTGATCGCCAGCACGATCGCCCGCGACTGGGGATGGACCTTCGGCACCGCCCCGTTGTCGAACACGCTGATCGTGCCGTTCGCCTGCACCGTCGCGTCATGCTGGAACGCCGTCGCCGCGCCGTTGACCGCCTTGACTTCGCCGTGCTTGCCGCCGACCCGCAACACCACCTGGCCGGTCGTCGTGTTCAGCTCATACAGCGTCCACGTGTTGCGCGCGCTGATCAGCGTCTCACCGCCGGGCAGCTGATCGATCGAGTTGATGTGAAAGTAATCGAACGGCCACGTCGTGTTCGCCTGCTCCGGCGAGCTGTAGGAGTCGCTCAGGCCGACATGGTCGAGGCTGTGCCACTCGCGCCGCACGAGCCCCGTCCGCAGGTCGATTTCCTGGAACACGCTGTCGGTCACCGCGCCCCCGCTCGGCCCGCCGATCCCCGACAGGTTGCAGTCGATCGGGTCGAACACGGTCAGCAGCGCCGTCCCCTGCGGCGTGATGTGAAAGTCGTGCAGGTCCGCCTTGTAGCCGTTGCCCGCGTGCACGCGCCCGACCTGCCGATACGCGCTGTTGTAGATCATCTCTTCGCCCTCGCCGAATCCCTGCGGCGGGATGTAGCCCTGCCACCACGTCAGCACCGGCTTGCCGTCGTACTGCTGCACCTGCAGGTTCGTCGCGGCCGCTTCGCCCGCCAGGGGGTCAAACCACACCAGTTCGCCGGTCTGGTTGAAGATCTCCGGACCGCTCGGACCCGGTCCTCCGTAAGGGGCTGTGAAGATGTATCCGGGCGCGCTCTGCGGCGAGCTCGCCGTCACCGCCAGCACCGGGGGCTGCAACGTCGGGGCGGAGTGGAAGTGCTGCTCCTCGTTGTAATCGTGCGTCGGGTTGGGCGTGGGCGTCTCGGGCAGCGTGTCCTGGTGGGCGACCACGAACTTGTAGATGAACGCCGTCGTCCGGCCGCTCGCCCGGACCCGCCCACGCACGGTCACCGTCTCGCCCGGGTCGAATTCCCGCGCGGGGACGAAGCTGGCCCCGTCCCCCTGCGAGTAGGGGCTCAGCTTGCCGGGGTGCGCTCCGCTCTGAGAGCCAGTCGCGCTGACCGCGCTCAGCGCGCTCGGCGGCGCTCCCAGCAGGCTGATCTGGGTGTGCGGCGAGGCGTCGTATGAGCCGGGCAGCGGCGATACGGCGACGCTCGTGCCCGGCAGCACCGCCGAGCGGTTCAACTGCGCCGGCACGCACGGCGGCGCGGCCGGCGCGCGGTAGGCGGAGTTCTCGGCGGCGATCCGCTTGGACGCGAACGCGAGCGCGCCCGCGCTGGACAGCGCCACCAGGGCGCCGCCGACGATCAGGGCTCGGCGCAGGCGCCGGTGGGTGTGTTCGTGTCCTGGGCTCACGTTTTGCCGGCCGGTTGGCCGGACCGGCCGGTCGATCCTAACCTCAGGACACGATGGTCTCCTAAGAAGTTGCTGCTATCTCCGTAAGAACTCGCGATCAGAATACGGGTGTCTCGCGGTAATCCCCGAAGACCTGTTGAAGAGACTCCACGATCTCGCCCTCGCTCGCGTGCGCCCGCGCGCAGTCCAGCAGGGGGTCCATCAGGTTGCGATCCTCGTGGGCGGCCGCCTCGCGCAGCGCCGCCAGGGTGCGCTCCACCTGCGCTCCGTCGCGCCGGGCGCGGGCGGATTGCAGGCGGTCGAGCTGCTTGCGCTCCAGCGCCGGGTCGACGCGCAGCGTGGGGATTGCCTCCTCGTCGGTGGCGAGGAAGCGGTTGACGCCGACGACGACCCGCTCGCCGGCGTCGATCTCCTGCTGCAGGGAGAACGCCGCGTCGGCGATCTCACGCTGGGGGTAGTTGCGCTTGACCGCCTGCACCATCCCCCCGAGCTCGTCGATCTTGGCGAAGTACTCATACGCTCGCCGCTCCATCTCGTCGGTGAGGCTCTCGATGAAGTAGGAGCCCCCGAGCGGGTCGGCGGTGTTGGCGACGCCGGTCTCGTGGGCGATCATCTGCTGGGTGCGCAGCGCGATCGTGACGGCCTCCTCGGTGGGCAGCGCGAGCGCCTCGTCGTAGGAGTTGGTGTGCAGCGACTGCGTCCCGCCGAGCACCGCCGCGAGCGCCTCGATCGCGGTGCGCACGATGTTGTTGAGCGGCTGCTGGGCGGTGAGGCTGACGCCGGCGGTCTGGGAGTGAAAGCGCATCTGCCAAGAGCGCGGGTCGATCGCGCCGAACGTGTCGCGCAGCTCCCGTGCCCAGATGCGCCGGGCGGCCCGGTACTTGGCGATCTCCTCGAAGAAATCGATCTGGGCGTTGAAGAAGAACGACAGGCGCGGGGCGAACTCGTCCACGTCCAGTCCCCGCTCGACCGCCTGGCGCACGTAGGTGAGGCCGTCCGCGAGCGTGAACGCGAGCTCCTGCTGGGCGGTCGAGCCGGCCTCGCGGATGTGGTAGCCGGAGATCGAGATCGGGTGCCAGCGCGGCATCCGCCGGGTGCACCACTCGATCATGTCGCCGCACAGTCGCATCGCCGGGTCGATCGGAAAGCACCACTCCTTCTGGGCGATGTACTCCTTCAGGATGTCCGCCTGGATCGTGCCGGACAGGCGCTCCGGTGCCACGGCCCCACCGGACCCATCTCCGTCCTGCTCGGCGGCCACCACGTAGAAGGCGAGCATGATCGCGGCGGGGGCGTTGATCGTCATCGAGACGGACACCTCGCCGAGGTCGATCCCGGAGAACAGCGTCTGCATGTCGTCGAGTGTGTCCACGGCGACGCCCTCGCGCCCGACCTCACCCAGCGAGCGGGCATGGTCGGAGTCGTGGCCCATCAGACTCGGCATGTCGAACGCGGTCGACAGGCCGGTCTGGCCGTGCTCGAGCAGGTAGTGAAACCGCTCGTTGGTCTCCTCGCTCGTGCCGAACCCGGCGAACTGGCGCATCGTCCACAGCCGCCCGCGATACATCGACTCGTGGATCCCGCGCGTGTACGGGTACTCCCCGGGCCTGCCGAGCGGATCCTGCTCAGGTGGGTGGGCGCCGATTCCCGGCGGGAGGTCGGCCTCGGTGTACAGCTCCTTGACCGGCTCCCCGGATAGGGTCCGCCCCGCGGCCTTGCTGTCCTGCAGCTGACGGGAGGTCGTATCTATCGCCATGACTGCACCAGATCGTACCGGCCGCCACCGTCTGCCCTCGATCCTGAGAGGGATTTCAACCCGACCGACCGCTCCCCGAGCAGGGTCGTGGTGCAGAGCAGGGTCGTCGTTCAGGCCACGCGTGCGCGCGTGGGCACTCGTGCCGGCGGTCTGTCTCGGGGTGGTTGTGCTGGCGGGGTGCGGCGGCTCCGGGGGCGCTGGCGCCTCCGGCTCGTCCTCCGCGCACGCCGGTGGGTTGCCGCCCGCGCGCCAGGCGACGCTGATCCTCGACTTCGTCCCGAACGCCGTGCACGCGGGCATCTACCGCGCGCTGGCCGCCGGGTACTACCGCCGGGAGGGCATCGACCTGCGCGTGGTCACGCCCAGCGCGACGACCGACACGCTGAAGCTGATCGACGCTCACAGCGCCCAGTTCGGCCTGGCTGACGGCAGCGACGTGGCCGGCCTGATCGCCGCGGGTGGGGACGCACAGGCGGTGATGGCGATCGTGCAGCGACCGCTCGGTGGACTGATCGCGCTGGCCGCCGAGCACCTGCGCTCACCCGCGGACCTGCAGGGCCGGACGGTCGGGATCACGGGCGTGCCCTCGGACACGGCGGTGCTCGACACCGAGGTGCGCCACGCGGGCGGGGACCCGGCGAAGGTGCACGTGGTCACGGTCGGTTTCAACGGCCCGCAGGCGCTCGTGGCGGGTCGGATCGCGGCGTTCACCGGGTTCATCCCCGACGAAGGCGTGACGCTGAGGGCGAGTGGCCATCCGATCACGGCGTTCGCGCTGGACCGCAACGGCGGGCCGGCGTACCCGGGCCTGGTCGCGTTCACGACACGGCGGCTGATCGCATCGGACCCGGGGCTCGTGCGCGGGTTCGTCGCGGCGACCGTGCACGGCTACCAGGACACGCTCGCCGACCCGGCGCGCAGCCTGGCCGAGCTGCTGCGCGCCAACCCGTCGCTGCCGGCGGGGTTGACGCGCGCGTCGCTGCAGACCTACCTGCCGCTGTTCGACGGGCGGCCCACCGGCGAATCCGGCGGGGGAGCGCCCCTCGCCCGTGGCGCCGCGCCGGTCCCGTTCGGGACGTTGCAGCCGCGCAACATCGCCGCGATGTCCAACTGGATGGTCGCCACCGGGCTGATCCACGCGCCGATCGCCCCGAGTCGGTATGGCACGAACCGATTCCTACGGTAGTCTGCGCGTTCGCCGTTCGCCGTATACCTACGCACATCCAGAGCACCTGAAAGGAACCTCTCCATCATGAACAAGTCTCAGCTGGTCGACGCGGTCGCCGCCGACAGTGGCCTGTCCAAAGCCGACGCGGGCCGCGCGATCGAGTCTGTGGTCGGCACCGTCACCAAGGCGTTGAAAAAAGGTGACGAGGTCAGCATCACCGGGTTCGGCAAGTTCTCGGTTGTCAAACGCGCCGCGCGCCAGGGCGTGAACCCGCGCACGGGCGAGCGCGTGAAGATCAAAGCCTCGAAGGCGCCGAAGTTCAGCGCGGGCGCGTCGCTCAAGCAGGCTGTGCACCCCAAGAAGTAAAAGCCCGAGGAGGGCTGCCACGTCATGGCGCTCGTGAGCGAGCTGGAGTTGCCCGGGTTCGATTACACCGACCCGTCGCTGAGGGGGGAGCGCTTTCACGAAGCGATGCGCGAGCTGCGTGCCCGGGGCTGGCTCGCCTCCGGGCCCTATGGGGTGATCGTGCTCGACCGCGAGGCGGGGGAGTGGTTCCTGCGCTCGCGCGAGGCGATTTTTCCGGGGATGACGATCGCCGAGATCTTCGACGTGCGCGAGGGGGCGCTGTACGAGCAGATGCGGCGTAACATCCTGCACGTCAACGGGCCCGATCACACGCGCCTGCGCAGCCTAGTCAACCCGGCGTTGAGCGCGCGCGCGGTCGAGCGCTACCGGCCGGCGATGCGCGGGTTCCTGGAGGGATTGCTCGCGGATGCGCGCGCGGCGAGCGGCGACGGGGATGAGGAGGGGGTCGTGCGCTGCGAGTTCGTCGAGGCGTTCGCCAAGCCCTACCCGTCACAGACGATTGCGCAGGTGATGGGCGCGCCGATCGCGGATGCGCCGCGGCTGCACCACTGGTCGAACTGGATCCAGCGCCAGTTCGACGCGGCCGGGATGGCCACCGAGCGCGAGGGGATCGAGCGGGCCGTGCGCGAGTTCTACGAGTACGCGGCCGAGCTCGTGGAGTCGCGGCGGCGGGACCCGGGGGATGACCTGATCTCGAAGCTGATCGCGGCGACACTCCCCGCTCCATCGTCCACGGATCGCGGGGCAGCGGCCGGAGGCGAGCCGACCGCAGCGCAGGGCAGCCGGCTCGACGACGTGGAGTGCATCAACCTCGTGTTCAACGTGCTCGTCGGCGGGGTGGACACGACCCAGAGCCAGCTCGCGCACACGATCAGGCTGCTGGCCGAACATCCTGAGCAGTGGGAGCTGCTGTGCAGCCGCCCGGAGCTGGCCGAGAACGCGGTCGAGGAGGGGCTGCGGTATGAGCCGATCACCCCGTTCACGGCGCGGATCGTGACCGCGGATGTGACGTTCCGCGATGTGACGTTTCCCGCGGGCACGGTCGTGATGGTGTGCGCGTTCACGGGCAACCGCGACCTGGACGAGGACGCCGGCGGCGCGGGCGGGCCGGAGGAGTTCGACATCGCGGCCGACCGCGGGCGCGCGCGGGCGCTGACGTTCGGCGCGGGCGTGCACTACTGCCTGGGCGCGAACCTCGCCCGCCTGGAGCTGCGCGAGGCGCTGACGTTCCTGGCCGAGCACGTGCGCAGGATCGAGCTCGACGGCGAGGTCGAGTACGAGACCATCATGGGCATCTACGGCCTGTCCCGGCTGCCGATCAAGTTCTCCGTAGCGGCGTGACGCACGCGCATGCGCGTGCGTGGTAGTGCGCGTGCTGACGTTCGTCGGGAGCTGGTATGGGCGGGTGACGCGGGAGCCAGTCGATCTACAGCCCTGCCGGCGCCGGTCACCGCACCGGTTGGCTGCGCGTGAGCGCTTTTCGGTTGCGATAATTGGCCGGGGGGTCGGAACTGGTCATGGAGCGACATGCAGGTGGAGATGGTTCAGAACAAGTTCAGAATGGCGATTGCGGTCTGCGTGGCGGGCCTTGTCGGGCTGGCAGGCGCGGCGCGAGTGGAGGCGGGCGAGTATCACGTGTACTCGTGTAGGACGCCCTCGGGCGCCGTTGCGCCGGAAAGTGGATGGACCCCCTCGGTGGCGCCGGATGGCGCGTACGACCAGTACGCGGTGAACACTTGCGAACACGGCGGCGCGCTGATTGCTGCGCTTGGAGACAAGACTATCCATAAGGTCGGCGTTGATATGGCTTCCTGGACATTCAACGTGCCCACCGAAGAGGCAATAGTGGGGGCGACTTTGTGGCGCGCAGCTGACAACGATGGCGGCGACAACACAGAAAATTGGACCTATGAGTATTGGCTCAAGGGGTCGACCGAAGTGCGCCCGTTTGACGAATGTATTTACGCCGAGGGATGCCAAGGGCAGGGTGACCCCACACGGCCCTTCTCCGACTCAAATCGTGTAGCTGTTCCAGTTCGAGATCTAGGGACGTATATCGACATCACAGTCAACTGCGGTGGTGGTCTAGGGTTTGAATGCGAACCAGGCAAGGGCGACGAAAACGGCTACGCAACGGCCGTGTATCTGTACGCCGCCGACATAATCCTCGAACAGAACGCAGGCCCCAGCGCGAGCAACGTCAGCGGCGAACTAGCCACCGCCCCGACCGTAAGGGGCACGAGCGACGTGGCATTCGAAGCGAAAGACCCCGGCGCGGGCGTGTACGAGGCGGTGTTCAGCGTCGACGGGAAGGTAGTGCAGAGCACGGTGCTGGACGGCAACGGCGGGCACTGCCAGAACGTGGGCGGGACGAGCGACGGGCTGGGAGCGTTCCTGTACACGCAGCCATGCGCGCAAAACGTGAGCGTGGACGTGCCGTTCGCCACGGCGAACCTGAGCAACGGCGCGCACCACCTGATCGTGAGCGTGATCGACGCCGCGGGCAACAGCGCGCCCGTGCTGGACCGTGAGATCACGGTCGCCAACCCACTCCCGCCGGGCACGCCGGGTCCGCCGAACGGGACGAACGCCTCGGCGCAGGCCAGCCTGAGCGCGGGCTGGGTCGGGTCGAAGAAGACGAGGATCACGAGCGCGTACGGCCGTAGCGCGCACACGATCGCGGGCCGGCTGACCGCTCCCGGGGGCGTACCGATCGCGGGGGCGGAGATCGACTGCACGGCGACAATTGCCTCCCAGGGCGCGAAGGCCGCGGCGATGGCCTGCCCGAAGACGGGGCCGGACGGGCGCTTTGAGGTGAAGGTGCCGGGCAACGTGAGCTCGCGCACGATCGAGCTCGCCTACCGCGAGCACCTGGGCGACGCGCTGCCCGTCGCGACGCGGACGCTCGGCCTGACGATGAGGGCGGGCGTGAGGCTGCGGGTCAGCCCGCACACGACGAGCGTGGGACGGACCATCCGGTTCAGCGGCACGCTGCTGGGCGATCCGATCCCGCACGGCGGCAAGCAGCTCGTGCTCGAGGCGCGCTCCCCGGGCGGGCCGTGGATCGAGTTCGACGTGCTCAAGACGAGCGGCAAGGGGAAGTACCACGACTCCTACCGCTTCAAGTTCCCCGGCCCGGTCAGCTACAAGTTCCGCGCCCTCAGCGAATCCGAAGCCGACTACCCGTTCGCCACGGGCGCGTCGAACGTCGTCGGGGTGTTCGAGCTACGCTGACTCCGGCCGGGGTGTCCTCAGTGCCGCTCACGCAACGTCGGGAACGGGACCACCTCGCGGATCGACTCCACGCCGGTGAGGATCATCAGCAGCCGGTCCACCCCAATGCCTGCGCCTGCCGTCGGCGCCATCCCGTATTCCAGCGCGCGCACGTAGCCCTCGTCGTAGGGATGCGGCTGGTCGCCGTCGTCGCCGGGACGCTGCCGGCGCTGCTTGACGAAACGGTCCCACTGATCGAGGGGATCGTTGAGCTCGGTATCTCCGGACAGGATCTCGATCCCGCGGATCACGGTGTCGTGATGCTCGCCCAAGCGGGGATCCTGGGAGTGACGCTTGCAGATCGGGAAGAGGTCCAGGGGGAAGTCGAACACGTGGGTGGGCTGGACCAGGGTCGGCTCGACATACTTGGTGTAGACGGCTTCTGCGAGCTTGGCCCAGCTCTGCTCCGGCTCTGCACCGTCGTCGTCGAGGGCCTCGAGGAGCTCATCGCAGCTCGCCTGCAGGTAGTCGATGCCCACGGCATCTTTGATCGCATCGCGCAGTGTGATTCGCTTCCATGGTTTCGCGAGGTCGATCGTCTGGCCGTCGTACTGCTCGACCTTGGTCGTTCCCAGCGTGCGCAGCGCGACCTGCTCGGTGACCTCTTCGCACCAGCGCGCGGTGTCGCGGTAGTCGGCGTAGCTCATCATGCACTCGAGGATCGTGAATTCCGGGCTGTGACGATGGGAGATGCCCTCGTTGCGGAACGCACGCCCGAGGTCGTAGACGTTCTCCAGGCCGCCGACGATGCAGCGGTTGAGGTACAGCTCGACCGAGATCCGCAGCGACAGGTCGACGTCCAGCGCGTTGTGGTGGGTGGTGAATGGGCGCGAGGAGGCCCCGCCGGCGAGCGTCTGCAGCATCGGGGTCTCGACCTGGGTGAAGCCTTTCTCGCGCAGGATCTCGTGGATCGCCTCGATCGTCTTGGTCCGTTTGAAGAACATCTCCCGCGTCCTGGGGTTGGCCAGCAGGTCGAGCTCGCGGTAGCGGTAGCGCGTTCCCAGATCCTCGAGGCCGTGGTGACGGTCCGGTGGCGGGCGCAGCGCCTTGGCTAGCAGCGTGCACTCGCCCACCCCCAGCGTGAGCTGCCCGCGCCGGGTGACGTACACCGCGCCCTGCACGCTGACGATGTCGCCGATGTCGAGCTCCAGCATGCGCTCGTAGGGCTCCCCGCCCATCGCCTGCACGCGCGCCAGCACCTGCATCTCGCCTGACTGGTCGCGCACGTCGAAGAAGGTCGTCTTGGCATGGCCCCGGCGCGCGATCAGCCGCCCGCAGACGCGGTAGGTCAGCCCGGGGTGCGCTCCGGCCTGCAGCTCCGCCGGGTCGTGCGCTGCCTGGATGTCCGCGATCCACGTCCGCCGGACATCCGTCTGCAGGTACGGATAGGGATCCAGCCCCTCCGCGCGCAGGCGCTCCAGCTTCGCCCGCCGTTCATCGGCGCTGGTCGAAACGGGGATGCGAGCCAAAGGCGAGTGTCCCCCGGCTTCGGTTGCCTCGCTCTCGGTCGGTCCTCCGCCGTTGCCCTCGGCATCGATTCCAACCGGCGCCTGCACGGGTGTGGTGTGCTCGCTTGTGCTCATGCCGCGGCGCCCCCGACGCTCCTCGCGGCGCCGTCGTTCAGGGTGGCCTCGTCCTCGGCCAGGCGCGCGGCGAGCTCGCGCACGAGGAAGCTGGCCAGGTGGTGGGGGTAGGTTCCCCGCGAGAAGCCCGCGTCGAAGCCCAGTTCCTTGGCCAGCTCGTCGGTCACACGCGAGCCGCCACAGACCAGGATCGTCTGCGAGCGCCATCCCTCGGCCTCGACGATCTCGACCAGCTCGGTCAGGTTGTGGATGTGCAGGCTCTGCTGGGTGACCGTCTGGGAGACGAGGATCGCGTCGGCGTCCAGCTCGATCGCCTTGGCGACCAGCACCGTGTTGGGGACCTGGCTGCCGAGGTTGTGCGCGTCGAACGCCCGGTAGCCTTCCAGGCCGCGGTTGCCGTGGAAGCCCTTCAGGTCGAGCATCGCGTCGATTCCCACGCTGTGCGTGTCCGAGCCGGTGCACGCCCCGACGACGACGATCGGGCGCCCGATGTGCTCCTGCGCGTAGGCGTCGATCTCGTCTTCGCTCAGGGGCTCGTGGTCGGCCTCGTTCACCTGCTGGGCGGTGTAGTCGACGCTCTGCGGGCAGTATCCGTAGAGCAGGAAGTGGGTGTAGCCGTCGAGCAGGCGCTGGTGGTGCACCACCTCGGGGCGGTCCAGGCCGAGCCTGCCGGCGAGCTCCACCGCGGTCTTGCGCGCGGCGGGGCCGTCGGGCACCGGCAGCGTGAAGCTGAGCTGGACGATCCCGTCGCCGAGGTGGTCGCCGTAGGGCCTGACCTGCGTCAGGTCCACCGCCTGAAGGTGGTCAGGCAACCTCGACTCCTCCCATCCGCTCCCCGGCCATCCGCTCCCCTCCCAACAACTCCCCGGCCATCAGCTCCACGGCCGGGTTGAAGTACCGATCCTCGGTCGCGAGGATTCCGTCCATCCCGCGGCCCTCGTCGATGCGTCGCCGCACGTCGCCGAACGTGCCGTCTTCGATCGCTCCGAACATGCCGACGTCGGCGATCTGCTCGAGCAGCTCGTGCGCTTGGCGCAGCACCTCGTGCGCGCGCGTCTGGATGATCCCGCCGGGCTTGAACTGGATCTCCTCGCCGAGGTCGTGGGCGTAGTTGAACACGTAGTCCACGCACTGAAGGCCCACGACGCGATCGTGCAGGTGGGGGGTGAAGACGCCCTCGGTCGGGACTCCCGCCGTCTGGATTCCCTGCCCGGTGGCGATCGTGATCAGGTTGAACAGCGTGTCGCACGCGTGCGTGCGGAAGAGGTTGCCGTCCATGTGCCGCGTCGGGGGCATGTACTTGATCGGGCAGTCCGGGAACAGCTCGCGCGTGAGCTGGGCCTGCGCCCACTCGTACAGCAGGCCGTTGGTGGTCGGAGGGTCGATCTCGAAGGCGTCGCCCAGCGCGATCTGCGCGTCCGGCAGGCCCGAGTCGCGCGCGAGCTGGTGGTTGATGAACTGCGAGGCGGTCACCGACGGGGCGGCCGCAAGCGCGTCGGCCGTGCGCAGGTAGTTGTCCTCGCCGGTGTTGATGACGATCCCGAACCAGCCGGTGATCATCCGCGAGACGCGCTGGTCGATCATCGTGCGCACGGGGTTGATGTCGCGGTAGAGGATCCCGTAGAGGGCGTCGTTGACCATGTTGTCCAGGCCCTCGATCGCGCCGAGCGTGGCGAACTCGGTCATGCACAGCCCCGAGCAGAAGCTCGACAGGCGGATGTAGCGCCCGTTGCGCTCGCACCACTCGTCGAGCGCCGCGCGCAGGATGCGGAAGTTCTCCTGCGTGGCGAAGGTGCCGCCGAAGCCCTCCGTCGTCGGACCGTAGGGCACGTGTTCGAGCAGGCTCTGCGCGGTGGAGCGGGTCATCGACACGACGTCGCCGCCGGTCTCCGCGACCGCCACGGCGTGCACGACGTCGTCGTAGACGTTGCCCGTCGCGCTCAGCACGTAGCGCAGCGGCGGGCTGCCCCCGAGGCGCTCTCGCAGCCCGCCGCGCTCGTCCATCCGCCGCCGGATCGCTCCCATCCGCGCCCGGCACTCGTCGGCGGCGAGCTCGTGAATCGCGCTCTCCTGCGCGATCGGCAGGCCGTACAGGTCGAGCTCGCCGGCGCCCACCGCCGCGGCGATCTCCTGGGCGCCGCGCCCGGTTTGGAGCATCCCGTTGCCCAGCCAGTACGCGACTCCGCGGCCCAGTCCCCCGCCGTCACGCACGTGGTCTACGAGCACGTTGGGCAGGGGGATGTCGAGCTCGTTGATGCCGTCCACCCCGAGGAAGCGGGTGACCGCACGCTCGACCGACACCGTCGTCTTGCCGGTGGTTTCCTGCGCCAGGCGATCCGCGATCGCCGCCGCGGCCTGCCGGCACGCTGCGACGACGCCCACGTCCAGATCGAGCTTGCAGTCCATCGTGCGGGCGAGCGTAACCAGTGCGGCGAGCGATCTGCATATCCGCGCCGCTCTTCACCGAAATGCCCGTCCTCGTGCCCTCCCGTGCCGGCCTCGTGGAGCAAAATGTCTCTCTTTCACTGTCGGAAACGATCCGCCGCATCTCGCGGGAGGCATGCTTTCGCTGTGAGCGCCCTGCATTGCGGCGCTTTTCACGAATCGAGCAGCGGTTCACCCCGGGGCGCCGTTTGACTTTTCACACCTCCTCTCACTAGCCTCGCTCAACCACTATGGCAACCGACATCGCACAGCTCGACGCTCCCCCGGACCTGCTCTTCGAGGCGCCTGTGGTCGAGCTCGACGATCCGCGCATCGCCGAGCTCGGTGTTCGCCTGCCCGCCCGGCCGCTGCCCCCGGCCACTCGCGATCTGCTGAAGGACGCGCCCTACATCGTGGACTTCTGCGACCCCAGCCCGACGACGGCGCTGCACGCGGGCTACCTGCGCAACATCGCGCTCGGGCACGCGCTGGCCAGCGCGCTGGAGGCCGCCGGAGCGCACGTGGCGCGTCAGACCCAGATCGCGGACGCGGGGCGCGACATGGGCGAGGCGATGGCGGCCTACCTGCGCTACGCGCAGGAGCTCGACCCGGCCACCGCGCGGGAGAAGAGCGACCGTTTCGTCGGGCGCCTGCACGCGCTGCACGCGCATGAGCCGCGTGCGGACGGTGACCTCGCCGATTCGCTGCTCGCGCGCCTGGCAAATGGCGATCAGGAGGTTCGCGACCTGTGGCACACGGTGCGCGACTGGGCCGTCAGCGGACAGAACGAGACGCTTGCGCGCCTGGGCGTGCGCTTCGAGCGCACGATCTTCGACTCGCAGTACCTCCCCCGGATCGCACCGCTCGTCCGCCTGGCGCTCGTTCAGGGAGTCATCAGCGGCTCACCGCACGGTCCCCTGATGTTCGAGACCGACACGGCCCAGCGCGTGCGCCTGCCGCTGATCGGCGCGGACGGCTCGCCGACCAAGGACCTGCGCGCGCTGACGATCTGGCGCTCGTTGATGACCGAGATGACCGATGTGACGCTGATCCGGCTGACCAGCGAGGAACGTCGCGACAATCTGGATGAGATCCTGCGCGGCCTGGCGCCCGGGGCGAAGGTCTATCCGACCGCGGTGCTGCACGCCGAGGTGCTCACCGACCGGGACGTCGGGCCCGGTGGCGAGAGCACGCTGATGATCGACGACCTGCTGGACATGCTCATGCAGCACGAGGAGCTGCGCGCGCTGGCGATCGAGGAGCGCCCCTCCTGCGCTGCCCAGGACCTGGCGGCGATGGTGCTGATGGGCATGTGCCTCGATCACCCTCTGCACGAGGCGCTGCCGATCACCCCCGAGCGCGTGCTCGACAGCCGCGCGAACGCCGGCTGGACCCTGGCGCGGGCGTGGATGAAGGCGTGGGACCCGCGCAACGACGGCGGCCCGCTGCCGCTGGCCGACGACGAGCATTACCGCTCGGTCGTCGCTCAGGCCCAGCTGCTGCCCTTGCTGGACCGCGCGGTCAAGGGCCTCGACGTGCTGCGCCTGGTGCGCTTCCTCACGCGCATCGGCGCCTGGTATCTGGACACGGAGACCGACCCGGCGGTCGGCCGGATCATGAGATCGCTGCTGCGCAGCGGCCTCGGCAGCCTCGGGCTCGTGCGCGCGCAGGAGCTGAGCGGGTGACGGCCTCGATTAATACGGCCGCCGGCTATGAGACCTCGATGGCGGACCCCAACGCGCTGGAGAACGACCTGCGCTCCTTCTACCTGACGGGCAGCCAGGAGCCGAGCCTGTTCGAGGAATGGGAGCACGGGATCGCCAGGGGCGACTCCACGACCCCGTCGATCTGCTCGCCGACCTACCGCTGGTGGATCCTCGAGCATCTGCGCAACGCGCTGAACCGCGACCGCAAGAACCTGCTGCTGAGCCTCGGCTCCGGCAACGCGTTCGTGGAGCGCGTGCTCGGCCGCGAAGGCTATCCCGTGCTCGCGGTGGACGCGCTGCAGGAGGCCGTCGAGCTCGCGCGCAGGGCGGGTGTGCCGGCGCTCTACCAGAACCTTTACGCCTGGGATACCCAGCCGGACTACTGGGATGTGATCTACGCGGACGGCCTGCTGGGGCATCTGCACGACGGCCACGACGGCGCTCACGTGGCGCTGCGTTTATTTCTCCTCTGGCTGAAGGCGCCCAGCGGAACCGTCGTGATCTCCAACGACGCCCCCAAAACGGACGCCCCGGTCCAGCAGTCCGCGAACGTCCCGGGCTTCTACTGGCTCTCAGACCAGTGGATCGCCGCGGAACTGAAGCGCGCCGGCTTCACCCGCATCTCCACGGCGTCGATCACATACAGGCGCCCGCTGTCGGGGTTGCGAACGCGCGCGATCATCACGGCGCACCGCACCGAGTAGCGAGGGCGGCGGTCGCGACCATGCCGATGAGCCAACGCTTCGCCAGACGCCTGGAACCGGATCTACAGGAGATCGCCGAGCATTTCGGGACGCCGTTTCACATCTATGACGAGCAGGGGATCCTGGCGAGCGCCGAGCGCCTGACGGCCGCGTTCGCGGGGCTTAAGTTTCACGAGTACTACGCCGTCAAGGCGCTGCCCAACCTCACGATCCTGCGCATCCTGCGCGCGCACGGCCTGGGCATGGAGTGC
Organism: uncultured Solirubrobacterales bacterium; assembly: GCA_963749285.1. Classification (GTDB taxonomy): domain Bacteria; phylum Actinomycetota; class Thermoleophilia; order Solirubrobacterales; family Solirubrobacteraceae; genus Palsa-744. Next base: position 331,105 of record CAVVMD010000003.1, on the reverse strand, counting down.
AGCTCGATCGCGGAGCTGGAGCTCGCCGAGGAGTGCGGTGCGCATGGGGAGGAGGTGTTCTTCACCTCCAACAACACGACCCGCGAGGAGTTCGCGGCGGCGCTCGCGCTGGACGCGATCGTCAACGTCGACGACATCTCCCTGATCGCCAAGCTCCCGCATGCCCCGGAGGTCGTCTCCTTCCGCTTCAACCCGGGCCCCGAGCGCGTCGGGGATCGGCTCATCGGCTCGCCGCTGGAGGCCAAGTTCGGGCTGCGCCGCGACCAGCTGGAGCAGGCGTTCGCGCAGGCGCGCGAGCTCGGCGCGACGCGCTTCGGACTGCACGCGATGATCGCCTCCAACGTCCTGACGGTGGAGCCGCTGCTGGCGAGCATCGCGATGCTGCTGGCGATCGAGGAGCAGTTGAACCGGACGCTCGGGATCGCGCTCGAGTTCATCAACGCGGGCGGCGGGCTGGGCATTCCCTACCGTCCCGGCGAACACGGCCTCGATGTCGAGGCCCTGGGGCTCGGCGCCGGGCAGCTGCTGGATACGCACGCTGCTCGCACCGGCCGGCGACCCAAGCTGTTCCTGGAGGCGGGGCGCTTCGTCACCGGCCCGCACGGGGTCCTGGTCACCCGCGTGATCAACCGGATGAGCAAGTGGCGCGAGTACGCGGGTGTGGACGCCGGCATCGCGGCGCTGCTGCGCGCGGCACTGTATCCCGACGCCTATCATCACGTCGCGCTGCACGGCGACCGCGGCGAGCGCCCGCTGGAACGGATCGACGTGGTGGGATCGCTGTGCGAGAACAACGACAAGCTCGCGATCCAGCGCCCGCTCCCGCGGTTGCGCGAGGGCGACCTGCTGCTGATCCACGACACCGGCGCGCACAGCCTCGCGATGGGCTTCAACTACAACGGCCGCCTGCGCCCGCAGGAGCTGCTGCTGCGCAGCGACGGCAGCGTGGAGCTGATCCGCCGCCGCGAGGAGGTCAGGCGCGACTACTTCGCCACGCTGGGGTTCGCGCCGGACGTGCTGCGCCCGGCCGCGGCGCGGGAGTCTGAGTCGAGGGCGACCGTCGCAGTGGCTGCGGGGAACGGGTCGGCTGAGCACGGGTCGGCTGAGCACGAGTCCGCCGAGCATGAGTCTGTCGAGCACGAGTCAGCCGAGCACGGATCGACCGGCCGCACCCCGGCGCGGGTGAGCTGAGCATGGCGAGCGTGGCGACGGTCGCGGACTTCGGCGGCGTGGAGTCGCTCAGGGAGGAGATCGACGAGCTGTGGGAGCGCCGCGAGGAGCTCGGCGACCGCGACACGTACGCGCGGGCGATCGTGCTGAGCGTGATCGAGCTGCTCGACCGCGGGCGCCTGCGGGTGGCCGAGCTCGGCCCCGACGGCGAGGTGCGGGTGCACGAGTGGCTCAAGCGGGCGATCGTGATGCTGTTCCGCGTCTGCCCGCTGGAGCACACCGAGGCGGGGCCGATGCTGTTCGCCGACCGTCTGCCCCCCAAGCGCGGCTGCACCGGCGTGCGCGTGGTGCCCGGCGCCTACGCCCGCTTCGGGTCATACCTGGCCCCCGGCGCGATCCTGATGCCGAGCTTCGTCAACGTCGGCGCCCACGTGGGGAGCGGCACGCTCGTCGACACCTGGGCCACGGTGGGGTCGTGCGCCCAGGTCGGCGAGCGCGTGCACCTCTCCGGCGGCGTGGGGGTGGGCGGGGTGCTCGAGCCGCTGCAGGCGAGTCCGGTGATCGTCGAGAGCGACGCGTTCGTCGGCAGCCGCTGCATGCTGATCGAAGGCGCCCGCGTGGGGCGGGGAGCGGTGCTCGGCGCCGGCGTCATCCTGTCGCCGACGATCCCGGTGATCGACGCCGCCACCGGCGAGGAGCTGTCCCGCGGGCGGATCCCCGCCTGGAGCGTCGCGATCGGCGCGACGCGCACGCGCAGCTTCCCCGGCGGGGACTTCGGCCTGCCCTGCGTGCTCGTCATCAAGCGCCTGGCCGATGGCGAGCGCCCCGACAAGGTCAAGCTGAACGAGCTGGTGCGTGACCATGGGGCAACGCTGTAGACGCTGCGGGAGTCCGGGCGCCCGCCGGCCGTGGGGCGCTTGTCGGCCACGGGGCGCCTGTGCTGTGATCGGGTGCCTACGTGGCCACGAGCGCGCCGGCTCCCAGCAGCTCCGCGGCCTGCGCGATCCGCTCGGGGGTGGGCGTCAGCGCGGCGCGCAGGTGGCCCTCGCCGCCGGGACCCAAGTAGGAGCCCGGCATCACCAGCAGCGAGCGCTCCAGGAGCTGCTCGAATATCCGCTGATCGTCGCCGCCGGGGACGCGCAGCCACAGGAAGACGCCGGCCGGGCCGCCGACGTGCTCCAGGCCGGCGCGCCGAGCGGCGGCGGCGAGGACCTTGCGCTTACGGGCGTAGCGGGCGCGCGCCTCGATCACGTGAGCCTCGTCGCCCCAGGCGGCGATCGACGCGCGCTGCACGAACAGCGGCGGAGTGGTGCCGATGTCGCTGCGGTGGCGCCTGACTCGGCTCACGATCTCAGCGTCGCCGGCGATGAAGCCCGAGCGCAGGCCGGCGAGGCCGGAGCGCTTGGACAGCGAGTTGAACACGATCACTCCGCTGCGGTCCTCGAGCTCCAGGCCGGAGGCGGGCGGCTCGCCGTCGAACCAGAGCTCCGAGTAGGTCTCGTCGACGGCGAGGATCGCGCCGCTGCGCCGGCAGCGCTCGGCGAGCTCTCCCAGGAGCGCGCGCGGGGCGATCGCGCCGGTGGGGTTGTGGGGGGTGACGACCCACACGATCGCGACGCGCTTCCAGGGGATCGCGTCGGGGTCGGGCAGCCAGGAGCTCGCGGCGGAGAGGATCTGGGCTGTGACCGGCAGGCCGGCGGCGCGAGCGCTGCGCTCGGGGACGGGATAGGAGGGAGAGGCGACCGCGATCGCGTCGCCGGGGCGGGCGAACAGGCGGGCGAGCAGCGCGATCGGCTCCTTCGCCCCGAGCGTCGGCAGCACCTCCCGCTCGGGGTCCAGTGTGACCGCGAAGCGCCGCGCGACCCACGCGGCGATCGCCGCGCGCAGCTCGGGCAGCCCCGCCGCCGAGGGGTAGTCGCAGAGGGGCAGCGTGGCGGCGGCCTGGGCGAGCGCGTCGCGGACCGCCTGGGGAGCGGGGTCGGTGGGCTGCCCGAGGCTGAGGTCGATGACGTCCACGCCGCGCGCCTGCGCCGCGCGGCGGGCTTCGGCCAGGCGCAGGAAGGGGTAGCCGGGGGCGCCCTCGACAGCGGGGTTCAGGCGCACGGGAACGACTCCGGAACAAAGTTAAAGTCAGCGTATCGCCAGTATCCGTACATTCAGAAACACTTTAACACACAATATCCAGCTTCGATTACAATACGTGCGTCGTGTGTAAGGTAACTCGTTCTGTCTCGGTGTGTGGTGTCGTGCTGCTCATCGTCGTATGTCTGAATGCGTGTGGCAGTGGCGGCTCGGGCGATGTCGTGGCTCGGGTCGGCGAGTATGCGATCACCAGGGCGGCGTTCGATCATTGGCTGTCGATCCGGGCTGCCACGAGCGGCCAGACGACGGTCTCCGATCGGACGGCGCCCGGTGAATCGCCGAAGCAGAAGGTGCTCGGCTTTTTGATCTTCTCGCAGTGGACGATCGGTGAGGCCGCCGCACTGGGCGTGAAGGTAAGCGAGGAGGAAGCCCAGAAGCAGCTCGAGCTGTTCAAGTACGACCAGCTCGAAGGGCTCGGGTACGGAGGGTTTCGAAACGCAGCGGAACTCCGGCGGTCGCTCGCGGGCTCGGGAGAGACCCATTCGGACCAGCTGTGGCTGATGAAACTGAACATGCTCGCCGCGAGGATCGAACAGGTGCGCCTCTCCGAAGCCGAGCGCCAGATCACTCACGCCCAGATCGCCCAGTACTACGCCGAAAACGGGCAGCGCTTCGTGCTGCCGGAACGGCGCGACATCGAGGTCATCGCGACCTTCAACAATGCTGCCGCGGAGAAAGCCAAGCGGGAAGTCCAGTCGGGGAAGAGCTTCTCGAGCGTGCGCAAGCGCGTGTCGATATACCCAAACGACCCCGAAGGCATACCGCACTGGCAGGAAGAGGAGGTGTTTCACAAACACGTCTTCGCGGCCAAGCCGCATGTGCTCACCGGCCCGGTGTACCAGGTCTTGTATTACGTGTTCGAGGTGACGAAGGTCACTCCCGCTCGCCGGCAGACCCTGGCGCGCTCGGAAGCGGCGATCAGGGGGCAGCTGGCCGCCGGGCAGCAGGGGAGGGTGTCCACGGAACTGCTGGAAGCCTTCGAGAGGAAGTGGATCGCCAGGACGAGCTGCAGCCCCGGGTACGTCGTGCCGAGATGCAGGCAGTACGCGGGCGCCACGTCGGCGGCGAGCGACTCGCTGTACTCTGAAACGAGCGGCACGGCCGCGAGCGCGGTTGACCCGTCGTCGTCTGCGGCGAGCGCCGGGGTGGTGGTGAGCACCAAGCACGTCAAGCTCGGCACGATCCTCGCCGCGGGTCCGAAGCTGCTCACCGTCTATCTCTCCGAAGCGGACAAAGGATCGACGCCGACCTGTTACGGCGCGTGCGCGCGGGTCTGGCTGCCGGTGACGACCCCCGCCCCTCCGATCGCCGGGGGCCAGACGATCCCGGCGGATCCGGGGACGACCACGCGCTCGGACGGGACCAAACAGGTCACCTACTTTCACCATCCGCTCTACTACTACGTCAAGGACAAGGACAGCAGCGACGCCTATGGCGAGGGCGTCAAGAGCTTTGGCACGCACTGGTATGCGTTGAGGACGATCGGGGTCAAGTTCGTCAAACTGCCGAGTGAACGACACCCTCTGCCGGGTTAGAAACAATTCACTGATTTCCTTGACATGACGTGCGGTGTTGTGCGACGCTTGTGGTGCGGTTCTGTTGCGCGGGAATGCGCAGCGGGGCGGCACTGGCGTCGGAGTGCCCCATAGCAGGAGCCTTTCGAAGCCGGTCAATCAACACCAAATTCAAAAGGAGCAGTTCACAATGCACCGACTCAAAATATTGGGCGTCGCGCTCATGGCCGTGTTCGCGCTTAGCGTGGTCGTGTCCGCTACGGCATCCGCGGCAGTGGTGATCTTACCTGAAGTAGCAGAATCATGGAAAGGCGAAAGCGGCGTAGGTTCGCTTGAAGTGTTAAAAGGCGCTGCTAAGATAGAATGCAAAAAAGACAAATCTGAAGGTACATTCGAAGCTACAAAACCGTTAGGTACATTTCACATTGATTTCGAAGGTTGCAAAGCCAGTATCGCTGCCTGCACTGGTTTAGGTGAGGCTAAAGAAGTAATATTAACATTAGGCACAACCCACCTGGTGTTTGACACATTAGCAGCCAAATTATCCGAAAACGGCGTTGGCGTCCTCTTCTTAGTGGAACCGACCCACTTCGAATGTCTCGGTAAATTATTCGTAGTGTCAGGCCAGTTGCTCTGTTTAATAAAACCACCCGAAAAATTAGCCAAACATTTTGAAATAGTTTGCTCAAAAGGGAAAGAAAGTGGTGACCCCGGCGAGACGGTTTACTGGAACGAGGAAGGTAAAGAAGTAAAAATGGGAGAAGAATTGCTCTTAACGGCAGAAAATGAAAAACCAGGCGTAATGTCCGGTGAGAATACAACCGCTTTAATATTAACTGAAAAAGAAATCTTAATTATGTGTTAACGCCGATTGGTTCGTGAAGCGTAGTGAGGTGCGCGGGGCCGAGTCGGTCCCGCGCACTGCGCCGTTCTCGGCCCGGGGGTAGTGCGTATCTGGTCGTCAATCGGCGTCGTGGTCCGGATGAGGAGAGTGGGAAACACATCTTGCGCCTAGCTTGACGGGCATATACGCTGTTCCAAGCTTGTGGTGCAGGCCGAACAATTCATGCAGACACGGAGAGGAAAGGCGGAGGGGCAGATGGTGGAGACGAGGGGCAGTTCAAGCTTTAAGCGGGCTTGTGGGCAATGGGCACTGATCCGCCGCCTTGATGCTGTGTTCTCTCGCGAGACGAAGCTGGCCCTGACGTTTATGGGGTCGCTGTGCGCGCTGGTCGGTGTCCTCGCGTTTGCGGGCGTGACCGCGCAGGCTGCCGTCACGCACGAATTCCTTCCTGAATGAACCTTCGAAAAAGATCAGCGAAGGTGTCCCTGCGGGCTCGGGCGCCGCGCTGACCGGACTTCTCGGCGGCGTGAACGCGATGACGGTCGACTCGGGCCACCTGTGGATCGCTGAAGGCCTCGAAGGGATTGGTGGCAGGGTGGACGAGTTCGATGCTTCCACGGGCGCGTTCCTATCGGAGCTGCCGCAGGAGCCGGGGCTGACGGAAACGGATCAGGGTGTCGCGGTCGGTCACGTGGGCGTTGGTAAAGAAGAAGAGGTGTATGTCGGCGCGTCGGGCGGCAAAGAACTCAGAGAAGCAAAGCACGAAAGCGTTGTGGCGGTGTTCGGCGCGTCAGGGAGCCTGCAGGCTACGTGGACGGGCGCTGATACACCCAACAAATCATTCGTCGCGCACGAAAACGAAAATCACGAAGACGAAAGGGTCGCGGCGCTGACAGGCGTCGCGGTCGATAACAAAGAAACTCCCAGTGGGGGTGATTGGGCCGCGGGTGACGTGTACGTGGCCACGTCGTCGGCTTTTAGCGCGACAGCCACGGAACCCTTTGCGAGCTTCAACGTGGTCGATGTTTTCAAACCCGAAGCGGGCGGTAAGGAGAAATATGTCACGCAGCTGACGGGGACGTGTGAATTGCCGGGGCTGTGCCCAGGTACGGTTATCCCGTTTGGTGGTCCTCGCGGTGTCACGGTGGATCAGTCCAGCGGAGATGTCCTGGTGCAGGACGCGGAGTTCACCGAAGGCGAATATCAGGCTGTTGTCGATGTATTCGCGCCGACAGCGATGGATGAATATGCGTTCGTGCGCCAGATCAAGGAAACGCCGAATGGCCCATTTGAAAAAGGAGCTTCGAAGGTTGAGGGTACAGGTGTGGCTGTGGACGGCGGCGAAGGCGCGGACGGAGGGGACATCTACGTACCGGACACCCCGTTGGGGGTCGTCTACCAGTTTAACGCAGCCGGTGAATATCTCGACAGTTTGTCGGGCACCCCAGCTGGACTCTTCGGTGCCCATTCCTTGGGGGGCGTGGCGGTGGACCCGGCGAGCCATCACGTGTTTGTCGGCGACCAGAACCGCGAAACGAATGCTGGGGTCGTTGACGTCTACGGGGGGGATGCTGTGGTCCCGGATGTGACGGTCACCGAACCGGTCTCGAACCTGACGCCGACGAGCGCCACGCTGCATGGTGCGGTCAACCCGGTGAAAGCTGGCGAAGCCACCTGTGAATTCGAGTACGGGACGAGCACCTCCTATGGGCAACGGGTGAAATGCACGAAATCTGCCCCGAACGTCAATGCTGAAGAACCCGTGGAATCGGTGAGTATCACGGGCCTTTCACCCGACACGACCTACCACTACCGTCTCGACGCGACCAACGAAAACGGAACAAACAGCGGCCAAGGGCCCGAAGGCCCCCAGGATCTGGGCGAATTCACGACCCTCGGCCCGGGCATCCACAGCGAGTCGGTCTCGGACGTGAAATCGACCTCGGCGACGTTCGAAGCAACGATCAACCCGCACGAAGAACCGGCCAAGCCTCGCGCGCACCCCACCTCTTACTTTTTCCAATACGGCCCCACTGCCGCTTACGGATCGCTCGCGCCCGGTGGCACGATTGGCCCCGGCGAAGCGGATGTGGAAGTCAGCCAGCACGTGCAGCAGGGCCTGCTGGCGGGCACGGTCTACCACTATCGCGTCGTCGCGATCAGCGAAATCGAAGTGGCGCCAGAAGAGTTTAAGACCGAGGAATTCGACGGTGAAGACCAGACCTTCCTCACACAGACCGCTGGCGCGTTCGGGCTGGCCGACGGCCGGCAGTGGGAAATGGTTTCCCCGCCGGACAAGCACGGCGCGAACATCCTTGCGCCTACCGAAGGTCATTTTGCGTTTCAGGCAGCCGCCGCCGGTGACGCGATGACTTATGTTGCGACCGCGCCCACCGAACCTGAACCGCAGGGCTTCTCCAACGTCATGCAGGTGCTCTCGACGCGCGGTGGGGTGGGCGCCTCATCTTGGGACTCGCGGGACATCGGGGTCGCCCACAAGGGAGACACCGGCGTGAGCACAAGCGCGGAGTATCCCATCTTCTCGAGCGATCTTTCGCTCGGCGCTGTCTATCCCCTCGGCCCCTTCGACCCCTCGGTGTCGGCGGAAGCCTCGGAAAGCACGCCCTACCTACGCACCGACTATCCAAGCGGGAACGTCGACGCTCCGTGCCTGGAATCGTGCTACCGCCCCCTGGTAACGGGCAAGGCCGGATTTGAAAACGTCCCGCCTGAAACCATCTTCGGCGGCAACTTTGAAGGCCGATATGGCCCCGCCTTCGTCGGCGCCACGCCCGACCTCAGCCACATCGTCGTCAAGTCTAGTGTGGCCCTCACCAAGACCCCGGTCGACCTGGGTCTCTACGAGTGGGCTGCCGGCAAGTTGCAGCTCGTCAGCGTGCTGCCCGCGAGCGAAGGTGGCGGAGCCGTCGCCGGCTCACTCGGCAATGATGTCGAGGAACAGGAAGCGCGTGCGAGTACGATCTCCAGCGATGGCACACGCGTGATCTGGGCCCCGAGCGGGAGCGCTCTTTACATGAGCGACACTGCGACTGCGGTGACGAAGACGATTCGGCTCGACGTCGCCGAACCGGGATGCCATAACTGTAGCGGCAGCGTGGCTGAACCAAAGTTCCAGCTGGCCTCCAGCGACGGTTCGAAGGTGCTGTTCACCGATACCCAGCGACTGACCGAAGATGCGGGGGCCAAAGCAGGTGAACCTGACCTGTACCAGTGCGAAATCAGTGAAGCAAAAGAAGGCGAACTCGAATGCAGGCTGTCGGATCTGACGCCCTTGAGCTCGGGAGAACCGGCAGATGTTCAGGCTGGCGGCACCGGCGCGGCCGGGAGTCATGGCGCGGTCGTCGGCGCCAGCGAAGATGCTTCGTGGGTATATTTCGTCGCGGATGGTGTGCTCGCTACTGGCGCGGAGCACGGGCAGCCCAACCTGTACGTTCATCGCGCCAGCACGACGCGGTTGGTCGCCGTTCTCTCGGGCGCAGACCGCCCCGACTGGGCAGGCCAGATCGGAAGCATCGATAGGATAAGTGCGCGGGTTTCTCCCAATGGAGAATGGTTGGTGTTTATGTCGCAGCGGTCGCTGACAGGCTATAACAACCGTGACGCAATCGGCGGCAACCCCGACGAGGAGGTGTATCTTTACGATGCTTCCTCCGAGCGTCTGGTGTGCGCGTCGTGTGACCCGACGGGCGCGCGACCGGTCGGGGAAGTATTCGGCAGTGAATCCGAAGAAGCGTTCCTCGGCGGCAATCGAGCCTGGCCACGTGAAACTTCGTTTGCGGGGATGGTGCCGGGGTGGACGAGGGAACTTTATCAGTCGCGTTATCTTTCTGACAGCGGCCGGCTGTTCTTCGAGAGTCACGAGGCGCTTGTGCCGCAGGATGTCGATGGTACGTGGGATGTGTATGAGTATGAGCCTGAAGGGGTGCCTGAATCTGAACATGTCTGCACGGGTGCGGTTCAGAGCGGGAGTGATGTCTTCAAGCCCGCGCGGACTGTTGAGGTTGAAGGCAGGAGGGTGGAAGAAGGCGCGGGTTGTGTCGGGCTGATCTCTTCGGGGACGTCCGCGGAACCGTCGGCGTTTCTAGACGCGAGCGAAACGGGCGGTGACGTGTTCTTTCTGACGACGTCAAGGCTCGCGTCGCAGGACTTCGACACGAGCTATGATGTTTATGACGCGCATGAATGTACGGCAGCAGCGTCGTGCGTGACTTCGCCCGTCGCGCCGTCGGAATGCACGACGGCCGACGCGTGCAGGGTGGCGCCGGCGCCGCAGCCTGAGATCTTCGGCAGTGGACCGAGCGAGACGTTCTCGGGTGCCGGTAACATCAAGCCATCGGCGTCCAAACCGCTGGTCAAATCAAAGACGCTGACACGAGCGCAGAAGCTCGCGAAAGCTCTAAAGCTGTGCAAGAAAGATAATAAGTCCAAAAAGAAGCGAGTCGCCTGTGAAAAGCAAGCGCAGAAGAGATACGGCGCTTCGAAGGCGAAGAAAGCCGGCAACAAACGGAGGGCTAAGTCATGAGGATTCATATTCGTTTGAAGCTGGTCGTCGCCGGTGCGCTGTTGGCGGGGCTGCTGGGAGCTGCATCGGCGAATGCGGACTCTCCGTGGTGGCATCTGAGCTCCGGTGCCCGCCCGACGGTTCTGCAGCCGGGTGTGGCGAAGAACGAGGTGCAGGAACTGACAGTCAGCGCCACGGAGGGCGATGTCGTCCTCGCAGAACCGGCGCCGTTGAACGAAGCCGTAAAAGAACTCCTAAATGGGGAATTGACGGAAGAACAGCTGGTCGAAGATGTGCCGCATGCGGTCGTTCCTTACAATGCGAGTGTGCAGCAGGTGCAGGAAGGCTTCGAAAAAGTCTATCCTGGACGAGAGGTGATCGTAACCGAAGGACCGAGCAAGGAAGAAAACAGCAGAACGTACGTCATCACTTTCCCGGGTCAGGTGACGTCACCGAACATTATAATCCGCGAAACAGTCTTGGTGGCGGTACTCGGCGGGGAACCTCTTTCCTGTGGCAATCCAGTGGTGGTTCCCTGTAAGGAAGAAGCGAGCCTCACGCAGGTCTCGGAAGGTAGGCCTGATGGGCAGATCGTCGTGACGGCGAGTAATCTCGGTGACGCGAGCGTGAACGGCAGGGCGCCTCACCAGGTGAAGTTCGTCGACAAGCTCCCACCGGGATTGAAGGCGGTATCGATCGAAGGCGTCGCGCAGGCCAGGACAGCGGAAACCGATGAAAATCGCGGTCCGTTGGACTGTTCGCTGAAATCACCGTCGCTGACGTGTACGTTCAGGAAGACCTTGCCGCCGTATCATCCGATTGAATTTCTCATCGGGGTGGAAGCCGGCGTCTCCTCGGGCGGACCCAACGAAGCAAGCGTTTCCAACGGCGAAGGCTATGTCTGTGACGCGGTGGCAGCAGAAAGCGGGAAGTTCAAGGACGGCTTCTGTACGCAGGAAGTGACTGAAGGCGGGAACTTTGAACGAGTATCCACCGGACCTGTGGCAAGCGCCTCGGTCAGGCGGCGGGTCGGGGTGGGCGGTGAACCCGCGGGGTTCGGTGTGGAAGACTATGAACTGAGCAATGAAGATGAAGGCGGCGCGCTCGACACGCAGGCCGGCTCGCACCCGTTCCAGCAGACGACCACGATCACGCTGAACCAGAGCCTCGAACAGACCGCAGGGCAACTGTTGCCGCAGCCGACGGTGCTTGCGAAGGATCTGAACTTCAAGTGGCCGGCGGGTCTGATCGGCAACCCCACCCCGTTTCCACGGTGCAGCGTGGGGCAGTTCCTTCAGACCTTCCAGGAACATGGGGGCGTATTTGTAAGCGCGTGCCCGTCGCAGACAGCGGTCGGGGTCGCGCGCACTCTGGTCAACTTGCCGGCTCCCGCAGGCGAAGGCGGGACTCGATTTGAAGCCGTCGTACCGCTGTTCAACCTGGAACCATCGGTCGGGGAGCCGGCGCGTCTCGGCTTCAGGGTCGACCAGACACCGGTCTTTATCGACCCGTCCGTGCGCTCGGGTGGGGACTACGGCATCACGGTCAGCGTCGATAATATCGCCCAGACGGTTGGGTTCGTGAGCAGCCAGGTGACGGCCTGGGGCGTGCCCGGCGATCCGAGCCACGACAACGCTCGCGGTTACGGCTGTCTGAATCAAGCGCTTGGAATAACAACCGAAGTAGGTCCCTGCAATCCCCTGGAAGAGCAGCATCCTCCGCCGTTCCTGTCGATGCCGACGTCGTGTCCAAGGAATCCGCTGACGGGCGAACCGGAACCCCTGCATACCAGTATCGAAGCGGACTCCTGGGAAGATCCGAAGCCGGCCGGTCAGCAACTGTCGTTTGTGGGTGAGCCGATGGAGAGCCTGGATGGTTGCAATGCGCTGCCGTTCAGCCCCGAAATCAAGGTCGAACCGGATGGGCAGCAGGCGAGTACCCCGACGGGGCTTGCGGTCGACGTCAAAGTCCCCCAGGAAGTCAACGACAACGGCGGTGGGCTTGCGTCCTCGGGCGTCAAGGACATCTCCGTGACGTTCCCCGAAGGGGTCACGGTCAACCCGGCGAGCGCGGACGGCCTGGAAGCGTGCTCGGAGGGACTCGTCGGCTTCAAGGCCTTCGGTGAAGTGGAAACCGAGCCGGGGGTGAGCAACACCCTGTTCACGCCCAGGGTGCCGGGCGGCACCGCCGCGATCGCCGCCGGTGAAACCGAACCCCTCGAGCCGGGCGTGAACTTCTGTCCGAACGCGTCGAAGATCGGTACGGTCAAAATCAAGGTGCCGGTCATCAAGAAGCCGCTCGAAGGCGCGTTGTATCTGGCGGCGCAGGACGCGAACCCCTTCGGGTCGCTGCTCGCGACGTATATCGTCGCCGAAGACCCCGAATCCGGTGTCGTCGTGAAGCTCCCGGGCGAAGTCAGCTTGAACCCCGTCACGGGTCAGATCACCTCTACGTTCAAGAACAGCCCGCAGGCGCCGCTCGAAGAAGCCGAAATCCACCTGTTCGGTGGTGCGCAGGCGCCGTTCTCGACCCCACCGCACTGCGGGACGTACACGACCGACGCGTCGTTCACGCCGTGGTCGAGCACCGCGCCGGTCAACTCGACGTCGAGCTTCGAGATCACCTCGGGTCCAAACGGCGGCCCGTGCCCCGGCGCATCGCTGCCGTTCGCGCCTTCGCTGCACGCGAGCTCGAGCAACATCCAGGCGGGCGCGTTCACGCCGTTCACGACGACGATGACCCGCGAAGACGGTCAGCAGAACCTGCAGGGCATCGTGCTGCACATGCCCCCCGGGCTCTCCGGTCTGCTGACGGGCGTGAAGCTATGCGGCGAAGCCGAAGGCAACGCGGGCACGTGCGGTCCTGAAAGTGAGATCGGGGAAACGACCGTCAGCGTCGGTCTCGGCGCCGACCCGTTCACCGTGACGGGCGGCAAGGTCTACATCACCGGTCCCTACAGGGGCGCTCCGTTCGGGCTGAGCATTGTGAACCCCGCGAAGGCCGGCCCCTACGATCTCGGACAGGTGATCGTGCGCGCGAAGATCGAAGTCGACCCGCACACCGCGGCGCTGACGATCACGACCGACAACACCGGCCCATACAAGATCCCGACGATCCTCGACGGCATCCCCCTGGAGATCAAGCATGTCAACGTCACGATCAACCGAGGGGGCGGGCAGGGAGACTTCACCTTCAACCCGACCAACTGCAACCCGATGGCGATCACCGGGAGCCTTCAGAGCGTCGAAGGAGCATCCTCGGCGCTGTCGGTGCCGTTCCAGGTCACGAACTGCGCGACGTTGAAGTTCGCCCCGAAATTCGCGGTCTCCACATCCGGGAAAACCTCGAAAGCCAAGGGCGCCAGCCTATCGGTGCATCTGACCTATCCCAAAGCGCCGTTCGGTAGCCAGGCGAACATCGCCAGGGTCAAGGTGGACCTCCCCAAGCAACTCCCCTCCAGGTTGACGACGCTGCAGAAGGCGTGCACGGCCAAGCAGTTTGAAGCAAACCCGGCGGGCTGCCCGTCAGCGTCGATCATCGGGCACGCCAAGGCGATCACGCCGCTGATTCCCGTCCCGTTGGAAGGCCCTGCCTACTTCGTCAGCCATGGTGGCGAAGCGTTTCCCTCCCTGATCATGGTGCTGCAGGGGTATGGCGTGACCGTGGACCTTGTCGGTACGACGTTCATCAGTAAAGCGGGGATCACGAGCTCGACGTTCAAGACGGTCCCCGATGCGCCTGTGGGCTCCTTTGAACTTATGCTCCCCGAGGGCAAGTTCTCCGCGCTCGCGGCGAACGGGAATCTCTGCAAGTCTCAGAGCAAGCTGAAGATGCCGACCGAATTCGTCGCGCAGAACGGTTCGAAGATCAATGAGTCCACGAAGATCAGCGTCACGGGATGTGCGAAGTCGAAGAAGGCGAAGCACGCGAGGAAGGCCGGTAAGGGCAAGCAGGGTAAGCACGGGAAGAAGGTGCGCCACGAACGCGGAAAGAGCCTCGGGTCGAAGAGATGACCCGTGTGTTCTCGATGCCGTGTCGTGTGAGAGATGGAGGAGCCGGGCGGCTGTTTGTCCGGTGGCCCTCCGTGGTCGCCTTGCAGGAGGAGGCCACAAACCACCCGCGAGCTGCTGCGGTCAAGAGCCGTGGCGGTGAGCGTCGCGGGAGAAGGCGTGCCTTTGAGCGCGTCAGGTATGACCCGATGAAGGCGAACGAAAGTAAACCGTGGATGACGTGTCGAAACGTGATAGATGACATCAAAAGCGGGTCCGTTTCTTTGACCCGTGATGAGCCTGGCGGGAGCCTGTTTATTGGCCAGGTGGTGTCCGGCATAAATGCGGCGCGAGCATGGGTCAGGCTCTTGCATGGAACGTGGGAACCTGTCGTCCTGTGAGACGATCGGCTAGTGGCCTTTGGCCTACGGCTGGCCGTTTCAGGGAAGGTCTCGAGCGGCAGAAACCGCGAGGGACGAATTCCTGTTGCAGGGCACAGGGGCGGACCGTCTGGTAGTAGCGTTGAAGGTCCTGTAATGGGGCTGGAGCGAAGCGGGCGGGCCGTCCAGGCGAGATTGTTGGTCAACCACGAAGTGTGTGGGATGAACTGATGGTTGAGTCAAAGTCGAAGGTTAAGTCGTTTAGCATTGATAAGAGGGTGGTCTGGGATGCTTGGAAGCAAGTTCGGGCAAACCAGGGCGCTCCGGGTGTCGATGAGGAATCGGTTGCGCAGTTTGAGAGGGACCTTTCGGGGAACCTGTACAAGCTGTGGAACAGGATGTCCTCGGGGACGTACATGCCGCCTCCGGTAAGGGCGGTGCAGATATCGAAGAAGCATGGGCGAGGGGTCAGGACTCTCGGCGTGCCCACTGTCGCTGATCGCGTCGCGCAAAAGGTCGCAGCGCTGTACTTGGAGCCGAAGGTGGAGCCTGTGTTTCACCCCGACTCCTACGGCTATCGACCGAAACGCTCGGCGCTTGACGCGGTGGGGGTTTGCCGGGAACGGTGTTGGAAAATGGATTGGGTAATCGACTTGGATTACGCTGCCTTTTTCGACTCGATTGACCACGAGCTCATGTTGAAGGCGGTAGCTGCCCACACGGATGAGCGGTGGGTCCTTCTCTATGTTGAGCGGTGGCTGAAAGCGCCGCTCGATGATGGGAGCGACATGTTGGTAGCGCGTGATCGGGGAACCCCGCAAGGGTCTGCGATTTCCCCGGTGCTGGCGAACATCTACCTTCATTACTCGTTTGATATGTGGATGGCGCGGGAGTTCCCGGCTGTCCCGTTCGAGCGGTATGCGGATGATGCTGTCGTGCACTGCAAGAGTGAGCCCGAAGCACGGAACGTGCTCGGCAAGATCAAAGCGCGGATGGCGGATTGTCAGCTCGAGTTGAGTGCCGACAAGACGCTGATCGTGTACTGCAAGGACTCAAACCGCAAAGGCTCCTACGAGCACGAGCGGTTCGATTTCCTTGGGTTCACGTTCCGTCCTCGCAAAGCCCGCAATGGGCAGGGGAAGCTGTTTACCAGCTTTCTCCCAGCGGTTAGTGACGATGCCGCGAAGAAGATACGCCACACGATCCGGCGATGGAGGATCCACTTATGGAGCGGGACACCCCTAACAGCGATCGCACGAGAGATCAATCAGACCGTGCGAGGATGGGTCAATCACTACGGTCGGTTCTACCCGTCCAGGTTGGCCGAATCTCTCAGACGCATCGACGAGTACCTGGTGCGCTGGGCAATGCGGAAGTACAAGCGACTGCGAGGCCGCCGCATGCGGGCCTGGGAGTTCCTGGCGGGCGTGTCCGCACGCGAGCCAAAGCTCTTTGCTCACTGGCGAGTGGTACGGGCCAACGACCGGACGGTGGGAGCCGTATGAGTCGAGAGGCTCACGTACGGTTCTGCGAGAGCCTGGGGCTGCAACGCCCCGGGCCACTCACCTGAGCAGCAGCGGTCCGCGGATTGACTAGGTGAGTCGGAGACAATTCGATCTGACGGTGGGCACGCCCCAGCGCTTGACGCGCGGGCAGTAGGAAGAGGCAGCGGCGGTGCGTTGATAGGGGGCGCGGCAGCGTGCAAAACTACTGGTGCGGTTCCGTCGCCCGGAATATGGCACGGCGGGGCGGTGCCGGTGTCGGAGCGTCCTGCGGGATTTCGAGACCGGTCAACCAACACCAACAACACAAAGGAGTAGTTGATAATGCAACGACTCAAGATAGTGGGCGTCGTTCTCATGGCCGTGTTCGCGCTGAGCGCGGTCGTGTCTGCTACGGCATCAGCAGCCGTGGTAATCTTACCCGAAGTCGCAGAATCATGGAAAGGCGAAAGCGGCAAAAGCTCGCTTGAAGTGTTAAAAGGCGCTTCGATTATCTCATGCGCCAAAAGTAAATCTGAAGGTACGTTCGAAGCTACTAAACCGTTAGGTTCATTCCACATTGATTTAGAAGGTTGCAAAGCTAGTATCGCTGCCTGCACTGGTTTAGGTGAGGCCAAAGAAGTATTATTATCATTAGGGACGTTCCATCTGGTATTCGATAAATTAGCAGCCAAATTATCTGAAAATGGTGTTGGGATACTATTTTTAATAGAACCAACTCATTACGAATGCCTCGGCAAATTATTCGTAGTGTCAGGCCAAATGCTCTGCTTAATAAAACCAGTTGAAAAATTAGCCAAACATTTCGAAATAGTCTGTGAAAAAGGGAAAGAAAGTGGTGACCCAGGAGAGACCACTTACTGGAACGAGGAAGGTAAAGAAGTGAAAATGGGAGAAGAATTGCTCTTAACGTCAGAAAATGAAAAACCAGGTGTAATGTCTGGCGAGAATACGACCGCTTTAATATTAACTGAAAAAGAAATCTTAATAATGTGTTAGCGGCGATTGATTCGTGAAGCGTAGTGGGTGCGCGGGGCCGAGCCGGCCCCGCGCACCACGTCGTCTCGGCCAGGAGCAAAGTGTCTCCCACCGGCTCGGTAAATGATGCTAGATAGGTGCCATTGCAGGGTTAGAAACAGTTCGCCGATTTCCTTGACATGACGTGCGGTGTTGTGCAAAGCTTTTGGTGCGGTTCCGTTGCGCGGGAATACGGCGCAGCGGGGCGGCGCCGGCGTCGTAGTGCCCGCAGCAGGGTCTTTGAGGCCGGTCAATCAACATCAACGCAAAGGAGCAGTTCACAATGCAACGACTCAAAATACTGGGCGTCGCGCTCATGGCGGTGTTCGCGCTGGGCGCGTTTGTCTCCGCTACGGCATCCGCAGAAGTGGTGCTCTTACCCGAATTCGCCGCAGCAGAAACATGGAAAGGCGAAAGCGGGAAAGGCACGCTTGAAACGTTAAAAGCCCTCGCTAGTATAGTATGTGAAAAAGATACGTCAGAAGGCACATTCGAAGCCAAAAAACCGTTAGGTACAAACCACATCAATTTCGAAAAATGCAAAGCCGCTGGCAAAGTCTGCACTGGTTTAGGTGAGAAAGAAGGAATAATATTAACATTAGGCACGACCCATCTAGTGTTCGACAAATTAGGAAAAGTATTAGCTGAAGCGGAAGTCGGTGTCCTCTTCTTAGTAGAACCGACCCACTTCGAATGCGGCGCCGGTTTCTTATTCGTAGTGGAAGGCCAAGTGCTCTGCTTAATAAAACCAGTCGAAAAATTAACCAAACATTTCGAAATAACCTGCCTGAAAGGAAAAGAAGCAGGCGACCCAGGAGAGCTCACTTACTGGAACGAGAAAGGCGAAGAAGTAAAAATAAACGAAAAAGAAGGAGGACTCTTAACAAAGGAAAATGAAAAAGCAGGTGTAATGTCCAGTGAGTTAACAACTGCGTTAATATTAACTCCAAATGAATACTTAATAATGGTTTAGAGCAACTGGTTCGTGAAGCGTAGTGAGGTGCGCGGGGCCGAGTCGGTCCCGCGCACCACGCTGTTCTCGGTTCGGGGTGGTACACCTCCGGGCCGTCTATCGGCTCCTTGGTTGCGGATGAGGAGAGTGGGAAACACATCTTGCGCCTAGCTTGACGGGCATATACGCTGGCCCAAAGTCTGTGGTGCAGACTGAGCAATCCATGCAGAGACACGGAGAGGAAAGGTGGAGGGGCGGATGATGAAGACGAGGGGCACCAGCCCAGCTATAATCGGGCTTGTGGGCAATGGGCGCCGCGCCTGTGGGCAATGGGCGCTGATCCGTCGCCTCGACGCTGTGTTCTCCGGCGAGACGAAGCTGACCCTGACGATTCTGGGGTCGCTGTGCGCGTTGATCGGTGTCCTCGCGTTCGCGTGCGCGCCAGCACAGGCTGCCGTCACGCACGAATTTCTCCCTGAATGAACCCTCGAAAAGGGTCAGCAAAAGCGCTCCGGGAGGGCTGCTCGAGGCGCGCTCGTTGACGGTCGACTCAGGCGAACTGTTCGTGGCCGAAGCCGGCGCGAGGAGCCAACAATACAGGCTGGACAAGTTCAATGCCTCCTCGGGTGCTTTTGTCTCGCAGTTTCCCCAGGTCCCGTCGCTTGCTGACCTTTACCAGGGTGTCGCGGTGGGACACGCGACGGTCGAACCCGAGGTCTACGTCGGGGGGGATGTCGCGAACGGAGGGGGGGTCAGTGGAGGAGAAGGGGTCGTGGCCGTGTTCGACGCGGCGGGCGGTCTGCAGCCTCCGCCCTGGAGGGGCCCCAACCCTCCGAGCGAAGTCTTTGGCTGCTTTGAATGTCTGGGAAGCGGCGATGTCGCGGTGGACAACTCCCCCCCCGGCCTCACGTGGGCGTCGGGCGACGTGTATGTCGCTGACCCCGAACATCAGGTGGTGGATGTCTTCGAACCCAAGGCGGACGGCGGTGAGGAATACCGCGCGCGGCTGGAAGGCCCCGAATCGGGCGTCCCGTTCAGCAAGCCGACCGCCGTGGCGGTTTCGGCATTCAACGGCGATGTGTTGGTCGCGGACGGAGGCACCTTCGGAACCGTACCCGACGAACAGTGTCCGGCGAGCCCCGAATCGTGTTTCGTTGACGTGTTCGAACCGTCTGGGACACCGGGCCTGTATAAGTTCCTGTTCAAGATCACGAACACGCCGGCCGGTGCGTTCAAGCGGGTCAGCGGCATCGCCGTGGACGGCTCCGACGGCGACATCTACGTCGCGGACGGCAAATCAAACGCCGTCGATGAGTTCGACTCGGCGGGTAAATTCCTCGGGCGTTTGGCGGGCGCCTCGGGAGGCCAGTTCAGCGGGGTGGAGAGTGTCGCGGTCGACCCGGTGGCGCCGCACGACGTCTATGTCGGCGGCTACAACCAGAAACTAGAAGAAGGGTTCGTCGACGCGTTTGGGCCCAATGCGCTGGTCCCGGATGTCACTGTCACCGAACCGGTCTCGAACCTGACGGCGACGAGCGTCACGCTGCGCGGCACGGTCAACCCTGTGAACGCGGGCGAAGCGACTTGTGAATTCGAGTATGGGACGAGCACGTCTTACGGGAAGCTCGCGCCGTGTGCGGCGCGCGTCCCGGGAGGCAATGGAGCGGTTCCCGTGGAATCCAAGCCGGAAAGCGTGACGAAACTCGAACCCGACACGGTCTACCACTACCGTCTTGATGCGACGAATGTCGCCGACGGTCAGACGAACACAGGGCAAGGTCTCGAAGACCTCGGTGAATTCACGACCTTCGGCCCGGGCATCCACAGCGAGTCGGTCTCGAACTTGAAGTCGACTTCGGCGACGCTCGAAGCAACGATCGACCCGCACAATGCTCCCACGACCTATTATTTCCAGTACGGGCCAAGCACCGGTTACGGTGAAGAGGCGCCGCTCCTCACCGTTCCTGAATCGCATGGCGCCGTGGTCGGCTCCGGAGAAGGCGATGTGCAGGTGTCCCAGCACGTCCAGGTCGGCCTCTTGGCGGGTACTGTCTACCATTATCGTGTGGTGGCGGTCAGCGAACCGAAACCGGGGGAGTTCGAAGAATTCGATGGGCGCGACCAGACCTTCACGACGCAGACCATCGGCGGTGAATTCGCCCTGCCCGATGGGCGGGCGTGGGAAATGGTCTCACCGCCCGACAAGCACGGCGCGACCATCAACGCGCCCAGCGAAGGTAATTATGCGTATCAGGCCGCCGCCGCCGGTAACGCGATGACGTATGTGGCGAGCGCGCCCACCGAATCCCAACCGCAGGGCTACGACAACGTCATGCAGGTGCTCTCCACGCGCGGCGCCGGAGGCTGGGACTCGCGCGACATCGGGATCCCCCACAAGCACGACACCGGCACGGCCACCGTGACGGAGTACCCTTTATTCTCGAGCGACCTCTCGCTCGCCGCCGTCCATGCCTTCGGCCCCTTCGACCCCGCGGTGTCGGCGGAAGCCTCCGAAAACACGACCTACCTGCGCACCGACTACCCGAGCGGGAACGTCGACGCTCCCTGTGAACAGTCGTGCTATCGCCCTCTGGTAACTGGCAAGGCCGGATTCGAAGACGTCCCGTTCGGCACCGAATTCGGCGGCGAAACCGAAGGCGAATGTCAAGGCCGGTGTGGCCCCGAATTCCTCGGCGCCACACCCGACCTGAGCCATGTTGTTCTCAAGTCTAAGGCGGCCCTGACCAAGACTTCGGTCGCCAACGGTCTCTACGAGTGGGCGGCCAGCAGGCTGCAGCTTCTCAGCGTGCTGCCCGCGAGTGAAGGTGGCGGAGCCGTAGAAGGCTCACTTGGCAATCATGAGGAGAAGGCGGCGCGCGCCGGTACGATCTCCAACGATGGCTCACGCGTCATCTGGTGGGCAAAAGTGGAAGTCGCGGGAAAAACCGAAGAACACCTCTACATGAGCGATACCGCGACCGGGGAAACGAAAACGGTTCGGCTTGACACCGTTCAAAGCGGCCCGGTAGAAGGGGAATCAGACCCGATTTTCCAGGTCGCCTCGAGCGACGGGTCAAAGGTGTTTTTCAGCGACACACAGAGGTTGACCGAAAACGCGGGGGCCAAAACGATCGAACCAGACCTGTACGAGTGCGAAATCGTCGAAGTGAAAGAAGGCGAACTCGAATGCAGGCTCTCGGATCTGACACCGTTGCGCGGGGGGGAACCAGCGGATGTTCAGGCCGGCAGCGAAGGCGCGAGTCAGGGCACTGTGGTCGGCTCGAGCGAAGATGGCTCGTGGGTGTATTTCGTCGCGGATGGGGTGCTCGCTACTGGAGCGGAACATGGGCAGCCCAACCTGTACGTTTATCACGCCAGAATGACGCAGTTGGTCGCCGTCCTCTCGAGCGCAGACCATCCCGACTGGGCAGGCGGAAGCGGACAAATTGTCGGGATAAGCGCGCGGGTTTCACCCGATGGGGAGTGGTTGGCGTTTATGTCGCAGCGGTCGCTCACGGGCTATGATAACCGTGACGCGGTCAGCGGCAAGCCCGACGAGGAGGTCTATCTCTACGATGCTTCTTCGGGACGTCTGGTGTGCGCTTCGTGTGACCCGACGGGCGCGCGACCGGTCGGCGAGGTATTTGGCGGAGAGTTGACCGAAGGGCTCGAAGAAGAGTTCCTCGGTGGCAATCGAGCCTGGGGAGAACGAACCTCGATTGCGGCGATGGTCCCTGGGTGGACGAGAGAACTTTACCAGTCGCGTTATCTCTCTGACAGCGGCCGCCTGTTCTTCGATAGCCATGACGCGTTGGTGCCGCAGGACGTGAACGGCACCTGGGATGTCTATGAGTATGAGCCCGAAGGGGTGCCTGAATCCGAGCATGCCTGCACGAGCGCGGTTCAGAATGGGAGTGATGTCTTCAAGCCCGCGCGGACCGTTGAGTTCGAAGGCCGCAGGCTGGAAGAAGGCGCGGGTTGTGTCGGGCTGATCTCCTCGGGGACGTCCGCGGAACCGTCGGCGTTCCTGGACGCGTCAGGAACGGGCGGCGACGTGTTCTTCCTGACGACGTCAAAGCTCGCGCCGCAGGATTTCGACACGAGCGTGGATGTCTATGACGCGCATGAATGTACGAGTTCGTCGCCGTGCCTGACGCCTGCTGTTCAGCTGCCGCCGTGCGCCACGGAAGCGTCGTGTAAACCGTCGCCCACGCCACAGCCGTCGATCTTCGGCTCGCCGCCCAGCGCGACGTTCAGCGGCCTCGGCAACCTCACGCCGTCCCCCCCGCCAAGCCGACGGTAGGGCCGCTGACCCGAGCGCAGAAGCTCGCGGTGGCCCTGAAGGCATGCCATAAAAACATGTCCAGGAAGAAACGCAAGACATGTGAAGCGTCCGCCAGAAAGAAGTACGGCTCGAAGACCAAGTCCAAGTCACACAAATCGGCGCATAAGTCGGCGAAGGGGAGCAGGTAAACCTCATGTTCAAGCGATCCATACCCCCCCTTCTCGCTGCCCTCTGTGCGATGGCGGTGTTCAGCGCCTCCGCTCTGGCCTCCGGACCTCCCGTCATCACCGCGGAAGCGGCGGAAAACGTGACGGAAACCACTGCCACCGTCCAGGCGAAGGTAAACCCGGAAGGATTCGAAACGTACGTGTACATCGAATATAACGGGGCGTTCACCGCGCCGGTTCTCGTGGGAGCGAGCGAAACCGAACAGACCGTGCCCTTCGCGTTGAAGGGCTTGCAGCCCGGCATGACCTATCCCTTCCATGTCGTGGCGTTCAACTCGCAGGGCTTGGTCGCGGGCACGGTAAGGAGCTTCAGGACGCTTTCTCCCCCGCCTCCTCGCGGCGAATCCCCCTGGTGGCATTTGAGCTCCGGCGCCCGCCCGACCGTTCTGCAGCCGGGTGTGGCGAAGGACGACGTTCAGGAACTGACGGTGAGCGCGACCGAAGGCGATTTCCTCATCACCAATTTTCCAGTGCGAGAACTCGAAGAAGGACATCGCACGGAAGCAGAACTGCTGTTCGCGGTCCTTCCTTATAACGCCAGCAAAAAACAGCTGCAGGAAGGCCTCGACAAAGTCTATCTCCAAAGGAAGGTGCTCGTAACCCGCGAAAAGAGCACGGAAGAAAACAGCAGAACGTGGGAAGTTACTTTCCCGGGTCAGGCGACGGAACCGATCAACGCAAACGGAAACAGCGCTTACGTGAGGGTCTTTGGGGGAGAACGTCTTGGCTGTGGTGAACCCGCGGCGGTTCCGTGTAAGGAAGAAGCGAGTGTTACGCAGGTCTCCGAAGGTAGGCCTGACGGGCAGATCGTCGTGACCGCCGCCAATCTCGGTGATGCGGACGTAAACGGCGAAGCGCCCCACCAGGTGAAAATCCTCGACAAGCTGCCGCCGGGACTGGAAGCGGTGTCGATCGAAGGTGTCGCGGAGGCACAGACAGCAGAAGCGGAGCATCGTCCGGTTGAATGTTCGCTGAGCTCGCTCACGTGCACGTTCGGTGGAACGCTCAACCGGGTAAATGAAAAAGGGGAAACGGAAGTCCTAGGTCCGAGGACCTTGCCGCCGTATCGTCGGATTGAAATCCTGATCGGGGTGAAAGCCGGCGCCTCCTCGGGTGAAGCCAATGAAGCAAGCGTTTCCGGCGGCGAAGCCCCGAGTGCCTCGGTCAGGCGGCGGGTCGCGGTGGGCGCTGAACCTGCGGGGTTCGGTGTCGAAGACTACGAATTGAGCAGCGAACAAGAAGGTGGCGCGCTCGACACGCAGGCGGGGTCTCACCCGTTCCAGCAGACGACCACGATCACGCTGAACCAGAGCGCCGAACAGACCAAAGAAGGTCTATTGCCGCAGCCGGTCGTGCTTACGAAGGACCTGAACTTCAAGTGGCCGGCGGGACTGATCGGCAACCCCACCCCATTCCCCCGATGCACCCTGGCGCAGTTCTCGCTTATCCATTCCGAACATAGCACGCCTGCAACCGAGTGTCCGCCGCAGACGGCGGTCGGGGTTGCGCGCATATTGGGCAACTTGCCGTCCCCCTCAGGAGCCAAAGGCGGTGAGAGATTTGAAGAAGTCGTGCCGCTGTTCAACCTGGAACCTTCCGTTGGGGAGCCAGCGCGTTTTGGCTTCAGCGTTGAGGAAACACCGGTCTTTATCGACACGTCCGTGCGCTCGGGTGGCGACTACGGCATCACGGTGAACGTCGATAACATCGTCCAGACGCTTGGGTTCGTCAGCAGCCAGGTGACGGTCTGGGGCGTGCCCGGCGATCCGCGCCACGACAACGCCCGCGGCTACGGCTGCCTGTTTCGAGCACTTGGAATAACAACCGGGGTTTCTCCCTGCAACCCCTCCGAACAGCTGCATCCCCCGCCGTTCCTGTCGATGCCGACGTCGTGTCCAAGGAATCCATCGACGGGGAAGCCGGAACCGTTGTATACCAGCGTCGAAGGCGATTCTTGGGAAGAACCGAAGCCCGCCGGTCAGCAACTGTCGTTCCCAGGGGAGCCGATGCAAGCGTTGGATGGTTGCAACACGCTGCCGTTCAGCCCGGAAATCAAGGTCACCCCCGATGGTCAGCAGGCATCGAAGCCAACCGGCTTGGACGTGGATGTGCACGTCCCCCAGGAAGGCCAGCTGAACCCTGAAGGGGACGCGCAGTCCAACATCAAGGACATCACGGTCAAGCTGCCCGCGGGTGTCGCGATCAATCCTTCGAACGGTGATGGGTTGCAAGCCTGCTCGGAGGGCTTGGTCGGTTTCACTGGCTTTGGTGAATTCCCGACCGAGCCGGGGGTGAGCGACCCGGTGTTCTCGTCGTATCTGCCGGGCAGCATCGGCGCGCTCGCGGTCGGCGATCAGGAACTGCTCGAACCCGGGAAGAATTTCTGCGCGAATGCGTCGAAGGTCGGTGAAGTGACGATCAAAACACCGCTGTTGCCTCCCAACCAGCCGGTCAAGGGTTTCGTGTACTTGGCTTCTCAGGAAGCGAACCCGTTTGGCAGCGTGCTCGCGTTGTACATCGTCGCGGAAGACCCCGTCTCGGGATCGCTCGTAGAGCTCCCGGGCGAGGTGCAGCTGTGTCAGGGTGCGGGTGAAGTGATCGCGGGCATGACCTGCGAAGTGGCGGGGCAGCTCGTCTCGACGTTCGAAAACACCCCGCAACTCGCGTTCGAAGACGCTGAACTGCATTTCTTTGGTGGGGAACGCGCGCCGCTGGCGACAGCATCGCGCTGCGGGACGTATACGACCGAAGCGACGTTTACGCCGTGGTCGGGCTCGCCGCCGGTCAGGTCGCAGGCGAGCTTTCAGATCACCTCGGGTCCGAACGGTAGCCCGTGCCCCGGCGCAAGCCTGCCGTTCAGCCCGTCGTTGACGGGCGGCGCGTTGAATCTTCAGGCGGGCGAATTCTCGCCGTTCACGCTCACGATGAGCCGCTCCGACGGCGAACAAAACCTGCAGTCCGTCGAAGCGAAACTGCCGCCGGGTCTCTCGGGTGTGTTGTCCAACATCGAACTGTGCCGCGAACCGCAGGCAAACGAAGGCACCTGCGGCCCGAACAGCCTGATCGGCGAAACCACCGTCAGCGTCGGTGTCGGCGGTGATCCGTTCACGGTCAGGGGCGGCAAGTTCTACCTCACGGGCCCCTACAACGGCACGGGCTCGTGCACGGTTGGTACGCTTGGTTGCGCGCCGTTTGGGATCACGTTCGAGGTTCCCGCGAAGGCGGGCCCGTTCGACTTCGCGAAAACGCAGCGCAACCACCCGGCGTGCGATTGCGTGCTGGTGCGGGCCAAGATCGAAATCAACCCGCTGACCGCGGCGATCACGATCACCAGCAACCCCCCTGGCACACCTGACGCGATCCCGACGATGCTGGAAGGCATCCCCCTTGAAATCCAGCACGTCAACGCGATCACCACACGCTCTGACTTCCAGTTCAACCCCACGAACTGCAGCAAGATGGCGGTCACCGGGACGATCCACTCAAACGAAGGCGGGGTGGACACGATCAACGTCCCGTTCCAGGTCACGAACTGCGCGACGTTGAAGTTCGCTCCGAAGTTCGTGGTTTCCACATCCGGGAAGACCTCGAAAGCCAAGGGCGCCAGCCTATCGGTGCATCTGACCTATCCCAAAGCCCCGTTCGGGTCGCAGGCGAACATCGCCAGGGTCAAGGTGGACCTGCCGAAGCTGCTTCCCTCTAGGTTGACGACGTTGCAGAAGGCGTGCACGGCCAAGCAGTTCGAAGCAAACCCGGCGGGTTGCCCGTCAGCGTCGATCATCGGGCACGCAAAGGCGATCACTCCGCTCATCCCCGTCCCGCTGGAAGGCCCTGCCTACTTCGTCAGTCACGGTGGCGAAGCGTTCCCCAGTCTGATCATGGTGCTGCAGGGCTATGGCGTGACCGTGGACCTGGTCGGTACGACGTTCATCAGCAAAGCTGGGATTACGAGCTCGACGTTCAAGACGGTCCCCGATGCGCCTGTGGGCTCCTTTGAACTTATGCTTCCCGAGGGCAAGTTCTCCGCGCTCGCCGCGAACGGGAACCTCTGCAAGTCTCAGAGCAAGCTGAAGATGCCGACCGAATTCGTCGCTCAGAACGGTTTGAAGATCAACGAGTCCACGAAGATCAGCGTCACCGGGTGCCCCAAGCACAAGGCGAAGCACGCAAAGAAGGCCGGTAAGCGCAAGCAGGGGAAGCACCGGAAGAAGTAAGCAGCAGCGTTCGGTTCGCAGATTGACCGGGCGAGTCGGAGACAATTCGATCTGGTCGTGGGCGCGCCCCAGCGCTTGACGCGGGGCAGTAGAAGGGGACCGCGGCGGTGCGTTGATTGGCGTGTGGCGGCGTGCAAAGCTTGTGGCGCGGTTCCGTTGTCCGGAATACCGGGCAGCGGGGCGGTACCGGCATAGGAGCGTCCTGCCGCATAGGGCCTTTCGAAGCCGGTCAACTAACATCGCAAAGGAGTAGTCACAATGCAACGACTCAAAATATTGGGCGTCCTCATGGCCGTGTTTGCGCTGGGGGCATTCGTGTCCGCTACGGCATCCGCCGAAGTGAAGGTCTTACCCGAAGTCGAAGAAAGATGGACAGGCGAAAGCGGCAAAGGCACGCTTGAAGTGTTAAAAGGTGCCGCTAGTATAGTATGCTCCAAAAGCAAAATGGAAGGCACGTTTGAAGCTAAAAAACCATTAGGCACATTCCATATCGATTTAGAAGGTTGCAAAGCTAGCATCATTGCCTGCACTGGTTTAGGCGAGGCTAAAGAAGTATTATTAGCATTAGGCACGTTCCATCTGGTGTTCGATAAATTAGGAACAGGAGCTGAATTAGGCGTGGGCGTCCTCTTGTTAATGGAACCGGTCCATTCCGAATGCTCCGGCAAATTATTTGTAGAGGAAGGCCAACTGCTCTGCTTAATAAAACCAGTCGAAACAAAAGCCAAACATTTCGAAATAGTCTGCCTAAAAGGGAAAGAAGCAGGTGATCCGGGAGAGACCGTTTACTGGAACGAGGCAGGTACAGAAGTAAAAATGGGAGAAGAACTGTTGTTAACGCACGAAAATGAAAAAGCAGGGATAATGTCGAGCCTGAATACGACTGCTTTAATATTAACCACAAATGAAATCACCATTATGGGGTAGCAGCGGGTTGGTTCGCGAAACCGTAGTGCGGTGGGCGGGCCCCGACCCGTCCCGCGCACCGCATCGTCTCGGCCAGGAGCGGCGTGTCCCCCACCGGCTCGGTGAATGATGTCGGATAGGTGCTTTGAGGGTCAGAAACAGTTCGCTGATTTCCTTGACATGACATGCGGTGTCGTGCAAAGTTTGTGGTGCGGTCCTGTTGCGCAGGAATGCGGCGCAGCCGGACGGCGCCGGTGCCGGAGCGTCCGCGGCATGGGGCCTTCGGGGCCGATCAATCAACATCAAACGCAAAGGAGTAGTTATAATGCAACGACTCAAAATATTGGGTGTCGCTCTCATGGCTGTGTTCGCGCTGGGGGCGTTTGTGTCCGCTACGGCGTCCGCGGAAGTAAAGGTCTTACCTGAAGTAGAAACAAAATGGACAGGCGAAAGCGCCAAAGGCTCGCTTGAAGTGTTAAAAGGCGCCGCTCCTATAATATGCCAAAAAGACAAATCGGAAGGCTTTTTCGAAGCCAAAAAACCGTTAGGTTTATTCCACATTGATTTCGAAGGTTGCAAAGCTAGCATTATTGGCTGCACTGGTTTAGGTGAGGCCAAAGAAGTGATATTAACATTAGGCACAGCCCATCTGGTGTTCGACAAATTAGGCACAGGAGAAGCATTAGGTGTGGGGGTCCTCTTCTTAGTGGAACCGACCCACTTCGAATGCATCGGCAAATTATTCGTAGTGGAAGGCCAAGTGCTCTGCTTAATCACTTACGGCAAAGCCAACAAATTCGTAATAGTCTGCGAAAAGGGGAAAGAAGGTGGTGACCCAGGGGAGACCCTTTATTGGACCGAGGCAGGTACAGAAGTAAAAATGGGAGAAGAACTGCTCTTAACTAAGGAAAACGAAGGAGCAGGCGTAATGTCCAGCGAGCATACGAGTGCGACAATATTAATTGAAAACGACAAAGAAATCGAAATTATGGGGTAGCGGCGATCGGTTGTGATATGTAGTGCGGTGCGCGGGGCCGAGCCGGTCCCGCGCACCGCACCGTTCTCGACTCGGGGTGGTGCGTCTCCCGGGCCGTCAATCGGCGTTGTGGTGCGGTATCAGAAGAGTGGGAAACACATCTTGCGCCTTGCCGGGGGGGGCTTATATGCTGCTGTAAAGTCTGCGGTGTAGGGCGAATAATTCATTGCAGGGACATGGAGAGGAAAGGCGGAGGGCGGATGATGGAGACGAGGGGCAATTCAAGCTATAAGCGGGCTTGTGATCAGTGGGCGCTGATCCGCCGCCTCGACGCTGTGTTCTCCAGCGAGACGAAGCTGACCTTGACGGTTCTGGGTCGCTTGTGCGCGTTGGTCGGTGTCCTCGCGTTTGCGGGCGCACCCGCCCAGGCTGCCGTCACGCACGAGTTCCTCCCCGAATGAACCTTCGAAAAAAGTCAGTGAAAGCACCCCGGAAGGGCTCTCCGAACCGCGCTCGTTGACGGTGGACTCGGGCGAACTGTTCCTCGCCGGTGGCCGCGCAGAACAGTACAGGCTGGACAAGTTCAACGCCTCCTCGGGTGCTTTCGTCTCGCAGTTTCCTCAGGTCCCGTCGCTTTCCTTCCTTCACCAGGGCGTCGCGGTGGGGCATTCGACCGGCGAACCCGAGGTGTATGTCGGGGGCGATGTCACAGGTACACAAGAAGGGGCTGTGGCCGTGTTTGATGCGGCGGGCGGCCTGCAGGCGGTCTGGAAGGGCCCCAAACCCCCGAGCGAAGCCTTCGGCTGCTTTGAATGTATCGGAACCGGGGATGTCGCGGTGGACAACTCCCCCCCCGGCCTCACGTGGGCGGCGGGCGATGTGTACGTCGCTGATCCCGAACACGCAGTGGTGGATGTCTTCAAATCAAAGGCGGGGGGTGGCGAGGAATACGTCACGCGGCTGGAAGGCCCCGAATCGGGTGTCCCCTTCAGCAGGCCGACCAGCGTGGCTGTCTCAGCGTTCAACGGCGACGTGCTGGTCGTGGATGGCGAAGGTATCGTCGATATCTTCAAGCCGGCGGCGATCCTCGGCCGGTATGAATTCGTGGAACAGTTGACGCAAACGCCGGACGGTTCGTTCGGTAAAGTCGAAAACCTGACTGTCGATGGCTTTGACGGCGACATCTACGTGGTGGACGCCACGTCGAACGTCGTCGACCAGTTCAACGCAGCTGGTAAATATCTCGACCGCTTGACGGGCACCTCGGCGGGTTCGTTCAGCGGGGTGCAGAGCGTCGCGGTCGACCCGGCGGCGCCACACGATGTCTATGTCGGGGACTATGACGCTGGAGAAAACAAAGGGTTCGTCGATGTTTTTGGCCCGAATCTGGTGGTTCCGGATGTCACGGTTACCGAAGTCTCGCCGGTGACGCCGACGAGCGCTACGCTCCACGGCACGGTCAACCCGATTGAAGGAGCGGGCAAGGCGACCTGTGAATTCGAGTACGGGACGAGCACGTCTTACGGGCAGCGGGCGTCGTGCGAACCGAAACATGTCGCCGAAGGCGAGGTCGCGGTCCCGGTGCAATCGGTGCCCGTGGAAGGGCTTCAGCCCGATACGACCTACCACTACCGTCTCGACGCGACGAACGTCGCCGACGGACAGACGAACACCGGGCAAGGCCCCGAAGACCTCGGTGAATTCACGACGCCCGGTCCGGGCATCCACAGCGAGTCGGTTGCGAATGTGGCGCCGACCTCGGCGACGTTCGAAGCGACGATCAACCCGCACAACGCTCCTACGACCTACCGTTTCGAATACCTCACGGAAGCGGCGTATCTTGAAAATGGCGGGAGCTTCTCGGGCCCGCAGCCGGCGATCAGCGTCCCGCGGCCGGATGGGGCGGTCGGCTCCGGAGAAAGCGATGTGGAAGTCGCCCAGCATGTGCAGGTCGGCCTCTCGGCGGGAGCCGTCTACCACTACCGCGTTGTCGCCGTCAGCGAAATCGAAGTGGCGCCGAAAGAGTTCAAGGTCGAGGAATTCGATGGTGAAGACCAGACCTTCACAACGCAGATCGCCGGTGCGTTTGTCCTGCCCGACGGGCGTGAGTGGGAGATGGTCTCTCCGCCGGACAAGCACGGCGCGAATATCTTGTCGTTTACCGAAGGCTATTTTGCGTTTCAGGCTGCCGCCGCCGGTAACGCGATGACCTATGTGGCAACCGCGCCTACCGAATCTGAACCGCAAGGCTTCTCCAACGTCATGCAGGTGCTCTCCACGCGCGGTCCCGAGGGCTGGGACTCGCGTGACATCGGGATCGCCCACAACGGAGCGACCGGTGTGAGTTTTTTTGCGGAGTACCCGTTCTTCTCTAACGATCTTTCGCTTGGCGTCGTCCATCCCTTCGGTGTCTTTGATCCCTCGGTGTCGGCGGAAGCTTCAGAAAACACGCCCTATCTGCGTACCGATTACCCGAGCGGGAATGTCAACGCTCCGTGTGTGAAATCGTGCTACCGCCCCTTGGTAACGGGCAAGGCGGGATTTGAAAACGTCCCGCCCGAAACTGTCTTCGGGGGCGAAGAAGAAGGCAAATGTGAGGTCCGCTGTGGCCCCGAATTCCTCGGCGCCACGTCCGACTTGAGCCACGTCGTCCTCAAGTCTAGTGTGGCACTCACCAAAACTCCGGTCGACCTGGGCCTCTACGAGTGGGCTGCCGGCAAGTTGCAGCTTGTCAGCGTGCTGCCCGCGAGCGAAGATGGCGGAGCCGTAGCTGGCTCACTCGGCAATCCCGAAGAAAAGGCGGCGCGTGCGGGTACGATCTCAAACGACGGCTCGCGCGTCATCTGGGCCGCGACAGTGGAAGTCGCGGGAAAATCCGAAAAACACCTCTACATGAGCGATACCGCGACCGGGAAAACGAAAACAGTTCGGCTCGACTCCGTTCAAAGTGGCGCGGGAGAAGGGGAATCCCGACCCGTTTTCCAGATCGCGTCGAGCGACGGGTCGAAAGTGCTCTTCACCGACACACAGCGGTTGACCGAAGATGCGGGGGCCGTAGCAGGTGAACCTGACCTGTACGAGTGCGAAATGGTCGAAGAAGCCCCCGGCGAGCTTGGGTGCAGGCTGTCGGATCTGACGCCCTTGAATGCCGAAGAACGAGCAGATGTTCAGGCCGGCGGCCCGGGTGCGAGCCAGGGCGCCGTGGTCGGCGCGAGCGACGATGGCTCGTGGGTGTATTTCGTCGCGGACGGTGTGCTCGAGAACGGTGGCGTGCCGGTGCCCGGCGCGGAGCACGGGCAGCCCAACCTGTACGTTCGTCACGCCGGCGCGACGAAGTTGGTCGCGGTGCTCTCGGGCACTGACCGTCCCGACTGGGCGGGCGGGAGCGGAGAAATCGCCGGGATAAGTGCGCGGGTTTCCCCCAACGGGCAATGGCTGACGTTTATGTCGCAGCGGTCGCTCACTGGCTATGACAACCGCGACGCGGTCAGCGGTAAGCCCGACGAGGAGGTCTACCTATATCATGCCGAGGCGAGCGCAGCAGGACCGGCAAAGCTCGTATGCGCGTCGTGTGACCCGACCGGCGCGCGACCGCTCGGCGAAGAATTCGGCAGCGTATTGGAAGAAGCGTTCCTCGGCGGTAATCGAGCCTGGGCTGCTGAAACAACAACCTCGTTTGCGGCGATGGTCCCGGGGTGGACGAGAGAACTTTACCAGTCGCGTTATCTCTCCGACAGCGGGCGGCTGTTCTTCGAGAGCCACGACGCGCTTGTGTCGCAGGACGTCAATGGTACGTGGGATGTGTATGAGTATGAGCCCGAAGGAGTGCCTGAATCCGAACATGCTTGCACGAGTGCGGTTCAGAGCGGGAGCGACGTCTTCAAGCCCGCGCGGACTGTTGAAGTTGAAGGCAGGGGGGTGGAAGAAGGCGCGGGTTGTGTCGGGCTGATATCTTCGGGGACGTCCGCGGAACCGTCGGCGTTTCTGGACGCGAGCGAAGCGGGCGGCGACGTGTTCTTTCTGGCGACGTCGAGGCTTGCGCCGCAGGACTTTGACACGAGTTATGATGTTTATGACGCGCATGAATGCACGGGAGAAGCACCGTGCTTGACCTCACCCGCCCAGCCGCCGCCGTGCATCACAGAAGCGTCGTGCAAACCGGCGCCCTCGCCACAGCCCCAGATCTTCGGGGCGGGGGGTAGCGCGACCTTCTCCGGGGCGGGCAATCCCGCCTCACCGTCGCCCGCTCCGGCGGTCAAAACTAAGCTGACACGAGCGCAGAAGCTCGCCAAGGCTTTGAGGCTGTGCAAGAAAGACAAGAAGAAGAGCAAGCGCGCCTATTGTGAAAAGCAGACGCGCAAGCGGCTCGGCGTCTCGAAAGCGAAGAAAGCCGGCAACAAGCGGAAGGCTCAGTCATGAGGATCTCTATTCGTTTGAAGTTGGTCGTCACCGGGGCGCTGCTGGTGGGGATGCTGGGAGCTCCACAGGCGTCCGCGGACTCCCCGTGGTGGCATCTGAGCTCTGGCGCCCGCCCGACGGTTCTACAGCCGGGTGTGGCGAAGAACGAGGTGCAAGATCTTACGGTCACCGGTTCCGTTGGCGAAACATTTGTCGTGCTTAACGTCACAAAGAAAGAAGCAAAGGAAATCGAAGAAGGAATGAAAGCACCGCCACCATTTGCGGAACTCGCTGTCGGAGATAGCGCCAGTGTGGTTCAGACGGGTCTTGAAATAGTCTACGGTGCTGGCAACGTTGAAGTGACCTCTGGAGAACCGATTGGGAGCGAACCATACGTTGTCGCCTTCAAGGGGGCGCTCACCGATCAGCCGGTGAGGCTCATGAACACCGAACTTAGCGCGCTTTTTGGATTCGCAGGCGAAGCCAAGGTTACCCAAGCGACCCTCGGGCGACCTGACGGCCAGATCGTCGTGACGGCGGCCAATCTCGGCGATGCGGACGTAAACGGCGAAGCACCCCACGCCCCGGTGAGGTTCGTCGACAAGCTGCCGTCAGGATTGAAGGCAGTGTCCATCGAAGGCGTTGCAGAGGCCGGGGCACTAGAACAACAGCAGGATCGTCCGGTGGACTGTTCTCTGCCGGCTCCGCGGGAAGCACGGTGTGAATTCGCCAAGACTTTGCCGCCGTATCATCCGATTGAAATACTGATCGGGGTGGAAGCCAGTGTCCCTTCGGGTGAACCCAACGAAGTAAGCGTCTCCGGCGGCGAAGCTCCGAGCGCCTCGATCGTGCGTGCGGTGAGAGTGGGCGGCGAACCCGCGGGGTTTGGTGTGGAAGACTACGAATTGACTAACGAAGAAGAGGGCGGCGCGCTCGATATGCAGGCCGGCTCGCACCCTTTCCAGCAGACGACTACGATCACGTTGAACCAGAGCCTCGAACAGGTCGAAGATGGTCTGTTGCCCCAGCCGGTCGTGCTCGCGAAGGATCTGAACTTCAGGTGGCCGGCGGGTCTGATCGGCAACCCCACCCCGTTTCCAAGATGCACCCTGGCGCAGTTTCTTCAGACCGTCGGAGAAAAGAGTGAACCTGTAAGCGCGTGCCCGTCGAACACGGCTGTCGG
Source organism: uncultured Solirubrobacterales bacterium (assembly GCA_963749285.1). Classification (GTDB taxonomy): domain Bacteria; phylum Actinomycetota; class Thermoleophilia; order Solirubrobacterales; family Solirubrobacteraceae; genus Palsa-744. Next base: position 296,884 of record CAVVMD010000003.1, on the reverse strand, counting down.
AGTCTCGCGCACGCTGGTCAACTTGCTGAAAGCCTCAGGCGGCGCCCCGGTCGGAACTCGATTTGAAGCCGTCGTGCCTCTGTTCAACCTGGAACCGTCGGTTGGGGAGCCGGCGCGGTTCGGCTTCAGGGTTGACCAGACACCGGTGTTCATCGACCCGTCGGTGCGCTCGGGTGGCGACTATGGCATCACGGTGAGCGTCGATAACATCGCCCAGACGGTTGGGTTCGTGAGCAGCCAGGTGACGGTCTGGGGCGTCCCCGGCGATCCGCGCCACGACAGCGCTCGCGGCTACGGCTGCCTTACTCAAGCACTTGGATTGACACCCGAACTTCCCTGTAAGCCTTCCGAACAGTCCCATCCGCCACCGTTTCTATCTCTGCCGACGTCGTGTACGGGATCGTTGCAGACGAGTATCGAAGCCGATTCCTGGGAAGAACCGGGCGTGTTCAAATCGTTCGGGGGCGAACGGATGCCGGCTCTGGATGGATGCGGCCGGCTGCCGTTTGACCCGGAAATCAAGGTCTCACCGGACGGGCAGCAAGCGAGCACCCCGACGGGGTTGACGACCGATGTGCATGTCCCTCAGGAAGGCCAGTTGAACGCGGCGGGCGATGCGCAGTCCAACATCAAGACAATTGCGGTCACCTTGCCTGAAGGCGTGACGCTCAATCCCTCCGCCGCCGACGGGCTGCAAGCATGCTCTGAGAGCCTGATCGGCTATCTTCCGGGCGCCAGCCACCCGCCGAGCGAACTGGACTTCACCCCCAAGCTGCCGGGCAGCTTTGGTTCCAGCGAACCGTTGGAGCCGGGGGTCAACTTCTGCCCGGACGCCTCGAAGGTCGGCACCGTGAAGATCACGACGCCGCTTCTGCCCAAGGGGGATCCGCTCGAAGGCGCAGTCTATCTCGCCTCACCGCAGAACTTTGCGAGCTTCCCGCAGGAAAACCCGTTCGAATCGCTCGTCGCGATGTATGTTGTCGCGGAAGACCCAGTATCGGGATCGCTCGTCAAGCTCCCGGGCAAGGTTTCGCTGAACCCGAATACCGGGCAGATCGAAGCGACGTTCGAAGACACTCCGCAGCTCGCGTTTGAAGACGCCGAACTGCACTTCTTCGGCGGCGAACGCGCGCCGTTGGCGACACCGGCGCTGTGTCGGCGGCCGGCCGGAGAAGGGTTCCCGGCTGAAGAAGGCTACAAGACGGTCGCGACGTTCACGCCGTGGTCCGGTAACCCGCCGGTCACCAGAACCTCGGAATTCTATGTCACCAGTGGGCCGAACGGCGGCCCCTGCCCGAACCCGCGCGGCGACCAGTCGCCCACCACGCTCCCGTTCGCCGCGTCGCTCGTGTCGGACACGACGAATATCAACGCGGGTTCCTTCAGCCCGCTCACGACGACGCTGTCGCGCCCGGACGGAAACCAGCAGATCCAGTCCGTTCAGCTGCACTATCCCCCCGGTGTCTCGGGGCTGCTCTCCGGCGTCAAGCTGTGTCCTGAAGCGCAGGCGAACGTGGGCACATGCGGCCCGGAAAGCGAGATCGGTGAAACCACGGTGTCGGTGGGGGTGGGTGGGGATCCATTTACGGTCACCGGCGGCAAGGTGTACATCACCGAAAAATACGCGGGCGCTCCGTTTGGCCTGTCGATCGTCAACCCCGCCAAGGCCGGCCCGTTCGATCTGATGCAGGGCAACCCGGTTGTCGTACGCGCGAAGGTCGAAGTCAACCCGATCACCGCGGCGCTGACGATCACGACCGATTCCTCGGGCGTGCATGCGATCCCGACGATCATCGAAGGGTTCGCCCTGCAGATCCAGCACGTCAACGTCCTGGTCAACAGGCCTGGGTTCACGTTCAACCCGACAAACTGCAACCCGCAGAAGATCACGGGCACGATCAATAGCGCCGAAGGCTCGAGTTCCCCCGTCGAAGTGCCCTTCCAGGTCACGAACTGCGCAAGCTTGAAGTTCGCCCCGAAATTCGCGGTCTCCACCTCCGGGAAGACCTCGAAAGCCAAGGGCGCCAGCCTAGCGGTGCATCTGACCTATCCCAAAGCGCTGTTCGGCAGTCAGGCGAACATCGCGAGGGTCAAGGTGGACCTGCCCAAACAGCTTCCCTCCCGGCTGACGACGCTCCAGAAGGCATGCACGGCCAAGCAGTTCGAAACAAACCCGGCGGGCTGCCCGTCAGCGTCGATCATCGGGCACGCAAAGGCGATCACCCCGCTGATTCCCGTCCCGCTGGAAGGCCCTGCCTACTTCGTCAGTCATGGCGGCGAAGCGTTCCCCTCCCTGATCATGGTGCTGCAAGGGTATGGCGTGACCGTGGACCTGGTCGGTACGACGTTCATCAGCAAAGCGGGGATCACGAGCTCGACGTTCAAGACGGTCCCCGATGCGCCTGTGGGCTCCTTTGAACTGACGCTTCCGGAGGGCAAGTTCTCCGCGCTCGCGGCGAACGGAAATCTCTGCAAGTCTCAGAGCAAGCTGAAGATGCCGACCGAATTCGTCGCGCAGAACGGTTTGAAGATCAGCGAGTCCACGAAGGTCGGGGTCACGGGTTGTCCGAAGTCGAAGAAGGCGAAGCACGCGAAGAAGGCCGGCAAGGGCAAGAAGGGCAAGCACGGGAAGAAGTAAGAGTAAGCCGCAGCGGTTCGCGGATTGACCGGGCGGGTCGGAGACAATTTGCCAATTTACTTGACCGGAGGATGGCGTCGTGCGACATTCTTTGGGTGGGTTCTCCGTTTGGAATACGAGCATCGACGTGCATGGTCCTGCTGTGCGCGCTGCTGGGCGCGCTTGCGTCGGGGGCAGGGCACGCGGGGGCGGCTGGGTGGTTTGGGAGCTATGGCACCGCAGCCAAACAGTTCATTGAACCGAATGGGATCGCAGTCGATCAGGAAAGCGGCGATGTCTTCATCTTGGACAGCAACAACCATCGGGTTGAGAAGTTCACGAGGGAAGGCGCCTTCCTGCTCGCGTGGGGCTGGGGGGTGGCCGATGGGAGAACGCAGGCTCTGCAGACGTGCACGACGACTTGCTATGCGGGGATGTCAGGCTCCGGCGCCGGCGAGCTCGGCTTCGCGGAGGGTGTGGCGGTCGACAACGACCCGCTGAGCACCTCGTATAAGGATGTGTATATCGTCGATATCGACAACCGCCGTGTGGAGAAGTTCAGTCCCGAAGGAGAATTCCTGCTCATGTTCGGAGGGGAAGTCAACGAGACAGCGCACAAAAACGGCGATACGGCTGACGAAGATGTCTGCCCGGTCAAACCGGGGGACAGATGCAAGGCCGGTACAAAAGGGCCGTCCGACGGGCAGTTCGAATTCCCCGTGGAGGGCAATTTCATCGCGGTGGGCTCCACCGGCACCGTTTACGTCGGCGATCGCAACCGCGTGCAGGAGTTCAGCCCAGAAGGGGTCTACCGCTCGCAGGTGAAGCTGCTTCCCGCCCCCGCGGGGAATGGGCCTGAAATCGGCGGCACAGCGGGGCTGGCGGTCGACTCGATCGGGGATCTCTATGTGGTTCGCAATGGGATGAGCGGCGTAGAGGAGTACGACCGATCGGGTAAATTGCTGTGGACGCTGGACGAACAAAACGAACCGGAGGATAACGCCGGGCCGACGCCGGCGGTGGCACTTGACTCGTCCGGCGATGTCTTCATCGACGAGAACGCAAACGAACAGCATCGCATCGACGAGTACGACTCGGTGGGCGCCAAGCTGGCCAGCTTTGACACCGGCATGGAAGACGGCATACATGGCATGGCCTTTGGCGAGGGCATCGGCAAGCTGTACGTGGTCAACGCGAACAACAACGTGACACCGGTGATCGCACGCGTGCGCATTGTCAGCCCGCCGCAGCTGTATGGGGCTCTCCCCTCGTTTTGGGGATGAAGAACGCCTCATGTCCAAGGCAACCCGCTGTATCGCCGTGGGTGGTGCCGTGCTGTTTGTCGTGTGTTGCCGTCTCGAGTGCGTTGTGCCGGGCTCAGGCGCGCAGAAAGGCCTCCAGGATGCGGTGGGCGCGTACGAGTGCGTGGGTGGTGACGCGCTCGTCGGGGCGGTGCGCGAACGCGGGATCCCCGGGGCCGAGGTTGACCGCCTCGATTCCCGCGGCGGCGAATTCTGCCACCGGCGTCCACGCCTGCTTGGCCTGTACAGAGCCCTCGGCGGCGGCGAGAAGGCGGTCCAGGAGGGGGTTCTCGTGCGGCGGGCGGGCGCCGGGGGAGTTGCAGAGCACCTCCTCGATCTCGCCATAGGGCTCGCACCAGCCGCGCAGCGTCGCCTCGGCCTGCTCGGGGCTGATATCGGGGGCGTAGCGGAAGTTGACGTTCGCGCGCGCTTGGCCGGGGATTACGTTGCGCGCGATGCCGGCGTGCAGCGTCGTGACCGAGACGACCTGGGTGAAGCCCAGCCCGTCGATCGTGCTGCGGGAGGGTTCGATTGCGTGCAGCGCCTGGATCCCGGCGATCGCGCGGTCGATCGCGTTCTCGGCCAGCCATGGGCGGGCGGAGTGGCCTGCCCGCCCGTGAAAGGTCCAGGTGGCGTCGAGGTTGCCCAGGCAGCCGGCCTGCACCGTGTTCGCGGTGGGCTCCAGCATGATCGCGAGGTCGGCTTCGCGTAGGCCCGTCTCGCGCGCGAGCAGCGGGCCGAGGGCGCCCTGTGCGGCGGGGAGCTCCTCGCGTCCGAACAGCACGTAGCCGACGTCGATCGCGCTGGGGGGGTTCGCGAGCGCGAGCTCGAGCATGACGGCGACTCCTCCCTTCATGTCGCTCGCTCCGAGTCCCTGGACGTGCTCGCGGGTGCGTCTGCCGGGACGGTTCTCCTGCGCGGGGACCGTGTCGAGGTGACCGGCGAGAAGCACGAACGGACGATGCTCGCGGCGGCTCGTGACGCCGGCCAGCACACACGTGTCGCCCCGGTCGCGGACGGGAACGCCGCCGGCCCGCAAGACTTCCAGGACATGCTCGACGATGTTTCTCTCCTCGCCGGACTCGGAGGCGATGTCGATGAGCTGCAGCGTGCGCTGCGCCAGACGGGCTCGGAGGTCCGTTGTCGAGAGGATGCCTGTTGACGCCATCGCCTATCGACTGTCCAGACCCGTTTCGTGATCTGCGTTGGGCATGCGGAACATTCTCTCAATGCCGGCGGATTGCCGGTCGAAGTCGGAGACAATTCGCCGATTTGCTTGACAGGCTGAATGTCCTCATGCGAGACTCCGCGGTGCCGTTCCGTTCTCTGGAAATACTGGCGTTTCGCCACGGGAGATGACTGCACGTGTACAAAGTGAGCCGTTATATCTTGGCGCTTGGCGCCGTCGCCATTGCCGTGGTGAGCTCGACCGCGTGCGCCAGTGACCCGCCGAATGAAGCCGTGGTGAAGGTTGCGGGACACCCGATCAGCAAGGCGACGCTGGATCACTGGATACCGATTGAGGCCATCCTGACCTACGAACTGTATCCGAAGCGGCCCGTGCCGCGGGGCGTGGTGCCGGATCCACCTGACTACACGGCATGCATAGCCTACTTAGAAGCGACCCCGGCGAAACTCGTCCAGAGCGGGTCAAAGCCGACGGCGGCGCAGCTCAAGAGCCAGTGCCGGCAGAAGTATGAGCTGATGCAGGAGCACATGCTCGATTTCCTGATCACATCTCAGTGGGTGAACGACGAAAGCATCGACTTAGGCGTGAAGCTGACCAGCCGGGAAGTCAAGCAGGAATTCGAACGAATCAAGCGCGAAGTGTTCCCGGTGAAGGGTGCGTTCCAGAGATTCCTCGAGTTCACGGGCCTGAGCCTCTCGGATGAGTTATTTCGCATCAGGAAAGACCTGCTCGACACGAAGATTCAGCAGAAGATCAGCGCGAAGAAGGGACTCTCCCTCGCCCAGCGACAGCAGCTGCTCACCGAGTTCTCTGTGGCATTTCAAAAGAGGTGGGTCGCCAGGACGAGCTGTCGCCCGGGGTACGTGATGGTGGACTGCAAGCAGTACAAGGGCCCTCAGGCGCCGGAAGCTGAAATATAGATAGATAGGGAAAGAGAGAGAAACATGCAAGCCAAAATAATAGAGAGAGACATGTCGCGTGAAATTGAGAAATTCAGAAACACTTGTACACAACCAGTCGAGCTTGCGCTAGGGTGCCCAGATCGTGGCTAGGATAATCCGTCCCATATTCGTGTTTGTCGCCGTCTGCCTCGCTGTTGCGGGCCTGGCCGCGTGCGGTGGCGGCACTTCCGGCGAGGTAGTGGCGCAGGTCGGAGGGAGCCCGATCACCAAGGCGGAAGTCAACCACTGGATGTCGACCCTGGCCGGCGGAGATTTCTATGAAATCTCCAAGCAGCACGCGCTGCCCGCGGGGTTGGTGTCCGAACCCCCGAACTACGGTGCCTGCGTCGCTCACCTGGAAACGATCGCGGCAAGCTCGGACACGGTGCGGCCGAAGCCGACCGCACCGCAATTGCTGAGCAAATGCCGGCAGCTGTATCAGGCGCTGAGGCTGCAGGCAGTGAACTATCTGGTCGATTCCCAGTGGACTATCGCTTTAGCCGGCGAAGAGGGCCTGAAGGCGAGCAACGGCGAAGCAATGCAGCTGCTCAAGGAAATCAAGGCCGAACAGTTCCCAAAGGAAAGGGAATTTCAGCGATATCTCGCGAATAACAGGCGGAGTCTCGCGGATGAGATATTCGTCATGAAGCTGAACGTGCTGCAACGAAAGATCCAGCAAAAGCTGAGTGCGGGCGGCGGTCAGGCGCTAGCCCAGTTCACCGAAGCCGGGCAGAGATGGACCACCAAGACGAGCTGCAGCGCGGGGTACGTGGTGCAGCACTGCAAGCAATACACCGGGCAGCAGTCGGCGTCTTCTCTGCCCTCTGCGGCCATCCTGCTGGAGCGAGTAGCGGTAATCACGGGCCGCCCTTGCATAAACCGCCAAGCGTGCGACTGACGGGCAGCGATCGCACCGGCGAGCATATCCACATCACGAGCAACCCGGTGTCATGACGTCGCTGATTCGCTTCCTCAGGCCGAATCGCCGCATCTCGGCTTCTGGGGCGGCGTTGATCTCCATCGTGGGCCTCGCCGCGTGTGGTAATGGCACACCCGGCAGCGTTGTTGTGCGAGTCGGGCAGACCGCGATCACCGCGACCACCGTCGATCACTGGATGTCGGAGATGGCCGGCGGCCGGGTCGTGCCGGATCCGTCCAAGCAGCAAGATCTGCCCTTGCGAGAGCAGGCGCTCGGCTTCTTGATCTCCTCGCAGTGGCTGCTCGGCGAGGCCGCCGAAGAAGGCCTGAAGGTGTCCAAGCAGGAAATCGAACAGCGGTTCAAAGACAAAGAGAGCGCTTCCTTCCCGGGCGGGGAAGCGGAATTCCACGAGTTCCTCAAAGCGACGGGGAAAGAGGTCTCGGACGTCATGTTCGAAATACAGGCGGAACTGGCGTCCTCGAGGATCCGGCAAGCGGTGGCGAGCAGAGAACCCAAGATCACCCAGGCGCAGATCGCCAAGTACTACAGCCAAAACAAACAGCGCTTCGCGCGCCCGGAACGACGGTACTTCGATATCGACAGCCTCCTAAGCGAAGCCGCGGCGAGGAAGGCCAGGAGAGAAGTCGAACTGGGTAGGAGCTTCGCGAAGATGGGCCTCCACGAGTCGCTGGAACGGGCGAGGAGCGCCAATGTCGGCAGTGGGAAAGAGGCGATCGAGCGAGCTGTCTTCTCAGCCAGGCCAAACGTGCTCGGCGGACCCGTAAGGCTGTACGGGGACTACTCTCTGTTCGAGGTGAGGCGCATCGCGGTGGCCGTCCAGCCGACGCTCGCGCAGGTCCAGGGCTCGATCGAGAAGCGGCTGGCCGCTGAACGGCAGCGACAAACGCTGGCGGAGTTCGTCAAGGCATGGAGGCAGAAGTGGATCGCCAGGACGGACTGCCGCACCGGGTACGTGATGCCCGACTGCAAGCAGTACACAGGCCCAATGGCTTCAGAAGCCAAAATATAGGGAAGCCAGGGCTTTCCTCCATGGCGGGGTCCAGGTGCGAAGGATGCCTTCGGGATGCGGTAGGTGCGCACGAGACCAGTCGGAGACAATTCGCGAATTTCCTTGACCGGCGGATGGCTGGTGCGACATTCTTTGCGGCAATGAGCTCGCGAGGGTCAATTCGATGAGCTGAACGGCGCGGCGGCTCATGTGCGCGCGCGAAGAGGAGGAGTGCAGAGATGAGTCCAGCCGTCACCGCCGCGATCTTCAGCCTGAATCGCCCGGCACACTACGTCCACTGGCACTTCTTCCAAGTGTCGGTGTCGAACGTCGTCGTGGTCGTGGTGGTGCTGTTCGTGTTCGCGCTGGCGGTCGCGCTGCCGTTCCCCGGCGCGGCGCGCCGGCGGACCGCACGCTGGCAGGAGAGCCCCTGATGAGCGCGACTGCGGCGAACCATGTTGCCGGCGACCGTGGCAAGGCCGTGAGCCCCTCAACCTCCTGGACGGCGCGCGCGCGCCGAGCCGCGGTCGGGGCGCTGCCCCCGGAGCAGCTGTTGCCCGACTCCCGGCCGACCTATGTCGCCTCCTGGATCTACGTGTTCGGTCTCGCCGCGCTCGCCGCGCTGGTCGTGATCGTCGGCTCGGGCATGCTCCTCAGCCTGAAGGGGCTCGCCTGGTGGCACTACACGGCCGTCGGGCGCTTCTTCAACTCGATCCATCTGTGGGCGGTCGAGCTGTTCTTCTTCACGATGGTCATCCACCTGTGGGGCAAGTTCTGGATGGCCGCCTGGCGTGGCGGCCGGGCGCGCGTGTGGGTCACCGGAGCGGTCACGTTCCTGATCGCGATACCCACTGCGCTTACCGGCTACATCTCCCAGCAGAACTTCGATGCGCAGTGGATCTCGATCCAGGCCAAGGACGCGATGAACTCCATTGGCGTGGGCGCGGTCTTCAACGTCACCAACTTCGGGCAGATGTACAGCTATCACGTGCTGATCTTGCCGATCGTGGTCCTCGCGCTCGTCGTCGCGCACATCCTGCTCGTCTGCCGCCATCGCGTGGTACCGCCGTTCGAGCTCGACACCCGGCGGGCTTCCGCGCGGGTCTCGCCCAAGAGGGAGTCCCTGCGACCTGAGTCCCTGCGGCCTGCTCCGGTGAGCGAGCGCCATCCTCCGGCGGACAGAGCGCCCTCATGAGACGCCTGCTGGGCTCGCATGACGACACGCGCCCGTGGACTGGGCCCTACGTCTCCTATGACCTCGTGAAGGGGCTGTGCATCGCGCTTGGCGTCGTCGCGTCGCTCGCGGTCCTGCTGGCGGTCCTGTTCTCCTCGCCCGACGAGCAGCCGAGCACGATCGAGCAGTGGTCGCGGCGGATGCCGGTGAACTTCCTCATGGCCGCGACAAAAGAGCTCGACGATGAGAGCCTCACAGCCGAATACGGTCCTCCTTACAACCACAACGGCGAAGGCCAGCACGCCGCTTTCCTGGATCCGCAGAAATGGCTGGGGGTCGACCAGCCGATCGACACCGCCGAGGACTACGTGATCGGCCCGCTGCGGACGCTCTCCTCCGATCTCGCGCTGCAGAGGGGGATCGCCGAATACAAAGAGGCATCGGCCTACCTGCAGTCCGACGGGACCAACAGCTACGAAAAAGCGCTGAGAAAAGCCTCCGTGGCCGGCGACGGGTCGGTCAGCGTGCGGCCGGGCGAATACGAGAACGTGGATACGATCATGCATGGGCTGCTGGGCCTCGCCCAGAGCGGTGGCCTGGAAGGCGATCTGCTGAACAGCCACCAGTTCTTTCAGACCGACTACACCAAGCCGCTGCTGTTCATGGCCGACGGCGAACTGCTGGAAGAACGAGCCAACGAACAGCACCTGCTCGCCAGGCAGTGGGGCATGATGAACGAGACGGGCAGCTACCCCGGACAGGCGTGGCTGTGGCTGTACACGTTCTGGTATCAGATCGAACCCTTCAAGAGCTCGCCCAACGCCGACATCCTCGTGATCCTCCTCACGACGTTGCTCAGCCTGGCCTTCGTGTGCATCCCGTTCATTCCGGGCATCCGCAGCATCCCCAGGTTGATCCCGGTCCACCGGCTGATCTGGCGCGAGCATTACCGCGCGCAGAGCACGCCGTCAACACCTACGGAAGGAGCAGTTGATAATGCAAAGACTTAAGATACTGGGTATTGCCCTCATAGCCGTGTTCGCGTTGAGCGTGGTCGTGTCCGCTACAGTGTCAGCGGCAGTGGTGACCTTACCCGAAGTCACCACAGAAGAAAGGTGGACGGGCGAAAGCGGTAAAGGCACGCTTGAAGTGTTACGCGCCCCCGTCAGCGTAGTGCTGTGCGCAAAAGACCAGTCGGAAGGTATCTTTGAAGCTAAAAAACCGTTAGGTCGATTCCACATTGATTTCAGCGGTTGCAAAATTATTGGGGTCTGCACTGGTTTAGGGGAGGCCCTAGAAGTAATATTAGCGTTAGGCGTATTCCATCTAGTGTTCGACAAATTAGGAACAGGAGCTGAATTAGGCGTTGGAATACTCTTATTAATTGAACCAGTCCATTTCCAATGCGGTAGCACATTATTTACGCTGGGAGGCCAACTGCTCTGCTTAATCAAACCACCAAACGTAAAAGTCAAACATTTCGAAATAGTTTGTAAACCAGGAAAAGAAGGAGGTGACCCGGGAGAGACCGTTTATTGGAACGAGGAAGGCGTAGAAGTAAAAATGGGAGAAGAACTGTTCTTAATAAGAGAAAATGAAGGAGCAGGCGTAATGTCTAGCGAAAGTAGGGCTGCGTTAATATTAACTATAAACGAAATCGACATTATGGGGTAGTGACGATTGGTTCGTGAGGCTAGCCCAGGTCTTGCAGTAAGCCGTCTTGGGTGACTCGGATCGGCGCTGTCGGTGTGTGGGGGGTGTTGGCTTTGGAATGCTGGCTGGTGTGACCCGTGGAGGCGATCTGACCTCCGTTTCGCGCTGGTTTGCGCGATACGGAGGTGATCGGCGCTGGGAGGAACGGCCGGCGCTGCCACGCTTTGCGCTCGGGAGCCAGCGGGCTCACCCCGCGGGCAGGGGCAAGGCATCGAGGCGAGCGCAGGCGGCGGCGAGGTCTGTTGCCCAGGGCCAGTGGTGGGCGAGGCGGAGCTTGGTGTGACGGCCTGAGCGGGCGAGGCGTCCGGCTTGGTGCAGCAGGCGGTAGCGAAGCGTGTGGGGTTGCAGCGCGCGAGCTCATCGGTGAGTGTCAGTGCCTTGGCGCAGGCGAGGAGGTCTTGTGCGCAGAGCACGAGCTGCATCCAGGCCTCGTTCATTTGGTAGGCGCGGAACGGGAGCTTGGAGAGCCCGAGGGCGTGTGAGTCTTCGATGCGCTTGGGCGCGGTGGCGACGGTCGAGCTCTGGGAGCTTATCGTCTTGCTGGTCGGTGAGGAATGCCTGGTGCGCCAGCCGTCGGTTTCGATCAGGGATAGCTGCGCGCCGGGGTGGGCGCGCTCGCGGCGGCAGAGAAGCCGCGCTCCTGCTCCCCAGCCAGAGAGGTCCAAGAGGCCGGTCAGCTCCGCGACGTAGGCTTTGCGCGGACGGGTGGGATGATCGGTGAGGGGCTTTCCGTCCTGTGAGACCGCCACCTCACGATCGAAGTGCTCGCGTTCGCTGCGGGGATGCACCCTACGTACCTCTCCGGGATCGAGCGAGCAGGCGCAACCCGACGTGGGACAAGCTGTGCGGGCTCGCCGGGGCGCTGGACGTGTCCATGTCGGAGATCGTCAACACGGCCGAGCAGGAGACCGAGGTCGCGCGGGCCGTGCGTGAGACGCGGGCACGCATCGCCGCCGAGGGTTGAGTCCTTGGCGGCGACGCTCACCACGGCAGTCGATCCCTGACGCACTTCCAGCTTTTCGCAAGTCGCACTCGAACCCGCTGCCACAGAGTTAGCTCCGGCTCAGGCCACCCCTCGTTCTTGCGGCAGATCGAGCAGCGTCGCGTGACGCGCACGCCGCTGGCTTTTTGCCAATGCAATATCTCCTCTTGAAGGACCGGCTGTTGTTCTCGGAGTGCATCTTTCGCCGGTCCGACGTCCCTCGACGACTCCCACTGCCTGGCGGCGTCCCAGAGTGCTTCGACGCGCTTCTTGGTCGCGGTGGTGCGCTCCGCGCGATCCTCAGCGGGAACGTCCGACACGACGGCGACGTGGTGATCTCCGAGTTCGAGTTTCCAGAAAGCGTCGCTGTCGGGCTGCGCGCCGTGTGGTGGGAACGGCGGCGTTTCCCTCCAGCCGAACGTGATCGGATCGTCCAAGGTGCCCTTTACCGATCGGGAGACGACCGTATCCCCGATGAGGCTCAGAACTTGGGCGACGTCGTAGGTTTGCGACGTGATCCCGTACCACGGGTCCGTCTCGTCGTTCGTATCAACCGCATTCTGAAGCATGTTCGTGACCGTCTGCCGTGCGGTCACGACACGAGAAACCGTTGCGTCCCATTCATCGACCAACTGCTCCAGGCCGGGGTAGTGTGCCTTGAACGCCGCCTGATTCACGGTGCTGTAACCGATGTCCTCGTATTCGCAGCCACCGCCCATCTCGACGTTGCGCAGCAAGACCGCGAGCCGGTGCTGTAGTTCCTGAAGATGATCGGGGCGCACATCCGTCGCGTGCGCCGCTTCGCGCTCCAGACGCGTTCGATGGTAAGCCCACGCGACGCTCACGACAGCCCCGCCACCGACAATCCACCACCAGAGGCCGTCCGGGATACGGGCATGAGGCGACACGCGTTCCAAGACGACCGCGACGCCCGCGAGGACGCCAGTGGCGAGCGCCCACAGCGACACCACAGCGCGTGAGAACAGCTCCCAGAACGAACGCAGGAACTCCATGGGCGACCGCAGTTTCCTCTTGTCCATCTCGGCAGCCTATGCCTATCCCGTCGGCCTGGGCAATTTGGCGGTCCAGTGCCGTTTTTCCGTCCGATGCGTCGTGTAGCGAAGCTGCGTAGATGGCGGTCCGGGTGTCCGCCCGGACCGCCGCCAGCGATTGGAGCACGCCGAGCGTCCATCCTGCCAAGCACAGCGGACACGTCCGACCCCCTTGACAGGATGCACGCGATCTTTTGGGCATTATTTGACCTGTGTCCGCAGGCGGCCCGAGAGAAGATTGGAGCACAATCAAGATGGCCAAAGTTGCCCCCTTCCACACGTCCGTCCCCGAGTACGGCGGCGAGCGGAACGTCTACCACGACAACGATGCCTGTCCCGACGGGAAACGGATCAAGCGTGAGCATCGGACCCCCGGACAGGATGGGCGTCCCCTGTGCAAGGTGTGCAAAGGGCTGTAGACGTGAACGTCATCTCCCAATGGGGCCCTTCGGGCTCCCCGGCACGGTTGATCTGCCAATAGCGGCGGAGTTCCGCAACGGGTAGCCCGTGCTGAACGGCTACGGCGAGGGCACGGAAGCCCTCGCCCAGCACGCCGTAGAAGCGGACGGTCGGCTCAAGAAACCCGTGTCCAGCACCACCCTCGCACGACTCGAACGTCTCGATCCCAGCAGCATCGAGCAAGGGGCAACGCCGGGGTCCAGCGACACGCTCCTCGCGTTCCTGCAATCGCTCTGATTATGTTCAGCAGCCCACCGCCCAACCGCGCAAACAAAGGAAAACACACGCCCACTCAACATAATCAGCCGCACAACGTAATGCGCGAAGACGGCCCTCCCGCTCGCGTGGCGGGTAGAGACGGGGCGTGTGAGCGAATCCACGACCGTCGGGCCACTGCTGGACAAGCTGAAGGGCCTCGGGTTCGTCCCGGAGACGTGCGCGATGGGACAAGGGGTACGACCTCGGCCCGATCTACGACGCGTGCGAGGACCGTGACGTGCGGCCCGTGATCAGCATAAGGGAAACCACGCGGGTCAAGCGCGGCGAGCACAAGCCGCCCCAGTGCGAGCACGGGGAGTGGCGGTTCGCCGGAGCCGACACAAAGCGCAAGGCGACGAAGTGGCGCTGCCCGACCGGGGAGTGCAAGCCCGCGTCCGTCTGGATCAAGGCCGAACGGCTGCATACCCTGATCCCGCGAGAGACGCTGCGATGGAAGGGGCTCTACCGTGGTCGCGCGTCCGTCGAGCGCGCGTTCGGCAGGCTCAAGAACGAATGGGCGCTCGCGCCGCTGCGAGCGCGCCGGATCGAGCGCGTGCGGCTTCACGCCGACCTCACGATCCTTTCCCAGTTGACGGCCGCGCTGAATCGGGAACGCGCTGTGGCGCTCGCGGCGTAGGCTTCTCGTCTACATCATGGAAGGCAGTCACCGTCTCAAGCTCAAGCGCGCACTCGAACACCTTCACGCCCTGCACCAAGCCGTCCAGGTATGGGCCGAAACGGACCCATGCGCGATCACCCACCAGTGCGAGGTGGCAACTCGCCAGCACACGCTCACACAGCGCACGGTCCGCCAACCATCGGACCCGATCTTTCCCCTGCTCATCGGCGACGCCGTTCACAACATGCGGCAGGGGATCGACCACCTCGCGTACCAGCTCGCCATCACGGTTGCCGGGAAAGACCCTCCGCCTAACGAGAACACCTCCATGTGGCCGATCCGCACCAAGGCCAAGCTCACGGGCGCTATCGCCAATGACATTGGTCCCAAGAAGAAGATGCCGCCCGGCATGTTCGCAGCGATCGAGAGCTTTCAAACAGACACAGGAAGCGATGGAGAACTGCTCGGTGCCCTCAACGTTCTGGACAACCGGGACAAGCACCGACTCCCACCACTCATCGCTGGCATGGCACAAGCCGTCGAGATCGGCGGATTCGAGGCGATCGGCAACGCCGAAGTCTACGACACCACCACCGTGATCCGCGCGCGGAAACTTGAGGTGGGAACGATCAGCCTCGGCGCGTTCCGGGATGGACAAATCATCGTCCGCGCTGATGAAATCATCGCGCATGGAGATATGGACGTGAATATGCGTCCAGCCGCCTCGATAGCGTTCGGCGAGACCTACGACGTGGCTCCGGGAGAACTCGTCCTGCCGGTGCTGCAAGCGATCCACAACGCCATCGTTGATCGCCTTTTCCCGGCGATGGAGCAGTTCCTCTGAGCAGAAGCAAACGCACGCCTCTATCGGCCGACCCGGTTCTTCTGGGTCCCCGTCATCATCGGAGGCCAAACTCGATTGGGGTATCGTGAGACCGGAAGTGAGGTACGACCCCTGAGCCCCTACCCCCAATCCCGAATGGATACACGGCTTGTGGGTTTCGCTAATCCCTCCTAGTACTGCTTTGTTAGGTTTGCTCGTGTTGTGGGTGGCGTTGTAGGGGGAGCTGGTGGAGGTTGACTGGTTGCTGGCAGGTTTGGCAGCGGCCGGTCCAGCACTGAAAGACGGGCTGCAGGGTGAGCGCTGCTTGGGGTAGTGTCAGGCCGGCCGCTGGTGAAAAGGGTGAAGCCGCTCTAGGGTGAGGAATCCGTGTGCGGCGGTGACGAGCGCGGTGTGGTGGTACCAGCCGAGGTATGAGCGGCCCTCGTAGTGGTCGAGGCCGAGTTCACCCTTGAGCTGCTTGTAGTCCAGCTCAATCTTCCAGCGCAGCCGGGCCAGGCGAGCGAGCTGCTCGGGCTCGGTATCGGCAGGGAGGTTTGAGAGCCAGTAGTCGGTTGGCTTCTCTCCTCCCTCGGGCCACTCGCAGATCAGCCACTCCTCGCGCGGCTGGGTGGCAAAGCCCCACTGCCAGCGGTGCGCGGCGCGTACCCGCACGAACGCGAAGCGGGAGGTCATCGGCTCGCTGTCGGGCCCGTCACGGAAGGCGACGGTCTGCCACTGCTCGGGGTGAAGGCCGGCGATCAGCTCTCCGATCGCTACCGGCTTGCTCTCTGGGCGTAGCCGGCCGCGGGGGCGACCGGTCGCTCCGTTGCGCTCGGGGACCACGAAGGCGGCTCCGGGAGGGAACACGGTCGTCTCTGCAGAGACCGAGAGCACGTACTCCAGTTCGGTGTCGTGCAGGCGCTCGCGCAGTTCGGTGTTTTCGCCGTAGGCAGCGTCGCCGAGCACTGGCGCCGCGGGTACCTCCCAGCCCGTGGCGCGCTCGATCAACTCCACGCCAAGCTCGGGCTTGGTCTTGAAGAGAACCTCCTCAGGGATCTTCGCCGTGCACCGACGATCCTCGTCCTGACACCACTCCTCGGGCAGATACAACGCCCAGCCCAAGGGCACCGTCCCCTTCTTGCCCACCGCGTGCACCGAGACACCGATCTGGCAGTTACCGACCTTGCCCAGCGTGCCCGAATACTGGCGCTTGACCCCCGGCGAGCGCTTTCCCTGCTTGGGAAACCCGGTGTCATCGAGCACCCACGCCTCCACACCGATCTCACCAGCGACCCGCTCGGCCACCGCCTTGACCACAAGCGCCGGATCCCACGGGCTGTCGGTGAGGAACTGCTGCATCGACTGGTAGTCCGCCTCCCCACCCAGACGCTCGACCATCGGCTCAAGCGACTTACGCTTGCCGCCCTCGACCAGCCCACGCAGATACAGACCACCGTTCATCCTCTGCGCTGGCCGGTTCATCGCTTCCGCAAGCACCTCACGGCCAAACCGCTCAAGCCGCTCCTTCACCACCACCGCAGAATCCACCCTCGCTGCCTCGATCACCGCCATCATCATCCTCCTCGCCTCGAAAGAACCGACACGAGAAGGAGTTCGCAGCCAACACGAAGAACCCTACAAGAAACCTAACAAAGCAGTACTAGGGGTGGTGCGCGACCGAGCCGGTTTCGCGCGCCACACCGTCTCGATGATAACCACATGTGCTGTCTACATATTGTCTATCCGTAGAACATACGTCCAAGTCTCGTGAGCCTTTGATCTCTGCATGCCCTGTCGTCCGAAAAGAACGACATGGAACGTAGTCCTAACGGTGCAGGCAAGATCGAGCTGGGCAATGTCACGATCACCGAGTTTCCGCTGCGGTGCGTGTGGACCAGCCATCCCGATCACGAGCACTGCTGCCGCGCGCGGATTCCCGCCAGGGCGGTGACCGCCGCCTGGCAGCGGGAGCTGGAATTGGGCCGGGAATGCGCCGGCTTCTTCCACTTCGCCTGGAACGGGCGCGTGTGGCGCGCGTACGGCCTGCCCAACGGCGGCGTACGCGGCGTCTACTGCCCCACGCATCGGGCCGAGCGCGAGCAACGGCTGGGATACGATCCCGAGCTTGTCCTCACCGCCGCAGCCGGACACGCAAGCTAGCCCGAACCCGAGCGTCCCCGAGCGCCCGACTCTGGACGGGCTGGAGGCGAAGTGGAGCGCGGCGTGGGAGCGCGACGGCGTCTACCGCTTCGACCGGTCCGTCCCACGCGAGCGCGTGTTCGCGATCGACACGCCCCCGCCGACCGTCAGCGGATCGCTGCACGTCGGGCACGTGTTCTCCTACACCCACACCGACGCGGTCGCGCGCTACCAGCGGATGCGCGGCAAGGAGGTCTTCTACCCGATGGGCTGGGACGACAACGGCCTGCCGACCGAGCGGCGCGTGCAGAACCACTACGGCGTGCGCTGCGACCCGTCGGTCGCGTATGACCCGGAGTTCGAGCCACCTGCCGAGGGCGGGCGGGGATCCGATCCCAAGGAGCCCGTCTCGATCTCCAGGCCCAACTTCGTCGAGCTGTGCCTGGCGCTGACCGCGACCGACGAGCGGGCGTTCGAGGAGCTGTGGCGCACGCTCGGACTGTCGGTGGACTGGTCGATGACCTACACGACGATCGGCGCGGTCGCCCAACGGATATCCCAGCGCTCGTTCCTCGGGCTGCTCGCCCACGGTCAGGCCTACCAGCTGCAGGCGCCGACGCTGTGGGACGTGGACTTCAGGACGGCCGTTGCCCAGGCGGAGCTCGAGGACCGCGAGCGGCCCGGGGCGATGCACCGCGTGCGGTTTCACCGCGCGAGCGGCGGCGAGGGCGGCGACGTGGATGTGCTGATCGAGACGACCCGTCCCGAGCTGATCCCGGCGTGCGTCGCGCTGCTCGCCCATCCCGATGACGGGCGCTGGAGCGAGCTCGTCGGCGGCGAGGCGCTGACGCCGCTGTTCGGCACGCACGTGCCGGTGCTCGCTCATCCGCTGGTCGAGCCCGACAAGGGCACGGGCCTGGTGATGGTGTGCACGTTCGGCGACCTGACCGACGTCGTCTGGTGGCGTGAGCTCGGCCTGCCCGTGCGCGCGGTGCTGGGCGAGGACGGTCGTCTTGTAGACGTGCCGTGGGGCGAGCCGGGGTGGGAGAGCGAGGACGTCACGAGCGCGCGGGCGAGCTATGCGGAGCTGCGCGGACGCAGCGTCAACCAGGCGCGCCGGCGCATCGTCGAGCTGCTGGAAGAGTCGAGCGATCTGGTCGGCGAGCCCGAGCCCGTCAACCGCGCGGTCAAGTTCTACGAGAAGGGCGAGCGCCCCGTCGAGATCATCACCAGCCGCCAGTGGTTTTTCAAGACCGTCGAGCACCGCGACGCGCTGATCGCACGTGGGCAAGAGCTTCAGTGGCATCCCCCGTACATGCGCGCGCGCTACGAGGACTGGGTCAACGGCCTCAACGGCGACTGGTGCGTCAGCCGCCAGCGGTTCTTCGGGGTGCCGTTCCCGGTGTGGTATCCGATCGACGCGAGCGGGACGGTCCTCTACGAGGAGCCGATCGCCGCGCGCGAGGAGCGGTTGCCGGTCGATCCCTCGACGGATGTGCCTGACGGCTACGACCCCGAGCAGCGCGGGCAGCCCGGCGGGTTCACGGGCGACCCGGACGTGATGGACACGTGGGCGACCTCCTCGCTGACGCCCCAGATCGCGGGTATGGCGGGCGAGGATGCGGAGCTGTTCAGGGAGGTGTTCCCGATGGACATGCGCCCGCAGGCGCACGACATCATCAGGACGTGGCTGTTCACCACGATCCTGCGCTCGCACCTGGACGAGAACGCGCTGCCGTGGCGCGAGGCGGCGATCTCCGGCTGGGTGCTCGACCCGGACCGCAAGAAGATGTCCAAGTCCAAAGGCAATGTCGTCACGCCGATGCACCTGCTTCAGGAGCACGGCGCCGACGCCGTGCGCTACTGGGCCGCAAACGGGCGCCCGGGGACGGACACGGCGTTCGACGCTCAGCAGATGCGGGTCGGGCGCCGCCTGGCGGTGAAGCTGCTGAACGCGTCCCGATTCGCGCTCGCCGAGTTGCCGCCGCAGGGAGAGGCGCTGACTAACCCGCTGGACCGCGCGATGATCGCTCGGCTGGCCACGGTCGTCGATGAGACGACGGACAGCTTCGAGGCATATGACTATGCGCGCGCGCTGCAGCGCACCGAGGAGCTGTTCTGGTGGTTCTGCGATTTCTACCTGGAGCTCGTCAAGGGCCGGCGCTATGACCCCGACGGAGACCCTGACGGCGCCGCCTCCGTCAGCCGCGCGCTGCGTCTGTCCATGTCGACGTTCCAGCGCCTGCTCGCTCCGACCATGCCGTTCGTGTGCGAGGAGGTGTGGTCGTGGTGGCAGACCGGCTCGATCCACCTCGCGCAGTGGCCCGACGCCGCCGAGCTGAACGCCGAGCTCGCCAAGGGCGGGGCCGGGGAGAACGCGCGCGTCCAGGACGAGGAGGCGGCGCTGGCGATGGCCGCCGACGTGCTGAGCGAGGTGCGCAAGACGAAGTCCCAGGCCAAGCAGCCGATGCGTGCACCCGTGCGCATGGTGCGGGTGCACGACACCCCCGCACGCCTGCGTGCCCTGAAGCTGGGTCTCAGCGACCTGATGCAGGCGGGCGCGATCGAGCATGTCGAGCCCGTCGAGTTAGACGAGTTCGCCGTCGAGGTTGAGTTGGCTCAGGACGCCGCGAGCTGAATCCGCGCCGGGCGCGGGCGGGCCCGCAGGATGGATCGCATCCCCAGGCGGCGCGGCCCATATAAGGTCCCGTCCGTGGAGCGAACGTTGACAGCCGATCTGCAGAGCAAGGTGGGGGAGCGCGCGACGGTGCGCGGCTGGGTGCAGGTGGTGCGCGACCAGAAGCGCGTGCAGTTCGTCGTCGTCCGCGACGAGGCCGGCGCGGTGCAGGCCGTGCTCGGCAAGGATGAGCAGCCGAGCGCGCTCAACGAGGCGGTATCGGCGCTGACGCCCGAGTCGGCTGTGACCGTCACGGGGAGCATCGTCGCCGACGAGCGCGTGAAGCTGGGCGGCCTGGAGTTGCAGTTGGAGGAGTTGCAGGTCGACTCGCTCGCCGAGCCGGAGCTGCCGATCGCGCCCGACTCCGCCCTGGACAAGCGCATCGACTGGCGCTATCTCGACCTGCGCCGTCCCGACCGGCGGTTGATGTTCGAGGTGCAGAGCACGGTCGAGCACGCGATGCGCGAGTATTGGCATCGCCAGGAGTTCATCGAGATCCACACCCCCAAGCTGATGGGCTCCGCGAGCGAGTCCGGCGCCGAGCTGTTCAAGGTCGAGTACTTCGACACGACCGCCTACCTCGCGCAGTCCCCGCAGTTCTACAAGCAGATGGCGATCGCCGGCGGCTTCGAACGCGTGTTTGAGATCGGGCCGGTGTTCCGCGCCAACCCATCGTTCACCTCGCGCCACGACACCGAGTTCACGAGCGTCGATGTGGAGATCGCGTGGATCGACTCCCACGAGGACGTGATGTCCTTCGAGGAGGCGTGGCTCGCGCACGTGCTCGGGGTGGTTGCCGAGGCGCACGGCGAGGAGATCGAGCGGACGTTGGGCGCCGAGGTCATCGTCCCGAGCGTGCCGTTCCCCCGGATCGCGCTCGCGCGCGCGAAGGAGATGCTTCGTGAAAGTGGCCACGAGTCGGTACCGGGCCCCGAGCACGACCTCGACCCCCCCAGCGAGCGCGCGCTGTCCGCGCTGGTGGCAGCCGAGCACGGCCACGAGTTTGCGTTCGTCACCGACTACCCGTCCTCGGTGCGGCCCTTCTACCACATGCGCCACCCCGACGATCCGACTCTGACGCGCAGCTTCGACCTGCTGTGGCGGGGCCTCGAGCTGACGACCGGCGCCCAGCGCGAGCACCGCCACGACGTCCTGCTCGCCCAGGCTAAGGACAAGCAGGTCGACCCCGGCCCGATCGGCTACTACCTCGACTTCTTCCGCTACGGAGCCCCACCCCACGGCGGCTTCGGCTTCGGGCTCACGCGATTGCTGATGCAGCTGCTCGGGCAGGACAATGTCCGCGAGGTCACGTTCCTGTACCGCGGGCCGCATCGCCTCATGCCGTAGGGCGCCGCTCAGCTCACCCCGGCGACCACAGCCCCACCACCGATCGGAGATCGAGGAGATCTCCGATCGTCCAGCAGCCGCCCCACCGCGACGCGCACCGCCTCACGCGCGTCCGCAGGCTCGAGCACGGCGGCGTCGCCGGCTTCCTTGAGGATCTCGCGCACGAGCCAGTCCACGCCGGCGAAGCTCAGCTCGACTATGACCGAGCCGTCGGTGCGCTCTGCAACGACGCGGCGGGCCTCGCGCGCCCAGCGGGCGCGCTCGGGGGAGACCCATACGCGCGCGGTGCGCGAGGCCTGCACCTCGCCGGTGCGCAGCCAGCCGTCGACCTCGGCGGCGGGATCGACCTCGGGGCGCGGCTCGAACGTGCGCTCTGAGATCTGCGCGAGCTTGATCCGGTCCAGGCGGAAGTGGCGCACGCCGTCGCGCTCGGGATCGAAGCAGGCGACGTACCAGCCCTCGCGCCCGTTGGTCAGCGCGTAGGGCTCGACCGTGCGGTGGGAGATCTCGTCCTCGTTGGCCTTGTAGTACTCGAGCTCGACCAGCCGGTGCTCGACGATCGCGGTGGAGATGAGGCGCGCGAGGTCCGCGTCGTCGCTGGCGGCGTGGGCCACCTGCAACCCGTGCTCCATCGGGTCCTCGCCGAGGGCGGAGACGATCTTCTCGCGCGCGCTCTGAAGCGAGCCCTCGGGGATGTGCTCGCCGATCAGGTCGATCGCCGCGACCAGCGCCTTGCCCTCGACCGGCAGCAGCCGCGCGGGACGGTCGAAGTTGTCGCTGTAGGGCTCGGGATCGACCTCGATGACGCCGGTCCCGTCCTCCGTCTCGACGATCTCCGCATACAGCACGTAGGAGCCGCCGCCGAAGTTGACGACGTTCAGCACGTTCACGTCCTCGTGCAGCTCCTCCTCGCTGAGCTGCAGTTTCTCGCACACATCCGCGACCGACACCGGTTCCCCCGCGCGGCCGGCATGGATGAGGATGCTCGCGAGCGTCACCAGCCGCGCGAATCGCTCGGGCCTGATCGCGGCCTCTTGCCCGCGCGTGCCAGACGATCCCTCCTCGCCGTCCTCGTTTGTGGCGCCGCGGCGTCCGCCACGGGTCCTGGAGGGCCTGCGCTCGCTCCCCGGCCGATCTTTGACCGAGCGGCTCGCCGCCGCCACCGATGCTCGTTTTCCGGTGGCCCCCGCGTCCTGCGTCGCGGCGTCGAGAAAGCCCTCGCCGTGGCGCTCCCACAGCAGCTCCACACGCCGGCCCAGCTCGCCCGTCAGCTCCTCGGGGCCGAGCAGCCGCGCGTTCGCGCCGAGACCCAGCACCCACGCTAGGATCGTGCGCGGGCTGGAGTAGCCGGTGGCGAACACGATGTCGCCCTCGCCGGCCTCGACCCCCTCGAGCGTCGCACCGTGCGCGCCGGCGCTCTCCTCGGCGTCCATGCCATCGGCGCCCACATCCACGTCGCTCGCCTCGCCTGCGAGCGCGCGGATCTCCCCGTAGCGGCCGAAGTGGCGCTGCACCTGCCATGCGATCCGCTCGCAGACGAGCACGTCGGCGATGCCCAGCTGCTCGCCGAGCTGCCAGTCCGCGCGGCGCGCATAGGCGCGCGGGTCAAAGTCCTCGGGGCGGCGGAAATCGTGCTCGGCCTTGGTCGCGTAGGAGACCTTGCCGCGGATACGCGAGAGCCGGAACACGCGGACCGCCTCGCGCTCGTGCGCGTGGCCCAGCAGGTAGAACTGCCCGCCCTGGAACAGCAGGTGGTAGGGGTCGACGCGACGCGGGCCGGTCTCGTCGCGCGCCATCGTGTAGTAGTCGAAGGTGATCGTCTTGTTGCGGAAGATCGCCGTCTCGACCTTCGCCAGGCGCGCCGAGAGCTCGTGACCGCCGGCGGAGGCGGTGATGCCCAGCGCGACCGAGCGCTGCTCGGGCGCGCGCAGCGGGCTGGGGCGCCCCCAGGTGATCTGCTGCAGCGCCAGCCGCAGCGGCTCGGCGTAGGCGAATTCGCCGTCGAGCAGGCTCAGCGCCGTCTGCAGCGCCGCGAGCTCCGTATCGGAGAACGCGATCGGCGGCAGGTGGAAGTTCTCGGGCCGCAGCGAGTAGTTCTCCTGCTCGGCCGCCCCGTCGGTGGGGCGCTCGACGGTCAGCTGGATGCGCAGCGACTCGAGCTCCGAGCGGTCGGCGTAGAAGCGCCGCGCGAACGCGTCCTCGTTCATGCCGCTGTAGCCCTCCACGTCGCGCCGGATCTCCAGCGCCGTGACGGGCCGGCGCTCGGCCATCAGGTAGGAGATCAGCGACAGCTGGCGGATCAGCTTCTCGGTGTCCTTGGCCATCGAGCTCGCGTCAGCGGGGATGTCGGATGTCTTGGTGGGAACCCATCCAAACAAACCATAGAACTCGACGGTGGGACGGCGACCGCCCCACCCGAGGGCGCCCGCTATTTGCGGACTTTCAAGCCCCGCGACCGGCGGCTTCGCGCGTGGACTGTCCCGCGTGCTTGGGTCGGCAGGGGTGGGGAAGTGTCGAGCGGGACCTCAGGCGGCTTCGCGCTCGGGCTCGGCCGGAGCGTCTAGCTCCGCTGCGCCCGCGAAGAACGCGCTGCCTTCAAGCGCCCTGTCAAAGCTCGACCAGCGCCTGCCGGGTGCGAGCTGCTTCTCGAGGCGGTCGAAGCTGCCCAGGCGCCCGCCGAGGTTGTCGATCATGTGCACGAGCGTCGCCTCGCGCGTGCACGGCAGCACCGGGCTGCCGTGCTCGAGCGTTCCGTGATGGGACAGGATGATGTGGGTCACCGCCTGCGCGAGCTCGGCGGGAAATCCTTCGATCTCCTCGATCAGGCGCCTGACCCTGTAATAGCCGAGCGCGATCTCGCCCTGCAGCCTGCCCGCGTCGGTCAGGTCGATCGCGTTCGGATCGTCGGTGTAGGCCTCGAGCTTGCCGATGTCGTGCAGCAACGCTCCGGTCACCGCGACGTCGCGGTCGATCCCGGGAAACGTGGCGCTGGTCGCGCTGACTGCCTGGGCGACGCTCAGGCAGTGCTCGAGCAGCCCGTGCCTGTAGGCCTGGTGGTAGTGCTTGGCGGCGGGCGCGGTTCTGTAGGCGCTCCACAGCTCGGAGCTCTCGCCGAGCACCCGCTCGAGCAGCGCGCACAGGTGTGGCTGACGGACCGTCTGAAGCAGCTCGCGCAGTTCCGTCTCGAGCTGCTCGACCGTGTGCGCCGGGCCGTCGCGCAGGTCCTCCGGCGCGTAGCTGCCCGACGCCGGCTCCCGCAGGCCGCGCAAGTTGATCTGCGGGCCGAACCGGGGGTGGACGGTGTAGCGGCCGCGCACGTGCACCGGTGCGCCTGCTCGCGTGAGCTCCTGCACCTCGCCCAGCTCCTCCCAGACCATGCACACGACCGCGCCGGTGCGGTCGCCCAGCTGCAGGCGCAGGTAGTCCCCGCCGTCGCGCCGTGCCCGGCGCTCGGCCTCGCGCACCAGCAGCACCTGGTCGATCTCCGCACCGTCTTCCAGTTCATTGATGAACACGGCTTTGACGTTAGGCATTGCTTCGGACGGCACGCTCCCGGGCGGTTGCTCCCAGGTGGCCGCCGGCGATCTGATCGTCGCGGCGGCAGCGCGCGAGGAAGAGGACAGAGCGCTCTCCACAGGCACCTTGGTGGCCCGGGCGCTCAAGAGACAACTGTCAATAGGAGCCCCCGCTTTCCCTCTCGTCTAATTGTCCATGAGTATCAAGAACATCTGATGTCCAAGATGTCTAACAACGCCTCGCGACATTTGCCGTTCGATACCTAGGCGTCTCCCGCTGCCATCTCTACTCTTGTTTGATGTAAGACGAGGTTTTACACGGAGTCATCAGAGCGTTACATCAAGTCATCGACAGTCACATCATGAGACCAGAGAGATCACAGACACAGCGGGAGGGCGAGCACGAGATGGAGCGCAGCGATATGGAGCAGGACAGGATCAGGGTCGTGAGCTGGAACGTCAACGGCATCCGCGCCCGTTGGCCGCGTCTGGTCGAGTTGCTGAGCGAGCAGCAGCCCGACGTGGTCTGCCTGCAGGAGACGCGCTGTCCCGACCATCGCTTCCCCTACGGGGAGCTGCGCGACCTCGGCTATGAGGCCCAGCACAGCTGCGGTCGCAGCGGCGCCGGCGTGGCGATCCTGGTGCGCGCCGACCATGAGGTGGATCGGCGCAGCCTTGCGCTCGACCACGACCACGACATGGCCGCCGGGCGCTGGCTGCAGGTCACGCTCGACGGGTTGACGATCAGCTCGGTGTATGTGCCCGCCGGGTCGCTCGAGGAGGAGTACGACGCCGAGGCCAAGCTCGCCTTCCTGGAGGCGATCGCCCGCCAGGTCTACGGCGAGCAGGAGCGCCCGATGCTGATCACCGGCGACTTCAACGTCGCGCCGACCGACCAGGACGTGTACGAGCCGACGTGGCTGGAAGACTCCTCGCACACCGGCGCGGCTGAGCGCGAGAGCGTGCGCGAGTTGATCGCAGAGGGCGAGCTCGTGGACGTCTACCGGCGGCTGCACCCGCAGGAGCGCGGCTACACCTGCTGGGATCAGCGCGACGGCCACTATGCGCGCGACTACGGCCTGCGCATCGACCTCGCGCTGGCGAGCGAGCACCTGACGCCGTACGTGACCCGTTGCGACGTCAACCACACCTACCGCCAGGGTCGCAAGCCTTCCAATCACGCGCCGCTGGAGATCGAGCTGGAGCCGGTCGCGGCGTAGGGATGCACGCCGCGGCCTTGGGGGTTGGTCGCGGCGTAGGGGGCTTGTCGCGGCGTGGGGATGCTCGCCGCGGCCTTGGGGGGTTGGTCGCGGCGTAGGGTCCGAACGGCGGATACCCTTCCCACGGTGAGTCGTCGCGAGCAGATCAAGATGACTGAGGCCGAGGTCGGTGCGTTCCTCGCCGAAGAGCGCACCGTCACCTGCGCGACCATGGGCCCGCGCGGGTGGCCGCATCTGATGCCGCTGTGGTACGTGCTGCGCGACGTGTCCGCGGGTGAGCCGGGCCCACGCATCTGGGCGTGGACGTACGGTTCCTCCCAGAAGGTTCGCAACTTGGAGCGCGAGCCGCGCGCGAGCCTGCAGGTCGAGGCCGCCGAGACGTACTCGGAACTGCGCGGCGTCATGCTCGAATGCGAGGTCGTCATCCATCGCGAGCTGGACACGGTCGCGCCGCTGGGCGCGGCGATCCTGCTGCGAAACTCGGTCGAGCGCGGCGCCGATCCGCCCGCGGAGCTGCCGCCCGAGGCGCGTGCCGCCGTCAACGCCCAGGCGGCCAAGCGCGTCGGCCTGGAGTTCGTGGAGCGTCGCCGCGCAAGCTGGGATCACCGCAAGCTAGGCGGGATCTATTGAAATCAGCAGCGAGGGCGAGGCAACGAGAACGACCGGCGGGCTTTCGCCGGTCGGGGTCGTTCTCGCCCTCGCCGCGTCGCCGAGCGACGTGGGACCACCGCAGGCTCGGTGGGGTCTACTAGGCTCCTCGGGCAATGGAGTCGCTCAAGGGCCTGATCCTGTCCGGCGGCAAGGGCACGCGCCTGCGGCCGATCACGCACACGAGCGCCAAGCAGCTCGTGCCCGTCGCCAACAAGCCGGTCCTGTTCTACGGGATCGAGGCGATGGCCGCCGCGGGGATCGAGCAGGTCGGGATCGTCATCGCGCCCGAGACCGGGCCCGAGATCGAAGCCGCGGCCGGGGACGGGTCGCGGTTTGGCGTGCGGATCTCCTACATCGTCCAGGACGAGCCCCTCGGCCTCGCCCATGCGGTGCTGACGGCCGAGCCGTTCCTCGGCGAGAGCCCGTTCGTGATGTACCTCGGCGACAACCTCCTGCAAGGCGGCATCTCCGACCTCGTGACCGCGTTTCGTGAGCACTCGCCGGACGCGCTGATCCTGCTCACGCCAGTGCCCGACCCCGAGAACTTCGGCGTGGCCGAGCTCGCGCCGGCCGCTTCGAGCGATCAGGGGGATGTGGGTCGGGTCGTGCGGCTGATCGAGAAGCCCTCAGAGCCCGCGACCGATCTCGCGCTTGTGGGCGTGTACATGTTCACTGCCGGTATCCACGACGCTGCGCGTGCGATCGAGCCCTCCGCCCGCGGTGAGCTCGAGATCACCGACGCGATCCAGCACCTCCTCGACGCCGGGCTGCGCGTGGAGCCGCACATCGTGCGCGGCTGGTGGAAGGACACGGGACGCCTGGAGGACATGCTGGAGGCCAACCGCCTGATCCTCGACAACCTGATCGAGCGCCACGAGGGCGAGCTGATCGACTCGCAGGTGGACGGGCGCGTGGTGATCGAGGCCGGCGCCCGCCTGGAGCGCACGACCGTGCGCGGACCCGCGGTGATCGGCTCCGGGGCGCAGCTGCGCGACTGCTACATCGGTCCGTACACGGCGATCGGCGAGAACTGCTCGATCTCCGGCGCCGAGGTCGAGCACTCGATCCTCCTCGCCGGTTCCTCGGTCTGCGACCTCGATGGGCGCATGGAGTCCTCGCTGCTCGGGCGCAACGTGACTGTGCGCCGCGGCGACCGCCAGCCGCGCGCGTACCGGTTCATGGTTGGCGACAACTCCGACATCTCGATCCTGTGAGCCCTCGACCCGCGATGATGCCCTCCTGGACGCAACGCATTCCCTTCACGCGCATTGGCGGGATGATCCGCTGATGCGCCTGCTGGTGACCGGGGCGGCCGGGATGCTGGGCGGCGACGTCCGCCGCGTCGCCGAGCGCGCCGGCCACGAGCTCATCCTGGTCGATCTGGCGGAGCTCGACATCACCGACGAGTCGGCCGTGCACGCATTCTTCGAGCGTGAGCGTCCCGAGGCCACGGTCAACTGTGCGGCCTGGACCGACGTGGACGGCGCCGAGACCAAGCAGGACCTGGCCTACGCCGTCAATGCCGGGGGCGCCGGCAATCTCGCGCGGGCGGCTGCCGCGGGTGGCACACCGCTCCTGCACATATCGACCGACTATGTCTTCGACGGCACGCCGCCGCTCGGTGCCGATGGACAGCCGCGGCCCTACCTGGAGTCCGATCCCACCGGACCCCGCTCGGTGTACGGCTCGACCAAGCTCGAGGGAGAGCAGCAGGTGCTGGCGGCGTCCCGAGATCACACGGTGGTTCGGACGGCGTGGCTGTACGGGGTGGATGGGCGCAACTTCGTCGACACCATGCTGCGTCTGGCGGGCGAACGCGAGGCCGTGCAGGTCGTCGAGGATCAGATTGGCTCTCCCACATGGTCCGGGCATCTCGCGCCCGCCGTGCTCGGCCTGCTCGAACGGCGGGTGAGCGGTCTCGTCCACCTCACGGGAGCCGGCGAGGTCTCTTGGAACGGCTTCGCCTGCGAGATCTTCCGCCAAGCCGAGGTGAGCTGCCGCGTCGAGCCGGCCACCAGTGAGCAGATGGCGCGTCCCGCCCCCCGTCCCGCGTGGTCGGCGCTGGAGTCCGAACGCGACGATGAGTTTACGCCGCTGCCGCCGTGGGAGGACGGCCTGGCGGGATATCTGGCGGCCCGGGCTGGGATGATTAGCCCATGAAGCTGCTCGTCTGTGGCGGCGCCGGGTTCATCGGCTCCAATTTCGTGCGCATCCGCCTGCATGAGCATGGCGATGAGGTGACCGTGCTCGACAAGCTCACCTATGCGGGACGCGAGGAGAACTTCCACGATTTCGCGGAGGATCCGCGCTTCGGCTTCGTGCGTGGTGCAATCGAGGATCCGGAGGCCGTGGCGGGTGTGCTGGACGCTCACCAACCGGACGCGATCGTGAATTTTGCAGCCGAGACGCACGTGGATCGCTCGATCGCCGAACCCGACGCGTTCGTGAGGACTCATGCACTGGGCACCTATGTGCTTTTGGAGGCCGCGCGGGAGCGGGGTCTGCGCTACGTGCAGGTGTCCACCGACGAGGTCTACGGCTCGATCCAGGAGGGCTCTTTCACGGAGGCGAGCCCCCTGCGCCCCTCTTCGCCCTACTCGGCGACGAAGACCGGCGCGGATCTCCTGGTGCAGAGCTACTTCCATACCTACGAGCTGCCTGTGCTGATCTGCCGTGGATCGAACAATTACGGGTCCTACCAGTACCCCGAGAAGCTCATACCACTGATGATTCTCAACGCGCTGCACGGCGACTCGCTGCCCGTGTATGGGGATGGGATGCAGGTGCGCAACTGGATTCACGCGACCGACTTCGGACGTGCCATCGGGCATGTCCTCGAGCACGGCGTGCCCGGCGAGGTCTACAACGCGGGTGGGCCCGATGAGTGCCCCAACCTCGAGGTCGTCAAGCGCATCATCGAGCTGTCCGGTGGCGATCAGTCGCTGATCGAGTACGTCACCGATCGTCCCGGTCACGACCGCCGTTACTCGCTCTCCTCGGAGAAGGTCAGAGCGCTCGGTTGGGAGCCTCGGGTGCGCTTCTCCGAGGGCTTGGAGCAGACCGTCGCCTGGTATCGCGACAACGCGTGGTGGTGGGAGCCGATTCGTTCGGGCGACTATCGCTCCTACTACGAACGCCAGTACGGCCGCGCGCTCAGCTGACGCCTGAGATCTTCCACTTCCCGCCTTCTTTCACAAGCGTCAGCGTGGCGATGGCGTTCTTGCCGGAATCGATGCTCTTCACCTGGGCCGTCGCACGATCGCCGCTGATCTTGATCGACTCCACCGTCGTTTCGAAGCTGTCGATCTCTTTGAGCTGGGTTTCGATCGCCTGCTTGCAGCCCCCTGTCGCCGCGTTCAGACGCGCGACATTCGTGGCGGCGAGGTCTTCGCCGCAGATCTTCTTCGCTTCGAGCGCCGTCGCGTGGCTCTGCAGGTTCGACACCGCCTGCGCGACCGCGTGCTGTTCGCCTTTGAAGCTGCTCGTCGAGGTGGTGCTGGCGCACGCGCCAAGGCCCACCGCGAGCAGCGGCATGCACAGCAGCGCAAGATAAGCTCTGGCTGTCATCGGCGCAGAGTGTAGAGCCTCGCCGCCAGGGCGATTCTGGGCAAGCGAGGCAAGGACGCAGTGAGCGTGGCGTGCTTGGCACGCGAGCGATCGAGGACGCCGGATCGCGCCGCCCAGAATCGCCCTGGCCCTAGGACTCGTCGTCGCGCCTGTACCCCAAGCGGGCTGAGATCCGATCGGCTGTGGAG
Source organism: uncultured Solirubrobacterales bacterium (assembly GCA_963749285.1). Taxonomy (GTDB): domain Bacteria; phylum Actinomycetota; class Thermoleophilia; order Solirubrobacterales; family Solirubrobacteraceae; genus Palsa-744. The sequence goes on along the minus strand of CAVVMD010000003.1, from coordinate 266,524 downwards.
ACCAGGTGCGGGCCGAGCGCGTTGACGAGCTCCTCCAGCGAGATCATCGAGGAGTGCGCGGCCATGTTCACGGCGGCGACGACCTCGCGGGACTCGTTGCGCACGGGCGCGGAGATCGAGTGCAGTTCGGGCGCGAGCTCTTCGTCGTTGACGGCGAACCCCGCGTTGGCCACCTCGTCGAGCTCCTCGCGCAGCGCCTTCTTGCTCGTGATCGTGTTCGGGCCGCGCTTGGTCAGCTTCAGCTCGGAGAACAGGTCGCGCTGCTCATCCTCGGGCAGGTACGCCAGCAGCAGCTTGCCCATCGACGTGCAGTACGCCGGCAGCCGCGACCCGGGGTGCAGGCCGAGGTCGATCTTGCTCTGCCCGCGGCGGAAGCTGCGGGCACGATCGATGTACAGGATGTCCGTCCCGTCCAGCACCGAGAGGCTGACCGTGTAGCTGCTGCGCTGACGCAGCTCCTCCAGGTAGGCGTGCGAGTGCTCGCGCAGACCGGTCGAGTTCAGCGCGGACATACCCAGGTCGGTCACGCGCATCCCGAGACGGTACTTGCGCGACGCGCCCTGCTCCAGGTAGCCGAGCGCGACCAGCGTGATCACGTAACGATGCGTCGTCGAGCGGCTCATGCCCAGCTCGTCGGCGATGTCGGCGATGCCCAGCACGGGGCGCTGGGCGGTGAAGCAGCTCAAGATCGCAAGCCCGCGCTCCAGCGACTGCGAGTAGCGTGGCTCACGCAGGCTGGGGATCGACCAAGCTGGTTCTTGCGCTGTATCGGAGGTTTTGGAAGCATTCGAATTGACTCTGGGCATCGCGATCGGTTTCCTGTTCTTTGTCCTGGAGGCTGTCCCGGAAGGGATCCACGCCTGTACGGCCATCATACTTAAAGCCAAACGACAATCTCAGTCATAAACATTGATTTCCCAATCTGGCTGCGCAGAAACATACAGGCTTGTGTCCATGTCCCGAGGGCCGGCCATCGTGGCTGATGCGCTCAGACCATCGTGGATGCGGCGATGAGGAGAGCGTTCGGGGCTCTTGGCTGTGCGCTGGCGCTCGCGGCGCCGGCGCTCACCGCCGTGAGCTGCGGGTCCTCGAACTCCGGCCTCGCGCCGGGCGCGCCGCTTCAGATCGGCTATCTGGCGTCGCTCACCGGCTACTGCGATACCTACGCGCGTCAATACGTCCAGGGCGCTCGGCTCGCCGTCAGGACGATCGATGCACGGGGGGGCGTCCTGGGCCACAAGCTGGAGCTCGTGGTGCGCGACGACAGGGCGACGCCGGCCGTGGGCGTCAGCCAGGCGCGCGATCTGGTGCTGGGCGACCACGTCAAATACCTCGCGGGGACGTGCTCGAGCGCGGTCGGGGAGAGCGTCGCGCAGCTGGTTGCGAACCCCAGCCACGTGATCTACGTGGCGGGCGTGGCCGACCCGGCGATCTTCGCAGGGGGCCCGGAAATCTACGCGTTCGACACGATCCCGACCGCGACGATCGAGGGCCGCAACGCCGCGGCGTATGCCCGAGCGCACCCGCAGTGGAAGCGGATCGCGGTGATCGGCGAGGACTACAGCTACGGCTATGAGGTGACGGCCGCGTTCAAACAGGCGATGACAGGCAGTGGCCAGACGATCTCAAGCCAGGAGTACCTGCCGAGCGGTGGGACGGACTACACCCCGTACATCGACAAGCTGATCGCCGAGCGCCCCGACGCGGTGTACTCGACGGCGATCACCGAAGACGCGGCTACGCTCGTCAAGCAGGGGCTGCCGCGGGGTCTGTTTGCGAAGACCAATGTCTTTGGGATCATGGACTACGCCACGATCGACGCGATGCCCGATCCGCCCGCGGGGGTCGAGGGCTACACGTACTACCCGTCGGCGGCGATCTACCACACGCCGTTCGCGCGCGACCTCGAATCCCTCGGCGCGACCGCGGCCAACGGCGGCGCGGCGGGCGACGCGTTCAACCAGATCGAGATCATCGCGCAGGGAATCGAGAAAGCCGGCTCGACGGATCCGACCAAGGTCCGGGAAGCCCTCGGCGGATCCACGGTGCAGACCGTCCAGGGGAGCGTCAAGGTCCCCAGGTGCAACCACGAGCTCGCGATGCCGATCGCGATGGGCCCGGTCGTGGGGCCGAGCAGGGCGCAGCAGTTCGCACACTTCGAACCGCTGACGCTGGTGGACACGGACAAGTACTTGGAATGCTGACGTAGCATATGATATGGTCTGCCGATGTCACGATCTAGATCGATTTCACTGGGAGCGCTGACTGCGCTTGTGCTGAGCGGCATCGTGTTGACGCCGGCGCTGGCCGGGGGCGGAAAATGTGGGGAACCGGGCTTCACCCACTGGGTGTTCTGTTACGGCAGCAGTAATGAAGAAATGGGCAGCCCTATTCAGAAAGTCTCGGGTACAGACGGCATTTCCATTTTGGAAGGTAAGATAAGTGGTTCGACGGCGAAGATCGAATGCAAAAAAGGTACGTTCGGCGCCGAAATCGGATTGTCGGGTACAGGGAAAGGGACGGACCACTTCTCGGAATGCAAATTGCTGAAACCGGCAGCCTGCAGGCTTACAGAAGAAGAGGAAGCAAATATTCAGGGAAGCTTCAATGCTGTTTTGATAGGGAAATTGGAAGTGCCGGGGAAACCGGAAGCCGAATTCACCGGGTCGGGTATCTCGGAAGAGGTCACTACCATTGAAATAGAAAATAAAACAAGTGAATGCGCGGATGCGGGAAATTATTCAATAAGCGGTAAGCAGGATCTAGAACTTCCCGAAGCGGAAAAAAAGCTCGTGGAACATGAATTTGTCGCCAAGAAAACAGGCAGCAACCTGAAACTGGGTGGAGAACCGGCTTCGCTGAGCAGCACGGCTAAACTGAAACTGCTCTCGCCACATGAAGGCGCGACTTGGTACATCGGACTGGGCACTTAGTTTCGTAAGTCGTAGTAGTAGCCGGCCATTGGGTGCCTGAGGGCTGGGTATTCCCGCCCTCAGGTCGTCTCTGGGTCATGGTCGCGTGTTGTGAAGGGCCGGCAATCGCTGGAGGCGCGGGGACGAGCTTCGACGGAGTAGAATGAGGCTGGTGGGGATCCGGGGAGACGTGGCTAGTGGGGCGGACGCCCGCCGGATGCTGCTGACGCTGATGACGGTTCTCGTCGCGGTGGTGTCGCCGGCGTCTCTGGCCCGAGCGGAAGGGTGTCCCAACGAACAGATCCGCAAGGAGCAGGTCCACGCCCCGCGACTCCCGGACTGCCGTGCATACGAGCAGGTTTCGCCCGTGGAGAAGAACGAGGTGGACGCAGCCGGCGACCCCGGCCTCGTGCAGGGCTCCCCGACCGGTGACGGCGTGAGCTTCTTTGCGGTTACGCCCTTTCCGGGGACGCCAGGCGCTCCTCAGATCCCAACCTACCTCGGTGCTCGTCCTCTCGATGGCGATGAATGGTCGACCGAAGGCCTCCTGCCTGAGGCCGACCCTGGACAGAGCGGAGATGGGGTGATTGGTCTCACTGAAGATCTCACCAAGACGATCTTGCGCGCCGAAGAACCGCTTGGCTCTCTCGTGCTCGGGGCGATACCCGGAACCCCCAACGCCTACGTCCGTGACAATGCCACGGCGACCTATCAACTGCTGGCCCCGAACATTGGGGTCGAAAAGCTCAGTTTCGCTGATGCTACGCCTGGCGGCACGCGCGTCCTGTTTGAAACCAAGGCTCAGTTGACCGCGGATGCAACACCTGGCGTTTCCAACTTGTATGAGTGGGATGAAGCCAAGTCGCCAGGGGAACGACTCGGTCTGGTCGGTGTGCTGTCCAGTGGCAAGGCACCAGAAGGCGGATCGGTCGCCGGACCCGGCGGTCCCGCGCTGCCTCTAAAACCCGGTGGATCTGCAAGCGCGTTTTATACACAGAACACGATCTCCGAAAACGGCGATCGCATCTTCTTTACCGAAGCTTCCGGGCAGGGCGTCGTCTACATGCGTGAACCCGAAGCCGAAAAGACCGTCCAGGTCTCGGCAGGGAACGAACCGGCTTACTGGCGCGCGGCAACTCCGAGCGGATCTTATGTCTTCTATACCGAAGGCGAAGATCTCTACCGGTACAACGTCGACGGCGGGCAGAGAGAAGCGCTCACGAGTGGCGCGGCAGGCGTGCGGGGGACGCTCGGGATCTCGGATGACGGCGCGTATGTCTACTTTGTCGGCACGGGTCGGCTGGCGAGCAACAGCAACGGCAACGGAGAAGAAGCGGAAAGCGGCGCCGACAATCTCTATGAGTGGCATGAAGATGCTGCAAGCCACACGGTTACCACGACGTTTATCGCAAGGCTGTTGGGCCCAAACATAGGAGAAAATCGAGACGAACCTGATTGGCGCGGCTACGCCGACCTGAAGATCGAAGCCTCGGGGCCTTCCGGGGGAGAGAAGAGCTCGCGTGTAACTCCCGATGGTAAAACGGTTCTGTTCAGCTCAGATTCACGCTTGACGAGCTACGACAACGACGGCAAGGTTGAGCTCTATCTGTACGATGCGGAACGCCCTCTGTCTTCTGGCAATCCGGTGTGTGTATCGTGCAATCCAAGCGGAGCTCCGGCTGCAAGCGGCGCAAATCTTACCAGCAGTAATCTCAATCTGACCACTTCTCCTGGCGCACGCAACGCATTTTTGACGCACAACCTCTCCAGCGATGGCAGCCGTGTCTTTTTCCAGACCGAAGAAGCCCTTGTGCCCGGGGATGCAAACGATCACCTGGACGTGTACGAGTGGGAGCGCGAAGATACGGGCTCGTGCGTGCGTGCCGGCGCAAGCTTCAGCGAAAGCGACGGTGGCTGCCTTGATCTGATCTCCACGGGACAGAGCGCCCAGCCCTCCTACTTCGGCGACGCGAGCGCCGACGGCAGCGATGTCTTCTTCTTCACGCGCCAGTCACTGGTGAGTCAGGATCGGGATCTCAACGTGGACGTCTATGACGCTCGGGTCGGCGGCGGGATCGCTTCCCAGAATCCGCTGCCGCCCCCGGCGCCGTGCACGGGCGAAACGTGTCGCGGGCCGTCGGGCGTGCCGCCGGTGTTCGGCCCCCCGTCCAGTACGACTATTGCAGGCGAAGGCAACCTCACCTCTGTGGAATCCAAGCCTGCGGCGAAACCCAAAGTCAAGAAGCAAAGAAAGAGGAAGAAGCATCAGCATCAGCATCATCGCGGCAGCAAAACCAAGAAGAAGGCTCGAGCAGAGGCTAAGACACGTAGGGCCGTACGGAAGCGCAAGTCATGATCAGGCTCGCCATGTCGTTGCTCGCATTGGGAGTAACGTGCACGTTCGCAAGTCCCGCGTGGGCGGCCCAAGCATTTGGGGTGGAAGCCCTCGAAAGCTCGATCGACAATAAGGATGGCTCGCCTGCTACCCAAGCCGGTTCACATCCGTATGCGCTGACGGCGACGATCATGTTCGACCATGAAGCGTTACGAGAAGAAGAAAGGGAAGAAGAAAACGGCAAAGGAGAAGAGGTCTTCACGGGAGAACCAGAAGTATATGTCAGCATCAACGGTGACCCTAGGGATCTCGAGATCAATTTCCCTGCCGGCTTGGTGGTGAATCCATCTGCGACTAACGTGAAGTGCACCGAGGCGCAACTGGAGGAAAGGCCAAGGGTTGGTGGGGGCTGTCCAAATGCCTCCGCGGTGGGATTTATCGCGATCTATGGGGGTGATGGTTTTGGAGAATCGCCCAAAGCGGCGGTGTATAACATGGTGCCTCCATCGGGGATGTTGGCTGAGCTGGGGATAAACCTGGGTGGAGTGGGGTTCGTGGCTCATATCGTGGGCAGTGTGCAGGGCAGCAAGAATTACGAATTCTCGGGCGATGTCTCGGAAATCACCCAGAAGATCCCGATCTACGGTGTCAAGCTCACCCTGTGGGGCGATCCGACCGACGCGAGTCACGATGCTCAACGGGGCATATGTGCGGCGAGCGGGCCGGTATCAAAAACCATCGAAAAGGAATTTTTTGAAAAAGAAAATATAGAACAAGGTAAGATAGCAAAAGAATATCGTTTCGATTGTCCCGTAGAAGAGTCCGATACACCGCTGTTGACCATGCCTGGTGTTTGCACCGGCAAAGCGCTCGAAACGACGATGAGCGTCAACTCGTGGCAGGAACCGGAGGGCATCGAACCACTTCCCGCGACGTCTCCCCCCGTAACCGGCTGCGAAAACCTGGACTTCAGCCCGTCGCTGGACGTGAAACCGGCGCCAGAAGCCGCAACGGCGGAATCCCCGACCGGGCTGAACGTCGATCTGAAGATTCCGCGCGAAGAAAGCACGAAAGGCCTCGCCGAGGCGGACCCCGAACGGATGGTCGTGACGCTGCCGCCGGGGATGGCCATCTCGCTGTCGGCGGCGAACGGATTAGGGGCGTGCACCTCGAGCGAGATCGAGCTGCACAACGAAAACCCGTCGTCGTGCCCGAGCTCGTCCAAGCTCGGAGAAGCGGAAGTGCTCACGCCGCTGCTCGAACAGCCGTTGAAAGGCGCGGTGTACCTGGCGCAGCCGGAAACGCTCGCAGGGTCGCTGATCGGACTGTACGTCGTCGTCGAAGGCGGCGGCGTGCTGATCAAGCTCGGCGGCAACGCCACACTCGACCCCAGCACCGGGCAGATAGCGCTCGCGTTCGACAACATCCCGCAACTGCCGCTCAGCGAGATCAAGCTGGATCTGTTCGGGGGGCCGCGGGCAGCGCTGCTGACCCCATCAGAGTGCGGGACATACGCGGCCACCTCGCAGCTGACGCCGTGGAGTGGCAACGCGCCGGCCGAACCGTCCAGCGAATTCACGATCGGGTCGAACTGCGACCAGGACTTCAACCCGTCGTTCACCGCCGGTACGACGGATAGCCAGGCGGGCGCGTTCAGCCCGTTCAGCATCACGGTGTCGCGCCGGGACGGCGAACAGCGCCTGAGCGGCCTGCGCGTCGTCGGCCCCCCGGGGCTGCTGGGGATGCTCAAAGGCGTGACGCAATGCCCGGAACCGCAGGCGGCAAAAGAAGAATGCGGCGCGGCGAGTGAAATCGGCGAAGCGACGATTGCCGCCGGCGCCGGTGAAGACCCGTTCTGGGTAAAAGGCGGCAAAATTTATCTGACCGGACCGTACGCGGGCGCGCCGTTCGGCCTGGCGATTGTCATACCCGCCGTCGCCGGGCCGTTCAACCTCGGGCAGACGACGGTACGCGCGCGCGTGGAAGTGGATTCGCACACCGCGCAGCTCGTGATCTCGAGCGAGCAGCTGCCGAGCGTCCTAAAGGGCGTACCGCTGGACATACGCACGGTCAACATGACGATCGACCGCGCGGGGTTCATGTTCAACCCGACGAGCTGCTCACCGCTGTCGGTGACCGGGACGCTCTCCTCGGCCGGCGGCGCGAGCGCGGCGGTCTCCAGTCCGTTCGAGGCGGTGAACTGCGTCAAGCTCCCGTTCAAGCCGAAGTTCACGGCGTCCACGCAGGCGAGGACGAGCAGAGCGCACGGCGCGAGCCTGGAGGTGAAGATCGTCTCGGGCCCGGGGCAGGCGAACACCGGCAAAGTTCGGGTGATCTTGCCCAACCAGCTCCCGGCGAGGCTCACGACGCTGCAGAAGGCGTGCACGGACATGGTGTTCAACGCCGACCCCGCGTCGTGTCCGGCTGCGTCGGTCGTCGGCGCCGCGACCGCCGTCACGCCGGTGCTCGCGCATCCGCTCACGGGACCGGTTTACCTGGTCTCCCATGGCGCTGCGTTCCCCGATCTAGTGCTCGTGCTGCAGGGCGAAGGGATCGTGGTGTATCTCGATGGAAACCTGAACATCAAGCGGGGTCTCACCAGCACGACGTTCAACTCGATCCCCGACATGCCGATCGGCATGTTCGAGATCGTCTTTCCCGTGGGTTCGCACTCCATCCTGGGGATGAACATCCCCGCCAAGGCAAAAGGCAGCATGTGCGGACAGCCGCTGACGATGCCCACGGCGCTCACCGGCCAGAACGGTGCGCGGGTGACGCAGACCACAAAGGTCGCGGTCACCGGCTGTCCCAAGAAGGCCAAAGCCAAGGCCGGGAAAGCAGGCAAGAAGAAGAGAAGGGGTGGATAATGCTCCCGCGGGATCGAAGGCTCCCGCGGGATCGCACGCGGCACCCCGGCGTCACCGCCCGGCGAATCGCACTGGCCATGGTGGCGCTCGCGTCGCTGGTCGTTCTCGTGGTCGCGTTGCCGATGCTGGCTTCAGAAGATCGACCCCGAGGAGACTACGCGCCGTTTGACCAATGTCCGTTGGGAAATCCGGCGACGAAGCTGTGTCTGTTTACGCAGACTGAAAGCGGAGAGTTCACAGTCGGCGCAAAGGCAGTGCCGATAGGAGCAACGATCACCCTCCAGAGTGGAGTCCATGTCGTGGAAAACAAGGAAAAGGAAATAGTGAAGGAGGAGTTCATCGGAGCGAAAGACGGCGAAACGCTGTCCAAGACGCCGCAGACCGTCCCCGGGGGCCTGCGCAGAGTCGTAGACCCCAAGCTGCTGTCAACAGGGCTGCGGGCGATGCTCAACGCGCTCATCAATAGCGGGACCGCGAATGTCACGGCCACAATCGAACTGGCGGCGCCTGCAAGCGCGATCGGTATAGACATCCAAGACCTGGTCGAAGGAGAAGGAGCCGCGCTGTCGTTGCCGGTGAAGATGAAGCTGAGCAATGTATTTCTAGGGAACGACTGCTACATAGGCTCGAGGACACAACCGATATCACTGTCGCTCACGACGGGCACGACGAATCCCCCCAAGCCGAACAAGCCGATCAAAGGCAAAGTCGGTAAGGCAAAACTCAGAGACGAATACGATCTGACCACGATCAAGGGAAGCTCACTCGTGAACAATTCGTTCAGGGCGCCGCCGGCCGAAGGTTGCGGCGGGATCCACGCGTCCCTCATCGACCCGGCGGTAAACGCCGAGCTCGGGCTACCGGCCGCGGCGGGGCACAACACCGCCATCCTCAACGGCACGCTGCGAGACGCCAACGCGTCGGCCGTGAAAGCAAGTGAGTAGGGCTAGGGCCTATCCCAAAAGGGACGTGCGGCTGGGGCGTTCTAGGGTCGAGCGGAGCGCGGACGCAAGGGCGAAGGCATGGTGGTGCCATGTCGAGCCCGAGGACAAAGCTCTCGCGCGTAACGGGTGCCGGAGGGCTGTCCAGACGTGCGGGCCTTGCGAGATAGGCCCTTAGCGCGCGGCAGCTGCCGCGCGCATGGGGACGTCGTTTCGCTGCTGGGCACGCTCGGTCGCGTCGAGGAATGCGTTCTCCCAGGCTTGGGCGTGATGGTCGATCGTCTGCGTCTTGGCCCACTTGAGCGCCCGTCTGGCGAGGCGCTTACGCTGGCGGGGGTTGCGGATGAGCTCGTCGATCGCCGAGAACCAGTCATGGTCGGCGACCAGGCGCCCTCCCTGCTTCTCACCGAGAGCGCGATACGGTCCCACCGGAGAGGCGAGCCAGATGGCGCCCGCGGAGCTGTACTCCTTGAGCTTCACGTTCGAGCGTGAGCGGTTGAAGGCCGTGTCGATCAGCGGCGCTATGCCGATGTCCATCCTGCCGGTGATCTTCAGCAGGTCGTGGAAATGGACGTCGAGGATGTGCTCGTAGCGCTCGGAGTGCAACGGCAGGCGCACGCCGACGGTGAGGATGCGCAGATCGGGATGGACCTCGAGCAACCGCTTGAGGGCGTCTGCGACCGGTAGCCGTTCGAGGTCGAGCTTGTGCTCGCGGCCGGCGACCCAGCCGACGATGACACCCTCGTGCTTGGACTTGGAGCCGAAGCCGAACATGTCGCGCCGGAGGTGGTTTTCGATCACGGCCACGTTGTCGACTCCCGCCGAGCGGTAGCGCTCGGCAAGCAGCTCGTTCGGGGTGGTCGTGAGGTCCGCCAGCCTTGCTGCTTGGAGGACTTCCCGGAAGATCTCCTTGTTGTAGCGATGTCCCTGCAGGCCCTTGCCGCCGTCGCTGACTTCGGCCGCGGCGAAGTCGTCGTCGTTGTCGAAGCTGATCGCGACGCCGCGTTCGGAGAGCTTGCGCAGATCGCCGAAGCGGTCCAGGCGCCGGTAGCAATGCACCAGATCGCAGCCAAGGAACTCGCGTAGGGGAACATCGTCGACCTTGGTCGGCCACACGACCGTGTGGCCGCGTCCTTCCAGCGCCTGCATCGGGATGATCGCCCGGTAGTAGGCATTGGACGACGGCTCGTAGATAACACCCAGCTTCATCGTGCTTCCCCCACTCCGCCTCGTAAGCTCTTCAAAAACATTCGCAAGAGTTTGTCAGCGCTCACGCGCATCCGGACCATCGCAGTATCTTATTCTGAGCGCTAGAGATCGCAAGCGAGTCGGGAGCCTGCGAGGCATGAAGTCTGGCGGAGCGATCTAAAACCGCTTGGGCAAGCGAAATCAAGAAGAGAAACATACGAGGTGAAATAGAAGAGAGAAACAATGCGACTTCTGTTTACCCTCAATCGATCCAGCCGGACCCATGATGTTTCTGCGGTTGAGTAGGAGACATTGCTCCGCTTTCCTTGACTTGCAGTGTGGGCTGAGGCATAGTCACACCATATGGAGCTTGAACGAACGCAAGTGTGGCGTGGCGTACCGTCGTGCTTGAGGGTGAGCGTGTCATTTGTGCTTGTCGCGGCCGCGCTCGCGGCGGGCGGGTGCAGTGGCGGGACAAGCGAAACCAAGTCCAGCCAAACGTCTTCCAACGGGTCTGGCCAAGCGCTCTCCTCCAGCCACGCCCGGCCGGCAGGGTCACCTCCTTCCAGCGCTGAGGGCTCTCCGGCGCGGTCGCAATTGATCGCCAGGGCCGACACCATCTGCAAACGACTCGACACCAAGCTCGCCGCCATCAGTCCCGCAAATCTGAGTATGCGTGAAATCGCGCGCTTCGCCCCTCCACGCGCGGCCCTCGAGCAGGCGGCGGTGATGGAACTGGGCAAGCTCGCGCCACCGGCCTCGATCGCACGCGACTGGCAGCAGCTGATCGCATACAGAAGGACGTTGATGGAGGAACTCTTCGAACTTGGCCGCGACGCAAAGGCCAACGACGCCGCGGGCATTCGGGCGCTGAGCGCTTCAAAAAAGCTCGTGCACCAGAAGCTGCTCACGGTCGCCACACGCGACGGGTTCAAGTACTGCTCGGCGGTTACATGAAGGGCGCGAGAAACATGCGCTGGGCCAAGGCGAAAGAGAAACATATGAGGCGAAACGGAGAGTGAGAACATGAGTACCTTGAAAAATGTGCTCCCGGGCGCCGGTGAACGCGCGGTGCTGCCTCCCGGACCGCGTATGCCCAGTGCCCTGCAGGCGACGGGTTGGGCGCTGCGCCCGCTCTCCTTCATGGAGCGCTGTGAGCGGCGCTACGGCGAGATCTTCACGCTGCGGGTCCGACGCGGGCGCCCGTGGGTGTTCCTGACCAACCCCGAGCACGTCAAGCAGGTGTTCACCACCGCTCCGGAGCTGCTGCGCGCGGGCGCGGGAGAAGCGAACCCGCTGCTGGGCCCGCTGCTCGGATCGCGCTCGGTCATGCTCCTGGACGAGCCCGAGCACATGGGCGACCGCAGGCGCCTGCTGCCCTCCTTCCACGGCCGGCGCATGCAGGCCTACGGCGAGATGATGACCGAGGTGGCGCGCGCGGAGGTCGAGCGCTGGCCGCAGGGGGAGCCGTTCGCGCTGTGGCCGCGCATGCAGGCGATCAGCCTGGAGGTCGTGATGCGGGCGGTCTTCGGCGCCGTCGAAGGCAAGCGCCTGGAGCGCCTGCGCGAGCGGCTCGTGGAGCTCACGCAATGGGTCAACGACCCCCGTCGCCTGGCGCTGCTGGCGGCGGTCGGGCAGCGCTCGCTGACCGCCAGCGCGAAGTTCCGAGCCGTGATGGCGCCCGTGGAGGAGCTCGTGCTCGAGGAGGTCCATTGCCGTCGTGCGGCCCCCGACCGCCACGAGCGGGAGGACATCCTCGCGATGCTCGAGCACGCCTACGACGAGGACGGCACGCCGATGAGCGAGCAGAAGCTGCGCGACGAACTGGTGACGATGCTCTCAGACGGGCCCACAGCGACCTCGCTGGCGTGGGTGTTCGAGCGCCTGCTGCGCCACCCGGAGAAGCTGGCGCGCCTGCGCGCGGAGGTGCTGACGGGTGAGGAGGACCCTTATCTGGACGCCGTCGTGAAGGAGACGCTGCGCCTGTGCCCGGCCGTGCCCGTAGTCATGCGGCGGCTCGTCGAGCCGATGCGGCTGGGCGGCTGCACGATCCCGGCCGGCACGATCGTGGCCCCATGCGTCTACCTGATGCACCGCCGGGCGGACATCTATCCGCAGCCTCGCGCGTTCCGGCCCGAGCGCTTCCTCGAAGGTTCGGCGGGCACCTACACGTGGATTCCGTTCGGCGGCGGCGCACGCCGCTGCGTGGCCGCCAGCTTCGCGCCGCTGGAGATGAAGCGAGTGATGCAGACCGTGCTCAGCGAGGTCGAGCTGCGTCCCGCCGTCTCGCGCTCGGAGGGGGTCACCCGCAGCTCCGTCTCCTTCGCCCCCGACGGAGGGGCCCTCGTCATCGCCACACGCCGGACGCCCGCCCAGGCCACAACGCCGGCGCCTGCCTGAGGGGCGTGCCGGCTCGCTCGGCGAACGCCCGCGCGAGCGCTCTGCTCGCGGCGAGTGAGAAACAGACATCGCGAACTTCAACCCGAGCTTTTCGCAGTGCATGCACGGAATCGCGCAAACAGATACGCTTGTCGGTAGACGTTCCGTCTGCTTAGTGGGAGAGTGAAGGTATGCAAACAGTCAATGGGATGCGCAAACAGTTCGCCGCGAACCTACGTCACCATCGCGAGCGCTCAGGTCTATCTCAGGAGGCGCTGGGTGCGATCTGCGATCTGCATCGCACCGAGATCAGCCTGCTGGAGCGATGCAAGCGCTCGCCGCGTCTGGAGACGATCGTAGTGCTCGCGGACGGCCTGAAACTCAGCTCTCCGGCCGAACTGCTCGACCGGATCAGCTGAGAGGACATAGGCAGGCGCCGGGGCCGGCGATCTTCGCCGGCCCCGGTTGCCGCGCGCCGTGGCATCCAGAGACCAACGGCGTCCGTGGAGGTGTCCCCGCCCGCATCGCCCATGGCGCCGCTCCCTCGTTGCTTGTCAGGCAGACGTTTCGTCAGGCAGGCGTTCGGAGTCTCGCGGCGGCACGGCAGCGGCACCGGCAGCCCCCCGGCAAGCGCCTCCACGTCCCCCCGCTCGCGCGTTTACGGGCCTCCTCGGCGAGTGAGAAACGCCAATGGCAATCGTCTGTGAATCAGCACTAAAGTTAGATCGCGACATACAGAGATGCTCCCCGCTTGGCGAGCGCCCACAGGACGTGGGCGTGCCGCGAGCTTGAGCATCGTCCCACCTCTCCGACGATGCTCGAGGAGAGATCGAGGCGTCCCCCCGACGATGCCAGGTCTCCGCGGGCGCCGCAGCCACTGATGGCTCGGCGCCTGTGAAGACCTGGCCCGGTTCGCCGTGAGCGCGCGGCCGGGCGTCGTTCGGGTGGCCGCTCGGGCGCGTTGGGGGGTGGTCCAGGGGCGGTCCGGGCATCTCGGGAGCACGCTAGCCTCAACCGACGGTGCCCGCGAGCAGCAGTCCCCTGTCCAGCTTCTCCGATCGTGTCCGCACGTGGTTCGAGGCGGCATTCGCCGCTCCGACGCCCGCTCAGGCGCAGGCGTGGCCCGCGATCGCGCGCGGCGAGAACGTGCTGCTCTCCGCGCCCACCGGTTCGGGTAAGACGCTCGCCGCGTTCCTGTGGGCGCTGGACCGTCTCAGCACGGCGAACGAGCTCCTCACCAGCGCGGAGCCCAGCGCAGGACACGCTGTGGGCGGGGCGCCACGCGCCACTACGCGCGTGGTCTACGTCTCGCCCCTGAAGGCGCTCGCCTACGACATCGAGCGCAATCTCCGCGCTCCCCTGCGGGGGATAGGAATCGCCCGCCCACCCGACGGCGTCCGCGTCGGCATCCGCACCGGCGACACCCCCCAGCGTGAGCGCGCTGCCATGGCGCGCAACCCGCCCGACATCCTGATCACGACCCCCGAGTCGCTCTACCTGATCCTCACCTCCCGCGCCGCCTCGATGCTCGCGGGCGTCGAGGCCGTGATCGTCGACGAGATCCACGCCGTCGCCCACTCCAAGCGCGGCTCCCACCTCGCGCTCACGCTCGAGCGCCTGGACGCGCTCGTGTGCGGATCGCGTGGCGCGTTGGAGAGTGGGTCGGCGTTGGAGAGTCTGTCGACGGGGGGGAGTGGGTCGGCAGGGGAGAGTAGGTCGGCAGGGGAGAGTAGGTCGGCGGGGGAGAACGCATCATCGACGGACGCGCACGCACGCGCGTCCGCCCCCGCCCCCGCGCACGTGCACGGCGTGCAGCGGATCGGCCTCAGCGCGACCCAGCGTCCGCTGGATGAGATCGGCCGCTTCCTCGTCGGCCCCCGCCGCGAGGTCACGATCCTCGACGCGACCGCTCCCGCCCGGCTCGACCTCAGGATCGAAGTCCCAGTCGAGTCGATGGCCGAACCTGGGGCCCATGTCCCGGCCGGCGATCCCGCGCCGGACCCGCTGGAGCCGCTGGCCGGAGGGGAGTCAACGACAGGCTCGATCTGGCCGGCGATCTACCCCGAGCTGCTGCGCTCCGTGCGCGAACACACCTCCACGATCGTCTTCGTCAACAACCGCCGCGCCGCCGAGCGCATCGCGCTGCGCCTCAACGAGCTCGCGGGCGCGGAGATCGCTCGCGCCCATCACGGCTCGCTCGCGCGCGAGGAGCGCACGAAGGTCGAGGAGCTGCTCAAGGCCGGAGAGCTGCCCTGCCTGGTGGCAACCAGCTCGCTCGAGCTCGGCATCGACATGGGCGCCGTCGACCTCGTCCTGCAGGTCGAGTCGCCGAAGTCCGTCGCCCGCGGCCTGCAGCGCGTCGGGCGCGCCGGCCACGGCGTCGGCGAGGTCAGCCGCGGGCGCTTTTTTCCCAAGTTCCGCGGCGACCTGCTGGAGTGCGCCGTCGTCTGCCGCCTGATGCGCGCCGGTGCGATCGAGCCGACCGTCGTGCCCCGCAACGCCCTGGATGTCCTCGCCCAGCATGTCGTCTCGATCGCCGTCGCCGCCGAGGATGACGGCGGCGTCTGCGTCGATGATCTCCACGCGCTCGTCACCGGCGCCTGGCCCTATGCCGAGCTCTCCCGCGAGCTGCTCGAGCGCGTGCTCGACATGCTCGATGGACGCTATCCCTCCGGAGGTTTTGGCGACCGCTCGACGATCGGCCTGCGCCCGCGCATCGTCTGGGACCGCGTCGCGGGCGTCATCCGTCCCCGCCGCGGCGCGCGCCAGCTGGCCGTCTCGAACGCCGGCACGATCCCCGACCGCGGCCTCTACACCGTCACCCTCCCCGACGGTCGCCGCGTCGGCGAGCTCGACGAGGAGATGGTCTACGAGGCCCGTCCCGGTCAGGCGTTCCTGCTCGGCGCATCCACCTGGCGGATCGAGGAGATCGGCCGCGACCGCGTGATCGTCACCCCGGCGCCGGGCGCCCCCGGCGCGGTCCCCTTCTGGAAGGGCGACACGCTCGGCCGCCCCGTCGAGCTCGGCCGGGAGATCGGCGCGTTCGCGCGCTGGGCCGTCGAGCAGGACGCCGAGACGCTGCAGCGCGACTGCGACCTCGACGAGCGTGCCGCGCGCAACCTGCTCGACTACCTGCGCGCCCAGCTCGCCGCCACGCGCGTGCTGCCCTCAGACCGCACGATCGTGCTCGAGCGTTTTCGCGACGAGATCGGCGACTGGCGTCTGTGTCTGCTCTCTCCCTATGGCGCGCGCGTCCACGCCGCCTGGGGCCTGGCGCTGTCCGCACGCGTGCGCGAGCGCTACGGCCTTCAGGCCGACGCGCTGTGGTCTGACGACGGCATCGTCCTGCGCCTGCCCGACCTCGACGCCGACGAGGCTTCCTCGCCGGGTGGGTGGGCAGCGAATGCCGAGCTCGTCCTGATCGAGCCCGAGGAGCTGCAGCGCACCGTCACCGCCGAGCTCGGCTCCTCCGCGCTGTTCGGGGCGCGCTTTCGCGAGGCGGCCGCGCGCGCATTGCTGATCCCGCGCGCTTGGCCCGGCCGGCGCACGCCGCTGTGGCAGCAGCGACTGAAGGCGCAGAACCTGCTCGAGGCAGCCCGCGGCTACCCCGACTTCCCGATCGTGCTGGAGACCTATCGCGAGTGCCTGCGCGACGTGCTCGACATGCCCGGGCTGGAAGAGCTCCTGCGCGGCCTGCACAGCCGCGAGATCGCGCTCGTCGAGGTCGAGACTCAGACCGCCTCCCCGTTCGCGTCCTCGCTCCTGTTCGACTACGTCGCCACCTACATGTACGAGGGGGACACGCCCACCGCCGAGCGCCGTGCCGCCGCGCTGTCGCTCGACCATGACCTGCTGCGTGAGCTGCTCGGCCAGGAGGAGCTGCGCGAGCTGATCGACCCCGGCGCCCTGGAGCGCGTGCAGGACGATCTGCAGCGCCGCTCGCCGCTTCAGCGCGCGACCGGTCGCGACGAGCTGCACGACGTACTGCGCTGCGTCGGCGATCTGACGGCGGCGGAGGTGCGCGAACGCGTGCTCGAGGAGATCGATTCCGACGCGCTGCTCACCCAGCTGCGGCGCGAACGGCGCGCGATCGCCCTGCGCCTCGGGGGTGAGCAGCGCTACGTGGCCGCCGACGAGGCCGGGCTCTATCGCGACGCGCTCGGCGCCGTGGCGCCCGGCGGCCTGCCCGCGGCGTTCCTCGCTGACGTCGACGATGCCCTCACCCAGCTGATCGCTCGTTACGCGCGCACCCGCGGTCCGTTCACGAGCGCAGACCTGCGCGCCCGTTACGGCCTTGACCCGAGCGCCGTCCTGCGCGAGCTCGAGCGCGCCGGTGAGCTCGCACGCGGTGAGATCGCACCCTCCGGCAGCGGTCTTGAATGGTGCGACGTCGAGGTTCTGCGTCGCCTGCGCCGCGCTTCGCTGGCAGCCCTGCGCAAGGAGATCGAGCCTGCCCCTCAGAGCGCGCTCGCGGGCTTTCTCCCGGCTTGGCAGGGCATCGACCGCCATCTGAGTTCAGGTGCCGGACCCGACCGTCTACGCGAGGTTCTCGTGCCTCTCCAGGGACTCGCGCTACCCGCCGAGATCTGGGAGCGCGACGTGCTGCCGCGCCGGGTCGGCGCCTACTCGCCTGCCTGGCTCGACGCGCTCTGCTCGAGCGGGGAGCTCGTCTGGATCGGCGCCGGCCGGGCACACGGCCCCAAGGGCGGGGTCGGGCCTCGCGCAGGGCGCGTGGCGCTGTACTTCCGCGAGGACGCCCCACTCATCGGCCCTCCGTCCAGCGCCGCTCGCGGGCCGCTCCCCGATCGGTCCGTCGCGGGAGCGAGCGCTCCGGCACATGAGCTCCTGCGCGCGCGCCTGCTCGCGGGTCCCTGCTTCTTCACCGATCTGCTCGCCGAGCTCGACCTGCCCGCCGTCGCCGTGCGCGAGGCCTTGTTCGACCTCGTCTGGTCCGGCGAAGTCACCAACGACTCCTGGGCGCCGCTGCGCGAACCTCATCTCGCGGGCTCGTCCTTCGCTCGCGCGAGCTCTGCTGCGGGCGCAGCCAGTGGCGGCGAGGATGACGGGAGTGGCGTAGGGGCCAGGGATGATCATCGCCCTCGGCTCGCCGCGCTTCGCCCCACCGGGCGGCCCGCTCCCGGACGCGCACGCTTCGGCGCGCGTCGTGCCCGCGTGGGCGCCGGCGGGTTCGTGCACCCGCCGGGACGCTGGTCGCTCGCCGAGCCGGTCTTCCGCAGCGGGGCGGGGCCGTCAGAGCGCCGGCGCGTCCTCGCCGAGCTGCTGCTCGAGCGCTACGGGATCGTCACGCGCGAGCAGGTCCTGGCCGAGCGGATCGAGGGCGGCTTCGCCGCGCTGTATGGGACGTTCTGTGACCTGGAGACGCTCGGCGTGTGCCGTCGCGGCTACTTCGTCGAGGGTCTCGGCGGCGCGCAGTTCGCGCTCCCGGGCGCCGTCGAGCGCCTGCGCGCCCGCCGGCCTGACTCGCCACCCCCGCCCGCCGGGCAGCCGGGCGAGCTCCAGCCGGTCGCGCCGGGTGGTGAGCGCACGCCCGGCGAACATCCGCCGGCGCTCGTGCTGGCCGCCTCCGATCCTGCCCAGCCCTACGGCGCCGCGCTCCCCTGGCCCGGGCCCAAGGGCCGGGAGGGCCATATTGTGAATCGTCATCGCCGCCGTCCGGCGCGCGTCCCCGGCGCCTACGTCGTGCTCCTCGCCGGCGCGCCGGTTCTGTATGTCGAGCGCGGCGGTCGTGGCCTGATCACGCTCGCCCCCGACGCCGGCCGATCTCCGATCGGTACCGATGAGCGGGTCCAGCTGGCGCTGCGCGCGCTCGCCGAGGCCGTCCACGCCGGCCGGATCGGCCGGCTCGCGTTCGAGCGGATCGACGGCGAGCCGGCCGTCGGATCACAGTGGGAGACACTGCTCGCCAACTGCGGCTTTCGTTTGGGGCCGCGCCGGCTCACGCTCAGCGCCTGAGGAGGCGGCGTCCGGAGCCCCGCGAGCCGGCCTCATCCGATCGCGCCGATGTAGCGCCAGAGGGGCGAGAAGTCCCTATTCTAAGCAATATCCGATGATTGGAATGCGGCCTCTGTGGTAGCTGTCCGAATCCGATTGTCCGTCGGACATTCGGAGGTTGCGGAGACGGGGCTGGAAACATTTGACGAATACTGTTATAAAAAACTTGCATTCCTTTTTGGTTTGAGCTAGCTTCTGGAACCGTGGGGATGGATGGAACTAAAAAAGATCTAGCGCCGCTTTACCGGAGACTGCCCCATGGGCCACACGGTATGAATCGCGAAGAGGTTGCCAGACACCAACGCGCTCGCCTCTACGGAGGGATGATCGAGTCCATCTCCGAGCGTGGCTACTCCTCGACCACCGTCGCGCACGTGATCGGGCTCGCGGGAGTCTCTCGGCGGGCCTTCTACGAGCAGTTCTCCAACAAGCAAGAGTGCTTCCTGGCCACCTACGACATCGTCGTCGCACGCTCACGCAAGCAGGTGCTCGAGGCATGGGACTCCGAACGTGGCTGGGCCAACCGCCTGCATGCCTCCTACAAGACATTCCTCGATGACATCGTCGCCGACCCCAAGGGTGCGCACCTGGTGCTGGTCGACTCGCTCGGCATCGGCTTGAAGGCCCGCGAACGCCTGCATCTCGCCGGCTCCGCCTACGAGCGTCTCGTCGCCGCCGCGTTCAGGGCTTCTCCGGACACCACGCCGCTGCCTCCGATCGCCTCGCACGCGATCGTCGGCGGCGTCCGCCACGTCGTCTTCAATCGCCTGCGCGAAGGCCGCGTCTCCGAGCTGCGCCACCTGGCCGACGAACTGCTCGACTGGGTCGAGGCCTACCGCTCGCCGTCGACCACGCGACTGAACGGGTTCGCGCGGCAGGGGCCACCGTTCATCCCGCTGGCGGCGGCGGCGTTCCTGGCCAGCGAGGACAGGCGTGCGCGCGTGCTCAGCTCGGTCGTGCACCTCACCCTCGACGAGGGCTACTCCGAACTGACCGACCCCCAGATCGCGCAGTTCGCGGGCCTCTCCACCGAGGCTTTCCACAAATATTTCGCAAGCAAGGAAGCGTGCTTCCTCGCGGTCATCGACGCCCTCTCCCAGGAAGCGCTCGCGGTCGTCAAAGAGAACATCCGCCGCGCCTGCACTTGGACCGAGGCGGTTCCAATCGCGGTCGCCGCCTTCATCGAGTATCTCGTCGCTCATCCCGCCCTGCTGCGGATGGGTTTCGTCGAGCTCTTCGAAGTAGGCCCCGGCATGATCAGCCGCCTGACCAAGGCGATCGACTGCTTCACCGGACTGCTCGCGGAGGGCGCTCCCGAACCGTGCCGCGCTCCGGAGATCGCCTGCGAGGCGGTCACCGGCGCGGTCTGGCACATCATCAGCGCCTACGCGGCCAGCGACCGCGTGGGCTACCTGCCGTGCCTGGCTGACCGCATCGCCTTCGTCGTGCTCGCCCCTTACACCGGTCCCAAGGCAGCGGTCGACGCGATCGAGCAAGCCCACCGCCGACCCAGACTGGTGTTGAGCATGCCCAGACCGGCTTTGGGGCCCGAACCCGTGCTGGGCGGCAACTCCGCGTCAGGGTCGAAATCGGCGTCCCGGTCGAAAGCGGCCTCAGGCAGACTCAAATCGGTGCCGGATCTCAAACCGGCACCGGGGTCCAAGCCGGCCTCGGGCAAGCCCAAACGGACATTGGGCAAGCCCAAATCCATATCGCCCAAGCCCAAATTGGTATCCAGCGAGCTCAAGCCGGCGTCCGGCAAGCCCAAGCGGGCGTCGGGCAAACTCAGACCGGTGTCGGATCCCCAACCGGCCTCAGACGGACCCAAGCCGGTATCGGATTCCAAACCACCGGCGTCGGGCAAGCCTGGGCGCGCAGGCCGCGGATCTTCATCGACCGCGAGCCGCTCACGACGCCAGCCACCCAAGTAGAGACCTCCCGAACAACCGGCTTCTAGCCGATCACGCACTCCGCGGCGCTGTATCCCGCCGGGTCGGCTCCCGCGACGCTCTGATGGCCGGCGGTCGTCGTGCGTGTGAGGAGATGCACGACCTTGCCGGCCCGGCGCCACTGGAATGTCACGACGCCCCTCATCGTGTACCCGGGACTTTCCTTCGCCGTCCCGAGCTGAAAGCTGCTCCCGCCCTGACGCGCCTCCTTCGCCGCCCCCACGGGGATGAAGCCCGAGTCCGCGCCGTGGGAGAGGTCGACCCAGATGTTGCCTTTCGCTTCCAGGTACTGCAGTTGAAAGCGCATGTACATCGCGTCCTTGGCGTGGCCGTCTCCCGGCATCGAGCCACGAATCCCGACCGTGTTCGGCTGATCCGCCGGATTGCACACGTCGACCGTCGCCCAGAGTTCGCGTGACTGCGGCAGTGAGTGCTCGCTCACGACGATTGTCTTCCCGTCTCGCGCTCCCGCCGCCGTGGCGGACAGCGCGGTGGCGGATAGCGCGCCAGCCGCCAGCGCCAGCGCCAGCCCGAGCACGAGCGCGTGGTTCGCAGATCGAATCATCCGTTGAAGATAGCGCCACACGTCACTCGTCGAGCCGGTCGGGAGAAGCCGACACGTGTGATATTCCCTGCGCTGTGGCCGGTATGCGTTCAGCCGAGGTCGTCGAGCTGCTGGCGCACGTCCCGGTGTTCTCCACGCTCGTGCCCGGCGACCTGCAGCGCATCGCCGAGCTCGCCGTCCCGCGCGAGTTCGAGCCCGGTCAGGTCGTCTTTCGCGAGGGCGACTGCAGCGACACCTGCTACATCGTGCGCTCCGGTCGCGCCCGCGCCGTGCGCGCGCACTCCGACGGACGCGTCATCACGCTCGCCACGTTCGGCCCCGGCGACATCTTCGGGGAGCTCGCGATGTTCGAGGACGAGCGCCGCTCCGCCACCGTCGAAGCGATCGAGCCGAGCACCGTCGTGGCCGTGCTCGGCCCCGACATGCGCCGGCTGATGGCCGAGCACCCCGAGATCTCCACGCGCCTGGTGATCGCCCTCGGTCGGCGCCTGCGCGAGTCCAACGAGCGCCTCTCACGCCAGTCCTTTCAGACCGTTCAGAGCCGCGTAGCGGCCGTCCTCTCAGAGCTTGTCGTCCAAGAGCGTCCGCAGGGCGCGGCCGGCGAGGACGTGCTCGTCACCGCCACCCAGGCCGACCTCGCGCAGCTGGCGGGCTCCTCGCGCGAGTCGGCCAGCCGCTTCCTCGCCGTGCTCGAGCGCGCCGGGGTCATCTCCCAGGGGCGCGGGCGCCTGGTGGTCCACGACGTGCGGGCGCTGGAGCGATATGTCTTCTGAGTCCGGCGGCTCTTCGCGCACATCCGGGCGCAAGCGTGGAAAGCCCGGCGCCGCAAAGGGAGGCGCCCAGGAGACCTCCGCCGGCGGGGTTGTGATCCGCGGCGAGCCCGGACGCGAGCAGGTGGTCACGATCGTGCCCGTCCGGCGCGCCCCGGGGGGCGCGCGCGTGCTCTGCCTGCCCAAGGGCCATATCGACCCGGGCGAGAACGCTTTGGGAGCCGCCACGCGTGAGGTGCGCGAGGAGGCCGGCGTAGCAGCCGAGCTGCTCCGCGACCTCGGCGAGGTTCGCTACTGGTACCGGCGCGATGGCCGCACCGTCTCCAAGTCGGTCGTCTTCTTCCTCTTCCGCTACGTCTCCGGTGAGACCTCAGACCACGACGACGAGGTCGAGCAGGCACGCTGGATCGACCTGCGCGCGGCGCTCACCGAGCTCAGCTACGAGGGTGAGCGGAGCATGATCGCGCGCGCTCTCGCCCTGCTGGACGAGGGCTCCGCGCCCGAGGCCACCCGCAAGCCGGGAGCGCCCGCCGCGCGCGGTGAGAGCGCTGCACCTCCCAAGCGCGGCAACCGGTAGCCTGCCGTCCGTGCAGGTCCTCAACTTCTACTCGACGATCTTCGCCGACGAGCTCCTGCGGGGACGCAAGACGGCCACCATCCGGCTCGGCGACAAGTCCGGCAAGTACCGCAAGAACCAGGCCGTGCTCGTCACGATCGGCTACCAGTACTCGCCGCGCGAACGGATCTTCGAAGCCGTCATCGACCAGGTCGAGGTGATGCCCCTCGCCGACCTCTCTCCGCGCGACATCAAGCACGACAACCCCGAGTTCCGCCGTCACGAGGAGCTGATCCACTTCCTCGAACAGATCTACGGCCGCTCCGTCTCGGTCGAAGACATCGTCACGGTCGTGCGCTTCTCGCAGATCCTGGACAAGCCGGCTGGTATGACCGAGGCGATGAAAGGTTTCGGCGGCGCCCAAAATTGACTGTTGGGCGCCTCCGCGACGCCTGCGGCTGCGGTAACCGGCGCCGACTGCTGTGGCAGGAGGACTGGCTCACGGGTTTCCCGCATACAGCCAACCGGCGTGCTCTCGGTTTCTTCTATATATTGGGTGCACGTCCTTGGCACTCTCTCCCCGGGAGTGCCAGATGGGCGTTGCAATTCCCCCAACTAGCGGAGGTTCTTTCGATATGAAGCTCAAGCCCCTGGGCGATCGGCTGATCGTGCGGGCGATCGAGGAGGAGGAGACAACGGCATCTGGTCTCGTCCTGCCCGACACCGCCAAGGAGAAGCCCCAGAAGGGTAAGGTCCTCGCGGTCGGAGACGGCCGCCTCGACGACGACGGCAAGCGCGTTCCGCTCGACGTCTCCGACGGCGACGAGGTTCTTTACAGCAAGTACGGCGGCACCGAGATCAAAGTCGACGGCGAGGACCTGCTCGTGCTGCGCGAGTCCGACGTGCTCGCCAGGGTTCTCTAGGCCCCGGCCGGCCCGACACACACAACAACTTTCAAGCAGCGAGATCCTGCGGTCTCGCAGAGGAGAACATTCAACATGGCACACAAGGAGCTCAAGTACGGCGCCGAGGCGCGCAAAGCGCTCGAGGCGGGCGTCGACGCGGTCGCCAACGCGGTCAAGGTCACGCTCGGCCCCAAGGGCCGCTATGTCGTGCTCGACAAGAAATTCGGCGCGCCCACAATCACCAACGACGGCGTCACGATCGCGCGTGAGATCGAGGTCGAGGACGTCTTTGACAACCAGGGCGCCCAGCTGGTGCGCGAGGTGGCGACCGCCACCAACGACGTCGCCGGCGATGGCACCACCACTGCCACCGTGCTCGCCCAGGCGATCGTCCGTCAGGGCCTGAAGAACGTCGCGGCCGGCGCCAACCCGCTGGCGCTCAAGCGCGGCATCGAGCGGGCGGTCGACCAGGTCGTGGCCAACATCGCCACGCAGTCCAAGGAGGTCTCCGGCAAGGACCAGATCGCCCGCGTGGCGACGATCTCCGCCGGCGACGATGACATCGGCGACGTGATCGCCGACGCGATCGACAAGGTCGGCAAGGACGGCGTGGTCAACGTCGAGGAGGGCCAGACGTTCGGCATGGACCTCGAGTTCACCGAGGGCATGCAGTTCGACAAGGGCTACATCTCCCCCTACATGGTCACCGACCAGGACCGCATGGAGGCGACCCTGGAGGACCCCTACATCCTGATCGCCAACCAGAAGATCGGCTCGGTGCGCGACGTGCTGCCCGTGCTCGAGGCCGTGATTCAGTCGGGCAAGCCGATCCTGATCATCGCCGAGGACGTCGAGGGCGAGTCGCTGGCGACGCTGGTCGTCAACAAGCTGCGCGGCACCTTCACCGGCGTCGCGGTCAAGGCGCCGGGCTTCGGCGATCGCCGCAAGCGGATGCTCGAGGACATCGCGATCCTGACCAACGCCGAGGTGATCACCGAGGAGATGGGCCTGAAGCTGGAGAACACCCAGCTCTCCCAGCTCGGGCGCGCCCGCCGCGTGGTCGTGGCCAAGGACAACACCACGATCGTCGACGGCGCCGGTGACGCCACGGCGATCAAGGGCCGCATCAACCAGATCAAATCCGAGATCGAGAACACGGACTCGGACTTCGACCGCGAGAAGCTGCAGGAGCGCCTGGCCAAGCTCTCCGGTGGCGTCGCCGTCGTCAAGGTCGGCGCCGCGACCGAGACGGAGATGAAGGAGAAGAAGCACCGCGTCGAGGACGCTCTGCAGGCGACCCGCGCGGCGCTCGAGGAGGGCATCGTGCCGGGCGGTGGCGTAGCGCTGCTGCAGGCCTCCTCGTCGGTCACGGTCGATGGCGACGGAGACGACGACGAGCAGACGGGCGCGCGCATCGTCCTGCGCGCCCTGGAGGAGCCGCTGCGCCAGCTCGCCGAGAACGCGGGACTGGAGGGCTCGGTCGTCGTCAACGACGTACGCAAGGCCAAGAAAGGTCAGGGCCTGAACGCCGCCACCAACGAGATCGTCGATCTTGTCGCGGCGGGCGTCATTGATCCGGCGATGGTCACCCGCTCGGCGCTGCAGAACGCGGCGTCGATCGCCAAGAACATCCTCACGACCGAGGCGATCGTCGCCGAGGTCCCGGAGAAGGAAGGCGCCGGCATGCCCGGCGGCGGAGGCATGCCGGACATGAGCGGGATGATGTAGCCGGCGGACCTGGACCTCTGTCCGTCAGATAGCTCCGATCGCCAGGTGCGATCGGCTTAGGGCCCGGCACGATGCCGGGCCCTTTTTATATGCGCCCCGATGTTTCTCTCTTATAGATTTTTCTCTCTATTTCGGCGCTCTCGTTTCCAGCTTCATTCTCAGGGGTCTGTTTCTTTCTTTGCAGCTCTCAGATCTTGTTTCTCTCTCGGCCTTTTCCCTTTGGCCAAGCCATTTTGCGAAGTTGACCCGGCCGGGAGCGCTCTCTGGATGCCAGCTTGCCTTGCCTAAAACTTGTGAAATGACTATACCTCCCCGATAGACCTTCAACGCAGACTCGACTGTGCGCAAACCCGTTGGGAGCGCTGGCCGAGGACGTGATCCGGACGTTCGGCGTGACCGAGCACCAGTACCTTAATCGGTTAAAGGAGCGGCCTTAAACGCCGCTGATCCGGGTTCGAGCCCCGGCTGGTGCATGACCTGTATGAAAATCCAACTTTGCCCATGATCGCTAACCTTTTTGACTACTTCGAGGACATTCCCGTGCGGGAGGGAGCGCCCACTCCCTGGGCCGCTCGAGCGCCGCGACGCCCGCACAGGGACTTCGATCTGAAGCTCGTGCCGCGCGCGCCGCAATGGCGAGAGGACGCCGACTCGCTCGCGGCCCTGGAGCGGATTGCATGTGAGCCCTGGGTGGACGCCGTGGATTCCGAGCACGCCAGCGAAGGGGTCAGGCTGCGCCTGCACGACAGCTGGATCGAACTGGCCGGCGCCGCCCTGGAGGCGGGCGGCAGCTCGGAGTCGCCGCTTTTAGACCTCGCGCACGGGCGGCGATTCTCTGTGCAGTTCTGGGATGCCAACGCCACGAAGGCGCTGCACATCGGACACCTGCGTAACCTCGCGATCGGCAACGCGCTCGCGGCCGCGCTCACGCAGGCGGGCGCCCAGGTCGAGCGCCGCAGCCGGATCTCGGACATGGGACGGGCGATGGGTGAGGCAATGGCCGGTGTCACGCAGAGCGGGCGTAACGCCCAGGGCTTCTCCGACGGGGATGAGAAGAGCGATCACTTCGTGGGAGAGTGCTACGCCGACTACGTGTCCGGTGGTGGACTGTTCGCCGCCGGCGAGCTCGAGCAGGCCGAGGACTCGCTCTCGCGCGAGGTGCAGGTGCAGAACGACGCGGCGGATGAGCTGATCAAGCGCGTTCTGTGTGGAGAGCGCGAGGCGCTCGAGCTCTGGTACAAGACGCGCGCGTGGGTGATCGGCGGGCAGCGCAAGACGCTGGCGCGCCTGGGCATAGCCTTCGACAGGGTCTTCTTCGAGTCCGACTACCTGCCCCAGACCGCCGAGCTGACCGAGCTCGGCTTGCGCAACGGCGCGCTGCGGCGGCGCGAGGATGGGGTGATCGTCTATGTCACCGGCCTCAAAGAGCTCAAAGAGCTGCCGCTCGTGCGCGCCGACGGCCTGTCGACCCAGCACATGCGCTCGCTGACATACGCCATGACCGGCCCCGAGCTCGACGGCATGACATCCCTGCAGGTCACCGGCTCGGAGTGGGTGTCACACGTGACGAGCATCCGCAAGCTCGCGGATGAGCTGAAGCCGGAGCTGAACGGCGGCTTCCATCCCAACCGCAGCATCTTCCACGGCATGGTCTCGAGCCAGAAGCGCGCATTGACCTCGAGCGCGGGGGCGCTGTTGATCGATGAGCTGACCGAGTGGCTGGACACTCAGATCGATGGCGATCCGGGCCGCCGCGAGGTACGTCGCTCCCATCCCTGTCCTGAACGTGTGGCCGCGCAGCTCGCACTCGGATACTTCCTGCCCTATCCGGTCGCTCCCGACATCGACTTCGATCCCGCCAAGCTGCTATGTGAGGAGGAGAGCCTGGGCTGGGAGCTCGCGCGTGCGCGGGCGCGCCACAGCTGCGGCTCAGCCAACGGCGGGCGGCCCACGGAGGATCGCGACTATCGCTTCGCCGTGGTCCAGTCAGAGCTCTACCGCCGCTACCTGCGGCTGGCTGTCGAGCGCCTGGACGTCAGGCCGCTCGCGCACTATCTCAAGCACCTGGCGCGCTGGTACTCCGAGCGCGAGCGCGGCGAACCGGTGGAACGCGTCGTGCACACACTGCTCGACCGCAGCGCGCGCGGGCTCGGCCTGGAGATGATGCGGTGAGGCGGATGTGCGCAGGCAGGGTCCCTCCGGCACGCGAGCGTCCGCCCGGCTCTCGCCCGGGCGATCAATGTGACCAAAGGAGATGAGCTGTGAGCACGCTGCTGATCGACAACTACGACTCCTACACGTACAACGTCTTCCATCTGCTCGCGGCCGTCTCCGGCGAGGAGCCGATCGTGGTCCACAACGACATGGTCTCCTGGCAGGCGCTCTCGCGTTGGGACTTCGACGCGATCGTGCTCTCGCCGGGGCCGGGTCGCCCGGAGCGCTGGCACGACTTCGGCGTCTGCTCGGACATCCTGCGCTGCAGCGAGGTCCCCGTGCTCGGCATCTGCCTCGGCCACCAGGGTCTCGGACACGTGCTCAGCGGGACTGTCGCGAGCGCCCCGACGGTGATGCATGGGCGCCTGAGCCGGGTCCAGCACCTCGACAGAGGTCTGTTCGCGGGTATTCCCCAGGACTTCTCGGTCGTGCGCTACCACTCACTCGCGGTCACCGGTCCACTCGCGACTGAGGGCCGTGTCACCGCGTGGACGAGCGACGGGGTGGTGATGGGAATCGAGCATCGCAGCCGGCCGCTGTGGGGCGTGCAGTTTCACCCGGAGTCGGTCGCGACCGAGCACGGTCGCAGACTGGTCGAGAACTTCTACGCGCTCGCGCGCGGTCGTCGCTCGACACGCGCGCATGGCGCGGGCAGGCCGTCGTCGCTATCCTCCTCCCCGACCTCGGCTGCGCACCGGCGCGCGCGCAGTGGCAACCGATCGGAGCTCGCCCGGCGCATGCGGCTGCGCGTGCGTTCGATCGCGGGCGAGCCCTCGACCGAGCTGCTGTTCGAGCGGCTGTTCGGCTGCGCCGAGCACGCCTTCTGGCTGGACAGCGCCGATGCGCCGACGCGGCTTGCGCAATGCTCCTACCTCGGCACGAGCGCGGGCGCCGATCGCTGCGTGCTCGAGTACGACGTCGTCGCGGGGATGGTCAGGACGCATCGCGCCGCTGGGAGCACGGTCGAGCGCGGCTCGATCTTCCACGTGCTCGACCGCGAGATCTTTCACCGGGCGATCGAGCCGCCCACGGAGCGGACGCACGGCCTGCTCGGCGGCTTCGTCGGATATCTGGGCTATGAGTGCAAGGCGGACTGCGGATCCTCCAACACGCATCGCTCCGATCTGCCCGACGCCACGCTGATGCTCGCCAACCGCGTCGTCGCGGTCGACCATGTCAATCACCGCACGGATCTGCTCGCGCTGTGTCGTGAGCAGGAGGCTGACGCCGAGCGCTGGCTGGATGACGCGGAGGCGCTCGTGCGCGGACTCATCGCCTCCCCGCCCGAGACCGCCCCCCAGGCATCCTCGCGGGTTGGGTCGGCGGCACAGGCGATGGCGGTGGACGACGCGGCGCGAGCGGTGCTTGGCGGCGCGCCCGATCCGGCCGTGAAGTTCTGCTGCGGGCGCGGGCGCGAGCAGTATCTCGCCGACATCGCCCGCTGCCAGACGGCGCTCGCCGCCGGCGAGTCCTATGAGGTCTGTCTGACCGACCAGATCTCGACTTCCGCCAGCCCTCGCCCGTTTGACCTGTATCGCGTGCTGCGGCGCATCAACCCGGCCCCGTTCGCCGCCTACCTCAAGCTGGGTGAGCTGGCGGTGCTCAGCTCCTCACCGGAGCGTTTTCTCTCGATCGACCGCGATCGCCGCGTCCAGGCGCGCCCGATCAAGGGCACGACGTCGCGCTCGGATGATCCCGTGCAGGACACTGCGCTGCGCACCGAGCTGGTGCAAGACGAGAAGACCTACGCCGAGCACCTGATGATCGTCGACCTGCTGCGCAACGACCTCGGACGGGTCTGCGAGGTCGACAGCGTCCGCGTCCCGGAGCTCATGGTCGTAGAGCCCTACGCGACCGTGCACCAGCTCATCTCGACGGTCACCGGCGTGTTGGAGCGCGGGCGCACGCCGGTGGAGTGCGTGCGCGCGTGCTTCCCCGGTGGCTCGATGACCGGCGCGCCGAAGCTGCGCACGATGGAGATCATCGACGACATCGAGCGGGAGGCCCGCGGCGTCTACTCCGGCGCGCTCGGCTACTTCTCACTCGACGGCAGCGTCGATCTCAGCATCGTGATCCGCACGATCGTCCTGCGGCCCGGGGCCACCACGATCGGCGCGGGCGGAGCGATCGTGATGCAGTCCGACCCGCGGGAGGAGTTCGATGAGATCCTGCTCAAGGCGCGCGCGCCGATGGCCGCGATCGCGCAGGCTCTCACCGGCAGCGACGCGCCCGGTGCGTGGACCGTCGAGCTGGAGCCATCGGCCGCGGCGCTTGCCGGGGCCGCGTGAGCGCGCCGATGAGCGCCCGGGCCCCCACGGAGCTCGAAGCGCAGCGGGCCGCGGCGGCGCCCGAGGCGTCGGCTCAGGCCCGAGCGCCGGACCCGAGCCCGCACGTGCGCCCCGCCACTGAGGATGACCTCGCGGCGGTCGCCGCCGGCGTGGGGGACCTGCTGATCGAGCTCGGCAGCACCACTGCACCGCCGGCGCTCGCGCTGGAGGATGCCGCGCGAGCGCTGCTCGAGGATCGCGGGGCCGGAGCGCTGCTCGTGGCCCAGGCCGGCGATGCGATCGTCGGCGTGCTCGGCGCGAGCTGGCAGCTCGCGATCCACGTGCCGGGGCGCTACGCGCTGATCCAGGACCTGTGGGTCCACCCCTCCTGGCGCGGTCGCTCGATCGGCGGCGAGTTGCTGGCGGCGATCTGCGAGCTCGCCCGCGAACAGGGAATCGCGCGCGTGGAGGTCGGGCTGCCGCGCGAGCGCTTCCAGGGCATACGCGCGACGGAGGCGTTCTATCTGCGCAACGGCTTCGAACCACTCAGCGCACGGATGCGGCGGATCCTGTCATGAGCGAGAGATCGGCGCCGTCTCCGACGACCGGCCTCGAGCCGTTTCGCCGCGACCTCGATCGACTCGACGAGCAGATCGCGGAGCTGCTGGGCGAGCGGTTTGAGATCTGCCGTGAGATCGCGCTCTACAAGCGCGCGCACGAGATCCCGATGATGCAGCCCGACCGCGTCGCCGAGGTGCGCTCGCGCTACCTGGCCCGCGGCGCGGATGTCGATCTGCCCCCCGACTTCAGCGCCGACCTGTTCGAGCTGCTGATCGCCGCCACGTGCAGGATGGAGGACGAGCTGATCGCGCGGGACGAGGCCCTCGCACGGGAGGAGCTGACCGGCACGCCCTCGGCCGCGATTGCGGGGCCTGAGCCTGACGAGCGCGAGACATGACCCGTCAGAGGCGCATCACGCGGGGGTCCTCGTCCGCGCCGGCGCAAGGACGCGAGACATTGACCCGTCCGACGTTCATCACATTGGGGCCGTCCGGCACCTGCCACGAGAACGCGCTGCTGCACTACCTCGAGCTCCAGGGTCTCGCTGACTTCGAGGTCGTGCTGGTCGATGACCTGCTCGCGGCGATCGGGCGGGTGCGCGAGCGCCCGAACACCTTCCTCGTGCAGTGCAGCGCACACGTGCAGGTCCACCTTGTGACCGAGCGCTACCACACCGAGGTGTTCGTGGTCGATACGTTCATCTATCCCACCAAGGAGCTGGGCCTGCTCGTGCGTACCGACGTCGCCGAGCCGAGGAGCCTCGGGATCGTCTCGGCGACACGCGGCTATCTTGACCTGACGCCTTGGGAGACGATCATCGATCAACCCTCCAAGCCGGTCGTGGCGCGCAACCTGCTCGCCGGCCGCTTCGATGCCGGCCTGACGCACGTGCACCACGCCGAGGAACACCCCGGCGAGCTGCGTCTCGTCGAGTACTACGGAGCGGTCGACACCACCTGGGTGGTCTACGGGCCGTTCAAGCGCTTCCGCGGCGCCGTCATCGGCCAATGCAACCCGTGGCTGTTCATGGGCGAGCCGGAGCCCGTGCCGGGGTATGACCTCGGCCGCGTCGCATAGGCTCGTGTCAGACACACGGACATAGCCAATTCGCCGAGTGTTCCGCCATCCGCTCAGGCGGGCGCCCCAGCGGCCGATAGGGCGAGCAGAGGGTTCGGCACGGACGCTGGACCCTCTTACCCTTGCTTGCGCGCGCCCACCGCTCGGGTTGAGGAGGGGCCGAGACCAAGCGTGCCGGCAAGCCGGCGCGCAGTGACCGCGGCAGAGCGCGTGGGCGAGACTCGGCGTTTTCAACACCGATCTCATCCCCACCGACTCCGGGAGGTTTTGGCCGGGACTGGCCGCGGGATTATTTGGCGATCGCGCGCGGCGGCTCGCCCACATACTTCGCCGTGGGCCTGATCAGCTTCGCCTCGCGCTTCTGCTCGAGGATGTGCGCCGACCAGCCGGCCACGCGCGCGCACGTGAACATCGGCGTGAACAGGTCCGGCGGGACTTCCGCCAGATCGAGCACCACGGCCGACCAGAACTCGACGTTCGTGGCCAGCACCCGATCGGGCCGGCGGGCGTGCAACTCGGCGAGCGCCGCCTGCTCGAGCGCCTCGGCGGCCTGGAAGCGCGGCGAGCCGAGTTCCCTGCAGGTCCGGCGCAGCACCCGCGCGCGCGGGTCTTCGGCGCGGTAGATGCGGTGGCCGAAGCCCATCAGGCGATCGCCGCGGTCGAGGGCGTCTGAGACCCAACGCTCGGCGTCGCCGGTCTGTTCCACTTCCTCGAGCATCTTCAGCACGCGCGAGGGGGCGCCGCCGTGCAGGGGACCCGACAGTGCGCCGACGGCAGCCGACAGCGCGGCGGCGACGTCCGCGCCGGTGGAGGCGACGACGCGCGCGGTGAACGTGGAGGCGTTCATGCCGTGCTCGGCGGCGGAGACCCAGTACGCGTCGATCGCCTTGACGTGGTCGGGGTTCGCCTCCCCGCGCCAGCGGATCAGGAAGCGCTCGGGGATCGTTTGACCCTGGTCGATCTCCGACTGGGGCACCGGCGGCTGGCCCGCTTCGCGCGCCGATTGGGCGACGAACGAGAGCGCCATGACCGAGGCGCGCGCGAGATTGTCGCGGGCCTCCTCGTCGGTGATGTCGATCAGCTGCCCGAAACCCCACTCGGGCGCGAGCATCGCGAGCGCCGACTGCACGTCGACGCGGTGGTCGCCCGAGCGTACGGTCAGCGCGTGCGGTTCGGCCGGAGGCAGGCCGGGTTTGAAGCTGCCATCGACCAGCAGGCCCCAGACCTGCTCGTAGGGGACCGCGCCGACCAGGTCCTCGATGTCGACGCCGCGGTAGCGCAGTGCGCCACCCTCTTTATCCGGCTCTGCGATCTCGGTGGCGAAGGCGACGACGCCTTCCAGGCCCGACTGAACCTCTGATGCTGTCTGAACCGCGCTCATGGCACTCGCTTTCTGGGCTTGAAGTATTGAAGGGCCCGCCCGCCCGGCTGCCTTGTGAGCAGAGGCATATCGTCGCAGGAATCGCCCCGCGACTCGCCGTGCCCGCACCACCCGCGTGCTCGTCCAATAGGCTGGCCGCAGCGGACGGCGAGCTGTTCGCCCCGAGACAGAGGAGGAGGAGCAACGTGGGAGACGGCGATCTGATGTTTCGTCCGGCCGGCGAGCTGGCCGGGATGGTCCGTTCCGGGGAGATCTCCGCGCGTGAGCTGGTCGAGATCTCGCTCGAGCGCATCGAGGAGCTGAACCCCGAGCTCAACGCGTTCGTGCAGATCGACGCCGAGCGCGCGCTGGCAACAGCGGATGAGATCGGCTCCGGCGACGAGCGCCCGTTCGCGGGCGTGCCGATCGCGATCAAGAACAACCGCGCAGTGAGCGGACTGCGGCTCACCGAGGGCTGCGCGCTGATGGCCGAGCACGTGGCCTCCCGCGATCACAACGTCACGCGGCGTCTGCGCGACGCGGGGTTCGTGATCGTGGGCACGACGACGCTGCCCGAGTACGGGATCCTGCCCGTGAGCGAGGCCCGCATCTTCGGTCCGACGCGCAACCCCTGGGATCTGCAGCGCACCCCCGGCGGCTCCTCGGGTGGCGCGGCCGCAGCCGTCACGGCGGGCATGGTGCCGGTCGCGCATGGCAACGACGGTGGCGGCTCGATTCGCATTCCCGCGGCGTGCTGCGGGCTGGTGGGCCTCAAGCCCGCGCGCGGACGGATCTCGGCGGCCCCCGACCTGGGCGCCTATCCGCTGAGCATCGACGGTGTGCTCACTCGCACGGTCGGCGAGACGGCGGCGATTCTCGACGTGCTCGCCGGTTACGAGGTCGGAGACGCCACCTGGGCGCCGCCTCCCTCCGAGCCGTTTGCCCTCGCCGCCGCCGCGATGACCGGAGGCCCGCCCACCCGGTTGCGGATCGCGGCCACGACGCTGGCGCCGACGGCCGCCGCGGTGGTGGACCCGGTCTGCGCGCGTGCGGTGTGGGACGCGGCTGAGCTGCTGCGCTCGCTTGGGCATGAGGTGGAGGAGGTCGACCCGCCGTGGCAGGTGGAGGGTCTCTCGGAGCTGTTCGGCGTGGTGTTCGCGATCCACGTCTCGCTCGCGATCACCTACTCCGGCATCGTGGCCGGGCACGAGCCCGCGGCGCAGGACATGGAGCCGATGAGCTGGGCGATCTACTCGATGGTCAAGCAGCTCAACGCGGCGCAGGGCATCGGGGTCGACGCGCAGCTGCAGCGGTTCTCCCGGCGGCTGATCTCTTTCCTCGAGCCCTACGACATGCTGCTCACGCCCGCGCTGGCCGAGCGCCCGCTGCCGCTGGGCACGCTCGACACCGCCGCGCCCGACCCGATGTCCACGTTCACCCGCTCGGGCCTGTTCACTCCTTTCACCCCCGTGTTCAACGCCAGCGGGCAGCCGGGGATCTCGTTGCCATTGTTCGAGGGCGAGGACGGGCTCCCGCTGGCCGTGCAGCTCGTCGGGCGACCTGCCGGGGAGGCCGCGCTGCTGGCATTGGCCTCACAGCTGGAAGAGGCGCTGCCGTGGGCCGGGCGCCGCCCCGACTTCGCGGTGGCCTGACGCATCGGCGGCGTAAGTCGGGCCGGGGTGGGCGCTGCCGTGGGCGGGAGCGCCGCACCCGCCTGGATATCGCCGGTGAGGTCATCGAGTTCACGTACGGGCGCAGCCGCTTGGGCAGAGCCGGCCATCGTAATGGCACGAGCGCCTGACACCGGGGATGAGCTGAATGTTCAAAACGTCGCATAATCGCTGACGCGTTGCGCCGCGGTCACCGCGCGTCGGACTGCCACCCGCGAGGGCTCGGCCAGATCTCGATGAGCTCTGTCAGCAGGGTGACTCGCTGGGATCCAGGACGACCCGCATCGACTTGGGTATAACCCCGAGGCGTTCGGCGTCGCCGGCGCCCGATCGTGAGACCATCGAGCACTCCATCAGCTCGGCCTCGTCCCAGGTCGCGAACGCGCGCGGGCCGAGTGTCGACTCCAGCAGGCGCAGGGTGCGCGAGACGATTGGCGTGGGCACCTTCAACAGCGGCCGGGGCCGATCGAGGGAGTCCAGCACGACCCGGACGATCTCGGTGTGCGTCAGCGTGTCGGGGCCCGCGAGCTCATACCGCCGACGTTCGCCTGAGGGGGCGCCCAGCTCCGCCATCACGCATGCGGCGGCGTCCTCGGTCCAGATCGGCTGATAGCTGGCGCGTCCCATGCCCGACAGCGGCATCACGGGCAGCAGCGCCAGACGTTCCAGCAGCGTCAGCCACGCGTCGTGAGGCGCATAGACGATCGAGGGTGCGAACACGGTCCAGTCCAGGTCGGACTCGCGCACGGCCTGCTCGGCGAGGGCCTTCGCGCGGTGAAAGCGGGTGCGGTGGTGAGCGGAGGCGTCGAGCGCCGAGAAGAACACGAACCGCTGCGCCCCGGCGCGCTGCGCCGCGCGCACGATGCGCCAGGTCGCGATCCCGTTGAGCTCCTCGATCGAGCCGTTCGGCTGGTCGCGGATCGTCGCGGCCAGATGCACGACTGTGTCCACTCCCCGCAGCGCGTTGCGAAACGAGGGCGGGTCGGTCAGGTCGCCGAGCGCGATCTGCACGCGCACGCGCATCGTCCCCAGCCGGCGCGGGTCGCGCACCAGGCAGCGCACGTCGGCTCCGTCGTCCACGAGCCGACGCAGCAGTGCTGAGCCAACCTGGCCGGTCGCACCGGTTAGGAGCAGCATCGCCCCAACCTAGCGGAGTCGTCCACGGAGATGATTGACCCCGCAATCATTTATGATGGTGCTCGTCTACGATGAGCGGGCTCTGAGCCCGGCCGGTGGACGCCATCTCTAAAATACTCACGTCGATGACGCGTCTCCCGGAAGATTCAGCAACCCAACAGGAAAGAAGCGAATGGCCTACGTGATCGCCGAGCCGTGCATCGGCACCAAGGACAACTCCTGCGTCGAGGTCTGTCCCGTCGACTGCATCCACCCCACGCCCGACGAGCCCGGATACGACGCGGCCGAGATGCTCTACATCGACCCCGAGGAGTGCATCGACTGCGACGCCTGCGTCGAGGCCTGTCCCGTGGACGCTTGCTTCGCCGAGGATCAGCTCCCGGAGGAGTGGCAGAAGTACTCTCAGATCAACGCCGACTACTTCGCCAACGCCAGCAAATAGGAGCTAGGCGCGCGGGTGTGCGCCTGCTACGTGCGGGGGCGTGGAGGACAGACCCAGTGTGGGCCACGCGCGCGCGTGGCACGCCGGATGGATGGACTCAGGTCCTGGGCGCGGTGCGGTAGGACGGGTCCAGCACGTCCAGGACCGGCACGCCGGGGACTGCCGCTTGGATCAGCTCGCGCAGTCGCTGAGAGTCAAAGCGATGTGATTGCGGTGCCACCGGGTTGACCGTGATCGCCATCAGCTCGATCGTGTTCAGGACCGCGATCGAAAGTCCCTGACGCTCATACCAGCTCGGTCCGCGGCGGGAGAGAAACACCTTCGTCGGATCGCCCGCGACAATCTTCAGCTCGCGCCCGGCCCGCTGCGGGCGGGCGGACAGCAGTCCTTCCAGAAAACGCTCGCTGAGAGCGCCCTCCACGAGGAATGTGCTCGCGCGCGGATGCTCTGTCAGCAGCGCTGCGATCTCACCCGGCTCGCCGTTCAAGACGAGACGTCCCGGCAGCGAGACTTCGGCCTCGTCTGACCGGGGCAGCCTGACGAGGTCGACCGCATTTTTGGTGACCGTGATGACCTGCTCGATGTCCTCGCCGAGGATTGCGCCGGTGGCCATCACGAGTCCGTCGGCGACCGCTGGAGAGGACGCCGCCCGGCGATCGATCGCGCCGTCGATCAGCACCTGCTCGGCGCCATGTTCGGTC
The DNA here is from genome assembly GCA_963749285.1 of uncultured Solirubrobacterales bacterium. GTDB lineage: Bacteria > Actinomycetota > Thermoleophilia > Solirubrobacterales > Solirubrobacteraceae > Palsa-744. Next base: position 229,988 of record CAVVMD010000003.1, on the reverse strand, counting down.
ATCGTCTCGCTCACGCTGAGCACATCGGCAGCACTACTCGGCCCCGCCACCTCGATGATGCCCGGCTCTGCGAGCTTGGCGATGACGACTTCCCCGAGCGGCGTCCGCATGCCGGTCAGCGCCAGGCGCTCGTGCGCGAGACCGCTCGCGCGCAAGAGCGCACCGGTGCTGGCCACGAGGCTGCCGGCCTGCAGATGGATGCGCGGCTTGTCGATGCGCGCGTCGATCACGTCATGCTCCTCACCGTCGCGTCCGATCGAAGTGACGCCCACCTGCCGGCCGGCGGCGGCGTGCTCGGCCAGGATCGCAGCGAGCGTCTGCGTCTTGCCGGTGTTCTTGGCCAGACCGACCAGCGCGAGTCTGCGCGTACCGGCCAGCAGGTCGGTCAGCCGTCCGGCCGCGGCTTCAGTCATTCGCGGTCGAAGCGTCCTGCGCCCCGTCGGATACCCCGGGCTCCTCCGCCACGCGCGCGGCCAGCTCGCGCACGATGAAGCTCGCCACGTGGTGCGGGTATGTGCCCTTCGAGAACCCGGCGTCGTAGCCGAGCTCCTTGGCCAGCTCGTTGGACACGCGCGGGCCGCCGCAGGTGAGGATCAGCTGCCGGCGCCGGCCCTCGGCTTCGACGATCTCCACGAGCTCGGTCAGGTTTGAGATGTGCAGGTTCTGCTGGGTCACGGTCTGCGATACGAGGATCGCGTCGGCGTCGAGGTCGATCGCCCTGGAGACGAGCACGCTGTTGGGCACCTGGCTGCCGAGATTGTGCGTCTGAAAGGACTTGTAGCCCTCCAGGCCGTGGTGGCCATGAAAGCCCTTGAGGTTGAGCATCGCGTCGATGCCGACGCTGTGCGTGTCGGTGCCGGTGGCCGCGCCGACGACCACGACCGGGCGCCCTATGCGCTCGCGCGCGAACGCTTCGATCTCGTCCTCGCTCATGTATTCGATGTCGAACACTTCGTCGCTCAACGACGCGTAGTCGACGGTGTGCTTGGCCTCGCCGAACATGACGAAGTACGTGTAGCCGTCAGTCAGCTCCTGGTAGTGGACGACCTCTGGGTAAGCGAACCCCATTTTCGCCGCCCACTCCTGCGCGGCCTTGCGTGCAGCCAGGCCATAGGGCACGGGCAGCGTGAAGCTGAGCTGCACGATCCCGTCGCCGAGGTGGTCGGCGTAGGGCTTGACCCGCGTGAGGTCCACGGAATTGGCAGACGCGGCGTGTTCAGGCAAGGCTCGACGCTCCATGCATCAGCTCGGTGATCGGGTTCAGGTAGCCCTCGCTGGTATCGACGATCCCTTGCGTTCCGCGTCCCTCGGCGACATGCCGTGACACGTCGCCGAACATACCTTCGCCAAGAGCCGCGAACAGGCCGTGCTCGGCGATTCGCTCCAGCAGCACGTGTGCGCCTGCGAGCACCTCCTGGGCGCGCGTCTGCACGATGCCTCCGTGCCTGAACTCGATCTCCTCGCCGAGATCGCGCGCGGCGTCGAACACGTAGTTGACATTTTCCAGGCCGATCACGCGATCGTGCACGTGCGGGGTGAAGATCCCCTCGGTCGGCACGCCGATCGTCTGCATGCCCTGTCCGGTGGCGATCGTGACGAGGTTGAACAGCGAGTCGGTGGCGTGCGTGCGAAACAGGTTGCCATCCATGTGCCGCGTGGGCGGCATGTACTTGACCGGGCACTCGGGAAACAGCTCCCGTGTCAGCTGCGCTTGGGCCCACTCGAGCAGCAGGCTGTTGACTACGGGCGGGTCGATCTCAAACGCGTCGCCCAGCGCGATCTGCTCGTCGGGCACTCCGGAGTCCAGGGCCAGCTGGCGATTGATGAACTGCGACGCGGTGACCGAGGGGGCTGCCTCGATCGCGTCGGCGGTGCGCAGGTAGTTGTCCTCGCCCGTATTGATGACCACGCCGAACCAGCCGTTGACCATGCGCGAGACGCGCTGGTCGATCAGGCCACGCACGGGGTTGATGTCGCGGTACAGGATCCCGTAGAGCGCGTCGTTGACCATGTTGTCGAAGCCCTCGATCGCGCCCATCGCGGCGATCTCCGGCATGCACAGTCCCGAGCAGAAGCTCGACAGGCGCACGTAGCGCCCGTTCGCCTCAGACCACTCGTCGAGGGCCGCGCGCATGATGCGGAAGTTCTCCTGGGTGGCGAACGTCCCACCGTAGCCCTCGGTGGTGGGGCCGTAGGGGACGTAGTCGAGCAGGCTCTGCGCGGTCGAGCGGATCACCGCGACGATGTCCCCGCCGGCCTGCGCGACGGCGAGGCCGTGCACGACATCCTCATAGACGTTGCCCGTCGCCGTCAGCACGTAGCGCAGGGGCGGCGGGCTCTCGCCCAGGCGCTCGCGCAGCTCCCGGCGCTCGGCCATGCGCGCGGCGATCTCGCTCAGGTGCTGCTCGCACTCGCGCGTGATCCGCTCGTGGATCGCGCCGTCCTGGGCGCGGGGCAGCGCGCACAGCTCGAGCACGCCCGCGTCCACCGCCTCGGCGATCTGCTGCGGCGAGCGGCTCTCGTCGTCGAGCAGCGCGTTGCCCAGCCAGTAACCGATGCCCTTGCCGAGCTCCCCGCGGTCGCTCACGTGGTCGACGAGCACGTTCGGCATCGGTATATCCAGCTCGTTGGCCCCGTCCACCCCGAGCAGGCGCGCGACCGTGCGCTCGACCGAGACGGTCGTCTTGTCGGCGATCTCCTCGCCCACCTGCCGCGCGATCTGGGTCGCGGCGGCCCGGCAGGATGCGATCACACCGGGATCGAGGTCGAGCTTTGAGGAGGGGCTCATTGCAAATCCCGCACGATCGGGAAGGGGATAACCTCGCGCAGCGTGTCGCGTTCGGTGAGGATCATCACCAGGCGATCCACTCCCATCCCGCCCCCCGCCGTCGGCGAGTAGCCGTATTCCAGCGCGCGCGTGTACTCGTCGTCGTTGGGGTGGGGCACGTCGCCGTCGTCCACTGCCCGTCGCTTGCGCTGGTCGACGAAGCGCTGCCACTCATCGACCGGGTCGTTCAGCTCGGTGTCGCCCGAGACGAGCTCGACGCCGCCGATCACCGCGTCGAAGTGCTCTCCCAGCTCGGGGTGCTCGGAGTGGCGCTTGGTGATCGGGAAAGGCTCCAGGGGAAAGTCGAACACATGCGTCGGTTGGTTGATCGTCGACTCGATTTTCTCCGCGTAGATGTCCGCCACGACCTCGGCCCACGTCGCCGCGGGATCGATCGGCTCGTCGAGCACCTCGGCGAGCTGCTCGCGCGTGGACTCCATGAAGTCCAGGCCGGTCCGCTCGAGGATCAGCTCGCGCATCGTCACCCGCCGCCAGGGCTTGGCCAGGTCGATCTCCTCACCGCCCCGCTTGATCACCGTCCGCCCCAGCGCGCGCTGGGCGACGTCGCGGAACATCTCTTCGGTGACGGTGGCCACGTCGTTGTAGTCAGAGTAGGCGCACATGAACTCAATGATCGTGAACTCCGGCGAGTGCTTGGGGGAGATGCCCTCGTTGCGGAAGACCTTGCCCATGTCGTACACGTTCTCCATGCCGCCGACGATGCAGCGGTTCAGGAACAGCTCGACGGAGATGCGCAGGTACAGGTCACGGTCCAGGGCGTTGTGGTGCGTCGTGAACGGCCGCGAGCCGGCGCCGCCGGCGAGCGACTGCAGCGCGGGGGTTTCGACCTCGATGAAGTTGCGTTCGTTCAGCCACTTGCGGATCTCGAACACGATCTTGTGGCGCGTGATGAACAGCTCGCGCGTGTCCTCGTTGGCGAGCAGGTCGAGCTCGCGGTAGCGATAGCGGGTGCCGGTGTCGCCGAGGCCGTGGTGGCGGTCGGGCGGCGGGCGCAGCGTCTTGGTCAGCAGCGTGCACTCCTTCACGGCGAGCGCGAGCTGTCCCCGCTGGGTGACGTACACGCAGCCATCGATCGCGACGATGTCGCCGATGTCGAGGCCGAGGATGCGGTCGTAGGTCCCCTGCCCGAGTGCGTCCACGCGCACGACAACCTGGATCGTGCCCGACAGGTCGCGCACGTCTAAGAACGCCGTCTTGCCGTGCCCGCGCCGGGAGATCAGGCGCCCGGCGATCTGGTAGCTCAGCTCCGGGTGCTCGCCGGCCCCCAGCGTGTCCGAGTCATGATGCGCGGCGAGCACATCGGCGATGCGCGTGCGCGTGCTCCACAGGCTGACCGGCGGGTAGGGGTCGATCCCTTCGGCGCGCAGCCGCTCCATCTTGGCGCGGCGTTCGTCGATCTCGACGATGCCGTCAGCGGGCGGGGTGCTGCCGTCCGTGGGCGCTCCATCCTGGGGTGCGGCAGCGGTCACATCCGGAGGCGCTCCGTTCGCGGGCGCGGCGCCGTCTGGGGGCGCCACGCCGTCCGTGGGCGCGTTCTCCTTCAGTGCGGCCTCGTTGTCCTGCTGTTGTGATGGTCCTGGTACAGGCATACAGACGATATTCCTCTCAGCTCGGTACTGCGCTTGTCAAGCGATCGAGCAGGATGTCTCCAGGAACTGGGCCCGCGATCGCCGGCTAAGCCATCGGCAGCGACATGCCCGCCGGTTTTCGCTCCGCGGCAGGTGTGGGAGCAGTGGGCGTTGGGACAGGTGTCCCAACGCCCACCCCGCCGGCTACCTGGATGAGCGGCAGCGTGGGCAATGCCGGCGGTGGTGGCGGGGCGGCCATCGCGATCAGGCCGCGAGCGGCGTGGCGGATCGCCTGGGATGCCGGGTCGTCGGGGTCCTCGATCACGAGTGGCACGCCGCTGTCGGCGTGCTCGCGCAGGGGCATCGTCAGTGGGACCTTGCCAAGCAGCGGCACGTCCAGCTCGTCGGCCAGCTCCTGGCCGCCGCCCTCGCCGAAGATCTGGAAGCGCTCGCCCGAGGGCGTGGTGAAGCCGGACATGTTCTCGATGATCCCGCAGATCTCGAGCGAGACCTTGTTCGCCATCTCCGCGGCGCGCCGGGCGACGCGCTGTGCCGTGGGCTGGGGGGTCGTGACGATCGCGAACTGCGCCTGGGGCAGCAGCTGGGCGAGCGTCATCGAGACATCGCCCGTACCGGGGGGCAGGTCGATCAGCAGGTGATCCAGCGCGCCCCAGTCGACGTCCTGCAAGAACTGGGTGAGCGCCTTGTGCAGCATCGGTCCGCGCCAGACGACGGCGGCGTCCTCGGCGACGAAGAAGCCGATCGACATCACCTTCACGCCGTGTGCCTCCAGCGGGAGGATCTTGCGCTCTGCCGACACCGGCGGGCGGGTGGACCCGAGCCCGTACATGCGCGGAATCGAGTAGCCCCAGACGTCCGCGTCGAGTATGCCCACGCGCTTGCCTTCGCCGGCCAGCGCGGCGGCGAGGTTGGCCGTCAGCGTGGACTTGCCGACTCCCCCCTTGCCCGAGCCGACGCACAGCACGTTGGCGACCCGCGCGAGCGCGCCGTCGGGCAGGCTGCCGCGCCCGAGCTTCTGCTGCAGCGCCGCCTTCTGGGTGTCGTCGAGCACGTCGAAGTACACGTTGCAGTGCGTGACTCCCTCCAGCGCCGAGACGGCCTGGGCGACCGAGGTCTGGAAATGGCCCTTGATCGGGCAGCCGGGCGTGGTCAGCGAGACGGTCACGTCGACGACGCCGTTGGCGGAGACGTCGATCGAGCGCACCATGTCGAGCTCGACGATCGAGCGGCGCAGCTCGGGGTCGATCACCGCCTCCAGGGCCGTGCTGATCTGCTGCTTGTCGGTCACGGAACTCATTGTGGCAAACCGGCGATCCCGGTCCGGCGCACCCATGCGTGGGCTGACGAAAAAGCTCTGGGAACGGGGACGCTCCGAGGATCGCCGGCGCGGTGCAGTTCGTCGCGTTGAGTCCCATAAAAAGCCCTCGGAGCGGGGGTCGCTCCGAGGGCTGGGGAGGAGAGGGTGCTACTTCCGCCGGCGGAATATGAGGCCGGCAGACTGTCCCGACCACCGCATTTGAAGGCGGTGTCCCCGGTTCTCCTCAGTCCCGGGGCGGGGGAAGTTGATGGGTCTGGATCAGACCAGGCTCTGGATGCGCCCCTGGAGACGGTCCGCGAGCTCGGCACTGTCCTGACGGCGCTTGCGCAGCTCGCGCTCGACGCTGGTACGTGCTTTGCGCAGCTCGCGCTCGATGCGCTTGCGGGCCGTGTTGCCGCGACGCTCGAACTTGCGCAGCTGCGCCTGGGTCTTAGAAGTGCTCGAGTAGCTTGTGATCGTGTCGTTCACGCCCGAGACGACCTTGTCGCGGGCGATCAGGGCCGCGCCGACGGGGATCAGGACCGCGCGCTCGGCGACGGAGCTCTTGGCGGCGGGCGTGGTGGTGCGCTTCGTGGTGGTTGCGCGTTTTGCGGGCGCAGTGTTTTTGCGGGCTTTCGTGGTGCGGGGAGAGGTGGTGTCTGCTGAAGCCATTTTGGAGGGGGTCTCCTTGTCGTGAGTTCCTCGTTGCGAGGATGGTTACCGTTGCTCTCGTTCGGAGGCTCGCTTCCGAGCTTAGCACCGAACATGTGTTTGTAACCCGACTCGCAGAGATTGTTACAGACGGATACCGATGTCGCGTGAATTCCCTGTGAACAAGCCGCTTGCGGGACTACACGCTTGTAGCATAAGGAACATGCGTTCGGGTGCTGCTCATGCGGTCAGGCGGGGACGCGAATACGCTCGATCCAGCGCGCGGGCTCGTCCAGCTCGGCCATGCTGGGCAACTCCTCAGGCGAGCGCCACGCCACCATCAGCAGCTCGGGACCGCCCGCGTCGACGACCGCGTCGCAGAAGCGCCGTCCGACCTCGTACTGGCGCATCTTCAGCTCGAGGCCCAGCACCCGCTCGAGTACCCGCCAGGGCAGCCCGCGGGACTCCCGGCGGCGGGTCATCGCGGCGCGCAGCCGCGGCAGCGAGGGCAGGATATCCACGCCGACGGCGTCCATCGTGTGCTCGGCGTGCCCCTCGATCAAGGACATCGTCGATTGCATGCGCTCGACCAGCTGCCAGCGCTCGTCCCCGAGCCCGATCCGCAGCAGTTCACCGTGGCGGGCGCGATCGATCAGCGTTCGCAACTCGCCGTCGCGGGCACGGTCGAGCAACGCGCGGACGTCCCCCAGCCAGGAGGAGTCGCCGTCCTCCTCGGTCGAGTCCCCCTCGCCCCCGTCCGCAGATCGCCCGGCGGGCGCGATCTGCAGCCCGTCGAGCAGCTCTCGGAGCATCCCCCCGAGATGCTCGCGCAGCCATGGCGCGCCGGAGAACTGCACGGCGTGGGTGATCTCGTGGATCGCCACCCAGGCGATCAGCTCGTCGCGATCGACCCCGAGCGTGCGCGCGGCCGCGGCGAGGTTCGGCGCCAGCAGCAGCAGGCGCGGCGGCACGGAGGCATCGAGCAGGGACAGGTCGTACTGGCCGAGCACGCGCTGGGACAGCATGCCCGTCACGGCGCCCAGCTGAGCGCCGAGCAGATGCCCGGACACTGTGTGCAGTGGGCCCGACAACAGCCCGTCGCCGCCCGCGGCGCCGAGGCGATCGACGAGTGGATCGAACAGCGGGCGCATCGTCTGCAGGTTCGCAGCGATCCAGCCCGGCCGGTCGACCATCTCCAGGGGCGGCAGCTTCGCGGGGAGCTCGAGGCCCGTGTAGTCGCTGACGCGCCGTGCGAAGTCGTGTGCGAGTGGCTGTGCGGACCGACTCCAGACCCCGCCATAAGGCGGAGAGCCCGCGATCAGCTCGCCGACGCGTTGAGCCGTGTCCCAGTCGATCGCGCGTGGTGTCTCCATAGACATATCCTAGGAGCGTGCCGGCTCCGCCAGATAAGGATCTGTTCGCGCCGCCGGACGCGCGGTCGCAGATGCCGCCTGAAACGCCGCGGGATACCCGCTCGACGCAGCCGGATATGGAGCGGGCGGAGGTCAGAGACGTGGTGGCGTGGACGCGGCTGCTCGCCGATCCGACAGACGCCTCGGCGGTCGTGCGCGCGCTGGCGAGGCCGCCGATCGAGCTGCGCCAGGTCGATCTCGCGCGCGTGATCCAGATCGCACGCAGGCGCAAGCTGGACATGGTGGCGGCGTTGGCGTCGGCGATCGAGTCCCCACAGGTGCCACCGGAGGCGCGGGCACGAATCCAGCGCTTCCTCGAGCTGCACCGCGCCGCGACGGCTGCCCTGGACGCGGCTCGCCCCGACCTGCTGGCACGCGCGGCGCTGGGAGCCGAGCGCGACGAGCCACGCCGCGGGGCATCCTCGACCTCGCGGGACGGTCCCGACGAGGCGCTGCGCGACATGCAGCGGATCGTGCGCGAGGAGGTGCTCGCGGACGTGGCGCGGATCGGTGGGCGCCTGAGCGAGCTGCGGTTGGACACCGACCTCGACATCTCCCACGGGGTGGCTCGGTATCTGGAGCTGCTCAAGCTCTCGGCGCTCGCGCAACGCCCGGCGGAGCAGAGCGTCGGCGACGCGCTGGCGGACGTGAACGCACGGCTGCTCGCGGCGGTGACCGCGTTGCAGCGGGAGATCCTGCAGAGCTCGCCCCTCGACGGGACGCTGCTGGCCGCGGAGACCGCCCATGAAGAGGACGCGCGCGGCGAGACGCGGACAGGCGGCTACGACGAGCAGGCCGCGCGCGTGCAGGCGCTGTCCCCGCGCGGAGAGCCATCGCTGGTGCCGTTCCTGCCGCGCAAGGGTGGAGGCCTGGCGCTGTCGGCCTCGGACATCGAGACCTACCGCAGCTGCCCGCTGCGCTACAAGTTCGCGCGGGTGCTGCGCATCCCGACCGAGCCGACGCTGGGGCAGCGGTTCGGGATCGTCGTGCACCAGGTCTTGGAGCGCTATCACGCTGCGGGCGGGGAGACGCTCACACAGCTGCTGGACCTGCTCGACTCGTGCTGGCGCCGTGGCGGGTTTCGCGACGGGGAATCCGAGCGCGAACTGCGCGGCAAGGCACGCACGGCGCTCGAGCGCTACCACGCGCGCCTGCACGGCCAGGATGCAGAGCCCGTGTGGTTCGAGCGCCAGTTCTCGCTGCGCATCGGACCGCATCATCTGCGCGGGCGCGTGGATCGGGTCGATCGACTGCCGGGCGTGACGGGACGGGGCGGGGGCGTGCGGGGCGAGGGTGTACAGGGCGCGGACGTTCAGGCCACACGCGCGCGCGTGGCCTTGGGTGAGACTGATGCGCCCGCGCCCGGCGGAGGGGGCGAACGGTATGAGCTGATCGACTACAAGACCTCGCGCCCCAAGACGGCTGAGCAGCTGCGCGACGACGTCCAGCTGTCGCTGTACGCGCTCGCGGCACGCGAGTCCTGGCAGCTGGAGGCGGCGAGCCGGGCCTATTACTACGTGCTCGACGACCTCGTGGTGAGGCTGCCGCAGGACGCTGACGAGGAGCGCGTGAGGACGACCGTGCTCGAGGTCGGCGAGGGCATCATGGGCCAGCGGTTTGAGCCGACCCCGTCGCGGGCCGCGTGTTCGATCTGCGACTTTCGGATCGTCTGCCCGGCGGCAGAGCGTTGAGTCCGCGAAAGCAGACCGGCGGGGATGAACATCTCGGTGCCGCGACTCGACGGTGTAAAATGGGCGCGATGAGCGTGCTGGATCTGCAGAATATTGTCTACCGCGACGGTGAGCATTACGTCGCTCAATGTTTGAACGTCGACATATCGAGCTTTGGCGCGAGTGAGTCGCAGGCCTTGGAGAATCTCCAGGAGGCGTTGGAGCTGTACTTCGAGGATGCTCCGGATGATGTTGTTGCTGCGGTCGAGGAGCCCGAAGTTCGCCGGTTGACGCTTCAGCGTGCCTAAGCTCTATTCCTCAGATGCAATCGTGAAGGTGCTCGAAGGCGGTGCGCCATGAGCGCAAGAAGAAACACACCAAGAAGAAGAAGAAGTGAGGTGTGTTCCTTTGATGCGTTGTCGTGCAGGAGATGGGGGAAGGCCCTCCGTGGTCGCTCTGCAGGGAGTGATCGCAAACCACCCGCGAACTGCTGCGGTAAAGAGCCGTGGTGGGAAGCGTCGCGGGAAAAGGCGTGCCTGTGAGTGCGTCAGGTGTGATTCGATGAAGGCGAACGAGAGTGAACCGCAGATGAAGTGTCGAAAGGCATTAGATGACATCAAAACCGGATCACAGTCTTTGGTCCGGGATAAGTCTGGCGGGTGCCTGTTTATTGGCCAGACGGTGTCCGGCATGTATGCGGCGCGAGCGCGAGTCAGGCTCCTGCATGGAACATGGGAACCTGTCGTCTCACGAGATGATCGGCCAGTGGTTTATGGCCTGCGGCCGATCGTCTCAGGGAAGGTCTCAAGCGGAAGAAACCGCAAGAGGCGAATTCCTGTTGTGGGGCACAGGGACGGACCGTCCGGTAGTAGTGATGAAAGTCCTGTAATGGGACTGGAGCGAAGCGGACGGGCCATTCAGGTGAGGCTGTTGGTCAACCACGAAGTGTGTGGGATGAGCTGATGGTTGAGCCAAGGTCGCAAGCGAGTGGGCGAATCATACGCCCACTCGACCGAATGGTGGGAGCCGTATGACGGGAGACTGTCACGTACGGTTCTGCGAGAGCCTGGGGCTGCAACGCCCCGGGCCACTCACCAGGGTTTCGAGTTCGTCTCGCAGAAGGGTAGTCACGCCAAGTACCGCAAGGATGGCTCCACCAAGTTGACCGTCATCGTACCGGCCGCTAGAGGCTTGATGTGGGTTTTTCGCCTTCTGCCGAGTGGGGGCAGTTGTGCAGGACGATGATGGGCGTTGACGGGTGCGATAGGGATAAAGACAGTGGATCTTGTACATAGTTTTAAACTCGGTATGACCATCGCTATACGCAGTTATTTTTTATAACAACACTCCCCCTTCCCACCCTTCATCCCTTTATACTACTACTATAGTATTACTCAACTGTGGCTGATTTCCTGCCTCCCAACCCACATCAACCCTCTAGGAAGGAGATTCCTCGAGGTACGTTCCGGTCGATCTTGCGCCAATCCGGTCTGGACGAGTCGGCCTTCGATACGGGGCGATAGCCCAGAGTGGAGGGCCTGCGGGTCGCCCGGACCTCAAGGTCTGATCTTGCGTCGGCGGTGCGTCAGGACGGCCGGATCCCGCGCTGCTTCAGAAACCGCTGGAATTCCCGTGCGAGCGCGTCTCCATCGGGCACCTCTTTGGGCGCCAGCTCCGCCTCGGCGTCGGCTTCCTGCTCCAGGCGTTCGACGAACGCCAGGATGTCGGGGTCGCTCTGCACGGCGAGACTGACCTGGCGCTCGTACTCCGCGGAGGCCACCTCGAGCTCGGACACGTCGACCGAGACGCCGACGAGACCTTCCACCCGGCGCACGAGCGCGAGCGCGGCCTTGGGGTTGGTGGCGGCTGCCACGTAGTGGGGGACGGCCGCCCACAGGCTGGCCGAGGGCAGGCCGGCCTGCACGCAGGTGGCGTGCAGGACGCCGACGATCCCGGTGGGACCCTCGTACGAGGAGGGCGTGATGCCCAGCCGTGAGAGGAGGGAGGGGTCCGACGCGTACCCGGTCATCGTCACGGGTCGGGAGTGGGCGACATCGCTCAGCAGTGCGCCCAGCGAGACGACCACCTGCACGCCGAGCGCTTCGGCGAGGTCGATCAGATGCGCGCTGAACGCACGCCAGTGGAATGACGGCTCGACGCCCTGAACGAGCACCAGGTCGCGGCTCGCGCGCGTGGCCACCGCCTCGAACACCTCTACGGTCGGCCACACGATCTCCGCGGCGCCGCCTTCGCCCAGCTGGATGCGGGGACGGTTGGCCTGGAAGTCGTAGAACTCCTGAGAGTCGATTCGCGCGAACCGCTTGGCCTCCAGCGCCGAGGCGAGGAATGCGATGGCACTGGAGGCGGCGTCGCCGGCGTCGTTCCATCCCTGGAATGCGCAAATCATGGCCGGGGCGCGGAGTTCGTCGGGACGGCGATCCCAGATCAGGGGCGGCATCGTCATCACCGTACCCGATGCGAGCGGGCGTGCTCTCAGGTGTTTCCGATCCGGCTGCTCAGGGCCTATCCCGATAGGGACGTGCGGCTGGGGCGTTCTAGGGTCGTGCTGGCCGATCGGAGATCCCGTCGATCTCCGATCGGTACGGACGCAAGGGCGAAGGCATGGTGGTGCCACGTCGAGCCCGAGGACAAAGCTCTCGCGCGTAACGGGTGCCGGAGGGCTGTCCAGACGTGCGGGCCTTGCGGGATAGGCCCTTAGAACACCCGAGCCGGTCAAGACGGGCATGCGCGATGCCGATAGATCGGTGATGGGCAATATTGCCATGCCACCTTCCGTCGAGCATCCCGACACGCACGAGGATGAGCGCCGCCGGGCCTCCTCCGGGGATGAGCGCGCCGCGCCGCTCGTAGAGCGGCGCGGAGCCGAGCGCGTGCGCAACATGAGCATGACGGACAAGGGGGTGTATCCGGCGCGCAAGAGCGGGCGCTCCTCCAGGATGATCGGCGAAGTGGTCGTCGACCTCGGTTTCGCCGACCGCGACACCGTCGAGGAGGCCGTCAGGGTCGCCCGCGAGCAGGGCAAGCCCACCGGGGAGATGCTCGTCCAGATGGGGGTGCTGCGCCACGACCAGCTCGCCCGCGTGGTGGCCGAGCGGTTCGGATTGGACTACGTCGATCTGTCGGTCTACGACCTGGACATGGGCGCCGTGCACCTGATCGCCGCCGAGGCCGCCAAGCGCTACAAGGCCGTGCCCGTGGGGTTCACCGAGGACGGGGCGCTGCTGCTGGCGATGGCGGACCCGACGAACGTGCTGACGATCGACGACGTCGCGATGATCACCGGCAGACGGGTGCGCGTGGCGGTCGCCTCGGTCGAGGACCTGGCCCTGCTGCTGACCAAGCTAGCGGGGATGGAAGGGTCGATCGAAGACATCGTCGACGATGGGGCCGACGCGGAGGCCGAGCTCGAGCAGGGCACGCTGGCCGAGGAGGCCGACAAGGACGCGCCGATCATCAAGCTGGTGCACTCGATCATCGCCCAGGCGGTGCAGCACGGCGCCTCGGACATTCACATCAGCCCGGAAGAGGGCGACGCGAAGGTTCTGTTCAGGGTCGACGGGGTGCTGGCGCCGGCGGCCACGATCAGGCGGCGGATGGTCGCGGGGGTGGTGTCGCGGATCAAGATCATGGGCGACCTGGACATCTCCGAGAAGCGGGTGCCCCAGGATGGGCGGTTCGCGCTGACGGTCGAGGGGCGGCGCGTGGACATCCGAGTCGTCTCGCTGCCGCTGGTGCACGGCGAGGGTGTCGTGCTGCGAATCCTCGACAAGGGGGTGACGGTCGATACGCTCGAGTCGCTCGGCATGGGTCCGGACGAGCTGAGCCGCTTCGAACGCGCGATCTCAAAGCCCAACGGCGCGATCCTCGTGACCGGGCCGACGGGCTCGGGCAAGTCCACGACGCTGTATGGAGCGCTGAACGTGCTCAACGACGGCGAGCGCAGCATCCTCACGATCGAGGACCCGGTCGAGCAGCGGATGGCCGGGGTCAAGCAGATGCAGATCGCCCCCAAGGCCGGTGTCACCTTCGACGTCGGTCTGCGCTCGATGCTGCGGGCCGACCCGGACGTGATCATGGTCGGTGAGATCCGCGACCGCGAGACCGCGCACATCGCGGTCGAGGCGGCGCTTACCGGCCACCTCGTGCTCTCCACGCTGCACACCCGCGACGCGCCGAGCGCGCTCGGTCGGCTGATGGACATGGGCATCGAGCCGTTCCTCGTGTCCTCGGCGATCGACTGCGTGGTCGCCCAGCGGCTCGTGCGGATGCTGTGCACTCACTGCAAGCGCCCCCAGCAGCTCTCCGACACGGTGCTCGCAGAGCACGGCCTGACCGGGGCGCAGCCGCTGGAGGCGGTCGGCTGCTCGCGCTGCGGGGGCAGCGGCTATCGCGGGCGGGTCGGGCTGTATGAGGTGATGTCGGTGGGCGAGCGCATCCGCACGCTGATCCTGGAGCACGGCTCCGTCGATGAAATCGCCGCGGCCGCCGAGGAGTCCGGGATGGCCCGCCTGCGCGATGATGGGATGGCGAAGGTGCGCGCCGGACAGACCTCGATCGCGGAGATCGAGCGGATGACCAGCAGTTTGTTGTCGTGAGCGCTGGCGCGTGGGTTGCGGGAACGGGTTTTATGGGTGAGAAGGAAGCTGGTTCTTCCATCCATTGTCTGCGAAACCGCTCATTGCAGCGGTCGGCGTTACGTAAGCGCTTTTGGTGGTGCTTCAGGCGCGAGGCGCACTGACCCGCGGGGTTCAGGACGACAGCAGCAGCGAGATGCGCAGCGGGCCGGTCGGGAACGCTTCGCCGGTGAACGAGTACGCCTCATAGGTACGCCCGCCGTAGGAGACGGGTCCGCGATCGGGAACGGTCGCGGGACCAGGAGACAGCGTGCCCATCACCTGGGCGGCGCCTCTGCGCATGAGGACCTCGGCGCCGGTGAACAGGTGCGCGAGCTTGAGATATCCGGCGTCGTCCTGGATCGCCATCTCGAACTGGCCGACCGTCTTTCCGCCGCTGCGGACCGTGCCGCGGACGGGGGCCAGTACGAACGGTCCGCCCTCGTCCACGAGCAGGTGTGAGCCGACCGTCACGCGGACGCGAACCACGTGGATGTGCTGTGCGAAAAATTCGATGATCGCGGCGCGCGTGGCGCTTTCGTCGCCGGCGGCGACGGCGCGCTGGAACGGGACCGAGCTTTCGACGTGGCGCAGCGTTGCCGCCACATCCGGGCTGTGCAGCTCCTCCTGGTAGATGCGTTCGCCCACGTGCCCGAGTGTTTCCACGCGCGTTTGCGCGGCTGCGCCGGGGCAGGCGATTGTCGTGGTGGGTGTCAGCAGCACGATGCGCAGGGGACCGGACGGGTAGACCGCGCCGGCGAGCGTGACCGCTTGATAGCTCTGGCCGGCCACGGTGAGCGGCCCGTTGGCGGGGATGCTCGCGGGGAGCTGACCACCGATCGTGCCGGTGAGACGGTGCGTCCCGGCGAGCAGCAGCACCTGCGCGCCCGTGACCTGGTGGACGACCTGCAGGTAGGTGCGATCGGACTGGGTTGACAGGACGTAGCTCGCCGACGTGCCCGGGATCGAGCCGCGGACAGGAGCGATCGCGGCGCCGGAGCCGGCCTGGGCGAACACGCGTCCGTTGTGCAGGACCTCGACGCGGACTATCTGGCCCAGCTGCAGCGCCTGCAGCGCGCTGCGGGCGGCGGATGAGTTGCCGCTGTTGACGGCCGCGGTCAGCGCACTCGAGCTCTGCACGCGATGCACCGCCTGGGCGACGTCCCCGCCTGTGGCTGCCTCGTGGTAGACGCGCGCGGCGACCGTGCCGAGCGTGCTCGCGACCGTGGTGGCGCAACTGGTCGTGGGTGCGGGGGTTGTCGTCGAGGCGACGTTGGCAGAGGATGAGTCGCTCGTGGGGAGCGTGGCGCTGGCGGCGCTGTGTGTGGCGGTCGCCGAGCCACAGCCGGCGAGCAGGCCGAGGGTCGTGAGGATCGCAAGGGTTCGCGTCACAATAGATGGTGGGTTGAGGGGGTCGGGCCGTGGATGGCAGACGCCGAACACGAGCGTAGGCGTATCGGTAATACGTCGAGCATCGTGGGTGGCGTATGACGCCGCGGAACGGCGGCCTCAATCCCGGCAGATATTGGGGCGCGGACCCTAAGCAGCCGCGCCCCCGTGCCTCGATGCAGGTGGCTCCTGCGGCCGTTTGGTGGTGTGCTCACCCTTTCAGATCGTAGACCCCTTGACAGCTTGCCGATGCAGTTGGCCGGTGCGGTTGGCCGGTGAGGGGCCCCGCGCGTGTGCGCGAGGCCCCACGGCGTGTCCGAGTGGCGCTACTTCTTCTTCGTGGTGGTGGTCTGCTTCGGCGTCTTCTTGGCGCCCGTCTGCTGCTTGTCCTGCTTGCCTTTCCTGCCCTTGTGCCTGCCCTTGGCGGTGAGCACGACCGGCTTGGGATTCAGGCGGTTGAAGCCCGAGTTGGCGCTGGGCGGGCAGCCCGTCGGGCGGCCCAGGTCGAACGGCCCGGAGATCGCCTGTGTGACGACGCCTTTTTCGAGATACGCGTAGGTCACCGTCAGCAATGGGTCCACGCGCGGCTCGGCGCAGATCTTCGTGCCGATCGCGAACTGCCCGGCGATCGTCTCATACCACGCCCTGGTCGAGCCGACGCAGTTGACTGCGTAACCCGGGACTTCGCCCGAGCAGGAGAACGTGTCGCTCACCGGCGTCCCCGACGGGATGTTGGTCACCAGTGGCGCGGCCTCGACGCCCGTCACGGGAATCTGCGCCTGCAGCTGATAGCCGGTGATCGGTCCGTTGCAGTGAAACGTGTACGCCACCTGCTGTTCTTCGCTGCCCACTTCGGGCTTGCCGGCGGCGATGCTGCCGAAGCAGGAGTAGTTGTTCGGATTGGCTTCTTCGGCGTGACTGACCGCCGGGGTGGCGAGCAGCAGCGCGAGGGTAGAGCCCACGAGCGCGACGAGCCACCACGTGGCCTTGCGGTGGGCGGGATGTCGTAGTGCGTGCAACGTGGGTCTCCTTGTTGGTTGATGGTGCGGATCTGACGTGTCAGTGCAGGAGCTCTGACAGGCTCTGCTTGGGTGCAGTCGGGTCGTACGTGCTCGTCGGTCTCGAGCCCGCGTGGGCGAACGGCGAGACGAGCAGGACGCCCACCGGGGGCTGGCTCGAGAGCGTCGCGGTGGACGCGCCGGCGGGCAGGCCAGATGCGGTGGCGTTGCCGACCGAGCCGAACGTGATCACGATCAGGCCGTGTTCGCGATACGCGACGCTCGAGGTGATCGACGGGATCGTGGCTTTCAGGAATTCGTCGGCCGCGGTCAGGGCACCCGCGGTTTCGGGCGCGCAGGTGGCGCCGGCCGCGCCTTCGGGGCATGGGGGCTGGACGATCGAGTCCAGCGTCTGTGGCGGTTCGCCCCCGAGCAGCCCCGCCTCGCTCGCCAGCGCGCTGCCGTCCAGCGAGGACCACCCGCTCAGGAGCGCCCCCGCGTGCACGAGCTGGGAGTCGATATAGGGGGCCGCCGCGGGCTGGGCCAGCGCCTGCGCGAACGTGGCGCCCGAGAGCGTGATCAGCCACACGTGCGTGACCGGCGGCAGCGTTGTCTGCTTGGTGGTCCCGCCGCCTGTCGTGGTGGGCGTCTTGGAGCTGTTCGGAGACACGACGCCGCTTGGCGATGTTTTCGACTTGGCCGATTGCGTCCTGGCTTCGCCCGTTTTGCCAGCGCCCGCGCCGGTGCCGGCAGGCACGGGCGTCGTCGCGGACGGCGTGGTCTGGGGGGAGATCGGTGGCGCCTGTACGGTCGTGGCGCTCGTGTGAGGCGCGCCCGCCACCGCGAGAGCGGCGATCGAGGGCAGCAGCAGCGGGATGCGCTCGCCCGCCAGCGAGCTTTCCGGCGTGGGGCCGATCGCCGCGCCGACGGCCACGCCGATGGCGAGCATTCCCGCCGCCAGCGCCGCGGTGACGCGCAGCGACGGCAGGCGCGGGGGGCTGTGCGCAGGCACGATGTGGCGTGCAGTGCCTGCCGGGGGCGCCGAGCTCACGGCGGACCCGGACCCGGGATCGGGTACGCCGCCCGCGGGGTCCTCGCCGGTTGGGGGTGTGGGGTTATCGGGTGGGGTGGTCATGGGTGTGGGTTGGCTCGGGTCGGTCGGGGCGCCGGCGCGTCGGTTGCGTCTTCCCCATAAATTAGCTTATCTTGATCAGAGTAATGAGGAATATGGTAGGTTCTTTGCCGACGCCCTGTCAACCATCTGAAACGGAGTCCTGTCCATGAACCTAAATCGCCGTCCCAAACGACTACGACTACGCCTCAACCTCGCCGTCGTGGCGGCGATGGGTGCGCTTGGCCTCGTCACGGTGCCCGCGACCGCGCTGGCGGCCCCCACGATCTCGATCAGCGGCGCCACCGCGTCCTACCCGCTCGTGTCGCTGCTCGCCCAGAAGTATGTCCATCTCAAACCGCACACGGTCAAGTTCAAGATCGCCCAGGGCGGGGCGCAGATCGGCATCAACGACGTGGCCGCCAGCCGTGTCTCGATCGGCGATGTCTCGCGCGATCCGCTGCCGACCGATCCGCCTGGTCTTGTGTTCTACCCGATCGCCAAGTACGGGATCTGCGTGGTCACGAACAGCGCCAACGCGCTCAGCAATTTGACGGCGGCGCAGGTGGTCTCGATCTTCACCGGCAAAACCCGCAGTTGGAGCGCGGTCCCCGGCGCGAGCGCCAGTGGCACGATCGACCTGATCAGCCGCACCTCGGTCGCGGGCGTGCTGACCAGCTTCCAGACGCTGCTGCTGGAAGGCAAGAAAGTCTCCTCGCTCGCCTCCGAACAGTCCTCTGAGGGCCTGCTTCGCCAGGCGGTCGAATCCGACCCGAACTCGATCGGCTTCCTGTCCAACTACCAGGCGGCCCTGGGCTCGGTCAAATCGGTCAGCTACAACGGTGTGGCCTGCAACAAGACGACCGTGACCTCCGGGTCCTACGCCGGCATCGCCCGGTTCTATGAGGTGACACGCGGCCCGGCGACGAGCTTCGTCGCGTCGTTCATCTCCTGGATCACGAAATCGACCGCGGCTCGCAAGATCATCTCCAGCCAGTGGGTCCCGATCAATTGAGCCCGGGCGCCCTCAGTTCGGATGCCTTCAGCAACAAGTGGTGCCGATCACTCGAGTTCGGACGCCTCCGCTCGGACGCATTCAGTTCGTACGCCTTCGGCACGGCCACCCTGGGGGGTGATTGAGCTGTGATCGAGTGGCTGCGCCACCCCTGGTCAGACAGCCGCGCCGAGCGTGTGCTCGGCGCGGTGTCGTTGCTCGTGGGCGTCTGTGTGATCACGATGATCGTGTTCGTCGGGGCCCGCGCCTGGCCGATCTTCGAGCACAACGGACTCAGCTGGCTGTTGCCGGGCGGGACCCTGGAAACGCAGCTCGCGAACATGCAGGCCACGAGCGTGAACCCGCCCGCCGCGGCGTTTCATCTGAACGCCTGGCCGCTTGTCTACGGGACCCTCCTGAGCACCGGCTTCGCGGTCGTGCTGGGTGTGGTGATCGCGGTGCTCTCCTCGATCTTCATCGTCGAGCTCGCGCCCGCCCGGCTGCGCACTGTTGCGATCCCCGTGATCCGGCTGCTCGCGTCCGTGCCATCGGTCATCTATGGCCTGATCGGCGTGCTCGTGCTCGTGCCGTTCGTCGGCAACCACCTGGTCACCGCCTCGCAGAAGCTTGCGGTGCAGAACTCCGTCGAGCTCACCGGCGCCGGCCTCGGGGTCGTCGTTGTGATCCTGACCGTGATGATCACCCCGATCATGATCGCGCTGATCTGTGAGGCGCTGATGGCCGCGCCGCGCTCCTGGCGCGAGGGGGCGGTCGCGCTCGGCCTGCACCCCCTGCGGGCGGTGCTTGCGGTCACGCTGCGTGCGATCCGCCCGGCGATCGTCGCCGCGGCCGTGCTGGCGACCGCACGCGCGCTGGGCGAGGCCGTGATGATCCAGATGGTCTCCGGCGGGCGCTCGTTCACGCCGAACCTGTCCCACGGATTGCCGACCTTCTTCTATGAGCCGTTGCGCACGTTGGCGTCGGCGATCGTCGACTATCACGAAGGCATCGGCGCCCCGGCGCTGCGCTCGGCGCTGTATGCGTTCGCCGCGCTGCTCCTGTTCTCCGCGTTCGTGCTGTCGATCGCCGGCTACCTGATCAAGCTGCCCCTACGTCGCTATCAGGTGCGCGCATGAGTGTATTTGCCCCCGACCGATCGAAGATCGGCCAGCAAACGGGCCCGCGGCCGAGCTCCCGACCCGGACGGCGCTCCTCGCCGTGGACCTGGCGCTGGTCTGACCGGCTGGTGTTGCTGAGCGCCTGGATCGCCGGGCTCGGCCTGTGCCTGATCGCCGCGGCGATCGTCATCTACATGGGCTATCGCGGAATCCAGTACCTGCGCCCCGGCCTGCTCTTCACACGGCCCGCGGTCGGCACCTCCCAAGCCCAGACCGGGGGCATCCTCGACCCCTTGATCGGCACCCTGCTGCTGACCGCGATCGGCATCGTCCTCGCAGTCCCGCTGGCCGTCAGCAGCGCGATCTGGATCGCGGAGTACGGGCAGGGTGGACGGGCTCGTCAATCCCTGGCGCGAGTGGTCGAGTCGAGCATCGAGATCGTCGCCGGCACCCCGGACATCGTGCTCGCCCTTTTCGGCCTGGCGATCTTTCAGCTGAGCCTGTTCGCCCCGCTGTCGTTTCGCGCCGAAGGCGGCGGGGTCTACGGCCGCTCGTTCATCGCGGCCGGGGCGATGATGTCGCTGATCGCGCTGCCCCCGCTGTTCGCCGCCACCCGGGACGGCCTGCAGGCCGTCCCGACACACATGCGCGAGGCGGCGTTCGCGCTGGGCAAGACCCGCATCGCGACGATCCGCAGGGTGCTGTTGCCGAGCGTGCGCTCGAACATCGCCACCGGCGTGACGCTGGGCATCAGCCGCATCATCGGCGACACGGCGATCGTCCTGCTGCTCTTGGGCGAGACCCTGCACATCGAATCGCAGGGGGCCGTGCCCGTGGTGAGCCTTTTGCGCGGGACGGGCTCGACGCTGACCAGCTACGTGTACGACAACTCGCCGGCCGGCGAAGGCGCCGCGCCGCAGAAGGCCTACGCAGCCGCGTTCGTGCTGCTGATGTTCGTGCTCGCCCTGAACCTGCTGGTCGGACGGATCGGTCGCTCTCATGCGCAGTCCACTGGGCTGTCTGTGGCGGGGGGTGCCGTATGAGCGGGCGCACGATTTCGCCGGTTCTTCCCACAACGACGCAAAACATCAGTAACCTCATGGGTCCGATGGAGAATGTGCGCGTAGATGCGGGGCTGGATGCCCCGCGCCAACCCGTTCGGCGTCCCCTGCACCTGCGCGGACGCGACCCGAAAGAGCACGATTCCGGGCACGCCACGCCGTCTGACCCGCATGCGCTCCTGCTTGAACAGGAGGTGCCGCCGGTGCGCACGATCGTGCTCGACCGGCCACCCGTTCCCGTCGCGCCGTCCGTGCGCGAGCGCTCCCCGTTTCGCGAGCCTTTGCCGTCCACGACCGGGCCTGAGCGGCTGAGCCTGCGTGAGGTCAGCATCGACTACGACGGCGTCCCCGCGGTCAAGTCGGTGTCGCTGTCGATCCATCAGGGCGAGGTGCTCGCCCTGATCGGGCCCTCGGGCTGTGGCAAGACGACGTTGCTGCGCACGCTCAACCGCCTGACCGAGCTGACCCCCAGCGCCGCGCGTGCGGGGCGCATTTTGCTCGACGGGGAGGACATCCACGAGCTTGCAGACACCACTTTGCGCGCGCGTGTCGCGATGGTCTTCCAGCAGCCCAACCCCTTCCCGATGTCGATCTTCGACAACGTCGCGTTCGCCCTGCGCGAGCAGTCGCGCAAGCGCCCGCGCCGCCGTGAGCTCGAGCCTTTGGTCATCGACGCGCTGCGCCGGGCCGGGCTCTACGACGAGGTCCGCGAGGATCTCGATCGCCCGGCGCTGCGCCTCTCCGGCGGCCAGCAGCAGCGTTTGTGCATCGCCCGCGCGATCGCCCCCCGCCCGGAGGTTTTGCTGATGGACGAGCCTTGCAGCGCCCTCGATCCGATCTCCACCGGTGTGATCGAGGAGCTGATCGGCGAGCTGCGCCGCGAGCTCGCAGTCGTGATCGTCACCCACAACCTCGCCCAGGCGCGCCGGGTCGCCGACCGAGTCGCGTTCATGTACCTCGGCGACCTCGTCGAGTACGGGACCGCTTCTGATGTCTTTGGCTCTCCGCGCGCGGCGCGCACGCGCGACTACGTGCGAGGTGCGTTTGGATGAGCGCGGTCCACCTTGACACGGTGATCCGACGGGGGAGGGTGTGGCGGCCATGAGCCTGGCGCCCGTCCCCTCTGAGCAAGGCAGCGCGGGCGCCCCCAGCTGTGCGAGCTGCTCGGCGCCGCTCGTGCCAGACCAGCGCTACTGCCTGGCGTGCGGTGAGCCCGTCTCGCCCGTGCGGCTTGCGTTCCTCGACGTGCTTCAGACCGAAGCCCAGCCGTACGGCGGTGCGGGTCAGAGTCCCGTCGGATCGCTCCCGACCGGGTACGCCGCCGTGATCGAGCCGGTCTCCGGGCCGTACGCGTGGATGCGCCGCTACTCGGGCCTGTTCGGCCTGCTGTCGGTGCTGCTGCTGGCGATCGCCGTCGGCTTGCTTGTCGGTCACTGGGTCACCCAGAGCCGGGCGCCCTCCCAGCAGGTGCTGCGCGTCGAGGGCCTCGGGGGCGCTGCCGCGACGACGACGCCGCTCGCGTCCGCGGCCAGCCCAACCGCCGCGAGCACGACCGCGGCGCCTGTGACCTCCAAGCCCGCGGCGAGCGCCGCTGCATCGAGCAAAGCCGCGGCCAAGACCGAAGCGCACGAAGTGCAGGAAGCCAAGGCGATCGAACGAGCGCCGCCTCCGAAGGCTGTCACAGTGACGCCGACCAAACTTCACAAACTCGGTGCCACGACCGGCCACAAGCACGAGGAAGAAGTCAACTCACTCGGTTCCCAGCCGATCGAGACGGGCGGCTGATGAGCACGCTCTCACTGACGCCCGCCGCCGGACTCGCCCCTGCGGCTGGGTCGATGGCCGACCTGCGCCGCCGCCGCCACGAGCTGGCCCGGAGCGTCGCCGCGCTGACCTGGGACCTCGGCGGGCTCACCTACGAAATGGCCGTCCGCGACCACTATCGCCTCGACGTGCTCGCCCGTCGCGCCGCCGAGCTGCAGGAGGCCGAAGCCCAGCTCGGCGAGGTCCAGCGCCTGCTCGCCTCTGCCGAGACCGGCGTGCACGGTCAGTGCCGCTCCTGCGGCGCCGTCCACAGTCACGGCGCCGCCTATTGCTGGCACTGCGGCGCCCAGCTCTTGGCCGAGGCGCGCCCGGCGGTGCTGGGAGTGGATTCGGTTTCGGTTCCCGGCGGAGCGCCAGGGACGGGGTAGGCCGTCAGGAGGCGGGCGGCTGCTCCGGCGGAGGCGCTCCCGCCGGCGTGGCGACGGGCTCGGCTGCGGGGGCTTGTACGGCTGCGGGAGCCGGAACCTGCGCTGCGGGAGCCTGTGCGACCGGGGCCTGGGCCGGCACCGGGGGTTGCTGCTGGGGGGTGCCGGCGGCGAGCGTCGGCTGGGACTGGTTATGCATCTCACCGGTCACCGACGTCTTGAACTCGCGCATCCCGCTGCCGAGCGAGCGACCTATCTCCGGCAGGCGCTTGGCGCCGAACACGAGCAACAGGATCACCACCAGAAATACGATGTGCAGTGGGTTATCTAGTCCCATGTCTTCTCTCAGTCTAGACGATTCTCAGGGCCGATCCTCATAGCTGCTATTACGGCCCACACGGCCCTGGCGGATCAGCCCGATCCAGGTTCCTTCGCGGCGGCCTCGCGGCTTTGGCCGCCGCCTTCATCCCGCAGCGCCCTGCGCACCAGCTGCGCGGCGATCAGCAGGATCAGCGCGGCGAGCAGCGGCACGATCGCGGTCCCCCGCCGACCCCGAACAGGCCGCTGAACAGGCCTGCGGCGGTACCGATCGCCACCAGCTTCAGCGTTCGCTGCGAGGGCCTCTCGGCGGCCATGCGCTCCCTGTCCCGCTCGCCGACCGCGGAACCGGTGGCGGTAGGTGCCTGCGCGATTCTAGACGTGCGCGTCCGGGTCGGGCGCCCCAGTTCTGAGGCGTGGAGCGATTCGGCCACGACGACCGCCATACTAGTGTCCGTGTCACCTGCCGCGACGCTCGTGGAGGCGCTCGAGCCGCTTCGTTCCGACCCATCTCACGCAGCCGTGCTGCTCGACATCGACGGCACCCTGGCGCCGATCGTGCGACACGCCGCCGATGCCCATGTCCCCGAGGCGACGCGCTCGCTTTTGATCGAGATCGCCAAGCGCTATCGCATCGTCGGCTGCGTCAGCGGACGCCGCGCGAGCACCGCCCGCCAGATCGTCGCGATCGGGACGATCGCCTACATCGGCAACCACGGCGGCGAGCTCCTGCTGCCCGGCGCCACCCGTCCCGAGCTCGACCCCGACCTCGCCGCCTGGGCCCCGCGCGTGCGTGCGTTTGCCGCCGCTGCATTCACCCCCGAGCGTCAGCGGCTGCGCATTCGCAGCGAGGACAAGGACATGATCGCAGCCTTCCACTGGCGTGGCGCCCCCGACGAGGCGGCCGCCTCGTCGGCCGCCGCGGACATCGCCCGCGACGCGGCCGAGCAGGGCTTTGCGGTGCACTGGGGGCGCAAGGTCCTGGAGGTGCGCCCGCCGCTGCAGCTGCACAAGGGCCTCGGCATCTCCGCGCTCCTGCGTGAGCAACCCGTCTCGGTGGCGGTCTACGTCGGCGACGACACCACCGATCTCGATGCCTTTCGCGGCCTGCGCGAGCTCGTGCGGGCGAACGAGTTGGAGCGTGCGGTCTGCGTGGCGGTCGGCTCCGAGGAAACCCCTCCGGAGTTGGCGTCCGAGGCCGATCTCACCGTCGACGGCGCCGCCGGGGTGCGGGGGCTGCTCGGAGCGCTGCTGTAGTGTCGCGATTCGTGGACTAGGACGTGCGCTTCGTCGAATTCCTCAGAACCACCGTGCTGCTCAGCGCCGGAGCCGCGACTGCGCTCGCCACGCTCACCGTGCTCGCCGCCGCCGGCTCTGACATGACCGTGAGCGCCCAGGAGCGCCTTGTCGCGATCGCTGCCGGCTGGTGGATCCTTGCCGCCCTGATCGGGCTGCGCCTCGGTCGCCGCGCCGAGACCAACCCGCCGATCGCACGCCTGCTCGCCGCCGCGCGGGCCAGCACTGTGCTGCCCGAGCTGCATCCCGGCCCGATCCTGCTCAACCGCCTCTGGCCGCTCCTCGTCTTCACTTTGATCGCCGGCGGTCTCGCGTTCCTCGCCCCGCAGATCCCCGGCATCGCCGTCGGCTTCGCGATCATCTGGGCGCTCGCCTGGCGCCGCCAGCACGCCGCCGTCGCCGCCATCGAGGAGCGCGACGGCGTCTGCTTCTACGTCCTGCGCACCTCCCCTTTCCAGCCCATCGCCCTGCAGCGCACACCCGGTTTCAAAGCCCTGCGCCCCGAGACCACCAACGGCGCCGTCACCTGATGGGCGTCGGCATGCGCGCTGCCGTGCGCTTGGTGATGATGCCGCTTGGGACTGGGGGAGGGTCACGGACGCGGTGGGCGAGGGTCACGGGCACGGGGAACGCGGGGATTGTCGGGATTGCGGGGGAAGCAAATCCGTGGACGTCCTGATCGTCTCGCTCGGCTCGACCTCTGGTTTGCGCGCCGCCGACGCCGAGCTCGCCGACTCCTTGCGCCGCGCCGGCGCGTCCGTCGCCCTTGTCACCGCTTCGCCCCCGCGCCGGATGCGCACGCTCGCCCTGACCGACCTCGCCTGCGCCCTGGCCGCACGCCGCGCGGCCGTGGCTGGGCTGGCCGAGCACCGTCCGCGGGCGGTGATCTATTCGAGCACCACCGCTTCGCTCTTGTGGCCCCGGGCCGGCGCGATCCGCTTCGACGCTCCCTCCGCCGGCAATCGCCCCGGGCGTCACGGCCTCTGGCAGCGACCCCTGGAGCGCCGCCGTCTCTCCCGGGCCTCGCTGCTCTTGCCTTGGAGCGCCGGCGGCCTGCGCGAGGCGCCTTTGTCCGCGCGCGGCGGCCACCGCGCGCTCGTGCTGCCCGTACCAGTCGAGCCCTCCGGTCCACCGGCCCCGATCCGTGACATCGCGGCGATCACCTACGCCGCCAACCCTCTCAAGAAGGGCCTCGACCGCGTCCTCTCCGCCTGGCTTGGCGTGCGCCGTCCCGACGAGCTTCTCTTCGTCGCGGGCGCTCCCCCTGCTGAGCTCGCCCGTGCCGGCATCTCCCTGCCCGCCGAGGGTATTCGCGTCACCGGGCCGCTCCCTGCCGAGGACTACCGCGCGCTGCTGCGCCGCGCCCGCGTCTTCGTCTGCGCCCCTCGGCGCGAGGACTACGGCCTCGCCCAGCTCGAGGCTCTTGCCGACGGCTGCCTGCTCGTCACCACGCCCGCTCCCGGCCCCTACGCCGCGCTGCCTCTGGCGCGCGCTTTGGACCCGCGCCTGGTCGGTGAGGACCTCGGCGTCTGTGTTCGCACCGCGCTCGACGATCCCGCGCCCAACCACTCCGCTCGTGCCTTGTCCGCGCTCTCCCGCTTTGACCGCGACGCTTGCGACCGCATCGCGCGGGACGATTTGCTCCCACGTCTGCTGTCTCACTCGCCTGCCTGACACGCGCGCCACTACGTGCGGTGACCGGCGCCGGCAGGGCTGGCACGGAGACGCGGGGCTTCCGCGTCTCCCATTCTTACCCGCACTACTTTGCGCGGTTCCTTTTTCGCATTCCCCGCAGCTCCTTCCATGTTTTTGCATTGGCGACGTCCTCCTTGGTCAGCCACGCTCGCCTGGCGGTCGCGATGCCCCAGCGCATGTTCTGCAACGTCTTGGTTTTGTGCGCGTCTGAGTCGATCACGATCTTCACCCCCGCCCTTACCGCGTTGCGCGCGTTCACGTCCGACAGATCGCGCCTGTCCGGGTTCGCGTTGATCTCGAGCAGCGTCCCCGTCCTTGCCGCCGCCTCGCTGACGACTCCCAGGTCGATCGCGTACGGCTCGCGTTTCTCGATCATCCTGCCCGTCGGATGCCCGATCGCGTCCACCAGCGGGTGCTCGATCGCCCTCACCATCCGCCTCGTCATCGCCGCTTCGCCGATCCCGAACGCCGTGTGCACGCTCGCCACCACCCAGTCGAGCTCCGCCAGCAGCCCATCCTCGTAGTCGAGCTCCCCGTCCGGCAGGATGTTCACCTCGCTGCCCGCCAGCACCTCGATCCCCTCCAGCTTTTCGTTCACCTCGTGCACGCGCTCGATCTGCCTGCGCAGCTCCTCCGGCGAAACGTCGTTGCCGAACCCGTGCGTGGCCGAGTGGTCGGTGATCGCCACGTACTCATACCCCATCTCTCTGGCCGCCACCGCCATCTCCGCGATCGTGTTCTTACCGTCGGAGGCGATCGTGTGGCAGTGCAGCTCTCCCCTGATGTCCTGCTGCTCGATCAGTTTCGGCAGGCCCGGATGGGCGGGCTCCGATTCAAGTGCCGCGGCCGCCTGCAGCTCGCCGCGGTCTTCGCGCAACTCCGGCTCGATGTACGCCATCCCCAGCCTTTCGTACACCTCGCGCTCGGTCTCGTACGTCCGCGTGCTACTCGTAGGCCCATCCCCGTCGCTGAGCACGCCGTGCTCGGACACGTGCAGCCCTTTTCGCACCGCCAGCTCGCGCAGCGCCGCGTTGTGCCTGCCCGAGCCGGTGAAATGCTGCAACAGGTTCCCCAGCTGCCTCGGCTTGCCGATCCGCAGATCGACCCCCACACCGGAGTGCGCGCGTCCCCTCGCCCCAACCGCGCTCGCCGAGGACACGCTCTCGATCTCCGTCAGCTGCTCCAGCCTCCTCGCCAGCGCGACCGGTTTTTTTGTGAGCGCGATCAGGTCGATGTCCTTCACGCTGTCCGCCATTCGTCTTGCCGACCCCGCCACCATGACGATCGCCCCCTCGCCCGCGCTGCCTTCCGCCAGCCCGTGTGCCAGCGCTTCGCCCAGCTCGAGCGCCTGCGGCAGCAGCAGCCTCGCCTGTCCCTGCTCGTCCGGATGAGTCTGCGCCCGCTCCAGCGCGCTCAGCACGCTTTCCTCGAACTTCGCCCCCAGCCCTTTCACGTCCCGCACGCGCTGTGCCAGCGCCGCCTCGCGCAGCGCCTGTGGCGAGTCGATCCCGAGCGCCGTGTGCAGCAGCCGCGCTCGCTTCGCGCCGATCCCCGGCAGCCGTGTGATCTCCACCAGCCCTGGCGGGAACTTCGCCCTCAGCTTCTCCGCCGCCGGGATCGCCCCCGTTTTCTGCAGCGTCTCGATCTTCTCCTGCAGCGTCTTGCCGATCCCCGCCAGCTGCACCGCCCGCCCTTCGCGCGCCAGCGCACCCACCGACATCGGCGCTTCGCGCACAGTCTTGGCGGCGGTCCGGTAGGCCAGCACCCGGTGCACGATCGCCCCGTCGAGCTCGTACAGATCCCCCAGTTCTTCGAGCGCGTCCGCGATCGTCCCGTTGCTCAGCTCGGCCCTGGTCATGCGCTTCAGATTACGTCCATCCGCGGTCACCGCGAGTTGGAGCAGGAGTCGGTCTGGCATGCAGGGATTCGGGGCTCCGGCATGCTCTAGGGTACGCCGACGCATGTCCGACTCTATGCCCGGCCCCATGCCCGACCCCGCATCCGCTGTCCCCGCCATTGACACGCCCGCCGTCCCCTGGCTGATCCTGCCGACCTACAACGAGGCCGAGAACGTGGAGGCGATCGTCACCCGCGCAGGCGAGGTTCTTGGCGGGAGCTGCACCGGAGGGATACCGCATCCTCGTGGTCGACGACGGCTCGCCCGACGGCACCGGCGACATCGCCGACCGCCTCGCCGCCGAGCACGAGTGGGTGCGGGTCCTGCACCGCACCGCCAAGAACGGCATCGGTCCCGCCTACCTCGCCGGCTTTCGCCACGCGCTCGACCACGGCGCCGCCTACCTGTTCGAGATGGACTCCGACTTCTCCCACGACCCCGCCGACCTCGCCCGCCTGCTGCACGCCGTCCGCTCGGGCGCGGACCTCGCGCTCGGCTCGCGCTACGTCCCCGGCGGCGGCGTCACCGACTGGGGTCTGCTGCGCCGCTTCATCTCCGAGGGCGGCTCCACCTACGCGCGCCTGGTGCTGGGCCTTGACGTGCGCGACCTCACCGGCGGCTTCAAGTGCTTCCGCCGCGAGGTCCTGGAAGCGATCCACTTCGACTCGGTCCGCTCTCAGGGCTATGCCTTCCAGGTCGAGCTCACCTACCGCTCCGTCCAGGCCGGGTATCGTGTGGTTGAGGTCCCGATCGTGTTTCGCGACCGCGAGCGTGGCACCAGCAAGATGTCCTGGCGCATCGCCGCCGAGGCGATGTGGCTCGTGCCGCTGCTGCGCTTCAGCCGCCAGCCGCCGGCGGCTGGCCCGCCCGCGGCGGATGCGGGGATGGAGCCCGCGCACGACGAGCCCACGCGCACGGCCTGACGCGCGCGCCGCTGGTCTGGGTCAGCTGTACGAGAGACGTAGCTGCCGTGAGGCCAGCTCGAACGGGTCGCTGTTCTCTCTCGGCACGCGTGTAGAGCGGATGCGCGCTTGCTGCTCGTGCAGGCTCGGCACGCCGAGGTAGTGGCGAGCCCTTGTCTGGCCGATCGGTCGCAGCAGCTTCGCGTCTACCAGGGCCCGGAGGTCGCGGCTGGCCGTCAGGCTCGATATTTCCTCGCCCGCCGTCTGCTCGACGATTGTCTTGTATGCGACATGGGTCAGGCGAAGGCCGTAGGCGGCCTCGACCAATGCGCCCGTCGTGCGCTCCGGGAGTCCGTGGTTTTGAGCGATCTCGCCGCATGCCGCGTAGAGTCGCTCCGTCTCCTCGATGCGGCGAAGCTGCGTTCTGGCCTGGTGGTAGTGGGCCGTCAGGCAGAATCGAAGCCAGGGGCGGGCGTCGTCCCGCGGGTTGTAGTGACCTTTGCCCACCGCTGCCAGCACGTCGTAGTAGGGCTGGGTGTTGCGCCCGAGGTACTCCTCGATGCTCGAGAACACCGGCGCCATGATCTGCTCTCTGGCGAGGACGAGTGTCTGCAGGGCACGTGACATGCGGCCGTTGCCGTCGCTGAACGGATGCACCATCACGAGGTTGAGGTGAGCCATCGCCGCCCGTACGAGCACCGGTGCATCGCTCTCTTCCAGCTCTCTGACCGTGGCCGCGACCAGCTCGGGAACTGCCTCGGACGGAGGTCCTTCGTAGACCCGCTCTCCGGTGCTCCCCCGGACGACGTAGATATTCCCCGGCCTCCAGCGTCCCGGGTTCTTGTCGAGTCGGTGCTTGAGCATCATGAAATGCAGTGACTTGATGAGCCCCTCGTCCACGTTGGCCGTCTGGTCCTGCGCGACCTGGAGCACGTATGTCATCGCATCGCGATATCCCGACAGGGCCAGGCGCGTCTCCTCGTCTGCGCCCAGTGTCGGCTCGTCATCGACGGCGGCCACCACGTCATCGAGGCTGGCGTCGTAGCCCTCGATGCTGTTGGATGCCTGCACGGCCCGCGCCAGCGCCATCCGGCGCAACGTGCCCACCCATCTGCGCGGCTCGGGATCGACATATATGTGCAGTTGATCGCGCAGGGCGCCGATCATGCCGAGGACTTGGACCTCGACGGGTCGCAGCTCGGGTGTCTGGTAGACGGGGCTCATGACAGAAGTATTCTATCATTATATCCTGAGTCGTTGATTCCAGACCGCTGCAATCAATGAATGAAAGAATATATCTATCAATCAATCATGCACGAGACCAACCCATCTCGATACCTCCCAACCCTTCCTTCACTTTGTATAGTGACGGGTAGACCTCAGACGCTTCAGACCGCGATCACCAAGGAGACCACCATGGCAGGCACCCTCAGCGAAGTCACCGACGCCAATTTCACGGCCGAGGTCATCGAGTCGCAGACCCCCGTGCTCGTCGACTTCTGGGCGCCGTGGTGCGGCCCCTGCCGCGTCGTCGCTCCCGTGCTCGAGGAGATCGCCTCAGAGCGCCCCGATGACCTGCGCATCGTCAAGCTCAACGTCGACGACAACCAGCAGACTGCGGCCCAGTACCAGGTGCTCTCGATCCCCACGCTGATCCTCTTCAAGGGCGGCTCCCCGGCCAAGACCATCGTCGGGGCGTACCCCAAGAAGAAGCTGGAGGCCGAGCTGGAGCCGGTTCTCACCGCTGCGTAGTCTGACGCAGCGCGATACTCAGCGCGAGGCCGTCGATCTCGGTCTGCTCTGAGTATCCGTTGGCGCCGCCCGTTGACGCGCCGTCCGCGCCCAAGCTCAACTCCACCGCCAGCGTCTCGCCCGTGAGGTAGTCGCGGTGGGACTCGGCGGCCTCGATCAGGGCCGGGGCGCCGGCCAGCCACAGCTCGATCCGGTCCTCCACCTGCAGCCCCGCGGTCTTGCGGGCGTTCTGAACTGCGTGCACGATCTCGCGCGCATATCCCTCACGTCGCAGGTCGTCGTCCAGCGTCAGGTCCAGCGCCACCGCGTGCGCGCCCTCGCGCTCGACCGAGTAGCCCTCGGGCGCCTTCAGCGTCAGGATCACGTCGTCCGCGGACAGCGTGTGCTCGCGTCCGCCCACCGCGATGCCGATCTCGCCGGCCCCGTCGCGTACGGCGGCCGCCACCCGGGCGGGGTCGAGCGCCGCGATCGCCTCGGCGGCCCTCGGCATGTCCTTGCCGAACAGCGGGCCGAGCGCGCGGTAGTTCGCCTTCACCTCGTACTCGCTCAGCTCCTCGGCTGCCGCCACGAACCTGACCTGCCTGACGTTCAGCTCCTCGCGCACGACCTCTGCCAGTCGTTCGATCGCCGCCCGCTCGCGCCCGTCCGCGACCACGACCGCCTCGCGCAGCGGTTGGCGCACCTTCAGCTTGGCCTTGCCCCGCGCGCCCAGCCCCAGCCTTACCGTCTCGCGGGCGAGCGCCATCGCCTGCTCCAGCTCCGGGTCGCGCGCCGGCAGCGCCTCACCGGCGGGAAACTCGCACAGGTGCACGCTGCCCAGCGTCCCGTCGAGGTTGTCGTAGATCTCGTCGGCGATGAACGGGCACAGCGGCGCCAGCAGCTTGGCGAAGATCAGCAGGCACTCGCGCAGCGTGGTGAATGCCCTTACCTCGCCGTCCCAGAACCGACGCCGTGAGCGGCGCACGTACCAGTTGGACAGCTCGTCCACCAGCTCGCCGATCGCCCGCCCGGCGCTCGTCACGTCGTAGGAGTCCAGCCGCTCCGCAACCAGCTCGGCCGTCGCGGCGGTCCGCGACAGCGCCCAGCGGTCCAGATCCGCGTCGGGGCCGCTCGCCGCGACACCGCCCGTCGCCGGGCTGCCATCCGCGGGGCTGCCATCGGCCGGGGGCGCCCCCAGCGCGTCCGCCCCTGCGCGCGCGTACAGCACGTAGAAGTAGTACGTGCTCCACAGCTGCTTGAGAAACAGCCGCACGCCCTCGGCGATCGCCTCCTCCGAGAACCGGTACCCGTCCCATGGCTGTCTGGACGTGAAGAAATACCAGCGAAACGCGTCCGCCCCGTAGGAGTTGAGCACCTGCCACGGCTCGACCGTGTTGCCCTTGGACTTGGACATCTTCTGGCCGTCCTCGTCGAGGATCAGCCCCAGGCAGACCACGTTGCGGTACGGCGCCTCGCGCTCCAGCAGCGTCGCGATCGCCAGCAGCGAGTAGAACCAGCCGCGCGTCTGGTCCTGCGCCTCGCAGATGAACTCCGCCGGGTACCCCTTTTCGAACTCCCGCTCGTGCTCGAACGGACTGTGGTGCTGGGCGAACGGCATCGCGCCCGAGTCGAACCACACGTCGATCACCTCCGGCACGCGCCGCATCGGCTCGCCGCACGCCGCGGGCGCGCCGTCCGCCTGGTGGGGGCACGGGAGCTCGACCTCGTCCACGAACGGGCGGTGGTGGTCGGCGAGCGACTCGACCCCCGAACGCTCGGCCAGCTCCGTGAACGAGCCGACCGTGTGCGTGTGGCCCGCCCGGCAGCGCCACACCGGCAGGGGCGTGCCCCAGTAGCGCTCGCGCGAAATCGCCCAGTCGACGTTGTTCGACAGCCAGTCTCCGAACCGCCCGTGCTTGACCCGCGGCGGGTGCCAGTTGACCGTCTCGTTCGCCGCCTCCATTTGTTTCTTCACCTCAGTGGTGCGGATGTACCAGGACTTCTTGGCGTAGTAGATCAGCGGCGTTCCGCAGCGCCAGCAGTGCGGGTATGAGTGCTCGTAGTCGGCGCGCTTAAACAGCAGGCCGTTGGCATCCAGGTCGGCGATCAGATCCTCGTTCAGCGCTGGGTCCTTCACGAAGCGGCCCTCATAGGAGACCTCGCCTTTGACACTACGTACGCGCTTGTCGTATGTGCCGTCTTGCCTGACTGGGTTGTAGATGCTGTGGGGGTCCTTGGGGTTCATCGCTCCCACGTGTGCCTCGGCTGCCGCCCTGAAGTCATCCTCGCCGAAGGCGGGAGCGATGTGCACGAGACCGGTGCCGTCCTCGGTGGTGACGAAGTCACCGGCGATCACCGGCGCGCCGCCCTCCATTCGATCGCTGAGGGCGAATATTGGTGCCCTGTAGGAGGCGCCGATCAGCTCGCTCCCGGGGAACCGATCGAGGATCTGCGCGCCCTCGCCAAGGACGTGCTCGGCGAGCTCGGCCGCCACGATGTAGACGGTCTCATCCACCGGTCGATTCGCCGGGTGTCCATCCGGGGGCCTGCGCGCCCGCACATAATCAATCTTTGGCCCCACCGCCACCGCCACGTTGCCCGGCAGCGTCCACGGCGTGGTCGTCCAGATCAGCAGCGCGTCGCCCTCCTTCAGGGGTGACGTGGGATCGGGGGGCTGAGCTGGCATCAAGACCGGCCCCCCTGGCTGCTGTACGAGCGTCGCCTTTCCCTCGCGAGTGTCGATGTTCATCGGCAGCCGCACATACACCGACGGATCGACCACATCCTCATACCCCAGCGCGACCTCGTGCGAGGACAGCGTCGTCTCGCAGCGGGGGCAGTAGGGCACGACCTTGTGGCCCTCGTACAGCAGCCCCTTCTCGTCGATCTGTGCGAGTGCCCACCAGACCGACTCGATGTAGTTCTCATCCAGCGTTCGGTACGCATCGTTGAGATCGAGCCAAAACCCGATCCTTTCGGTCAGCTTGTTCCACTCCTGAAGGAACCTGAACACCGACTCGCGACACTTGGCGTTGAACTCGGCGATCCCGTACTCCTCGATCTCCACCTTGTGGTGGATGTCCAATTCCTGTTCGACCGCGATCTCCACGGGCAGCCCGTGGCAGTCCCAGCCGCCCTTGCGCGCCACCAGGCGGCCGCGCATCGTCTGATAGCGCGGGTAGATGTCCTTGAACACGCGTGACAGCACGTGATGAGACCCCGGCGGGCCGTTCGCCGTCGGCGGGCCCTCGTAGAACACCCAGCGCGGCGCGCCCTCGCGCATCCGCAGCGATTGCGCGAACACGTCGCGCTCGCGCCAGCGCTCCAGCACTGCCAGCTCCATCGCGGGCAGGTCCTGCCTGGGGTCGATCTCGCGCGGGGGGATCAGCGGGTTTCTGGGAGGACCGTCCGGCATCGGCGGCCCATTCTAGGTTGCGGCCCGCTCGACCCCACCATCCCTTCCGGCGCGAACCGCTGTTCCGCCGAACCCCTGGCCGTCAGGAAGCGGAGACGGCCGTCGCGGCCGTGGTGTGCATCAGCACCACGCCCGTGAGTCGCTCGCGCAACTGCTCGGCGGCGGCGGTGGGGCCGGGACCGATGCGCTTGACGGTGCTCGCACCCGTCTCGGGCAGGGCGGAGCGGTAGTCGAACACGTCGACGCCGGGCTCGGCCTGGCGGGATGCGTAGACGAGCCGGCCCAGCGCGTCAGCCGAGGAGCCCGAGCCTGCGAGCACGATCGCGCCCGGTCTGAGCGCGCGCAGCGCGCTGCCGACGCGGTCTGCCTCCAGCTCCACCGGGAGCGTCAGCACGCGCAGGCCGCCGCGGCGCAGGAACAGCTCGAGCGCCTGGACGTGCAGCGCGTCGAGCTCACCCAAGCGCGAGGCGTCGAAGATCAAAGCGCTCTCATCGCGCGAGGCCGGCGGGGCGACACGGGTCGCGGCCGCCACCCAGCCGGTGGCGTACCGCCACGCGAACGCGCGCTCGGACGAGCCGTCATCCAGCAGCTCCACCGCTCCCAGCAACACTGACTCCACGGTGCGCTCGACCGAGCGCACCGCGAGGCTTTCCTCCAGCAGGCGGTCGGCCGCGTCCTCGCTGAACGCCGCCAGAGCGGACTGCAGGCGCGCGGGGGATGACGGTCCGGAACCGCGCTCGCGGGCGATCGACACGGCCGAAGCGATATCGTGGGTCTCGGCGAACGCCTGGCGCAAGGTCTCGATCTCGCTCAGCGCGAACTGGCGGTGGCCGCCCTCGGTGCGCTGGGGCATCGGGTAGCCGAACCGTCGTTCCCAGCTGCGCAGCGTGTTCGGGCTGACCCCCAGCATCGCGGCGGCGGCATTTGTGCGGATCGCGCTCATAGGGTTCGTCCAGAAATAGATTGTGGAATTGAGGGGGTTGGGCCGTGAGTGCTGGCCGATCCCGGACGATCGGTCGACGCACGTGAGCGCAGGCGTGCTGGTGGCACGTCGAGCATCGCGGGTGGCGGCTGGTGCCACGGAACGGCCGCCTCAAACCGCAAGATATTTCTTGATGGACCCATCTACATAGAGATGTTCAGCTTTGCGTGCGCGCATCACAACCCTCGCAACGGGGTGTGCATCCCGCCAGGACCGTTGCACGCGCAGGAACCGCGCCACGCGCGGCGACGCACCGGGGGCGATGGGGAGCGTGCGACGCCCTTGCGATCCGAATGCTCGCGAGTGCGGAGCGATGCGTACGACGCCTACGATCAAGCTATGCGCCTGCGGCTCTATCACCATCCGGACGGCACGCGCGTGGCCTATCGCGAGCGCGGGGCGGGACCCCCGCTGGCGCTGATCCACTCGGCGATGCTTTCCCACAAGGAGTGGGAGCCGGCGGTCGAGCAGCTCGCGGACCGTTTCCGCGTGGTCCTGCCCGACCTGCCGCTGCACGGCGACTCCGAGGACAGCCCCTCACATCCGTACACGCTGGACTGGTTCGCCGACGTGCTGGGCGGGTTCAGCGCGGACGTGCTCGGGCCCAGGCCGCTGATCGGCGGGCACGGCGCGGGGGCGGAGGTCGTGCTGCACGCGATTGCCACTGCCCGTGTGCGCCCGAGCCGGCTGGTGCTGATGTCCAACCGGCTGCACGCCCCACCCGAGCGCGCGCGTGCGCGTACGGCATGGCGCGCGGCGGCGATGGCGGGCGCGCTCCCGGGACTGAACCGCCTGAGCGGTTATGGCGCGCGTACGGTGTTCAGCCCCGAGCACGGATCGCGGCTGTCGGCGCGCGGCAACCCGGCCGCTCGCGACCTACTCAGGCACGCGTTCGCGGACGTGCCCGGGAACACCGCCCTGGCGCGGTCGTGGGCGAAATGCGCGCGCGCGTGGCCCTCCGGCGCACGTACGGACCTGAGCGAGCTGTACCCGCGGCTGGACATGCCCGTGCTTTTGCTGTGGGCCGACCAGGACCGGCTGCACCCGCTCAGACCGGCGGAAGAGGCGCTGCGGCTGTTGCCCAACGCACAGCTGCGGGTGCTGCCGAGCACGGGATTCCTGATGGCCTACGACGACCCGGTCGGCTTGGCCAGGGAGCTCGTTGCATTCTGCGGGTAGGGTTTGCGCGGCGCACGTCCTGACCATCCGCGAACGCCCGACCAAGGAGATCGCACATGCCGGACAAGCAGCTGTGGGGCGCAGAGACCGCCAAGGCCGTCGAGAACTTCCCGATCTCGGGCGAGACCGTGCCCGTGTCGGTGATCCGCTGGCTCGCGCGCGTGAAGGGCGCGGCGGCGGCGGTCAACGGCGAGCTGGGCCTGCTCGACAAAGCCAGGGCGGGCAGGATCGAGCGGGCGGCACGCGAGATCGCGGACGGCAAGCACGACAGGCAGTTCCCGATCGACGTGTTCCAGACCGGCTCGGGCACCTCGACGAACATGAACGCGAACGAGGTGATCGCCACGCTCGCGGGCGAGCGTGTGCACGCCAACGACCACGTCAACATGGGTCAGTCCTCCAACGACGTGTTCCCCTCGGCCGTGCACCTGGCCGCGCTGGACGTCGCCCAGAACGAGCTGCTGCCCGCGCTCAAACAGCTGGAGCGCTCGTTCGCGCGCAAGAGCAAAAGCTTTCAGAACGTCGTCAAGTCGGGGCGCACGCACCTGATGGATGCCGTCCCCGTGACGCTCGGTCAGGAGTTCGCGGGCTATGCCGCGCAGATGAAGCTGGGCCAGGAGCGGGTGCAGGCGGCGCTCGTGCACGTCGGGCAGATCCCCCTGGGGGGGACGGCCACGGGGACGGGCCTGAACACCCACAAGCGGTTTGCCGAGCGCGTGCGTGCGCGGCTGAAGAAGGAATCGGGGCTGCGTCAGATCGCCCCCCCCGTCGACCCGTTCGAGGCGCAGGCCAACCGCGACGCGCTGGTCGAGCTGTCGGGCGCGCTGAAGGTGATCGCCGTCTCGCTGACGAAGATCGCGGGCGACCTCGCGCTGATGGGCTCGGGCCCGCGCGCGGGGATCGGTGAGATCCTGCTGCCCGAGCTGCAGAAGGGCTCCTCGATCATGCCGGGCAAGGTCAACCCGGTGCTCCCCGAGGTCGTGCTGCAGGTCTCCGCGCAGGTGATCGGCAACGACACCGCGATCACCGTCGGCGGGATGCAGGGCCAGTTCGAGCTGAACGTGCGCATCCCCCTGATCGCCCGCAACCTGCTGCAGTCGCTGCACCTGCTCAGCACGGCATCGCGCGCGTTCGCCGAGAAGTGCGTGGACGGCATCCAGGCCAACCGCGCGGGAACGGACGCCTCGGCCGGCGCCACGCTGGCCGTCGCCACGGCCCTGAACGGGACGATCGGCTACGACAAGGGGACCGCGATCGTCCAGAAGGCCACCGCCACCGGGCGACCCCTGCGCGAGGTCGCGCTGGAGGAGGGCGTCGACGCGAAGGTGTACGACGAGACGATTGATTTGCGCAAGATTGCCCGCGGGAATCGGGTGTGAGGATCGGAGATGGTCGGGAGGGGGGTCTGCCCTCTCCCGTTCACAGACGATCGACCTGCGCCGGGTCGTGTGGGGGCATCAGGGGTAGCCAAGCGGGCCGAGCGTCACCTACCCCTGCGGCAGCGCCCTGTACAACCGCGCAACCGTGCTCACCACCGCCGGCTTGGGCTGCCCGGAATACGTGAACAGCCCCTTCTGGTTGAGCCCTTCGATCAGGCGCAGGCGGGGCAGCACGCCGTGGATCGAGCCGCCCTGGAAGGTGGGGACGAGGGGGTAGTCGCGCAGCAGGTAGACGAACATGCCGCTGAGCTGGGCGCTGGCCTCGTACGCACGGATGTGGCGCGCGAGCAGGGCCGCCTGAAACGAGTAGCTGCCGGGGCTGGGGCTGGGGTTCAGCCCGTTGGATTCGGCGCCGAACTCGCTGATCACGAGCACCCGGCCGGCGAACGTGCGCTGCATCGCCTGCAAGGCGTCGTGAGATTTCCGCGCTTATCCCGGCCAGCGAGTTGTGGGGGTTGTCATACCAGCCCGAGTAATCGGTCTCGGCGACCGCGTCCACGCCGGAGTACAGCGCGCCGGGGTGCGCCGGGGGGTGATCACCCCACACATCGACCGCGACCATCCGCGTCGGGTCGTGGGCGTGCAGCCAGCGGGTCAGCGTCTGCACGTAGGACACCTCGGCGCCGTCGCGGCCGTTCTCGGCGACCTCGTCGACCAGGTTCCAGGCGACGATCGAGGGGTGCAGCTCGTCCGCGATCGCCGCGGTGCGCGCCTGGCGCTCGGCCGCCGCCAGCAGCGCGGGGGTGTTCGAGTACCAGTTGCCCGCGCCTTCGACCGGGCCGATCCCCTGCCACACGATGATCCCGGCGGCGTCCAGCCGTTCCAGCAGCGACGGGTACAGCGGGTGCTGGGTGCGCACCGCGTTCGCCCCGATCGCGCGCAGCTCGCTCACGATCGTGTTCTCATCGCCCGGCGTGAGCGCGTCCCCGTGCCCGAGGGCGTCCTCCTGGATCGACGCGCCGTGCAGCTGCAGGCGCTGCCCGTTCAGGTACACGCGCCCGCCATGCCAGGAGAGCTGGCGCAGCCCCACGCGCGCGGAGTAGCTCGACTCGTGCCCGACCGCGAGCGTCAGCTGGTACAGGCTCGGGCTCGCGGGCGACCACAGCGCCGGTTCGGGGACGCTCACGCTCGTGCTCACCGTCGCGCTCTGGCCGTGCGCGAGGGACAGTGCGGGAAAGCTCAGCGCGATCGTCTGGGCGCCGTGCACGAGCGAGCCTTCGGAGATGATCGCGCGCCCGGAGGCGCCGTCGTTGCGCACTTCGACGCTGATCTTCACGGTCGCGGTCTGGGTGGCGGGGATATCGGGGCCGCCCGGGTTGATGGTGCTAGGAGACGATGTCGTGCCGCTGGGAGTGCTCGTGGCGCTGCCCGAGCTTGGTGTCGCCGGCGCGAGGGTAGTCTGGATCGTCGGGTTCGCTAGCTCGCTCGGGCCGATCGCGCGCACGTTGACCTCGCCGTCCAGGCCGCCCCAGTTGAACCAGGTGCGGTGAAAGCCCAGCTTCGAGTCCGCGCCCGGGTCGCGCCAGTCGACGCGGACGACCAGCGTGTGCATGCCCGCGGCGAGATTGGTGCGCAGTTCGAACGGCAGGTATGAGCCCGTGTGCGACCCGAGCGCGTGCCCGTCCACCCACACCTGCGCGGTGAAGTTGGCCGACTCGAACGTCAGCGCGAACGTGCCCGCGGCCGGC
Organism: uncultured Solirubrobacterales bacterium; assembly: GCA_963749285.1. Classification (GTDB taxonomy): domain Bacteria; phylum Actinomycetota; class Thermoleophilia; order Solirubrobacterales; family Solirubrobacteraceae; genus Palsa-744. Next base: position 190,485 of record CAVVMD010000003.1, on the reverse strand, counting down.
GCTTTGAACGTCGTGCGATACCACGCGACCGAGCCTTCGTAGTTGGCCTGCGCCGCCGGGCCGCTGTAGGGCGTGGGGCTGACGACGTTGGGGACGCTCACGCTCGCGCCGGCGAACCCGCCCCGCTGCCAGCCGAGCCCCAGGCCGCGGTCGGCCGGGTCTCGGCGCAACGTCCAGCGCGTCAGCGCGGTGCGCCCGCCCGGGCCTTCCGCGATCGACGAGCTGCTCGGCAGGGCTTCCACGGCCGTCGTCTGGGGTCGCGCCGCGCCGGGGGAGAGTAGGCCGAGCAGCAGGATCGCCGCGAGCGCCGCCACCACCGTGCAGACGGTCAGGCCGGTGAGCTTGAGCTTGTTCGCGAGCGGATTGCGCATGGTGTGGGGTCGGGGGGCGGTGGCGGTGGCGGCGGGAGCCGACCATTCTGACGGCTGACGGCCCGCGCGATATTCCCTCAACAGCGCTCAGGGGCGATCAGAGCGGCGCCGTTACCCGACCGTCGCCGCCGAGGACGGCCGATGCGTGTCCGAGCATTCGCTCGAGCAGCAGCCGCGCACCTGCCTTGGACAGCGGTTCGTTGAGGTTGCCGCACTTCGGGGACTGCACGCACGAGGGGCAGCCGTCCGCGCAGCCGCACCCGGCGATCAGCCGCAACGCGTCCTCGCACAGCTCCTCGAACCGGCCGAACGCGGTGCGCGCGATGCCGATGCCGCCGGGATGGCCGTCGTAGATGAAGATCGTCGGGCGGCCCGTCTGCGGGTGCAGGTTCGTGGACAGCCCGCCGATGTCCCAGCGGTCGCACATCGCGATCAGCGGCAGCACCGCGATCTGGGCGTGCTCGGTGGCGTGCAGCGCGCCCAGCAGGGACTCCAAGGGGATGACGGCCCCTGCTAGGTCGCCATTCGGCTGGCCATTGCGGGGTCCCTGCGGTTCTTTTCCCCGCGGTTCTTCGGTCGGTCCGCCGGGAGTGGGCAGGGACGGGTCCAGCTCGAACCACAGCGCCTGGGTGGAGAAGCTCGTTTCGGGCAGGTCCAGCGCGACGAGGTCGATCTGCGCGTGGTCTGTGAGGCGCCGGCGCTGGTAGGCGAGCACCGTCTCGGTGACCGACACCTCGCCGAAGCTGAGCGTCACCCCGAGCGCGTCGCGGCGATCGAGCAGGCGCTCGATCGCCGTCATGGTCTCGCGCTTGGGCTGGGTGTACCAGTCGCCGTCGAACGGTGCCACGAGCGCGCGCCGGTGATCCAGGTCGAGGTCGCGGACCTCATACGAGCGCCCCTGGTGCAGGTAGATCGCGCCGTCGTGCACGGTCGAGTGGGCGCGCGCGGCCTCGGTCTGGCCCAGCAGCTCGCCGGATGACACGTCGACGATCGCGAAGCTGTCCGGGGATGCGGAGCGCAGCGACACCTCCGCGGCCGGGTATCCGCCGGGGTTGCGCGGCACGTAGGACTCGCCGTGGCCGCGTCCTGCCCCTGCGACGCCGTGCGTAGCGGGGCGCATGCGCAGGCGCCCGGCGCTGACCAACAGCTCGGCGTGGGCTTGCAGGCGCGGGCCGAAGTAGTGGGCATCGCCGTGTTCGAGCGGGCCCTCGTGCGCGGCGCACAGCAGGTGCGCGGCGTAGATCAGCGGGCTCTCGTGGTCGAGGATCGCCGCCTCGACGGGGCGGTCGAGGAACTCGTCGGGGTGGCGGCAGAAGAATTGATCCAGGGCGTCCTCGCCCGCGACGTACACCGCCAGGCCCCGTCCGCGCCGCCCGGCGCGGCCCCACATCTGGCGCAGCGAGGCGACTGTCCCGGGAAACGTGACGACCACGGCCGCGTCGAGCTCGCCGATGTCGATGCCGAGCTCCAGCGCGTCGGTCGTGATCACCGCGCGCAGCTCGCCGCGCGTCAGCCGGCCCTCCAGCTCGCGGCGCTGCTGGGGGGTGTAGCCGGCGCGGTAGGGCTCGATCAGCTTGGCCAGGTCCGCGTGCCCGGCCCGGTCCAGCTCGTCCTTGACCAGGCGGCTCAGCAGCTCGACGCCCTTGCGCGACTTCATGAAGCAGATCGCCCGCGCACCCTCGCGCACGAGGCGCGCCAGCAGCTCGGCCGCCTCGCCCAGGGCGGAGCGCCGTGTGCCCAGCGCCGCGTCGGTCAGCGGCGGGTTCCACATCGCGATCCGCCGTCCCGGCGCGGGGGAGCCGTCCTCGTCGATCAGCGCGACGTCCTGAAGGCCGGTCAGGCGCTCGGCCAGCTCGACCGGGTTGGCGATCGTCGCGGAGGTCAGCAGCACGCGCGGCTGCGTGCCGTATGCCGCGGCGATCCGCCGCAGCCGGCGCAGCACCCCGGCGACGTGCGAGCCGAACACGCCGCGGTAGACGTGCGCCTCGTCGATCACGACCACCGCGAGGTTGGCGAACAGCTCGGACCAGGCGGCGTGGTTGGGGAGGATGCCGACGTGCAGCATGTCGGGGTTGGTGAGCACCACGTTCGCCTGACGGCGGATGTCCGCGCGCGCCTCGCGCGGGGTGTCGCCGTCGTAGATCGCGGGCCGCACGCGCTTGGTCAGCCCGAACGCGTTCAGCGCGCGCGCCTGGTCCTGGGCGAGCGCCTTGGTCGGGTAGAGATACAGCGCTCGCGCGCGCGAGTCGCGGCAGAGCATGTCCAGCGTCGGCAGGTTGAAGCACAGCGACTTGCCCGAGGCCGTCCCGGTCGTGACGATCGTCGGACCCGCCCAGGCGGCGTGCAGGGCCTGGGCCTGGTGGGAGTACAGCCGCTCGATCCCGATCCGTTCCAGCGCCGCGAGGATGTCCGGGTGCAGCTCCGCGGGTGGGTCCACCAGCTTCGCGCGGCCCGGCCCCTCGCGCGCCTCGCGTACCAGTCGCTCATCCGCGCGCCCCTCGTCCAGGAGCGCGCTCCAGGGCTCGAGCTTGCGTTCTTTGCCCGCCGCGCGCGGTCGCGTGTTCGCTGCCTCCACTGTCGCCGCCCGCCCGTGTGCCGGTGGTCGTGAGCGCTGATCGGGTATGACAGATGGTTCGCGGGCCACGGCTTGCGATAGTAGATGCGATGACCGCCGCCGACGCCGCGCGCTGGGCTCAAACCCGCACGTTCCACCATTCGCTGTACCCACTCGCCCGGATCGCGGCGGCGCGGGCGCGGCTCGGGTTGAGCGTGTCGGTGTGCCTGCCCGCGCGCGAGTGCGCGCAGACGGTGGGGGAGATCGTGACCGCGCTCGTGAGGTTGCGCGAGGAAGGGGCGATCGACGAGATCGTGGTGATCGACGCCGCCTCGGCCGACGGGACCGCAGCCATCGCGCAGCGCGCCGGGGCGCGCGTGTATCAGGAGGCGGAGCTGATGCCCGAGCTCGGTCCGGTGCTGGGCAAGGGGGACGCGATATATCGCGCGCTGACTGTCCTCACGGGGGATGTCGTGTGCTACCTGGACGCGGACACCGAGGGTTTCTCCGCGCATTTCGCGACGGGTCTGATCGGGCCGCTGGTGTGTGAGGTGTGTGAGGCGCGCAGTCCTGCGGAGATCGCGTTCGTGAAGGCTTTCTACAGGCGCCCGTTCGAGCATGGCGGGGTGTCGCTGCCCGAGGGGGGCGGGCGCGTCAACCACCTGCTGGCGCGCCCCGCGCTCGAGCTGTTCTACCCAGAGCTCGCCGGCGTCTCACAGCCGCTGGCGGGCGAGGTCGCGGCGCGGCGCGAGCTGCTGGAACGGCTGCCGTTCGCGACCGGGTACGGGGTGGAGATCGGCATGCTGATCGACGTCTGGCGCGCGGTCGGGCTGGAGGGGATCGCGCAGGTGGACCTGGACGAGCACCGCAATCGCCACCAGCCGCTTGCGGCGCTGGAGCCGATGGCGCGGACGGTGCTCGCGACGATCGCCCGTCGCGTGCAGGCAGAGGGACGGATGACGGGCGTGGAGATCACGGAGTCGGTGCTCGAACGCCCGCCGCTGGCGGGAGTGGAGGGGCATCGCGGTGCTTCCGGCGCCCCCGTCGGTGCTCCCGGCGCGCCTGTTGGTGCTTCCGGTGCCCCCGTTGATGTTCCCAGCGCGCCTGTCGGTGCTCCCGTCGATGGTCCTGGCATATCTGCCGCCGAACACGACGAGACGTCGCCCGCGGGTGTGCCGATGGCCGGGCGATGACGATGCGCCGATGCCTGTACCTGGATCTGGACGGGACGCTGCTCGGGCTGGGGGCGTCGCTGCTGCGCGACGGGGAGGGCAACGTGTCGATCGAGGGGGTGCGCGCGGTGCAGGCGTGTCTGCGCGCGGACGTGGAGGTCGTGCTGATGTCGGGGCGCCGGCGCGCGCAGGTGCACGAGGACGCGCGGCTGCTGGGGCAGGACTCGTTCATCTACGAGACGGGTGCGTGCGTGGTGTTCGGGGGCGGGCCCCAGTTCGGCGGGGAGGAGCACTGGCTGACGGGCGAGCTCGTGCCGGGCGAGCTGAGCATCGCCGAGCAGATCGAGCGCTCGGGGGCGCCGGAGCTGCTGCTGGAGCGCTACGCGGGGCGGCTGGAGTACCACGAGCCGTGGCATGTGGCGCGCGAAGTCTCGCACCTGTTCCGCGGGCTGGTGGACGCGCGCGAGGCGGACAAGGTGCTGGCCGAGCACGGTCACGCGAACCTGCGATTGGTCGACAACGGCGTCGTCAATCGCCGCTCGCCCGCGCTGGCCGAGCTGGAGCACGTGCGCGGGTATCACCTCGTGCCGGTGGGCGCGTCGAAGGCGGCGGCGGTCGCGTTGCACCAGCGGGCGCGGGGGTATGCGCGCGAGGAGACGTTCGCGGTGGGAGACTCGCGCGAGGATCTCGCCTGCGCCGAGCACGTGAGCACGTTCTGGCTGGTGGCGAACGCGGTGGCGCGCGACCCGTCGATCCGGGAGGCAATGGCGTCGTATGAGAACGTGCGGGTGACCGAGTGTGGTCACGGGGCGGGTGTCTATGAAGCGGTCGTGAGCACGTTGATGTCGGGTTGAGGGTTGGGTCGCATCCGCGCAGGTGAGCTGGTTGTCCGCGTGGAGAGGGTGCGGGGCCTCCCGCCCCGCCTACTCAGGACGGGATGATGCCGGCGCGCTTCTCCTCCTCGTACAGCCGCTCGATGACGAACTCCTTGAGCAGCGTCTGATAGCCCGTGTTGCGCGCGGCGGCGAGCGACTTCAGCCGCATGAGCGTGAACTGGTCGAAGCGGATCGCGATCGGCTTCGTGCGACCGGGGCGGATCATGTCCTGCATGCGCAGGGCCTTGTCGCGGGCCTTGTCGCGCTTTTCCTGGGCTTCGAAGAAATCGTCGGGGTCCAGCGACAGGCCTTTGGTTGTGTTGACTCCGTCGGTACGTGCCATTTGCGTGCTCTTTCCGATGTCGAACTCTACACGGTGATGGGTGGCATTACTATGGTAGTCACCATGAAAGTGAGTGTGAAGGCTTGGATGCATATATCTTTTTTTCTCGGTATAACCATAGTGCAGAGTATATACGAAAGATATCGCGCCTTTTATGTTCTAACTGTATATTTTTAGTATATACTTCGTACTATAGTTATACGCAGAAAAAAACAAATACTTCTACCATCCCCCTCCCCGCGTCATCGCGGGCGTCTCACCGGGACAGGCGCCGCCACGCACGCCGCCAGAACCCCGGCTGCGGCCGGCGCCGCCACAACGCGGGCGGGGGGACCGTCGCGCGCACGAGCGCGACCCACTCGCCCAGCGGCAGCTCACCGGAGATCAGGCGGCCCAGCGCGACGGTGACCGGCGCGCGCACCCCCGCGCGCTCCAACGCCTGCCCGAGCAGCGGCACGGACTCCAGCGCCTCGACCGCCTGGCCGATCTGAGCCGGGATCTCGACCGCCGGCACGCCCGCCGCCAACAGCTCGCCCGCCCTGCGGTTGCGACTCTCTCGCGCGAGCGCCGTCGCCACCAGATCGCCCGCGCCCGCCAGCCCGATCATCGACTCCGGCCGCGCGCCCAGGCCCTCCGCGTAACGCCACACCTCGGCGAATATGTGCCCCGCGGCCGCCCCTGCCGCGTTCAGTCCCTGCGCCTCGGTGGCCCCCGCCGCGAGTGCCGCGGCGTTCTTCGCCGCCCCCGCGAGCTCCACCCCCAGAGGGTCGTTGGACAGCTCGCACACGACCCCCGCGCGCGTGAACACCTGCGCCAGCGCGCGCGCCAGCTCCTCCTCCACGCACGCCGCGACCAGCGCCGCCCCCGCGTGCACCATCTCCTGCGCGTGCGCCGGCCCCCCCAGGCACGCAACGCGATGCGCGCCAAAGCGCGCGCTCAGCACACTCGTCGGCGGCGTCCCCTCCGGCGGCACCAATCCCTTCGCGACCGACACGATCGCCGCGCGTGCGCCCAGACCCGACGCGGCAAGCGCCTCGATCACCTCGCCCAGCCCGCGCGAGGGCACCGCGAGAAACACATAGTCCGCGCGCGCGACGCCCGCCGAGGCCGGCTCGACCCGCAGCTGCGCGGGCAGCTCCACGCCAGGCAGGTACACGCGATTCTCGCGCTCGCCCTCCAGGCTCGCGGCCTGCTCGGCCGTGCGCGCCTGCAACGTCGTGCGCAGCCCGCCCCGCGCCAGCAGCACCGCCAGCGCCGTCCCGAACGAGCCCGCCCCGATCACGCTCGCCCGCCGCGCTCCGGGCGTGGGGAGCGCCCGCGTGCGGGGCGCGCGTCCCCCTGAGCCGGGAGTGGGCTCGGGCTCGCTCATCCAGCCAGCTCCGCGAGCCTGCGTCCAGCCGTGCTCAGGCCGCGCGCGGTGGGCGCCTCCAGAATGACCTGCAGGTCGAGCATCCGCGCGTCGAACGCGTCCAGCCCGTTCGCGCCGGTTACGGCATACGCCGGCACGCCCGCCTGCCGGGCGCGCGTGGCGATCTCGAACGCCGGGCTCTCCGGCAGCGTTCCCCGATCCAGACGGCCCGCACCCACGACCACCGCCCGGGCGCGCCGCATGCGCGTGTCGAAGTTCGTTGGCAGCGCGTCCTCGATCAGGCACACATCCGGCTCCGGCATCCCCGCGGCGCGCACTCCCCGCGCGATCGCCTCCGCCACGCCCTCCGCCGGCAGGTCCGCCCCGAACGCGGACACCGCGAGCAGGAGCGTGTCTGGTATCAGCATGTCTACGCGAAACCCGGCCTGGCGGGCATCGGGGAGTGGGAGCGCGTGTGCGGCGTCACGATCGGGCATCCTTTCAGGCATGGCCGCCGAGAAGGCTTCAGACCGTGTCGTGATCGAGGCCTGCGGCCAGGAGCTGCGGATCTCAAACCCCGACAAGGTGTTCTTCCCCGAGCGCGGGTTCACCAAGCTCGACCTCGTCCGCTACTACCTCGCCTGCGAGGAGGCCGTCGTGCGCCACCTCGCCGAGCGCCCGAGCGTGCTCAAGCGCTGGGTCGACGGCGTCGCCGGCAAGCCCTTCTTTCAAAAGCGCGTCCCCGACGGCGCACCCGACTGGCTGCAGACGGCAACCGTCACCTTTCCCAGCGGCCGGCACGCGCGCGAGCTGGTCGTCGCCGACGGCGCCCATCTCGCCTGGGGCGTCAACCTCGGCGTGATCGACTGGAACCCGTGGCCCGTGCGCCGCTCAGACCTCGACCATCCCGACGAGCTGCGCGTCGACCTCGACCCCGGCCCCGAGGTCGCTTTCGCCGATGTCCGCGAGGTGGCGCTCGGCGTACGCGAGGTGCTCGAGGAGCACTCGCTGCGCGGCTACCCCAAGACGTCGGGTTCGCGCGGCATGCACGTCTACATCCGCATCGTCCCCGAGCACGACTTCTCCGAGGTCCGCCGCGCCGCGCTCGCGCTCGCGCGCGAGGTCGAGCGGCGAATGCCCGGGCGCGCGACCAGCCGCTGGTGGAAGGAGGAGCGCGAGGGCGTGTTCATCGACTACAACCAAAACGCCCGCGACCGCACCGTCGCCTCCGCCTACTCCGTGCGCGCCGTCCCCGACGCGCGCGTGTCCTGTCCGCTGCAGTGGGACGAGGTCCCCGACGTCGACCCCGCCGACCTGCGCATCGAGACCGTCCCCGACCGTCTGCGCGAGCGCGGCGACCCGTCCGCCACGATCGACGACTCGCCCGGCAAGCTCGAGTCCCTGCTGGAGCTGGCCGCGCGCGACGAGCGCGAGGGGCTCGGCGACGCGCCCTGGCCGCCCCACTTCCGCAAGCAGCGCTCCGAGCCCCGCCGCGTCCAGCCCAGCCGTGCGCGCTCGGGACGGGGAGGGAGCAAGAAATGACCGGGTGCTCACCGTCGCGGGACGGGGAGTGGCGCCGGGTCGCGGGTGCACGCCGCGCGCGGCCACGATGAGCCTGCCCCTGACGCCACCGGTCGCGCCCGCGCTGGCGCTCTCGCGCCGCGAGCTGCCGACCGGCGAGGACTACGCGTATGAGATCAAGCTCGACGGGTTCCGCTGCATCGCGTTCGTCGACGGCGACTCGGTGTACCTGCAGTCGCGCGGGTCAAAGCCCCTGCAGCGCTACTTTCCCGAGCTCGCGTTCCCCGCCGGGCGGTACGTGCTCGACGGCGAGATCGTCATCCGCGACCCATCCGGCCACGAGCAGTTCGACTCGCTGCAGCAGCGCATCCACCCGGCCGAGTCGCGCATCACGCTGCTGTCGGGCGAGATCCCCGCCACGTACGTAGCGTTCGACCTGCTCGCCTACGCTGACGACACGCTGCTGGACCTGCCGTTCGCCGAGCGCCGCTCGGCGCTGGAAGGACTGCTCGCCGACCCCGGGTTCGCCGCTGCGCCCATCGAGCTGATGCCATCCACGACCGATCCCGCCCGCGCGGGTGAGTGGCTACGCGAGGCGGAGGGGGCGATCGCCAAGCTCCGTTCCGCCCCCTACGCGCCCGGCAAGCGCACGGGCATGTTCAAGGTCAAGCGCGTCCGCACGATCGACGCCGTGCTCGCGGGCTGGCGTCCCGGCAAGGAGCCCGATACCGTCGGCGCGCTGATCCTCGCCCTGTACGATGGTGACGAGCTGCGCGTCGTCGGGCACTGCTCCGGCCTGACCGCCTCGGAGAAGCGCCGGCTCGTCTCGTTCCTGGCTGCGTATGAGACCGGCGAGCGCGGCTCCGCCGACCCCAGCCGCTGGAGCTCCGGGCGCGAGCTCGAGTGGGTCGCGCTGCGTCCCGAGCTGGTCGTGGAGATCGACTTCGACCACGTCTCCGCCGGGCGCATCCGCCACGGCGCCAAGCTGCGCCGCTGGCGCGAGGACAAGTCCCCACGGGAGTGCACGTTCGATCAGCTGTCGACGTGAGTATCGGTCTGCGATCCCGCGGGTGAGGTGATCGGCAAGTCGGGGTCGTCTAGCATCAGCGAGAGATGACCGCCACCGACACAGCCACCGTCGCCGAGGAGGAGTACCTGCAGATCCTGTTCTGGCTGCAGGAGGCGCGCCTGCCGATGACCGGCGCGAACGTCGCGCGCGCGATGCAGCTGTCCGCGCCGACGGTCCACGAGATGGTCGGCCGCCTGGAACGCGACGGCTACATCACCCGCGGCCAGGACCGCGTGATCGCGTTCACCCCCGACGGCTCCGCCCACGCCGAGGGCATCGTCCGCCGCCACCGCCTGATCGAGCGCTTTCTCACCGACGTTCTCGGCGTCCCCTGGGACGAGGTCCACGAGGAGGCCGAGCGTCTGGAGCACGCGATGTCACCGGTCCTCGAGGAGCGTATGCTCGCCGCGATCGGCGACGCCAAGACGTGTCCCCACGGCCATCCGATCGTCGCCGGCGAGCGCCTGGCCGGCGTTCCGCTGGCCGACGTGACCGTCGGCGCCTCGGTGCGCGTGCTGCGCTTCGAGAACGAGGCCGAGGATCTCCTGCACTACCTGATGGCCTCGGGTCTGCAGCCCGGCTTGGAGGGCACGCTCGCCGCGCGCGACGATTCCGAGGTGGTGCTCGAGACGGCGGATGGCCTACGCCGTTGCGCGGTGACTACGTCCGTGGCCGAGACCGTCTCGGTGATCGCCGACCCGTCCCCGCCGCAACGCACGGCGCTGCCCGAGCAGTTGGTGCTCGGGCAGAAGTACGGTCGCTAAGGACCTGTTTCAAAATAGGCGGTGCGGGTCGGGGCGTTCATGGACCAAGCTGGGATAGATCGGATGCCCACCCACCCGGCGAAGCGCATGCTGGTGGCACGTGCAAGCCGTCACGTCCAGGGACGAATCCGGACGTGCCGATCTTTTGAAACAGGTTCTAAAGAGAGCGGTATGCGGCCGCCAAGCGCTGAACGCCCTCGTTGATCTGCTCCGGGGTCACCCCGGAGTACGCGAGCCGCAGCGTGTTCTCGCCGCCCTCCAGCACGAAGTCCGTGCCCTTGACGAACGCCACCCCGCGCTCGCCGGCGATCCTGTGCAAGGCCTCCACGTCCGTGCCTGCAGGCAGCGTCACCCACATGAAGTAGCCGCCCTCCGGCGGCACGAACTCCGCCTCGGGCAGATCCCTGCGCAGCGCCTGCGCCAGAGCGCTCGCCCGTTGCGCGAGCGCGGTCCTGACCGTCGCGATCGAGCGCTCGATGGCGCCCGAGGCGCAGAACTCGTACACGATCGCCTGCGCGACCATGCTCGGTGAGATGTACGTGTTGGTCGCAAGTTTCGCCACCGCCGCGATCAGGTCGACCGGCCCGACCAGGTAGCCGACGCGGATGCCCGGGCACACGGTCTTCGAGAACGACGAGGCGTACACCACGTGCTTGGGGTCCATCGACAGCATGCTCGGTAGCGTCTCGCCGCTGAAGCGCAGGTCGACGTATGGGTCATCCTCGAACACCCAGAAGTTGTGCTCCGCGGCCAGGGCGAGCAGCGCCTGGCGCTTGGCTTGTGAGAGCGTGTACCCGGCGGGGTTCTGGAAGTTGGGGATGATGTGGGCCAGTTGTGGCTGCACCGCCTCGGACCCGCGCAGCAGGCCGGCGAGCGCATCCGTGTCGATCCCGTCGGGCTCGAGCTCGACCGCGTGCAGGCGTGCGCCGCGCTCGCGCAGCGACAGCAGCGTCCGGTCGTACGTCGGGCGCTCCACGATCACCTCGTCGCCGGGACCCACGAGCTGCTCGAACAGGAACGCATCGGCCTGCATCGAGCCGTTGGTTACGAGCACGCGCTCGGGCTCGACGCCGTGCCGGTCCGCGATCCACGCGCGCAACCGCGGGTAGCCGACCGACGTCCCGTACGCGGTCGCCCCGCCCGGGTCGCTCTCCAACGCGCGCGCCGCGGCCTCGCGCAGGCCGTCCACGTCGACGATGTCCAGCGACGGCGCGCCGCGCGCGAACGAGATGGTTGGGCCGACGGTGGGGGCTGGCACGGCCGCGTAGCTTAGGCGCCCGAGCAACTCGTCGTAGTCCCGGGTCAGCTCGGCCGCCGTGCGCTCCAGGCGCTCCCTGAACCGCAGCAGCTCATCCGTGTTCGCCGGGGGGGCCACAGGCGCCGGCGATGCTGGTCGCGGGGGAGACGGGTGGGAGATCCTCGTGGCGGTTGACACGGGGGTGGGGGATGGCGCGGAGGGTGGCTCAGCGCGCGTGGGCGTTGACACGTACCGGTCGGGCTGGATTGGCGCGTGCACGGGCGCGGATGTTGACGCCGATGTCGACGCCTGTGCCGGAGCCGCGGGCTGGACCGCCTCGTCGATCAGCCTGCTGTTGCCACCGCCGCCGACGGCGGCCAGCTCACGCTCGAGCTCGCCCAGCTTGCGCTCCAGCTCGCCCAGCGTCTGTGCCATCTCGGGGTCCATCGGCCAAGCGTAGCGACCCGACGATGCGGCTGAGCGTCAGGATGCAGGCCGGGCGCACCGGGGTGCTCGGCGAAACCTGCCGGTCACAGACGACACGATGCCGGCCGTCGGGTCAGGAGGCGGGGCTGGATGCCCCGCTGAGCACATCCACGGCCAGCTCGGCGACTTCGGTGGGGGTGCGCCCGACGCGCACTCCCTTTGCTTCCAGCGCATCGGCCTTCGCCCTGGCAGTGCCCGCCGAGCCCGACACGATCGCGCCGGCGTGTCCCATCTGCTTGCCCGCCGGCGCGGTGAACCCGGCGATATAGGCGATCACGGGCTTGGTCACGTTCGCAGCGATGTAGTCTGCCGCCTCCTCCTCGGCCGAGCCGCCGATCTCGCCCGAGAGCACGATCAGCTCCGTCTCGGGATCGGCCTGAAACAGGGCGATCACGTCCACGAACGAGCTCCCCGGCACCGGGTCGCCGCCGATGCCCACGATCGAGCTGCATCCGACCCCGGCCTGGGCGATCTCGTTGCCGATCTGGTAGGTCAGCGTCCCCGAGCGCGAGACCACGCCGACGTTGCCCGCCTGAAAGAACGACGCGGGGATGATCCCGACGTTCGCCTTGCCCGGCGACAGGATTCCCGGACAGTTAGGGCCGATCAGCCGGGTCGAATGCCCACCCGCCCGGTCGCGTGCGAGCGTGTTGTAGACGCGGAGCTCGTCGTGCGCGGGTATCCCCTCGGTGATCGCGATCACCAGCTCGACTCCCGCCGCGGCCGCCTCGAGGATCGAGTCCGCGGCGAACCGTGGAGGGACGAAGATCATCGCCGTGTTCGGCTGGGTCGCATCCACGGCCTGCGCCCAGCTGTCGAACACGGGGATGCCCTCCACGTCCTGCCCGCCCTTGCCTGGCGTCACTCCCCCGACGACATTTGTGCCGTAGCGCCTGTTGTTCAGAGTATGGAAAGTTCCCTCGCGCCCAGTGATCCCGGCGACCGCGAGCCGCGTGTCCGTGTCGATGAGGACGCTCATTATGCAAATCCCTTCTTATTCACAGACCTGGCATGGGCGCGCAGGGCAAGCTGGGCAAGAATTAGTAGGCCCACCCACCCGCGTGGTGTACTACGTACGCGAGCGACCGAGGACGCAGATCCAGCGCCGCCATGCGTGTTCATGCCCGTCCCGCCGCCAGTGCGACAACCCGCTCCGCCGCCTCGTTCATCGTCTTCGCCGCATGCACGTTCGGCAGCGCAGCCTCCCGCAGCAGCGTGCGACCCTGCTCGTCGTTGGTGCCGTCCAGGCGAACCACGAACGGCACCGTCGGCTTGATCTCGGCGAACGCTGCGATCAGCCCGCGCGCGACCTCGTCGCAGCGGGTGATGCCCCCAAAGATGTTGAACAGCACCGCGGTCACGGCCTCGTTGGCGAGAATCAGCTCGACGGCCTGCTTGACCTTGCCGGCGTCCGAGCCCCCGCCCGCGTCCAGGAAGTTCGCCGGGCGCCCGCCCGCCTGCGCGACCACGTCGAGCGTGGACATCACCAGCCCGGCGCCGTTGCCGAGGATGCCGATGTCGCCGTCCAGCGCGACGTACTGCACGCCCTGCTCCTTGGCGCGGCGCTCGATCGGGTCTTCGTTCTCGCTGTCGGACAGCCCCTGGTTCTCGGGATGGCGGTATAGCGCGTTGCCGTCCAGCGTCACCTTCGCGTCCAGCGCCTTGACCTCGCGCTGTGGGGTGACGATCAGCGGGTTGATCTCCGCCAGCAGCGCGTCCTCCGCCGTCCATACCTCATACAGCGCGCTCAGCGCGTCGGCGACCCCCTCGATCACGTCCTCCTCTGCGCCGCCTTCGGTCGCGATCTCGACGGCCTGCTGGCGGGACAGGCCCTTCAGCGCGTCCACGTGACGGCGGATCAGCTTCTCCGGGGTCTTCTCCGCGACCTCTTCGATGTCCACGCCGCCCTCGACGCTGAACAACACCAATGGCTGCTTGGCCTGCCGATCCAGCAGCACCGAGGCGTAGTACTCGGTCGCGATGTCGCTCGCGTGCTCGATCCACAGCGTGCGCACCGTATGACCCTTGATGTCCATGCCGAGGATGCTCTGGGCGTGCTCGCGCGCCCGGGCCTCGTCGTCGGCCAGCTTCACGCCGCCGGCCTTGCCCCGCCCGCCGATCAGCACCTGCGCCTTGACGACGACCGGATAGCCGACCCTGTTCGCGGCGGCGACTGCCTCATCGACGGTGGTGACCGCCTCGCCGTCGGAGACCCTCAGGCCGTGGCGGGCGAACAGCTGCTTGCCTTGGTACTCGAGCAGGTCCATTGCGGCGCGAGACTCTAGCCGAAAGGATTCCCTCGCGGGCCGCCACCCGGCGCCAGTTCCCACCGCGGACGTTTGCCGGATGCGGGCGACCCGAGCTCAGGCACCTGCCGAATGGCACCCGCACTGCGCCCGGGCCCACCCGCAGGGCATAATGCCCGCGCGATGCCAATACCCAAGAACGTCACATTCGTCACCTTCGACGTGTATGGAACCCTGATCGACCGGGACACCGGGGTCTACGAGGCGTTCGCCGCTGAGGCCGCCCGCGACGATGTCGAGCTCGACCGCAACGAGTTGCTCGCGCTCGTGCGCGAGATCACCCGTGAGATCGAGGGCGGCTCCTACGAGCTCTACGCGGAGGTCCTGCGCCGCACCGCGATCGAGGCGGCGCGGCGCCTGGATTGGGCGCTGGAGCCCTCGCGCTCGGGCTTCTTGCCCGACTCCGTCCAGCGCTGGAAGCCGTTCAAGGAGACCAACATCCAGCTGGCCAAGCTCGCCAAAAAATACAAACTGGGCCTGCTCTCCAACGTCGACGACAAGCTCCTCGGCCAGACCCGCCGCCACATCCCGACCGACTTCGACCTCGTCGTCACCGCCCAGCAGGTCCGCTCCTACAAGCCCGATCCGGCCCACTTCACCGAGTGCGCCCGGCGCATGGGCGGCAAGCGCGGCTGGGTGCACGTCGCCGCCAGCCACTATCACGACGTGGCGCCGTGCATCAAAGCGCGGGTGCCCGTCATCTGGGTCAACCGCACCAAAGAGACGCTCGACTCCTCCCAGCGCAAGCCCACCGCCGAGGTTCCCAACCTCAAAGAGGCCGCCAAGCTGCTGGGCGTCTCCTAGGGCGCGCCGGGGGCGGCGAGCGAGACCCGGGCACGCGGTGCGAGTCGTCTCGCTCCATCCCGACGTTCTGGTCGCGACCAGCGCGATCTGGCAGACCAACTGCGTGATCGTTCGTGCCGGGGGCTATCCCGAGACGCAGGCCGGAGTCGATTCGGAGGGGGTTGGTGGTTCGAGCGAGGCGGGTAGTTCGGGGGAGATGGGTGGTTTGGGAGAGGTCGGCGGTGCCGGTCAGACGGGCGAGACGTTCGTGATCGACTCGCCGATCCTGCCGGACGAGCTCGATGCGCTCCCGGCGCTGGTGGAGCAGGCAGGGTTTCCGCATGCGAGTGGGCTGCTGGCTACGCACGGCGACTGGGACCACCTGCTCGGGCGGCTCGCGTTCGGAGACCTTGCGCTCGGTTGCGCCGAGAGCACCATGGCGCGGATGCAGGCCTCGCCGGGCGTGGCTCAGCGCGAGCTGCGTGCGTTCGACGCCGGCCTCTACATCCAGCGCCCCCGTCCCCTGATGCTCGGTCAGGTCCAGGCGCTGCCGGTCCCCGGACGCTGCGGGATCGGCGAGCTCGAGCTCGATCTGTATCCAGCCGAGGGTCACACCGGGGATGGAATGGCCATCTGGATTCCTTGGGCGCGCGTGCTGGTGGTAGGCGACTACCTCTCGACGGTCGAGCCCCCCGAGCTGGGCGAGGGCAGTTCGACCGCGACCTACCTCGCGACGCTGGAGCGCCTGCGCCCGTTAGTCGCGTCAGCCGAGCGCGTCGTTCCCGGTCACGGATCTGTGCTGAGCTCTGAGCGCGCGCTGGCGGCCCTGGACGAGAGTCTCGTTGCACTCGCATCGTGAGGGGGGTGATGGGTGTGTGCTTGTCTTTAAAACTGCGTGCAACTATGGTGATACTCAGTTTTATTTTTTATGTCTTCTCATCCCCCTCTCTCTCGAATTAATACTATAGTTATACAAAGACGATACAGGCAAAAGGGAGGGCAGATGGGAAGTCGGACTATAGTTATACAAGCGTTGTGCGGCGAAAGGGAGGGCAGATGGGGAAGGTCGCGCGGCGGGGGGTCACTCAGCCGGAGACGATCGTCGCGATCGGCGCCCCCGCGGCGATCGGCGCCCCCTCGCTGATCGGCAGCTCGGCGATCGTTCCCGCCTTGTGAGCGGTGATCTCGTTCTCCATCTTCATCGCCTCGATGATGCACAGCAACTGACCCTCGGTGACGGTGTCGCCCTGCTTGACGAGCACCTTCCACATGTTCCCCTGCAGCGGTGAGGGCAGCGTGTCCGGCCCGCCGCCCGAGGAGGACTTTCGCGCCGTGCGCTTCGGAGCTTTGCGCCCGCCCCCTTCGCCGCCCATGCCGTTCAGGGGCGCCCCGGCCATGCCCGCTCCGCCGGCGAATGGGGCGCCGGGCGGGTCTCCTATCACCCGCACGTCGTAGCGCTTGCCCGACACCTCGACCTCGTATGTGCGCTGCACCTTCTCCTGCGCCTCGCCCTCGCCGTCGGCGATGGTGGCTGCGTCCGGTGCGGGGAACGCGAGCGTCTTCAGCCACGCCTTGTCCTCCAGCAGGTCCCGGCACGTCTCGCCCTTGGCCCACTGCTCGGTGGCCAGCAGCGCCTGGTGGAACGGGATCAGCGTCTTCAGGCCCTCGATCTCATATTCGTCCAGGGCGCGCAGCATCCGTCTGGTCGCCTGCTCGCGGTCGGCGTCCCAGACGATCAGCTTGGCCACCATCGGGTCATACATCGGCGAGACTTCGCCGCCCGCGCGCACGCCCGAGTCCACGCGCACGCCCGGCCCGCTCGGCTCGCGGTAGGCGCCGATCTTGCCCGGCGCCGGAGCGAAGTTCTTGGAGGCGTCCTCGGCGTTGATCCGGCACTCGATCGCGTGGCCGCGCAGCTCGATGTCGTCCTGCGCGTAGGACAGCTCCTCGCCCGCGGCGGCTTTGATGCCCTCCTTGACGATGTCGATCCCGGTCGTCATCTCGGTCACGCAGTGCTCGACCTGCACGCGTGTGTTCATCTCGAGGAAGTAGTACCCCGGCTCCTTGCCCTCGGCGGCGGAGAACAGCCCCTCGATCGTGCCCGCGCCGACGTAATCAACGG
Source organism: uncultured Solirubrobacterales bacterium (assembly GCA_963749285.1). Lineage (GTDB taxonomy): Bacteria > Actinomycetota > Thermoleophilia > Solirubrobacterales > Solirubrobacteraceae > Palsa-744. The sequence goes on along the minus strand of CAVVMD010000003.1, from coordinate 173,534 downwards.
CCTTGGCGGCGTTGACGCCGATCTGCCCGATGCGCTCGCGCAGCTCCGGATCGACGATCCACGCCGGCGCCGGGGACTCCTCGATCACCTTCTGGTGGCGGCGCTGGATCGAGCAGTCGCGCTCGCCCAGATGAATCACGTTGCCGTGGCGATCCGCCAGCACCTGCACCTCCACATGGCGGGGGTCGTGCAGGTAGCGCTCCAGATACACGGTCGCGTCGGAGAAAAACTTCTCGCCTTCGCGGCTGGACCCCTCGAACGCGCCCTCCAGCTCGTCCTCGCTCAGCGCGACGCGAAACCCCTTGCCGCCGCCGCCGCCCGCGGCCTTCACTGCGACCGGAAACCCGATCTCCTCCTTGGCGATCCGCAGCGCATCCGCGACCGTGGCCACGGGCTCGGTCGTGCCCGGCACGATCGGCACGCCGGCGGCCTGCATCAGCTCACGCGCGCGCGTCTTCGACCCCATCGCCTCGATCGCGCTCGCCGGCGGCCCGATGAACACGATCCCGGCCTGCTCGCACGCCGCCGCGAACGGGGCGTTCTCCGCGAGGAACCCATACCCCGGGTGAATCGCCTCCGCCCCGGCACGCCTGGCGACGTCGAGGATCAGCTCGACGTTCAGGTAGTTATCCGCCGCCGGCCCGTCGCCGAGGTTGTACGCCTCGCTCGCGCGCGTCACGTGCGGGGCGTCACGGTCGAGCTCTGAGTACACCGCCACGCTGGCCACGCCCAGCTCATCGAGCGCGCGCACGATGCGCACTGCGATCTCGCCCCGATTGGCTATGAGGACCTTGCCGAACATGCTTGGCCGCGGAGGTTATCCAACCGACCTTGTCAGGGGGGATGAGCGTTCTTTTGCGATCGCTGCGGGTCAGCGGACGCGCTTTGCCGCGGTCACCTCCCGTTTTTTGCCGCCCGCGCGGACTCGGCCCCCCCTCAACCCGCGGCGATCATCCCCGCGGCGACGGTCTCGTTGGAGGCTTCGTCGATCAGGATGAAACTCCCGGTGCGACGGTTGCTCTTGTAGGGGTCGAACACGAGCGGCGTGGACGTGCGCAGGCGCACGCGACCGATGTGGTTCAGCGCGAGCTGCTCGGGCGGCGGGTCGCGCTGCAGCGTGTGCACGTCGAGGATGTCGTCGATCCCGTCGACGACCGCCATCGCGCTGCGCGTGGTCTGCTTGATGAGGTAGCGCCCGCCCGGCTGCAACGGCTGCTCGGCCATCCAGCACACGTCCGCCTGCAGCTCGCGTGCCACCGTCGGTTCGTGGTCGGGGTGGCAGATCAGCTCGCCGCGCGAGACGTCGATCTCATCTGTGAGACGCAGCGCGACAGACATCGGCGCGGCCGCCTCCTGGAGCTCGCCGTCGAAGGTGTCGATCGCCGCGATTCGCGTGCGCTCACCGCCCGGCAGCACCACCACCTCCTCGCCCCGGCGCAGCGCGCCGCTCGCGAGCTGGCCGCCGTAGCCGCGGTAGTCGCCGGCGTCCGGTCCGCTCGACGGGCGGATCACCCACTGCACCGGAAACCGCGCCGGCGTCTCGTGCGGGTGGTCGTAGGCGACCTCCACCTGCTCGAGCAGCTCGAGCAGCGCCGGTCCGTCATACCAGTCCATCGTGTGCGAGCGCTCGACGACGTTGTCGCCGTTGAGCGCCGAGATCGGGATGTAGATGATCTCGTACTGATCGCCCGCCCTGCGCCCGCCTTCGCGCAGATTGGGCGCGAAGCTCTCGAACTCCTCGCAGATCTCCGTAAACCGCTCCTGGGAGTGCTCGACGAGGTCCATCTTGTTGACCGCCACGACGAGCTTGGGGATACCGAGCAGCGCGCTGATGTAGGCGTGGCGCTTGGACTGCTCGAGCACGCCCCTGCGCGCGTCGATCAGCACGACCGCGAGATCGGCCGTCGAGGCGCCCGTGACCATGTTGCGCGTGTACTGCTGGTGGCCGGGACAGTCGGCGATGATGAACCGCCGGCGGGGCGTCGCGAAGTATCGATACGCGACGTCGATCGTGATGCCCTGCTCGCGCTCCGCGCGCAGCCCGTCGGTCAGCAGCGCGAGATCCAGCGCCCCCTCGCCGCCGCGGCGCTCGCTCGCCTGGGCGACGTGTTCGAGCTGGTCCTCGAACACCTGCTTGGTGTCGTACAGCAGCCTGCCGATCAGCGTGCTCTTGCCGTCGTCGACGGACCCGGCGGTGGTGAATCTCAGTAGATCGAGGGTCATTGTGTGGTCCTTGGCGGGATACTCTTTCTTCTCGTGCGTATAGCTATGGTTATGCAGGAAGGTAAATAGAGGGAGAACGTGTTTCTGCAGGAAGGTAAGGAGAGGGAGAATGTATAAAAAATAAAAGTGCGTATAGCGATGGTTATACGCAACTTAAAAGGGATGCAACCACCTTCCCCTTTATCCAATCCTCCCCCAACTCGCGGGAGCCCATCAGAAGTATCCGGCCTTCTTGCGGTCCTCCATCGCGGCCTCGGTGACGCGATCGTCCGCACGGGTCTCCCCGCGCTCGGTGATCCGTGTCGCTGCGATCTCAGTCACGACCTCGGTCAACGTCGCGGCCCGGGAGCGCACCCCACCGGTACAGCTCATGTCCCCGACGGTGCGATACCTGACGGTCTCCGCGAACACCCGCTCCCCGTCGATCAGCTCCACGCCCTCACGCCACGCGTACAGCATCCCGTCGCGCTGGAACACCGGGCGTTCGTGGGCGAAGTAGATGGAAGGCACCTCCAGCTGCTCCTGGTCGATGTACTCCCACACGTCGAGCTCGGTCCAGTTGGAGATCGGGAACACCCTTACGTTCTCACCCTGCTTGATCCTGCCGTTGTACAGGTTCCACAACTCCGGGCGTTGATTCTTGGGATCCCACTGCCCGAAGTCGTCGCGGAAGGACATGATCCGCTCCTTCGCCCGTGCCCGCTCCTCGTCCCGCCGGGCGCCCCCGAACGCCGCATCGAAGCCATGCTCGGCGATCGCGTCCAGCAGCGTCACCGTCTGCAGTTTGTTACGCGACGCGCGCGGACCCGTCTCCTCCACGACCCTGCCGGCATTGATCGAGTCCTGCACGCTGGCGACGATCAGCCGCTCCCCGAGCTCCGCCACGCGACGGTCGCGGAACTCGATCACCTCATCGAAGTTATGTCCCGTATCGACGTGCATCAGCGGGAACGGGAACGGCCCCGGCCTGAACGCCTTCTCCGCGAGGCGCAGCAGCACAATCGAGTCCTTGCCCCCGCTGAACAGCAGCACCGGGCGCTCCAGTTCCGCCGCGACCTCACGCATCACATGTATCGCCTCGGACTCCAACGCCCGCAGGTGCGACAGTTGAGATCCGCTCACGACGGCGATGCTCACGATCCCCCCGATGGGCTCAGCGTGGTATTGGCGACGGCGAGGGTCGCCGTCTCGCCGAGAGGCGAGGTCGTTGCCGGGGGGATGGTGGGGGTGGACGGACTCGCAGGTGCGTCGGCGTCCCCGGCTGCCGGCGTCCCCGCCGCGCGTCCTCGCAGCAGAAATCCGGCGACTCCCACGGCGAGGGGCGCTCCGAAGATCACCCACACTGGGATGTGGCCACCGGCGCTGTTGACCATCGCCAGCGCCGAGCCCAGCAATACCGCGGCGAGCGTGACCCGCAACGCCTGGTCGGGCACGCGGTCGATGAACTGGGCGCCGATCCACACGCCGGGGATCGAGCCGATCAGGATGTTGGCCATCAGCGAATAGTCCACGTTTCCGCTGATCGCGTGCGCCACTCCCCCCACCCACAGCAGCAGCGCTGCCACGAACACGCTGGACCCGACCACCCGCTGGGGCGTGAGCCGGAAGATCACGATCATCGCCACGCCGATCAGCGCGCCGCTGCCGACCGAGGTGAGGCCGAGGATCAATCCCAGCACGAAGCCCAGCGCGATCGCCGCGATGCCGGTGCGGGTGGTGAAGTGAAAGCTCTCGCGCTCGTGCTTGGCCAGATGGCCCAGCAGCAGCGTGCGGATCAGCAGCACGCTCGCCACGACCAGCAGCGCCGCCGCGACGCACCCGATCAGCACGTTGTCGAAGCTCTTGCCGTAGGCCCTGTGCAGGCGATCCACCAGCAGTACGCCCAGCAGCGTGCCCGGCACCCCGCCGTAGGCCAGCCACTTCGACACCCCGAGGTCGACCGTCCCTTTGCGCAGATGCCTGTAGCCGCCGAGCGTCTTGGTGACGGCGCCGTAGGCCAGGTCGGTCCCGACCGCGACGACGGGCTGGACTCCGAGCACGATGATCAGCAGCGGCGTCATCAGCGATCCGCCACCGATCCCGGTCAGGCCGATCAGGATGCCGACACCGAGCCCGAACAGGATGATCTCGGGGTGCAGGCCCAGCATCAGCGGGCTGGATTTCTGGGCGATGAGATGGAGATAGTCGGCTTTGTGGCGATCATCATGCGCTCGTCTGCGTCGGGATCACGGTGGCTCACACGGTGGGCTCGGGTGCCACATCAACGTGCAAACCGCACTCCGTCTTCTCCATGCCGGCCCAGCGACCCTCGCGTCCGGCGCCCGGCTGCGTGCAGGTCGCGCAGCCGATCGACTCAAACCCCTGGTCGTGCAGCGGGTTGTAGGGGAGGTCGCGCTCGTGGATGCGCCGCCACAGGTCCTTGTCGGTCCAGTGGGCCAGCGGGTTGTACTTCCACAGGCCACGGCTCTCGTCGCGTTCGATCAGCTCCGTGGCGGCCCGCGTGGGCCCCTGCTCGCGCCTGATGCCGGTGATCCAGCCCTCCGCGCCGTCCAGGGCGCGCTCGAGCGCCTGTACCTTCGCGGCCGAGCAGCAGTTGTCGGGGCCTGTCCATGGCCCGCCCGGACCCGAGGCGTCCTGCACCTCGATCTGCACGCCGTAGCGCTGCTCGAACTCGCGCCAGGTCTGCAGCGTCTCTCCGAACAACACGCCGGTGTCGATCGTCACGATCCTCACCGTCTTACCCGTGCCCTGGTCGAGTCGCAACAGCTCGTCGAGCAGCACGGACTCCTCCTTCTGGAACGAGCACAGCAGCACGGCTCGCGCGCCGTGGCGTGCGGCCTCGCGCAGCGTGTGCGTCAGGCTTGGTGCCGGGTCTAGCTCGGAGGCTACCTTCGCCATGTGGCTGTTCCCTGGTCGCATCTGCTCTGGTCCTCGCGTTTGCTCATGACATCTATACCGCGCACTCGCCCTCGCCGCGCACGACTTCGAACGGGACGTTGCGGTTCCAGTCGATGAACGTGTTCATTGTCTCCAGCCCGAAGTCCGCGGGCATCGACAGGTCCTTTACGAGGCCCTCCAGCTCGGTCGTGCCGACGCGCTCGGCGAAGTCGTTGAACTCCTCGCCCTCCTCGCGGTTGGACTCGTAATGGCCGATCCAGCGCTCGATCGCATCCGGTACCCGCTTGGAGGGCAGGCGCAGCTTCAGTCGCGTGCCGAACTTCACCTCGCCGCCTTCGAACACGCCGCCGACATGGGGGATGTAGGCGGGGATCGTGTGCTCGCCGACTTTGATCGACGCGCCGGTGAACCCGATGCTGGCGACGTGATGCTGGCCGCAGCCGTTCGGGCAGCCGCTGATCTTGACGTTAAGCTTGCGCGTGAGCTCATCGGTGATGTCCAGCGCTTCGATCCGCTCCTGCACGGCCTGGTTCAATCCCATCGAGCTGGTGATCCCGAGCTTGCACGAATCCGTGCCGGGGCACGACACGACGTCGTTGATCTCGCGCGAGCCCGCGTCACCGAGGCCGAGCTCCGACAGCGCCCGCCAGACGTCGTAGACGCTCTCCTCGCGCACCCAGCGCAGCACGAAGTTCTGTTGCACCGTCGTACGCGCGTAGCCGCCGGCGTAGTCGCGCATGATCTGCGCGAGGCCGCGGAACTGCTCGGGGGTGAGGTCGCCGCGGGTGACCTTCGTCTCGACGGTCACGTACCCCGCTTGTTTCTGCTCGGCGACGTTGGCCGCACGAAACCGCTCGAACTCGGACAGGTCGCCGTTCGGGCTGCCGTACGTCTGGGGCGGGGCGGGCGCGCCCTCGCGCTCGTCGTCCGCGAACAGGCGGTCCTCGATCGAGAAATCCCTTTCCGCGACCCAGTCGCCCTTCAGCTCCTCCTCGGTCTGATTGCGCAGCTCCTCGATGCCGTACTTGTCGACGAACACCTTGATCCGCGCGCGGGCGCGGTTGACGCGCAGCCACTCCTGGCGGTCGAAGATGCGCATCACCGCCTCCGTGACCTTCAGGTATTCGCCGTTGTCGAGCTCCAGAAACTCGTATAGCACCGGTGCGACACGGGGCATAATCGAGGTGCCCCCGCCGACGAGCATCTCCACGCCGCGAACCTCGCCGCGCCCCTCGATTTGACGCACGCGGGCTCTGAACGCGACGTCGTGGATTCCGCTGATCGCGCGGTCGCGCGGACCCCCGTCGAAGGACGTCTTGACCTTGCGTGGCATTCCCTGCGTCGTGGGGTGGCGCACGAAGTAGCGCACGTAGGCGCCCGCGTACGGAGTCAGGTCGAACAGCTCGTCCTTCGCCACCCCGGCCCACGGGTCGCCGGTGACGTTGCGCATCGTGTTGCCGCAGCCCTCGCGGCTCGACAGCCCGGACTCGCCCAGCTCGCGGATCAGCTGCTCGGCTTCCAGCAGCGGGACGTGGTGCATCTGGATGTTCTGGCGCGTGGTGATATGTCCCTTGCGCAGAGGCACGTACTTCTCGACCACGTCGGCGAACGCCTCCATCTGCTCGGGCGTGACCCCGCCGAACGGCAGCTTCACGCGGATCATCTGCACGTCCGCCTGGCGCTGCCCGTACACGCCCTGCTTGAGCCGGAACTTGATGAACTCGTCTTCCTCGGTCTCGCCGTTGAGGAATTTGGTCGCCTCGGTCTTGAAGTCGTCGTACTCGCGCTGCAGGATCGGGATGATGTGCCCGGGCACGTTCTGCAGGACCTCGGGGTCCTCGAGCGTGCCGCGCGGCGCGGCGGCGGGTACGGATGTGGGCTCCATCGCTACCTCCTGATCCGGGCGTCGGCACGCCCGGGCTGCTGTCGAGTGCCTTGCGAGTGCCGGCGAGGCGATCCAAAGATGATAGAGGCTAAAGCCTAGCGGCTTTCAGGTGTTTATCCAGGGGTGAGGAACATCGGCGTGGTTCTCACGCATGACGCCTTCGAGCATAGCCGCGCGCGTCCACGGGTCCGGGCCGTCCGTGCCACGCGCGCGCGCACGCGCGCGCGTGGCCTCCTCGTCGTGCAGGAAGCGCTCCACGGCGGCGACGATCGCCGCCGCCTCCTCGGCGGAGGGTGTGGCCGTCATAGCGGGATATTGCCGTGCTTGCGCTGCGGGCCCGGTTCGCGCTTGGACTGCAGCGTGTGCAGCGCCGCGATCAGCCGCGGGCGCGTCTCGTGCGGGACGATCACGTCGTCGATGTAGCCGCGCTCGGCGGCGGTGTAGGGGTTGGCGAAGCGCGCCTTGTAGTCCTCCATCAGCTTCTTGCGCCGCTCATCCGGGGTGGGACTGCCGGCGATGTCACGACGGTAGATGATGTTGACCGCGCCCTCCGGTCCCATCACGGCGACCTCGGCGGTGGGCCAGGCGAAGTTGAAGTCCGCGAGCATGTGCTTGGAGGCCATCACGTCATACGCGCCGCCGTAGGCCTTGCGCGTGATCACGGTGAGCTTGGGCACCGTCGCCTCGGTGAACGCGTACAGCAGCTTGGCGCCGTGGCGGATGATCCCGCCCCACTCCTGGCTCGTGCCGGGCAGGAAGCCCGGCACGTCTACCAACGTGAGCAGCGGGATGTTGAACGCGTCGCACGTGCGCACGAACCGCGCGGCCTTGGCCGAGGCGTCGATGTCGAGCACCCCCGCGAGCTGGGCGGGCTGGTTGCCGACGATGCCCACCGCGTATCCGTCCAGGCGGGTGAAGCCGCAGATGATGTTCTTGGCGTGGTGCTCGTGCACCTCGAAGAACTCGCCGTCGTCGACGATCAGACGCACGACGTCGCGCATGTCATACGGCTTGTTGGGATTGTCCGGGACGACGTGGTCGAGCTCGGGGTCCATCCGCTGCGGGTCGTCGCTCGGCGCCACGCGGGGTGGGGTCTGCAGGTTGTTCTGCGGCAGGAAGCTCAGCAGGTAGCGGCAGTCCTGCAGGCACGCGTCCTCGTCCTCGGAGGCGAAGTGCGCCACGCCGGACTTGGTGTTGTGCGACATCGCCCCGCCGAGCTCCTCGAAACCGACCTCCTCGCCGGTGACCGTCTTGATCACGTCGGGGCCGGTGATGAACATGTGCGAGGTCTCACGGACCATGAATATGAAGTCGGTGATCGCCGGCGAGTACACCGCGCCGCCCGCGCACGGGCCCATGATCAGGCTGATCTGGGGGATCACGCCCGAGCAGCGGACGTTGCGCACGAACACGTCCCCGTAGGCGCCCAGCGAGACCACGCCCTCCTGGATGCGCGCGCCGCCGGAGTCGTTGATGCCGATCACCGGGCAGCCGATCTTGGCGGCGAGGTCCATCAGCTTGCACATCTTCTCGCCCATCACCTCGCCGAGCGAGCCTCCGAAGACGGTGAAGTCCTGGCTGAACACGCACACCGTGCGCCCGTCGATCGTGCCGTGCCCGGTCACGACCGCGTCGCCCCAGGGCCGGTTATCCTGCATGTCGAAGTCGTAGGTGCGGTGGCGCACGAACGTGTCGAGCTCCTGGAATGAGCCGTCGTCGAGCAGCTTCTCCACGCGCTCGCGGGCGGTGTACTTGCCGCGCGCATGCTGCTTCTCCTCAGCCTCCGGGGAGGAGTGGATCGCCGCCTCGCGCAGCTCCTGCAGCTGCGCGAGCTTCTCCTCGTAGGTCTCCGGCGCCTTCTGGCGTGGCGGGCGGCGGTGTGAGCTGCGCGAGGTGGCGAGCAGTGCGGCGTCGGTCTGGCGGTCGTGGGAGCTGGAGGCCATCGGGCGCGGGATGTTAGCCGCGTACTCGCGCTCGCGGGCGGCTCAGGTCGGACTCAGGCCCGCGAGAACGGCCGGTGGTGAGCAGCGCCGAGACGGTCCAGCACTCCGGTGAGCACCGCTGTGGTCTGCTGCTCGAGCTCGGCCAGCTCGGCGGAGATGTCCGTCTCGGGGGTGTCGGGAGTGTCGGGAGTGTCGGGTGTGGGCTCTTCAGACACCGGCTCCTGTGGGGTGGCCTCTGCGGGCGCAGGCTCCTCGATCACGACCGCTGCCACCGGCTCGGGCTCGACGGCCTCCGGCTCGGGGATGGGCTTTTGCATACGGCGCCGGAACAGTCGAGCGAAGAACCCGATACGTAGCTGTAGCTCGGGTTCGACAGCCTCCGGCTCGGGTTCCGGTTCCGGCTCAGGCTCGACCTCGGGTGCCATCTCGATCGCCGCGGGTTCTGGCTCGGACTCTGGTTCTGGCTCGGGCTCGGCGACCGGACGGCTCGCCGAGAGCTTGACCCGTGTGCCCCACCCTGAGGGTGCGATCTCGACCCTGCCGCTGACCTCGGCGCCATCGGCGCCCGCCGCCTCCCAGTCGACGGTGCGCTCCGGCTCGGTTGCGACGATGCGGATCTCGCCCAGCTCGCCGAGATGGCGGGCCAGCGTGGTGGGGTCGCTCAGCTCAGCCCACAGCTCGGGCGGGGACTTGACGAGGGTGCGTTGCACCTCCGAGGAGACGCTCATCGTCCACGGTTTTCGCGCGGACAGGCGCGACTCCTCTATACGGTGGCTACGCCGCCGAGCGCGCCGTGCGCGAGCCGATCAACCCGCGCTCGTGCAGCAACTCCGCCAACTGCACCGCGTTCAGCGCGGCGCCCTTGCGCAGGTTGTCCGCGACGATCCACATGTCCAGGGCGCGCTCGTGGCCGGGGTCGCGGCGGATGCGCCCCACGAACACGTCGTCCTGGCCGGACGCGTCGATCGCGAGCGGATACAGCGCCGCGCCGGGATCGTCGATGACCGTCACGCCGGGCGCGCCGTCCAGCAGTTCACGGGCGTGCTCGGGGGAGAGGTCGCTATGCGTCTGCACGTTGACCGCCTCAGAGTGGCCGTTGACCACGGGTACGCGCACGCATGTGGCGCTGATGCGGATCTCTGGGTCGCCGAGGATCTTGCGAGTCTCGTTGATCAGCTTGCGCTCCTCGTCGGTGTGGTCCTCGCCTGCGGCGAACGAGCCGGCGTGGGGGAGAGCGTTGAACGCGATCTGGTGGGCGTAGGCGTCAGGGGGGAGATGTCGCGCTCGTGCAGAAGCGCGTGGGACTGATCGAGCAGCTCGTCCACCGCGCGCTTGCCCGTCCCGGAGACGGCTTGGTAGGTGCTGATCACCAGCCGCTCGATGCCGGCCGCGTCGTGGAGTGGCTTGAGCACGACGACCATCTGCATGGTCGAGCAGTTTGGGTTGGCGATGATGCCGTGGTGCCCCGCCAGCGCGTTGGGGTTGACCTCGCTGACGACCAGCGGCACGTCGTCGTGCATCCGCCAGCGCGAGGAGTTGTCTACCACAACCGCGCCGGCGTCGGCGAACCGCGGAGCCCACTCGCCCGAGGTGGATCCGCCGGCGGAGAACAGCGCGAGGTCGAACCCCTGGATCGACTCCTCGTCGAGACCCTGTACGACGAGGTCGCCCGCCAGCTCGCGTCCGACCGAGCGCTCGGAGGCGAACGGGACGATCTCGCGCGCCGGGAACTCACGCTCGGAGAGCAGCCGCAGCATCAACGTGCCGACCTGGCCGGTGGCGCCGACGACGGCGATTCGATACCCGTTGCTCATAGGACTCTCAGGGTACAGCGATGCTTGTCATGTGAACTGCGCTCCCTAGACGTTCGCTGGGCAAGCGAGTCAAGGACGCAGGGAGCGTGGCGTGCTACGCACGCGAGCGACTGAGGACGCCGAATTCGCGCCGCCCAGCGGGCGTCTAGGCGCCTGTGTGGAGGGCCATGAAGAAGATCGTGATGATCACGAGCAGGTCCATCAGCGCTCCAACCCCGCCGATACGGCGCACGAGCGAGTCATGCTCGGCACTGGGTGTCACCGGACCCTCACCTGCGGTCGCCAGGTCCTGGTCGGCGACCTCGATCAGGCGCCGCTCGCGCGGACCGAGGTAGGCGCCCTCGACGGCGCCGATCACGATCGAGACGGCGAGACCCCACTGCACGAAGAACGCGTGCCACAGATGCAGGTGCGAAGCGAGGTAGATACCGAACACGATGATCGCCGCGACCCCCGGCATGATCACGCGCTGGCTGATCGCGTGCAGCGCCCGGTACAGCGCAGGCAGCGCGCGCGTGTCGGCCTTGGTGATGGCGCCGATCAGGACGGGATAGGCGAACGTCGCGCCGAACGCGAACACGACGGCGATGATGTGCAGGGCGAGGACGACTTCGTAGAAGGCGACGGCTACGAGCACGGGCGCATCCTATTGATTCGGGCGCTGAGAGGAAGATAAAGACGGTGATGTTGATAGAAAAATAAAAGTCGGTATAACGATGGTGATACCGACTAAAAAATATATATCGACACTACGGCCCTCAAAACGTCGGCGTATAGCGCCCGAACACATCGCGCATCGCGCCGCAGACCTCGCCCAGCGAGCCGCGGTCTGCCAGCGCCTGGCGGATCGCCGGCAGCAGGTTCTCGCTCCCGCGGGCGACATCGCGCAACTCCTCCAGGCGCCGCTGCACGAGCTCCTGATCACGCGAGGACTTGAACTCGGCCAGCCGCGCCAGCTGTTCGCGCTCTGACTCGGGGTCGACACGCAGCAGGTCAGGCACCTCGGCGGCATCTTCGACGTACTCGTTGACGCCGACGACGATGTCCTGGCCGATGCGGTAGCGCTCCTGATAGCCCCAGGCGGACTCGTCGATCTCGCCGGTGATGAACTGGATCGCATTGACCGACCCGCCGAGCGCGTCCACTCGCTCGATCAGCTCACGCGCGCGCAGTTCGATCTCGTCGGTCAGCGACTCGACATAGTAGGAGCCCGCGAACGGGTCCACGGTGTCGGCGGCGCCGGACTCGGCGGCGAGGATCTGCTGGGTGCGCAGCGCGATCTTGGCGGCGCGCTCGGTCGGCAGCGCCAGCGCCTCGTCGAAGCCGTTGGTGTGCAGCGACTGGGTGCCCCCGCAGACCGCGGCGAACCCCTGCAGCGCCACGCGGACGATGTTGTTCTCAGGCTGCTGCGCGGTCAACGTGACACCGCCCGTCTGGGTGTGAAACCGCAGCATCGTGGCCTTCGGATTCGTCGCCCCGAAGCGCTCGCGCATGATCTGCGCCCACATCCGCCGGGCGGCGCGGAACTTGGCGACCTCCTGGAAGACGTTGTTGTGGCCGTTGAAAAAGAACGCCAGCCTCGGTGCGAACTCGTCGACGGAGAGGCCCTTCTCGACCGCCGCCGTGACGTACGCGATGCCCGAGCACAGCGTGAACGCGACCTCCTGAACGGCCGAACATCCCTTCTCGCGGAAGTGATACCCGGAGATCGAGATCGTGTTCCAGCGCGGCACATGCTGGTGGCAGTACTCGAACAGGTCGGTTGTCAACCGCATCGTCGGGCCGGGCGGGTAGATGTAGTTCCCGCGCGCGATGTACTCCTTCAGCACGTCGTTCTGCGTCGTGCCCCGCAGGGCCTCGCTCGGCACGCCCTGCTCGGCGCCGACGAGCTCATACAGCAGCAGCAGGCAGGCAGCGGGGGCGTTGATCGTCATCGACGTGGACACCTGGTCCAGGGGGATGCCGTCGAACGCGGTGCGCATGTCGTCGATCGTGTCGATCGCCACGCCCGTGCGCCCGACCTCGCCCAGGCAGCGCTGATCGTCGGAGTCCAATCCCAGTTGCGTCGGCAGGTCGAACGCCATCGACAGCCCGGTCGAGCCCTTGGACAGCAGATATCGGTAGCGCTCGTTGGACTCGCGCGCGGAGGCGTACCCCGCGTACTGACGCATCGTCCAGGTCTGTTTGCGATACATCTCGCGGTGCACCCCGCGCGTGTACGGAAACTCGCCCGGCTCGCCCAGATCCAGCTCTTGGGGCAGGTCGGCCTCGGTGTAGAGCTCTGCGATCTCGATGCCCGAGTCGGTGAACCGGCGCGGGTCGTCCGGCCCGACGATCGGCGCGACGGTCAGGTGCTCCTCGGTGGCGGCCATGAGTCAGATGATATGGACCCGCGCACGCGCGCCCGTTGAGCTGGTGATCGGGGGGCCGAGCCCACGCGGGCGGCGAGCCGGCGCCGTACAGACCGCGGCAGGGCGCGTGGGCGAGACAAAGCGTTCGCGACAGCGATCCTGCTGAGCGGATGCGACACGTGGCGGGACGGCGGGTGAGGCCGCGCGCGAGACGACACCGCGCGCAAGTATCCTGAGCACGTGCCAACGTGCCTGGTCACCGGCGGAGCGGGGTTTCTGGGGTCGCATCTGTGCGAGGAGCTGCTCGCGCGCGGGCACCGGGTGATCTGCGTGGACAACCTGGAGACGGGGTCGCTCGCGAACATCGAGCACATCCGCGACCCCGAGCACTTCGTGCACGTGGGCACAGACATCATCGAGCCGTACTACATCGACGAGCCGATCGACTACGTCTACCACCTGGCCTCGCCGGCGTCGCCGATCGACTACCTGCGGCTGCCGCTGCACACGCTGAAGGTGGGGTCCTACGGCACGCACCACACGCTCGGTCTGGCCAAGGCCAAGCGCGCGCGCATGCTGATCGCCTCCACGAGCGAGGTATACGGCGACCCCCAGGAGCATCCGCAGACCGAGAGCTACTGGGGGCACGTCAACCCGATCGGCCCGCGCGGGGTGTATGACGAGGCGAAGCGCTACGCGGAGGCGCTGACGATGGCCTACCACCGCCAGCAGGGCGTGGATACGGCGATCGTAAGGATCTTCAACACCTACGGCTCGCGCATGCGCCCGCACGACGGTCGTGCGATCCCGACGTTCCTGCGCCAGGCGCTGGCGAACCGGCCGATCACGGTGTTCGGCGACGGCTCACAGACGCGGTCGTTCTGCTACGTCAGCGACCTGATCGCGGGCATCATCGCGTTGGCGGAGTCGGGGTATCACGACCCGGTGAACATCGGCAACCCCGACGAGTTCACGCTGCTGGAGCTGGCCGAGACCGTCAAGGAGCTGACGGGGTCGAGCTCGGAGATCGTGCACGAGGCGCTGCCGATCGACGATCCCAAGCAGCGCCGTCCGAACATCGCGCTGGCGCAGGAGCTGCTGGGATGGTCGCCGCGGGTACCGCTCAGGGACGGACTGAAGCGCACGATCGAGCAGTCGGGAGTCGAGCTGCTGATCGGCGGCGGGGCTCGCTGAGCCCGCAGCCGGGCGTCCTGCGGGCCTGCGGAGGCCTGCTGGGAGTCGTCACGCCTCTGGGAGAAATGTGCCAAATGGGCGGGAAATCGCCACCCGACCGCTACATCTGCGAGTCTGAGGCGTTGTGAGCAGAGAGATGGGACCACGTTCCACGCGAACGTCCGCTCCGCCTACGACGCCCACCCCGCGCGGTGTCGCCTCGCCGTCGCCGGTGCGCTCGCGCTCGTCCAGGCCCGCCCCGGGCGCGGCGGTCCCCACGGGGGCGACGCCGCAACGATCGGTGATGTCGGAGGCGACGGCCCGCAGAGAGCACTCCGATCGCGACATGCGCAGCAAGCGCCCTCCGGCGATGTCGTTCCTGCTGCGCATGGACACCGCGCGCCGCGCCGGACGCGTGGTCTCGCTGCTGGCGCTCGATTTCGTGGGCGTCGCGCTGGCGATCTACACCGCGCTGGTGCTCAAGGAAGTGGTGCTGCGCGACGTGAACGTGCACGCCGTGATCGAAGAGACCAAGCATTTCGTCCCGTTCGCGTACCTGTTGACCGCGCTGCTGTTCGCCCGCTCGGGACTGTATGCGGCGCGCTCGCAGCGCCCGGGGCTGTCACGGATCGTGGGCTCGCTGTTCCAGGTCGCGGGCGTGGCGCTGGTGTTCGCGGTCATCAGCGGCGAACAGTTCTCGAGCTTCTACATCTTCTACGGCTCGCTGGCGTTCGCGCTGCTGTACGTGTCCTCGCTGCGGGCGGGCTATGAGGCGATCACGGGCGTGGCGCTGCGTGCGGCCGGGTATCGGCGCAGGGCGGTGCTGGTGGGCACGGGCCAGCACATCCGCGACGTCGCGCACGCGCTCGGCGGGGGTCCGCACCACGCGACGCTGGATGTCGTCGGGTACATCTCGCTGCGCGAGCTGGGAACGAACGGGCTGCGCTCGCTGGGAACGCTGGAGAACCTAGACGAGGTGCTCAGGACCGAGCGGATCGACGAGGTGATCATCGCCGACTCGGACTTTCCCCAAGTCGAGGCGGTCGAGCTCGTGGATCAGTGCCACCGGCGCGGGGTGCGCGTGCGAATCGCGCCGTCGACGATGGAGATCCTGATCCATCGCGCGGAGTTCGTCCCGGGCCAGCGGGTGCCGCTGTTCGAGCTGGGCTCGCCTGTGTTCGAGGGCATCGATTTTGCCCTGAAGCGCACGTTCGACCTGATCGGGGCGACGCTGCTGCTGATCGTGCTCAGCCCGCTGCTGGCACTGATCGTGCTCGCGGTGCGCGTCAGCTCGCGCGGGCCGATCGTGTTCCGCTCCACCCGCCGGGGCATCGGGCAGCGGCCGTTTCCGTGCCTGAAGTTTCGCACGATGCACACCGACGCCGAGCAACACCAGGCCGACCTGGAAGAGCTGAACGAGGCCTCGGGCGCGCTGTTCAAGATCCGCGAGGACCCGCGCCTGACATCGGTCGGGCGGGTGCTGCGGCGGTTCTCACTGGACGAGCTGCCCCAGCTGGTGAACGTGCTGCGCGGCGAGATGTCGCTCGTGGGGCCGCGCCCGCTGCCCGAGCGCGACTACGAGATGCTCGAGGAGTGGCACCGCAAGCGCTACCTCGTGCTGCCCGGCATCACCGGCCTGTGGCAGGTGAGCGGGCGCTCAGAGCTCGACTTCGACGACCTCGTGCACCTGGATTTCATCTATCTCGAGCGCTGGTCGCTGGCGCTGGATCTGACGATCATCCTGAAGACTATCCCTGCGGTGATCACCCGGCGAGGCGCATATTGAAGCGGGGGGAGGGCAGAGGCCCTCCCCCCGTGCCCCCTCCCGCCGTGGAGGGTTCAGGCGTCGGGCCGGCAAAGCCGGCCCTTGTAGCGGACCCTGAGCTCGTGGTCCGAGTCAGGATGAATGGGAGGTCTACTGACTTCTCTCATCCCACCACCCGGGCTCAAGACGCTCAGCAGTGCTCACCCGGCGAGGCGCTTACTGAGCCTGCCTACGCACGGGCGTTCCGGGCGCGCGAGGGCGCTTTCATAGACGCGCCAAGTCTCGCGGCCGACGTCCTGCCAGGTCCAGGCAGGCGGAGTCAGCGAGGGCTGGAGGGCCGTGTCGGCTGTGAGCTCGGGCGCCTCCGGGATCACGACCACACGCTCGCGCTCGAATCCAAGCTCGGCGGCGGCTTCGTGGGCGAGCATCTCGGTGGGGACAATCACGTGGGTCGCCCGCTGCACTGCGAGATGGCGCAGGCGCAGGTGAATACCGCCACCGCGCAATCGCTCGCTGAGGCGGGTGAGCGCGCCCAGGTCGTGGATCGTCACGACCATCGGGCACGGGCTGTGCAGCATCGCGCCCTGCATCCACGGCGCGTGGAACACGTCGGCCCGGCGCGGACGGTGGGTCTCGACGATCTCCCCGCTGCCGGCAGTGTCACGCAGCGCGCGCAGCAGGCAGCGCGCGTACCGTCCGACCCCGCGCGGGTCCGCTGACGGGCGACTGTCGAACGCGACCCTCATGTGAGTGTCGTCCCCATCATCCCCTGGAACCGAAGCCCTGCCCGGAGGGCGGACGCAATCCGAACGTGCACCGATGCAACATAGACGGTTCGCGCGGAGTTGTGCAGAGATGACAGCGTTGCTGCACCGAGTTAGCCTTTCAGGCCAATGCCGTCGCGCTCCTACCATGAGGCCCTCTGGGAGGGCGTGCCCGCAGGGCTGCGGCCGCCCGAGCTCGCCCTGCGCAGGCAGTTCCTGCTGGAGCACGTCGCCGCGGGGGAACGCGTGCTGGACGTCGGCTGCGGCGAGGGCTGGTTCGCGAGCGAGCTCGTCCGCGCCGGTGCGTCGGTCGTGGGGATCGACGTCGCCGAGGAGCCGTTGCGACGCGCGCGGGAGCGCGATTCGGGGCTCGACCTGCGGGTCGTGGACGCTGACGGGCCGTGGCCGCTTCAGGACGCCAGCTTCGATGTGGTCTGGGCGGGCGAGACGATCGAGCACGTCGCCGACACCGCCGGCTGGCTCTCAGAGGTCCGTCGCGTGCTGGGACCGGGCGGGCGTCTGCTGCTGAGCACGCCCGACCACGGACGGTTGCGCGTGTTGTGGCTGGCGCTCTCGCGGCGTGCGTTCGAAGCGCACTTCGATCCGCGCGCCGATCACCTGCGTTACTACACACGCGCCGGTCTCAGCGTGCTGCTCGGTGAGTTTGGGTTCGAAGACGTAGCAGTGCGCGCCGCCGCAGGGCCGCCCGGCGCGCGGCGGCTGCTGCTGGCCCGGGCCGGGCGATCACGGTGGTAGACGGACGCGCTGTGCCGAGCGATCTCCTGCGCACGCCGACCGTGCCGGCGCTCTTCCCCGTGCGGGGCGTGACCCGGCCGAGGGATGTGGCTGGGACACCGGCCGTGCCGGAGGACGCGCGCAACGCCTGGACGTACTCGTTCTGGATTGCGATCGCTTCGGGGTCGCCATACGCAATTGCTTCGGGCGCGATCGACTCGGGATTCAGGTAGATCGCGGCCTGCAGCTCTTTGAGCGCCGCGGCAGGTTCGCCGGCGAGGTCATACCGGGCGAGCGCAAGCCACGTCTGCGGGTTGGAGGGCTGCAGGCGCACTGCCCGCTGCAACGTGGCTCTCGCCAGCGCGGGCTCGCCCGTCGCCTGCTGGATGGTCGCGAGGGTGATCAGCGCCTGCGCCGACAGCGGATCGCGCGAGACGGCCGTCTGTGCGCTCGCCAGCGCCGCCCGGGGGCTGGTGGCGAGCTGGGTGAGCGCGTCCTGGGATGCGTCGACCGAGCGCTGGGGCTGCCACTGCGACCAGGCCGCGAGCAGTGCGGCGATCACCGCGGCCACGGCCACACCCACGCGCATCGGACTGACCTCGCGCAGCGATCGTGGAATGCGCACGACGGGCGCTGCGCTCCGTTCGTCCGGCTCCGCGGCTCCCGCGGGCGCCGCGGCGGTGACGGTCGCGCCCAGCGGCCCGCGGCCCGCGAGCCAGCCCGCGCAGAGCAGCGCCACGAACGCGTCGCCGGGCACGTACCAGGTCCAGTCCACGAACGAGTGCACGCCGAACACGACGACCAGGCAGAGCATGCTGAGCATGCCGATGCGCTCGGGGGTGTATCGAGTCAGATCCCGCCCACCCGGCTCGTCGCGCAACTTCAATCTGTGCCACCCCGGCCGGGCTCCGCGCGGGATCTCGAGCCACGTGCGCCAGCTCGTCCAGCGGCGGTTGAACGGGTGCGTCGGTCGTCCGGCCGCGGCCATCCACGTGAGCAGCAGCGCGAGCGCGAGCGCGAGCCCGATCGCGCCGAGGTCGGCGAGCGTCTGCACGACGAATCCGTGCGCGTGCTTGACTTCGAGCGGGGCCGTGCGGTAGCGCAGGCGCGCGGTTTCATAGCCGTCCGCCCCGGCGCCCAGGGCAGGGTGGGCGTCGAACACCTGCAGCGCCTCCTTCCAGTAGCGCGCGCGCACACTCGCCACGGCCGTCAGGCGCCCCGGCGTGTTCGGGGGCGGTTTGGCGTTGGGGTTGGTCAGCGCGTCGACCGCGTGGGAGATGCTGCCGTCCAAGCCGCGATGGCTGTGCGCGAGTGCGCCCGCGAACGCGACCAGCGCGAGCACGATCAGGGCAAGCAGGGCGGCGCCCGCGCGAGTGCGCGTCGCCCGTGAGGGTGCTCGCCGGCCCGTGAGGAAGCCGATCGCGATCCCCGCGAGCGTGAGCACGAGCACCATCGCGAGGAGCAGCACCCCGAGCTGGTGACCAGCGGTGGCGCGTTCGCCGAGTGCGATGTTGTCGGTCGTGAGGACGTGTCGCGAGAAGTCCCAGCCGACGACCGCGCCGGCGCCGAGTCCGCCGACGATCAGCACCGCCGCTCCGCGCAGGCGCAGCGGCACGATGCAGAACCACAGCGCCAAGCCGATCGCCAGCGCGATCAGTGCGCCGCGCGAGTAGGCGAGCATCAGCGTCACTCCCACGATGCCCATCGCCGGATAGGCGAGCGCGTTCAGCAGCGCGTGCCCGGCACGACGGGCGCCCAGCCACATGCAGCAGATCGCGCCCATCGCGGCGGTCAGACCGATCGCGTTCCAGTAGCCGTAGGGTTCCTGAAGCCGCGCGTACATGTTCCCCGGCACGAGCTTGCCGGGGAAGACCTTCGTCGCCAGCGCGTATCCGCACACGAGGACCGCCGCCAGCGCCAGCCCGCCGAGGATCGCCGGCCAGCGGTCCGGCGCCAGGCGCACGAGCGCGACAGCGGCGCCGAACACGGCGCCGTAGGCGAGCAGCCTGTCCGCGTCCTGCCAGCTGACGTCGGGCTGCACCGACCACACGATCGACAGCCCGCTCAGGACGGCGAACGCGAGCAGCAGCCCGACCGGCCACAGTCCGTACTTCGGCCCCTCCACGAGCGAGCGCGCGGCGGGCGTGAGCATGACCGCCGCCGCCACCGTCAGTCCCGCGGCGAGCGTCAGCACGATCTCGGTCGTGGTCATCGATTCGAGGTTGAGCCCGCCTTTGGCCAGGAACGTGACGAAGCACGCGACCCCCGCGGTCAGCAGCGTCGGCCACCACAGCGCGTCCACGCGCAGCATCCGCCTGCGCGCCTGCTGGGCCGGTCCCGTCGTTCCAGATGCACCCGGCGGGGCGGGCGCCGGCGGCCGTGGCGGCGAGCTCAGTGCGGGTCGCTGCTCAGTGGGGACGGCGGGCATACCGGGTGGGGTCGGTAATCGGGATGGGCGTGGGCATTGGCTCTCCTACTGGCTCCGGCGGGCCCGGACGCGGTTGCGGATACCGGCGCCCGCCGCCAGCAGCAGGCAGACCAGCAGGAACGCGACGGTTGCGAGCAGCGGCGTAGGCAATGAGCTGAGGGCCGATGCGATGTTTACGGGCACCACACCGGGATGCACCGTCTGGGAGCCGACCCGCAACGGCGCCGAGCCGGCGGTGTGCGCGTGCGCGATCGACTGCTGCTCAGACGGGGTCGGCGTAATCGCAGTGGCGGGGATGAGCGTGCCGCCACCGGCGCCTGCACCATGTCCCGCGCCGGCCGCCGCCAGCTGGGCTTGGTGGATCAGCTGAGCACAGTTCGAATACTCTTCGGTTCCGGCGCTCAGGTCTTTCAGCGCCTGCCTGTAAGCGTTTTGGCTGAACCCGCTCAGCGACTGCCCGTGGGTGCAGCGCTGGATGATCTGTTCGCCGACGTCGGCCTGCGCGGGTGCGGCGATCGACACGAGCGCCAGCAGCATGGTCGGCAGAAGTGCGCGTCTCAGGAATGCGGTCCCCATGTGTGAACACGCAAACCTAGCAATGCGTCCGGGAGAGGCCGATGGTTGCCAGGGCACGGGAGAATCCCTCAGCCCAAGCATCGTGGGTGCAGGCGCTCACGTCTCGCGCCGCGGCTGCGCCCAGGCGCGCGCGCAGCTCGGGGTCGTGCGCTAGGCGGCGCATCGCGTTCGCGAGCGCATCGCTGTCGCCTGCCGGCACGACCAGGCCGTTGTGCCCGTCGCGCACCAGCCCGCCCGCGACCGCGCCGACGGCGTCGCTGGCGATCACCGCCAGCCCGCGGTTCATCGCCTCGTTGACGACCAGCCCCCAGGGCTCGCGGAACGTGCGCGTGCGAATCGAAGGCACCACCAGGATGTCAGCCTCGGCATACATCTCGCGCAGTCTCTCCGGCGTTACGGGCTCTATGCAGTTTACGTCAGCCGAGGGCGCTCTCGCGCCCTCGCGTGGGCACACCGTCCTCGGGAAAAGGCCCGCCGCGCCGCCGGCGGGGACCCAAGGGGGGCTGGCTCCCACACCGACGAGGACGAGCGCGGCGGACGGCGCCTGCAGACCTGACATCTGCCAGGCCTGCATAAGCGCTCCCAGTCCCTTTTCCCGGTCGGGCCGACCCGCAAACACGAACTTCACCTGCGCCTCGCCCGGCCATGCAGGATCACTTGGAACGGCCGTGACCGGGGCGCTCCAGAAGACGTTGTCGACCGACTGGGGCGCGACGTGCACGTTGCGTGCGCCCCTCGCCCGCACGTATGCGCTGACGTGCGGCCCGTACGTCACGACCGCATCCGCCGAGCGATACAGCCGTCGCAGCGCCAGGTAGCTGAACAGGTGCGCCGCGCTGCGCGGGTGCGCCCACAGCGATGTCCACAGGATCAGCGCCGCGCGTGCCCGCCGCGCGCCCGCCCAGGTTGCGGGCAGGGCGACGCGCCCGCCGGTGGAGCACACGACCGCGCGGTAGTCGCCGCTCGCCGCCAGCCTCGCGGTCTCGTGTTGGCGGACGTACCGGTGGGGGAACGGCAGCTCGCCCGCGAAGTCGCCTCCGCCGTGCTTGGAGCGGCCTCCGAACAGCGCCACCTCGATGCCCTCACGCTCGTGCAGTCGCGCCAGCGCACCCACCCGGTCCGGCGGGGAATGGCCGGTGACGAACAGGACGGGCTTCACCGCGTCGCCCCGTTTGTGCGGACGCTGCTCATCGGACGCTCCTCATGACGCTGCTCATCGGAGGCTTCTCATCGGAGGCTTCTCATGACGCTGCTCATCGGACGCTGCTCATCGACGCTCCTCATGTCGCTCGGGTACGCGTGCGTGGGCGGCAGTCGGCCGCAGGTCCCGGGGTGGGGCTCATCTCAACGCCTGCTCGTAGGCCGCCAGCGTCTGACGCCCGCAGCGCTCCCACGTGAAGTTGGCGGCGATGCTCTCCCGCGCGCGCTGTCCTGCCTCGCGCAGCCGGTGTGGGTCTGAGAGCAGCTCGTCGATGCGTTGCGTCAGCCGCTCGATGTCGCCGGGCGGCACGAGCATGAAGCCGTCGCCCGCCGCTGCGATCTCCTCCGGCCCGGGCTCGCCCCGGCAACCGATCGCGGGCACTCCGCCGGCCATCGCCTCGATGTAGGCCACCCCGAACGCCTCCTCGGTCGAGGGCATCACGAACAGTGTCCCCTGCCGCGCCTGCATCAGGGCTTGCGATGGCGACAGCTGCCCGCGCAGGTCGACCCGATCGCTGACGCCCAGGCGCGCCGCGAGCCCTTCCAGCGCGACCCGCTCGGGGCCGTCGCCGACGATCTCATAGCGCAGCGTCGGATGGCGGCGCCCGAGCACCGCCAGCGCACGCAGCACGTCGGCATGGCGCTTGCGCGCCACCAGATGCCCCACCGTCACGAGTGTCGGCGGCCCCTCGCGTCGTGATGTGCGCGGAGTGTCGAGCAGATCGGCTCCGAGATGCACGACGCGCACCTCGCTCGCGCCGTGGGACCGGCAGAGCTCGGCGATGCCCTGGCTGTTGGCCAGCGTCAGCCGTGCCGCGCCCAACCCGCGCGCCACCGCCTGCGCGCCCATGGCGCTCCCGCGCGGCGGCGGTGCGGCCGTATACAGCACGTCCCCGCCGTGCACCGACACCACCAGGGGCACCTCCACGCGAGCTCTGCGCACCGCATCGCCGGCCGGCACCGCGTTGTGGGCGTGCACGAGCTCGAATCCAAACGTTCGTCTCAGCCGGCGCAGCGCCAGCCCCAGCGCGGGCGCCGCCCATGCGCCCCAGTTCGCATACGCGCGCGGGCGGGGCGGGGATGCGTAGGAGACGTAGCTGACCGGCAGCCCGTCGAGCGTCTGCTCGCGCGGCTCGCGCACACGCCTGCCCAGCTCGCGCGCGACCGCGCCGGGACCCTCGCGGAGCGCCGCCCGTGGCGGCACCAGCCGATGCAGCACGAGCACCCGGACCTCCGCGCCCGCGTCGCGCGCGGCCAGCGCCTGGCGGTGGGCCCACACACCGAGCACCGGATCGCGGCGGCTCGGATAGAACTCGGCTACGACCACGACTTTCATGTCACCAGCTGCGATGCGTCGTGAGGGTTCGTTGCAGCTCGCCGGCGCGCAGGTACGGCCTGTGCGCGAGGAACTCGCGTGCCTCGGCGAGCGCCGTCTCGCGTGAGTACGCGTCGGCCGCGGGCGCCACACGATGGCCGATTGCGACGGCGTCGATCACGCCGCAACGCCAGGAATGCTCACGGGCGAGCGCCGCCCAGTGCGCGTCCAGACCCCAGCCCATGCGCAGCTCGGGGAACGGCAGCAGTGTCTCGAACGTCGCGCTCGCGAACGCGGTCACCGGGCCGATCTCCACGAACTCCGTCTCGCGCGCGACGCTCCCCGGGCGGCGTCTGGTCACCGGCCACGCCGCGTGGGAGCTCAACCGGTGCGCCGGCTGGGCCAGCTGCAGGGAGAACCGCTCGCACAGGAACAGCAGCCTGTCGAGGAACCCTCGCGGCAGCTCGATGTCGTCGTCGACGACCAGCAGCCAGTCGCGCTCCCCCAGGCCGTGTCCGTCCACATCCTGCCCGTCCAAATTGCGCCTGTCCAGGTCGCTCCTGTCCGGATCCTGCCTATCCAGGCCCCGCCCGCCCGAGCCGTGCTCGCCCGGCGGATGCTCTGCCAGCAGAAGATTGAGGTTCTCGAACTTGCCCAGCTCCCCCGGCGGGCATGTGCGCAGCTCGACCTCATGCCTGGAGCGCAGCAGCTCGGCGCGGATGTTCGCGGCGAGTGTCGTGTGCTCGGGACGGACCACGCCGATCGCGAGCACCCTGCGCAGCGGCGGCTCATGCCGCGCGGCGAGATCGAGGCGCAGACGCCTGGCGCTCGCGATCTCCCACGCATCGACCGCGCGGTCGCGCACACCGCGCAGCGCTCCGTCCATGCCTGCAACGGTCCCGCTCGTGCCGGACAGGAAGTCGTTGCTCGCATTCTCACCGGCCGCCGCCGTGCTCGCCGATGCGCTGTCGCCCAGTGTCCTGCCACCGGCTGTCGGCCCGGCGTAGGAGAAGCCCGTGCGCTCGCGTATACATTCGCGCACCCGCCCGGCGCTGTGCGCGACCATCGTCAGCCCTGCCGGACACCTCCTGCGCACTACGTGCCACATGCAGCCGGCCAGCGTCACCAGCTCGCGTCGCGGCGACGGCGCCTGTCCGTGCCGTGCGTCGAATCGCCGCGCCGCTCTGCCCCGCGCGTGCTGGGCTCGCGCGAGCGCTCTCAGCCGCGCGTCCCGTCCCGTGCGGCGGTGATCGACCGCCGCCCCCGCCACGTACAGCACCCTCGCCCCAGGCGTGCCCGCGCGCAGGCGGTCCTGCCACTCCTGCTCGTCACCGCCATGCTCGAGCGACACGTCGAACGCGCCCACCCGTTCGAGCGCAGCCCGCCTGATCGCCATGTTCGCCCCCCATGCGTAGCGCGTGTCGGTGTTGCTCGCGCCGAGATCCAATGTCGTGATCGGGGGTCGCTCGCGTCCGCACGTGCGCGGCGGTGAGCCCTCCAGACGGGGCCTGATCGGCCCCGTGAACACGTCCACGTCAGGGTGCTCGCGCGCTGCTGCAAGCAGCGCGGCCAGCCAGCCCGGGCGCGCTTGGATGTCGTCGTCCACGAACGCCACCAGCTCGCCAGCGGAGTGCTCGACGCCCGTGTTGCGCGCCACGTTCAGTCCCCGCTCGCGCGCGTGTGGCTCGTATCGCGCGCCGAACCGCTCGGCCTGTACCCGACCCTCTGGTGAGGGTCCCGCGTCGTCGATGACCAGCACCTCCGCGCCCGCCGCACGCGCCTGGGGGGCGAGCGACGCGAGCGCCACCTCGAGGTATGCCGAGCGCGCGCGCGTGGGAATCACGATCGAGGCGGGTATCGGTGAGGACGTGGTCATCGCTTGGCAGTATGCGGTCCGGCTGGCAGGGGTGCGGGGATCATCGCCGTCCTCGTCGCTCGGCGGACGCGTGAATAGAGACGAGCTCCGGTGCTCGGGGCCGTGGAAGAGTCTAGGTTTGATGCCGTCATGGTCCTGTTCCTGCACAACCGCTATCGCACCGTCGGCGGCGAGGAGCGCACGGTCGATGACCTCCTCTGGCTCGTCCGCGAGCATCTGGGCGAGCCCGCGGAGCTGCTGGCTCGTGACTCGGCCACGCTCAGCCATGCTCGGGCGGCGCACGGGCTGCTGCGTGGCGGTCTGCAACCCGCTGACGTCACTCGCGCGGTTCGTCTCAGCGGCGCCCGGGTCATGCACGCTCACAACCTTCACCCTTCGCTCGGCTGGCGTGCGCTCGCGGCGGCTCGAGAGGCAGGTGCGCGCGTGGTGTTGCATCTGCACCAGTACCGCCTCGTCTGCGCGATCGGCGTCTGCTTCACCCGCGGCGCGGAGTGCACGCGCTGCCATGGCCGCGACACGCTCCCCGGCGTGCGACTGAACTGCCGTGGCAGTCTGCCCGAGGCAGTGGCTTACGGAGCCGCGCTGTCGTTGTGGCAGCGACGTCTGGTCGAGCAGGCCGACGCGCTGATCGTCCCCAGCGTGTTTGCCCGTGAGCGCCTGCGCGCGCTAGGCGCGCCTCTGCCATGGGAGCGCGTCCATGTGCTGGCGCCGCCGGTGCGGTCGTTTTCAGATCGCGCCGGCTCTGCGTCCGGCTCTTACGCCCTCGTCGTCTCGCGACTCGCGCCCGAGAAGGGCGTCGACGTCGCGATCGCCGCCTGCCGTCTGGCCGGCATGCCGCTCGTCGTGGCCGGCGACGGTCCCGAGCTCGCGGCGCTGCGCGAGTTGGCCGGTGACGGTGACGTGCGCTTCGCCGGTCGTCTCGACGCCGCCGAGCTGGCCCGCCTGCGCGCGGGGGCGTCGATCGCGCTCGTCCCCTCGCGCTCGGCCGAGACGTTCGGCATGGCCGCCGCCGAGGCGATGGCCAGTGGCCTCCCCGTCGCCGCCAGCCGGGTGGGAGCGCTGCCTGAGTTGGTGGACGAGCCGTGTCTGGCAGAGCCCGGTGACGCGTCTGGGTTGGCTGAAACGATCGTCCGCGTGCTCGCGGACCCGGCAGTGGGACGACGCGGTTTGGAACGGGTCCGTGCGGTGTGCGCTCCGGATTTGGTCGCGCGGGGACTGGCGAGCGTGTATGACGCGGGTTAGAGGTGGTGCCTATCTCAGGCCATCGCCGACGACTGCATCCCAGAGGTCGGACTCGTCGCTGTTCGTCCACTCATCCCAGGCATCGCGGTAGGCCACTTCAAGCTTGCTGCGACGAAGCATGCGAATAAAACGGAGGAGACGCACCAGGAGAAGGAACGATAACCGGGCGCAATGGGATGTGCATCCGTGTGAGGTCCAGCATGCATAAGCTGGCGCAGTGTCGCTCGAGCCCAGCCGCGCCCTGATCACCGGGATCACCGGGCAGGACGGCTCGTTTCTGGCGGAGCTTCTGCTCGGCAAGGGCTATGCCGTGACCGGGGTCGTGCGCGGGGCTGTGGCGCGAGCCGACGGGAGCTCGGTGCAGGCCGCGATCGCGAAGGACCCGGCGCGGGAGGTGGCGCTGGGTTGCTGCGAGCATCTGCGCGCTCAGGTCGAGCTCGTACACGGCGACCTGCTGGAGCCGGACACGCTGCGTGGCGCGATCGAGTACGTGCGCCCGCACGAGATCTATCATCTCGCCGCGCCCTCCTTCGTGCCCGCCTCGTGGGATCGTCCCCAGGAGACGATCCGAGCGATCGCGGGCTCTGCCGCCGCGATGCTGGAGGCGGTCCGCGAGCTGGACCCGTCCATGCGCGTGTTCGTGCCGGCCTCCGGCGCAATCTTCGGGGATGCGCCCGAGTCTCCCCAGCGCGAGGACACGCGCTGTGAGCCGACCACGCCCTACGCCGTCGCCCGGCTCGCGGCACACCAGCTCGTCGGCGTGTTGCGCGCGCGCGATGGGTTGCACGCGAGCTCGGGCATCCTCTTCAACCACGAGTCCGAGCGTCGCCCTGAGCGGTTCGTCACGCGCCGGATCACGCGCGCCGCCGCATCGATCTCACTCGGCTTGCAGCACGAGCTGACGCTCGGCGACCTGTCGGCCGTGCGCGACTGGTCGTTCGCGGGCGACATCGTCCACGGTGCCTGGCTGATGCTCCAGCAGGAGCATCCGGACGATTACATCCTCGCGAGTGGCGTCCCCCACACCGTCGCAGACTTTGCGCGCGCCGCGTTCGCCTGCGTCGGCCTCGACGCCGAGCGTCATCTACAGGTCGATCCCGCGCTCGTGCGCCTCCCCGAGAGCACCCCCAGCGTCGGGGACCCGTCCAAGGCTTGCGAGCGTCTCGGCTGGAGTCCGCGGATGGGCTTTCAGCAGCTCGTGCAGCGCATGGTCCAGGCGGATCTGCTCGCGCTGGAACAGACCATCTAGACTGACCGCCGCATGGGAACCCCAACCGTCGGCGTCATCGGACTCGGCTACGTCGGCTTGCCGCTCGCGGTGGCGTTCGCCGAGCAGGGCTGTGACGTCGTCGCGGTCGACGTTGATCCGCGCAAGATCGAGGCGATCGAGGCGGGCGACTCCTACATCGAGGACGTCCCCTCTGAGCAGCTGCGCGGCGTGGCCGAGCGCATCGACGCTTCTACCCACTATTCGCGTCTGGCCAAGGCCGATGCGGTGCTCGTGTGCGTGCCGACGCCGCTGACGCGCAACCGCGAGCCGGATCTCGGCCCGCTGCTGGATTCCACGCGCGCGCTCGCCGAGGTGCTCCAGCAGGACCAGCTCGTCGTGCTCGAGTCCACCACCTATCCCGGCACGACACGCGAGCGCGTCGCTCCGCTGCTGGAGGAGCGCTCCGGCCTGGCCGCGGGACGGGACTTCCATCTGGCGTTCTCGCCCGAGCGCGTGGATCCCGGCCGCACCGACTTCACGCTGCGCACCACCCCAAAGGTGATCGGCGGGCTGACCGACGCCTGCGCCGAGCGCGCGCAGGAGCTGTACGGGATGGTCTGCGACACGCTCGTGCGCGTCTCCACCCCCGAGGCTGCGGAGCTGACCAAGCTGCTGGAGAACATCTTTCGCTCGGTCAACATCGCCCTCGTCAACGAACTGGCGATGCTCACCGACCGCATGGGCATCGACATCTGGGAGGTCGTCGAGGCGGCTGCGACCAAGCCCTATGGGTTCATGCCGTTTTCGCCCGGCCCGGGCATGGGTGGGCACTGCCTGCCGGTCGACCCCTTCTACCTGAGCTGGCGCGCGCGCGAGTTCGACATGTCCACGGAGTTCATCGAGCTCGCGGGCAAGGTCAACCAGCAGATGCCCTACCACTGCGTCGCCAAGACCCAGCGCGCTCTCAACGATGCTGGCCTGCCTGTCAAGGGGGCGCGCATC
This sequence comes from uncultured Solirubrobacterales bacterium, assembly GCA_963749285.1. Classification (GTDB taxonomy): domain Bacteria; phylum Actinomycetota; class Thermoleophilia; order Solirubrobacterales; family Solirubrobacteraceae; genus Palsa-744. Next base: position 145,134 of record CAVVMD010000003.1, on the reverse strand, counting down.
GCCGTGCTCGGCGTCAGCTACAAGCCGGGCGTCGGCGACATCCGCGAGTCGCCGGCGCTGAAGATCCTCGAGCTGCTACGTGCCAACGGCGCGGACGTTCGCTACCACGATCCCCATGTGCCGTCACTGGTCGAGCTCGACCTGCACAGCCTGCCGCTGGAGGAGGCGCTCGCCGACACCGACCTCGCGTTGATTGTCACCGCTCACCCGAGCGTCGATCACGAGTTGGTGGCCGCGCGCGTGCGCCTGGTGGTCGACCTGCGCGGCGTCACGCGCTCGTACAGCGACGCCGGCAACGTGGTGCGACTGTGATACTATAGTATTAGTATTACGGGGGTGGAGGGAAGAGGAGTGGGAAGGGGGAGGGGGGGATATTAGTTATTAAAAATTAACTGCGTATAGCGATGGTCATACCGAGTTTTAAAACTATGTACAAGACTCACCGTCTTTATCTCGCGCGCCTGTCATCGGCCTGTACGACTGCCCACCCCGGCGGAAGGCGAAACCCACATCAAGCCTCTAGAGGGAGTGGTAGTCGGTGCTGAGTCCCGATCCCCGCGCGCCGGGCCTGATGCTCGGTGAGAACGTCGCGATCGGCGAGGACGTCACGTTCGGGGCGTATGTGGTCGTTCACGACGGCGCTGTCATCGGCGACGGCTCCATCGTCGAGGACCACGCGATCCTTGGCAAGCGCCCGCGCCTGTCCGGGCGCTCCTCCGCGCGCGGCGAGGTCGGGCGCCTTGTGCTCGGCGAGCGCGTCACGGTCTGCGCGGGCGCGATCGTGTTCGCCGGCGCGTCCGTCGGGGACGGGGCGATCCTCGGCGACCAGTCGTTCGTGCGCGAGCGCTCCACCGTCGCTCCCGGCTCGGTCGTCGGCCGTGGCAGTGTCGTCGACAACGACGTCTCGATCGGTGCCCGCGTGCGCATCCAGACGAACGTCTACTTGACCGCGTTCTCCGTCGTCGAGGATGACGTGTTCGTCGGCCCCGGCGCGATGACGACCAACGACGACACGATGGCCCGCCATGGCTCGGACTACGCCCTGCGCGGCGCCACCCTGCGGCGTGCCTGCCGCGTCGGCGGGGCCACGGTCCTCACCCCGGGTGTCGAGATCGGCGAGGAGGCGTTCGTCGCCGCCGGCGCCCTCGTCACGCGCGACGTCCCTGCGCGCGCGGTCGTCATGGGCGTCCCCGCGCGGGTCGTGCGCGAGGTACCGGACGAGGACCTGCTGGAGCACCCGCGCTGAGACGGGCGTTCGCCGGCCATGGGGTGTGCGCTGAACACAGGTCTCTCCCGCACACGGCTCTAATATCCGCGCGGTTGAGATGAGCGGCGACGGCGATGGCACGGTGAGCGACGGGACGAGCCCGGCGATGTCCAGAAGCGCCTGGCAGGTGATCGTCGCCTATACGGCGGTGTGCGCGGCCACGCAGACCCTGTGGCTCACCTACGCGGTGATCACGACCGAGACGGCCACGCACTACGGGGTGTCGGTCGCCGCCGTCGGCTGGCTGGCGAACATCTTTCCGCTGTTCTACGTCCTGCTCGCGATCCCCGCCGGCATCCTGCTCGACCGCTGGTTCAGGCCCGCGCTCGCCGCGGGCGGGGGGCTGGTCGCGCTCGGCGGGCTGGTGCGCCTGGGCGGTGAGACGTTCGCGTGGGCGCTCGCCGGGCAGGCCATGGTCGCGGTCGCGCAGCCGCTCGTGATGAGCGCCGTCAGCAAGCTCGCAGGCGTTTACCTGCCCGCCCACCAGCGCGCCACCGGCATCTCGATCGGCTCCGCCGGCGGCTTCCTCGGGATGCTGCTGGCGATCCTGATGGGACCCACGCTCGGCGGGCACGGACATATCGAGCGCCTGCTCGTGGTCCAGGCCGCGATCGCCGTATGCGCCGCCGCGGCGCTCGCGCTCGCGCTGCGCCGCCGCGGCCGCGAGAGCCATGAGCATGTCGCCATCGCCGGCAGCACCGCGCGCGCGTTGTGGGGATTGCCGACGATGCGCACGCTGTGCGGCCTGGTGTTCGTCGGCTTCGGCATCTTCGTGGCGCTCGCCACCTGGCTGCAGACGCTGCTGCACCCCGCGGGGGTCTCCGAAGCCCTCGCGGGCGCCCTGCTGGTCGCGATGGTGATCGCCGGAGTCGTCGGCTGCGCGGTCCTGCCGCCGTTCGTCGACCGTCGCGGCGCCGAACGCGCCTTCATGCGCGTCGCGGTGCTCGTCGCCTGCGCCGCCTGCGTGACGCTCGGCGCCGTGCCATTGCTCGGCGTGCGCTTCGTGGCGATCGTGGCGATGGGCTTCGTCCTGTTGCCCGCCCTGCCCGTGATCCTCACCCGCGCCGAGCGCCTCGGCGGTCCCGCCGCCGGCACCGCCGGTGCGATCGTGTGGATGACCGGCAACCTCGGCGGGCTCGTGCTCGCGCTGATCGTTCAGGTCCTCGTCCATTACCCGCTTGCCGCGTTCCTGGCGATGGCCGCCATCTCGCTGCTCGGGCTGCCGATCGCCGCTCGCCTGAGCGCGCCGACCGACGATGAGGGGCTGGTGGGCGCACCCGCCCGCTCCCCGGCCGAGGTTCTCGCCGGTTAGACCGTATGGATGGCCGTTCTCTCTGTCCGTTGGTGGTGTGAGGGTCGGCACCCGCGCATGAGGTGCGCGGGTTGAGGGTCCAGGATTGGCCTGGGCCCCGACCGCAATCATGGAGGTGCCGACCATGGCAAATGTTCGCAGTTGGGCTGGGCTGGATGTGCACGCGGGTAAGACGCTCGCGGCGACGATGGACCGCGAGTCGGGGGAGATGCGCGTGCGGCGGCTGGCGGGCTGTACGAGTGAGGTGGTGGAGTTTTGTGCTGGCTTGCCGGGCCCGACGCGGGTGGCGTATGAGGCGGGCCCCACGGGGTTCTCGCTGGCCAGGGCTCTGGGCGCGGCCGGTGTTGAGTGTGTGATCGCGGCGCCGGGGAAGATCGAGCGGCCGAGCTCTGACCGGGTGAAGACCGATGAGCGTGACGCGCAACGGCTTTTGCGTTTGTTGATGATCGACGCTCTGCACACCGTGCGGGTCCCGAGCACCGAGGAAGAGGCGTTGCGGGATCTCGTCCGGGCACGCGAGGATGTGCGTGGTGATCTGATGCGTGCGCGCCATCGCATGAGCAAGCTGTTGTTGCGCCACGACGTACGCTTCGAGGGGGCCGCTTCGGCGTGGACGACGCAGCATCGCGCGTGGCTGTCCAAGGTCGACCTCGGCGATCATGGTGCTCAGGTCACGCTGCTTGACTACCTCGGCGCGATCGACGCGCTGCTCGTGCGCCGTGACGCTCTGGAGGCGAGTATCGGTGAGCTCATCCCCGGCTCGCCGTGGGCGCAGAGCATCGCGCGGCTGCGCTGCCTGCGCGGCATCGACACTCTCAGCGCCGTCGGGTTGTGCGCCGAGATCGGTGAGTGGGAGCGCTTCGGGCGGCCAGGGCAACTGATGAGCTATCTCGGGCTGGTCCCCTCCGAGCACTCAAGTGGAGAGACCCGCCGCCAAGGTGCGATCACGAAGTCAGGGTCCGGGCACGGACGCAGGCTGCTCGTCGAGGCCGCCTGGCATTACCGCCGCGCGCCAGCCAAGGGCCAAGCCCTCAAGCGTCGCCAGGAAAACCAGGCCCCACAGGTACTGGCGATCTCCTGGGCCGCTCAGCAGCGCCTGCACCGCACCTGGCGGCGCCTGGACTCAGAACGCGGCAAGCGCAGAACGATCGTCGCGGTCGCTGTCGCCCGAGAACTTGCCGGGTTCTGTTGGGCGATCACCAACGCCGACTGACCCCACCCCCCACCACGTCGGTCAAGGAGGCGGCGGGAACCATCCGGCCACCACGCGCGAGAGCATCCGCGATGGCCCTATGAGCAACTGCCACCGGCAGCCACGCTCGATCTTAGACAGCGGGCTCTCACGACGAAAAACGGTCCTGCGGTACCCAATCCGCGTATAAGAGTCTGACCGCGCGTCGCGCACCCGCCGGACCCGCCGCCCCCTTGACCGACAAAGATGCCCGCCCCACCGCGGGCATCCGGTGCTGGGCACTTGACAAACGATCATCCATAAGAGGGCCCGCGCCAGAATATCTGCCGGGATTGAGGCCGCCGACCGATCGGAGATCGGCCAGCGGCGTCAGCCACCACCCACGATGCTCGACGTGCCACCAGCACGCCTACCGATCGGAGATCCACAGCGATCTCCGATCGGCCAGCGTGCAGCGTCCTCGTGCTTGGCAACTCGAAGGTGGCGTCTGTAGGCGAGGGTGGATTAACGCGCCTTAACGCACCGATCACAGGACGGCTACGCGACGGTCACAAACCCGGCGCTCGTCCGCGGGTACGTTTGGCGCGGTCCACTACTCCCTCGGACACATCAACAATCACGCGCACAAAGGAGACCGTGATGACATCGAAGCGTTCTGGTCCTCGAGCGCTCGCCCGCGCGGCGACGCTCACCCTGGCAGTGACGGCGCTCGGCGCCGGACTCGGCGCGGCCGCGCAGGCCGATCCCGGGCACTTCCCGCCGCCCGGCGGCGGGCACGGCCTTCAGCCGGGCAACCTGCTCGTCAGCCGCAGCGTCTATCAAAACGACCCGTCGCTCCTCGCCGGCGTCACCCAGCTGCCGGCGGGCTGCGTGACCGGCTGCACACCCGCCAGTGCCGGCGGCGCGTATCCGGAAGTGTGGAACAACGACTCGGTGGACGAAAGCTTCGGCGTCACCTCGAAGATCCTCCTCGACCAACTCACGCCGTCGGGCTCGCCCGTCAGCACGCTCGAAGTGCCGAACAGCGCCACGCCCGGCATCGCCACGGGTGCGGACCAGATGGTCACGAGCTTCTCCTCGAAGTCCGAACTGGCGCTCAACCTCTCGACCCGCGGGCGCTACGTCACGTTCATGGGCTACCTCGCCCCGGTCGACACGCTCGACGTCTCCAACGCCAACACCCCCGGAGTGATCGACCCGACCAACCCGGTCCCGGGCGCCTACTACCGCGTGGTGGCGCAGCTCGACGGCCAGGGCCAGTTCCAGTTCACCGAGACGAACGCCTACAGCGGCAACAACGGGCGGGCGGCGATCCTCAGCGAAGAACACCACGCGCACGCGATCTACATGGCGGGCAACGCCGGCAACGGCGCAAACCCGCAGCCGGACGGGATCATCGCCGGTGCCGGCGCGCAGATCCTCAAGCCCCCGTTCGAACCGACGCCGGAGCTCCTGCAGGAACCGGGCTTCCCGACGCCCGTCGGCAGCTTCAACGTCACGCAGCTCGGTGACAAAGCGGACAAGATCGGCAAGGACACGAACTTCCGTGGCCTGACTATCTTCAACAACGTCGTCTACTACACGAAGGGCTCGGGCGGCAACGGCGTCAACACCGTCTACTTCCTGGACACCACCGGCAAAGCCTGCCCGACCGGCGTCGGCCTGCCGGCGGCGAACGCGAAGTTGCCCAGCTGGCCGCTGGCGTACAACCCCGAACTGATCCAGACCGAAGGTCTGAAGCCCTACAACATGTGCATCCTGAAGGGGTTCCCGACGGCGCTGAAGTCAAAGAGCGCGTTCCCGTTCGGCGTCTGGTTCGCGAACGCGAACACGCTGTACGTCGCCGACGAGGGCAACGGCGAAACCACGTTCTCGACGTCCACCAACGAATACACCGAAGCGGCGGCACAGACGACGGCCGGACTGCAGAAGTGGGTGTTCAACTCGGCCGCGAACGAATGGAAGCTGGCCTACACCCTGCAGTCGGGCCTGAACCTCGGCAAGCCGTACACCGTGCCCGGATACCCGACGGGAGACAACGCGGCCACCGGCCTGCCCTGGGCGCCCGCGACCGATGGCCTGCGCAACATCGACGGTCGTGTGAACCCCGGTGGCACCGCCACGATCTGGGCCGTCACCTCGACCGTCAGCGGCGACGGCGATCAGGGCGCCGACCCGAACAAGCTCGTGACGATCACCGATCCGCTGGGCGCCACCACGCCCGGGGCGTCGGAGTCGTTCGCGACGGTGCGCTCCGCCGGCTCTGGCGAAGTGCTGCGCGGGGTCTCGTTCACGCCGGGGACCGGCACGCCTCAGGGCGGCTCCGGCGGCGGCGGCGGCGGGCGGTAAACGCTCGGTCGACCTGACCGCAGCGTACCCGGGAGGCCCGCTACGCCGGCGGGCCTCCCGGCGCTTTGTGAGTCGTCCTCGTCGCGTGAGGGTGTGGGACCTCGCCCGTCGGTGATGCGTCCGGCGGACGTCAGGTGTCGGACGCTGCCCGTGCTGCTGCTACTACCTGATCGGCCTGCGCGCGCGCGTGTGTGCCCGGCGACGTCAGGTGTCGGACGCTGCCCGTGCTGCTGCTACTACCTGATCGGCCTGCGCGCGCGCGTGTGTGCCCGGCGACGTCAGGTGTCGGACGCCGCCCGTGCTGCCGCTACTACCTGATCGGCCTGCGCGCGCGTGAGTACGGGGCTCATCGGGATCGCCAGATGCGTGCGTGCGGCCCGCTCGGTGCCGGGCAGCTCTACGCCCGCGCCCCACGCGCGCATCGCGGCCTGGCGGTGGACAGGCGTGCGGTAGTAGGCCTTGTGTCCGATCTCCGCGCCCGTGAGCGCGGCTTGCAGTCGCTCTGGTTTGGGGTGACCCACTACGTACAGGTGCCACGCGGGCTGCGCACCATCGGTCGGTGTGGGCAGCTGCGCCAGCTCACCCAGCCCCGCCTGCTCGTAGTGCCTGCCCGCCGCGCGGCGCCCGTCCGCCCACGCGTCCAGGTGGGGCAGCTGCACGCGCAGGATCGCCGCCTGCAGCTCGTCCAGGCGCGAGTTGTACCCGAGCAGCTCGTAGGTCACCTTGTCCTTTGAGCCGTGAAACCGCAGCGTCTTTGCGCGCTCGGCGATGCCCTCGTCGGAGGTCGTGATCATGCCGCCGTCGCCGTAGCACGCGAGGTTCTTGGAGGGAAAGTACGACCACGTCGCCGCCTTGCCCAGCGCGCCCGGGCGACACCCGTCCGGGCCGATGGAGCCCGCGGCCTGCGCGGCGTCCTCCAGCACCGGCACGCCCAGCGCTTCGATCTCCGCGACCGGCGCGACGTTGCCGAACAGGTGCACTGCGATCACTGCCTTCGTGCGTGGTGTGATCGCCGCTCGCACCGTCTCTGCCGTCACACAGTACGTCTCGGGGTCGATGTCGCAGAACACGGGCGTCGCTCCGGTGGGGGGTATCGCCTCGGCGGAGGCATAGAACGTGAACGACGGCACCACCACCTCATCGCCGGGACCGACGCCCATCGCGCGCAGCGCGATCGTGATCGCGTCCGTCCCGTTCGCCACACCCACGCTGTATCGTGCGCCGCAGTATGCGGCAAACTCTGCCTCGAACGCGCTCACCTCCGGTCCGAGGATGTAGCGCTTGCTGTCGAGCACCCGCTCGATTGCCGCTTTCACCTCGTCCCTAAGCGGCTCTATCGCGCTACTCGTGTCGAACAGGCTCACAGCCATGTGTTATGTGCTCACAGACGCCACCCGGTGCGGTGACCGGAGTCGGTGGGGTTGTATGAAAGTACTGGCTTCCGGGTCTCCCATATTGACCCGCCCATTTTTCACCGCGACTTCAGCAGCTCGAGGTCCGCGCGGGTCATCAGCCGGATCAGCTCCTCGAACGAGGTTTTCGGCTTCCAGCCGAGATCGCGCTCCGCCTTCGCCGGGTTGCCGATCAGGTGGTCGACCTCCGCCGGCCTGACGAACGCCGGGTCGATCGTCACATACTGAGTGAAGTCGTCCAGACCCGCCTCTTCGAATGCGACCTCGCAGCACTCCCTGACCGAGTGTGACTCGTTTGTCGCGATCACGTAATCCTCGGGCGTGTCCTTTTGCAGCATCAGCCACATCGCCTCGACGTAATCTTTCGCATACCCCCAGTCACGCTCGGCGTCGAGATTCCCGAGGCGCAACTCCTGCGTCAGCCCGTGCTTGATCGCAGCTGCGTGCCAGGTGATCTTGCGCGTCACGAACTCCAGCCCGCGGCGCGGACTCTCGTGGTTGAACAGGATTCCGCTCGTTGCGTGCAGGTTGTAGCTCTCGCGGTAATTCACTGTTATAAAATGCCCGTACGCCTTCGCCACCCCGTACGGCGAGCGTGGGTAAAACGGAGTCGTCTCGGTCTGCGGCACCTCCAGCACCTTGCCGAACATCTCGCTGGAGCTGGCCTGGTAAAACCTTGCCTGCGGGCAGACTTCGCGCATCGCCTCGAGCATCCGCGTCACGCCCACGCCGGTGAACTCCGCCGTCAGCGTCGGCTGGATCCACGACACCGCCACGAACGACATCGCCGCGAGGTTGTATATCTCCTGCGGCTGCGCCGCCCGCAGCGTGTCCACGAGCGAGCGCTGGTCCAGCAGGTCGCCCTGGTGCAGCGTGATCCTGTCCCGGAGGTGCTCGATCCGGTCGAACTTCTCCGTCGAAGCCCGCCTGACCATCCCGTGCACGTCATACCCCTGCTCCAGCAGCAGCTCCGCCAGATAGGAGCCGTCCTGGCCGGTGACCCCGGTTATCAGCGCCGATCGCTTAGGGTTCTTCAAGGAATAGATGGTGGGTCGAGGTGGTCGGGCCGTGGATGGCAGACGCCGCACGCGAGCGCAGACGTGCTTGGTGTAGCACGGCGAGCATCGCGGGTGGCGTATGACGCCGCGGAGCGGGCGCCTCGGGCCGCCAGATATTTCTTGATGGACCCTTAGATGTCATGCGCGGCACCCTATCGTTCGCGGGAGCGGCGATGCCGCGCGTACTGGCGCGCGAATCCGGCCACGAACCGTGGGTTGTAGCGGGCATACCGTCGCCACAGCCGTCTGGGCTCGCGCATCAGCCGGTAGGACCACTCCAGCCCGTTGCGCTGCATCCACGGCGGCGCCTGCCGGACGAGCCCCGCATGAAAGTCGAACGCCGCGCCCACCCCGATCAGCAGCGGCGCCTGCAGGCGGGGACGCATCCGGTGCATCCACTGCTCCTGCTTGGGCTGTCCCGTGCCGACCCACACGACCTGCGCTCCCGACGCGTTGATGTCTGCCAGCAGCTGTTCGTCTTCTGCGAGCGTCAGCGGCGTGAACGGCGGGCTCGCGCCGCCCACGATCCGCAACCCCGGATAGCGCTCGCGCAGCTTGCCTGCCAGCAGTTCGCGCTCGGCGTCCCCGCGCCCGCCGTACAGGTACATCGACGTGCCTGCGCGTGCCGCGCGCGCGCAGTACATCGCCATCAGGTCCGGCCCGTACACCCGCGTCGCCTCGGCGTGCCCGAGCGCGTGCAGCGCCCACACCAGCGGCTGGCCATCCGGGACAGCCAGCGTCGCCGCCATCACAGCCTCCATCGTCGCCGCGTTCTCCTGTGCGTTCATCACGAGGTTCACCGCGGCCGCCGTCACGTACCCGTGCTCGCCCGCCGCGACCATCGCGTCCATCCAGTCCATCACCTGCTCGTAGTCGGAGACGGCCAGCGGAATGCCGAGGATCTCCGCGCGCTTGGGCGGTGTCGGGATAGATGGGCCGGTGGGGTTCATGAGGTCGGCGGAGTCCGTGCGTGTCCCGGCGGCCGTGGTGGATGCGTCCGAGCGTGCGATTCCGTGAAGATACCGACGCGTTGACACCCTCCGCCCTCATCGACCCGCGGTTCTGGTCCGATCGCCGGGTCCTGCTCACCGGCCACACCGGCTTCAAGGGCGCCTGGCTGTCGCTGTGGCTGCAATCCCTGGGCGCCCGCGTCACCGGCCTGGCCCCGGGGGCGCCGACGACACCCTCGCTGTATGCGCTGGCGCGAGTCGGCGAGCACATGGTGGGCGAGTTGGCGATCGACGTTCGCGACGCGGCGGCCGTGCACGACGCTGTCCACATGACGCGCCCGGAGGTCGTGCTGCATCTCGCTGCCCAGCCGATGGTCCGCCTGTCGCTGCGCGCCCCTGCGCTGACGTTCGAGATCAACGTGCTCGGCACCGTCAACGTTCTCGAGGCCGTCCGCCTCGCCGGCGAGCCGGTCCGGGCGGTCGTGGTCGTCACGTCGGACAAGTGCTACGCCAACCCGTCGGGCTACGCCGCCGCCGCCGCCTCCTCCTCCTCCTCCTCCTCCTCCTCCTCCTCCTCGCCGCCGGGGGTCTCCCCGCTGGACAGCGGCGCCGGCGCCGCGTCGGGGGGTTCCTCGGGGGGCGCCACCGATCCCGCGGGCGGGCCACACCGTTTCGTCGAGGGCGATCCGCTCGGCGGGCATGATCCCTACTCGAGCTCCAAGGCCTGCGCCGAGCTCGTCACCGCGGCCTACCGCGAATCGTTCTTCGCGCCCGGCGCCGGCACTACGCGAGTCGCGACCGCCCGCGCGGGCAACGTGATCGGCGGGGGAGACTTCGGCGCGGACCGGCTCGTCCCGGACATCCTGCGCGCGTATGACGCCGGCACCCCCGTGCGGGTGCGCAACCCGCAGGCGATCCGGCCATGGCAGCACGTGCTCAACCCGCTCAGCGGCTATCTCGCGCTCGCGCAATCGCTGTGCGCTTCCGATGCGGACGACGGCGCCGCGCGCGCGTTCAACTTCGGTCCGCGGCCCGAGGATGCGCGCACGGTGCTCGAGATCGTTAGCCGTCTCGACGGTCTGCTGGCCGATCGGAGATCCGGTCGATCTCAGATCGGTGGCGCGCTCGGCTACGAGCTGGACAGCACCGCCAACCCGCCGGAGGCGGCCCGGCTGGAGCTCGACTCCGCGGCCGCCGAACGCCGGCTCGGCTGGCGGCCCCGCTGGGATCTCGACGAGGCGCTCGCGCGAGTCGCCACCTGGCACGAGGCGTACTGCCGCGGAGAGGACATGCGCGCGGTCGGGCTCGCCCAGATCAACGATTTCGTTGATTTGCAGGGCACTTCTCGAGGAGGCGTCTAAGACAGTTGTCACGTAGTCGAAGAGTTCGATTAGCTCGTAGTCTGTCTGGCTATGAGCCCACTGCCCGTGCGTCGCTACCGAGCCGACCGGCTGCTGCGCCGGGAGTTCGAGGCGATGCGGGGGCGGGTCCTCGCGACCGTGCGAGCACGATTGCGCGCGGCGGGCGTCAGCCTCGACGCGGGCGACCTGGAGGCCTGTTACGCCCAGGCATGGCACGGGCTGTATACGACGATGCTCGACGGCCAGTCGGCGGAGATCGCCAACCCGGAGGGCTGGCTGGCGCTCGTGACGTATCGCCGCGCGATCGACGAGCACCGCTCGCGTCTGCGCGCGCCCGCGACATACGACGCATACGACCCGGCCCACGAGGCCGGCGTAGCCCCCGAGCGTGACCTCGCGGGCGAGCTGGACGACCGCGCCAGGCTGCGTCAGCTGATGGAGGGCCTGCGCGGCAGGTTGAGCCCGCGCGAGCGCCAGGCCGCCGCGCTGTGCTACCTGCAGGGCCTCTCCCGTGCGGACGCCGCGGCGCGCATGGGTATCAGCGAGGGGCGGATGCGCAAGCTGATGGAGGGTTACCGCGCGGGCTCGCCCGGCGTCGCGGGCAAGGTCGGCGAGCTGCTGGACACGATTCGCGCGGGCTCCTACTGCGCCGAGCAGTCCTCGCTGATGCGCGGCTTCGCCTTCGGCATCCTCGACCCCGGCGGCGAGCGCTACACGCTTGCCGTTGCCCACCAGCGCGAGTGCCCGGCCTGTCGTGCCCATGTGCTGTCGCTACGCGGTCTGGCCTCGGTGCTGCCGCCGTTGCCGCTGCCGTTGGCGCTGGGCGCCGGTGTGGCCGCGGGAGCCGGGGCAGGAGCGGGTGCGGGCGTGACGAGCACGGGTGTCGGCGCGGGCACGGGAGCGGGGATCGCCGGCGCCGGGGTGGGTGCGGGCGGCACCGCCGCCGGCGGGGGCTGGCTGATGGCGGGTGGAGGTCTCGGCGCGAAGCTGGCCGTCGGCTGTCTGGTTGCTGTCAGCGTCGGCGCGGGCTGCGTGGCGCTGACCGTCGCTCCGATCGTGCCGACGAGTCACCCGAAGACCCACCGCCGTCATCTCGCGCGCACGGCTGCGCCGCCGATCCCGGTCGCCGATGAGGCGCTGAGCCCGGCGCAGGTCGGCTCCCGGCTCTCCGCGGGCGCCACGTCCCCATCGCGAGCCGCCACGTTCAAGAGTGTTGCGTCGGCCGCCGGCAGCTCATCGGCGCTCACTCCCGCCGGCAGGGCCAACCGCGAGTTCGGTCTCGAGCAGCCGGCGCGTCATGTCTCGGGCGGCGATGTCCCGAGCACACCGCAATCGAACGTCGCACGTGTGGCGTCCGCCACACCGTCAGCCTCGCAAGCCCAGCCACAATCGCATCCACACGAGAGCGGTGGCCCGTCCGCCGCCGCGCGCGAGTTCGGGCTCGGCTAGCGATGTCCATGCTGATGATGTTCCGGTGGGCACATGTGCCCACCGGCGACCCCGCGCATGCGCGGGGTCGTGACGCGCCGCATGCGGCGCGTCTGTTCCGGGTGGTGCATGCACCACCCGGCGAGGTCGCGCATGCGCGACCTCGAGCCTGTCCGCATGCGGACAGGCCTCCCAACGCTCAGCCCGCGGGGAACGCTTTCATCAGCTTCCGCAACGCCAGCGGATTGCCGGCGGGCCGCAGCCGGCCGGTGACGAGCGCGCGGCGGGGGTCCAGGCGCTCGCCGATGATGTCCACCCAGTCCTGGTAGGCGACCCGCAGGCGCAGGTCCGCGTTCGGCGCGGCGCCCTCGGCGACCGTGCTCGAGCCGTTGTCGACGGTCAGGTGCCAGGTGGGCACGTCGGGGTCGGTGAACTCCCACTGGAAGGTCGTGGGACGACTGAGCCCGTGCTCGGGGTTGACCTGGCGACGGATCATGTCGAACAGCAGCGCCAGGGTCTCCTGATCGCGACGGGACGGCCCTTCGCGCACGCCGATCACGCCGGCCTGGGCGAGCGTGCGCCCGCGCTGTGAGGTCTCCAGCGGCGTCAACCCCGGCGGCAGCAGCGCCGGTCCGGGGAGCGTGTCGGGGGCCAGGCCGGCCGAGCGCAGCTTGGTCGTCATCGAGGTCAGTCCCTCGACGCCGACCTCGTCGTAGGTCGCGCCGAACACCGTGATGTAGCGTTCGTCCCAGCCCGGGGGCATCAGCACCTGGGCGGTGTAGCGAGTCACGTCGCGCAGGATGCGGGCGACCGCCTTGGGCACGCCGACGGGGTCTTCGCGGTTCAGGTCCGACAGCAGCTTCACGCCGAAGCCGATGTGGCGCTGCTCGTCGGCGGCGATGTTCTGCATGCCTTCGCGGAACGCCGGCAGCTGGTCACGGCGTTCGAGATAGCTGCAGATGAAGTGCTGGCCCGGCTGGGCGAGCGCCGCCTCGATCACGATGTGGTACAGCGTCACCGCCGCGGCGAGCTGGGCGGGGGAGCGGTCGGCGCGCAGCTCGTCGGCCATCGTGTCCAGGCGCTCGAAGATCTTGCGAAACCCGGGCGTCAGCTGCGGCTTGATCGCCTGCAGGCCGCTCGACATCGAGCCGCTGCCGATGCCGCAGACCTCCTGCATGAAGCGCTTGAAGAACACGGCATGGCGGGCCTCGTCGACCTGCTGGGTGGTGAGAAAATACTTCTGCTCCTCCCGCGGCGCCGCGTCGATGTAGGGGGAGAGGTTGTCCGCGACCGCGTCCTCGCCCCAGAAGAACAGCGAGTAGTTCCACAGCGCCGCGGTGCGCTCGAACTCGGTGAAATCCTCGCGCCACTGCCGGGCGTCCTCGGTGAAGTCGAGCTCCATCGCCTGCCAGTTGCCGCGCTCCCAGCGCGCGTACAGGTCCTCGTAGGAGATCGCGTCCGTCGGCAGGCTCGCCGGGTTGGCGGCGGAGTCCGTCGGGGTGGTGTCTGTAACTGCTGTCACTGCTGTCGCCATGTGGCTGCTCCCAGGTAGGGCGTGATCGCCGATCGTGCCCACGACCATGCTGCGGTCGTGGCATCTCGCGGCGCGAGCGGATAATGAACGTTATCGCAATAGCGCTTGCTCTGTCAAGTAGAATGTGGGTGATGGAGACAGTTCCGATCGCAGGCGAGCGGGGTGCCGCAGGGGCAACGCCGGGTGAGCATGGCAATGCTGGTGCCAGGGCGCAGGCTGGCGCGCGGCTGACGCGCGAGCAGAGCAAGGCCAACACTCGCGAACGGTTGCTGAACGCGGCGCGGACCGTGTTCGCGCGCGGCGGCTACCACGGCGCCACGGTCGAGCAGGTCGCCTCCGAGGCGGGGTTCTCCACCGGTGCGCTGTACTCGAACTTCGACGGCAAGGAGGACCTGTTCCTGGCGTTGATGGAGCGCGAGATCGACGCCCACGCGCGCGAGATCTCAGCGGCCGTGGAGACCCGCCATTCGGTCGCCGAGCGCGCGACTGGCGGGGCGCGGCAGTGGATGACGATGATCGAGCGCGAGCCCGAGCTGCTGCTGCTGTTCATGGAGTTCTGGGCCTACGGCGTGCGCGACCCGAGCGTGCGCCCGAAGGTGGCGGCGCGGTTCGCGCAGATGCGCGAGCTGTTGACGCGGCTGGTCGCCGACGGGATGCGCGAGTTCGACCTGGAGCTCGAGCTCCCCGCCGAGCACCTGGCGCTCACGATCGACGCGCTCGCCGACGGCATCGCCCGGCAGAAGCTCACCGACCCCGACGCCGTGCCCGACGACCTGATGGGTCGGGTGCTGTCGCTGCTGTTCGCCGCTGTCACGCGGCCGGCAGGCACAGGCACGCGTAGTGCACCGTGAACAGGCGCCGGGCGAGTCCCGGGGCGAGGCGGTGCAGACCTGAGCGCAGCGCCCACTTTGCCCTGGCGCGTACTCGTGCGAGGGGTCCGGTTGCGAAGAACAGGTGGACGCTGAGCGGGAGCGGGTCCTCCAGCTCGTACGCGACCTGCAGGCACGCGCGCGCAGCGATCGCCCGCGCGGCGCTGCGATCCAGCCGCTGCAGGTGGCCGACCTCGGAGGCGTGCTCGCGCTTACCGGCGCGCCGCGCGGACAGGTTGGCCTCCAGCGGCACCTCCATCACCACTGCCTGACACGCCCGCGCCGCCTCGGCCAGGAGCGCGGCCGGGTCGGGCACGTGCTCGAGGACGTGGGAGACGACTCCCAGCTCGTAGAAGCCGTCGCCCACGGGCAGGCGTGAACCGTCGTAGAGCTCGACCGAGTCGATCTCGGGCCGCCCGCGCGCTATGTCCACCGCGGCCTCGGTGATCTCAACGCCCGCCAGCCGCCCGCCGAAGCCGCGCGCGTGCAGCTCGCACAGCAATGCCCCATCGCCGCAGCCGATCTCCAGCGTATTGATTGGATGCCCGCCCGCCCGCAGGCCCGCGCGGGCGCACAGCATGAGCACGTGGTCGGCCTTGCCGACCGCCCCGAGCGCACGCCAGCGCGCGTATCGCGCCGCCTCGGCCGGGTCTGGTTGCGTGTAGGCGGCGTCGTAGAAGTGGACCAGCTGGGCGGGATCGTCCATCGGCTGGATTATCGACGGTCTGCACGTGCCAGTAGCCTCGCCGGTGGATGTCCTCAACGCCTGCCGCGAACAGACCCGCGAGCACGACGCTCGGCCGGCTGATCGAAAGCCTGCGCGAAGCCCCCGCGACGCTGCCGGCGCTGGCGGCGATGGCGCTGTTCCTGGTGTGGGCGAGCGACCAGGCGGGCTATCCGCTGACTCACTGGGCGCCGGGCGGGCTGGTTGTGCTGGCGCTGCTCGGGATTGCGCTCGTGTTCGTGGGACTGCCCGTCGCTGAGATCCCCATGCCGGTGAAGCTCGCGCTCGGCTGTCTGGCGGCATACACCGCGCTCAGCTTCGCCTCGATCCTGTGGGCGAGCGTGCCGGGCGACGCCTGGGAAGGCGCGAACCGGACGCTGCTGTACCTGCTCGTGTTCGCGCTGTTCGCGCTCTGGCCCCAGCACGGGCGCAGCGCGGTGCTGCTGCTCGGCGCGTGGACGCTGGCGAGCATCGGGCTGGCGGCGTTCGTCGCGCTGCACGTGAACGCCGCCGCTCACAGCCCCGTGCGCCTGCAAGCGCTGCTTCCCGGGGGGCGCCTGAGCTATCCGGCGGGCTATGCCAACGCCAGTGCCGCGCAGTGGCTGATCGCGTTCTGGCCGGCGCTGCTGCTCGCGCGGGAGGCCCGTCTGCACTGGAGCGTGCGCGGGCTGCTCGCCGGCGGCGCGGTGCTGCTGGCCGAGGTCGCCCTGCTCAGCGTGAGCCGGGGCTCGCTGTACGCGACGCCGGTGATGCTCGTGCTGGTGTTCGCGCTGCTGCCTCACCGCGCGCGCACGTTTGCCCTGCTCGTGCCGGTCGCCGCCGGGATCGCCGCCGCCGTGCCGTCGGTGCTGCGCGTGGGAGAACGCATCGAACACTCCCAGAACGCCACCGCCGCCGTGCATACCGCCACCACGACGACGTTCCTCGCGGCGCTGGCGGTGGGGCTGGTCGTAGCCGCCGGCGCCGCGATCGAGTGCAGGCGTAGCACGCTCTCGGAGGCCTCGGCCAGGCGCGTGCGCAGGGGAGTAGGCGCGGTTGCCCTCGCCGCGCTAGTGGTGGTGCTCGCGGGTGGCTGGGCCGCCGCGGGCAACCCGGTCACGCGGGCGCGCCACGCCTGGGACACGTTCAAGAGCGGCAGTGGCTACGGCGCGAACAGCGTCGGCGGCAACCGTTTGACGAGTGGGCTGGGGAGCAACCGCTACGACTTCTACCGGGTGGCCCTGGACGAATTCGTGGCGCATCCGATCGTCGGGATCGGCGCGGACAATTTTCAGCAGCAGTACCTGGTGCGTGGCCGCAGTGACGAGACCCCCCGCTATCCGCACAGCGTCGAGCTGCGCACGCTGACCCAGACCGGACTGGTGGGCGCGCTGCTGGCGCTGGTCGGCCTGGGGGCGGCGCTGCTGGCCGGCTGGCGCGGGCTGCGAGGATCCGATCCGCTGGGGCGCGCGGTCGCGGCGGCGGCGCTGGCGGGATTCGTCTACTGGGTGGTGCATGGCTCGTTTGACTGGTTCTGGGAGTTCGCCGGCCTGGGCGCGCCCGCGTTCGCGATGCTCGGCCTCGCCTGCGCGCTGGCGCCGCGCCGTGGGGCTCCGAGCGCCGCTTACGTGCTCGGCGGGCGGCGGTCCACTGCGCCCGAGGTCGCGCAGCCTGAGCAAATCTCCTCGCGTCGTTCCTTGCGTCGGCCACACGAGCCTGGTTTGGGCGCCAAACGTCTGGGCATCGTCACCGGCGCGATCGTGGCGCTGGCGGGCGCGGCGTCGCTGGCGGCGCCCTGGCTGAGCCAGCTCGAGATCGAGAGCGCCGCGCGGATCTGGCCGACGGCGCCGGCAACGGCGTACGCACGACTGAACGACGCGGCGCGACTGAACCCCCTGAGCGACGAACCGTATCTTGTGGCTGGTGGCATCGCCCTGCGCTTCGACGACCTCGCGCGCGCCGACCATGAGTTCGCGCTGGCGCTGGGGCGCACTCCCGACGATGCCTACGCGATGCTGGAGCGCGGCGCGATTGCCTCGGCCAGGGGGGATCGCCGCGGCGCGCTCGTGCTGCTGGAACGGGCGGCGTTCCTGAACCCCCGTGATCCGCTGACGCGCGAAGCTCTGCACTTGGTGCGGCGAGGCGGACGCGTGAATATCGACGAACTGAACCGCTCAATCCTGCTCAAAGCTCGGCAGTTCACGTGAGCCTTCAAAGACTCGCAGCAGGATCGTGACTATTCGCCTCGACATCGAGCCCGGCCTTCGCTAGTTTATAGGCAAGTCTGGTCGATTCGCCGTTATCGACACGGTGTGTTCAGCGCCAGGCCGCAGGATAGGGCGATGCCTGGCACATGGCATGGAGAGTGGACCGCGACGTTGCTCGAGCCGAAGAAGGGACCCAAGGCAGGGAAGCATGACAAGTCATCGCAGGATCGTTTTGACAGTGCTCATAGTCGCTGCTCTGCCGGCGGCGATGCCGGCGTTCGCGGCGGCGAGCCCGCTTCTGAGCGGGTACGGTGGTCCGGGCCAAGGCAGCCAGGCGATCCTCGGTTCGACGCTGCTCGGCGGAGGGTCTGATGGAGGCGAAGGCGGGCCCCCGGGATCGACAGACGCCGGGACGCGCAGCTCATCAGGTCTATTCCGTTATAGTGAACAATCTGGTTATACTAAATCTTCAACAAGCAGCGCCGCGGGGGCCGGCGGCGGCTCCGCACGCGGGGGAGCTGCGGGCTCGCGGGCCGGCGTTGGCGGAGCATCCGGTGGCGGCGCGAGCACGTATCCAAGCTCGGCGGCCGAGCGCGCCAACGAGGCGGGTGCGGTGGCATCAGAGCCGTTGGGGCTGTCCGGCGATGATCTCCTGTTTGTACTGCTGTCGCTCGTCGCACTAGTGCTTACGGGCCTTCTCACCCGGCAGCTGGCGCGGATGAAGGGGTCCGGAGAACGTCAACCGCTAAAGGGACGGGTTGCAGGACCCGAGTAATCAGTAGGGATAGGACGCCCTCAGATCATGGACCAACCGCGCATCACCCAGCAGACATCGACCACGCTGCCGCTCACCGGCAAGCTCACGCACGACGCGCCGCATCCGAAGTCGCTGCTGGACGGAACTTTCGGCGGGCGCTTGCAGTGGGCGCTGGAGGGCCCGGGCTGGGGCGTGCTGCGCCCGACTGTCGACTTCGTGCTGCTGTGCCTGGCGGTGATCGTGACGCTGGGTGGCATGAACGCGACCTTGCACGTCTCCGCCGTCCGGGCTTCGCTGCTGGCGCTGCCGCCGCTGGTAATGCTCCTGCTCTACCTGCGCGGGCTGTATCGCACACGCCTGCGCGCGCTCGTGCTCGATGGCGTCGTGCCCGTGGTCAGCGCGGTGTCGATCGCGGTGATGGCGGTGACGACGATCGGGCTGTTCGCCAACGGACAGACCCCGAGCCAGTCCGACAGCGTGCGTGCATGGTTGTTCGCGCTGCTGGGCGTTAGCCTCGGCCGCCTCGTGCTGGCGGGCGCGCAGCGCTGGGCGCGCGGGCGGCGGCTCGTGGGCAAGCCGGTGCTGATCGTCGGCGCTGGGCTAGTCGGCTCGCAGGTGGCGCGGTTGCTCGAGAAACATCCCGAGTACGGGCTGGTCCCCGTCGGCTTCATCGATGACGACCCCCGCTCGGTCACGGAGGTGGGCGGACGCGACGTGCCGGTGCTGGGCACAGTTGAGGATGTCGACGAGATCGTCGGAGAGTCGGAGGTGGGCAAACTGATCGTCGCGTTCTCTTCCGTCACCGACGCTCGCATCAGTCGCCTGATCCAGCGCTGCCAGGAGCTGGGCGTCGACGTGTCGGTGGTGCCGCGGATGTTCGACACGATGAACCATCGCGCCTGGTATGACACGGTCGGAGGCATGCCGCTGCTGACCTTCTCGACGATCGATCCCAGGGGCTGGCAGTTCGCGCTCAAGCACGCCTTCGACCGCGTGTTTGCGCTGGCGCTGCTGGTACTGCTGTCGCCCGTGATCTTCTGCGCCGCCCTGGCCGTGCGGTTGAGCTCCCCCGGTTCGGCGCTGTTCCGCCAGCGTCGCGTCGGGCGCGACGGCAGGGTCTTCGACCTCTACAAGTTCCGCTCGATGCGCTCAGAGCCAAGGCAGAGCATGATGCTGAGCGACGACGACGACACCGCGATCGACTTCCTGCTCGGTGGGGACACAGCGCCCGGGGGAGTGGAGGGCGAGGACCGGCGCACCCTCGTCGGACGCTTCCTGCGGCGCACGTCGATCGATGAGCTGCCACAGCTGCTGAACGTGCTGCGCGGGGAGATGAGCATCATCGGCCCCCGCCCGGAGCGCCCCGATTTTGTCGAGCTGTTTCGCCAGGACATCGATCGCTATGGCGACCGCCATCGCGTCAAGTCGGGGATCACCGGCTGGGCGCAGGTGCACGGGCTGCGCGGCCAAACCTCGCTGGCCGAGCGCGTGGAGTGGGACAACTACTACATAGCTCACTGGTCGTTGGGCCTGGACGTGAAGATCCTCGTGCTCACACTGGCAGCGCTGGTTCGCAACGCGGAGTAGCGATTCGCTTCATAAGCGCCTCATCGCGACCCGGACAAGCCGTGGGGGATTGGGTGAATTTAGAAGGGTGTGCTCAGATGCTCTTCTGTGCGTCTCTGCCCGGTCCCATCCAGTCCTGGAAGACGCGCACCGTCAGGTCGCTCGTGCCGAGCACCGAGGGAAACGTGATCGAGTACTGGTTGAAGCGGTTGAGCGTGAACAGTGCCCTGTAGCGCGGGATGCTGCCCTGAAACGCTTCGAGCTGCATGTAGTCCCCGACAGGTCCCGAGCCGCTGGCCACGACATCGCTGCCTTGCCGGCGCAGACTGAGGGTGACGGGGCTGGGAGCACCGAAGGGCGAGGCCAGGACGCGGGACAGCGCGGCAAACGCCGGCTTGCGGGCGCCTTTTTCGTTCAGCACCCCAAAATCTTCGGTTTCGGAGCCTTGCAGCTTGTAGAGCACATCGGCCACGATGTACGGAGTGCGTGCCAGCGAGCGATACAGGTTGGTGATGTTCGTCGCTTGAACCGTCGGAGTCACGCACGCCTGTTCCTGCTGGATCCTGTAGCGCGGCCAGCAGCTGCTCCAGCCGAACTCGTCCAGCCACAGGGGCTTGGTGTCGCCGTTGGCGAGCTGCACTTCGCGAAACGAGCGCAGCGATGCGAGGGTCAGGCTGTAGAAGTGCACCGCCAGCCCGTCGTAGTAACCCTTGATGCCGGCGGCGTAGAGGGCGCGCAGGAAGACACCGTTGTAACCGACGAGCGACCCGGCGAGCACCGGCACATTCGGGTTCGCCCGCTTGATCGCGGGGTAGGCGGCCCGCAGGATCCTCGCATAGCGTTGCGCCTTGTTCGGTCCGGCGAAGTAGTCTTCGTTGATCTGGTCGGGCTCGTTCCAGATCTCGATTGCTGCCAAGCTCGCGCCGTAGCGGTTGGCCAAGTATGCGACGAAAGCGGCGTAGCTGGCCGGATTACTCGGAGGCCAGGCGTTCGCTGCACTCGAGCGCTGCGGCGTGCACTTGCGCAGGAGCGTCTTCGGCGCCGCAGACGCCCAACATGGCGAGCTGTCGACCATCATGATCACTTTGATGCCGCTCCCCGCAGCGTCGCCGACCAGGCGATCGACTATGGATTGCGCGCGCGGATCGATCTGGCCCGGTCCCCCGGGTTCCATCAGCGACCACGGAACTTCGACCCGCACGACCTTTGCGTGGAGCGTGTGCGCCTGGGCGATGGCTCGATCTAGCGCGCGTGAGGAGGAGTTTTCATCGAGCCCCATGATGTTGACTCCCATCAGCGGAGCGACCGTGGCTGCTCGTGTCGAGCCGACCGAGCGTGCCTGACTGGCGGCGGACAGCATCCCACCGAAAATGAGCACGGCGCTTGGCGCGAGCAGGCGCGTAAGGCGAGCCGTCCGTGGCAACAACCGCCGCAGCATAAGTTGCAGCCTAGACGAAGTCGGGTGCCTCGTTCGCAGGTTACGTGTCGTACTCTGCGCTTGTCATGTCCCCAACCTGGATCTGGTTGCAGGTCGCGATCGTCGTGTTCGTGCTGATCGGGATGATCATCGCGATCACGAAGCTGGCCTGAGCGCGTCTCAGTTGCGACGGGACCGCCATGCTCGCCGCGACGGCTGCAGATCTGGGAGGGCGATCGCCGGCTGTGACGGAATCTCGCCCCCGTCCAGGATCGCGGCGGGTACCGCCTGCGTGAGCCAGTCGGCGAGCGGACCGAGTCCGGCCTGCTCGAGCTCAGCTGCGATGCCGGGCTGCCGGCGAGCGAGATCGTGAGTGTCGGAGGCGACGTTGTGGACCATCCCGGCTCGCGCCAGCTCGAGGGCGAAGCGGCGCACCTCGCCTCCAAAGCGCCCCACGAGCGAGCCGGCCGTGATCGACGTCAGCGCACCGGCATGTACGAGGGACTCCAGCATCCGCGGGCTCCGGTGGAAGGCAGGACACCGCTCGGGATGGGCGAGCAGGACCCGGTGACCTCGCTGCTGGAGACCCAGCAGGATGGTGTCCAGATTGCTTACCACCTGAGCGAAGGGAGGCTCCACCAGCAGCCACGGACCTCCGCCGAGGCCGAGGCGCGGGAGCTGCGCCGGGTCGATCTCCGTGAGGTGCGTCAGCGCGATCTCGGCGCCTGGGCGAATCTCGAGTGCCACGTGCTCAGCGGCCAGGCGCGCGCTCAGCTCGTCGACCAGCCGCGCGATCGTGTCGGCGTCGTTGGGGTAGCTCCAGCTGACGTGGGGTGTGGCCACGAGCGTACGTGTGCCCGCGTCCGCCGCGGCGCGCGCTAGCGCGATTGAGCTCTCGATCGTCTCGGGGCCGTCGTCGATGCCCGGAAGCACGTGGCAGTGCAGGTCGATCACCGGTCTCCTTAACGTTAGGGGCTAGGCGGCAAGCAGCGTTGGCACGTCCCGGCGAGGAGCAGATCATCTCGCTCGCGCGGGCCGGCCGGCGCAGATATGATCGAACCCTGCCGGCAGTGATGACTCAACCTGGATGGATCACACACAAGGGAGGATCATGTTCAAGTCGATCGTGGTGGGAACGGACGGCTCCGACACGGCCACTCAAGCCGTGCGCCAGGCGATCGACTTGGCCCGCGCCGTGGGAGCGAAGCTCGAGCTGGTGAGCGCATATGAGCCGGTGCCTGCGCAGCGCTTGCGGGAGGAACGACGCGACACCCCGGAGGATCTGCAGTGGGCGATCAACCCTCGCGAGGATGTCGATGCCACGCTGGAGGCGGCCGCCGAGGTCGTCCGCGAGGCGGGAGTGGCCGTCAACGTGTACCCACGCCAGGGAGATCCCGCCGATGCGATCCTCGATGTCGCGGAGGAGCGGGAGGCCGATCTGGTCGTCGTGGGGAACAAGGGGATGACCGGCGCCAAGCGCTTCCTGCTGGGCTCTGTGCCCAACAAGGTCTCCCATCACGCACCCTGCTCGGTGTTGATCATCCGGACGAGCTGAGCAGACTCAGCGTCTGGCTATGCAGTGTTACCGACGTTGCTGCTGGCAGCGTTGCATTTGCTCAATAGTGCTGTTGAGCGGTAGTCTTTGTCGCCGAATGCTGCAAAACCGGATTGTCTCAGTCCAGACGACGAATGAGCGTGGTGGGGCTGAGTATGCAAACGTCGATCTGCTCGACGCGCTCTCCGTGCGCGGGCACGATGTCCTGCTTCTGACGAACCTTCCAGACATCGTGGCGGACACCGGTGTACCGGTGCGCCAGATCGAGCTCGGCCCGAAGCTGGCGGGTCGCACGTTCGTGAGAGTGCTGCTGGAAGCGCCGCTGACACTGCTGCGCCTGATCAAAGCGCTGCGCGACGCGCAACCGGTTGGGACGCTGCTGCTGCACTTCAAGAAGGAGCAGCTGCTCTGCTCGCTGCTGCCGCGTAGGCTCGTCGGCGAGATCGTCTGGGCGGAGTGGGGACCGGTGCCGCAGCAGATGCGTCGGGGGCTGCCTCGCAGACTGTATGCGTTGGCGGCCCGCCGAACGACCCGAGTGATGGCCGTCTCGACCGGAACCAGGCTCACGGTGGTCGAAGCGGGCGTGCCCGCCGAGAAGGTGGATGTGGTGCCGAACCTGGTCGATGTGCACGCCGTCGAGTTCAGCGCGTCGAGCCGGGCAACGCTGCGACGCGCGTGGGGCGTGAGCGAGCAGACCCTCGTCGTCGGTTGCATCTCGCGCTTCCACCGCAAGAAGCGCAACGACGTCGTGGTCGATGCGATGACCTACATGAGCGGCGAGATGCTGCTCGTCCTCGCGGGTGAGGGGGAGGAGGAGGAGGCTCTGCGCAGTCGCGCCGCGCCGCATGGCGATCGCGTCCGGTTCGTCCCCAATGTGCGGGGCGACGTCGAGGGGTTTCTCTCCGCCTGCGACCTGCTCGTGTTCGCTCCCAGTCCCACCGAGGGTGCCCCACGCGTGATCGTGATGGCGCAGCTCGTTGGGGTGCCGGTGGTGGCGACCCACCAGGAGGGGGCGGAGGGCCTGATCGCTCCCGGCGCGGGTACGATCGTCTCTCCCTCGCACGATCCACGTGCGCTCGCGGCGGTCGTCTGCGCCTACCGCGACGACCGTGAACGTAGACGGCGCGAGGGCGAAGTGGCTCGCCAGACGGTGCTGTCGAGCCACGACCCTGAGCAGACGCTGCGGGCAGTTGAGCGCACGCTCGACCGCGTGCTCGACTACGCCTGATCGACCCGGTAACGGGGCGGCTGCGTCGGCGCACGCAGGGGAGCGCCGCGCAGTGGGTTGAGAATCGAGAGCTCACCGCTCTAGAGGGTTGATGTGGGTTGAAGGGGGTTGGGAGACAGGAGAATGAGCAATGAGTGACACTATAGTATTAATATGAAGGGGTGGAAGGGGTGAGGGGTGGAAGTGGGAAGGAAATGTTGTTATAAAAAAATAACTGTGTATAGCGATGGTGATACCGAGGTTTAAAACTATGTACAAGACCCACCGTCTTTATCGCGCGCGCCCGCCATTGATCTGCACGACTGCCCCACTCCGGCGGAAGGCGCAACCCACATCAAGCCTCTAGGTCGCCATCCACCACTCCCCCTCCAGGCGCGTCAGCAGCGCGTGCCCGGAGGTGATCGCCCCGAGCAGATCGGGATGTCTGCTGTGCACCAGTGATCGTGGGCTGAAGCGGAACATCGCTCCGCGCTGGGCGAGTGGAGCCAGGATGTGCGCCTCCACCCGCCCCTGCACAGCGGCGCCGCCATGCGCCACGGCGTGAGCGAAAAGGCTGTTCAGGACTGCACCAGCATGACGGTCATGGGCGGCGAGATGGATGACCTGGCAGCCTTCCCCGGGGAGCACAAAATACACATACCAGCCCAGCACTTGACCGTTGCGGTCACGAACCAGGAGTCGCTGCGGGGCGCCCCAGGTGCGGTTGTGGTGAAGCTCCGCGAACAGCCAATCCAGGAACTGCTCGTCGTAGTCGGGCACCAATCTCAGCGAGCGCGTGACGCGCGGCAGGTGCTCCAGCAGCAGCTTGGGTGTGAGCAGCTCCTCAGTTGTCGCAGAGCTGTCCGGCGGGCGGAGACGACTGACCGCGCGGGTGGTGGGAGCGTCGAGCGGCGCCAGCACCCGTCGGGCCCATGGCTTGATGCGGTGGCGCACGTGGACGTTGGCGTGCAGAACGCGGTTGCCGGCGTAGCTCCAGGGGCGAAAGACACGTGCCCAGGCGATGCTGCTCGGGTGCATCATCTGTCCGCCGATGAGCTCGAATATCTGGCGCATCTCGTCCGAGGCGCCGTCGGTGATGGTCAGCTCCTGCGGTCCGGTGAGGTAGCGTCGCCAAAGCATCGCTCCGACGCCGCGGTTGCGAACCTTGGGATGGGCGATCAGCGGGCCGGCTGCGGCCATCCGGACGGGCTCCCCGTCGAAGCGCATGCGCCGCGGATGCGAGCCGATGAAGCCGAGGATCTCACCGGAGTCATCCACGTAGACGAGACTCGGGATCTCGGGGTCGTACCATGGGTGGCCGAACAGGATGCGATCGAGCCATGTCGGCAGCTCCGCGCGGGGGATGCGCCAGTCCGAATGATCGACGAAGCGGTAGAGGGCCGCGACCTCGTTGACCTCATCTCGGCGCATCGGTCGGATCTCGCTCATTGACGAACCTCTCTGCCGGCGACAAACCGGGCGATGCGCTCGATGCTGCGGAAGTCGTCGATCT
The DNA here is from genome assembly GCA_963749285.1 of uncultured Solirubrobacterales bacterium. GTDB lineage: Bacteria > Actinomycetota > Thermoleophilia > Solirubrobacterales > Solirubrobacteraceae > Palsa-744. Next base: position 119,477 of record CAVVMD010000003.1, on the reverse strand, counting down.
CCAAGGACTCGAGCGGTATCTGCAATCCGAACTCCTGCTCGACCTCGAACAACAGGGTCACCAGCGTCAGGGAGTCCAGCAGTTGGGCCTCGATGATGTCCGTCTGCGGCGCCGGCGAGGAGATGCTGAGCACCTCCTCGAAGATGCGCTGTATGCGGGAGACGATCGCTTGATCAGACATGAGCCGAAGGCCCTGCGAATCGCTCTTTCAGCAGGCGGCGATTGATCTTACCGCTCACGTTCTTGGGCAGCTCCTCGAAGTGCAGCCACCGTGACGGAAGCATGTAGCTGGGCAGCACCTCGGTGAGCGCGCGGCGCAGCGTTCGGGGATCGAGCTCGGCGTCTGCGCGCGCGGCCCAGGCACAGCAGATCGCGGTTCCCTCGAAACCCTCGCTCGGCACTGCGACCACGGCGCATTCCGCGACGCCCGCGATGGCGCTCAACGCGGTCTCTATCTCACCCAGCTCGATGCGGTATCCCCGACTCTTGATCTGGGAGTCGACCCGACCGACGTAGTGCAGTACGCCCGTCTCGTCGCAGCGCCCGAGGTCTCCGGTCCGGTATCGACGCCCGCCGGTGTGAGAGTCGACGACGAACGCCGCCTGCGTCCTCTCCGCGTCACGCCAGTAGCCCGGGCTCAAACCTGCGCCTTCGATGTGCAGCTCGCCGATCTCGCCCGGCTCGACCGGCAGGAGTCGCTCGTCGAGCACGAGCACGTCCTCGCCGGCGCAGGGCGTGCCGATCGGTATGGGAGTGGTCATGTCCTCGGGCACGCTGTCCACCGGGTGGAAGGTCGATGCGATCGTCGCCTCGGTGGGCCCGTAGAGATTGGTGTAGGTGGGCTGTGGCACGCGCGCCATCCAGTGGGCGAGCACCGCCGGTGGAAGCACCTCTCCACACCAGATGATGCGCTTCAGCGACGGAAAGTCGTGATCTTCGATCGCGTTGCCGCGCATCATGTAGGCGAACGTGGACGGCACCGAGAACCATTGCGTCAACTCGGCCTCGCGAATGAAGCTCGCCAGATGCTGGGGCAGGAGGATGTTCGGTGGAGGCAGATGCAGCTCCGCGCCGCATGAGAGTGTGCCGTAGATGTCGAACGTCGAGAGGTCGAAGTGCAGTGGTGGATGCCCGGAGATGCGATCTCCAGGCTGGTGGCCGAAGTAGGGGAGCGCCCAGTCCAGGAAGGCGCCGACCATCGCGTGCGTGATCATCACTCCCTTGGGGGTGCCTGTGGATCCCGAGGTGAACAGGAGGTGCGCGGGATCGTCCGGGCCGGTGACGGCGGGCAGGGGGTGGTCATCGCAGTTGGCGTGTGCTCCGGGACCGAATACCGCGCCCTCCAGCGTCCCCTCCACCGACCCGAGCTCTGCCTCCGAGAAGTCGAGGCTCTGCGCCAGCTCGCCCGCTGCTGAGCAGCCGAGCACGACTCGCGGTTCGGCGGAGGCGAGGATGCTCTGCACGCGCGGGGCGGGACTGGCGATGTCGAGCGGCACGTAGATGCCCCCCGCCTTCAGTGTGGCGAGCATGCTCACGATCGCGATCGGCGCCTTGGGCTGGAGTAGGCACACCCGATCTCCCGCGTGCACGCCACGCTCGATGAGCAGCCTCGCCATCTGGTTGCTCGTGCGCTCCAGCTCGTCGTAGGTGAGCTGCTCGGAGTCCATCACGATGGCGGTGTCGTTGGAGTGCGACTTGCTGACGTGGGACACCCGGTCCTGCAGCGTGAGGAACGCCCTGTCCCTCACGAAACGGTGACTTGGGCGCGGTCGAAGACCACACCGATGTGGTGCAGCTCCTCCTCGGAGGCGGGGATGTCGAGGATGACCGAGCGGAAGCCCAGATTGATGTAGCGTCGCAGCTCTGCGACGACGCGCTCGTAGCTCCCCACCAGGTAGGGACAGAACGTCGCGTAGTTTTCGAACGGCCACAGCCAGTACGGGTCCTCGTCGTCTGCCGTGGAGCTGCCCATCTCGGAGAGCTGGCGGTGCCAGTGCGAATCGGACACCTTCATGGCGAGCGTGTGTGCGATCTGGCCCTTGCGATCCTCGGGGAATCGCTCGTGGGCGACGCGCCAGGCGTCCTCGGCGCTCGGGCGTGTGACGATCCCGAGCCTCACTCCTGCATCCTCGCCCTCCTGGCTGACCTCCTCGCCGGCTCGCTTAGGGTACTTGACCGCCACCGCGCCGATCCTGCGAGCGGCGTCCAGGCCCGCCGGAGAGGAGCCCGAGATGAAGACCCCCGGACGCAGCGCGTCCGGCAATGCCGGTGTGAGGCTCAATTGTGAGACCGAGTAGTACCGCCCTTTGCATGTGACGGTCTCTCCCGCGAGCAGCCGCGTCACGATCTGCGTGTACTCGACCGTGCGCTCGTAACGCTCGTCGTGCGGCGTGGTGTCGTCGAGTGCCACGAGGTCGTTGCGAAACCCGCCGGCCACCATGTTGAGATACAGCCGCCTGCCGTGCAGGTATCCCAGTGTGCTCACCATCTTCGCCACCGAGTAGGGGTGCATGTAAGCCGCTTGCACGGCCACCAGCGGGGCGAGCCGCTGTGTGCTCTGCAGGATCAGCTGAGAGACGAGCCAGGGGTCGGCGATCCCGTTGTCGGTATAGACGAGCATCCCCTCGCAACCGGCCGCCTCGCTCCAGCGCGCCGTCTCGGTGACGCGCTGAGCGTACTCCTCGCTCGAGACATCCCGTGACTGGGGGCAGGTCGAGAAGATTGCTATGTGCTCCGTTGACATGTGCCCTTAAGATCGGCGATTCTGCTCAGGTCTTTAGCGCTTGCGTACCAGGGTGTTCTCCATGAACAGCGCCTCGATGCCAGTCGCAAGGAAGGTCTCGAGCGCCTCCGCGGGCGTGTTGACGATCGCCTGGCCCTTGACGTTGAAGCTCGTGTTGAGCACCATCTCCCTGCCCGTGTGCCTGCCGACGGCTCGCAGCAACTCGTGAAACTCGGTGTTGTCCCGGTCGCAGACCGTCTGCACTCGCGCCGACCCGTCGACGTGGGTGATCGCCGGAAGCTCCGCTCGGTGCTCCGGACGGACGTCGACGTTGACCGTCATGTAGGGAAGCTCGGTGGCCGGGGGGACCTCGAACCACCTGTCAACCTCCTCGAGGGAGACGGCGGGCGCGAACGGGCGGAACGCCTCGCGCATCTTGACTAGCGCGTTGACACGGTCGCGCATCTCGGGGCGGCCCGGATCGGCGAGAATGCTGCGATGCCCGAGCGCCCGCGGACCGAACTCCATGCGCCCGCGGTACCAGGCGATCACCTCGCCCGCGGCGATCAGGCCGGCGGCGGCCTCGCAGGCGTCCTCCAGCGAGGCTAGGCGCGTCACCCCGATGCGAGCGTCGAACTCGCCGATGGCCTGCTCGACCCGCTCGATGGGATGGGCGGGGCCGTAAAACGGGGCGGGCGAGCGGCGGTTGGCGATCTCGCCCGCGCGCGATGCGCGATGCAGGGCGGCACCGAGCGCCGATCCGTCGTCGGCTGCGGCCGGCTGCACGTAGATCTCGTCGAAGGCGCCGGAGGCGAGCAGCTTGCCGTTGGCGGTCGTGTTGAGCGCGACGCCGCCCGCGAGGGCCAGCCGACGCATCCCCATTTGTTTGCCGAAGTGCGCGCAGAGATGCAATATCGCCCGATCCAGACAGGCCTGCAGACCGGCTGCCACGTCCCGATGCTCGGCGGTTATCTCGGAACCGGGCTCGCGCGCCACGATCAGGCGCTCGGATAGGTGGCGGCGGGTGGGTGTGTGATTCTCGCGCTCCGCTCGCGTGCCCTTCAGCTTCAGGGGCGCGATCGCCCAACCGCCGTCGTCCTTCAGTCCGACTGCCTCATCGAAGAAGGCCCGGAAGCGCTCTGAATCGCCGTACGGCGCGAGCCCCATGATCTTGTACTCGTCGGAGTTGAAGTCGAACCCGAGGTGCAGGGTAATGATCGAGTAGAAGATCCCGATCGAGTCGGCGGCCGAGATGCGGTGGACGGGGTCCAGGCATCCGTTGCTCCCGCGGTAGACGGTGGCGCCATGCGCCTCGCCCATGCCGTCGATGACCACGACCAGGCAATCCTCCCAGCCGGAGGTGAAGTACGCGGAAGCGGCATGGGCGAGGTGGTGGTCGACGTGACCGATGCCCGCGAGCGGGAATTGCGGCAGCGCCGCGCGCACCCGCGAGACGAATGCCTCCCGGGAGAGCACGTCGCGGTAGAGCTCGCCCGCGATCGGGTCGAGGGCGTAGAGGGCTTGATAGGGGGCGTAGTCGAAGGCGTGGGCGATCTCGTCGACGTCGCCCAGCTCCAGCCCGGCGTGAGTCAGGCAGGCCTCGATCGCGCCGAGCGGAAAATCGCCGGTGTGCTTGGACCGGCTGATCCGCTCCTCGGCGACGGCCGCGACGAGCTCGCCATCGACGAGCAGGACGGCGGCCGAGTCGTGGCCCTGAGAGATCCGGTACTCGCGTTCCTCGAGACCAGGCCAGTGCCGACGCTTGAACCCCATGGTCCCTTCGATGCCGCTGACTCCGATGATTCGCATGGCCTGTGCCGTACTCTACGGGGAACACGAAGCCCTGCGTCGCCTCAGGACCTATGCGCTCACAACCCCACGCCGTCCTAGCGGCGCCCGGCTGGCGGCTCGTAGCCGCGTCACCCACTCCTCGACGACGACCTCCGGGTCATACCGTGCGAGCGCCAGCGCCCGGCCCGCTTGTCCCTCGCGCGCGCGACGCTCGGGGTCGCGCCGGTAAGAATCGATGCATGCCGCCAGCGCGCGTGGATCGTGAGCCGGTGAGACGATCGTGCCGGTCCCGGGTAGGACCATGCCAGCGGCGCCCTCGGGTCCACTCGCGATGACTGCACGCTCGCTCAGCTGGCCAAAGATGATCGAGCGCGGCGCCCCCTCGATCTGCTGCGGCGCGAACACAGCGACATCGCACGCTGAGAGCAGCTCGCCGACGTGACCACGCGGGGTGGGCAGAAATCGCACTCGACCACCGTAGGGTGCCGCCCTGGCGCGCAACGCCTGCTCATCGTCACCCTCCCCCGCGAAGACGAGCAGCACGTTCTGCGGGAGATGAGCCAGCGCATCGACGATCACGTCGTTGCGCTTGCTCGCGTTCAGACGCGAGACGCACCCGAGCACGAAGTCGCCCGCCGCCACACCCCACTCGACCCTGTAGCGCGCGCGCGCGGCGGGGTCGAAGACGATGGTCCCTCCGGCGACGATGTTGTGCACCACCACGACCTTCTCTCCCGGAACGCCGGCCTTCACGAGCGAGTCACGTGTGCTCTCGGACACGGCCACGATCAGCTTTGCGCGGCGCGCCGCGGCCAGGTAGAGAAGTCGCGCGGGCCCGTTGGCAACCAGCTCTGGAAGACGCCCCCACTCCGCCCAAACCACCGCTCCCGTCAATCGCCTTGGCAGAATCGCGGACATGAGCTGCTCCTTCTTGAAGTGCAGCAGCAGCACGTCTATCGGCTTGCTCTGGGCCTCCCGCTCCAGCGCGCGGCGCAATCGCAACACCCAGCGCGGAAAGCCGAGCGCGACGCGACGCAAAGTCCTTCGCCTGATCTTCGGACCAAGGTCTATCTGAACAGCCGGCACCTCGGTGCCCTCGACCAGCACCGGCTGGTTGGTCAGCAGCGTGACGTCGTTGCCACGAGTCTGCAGGCCACTCAGCACATCGACGTTCGCATACTCCCCCCCGCCGCGTTCGTGGGAGGTCTGCACGGAGACGACGTGCAGAGAACGCGTATCCGGCGCCGGGCCGCCCCCCGACGTTCGCAGCTTCGGGGTTTGTTCGCTCGCACCGGCCTCTCGCCAGAGACGCTCGATGTGCTCGGAGACGGTTGCTGCGTCGTACGTAACGACGGCCTGGCGCCGCGCCTCGGCGCCCTCGCGAGCGATACGTGCGGGATCTTCGAGATAGGGCGCCAGCGCGGCCGCCAGCGCCGCCGAATCGTTCTCGGGCTCTGCGATCACGCCGATCCCGGGTGTGATCATGTCGGCTACGCCCTCTGGACCGGTGGCCAGGCATGGGCGTTCGGCCAGCATGCCGAGGATCACCGCGCGGGGCGCGCCCTCGGTCGGGCTGGGGCAGAAGACCGAGACATCGAAAGCGGAGAGCACCTCGGCGACGTTTGCGCCGGGGGTGGGCATGAAATGTGCGCGTCCACCGAGCGGCGCTGCGATCCGACGTAGCTCGCTCTCGGTTTCGCCGTCACCCGCGAGCACGAGATGGACGCGCTCATCGAGCAGCTTGACGGCCTCGACGACAACGTCGTTGCGCTTCTTTGGGTGAAAGCGCGAGATGCAGCCGACGATGAAAGCCTCGTCGTCGATGCCGAGCTCGGTGCGCAGCTGGGCACGACCCTCGGCTGTGAATGAGATCTCCTCGGTACGCAGGACGTTCGGCACGACCTCGACCTTCCCTGCCGGTACGCCCACGGCACATACGGACTCCTTGGTACCCTCCGATACTGCCATGACCGTCGCCGCGTCGCGGGCCGCGCGCAGATACATCCGCCGCGGCAACCCACGGCGAAGCGGAAACGGCACGGGTCCCCACTCCGCCCAGACGAGCGTCGCGCGCAGGCGCCTGGGCAGCCAGCGCGCCATCAGCTGCTCCTTCTTGTAGTGGACGAGCAGCACGTCGTAGGGCCGCTCGCGCTCCAGTGCCTTGTGCAGGCGCCGCAGGTAGAAGGCCCACCGCAGGGCGAGCCTCAGATAGCTCTTCGTCGACAGCTTCGGCCCGATCTCGATCGGCCGGATCGTGACGCGCGTGTCGCGCCCGACCAGCGGCTGGTCGGTGAGCATGACCGTCTCGTGGCCCCTGTCGACCAGCGCGTCGAGCATCTCGATGGCGGCGAACTCCGCGCCTCCACGTGAGGAGGTGGTCATCACGCTCACGACCTTCATGTGACTCGGCTCTTCACGGTCCAAACCTAGCGAATCGCGGCCAGCCGGCAGAGCTTGCTCGAAATCATCGGCGATCGTGCCGATCCATATTTCTGGCAGCGTGTACCCTCGCGCGGGTGAGCCTCGAGCAAGCAGGGATGCCCGTCGGGCCATTGAGCGCACGGCCTCGGCTGCTCATGATCGAACAGGGTGGACGGGGCGGTGTCGCCGACTATACGGAGCAGCTGGTAGGAGCGCTCGCGGCGGACGGATGGCAGATCGCGCTGGCGACCGCGGATGATCACCTCTACCAACCGGCTAGCGGGGTCACGATCCACAAGATCTTCCACTACGTGCGCGATCGGACGCGACGCGGACGCGCTGTTCGCCGGCTTCGGTTGGGTACGGTTTTCAATGGGCTGAGCTTCCTCGCCGCGCTGCCGCGGCTGGTCCTGCTTTCACGTAAGGCCGATCTGATCCACACGCAGGGGTGGGAGTTTGCGCCGCTGGGCGTGGTGGCGGTGCTCTGCCTGCGGTTGGCCGGAGGAACCGTCGTGCAGACCACACACAACACCTTCGAGCGTGGCCGGCCGCTCGATCGAACGCATCGCCTGCTGGCTCGGCTCACAGCTCGGACGATCGTTCATACCAAGGCCGACCTGGAGCGAGTCCCGAGCCAGGCAAATGGCCGGGTGGTGGTGATCCCACACGGCGAGTACGGCGGCCTCGCCCGCGCAGGCGGCATGGCGGATCGTGACGCCGCACGCGCGAGCCTGGGCATCGCACCCGATACGCCGATCACGTTGCTCTTCGGCCAGCTGCGCCCCGACAAGGGCCTTGGCGACCTGCTCACGGCGCTCCAACGAATCCCGCGGCTGCAGCTGCTCGTCGGTGGCCAGGAGGAGGGTGCCCTCGCCGCAGCCGCTGCACAGCTGAACAGCCCCGCGCTCGCCGGACGCGTGACGGTGCGCGAGGGTTATCTAGACATGCGCGAGGCCGCGCAGCTCTTCGCGGCCACAGACACCGTCGCGTTGCCCTACGCGATTGCCAGCCAGAGCGGCGTGCTGCTGCTCGCATATGGCTTCCACCGGCCGGTGGTCGTCTACCCGGTAGGGGGGTTGGTTGAGGCGGTCATCGACGGTGAGACCGGCTGGATCTGCTCGCGCCCCGATGTCGATGGGCTCGTCGCGGCGCTCACAGCCAGCGTCGAGGCCGGCTGGCCCGAGTGCCGTCGCCGTGGGGAGGCGGGCGCCAGCCTTGCCGACGAGCGCTTTGCCTGGCCGGCGATCGCCCGGCGCACCGAGGAACTCTACGCTGGAGTCCTGGGGCATGTCTGAACGTGGACGCTCGCGGCGCAACGAGCTGCGCAGCGCCCGTCTCCTGCTCGGAGTCGAGTCGAGCACTGAGCAGTCCGCCCAGAGCGCCCTGCGCCTAGACGCGGTGAGCTCGGCGCTGCGCTCCCGCCCATTTCCATCACGGCCGCGGCGACTCGCTCAACGGGTCGCTCTCAAGCTCGGCCGGCTCGACTACGAGCGGTCGGTAGCGGAGCCGTTGGATCGCGCACGTCGTGCGGTGCCCGGACTTGGCGCTGCCCAGCCTCCGCGCTTCCTCGTGCGGGTCGACGAGTTCCCACATTATCTGGCCTGGGACGACCCCCGGCACTACGGCAGCGAGCGCTACCGTCGCTTTCACGCGATCATGGCCGGCGCCGGAGTGCCGTACATGGTTGCAGTGCTGCCGCGCGTGAGCCACGCCACGCTCGATCCGCGACAGACCCGCTGGAGGCCCCTCGAGGACGACGAGCGGGCGCTGCTCGCGCAACTACCGGAGGATGCGGTGACCTTCGGTCTGCACGGCCGCGACCATCGCACGCGCTTTCGCTCGCCCCGCCGTCACAGCGAGCTCTGCGGGCTGGGGCCGGCGGCCACGGAGGCGCTGCTCGACGACGGGCTCGCGGAGCTCGCGCCGTGTGGGATCTCGCCGGAGATCTTCGTTCCGCCATACAATCGCTTCGACGCTGAGCAGTACGACGCGCTGGCCCGTCGCTTCGCGATCGTATGCGGCGGACCCGAGTCGGTTGCGCTGCTGGGTTTTCAGCGCACACCCATGTGGCGTGGCGAAGCGGTCTATCTGCCCTCCTATCGCCCCCTCTATGGGCATGCGCGGGAGATCCTGCCCGCCGCACAGAGGCTGATCGATCGGCACGTGGGCCTATGGGCTCCGATCGTGCTCCACTGGGGCTGGGAGGCCGATGCGGATTGGACCCAGCTGGAACGCCTCGTCGGGGTGATCGGTCCCTATGCGGCCCACTGGGAGGACTTCCTCGCCGCGGCGCGTGCGAGCGAGGACGATGCCGTCGGCTCAAAGCCGGGGCCGCTCCAGTCAGAGCTCTAGATTTGCCGTCAGGGCGTGTGACTCACGCCGGGTGCGAACGGCAGCGCCTCGCGAGTGTCCGATGCAAAGAAGTAGAGATTGCGCCGCCACGCATCGGGGGTCTCCCGCACGGCGACATGGGCGAACACTCCTCCCAGCAGCTCCGCGAGCTCGTCGGGCGAGGAGAACCGCATACGAGTGAAGGCATACTCCGAGTGTGGCTCGATGACCGTGTAGCCGGAGAGTATCCCGGCGGGGCGGAGCCGTGCGTTTGCCGAGGTGAGGATTGCGGTTGCCTCGGGCTTGGAGAAGTGATGGATCGCCGAGTCCCAGACGATGTTGTCAAAAGATCCGTCCGGGAATTCGCTGCGTAGGTCGCATTTGCGATACTCGATGTTCGCTCGATGGTGATATCGTTGCGCGTGTCGCAGCGCGCTGGCATTGTAATCCACGGCCAGCACCCGCGAGCTCCTGCCGGCATAGAAGCGATGTGTGTTGAATCCGTCTCCGCAGCACAGCTCCAGGATCTCGGCTCCCGGGCGCATCGCCAACGTGTTGAGCACGCCGCGCTCGAGAAACATCGGGCGTTGCCCGGTGACCCATTGCCAATGGACGTCGATCTCGTGATCGAACCACTCCGCCGACGGACGCAGGAAACCCTCGACGCGGTATTGAAAATGGTGAGAGCAGGCGGTCAGGGCACGCAGGCACGCGTTGCATGCACGCACGGGTGGTACGAGAAGGCGATGTGCTCCCGATAGGGCAGCGGCGACTGCCGGATGACCACGAACCCCGGCGCCGTTCTCCCGCCAGGCGTTTGCCCTGCGCATAACAGTACGATACCTGTCGATGCAACGTATCGCAATGACCAGCCCGAGCTTGCCCGTGCGGGTGCTCGTCCATCACAATCAGCCCTCAGAGGTGAGATTGCCTTGATCAAGTCGCAGCTAAGGGGTCTCCCACCGGTTTGGCAGAATCGCCTCCGCTGCTTTGGTCGCTTGCGATGGTTCGAGAAGTCACGCATCGTCCGAGGCTACGGCGTCTCCTTCCGCGAGCGACCGTACCTCGTGGCGCGCTACGTGCTTTTCGATCCGGAGGTGGGGGACTTCTCCTACGAGCTCGGCAACGAAGGAGAGTTGGTCGATTTCCTCGTCCGTGCGCTTGGCTTGAACCGGACGACGATCGCGGGTTACCTGGCCGAGATAAGAACGGATGAGGGGCTCAGGCGAGCGCTTGCCGAGCGTACGCGATGGCGCATTGACATGAAGCGTCGGATCCATTTCGGACTCCGTGTGGGTTGGTACGCGGTCGCGCGTGCCTTGAAGCCACGCCTCGTTGTCGAGACGGGCATCAAGCACGGGCTGGGTTCATTCGTGCTGCTTGCGGCGCTCGAGCGCAATGCTCGCGAGGGGAATCCGGGCAGGCTGATCTCCTTTGATGCCGATCCGTTCAGTGGGTGGATGGTCGCCGAGCGCATGCGTGAGAACTGGCAACCTATTTTCGCTTCTACGTTCGATGCGCTCGATGCGACCCTGGAGGGGCATGAGGTGGACCTCTTTATTTGCGACACTCCGTCCGACTACCAAATAGAGTCCTTCGAGATGCGCACGGCGATGCGTCACGCTTCCAAGGACATCACCCTGATAGCCGGCAATGGCGATCGCACGACCGCGCTGCCCGAGCTCGTTGCTGAGATGAGCGGTGAGTACCATCACTTTGTCGAGCGGCCCAGGCGCCATATCTATCCGGGCGCCGGCCTTGGACTTGCGCGCAATCTAAAGCCGTGAAGCGGGCGGTGATCCTCGCCGGCGGCGAAGGCACGCGCCTGCGCCCGTACACAACGGTGCTGCCGAAGCCGTTGATGCCGATCGGCGATCGCCCCGTGCTAGACATCGTCGTGCGCCAGCTCAAGGCGCATGGGTTCGAGCGGATCACGATCGCGACCGGCTACCTGGCGGAGCTGATCGAGGCGTTCTTCCGCGACGGCGAGAGCTACAGCATTCCGATCGACTACTATCGCGAGCGCGAGCCGCTCGGCACCGTCGGTGCGCTCGCGCTGATCGACGGGGTGGCCGACAACGACGTGCTCGTGATGAACGGGGATGTGCTCACCGATATCGACTACGGTGGGCTGCTGGAACGCCACGCGCGCAGCGACGCCGCAGCGACGATCGCGACGAAGGCGCGCCAGATCCAGGTCTCGCTCGGAGTGCTCCGCTTCGGCGCCGGCGGCGACCCCACCCGCCTGACTGGCTATGACGAGAAGCCCGCAATCGACTACATCGCGAGCATGGGTGTCTACTGCTTCGCGCCGCGCGCGCTGTCGTTCATTGAGCCGGGTGAGCGGCTGGACTTCCCGGACCTGATCCTGCGCCTGATCGCCGCCGACGAGGTCGTGCGTTCATGGCCGAGCGAGGACTACTGGCTGGACATCGGGCGCCACGACGACTACGAGCAGGCCCAGGAAGAGTTCGAGTCGGTGCGCGACCGGCTGATCCCGCCGGAACCCTAGGTCTGCCGCGCCTGCTCGTCGTGCGGCGCGCGCGTGAGGGGCGCTCTCCGCTAGTGGGTCTCCCGGAAATGTTTGACCCGAAACCCATCACGAATCTAGCTTCGCAGAGCCAAGCCGAGTCGCCGGGCACACGCGAAATGTTCCTGGGAGGTCCGCTAGGCGAGAGCCACGCGCACGGCCTCGACGACCGTCTCGACTTCGCGCTCGTCCATCGTCGAGCTGAGCGGCAGCGCGCAGTGGCGATCGGCGGCCTCGGTCGCTTGTGCCAGCCCGTCGGAGGGCGCGTAGCGCCGGTACTCGGTGAACGTGTGCAGCGCCGGATACCAGGTCGTCTGGATGCCATCAGCTTTGAGCGTCTCGCGGAAGCGATCGCGTGTCTCGCGGTCCGCGAGTAGCACCGGGAAGGCGAAGTGCGAGGAACGCTCGACGGCCTCGTCGGTGAACGGCAGCTCGACGCCGGGGATCTCGGCGAGGCGCTCGCGGTAGGCACGCACGAGCGCGCGGCGGCTCTCGATGCTCTGCGCCAGCCACTCGAGGCGGCTCAGCCCGAGTGCCGCGCGCGGCTCGTCCAGGCGGTAGTTGAAGCCGATGTCGACCACGTCGTAGGCGGGGTCGTGGCCGCGGTGACGGTCCCAGGTGCTGCTCGTCATTGCGTGCGAGCGGAACAGCCGTACGCGCTCGGCCAGCTGCTCGCCGGCGGTGCTGACCATGCCGCCCTCGCCCACGCACAGCTGCTTCTTGGAGAAGAAGCTGAACGCCCCCAGCTCGCCGACGGTTCCGACCTGGCGCCCGCTGTCGTCCAGGCGTGCGCCGATCGCCTGGGCGCAGTCCTCGATCAGCACGAGCCCGTGCTCGTCGCACAGCGCCCGCAGCGCGAGCACGTCGGCGGGATAGCCGCAGAAGTGGACCGCGACGACCGCGCGCGTACGCGGGGTGATGCGGCGCTTGACGCCCTCGGGGTCGATGTTGAAGTCGTGCGGGCTGCGCACGTCGCACAGCACCGGCTCGGCGCCGACGTAGCGAGCGGCGGTGGCGCTCGCTACGAACGTGAACGCCGGCACGATCACCTCGTCGCCTGCGCCGATGCCAGCCGCGAGGCATGCGAGGTGCAGGGCCGCGGTGCCGCTGGAGACGGTCACCGCGTGCGGCGTGCCGACGAAGGCCGACAGCGCGTCCTCGAACGCTTTCGTGCGCGGGCCCATCGTCAGCCAGCCGGAGTCAAGGCAGGCGAGCACCGCCTGCACGTCCTGCTCATCGATCGCGATCGAGGTCAGCGGTACGCGCCAGTCGCTCATCGCGCGACCGCCTCCGCCAGCGCGGTGACGACCCGGTCCTGGTCGGCGTGCGTCATGTGCGGATAGAACGGCAGCGTCAGCTCCGTCCGCGAGGCAAGCTCGGTAATCGGCAGCGAGACGTTCGGGAAGCGCTCGCGATAGGCGGTGAAGCGGTGGATCGACGGGTAGAAGATGCTCGTCTGGATGCCGCGCTCGCGCATGCTCCTGGAGACATCCGCCTGGCGGCCGTCCTCGTCGATCATGATCGGGATCACGTAGCAGGAGGAGCCCGGCACGTCTGAGTCCTCGAACGGGACGATGATCCCCTCGACGTCCGCCAGCAGCGAGCGGTAGCGCAGGGTGAGCTCGCGCCGGCGCTCGATTTCCGCCTCCAGGCGCTCTAGGCGCGAGAGCAGCAGCGCCGAGCGTGGCTCGTCGAGGCGGTAGTTGAAGCCGAGGCCGACCACGTCGTAGGTGTCGGTGCGGCCGCGGTGGCGGTCCCAGGTGCCGCTGGTCATCGCGTGCGAGCGGCGCGAGCGCGCGAACGTGGCGACCTCGTCTGAGTCGGTGCACAGCAGCCCGCCCTCGCCGACCGACAGCACCTTGTTGGAGAAGAAGCTGAACGCGCCGGCGAGACCCCACGTGCCGAGCTTGCGTCCGGCGAGCGCGGCGCTCGGCGCGTGCGCGACGTCCTCGATCAGTGCGATGCCATGCTCGTCGCACAGCGCCGTGAGGCGATCGACGGCGGCGGGATAGCCGGCGTAGTGCACTGCGCACACCGCCTTCGTGCGCGGTGTGATCAGCCGCTCGGCGTCGTCCGGGTCGATGCTCGGGTTCTTGCGCGAGACGATCTCTGCGAACACCGGTGTCGCCCCGCAATAGAGCGCCGCGGCGGCGGTCGCCGCGAACGTGAACGCCGGAACGATCACCTCATCGCCCGGTCCCGCCTGCGCGGCGAGGTAGGCGAGGTGCAGCGCAGCGGTGCAGCTCGAGACCGCGATCGCGTGGCGCGCGCCGAGCTGCGCGGCGAACGCCTCCTCGAACTCCGCCGTTCGCGGGCCGAGCGTCAGCCAGCCCGAGCGCAGCGTCTCGGCGACGGCCGCCAGGTCCTGCGGCTGCAGCCGCAGGTCGAACAGCGGTAGCTCGGGGAAGGTCTTGGTCGCGGCCATCGGGTGGATCGTGGGGCGCGGGTGCGCGGCCGCTAAGGGATGTTCTTGTAGCGGCTGTCGAACGGATCGCCGAACGCCTGCGCGTCGAGCGCGGAGATGACCTCGGCGATCCCGTCGGGCACGGTCATCAGCGTCTCGAAGGAGAGCTCGGCGCGGATCTTGTCGAAGCTCACCTTGTAGTCGCGCGGGTCCTCGTCGCGCTTGACGTAGGAGACCTTGCCACGGTCGATCTGCTTGCCGATCTCCTCGACGAGGTCGAGCTTGCGGTAGTTCTCGCCCGAGCGGCCCGCGTTGAAGACATTGCCCGCGACCTTCTCCGCAGGCGCCTCGAGCACCGTCAGAACCGCCCGGCCGGCGTCGCGCACGTGGATGTACGGGCGCCAGAACTGCTCGCCGAAGACTTCCAGGTCGCGATCGGCCCACAGTTCGCGCGTGAACTCGTTGACGGTCAGGTCGAAGCGCATCCGCCTGCCCACGCCGTAGACGGTCGCGAAGCGCAGGCACGTCGGTTTGACGCTCCCGGCGCCGCCGCCGAGGATCAGCTGCTCCATGCCGACCTTCTGTTCGGCGTACAGCGAGACGGGGCTCAGCTCGCCGTCCTCGGTGATCGGCACGGTCGGATCGGCCATGCGCCCGTAGTTCGAGCACGTCGAGGCGAACACGAGTCGCTGCACGCCGGCCGCGCCCGCGTCGGCGACGAGGCCGCGCGTGGCCTGCACGTTGACCTCGTCGGAGAGCTCCGGATCGCGCCCGCAGGCCGGGTCGCCGACGATCGCGGCGAGGTGGACCACGCCTTCGACGCCGTCGAGCGCGCGCGCGCGAGCGTCGGCGTCGCGAATGTCCGCACGGATCACCTGGACCCCGGCCCGCTCCTGCTCGGCGGCGATATCCTCCTGGCCGTGCAGCAGCGAGTCCAGGACGCGGACCTCCCGTCCCGCCTGGAGCAGCTCTTTGACGAGCAATGCGCCGATGTAGCCGCTGCCGCCTGTCACCAACGTTGTATTGGCCATCTGATATCTCTCTTCGGTCGTATCCTTCAGCCGTGACAGCTTGGCGGTATGCCGATGCACAAACGACTAGATCCACAGGGACCCACCATGAGGCTTGGCCACCGCAGCGCGCGGCGCGTGCTCGGCGCCCCGCTGCACGGTGGCCATTATAGAGCTGCGTTCGGTAGAGCTGCGTTCGGAATGGCGAAGCGCTATCCGTTGAGCGACCTACCGGCCAATGCTCGCCGATTTCTGGTCGCGCGGGGAGAGTATCCATACGTCTGCCGGGTGCGCACGCCATCGGGGATGGTCACGCCGACCCTGTACTCGAGCCACGACATACTGACTGTCAATAAGATCTTCTGTCGAGAGGACTATCGCTGTGGCCGCGACCTCCGTGTCGCCGTCGACATTGGTGCAAACATCGGAATCAGCGCGCTCTATTTCCTGACCCGCAATGCCGACACGCGGGTATACGCCTTCGAGCCAGACCCGCGTAACGTTGAACGTCTGCGAATCAACCTTGCTACTTATTGCGATCGCTACCACCTCGAAGAGGTGGCGATCGAATACGAGCGATGGCGTTGCACGATTCGCAAGCGACCCCTACCGCCGCTACGGAACGCTCGCATACGGAGGGGATACCTGGTACGAGCCGACCTTCATCGACGTCCAGGTGCGGTCGATCAATGGCGCGCTCGCGGGAATCCTCGAGCGCGAGTCGGAGATCGACATCCTCAAGATCGATACCGAGGGCCTCGAGGAGCGGCTCGTCGGCGTACTCGATGAAGAGCTGTTGCGACGGATCCGCACAATCGTCTATGAGACCGACGACCCTGCTCCCTACCACACCGCTCGCTTCCGTCACTCGTTCGCCTGCGAGACGAATCGTCTCGAATTCCGCTAGATGCGCTGGCGACCGCTGAGCAGACTGGAGCCGCCGGAGCGGATGCACGCCAATACGGCTCACGCGGCCGCTGTGCGCGACAGCTGGCAGGCATTGTGGAGCTCGCGCCTGCTGGTATGGGTCGTCGGTGTCGCCGCCGTCGGCCTGTTCGGCGTCGGCTCGGCAGGCGATGCGTATGACCCGCGGGGATTGACGCGCGGTCTGGGTCGTTTTGGTGAAGCGCTCGCTGGTCCGGCGGCACGCTGGGACGCGGCGTGGTACCTCGTGATCGCCAAATCGGGCTACCAGCCGGACCTCGGCATTCATACGCTCTCGCGCGCGGCGTTCTTTCCGGCCTACCCGCTCGCGATCGGGGCGGTCAGCCTCACCGGGGTGCCGCTGATCGTCGCCGGTGTGCTGGTGTCGCTGTGCGCGTTCGCGGCCGCGCTCTACGGCATCCACCGCCTGACGGCCCTCGAGTTCGCTCACATCGCACGTCTGGATATCCAGCGGCCGGAGCAGATTGCCCGCCTCGCGGTCTTCGTCATCGCCTTTGCGCCGATGGCGCTCTTCTTCTCGGCCATCTACACCGAGTCTCTCTTTCTTGCCTCATCGGTCGCGTTCTTCTGGTCGGCACGCCATGGCCATTGGACATGGGTGGGCCTAACCGGAGCGCTCGCCGTCGCCACGCGAAGCACTGGGTTTGTGCTGGCGCTCCCCGCCCTTGTGATCTATTTCTACGGTCCGCGCGAGGACCGCCTCCCCGACCGCTTGAGCCCGGATCCTTCCCCCGGCGAGGTCAGCGGCATCATCGCCCACGCTTGCCGAGCGGCCGCGACGCTGCGACCGCGATACAGGCTGCGACCGCAGGTGCTGTGGCTCGCGCTGCTACTAGTGCCTGTTGTCGTCTTCGCGGGGTCGCTTGCGCTATCAGGAGGCGAAGCGCTTGCGCCGTTCAAGGCGGAGCACGAAGTCTGGGGGCGCCAGTTTGTGGGGCCGGTCGCAAGCCTATGGGACACCTTCCGTCATCCGCACGCTACGACCTTTGTCTTCCTGCTGGCCGCTATCCCGGCCGTGGTGGGCGTGCTGCGCCGTCTGCCGCTGGCATACGGCCTGTATGTGCTCGCTGCTATGACGGTCGCGATCTCCTATCCCACCAAGGGACTCGACCCGTTGACTTCGTTGCCGCGTTATCTGGTCGTGCTCTTCCCGATGGGCATGTGGCTGGCGGCTTGGCTCACGGAGCATCCTCGCCTGCGGCTGCCTTATCTCGTGTTCTCCGCGCTCCTGATGGCGGTCTTCGTCGCGCGGTTCGCGACCTGGCACTGGGCCCAGTAGTTAGGTCCTCAGCCCAATCAGTAGCTGGCGCCAATGACGGGCGTAGCTGTCGAGGCTGTTGTGCTCGACGATCCACGAGCGAGCGCTCCTGCTCAGCTCGGCGGTATCGAGGTCGCCGAGCCGGCGGAGCCCGGCGACGATGTCGTCGTGGTCGGGACGGACGCAGAGCAGGTCGTAGTCCGGCACCCCCCGCAGGAACGTGGGCATCCAACCCACCCGCGTGGTGAGCAGCGGCGCTTCGCAGGCGAGCGCCTCCAGGACAACGTAGCTGCACGCCTCGTAGCGGCTCGGGAACAGGACGCAGTCGCAGGCCGAGTACGCCTGCGCGAGCGTCTGGGGGTCGAGGATCCCCAGATTGTGGGCGCTGTCCACCCCGCCCGCTCCGGCGATCATCAGCTCATACCCGGCCTCGCGGCAGGCTGCGAGCAGGAGATCCGAGCCCTTGCGGTGCTGCATCCGGCCGACGAACAGGCAGTAGCGCTTGTCCTCTGGTAACCCGAACCGTCGGCGGGCATCCGCTCGCGGGCGCGGGCTGAACACCGTGGTGTCGACCCCGTTGGGAATCACGGCGTCGGTTCTGACGCCGTAGAACCTGCGAACCTCGCTCGCCGCTGCCTCAGACACAGAGACCACCGTCGCGCCCCGGCCCGAGACGGCCTCCGCCACGCCCCCTCCGACCGTGCGCCTGACTCGTTCGCGCCACGGCAGCGTCGTGCTCTCGGCGCGGGTGTCGCTCACCATCGTGCCGTGGTAGACGTGAACCCGGGGTACACCTCGTCCTACGCCCATCCCGAGATACCCGTTGGTGATCAGCAGATCCGGGGCCAGCCGGCGCGCGGCGCGCGTGGCCAGGTGTGAGCGCTCCAGGTAGCTTGCGCCCAGGCGAAACAGCGTGAGGGTCGGCTCCCGGCCCGGCCCGACGACCGTGACACGCCAGCCGTCCTGTTCGAGGACCCCCGAGAGGAGCACGCACATCCGCTCGACACCTCCCGCCGCGTTGGACGGGTCGGGAGAGACGATCACGGCGTGTCGCTCCCCGACCTCTTCAGCCGGAGCGCTAGGTGTGGCCATGCTCTCGCGCGGCCCTCAGTCGGCGCAGGCGCGCCCCGAGCATTCCGGTGCTCACCACCCGCAGCCGCCGCAACACGAAGCGGGCCTGCGCGCTCACCTTGCCGCCGATGTAGCCCTCGTCGGTCAACCACGATCCATGGCGGCGCAGGAAACTCCAGTTGTTTCGCAGCGCCCAGTACTCATAACGCAGCGGCGAGGAATGGTGTTGACCGCCTGAGAAGCTGTCGAGCTGGTAACAGTAAGTATCGGGTGTCAGCACACAGTAAAAGCCACCTCTCGTGGCCTGCACAAAGAAATCCGTCTCCTCACGATAGGCGTTTCCGGGATATCCCTCATAGAAGGACACGGTGTCAAACACGGACCGGCGCACAAGGGAAACAGCTGGCAGGAACGGAGTTTGCACCGTCTCGGTCGGAAACACTGAACTCTCATCCATCGTAGGTGGGCGCGAGCGCCTGGGCGCCCGAGCTGCCATCTCAGCAGCGTCCTCTTCGGGCCCAGGCATGTGGATGAGCGGTGCGCCCACGATGTCGGCGGCCTGACGTTCCGCCACGTCGCGCAGCACGACCGCGTAGTCTGGTGGAAACCGACAGTCGTCCTCTCCAAAGAGCACCCAGGAACCGTGGGAATTGGCCACACCCGTGTTGCGGGCTGTAGCCGCCCCCCGGTTGCGCGAGTGAGTCACCAGGCGCAGGCGCTCGTCGTCGAACTGCGCGCAGACCTCGACGGTATCGTCGGTGGACCCGTCATTTACGACGATCACCTCGCAGAGGCCATCGAGCGCGAGCATGACTCCCAGATTCCTGCGCAGAGCGGCCGCCCGATTGAATGTCGGGAGGACCAGGGAGATGTTCGGCTGGACCCGATTCACGCGAGCAGTCTATTGCTCCTTCCGGCTCTCCCGGGCGCGCGCGGATGGCGCTTGCGCGGCCCGCGGAGGCTGACATCACGTGTGGTTGCCGCCTGCTCCGATACGCTCCGAGCAGCCTGGGACTAGCCCGGTGGACCACCCGTGAGCGCATCAATTCAGATCGGCAGCCGGCGGACCTCGTTGGACATCGCCGTCCAGGTCGTCGGGCGTTTCTTCAATCTCGCGCTGGGCGTCGTTGTTACGCTCGTGCTCGTGCGCTCCCTGGGCGCGCACGGTTTCGGTGAGTGGTCGACGCTCCTGGCGGTGACCCAGATCGCCGCGAACCTCGGCGAACTTGGTCTCAACCAGGTCGCTGTGAGTCGCTCGGCCGCCGAGCCCGAGCGCGAGGCGTCATGGCTGGGAGCGCTGCTGGTCATGCGTCTGCTCCTCGCCGTCCCGCTCGCCCTCGCTTCCATGTTCGTGGTCTTGCTGATCGCCCCCAATGCCGGCGCGAGGCTCGCGGGCATCCTGCTTTCGTGCGTGCTGCTCCTGACGGCCCCGTCCGCGCTGAGCGCCGTGTTCCAGCTGCGCGTGCGCAACGACATCTCGACGGCCCTCCTGACCTTCAACAGCGTCGTGTGGGCCGGCGCTGTCCTCGCAATCGCAGCCACCTCGGGTGGCATCGTCTGGTTCGCGGGCTCAATGGTCGCGATCTCGGCGCTGACGAGCGCGGTGACGGTGATGGTCGCCCTGCGGATGGCGCGCGTGCGCACGCGGGGCATCCGCGAGCTCCAACGCACGCTCATCCGCGTAGGGCTGACCCTGGGGGCCGCCGGGATCCTGGTGACCTTTTACGTCCGGCTCGACCAGATCCTCGTGCTCGAGTTCGCCGGGGCGGTGCAGGCCGGCCTCTACGGGGCGGTCTACCGGATCCTCGATCAGGTCCAGTTCATCCCGGCGTCCGTCATGACAACTCTCTTTCCGATGATCGCCTCCGCCTACCCGGTGGATCTGCACCGCGTGCGAGAACTGATTCAGACGGCGGCCGAGTTTCTGAGTATCGCTTCGCTGCCGATCCTCGCCTTCACGATCGTCACCGCTCACCAGATCGTGGTGCTCCTGTTCGGCCCCCAGTTCCTCGCCGCGGCGCCTGCCCTGCCGATCTTGATGGCCGCGTTCGTCGCGATCTCCTTCGGCTATCTCACAGGCAGCCTGGTGGTTGTCCTCGGACTCCAGCGTCGCTTCCTCGTCTATGCGGCCCTGGGACTGGTCGTCAACGCCGTCCTCAATGTGCTGCTGATCCCTCCCTACGGATTCCAGGCTGCCGCATGGATCACCCTCGTCACCGAGCTCGTGGTCATGGTCCTGATCACGCGGGACATCATCCGCGCGCTGAGCATGAGGCCGCGCGTCGCCCGGCTCGCTCGAACCGCGGCCGCGGCTGCGGTGATGGGGATCGCGACGTGGCTAGCCCAGAGCGCGGGCGTGCCGTTGCTGGGCCTCGTGGCGATCTCGGGAGTCACCTACTCCGTCGCGATCGCGGGTCTGCGCGTGCTCTCTCTGAATGATGTGCGGGCGATCCTTCGTAACGACGTCCGAGGCGCCGATACTCCGGGCCCGCACGCGAACCGCTAAAGCGAGAGATGCAGCATCTCGTGGAGGTACGGGCGGTCCGCTGGTCGCTTCCGCTAGCCGCTGATCTTTACGACAGGTGCGCTTCGTCTTGGGGTGGCCAGCGTGTTGTCCCTGGAGCCGTAATAGTCCCCTCCGTAGTAGTCGCGCGCGATACTGCTCGACAGGTCGTTGATCACGAGACCGACGCGTGCCAGGTCCCGCTGCTCGAGGAGCGCGCGCACCGCGCGGATCTCGTGGCGCTTAGTGAGGCCGACGCGCGCGACGATCAGATGCGCATCGAGGTCGAACTCGTCCAGCAGCACACGGGTGTCCACGACGGGCAGCAGCGGGGCCGCGTCAATCACGAGCAGGTCCGCGTGCAGTGAGAGCGAGCGGAGCGCCCTGGTCAGGTCATGGGGACGCAGCATGTCCACCGCGTCGGCCGGCACCGGCCCGGCGGGGAGGACGCGTAAACGGGGCGTCTCCGAAAACGGCGTTTGCAGCAGCTCCGCGGGATCCACCCCATCGAATAGGACCGTGGCCAGCCCGCCCGCTGCTGGATCCAGCGGCATGCGCAAGGCCAGGCCGGGCCGGCGAAGATCGGCCTCGACGAGGACAACCTCGCTGCCCGAGAGCGCGGCCGCGCGCGCCAACCCCAGCGCGACGGTCGACTTGCCCTCTCCGGGCACGGCGCTCGTCACGAGCACGGTCTTCACGTCGTGACCGGGCGCCAGCAGGGAAAGGCTGTTCTTGAGTATGCGGAATGGCTCGAGCTCGATCTCTCGTTCCCTGGAGGTGCGGGCGTCGCGCGGCAGCTGCGGGATCGCGGCCAGCTCCGGCAGGCCATACAGCGCGGCGAACTCTTCCCACGCGCTCACCCGGTTGTTGAGCATGTTGAGCAGGAATGCGAGGGCGATCCCCGCCAGCAGCCCGAAGATCAGCGCGACGAGGACCGTGGCCTTCCGTTTCGGCGAGCTCGGCGACCCCGGCGTTTCGGCGATGTTCGCCACCCGTGCATTGGCCGTGGCCACGGCCTGCAGCAGGAGCAGTTTTTGCGAGAGGGCGGCGAGATTCGCGCGATCCACCGTGTCGGTGGGCGGCAGCTGGGCGGCACGCTGTTCGATCAGCTGCTGACCCTTGATCAGCTGCTCCTGGCTCTGCTGCTGGCTGTAGACGACGTACTGCCGCGCAAAGGCGTTGGCGATCCTCGCCGCCATTTGCGGATCGCCGTCGGTCGCCGCGAGGTCGACGACATAGTCGTTCTGTGGATCGCTCGCGGTCACCTGGTTGAGCAGTTCGGACGGCGACTCCTTCAGCCCCAGTTCCTTGATGACCTTTTCCGCGACGGGAGTTGCCGTCACGAGCTGGACGTTCGTGGCCTTTTCGCCTTCGGGATCGAGGGTCTGGCCGCCGCCGACGCCGGCGACCTGATCCGGCAGAGAGTTGGTGGTGAACTGCAGCGACGCGGTGGCCGTGTACACGTTCTGCTTGTGCTCCACGTAGGCTGACGCCGCTCCTGCGGCGACGAGCGCGCAGAGCGCGATCACCAGCCAGCGCTCGCGCAGCACGCGAAGGACGCGAACGAGGCCCGGTGTCTCCTCCGGCTCGGTGTCCTGCTCCACCATGGCGTTCTATCGGCCGCGTCGTCGTTTGAGCAACATGCTTGGTGCGATAGTAGCTGGCCAGGCGGTCTGCGATGGCGGTTGGCCAACGCGAGTGCTGGCTCCACTTACCCAAACCTCCGCAAGCCTGCCCAGAGGCGTGACTCCGGCATGCGCTGCAGGGACGCTTGCAAGTCGAGCGGCATCGAGAGACGCCCGGCGTCCGACTGCTCGTGGGCGTCACCAGGGCTACGTTCTGTGCATATGTGCCTGACGCGGAAATCGCCGCCGGGAGTCCTCGCTAAGCTCTGCGCATGGCGACCCGAGCGCGTACCGCTATCGCAGGCCGCCCGGGGCGATTGACGTTTGCCACGACCGTATTGGCCGTGGCACTTGCCGTGCTGGTCGGGCTCACGACCGTGAAGCTCGGGAGCTTCCAGCACCAACTCAAGGCCCTGATCATCGTGGCGGCCGGCTCGGCGCTGGTGGTGGCGGCGTTGCGACCCGACTACGGCCTCGTCATCCTGCTGGCGCTGATTCCGTTTGGGTTCGGCTTCTATGGCACGGGCTCTGACAGTGTCTTGCTGTGGGCCCTCCCGCTCGTGATGATGTGGCGTATCCGGGTCGGAGACGTGCCGCCATGGATTGCGATCGGCGGGTTGGCTCTCGTCGCCGGAAGCTTCATCGCGATTCTCGGTGCCCACAACAAGAGCAATGCCCTGGAAGGAGCGGTGGACTGGCTCGGCGCGATCCTCATCCTGTTTATCGCTTTCACGGTGCTTCGCGAGCGACGAGACGCCTCTCGGCGGATGGTGGACATCTTCACGGGCTCGGCCGTAATCGTGGTGATCTTCGGGTTTCTGCAGAAGGCCGGTATTGATGTCATCGTCGGAGCGCCTTACAACGCGGGTCTTCCCAATTCCTTTTTTGCCTACTACACCGTGTATGCGGGGTATGTGGCGATGGCCGCAACCCTCGCGACCGCCGAGATCTTGATCGCTCTCGACGAACGTAAGGCGGTGCGAGCGAGCACCTATGGCGCCGTTCTTGTGTTCATGCTCGCCGCTCTCGCGCAAGCGACGTCGCGAGGGGGAATCGTCGCCTTGGCGGCCGGGTGGATGATCTTCCTAGTGCTCAATGTTCGACGAGGGCCGACGCTTGCGCGGGCTGTCACTATTCTCGCTGTCTTTGCTGCGGCTGGTTACATCGCGACTCCCGCTGCCACGATCGCGAGAATCGAACATCGCTTCGCTCTTTCGAACGGAATGCAGGGCGAGGATAAGACACGGTTCGCATTGCACAAAGCCGGCGAGCAGGCGCTGTCGACGCATCCGTTTGGACTCGGGTATGGCAATTTCGGCTATTACCTCACCAGCAGCGTACGGAGCTCGAACATCGGTCTGGCTTTCTTCCACGCCCACGAGACTCCGATCCAAATTGGGCTCGACGCGGGATGGGTGGGACTGGCCGGCTTCCTGGTCCTCGTTGCCGGCCCGATTCTGTTGGTGTTCACCCGACGGGGTGGAGGCATGCCGACTGTGCGAGCATCGGCGTTTGCCGCCGCTCTGGCCGGACTCATGGCGCAGGGACTGTACGACTATCTCTTTTACGATACGGCCTTCTTTGTGTTCTTCGTCGCCTTGGTCTGGGGTACCGTCCATTCCCTTTCGATCGACTCCGAGGCGAACCGATCGCGATCGCGACTTGCGCTCCGAGGACCGTGGTTCAACCAAGAGCACTTCAGCGGCGGATGAGCACTTCGGATCCCGCTTCTGAGGTCATGCGGAGCAATGCGTTCGTGCTTGTGCTGATAGGACGCGGCGCGACAAACCGAGAGATGGCGTAGGTTTCGGTTCGCCTGACCCCGGCCCGCCGGAAGCCCGCCGGTGCCCTCGTCGGCACAACGGCTGCAGAGGGCGCGCGACCTGTTTGCCTGACCCGCAGCGCGACGAACTCGACTTCTCGTGTTAATACGCGGCTGGAGCCGGTCTTCTCCAGGGCGGACACGTAGATGCCAAGCGGCAGCAGGCTGTTTGGGGGAGTCACAACCACGGCGCCGGAGGTGTGCGCCGGTAGCCCGCGCGCCACCGCCCGCCAGTCATCGCGCTGGTATGCCGGTTTCGTGTCGATACCGACGATCACCAGCAGCGACACGATACAGATGCCGACCCCCACGGCGGCGCCGGCGCGAGGAGCGCTGGCGCCGGCGATACCGATGGCCACGACAAGCGCACACGGCACCCACCCCGCGATTACGTTGCGACCGTCGAACGCGTCGAATATGTGTGAAAAAGCCAGGAGCAGCGGCGCGAACACTGCGGCGGCGGCCACGATCGCCAGCTGCCGGGCGAGCTCGCGCTCGCGCGCGCCGGCGCGATACACGATCAGGGCCACCGCACCGGCGGCGAGCAGCCCCGTCAGCAGCGCGGTGACGATCTCCTGCGGGCCGTAGAGACCGACGAGGAACTGCTTCGGCGCCTCGGCGGCCCGGGACAGCAGCGAGCTGTTTTCGATCCAGTTGGCCTTGCCCGACTGCCGCTCGCTTGCCGCTAGCGGGAGCAGCGCAACACCGGTCAGGACGATCGCCCCGATCGGCAGCCTCACCCGTCGCAGGCCGAGGCGACTGACCAGCATGACCGCCTCTGGGATGAACAGGAAGACGGCGAAGTAGTGAGTCAGCAGTGCGAGGATCGAGGTCACCGTCCACCATCCCAGAGCTCGCCTGTCTCCTGAATCGAGCGCGCGCCCCCAGAACACGATCGCGGCTGCCGAGAAGAGGATCAGCAGGGCGTAGGCTCGCGCCTCCTGCGAGTAGTAGTACATCGCCGGGTTGACGGCTGTCAGGGCCGCGGCCCAGCACCCGACACGCGGTGAGACTCGCCGGCCGGCGAGGTACATGACCGGAACCGTGAGAGTACCGACGAGCGCGGAGAACGAGCGGAAGCCGATGACGCCCGTACCGAAGATCTTCGTCCACGCCCATACGAGAGTGTAGTAGAGGGGTGGCGTCGACTCACTCGCGGAGAGGTGGGAGAGCATCCCTCCCAGCCCGCGACGCACGAGCACGATCGTGGCGGACTCGTCCAGCCACGCGCTCTGGACATCGAGCGTCCCGAATCGCAGCGCGGCCGCGAACACCGTCAGCGCCAGCACCACCTGCGCGGAGCGTGAGGCCCGCAGCTGGCCGACGGCGCTCAGGGGTTTGGCGGCGTGGGCCGGGGCAAGCTGCGAGGGAGCAGTTGCGGGAACGCTCACTTAGCCATTATGGCACGCGTCGCAGGGCGCCGGCAACGTTCAGAGTGGCTCCGGCTGAGGCTCAGGAGTGCAGAACCGCCTCGACGGCTTCGGTGAAGGGACCCTTCTGCTGTCCTTCGTGCTGCAAAGCGCCGAAGTAGTCCTGCCAGTTCGTGGTCGTACCGCTCGGCGCCTGATCGCCGGTCTGATAAAAGAGGAACATCACCAGCTTGCTGCCGAGCATTTCTTTCATCCAGGCGAGGCTGTTTCGGACTTCCTGCGCGGCTTCCTGGTAGGTCATGCACGGGTTGAGGCCGTCGTTGTATTCCAGGCAACGACCGTTGTCCGTCGTCACACCCCACTCGGTGACGTCGATCGGGATGGACGACGCCCCGTATTCCGCCGCCTGTTTGATCAGGACGTGGAAGCGGTATTCGTTGTATTCCCTTCCTCCGTATGGGTGCATGGTCCACCCCGCGACGTATTGAGTGAGATCGGGCACCGCGGCGTACATCCCGTTCATCCAATCTCCGCTTCGATCGTCGTTCTGGACCAGGAGTCCAACCGTGCTTCCGCTCGATTTGATCGCCTGCGCTGCTTCCTTGACCCGCACGGCGTACTCTTCCGCCCGCAGCCGGTAGGAGGTATCGCCGGGTTCATCTTGATACTGCTCGCTGTAGTCGGTCTCGTTACCGAACTCGATCGACTTGATCGCCATGTCCCCATCCGAGCGTCCCGTCCAGAAGGTGCCGCCGGGACCATAGGCATCGGCCCACGAAGCCAGATCCTGCGCTTCGGCGGGGGATGGCATCCGCCCGGTGAATTCGGCCACTGGCAGTACCGTGATTCCCTCGGCGGCGTATTTTTCAATTGCGGGCCGAAGCTGTGCGGCGGTGTCTTCGATGCCGAACCCGACCCGTACGAGTTTGGCCCCCAGCGTGGCCGCCGCGACGAAGTCGTCGGGTTCGTGACCGGAGTTGATTCCCGTCTGGAGCGTGGAGGGCGAGCTGGCCGGTTCTTCCGCCGGGGGGCTGACAGGCTTTTCAGCGGGCGGACTGGCGGGTTCTTTCGCGGGGGGGTTGACAGGTTTTTTGGTGGGCGATTTGGCAGGTTTTTCAGTAGGAGGTGGCGTCGGCGAGGTCGCCGCCGGATAGGAGATCGTGACTTCGGGCGCCCAGGCGCTGCCTTCGACGGCGGTGCGAATGCTGTAGCCGACCGTAGCGCCGGCAACCGCCGCCGGCGTCGTGGAGGTGCCGCTCACGACCGAGTACTGAGCCGGTTGACCGGGTACTTTGCGAGCAAAAACGTATGTATTCACGCCGGGCGTCGCGCTCCACGTGATCGTTTGTCCCGAAACCCACATCTGCGGAGCGGCCTGCGTGTCGGGTGCTGTGACAGGTTCGAGTGAAGGCGTCGTGACGGGTTCGACCACAGGGGCTGAGGCCGGCTTACTTGCTGATGGGTAGGTGATCGACTGTTCGCCGGCCCATGCGCTGCCATCGACGGCGGTGCGGACGCTGTAGTGCACGGTGACACCTGGCACAGGGGGCGGTGTGGTCGAGGTGCCGCTGACTACAGAGTACTGTTCGGTCTGGCCCGGTACCTTGCGCACGAGCACGTACATGTTGAGTCCGGCGACCGCATTCCATGCCAGCGTTTGTCCGGAGACGGTGAGCTGGGGAGCCTGCAGAGCAGACGCGTTGCTCGCGCCGCGCGAGCCTGCGGTTGCTTTGCCGGTTGAGCGGACGGCCTTTGCGAGTCGCCGCGTCGCGCTTGCCAGTTTGCTGCCTGCCTCTTGGACGCCACGGCGTGCGGCCTTGCACTTCTTGGGGTGCTCTGGGTGCTTGCTCAGGCACTTCTTCAGCGTCCTGGCCCTGGCGACAAGGACCCGGTCTGCTTTGACGCTGCGCCTGGCCGCGACGGCTAGAGAGCGCGGCATGAGGCGGGCAGCCCTAGCAGCGCGGTGGGAGGAGTCGGTGTTTGCGTTGGCGGCGAGGGGCTGTGCCGCGGCCGCGGCGATCACCAGCAGGGCTAGGCACGCCGTTATGCACAAGCGCCAAGCCCGGTGGGGGCGAGAAGGGTACCTCAACATGCTTCTCATCTCCTTCGATGGCTGGGCGGTCTGCTGGAGACCCCTGGCTTTGCGAGCCCGCCTCGCGACGGGGGTGCCGTTGTCGGGATTGAGGGCGAGGCGCCTGCGGAACGAGCGGTCTCGAGGCTGGCCTGCCGCCTTCTTTAGGGCTGCACGGAATCCCTCGGGTCCCACTCTGAAGTCTGTGAGCGCTCGGGGACGTCCTGGACAGATGTCCGTCGCGACCGCGTCAGCACCGTGACGGTCTTCTGCATGCTCATCGCCATCGCGGGGAGCGGGAGGACGTTTACGTCGACAGGAGTGTGCTCAGCGCCTCGATCGAGTAGCGCTCCGCTGCGAGCTCGCGGCCGCGCTCCCCAAGCTTGGGCGCGCCGTCGCGCAGAACGCGGACAAGCGCCGTTGCGAACCTCTCGCCGCCTTCCTCGATCAGGCAGTGCTCGCCGTCGCGCACGTCGAGTCCGGCGGCGGCGCGAGGTGTGGTGATGATGGGCAGGCCGTAGGCGAGCGCCTCGATCAGCTTCAGCGGGGTGCCACCGCCCTGCAGCAGCGGGACCACCGCGCAGCTGGCCCGGGCGTAGGCGTTGCGCAGATCCTCGACGAAGCCATACGCCTCGACCCGGGGGTCCGCGGAAGGCGGTTGCTCGAGGCCCGGGCCGACGAGCGTCAGCCTTGCGTCTGGCAGCTCGCTCCACACACGCGGGAAGACCTCCTCGAGCAGGAAGCGCAGGCCGTTGCGATTGGGCTCGTAGGCGAAGCTCGCGACGAAGATCGCGCGCTGCTCGTCGACCGCCGGCGGCACGGGTGTGATTGCCGCTACGTCCACAACGTTTGGCACGTACCGCAGATGGGCGGCGGGGCACAGCTCACGCGCCGCGGTCAGATCGGCCTCGCTCACCATCCATGACTCGTACGAGCGCGCGAGCAGGCGTCGCTCGAAGGAGCGCAGCGTGCGCTGAGCACCGCTTTTCACGCTTCCGCCCGGCTCGAGCTCATGGCGGAAGCCCGACTCGAGGTTGTGCGCGTTATAGACGACCGGGCGGCGTTGCGCCAGACGCGCGAGCGCGGTTGCGGCGATCGGCCCGTCGGCGATCACGCGCCCGCGATTGGGGATGGCTGCCAGCTCGGCCGCCTGCCCCGCCAGCTCGCGCGACACGCCGCGGGCGAATCCGTCTGGCACGCCTGCGAGTCGCGCCGCTCCATAAGAGAGCAAGCGCCGCAGTCCGCGCGAGGGTACGACCTCGTGCAGCTCCACTCCCGGGATTGCCTTGAAGGCGGCGTCGGGCTCGGCTCCCCCGAAGCGGACGTAGAGCAGTGTCAGGCCGCCGCGCTCCGCCAGCGCTCGCGCGACGCCGTAAGTGCGCATCGCCTGGCCGGAGCGCAGTACGGGCGTGTGCGTGATCACGAGCAGATCTCTCATAGGGCAGCGATCGCCGTTGCGATCTCTTCAAGGCGTCGCTCCCACGAATGGGACGCCGCGGCGCGTGAGTGCTCGGCCCGGTGCTCGGGGTTGTCGTGAGCGAGCGCCTCGTCCAGCAGCCCCGCGATCCCTTGTGCGTCGGGCGCGGTGGAGATCTCGGAGATGGCTGCCAGGGCTGGCAGCGGCGTCGCGACCACCGGCAGGCCGGCGGCCAGGTACTCGTATACCTTCATCGGAAATATGCTCTCGGTCAGCGCATTGCGCGCGTAGGGAATCAGCCCGGCATTGGCCGCCCGCAGGACGTCCGGCAGCTCGCCGTAGGTGCGAGGGCCCAGCAGATGGATGTTCGGCTCGGCTCT
This sequence comes from uncultured Solirubrobacterales bacterium, assembly GCA_963749285.1. Lineage (GTDB taxonomy): Bacteria > Actinomycetota > Thermoleophilia > Solirubrobacterales > Solirubrobacteraceae > Palsa-744. Next base: position 89,806 of record CAVVMD010000003.1, on the reverse strand, counting down.
CAGCGCCGAGATGTCGGTGTTGGGTTCGCCCGGTCCGATCGGGCCGACCAGCGCGAACGACCACCCTCGCCGCAGCCGCGCCAGCTCGGCCAGCAGGGGGAGGTCCAGCTTCAGGGCCACGATCGCACCGGTGAACACGATCCGCGGCGCCGGCAGGGCGGCCATCTCGGTGTCCAGCGGGGCGGGTGGGCTCGGAATGAGAGCCCGGGAGAACAGCTCGGTGTCGGCCACGTTCGGCGCGTACATCACGTTGTCAGAGATCGTTCGCAGCCGTTCGGCGAGCGCCGGCGCGCTCGCGAGCACGAGGTCGGCGCGCGCGGCGAAGCGCGCCTCGGCCGCGCGAAAGCTCGCGGTGTCGATCCGCTCTTGGGCGGCGATGTCATCGACGCAGTGGTAGACGACCAGGTCGGGGTGGAGCGCGTCGATCAGGACCTCTGCTTGAGGCACGTAGGCCCACAGGATCGGCCGCGCCAGCCCGAGCCGCCGCGTCGCCCGGCGCACGAGCGCTCCCAGCAGGCGGCGGTTGAGCTCCCGCACAATCCGATGGCGGTGGAAGGGCAGCACCAGCGGCGAGAGCACGTGCAGTCCGTCGACCGGGCGCGCAGGCGCCAGGCCACGTCGCAGGCGCCGCGCGATCCGCTTGATGTCCCGACCGGCGAGCTGGGGTTGGCGCAGGCCGAGCGACTCGACGAACAGCACGCGGTTCTCGTGCGCCAGGCGTGACATCAGATGGTGCTGGTTGGTCCACAGCTCGGTATCCCAATCGGCGAATCCGACACACACGATGTCACGGCCGCGCAGGCGTGCTGGTTCAGGCATCGCCGCCATGATCCCAGGCTGTGCGACGGCAGGTGGGCCTTGTGAGGTGAAGGCGATCCTGTGGGTCGAGGCGTGGTGGCCGACCAGTAGGCTCGCGCTGTGCACGCTCGGTCCAGAAGCCATGTGGTGACGCGGGGCAGGAGGCCCCGCGCCCGCGGGCTGAGGGCGCAACATGCCTGCGCGGATGCGACCCAAATGAACACCACAGGCCATGCCCCACGCCGCCGGACCCGACGCGGGAGGTGATCTGAGCTTGAGTGACCAGCTGCTTGCAGAGCTGCGCGCGCGCTATCCCCGCGTCGCCATCGTCCACGAGTGGCTGACGATCCCCGGCGGCTCTGAGGACGTGGTGATCGAGCTGCTGCGGATGTTTCCCCAGGCCGAGCTGTTCACCACGATCTATGACCCTGCGCCATGGCCCGAGTTGATCAAAGAGCGACCTGTCCACGTCTCCTTCCTCAACCGCATCCCGGGGGCGAGGAGCGACTATCCGAAGCTGTTGCCGCTGATGACCAGGGCGTTTCGCTCATTCGATCTCTCCGGCTTTGACCTGGTGCTCTCGAGCAACCACGCGTGCGCGAAGAACGTGCGCACCCAGCCCGGCACGCTGCACGTCTGCTACTGCCACACACCGATGCGCTACGCCTGGCAGGAGGGCTTCCTGGAGGGCGAGCAGGTCGGGCGCGTGACGCGGCTGCTGCTGCCCCCCTTGTTGGGCCGGTTGCGCCGGCAGGATCTCGAGGGCGCGCGCGGACCGGACGTGTTCGTGGCGAACTCCCGCCACGTCGCCGCGCGCATCGAGCGCTATTACGGACGCTCCGCCGAGGTTGTCCACCCGCCCGTCGATGTCGCGCACTTCCTCAGCTTGAGGCGTGCGCCGCGCGACTTCTATCTCGTCTTTGGGCGAGTAGTCCCCTACAAGCGGGTCGACCTCGCCACGGCCGCTTGCGCGAGTGTGGGCAGATCGCTCAAGGTAGCCGGCGGTGGGCGTGCGCTCGAGGCGGTGAGGGCGGGCGCGGCGGGGGACACCGAGTTCCTCGGCCGGGTCTCCGAGGCCGAGCGAGATGAGCTTCTGAGCGGCGCGCGCGCGCTGCTGTTTCCTGGCGAGGAGGACTTTGGCATCGTGCCCGTAGAGGCCCAGGCGGCCGGGGTTCCGGTGATCGCCTACGGCGTCGGGGGAGCGGCGGAGTCCGTGCTCGACGGGCGCACCGGCGTGCTGTTCGGCGAGCAGAGCGCCGCCGGGCTGGCGGCGGCGATCGAGCGCTTCGAGGGCCTGAACCTCGACGAGGCTGCCGTACGCGAGAACGCCGGGAGATTCGGGCGCGAGCGTTTTCGCTCCGAGATGGCTGAGGTCATCCATCGTGCGGTCACGGATCACCGCTCCAAGCCGAAGCCCCGCTCAGCCTCATCAGCCACATGACGCGCGATCGCCAGCGAGGAGGTCGCCGCCGGCGAGGGCGCGTTGCGCACGTGCAAGGCCCGCTCGGTCGCGGAGAACACGAAGTCATCGACCAGCCGGCCATTGCGCGTGAGCGCCTGAGCGCGCACGCCTGCGAACGCCGGCTCGACGTCTGCGGGCTGGAGCTCGGGCACGTAGCGAGCAGCGGCGCGTACGAACGCCGAGCGCAGCGTGGCGTGGCGCAGCTCGGTCAGCCCGGTGCGCCACCAGCGTCCGAACATCCGCCACGACCCAGGCCAGGCGAGCGTGTCGAGCACGTCGCCGCGTCGCACCCGGCCGAGGTCGTACGCGTCGCGCGCCCCCGCGAGCAGCGCGGTCGGTCCGATCAGCACGTCGCCGTCGATGTGCTTCGTCAGGTGGACGCCGAGGAACGGCAGCGACGGGTCGGGTACGGGGTAGATCAGCGAGCGCACCAGGTCTCTGCGCTCGGGCACGAGCCGCAGATAGGCGCCGCGGAACGGCACGATCCGCGGGTCGGGGTCCGCGCCCGCCGCCACCGCCAGCCGGTCGGCCCAGGCGCCCGCGCAGAAGATCGCGTGCCCGGCCTCGGTCGCTCCGCGCGCGTGCAGCAGACGCAGCGATGTTGTCTTGACCTCCACGCCCTCGACTCCGCATCCGGTCGCGACCGCGCCGCCCGCCTCGAGCACGTCACGGGCATACGCGCGTGCGACCGCGGGGAAGTCGACGATCCCGGTGCGTGGCGAGTGCAGCCCGGCGATTCCGCGCGCGTGCGGCTCGAGCGCCTCGATGCCCCCCGCGTCGAGGCGGCGTAGGCCGGGCACCCCGTTGGCCTGCCCGCGACGCTCCAACTCCTCCAGCCGGCCCAGCTCCTCGAGTGTGGTGGCGATGATCACCTTCCCGCATGCCTCGCTGGCGATGCCGTGATCCTCGCAGTACTCATATAGCTCGCGCGCTCCCTGCACGCACAGCCGTGCCTTCAGCGAGCCGGGCGTGTAGTAGACGCCCGCGTGAATCACGCCCGAGTTGTGGCTCGTCTGATGGGCCCCGAGCGAGACCTCGCGCTCGAGCACGCACACCGACGCGCGCGGATGACGCCGGGTCAGCTCGCGTGCGACCGCCAACCCCACGATCCCGCCCCCGACGATCGCGAGGTCGCATTTGGGCGGCGCCTGCCCCGAGAGGAGTGGATCGGGGGTGCTCACGAGCGCAACTGTAGTCCGGCGCTCGGCAGTCGCTGGTCGTCAGCCGCGCGAGTCCGGCGCCGCGGAGTTTTTTGCGCCCGAGGCCGCTATCTCCGCCCCGGCGTGGGTCAACGGCCCCGACCGTTTCGTCGAGCCGTGGTGGTTCGTTGCAAGCTGTCCCGCATTCCACGCGTACGCGCTCGCCAACACACCGGCGTGTTTGCCCGTCACGGGGTGTTCATCGCGCGCGAGGTCTTCGATCGTGCCTGAGCGACACTTCACTCAAGCTAAGGTCCATAGCGCGCTGCAAGCGCTCGGCGACGAGCTCACCCGTCAGGGAGTGCGCGGTCAGATCTAGAGCTCTTCGGGTCTACGCCAGGTCGGTGACCGTGAGTCATGAGACCTCAGCGCACACCGTGGGCCGTGAGCTCGGCGTCCTGAACCGCCAGTTCGGGAAGGCTCTCCCACACGACCAGCCCGTCGCTGGTCGCGGGCTTGCGTGAGTTGGCGTGTGACGAGGAATCGGCGTCCGCGCGCGCGGCCATGGCACAGACGGCCAAGCAGAGCGTGGCTACGGTCAGCCAGGCGGTTGCTATCAGAGCAAAGAGCATGACAACGAGTTATTTGCGGAGACCCATGTCTATTCCTTCCATCGGACGCTTCCCTTCAAATCTTGACCGTCTCGAGGTGCAAGGACGGACGGACTCGATGACCAGCAGGGTGAGGGCGATGCTGATGGCGGGGGTGGATGATGGTGATGGGGGCGATGGCGATGGTGATGGGGAAGGTCACGGGCAGGGGAGAGGAAGCCTAGCATATTCCTCATAAAGTAGATCAGCATGATATGCTTTTTATACGGGCCTTCCCAGAACCGTCTGGATCGGCGGTGCTTCCACCACTCCAAAGCGGAGTAGCCAGCCTAGAGTTTTGAATACCGGGATTCGCGAGCATCGGAGCACGGAAGACGCGCAAGTTGCGTGAAACTAACTCTGGTCTAACGAAAATTCCCATATCAGCGCAACACGGGTGCGTTTGTCTTCTGCTCTCGACCAGGGAAGGGAGACAACATGGAGAGCGGATTTCGGTCTCAGGCGCTCGCCGGGGATCGGGCCGAATGGGGAGTGTCGCTCGGAAGCGCTGGTTCGGAGGATCCGAACGGCCAGGCGTCGATGCGGTTGGTCTCGCGGGCGGTCAAGCTCGCGCAGGCCGGAGATCGCGAGGCGCTCGGGTTTCTATACGCCCGTTACGCGGACAACATCTACGGCTACGTACGCAGCATCGTTCACGATCGCCACGAGGCCGAAGATGTCACGCAGCAGGTGTTCGCAAAGCTGATCCATGTGATCGGCAAATACGAGGAACGCGACGTGCCGTTTTTTGCGTGGATCCTGCGGGTGGCGCGCAACGTCGCGGTCGACCACATCCGCGGGCAGCGATCGATTCCCGTAGAGGAGGTTCGCGCGAGCGATGAGGGCGACGGCGACCCGGCCGGCAATGGCAGGATGGGGGATCTGACAGATGCGCTCTCCAGGTTGCCGCTAGCGCAACGCGAGGTGCTGGTTCTGCGGCACTTTGCCGGTTTTTCACCCCCGGAGATAGCGGAGCGCACGGGTCGCTCGGAGGGCTCGATCCATGGGTTGCACCATCGCGGACGCAGGGCGTTGAAGGCCGATCTGGAGACTCGCGGCGCGGCGCCTGTGACAGGCGGCTCGCGCGGCCCGCGACTGGGAGCGGGCGGGGCCTGACAGGCGCGATCGCCGAGCTTTCGTCCCGGGGACTTCACTCAGGGTCCCGGTTTGGGTTCGGGTACGGGCTCGTGATTATCTTCCGTGCGATCCGCCCGCTGTCGATGTCCGCGAGGTAATAGAGCACCGAGAAGCTGACGAGTTCCTCGACCGAGACTCCCAGGCGGTCGGCTTCCTCGTCAACGGCCTCGGCGGCAAAGCCCTCAAGCTGCACTGTCACGCGCCGGCCCTCCCCCCCGGTCTGACGATCGTCGCGTGTGGGCGACTCGCTCACAGCTCTCCCCGTTGCGGTCCCGACACACCCTCTTTCAACGGTGCACCGGCGCGAAAGCTCACGCTCGAGACGTGCCGGACGAGGACCAAAAAAGGCTGGTTTCCGTGCTTGCGGGACGCGCCCGGCAGGCTACGGCTTGGGGTTCGCGAGATCGGCTGGTGTGAAATCTGGATCATGACCGAAAGTCCGCCGGATTCTAGTGCGCAGTGAGGCGTACCGCCGCACGGCGTCGCTGCGTCGTCCGCGCATGATGTCCAGCTCCATCAGTTGCCGGTGCACGCCCTCGTCGTATGGCTGCAGCGTCGCCAGCTGCTCCAGGGACCGCGCGGCGCTGTCGATCAGGCGCGCCTGCAGGCGGATGCCGGTCAGGCTGCGCAGCCCCGTGCACGCGAGGTCGTGGAGCCGATGGCGCTCGAGCATCGCCCAGTCGGCGTATGGAGAGTCGGCGAGGAAGTCGCCCCGGTAGAAGCTCAGCCCCCGCTCGATATCCGCCGCGGCCGAGGATGGATCGCTCTCGATCGCCGCCAGGCCCGCGGTCACGGATGTCTCGAACTCGTCGGCGTCGACCTCGATGTGGCCGAGGTTCAGGCGGTAGCTCCCGGCGCTCGAGACGATGAATGTCGAGGGCTCGCGCTTGCCACGCTGCGGCTCGAGCTTGCGGCGCAGCGCATGGATGTAGTAGCGCACGCTGCCGGCGATCGCGAAATCCGCTCCCGGCCAGATGCTCTCGCCGATCTCGTCGGTGTGGGCCGCACGGTGGCGCTCGGCGATCAGGTACTTGAGCAGCTGTCCCGTGCGCTGATCGAGCCAGTCTCCCCCGATCGGCCCCTCGGCGGATTCGACGAGGGTCCTGCCCAGGACGCAGATGCGCAGCCGGGGACCGCTCATCCAGTGCGGGTCGGTGCGCCTGCGCCGGTCCTGGGCCACGCCGGGGCGCAGCTGAAGAACCACGTGGGCGGAGTCCTGGTCGAGCAGGGGCGCCGCCGCCACCCACATCGCCCTGACGCCCTCGCCCGTGGGCACGTCTATCCGCACCTCCGGCAGCGCGCTCCCGCGGCCGCGCGCCAGCTCGGTCAGGCAGGCGCCGGCGAGCACGCTCTCGGGCGCGCGGCATCCCAGCAGCGTGCAGCACGTCAGCTCCACGCCGGTCAGGCCCATCGCCTCGATCAGGCGCTCGCCTTCGAGGTTGACGGCGACGAGGCGCCCCTCGCGATCGAACACGATCAGGCTGTAGGGGAAGCGCCTGAACGCCTCTTGCTCTAAGTCCGAGCCGAGCGGTGCGAGGACGCCGTTCGGCGAGTGGGCTGGGGCCATCGCAGGTGTTGGCATGGGAGTTGCCGCGATGCTACGTGGGGTTCCACCGATCGAGACGATCAGTGGAGCGGATCGGGCCATAAGCTATCAGGGCGCGGCGGCTGAGCGGCTGATCGAGCTCTCCGCGCTTGTGGAGAGCTTGGCGCCGTCAAACCCGGGCTGCCGCGGCCGTGCCATAGGGCTCGCGCATCCGCGGGGCGCCGGAAGACAGATAAACGTCCAATGCGGGGCGCCGATACGCATGTCGGCGACGCGACGTCCGATAAAGCGCTAAGCAAGCCTCGTGGCAGAGGGCCGCGGTGCATATGTCAAGGACGACAGGGACGCCTCATCCATGCTGCCTGCAAGCCGCCTGCCGGCGGTCCGAATCTGCCTGCTGATCGTCAGCGTCGTGCTGTTGAGCGCGAGCGCCGCGCCCGCCGCAGGCGCTTATCCGTCTCGGGCAGCCGCGTCCTCCCGCTCGCATAAGGTCTCTTCGCGCGCCTGGAAGCGGCGGGGGAGGCGTAGGAAGTCATCGTCTGAGCGGCGGACCGAGTGTGTCAAGGTGGCTCGCGCCGGCAAACATCGCAAGGCGGGCAAGTCGTGTGCAGTCACGACCAAGCCGGCCGTCGCCGGAAAGCCGTCTGGCTCAGGGCCCTCCTCGGTGCCGGCCGTCGCATCCCCGGGGATACAGATACCCGTGATCGGTGGCGCTCTCCCCACGGAAGCGCTCGAAGTACCAGGCTCAGAACCCGGTCCATCCACGGGATCCCCGGGCGGCTCGGACAAGTCGCCGGTGGTTCCCACCCCGCCGGTCGAAACCAAGACGCCGACCCCGCCGGTCGAATCGAAAACGCCGGTTGAACAGTCCCCCCCGATTGAAGAACCCAATCCTCCGGTCGAAGAACCAAAGCAGCCCGTCGAAGGAACCAAACCCCCCGTCGAAGAATCCACGCCACCTGTTGAAGAAACCAAACCCCCTGTTGAAGAAACTGAAGAAACTAAGCCGGTCGAAGAACCAAAGCAGCCTGTCGAAGAAGAAAAAGCCCGAGAAGAAAAGGCGAGAGAAGAAAAGGCAAAGGAAGAAAAACTCGAAGAAGAAAAGGCCCGTGAAGAAAAACCAAAGGAAGAAAAGGTTAAGGAAGAATCGGCTCCATTTAGTTTCTTCTCACCCACCAGCTTCTGGAATGAAGAACTGCCTGCCGACGCGCCGTTGGACCCGAGCTCGGCGGCGATCGTGGGCGCCCTAAATGAAGAGATGGCAAAGGCGGTGGAAGCCAAAAAAGGCCCAGCTAATATCAACACGACCTCTTGGAGCGTTCCGATCTATACGGTGCCCGCCGATCAGCCCACGGTGAAGGTGACGCTTGAAAACGCCTCGCGGACGCCTGTGTTGCAGTCGGCTTGGGATGCGGTTCCGTTGCCGGGGAATGCCCAGCCCGCGGCCGGCACCGATGAGCATCTCGTGGTGTGGCAGCCGAGCACGGATCGGCTGTGGGAGTTCTGGCGGCTGGAAAAAACCGAAGCAGGCTGGCAGGCCTCCTGGGGTGGGGCGATCCAGAACGTGTCGTCCGATTCAGGTGCGTATGGTCCCGAAGCCTGGCCTGGCGCGACGCGTTGGTGGGGGGCGAGTGCGTCCTCACTGTCGATCGCCGGTGGGCTGATCACGCTGGAAGACCTCGAACGGGGCGAGATCAATCATGCTCTGGCGATGGCGGTTCCCAACACGCGTGCGGGGATCTATGCCTCCCCTGCCGAGCGGACCGACGGGGTGTCCACCGAACCGCAATCGCTGCCGGAGGGCGCACATCTGCGGCTCGAACCCAACCTCGACCTCGCATCGCTGCACCTTCCTCGGTTGACGTTGATGATGGCCGAAGCGGCGCAGCGCTACGGAATCTTCATCAGAGATACGGCATCGAACGTGGCCTTCTATGCGCAGGATCCGATCCCCACCGGGACGAACCCGTACACCGGTCCGCACGGTTACTTCGAAGGCAAGACAGCGCAGAAGCTCATGGCGTCCTTTCCCTGGAGTCATCTGCAGCTGCTGAAGATGGAACTGCACAGCGAATCCTGACCTCAACGTGCGGCGTCCGGAGCCTGTGCTCCATCGACTACCATGCCGCGCTGAATCTCGATGTCCAGCTCCCAAGCCGAACGGCAGCTGATCCTGCTCAGCGCCGGCACAGCCGCCCGCCGGCGAGCGATGCGCGAGCAGGCCGGGCGACTGACGGTGGAGGTGGACTGGTCACGACTCGCCGAGACGCTGCGCTCGCGCAAGCTGCTGCCCACGATGGGCCCGCGTATCCTGGATCTCGCGGCCAGGCGCGCGAGCGATGACTTCGCCGCCGCGGTCGAGCAGGCGCTGGAGGCAGGGCGCCGGCAGGGCGCCTTCCTGCAGCTCATCTCGCTGCGCGTGGTGGCCATGCTCGCCGATGCCGGGATTCGCTGCGCCGCGCTGAAGGGCCCGCTCATGGGCGAGGCCATCTACGGCGACCCCGGCCGGCGTCTGTCCAGCGACATCGATCTGCTCGTGGCGCCGGAGCAGCTGCAGGGGGCGGTGGAGATCGTGCGCGGACTGGGCTATGAGGCCCCCACTGACTACGTGCAGAAGTGCGGGCTGCCGCTGCTGCACTTCGTGCTTCTCCACGAGCGAGAAGAGCTGCCGCCGGTGGAGCTGCACTGGCGCGTCCACTGGTACGAGCGCAGCTTCGCGCGCGAGCGGCTGCTGCCACCCGCCGTGGATCCATTGGGCGAGTGGCGCCCTGCCCCTGTCGACGAGCTCGCCGCCCTGCTGCTGTTCTACGCGAGGGACGGCTTCATCGACCTGCGCCTGGCGACCGACCTGAGCGCTTGGTGGGATGTCTATGGCGCCGAGCTGTCGCCCGGCGCGCTCGATGAGCTGCTGGGCGTCTATCCCGCGCTGGCGCGCGTCATTCCGGCCGCGGTTGAGGTGGCCGAGAGGATGGTGGGCCTGCCGGCGGCGCAGATCGTCGGGGATGCGCACAAGCTCGGTCTTCGCGGACGCATGGCCGTGCGGCTCGCGAACCCCAACCCACACTCGAGTCGGTCCCAGCTATATGCTGACATGGGGTTGATCGACGGGCTGCTGGCGCCCCGGGGGGGCTTCGGCGCGTTCGTAAGGCGCCAGCTGCTCCCACCACGTGAGGTCTTGGATCAGCAGGCGCAGCACGGAGCAAGACGAGGGGCGAGATCGTCCCTTGGTCGCTGCGCGGGTGTGCTGGCTCGGTATGGGCTGACGATGACTCGTCTGGTGCGCGTCCCCGAAACGCTGCCATAAGGTTCATTGCGCCGAAGCGCATGAATGCTGCTCGGTAGCTGCGGCTGTATACAACTCTCGGAGACGAGCGTCTATAGCCTCGACGCTTTGTGTGTCTCTGCAGAATTGCCGGCCGCGTTCGCCGATAGTCCGAGCGAGGTCGGGATTGGCCAGTAAGTCCGTGAGACGATCCGCTAAGCCGATCTCGTCGTCAACGGGCACAAGCATTCCTCCCGCGCCGGCGAGATCGGGGATACCCCCAACTGGGGTGCTGACGAACGGTCGCCCAAGGCTCATTGCCTCTGTCAAGGCCATTGGCACTACCTCTGCGCGTGCAGGCAACGCGACCACGCGGGCGCGTCGCAAGATCTCCTTCATCTCGATGGGATCCACCGGCGATCGCACCTCGAGGCGCTCTGCGTCAGGAGGCGCAAAGTCGGCCGCAGGGCCCACCATCAGACATCGTGCTGCTGGACGTCGTTGCGCCACGAGTCGCCACGTCCGATGCAAGACATCAGCGCCCTTTCGCAGGCTGATCTCGCCGGCGAATACGACCAGCTCATCCGTCCTATCTGCGGGTGAAAAGCTGTCGTCAACCAAAACAGGATTGGGCATGATCTCGGAGTGAACGCGAGGTGCGCTGCGCCGGACGACGTCGAGGGTCCCTTGCTCCAAGCAAGTCACTGCGTGTGCACGCCTCAACACCGTAGACACAAGCCATGGATATCTGCCTGCGAACGGTATAAACGAAGCGCCATGAATCGTCGCAACTGTGACGAGGCCTCGCTTGCGTGCCAGTGCGACCAGTGGCCCCTCCCGGAGGAATGAGCCTCTCTCGGAAAGATGTATGTGAGCTACTTGGGCAGCCGGCATTTGCAGGAGCGCTCGCGCGGAAGCCGCGACGAGCCGGGTGGTGATTAGAGGTGATTGAGGTCTCCATGTCGAGTGAAAGTCGACGACGTCGCCTCCGACATCATGTTCGGTGAGCACGCGGATGACAGTGGCCATACCGCCGACCGTGGTGGGATCGGGACCGAAGTGATGAACGATCAAAGTGCGGGGTGGACGACGATCCGCGCGAAGTGGTGTTCCCGTCGTTCGAGGGTGAGTGCGTTTCAGTGCCACAGTCCGCTGAGGGGTACGGCGGCGAGGCGGTCGCCGAACGGGAGCGTGTCGGCTCCGGTATAGATCAGTGCGCCGGGCGGGTGCTCGTTTGCCGCGATGTCTGTAACGAGCGTGCTCTTACCGACCTGCCGGGCCCCCAGGAGCGCGACGGCGCGGCTCTCGGCAAGCGCTTCGAGAACCTGTGGGCGGACGTGGCGTGCAAGGAGATTTTCCAACATCTATGAAGACTACCACGGGGATCAGGCAGATTATGAATAAATGGTCTGCCGGATTGTGAGTTATATAGGGGACAGATTGTGATAGAGTAAAGACAGCTCAGGAGCGCTTCGCCTTCGGCGCCAGCGTCGAGAAGCCACAGGTGGTCACGCCGTTTGCAGGACCGGCGCACGTCGCACCTCGACGGTTGGGTAGGCCAGGACGGCGACGACGATCAGCGCGGCGGCGTAGGACGTAGGGCTGTTGAGGAATGTGTTGTCTGCAAGTGAGTTTACGAGACATCCCACTATGATGACGAGTGCGAGCGTCGGTGCGTTAAGGGTGCCTGCGTCCAGTGTCCCCGGGATTCGTCGCCGGCGGACGAGCTTACTGATCAGGATGGTGAGCGCTCCAAGCAGGATCATCAGACCGACGATTCCGGTCTCAACGAGGTAGCGTACGTATTCGTTGAGAGGTGGGAGGCCGGCAAACGCATTTTTGGGTATGGCTTCTTCGGTCGTGGTCGTGCCGAGGCCCTGACCAAAGAGCGGGGAGCGTTCCCAGTTCGGTATGAGCGTTTTCCACTTATGCAAGCGCCAGGAGAGGTCGGTGTTTGGTTTCCGACCTTCCGCGGTCGCGAGCCTCGTTGACGACTCCTTGACGATGCGTTGCGCGCCGAGGGGTGTCGCGAAAAACACCAAGACGACAAGTACCCCGACCATATAGGGGACAAGTTTGTCGCGCAAGGGACCGGAGTGCAGCGCTCCGAGTGCCACCATCATGGCGACCAGGGTTATCAGGCCGTCAATACTGAAAGTTGAGATGACGGCGGCTGCGAAGAGTGTCACAAGAAGCGCGTCGGATCGGCGTCGCCCATAGTCGAGGTACCGCCACAGCGAGGCGGTGACTGCTATCGCAAAGAACATGACCGCGCTGTTTGGCTGGGCGAAGGTGCCATTTGAGCGGAGCTGGCCCGAGACGTCCATACCCGTGTGCGTTGCGAGTTGGTAGAGGGCGACAAGCGCTGGAGCGAAGCCGACGAACTGAACCAGGCGCGTGGCGACGGGAACGGTCACGGCTCCACGCGCGTTGTATACGATCACGGCCAGTGCGACGACCGAAAGCTCGCGCACGCCCTCACGCAGCGTCTCGGTCGATGCGCCGCTGGTGTTGACGGCCACGGCCGTCCACACACACAGCCACAGCACGGCCAGGGCCGTGGGCAGCACGCCGTGGCGCCGACGGAGCAGCAGACCGACAGCCACGAGGATGAACAGCACCGCGATCCCGCCCGCCAGGTTGAGGCTGCCGGAGTGGCGGCTGTACGGCGAGGAGAGGTCGTCGGTCAGAACGCGCACGAGCAGCGTCGCGCCAAGAAAGGCCACCACCGGGGACTTGAATCCGCTCGCCGCGCCGAGCGTACGACGCCACGGAAACAGCCGACCCGACTGTAGCGACACGGCGCTCGTCGTCATCCCGGAGATCCTCGCGCAGCCAGACTAATGTGACACACACGGTCGCACAACCCACTAACGGCACACGCTTGGGTTTCTTTTGATGGCCTGAACGAAGTGCAGCAGGTCAGCTTCGTGCAATGGGTCCGTCACCCCTGCCGCCCGCTCCCGACTTACCCAGAGCCGCGGGGAGCACGCGAGCGCCCAGTCCACGCGCGACGAGGACACCGAACCGGACGTTTGTGACGAGATAGCGGGGCAGCAGCCGGCGTGGCTCCTGCAGGACGCGGTAGAGCCACTCGATCCCCAGGTTCTGCCAGGCGCGCGGCGCCCGGCGTGTGACGCCGGCGACGATGTCGATCGCTCCGCCGACGCCCATGGCAAAGGGTACGTTCAGGCCGGGGCCGTACTCGCCCAGCCAGTGCTCCTTGCGGGGGGTGCTCATCGCCACGAAGAGGATCTGTGCCCCGGAGTCGCGGATCGCGCGGGCCACTTCCGGGTTTTGCTCGTCGGAGAAGTAGCCGTCGTGGTATCCCATGATGCGCAGGCGGGGGTGTGTCTCGCGCAGACGTTGGATGGCTGTCTCGAGCACCTCGCGGCGGGCGCCGAGGATGTAGATGCCGTAGCCCTCCCGCTCGGCCATCGCGATCAGGGCGTGCATGAGGTCGATCCCGGGGACGCGCTCGGGCAGCGGGTCGCCGAGCAGTCGCGAGGCCCACACGACCGACTGGCCGTCGGCATTGACGAGCTCGCACTTGCCCACCACCTCGCGCATGTAGGCGTCCTGCTTGAGCGCGACGATCTTCACGGCGTTGATCGAGACCTGCTGGGCGAACGTGCCCTGCTCGATGATCGTCTGGCAGCGCGCCAGAGTCTGCGGCATGTCGAGCCGATCGATGGCGCAGCCGAGAACCATCGCGCGGTCGGGGGCAGCGGCCGAGTCTCGTTCCTCGGGTAGCACGACGGACAGGGTATCGTCGCGCGTCGTGACCGAGGCAAGCGAGATCCAAGCGCTGCGCGACGCGGCGAGGCGTCTCATCGAGCTGGCGGCCCGAACGCGGTGGCGGGGACCGGACCCGTATGACGGCCTGTTCGTCCGCTGGCCCGCGCCCCTCGTCGGCGGGCGGCGCCGGCGCCAGGCGATCATTCAGCTGCACGCTCGCTCGCCGGTGGACATTCGCCGTCTGTACCGTCGCCGGCACTCGTTGGTCCCCAAGGCTCCCGCCTTGCTCGGCCAGGCGGCGTCCCGGCTTGTGGCGGCTGGCGAGGATGCCCATCTGCGCGAGCTGGCGCGGGACGCGTTGCGGACCCTCTTCGATGACACGACCTGCGGCGAGGACGGGTGGGGCTATCCGTGGGATACCCAGACGCGCTGGAGCCACTACCCCGGCGGTAGCCCGAATGTCGTGGCCACGGCGTTTTCGGCCAACGCGCTGGCCGAGGCGGCAGTCACGCTGGATGAGCCCGCATGGTGCGCGCGTGCCCAACGCGCGGCGCGATGGGTGGCCCGAGAGCTGTTCCTGCCGGAGGAGGGCTACTTCGCCTACCACGGCCACAGCGATCGGCTCGTCCACAACGCAAATCTGCTGGGCGCGGCTGTGGTACACGAGCTCGCTCCCGAGGCTCCAGGAGCTGCGGAGGCGGTCCGTATCGCCACCGCGCGGACGCTGGACCAGCAACGACCTGACGGCACCTGGCCCTACGGCGAGGCTGCGGGCCTCGAGTGGGTGGACGGCTTTCACACCGGCTACGTCCTGGACTCGCTGTGCAGGTTGGAGGGCGTGGATCCGCGGATCCCCTCCGCCATCGAGCGGGGCGCGCGCGTATACCTGTCGGACTTCTTCGACGCCGAGGGCCGCGCGAGGCTGTGGCGCGGCAGGCGCTACCCGGAGGACTCCCACAGCGCAGGAACGGGCATGACGGTGCTGACACGCCTGGCGGAACGCGATCTCGTGCCGGCCGAGGCGGTGAGCCGTGTGGCCCGGTACACGCTGACGCGCATGATGCAGAGCAACGGTCACGCCATCTTTCGCCGGCAGCGCTGGGGGGCCACGCGCGTGTTCTACACGCGCTGGTGCGACGCGCCCGTGGCGCTCGGATTTGCGTCGGCGGCTGCGTTACTTGCTGTCTCCTGAGCATTAAGCTACAGTTGCGTCGAGCACAACTCTCTGAGCTGCCACAAATTGTCTGAATGAAAGAGGCGAGATGGTGGTATGACTAGAGAGCGACCGATGGGTAGACCTATGCGTGCATGCGAGCTTCCTCGCTCGCCGCGTCTTGAAGGAAAGAGAAGCGTAAGATGACGCCAAGCTGGATATCCAGGATCAGGGCTCATTGTGACCGTTGTGCACTGGTTGTGTGTGTTGTCGTGGTGGCGGCAGCCGGTGCGTGGGCGTTGGCTCGATCGTCTGCCGGTGCACAGCTAGCCCCAGTCGCAGTTCTGCGGGTGGACACAAGTCAGCCCGGGAACGAGTTCGCTCCCGGTGCGGTGGGAATATCTATGGAGGCCAAGGAATTGACCACAGGCCGCCTTGTCGTGAGTAATCCCCGTCTTGTTCGGCTGATGCGGCTACTGGGACCGTCGGTCTTGCGGATCGGTGGGGGCAGTGTGGACTCTTCATGGTGGACAAGCAGTGGCGAACCGCCTCCTTCGTGGGCGACAAGCACTGTGACTCCAATGGATCTCTCCATGCTGCGTAGATTGTTGACTGCAACTGGGTGGAGAGTGATTCTCGGTGTTGATCTTGGTCACTTTGAACCAGCGCGTGCTGCTAATGAGGCCCGCTATGCACGAAAGATTCTCGGCCCCGAGCTTGCGGGCATTGAGATCGGCAATGAGCCCGACGCTTTCGGCGGTAGCAAGGTCAATCTGCGGCCCCCTACATATGACCCCGACGAATACCTCCGCGAAGCCAAGGACTACAGCAAGGCCTTGACCGCGGCAACACCGGGCGTGGCCATCTATGGACCGGAGTTGACCGAGGGCGGTCGGTGGCTGATCCAGATCGGAGCTGCTGCACGCATATTCGCCGAGCTAACGCAACATTACTATCCAATCAACAAGTGTCCCAACACTGTGCCGCCTGTCCCACGGCCAACTGTCACAGAATTGTTGTCACCAGCCGTGCGCGAACATGAGGACTCATTCCTCGCCGCGCTTGCCAAAGCAAAGGCCATCACAAGTCGACCGACACGGGTCGATGAGACCAACAGCGCCGCATGTGGGAGAGTCGACGCCAGCCCGGCGTTTGCCGGCGCGCTGTGGTCGTTGGATTGGTCGCTGCGCGCTGGCGACAGTGGCGTGGGTGGCCTGAACTTCCATGGTGGCGTTGGCTTCTGTGGCTTCAATAGCGAGAACCAGATCTGCGCCTCAAGCAGTCAAGCTGCGCGTGCTGGAGATGTCACGGCACAGCCAGAGTACTATGGCCTTCTCGCTGCTCGGCAGCTTGAGGGTGGCCAGTTTGTGCCAGTTCGCTTGATTGCTCCTAGTCCACTTCCAGATCTTACAGACTGGGCTACCCTAACGCCTGAGGGCACAGTCAAAATCGCAATTGACAATCTGGACATAGTGGGCTTGCCTCAACCTGTATCTATTCCTACCTCTGGTTATACAGCCACGGAGGAGGCCCTGACCGGCCCGTCTATAGAAGCAAATAACGGCATTCTGCTTGGTGGTGCTGCAGTTAGTGATGAAGGACGATGGCATCCCGTGCCTACGCAGCTGCGCAGCTCACATGGCATTGCTCGTGTCATTGTGGATCCGGCGAACGCCGTGATCGTGATCCTACATCGAAAGCGCTGATGAGGGTGACACGTTGGACTGGAAGCCGCGCCTCTAGCGAAGTAAGGTCTGTCTTTCGCTACCCTGACGCTGCTTATGTGCGGAATCTGTGGACGCGTAGGAAGCGCCGACGAGCAGATCGTGGGTCGCAATGACACGTCTGATGACCCATCGCGGGCCCGACGGCGAGGACGTGCGCTGCTTTCCCAGCGTTGAAGGGTACGTGCCTGCCGCACTGGGGCATCGGCGCCTGAGCATCATCGATCCGACTCCTTGCGGCGCGCAACCGATGTCATACGCCGACGGCCGGTACTGGATCGCTTAGAACGGCGAGCTCTACAACTTCCGGGAGCTGCGCGCGGACCTCGAGCTGTACATCGATCTGGAGACGTTCCTGCCCTGCTTGAACCTCGCCTACACGGACAAGATGAGCATGGCGGCCTCGACCGAGGTCAGGGTGCCGCTGGCTCCCGCCCTGCTCGGCCAGGCGGCGTCCCGGCTTGTGGCGGCTGGCGAGGATGCCCATCTGCGCGAGCTGGCGCGGGACGCGTTGCGGACCCTCTTCGATGACACGACCTGCGGCGAGGATGCGTGGGGCTATCCGTGGGATACTCAGACGCGCTGGAGCCACTACCCCGGCGGCAGCCCAAATGTCGTGGCCACCGCGTTCTCGGCGAACGCGCTGGCCGAGGCGGCGGTCACGTTCGATGAGCCCGCGTGGCGCGCACGGGCCGAGCGCGCGGCGCGATGGGTGGCCTGCGAGCTGTTCCTGCCGGAGGAGGGCTACTTCGCCTACCACGGCCACAGCGATCGGCTCGTCCACAACGCGAACCTGCTGGGCGCCGCCCTGGTGCATGAGCTTGCCCACGACGCCCCGGGCGCGTCCGAGGCGGTGCGGATCGCCACCGCACGTACGCTGGATGCGCAGCGAGATGACGGCACCTGGCCGTACGGTGAGGCCGCTGGCCTTGAGTGGGTGGATGGCTTCCACACAGGCTACGTCCTTGACTCCCTGTGCCGGCTGGAGGGCGTGGATCCGCGGATTCCCTCCGCCATCGAGCGGGGCGCGCGCGTATATATGTCGGACTTCTTCGACTCCGAGGGCCGCGCGAGGCTGTGGCGTGGCAAGCGCTACCCGGAGGACTCCCACAGCGCCGGGACGGGCATGACGGTGCTGACGCGCCTGGCGCAACGCGATCTCCGTGCCGACCGAGACCGTAAGTCGCGTAGCTCAGTACACGTTGATGGACATGATGCATCGGAACTGCCACGCCATCTTCCGTCGGCAGCGCTGGGGAACCACGCGTGTGTTCTACATACGGTGGTGCGACGCGCCCGTGGCGCTTGGCCTTGCGTCGGCCGCGGCGCTATTGGAAGGAAGCTCTCCGCGTCATGGCCATCTCGACAAAGCTTCCTGAGCGGATCCTGCTGCGTCCAATCATGTGTGGGATCTGCGGGTGCATAGGAAGTGCCGACGAGGAGACTGTCGTGGCGATGACACGGCTGATGATCCACCGTGGGCCCGACGGGGATGGCGTGCATTGCTTCCCCGGCGTTGACGGATCGGTGCCGGCCTGTTTGGGACATCGGCGCCTGAGCATCATCGATCCGACTCCGCGCGGCGCGCAACCGATGTCCTATGGCGACAGCCGCTATTGGATCACATACAACGGGGAGCTCTACAACTTCAAGCAGCTGCGAAGAGACCTCGAACGTGATGGCTTCGGCTTTGCCACCGAGACCGACACCGAGGTCTTGCTCGCGATGTATGCCCGCTATGGGGCTGAGATGTTGGATCGCCTCAATGGCATATTCGCCTTCGCGATCTGGGACACCCAGGTACAGGCCCTTTTCCTCGCACGCGATCGGCTGGGCGTCAAGCCCTTGTATTACTCAAGCAGCGACGGAATGCTGGCGTTCGCCTCCGAGGTCAAGGCCCTCCTTCCGATCATCGGCCGCCCGAGGATGAACACGGCCGTGCTGTCCGAGTACCTGACCTTTCTGTGGGTGCCCGACCCGAGCACCTTGTTCGAGGGGGTGATGAAGCTCCCCCCTGGTCATTGCGCCACCTATGACCACGAGGGTCTGAGCATCCGACAGTGGTGGGACATGCGCTTCGCGCCCGAGGACGGCAATCAGGACTGGGCTTCTACCACTCGCGAGGCTGTCCAATCAGCCGTCCGGCGCCAGATGGTTTCAGACGTGCCTTTGGGCAGCTTCCTCAGTGGCGGTCTCGATTCAAGCGCCATAGTGGCGGAGATGGCCGCTGCGGCGGGGACGGTCAGCACCTACACGATCGGCTTCACGAAGGAGGATCTGGAGTACGACGTCGTGCCCGACGATGTGCGCTACTCGCGCGAGATCGCCAAGGCGTTCCCGATCGACTATCACGAGCGGATCGTCGAGCCCGAGGTGGCGGAGCTGTTGCCTCGCCTGGTCTGGCACATGGATGAGCCGATCGCCGACCCCGCCGCGATCAGCGCGTACCTGGTGTGCGCCGCGGCGCGCGAGAAGCTCACCGTCATCCTCAGCGGCATGGGCGGGGATGAGATCTTTGCAGGATACCCCCGGCATCTGGCGGCTCGTCTCGCTCGCACCCTCAATCTGCTTCCCGTGGGGATGAGGCGCCTGGCACGCGAGCAGATAGAGAGCCATCTCACCGTCGGTCGACCCGGGCGCCTACGCGCGCATCGCCGCAACCTCCTGAAGTTCGTGCGGAGCCTCGAGGGCTCGACCCAGGAGCGCTATCTGACCCATTCCTCCTACTACCAAACGTCTGAGCTCGGCAGCCTGCTCAACGACGACGTCGGGGCCCTCACATCGGACCCCTTCGCGCGTCACCGCCAGTACCTGAACAACGTCCGGGGTGAGGACTGGCTCAATCAGCTGCTGTACGTCGATCTCAAGACGTTCCTGCCCTGCCTGAACCTCGCCTACACGGACAAGATGAGCATGGCCGCCTCGACCGAGGTCAGGGTGCCGCTGCTCGACGATGAGGTCGTCGCCCTCTCGGCGCGGATACCTCCGAGCCTCAAGCTGAGACGCACCACGCGAAAGTACATCTTTAAGCAAGCCATGGAGGGCGTACTTCCCAAGTCGGTCATCTGGCGGCCGAAGGCCGGGTTCACCGCGCCCGCACGAGCGTGGCTGGTCGGCAGCCTGCGCCCGGCCGTAGCCGAGCTCCTATCGCCCGACTCGGTGCGAGCTCGCGGACTGTTTAAGCCGCAGGCAGTACAGCGACTGATCGCCGAAAACCAGCGCGACGAAGCCGATCACGCGTTGCGCATCTGGACGCTCTTGACGCTCGAGCTGTGGCAACGCACGTTCATCGACGGCGACGGCTACGCGCCTCTCAACTCGCTCCCGGGTGCAACGGCGCAGGCAAAGGCCACATGAAGCAAGTCACCCAGCGCCTGCGTGATGGAAGCATCTCCGTCATCGATGTCCCCAACCCCACCGTCTCGCCACACGGGGTGCTCGTCGACGTGCGCGCGAGCCTGCTCAGTGCGGGAACGGAGCGCAGCAAGGTCAAGACGGGCCAACAGAGTCTGATAGGTAAGGCTCGGGCACGCCCCGATCAGGTTCGGCAGGTGATTGAGAAGGCCCAGCGCGACGGGGTCCGCGAGACCATTCGCGCCGTTCGCTCCCGCCTCGATCAGCCTTCCGCGCTGGGATACTCCGCCGCCGGGGTTGTGCTGGCCGTGGGCTCGCGCGTGCGCGATATCGCCCCGGGAGACCGTGTGGCGTGTGGAGGAGCCGATTATGCGGTCCACGCCGAGGTGGACCACGTTCCGTCGAACCTGTGCGTCCCGCTCCCCGACGAGGTCGACTTCGAGAGCGGCGCCTTCGCCACCGTCGGCAGCATCGCGATGCACGGCGTGCGGCAGGCGGATGTCCGACTCGGCGAGACCGTCGCGGTCATCGGGCTCGGACTGGTCGGTCAACTCGCCGGTCAGCTTCTCCGAACCGCCGGCTGCCGCGTCGTTGGGATCGACCTCTCGTCAGCGTTGCTCGAGCGGGCTCGCGCTGTCGGAGCGGCGGATGTGGTCTTCGAGCGCTCACAGCTGAACGGCAGTCATCTACCTACTGGAGCCGGGGATTGCGACGCGGTCCTGATCACGGCCGCCACGCCGTCGGACGATCCAGTGCAGCTGGCGGCGCAACTGGCCCGCGACAGGGCCAGGGTCGTCATCGTGGGCGACGTCGGCCTGGCGATCCCACGGGCGCCCTACTACGAGAAGGAGCTCGACCTGAGGCTGTCCCGCTCCTACGGCCCGGGTCGCTACGACAGCGAGTACGAGGAGCGAGGCCTCGACTATCCCATCGGGTATGTCAGGTGGACCGAGCGCCGCAACATGCGCTCGTTCGTCGAGCTGGTGGCGGCCGGGCGGCTCGATGTCACGGGCCTGGTGACCGACCGCTTCTCGGTCGATGACGCCGAGGCGGCGTACGAGGCGCTGGTGTCGGCGGACACGTCTCTGCTCGCGATGATCATCACCTATGGACCCACCACACTGCCGGTCGCCGAGCCGGTAGGACAGCGCAGGTGGACGCCCACCTCGTCCTCACCATCGACCGGGCTGATTGGCACGGGCAGCTTCGCCCAGGGGACGGTCGCACCTGGCCTGCAGCGCGCTGGCTTTCGGCTCAACGCTGTGTCCAGCGCCTCGGGGCGCTCGGCCCACGCGGCGAAGGATCAGTTCGCAGTCGATCGCCTGCTGGCCCCTGACGAGATCCTGGCCGATCCGTCAATCGAGGTCGTAGCGATCGTCACCCGGCATGCGACTCATGCCGCCTATGCGACCGCTGCGCTGAGGAGTGGCAAGGCGGTGTTCGTCGAGAAGCCCGCCTGCCTGACGCGGGATGATCTGGAGGAGCTGACGGCTGCGGCCGCCGAGGGACCGCCGCTGCTCGTTGGCTTCAACCGGCGCTACGCGCCCCTTGCCAGGAGCATGCGCGACCATGTGGCTGGTCGCGACGTTCCCGTCGAGCTCCTGTGCCGGGTTAATGCGGGGCTCCTACCGGAAGGTCACTGGCTGAACGATCCCGACGAGGGAGGCGGGCGCCTGCTCGGAGAGGGTTGCCACTTCATTGACTTCGCCTGTTGGTTCGTCGGCGCACTTCCACGCCGCGTGAGCACCGTGATGCGCGCGGCACCTGGCGAGCCGTTGGCGGCGTCCCAGAGCTTCAGCGTGGCTCTTGACTTTGACGACGGCTCGATTGCGACGATTCTGTACGGCTCGGGCGGGGCCACGGGTCTGGGTAAGGAGTACTTCGAGGCTCATGCCGCGGGACGATCGGCCATCCTGGACGACTTTACGGCGCTCGTCACATACGATGGTCGACGAAAACAGACGACTAAGGGCAAAGGGCGCGACAAGGGTCACGATACTCAATTCCGTCATTTCCTGGAGCGTGTGAGCGGGACCGCGCATCCAGAGACGCCGACCACCCTGAATACGATGTCAGTGGTACTGGCTGCGCTGGAGTCGGCCGAGACGGGCTCGCCGACGGCTCCGCGACGGGCTACGCCATCACCTATCAGTGAGTTGGCAAGGCGATGACATCACGGCCACTAATCGACGTGGGCAACACGAGCCCGAGCATGCATCCAACAGCAATGATCTCAGATGGGCGCCGACAATTCTCGTCGCTCCTTGTAGGCCCAACAGGCCCTCCTTGGTCTGGGATGGAGACCGCGACCGCCGGCCTATTGGGCGCGCTGCGTCTGCTCGGTCCGGTCTCACTCGTTGACACCTCGGTCTCTAGCTCAAACGCCGATCGCGGTCGCGTCTCGGTGCGGAAGATCACGCATCTCGTCCAAACAATGCGGGACGTCCGGCGTCGACGATCGGACGTGGCTCATGTCCCGATATCACAGAATGTGTCGGGCTTGGTGAGGGATATTGGCCTCTTGACAAATACTTCCACGCCAGTTATCGCATACCTGCACGGAGGCGCCTACGCGGCTATCCTTCGCGAAGGTGGACTGCGGGCGCGTCTCTTGCGTTGCGCCTTCGCGCGTGTCGCCGGTATCGCTTGTCTATATGAGGCGCAGCGTACGGAATTGCAGGAAGCAGGGATCGCGCGGCCCATGGTGGCGGTCGGCAACGCGATCTCTAATTCGTGGCCTACGCCTCGAAGGTCGAGCCGTCCACATAACCCGTTTCGTGCCCTTTTCTTGGGCCTGCTTTCTCGCTCCAAGGGGTTTGACGTGCTCTGTGCCGCAGTCGATAATGCGCCCGACGTGTCCGTCACCGCTGTAGGTGAGTGGCACCATCAAGATCGGAATCTCAAGCTCGGAGACTTGGCAGCCGACTTCGAGGTCCCATCCAATGTTAGTGTATGTGCCCCGGTCGATCGGTCGGCGATTCCGGGGCTGCTTGCCGATCACGACGTGCTTGTACTGCCAAGCCACTCCGAGGGTCTTGCCATGACCATCCTTGAGGCGATGAATGCAGGCCTGCCAGTGCTCGCGTCGCGCGCGGGCGGACTTTGCGAGCTTGCTGACGCTGGGTATATTGGTGCGCTCCCGACGATCGATCCAGAGCACGTGAGGCGAGGATTGCTCAAGATACGCTCGTCATATGGCGACGCTATAGATCGCGCTGATTCTGCACGCCAGTTCGTCCGCTGGCGCTACTCCGAAGAGGCGATCGCCGAGCGCGTGGTCGGCCTGGTAGAGCAGGCTGGCTGTTTCGGAAACGCTCGACCCGCATTGTTGAACTAGATCCCTTACCGCGAGCCCATGCACCACGTCATCATCCATCAGTACGACCCCGATATTCATGTGGCAGGTGGAACCGAGGGCTTTATCCGCGACCTCGTTCGGCATGCCGGCCCCAGTCATCGGTTTAGCCTAATTGGCGTCACGGGCGCGGGGACCGGAACCCGCAAGCTCGGTCGGTGGGCGCAGGTTGACATCGGCACTGATGCGACAGTCGATTTCATGCCTGTTGCGCGCATTCCGGCAGCCCGTATGATCCCGCACACGATGCGACTGGTTGGCGGGTTCTTCCGCTTCCGCCCACGCTTCGAGTGTGATATCGTCCATTTTCATCGCGTTGAGACGGCGGCGCTGTGTGCGAAGGTCATGAGCTGCTCACCGTATGTGCAGTTTCTACATGGCGCAGGGCAGGCACATCACTGGGGTGGACGCGAGTCCTTCTGGCGGTTTTCACCAACTGGCTACGATCAGCTTGAGCGTCGCGCGGTAAGCGGATCGTTGTGTACATACATCATGGATAGGCGCAAGGCGGAAACAATGAAGAAGCAGTTCCCGCAGGTACGCCACGGCGAGAACTGGTATGACGACGCCATCTTCCGCCCTGCACAGGCTGATGTGACTTCGGATGAGCCCGTGATCGGGTGGGTAGGACGTCTTGAGGAGTCCAAGGACCCACTGTTGGCGTTGCACGTGTTTGAGGCGCTTCGCGCGGGTGGACTGCGTTTCGAGGCATGGATGGCAGGGGATGGGCCGTTGCGCGGCCTCGTGGAAAACGAGGTCCAAATGCGAGGCCTCGACAACGTCCGGCTTGCTGGCTTGCTGACCGCTGACGATCTTGCGGACCGCCTGCGCGGGACGATGGTATGTCTAGCGACCTCGCGTTGGGAGGGGATCCCTCGCGCGTTGATTGAGGCGCTGGCGTGCGGAGTCCCGGTCGTCACGACCGACGTTGGTGATATGCGGTACATAGTGCGACCTGGCGCTGGCTACGTTGTGGAGCAGCGGGCCGAGACGGCCTTGGCATCAGCCGTTGAAGCGGCCCTCGAGGATGGACCTAGCGCAGAGACGGCGGCATCTGTGACGCAGTGGAGCGTGGGCTGCGCTGTGCCGAGGCTACTGGGAAACCTGGAACACTGGCGAGCATGATGCCTGTCGAAGAACAATATCGTACGTGGGTGCGCGCGACCCACAGTTCGGCAGCCGGCTCCATCCTAACGGGGCGCCTACGGGGCAGCGCTTCGGGTCGGACGGTGCGAGCGTCCATGACGGCAGTGGCGACGGTCGTGGGCTCGATCGCGACTGGACGACTT
This sequence comes from uncultured Solirubrobacterales bacterium, assembly GCA_963749285.1. Classification (GTDB taxonomy): domain Bacteria; phylum Actinomycetota; class Thermoleophilia; order Solirubrobacterales; family Solirubrobacteraceae; genus Palsa-744. The sequence goes on along the minus strand of CAVVMD010000003.1, from coordinate 65,199 downwards.
GTGGCCACCGGCCATGCCACGCTGGTTGAGGTTGCCATGGTAGCTATCGGCGCAGTTGTGCTGGCAGTTCGCGCACCCGGACCCTTCGTCGCACTGATGGTCCTCGTGATCATGAATGCGGTGCCGGCGGTCAACTTGTCTAGACGGATCGTGAGCAGTTTTGGCATTCAGGACGTCGCAGTCGTCGCCCTCGTTGTTGCCCTCTATTGGTATCGCGGGGAGATCGTCGGCGGTCGTGAGAGGCGAGTCGCGCGGATCGCTGCCATCTGGTCTGCCTGCTTTGTCGCGTGGTGGGTTATAACGTTTGCCCGCAGCGTCCTGCTCGACGACATTCCGATCAGATACGCGGTCTCCTACGGCCGGGACTTCCTGTACTTTGCCATCCTGCTGCCGCTCGCGGTGCGGACGAGACTGCCGTCCAAGTCTGTGAGACATGGTGTGGGTTTGCTGATGGCTGGGGTCGTCGCGTTCGCGGTGGGCCAAATCGTCAGTTCTCTCAGTGGCCATGAACTGTCATGGCTGGTGCATCCTACGTCGTCGAACGACACAAGCGGGCAGCTACGCATCTACTCACCGATGGGTAATCTTGTGAGTACATGCTTGATCTTCGCGGTGGCTTGGCTTCTTGCGGGGCGTGCGTCACGGCGTCGCGTCACGGCGGCGGCATTCGTCACCGTGCTGGCGGTCTCAGTGGCACTCGGGCTGACCCGGTCCAATTACGCCGCCATCGGTGTGGCGCTGGTGACGGGGGTCGCGGTGCATTCGATCCGTGGAGGTTCCTTCACGGCCGTGATAGTGCGCGTCGCGATGGCGGTCTTGGTCCTCACAGTGGTTGTGATCGCGGTGGGGACCGCCAACGTGGGCAACTCGGGCATCGGTGGCGCTGCGACTCGCGTGGCGGAGCGCGCTGAAAGCGGCGTGTCTGCTGTCTCTAACACAAGTGGGACCTTTGGATACCGGACGAAACTGGATGCCAAGATGCTCCACGTCCTAGGCTCGCAGTGGCCGATTGGCTTGGGGTTCCTAGATCCTAATGCTCACTATGTGGCTGGGCTGCCTGAAGGCTCGATCCGTAATACGGACGTAGGGGTGTTCAACGCGCTGATGACGATGGGAATAATAGGTGCGTTCTTCATCTATGCGCCGCTGCTGTACGGCTTCGTCGAGCTGCTGCGGGCAGCAGGAAGTTGGAGGCGCTTGGGACTCTCCGAGCGACGGTGGATTGCATACGGCGGCGCCGCGTGGATCGCGTGGGCGCTAGTCGGGTCTTGGAATCTCGTGGTGTTGTTCGGTGTCCCCGGCCTCGTGGTCACGGCCCTCGTTCTGGGCTGGCTCGCCCAGGCCACGGCGATGACGCGCACCGCAGGAGCGTCATGATGCGACTGAGCGTCGTTGTGGTCACCCATAATTCCGAGCACTGCATCCAAGCGTGTGTGGCAGCAGCGCGGAGGGTTCTCGGGCAGTGTGAGCTCGTTGTCGTGGACAACCTCTCTGAGGACGCGACACTTGAACGCGCGACAGCAATCGCGCCGGATGCACGCATCGTCGAGATGGGCCGTAACGCTGGTTTTGGACGGGCGTGCAACGCAGGGGCACGTGTTGCCACGTGTGAGCATATGATCCTGATGAATCCGGACGTGGTGCTAGGCCACGTCGATCGGACCCTCCTGGAGAACCTGATGTCCGAGGACCAATTCGGCCTGACGGCGCCCGGACTCGCATTCGATAACGATGGGAGTGCTGCGCAACCACAGATGTTCGCGCGGGTTTCGTGGCTCAGCGAACTCGCGACTATGGCGCTCGGCCCGTTCAGGCCCAAAGAGTTGCCACGTCGCGCTCGACTGGCGACTCACGGTGACGCGTTGTGGGCGTGTGGTGCGCTCATGATCGTCCGCAAGACAGAGTTTCTTGACGTTGGAGGGTTCGATGAGCGGTTCTTCTTGTACTACGAGGACCAGGAGCTCGGCGCGCGGTATCGCCGCGCACAGCTGCCGCTGCGCGGGACCGACGCGATCTGGGGTGTGCACGCGGCGGGGACGTCGTCATCGGATGGGTCGCTTGACCGCCGAATCAAGCCTATGGCATGGTGTCTGATGAGCTGGCTGGAGCTCGTCGCGATGGACTACGGCCCGCGGAGAGCAGCGGTGTCTTGGTCTGTCGTGCGGCGCACGCACCGTGTGGCACGACGAGCGCTCCGCGCGATCGCCGCCCTAACAGAGAGCGGGCGCCTGCATCGTAAGCTGGATCAACTGGAGGCTCTTGAGCAGACCGTAAACCGTATCGTCGCCAGCGAGGGTGACGGTGAGCGAGCATTCTGCCCGATGGCGCGCAAGGCTATCGCGCGTGCCTAAATTCATATCCAGCGCGCCTAGTGCGATGAGCTCTACCACAGACGGCGAGCTTAAACCGGCGGTGCGAGGTGTCCCTGAAATTGCGATCGTGTTGTTCTCAGGACGGGTTGGAGGAGCGGAGACGTTCGGCGTCGGCCTCGCCGCTGAGCTGCGCAAGTCCGGGGTTCGAGCGACGGTCGTGCTGATCGACGGACGAGGGCCTATGCCACAGCGGCTTGATGCGCTAGGAGTCCCTTACGCGGTGTATGGAGCCAAACGCGGGCGAGAGGTTGTCTATAGACCACGGCGATTCGCCAAGCTGATCAGCGAGTGCGGACAGCACGCTGCAATACTCAGCTGGCCTGGGTACCTGGCCGGGGCGCTGCGGTTCGGGGGATACCGGGGTGCCGTGATCGCGGTCGAGCACGGCGCGCAGCTAGTCGAGGATCGGAACTCATGGTTCCGACGGAGCTGCAAGAGCCTCGACTGGCGGATGGGTCTTTGGGCTACCGACCAACATGTGGCCGTGTCCAGGTTCGCATGCGAGCGCCTTTGTCGCTCTCCACACAAAGGCACGCCCGTCGTGATTTACAACGGCGTAGATACGCGTCACTACCGTGTATCGGCGCAACGCGACGGTCGCGGGCGAGAGGGAACGGTAGTTGGCGTCACCTCACGGCTCTGCGCAGGAAAGGGCATAAATGTGCTGCTGCGGGCGATGAGGATCTTGAGGGACAGAAATGAGAGTGAACCAGTGCATCTCCTGGTCGCGGGCGGTGGTCCAGAACAGCAGGCGCTGGAACGGCTCGTGGTCAGCCTCGAAATTGAGGATGATGTGAGCATGGTCGGCTGGGTGGAGGATCCGTCCGCTTTCTGGCAACAGTGTGACGTTGCAGCGGTGCCGAGCGACACCTGGATCGAGACGTTCGGGATGGCCGCAGTGGAGCCAATGGCATGTGGCCTGCCGGTCGTCGCGACGCGGAATGGCGGACTGTGCGAGGTCGTGGACGATGGCGTCACTGGTTTCCTGGTGGCGCCAGGCGACGCGGACGCCCTCGCGGCTGCACTGGCGCGCTACGTTTCCGATCGTCCACTGCGTGAAGCTCACGGAGCCGCTGGCCGTGCCCAAGCCGAAAGCCAGTTCAGCATCAAGGCAGCGGCCGATGCATATGCGAGACTGGTCGATGCCATTCAGTGAGAGGAGCACCATGTGGCACTCGCCATTCACGGTCTCGCGTAACCGGGCGCAGCGAATAGCGGCAGACGGCGAAGGCCGCTGGCCAACGCTTCTGATCATTGGGGCTCACAAGGCTGGCACCACAAGTCTGTACAGATATCTGGATGCGCATCCTGAAATTAGACTGAGCAGTCAAAAGGAGCTGTCCTACTTTGCAGGCCCCGTCTCGCGTCCAACACTAGAATCACAGTGGGACCGGGGTCCGGAGTGGTACCGGGGGCACTTTATCGGTACGGCGCAGGTGCACGGGGAGGCCAGCACCGCGTACACCAACTACCCGCATACCACTGGTGTACCGCAGCGCATTCACGAAGCGATTCCGGAAGTCAAGTTGATGTACGCGGTGCGTGACCCGGTCGATCGCATGGTCTCGCACTACCTGCATGTCCGTGGGCTCGGCAGAGAGCGCCGCAGCCTGTCCGATGTACTTCGCTCACCTCGGCTGACGAGCAGCGCGTACCTACTGCGCAGTTGCTACTGGCTACAGCTACAACAGTACCTAGCATGGTTTGAGGCACGCCAGATCCTAATCGTGCCTTTTGAGCAACTGGTGCGAGAGCGCAGGCAGACGCTGTCCCGCGTCTTTCGGTTTCTTGGAGTGGCTGACGACTTTGTGAGCCCGGACTGGGAGCGAGTGCACAACGCGGCGCATAGATATCCACTGCTCGAAGCGATGGGTAAAGTACTTGACGAGCCGACTATAATGGCCTGGGGTGGCAGACGTGGCATCGGCCGCGTTCTGGGCTCGCTACGCGCACCGCAGCGTGACAAGCCAGCCGTAGCCGATTGCCTATGGACGCCTGCGAAGAGAATATTTGCGGATGACGCCGAACGGCTGCGCGCGTTTACCGGCCAGTCGCTAGAGCACTGGTCGGTTTAGCTCACGGCTCAGTGGATGAAAAGACCACGCTCATCTAGTCGATTCGGTCACGCATTGGCTAACAGCTATGCCTATCCTCTTTGCCACCTTTTCGGGATCGTTCGCCTCTCCGACGATCCTGCGGCCTGCGGGCTCCAGCCGCGTCCGCTTCGCGGGCGAGTCGACGGCAACCGCAGAGGCCATTGCTGCGGCGTCGAGGTATGGTACAGCCATCGCGCCGCCAACACTGGCAAGCTCGGCTGCACCACCAGTATCCTCGAAACAGATCACCGGACAGCCCATAGCTGCCGCCTCAAACATCCCGAGTGGATTCGGATCCTCTCGTGCGTTCTCTATCTATGCGCCGCTGCTTTACGGCTTCGTAGAGCTGCTGCGGGCAGCAGGGCGGTGGACAACGTTTGGGACTGTCCAAGCGGCGCCGGATCGTATACAGCGGCGCCGTATGAATCGCGTGGGCGTTGATCGGGTCGTGGAACCTTGTGGTCCTGTTCAGCGTCGATGGCCTCGTGGTCACGGCGCTTGTTCTGGGCTAGCTTGCGCAGACACCTGGCTACAGTGCGCTGGTGCGACGAACCCGTAGCTGAGAGTTCTAGAATCTGATCCCAAAGTTCAGTAAGACGAGGACTGACTAGTCCTCGTCGCTCGTGGCGTTGGCTGCGCATCGTATAGGTGCGCCATGCCAAACTCCTCAAGAACCCTTATGCATCTTGCAGTCGCTGAAGGTGTAACTTCTTGCTGCCAGTCGCCGAGCAGACTATAGCGAGACTCGTTATCCCGGGCCGATGCCGCTCGAGCGAAAACGTCCATTGAGGACGGTCGCGTGGGGTCTAGCCTTTGGCTAACGGTGGCCGCAATGCCCAGCTCGCTTGTCAGGTCTCTGAATACTCCACGTGGATCTAGGACAAGATGCTCATAGAAGCACAGCTTGATACCGAAATCGTTCGCCGCAGCGACCGCACACGCATTCTCAATACACCACTCAGCGACATACCGGACCAGTGGCTCCTCTAGGTCGCTGCTGAACCGGTCGTACGTCTCTAGTGCCAGTCCCAGACTTTCCGAGCTGGCCTCCGCTTCCGCACGTCCCTTCGTGGTTGCGAGAAAGCGAGCCAATCCATAGAACGTACGGTCTGGCCGCTGTGTATCCCATCGAGACCGTGAAGCTGCCGTGGCTATCGGGTGTCGCAGTATGAGGATGACAGGCACACAGGGAAAGTACGTCCTAAACCACGGCACTGCGTTCAACGCATGTATATCCTTGACGATATGGCCTCGCGAAAATCGTACTGACCGCGAAATGTCTGGCTCACGCGACCGAACGCGGCCAGTCAAGACAGCCTTCGCAGCCTGCGCAAAGTGCACGTTGGAGTCAGCAGGTGAGGGGAAGAGTCGCAAGCTATGCTGAATAGCACCGTCGCGAGGGTGAAAGGGCTCAAAGACAAGCCGACGCTTGAGCTGGCGCGCAAGGAGCTCGGCAAGCCAGGTAGTGCCGCTGCGGCCGCTGCCGACAATGAGGACCGTCGCCCCCAGGTTATGGTTTAGGTCGAAGTACAGGCGCCTGTCGATGTATTGTGCCTTTCGGACGAGCCGTCGTCTAATCGGAAGATCTCTCTGGTCGTTACCACTCAGCTCGGAGTCTTCACTTCTGTTATCCTGCCTCAAAACGATCCATTCTCCTTTGCCACGAAGGTGCGCAGGTGTCGCAGTTCACGTCGCCTTCAAGATCTCGTCGATGTAATGGCTCTTGCGGGGCTCGCTAGGATCCAGATCGTCGTCGGAATGTGCGATGCGCAATTCGGACTCGCTTGGCAGCCGCAAGTCACGCGGAGTCACCCGCGCTCGCCATCCGTGCCATCCTGACTTGACCTCGTCCCGATTGTAACGACGGTGCACGTACTTTTCGATGGCGTGCGGAATGCTCAGGAAGAGGTAGTGCCTCATAGGAAAGGCGTGCTTGTACATGTGCAAGCCGGTGAAGCGCACGCGGTGCCCTCCCGACGCTGCGAGGTCGGGATCCGGCGCCGCTGCCGCCTTCCACGCGTTGAGTCTATGCGGCGACTCAGGGCAGAACGAATAGTAGGTATGCAGAGTGCGCTGGAAATGAGGATGGTCATGGTCTGGTTGCTCTCTGCTGGGTACGAACGTAAACTCGAGGAAGTTGATCGCGTTGTAACCTGCTTCGTCCACCTTTTCGAAGGCTTCGGCAAGTGTACCCATACCTACTGGCGGGAGCCGCACCTCGTCCGCGTCGAGGTGGATGAACCAGTCGGCATCCAACTCACGAGTAAGCTGCTCCTTACGTCTAAGCACGTCATGCCAGTTGTACGTTCCATCTCGTCGAGGCAACTCCTCGATCCCGATCAAACCCTCACCACGGTGACGTTCGGCGATCTCTACGGTGTCGTCGGTGGAACAGTTATCGATCAGGTAGGTATCGATGCCTTGAGTATGAAGGTGCTCAAGGCATGGGCCGATGAACCGGTGCTCGTTGTATGTGGCCAGGAGAGCTACGATGCGCAAGTCGCGATCACCTGTGGATCGGCGGCACAAGCAAGAATCTGCTCCCAGAGCTCGGTAAGCTCGGGGCTGACTAGGCGACGCCATTCATGTTCATCCGGCACCCCTCGAACAGCGCTGGGATCGAAGAAGCGAAAGGTCTGCTCGGCGCGAAAACCATAGAAGCGCAGGGCTGCGCTAACCTGACCGCTGAGTGAGCGGGAACCTCCGAACTCGATGACCGGAAACGGCCTCTGCGCCAATATTGCCAGCAGACGCTTGTTATACGCCTTCCAGAGATCAAGACAGTCTGCGTTGCTCATCTTGGGATCCCGACGTATTAGCGAGCGACTTACCGCGACCGGGTTGCGAATGACGCCGATTGTGGGCACACTGCTGTAACACCAAAGCTCGGGCATCAGAAGCATCCGAGGGTCCTTCAGTACACATGGGCCACTCGACGCTAGAAGTTTGTTCCGTCGGCGCAGCTGGGAGCTGGTGAACCGAATGGGGCCGGTTGGAGGCACTCTCCAACCCGCGCCATTCAGTGCCAGAATCTCATCATTTAGGCGTACCAGTTGCGGGCGCTCTCGCACGCCGCGCGGATTGCCGCCTCGGTGGTCTTCGGCACCAGCGCCACTTGCGAACCCCTGATCCTCGAGCATGCCGGCAACGACCGAGGTTCCGCTGCGGTGCATGCCGAGGACTATGATCGTAGCCGACCACGCCGTCGCGTTTGAATTGTCAATGCGAGGATTTGTATGCTGCAACCCCATACTCCAAGCAGATCTCCGAGTCGTTGAAGCGAACCGCCGAAGCCTCGTGCGGGCACCTATGGCGGTTTTGATGTTCTCCGTAAGAGGCATCACTTTCGGGATGAGCGCGATGGTTGTATCAAAGCGAGTCATGTCCAGCTGCTTCTGCCGTTGGAGTGGAGGCGGAACGGTAGTAAGGATTGGTTCTCGCCAGTAGCGGGATCGTGTCGAAAGCGTCAAGGTGGCCGTCGAGGACAACCATCACCCGATCACATATGTCGAGCGTCGACATGCGATGCGCAATGATGAACAGCGTGACTTTGTGCTTGAGCGCGGTCAGGGATTCCTGTATGAGAGTCTCCGAGCGCGGGTCAAGTGCACTGGTCGGCTCGTCCAAGACGAGGATTTCCGGTTGGGCGGCGAGCGCACGCGCGAGACAGATCCTCTGCTGTTGTCCGCCTGAGACCGCGTCGGCGCGAGGCCCGACGATCGTCTCATAGCCGTTTGGCCAGCTCACGATGTCCTCGTGAATGCGGGCGAGTTGGGCGGCACGTACCACAGCGTCGTCGTCGAGATCGCGAAAGTATCGTATGTTCTCCGCCACCGACGCATGCACCAGACGGGGTTCTTGCGGGACATATGCAACTCGTGCCTGCCAGTCGTCCTGTCGGAACTGCTGCACTGGTGTGCCGTTTATGAGGTATCCGCCTTCGTCTGGTGCTCTAAGGTTCAGCAGGATCTGAACGAGCGTGGACTTGCCTGCGCCGGACGGACCGATGACACCCACGGCCTCGCCAGCGTGGGCCTCGAAGTTCATATCGGACAGCACACGCCGACCTGGCCGATACGCGAACGATACGTTCTCGAACGTCAGTGTCTGTACCTTGGGCATCGACAACTGGCCGCTTACCGGACTGCTTGCGGCGTAGCGTTGTTCGGCCTCGTCCAGGCGCTCGATGAAGGGGGCGGCCTGACGGACGAAAGTGTAGGAGCCCTGGATCTGCTGACCGTAGATCCCGGCTCGCACGAGCAGCAAGACCACCGCTCCGAGAGACGCGACGTGGCCGCTGCCGGCCTCGTACAGAGCCGCAAGGCCCCCGATGAGGACGAGGTAGACCAATCCCTGGTAGACGTTTGGAATCAGGCGGGCGATGAACTGGGTGCGAAAGAACAGGTCCTGAGCTACGGCGACGAAGCTGTTGATGCGGTTGCGCTGAGCCGCGGCAACCCCGAACACCCGGGTCTCTTCGGCCACTCGATTCGCCTCACCGACTCCACCGGCGTAGGACATCTGCGCCTGCGAGAGCGAGCGAGCATACCGAGCTCCAAGTGCGTTTGCAGGCCGCAGAAGAAAGAACAATAGGATGGCCGCCGCCAAGACGATGACGGCGGCCACGATGTTCAGCACCAGAGCTGAGACGACCAGAACCGCGAAGGTGAACAGCGCGGTGACCAGCCCGGTCGCCTGGAGCGCGCCCTGGCTGGCCTGCATGATCTGACTGGTCATGATCTCCTGCAGATGTCCCTCACGGTCGCGCGACTGCATATCCCAGGAGGCATCGGTGAAAGCCTCAAACATGCGTCTACGCAGGCGCCCCTGCACGTCAGCGGCGATGCGTGCGGGAAGAAATGAGATCCATACCTGAAGAGCGATGCGAACAACGGCCAGGGCGAGAGCGGCGGCCAGCAGAGCGCCCACGGTCGCCTCTACGTGCAACGGCCCGATTGCAAGATGAACCCGCGTGACCCTGTTGACGAGCGTTGCCGCCACCTCAGCGACGATTGCGAGGATGCCGGCTTCGGTGAACCCGGAAAGTACCGAGCCCACCCCGAGTGCCACAATCGACCCGCGCCGATCGCCGAGCAGCGGGCGCAACTGCGACCACATAGACGAGCGCCGCGGTGCTTTCACAGATCCAGACGATCCGACTGACGCCCGTCCATTGCTGCTGAGGGTATTGTCGGTCTTGGGAGACGCGTCCGGTCTGTCGAGGATATCGTCAGCCATGATAGACGCCTTCGATCACGCTTGAACGCACATTTGCGGCCAGGATGTCTCCCACCCGTTCAGCGGCCCGCCCATCCCATAGTGGCGGACACTCGGTCACGGTCTTGGCTTGCTCCAGCGCGGGGAGGATGTCATCGATGCGCTCAGGCTCAAGGCCCAGCAGAGTGTTTGTTCCTGCCCGTATCGTGACCGGGCGCTCGGTGTTGTCTCGCAGCGTGAAGCATGGTACGCCGAGGTAGGTAGTCTCCTCCTGCACGCCGCCCGAATCCGTCAACACCGCCCGAGCATCCGCCTCGAGGGAGAGGAACTCCAGATAAGACACGGGCTCGGTGAGCCGGATGGCCGGTCCAGGCTGGAGGCCCATGTCGACCATCATCTTGCGTGTACGTGGATGCACTGGGAACACCACGGGCAACTCGCGGCTCACGTCATCCAATCGGGCGATCGTGTCCGCGAGCAACGGCCCGTCGACGAGCGCCGGGCGGTGCAGGGTCACGAGCAGGTAGTCCCCCGGCGACAGCCCTAGCTTGGCTGCGGACTTCATGTCCCGAAAGCGCTCCTCCACGGCGACAACCGAATCTATCATCGTGTTGCCGACGAAATGCATGCGCTCCTCCGCGATTCCCTCGGCGTGTAGGTTCTCGATCGCCTCCTCTGAGTGCAGGAAGAGGTGCTCGGAGAACTCATCGGCCACTATTCGGTTGATCTCCTCGGGCATCGTGCGGTCGAACGAGCGCAGGCCCGACTCCAAGTGGGCTACCGGGATGCCGAGCTTGACGGCTACGAGCGTCGCGGCCAGCGTCGAGTTGACGTCGCCGGGGACGATCACGAGATCGGGATGCTCCTCTTCTAGCACCGGCTCGATGCGCTCCATCACCCGTGCGGTCTGGACCGCGTGGCTGGCCGAGCCCACGCCGAGCATATGATCGGGGGGCGGCACGCCCAGCTCTTCGAGGAAGATGTCGGACATCAGGCGGTCGTAGTGCTGGCCGGTATGGATCAGCGCATGCCGGCCGTCGGGAAGACGGCGGCGCAGCTCGGATATGACCGGCGCCATCTTGACGAAGTTCGGCCGCGCGCCCACAACGTAGGCTACCCTCATGACGGGGCGCAGCTCAACGACTGACAGGAAAATCTACAAGGTCGGATAGCCTATAACGCTGGGCCCTGGAGACTTCTTATGCGGCGCCTGCAAGTTTCCTGGCCCAAGGACGGTTTCTAGGCACAAGGATCTCCGGCGGTCCGAGAGGATATGTAAACGTGCGGCAAGGCTCCGAAACGCTCAATCTCGAACAGGTTCTGCACGTCCTGCGTCGCCGCGCGCCCTGGATCGTGCTCTGCTTCGTGCTCGTCACGGGGGCGACCTACGGCTTCTCCAAGCACCAGGCCGAGAAGTACACGGCGACAGCTTCGCTGAACTTCAGCAACAACTCGCTCAGCCAGCAGCTTGCCGGACTCTCAGCCAGCAGCAGCAGCAGCAGCAGCAGCAGCTTGGCCGCCCAGCAGGCCCGCGATCTCGAACTCGTCAGGGGCGGCGACACGGCGGCGAAGACCGCAAAGCTGCTCGGCCACGGGCTGACCGCGGAGAAGGTCAGCGAACACCTGAGCATAGCCGGACAGGAAGAATCGGGTGCCATCGACGTCTCGGCTGCTGCGACCTCCCCGGTGCTGGCGGCCGAGATCGCGAACACCTACACCAGCCAGTTCGTCAAGGAGCAGCAGAGCGCCAATCGCCAGTACTTCAAGTCTGCGCTGGCGGTCGTGCAGAAGCAGTTGGCGGCACTCTCTCGGACGCAGAGGCTCGGCGTCGACGGGCTCAATCTTCAGAACCGCCTCCAGACGCTGAGCCTCCTCTCGGAACTGGGCTACGGCAACGTTCAGGTCGCCCAGGAAGCGCTGGCGCCCAGCAGCCCCTCGTCGCCGAAGACCAAGAAGAACACGATCCTGGGCGGGATCCTGGGTCTGTTCCTGGGTCTCGGTCTCGCCTTCCTACTCGAGCGCCTGGACCGTCGAATCAGAGGACCGGAGGATCTGGGATCGATCTATCGCCTGCCTCTGCTGGGGGCGGTTTCCAAGAGCGCCGCGCTTGCGCGATCAGCACGGCAAAGGAAAGCGGCTCTTCCGTCGTCCGAGGCCGAGGCGTTCAACCTGATCCGTGCCCACCTGCGTTTCTTCAACGTAGATCGCGACGTGCGTACGGTCGGCATCGCGTCGCCCGCGCTGGGCGACGGCAAGACCACGATCGCACGCCACCTGGCTGAGGCGGCGGCGAGATTGGGCTCGCGGGTGCTGCTCTTGGAGGCGGACCTGCGGCATCCGACGCTTGCCCAGCAACTCGACATCGAGCCTGGCCCAGGTCTCGCTGATGTCCTGATCGGCGCCATGCCGATGAGCGAAGCGACTCAGTCTGTCGCGCTGGAGGCGTTGTTGCCCGGAAATGGGACCAAGGCGCGGACGCTGGACGTGCTGACTGCTGGTGGCGTGTTGCCTCCCAACCCAGGCGAGCTGCTCGAAAGTCACGCGATGGGCGCCGTGCTCGAACAGGCGAAGTCCACGTACGACCTCGTCGTGGTGGATACGCCGCCGCTCACTGTTGTGTCGGACGCGTTTCCGCTGCTCACGAAGGTCGATGGCGTCGTCATCGTGGGCTGGGTCGGGCATAGCCGGCGCGACGCCGCGGAACGACTCCATCAGGTTCTCGCCAGCAGCGGCGCGCGATTGCTGGGGGTCATCGCCAACGGCTCAAAGTCGGGCGGCCCAGCCGCCTACTCCTACGCCGGGGACGGCAGATCGTCGTCCCTTGCTGTCGCGTCGGCAAACGGCGCCTCCCCATCCGAGGAGCGCGTGCCGGCTGGCAGGGGCTGAAGCGGGCGCTCAACTGCCCTCATCGTCGCTGATGGAATCGCCAGCCATGCTTGAGCGTGTCGTGCGGAGCGCCGTCCGGAGGTTTGGGCTTGAGGATCAAGCTCGCGTATGTGCACAGATGACTAGCCCGCTGGGTCGCCGAGACCTTCGCGACGATCGGCGGATGGCTGCTTTCATGGCCCAGCTTCCGAGAGACGCCAACTGCATTGACGTAGGTGCCAACAGAGGCCGAGTGCTGCGCAAAATGCTCAGCATCGCGCCCGCTGGACATCATATGGCGTTTGAGCCCATACCCGATCTCGCTTCGAGGCTAACCAAAGAGTTTCCAAATGTTGAGATTCACGCCGCTGCGCTTTCCGACGAGAACGGCGAGACGACCTTTTATCTGGCCGATCGCCCTGCGCTGAGCGGCTTACGGCGTCGCGAGTGGATAAACACGGGTTACACCGAGATCAAAGTGGCAGTTCGTCGGCTGGACGACGTACTCCCACCATCGCACGCCGTAAGCTTTCTCAAGCTCGACGTTGAGGGTGCCGAGGTTTGTGTGCTGCGTGGCGCCCAATGCCTCCTAGCTGAGCATCATCCAGCGATTTGGGTTGAGCACGGCGCTCGCTCGCCCAGTGTGTATGACACAACTACCGCTGATCTCTGGGCGTTACTGACTGATCACGGCTACCGGGTTTGGACTGCCGATGGTGATGGGCCACTCAGTTGCGAGCAGATGCAGGCCGCTCACGCGCTGCCAATCTGGACGTTCTTGGCTCATGCCTGACGCGTCGGCAAACGGCGCCTCCCCATCGGAGGAGCTCATCCCGACCGCGAGGCCCTGAGCTGCCCGCTCAAACTCGGGCGTCAGTCATCGCAGCCCCAAGAACTTCCAAGATTTCCACGGCGAACGCGGTGCCGCGCGGCGGACGCCATCAGTCGCGGGGCAAACGACAGGCCATCCACGAGATAGCGTCGGGCGAGACGCCGCGTAGGTTCTTGCGATAAGCGATAGGCCCACTCCAGTCCGAGGTTGCAGATCCAATCTGGTGCCCGTGACACGTCTCCTGTCACATAGCTCAGGCTGATGCCCACACCGAGGAACGATGCGTGTGACAGGGAGCTGCGCAGATTGCGAATCAGCAGATCCTGCTTGGGGAACCCCAGCGCCACGAGCACGATCTGGGGCGCCGCCTCGGTGAGCTGACGCCGAATGCGGTTGAGCTCGTGGTCGTCGTCCTCGAAACCCATGGGTGGGCACGCAGTACCCGCGATTTCGAGCGCTGGGTAGCGGTCCTGAAAGATATGCGCTGCGCGTTCGGCTACACCGGGATCGCCGCCAAGCAGGAACACCGATTGCCGGTGGGCGCTTGCGGCCTCGCAGATCGACCAGACCATGCTCGACCCAGAGACCCGCTCGGGCAGCGGCTCGCCGGCGAGACGGCTCGCCCAGATCAACGGCATCCCGTCGGCGACGATGAGATCGGCTTCGTCGATCAAGCTCTTGACGAGGGGTTCGCGGTGGTACCGGCGGAGATGGTCGAGGTTCGCGGTGATTGTCCAGTGCCCTCGGCCTGCCTGCGCGGCGTTAACGATGGTCTGCACCGCATACGCCTCGGTCACGATGTCCATAGGCGCGCCCATCAGGCGCATGTGCCGCTTGGGCCCGGCCGATACGTCATTGGTTGAATATCCGGATGTCAACGTATTAGCCCTGGGAGGCCCGTGGGACACCGCGATGCCGGTCTTGGACATGGACTACTAACGGCGGGCTTCCCCCCCGAGCTTACGAGATCGTCAGGTCTCCTACCGCGTGACGGCTCGTGGGCGGAGGACGTCTCACGGCGTCAAAGCCCGCGCCTCCCAAGCACGTGCGGAACCGTGCGGAGAAGGATCTTGACGTCGCCCCACAGCGACCAGTTGGCGATGTACAGGTAGTCGATCGCGCCCATCTCCCGTAGGGGCACGCGCGCGGGCCCCAGGATCTGCCACGGGCCGGTCATCCCCGGCTTCAGCTCCAGCCGCCGGCGGTGCCAGCCCTCGACGTGGCGGTCCTCGTCGATCACGAGCGGACGCGGACCGACGAGGCTCATCTCGCCCCTGATGATGTTGAGAAGCTGGGGGAGCTCGTCCAGGGCGCTGCTGCGCAGAAGCCTGCCCACTCGTGTCACGCGGGGATCGTCGGCGATCTTGAAAAGCCCCGCCTGGGCCTCGTTGCGGTCGCGCAGGGCGTCCTTCATCTTGTCGGCGTTCGGTACCATCGTGCGGAACTTGAGCATGTTGAAGTGCTTACCATGGCGCCCCACGCGCGGCTGGCGGAAGAACACGGACCCGCGGCTGTCGAGCTTGATCGCCACCGCGATGGCGAACATCAACGGCGAGATCGCCAGCAGCCCCAGCGAGGCGCCGATCAGGTCGAAGGCGCGCTTGACCGCCGCCGACGAGCGGGTCAGCTCGAAGCGCCTGACTCCCATGATCATCACGCCGTGGAGGTCGTCGAACTCGACCGACGATCCGACGACCTCCAGCAGGCGCGGCAGCACGCTGACCCGCACTCCCACCGCCTTCAGCGTGCGCACGACATCGAGCATCTCGCCGGCGTCCACGCTGCCGGGCGCCACGATCGCCCTGTGCACGTCCAGCGATCGCGCGAGGTTGCGGATCTCCGACAGCCTCTGCGCCGAGAACGTATGGGCAGACCAGGCGTCGACGTCGTCGAGGTCCAGGTGGGCGACCATCTCGGCCTTGACCCCGCTGTGGCTCGAGAGCTTCGACCTGATCGTCTCGGCTGAGGCGACATCACCGATGAACAGGCAGCGTTCCGCGGGAACGACCCGTAGCACGAGCGCGCGCGTCGCCGAACGCATGACGACCAGCAGCACCAGCAGCAGCAGCCACAGCAGCAGCGCCTCGCGGCGGTTGAGGGCGATCACGTTGACGACGAACCCTCCGGCCAGCCACGCGAGCAGCGCGCCCAGCGTGGCCACGTGAAACAGCTTCGGGGTCTCGTCCAGCGTCGTCTTGTGCAGCAGCGCCTCGTCGCGGTCGTACAGGCCGAAGGTCTTGGACACCAAGAGCAGCGCCAGCAGCCCGCACACACTCACCCAGGTCAGCTGCAGCGTCCGCGAGGAGATCTCCGCCAGCAGCACGAACGCGCCGACGATCGCCACTACGTCCGCGGTCAGAAGGGAGCGGCGAAACAGCGCCTCGCGCGACAGGTTCTCGGCCAGTCCCCGCGTCTCGGCGATCTGCTCGTCACTGTGATCTGCGTCTTGCCCGCGTCTCGGTTCTTTACGTCCGGTGAAGTCCGGGGCGTGTGCCGCCTCGCTTGCCTGCGCAACGCGTATCTCCGTCTCGCTGCCGATTCCTCCGCTCATCGCCGTCATCGGCCCCCTTGCCTTTGTTGTCGCCAGGTCCTTCCTACCCGCTGGCCGGCTTCGCCCCGAGCCGCGCGAGCCTCCTGACCGCGGTTGCGTACAGCGGCCTCATCTCCCCCCCGCCGCCGTCCCCGCCGCCGTCTCCACCGGCTCTCCCCCGAGAGCCAGGATGCCCATTCCCAGTCCGCGCTCCGGGTCGAGGATCAGGTTCACCGCCTCGTTGCGCGAGCGCACTCCCAGCTTGGCAAACGCCGAGGAGAGATGGCTCTTGACCGTGCTTTCGGCGAGGAACAGCTGCTCGGCGATCTGGCTGTTCATGTAGCCCATGACCACAAGCCCGAGGATCTGCTTCTCGCGCGCCGACAGCGCCGGTGGCTCGATCTGACGCCAGTGGCCTCGCGGCACGCACGTCTGGCCGGCGAGCACGGCCTGCAGACAGGGACCGAGTGCCGAGTTGATGTCCTCGTGCAGCACGATGCCAGCTACTCCCGTAGCCAGCGCGGAGCGCACCTCCCAACGCTCGATCTCGGCGCAGGCCAGCACGATCGGCGTCTGCTCAAAGCGCTGCGCCAGCGGCTCGACGAATCTGGAAAGGGGAGAGCTTGTGTCCTTGACCCACACCACGACGAGAGCTGGGCTGGACTCGGACGACCAACGGAGCAGCGCGTCAAGGTCGCCGAACGCGTCGACGCTGAGATCCTCCCGCTCGATGATCTCCGCCACTCTCTCGCGAGCGGCTTGGCCGGCGATCAGCGCGACCGCGTCGCACGTCGCCCGGGTAGAGACGGGCGCTGGTGCAACCGCGATGCCGGTCTTTGACATGGGCCACTAACGACGCTGTTTAGCGCGAACTTACAAAGGATCGTCAGGAGTGTCCGATTGTGGAACCGGAACGGAGGCATGACGCACAACAGCCGCCCCGAGGGCGGCTGGAGGCACAACCTATGTTGAGTTTATGTCTACCTAGAGAAGCCGTCGATCACGCGGTCGATTTACAGCCAGACGCGGGGTTGCTCGCCTCCCCGGTGTATCCCGGATGGCTAGCCGTGAAGGCGTCTCCACTATTACCGCCGAGACACCCAGCAGTCAGCTCCTGAAGGCCTCCGTAGTCGATGACACGAGGCGTCTCGTACTCTCGAACGGTCATTTGGTCATCCATGGCAACAGTTCCTTATCAATCGTACGTCCGTCCCGTCGACGACGGAACAGCCAAACCACGACTCATAGAGTAGAGGACCCGCCGAGCCCGTCAAGGTGGAAAAAGGTGCGGTACGAAAAAAGTATGAGAGAGCTCGTTACGTGGCGACCGATCTAAGCGCCACGCGCGGGGCTGATGCTTGCAATTGAGCCCGCAAAGTCTCGGTCTCCGTCTGTACCTGGGTGCGCAGCCAGCACTCGGCGGTGAGTAGCCGCCAGACCTGCCACATCCACCGGAACGGCTGCTCACGCCGGTAACGATCCGTGTCGAACAGGATGCGCTGGAGGTCGGCCTGGTCGACGTAGGCCCTGAGCTCGGTGCCGGGCTCGGTCAACAGCCGGCGCGCGGCCATGCGGTCTGGCCCGTCCAGGCAGTCGACCAGCACCGAGTCGAACAGCGCCTTCCGCGGGCGCAGTCGCACCGCGTCCGGCAGCAGCCCCGTCATCGCGGCGCGCAGCACCGGGCGGCTGCGATAGCGGTCGAAGGTGGCCAGTGGCGGCTGGCGCAGGCAGAGCTCCACCACGTCCAGGTCGAACAGCGGATGACGTGCCTGCAGGCCCGCCGAGGCCGCCCGCCGGCGCTGGTGCTCGAACACCCCGATCTCATCGACTCCGCGCGCGAGCCAGTGGGCGATCTCAGCCCACCAGCGTGGGCCGTCCATGCGCTTCCACGCCAGCGGGTCTTCGGAGTCGAGCAGGTTCCGCACGACCTCGGGACGGAGCCAGCCGGACGCGGCGCGACGGGCGAAGGGCCTGCGCACCAGCTTGTGCAGGCGGTAGGGAAGCGCACCGGCGATGGCAAAATCGGTGACCATTTTGGCGACCTCCCGCCGCGCGGGCCGGTCCCCGGCGCCCGGCAGCTCCCGGGCGAGCGCGACTGACTGCAGCGGGTGTCCCGCGCGCAGCCGATCGGCTAACAGGTAGGCGCGTGCGCCGAACAGCTCATCGCCGCCGTCGCCTCCGAGTGTGACCCGCACTCCCGCGGCCGCCGCCGCCAGCAGCAGGGGAAGCGCCCAGAAGTCGCCCCAGCTGAGTAGCGGCATCTGCCACTCCTCGATCGACTCGATCGCGCTCGCCAGTAGCCCGCCCGTGTGCACCTCGGCGGTGATGCCAGGAAGGCTCAGGGCGCCTCTCAGCTCCTCGATCAGCCCGGACTCGTCGACAGCGGGGTGCTCGGGGAACACGGCAGCATAAGCGCACACCCGGCCCGCTGCCTGTGTCGCGGCGACGGCGGCCACCGACGCGGAGTCCAAGCCTCCGCTCATCAGTACGCCCGTCAGGCCATCCGAGCTGATTCGCCGACCCACCGCGCGATCGAGCGCCGCGCGCATCTGTTGCGCGAGCTGTGGTTCGGATTCGCTCAGAGGCTCGTTGAAGCGGGGAGTCCAGTAGCGCTGTTCGCGCACGCCATCGCGATCGAGCAGCAGCATCGCGCCGGGATCCAGGCGGCGGATCCCCGCGTAGAGGGTCGCCGAGCCCGGCCGATGGCCCATCGTGATCCAGTGCGCGACGCTCACGGCATCGGGCGCTGGACGTTGCGGCAGCAGGGCCAGCAGGTGGCGGATCTCGCTCGCGAAGCACAGCGCGCCGGAGGCTTCGTGCAGGAACATCGAGCGCACGCCCAGCTGGTCGCGCGCGAGCAGCCCCTCGCCGCGCTCCTGATCCCAGACCAGCAGCGCGAAGTCCCCGCGCATGCGGGCCAGAAGCTCGCGCCCCCAACGCTGCCAGCCGGCGGCAAGTACGTCCTCGGGCGATGAGTCCGCCGGAATCTGCAGCTCCGCGCTCAGCTCCTGGACGTTGTCCAGGAACCCGTCCAGCAGACACAGAGGGTCGGTGGGACGTTCCGCTGGCCCACTGTATGCGACTCGCAGGGGTCCGGCGGCGACGACCGTCGCTGCGTGCGGCTCGAGCGCGCCGGCCAGACGCGAGGAGTCCGCTCGACCATGCGGGTCGAAGACACCGGCGAGCCAGCGCGTCACGTCGTGGAGCTGAGTCGTTGCTCGACCGCCCCGCCCAGTTCGCAGGCGTCCGTCGCCGGGCCGATCACGATCCTCTCCACGCGCAGCCGCGCCGCGAGCGCGCACACGTCGAGCAGGCCGCGCAGGCGCTCGGGGGTGGCGAGCACGAAGTTGAAGGTGGCGGCGAGCAGCAGCTGAGCGTCGGTGGTGGGCTCGAAGCGCGGGTGTTCGGGACCATCTTTGCGGCGGTCGAGAAAGAACAGCGTGGCCAGCAGCGCCGGTTCGGCGGCGCCCGGCATCTGCACGAGCTGCTCCCGGGCATTTACCGCCATGATCTCCTCTTCCGGCAGGCTCTCGCCAAGGCGCTCCACCTCGGCGTGAGCGACGCCCGCGACCGGTGTCCCCGGGTGGGCCAGGAGCTCGCCGGCTCGGGACTCCAGCGCGAGCACGTCGTCGGCGAGGAAGCTCGCCCCCCGCCGGCACAGCTCGAGCGCCAGCGAGGTCTTGCCAGCGCGCGAGGGGCCGAGGAAGGCAACCGCCTCTCCACGCCGCACGACGGAGCTGGCGTGAAAAACCTCGAGCCCCTGGAGCAGTGCGGCGAAGGGCAGGACCTGAGCGATCAGCAGCCGCTGCCAGGAACCCTCGGGGCGGTCTTCAGGAAAACATCTCAGCCGCCGTCCGTCGGCTGAGAGCAGATAGGCGCCGTACTCAGGTCCGGAGATGAGGTATCCGGCTTTGGCGTGCGCCTCGATTCGGAAGGTCACGCCGCCGTCAGGCTGGCGTTCGTCGCAGACGAGCTCGGCGGATTCCGGCCAATCGAGCTTCACCGTATCTGCGGCCCGCACTGAGATTGAAAGCGTGCGTCCGCAGGGCTTCGCCGCTGATCCTTCGAGGAATGAGAGAGGGATCTCAGAGTCGATGTCGAGTCCGAACGCCGTGGCCCTCACACCCGCCGTCTGCTCCATCTAGAGCTCGACCAGCCGGCCGAACGACCTGTCGCCGGGGGAGAGGACGGGCTGATCGTCGTGCTCGACCCAGGCGTGCGCGAGGAAGTCCGGGCCGCCGCGCGCCCCGATCACCAGCTTGGCCGGTATCCCGCGCCTGGCCAGCAGCCGCGTCAGGACGAGCGAGCGGGCCAGGCAACGCGTGTCGCCGGGCACGATGGCCAGGGTCCGTGTTACCGCGTGCCCCAGGCGGCGGGCCTGCGCGAGCGTATCCACGGTTGGGTACGCAGCGGTGGAGGGCTCCGAACGCAGGCTTGCCACAACCGCGCCGATCGGAGCGCGGCGCAGCGCACGGCGCGCCTGCACGTACGCCGCAAGAATTTCGGCGGCGAGCCGCAGGCGCTCGGCGTTGCTCAGGCGCCCTTCATGCAAGCGACCGGCGGTCGGCGTCGGGCGGCTGCAACCATGCGGCTCAGGGCGCTGGACTGCCATCCGTCTCGATCAGTCCTCGCTCGAGCAGCGACTGGCAGAGCTCGCACAGATCCCGCTCGATGACGCTCGGGTCCTGCTCATAGTTCGCGGCCAGCGCGGCTGCCGCGTCGCGGACGCAGTCGGCCCGCTCCAGCGCCTCGAGCATGCTGCCGGCTGTCGCGTTGAGCCCGTGGTACTTGCCGGTCTCGAGGTTCAGCACGACAGTCTCCGCGGGGAAGCTGCGATAGACGACGTGCTGGGGCACCGTGACCTTCGATGCCAGAAGCGAGGACGTGCTGGGCACTGTTTCGGGGATCATAATGATCAATCCTGATGGTCAGTACTCGATGATCGTCCCGCGCCGCTGACCGGTGCGAATCGCGCTGGAGAGGGCGAAGATCGACAGAGGCAGCAGCACGGCGGCGAACGCCACCAGCCTGATCAGCGCAGCCTCGATCGAGGTGCTCTGCGGGCTGTCCACGAGCAGATGCCGGAGCACGTCGGTCGCGGGTGTGAACGGCTGCATCTTGGCGGCCGTCTGCGCCCACTGCGGCAGCAGCGTGATCGGGAAGTACAGCCCCCCGACGATCGAGATCAGGGCGATCACCCAGCTCGTTCCGATCGCGCCCTGCTTGATCGCCACTGTCAGCGCGGCGAACAGCAGCCCGAACGGCAGGAACGCGAGCAGCGCCAAGCCCATCGCCGGCACGCTCAGCGGCACCGTCGACCAGTGCAATTGCAGCCCGAACATGATGCACGCCAGGCCGAGCGTGAACGCAGCGATCACGAACGAGTACAGCAGCGGGAACAGCGTCATCGCGATCACGCCACGGATCGCACCGAACGGAGAGAGCAGCAGGCGGTCGAAGGTACCCGCGATCAGCTCCTGGCGGAGCAGTTCCGGGATCGAGAAGCACGAGTACATGATGCTCACGAGCGCGATCCCGACGACGACGAAGCCGAAGTAGCTCTCAGGAGAGCCGAAGCCCTTGACGTGCACGAGTTTCGATACGTAATAGAACAGGGTGATGCTGAACACAGAGGTCATTAGCTGGCTGACGATCCGGGTGCGATAAGACAACACCGACTGCAGAATGCTCTGGGTCATGTGCAGGTAGATGGTGGTCGTCTTCAGGCTGCGATGTCCCAAGAGCGTTTGAATGACGCGGACGTCGAGTCCCTGGGACATCAGATTCGTCGCGTAGGAATGACGGAACGTGTGGCACGAGATGCGTTTGCCGAGGCCGCTGCGCTTCACGGCCTGCTTGAGGTAATACCGAACGCGGTCATGGCTCAGAGGACGCCCCTCGGTGGTGACCAGCAGACAGGTTTTGGGTCGGTACGCGTGCCAGTAATCTCGCAACAATTCAAGCGTCCGCTGCGGCAGAGGGACATGGCGATCCTTGTTCCCCTTGCCGGCCCGAACAATCACGACCATGCGGGCGCTGTCGATGTCCCGGACTTCCAGGCCAAGTGCTTCAGAAATCCGCAGGCCGCAGCTGTACAGCAGCGTGGCGCACATCCGAACGGCCGGGCAGCCGATCAGGCCGATCACGCGCTGGGCTTCGCCTCGATCGAGTACCACGGGCAGCTTGTAGGACGGGCGGGCGCCAGCAACTTCAGCGTCGGCCAGGGTCTCTGGAGCGTCTTATTGAAGAGGAACTTGACGCCAAAAATTGCGGCGCGGAGCGTGCTGTTGCCAACGCGCTTTCTTCTCCGCGAGATACGTGAAGTAATCACGCAGGTCTTGCTCGGAGAGTTGGTCCGGTGATCGATGGAAGTGGCGGGCCAAGCCTTCTACGGATTTGAGGTAGACCTGCTGTGTTCCCGGGGCCAACCCGTGCAACTTCATGTCGGCCATCATGCGGCATCTCAGTTCGGTCATGGCGAAATCTCCACTGGCAAAGGTTCGATGGGACTTCCTCCAGCGGGAAGCCGATGCCAGCGAGGATAGACCGAACAGAGAAGTCAGTCGGAAAAAGAGATGCGGATGAGGAAACCTCGCGAGCGCTGATCGCGCCACGCATGCTCTTCCGAGCGTCGATCACAGACGCTTCACCATGCGCACAGGCAACTGAGCCGTTTGGCGTCTTCTAGCTATCGCGAAGCGATTTCGTCCAACGTTCCTCAATCGGGACGTCCCGGATTCGACGAGTTTCCGGAACTCGAACGTCGCAATTGTGACTTCGTGGGCGTAAACCGCGCCGTTCAAGGTCGTCCATTCCGTTAAATGGGTGGTTTTTCCGCGTGTCCCGGAAAAGGATTGAGATTGCCGAAGCTCACCGGTTCGTTGCACGCTAGGCACGCGAATTGCGAGTCAGCGCACGCCAGCCAACTCGAAGCGCAGCTTAAAAATGAGATGTCGAAAGTGTCGGGCGGCAAACTGACACGTCTGCCGCAAGAGCGTTCAACCAAGCGAGATGGCACGCAAATTGCGACCCTCGCTGTGGCGATGCGGTTTGTCGCGGCCTTCCTCTCTCCCGCTTGATCTCGCTCGGCAATGTACCGGTCCGCGGCGGTAGCCGGTTGTCCGGCGACGTTTTCCTCTGCAAATGGTCACCTGGACGACCCTGGTCCGTTGGAATGGCCGGGATGCCCGAACTGAGATTGGACGAAGTGAGACGCGGATGAACATCTACTGCGGTCAATCGCGTATCGCTTATGGCGGCGAGCGGGAGGGAAACGAGAGCGACGTGCTCGTTTTGGGAAAGGGTTCGTGATGCACCAGCATCTCCACGACGAAAACAATGCCCCCAACCAGACGCAGGGCGAACAGAGACCGACCGATCCCCAGGCCCATCTTCGCCGAGGGGTCGAGGGTGCCGCAGCCGCCGCTTGAAGACAAAGGGGCGCACGAAGGGCGCCGGCACAAGACGGCGGCCGGGCTTTATGCCGTCTACGAGACGGCCCACTTCGGCATCAAAGAGATGGGGATCAAGTGCAGCTTTCAAACGTTGTTGAAAGTCAATCAGAAGGACGGCTTCGATTGTCCGAGCTGCGCCTGGCCCGATCCGGACGGCAAGCGCAAAGTGGCCGAGTTTTGCGAAAACGGAGCCAAGGCGGTCGCCTCCGAAGCGACCAAGAAACGATTGACCCCCGCTGTCTTCGCCGCCCACCCGATTTCCGAGATGCTCAAACAGCGGGACGTGTGGCTGGAAGAACTGGGGCGCATCACGCACCCGATGCTTCGCCGCAAAGGGTCCGACCATTACGAGCCGATCTCCTGGGACGACGCCTTCGACCTGATCGGCCGGGAGCTGCGGTCGCTTGCTTCGCCGGACGAGGCGTCCTTCTACACTTCGGGCCGCGCGAGCAACGAAGCCGCGTTCCTCTACGGGCTCTTCGCGCGGCAGTTCGGCACGAACAACCTTCCCGACTGCTCCAACATGTGCCACGAGTCGAGCGGAGCGGGCTTGACGGAAGTCATCGGCTTCGGCAAGGCGACGGTCACGCATCGAGGATTTCTCGCACGCCGACGCGATCTTCGTCATCGGCCAGAATCCCGGGAACCTGCCATCCGCGGATGCTGACGGAGCTGCAGAAGGCGGCCCGCAACGGCTGCAAGATCGTCAGCGTCAATCCGCTGATCGAGACCGGGCTGATCCGCTTCCAGAACCCGCAAGAGCCGCTGCACATGTTTCTGCCCGGCACGAAGATGGCCTGCCTCTTTTTGCCCGTCCGCATCAACGGCGACGTGGCGCGTCCTCAAGGGCATCATGAAGGAGATGCTGGAAGAGGACGCAGCGGACGGGAGGAAAGGTCCTCGCGCACGATTTCATCGAGCACCACACCGAGGGGTTCGACGCGTTCGCCCAGGATCTCCGTCAGGAGAGTTGGGACCGCATCGTCGAGCAGAGCGGCGTTTCGCGCGAGCTGATTCACGAAGCGGCCCGCATCGCAATGGCGTCCGAGCGGATGATCTGTTCGTGGGCGATGGGCATCACGCAGCATAAGAACGGCGTCGCCAACGTGCAGAGCATCGTCAACTTCGCGCTCCTGCGCGGACAAATCGGCCGCCGCGGAGCGGGCGTTTGCCCCGTCCGCGGACACAGCAACGTGCAGGGCGACCGCACCGTCGGCATCTGGGAGAAGATGAGCCCGGAGTTCCTCGAGGCGCTCGGCAAGGAGTTCCGTTTTTCGCCGCCGGAAAAGCACGGCTTGGACACGGTTCGCACGATCGAAGCCATGCACCAGGGCAAGGTGAAGGTATTTATCGGCCTGGGAGGAAATTTTCTCGCGGCAACCCCCGACACCAAATACACCGCCGAAGCGCTCGAGCGCTGCCGATTGACCGTGCAGATCTCGACCAAGCTCAACCGCGGCCATCTGATCACGGGCGAGCAGGCGTTGATTCTGCCCTGCTTGGGCCGCACGGAAAAAGACGTTCAGCGGTCGGGACAACAATTCGTCAGCGTCGAAGATACGACCGGCGTGGTGCACATGTCGCGGGGCGTTCTCGAGCCGGCCTCCGAACACTTGCGAAGCGAACCGGCCATTGTCGCCGGAATCGCCCGGGCGACACTCCGCGAAAAGACGACCGTCGACTGGGAAGGGCTGATCGAGAATTACGACCGCATCCGCGAGCACATCGAGCACGTGGTTCCGGGATTCACGCAATACAACGTCGCGCGTCCGCCAGCCGGGCGGCTTTTATCTTCCCAACGACCCGCACCAGGGAAAATTCAATACGCCGTCGAAACGGGCTCGCTTCACCGTGCACGCGATCCCCGAGCATCGACCTGGCCGATGGGCAGTTGTTGCTGACGACGATTCGCAGCCACGACCAGTTCAACACGACGATCTACAGCGAGAACGACCGCTACCGCGGCATTTCCAACGGCCGCCGAGTCGTCTTTCTGAATGAGCAGGACATGGCCCGTCTCGATCTCAAGAAGGATCAATGGGTCGACCTGATCAGCCATTTCGAGTCGGAGACCCGACGAGCCGAACGGTTCAAGGTGGTTCCCTACGAAATTCCCGTCGGCTGCGCCGCCGCGTATTACCCGGAGACAAACGTCCTGGTGCCGATCCGCAACACGGCCGACGGAAGCAATCAACCGGCTTCCAAATCGCTGGTCATCTCGATCGAGCCAAGCCCTGCTCTCGTCGCCGACTCGCCGACGAGAGCTAGCCGGCCCACGGCATGAAGGACCGTGCCGACGCGGACTCGGCGCTGGAGTGCGTCCGGACGCAGGAGTTGATGAAGCAGGCGATCCACTTATTCCGCAGGGGGCGAATACGTTCATACGCGGGCGTTCCACACGGCGTCGAATTGAAGGCGGAAGAGCGGTTTTATGCCCATGTCCATCTCCTTGGCGCTGACGCGCCAGTTCGCCGTTTCTTGCCGGACCTAATTGAACTCCTCCGGCAGGGCCGGATTAAAGCCCGGAAAAGTTTTTCGATCTAAGTCTGCCGCTGTCCGGTATGGAGAACGGGTACCGAAATACGGATGAGTTCGCGGTGCCGGATCGGCCGTCACTTATCGGCTTCCGTTTAACAGCGCCCTGCCCCGATCAACGACAGACACATTTTGTCAGCGCGTTTCGCGGCTGCCATGGCGGCGATCTCTGTCCGGCTCGAATCCCACGTGAACCTACGGCAGCGGAGGGACACTCGCAAGAACAAAGAACACTGCTGAGCCGGACCCAAAGAGTACCCCGCTCAGGCAGCGGCACCGAGCGTGCGGCGCCGAACGTTGTCAACCAGAGCTGGCTCGGCAACAGAGCGGCCGAGGATTCTCCTCGGCCGTTTTTTTGTTTCGAAGAATGAGGGAAGAGGCCAGCGGAGAGAGGGAGGAAAAGCCTCTTTCCGCGGCTCGCGGTTTAGGACAGGTATCTCTCCTTCCGACCGCTTTACCGAACAGCGGCATCTGGCATGCACTTTGCGACAAATTAAAGTGAAAAAGTTTCCAACGAGCAGCTGTCAGGAAGAGTCCTCGATACGAGGACCTCTCCCTGTCGGAATGGGTGAGTCACGCGCCGCCGGAATTGGTCATGCAGCATCTGCCTGTCAGCCAGGAAACGTTGAAAGCGATTCCCCGCGACAAACCGGTCTTGGTCCGAGGCTGACAATTTCGGGCGGATTGCTCTGCAATGCTTGATTTAAAGCCGCCAATCCAGCCGATGGAAGCCGTTTCTGTTGACGAGCCGCCAACAGGCCCAGGATGGCAGTACGAGCCGAAGTGGGACGGATTCCGCTGCGTGGCCTTTCGGGAGGGAGACCAGGTCTTCCTTCAGTCCAAGTCGGGCCAGCCACTGGTGCGCTATTTTCCGGATTTGGTGGAAAGCCTGCGAAGTGTGAAGGCTTCCCGTTTCGTCGTCGACGGCGAAATCGTGATTCCCATCTCTGGGCGGCTATCGTTCGACGATCTGTTGCTGAGAGTGCATCCCGCGGCCAGCCGCGTGCGCAAGCTGGCCGCCGAGCACCCTGCCCTGTTGATCGTATTCGATCTCCTCCTCGACGAATGCGGCCGATCGCTGATGGATCTGAATCTCGCGGAACGCCGCCCCAGGCTCGAACGGTTCGCGACACGATACCTGCGCGGTAAACGAGACATCCGGCTCTCGCCGGCGACGAACCGAATTGTCATCGCGAAACGATGGTTCAAAACCGTGGGAGGAAATCTCGACGGCATCGTCGCCAAACGTCTCGATGTGGCGTATCGCTCGGGGACGCGAGATGGAATGCAGAAGGTCAAGCATCGACGCACGGCCGACTGCGTAGTCGGCGGTTTCCGTTATGCGCAAAAAAAGTCGAAAGGAAAAAAAACCGCCGGCTCGCTGTTGCTCGGGCTCTACGACGACGAAGGGCTGCTAAATCATGTCGGATTCACTTCGAGCTTTGCCCAGAGCGAACGTGCCCACATCACGAAGATCGTCGAACGCCTGGCCGGAGGGAGTGGCTTCTCTGGCAAAGCGCCGGGGGCGCCCAGCCGTTGGAGCACGCGTCGAAGCAACACTTGGGAAGCACTCGATCCCAAATTGGTCGTCGAAGTGGAATACGATCACTTTACTGGCGGCCGATTCCGTCATGGAACGCGGTTTTTGCGATGGCGGCCAGACAAGGCCCCCTTGCAATGCACGATGGATCAGGTCGCTCACCGCAGCACATCGATCCTGCGCCTTCTCGATGCGGCGAACAAATAAATGACATGCCCCTCGCCCGACCGCCACACTCACGCGTTCTTATTTGTGGCCGGCACTGAGTTCATCTCCATCGGACGTGTAGGCGGGCGGAACATAGATGTTGAGTGTCCGGAGCGGTGACCGTCCTATATTTCTAATTGCGTGTCGATCGCCATGCTCGATGAGCACCAATGTTCCAGCACGGAGTTTGACCGTGCGGCCATTGACGGTCGCTCTCCCCGATCCTGCGACGACGTAAAGCCACTGGTCGGCCCCGCGGTGTCGATTATCGTCACCGCCTTCCACTTCGCCAGGCGCTAACGTCATCTGGGCTGCCTGCGATTGGCGGTTGCCCAATACGACATGAAATCCGTGTCCGAATCGAAGAGATTTGTGCCGCATTATTGCAGTCCCGCGACCTGAGCTGGGACGAGCTCGCCCACGTGACGGTGGCTGGCCCGATCGTACGCAAAACCGCGAAAGTTCTGTCGCATTTGTCGCTACCGCCGCGCTGTTCACTCATTTCGATTTGAGTTCGCGTTTCATTCGCTCTTGGAGCAAGGCCAGGACCGCAGCTTCTTCCGGTTTGAGGCGCCCCAATCCGTGCCGCAGCTCTCTTTCGGCGCGTCGCTGTAGTAGTTTCAACAACGAGCGGTCGAGATACGCCTTGATGACGGCCGGGTGGACATAGCATTTGCGGCAGACGGTGACCGTATTTCCCAGCCTGGACGCGACGCGCTCGATGGCCCTGGTCACGTTTCGCTTTGCCCGGGCCTGGGAGTCGAATGCTTCGAACGCCTGCAGGGCCTGGGCGGCCAAAGCGGTGCCCGCCCATGTACGGACATCTTTCGCACTGATCTCCTTCCCTGAGATGTCCCGCAAATAATCGTTCACGTCGGACGAACCGACGCCGTGTGTCTGTCCCTCTTCGTCGCGGTATTGGAAAAGCTCCTGTCCGGGCAACTCCTGGCAGCGCCGTACGATTCGGGCGAGCGCGGGCGATTCCAGGTCAAACTCCCGATTGACCCCGCTTTTTCCTCGGAAGTGGAAAGAGATATTTGGTCCTCGGACTTCGGCGTGCCTGTCGCGCATCGTGGTCAGCCCGAAGGAATGGTTTTGTTGTGCATATTCGTCGTTACCGACTCGGATCAGCGATGTTTCCAGGAGTCGAACAATTGTGGCGAGCACCTTGGTGCGTGTCAGCCCATGCTGTTTGAGATCCCGGTGGACGCGTCGTCGGATTCGAGGAAGTGTCTTGGCGAAGACAACCAATCGGTCGTATTTGACGGTGTCTCGCACCTCCCGCCAACGAGCGTGATAGCGATATTGCTTTCTTCCCTTTGCATCCCGTCCGGTCGCTTGCAGGTGTGCGTCTTCGCGCGGAGCGATCCAAACGTTCGTCCAAGCGGGCGGCACGGCGAGCGCACGAATGCGAGCCAGCGTCTTGCGATCGCGAATGCGGCGGCCTTTAGCGTCAAGATAGAACGCTGCCTTACCGCGACTCTGGCGGCGAATGCCGGGACGATCATCCGAGAAGTACCGCAGGCCTGCTTCGCGAGCACTGGCCTGGCTTTCCTTCTCCGAATCGTGGTTGTGTCGAGGACGCGGTCGTTTTTTCGTGATGTGGCTACTTGCTTTTCTTCTTGGGGACTTTACGCCTCCTTTCTTTCGCCTTCGAAAGACCGATGGCGATCGCCTGCTTGCGGCTTTTGGCCTTGCCTCCTTTGCCGCTTTTTTGCTGTCCCCGCTTTTCTTTGTAAATGGCCTTCTTAACTTCGCTCTTCGCCTTTTTTCCGTATTTTGCCATAACTGTTCTCCAGGAATCGGCTCATCCGAAATGTGTCCACAAATTAGCAGCTCCGCGCGGAGCAATTTCTGCACCGAATTCAAGTGGTTGTTGGCGCCTCGGGCTGGAACCAAGGCGATCGTCGAGGCCCGTTCAAGAGGGCGAATCACGCTGCGAAATCTCAAACGCAGCGCGGATATATTCAGTGTGGGAAAAAACGAGCGGCGTGTTGCCCAAGAACGTTTTCGAACGAGCGTCCACGCCTTCCGCAAACAGGCCTAGCGGGCCGGCAGTATCCTCTGCCTGTTGCAGGATCTCCTCGGCCTTCGAGGAGTCCCCGGCCTTCGCGTAGGCCGTCGACAGCCAGAAAGTGCACGGGAAGAAGGCTCCCTCGAATGCGCCCATGGGCTCCGAACCCATCCCGGGAGTCTCGCGCGGGTCGAAGCGATAGACGAAGCCGTTGACGGTCAGCCGGTCGGCGATCTGGTCAATTGTCGAAGTGACCCGAGGATCATCTGGAGGGAGCACGCCCATCACGCTGATCAGCAGAGCCGCAGCGTCCAGATTCTCGCCCTCGTAGCGCTGGCGGAAAGCGCCGAGCCGCGCGCTCCATCCGTTTTTTAGAATGTCTTGGTGGATTTCATTCCGCACGGTGCGCCACGTATCGAAATTGCCGGCGCCTCCGACCTTGTGGGCAATCTCGAGTGCACGGTCGAGGGCAACCCAGCTCATGACCTTGCCGCTCAGATAGTGTTGAACAACCGGCAATTCCCAAATGCTGTTGCCGGGCTGTTTCCACTTCGCGCTCACAAAATCGGCCAGTCGGCGCACGAGATCCCAATATTCGGCACGCCAATCGCCACCGTGCTCGAGGTGCAACAGGATGCAGTCGGCCAAATAGCCGAGGCTGTCATGTTGATGCTGCTTGTAGGCGTGATTCCCGAACCGAACAGGTTGTGAGTGGCGGTAGCCGGACAGGTCCGTCCGTTCGTGAGGTGTCAGCCGGGTTTCGCCTTCGACTCCGTAGACGACTTGCAAAGGCGCGGGAGTGGACGAATCCCGATGTGCCAGCCAGTCGAGAAAACGGCCCCCGTCGCGAGTTTTTCCCAGCCGAGCCAAAACTCCCAGTGCCAGCGAGGAATCGCGGACCCAGCTCAGACGATAGTCGGCGTTCCAGTCTCCGCCGATGCGCTCGGGGAGCGATGTCGTGGGGGCTGCCACGACCGAACCGGCCGGACCATAACTCAATAGATGGATCGTGATCGCCGAGCGGCGAATGTTCGCTCGCTGACCGGTGTCTTGAAGGCCGCTGAGCCAATGGCGCCAATAATTGTCTGCCTGCCTGACAAGACCAGCTGCTCGGGGGGGCGACATGTCAGCCAAAGAGCCATCGAGCGCCAAAACAGCCCAGAACTCCTCGCCGTCAGTGAGCTCGAAGCCGCCCGTCGTGCCTTCCGCACTCCGCTCGCGCGATCTGCCGTTTGGCAGGGGCGAACTCGTCCAGAGCCCCACGTGCCACTTGATGGTTTGAGCAGAGGCTTGATCGGGCGCCGACAATTCCAGGGCGATCGGCGCGAAATTGTTACACAGTCGAAGTGACAAAGCACACGCCGCGCGACCTCGCGTGCAGCGCAGCTGCCGAACGAGGAAACGTTCATCGGCCGGTTGACCCGATTGGTACGGTGGCGCCATGGTGTCGGCCAGTTCCAGCGCGAAGTCTGGCGTATTCCAATTCGTGAGGAGCGTGGCCGTATCGTCGCGATAATGCTGTTTGCCGGTTAATCGCGCGGCGGGACCCAGACGCCAGAATCCTCCCGCTTCGTGATCGAGCATGGCCCCGAGGACCACGTCGCCGCCGTAATGAGGAAGACACAGCCAGTCGATCGTCCCGTCGGACGCGACGAGGGCTGCCGATCGCCGGTCGCCGATCACGCCATGCTGTTCGATCGGCAGGTAGGGAATCGGTTCGCTCGTCGACTTCGCGAGCGGACCGCTCCTCGTTTGTCCTGCGTCGGTCTCGGATACGGTGCTAGACATTGATGAGCGCCAGCCCCGATGCCGGATCGTATCGCCGCCGCAAATGGACCGGTGACTCTGTCAGAATCAGCTCGAGCGTGGGGCGCACATGCGCTTCCAGCAAATGGCCGCCGAGGGCTTTTCCTTCGGACGTGCCGACCACGACGTGAGCGTGGATTTGCGGCTCCCCATTTTCTTTTTCCGCCACGTCCCCAATTAGCGAGAGGACTTCCACCTGTTCACGAACAGGGATTCGCTTGTAGTCCTTCTTTTGCCAGTCGAAATATCCCAGCACGGCATTCTCGAAGGCCCCGATGGCGGTGAAATGGCATCCGGCTAGGCGTTTTTCCCTCGCATAGTCGAGCAGCGCCTGCATCACTTCGTCGCCGGAGTTAAACACGAGCGCGAATGTTTTTTGTCCGCCCGCTTCCACGAGCTGTTTGGCTTTCACGATGAGTCTCCTTCCGCTTGATCGCCGCCCAAGCCAGGCCGCCGGCAACAACCAGGGCGGCTCCGGCCAGGGCCAGCTTGATGGAATCTTTTCTTTTCTGTCGTGGCGTTCGTGCGGCAACTGCTGGATAGCGTTTTTCAGCCGGGCCCGATCGTCCGCTGGGCCCTTCGCGTAGCGCCATTTGCAACACCTGCGCCAAGTGCAGAGCGCGCCGATTCGTGGTCTGCGAAATCTGTTCCTGGCAACTGAAGCCGTTGGCGATGATCACTGTCTCTTCGTCGGCATCGCGGACGGCAGGCAAAAGCGCCCGCTCGCCGCAGGCGATTGAGACGTCGTAATGTTCACCGCTGCCGAAGCCGAAGGAACCGGCCATGCCGCAACAGCCGAGTTCGGGCGTTTCCACCTCGAGCCCCATTTGTTGGAGCAGCTTCATTTCGGCGTCGAACTTCAGGACCGAACGCTGGTGGCAATGTCCGTGGACGATGGCCTTTCGGCGCAGCTTCGGCGGCTCATAGCCTGGCACTTCGTTCGCCAGAAATTCGCTGAGCAGAAAACACTGTTTGCTCAGGCGTTTCGCATCCTCGTCGTGCGGAAATAGATTGAGCATCTCATCGCGGAAAACGGAGAGGCAGCTTGGCTCCAGGCCGACGATCGGGATGCCGCGGCGAATTTCAGGCCGCAACGTTTCGAGAATCTGCGCAACAGGTGACTGTGCCGTCTCGAGCATGCCGGTGTCATACAGGGGCCGTCCGCAACATAAGGACTGCCGTGGCACCTGGACCTCGTAGCCGGCCGCTTCCAAAACCTCGACGGCCGCCTTGCCGATCTCGGGGTGAAAATGATTCGTAAACGTGTCGGGCCAGAGGATGACTTGCTGAGTCATCGAGTGCTTTGGCTGCTGGTGACGGCGAAAGAACCAATCCTTGAACGTCTCGTCCGCGAACGGGGGCATGTCACGACGTTGGTCGATGCCGCCAAACCATTTCGCCACGTTGCGAAGCAGGGGCGTCTGGCTAACGAAATTAACGAGCCAGGGTGCGTAGGATGCCAGCCGGGCCCACCAATAGATGAGTCCCATGCTGTACGCTTCACGGGGCCGCAGACGTCCCTCGTAGTAGTGGGAGAGGAACTCCGCCTTGTACGTCGCCATGTCGACGTTGACCGGACAGTCCCCCTTGCAACCTTTGCACGCCAGGCAGAGGTCGAGGGCTTCCTTGACCGGTTCGCTCTTCCAGCCGTCCTCCTTGAGTTCGCCGTTGAGCATCTCCCACAGCATCCGCGCCCGGCCGCGCGTCGAGTGCATCTCCTCGCGCGTGACCATGTAGCTGGGGCACATCACGCCCCCTTGATCGCGGCGGCAATTGCCGACTCCGACGCAGCGCAAGGCCGCGCGCGAAAATGTGTACTTGTCTTTGGGAAACTTGAAGTGCGTTTTGAGCCGGGGCGGGTTGTAGCTCTCGCCGATCCGCAGGTTCGAGAGGATCGGGATACGGATCGAGGACCTTGCCTGGATTCATCTTCCAGTCCGGATCCCAAATCCGTTTGAACTCGTGGAAGGCCTCCATCAATTCCGGTTCGTACATCCGCGACAGCAACTCGCCGCGGGCCTGTCCGTCGCCATGCTCGCCGGAGAGTGAACCGCCGTAGGAGACGACCAGGTCGGCCGCTTCGTCCAGGAATTTGCGATAAGTCTCAAGCCCCTCGGCCGTATAGAGGTCGAATCCGACGCGGCAGTGGATGCAGCCCTGACCCAAGTGACCGTAGAGCGACGGCTCGTAGCCAAATTTGCTGAAGAGCTTGCGGAGGTCGCGCAGGTAGGGGCCGACCTTTTCCGGCGGGACGGCCGAATCTTCCCAGCCGGGCCAGCTATCAGGACGGCCGGGGACCCAAGCCGTCGCACCCAGACCGTTCTCGCGGACGTGCCAAACCTTTTTCTCTTCGGCGGGTCGTCGAACAGTTTCATCGTCGGAGGGTTCTTGCGTTTTCCGAATCACGTCCATGCAGTGCCGCGCCTGGGCGTCGCTGTCCTCTTTGCTGTCGCCGCCGAACTCGACCAGCAAAAAGCCTTTGCCCTCCGGCAACAGCTTCAAGTCGGCGGCAATGTCTCCCGACCGCTTGGACCAATCGAAGAGCAGATGGTCGATCCCTTCCAGACCGGTGGGCTTCAGCGGCAGGATTTCCATCACGTGATCGCCGGCTGAATAGATATCGGGATAGCCAAACACGACCAGCGAGCGGGCTTTCGGATTGGGAACCAGATGGAGCGTTGCCTCGAGAATGACAACCAGCGTGCTTTCGGAACCGACGAGAGCCTGCGCGATGTTGCAATGATTTTCGGGCAGCAGGGAGTCGAGGTTGTAGCCCGACACGCGCCGTGGCAACTGGGGCATGCGACGAATGGCATCGCCGTATTTTTCGACGAACGCTCTTGAGTTGCGCGTAGATTTCCCCTCGACGGCCCCCCGACCGGATGGCTTGTTCCATGGCTTCGGGCGACGTTTCGCCGACCCGCATTCGGGTGCCGTCGTAGGTCAGGATGTCGAGCGAATCCGTATTGTCGGACGTTCGGAGACCGAGGCCGAACTTGGCGGCCAACAAGGAATGCGTGCCGCACGAGTTGTTGCCCAGCATTCCCCCCAACGTGCAGTGGCTATGCGTCGCGGGATCCGGGGCATACATCAGACCGTGATCCGAAGCCGTATTGCGAAGAGTATCCAGAACGCAGCCAGGCTCGACGACGCCGAGCTTTGCGTCCTCGTCGATTTCGAGCACGCGATTCAGGTACTTGGAAAAATCCATCACGACGGCCACATTGCAGCACTGGCCGGCCAGACTGGTCCCGCAGCCGCGCGAGAGGATTGGTGCTCCGTAGCTGCGGGCGATCTCGACCGTTTCGATCACGTCCTGGGCCGACCGCGGGATGACGACGCCGATCGGGACCTGGCGATAATTCGATCCGTCGGTGGCGTAAAGGGACCGGCTCCCTTTGTCGAACCGAACTTCGCCGCGGATTCTCCCGCGCAGTTTTGCCGCCAAGGCGTCCGCGTCGACGTGTGCGGACTGGGGACCCTTTACCTGCGACCCTAGAAGCGGTCGTTCCATCGTCGTCTGTTGGTTCATGGCAATTCCATTTCGTGCTAAGTCGTGGTGCGTCCGTCTGGAAGCGCGATCATTCCTCCGTTTTCCAGACGCAAAACGCCTCGGCGTCGGCGTGCTTCAGTTCGAGGCCGACCCCGGGGCGTGAAAGGTCCGGCCGTAAGGTCCCATCGCGGGGGGTAGCAACCCCATCGAACAGCATGTGTTCGATCCGGACGTGGTCGTGGAAATACTCCAAGTGTCGCAGCCGCTGGATCGCGCAGCACGGATGAAGATGCACGCTCGGCGCACAGTGCGCCGAAAGATCGAGGCCGAACGCCAGGGCGAGGTCGGCCGCCTGCAAAAAACCGGTGATTCCCGCGCAGCGGGTCGCATCGGCCTGCAGCACGTCAACGGCACCAGCCTCGAGCATCCTCCGGAAATAAGCGGCATCGTAGCCGTACTCTCCCGCCGCGATTTCCAATTCCGCAGGAGCGCGATCGCGGAGGAGTCGAAGTCCTTCCAGGTCATCCGAGGAAACTGGCTCCTCGAACCAATTCGCCCCCTGGTCCGCAAACACCTTCGCCAATTGCAGCGCCTGTTTGCGGCCATAAGCGCCATTGGCGTCGACAAACAGATCGACATTCGGCCCGATGGCTTGACGCGCGGCCCGGACACGCTCGGGATCGGCATCCGGATCACGGCCGACTTTCATTTTCACGCGCGGGATGCCTTCCGCGGCCCAACCGGAAAGTTGCTCGGTCAATCTGGCAATGCTGTATGAGGTGAACCCGCCGCTACCGTAAATCGGGACGCGATCCCGCGCGGCACCCAGAAGCGTTGCCAGCGGCAACTCGAGGAATCGTCCTTTGAGGTCCCAAAGCGCATTATCGACGGCCGCGATCGCCATGGAGCAAATTCCTGGTCGCCCCAGATTGCGGATCGCGCGCGTCATTTTGCTCCAGAGTGCGGGTACGTCGCACGCGTTGCGTCCGACGACTTGATCCTTGAGCAATTCGTCGATGAGGTGAGCCGTGGCCGGGTCGGCGTACGTGTAGCCGATCCCTTCGTGCCCGCCAGCGGCGGCGTGCACCACGACCAGCGTGGTCTGCTTCCAGACCAGAGTTCCGTCTGATTCCTGCTCTTCGGTCGGAATGCTGTAGGCCGCCGCCCGCAGATGGTCAACTTTCAAATCGACCTGGCCGCTTACACACTCGACTTGACTCGGTCCTTCTCGCAGCATGATGGATCAGATGACTTCTCGAATCTTGTTCTGCATCAGTTTCTTGATGATGTCCCAGCGGTTCTTTTCCCCGCGCATCATGGATTGGGCGAACTTCCACGCCTGATCCATCGTCGCATGGCCGGGCATGGGAGGCTCATTGGGATCGACGACGGCCTGGACCAGTGCCGGGCCCGGCTGCCGCAGTGCTTCGGTCAGGACCTCGCGGGCCCTGGCGGGATCCTCGAGTGTATAGCCGGCGGCGCCACAGGCTTCCGCGTACTTGGCGAAGTCGATGGGCTGCAAATCGACGCCAAATTCGGGGTCGCCTTCAAACACGATTTGCTCCCACTTGATTTGCCCCAGCGTATTGTTCTTGATGACCACGACTTTGACCGGCAGGTTGTACTTCACGAGCGTCGCCATCTCGCCCATCATCATCGTGAAGCCGCCGTCGCCGACGAGGGCCACGACCTGGCGGCCCGGATAGGCGATCGCGGCCGCAATTGCGTACGGGAGCCCGTTGCCCATGGTCGCCAGCATCCCCGAAGCCGAAAACAGCATGTCTTTCCGCATCTGGATGTAGCGGGCGGCCCAGGTCGTCACGGTCCCCGTGTCGGAGACGATGATCGCATCGTCGTTGAGCAGTTTGTTGAGCTCGTGGGCCACGACCTGTGGCTTCATTGGCATGTCGGTGCGCGTCCCGCGTTCCTCCAGTATTTGCCGCCAATTCTCCATCCCTTTCTGAGCTTTTCGCAGAAACGTGCGATCTTGTTTGCGTTCGACAAGCGACAGAAGAGCGGCCAGGACGCGCCGGCAGTCGCCGTGCAGTCCAATCTCGGCCGGATAGCGCAAGCCGATTTTTCGGGGATCGGTGTCGACCTGGACGCATTTCGCCTGGCCCGGCTTGGGATAAAAATCTTCGTAGGGGAATGAACTGCCCAGAATGACCAGCGTGTCGCAGCCCGTCATCGCATCCTGCGAGGGCGCCGTGCCGAGCAGGCCAATGCCTCCCGTCGTGTACGGACTGTCGTCGGGCACGACTCCTTTGCCCAAGAGCGGCTTGATGATCACGCCGCCGACCTTGTCGGCGAACTGAGCCACCTCCAGCGATGCATTGAGACATCCCCGCCCCGCCAGTATGGCCACGCGCTTTCCGGCGTTAATGATCGACGCCGCCGCTTGCAATTCGTCGTCGGCCGGCATCGGGTACGTAGGAGCGTGCCGGTCGCCGCTATGTCCGGCCACATTCGCCTTCGTCCGCTTGCCATTCTCGGTGTCCCAGGTCTGGATGTCCTTGGGAATCGTGACGTGGGCCACTGTCCTTTGAGACAAGGCTGTCTTGATGGCCTCGTCCAGGACGTTATGGACGTGCGAGGGCCCCATGATCCGCTCGTTGTAGGCGGCAACATCCATGAAGACCTTGTCGAGATCAACATCCTGTTGGTAGCTCGTGCCAATTAAGTCGTGAAACGTGTGACCCGTGATGGCCAGCACCGGTTGACCGTCGCACTTGGCGTCGTATAGGCCGTTGAGCAGATGAATGCCGCCGGGCCCGGACGTGGCCATGCAGACGCCGAGCTTTCCTGTGAATTTCGCATAGCCGCACGCTGCGAACGCCGCGGCCTCTTCGTGCCGGACCTGAACGTACTTCAGCTTGTCCTGGTTTTGTCGCCAGGCGTCGAAGATTCCATTGATGCCATCGCCGGGGAAGGCGAACACCGTATCGACGCCCCAGTCCAAGAGGCGTTGAATCAGCAATTCCGCAACATTTGTCGCCATCGTTTCGTCTCCATCGCTTCCGTTCAAATGGTCCTTGCTGTATCTGGTAACGGAGGAGCCGGACTCCGCGTCGTCGTCCGGTGCGTCCTTGCCCGCAAATCGCGTGGGAGCCGGCTGCCGGCGATCAAAGCGCCGGCCGCTCCCGCACATAAACCAATTGCTCCGCCCCAAAAGGACTTGCGAAAGCCGTGCAAGAGCGCGCCGCAGCAGGCACCTCCGAGGGCCGCGCACGCGACCCAGTTACGATGACGGCTGATGCGAGCTTGCAGGCAATCGTGGTGGGCACGGGCGTCGAAATCACCGTGCGCGCCGAAATCGACATCGGCGTCGACCGGTTCGTTAAGATTGTTTTGGCGGTGAGGGTCGTCGCGTCCGTCGTATTGCTGGCTGTCGATGCCGTTACGGGCGAGGTACCAATCACCCAGGCCCGGCGCGAGCTTGTTGGCTGCGATCACAAACTGCGTCGACCCGCCGACGTACCATTCGCGGCGGTCATGGTGAGCCGCCCAGACGATCGCTTCGGCCGCAACCTCGGGCTGAAAGATCGGGGGAACCGGCTGTGGCTTCCTCGGGAGTCGACTTTTGACCCAATTAAACTGCGGCGTATTCAGGGCCGGCATCTGAACCATCGTGACCCGCACGTGGCTTCCATCATGCAGCAGTTCCGCCCGCAGCGAATCATTGAAACCCTGGATTGCGTGCTTCGCGGCGCAATAAGCCGACTGAAGCGGAATGCCCCGGTAGGCGAGGGCCGATCCGACCTGCACGATGGTTCCCCGATCGCGGGGCAACATTCGTTTCAGTGCCGACAATGTGCCGTGCACGTAACCGAGATACGTCACTTCCGTCATGCGCCGGTAATCCGCGGCGGTCATTTTCTTTGACGGGTGAGAAGACCGAGCACATCGCATCATTGACCCAGATGTCAATGGAGCCGAACTCACGTTCGACGGCCTCAGCCGCGGCCTCGACTTGTTCCCAATCCGAAACGTCGGTTGGCACAATGAGCGCATGGCCACCGGCGCCTTCGACATCCTGCTTGGCACTTTCGAGTCCAGCCTGGCCGCGTGCCAGCAAACCAACTCGCGCCTGAACGCGCGAAAGCTTGCGCGGTCGCCCGACCCACTCCCGCCGAGGCCCCGGTGATGACAACGACTTCATTGGCGTGCGCGGAACCCACTAAACTCCAGAGCCTCCGAACGCTGGCCGCCGCACCGAGGGGGCGCGGCAGAAAAAGATAATCGCTGAATTCCATCTGCAAATCACGCGCCGCGCACAATCGCCGAGGGCGCAGAATGACACGCCGGTGAAGTCCGAACCGGCAAGAGCTTGATTCCAGCCAGATTTCGCGGGAGAGAACGATCGCGCGAAGCTCAGTGCGACGGACATCTCGTAAAGCCGGTCACACTTTCCGAACTCAGCAAGCTGCTTGAGTCGATCTCGACATCGGCACTCCAAACTAGGCCGCGTTCCGAGCGAAAGGCCAGAGAATAATATCAATGAAGCATCACCAACGAATCGACCCGCTTCGAGAGGAAGTTACGGAAGCACTTCGCAAGTCCGGCTATCCGATGCTGCGATATATCCACGTCGCAACCGAGGGGACGGCGGTAATCCTTCAAGGAAACGTCCCCAATTTTCATATGAAGCAGCTGGCGCAGGCAGTGGCAATCCAGACAAAAGGGGTCGAGCTAATTCGCAATGAACTTATCGTTGGCTAAGAACTCGCGTATGATTGCGCCGCCACATTCGTACCGGTGGACTCGTTACACGTTCGTCCGAACCCGCCGGGCAGCACGCCTTCATTCAAGATTCGGCGGGACGAGCTCTCGAATCCGCCATTTGAAGACGCTGGCTGACGGAGACGGCAATGGCCGATATCCGAGCGTTCCCGAACGCGGCGCCGCGGAAACGTGCGTCCTTCGGCCTCGTTGTAGGAGACGAAGAAGTGCTCGAGCTGTTTCAGCCGATCCGGCGGCAACTCGTCGAACGAATGCACCTCGACGGGATTGAGCGCGGTTTCGACCGCGCCGATGAGCCGGTCATTCCTTGCGGTCTTTCCGTTTTCCGTTTGCTCGGCCTCGACGCCCGTTGGGTTACTGCGGGCCCGAGCGAGCCCATCAATTGCTCGAAGCGGCTCGGGGCCGAAACTCAAACGGCAAGCGAGCAAGCCAAACGGCTGCCGACGATTCAAATCCGCGGCCGCAATCTTCCGAGAAAAAATCGGATTCTGCGAAACCAAAAGCCCGGGGTAGAAAAGCCTATCAACTGTCCCGAAATAAGTCTCTGAAAAAGGGGGTCAAGCGAATCGTCCGAGGCCAGCTCAAGAAGGCCCTCGTACAGGCCAGGCGCATCGGCAATCCGCAAGAGTCGGCGGACATTCACGATATCCGCAAACGGTTTAAGCGCGTACGGGCGATCCTGCGGCTGGTAAGAGCCCAGCTTGGCTCCAAGATCTATCGGGAGGAGAACGCAGCCATTCAGGACGCCGGCCAGATTCTGTCGGATGTCCGCAACGCGAAGGTCCTGCGGGAATCACTGCGATCGCTGGGAGAACGCGAAGACAACCGGACGCGTGGAAGTGTTGACGCGGTCGACAAGTTTCTCCGCGCCAAACAGTGGGACGCGAGGGACCAACTCACGGCGAACCGCCCCGCGCTCGAGGCGCTGCAGACCGCGATCGTGGAAGCGCGCAGCGCGCGAAGAAATGGTCGCTCGGGAAATGCGACGAGAGCAGCTTTGGCCGAGGATTGAAGCGGACGATGCGACAGACCTGCGAGGCCTTTGATACCGTAAAATCGGAGGTCGATGACCTCAAGCTCCATGAATGCCGTAAACAGGCGAAGTATTTCTTTCAAGAGCTGCAAATCATCGAATTGCTCGTGCCGCCTTCGCTTAAGAAACTGCGGGACACATTCCACGAACTCGAACGCCAGTTGGGCGAAGATCACGACCTAGCCATGCTCCGCCGCGAAGTGATGACCTGGCGCAAGGGCGGTCTGGCGACCGACACCGACCGGCTAATCACGCATATCGACGATAGTCGTCGCGAATTGCAAAGACGGGCATTGCCCCAGGGCACAGTACGCTGGCGGCCATTTCCGCAAAATCGGTGGTAAGTCAACTCGCTTCCGCGAACGGGTGAACCTCGTTAGACGCTCGTTTGTTTCTCGGGATCGCTTGCCAGGTGGCCTCGCTGATCTCGCTTGGTCTAACTCCAAGTTCCGATAATATCCGTTGCCTTTCTTCCCTGGGTCTTCATCCTGTGACCGCGACTTATGGTACCCTTGCAGATTTAACAAGATTTGGCGGCGGGAGCCGCACAGCTACGGTATATCCGGCTTTGCGCAAAAAAAGCGCCTCCGCCGCACTCGATGCGATCGCGAAGCCGACGCCGGAGATCCGTCCAGGAAGACATGGCGGAATCTGTCGGTATGACGATTGCCGAGCTGCGAAAAATCGAAGGCTGCGGCCATCTGATGATCGGTGGAAAATGGCATCCGATTCCCGCATCGCAGGAAATGGACTTGCGCTGCACGAAAGTGGACTGGAACGGCAGAATCCTGGGACTGCTTCGAAGGTGGCTCAGAGCCGGTCCTGTAGACGGCGGTCCAAAAACGTAGCGCCGGGAAAAAATCGTCGCGGCGGCCGCATAGCAGAGCGCACATTCGTGCAGACACTGGGGCCTGAGCAGAATGGGGACTTTTCCCCCGTTCTCTTGTCCCCCTTCCCGAAATGTTTGCCGATTTGAGAGATTAAAGAGGTAGAGGAATGGCCTCCTCCAGAAGAGGGAGGAAGCCATGTTTGATCCAGTAAAGCATCTGGGACAGGGAGAGGAAACTCGGAACGCGGGTGAAGATTCGCTGAGGCCTGGCCGAAGCGAATCTTCACCCGCGGCGCGGCCGGCCGAGGGGGACCTGGGACCGGGGCGTCGAGGAGGTTTTGCTGCGGGGGCGTCGGCAAGCGAGGAATCGGTCGAGAAAGAACGGCTCGACGCGGAAGCGTTGGGCGAGGCGCCGAGCGGAGCAGTGTCGGATGACGCGGCACCTCCGTTACCGCCGAATCTGGTGGCCAGGCGCCGCGGCGGTCCGCTCCGGAAGCGAGCCGAATCGCGTTCGATTTCCACGACGCCCGAACAGCGGGTGCTCTTGTTGGATACTTGGCAGCGGAGCGGTCTGCCGGCCGGAGACTTCGCGGCGCTCGTCGGCGTCTCGAAGTGCACGCTGTTCAGCTGGAAGAAGCGATTCGAGGAGTTGGGACCGGCCGGTCTGTTGGACCAGCACCGGGGTGGACCGAAGGGGAGCCGGCTGCCGGAGCTCACCAAGCGCACGATCCTGATGCTCAAGCAGTCCCATCCCGAATGGGGCTGCCAGCGGATCAGCGACATGTTGTTCCGCGGACCGGCTCTGCCGGCCAGTCCGGCAGCCGTGGCCCGCGTGCTGCACGAGGCCGGCTACCAGATGGACGAGGTGCCCACGCAGCCGCATCCGGACAAGGTCCGCTCCTTCGAGCGGGCCCGTCCCAACCAGTTGTGGCAGACCGACCTGTTCACGTTCGTCTTGAAGCGGCAAAACCGCCGCGTGTATCTGGTGGGCTTCCTCGATGATCAGAGCCGGTTCCTCACCGGTTATGGTCTGCACGCCAGCCAGTCGGCGGCGTTGGTGATCGAGGTGTTGCGTGCGGCGCTGGCCGCCTATGGGACTCCCGAAGAGATCCTCACCGACAACGGGAGCCAGTACGTCACATGGCGCGGCAAAAGCCAGTTCACGCGCGAACTGGAAAAACGGGGCATCCGGCAGATCGTCGCCCGGCCGCGCCATCCCCAAACGCTCGGGAAGATCGAGCGCTTCTGGGGGACGCTCTGGCGGGAGTGTGTGGAGACGGCCGTGTTCCGCGACTTGGAAGATGCCCGGCGGCGGATCGGGCTGTTCATTGACCACTATAACTTCCAACGGGCGCACCAGGGGATCGAGGGCCTCGTGCCGGCCGATCGCTACTTCGGAGCAGCACCGGAAGTGCTCAAGACATTGCGGGAGCGGGTGGCCGCCAATGCGCTGGAGTTGGCGCGGCACGGTGTGCCGAAGCAACCCGTCTATCTCACAGGGCTCTTGGAGGGGAAACCCTTCAGTGTCCACCGGGAAGGAGACCGGGTGATCCTGCATCGTGGCGGAGAAGGCCGGGAAGAAATCGATCTTCCGTCCGGCTGCGGCGGACCGGCCGAAGTTCCCGGCACGCCGTTGGCCGAATCGGCCAGCGATGAGCTGCCGCAACCGATCTGTCCCGACGGTTCGCCGCAGGCCGTGTGGCCCCACCCGGAAAGCGACCTGGCCCCAGGCGAATCGGCTCTGGATGACTGGTCCGAGAAAACGCGTGCGGCGGCAACCGATGAGCCGGGAACGGCTCAGGGGACTGTCGGCTCTGTCGAGCCGGGCCTGTCCGAGTCGGAGGCAACGCATGAAAAGCCAGGAGGCGCGCCATGAGTTCCACATCAACTCCGCAGCTGGTTGCCAAGCGGAAAGCGCCGCGAGGCGCCCACACGGTCCAAGGAGGAACCAGCGAAGCCAATCGGCGGGCCGTGGCCGTACTCGAAGTTTTGGGCGGATTGCGCACGCCGGCAGATGCGGCGGCCGCGTTGGGCATCGCCGTGCCGCGTTACTATCAGCTCGAGACCCGCGCTGGAAGGGATGGTGACGGCGCTTGAGCCGCGTTCCCTGGGAAAACAGCCTTCCCTGGAGGGCCGCGTGGTTCGGCTGCAGAAGGAACTGGAGCAGGCGCGTCGCGAGTCGGCCCGGCAACAAGCCCTGGTCCGCGTGGCTCAGCGGAGCCTCGGACTCAAGCCGTCGTCTACGCCGAATGAAAAAACGCCGGCCAAGGACCGCAGCGGGCGCCGAAAGCGGAAACCGACCGTGCGGGCGCTGAAGGCGGCTGCGGTGCTGCGAGTCTTGCCGAAAGATCCTCGCAGCGGAGACGGCGGACAAGTACAACAGGCAGTGACCGAGATCAAGGCCAGGGAAGCCGCACTGCTCAAAGGAGGCCTGGAGAAATCGGCCGGGACACGTTCACAGGAGGAACACGAAGCATGACGCGCCAGGGACGCAAACCGCTGGGGCCGGCGCTGGTGCAACACCTGCCCGGCTCCCTGCGGGCCAAGGAACGGTTGGAAGTGATCCTGGAGACGGTCGCCGGCAACCTCACGGTCGGCGAGGCTTGCGGCCGGCTGGGGATCCACGAAGCCATGTTCCATCGGCTGCGGGCCGGGGTGTTGCAGGCGGGCCTGGCCCACCTGGAACCCCGGCCTCTGGGCCGACCGTCGCACCCGACGTCTCCGGACCAGGAACAAGTGGCCGACATGGAGCGGCGCCTCGACGATCTGCAGGCAGAACTCCAACTGGCTGGAGTGCGCGAGGAGATCGCACACGTCCTGCCGCATGTCGTCACGCACGATGCGGCGCGAAAAAAAACGACGCCGGTTCGGTCCCGACGGAGACGCCGCCGTCGCGAGCCGCCGGCAACGGAGTGCTTCACCGTCACCAACACAATCAACGCCGAAGCCGCGATGAACACAACTCAGATGATCGATCACCTGGACGCCATCGCCCGCGCATCGCGGCGTGCCGCATCCCAGGAGCACCAGCGGGAGCGGCGTCTGCGCGAGGCCGAGGTGCGGCAGCAGGCC
This sequence comes from uncultured Solirubrobacterales bacterium, assembly GCA_963749285.1. Taxonomy (GTDB): domain Bacteria; phylum Actinomycetota; class Thermoleophilia; order Solirubrobacterales; family Solirubrobacteraceae; genus Palsa-744. The sequence goes on along the minus strand of CAVVMD010000003.1, from coordinate 20,564 downwards.
GCCGAACTCACCCGAGAACTCCGTGACCGCGGCCGGCCCTGCGCTCAGCTGGCTCAGAAACTGGGCGTCGCCCCCAGAACCTTGGCCGAATGGAGACGACGACACGAGAAACTGCTCAGGCGCCTGGCGGGGCCGGCCTGTCACGGAATCGTCCTGGCTCCAGCGACACGCCGTGCTCGACGTTCTCGATCACACGGGACCTCGTCTCGGTCTTCCCTCGCTCCGGAATCTGTTCCCGGCCCTCGCGCGGCGTGAACTGATCGAACTGCAGGTTGCTTACCGTGGGCATTATCGTGACACGCATCGCCTCAGCCAGGAACGGCTGAGCTGGTCCCGCCCCGGACGTGTCTGGGCGGTCGACCACAGTCGAGGCCCCGCGTCCGATCGACGGCATTTATCCGGCGATCCTCGCGGTGCGTGACTTGGCCAGCGGCTGCCAGTTGGCCTGGCTTCCCGTCCCCGACATGGAAGCGGCCAGCACGACCCTCGTCCTGGCCACGCTCTTTGCCGAGCATGGACCGCCGCTGATCATCAAGAGCGACAACGGCTCGGCCTTCCGCAGCGAACTCGGCCAGGACTTGCTCGCCGACCAAGGCGTCATCTGGCTGCCTTCGCCTGTGCGAACGCCCCGGTACAACGGGAGCTGCGAAGCGGGGATCGGCAGCATGAAGGTCCGGACCTTGTTCCTCGCGGTCCGCGAGACCTGCGTCGGCACCTGGGGCAGCGATCATCTGGAAACCGCCCGCCGTCAAGCCAACGTCTTCACACGCCCGGATGGTCACCTGGGTCCGACACCCGACGACCTCTGGTCAGACCGCACCCCGATCACCGAAGAGGAACGAACAGAATTCCGCGCTGCCGTGCTTCGCCACCGTGATACAATCGCGCTACGAACACTCCCCCGCGGAGACGATCACCAATGCGACCACGAGCCATGTCATCCATCGTCAGGCAGTTCGCCGAGCTCTCGTCGAGCTCGGCTTGTTATCTATCACCAGGAGGTCCATTACTCTACCACTTCGACTTCTAAAACTGGCAAAGATTAGGTAGGGGCCACAGGTCGCGGCGGATCGTGGGCTGGGAGTATGGGAGTTCGATGGACGAGGACTTGGTGCTGGGGTCCTTGAGACGAGCGATCAAGGAACGTCAGCCGAGGCCGGGGCTGATCCAACACACGGATCGGGGAGGACAGTTCGCGGGGAAACGTTACCGAGAGGTGCTGCGTCGTGCGGGAATGCGTCAGAGCATGAGCGCGGCGGAGAACTGTTACGACAATGCGTTCATGGAGTCGTGCTTCGGGACGGTCAAGACGGAACTGGAGCTAGTGGAGTACGGAGGGGCTGCGGAGGCGGTCCGGGAGATCTCGGAGTACATTCGGTACTACAACGTGGAGCGTCGTCATTCGTCGTTGGGATACGTCAGCCCGGTCGAGTTCGAGAGTCAACTGGCCGTCCAGAAATAAGAGAATGGACTGTCCGCGCAACCTGAAGCACCTCAGGCTATCTGTTGGCGACAGGATTCATATCAAAGGCCACACGAGCGATTTCACTCAGAACGTTGACTCCTTGCAGGTTGGCGGAAAGAACGCCCAACAGGTGTTGACGGGTCAAAGTGTCGGGATCCGAGTAGTCGAACACGCGCGAGAGCATGACGCCGTTTACAAGGTCACATCGTGACGGCAAGCGAATCTGCCTGGATTTGGGCCGGGCGGTGAGAAGCGCACCGGCTTGTGGGCGGATCCGAGGGCAGTTCGGCCGCGGGAATGCCGGCAGGAGCATCGGCGGGCGCCGAGCCGCCAGCCATGACCAAGCGGGCCGTCCAGTCGCACGCCAGGCAAGATGGCGTCCCGGAAACCGGTTCGGGTACCATCGCTGTCGAAAATGGGAAAGCTAAGCTCCGTGCCACCATCACGCCTTCATTCGCTCTGGCGATACCCCGTCAAATCCATGAGCGGAGAGGAGTTGGACGCTGCGCAAGTGACCGCAGCCGGACTGCTCGGTGACCGTGCCTACGCGCTAATCGATGCCCAGAATAAGGTCGGTACCGCAAAAAAAGAAGGGCCAACCTCCTCAATTTCCAGGCCCGATTCGTCGAGCCACCGCTAGCCGGCGAGGCGATCCCCGCGATTCGGATCACTCTGCCCAACGGCACGGCGGTCAACAGCCAGCAGGACAGCATCGGGGAGATGCTTTCTGCTGCGCTCAATCACGACGTGACCCTCGTCGCGAAGGCACCCCAGGATTTGTTGCTCGAGTTTCAGGCGGGGACGCTGTCGGGCAAATACGCTGCCGCCACGGAGCTCCGCCTTGCCGGTGCCGCTCCGGTCGGCACGTTCTTCGATTATGCGGTTGTCCATCTGGTCACGACCTCGACGCTCCGGCGGTTGCACGAGGCCTATCCGCAAGGCCGATTCGATATTCGAAGATTTCGTCCCAACCTCGTCGTGGAGACTGGGGACTCCGGGTTTGTTGAGAATTCCTGGATCGGCCGCACGCTGGCACTGGGAGGTGAGGTCTTGCTGCGAGTCACCATTCCGTGCCCCCGCTGCGTCATGCCGACCCTTTCTCAAGCCGATTTGCCTCATGACCCCGGCATTTTGCGAACTGCCGCCGCGCAGAACAGGCTAGACCTCGGGGATTTCGGAGAGCTTCCCTGCGTGGGCGTTTACGCCGATGTTGTCCAACCGGGGCTTATTCGGCGCGGTGACAATGTTCGGGTAATGGTTTGACGACGAGCCGTTTGCCGGAGCAGACGCTGTGCACCATAAGAAGCCCGTTCCGCTACTGCTCGTGGACGCCCCGCCGCCGCGCTTGTGCCCGGTCTGCGGCGCTGTCAGCTAAAGGGCTCCTCTTGCTTGCATTCATCAATGATCTTCTGGATGGTCACTTCCCATTCGTCAAGACGCATCGGGTATCCCCTCCTGAGTGCGGCATCGCCGATGCCCAGCGACCCTCCTGAAACCACCCAACATTGCCATCGAAAAGTTTTGATTACGTGTCGAGTTTCGTAAACGATGATTGGGGTATTGACGTTTCTTCTGAAGTCTCCGGCGCAACGCCGAGTATCTCCGATTCGTATCCGCCCGCCGCACGGCCATGCCGAGTGCCTTTTTGGTGCCCACGAGCACAACCAATTTCTTGCCTCGGGTCACGGCGGTGTAGAGCAGGTTCCGTTGGAGCATCATGTAATGCTGCGTGTGCAGCGGGATCACGACGCACGGAAACTCCGACCCCTGGCTCTTGTGAATCGACAATACATACGCCAGCGCCAACTCGTCGAGGTCGGCGAAGTCGTATTTGACGGATCGCCCCTCGAAATTGACGACCAACTCCTGCTCAATGCGGTTGATCTTCTCCACGACGCCCAGGTCGCCATTGAATACGTCCCGGTCGTAGTTATTCTCAGTCTGGATCACCCGATCTCCGATCCGAAATGTCCAACCGAACCGCTCGATTTCAGGACCACCGTCGCCGGGATTTAGGGCCGCTTGAAGCACTTGATTGAGGTTTCTCGCCCCCAACAGCGAGCGATTCATCGGGGCAAGCACTTGGATGTCGGTTTTGGGGTCAAAGCCGAAGCGAACCGGAATCCGCTCTTTTACGAGTCGGACGAGCATGTCTTGGATGGCCTCCGGCTCGTCGGCATTCGACGAAATAGAAATCGGTGAGTTCTTCGGGCTTGGTTAAAGTCGGCATTCGCCCGTGGTTGATGGCATAGGCGGCGGTGACGATCCGGCTTTGACTGGCTTGTCGGAAAATCTCCGTCAGACGCACCGCCGGCACTGCACCCGATGCAATCAGATCGGCCAGAACGCAGCCGGGTCCGACTGAGGGAAGCTGGTCAACATCTCCGACCAGGATGACACAGGCTTCGGTCGGAACGGCTCGCAAGAATTGATGTCCCAGCACGACATCAACCATCGAGGTTTCGTCCAGGACAAACAGATCGCCCGTCAGGGGACGTTGCTGGTTGCGTTTGAACTCTCCGGTCGCTGGATCAAACTCCAGCAGGCGGTGGATGGTCTTGGCGGATCGCTGTGTGGCCTCAGCAAGGCGCTTGGCTGCCCGACCCGTGGGGGCAGCCAGCACGCATTTCAACTTCTTGGCGGAAAAGATTTCGAGGATGCTACGAACCAACGTCGTCTTACCGACGCCGGGGCCGCCCGTGATCACCAGCAGCTTGTGCTGGCACGCCTGCCGGATCGCCTCCTTTTGCGCTGCTGCCAACTCGATGCCCAAACGTGGCTCGACCCAGGCAATGGCCTTCTGCACATCAATGCGAGGCAAAGGATGCGGGGCGGTAGATGCGAGCCGATGGACGGATTGTGCTAATCCCACCTCGGCCCAATACAAACTGGCGAGAAACAGCCATGAATCACCATCGACGGCTTCACGGACGACGCTACGGTCTCGGATTCCGCTCGATACGGCTTGTTCAACGATCCGTGGCTCCACGTCGATCAGTTTCGTGGTGCGTTCGATTACGCCCGGCTCGGGATAGCCACAATGCCCCTCGCTTGCCAACTCTTGGAGCGTGTAGTGGACGGCGGCTCGTGCCCGGTAAGGGCTGTTCCGGTCGATGCCTAGCTTAGCGGCCAGTTCGTCTGCCGTCTTGAAGCCGATTCCACGGATGTCGTCCGCCAGTTGGTAGGGGTTCGCCTTGATCTTGGCAATCGATTCCTGACCATAAGTGCGGTAGATGCGGACGGCCCGGCCCGACGTGATGCCATGCTCGGTCAGGAACAGCATGATCTTGCGGACTTCTTTTTGCTCCTGCCAGCTTTCCCGGATTCGCTTGAGTCGCTTTGGGCCGATCCCCTTCACATGCAGAAGGGCATCCGAGGATTTCTCAAAGATGTCGAGGGTGCGTTCGTGATAAGCGGCGACGATTGTGGCAGCCAGTTTCGGCCCGACGCTGCGGATCGCACCCGACGCCAAGTATTTCTCGATGCCTTCAGCCGACGCCGGGTGCGTCGTTTTAAGTTCATCGGCTTTGAACTGCTGACCGTGCTGGGGATCAATAAACCAGCGGCCAGTGGACTCGACATGTTCTCCGGCTGTGACGGAGGTCGTGTTCCCAACCACGGTGACGAGATCGTTTCGCCCCTTGACCTTCACCCGCAGAACGGCAAATCCGTTCTCAGGATTGTGGTAGGTGACTCGTTCGATCAATCCGTTCACGGTTTCGGCCATGGCAAAGAGGCTGAATCCTCATGCTTGGAGCAACGTGGTCTAAATCTTGACCTCTTTGATGAAGTTGGCGATTTCGTCTTCGCACGTGGGCAGCGACTTCTGCGTAACGACCTCGATCCCAAGTTCCTCCAAATGCGGGATCAACTCGCTCCATTCTGGCACGGGGTACAACTGGATGGATTTGGGACGGTGCGCTTCCTCGACAAACGGGCGGCGCATGGCATCGGCCACGAGCTTTGCCAGGTCGTTTACGTTGGGAGCCGATAGCACGTGCCGGTCAGCGAAGATGTAACCGTCGGTGACGCTGACGACAACACCGAGCCAGCCGCCTCCAAAGCGGTTGGGCAGCGCTCCAAATCCTGCCTCCCACACGTCGTCGGCTTGCGGCAGCCGTCGGAGTCGACTCTTGACGAACGCCGCTCCCTTCCCGAGCTTTAGCTTGTTGTCTTTAGGTCTACGCATGGGGCAGAGTCGCCGTGATGCCGGGAATCCCGGCGAGGAAAATCGCCTCGCTTTGAGGATGGTGATACGCCTTGAAGACGAACTCATTCCAATAATTCGGCTCCAGGCCGTATTTCATCAACTTGTGGAGCGCATCGCCCTCGTTCGATCCCTTCACCTTGAGCATCGTCCGGTTGAGGAATTGCGTCCAATCGTCTTTTGTGGCCTCAAGCAGGACGTAAGGGGTCGTGAAAGCGGTGTGGTAGTTTCCAATTTCAGGTTCCGGCGGTGGCAAAAGCCGGACGTACAAGAGTTCGCCCTTTTGTCCTCGATACCCAGAACTAAAGACGCAGGAAAACTCCTTGTCGGTCAGAAGCTCACGTAACCGAATCTGGCTGCCCTCCGTGCCGATGTGCTCGTAAATCCCCATTCGGGATGCGGCCATCTTTTGCAAAGCATTCAGTTGATGGGGGTTCAACTGGAGCACGTCGTTGGACTCGATGAGACACGATATCAGCGTGTCTTGGCCGTCGAACCGACAATCCAAAAACGCCCAGCACGAGAAGAAGCTAGTGGTCAACGGGCTCATCGGCGGGCCGGTCGGCATGTACTCGTCTTCGGCTTGGCCGACGAGCCTGGTGAACTTCTTCATCTCGGGTAGTTGAGAGACCGCCTCAGCGAAGTGCGAAACAACGTGCTGGACGGAAGCATAAGCGGCGAAGACTGGATCGAGTCCGTCCTTGACGAAGTCCTCAACGCTCGGGATGTCAGGACCGCTCCTCCGACCTCGAATTGTCCGTCCCAGCGGCGATCCCATCGTCTGAAGTTTCCGGCGCAGCTTCTTGCTGGTCTGACCCATCGTTATTTCCCTTTCCACTTCCGTGCCCAAAACTTCGACCTGTCGTCGTCACCAATTGACGAACCAGACGACGTAGTCCTTGATTAGCCTCCGGTTTTGGTTCCCTTTGCCCGCCTCGACCTCAGTCAAAGGAAGCTCGATTACCTCGTTGTCTCGACGGGCTTGGCAAAAAAGCCCGTAACCCTCGGCCGGAAACTCTTCAGGATCGAGGACACCAAGAACGGTGATGGCGTAGGTCTTTGATCCAAAACCGAGTCGCTGAATACGGTATGTCGCCTCGAACGGGAAGGACAACTTGACGGTCAGGAATTCGTAATACGCCCGCAGCGATTCTTCGCCCGATTCGGGAAGCAGATCGTCGCTTGTCAGGCTGAAGACCGACCGGATGCGGTCGTCCTGGTCATCCATGTCAAGCGGCTTGGTAACGATCCTCGTGGGCTGCTCGATTGGCACTGGATCGCCAGTGCCAGGTTCCAGGTCGTTTTCGGCCAGCCACATTTCTTCGATGTCGAAGCCGTCTCGTTCGCAGCGATTCCGGTAAATCGGGTGGATGTTATTGAGCGTGTGCTGATTCCAACGAATGAGGTACATCGGTGGGTTGAGATACTGCATTTCGGTGATCCGTCCCGCCCAACCACCAATCGGAATGTCATCGAAATTAGGATCGGCGACGCCACGCTTCACTCGAACGGCGTGGCCAACACTGAACTTCGGCGGGGTCTTCCTGATGGACATGTCGATTCCCTTCTCAGGCCGCTGGGTGATTTCTGCTCACCCCCTCGAATCCCGCAACCCCCGCCTGATTTCCGTCGTCGCCTCATTCGGATCGAATTCCTCGGCATCGAACGGCCCGCTCCATTCCATGAACTCTTCGTGCCGTTCGTGTTTGGGGTCGGCCAACGCTTCGAGGAACTGCTCGTAGCCGCCAATTCCGCCCACGTCCTCGGGCGGGCAGGCTTGTGCCCCTTCGAGGCAAACCGGGTACTGCGTTCCCTTCTCGATCGGGCAGTAACCCTCGAACTGGATTTCGTGCAACCAGCCGTCACCGAAGTCGTATTCGTACTTAAAACGCACCGTCTTGCCGGTCTTCGGGAGCAACTGGCTCAACCGGACCTTCGATTCGTCTTCCATTTCCAACCCAAAATCCAAATCGTCAGGGCTCGGCGGGCCGTATCGCACGCCATCGATGATGAACTGGTGCAGATGGCAGTTTTTCCAGCCCATCGCCGTTTGGATGATTTCGTGGAGATCACCGAGCGTGCCGTCATGCGATTGAACTCGCCGCCAGATGGGCGGCTTTGTGCCTAGCAGCGTGATCTTGAATTGGAAGACGGTGTCGACCAATTTCGCCGGTCGTCGTCGAGCCGGAGTGCCTGGATCGAGCAGATCGCTGATCTTTCGAACGACGGCGACGAGCCATTTCTTGTACGGGTCGGGAACGTACCCTGCTGCCGTGCCGAATTCGTCAAGCATGTGATCGAGTTCCTTCACCGTGAACTCGACGACGACGGTTCCTTCCGGTTCGGCCTTGATTCGGTCTCTGATCTTGGGCCGGACTCGTGTGCCGTGAACGATCGCCTCACGCTCCGGTTCGGTCAGCTTGAGCGGACGGGTTTCGGCCTTGACCTTCTCGCCCGGCTGGACGTGTTTCTTCGACATGGGAGCCCTCCGTGCTGGTGTCGAGATGACGCCGCACATTCTACGACGGGCCGATAGTGTGCGGTAGAATCCCGGCAGGGGAGGCAGCGAGATGCAAGACGAAGTCAAATGTCACTGCGAATCCTGAGGCGAGGAGATCGTCGTCACGGTCGATCTGTCGGCAGGTGCCAGCCAGGAATGCGTCGAGGACTGTCCCGTCTGTTGCCGACCAAACGTCGTTCACGTGGAGATCGAGGACGACGGCGAGGTGCGGGTGTGGGCAGAATCAGAGCAGGACGACAAATGATCGTGAGTCTCTGCGAGTCATGTTCGCTCGGCAAGGAGATCATCTCCGGCAAAGGTTCTCGGTTCCTGCTCTGCGAAAAGTCCCAAACGGATCAGAGATTTCCGAAGTACCCGAGGCAGCCAGTGATTCGCTGTCAAGGATTCGTCGAGAAAAAGGGCGGCAACGAACCAGACGAAAGGAAGTAGCGACCCAGTCAAAGGACCGCCAAACGTCGCGGTCAACGACACCACAGAACCTGGGGCATGGGCAGAACCGGAGTTCGACTGATGCCCAATCAAATCATGGTCATCGCCCCGTAATGGCTCGAAGAGGCTGGGACGTGGGTCTTCGACGATGAAGCGAAGGACTTGACCCAGGAACCGTTCGTCCAGGGCATTCCTCAGATGATCGACGACCTAGTCGCAGACATTCCGAATGCCCGACCGGGATTTCGGCTTCTCTTCTCGGCTGCTCCGTTTCCGGGATACCAGAAGAAGCTCACCCGACTCCGTCCAGAGTTCGGCGGATGGTGGTACGCCTCCGAGGAACCGGAGGCCGAAGGGTGGCTCTGCCCAGCGCTGTTGCGGTACTTTCACAAGGCCCCGAAAGCGATTTACGTGAAGGCCGAGCCCAAACGGTGAAGTCGATCCCAAGATGAGCAACACCGAATCACGAAGGCAACCCTCCTCCGAGAGGGGGCCATCGCCGACACCAAGGTTTCCTTCCGAGGGCCGAAAACTACGGGAGCAAATCCGGCGACCAAAAGCTTCAGACCATATCTTTCAGCAACTTTAATGGCCGAATCTTAACCACGTTGCGGGCCGGTTTGGCCTTGAACATCGTCTCCTGACCCGTGAAGGGATTGATCCCTTTGCGGGCTGCGGTCGCTGGCTTGCGAACCACCATGACCTTCAACAGACCCGGTACATTGAACACGCCCGGCCCACGCTTGCCGATGTTCTTTTCGATCAGTTTGGCAAGCCCTTCGAGAATGCGGGCGACCTCCTTTTTCGTGAGGTTCGTTTCTGTTGCCAAGGTCGCCATGATCTCCGACTTGGTCATCGGCTTTTTTGACATTTCCATTCGCCTTTGCCATGATCACTCCTTTTTTCTAAAGCGTCCGTTGGGTATCGAAACTCCCACCGAACATTTTACGGACTTCCGTGAAGTCGTGGTAGAATCCAGGCCAACAAGGCGATTCCAAGATGAGCAGCCGCGATGTGCGGACGCTTCACTCTCCGAACTCCGGCCAAAGACCTCGCCGAAATTTTCCGTCTCGCCGACATCCCTGACCTCCGACCCCGCTACAACATCGCCCGAGTCAACCCGTGGCGACGGTTCGGCCGAGCCCCAATGACGGTCATCGTGAACTCGTGATGCTTCACTGGGGTTTGATTCCGTTCTGGGCCGACGATCCGAAGGTCGGCTACAGCACGATCAACCTACAATTGCAGGTGACGCGAAGGAGGGATGTACGTGCATCGGACGATCATTTGGCTGTTCGCGAGCTCTGCGTGGGGCGCCGGTCTTTGGGGCGTGTTACAGCTGCAGAGACTTCCGACGTCCGCGTTTGGAGCCCACGACGTCTGTGGTCCATGGGGCTGCGGCCCTCCGGTTCCAGTCCTCCTGGCCTGCCACGCATTCTGGATGGTGTTGCTTGGCCCTCCGGCCCTCTTCGCCGCATTCCGGCTACCGAGCCGCTCGGTTCGTCTCCTTAGAATTCTCTTGGTCGTCCTCGGGGTTGCCGGCCTACTGGCTGTGGGCGCGTGGGAGGCGACAACCTGGTTTCGACAGGCAGCTGAATGGCAACGGCAATTCGTCGTCCATCGTTACTTCTTCGCTGGTCACGGTGGTTGATTTCCCCATCCTCGAGGTTCTGATCATGGGGAGCGGTCTCTGGCTGGTGAAACAGGGGAGGTCCGTCAGGTCTGGCACGAGATTTCTTAGTCTGGACCCGCTCGATTCACAAAGCTTTGAGCCGATAGGCTTCAATGAGGCGGCACATTCCGTCTCAGTGAGTTCACGCAGAACCTAGGGGCTTCCGCGGCTGGGACGCCGACCGTCCTTTGGGGTTCACAGACCTCCGGCGACAAAAACGCCGGAGGTACTTTTTTTCGCGTGGCGAATGGGGTGCTGTGGCGTCAGCGCCGTCTCAATGGCGACCTGCAAGCCGACTGCCATCAGAAAAGCGAAGGCTTGGAATTCTTCGACGACTTCTGTCGGACTGCGGAACCGCCGCGCTTGGTCACGTGAAACCAACCGCTTACTGCCGTCGCTTGTGCGTGTAAACGTCAACAAATCGACAGTTGCTCCGCGGCGAGGTCTCGGGCGGTGGCGGGGTGATGGCGGGCGATACGCGCCGGGCTTCACTTGGCCTTTGAGTTTGTCCGCGTCGGATCTCGGGCTTCGGCTCGGAGGCGGATTTCCCCGCCATTGAGAGTGAGCTTGAACTCCCCCACCAAACGATCGTCGTCGCCGAACACGTTACGCTTTCGGGCGATCAGTTGATGGACCAGGGCGGCGCTTTCCCGATCCTGGCGGGTTAGATTCCGCGCCATGTCGATGTAGCGGCTGTTTCCATTGACGTCCTCGTAGACGACGGCGTTCCAGACCGTGCACGCCAGTTCGAGTATCTGCTCCATCTGTTCGACCGTCGCACCGGGACCGAGAGGTTCCAGCAGCGGGTGTGCGAAGTCGAGGAACGTCTCAGAGATTTTTCGATCCGGGAATTTTATCCGCCGGTTGGGCTGATCCACTGAGACCTCCTGTTCTCGGCAGGACGAGAATCCGCCGTTTCCTTGGTGGGCGTTCATGATCCGCGGAAGTCCTCGGATTGGCAAGCGGTGTGGGACAGTCACGTCGCGGCCAGGCGGCGCGCCGCCCGACGATGACGGCGTCGGACCAGGGCTTCGCGCGATTCTTGTGCTCGTTCGGCCAGGACGTGCTCCGGATGAGCCGCCGCCCAACGGTCGGGCAGCAGTTCATCGAGGCCGCCGTTGGTGGTGGTGATGGCCGGCAGCCGACGCAGGACGTCGGTCAAGTACGGCAGCACGTCCACATTGTTCCGCCGGGCGCTTTGCACGATCGTGTAGAGCGTCGCCGCCGTGCGCCCACCATTCTGGCTTCCAAAAAATAAGAAGTTCTTCCGCCCGATGGCCACGGGACGCAGCAATCTCTCCACGCAGTTTGTATCCAGCGGAATTCGACCATCTTCCAGAAACCGTTTGAACGCCTCCCAGCGGTTCAGGAAGTAATCGATCGCCTCGGCCAGCTTCGACGTCGGGCGCAACTCTGGTCTCACGTCGAGGAAGCGCTGACGCATCCGCTCGACGATCGGAGCCGACTCGCGCTGGCGCACGGCCAGCCGTTGGTCGGGCAAGAGATGCCGTGTACGGTCCTCGATCTCGTAAAGCTGCTGGATCCAAGCCAGCGCCTCATGCATCAGAGGATGGCTGGTCGTGTAACGGGCTTCGTCGAATTTCCGGCGGCCGTGTGCATAACAGGCGACGTCGCGCAGGCGGCCGTTCGAGTCGCGGACCAGGCTCGTGTAGACCGTGTAGCCGTCCGTCTGCAAATAACCCTCGTAATTCGCCAGGATCGGTTCCGGACCGTCTCGGCTGCGGGAGGGGCTGAAGTCGTAGAAGACGTAGGAATGCTCTTTGTCTCCCGCGTAGGCCCAAATGTATCCCAAGGCGGCCCGTCCCAGGAGTTTGCCCAGGAAGCGGACCGGTGTTTCATCGACCTGCAGGAGCGCGCTGGCCAGAACCAACTGGCGAATCCGCGCCTCCAGAGGCCGCAGCGCCTCGGCTGTTCCCCGCAACAGTCCGCACAAAAGAGTGCGTGACAGCCAGAGTTTCAAGGGCCCCAAGAGCATTTCCTGATGGCGATAAACCGGCAGGTGCCGCGCGAACTTGGCCACCACCAGCCAGGCCAGCATGCTGGCTCCGAAGGGGCTCTTCTCCACGGCCTGCGGGGGCTTTTGCGTGGTGACGACCTGGTCCCCTTCCCGGCACGTGGCACAGGCGTAGGTGTAGCGCACGTGCTCGACGACGTACGCCTTGGGCGGCTCAATCTCCAACTGCTCGGTCACGCGTGTTTGAATGATGACGCGCTCCTCCCCGCAGCTCCCGCAGGGACGCTCCTCCGGAGGCAGCGGATATTCCCGGCGCTGCCGTGGCAGGAACTGGGGGAACACGATCCGTTTCCGACGGCGCTTGAGACAGCGGTCGCGGGCCGTTGGTCCGCCGCAGGCGGACTCATTGGCCGATTCCTCGCATCGGTCTTCTGCCTGTTCCGCGTCGGCAGCACCCTCCAGCGGCGCTGGCGTGAACAACTGCCCTTGATTCGGGTCCGGTGCAAAGCGCTCACGGCGCGGTGAGAAGAGGGCCTTCTTCAACAGCGTGATCTGCTCGGTCGCGCGTTCGAGCTGCTCGTGGTAGTGCTCGATCGTCACCTGCTGCTGGTTCACGAGCTGTTGCAGCTCGCGGATCATCCGCTGGCAGTCGGGCAGGCTCAAGGGAAGATGGGAACCTCCGTGCTCCATGCCTTATTTAACCCGGCAGGAGTCGAAAGGGTTTCAATGACCCTGAGATTTTTCAAAAAAAGAAGAGGACGTCAGGCGATGGCGGTCGCGCGGCGCCAGCGCTTGCGACGCCGCACACTGGCCAGTTCGATCCCTTCCAGGATCAGAGCCAGATCACTGACACGCATCTCGATGCCGCGCGACGTCGCGGACGCATCTCCTGCCTTGTCCCGCCACCCGCCGGGCGTCTCGAACGTTCCCCGCTCCAGCTTGCGGTAAACGATCACCAGGCTGTCTCCGGCGAAATAAAGGATCTTCACCCGGTCGCGGCGGCGATTGAAGAACAGGAACAGGTCCCCCGACTCGACGGTCTGCCCAAGCTGAGCTTCGATGATTCCACAAAGCCCGTCGAAACTTTTTCTCATGTCGGTTGCAAAGCGGTGTGCGTACACGCGCAGCGACGTCGGAAATGTCAGCATGATGCCCTCTCTCCGACGAGGAGCGAAGCCAAGGCCTTCACGACGTCGCGGACGACGCGGCCATTGCACTCCGCCGGCACTCGCAGCACGACGCCATTGGGCCACTCGACTTCAATGACCGCGGCGTGGGGCGCGCGAGGACGATCCGGATCCGCGAGCAGCCGCACAGGAACAAGCGGACTTGCCGCGGCGCCAGGGCTGTTCGATCGTGATGATCTCACCAAAGCCCTGCTTCGCGACGTCGGCTTGGCACGACGGGCCCGGCCCATTTGCGGCCGGAGCCTTCGCTTCCACACGAAGAACGAGTTGGCCGACACGCCGACTTGCTTGCAGAACCGGGCGATGCTGACCCCACTAGCCGGCTGCCGTTCGATCAGATCCCGCCAAAATTGCTCGCGTTCGCCGCTTGTCCTCTTCGCCATCGCTGAACCCCTTCGAGATCGTGATTGATCGTCGAATGGGTCCAGCCTACTCCCCGCGCCAATGATGGTGATTTATTCACGCTTACGCTTGTGCGTGAGCCGACCCAATAGGGATGGCCTCCGCTATCGCCGACTTTGACGATGTAGGCGGGTCGCGCTGTGATCATGCCGTCATTCTAGCGGCTCGTTTGTTTTAGTCCGCAAGCTCGACTGTGAATGCGATGTCGGCCGTCTCAGGCGATTGCTGCATTCGCACAATTGCAAGAGCCCCGTCAGTCCGAGTGTGGAAGACCTCCGCTGTGCTATGGGGGCCGAGCGTCCGAACCCCGTCAGCGTTGGGGGCTGCCAGCCACGTGACATTCCCCGTGGGGTCAGTCGCTTTGACGACGAACAGCATTCCGTCAGTCTAACGACTTTTGGGGCAAGAACCTGGTTTCAGCGCAAACCCAGCGGCCGGGGCTTAGTCAGCGAATTCGACTGAGAACACCATGCCGAGCACATTGAACGCTTTGGTTGCCTTCGCGACGGCATCTTTCGCGTCCGCCAGCGTCGGAAAGACTATCGCGTCCTTACGCGACCCGAAGGTGTAAGAACCGGCGGAGGGGTCTGGCACAAGCCGCGCGATGCCGAAGCCCTTTCCGGTTACTTACACGACGAATGGCATGCCGTCATTCTAGCGACCGGGCTTCGTTGGGCTGCCGGCAACAGAACATCCCGGCCGCCGGAGTCGTTACCACCGACGACCGGGCACGTTAAGGGAACATGTTCGCGTATGGGCGGCGATCCGGGCGATTTTGCGTTAATATCACGACGATTTTGACGACGTAGGTCGATCGCGCCGCGATCATGTGGTCATTCTAGCGCCTTTTGGGCCGAACCCGGATTTTTTGGGCAAGCACCGGGTTTGGCGGCAAAGCCACAAGCACATCCTTCAGGAAAAACGACTGAAGCAGGGCCAGGCGGACTGAGGCTGCCGCCGTATCAAGCCGGCAGTTGGCTTCGTCGTTTCTTCCGAAACGCCCCTCTTTCTGTTCCTGACCCCTTCACGCATCATTTCCTGCGCATCCGTTAGGACGGATACGCGCCACGCCCCTTTCGCCGCCAAGTCCGTTTGACCGGACAAGGCTTGGTCCTAGGTTTTAGGGGCTTGGAGCATTCGTGCAATGCGCTATTGGAAATGGGCTGTTCTGATTGCCGTCTGGTCGGTTGCCGTAGGCTCCGGACTGTTCGCCATGCTGCGCTATGAAATGACTCCGGGAACGGTGTCGCCCGTCCCCGAGCACTGGCCGGCCGGCTCCTCATTGTCGCCTGCGTCCGCGTCTCCCACGCTGGTGATGTTCGTTCATCCGCATTGTCCCTGCTCGCGGGCAAGCCTGCACGAACTGCTGGTTCTGGCCACACATTGTTCCGGCAGAATGAAATCGATCGTCGTCTTTTTGAACCCCGTGGGATTCCCCCACGATTGGGAAAAGACGGATCTCTGGGAGACGGCCGCTTCAATTCCCGGCACGACCTGCGTGTCAGACACCGGCGGGAGGGAGACAGCCCGATTCCAAGCCCGTGTCTCGGGAGAAACGTTGGTCTATGACGCTTCCGGCGAGCTGCTGTTCCACGGCGGGATCACCATTTCCCGCGGCCATGAAGGGGACAATGTCGGCCGGTCAGCCATCGAGTCAATTCTTGCCGGCGACAGGGTCGCGTGCCGGCAAACACAAGTTTTTGGTTGTTCACTGCGTGAACGCAACGGCTCAATTCCCGTCGGACACGCGCGGGGCGGTCCTTGAGGTTTTCAAATGGATGATTACTCGGACGCGGCACTGGCCGCGCACAGCCAGCAGATTTTCCTGGAGCAAAGGCAGCGGATCTTTCGCCGCACCGACCGTCTTTTTGCGGCTCTGATGATTCTGCAATGGCTGGGAGGAATCGTGGCGGCCTTGCTGCTGACCCCGCAGACGTGGGAAGGTTCGCAAAGCGCCGTTCATATTCATGTTTGGCTGGCCGTCGTTTTCGGAGGCGTTCTCGCCATTCCGCCGGTCTTCCTTGCGTGGCAATTCCCGGGGCGGCTTGTGACGCGGCACGTCATCGCTGTCACGCAGATGCTCTTCTCCTCGCTCTTTATCCATATCAGCGGGGGACGGATTGAAACGCATTTCCATGTCTTCGGATCACTCGCCTTTCTGGCTTTCTACCGCGATTGGCCCGTGCTGATTCCAGCCACCGTGATTGTGGCCGTCGACCATTTCGTTCGCGGCATGTACTGGCCCGAGTCGGTCTTCGGAGTTGTCGTTGCCGCTCCTTGGAGGTGGTTGGAACACGCGGCGTGGGTTGTCTTCGAGGACGTGTTTCTGATTATTTCCTGCCGCCAGGGAATTAAAGATTTGTGGGATAACGCCTGGCGCCGGGCTGACTTGGAACGGATGAATGCCGAATTTCACGAGGCCAAGGACGCGGCCGAGTCGGCCAACCGGGCCAAGAGCGTGTTCCTGGCGAACATGAGCCATGAAATCCGCACACCGCTTAACGGCATCCTGGGCTTCGCGGATGTGATGCTCAAGTCCGACGACCTGGACGAAGCCGAGCGACGCGACTACCTGGAGACCATCCTGCAAAGCGGGCGGCATCTGTTGGGAGTCATCAACGACATTCTCGACTTGTCGAAGGTCGAGGCCGGCCAGATGAAATTCCATCCCGAGCCTTGCGTGCCGCATGTCTTGATTGCGGACGTCATCTCGATCTTGCGCGTGCGGGCAATAGAGAAGGGCATCGGTTTGGAACATCGCTGGGACGGACCCGTTCCGGAGCGAATTGTCACGGATCCCGCGGTTTCGCCAATTGATGATGAACCTGATTGGTAACGCCGTCAAATTCACCGACAAGGGCACCGTTAACCTCGTGGCCCGTCTCGAAAACGGGAGCGATTCGCCCAATTTGGCCGTTGACATCATCGACACCGGCATCGGCATCGCGCCCGAATATCTGAGCCGAATCTTTGAACCGTTCAGTCAGGCCGACCAGTCGATTACGCGCCGATTTGGCGGCACCGGACTGGGATTGGCCATCAGCCGACAGATTGCCGAATTGCTTGGCGGACGCATCTCGGTTGTCAGCCGGCCCGGCGAGGGGAGTATGTTCACGGCGAGGATCGCGACCGGCCCGCTGGAGAGCGTCCGTCTTTTGGAGGCGCCCACGGCCGACCTGATGCCGTCGCAGCCCGCAAAGGCCGGAGCCTGCCTCTCCGTTCTCTCGAATGTTTCCGTGCTCCTGGTCGAAGACGGCGAAACCAACCGTAAGCTGGTGAGCCTCATTCTCCGCCGCGCCGGGGCGAGTGTCGTCATCGCGGAGAACGGTCAGGTCGCTCTCGACACCGTCCGATTGCAGCCGTTCGATGTGATTCTGATGGACATGCAAATGCCCGTCCTCGACGGTTACGAGGCGACCCGCGTGCTGCGCCGCCGGGGGATCAACACGCCCATCATCGCGTTGACGGCTCATTCTATGAAGGGAGACGAAGAGCGGTGCCTGGCGGCCGGCTGCTCGGGTTACATCACCAAGCCCATCGACAGCGACCGCTTGTTACAGACGTTGGCCGACGTGATGGGGACGTGCGTTTCCGCGGCGGCCAAGACCGAAGAGCCAACCTGTGAGGACCACGGCGCGATTTACTCGAGCCTCCCGACCGATGACGCGGCTTATCGCGAAATCGCTGACGAATTTGTCGCCGAGTTGCGGGCTTTCCTCATCGATCTCAAACAACTCGCCGGCGAAAAGTGCTTTGCCGAAGTGGCCCGCAAGGCCCATTGGCTCAAGGGCTCCGCGGGATCGGCAGGCTTCGGCATGCTCACTCACCCGGCGGCCGAGCTTGAGCAGGCCGCCAAGGGGGGCCAGTCGCAGGATGTCGACAGATGGCTTGGGCACATTGAAAAAATTGTGGCCCGCATCCAGTCGAGCGCGGCGGCCGAAACGGCGACTGTTTAGCCTGCGACGAAAGTGGGCCGGCGTCTTGTCGGACGGCTGCGAGAGCGGCCACCGGTGAATTCCCGCAGGCTTTACGAGCGGCGCACCGTGTAACGCCGGTTGAGCCATCGGCGGAATGCGGAGCGCTTCTGGATGGCATCTTCCGTCTCGTCGAATCGGGACCGCTTGTCGCACAGCAGCGTAAATGCGACCAGCACCAGGAATGAGGCGGCCCCCAATAACGAAACCCGGACCGAACGGTCGTCCGAGAACGTTTCGAGAAGTGGCGTATCGAGCACGCTTTGCGAAAAGGGCCGGCCCGCTTCGGCCGTCGTCGCACCGGTGGACATCGGTTCGCTCTTCAAGTTGAGCGCCGGGGGGACGGCGATTCGCTCTTCCTTTCCCACCACCGGTCCTGATGGGCCGAAATCGGCGCGGGCCAATTCGGCGGCAAACTGCGAATCGTGCTGGAGCGCGTCGACGACTTTTTGCAGGTAGTCGACGCGCCCTTCTGCCGCAATCAACTCGCGCTCGAGACCGTTGTATTGCCGCTTCAAATCGCGGTACGTGCGAAGCCGAGGCGCCAAAAAGACGGCGGCGAGAATCGCGACCGACAAACCGAGGCAACACCAAAAGGCCAACGAGGCGAGCGGGCGGAATCCCTCCACGGCATCGGGAGACGACGGGCGAGAGCCAAGGGAAGAGCGTCGAATGCCGAAGTTGCCGGGCAGCGTTTGTGCCCGGTCCTCTTCCTCCGGTTCCCAGTTCTCGTCGCTCGACGCGGTCATAGGGTCCCGCCGTAACGGGCCGCGGGGCCGAGAATCTCTTCAATCCTCAGCAGCTGGTTGTATTTGCAAATACGGTCGGTGCGACTGGCGGACCCAGTCTTGATTTGCCCCGTGCCGAGCGCAACCGCCAGGTCGGCGATGGTCGTATCCTCGGTCTCGCCGGAACGGTGGCTGATGACCGAGGTGTAGCCGAATCGCGAGGCAAGCTGCACGGCGTCGATGGTCTCGGTCAACGTGCCAATCTGGTTGACCTTGATGAGAATGCTGTTGGCGATCCCCTTGTCGATCCCCTCCTGCAGCCGTTTGACGTTGGTGACGAATAAATCGTCGCCGACGAGCTGACACTTCCCCGCGAAGCGCCTCGGTGAGCAACTTCCATCCCTCCCAATCGTCCTCGGCAAGGCCGTCTTCGATCGAGCAGATGGGGTACTTGGCGGCGAGTCCGGAAAGAAACTCGACCATCGCAGCGGGGTCGAGCTTTTTGCCTTCGAGCGTATATTTTTTCGCTTTGGCGTCGAAAAACTCGGTCGCCGCAGGGTCGAGGGCCAGCTTCACCTGGTCCCCGGGAGTGTACTTCGCCTTCTCAATCGCCTTGAGAATCAGCTCGATGGCTTCCGGCGTGCTTTTGAGATCCGGGGCGAATCCCCCCTCGTCGCCGACCGACGTGCTCAGTTTCTTCTCGGAGAGGACCGATTTAAGCGAGTGAAAAACTTCGACCCCGGCGCAATCCCTCGTGGAACGAGTCGAAGCCGACCGGGACGATCATGAACTCCTGAATGTCGATCGGGTTGTCGGCATGGCGGCCTCCGTTGATGATGTTCATCATGGGGACCGGTAAGCGATTGGCGCCACTCCGCCGATGTAGCGAAACAGGGGCAGGAAGCTCGCACGGGCGGCGGCGTGGGCACAGGCGAGCGAGCAGGCCAGGATCGCGTTGGCACCGAGGTTCGATTTGTTCTCCGTCCCGTCAGCCTCGATCATCGCGCTGTCGATGGCCGCCTGGTCGGCGACGTCGAGGTCGATCAGCGCCTCGGAGAGCGTTTCATTGACGTTCTGGACGGCTTTGCGAACCCCTTTGCCCAGATAGCGGTTTTTCGCGTCGGTATCGCGCAGTTCGTGGGCTTCGTGTTTGCCCGTGCTGGCCCCGCTGGGGACGGCGGCCCGGCCGACTGTCCCGTCTTCCAACTCCACGTCGACTTCGATGGTCGGATTCCCGCGGCTATCCAGAATTTCGCGGGCATTCACACCGGCAATGGACAAGGTCATCGCGATTAACTTCCTTCTTGGGATTGCAAGGACTGCGTTGCGCACCGGCCGCAACACCGAATCGGTCGGAATTGTCGTTGCGCGTTGTGCGTTTTACCAGATTCCCGCAGTAGCAATCCACCGGTCGCCGGGGAAGAAACCGGCTCGCCATGGGAGTCTCCACCGAGAATCGTCGCGGGGACGAGGCCGCTGGAACAAGCTGTTAGGTCCGAACCGCGCCGCGTCATCCGGGCGGCAGGAAAACGCGTGCGGTCTCCGGCAACCGTTCCAAAGTGACGTCAATTTGCGTAGGGACGGCCAATTTTACCGCAGCGGACCAGAGGGCCCCTTGGCGAGCGATTGACCGGAGAGGCTACGCAAATAGGCGTACAGGTCCGCCAGGTCGGTCGGCCCCAGGTCCTTCAGCAACCCGACCGGCATGAGGGACGTCTTGAGGGCCCGGCGTTCCTCGATCTCGGACGGTTTGATGCGGAACGTCTGGTTGGCCGCGGTCCGCAAGAGGACGCCATCGACCGCTTCGTAGACGATCATGCCGGTGTAGACTTTGCCGTCATTTGTCTGAATCATCGTCGCCTGATAACGCGGCGACACGTCGCGGCTCGGTTGCACGATCGCCGTGAACAGGTCCTCTCGCGAGAAGCGATGGGCCGCGCCGGAAAGGCTCGGGCCGAGCGCCGAGGCGCCGCCGTGGCATTGGGCGCAGGTTCGCGACTCAAA
>CAVVMD010000002.1:0-1321782 GCA_963749285.1 uncultured Solirubrobacterales bacterium | reverse complement strand
AAGTGCTGCACGCTCCCGCTGTTGTGGTTATACGGGGGGCCGTATTCCGCCGTGTCGCTCGTGCCATCGAGCTCCTTCGCGGCAGTGGCGATGAAGTTCACAGGCTGTTCGCGCGACCACTGCGCGATCGTGCTCGGCTTGTCATCAGGTGAGGAGAACAGCACGGTAAGCACCACCGCCAGCAGCCCGATCACGCCAACCGCGATGCACAGCTCCTTGATCAGGTCATACGGCGCGTAGCCGCCTTTCCAAGGCTGGGTGTCGTCCTTGGGATGTAGGAGGCTCACGACTGCACCCCGCTCGATGGTTCGTGAGAGCGCTCAGCGTCGTGGGGAGCGCTCGCGGCGAGCGCGAGCCTCCGCTTGTCCAGCTCGAACGGCGGCACAACTCCGTGACGGCGCACGAGCAGTACGTGCGCGCTGACGAGTGCGACCACCGCCACGGGCAGCAACAGCACGTGATAGCTATACATCTGCCCAAAGTTCGTGACGTTGAAGAACGCACCGACGCCCACCGAGTTCAACCCGTCCTTGGCCTGGGTGGAAATCCACTGCGCGTCAAAGTTCTGCTGGGAGACGTAGCCGGTCAGCGCGCACGGCACGGCGACCAAGAACGTGACCGCGCCGGTCATCCACACACGCGCACGGCCGCCGCGCCACGCGGCCATCCAGAACTTGCCCCACAGGTGCACGACCATCACGAAGAAGAACAGCTCGACGCTCCACATATGGATGCTGTTGAAGAAGTGCCCTACGCCTGTCTCGTGCCACCACGCGGGACCCTTCAACGCAAGGATGCAGCCGGAGGCGATGATCACGATCAGCGACGCGATCGAGGCGACCCCGAACACGTAGATCCACGAGGCGACATACGTCGGCTGACCGTCAGGGAGTAGCTTCTCGGGAGGCAGCGCGTCGACGGCCGCTTCCCTGACGCGCACCGTCCAGGTATCGGGGTGCGCCGGCGCACCCTCACCGGAGGGAGGGGGTGCGACGCTCACGATGCCCCGCCACGCCGGCGCGCTGCTCCAGGGAACGGAAGGACGATCGCCAGAACGAACACGACCAGCATCAGCACGATCACTACCACGTTCGCAACCGACAGATGGACGAAGCTCCAATCCACCGTATGCGCCGGATGGTTGAGGTTAACAATCGCACCCAGCACGCCCGCGGGGATCACGACAAGCCTCCTCGCGTCGGCGCGTGCATCTCGTCGGTCAGCCTATAGCTATCCCACAAGCCAGGGTATCCGTACTTTTCCCCGATGCTGTCTGCGAGCTTGCTCATGCGACGGCCACGCTCCGCTCAGCCACAGCCATCTGCCCGTCACCGTTCGCGCCCTGCAGGACGACCTTGAGCGCCCCCGTGTTCGCGGCGTCGGCGAACGTGTCGTAGGCGCTCATCGTGTCGCCGAGCGGGAAGCGATGCGTAGCGAACAGCGAGGGGTCCAAGCGGCCACTGGCGATCAGCCGCATCAGCTGCGGGATGCTGAACGTGTCAACTAGCCCGGTCGTGATCGTCACATCTCGAATCCACAGCTTCTCCAGATGCAGGCTTGCCGCCTTGCCGTGAACGCCGATGTTCGCCACTCGCCCACCCGGACGGATCAGATCGGCCGCGAGCTCGAACGTGTCCGGCACGCCAACCGCCTCGAAGGCCACATCTGCGCCGAGGCCGTCGGTCAGCTCCATGATCTTGGCGAGAGCATCCTCGCGCGAGTTGTTGATCGTCTCATCCGCCCCGAACCGTGTGGCGCTCTCAAGGCGGCTGTCGGCGAGGTCGATTGCGACGATGCGCCCCGGCGTGTAGAGGCGTGCGGTGAGGATCGCCGCCAGGCCGATCGGTCCCGCGCCGACGATCGCCACCGTATCGCCCGGTGAGACCATGCCGTTGAGCACCCCGACCTCGAAGGAGGTGGGGAGGATGTCCGCGAGGAACAGCACCTGCTCGTCGGTGAGCTGCGCGGGCACCTTGTAGACGGAGTTATCGGCGAACGGGACGCGGGCGTATTCGGCCTGCAGCCCGTTGATCAGATGCCCGAAGATCCAGCCCCCGCCGCCGAGGCACTGTCCGTAGCGGCCCTCCTTGCAGAAGCGGCAGCGTCCACAGGAGCTCACGCAGGACATCAGCACACGATCACCAGGGGCGACGGTGCTGACGCCGGCTCCGACCTCCTGGATGGTGCCGACGGCCTCGTGACCGAGGATCGTGCCCGGTGTCGTCTCGGGCACGTCTCCCTTGAGAATGTGCAGGTCGGTGCCGCAGATCGTGGAGGTGTCGATCCTCACGATCGCGTCGGTCGGGTCGATGATCGTTGGATCATCCACCGTGTCCCAGCCTCGCTCGCCGGGGCCGTGATAAACGAGGGCCTTCATCTTGGGTTCCACCTTTGGTCGGTTTGTGTGCAAGAACGGACGCTCAGCGCAGCGGACGCTAGAAGCGGCTCAGGGCCGACACATCGGTGGCCTGCACCCGCCGCGTTGCGCTTTTCTACGTGCTCAGGAGCGCGCATGGGTCTCTCCACGCTGGCGCCGTAGCCTGCGCACCTCGGCCAGCAGCCCGCGGTTCTCCACCCGCAGCGCGGCCGTCTGACGGCGAGCGGTCGCCAGCTCCTCGGCGAACGCCGGGAGGATCGCGCGAAGCTGAGCCAGCCGGTCCAGAAGCTGCTCGCGCTCAACCCCACCGGCAGTGATACGCCGACCGCTCAGCAGTCCAACGGCACTCACCGCCGGCTCGGGCGATACGGATGGGATGGCGCTTGTTGCTGGCACTGTTTCGATCCTCCCGGCTTGTGTGTTGATCCGAGGGCCATCTTCGCCCCGCCCGTCACACCGCCGTATCCGCTGCTCCCACCTGGAGCACTCAGTGCTCACTACGGAGGATTACCGGGGCCAGCACTGATGACGGGCGCCGCTATGGGCATCTACGGTGTGAGCAATGCCTGGTCGCAGCCTCCGCATAGCGCGCATCGCCGGAATCCCCGTCGGGGTCAGCCCCTGGTGGCTGGTGATCGTCGCGTTGATCACCTGGTCGCTGGGCGCCTCCTACTTCCCCGAAGTGATACACGGCATTAGCCCGGCCGCGTCCTACGCGCTGGGCCTCTCAAGCGCGCTGCTCTTGTTTGCGAGCATCCTCGCGCACGAGTTCGGCCACGCCATCGTCGCGCGGCGGCACGGCATCGAAGTCGAGGAGATCGACCTGTGGCTGCTCGGCGGCGTCTCGCGTATGCGCGGGGAGGCACATGACCCGCGCGATGAGCTGCGCTACGCCCTGGCGGGTCCCGCCGTCACAGCGGTGATCGCCGCCTGCTTCGGCGTGGTGGCGCTGCTGTTGCCGTCCTCCACGCCGGCGGCCATTCGTGCGCTCGTTGAATACCAGGTGTTCGTCAACGGGCTGATTCTCGTCTTCAACCTGCTGCCCGCGTTCCCGCTCGACGGTGGGCGGGTGCTGCGCTCGCTGCTGTGGCGCCGCAGCGGCGATATCGGAAAGTCCACAGACACCGCCGCGAGCGTCGGTCGCGCGTTCGGCTACCTGATGATTGTGCTCGGCGGCCTCGAGTTCCTGGGAGGCGCACCCGAGGGGCTGTGGCTGGCGCTGATCGGCTTCTTCATCGTGATGGCCGCCGGTGCGCAGGCCGTCGGCGCACAGGTCCAGGCGGCCCTCTCTGGCGTGACAGCGGGTGAGCTGATGTCCACGCCGGCCGTGAGCATCCCCGAGCACGCCTCTCTCGCTCACGCCGCCGAGGCATACTTTCGCCCCTACCGTTACAACGCATTTCCCGTCACCGACGAGCAGGGCCACGCGATCGGGCTGGTCAGCATCGCCCAGGTCGAGGCGTGCTTGCGCGGGCGGCGCTCCCCGGCAGAGATCCGCGCGGTAGCCGACTGCGACCCCGCATTGATCGTGCATACCGAGGAGGACGTGGCACGACTGCTTGAGCGGCCCGCGTTCTCCAGGTTCGGGCGTGCTGTGGTCATCGACGCCGACGGCCGACCCGTCGGACTGGTCTCGATCACCGACGTACAGCGCTCACTACGCGCCTACAAGCTCACCGGCCCCAACGATCGTGGACGCGCGCACGCAACCGCCGGTTGACGCATTCCCCAACGGGCTCAGGCTCGCGGAGATGAGGAGCGAGCGATAGTGATGTACCAGTAGCCACCCGCGAGGTTCAGCACGCCAACAACCAGGAAGAAGGCTCCCCATCCGTAGGCGGCGTAGGAGAGGCACACGACGCCCGCGGTGGCCGCAACGAAGCTACCGGCAATGCGCGTGAGCCCAAAAGCGCGGAGGTGGCGGTACTCCCACGGATTGATCAGGCGTTGCAAGCCGGATCGCGGAGGGGATGCCCACCACCCGCGAAGACCTGTCCGCGCGGCGTTGTCGTTGGCTGCGTGCATCGGGGGCGTTCCGCTCACGCTCGCTTCACGAACCTCAAATAGAACGCCGCGAACACCAGGACAATCCCGACGTTTACGATCAGGCGCTCCCAGAACCGATGCCTGAAGAACAAGACGTCCACGGCGACCACGACGGCTACCAGCCCGAGCACGTAGAGCACGACGCCTGACTGCCTTCCCATCCGTTCCACTCTACTGCCCGATAGGTCTTTCACATTCTGTCTCGTCGGATGTTCATACATCCTCGGGGATCATCTCGATCGCACCACAGGGGCACTCCTGCACACAGATTCCACAGCCCTTGCAGTAGTCGAGATCGAACGCATAGCCATCGCCCTCATCGACCTTGAGGACCGCGTTATCGGGGCACACGCCATAGCAGTTATCACAGCCGAAGCAATTGCCGCAGGACAGGCAGCGACGCGCCTCAAACAGCGCGTTGGTCTCATCCAGGCCCTGTGTCACCTCATCGAAGGTGGACTGCCGGCGGATGATGTCCAACTGCGGCGCGACGGTCAATGGTGCGTCGGCGTAGTACCAGGTGTTCAACGTCGGGAAGTCTGCAAGCTCTCCGACCGCAGGGTGCGTGAACTCGCGGCCGGCAAGCCAGGCGTCGATGTTCCGCGCGGCCTGCTTGCCGTGCCCGATGCCGACGGTAACGGTGCGCTCGGCCGGCACCATGTCCCCCCCGGCGAAGATGCCCTCGTGGCCGGTCATCATGCGCTCATCGACCTGCACGACACCATCCTCGACCTCCAGACCCGGCACGCCGTCGAGCAGCGAGAGGTCGGCTTCCTGGCCGAGCGCCAGCACCAGCGAGTCAGCCTGCAGCTCCTCGGTCTCGCCGGTGGGCTGCGGAAAGCCCGTCTCGTCCAGCTCCATCCGCTCCAGAAGCAGCTTGCCCTCATCGGCGTGCTTGATCGTGGAGAGCCACTTCATCATCACGCCCTCCTGCAGCGCCTCCTCGACCTCGAAGTCGTGGGCGGACATCCGCTCGCGTGTGCGGCGGTAGACGACGATCGCATCGCTCGCCCCGAGGCGCTTAGCGGTGCGCGCGGCGTCCATCGCCGTGTTCCCGCCGCCGTAGACGACCACGCGACGGCCGAGCAACGGGCGCTCCTGGCCCTCCATGCTTGCCAGCAGCGTCACCGCGTCCAGGATGTGCGCGGCCTCCCCGGCGGGAATGTATGCACGCTTGCCGATGTGCGCACCGACAGCTAGAAACGCCGCGTTGAACCCGCCGTCTCGCATCGCATCGAGGATGCTCGTGACCTTGCTGTCCAGTTCGAGCGTGACCCCGAGGTCAAGGATGCGCGCGATCTCGGCGTCCAGGACATCGCGCGGCAGGCGATAGGTGGGGATACCGAAGCGCATCATGCCGCCGGCGATCGGCCCCGCGTCGCGGATCGTGACCGTGTGCCCGCGCCGCGCGAGCTGGTAAGCCGCCGACAGGCCGGAAGGACCGGCGCCGACGACGAGCACATGCTTGCCGGTCGGCTCGGCGTCCACGGTCAGTCGCCAGCCCTGGCGGATCGCCTCGTCGCCGAGGAATCGCTCGACGCCGTGGATGCCTACGGGATCGTCCAGCTGCGCGCGGTTGCAGGCAGTCTCGCATGGGTGGTAGCAGACGCGGCCCATCACAGCGGGCAGCGGGTTGTCCTTGACCAACTCCCGCCACGCGGTCTCGTAGTCGCCGGACTCGGCGTGGTAAAGCCACTGCTGAATGTTCTCGCCGGCCGGGCAGCCGTGATTGCACGGCGGCAGCCTGTGCACATATACGGGCCGCTCCTGCCGCCAGGAGCCCGTCTTGTTGGCAAGACTCGAACCGACATCGAGCGTGATCGCAAACGGCTTATCCACCGTTGCTCACCGCCCCTTGCTCGCCGCGGCGCTCACCCAGGCTGGGGCGCTCGCCGAGCAGGCCGAAGCGGCGGATGTTGCGATCCGCGCCGGCCTGGATGCGCGCGATCACCCCGCTGTGCGGCTCGGGCTCGAATAGGTGCGCGAAGCGCTTCTGTGGGCGCAGGTACTCCTCGACGGGCACCTGCCGACGAATCTCAGAGACACCGCACAGCTCGCCGTCGCGCGCCTCGAACACCGGGAAGATGCCCGACTCCTTCGCCAAACGGGCGATCCTGATCGTGTCCTTCGACGCGCTGCCCCAGCCCAACGGGCAGGGCACGAACACGTGCAGGTAGCGCGCGCCGCGTAGCCCCATCGCGGTCTGAACCTTCGCCTCCAGGTCACGCAGCTCGGCGACGGTCGCAGTCGCCACGTAGGGGATCTCGTGCGCCATCGCAATCAGCGGCGCGCTCTTGCCCTGCCCGAACACATTGCCCGGCTCCGGGCCGACGGCCTGCGTGGTCGCTGTGCGCGCCGCGGGCGGCGTCGCGCCCGAGCGCTGCACGCCCGTGTTCATGTACGCCTCGTTGTCGTAACAGATGTAGAGCACGTCATCGTTTCGCTCGAACATCCCCGACAGGCACGCCATCCCGATATCGACGGTGCCGCCATCACCGCCCTGACCGACGACCCGGATGTCCTCACGGCCCTTGGCGCGCAGCGCGGCGGCGATGCCCGTCGAGATGGCGGGCGCGTTCCCGAACAGCGAGTGAATCCACGGTATCCGCCACGAGCTCTCCGGGTAGGGCGTCGAGAACACCTCCAGGCAGCCGGTCGCATTCGCGGCGATCATCCGCCCGCCCGTGGCTCGCATCGCCGCGTCAAGCGCATAGCGTGCGCCGAGCGCCTCCCCGCAGCCCTGGCAAGCACGGTGCCCGCACGTGATCGAGTTGGTGCGCTCATCACCCGCCTGCACCGAGCGCTGCTCAGGATCGAGCAGCCGGTTGCCAACGGCGAAGCTGCCGGTCTGGTAGAAGCGAATCGCGGGGGCGGTCATGCCTGTCTGCTCCTCACACCGGCCCCGCGGCGACCGTGCCGAGGTCGCGCAGAATGTTCTCGGCGTGCGGACCCGAGGCCCGCGAGGCGTCCATCCGCTCAAGCTCCCGGTTCACGACATCCCAGTCCATGTCCAGGAACGTCAACGCCTCCAGACGGTTGGCTGCCGCGTCGGTGAACAGACTGTGCAGCGAGGACTTGGTGATCGGCCGTCCGCCGAGGCCAGCGATCACCGTGTAGCCGTGCAGTTGGATGCCGGCGAGCGCCATGCGCACGTTCGCGGAGACGATCCCGCCGATGCCGACCGCGAGCGCCTTCTCCAACACCACCACACGCTCGGCATGACCCACCGCCGCTCGCAACGCATCGAGCGGGAAGGGCCGGAAGGAGCAGATCCCGACCGCCCCGATCTTCACGCCCTGCTCGCGCAGCTCGTCGATCGTGTCCTTGACCGTCCCCAACACCGACCCGAGCGCCACCACAATCGTGTCGGCGTCCTCGCTGCGGTAGGTGCGAATCAGGCCACCGGAGTCGCGTCCAAACGCGCGCTGAAACTCGCCGGCGATCTCGGGGATCAGCTGCAGGGCCTGCATCTGCTTGGCGTGCGCGAGGTACTTCACCTCCATGAACGCCTCGGGGCCGACCATCGCGCCGATCGACACCGGCTCATCCGGGTCGAGCACCTGCCGCGGCTCAAACGCCGGCAGGAACCCATCGACCTGCTCCTGCGTGGGAATCTCCAGACGCTCGACGGCGTGCGTGAGAATGAATCCGTCCATGCAGACCATCACCGGAGTGGAAAGCTGCTCGGCCAGGGCGAACGCCTGGATGTGCAGGTCGAGCGCCTCTTGGTTGGTCTCGGCGTAGAGCTGTATCCAGCCCGAATCTCGCTGCGACATCGAATCCGAGTGGTCGTTCCAGATGTTGATCGGGGCGCCGATCGCGCGGTTGGCGACAGTCATCACGATCGGCAGACCGAGCCCCGAAGCGTTGTAGAGCGCCTCTGTCATATACAAGAGCCCCTGGCTCGCCGTCGCCGTGTACGCCCGCGCGCCGGTCGCTGATGCGCCGATCGCCACCGACATCGCGGCGAACTCCGACTCAACGTTCACGAACTCGCACGGCGAAAGCACGCCCGTCTTCACCAGCTGGGAAAGGTTCTCCACGATGTGCGTCTGCGGCGAGATCGGGTAGGCGCAGATGACCTCCGGCCGGCACAACGCCACCGCCTCCGCTACCGCACGCGATCCCTCAACCTGACGCAGCACCGCTCAACTCCCTACGCTCGTCAGCGACCCAGGCGTAGGCTGCCATCGCCGCCGCCACATTGCCCTCGCCGATATTCCCGGTGAAGCGCTCGCGGATCGCCTTCACTACAGCGTCCAGCGAGACCAGCCCGCTGAGCGCCGCGAAACCGCCGAGCAGTGCTGCGTTGGCGATTGGCCGCCCAGCGTGTTCGCGTGCCAGCTCGCCGGCGGGCACGGTCAAGAGCCGCTCGTGACGGAACCCTGCCACGAACTCGCCCAGGCCGAGCTCGTCAAAGCTCCGTGTGGTGTTAATGAGGATGAACCCCTCCGGGGCAAGGCCGCCGAACACGTCCACCTGGTGCAGCAGCGTCGGGTCGATGACGATCAGCACGTCGGGCGCCATCACAGGCTCCCGCACACGGATCTCACGCTCGTCGATCCGGCAGAACGACACAACGGGCGCACCCATACGCTCTGAGCCGAAGCTCGGGAACGCCTGCGCGTAGCGGCCCTCATCGAACGCCGCGAGCGCCAGCAGCTCCGCGGCGGTGACGACGCCCTGCCCGCCGCGGCCGTGGATACGGACCTGCAACATCACCGGGTCCCGAGATGCGCGCCGGGAACGGTGGCCCGCTCAGCAGCGGTGTCGTGCGCGCGTGCGAAGTCGAGCATCACGCGCTGCTCCGCCGCGGCCACCAGCGCTCGGGTGCGGTCGATCACATCGACGTTGACTGAGATCGCGTCGATGCCCGCGCGCACCAGCAGCTCTGCGTACTCGGGATACACCGACGGCGCCTGCCCACAGATCGAGGTTCGCAACCCCAGCCCGCGGGCACGCGGGATCAGCTCCCGCAAATACGTCGTGACCGCAGGGTCGCGCTCGTCGAACGTTTCAGCCAGCACCTCGTTGTCACGGTCGGCGCCAAGCAGCAGCTGGGTGAGGTCGTTGGAGCCGATCGAGATGCCGCTCACGCCGAGCGCCGCGTACTCGGAGAGGTTGAACAGCACCGAGGGGACCTCCGCCATCACCCACAGCTCGAAGCCGGGCCGGTCAAGCAGCCCCGACTCGGCGATCAGGTCACGGCAGCGGCGCAGCTCTCGGGCGGTGCGCACGAACGGGAGCATCACGTGCAGGTTGTGCTGGCCGGCGTCCCACACCCTGCGCACCGCCTCCAGCTCAAGCGCGAAGACATCCGGCTCGCGGGTGTAGCGCAGCGCGCCGCGGTAGCCGATCATCGGGTTGGCCTCCTGGGGCTCAAAGCGCTCTCCGCCGCGCAGCCCGGAGAACTCGTTGGTGCGAAAGTCGATCGTGCGGTAGGTCACGGGCCGCGGCGCGAAGCCGACCGCGAACGCGCTCAAACCCTCAGCCATACGGGCGACAAGCTCCTCGCCCCGGCCCTCCTCGAGCAGCGTGCGGGGATGATCGCCCGCCAGCGCCTCCAGCACCATCATCTCCGCCCGCAACAAGCCAACACCGTCGACCGGCAGGTCCTTGACCCGCTGCACCTGCGAGGGCTCAGACAGGTTCACGAGGATCTGCGTCGCCGTCACGGCAGTCGCCGAGGATGCACCCAGGCTGACCCTCGCGGCCTGCTGGCCACCGGAGGGCACCCGCGCGAGCTCGGGCGCACATGCGCCCTCCAATACGAGCCCGCGAGTCGCATCGACAGTCACGATCTCGCCGTCGCGCAGCTTGCTGGTCGCTTCGCCGGTGCCGACTACGCAGGGGATACCAAGCTCGCGTGAGACGATCGCGGCGTGGCAAGTCATGCCGCCCGAGTCGGTGACGACGCCAGCCGCGCGGCGCAGCAGCGGCAGCCAATCAGGGGAGGTCATGTGGGTGACAAGCACATCCCCGTCGCCGAGCGCGGCGGCGTCGGCGAGCGAGGTGAGCACGCGAGCGGCGCCGCTCGCGCTGCCCGGCGCTCCGCCCAGCCCACGCAAGAGCACCGTCTGCGGCTGCTCAGACCGCGCTACGCCAGCGCTGGGTATGGGCTGCTGCTCGTCATGGAGCGTGGTGATCGGACGGCTCTGCAGCATCCACAGCTTCCCGTCGGGGTCAAACGCCCACTCCGTGTCCTGCGGGGAGCCGTAGTGCTCCTCGATGCGCAGGCCAAGCGCGGACACAGCCATGACCTCCCGCTCATCCAACGTGGGACGCAGACCCTCCTCGTGCGAGAGGGGCCGCGTGCGAGTGCCACCCTCAGCGTCATATTCGATCGCCAGCTCCTTGCAGTGAACGTCACGGCGCCACACCGACGGCGGGTCCTTCCGCACCACGTAGCGATCGGGTGAGACCGAGCCGGAGACGACGGCCTCACCGAGACCGAAGGACCCCTCGATCACGAGCTCGTTGCGCTCGCCCGTCGCGGGGTTGACGGTGAACATCACGCCGGCGCGCGTGGAGGCTACCTGGCGCTGCACGACGACCGCGATGTCCATATCCGCCTGTGCGAAGCCGTTGATGCCCCGGTAGTAGATAGTGCGCGTCCCAAACAACGACCGCCAGCAATCGCGCACCGCGTCGATCACCGCGTTTGAGCCGCGGACGTTCAGGAAGGTCTCGTTCATTCCCGCGAACGAGGTCTCGGCGGTGTCCTCCGCCGTCGCTGAGGAGCGCACGGCCACAGGCCCCTCGGCGTCCTCGCCCACAAGCTGCTCGTAGCGCGAGCGTATCTCGCGCTGCAGAACCTCCGGCATCGGGGTAGCGTCGACCATCTCTCGTGCGGCAACGCTCGCCGCCTGCAAAGCCGCTGTGTCCTCGACATCCACGTCGTCAAGCAACTCCGCGAGGCGCTCGCGCAGCCCGCTCTCAGCGCAGAACGCCGCGTAGGCTGGGGCACCGACGACGAAGCCCTCTGGCACGGGAAGACCCGCGCGGGTCAGCTCGCCCAGGTTCGCGCCCTTGCCGCCCGCGAACTGCACATCCTCACGGCTGAGCTGCGCGAACGAGCGGACCAGCTCCAGGCCGGACATGGCAGGTGCTGGGGGCGAGACGCTCATTGTTAGTTCCTCCTGTGTCGTGGCTACTCGATCGCGGTCGCTCTGACCGCTTACAAGTCAACTCGCCGCCAGCGCGGGCGCCTACCGCACTCCTCCCTGAACGAACTCGGTAGTTCCCACCCATGACCATGCTCGCCGCCGGCGCGTAGTGTTGAACGTCGGATGAAGGTGATCTCCCAGCGCGACTTGCACACGGCGCTCGCCGCGCTTAGCGCCGGCGAGCCGCGGGTCGTCGCCAGCGGGAACCTCGGGACCCCTCGGGTCCTGCTCGACGCCCTGGAGGGCGCGGTGGAGCGCTACCGCCTGTTCATGCTCGCCGCCCAGGCCCCGTTGCCCGCCCGCGAGGGCGTCATTTTCGAGACGCCGTTCGTGGGGCCGGGGATGCGCGACACCGGCGAGCGACTGGACTACCTGCCGATGCGCCTCTCACTCGTACCCAGGCTGTTCAGCACGCTGCGCCCGCCCGACGTGGTGCTGCTGCACACCTCCATGCCACACAAGGGGAAGGTCTCGCTCGGGATCGAGGTGAACATCCTGCCGGCGGCCGTCGAGCATGTACGCGCCTGCGGCGGGCTCGTCATCGCCCAGCTGAACCCCGACATGCCATACACGCTCGGCGACAGCGAGCTGGCCGAAGACCTCATCGACCTCGCCGTCGAGGTCCAGCAAGACCTCCCGACCCCGGCCATCGGCGCCAACCACGACCATGCGCAGACGATCGCCGAGCGCGTCGCCAATCTCGTGGGAGACGGCGCCACCTTGCAGCTCGGGATCGGCCAGGTCCCCGATGCGACGCTGCGCGCGCTCGCCAGCCGACGCAGCCTGACGATCTGGTCAGAGATGATCTCCGATGGGGTCATGGGCCTTGAGCACGCTGGAGCACTCGACCGCGAACGGCCGATCGTGTGCTCCTTCATGTTCGGCTCCAGGGAGCTGTACGAGTGGGTTCACCACAACCCCAGACTTCGCATGACGCGCACCGAGACCACCAACGATCCCTCACGGATCGCAGCGCAAGCGCAGATGATCTCGGTCAACACGGCGCTGCAGGTGGATCTGCACGACCAGGCCGGCGCCAGCCACATCGGCGGGCGCGTCTACTCCGGCTTCGGTGGCCAGCCCGACTTCGTAGAGGGCGCCCTGCACTCGCCCGGTGGGCACGCCGTGATCGCGCTGCGCTCCTGGCACGAGCGCAGCGACACCTCAACGATCGTGCCCCACCTGGAAGGCTCCGTGACCTCTTTCCAGCACTCGGCGGTCATCACTGAGCAGGGCACCGCGCACATCTTCGGGCGCAGCCAGCGCGCCCAGGCCCGCCTCATCATCGAGCACGCCGCGCACCCCGACGCCCGCGATCAGCTACGCGAGCACGCCGCGCTGCTCGGGCTCGGCACTACGCCCGAGCATCCGATGCGAAGCGTTTGTGAGCCAGCCGCCAGCCCGCGGTGAGAAACTCGACTCTCTGCTCCGGTCCATCGTGGCGTACCACACGCCCATCGAAGCCCTCTCGAAAGACATCCAGCATCGCCCGGTTTTCACAGAGAACCTCGGCCACGAAATGCGTGATCCCACGCTGCTCGGCGACGATCGCCAGCTGTTCGATGAGGATCGTCCCGAGGCCGCGGCCGTGGAGATGATCGGCGACCTCGACCGCGACTTCCGCCCGCGTGCCATCCAGCTGGATATACAGGGCGTGAGCGACCATCGCCCCCATCTCGTCATGGGCAACCAGCCCGAAGCGACCCGTGCTGGTGTCCGCCGCCAAATGAGCAGCACAGCCTATGTCCACGGCGCCGCTGAAGAACCGCAGACGCCGCGCCTCCAGGCACAGTCCCGCCAGGAACGAGCGCAGCGCGGGCTCATCGGCGGCCGTAGTGGGACGCAGCGTGACCAGCGAGCCATCGCGCAGCCGGACAAGCTCGGGCTCGTCGACATCTGCGACGGCGCTGGGTGCCTGTGACAGCGAAGGAGCGGTCATGGTGTTCGCAGCCTCGCGCTCGGCGCCGCGCGGTGCATCCGTTGCTGCCCCTGGCGGTGCGGGGAGAAACTACGTGGGCGGCGCGGCTACAGAGTCCAGTAGTGCCCTACGTGAGCGGCGGCACGCGATGTCAAGAGCGGCTCCGGTGCCGCCGATCGCCCCGGCTCATCGGAGGCGAGCGCGGCAAGCGTCTCCCGCACGCACTCCGCCAGCGCAACAGGCTGGTAGCCACCCTCCAAGACGGCTCCGAGCGGCACGTCGAGCGATACTGCCAGCCCCCGCACATGGCGGGCCATCTCCGCGAAGGAACTCGCCTCCAGACGACAGTCAGCCAGCGGGTCCTCACGGTGCGCGTCAAAGCCAGCGGAGATCAGCACGAGCTCTGGCGCGAAGCTCTCGGCGACCGGGAGCACGATGTGCTCGATCAGCGATAGCCACAGGTCCTCCTCCGAGCCGGCCGGGACGGGCAGGTTGATCGTGTAGCCCTCGCCCACACCCGAGCCTACGTCACTCATCGAGCCCGTTCCCGGATAGATCCCCCCCTGATGGATGCTCACGAACAGAACATCCGAGCGGCGCCGGAACGCCTCAGCGGTCCCGTTGCCGTGGTGCACATCCCAATCCAAGATCAACACCCGCCGCGCGCCCAACTCGCGGATCGCCAGCTCCGCGGCGATCGCAACATTGTTGAACAAGCAGAAGCCCATCGCGCGATCCGGTTCGGCATGGTGGCCAGAAGGACGCACGCCACAGAAACCGAGTCGCGCCTCACCCGCCAGCAGCGCCCTCGTCATCTCGCACGCGCCGCCGGCGGCGTGCAGCGCCGCACGATAAGAAGGCTCACCGACGAACGTGTCCGGGTCGATCGCTCCGCCACCGGCCAGCGACAGCTCCTTGATCCTCTGCACATGGCGAGCGCTGTGGATCAACTCCAGATGCGCCTCCTCGGCGGGCGGCGCTGCCCGGCGCTCCCAGCCCAGCCATTCGTGCTCGGCCAGCATCCGCTCAATCGCCTCCAGGCGCTCTGGCGTGTCCGGGTGCTCAAGCATGTGCACCCGCGGATCGTGCTCGAGGCAGGCCGGGTCGCTGAAGTAGAGGCCCACCGCCCCCGAGCCCGCAGAGCCCTGTTCGGTTACGTGCGCGCCCTGTCGACGACGCGATGACACGGAACGCGCTCGCCTCGGCTCGCTACGCGGCGCGGGCGGCGGCACTCCACTCGCGCCGCTTGGACTCGTACTCAGGCGGCAGCGCGCCCGCGAGTGCCCGCGCGGCGTCAAGCGCGTTCAGCGCGGCTGCGTAGTCACCCCAGCGGGCATCGCAGTCGGCCAGCAGTAGCGCCAGCTCAAGCGCGTCCTGATCTTCGGCCTCGGAGGGTGGGCGTCCTGGAACGGCGATCCGGTCAGCCAGCAGCTCAGAGGCGAGCGGCTCCGGGCGCGCGGTGGCAAGGTACGGGCCGAGATAGCGACCGGCGATCTTCGCCGGCGGCCACCACAACGGCTGGCCCGCGGCGGCAGAAGCATCGCGCGTGGTGCGCCGCGGCCGGGCAGCCTCGATCGCCACCGTGGCCTGGCGCGGCAGCCGCTGGGGCTCGGCGCGCAGGTAGAGCGGCGCACCGCCGGTCAACAGTAGGCCGCGCAGCACGGGGGCGAACGGCATGGGCGTGATCGGAACGCCCAGCTCGGCAGCGATCGACTCGGCCACAGCGTCCGCCTGCTGAGCCGCGAGACCTCCCTGCTTGAGCGGGAAGGCCGCGGCATCGCCCGCCGCGTACACATCATCGACGCCCCGTACTCGACCGTGGGCATCAATCGGGAGGAAGCCGTGCTCATCGCACGGTAGCCCGGCCAGCGCCGGCCCTTCCAGCTCCGGCAGCGTTATCACCCGGTCGACAGACACTTCCCCACCGCCCGCCAGGACCAGCGAATGCTCACGCACGAGCGCGGGACGGGAGGAGGTCCTTAGCCTGATCCCGCGGGCGGTGAGCATCGGCTCGATCGCCTCCGCGGCAGCAGGTCCGAACAGCTCAAGCGGCTCCTCCTCGGGCGTGATGAGCCACACCTCCGCGTCGGAGCCGCGGTCGCGCAGGCGGGAGGCGGTCATCAGCGCCAGCTCATAGACCGGGAGCGCCCACATACGCTGGGAAGGCATCGTGAAGGCGACCGACCGGGCGCGGCCGTCGGCCAGCTCATCCAGTACATCGCGCAGCGCGCCAACGTCCGGGCGGCCCCGAAAGGTGAGCGCGCCGGGCAGCGGGTCGCGCGGACGCCCGCCGGCGGCGACGATCAACGTGTCGTAGCTTATCCGCTCGCCACGGCCGGTCAGCGCGACTCGATCGTCGGGCTCGACGCGCTCAAGCACGTCCGACACGAGCCGACCGTCGCCCCGGTTGCCGACGATCTCGATGAGGGAGTACGCCCGTGCCTCGCCGCGGCCGAACGCCTCGGCGACCGTCACCGGGCGATAGAGGAACTCCCGCTCGGGGGAGACGAGCGTCAGCTTGACGCGGTGGCCGGCAAGTTCGCGCAGACCCAGCAACGCCTCGACGGCGGCGACGCCACCGCCTGCAATCACGATCTGTCGAGGGTTGGAACTCATCCTTGGGCGAGCCTACGTCCCCGCCCCTCCTCAGCCCATCCGCGCCCGCCCGTGTACGGCACGCGGGTTTCTACCGATCCCCCGAAACCGGCCCGGCACGGCGTCGGCTCGCCAGCAGCTTCGTCGATGCACGTCAGGCCCCTTAGCTGACGGCAGAGCAAACTCAGCCGGCGAGCAGACTCGGCGCTCCTGGCGAACATATGGCGAACATCTCAACGGGAAAGAGGGGTATGGCTGGATACGCAGCGCACTCGCCACGCCCCCGTTTTGCCAGTATCCATGCCCTTTTCGTGCCCATCGTTGCCCGCTGGTTCCCACGCCGGCCCGCCTCGACAAGGCGGAGGTCACTGGTTCGAGCCCAGTATCGCCCATCGTCGGAAACACGCATTCTGGTGCGGATTTTCGTCTTCTACGGCGTCCTCAAGGTTCCAATGAGGTTCCGTTTGTGACCTGCGGCATGTAGGACTAGCGCCGCGCCTTGTCTGATAAGCAGCGCGACTTGCGGCACATGTTCGGGGACCGCGAGGGCCGCTGCCGGGGTGCCCGATGCGGACGCTTCAGGAGTGGTTGGGTCACCGGGATCTTGCGACAACCCAGCGCTACGCGGATTACGCGCCGAATGAGCGCGAGGTTGAGATGGTCGACCGGGCGTTTCGCGACCGAAGCCATGAGTAGCCTCGCGTGCCATGGCATCCATCGTGGACCGTGACACGCAGTACCTGCCCCCGAGATTGGGAGCGAATTGGCCATGAACGAGCGTCCGATCCTTGCTGAGACGAGGACGCCAGAGGGTGCGAGGGTGGTGCTCTTCGAGGACACCTGGCTCCGCCACATCCTGCTCCCGCAGCAAGGGCATCCAGAGCTTGAGCCTTATCTCGCCGTCGTGCTCGCTGTCCTTCCCGACCCCGATCATCGCGAGCCGGACCCACGACCGTTGCGCGAGCGCTTCTTCAAGCAGGATGTCGGCCCTAGCAAGTGGCTGATGGTGGTCGTAGACTCTGAAAAGGAGCCGCCACGCATCGTGACCGCTCTCGGCTACGGACACGGAGAATCGCCAAGCGGATGGACAACATGAAGGTCAAGATCGACGATCTAGTATTCGAGCGCGCCAACTACGACGCGGACGGCGACGTGCTCTATCTCACCCGCGGCGAGTCGAACATGGCCGCCGACGCTGTGCTGACGCCAGAGGGTCATGGTGTCCGCTATGGCCCTGACGGCGAGGTGATCGGCGTAACGATCATCAACGCCAGATGGC
Source organism: uncultured Solirubrobacterales bacterium (assembly GCA_963749285.1). Lineage (GTDB taxonomy): Bacteria > Actinomycetota > Thermoleophilia > Solirubrobacterales > Solirubrobacteraceae > Palsa-744. The sequence continues at coordinate 1,304,401 of CAVVMD010000002.1, read as the reverse complement.
TGTTGAAGCGCGACGGGCACCTCACGATCACGGTGCCGCACTCGGTGCGGGTTGAGGCTGGCGAGCTGGCTGCCGCGCTCGGCTAGCGCACGAGGATGCTGAGCCCCAAGAGCGTGCGCAGCGCGTTCGCCGTCGGGCGGCGCATCACCGTCTGGGACGCTATCTAGTATCCGCAACGATGACTTGCTGATGATTGCGTGGCGATTACTACTCGGACGCTCTGCCGCCGGTAACCTACTCGCGGTACGGGTCCGAGCGATTCAGCCCATCTGGACTACACCTAGAAGATGCTTACCGAGCTGAGAATACAAAATTTCAAGTCGTGGAGCGATACGCAAACTTTGCGTCTAGCCCCCATTACGGTCTTCTTTGGGACGAACAGTTCGGGGAAGTCGAGCATCGGCCAATTGCTGCTGATGTTGAAGCAGACAGCAGAATCAACCGATCGAACAAGGGTTCTCCATACCGGCGATCAGCAAACACCAGTCGAGCTAGGCGATTTCCCCTCGCTCATACATCACCACGACGTTGAACGCGATCTCGCATTTGAGCTGAGCTGGACACAGCCAGAAGCAATAGCAATCGACGATCCTAAGGATGAGGCAGTGCACTATCAGAGTACTGCAATTCAGTTCCAGGCAGATATTTCCCAGCCGCCCGGGCGCCCTGGGCAGCTGCGCGTGCGGCGTATGTCATACAGGTTGCTGACTGATGGCGCACCTTCATTTGCCGCTGGGATGGAGCCAGACTCTCGAAGGCCTACACGCTATAAGCTGATATTCGATGGTTTTACTCCCGTACGGAATCGAGGCAGATCGTGGGATCTCCCTGCTCCTGCCAGGTTTTATGGATTCCCGGACGAGGCAGTTGCCTACTACCAGAACACAGAATTCTTGCCTGATCTAAGTCTTGCTCTTGAGCGTATCCTCGGCTCAATCACGTATCTCGGTCCGCTTCGTGTCGATCCGGAGCGTGTATACACTTGGACTGGCGGTACTCCCGAGGATGTCGGCTGGGCTGGAGAGCAAACTGTAGAGGCGATTTTGGCGGCGGCGGAACGCCTTTATAATTACCGACCCAAAATGCGAACACGCTCGCTTCAGGAGGTACTCGCGGAGGCTATGCGTGAACTCGGACTCATTTACTCTTTTGAGGTTGCCGCCATTGCTGATGGTAGACCTGAGCGGGAGGTGAGGATTCGGATTCGTCGTGGTGGAGATGAGGTTCTGATCACCGATGTCGGATTCGGCATCTCGCAGGTCCTGCCCGTGCTGGTGCAAAGCTACTATGCGCCTCGCAATTCGACGATCTTGCTTGAGCAGCCCGAGCTGCATCTACATCCAAGCGTGCAGAAGGGTCTCGCGGACTTCTTTATTACGGCCGCTTTTGCGAGGGAGGATGGCGTGCCGCGTAACACGCAGTTCTTGATAGAGAGCCATTCCGAGCATTTCTTGAGACGTCTACAACGGCGGATTGCAGAGGAGAAGTTGTGTCCCGAGGATGTCGCGCTTTACTTCTGTGAAACAACGGCAAGTGGCTCTGTGATTCGTGAGCTTGAGGTCGATCTTTTTGGTGATATACGTGATTGGCCGAAAGACTTCTTCGGAGACCCGGTTGATGATATTGCTGGACAGGCAGAAGCCCGGCTCAATCGACAGACCACATAGCCGAGCCTGCAATGAAGTCTTCGGAGGCTTTTGCCAAGAGCGTTGTTGATACCAATGTAGGCGTGATCGCAAACGGTGGTAGTGGCGCATCATCGGAGTGCGAGCTGGCCTGCGTGCGTGCATTAAGGGCGATCATGTCGAAGGGCAAAATCTCTGTAGATCAGGGCGATTTGATATTCAGAGAGTACTTGCGAAACCTACGTCTTGAGGGTCGCCCAGGGGTGGGGGACGCCTTTATGCGATGGGTTCATGATGTCCGGTTCGATGACATGGTTTGTACTCGCGTGGCGCTGACCCAAGAAGGTGATGAGATGACCGACTTTGCGGAGTATCCGCAAGTTGATGACTTGTCGTCTTTGGATCGGGAAGACAGGAAGTTCGTGGCCGTGGCGGCTGCCGACCCGGAGCGGCCAGCCCTGATGGTCGGAAGGGATCGTGGATGGGATAGGCATGAGGTGGCGCTGCAAGGTGCGGGGATCAGGATGATCTTCCTGTGCCGTGGCGAAGCGTAGATCTCTTGAAGCGTAGATCTCTTGAGCCGAGGTCACCAAGGTTCCGTTCTGAGCAAATCTCAGCGAACCTGAGATCACCCAAGCCAGCAAGCACGGGGGACATCACCCGACCTGAACCCCCCGGCCTGGTTCGAGCCCAGTATCGCCCATCGCCGGACGTGTCCGGACACTTCCGGCCAGTACAGGGAATTCGGCGTTCTGACGCCGGACATGGCCGGACAGGAGCGGCCAGCGTTTGCAGGGACTCTCCGACCTCCGTCCTGCCAATAGGGGGAAAGTATGGAAAAGCTCGAGCACAATAGGGAAAAATAGGGGGACAAGCCTCGAACCACCGGCGCCTGTCCAAACTGCGCGCCTACCCTGGCGGAGTCCTGGCGAGGAACAGTGTGAGGTCCGTCCAGGCAGCCTGCTGAGGGCGGCCGGCCAGCGCGGCGGCGAGCGCGTCGAGGATCGTTCCGAACTCGCCGTGGTCGATGCCGACGATCGCGCAGCCCGCGTGCGCTCGTCCGGCCTCCGCCCAGCGGCGTGCGATCACGGGGAAGTCGTGGACGTCGAACGTGACGAAGATTCGTTCTTCGGCCGCGGCAATCGACAGCAGCTGCTCGTCGGTGAGACCGTCGAGCTCGCGCTCCTCATCGGCCGCGCGCACGTCATGCCCAGCCTCGCACAGCGCTCGGGCGATTCGCGGGCCAGAGATGTGCGCGTCGAGGAACAGCTTCACGGAGCGTCTGGCGCTCGTTTACACATCGACGCGGCTGACGGTTATGAACGGGAATTCCTCTCCGAGTCGCTCGATCGGCCGCCGGCTATCGGCTATGGCTATTGTCGATCTCCTCGGGAAACTACAGCTCGTAGTAGTCGAGCACCAACTGGATCTGCCGCTCGTTAGCCGAGCCGCCTGCGGCCATGTGCTCGATCGAGCCGATGTCGCGGTGGGCGTCGACGATCTGCCATACGTCGAGCGCGGTCCCGATCACCCACGCGCGCCGCTCCCAGTCAACGCCACGAAACGCGATTCCTGGGAACAGCCTCATCCGCAGCGCCTCATCCGCGAGCGCCTCGACGATTGCACCCCTGCTGCGGCCGGTACGCTGCGCCTCCCGATCGACAAGCGCCTCCATCCGCTTGGACAGGCGCATGCTGAACGGAGCCGACTTCGTAGCCATCGTTTACTAGTGGTATCACAACAATTACGTCGTAATGCAGCGAGTGGTGACCGTCTACGCAACCTCCGAATGGGGGGTCCTCAACGGCGCCGGCCTAATCTCGTTCACTTAAGGCTCGTCAGGCGCGGCAAACGGTCAGCTTGGATTGACGCTCGCGGCCGCGGTCACGGCCTGAAGGTCCCGCGGCTGGGGCGGGGGGTGCACGGCGTCCGGATCGAGCGTCGACTCGCGTATCAGTGCCGTCGCGCACAACAGTGTCCAGACCTGGGCCACGAGCGCCCAGAGGCGCTCTTCGAGACCTTGATATCCGGCGATGTGGTCATGGAGCGTGAAGAACGTGACGGCCCATACGATCAGGACCACGAGGCCGCCGCTCGAGGTCAGTCTCGCGAGCCGGCTCGGCCAAGCGGAGCGGGCAATCGCGAAGGGCGTCAGCAGGAGGAAGGCGTTGATCCCCAGGCTCGCCCACTCGTGCGCGTAGTGATGCCATGAAAGCGTGCCCGCGATTTCACGCGACCTGCAGAGATGGCTCAGGGTCGGCGAGCAGTCCATGCGCAGCGGCGCTACGGCGATCGCGCATACGCCCGCGAGCACGAACAGAAGCGGCATCGCTTTCGGCCAAGGTCGCGTGCGCAGCGCCGGCGCGAGCGCGATCGCAAGCGCGATGAATCCCAGTCCCCAGATCGCAACCGAGATGGAGAAGATCCAAGGATGCGCCGCGCCGCTTCGTCCAAGCTCGCTGATGTACTGGCGAAGCGGCGAATAGTGCTCTTCGAGGGCACCGGCAAGCACCCAGCCACCGATGAAGATGGCCTGTGTGCCGATCGCAAACCACGAGAGCAGCCGCGTCCGGCGGCGTGCGCCATCCGGCAGCGGTGGCCACCCTGCCGGTCTGAGCCAAAGAGCAACGCTGCGCAGCACAGTTGACCTCTGCGCGGATGCTAGCGACCAGGCTCAGCCGCGTTTGGACTACCGTGGCCATTTGCGTTACCTGATCGCCGGCTGGCCGCCATTCTGCGAGCCGGTCGACCTCCCGGTGTGGCCTCGTGCTCGGCGGAGTATTTTGTCGTGCGGTAGGCCCTGGACGAAAGGCACATGGATGGGCGATGACGTGTTGGGCATCAGCCTCCTTGGGGCTTTCTCGATCACCGTGGGCGGCCGTGTCATCCCTGACGACGCCTGGCGGTTGCGCAAGGCGAAGACCCTGATCAAGCTGCTCGCGCTTGCGCCCGAACGTCGCCTGCACGCCGACCGGGCGACCGAGCTGCTCTGGGCGGGACGCGACCAGGCCTCCGCCCGGAACAATCTGCACCAGGCGATCTTCGCGGCGCGGCGGGCGCTCGACTCGGCCGGCCTGCAGGGCCGCAACCGCCTGGGGCTGCACGAGGACGTGATCGCCCTCTGCCCCGACGATCCCGTACGGATCGACGTACTCGCCTTCGAGGAGGCCGCCGCGAGCGCGCGGGCGGGGCGCGACCCCGCCGCCTACCGCTACGCCCTCGATTCCTACGACGGCGAGCTGCTGCCCGAGGACCGTTACGAGGAGTGGACGGCATCGCGGCGCGACGCCGTCCACGAGCTTCGCCTGGCTCTGGGGATCGAGCTGGCCGAGCTCGAGGCGCCGGAGGACCCCGCCGCGGCGATCGACCGCCTGCGATCGGTATTGGTCGACGCCCCGCTGCACGAGCCCGCCCATCGGGCGCTGATGCGCCTCTACGTGGGGGGCGGGCGCCGGCAGCAGGCGCTGGCCCAGTTCCAGGAGCTGAAGCTCGGTCTGCGGCGCGAGTTCGAGGACGAGCCCGACGAGGTGACCCGCCGCCTCTACCGGGAGATACTCACGCGCGGCGCGGGGGAGGGGGAGCCGGCGGGCCCACCCGCGGCGGCCGCGGTGCGATCGCCGGCCGAGAGCCCGAACAACCTCCCGCAGCAGCTGACCAGCTTCATCGGCCGCGAGCGCGAGCTGACCGAGGCCGCCGCGCTCCTGCGCAACTCGCGGCTGTTGACGCTGACCGGGGCGGGTGGCTGCGGTAAGACGAGGCTCGCTCTGGAGCTGGCCGGGCAGCTCCTCGGTGATTTCTCGGCCGGCGTCTGGCCGGTGGAGCTGGCCGCGCTCGGGGAGCCCGAGCTGATCGGGCCGGCGATCGCCCAGGCCTTGGACACGCGGCTTGCCTCCGACCGCGCCCCGGAGGTCGCGCTCGCCGGGCACATCGGCGATCGCCAGCAGCTGCTGCTGCTCGACAACTGCGAGCACCTGGTGGAGCCGGTCGCGCATCTCGTCGAGGCGCTGCTCCGGCACTGCCCCCGCCTCACGGTGCTGGCGACCAGCCGCGAGCCGCTCCGCGTTCCCGGTGAGGTGACCTGGCGGGTCCCGTCCCTCTCCCTCCCGGAGCTAGTGGATCACTCCTCCTCGGAAGGATCGCTGGAGGCGGAGTCGGTGCGGCTATTCGCCGTGCGGGCGGGTCAGGCCGCCCCCGGCTTCGAGCTGGACGACGAGAACGCGGTCGCGATCTCGACCCTCTGCCACCGGCTCGACGGGATGCCGCTGGCAATCGAGCTCGCGGCGGCACGGGTCGGCGCCCTGACCCCCGCACAGATTGTCGGGCGCCTCGACGACTCCCTCGACCTGCTCTCCGGGGGGAGCCGCACCGCGATGACCCGGCAGCAGACGCTGCGGGCGACGCTCGCCTGGAGCTTCGACCTGCTCGAGCCCGGCGAGCAGATCCTCGTGCGGCGCCTCGCGGTGTTCGCCGGGAGCTTCGGCCTGGACGCGGCCGAGGACATCTGCGCAGAGGAACCGCTGCAGCGCCAGGAGGCGGTCGCTCTCCTCGGCCGCCTGATCGACAAGTCGCTTGTCCACGTCGAGGAGGGCCCCGGCGATCACCGCTACCGCTTGCTGGAGACCGTGCGGCAGTACGCCGCGGAGCGGCTCGAGGAGGCTGGCGAGCGGCAGGCCTTCGAGCGCCGCCATCGCGATTGGTACGTCGAGCTCGCCGAGAGCGACCCGACGCCGGCCGGCGACCTCCCGACGAGGGACCGGCTCCGGCGGCTGGATCTGGAGCGCGACAATCTCCGCGCCGCTCTCGCCTCGGCCCTGGCCGACGATCCTCAACTCGCCCTCCGCCTGACCGTCGCCCTCTGGCGTTTCTGGCTGATGCGCGGGTACCTCGCCGAGGGGTATCGCTGGCTCGCCGCGTCCCTCACGGCGGCGCCGGAGCACACCGCGGATCGTGCCCGCGCCCTGCTCGCCGCCTGCCTCGTGGGCTTGCGGCGCGGCGTCCCTGGGCGGCTCCACGAGTTCGGCGCCGAAAGCGTCGCGATCTTCCGCGAGCTCGGCGACCACGCCGGAATGTTCGACGCGGTCGAGGTATTGGCGGCCTATCGCGCGATCGTCAGCGGGCCGGCGGACATCGAGGCGCTGCTCGGCGAGCACGAGACGCTCCTCGTGGACGGCCTCCCCGCTGCCCGGCCTCCGGCATGGGCGGCGCACACGCGCGGCATCGCGGCCTGGTTCCGTTGTGAATATCCGCAGGCGCGCCAACGGTTCGAGCTCGCGCTGAAGCGGGCCGGAGAGCTCCTCGCCGAGGAGCGCCCGGCACTCTGGCCGCTGAGCTACGCGCTGTTCTCGGTCGAGTCCGAGGCCGGCTATCCGTTGCTCCTGCAGGAGGACACGGTGATCGTCGGTCGCCGGGTCGGCGCAGAAGCGGCGGTTGCTTACATCCTGGGCAACCTCGCCGTCGTCGATCGGGTCGAGGGTGACTTCGACCGGGCAGGTGAACTGATCGAGGAGAGCCTCGCGCGCTTCCAGCGACTCGCCGACGTGCAGGGGGAAGCCTACGCGCTGGGCACGCTCGGCAACCTCGCCCGCTCCAGCGGCGACTTCGAGCGCGGTCGGGAGCTGCTCAACCGCAGCCTCGCCCTCAGAGAGGAGGTCGGCGACCGGCGCGGCACCGGGATCACGCTCGGGTGCCTGGCGGTGCTGGGCGCTCGCTCGGGCGACCCGGCAGGCGGCCGGGCCGCCGCCGAGCAGAGCCGCAGCTGGTTTGCCGAGAACGACGACATGATCGGCCTCAGTGCCGCCGAGCTCAGCCTGGCGAACGTGGCGCTGTCCGCCGGCGATCGGGTGGGGGCCCGCGCGCATCTGGAGGCCGCGGCCTCGGTGCTCGGGGGTATCGAGTCCACCCCCCAGAAGGGTTGGGTACTGGCCGTGCTCGCCGCGATGTCCGCCGAGGACGGCGAACCGGCGACGGCGCGCCGCTGGCTCGAGCGGGCGATCCGGCATTTCGAGTTGGTGGGCGGCGACGCTGGCCTGGCCTACTGCCGTGAGGTGGAGCGCAGGCCGGGAGTCGCAGGGAGCGCAATTGCCGAGTAACCAACTGAGAGGAGCCCTAAGACACTGCAAAGTCGTCGCTAAGAGGCGGACCGTAGCCTCGCTGAGCGTCGTCAAAACGCGACGTCAAACAACTGAACTGAGGAGGAGGCGACATGGCTACGCAAGGAGTGCTTGGCGGGGCAACATTGAAGGAGTTCGAGGACGGGCTGCACGGAGAACTGATCCGGCCCGGCGACGACGCCTACGACGAGGCTCGTTCGATCTGGAACGGCGCCCATGACGCCCGCCCGGCGGTGATCGCCCGCTGTGCCGATTCCTCCGACGTGCGCCACGCAATCGGCTTCGCGCGCAGCGAGGGTCTCGACGTCGCCGTGCGCGGCGGCAGCCACAGCATTCCCGGCTTCTCGACCTGCGACAACGGCATCGTCATCGACCTCTCGCCGATGAAGGGCATCACGGTGGATGTGAGCGGCGCCACCGCCACCGCCGAGGGCGGCGTCACCTGGGGGGAGTTCGACGCCGCCACCCAGGAGCACGGCCTCGCCACCACCGGGGGCCTGATCTCGACCACCGGCGTTGCCGGCTTCACACTGGGCGGCGGGATCGGCTGGCTGATGCGCAAGTATGGCCTGGCCTGCGACAACCTGCGCTCGGCTGAGGTGGTCACCGCCGACGGCCAGATCCTCACCGCGAGCGCGACGGAGAACCCCGACCTCTTCTGGGGTTTGCGCGGCGGCGGCGGCAACTTCGGCATCGTCACCTCCTTCGAGTTCGACCTGCACCCGGTCGGCCCGACCGTGGCCGCCGGCCCGATCTTCTATCCCGGCGAGCGCGCCGAAGAGCTTATGCGCTTCTACCGCGATTTCGCGCGCGGGGTGCCGGACGAGCTGAGCACCCTGGTCAATCTGATCACTGGACCACCCGCCCCCTTCCTGCCCGAGGATTGGCACGGCAAGAAGCTCATCGCCCTGGTCGGCTGCTACTCCGGCGACCCCGAGGAGGGGATGAAGGTGATGCAGCCGCTCCGCGACCTGGGCGACCCCGTCGCCGACCTGATCGGCCCGATGCCCTACGTGCAGATGGAGAGCCTGCTCGACGCGCTCTGGCCGACGGGCACCCAGGCCTACATGAAGGCGGGCTACTTCCGCGAGCTCGACGACCACGCGATCGAGACGATGGCCCGCTTCCATCAGAACGCGACCTCCCCGTCCTCGGAGATCCACATCCAGCACTTCGGCGGCGCGATCGCCCGTGTCGGTGAGAACGAGACCGCATGCGGCGAACGTCAGGCGCCGTTCGTGCTCAACGCGATCGCCACGACCCACGAGCCGACCGGGCTCGAGACCCACATCGATTGGGCGCAGCGGTTCTATGCCGAGATCGAGCCGTCGCTGACCGGGGGTGCCTACATCAACTTCCTCTCCTCAGAGGGCGAGGATCGGGTGCAAGCGGCCTACGGGCCCGAGAAGTTCGCCCGGCTTCGCGCACTCAAGGACCGCTACGACCCGACCAATCTGTTTCATCTGAACCAGAACATCCCACCGTCATGAGAAACGTCCGCAAACCGCATCTCCAAGATCTCGGCCGTGATCGACCCGTCGACCGAGGACGCCGTCGTCACGGCCACAGCCTGAGAAGCGCACTGAGTACGTCGACTTCTCACGGCAGAGCAGTTCCGTCCGCTCGGGCACATCACCTCCGCAGCCGGATCATCCGCGTGATACCTGCGGGCGCTGCCGAGCGCGAGGAACACCGGGATGTCGCTGTGGATAAGCATCACCCAGTGACAGAGGCGATCGTGCTCGGTGCGGGCACTGCTGGGCTTGCGGCTGCGGCCACGCTTCGCGGCGCTGGCATTGACGTGACCGTGCTCGAGCGGAGCGATCAGGTCGCGTCTAGCTGGAGGAGTCGCTACGACGGGCTGCGCCTCAACACGTCGGGCTTTATGTGCACACAACCTGGGTTTCGTGCGCGGCGCTGGCGCTACGGCGAGTTCCCGTCTCGGGACAAGTGGATCGAGTACCTCGAGGACTACGCCGAGCATCACCAGCTCGACGTTCGTTTCGGCATCGAGGTCCAGCATCTGGCGTCCGCGAACGGAGGCTGGCGAGTTCGGACGGATCGCGGCGAGCTGGATGCTCGCTTCGTCGTTGTCGCTACCGGCTTTGATCACGACCCCGACCTCCCCGCTTGGCCGGGGCGTGATGGCTTCACGGGCGAGCTGATCCACTCGTCGGCCTACCGCAATCCCGAGCGCTACGTCGGCCGTGATGTGCTCGTCGTCGGGCCGGGCACGACCGGCTCGGAGATCGCGGCCTTGCTCTCACAGGGTGGCGCGGGACGCGTGCGCGTCGCCTGCCGGACGCCCCCAAACGTGACGAGACGCAAGATCCTGGGGACATTGATCAACGTTTCTGGGCTCGCACTCAATCACGTTCCCATACGCGTCGCGGATGAGATCGCGTGGTGGTCGCAGCGGATCTTGTTCGGCAATCTCGAGCCGTACGGGATTCCACGCTCACCGTATGGGATCGCCACAACGACGTTCAAGCGGCAACAAGGAACGCCGGCGTACGACGATGGGTTCGTCCGCCTCCTCAAGTCCGGCGAGATCAAGATCGTTCCCGCGGTTGCCGGCTTCGACGGCTCGGATGTGTTGCTCGCCGATGGCACCCGTATTCAGCCGGATGCCGTTATCGCGGCCACGGGCTACCGGCGGGGGCTGGAGCCGCTCGTTGGTCACCTCGGCGTCCTTGACGAGAACGGCATCCCGCTCGTCAGCGGCGGCATCCAGCACCCCTCAGCGCCGGGCCTGTTCTTCAACGGCTACAGGGCCAACCTCAGCGGCAAGCTGCGCCTCATGCGACCCGACGCCCGTGCGATCGCGCGAGCCGTGCGGCGCCTGCAGCTTTAGGCCACCACAAAAGCGAGACAGGACCAGTCATCCCCGGAATCGTTGTCGTCTAAGGCCGTGCCTCGAGGATCAGGTTGAACGGCGTTTCGGTCGCGCGGCGCACGCGGGTGAATCCGCCCTGTTTGAGTACATCGGTCAATCGTGCCTCGCCGGCCTGGGCGCCGAGCGCGAGGCCGACCTCCTGGTCGAGCGACGCCGGGGTGCAGATGACGGTCGAGGCGCCGTAGAAGACGCGCCCGACCGGGTTGAGGTTCTCCTCGAGGCGATCGTTCGCGAACGGCTCGACGATCATCCAGGTGCCGTCTGAGGCGAGCGTCTGGAGAACATGTGCGGAGGCGCCAACCGGGTCGCCCATATCGTGCAGGCAGTCGAATACGCACACGAGGTCATAGTCTTCACCCGGGAAGTCCTTGGCCGCGGCGACCTGGAAGGTGATGCGCTCGGCGACACCCGCATCCTTTGCCGCCTCGCGTGCCCGCTCGATCGAGGCGTCGTGGTAGTCGAATCCGAAGAACTGCGAACTGGGGAACGCTTCGGCCATGATGATCGTCGACGCACCGTGCCCGCAGCCTACGTCCGCGACCTTCGCACCGCGCTGAAGCTTCTCCTGGACTCCGTCCAGCGCCGGAATCCACTCGGCGACGAGGTGGGCGCGGTAGCCGGGCCGGAAGAATCGCTCGGTGCCACGGAACAGACGATGGTCATGCTCGTGCCAGCCCATCCCCTCGCCGCTGCGAAATGCATCGATGATCTGATCTTCGTCGGCATACAACGATGCGATCGAGTCATACATGCCCAGGATGTAGAACGGGCTGTCTTCGTCCGCCAGCGCAAGCGCGTGCTCCTCCGGCAGCGTGTAGCGGTCGCTCCCCGGGTCGTAGGTGACGTAGCCCCCCGCGGCCTGGTTTCCCAGCCACTCCCGAACGTAGCGCTCAGCCGCGCCCGAACGCTCCGCCACTTCCTGCGAGCTGAGAGGCCCCGCATGAGCCATCGCTTTGTACAAGCCGAGCTTCTCGCCGATCAGCATCAGCGGCCCGCTGATGATCGCGCCCATGTCCGTCACCGCCTGCCCCATGAAGGCTTCCAGCTTTGCCTCGTCGATCTCCGTCGCGCTCATTAGAGCCCCCTTTGTCGCATGATGACGACCGCTGGGTTTGGGCCGCCGGTACCAGCAAGCAAACCACAGCAGGCACCCGCATGTCGTGCCAGCGCCTCGCCGACGAACGCTCGGTGTCGGTGGCCTACGCGCGGGTGGCCTACGCGCGCGGATCGCGCCACATGGGCCACATCGTCGGACCCCGTGGCAGGCGGATCTCTCCCGTCACACGGAACCCGTGGCGGGCGTAGAAGTCGATGTTGCGCTGCTTCGAGGACTCCAGATACGCTCCGACCCCATCCGCGTCACAGCGCTCGAGCACGGGCACGAGAGCGGCTGAGCCGAGACCCTGCCCCTGCGCGCTCGGATCCGTCCCGAGCACTGCCAGATACCAGTGCGGCAGCTCGCAGGGATGCTTGCGCTCCACCCCAATCAGGCCACCGACGACCAGCGGCAAGCGCGGGATCAGACGCGGGTGCAGCAGAGGACGGGCGAGCTCCATGTCCTCGCGCGCGGTCGTCTTCCAGCGCTCCGGTGGCGCCCACAACGCCGCGCAGCTCATCTCGGGAGTGCTCCATACCTCGTCGTGGGCGAGCAGCTGACGCAGGCGCGCGCCGTTGAAACGCTCCAGCACCTTCAGACGCAGCCCGTCCGGCCGGCACGACCACATCGCCACCGGATCGTCCAGAAAGGCTCGCGCCAGCATCCTCGCGAGCGCGGGCACGTCGTCTCGAGTGGCCCTGAGCGGGGAACGAGACTCGATCCTCATCGGGAGCGAGCGTAGCTGACTGACTGTCCTGTTCATGCTCTCGTCGATCGTGTCAACGATCTGACACTCTGTGGCCATGGCGCCCCTCGGAACGATGCCTGCGCTCGCGCTGGGTCCGTCTGTCCTGGCTGCATTCGGTAATCAGTGGAACAAGAACGGGGGCGCCCTGAGCCGCACCTCGCCTTGCTCATCCAACGACCTCGGCTGTGAAATCGACCAGCTCGTGGCGGGCGCTCTCGCCGCCCTCCTGGGCGGCATCGGTGTCGTGAAGGCCAGCAGTAAAAAGACCACGCAGCTGTACCCACCGGAACCAGATTGCGTTGAGACTGCCCCCGTTACGATCGTGGGGGGCATTCGCAAGCAGAACTATGACGTCGCGTACAGGCCGGACGGAGTGCGATTTGCGTTCGACAGCAAGACACTCAATGACAAGAAGAGCGTCGGGAAGAACTGGCAGAACATGGTCAACGACCTCGCCACGGAGGCTGCCACGATCCATACTCGCTTTCCGATGGCGGTCGTAGCTTTCCTGGTTCTGATCCCCGAGCCCGCGCTGGGCGCCCAGCTCGAGGCGATTACCTGGCGGCTGGATGGCCTCGCGGCGCGCGTGGACGAGCACGGACCCGCCCATGTCGCGGAGACGATGTGCTTCGCGGTGTGGGACCCGGCGACAGGCCAGGTCTCGAACCGGTTGCCCGATCCGGGGGCGCACCCGAATTTGCGCATCGAGAGCTTCTCTACGCAGGTGGATGCGGCGTACCGCCTTCGTTACGCCGGTTCGCCTCCGCATTGATTCTCAGAACGTGTTTTGAAAAGATCGGCACGCCCGGATACGTCCCTGGACACGGCGCTGGATCGCCACGTGACGGCTCGCACGTGCAACCAGCATGCGCTTCGCCATCTCGCGTCGCCCAGCTTGGTCCATGAACGCCCCGACCGCACCGCCTATTTCAAAACACGTTCTCAGCCATTGCGCCCCCGAGCCAGTCGTCGGTCTCGCAGTCGCTCCCACACGCCCCTGAGCGTGGTGACCGTCGCCGGATCGATGTTGAGTCGCTCGACGAGCAGGGTTCGATCAACGTAGTCCAGTGTCGCGATCAGATCGCCGTCCTGCAGGAGATGGTGGATGGAGTCGCAATCGTCGTCACTGAGCAGTTGGGGATCGGGAAACGGCAGGCCCTCGGCCTCACGGGGCTCGAGCTCCAACACGCCGCCACCGTAGCTTCGCCCCATCACCTCCGAGAAGGCGAAAGTGATGGAATTGATCGAGGCGGCCGCCAGCGCTGCAGGTGACGTGCCGTTGATCATCCGGATGCGATGGATGGTGTCGGTTGAGGTTGCGTCGGTGTCGTTGGCGATGATTCTCGGGTGGTCATATATCTGGCGGAGCATGAACGCCGCTGGTCGCCAAACGGAAGGCACGGCCCACCAGCGTTTCCGGATGGAGCACTTGTAGCCGAGGTGAACATCGGCATCCTCGCCCTCGTTGACATACGTCTGCAATGCCTTGTGGCCACTGAGCTTGAGGGAGGCATCGACCGCCAGCAGCTGACAGGGAGCGTCGTTGTCTTCGAGCTCGGCCAGATCGGATCGAGCGAAGCGTATGCCACGGACATGGGCCGACTTGCTGACCAGCGGCGTCACATACCTGCTCAGGCGGTGCTCGGCGGTGCTGGACGGACGCAGGACGAAGAACTGATTACGGCCCGTGACGACCCCGACGTCAACGTCGGCGAGGGCCCCGAGGCGTGTCAAGCCCTGTGGCTGGTCCCGCACTGCGCGCAAAGCTTTGATCTCGCCAGGCGCAAGGAAGTACTTGGTCCACTTCTCGGTCTCGTGGCGCAAAGCCGGAGCATGTGGCAGCTCGATCAGTGAATCGGGAGCAGGCAGCGCGGTCGCATCCGGGATTTCGACCACCCGCATCTGCGCCGGGCCCTCCCCGCGCGTGCCGACGAGGAGGATCACCTCCTGCAGCACTCCATCGAACACGAGCCGGCTGAACGTGACCGCGGTCAGGTCCTCGAACTCGTCGACGAGAAATGCGCGCAGCTCGGCGGCGTAGGTGACCTGCAGCAGCTCGGCGGGAACCACGAGGCCGAGCCGCCCCCCCGGCCTGAGTGCAAGTGTGGCGCCAACGACGAACGGCACCCATGCGTTGGTCAGCTTCGTCGGTTTCATCGCGACCCGGCGCATCGCCTCGAGTGCGAGAGATCGCGTTGGCTCCGTCCAATTCTGAAAGCGAATAAAAGGCGGATTGCCGGCGACGCCGTCCCACGATGCCAGTTCCGTCGAGTGCAGCCAGTCGAAGAAATCGGCCTCAATGACGGTTGCGCCCGGCGCGGCCTCCCTCGCTTTGTCCGCCGCTGCGGGCAGGAGCTCGATCCCGGTCAGTCGCGGGGAAGGCCGAAGATAGCGGAGGATGGCGCCGTCGCCGCAGCTCGGCTCCAGCAGCTTGGGACCGGCTGGGCTCACCCACTCGGCGAGGAAGCGGGCGATCTCCGGGGGGGTGTAGTAGCCGCCCCGGAGCTTCGCGGCGGTCGGAGGTGGGGCAGCGGGAAATGTGGCCATCTCTGCGCGAGAACGCTACTGGGCAAGCAAGACGCCCACCCTAAACGTCAGTCAGACTCAAAGCCTCGGACTGTCCGAGCGGCGCACCTGCGACGTCAAGCGCCCGCACGGCAAGAAGAGGCCCAGCCGAGTCGGTGTGGAGGGCGCTCTCAAACCCGGCAGATCGCGTGCCGCAGACAGGCGTGAGATCTTCGGCGCGAGGGCCTGCAAGCAGCTGCCAGGTGTGGACGTCGGTCGCTCCGTTCCAGCTGGCGTAGACGATGAGGTCATGGTCATGACGGGCTGTGGCGATCGCGGGAGACTCGGCGGGGCGGGCGGACCAGGGCAGGCGAAAGGCCCTGTAGGACTGGTATTGCTCGCCGAGCAGGGCGTCGAAGAGCATGTGTCCCGAACGATGGAACTCCGAGACGTGGGGCGATTCTCCCCAGCCCACGAAGACGTTGCCGTTCGGCAGCAGCTGCACGCTGCCCTGACTGCCGGCGAGGATCCGCGGGTGGGTGTACTGACGCAAGAGCGCGGCGGTCATCGCCTGCTCGTCGAGGTCGAGGATCAGACCGCGTGAAAGGGGCTCCACCGCTGGGGTGGCGCCGTTGTCGAAGATGGTGAGCGTCCCGTCGGGCTGGCGGCGGGCATCGTGCTGCCAGGCGAAGTTGCTGCCGGCGCCCATGTCGAAGTCGCTGTGTCTGCCGCCAAGACGCCAGCGGATCGCGCCGCTGCGGTCGAGCTTGTAGACGGTGTGCGTGCTGCGTGAGGAGACGAGCAGGTTGCCGTCCCCGTCGAGGTCGACCGAGTTGATGTGAAAGAAGTCCCAATCCGCTTCGACCGGGGCGTAGGACTCGTCGAGGGAAATGTGATCGAGGCTGTGCCACTCCAACAGGAGTCTGCCGTCGGCGAGGTCGATCTCCTGGAAGATGGCGTCCTGAATGGTCCCGTGCCGCGAGCCGCCGACGCTGGAGAGGTCGGCGGTCGTGACCACGTAGCTGGTAAGCAGCGCGGTGTCGCGGGGGGTGATGACGAACTCGTGCAGGTCGCCGTGCAGGCCGCGCGCGGCCTGCACTCGGCGAACGGTGCGATAGCTCGCGTCCGCGATCACGTACTCGCCGACGCCGTGACCGAGTTCGATGCTGCCCTCCCACCAGGTCAAGACAGGGCTGGCGCGGTAGTGCTGCACGCGGAAGTTGGTGGTCACCTTGCCCGCGAGCGGGTTCTCCCAGATCGGCTGGCCGTCGTTGTCGACGATCACCGCGCCCGCCTGAGCGTTGGGAGCGTTGTAGGGGGCGATGAAGATCGGATCCGAGGACGCGCCGGGCTCGCTGTGGGCGACCGTCAGCGAGGGGATGCGCAGGTCGGGCCGGGTATGCCACGTCGGTACGCGGGGCGGAGCCGGATGTCGTGACGCCAGGGCGCCGGAGACGAGCTCGCCCACGGCGCCGCTCAGGCCGAGTCCGACCGCTCCGACTCCGGCGGAGCGCAGCAACTGCCTGCGGGTCAATGCCTGCCTCATAGAGATGCTCCTCAGGAAAGCGTATGCGGGCAAAGGGCTCCTGAGCGTCAGTTCAAGCCGAGCTCAAGCGCGACGAAGAAGGTCCTTCTCCTCCGGTGGCGCAGACGGCAAAACGCTCCGCTCATCCGATCGTTGCCCACTCTCGACGCGCGGGGAGGATAGCCTCCAGCCCGATGTCGATCACGGTCACCCTCCCGGACGGGAAGCAGCTGGAGCTCCCGGACGGCGCCACGGGCGCCGACGCCGCCGCTGCGATCGGGCCCGGCCTGGCCAGAGCGGCGCTGGCGATCGAGGTCAGCCATCCGGAGGCGGGTAATGGCGAGCGGCCAGAGGTACGCGATCTGCAACGCCCGCTGCCGGACGGGGCAACGGTGGCGATTCTCACGAAGCAGAGCGGCGAGCAGGCGCTGGAGCTGATCAGACACGACGCTGCGCACGTGTTGGCCGCAGCGGTCATGGAGATGTGGCCCGGCGTGAAGATCTCGATCGGCCCCCCGATCGAGCAGGGGTTCTACTACGACTTCGAGTTCCCGGATGGGACGGTGGTCTCCGAGGCGGACTTCGCCGAGCTCGAAGAGCGGATGCGCGCGCACGTCAAGGCGAAAGAGGCGTTCGAGCGCCGGGAGGTGACACCGGCGCAGGCGAGGGAGAGGTTCGCCGCGGAGGGGCAGGACTACAAGGTCGAGCTGATCGACGACCTCGTGCAGGGCGCCGACTCCGGACATCCACTGAAAACGGTGTCGCTGTATACGAACGGGCCGTTCACCGACCTGTGCCGCGGGCCGCACGCGCCGAGTACGAGCAGCATCGGCGCGGTCAAGCTGCAGTCGGTCGCGGGCGCGTACTGGCGCGGAGACTCGAACAGGACGATGCTGACAAGGATCTACGGCACCGCGTTTCACTCAAAGGCGGAACTGGCCGAGCACCTCGAGCGCCTGGAGCAGGCCAAGGCACGCGACCATCGCAAGCTCGGCCGCGAGCTGGATCTGTTTACGTTCTCGGAGGTCTCCCCAGGCGCGGCGTTCTGGCTGCCTGCGGGCACACGACTGTGGAACAAGCTGGTGGCGGTCTCGCGCGAGATGGCGCAGGAGCGCGGGTACACCGAGGTCAAGACGCCGCTGATCTACGACGCCGAGCTGTGGAAGACCTCAGGGCATTGGGGGAAGTACAAGGAGAACATGTTCACGGTGCAGGTGGAGGACCGTGAGATGGCGCTCAAGCCGATGAACTGCCCCGGGCACGCGCATCTGTTCGCCACTCGAAGGCATTCCTATCGCGACCTGCCGGTGCGCTACTCAGAGCCGGGACTGCTGCACCGCAACGAGGCCTCGGGCGTGCTGCACGGACTGCTCAGGGTCAGGCACTTCGCCCAAGACGATGCGCACATATTCTGCACCGAGGAGCAGGTTCAAAGCGAGGTCGCGGGCTGCCTGGAGCTGGCGTTCGCGACCTATGAGCTGTTCGAGCTGGACGTGAGCCTGGAGCTCTCGACCCGCCCGCAGGAGCGGATCGGCGAGGATCAGATGTGGGACCGGGCGGAGGGCGCGCTCACCCGGGCGCTGGACGAGCAGGGGCTGAAGTACGAGCTGAACCCCGGGGACGGGGCGTTCTACGGCCCGAAGGTCGACATGCACATGACCGATTCGCTAGGACGGTCGTGGCAGTTGGGAACAGTCCAGCTGGACTACTCGATGCCGGCAAGGTTCAAACTGAGCTACACCGGCGCGGACAACTCCGAGCACACGCCGGTGATGATCCATCGCGCGTCGTTTGGCTCCTACGAGCGATTCATCGGGATCATGCTCGAGCACTACGCGGGCGAGCTGCCGCTGTGGCTGGCTCCGGTGCAGGCGATCGTGCTGCCGGTGTCCGACAAGCACAACGCGTACGGGCAGGAGGTCGCGGCGAGCCTGCGCGAACAGGGGGCGTACGTCGAGCTCGACGATCGCGGCGAGTCGGTGGGGCGCAAGATCCGCGACGCGGAGCTGCGCAAGGTGCCCTACATGCTGATCGTCGGCGAGCGCGAGTCGGGCGAGCAGAGCGTGTCGGTACGCGAGCACGGCGGCGCCGAGGAGGGCAGCGTCAAGACCGCTGAGTTCAGCGAGCGCCTGGCAAGCGAGATCGAGCGCAAGGCATGAAGGACGGGGGTTGACGTCGTGGGGGGCGAGCCTCGATCTGCGCGCAAGCCCGCGCGTGAGCCACCGCATGCGGCGCGTGCGCGAAGTCGAGCGCTCGTAAGACCGGGCAGGGTACGTCTATCGATTGAAGGGATCGGCGTGCCGGCGCGGGCGGCATTGCACCCATACCGTGCCCCGCTATACTGCGCCGCGTTGGCAGCCTCGCAAAAAATCCTCCCACCACCGGCCGCGCCGGCGGCGCCCGCGCCCATAACATCCGGTTGACGCGCGCCGAGTACAGCTAGTGCCGGTACCACGCAGGTTCGACCGGCGCCCGCCCGAGCGGGACCAGACGAGGGTCAACGAGCGCATCCGCGTGCCCGAGGTGCGCGTGATCGACGACGAGGGCAACCAGATCGGCGTGATGAAGACGCCCGAGGCGCTGGCGTTCGCTCAGGAGCGCGAACTGGACCTGGTCGAGGTGGCGCCCGAGGCGCGCCCGCCCGTGTGCAGGGTGCTGGACTACTCGAAGTACAAGTACGAGCAGGCCCAGAAGCTCAAGCAGGCGCGCAAGCACCAGCAGCAGATCACGGTGCGCGAGATCAAGTTTCGCCCGAAGATCGCCCAGCACGACTACGACACCAAGAAGCACCATGTCGAGCGGTTTCTGCGCCACAAGGACAAGGTCAAGGTGACGATCATGTTCCGGGGTCGCGAGGTGACCCATCCCGAGCGCGGGACGGCAATCCTCGACCGGCTCGCCGAGGAGCTCTCCGAGCTTGGCGTGGTCGAGCAGCGCCCGATGCAGGAAGGGCGCAACATGACGATGATGATGGCGCCCAGCAAAGCGGTGCTGGCGGGACGGTTCGACGTGGGGGCCGCCCCGGACGGAGATGCAACGGCCGAGCCTGTGCCCACCGCAGAGGAGAACGGCGACGGCGCGGGAGCGAGCGCATCGGCGCCCATCGCGGACGAGAACGAAGCCGCAACCGAAGCTCCCGCAGAGCCCCCCGCAGAGACCGCGGAGCCCGGGGACGGCGACGCGGACGTCGCCGTGTCATAATCAGCGGCTCGCTCATGCCCAAGATGAAGACTCACTCCGGCGCGAAGAAGCGGTTCAAGGTGACCGGCACCGGCAAGGTGCGGGGCAGGCACGCGTTCACGAGCCACATCCTCGAGAAGAAGTCGCCGAAACACAAGCGCGAGCTGGGACGCCCGGCGCTGCTCTCCGACCACGACACGCCGCGCGTGAAGCGGCTGCTGGGAGTCGGCAAATGACACGGGTGAAGCGCTCGGTCCACGCGCGCAAGAAGCGTCGTGCGACACTCGAACAGACGAAGGGATTCCGCGGTCAGGCGCACTCGAACTACAAGCGCGCCAAGGAGGCCCTGCTGAAGGCGGATGCGTACGCCTACCGCGACCGGCGCAACCGCAAGCGGGACTTCCGCCGGCTGTGGATCACGCGGATCAACGCCGCCGCGCGTCAGAACGGGATGAGCTACTCGCAGTTCATGCACGGGCTGTCGCTGGCCGGGGTGGAGTTGGACCGCAAGGTGCTGGCGGACATCGCCGTGCGCGACGCCGACACGTTCCGACGTTTCGCGCAGACCGCCCGCGAGGCGTCGTCGGCGTCGGCTGTCTGAACACAGCGCTGACATCGACCGGCCCCCGGGCGTCGCTCCTGCAAAGGACGGCGTCTTTTTTTGTGCTCGACCCCACCACGACCCGACCAATCACTCCTCGACAGCAAAGACCTATCGCCACCCGATGACAATCACCTCCCCCCACAACCCCCACCTGAAGGAGCTGCGCCGTCTCACGCGCAAGCGCGACCGTGAGCGCGACGGCCGGTTCGTGGCCGAGGGCGAGGATCTGATCGCCGCAGCCGAGCTGGCCGGGTGGCCGGCGGTTGCGGGGTATCGCGTGGCGGGCAGCGAGCTCGGCGGCAAGGAGTTCACCGATGTCGAGCCGCAGGTGCTGGCGGGCGTGTCGGCGCTGGGCTCGGGCACGCGCGCGATCGGCGTGTACGAGCAGCGCTGGGCAAGTGAGGCGGCGGGTCCGCTGTGCGTGTACCTGCACGGCGTCGGCGACCCGGGCAACGTCGGGACGGTGCTGCGCGGGGCGCTGGCGTTCGGCGCGTCGAGCGTCGTGCTGGGACCGGGGTGCGCGGACCCGTATGCGCCCAAGGCGGTGCGGGCGAGCATGGGGGCGATATTCGCTGTGACGCTGGCACGCGTGGAGTCGATCGCCGAGCTGCCGGGTGAGCGGGTCGCGCTCGTCGTCGACCCGAGCCCACCCGCCCAGCCGTTGGGGCAATCCACGGGTCCGGTGACGCTGCTCGTGGGGTCTGAGCGCGAGGGGCTGCCTGAGGATGTGGTGCAGGCATGCGAGCGGGTGGCGCACATCCCGATCGCGGCGGAGTCGTTGAACGCCGCGATGGCCGCGACGGTGGCGCTGTACGAGACGACCCGCGGCTCGACTAGGGTCCGGGCGTCATGATCGAGCGGATCGAGCAGATCAAGCACGAGGCCCAGGCCGCGATCAATGCCGCGGCCGACACGCAGGCGCTGGAAGAGGTCAGGATCCGCTTCCTCGGACGCAAGGCGGAGCTGCCGAACCTGCTGCGCAACGTCGCACAACTGCCGCCGGACGAGCGTGCCGCCGGCGGCAAGGCCGCCAACCAGGCAAGGCAGGCGCTTGAACAGGCGATCGAGCGCAAGCAGCAAGAGCTCGCCGCAGCAGAGCTCGAGCAGCGCCTGGCTCAGGACTGGATCGACGTCACCCTACCCGCCGACCCGCTGCCGGCGATCGGGCGCCTGCACCTGATGACCCAGACGCGCCGCGAGATCGAGGACGTGTTCATCGGCCTTGGCTTCAATGTCGCCGAGGGACCCGAGGTGGAGAGCGTCTACTACAACTTCGACGCGCTCAACCACGCGCCGACCCATCCTGCGCGGCTGACCAGCGACACGTTCTACGTCAAGCCACTGGGCGACATATTCGACCCGGACACCCACCTGCTCCGGGTGCACACCTCGCCGATGCAGGTGCGTGCGATGGAGCGCCAGCCGCCGCCGATCTACATCATCGTCCCGGGCCGCGTTTACCGCCCTGACTCGGACGCCACCCACACGCCGCAGTTCCATCAGATCGAGGGGCTCGCGGTCGACACCGACATCACGCTGGCCGACCTGAAGGGGACTCTGCTGGCCTTCGCTCGCGCGATCTTCGGCGAGGAACGCGAAGTGCGCCTGCGACCCCACTTCTTCCCGTTCACCGAGCCGAGCGTCGAGGTCGACGTGTCGTGCTTTCACTGCACCGACGGGATCGCCGCGGATGGACAGCGCTGCCCGCTGTGCAAGGGCACCGCGTGGATCGAGATTCTCGGCGCCGGGATGGTCGACCCGAACGTGTTCGAGTACGTGCGCGAGCACGGCTATGACCCCGAGCAGGTCCAGGGATTCGCGTTCGGGATGGGGATCGAGCGGATCGCCATGCTCAAGCACGGCGTCCCCGACCTGCGCCTGTTCTACGACAACGATGTCCGTTTGCTGGAGCAGTTCGGATGAGGGTCCCGCTCGAGTGGCTGTACGAGTACTGCCGCCCTGACCTCGACACCCAGGCGCTGGCCGAGGGCCTGGCGATGACCGGTACCGAGGTCGAGCGGGTCGAGCGCCACGGCGTCAACGCGCTGGAGAACTTCGTCGTCGGCCGGGTGCTCGAGGCCGGCAAGCACCCGGACGCGGACCGGCTCAGCGTGTGCCTGGTCGACATCGGCGCTGAAACCCCATCCCAGATCGTCTGCGGCGCGCCCAACGTCGAACAAGGCCAGACCGTCGCGGTCGCCAAGCCGGGGGCGGTGATGGGAGACGGGACGAAGCTCGGCAAAGCCCGGCTGCGTGGCGTCGAATCGAACGGGATGATCCTGGCCGAGCACGAGCTGGCGATCGACACCGAGCACGCGGGGATCATGGTCCTGGAGGAGAACGGCCTGAAGCCTGGGATGCCGCTGCAGGAGGCGCTCCCGATCTCCACCGATGTGCTGGTCGTGGAGGTCACCCCAAACCGCCCCGACTGCCTGGGGATCTACGGCATCGCCCGGGAGGTCCACGCAGCGACCGAGACACCACTGCAGCCCCCGCCGTGGTCACAGGACCCCGGCAGCGAGGGCGAGATCGACCGGATCACGATCGCCGTCGAGTGCCCGAAGGAGCTCTGTCCCCGCTTCACCGCCCGCGTGTTCGAGGACGTCAAGCTCGGACCGAGCCCGCCGTGGCTGAAGGCGCGGCTGATGGCCGCGGGCCAGCGCCCGATCTCCAACGTCGTCGATATCACCAACTACGTGATGCTGCTCACCGGTCAGCCGCTGCACGCGTTCGACTGCGACCGGATCGCCGGAGCGCAGCTGACCGTGCGCACCGCGCAGCCCGGCGAGCAGGTGCAGACGCTCGACGGCCAGACGCGGACGCTTGACGAGCAGATGGTGCTGATTGCCGACGCCGACGGCCCGACCTCGATCGCCGGCGTGATGGGCGGCGCGCGCTCGGAGGTGCAGGCCGACACGACCCGCGTGTTGATCGAGGTGGCGAACTGGGACGGCGCCAACATCCACCGCACCTCGTTGCAGCTGGGCCTGCGCAGCGAGGCCTCGACCCGCTTTGAGAAGCAGCTCCAGCCAGAGCAGGCGCTGGAGGCCCAGGCCGTCGCCACCCAGTTGATGATCGAGCTGTGCGGCGCTCGCCCGGTCCCCGGGACGATCGACATCGGCGGCCCTGGGCCCGCGCCGCAGACGATCCGGCTCCGGGACGCGCGGGTGAACAGTCTGCTCGGCGCGCCGATCGGCCGCGAGCGCTCGCAGAGAATCCTGGGCGCGCTCGAGTTCGGCACGGCGCAAGCGCAGGACGGCCTCGACGTCACCGTGCCGCCCTTCCGTCGCGCCGACGTCACCCGAGAGGCGGACCTGATCGAGGAGGTCGCACGCCTGGACGGACTGCAGCGGCTGCCGGCCACGCTGCCGAGCCGTCACGGCGCCTGCGGGCGGCTCACCGAAAAGCAAACGCTGCGCCGCCGCGCCGCCGACGCCTTGACCTCCCAGGGCCTGCACGAGATCGTCGGCTGGAGCTTCGTCGCGCCCGAGCTGCCCGAGCGCCTGCGGATCGCCGACCGGCCCGCGGTCGAGCTCGAGAACCCGATGTCGGCCGAGCAGGCGCAGCTGCGCACGACACTGCTGGGCTCGCTGCTCGACGTGGCGCGGCGGAACCTCGCGCGCGGCGCCGACGCGGTGCGGCTGTTCGAGGCCGGCGCGGTGTACCTGCCGTCGGCGGACGGAGGGCTCCCGGACGAGCCGTACACCGTGGCGGCGCTGATGATCGGCTCCGTGCGGTCGCCGTCGTGGCGCGATCCGCAGCCCCGCGTGGCCGACTTCTTCGCCGCCAAGGGCGTGCTCCAGGGCCTGCTCGACACGCTCCGCATTCCCTGGAGCGTCGAGTCCCAGACCACACCCGAGCCCTTCCTGCACCCAGGCCGCGCCGCGGCGATCCTCCTCGACGGTGGCCACAAGGTGGGCTGGCTCGGCGAGATCCACCCTCAGGTGGCGGCGCAGTGGGACCTCCGCGGGACGGTCGCCGCGTTCGAGATCGACTTCGACGCGACCGCCGGCGCGGCGATCGCCACCCCGCTGTATGAGGACGTGACGAGCTTCCCCGAGGTCCGCGAGGACCTCGCGGTGATCGTCGGCGAGCAGGTCACCGCAGCGCAGGTCCTGGGCGTCGTGCGCAAGGCGGGCTCACCGCTGCTCGAGCACGCGGAGGTGTTCGACGTGTACCGCGACCCCGAGCGGGTCGGCGAGGGCAACGTGTCGCTGGCGCTGCGCTTGTCCTACCGGGCGAGCGATCGGACGCTGACCGACGAAGACGTCACGCCCGTGCGTGAACGGATCGTCGCGGCGTTGGGCGCCCTGGGGGGGAGCTGCGTCGTGGCTGATCCGAACCCGTCGCAGACGTTCGTCTCGAGGTCCCCACGCGTGCTGGTCGCCGGCGCCACCGGGTTCGCGGGAGCGCTGGCCGCGCACCTGCTGTGGCGACATCCACGGTTCGAGCTGGTCGGCGTGACCGGGCGCTCGGAGGTGGGGCGGCGCCTGGACGAGCTGTACCCGCGCTACCGGGTGCCGCTCGCGATCCAAACGCTGGATCTCGACCGGCTCGCGGGCCTCGACGCGGCCGTCGTGGCTTACCCGCACGCGGCGGCCGCACCGACGGTTGGTGCGCTGCGCGAGCTGGGCGCGCGTGTGGTCGACCTCAGCGCCGACTTCCGCCTCAGCTCGCCGGCGCTGTACGAGCAGTGGTACGGCGAGCACCCGCGACCTGATCTGCTGGACGAGGCGGTGTACGGTCTGAGCGAGCTGCACCGCGCGCAGATCGTGGATGCGGGGATCGTGGCGAACCCCGGCTGCTACCCGACCGCCGCGGTGCTCGGGCTCGCGCCACTGGCGCGCGCGGGCCTGATCGCCGATGTCGTGATCGACGCCAAGCAGGGAATCTCCGGAGCGGGACGCACGTTCGACGAGACGACGCACCTGTCGATGGCTGGTGAGAACATCCTGCCGTACAAGGTCGCCGCACACAGGCATACGCCCGAGATCGAGGAGCAGCTCGGTTTGCTGGGTACGGAGCTGCCGGTTCAACTCCAGACCCACCTGGTGGGGCTCGACCAAGGTGAGCTGGCCAGCTGCTATGTGACACCCACGCGCATGCTCGCCCCGGCGGAGCTGAACGAGCTGTATGGCGACGCATACGCGCGTGAGCCGTTCGTGGAGTACGTCTCAGAGCCCCCGGGCACGCGCGACGTGCGCGAGACCAACTACTGCCGCGTGTTCGCCGCCGCCGACGGGCACACCGGCAAGGTGGTCGTGCTCTCGGCGATCGACAACCTGTGGAAGGGCACGTCCTCGCAGGCAGTGCAGAACCTGAACATCATGTTCGGGCTGCCCGAGACGGAAGGTCTCCAATGAGCGCCGGCAACGATGTGTGGGGCGGTCGGAGGGCCGACGGTCCGCTGGATCCCTTCTTCGGTTCGCGCTGGACGACGCCCAGACCCGAGCACGTGCGCGAACTGAGCCCCGATGCGGGACTGCCCGCAGGGTTCAGGGCCGCAGGCGTCGCCTGCGGGATCAAGCCCAGCGGCAACCCCGATGTCGGGATCGTGATCTGCGACTCAGAGCATCCCGTCAGCGCGGCGCGGTTCACCGCCACCGGCACTCCGGCGGCGCCCGTGCTGCTCAGCCAGGAGCGCTGCCGCCTGGACGCGCTGCGCGCGGTGCTGGTCAACTCGGGCTGCGCGAACGCCGCGACCGGACGGCGCGGGCTGGACGACGCCGCCAAGACGCAGGGCGCCGCCGCGATCGCGCTGGGTGTGGCGCCCGAGGAGGTCGCGCTCGGCTCGACCGGCGGGATCAGTCATCTGCTGCCGGTCGATCGCGTGCTCAAGGGCATCCTCGACGCGAGCTCGCGGCTGCGCCGCGAGGGGGATACGGAGTTTCAGCAGGCGATCCAGACGACAGACGCGTTCGAGAAGCGCGCGAACCTGGAGCTCGAGCTTCCATCCGGGGTGGTTCGTCTCAGCGCGCAGTGCAAGGGCGCGGGCATGATCTCGCCGAACTTCGCCACGATGCTGTGCTTCGTGCAGACCGACGCCGTGCTGGAGCCGCATACGGCGGACCTGCTGCTGGGAGTGTGCGTCAAGCGCTCGTTCGACCGCTGCTCGGTCGACGGGCAGCTGTCCACGAACGACACCGCGATCCTGATGTGCTCGGGCGCCTCGGGTGTGCGCGTGCAGCCCGAGAGCGATGACGAGCTGCGCTTCGGCGAGGCGCTGGATGCGCTGCTGCGAGCGCTGGCGATCATGATGGTCGCCGATGGCGAGGGCGCGCGGCGGATCGCGCGCGTGGTCGTGCACGGTGGGCATGTTGATGGGGTGGAGGCGGTCGCGCGCGCGGTAGCCAACTCGTCGCTGGTGAAAACCGCGCTGCACGGCGCCGACCCCAACTGGGGCCGGCTGATCCAGGCCGTCGGCGCGGCACTGCCGGGAACCGCGCCGCTGGCGATCGATCTCACGATCGAGGGCATGCTCGTATGCAGCGCGGGCGTGGCGATCGCCTATGACGAGGACGCGCTCGCGCTGGCGGTGCAGGCCGATGAGATCGAGTACGAGATCACCCTGCCCGGCGAGGGGTTCGAGACAGAGGTGTTTTTCTCCGATCTGTCACATAAGTACGTGACGATTAATTCGGAGTACACGACATGAACATGCACCAAAAAGCGTCAATTCTCGACCAGCCCGCGGCAAGACCGGCGACACAGACCCGGATTCGGGTGCTGAGCGTAATTGTCTCCCACCAAAACAACCCGAGGACTGTGAAATGAGAGACGTCGGAACATTGCTGGAGGCGCTCCCGTATATCAGGGAGTTTCACGGTAAGACGGTGGTGATCAAGTACGGCGGCGCGGCGATGGAGGACGCGGCTCTGCGTGAGGAGTTCGCGCGCGATGTCGTGCTGCTCAAGTACGTCGGGCTGAACCCGATCGTCGTGCACGGCGGCGGTCCGGATATCACCGCGTACATGCAACGTCTCGGGCTGCCGGTCGAGTTCGTCGGCGGGCTGCGCGTCTCTGATGAGAGCACGGTCGAGGTCGCCAAGATGGTGCTCGTCGGCAAGGTGAACAAGGAGATCGTGCTGCGCGTCAATCGCCACGGTCAGCCCGCGATCGGGCTGTGCGGCGACGATGGTTCACTGTTTCGCGTCTCCCGCCGCACCGCGCCCGGCGGTGAGGACATCGGGTTCGTCGGGCGCATCGAGCGCGTCGACGTCGACGTGCTCAACCATGTCGCGACCGACTACATCCCCGTGATCGCATCCGTCGGCGCCGACCGCGATGGGAATTCTTACAACGTCAACGCCGACGAGGCCGCCGGAGCGGTAGCCGGGGCGATGGGCGCGTACAAGGTCGTGTTTCTCACCGACGTCCCCGGTTGGCTGCGCGATCCGGGTGATCCCGATTCACTGATCGGACAGGCCGGCACCGAGCAGGTGCGTGACGCGCTCGCCGGGTTGGAGGGTGGCATGCGTCCGAAGCTGCAGGCGTGCGTCGACGCGATCGGGGCGGGCGTGTCGGCGGCGCACATTCTCGACGGTCGGCTCGCGCATTCACTGTTGCTGGAGCTTTTTACAGACGCAGGGATCGGCACGAAGATCGAGGCTGCAACATGAGCCTGTCCGAGCTCCAGGCGCTCGAGCGCGCACACGTGGTCCCGTCGTATGCGCGGATGCCGGTGCAGTTCGTGCGCGGCGAGGGTCCCTGGCTGTGGGACGAGCAGGATGTGCAGTACCTCGATTGCCTGTGCGGCATCTCGGTCACGAACGTCGGTCACTGCCACCCGCGCGTGGTCGCGGCCGTGCGCGAGCAGGTGGGACAGTTGATCCATGCCTCGAACCTGTTCTACACCGAGCCCGCGATGCGCCTGGCCGAGCGTCTGTCACAGTCGAGTCTGGGTGGCAAGGTGTATTTCTGCAACTCCGGCGCGGAGGCGAGCGAGGCGGCGATCAAGCTCGTGCGCCGAGCCCGTGCGGGAGGAGATGTCGTTGTTGTCCATGGCGCTTTTCACGGGCGCACCTACGGCGCGCTGTCGGCCACGCCGCAGGAGGCGAAGCAGGCGCCGTTCGCACCGCTCGTGCCGGGGTTTCGCGCGGTCGATCCCACACCCGAGGCGATCGCGGGCGCCGTCGATGGGCAGACCGCGGCGGTGCTGCTGGAGCCGATTCAGGGCGAGTCGGGCGTGAACGTGCTCTCCGAGGCGACGCTGCGGGCCGCGCGCGCGGCGTGCGATGCGCACGGGGCGGCGCTCGTGTTCGACGAGGTCCAGTGCGGCATGGGTCGCACCGGCACGCTGTGGGCGTACGAGCAGACCGGCGTCACACCCGACGCGATCACCGTTGCCAAGGCGCTCGGGGGAGGGCTGCCGATCGGCGCGCTCGTCACCGCTCCGCGGCTGGGCGACGTGCTGGCGCCCGGCGATCACGGCTCCACGTTCGCCGGCGGTCCGGTCGTCGCGTCGGCCGCGCTGGCCGCGTTGGAGATCACCGACGATCCGGATCTGCTCGCGCGCGTGGGCGGGCTCGGCGAGCGGTTGCGCAGTGGGCTGGAAGGACTGCCGCACGTCGTGTCGGTGCGCGGGCGCGGGCTGATGCTCGCGTGCGAGGTGGATGTCCCCGCGCCCGAGGTCGTGCGCCGCGCGCTGTTGCAGCAGCGGCTGATCGTCAACGCCACCGGCCCCACGACCGTGCGCCTGCTGCCGCCGCTGATCGTCGGCGTGTCCGAGATCGACACCGCGTTGGAGCGTTTGCGCGCGGCGCTGGTTGCGACCGCCGGCGGCGGATAGGGTTCGCGCCCGTGAGTCCGGACAAAGACACCTCCCCCCTGCACGGCGCTCCCCCGCGGACCGCCTCCTACGAGGCCGACCCCGAGCAGGTCGGGCGCGTGCTGCTGCTGTACTCCGGCGGTCTGGATACGAGCGTGATGCTCAAGTGGATCCAGGACTCCTATGACGCCGAGGTCGTGTGCCTGACCGTCAACCTGGGCCAGCCCGGCGAGGACTATGAGGTCATCAGGGGCAAGGCCATGCAGCTTGGTGCCCTGGCGTGTCATGTGATCGACGCGCGCGAGGAGTTCGCGCGCGAATACGTCCTGCCGGCGATCAAGGCCAACGCGCTCTACGGCGATTACCCGCTGTTCACCGCGCTCGGGCGCCCGCTGATCGCCAAGCTCGCCGTCGAGCACGCGCGCGCGAGTGGGTGTGACACGATCGCCCACGGCTGCACCGGCAAAGGCAACGACCAGGTCCGCATCGAGGCGACGGTCGCCACCCTCGCTCCCGAGCTGAAGGTGATCGCGCCGGTTCGCGACTGGCAGATGGGACGCGAGGATGAGATCGCCTACGCCCGGGAGCACAACATCCCGATCAAGTCTCAGATCGGGTCCCCACCCGCCCACGAGGATGCGGCCCCGTATTCGATCGACGACAACCTGTGGGGGCGGTCCTCGGAGGGCCGCTGGATCGAGGATCTCGCCCACGCGCCTGACGAGGACGTCTTTCAGCTCGTCACGCCCCCCGAGCGCGCCCCCGACGAGGCGGAGATTGTGGAGATCGAGTTCGAGCGGGGCGTGCCCGTCGCCCTGGGCGGCGAGCGTCTGGGGCTCGTGGAGCTGATCGAACGGACTGCTGAGATCGGCGCCAGACACGGCGTGGGGATCGTCGACCACATCGAGGACCGGATCGTCGGGTTGAAGGTGCGCGACATCTACGAGGTGCCCGCCGCCGCGATCCTGCTGTCCGCCCACCAGGATCTCGAGCGGCTCGTGGGCACGATCCACCAGAACCAGTTCAAGCCCGAGCTCGACCGGCAGTGGGCTTACCTCGTCTACGCCGGCCTGTGGTGGGAGCCGCTGCGCGGCGATCTCGATGCCTACATGGACCGGGTCAACGAGCAGGTGACGGGGACGATCGGCGTCAAGCTCTACAAGGGTCATGCGCGCGTGGTCACACGGGAGTCGCCGCACGCCGTCTATGACCAGGCGCTGGCGTCGTTCGCCGAGTCCGGTGGGCTCTTCTCCCAGACCGCCTCGCCCGGGTTCATCGAGCTGTGGTCGCTGCAATCGCGCATGGCCTGGCGCCTGCGCAACGACTCCTGAGGACACGCCCACCCCCGCGCAGGAACGTCCCTCACCGGAGGGACGTGATGGTTCGAGCTCCCGATCCGATCCTGTCCGCCCCGAACCGTAGGCTCACAGGCGAGCCGATGATCGCCGAAGGATCCTCACCAACCCACGGGGGAGAGCCGCCTCACCAGAGCGAACGCGACCTGCTCGCCGAGCGCCGCGCACTCCGTGCCGCCCAGACGGGTAGCGACCCTGCGCTGATGCGTCGCGCCGAGGCGGCGGAGGCGACCGTGCAGACTCTGGAGACGCACCTGTCCAGCCTGCAACAGCGTCTGCGCGAGGCCGAGGATGAGCGCCGCGACAGCGTCCAGCGGCTGGCGGCGAACGAGAACGAGCTGCGGCGCGTCAAGCAGCAGGAGTACGCCGAGCAGCAGCTGCGCGTCGAAGCCGAGCGCGCGCTGACGGCCGCCGAGGACCGTTCGGCCGTGGCTTTCGCCCGCTCGGAGATCGTCCAGCGCCTGCAAGCGCGCATAACCGAGGTCGAGCGCCACGCCTCACAGCTCGCGCAGGAGATCGAGTCCGAGCGCCGCGCCCGCGAGCGCACCGAACACGAGCTGGACGCGATGCGCGAAAGCCACTCCACGATGGCCGCGACGGTGGGCGAGCTCAGAGTCCTCGCCCGCAAGCTGCGCGACGCCGCCGCATCCTCCGCGAGCCGATCGTCCGTCCCGGATGTGCCCCTGCCGGCGGCGCCGGCGCAAGCGTCCAGCCAGGTGCGGAGCGAGGAGATGGCCGACGCGCTGGCCGCCGCCGTGGAGCGCCTGCGCGCTCGCGCGCAGGAGTCGTCCCTGCCTCCACAGGTGTCAGACACAGCGCTCACGACCAAGTCAAAGCCGCACAAGCACAGCAGGTCGCTGATCGGTCGCTGGCGCGCCGCCCGCAAACACCGGCGTGAGGCCCGTTAGGCCGCCGCCGCGCCGCCTAACATCTCGATCCTGTGACCGCCCCAGCCTGCGCCCATCTGCACGTCCACTCCGAGTACTCGCTGCTCGACGGGGCGTGCAAGATCGACGCGCTCGCGGCCCGCGCGGCGGAGTTCGGCCAGCCCGCGCTGGGCCTCACCGACCACGGTGTGATGAACGGCGCCGTGGAGCTGCACAAGGCGTGCGCCAAGCACGGTGTCAAGCCGATCGTCGGCTGTGAGATCTATCTCGTCGACGACCACGCCGCCGCGGCGGCAGGTCCGGGGTCGCCGAAGGTGCAGCGCAACCACCTGACGCTGCTGGCCGCAAGCGACGCCGGCTATCGCAACCTGGTCAAGCTCTCCTCGGCAGGCTTTTTGGAAGGGCTCAACCGCGGCAAGCCGACGGTCGACCTGCACCAGATCGAGCGCCACGCAGACGGCGTGATCGCCCTGACCGGCTGTCTGGCCTCGCGCTTCTGCCAGCACCTGCTCGAGGACCGTCCCGACGACGCCCGCGCACACGCCGACGATCTGCGGCGGATATTCGGCCCGGAGAACATGTACTTCGAGGTGCAGAAGAACGGACTGACCGCACAGGAGAAGTGCAACGATCAGATCGTGCGCATCGCCTCAGAGGTCGGCGGCAGCCTGGTCGGCACCGGCGATGTCCACTACCTGCGCCGCGAGGACTATGACCATCACACGGCGCTCTTGTGCGTGCAGACCAAGAGCACGATCGCCGCGCCGAAGCTGACGTTCGACACGAACGAGTTCTTTCTGCGCGACAACGCAGAGATGGCCGACGCGTTCGCACAGTGGCCGGAGGCGACCGCGAACACGCTGGAGATCGCCGAGCGTTGCTCGGTGGAGCTGGAGCTCGGCAAGCAGCTGATCCCGAGCTATCAGACGCCAGACGGCAGCGGCGAGCACGAGTATCTGCGCGCGCGAGTGCGCGAGGGCCTGACGTTGCGCTACGGCGACCCGTCGCCCGCGGAGGCGATCGAACGCATGGAGATGGAGCTCGGCGTGATCGACCGGATGGGCTTCAACGCCTATTTTTTGATCGTCTGGGATTTCGTCAAGTTCGCCAAGGAGAACGGCATCGCCGTCGGACCCGGCCGCGGCTCGGCCGCGGGCTCGATCGTCGCCTATTGCCTGGCGATCACCGATGTGGACCCGCTGCGCTACGACCTCCTGTTCGAGCGGTTCCTGAACCCCGAGCGCGTGTCGATGCCCGATATCGATATCGACTTCTCCGTGCGCGGGCGCGAGCGGGTGATGAAATACGTGACCGATAAGTACGGGCGCGAGTCGGTCGCACAGATCGTCACGTTCGGCAAGATGTTCCCGCGCGCCGCCACCCGCGACGCGGCACGGGTGCTGGGTCTCGACTACGGCACGGGCGATCGCCTGGCGAAGCTGATCCCCGACCCGATCATGGGCCGGGCGCCCTCGTTCGAGGATTGCTTGAAGGCTGGTCAGCCGCTGCGCAAAGCCTGCGATGAGGAGCCGACGGCGAAGCAGATCATCGACGTGGCCCAGGGCCTTGAGGGAATCGTGCGCAACTCCTCGATCCACGCCGCCGCGGTCGTGATCGCCGACCGGCCGCTGACGGACATCGTGCCCCTGCAGCTCGCCGACGGGGGCACCGACGAGCACGGCGAGAAGGTGTTTCGCACCGTCACCCAGTTCTCGATGAAGCCGATCGAGGACATCGGCCTGCTGAAGATGGATTTCCTCGGCCTGCGCAACCTCGACGTGATCGAGGACGCGCTGGACATCATCGAGCGTTCGACCGGGCAGCGCCCGGAGATGACCACGCTGCCGCTGGACGACGCGCGCACGTATGAGATGCTCGCGCGTGGGGACTCCACCGGCGTGTTCCAGTTCGAGTCCGAGGGCATGCGCGAGGCATTGCGGAAGGTGCGCCCAGACGAGTTCAACGACCTCGTCGCGCTGAACGCGCTCTATCGCCCGGGCGCGATGGATCAGATCCCGGTGTACGCCAAGGGCAAGCACAACCCGCAGGCGATCTCCTATCCGGACGAGCGCCTGCGGGCGATCCTCGAGTCCTCCAACGGGGTGATCCTCTACCAGGAGCAGGCGATGCGGATCTCCAAGGAGCTCGCCGGCTTCTCCGGGGCGAAGGCGGACGATCTGCGCAAGGCGATCGGCAAGAAGAACCGCGCGGCGATGGCGGCGCTGAAGCCAGAGTTCGTCGAGGGCTGCCGCGCGTCGGGCACCCGCTCCGAGGTGATCGACCTGCTGTGGCAGACGAACGAAAAGTCGGCCGACTACTCGTTCAACAAGAGTCACGCCGCGTGCTACGGACTGATCGCCTACCGCACCGCCTGGTTGAAGGCCAACCACACCGCCGAGTACATGGCCGCGCTGATCTCCTCGGTGATGTCCACCAAGGACAAGGTCCCGTTCTTCGTCGCCCGCTGCGAGGAGATGGGGATCGAGATCCTGCCCCCGGACGTGAACCTGTCAGACCACCAGTTCACCGTCGGCGCGCCGAGCACAAAGGGTGGCATCGGCAACATTCGCTTCGGTTTGGACGCCGTCAAGGGCGTCGGGTACCAGGCCGTCGAGGCGATCAAGCGCGCGCGCGAGGAGGGCGGGAAGTTCAGCTCGCTGTGGGAGTTCTGCGAGCGCGTGGACGGCCGCGCGGTCAACAAGAAGGCGATCGAGGCGCTCGTCAAGTGCGGCGCTCTCGGCTCCACCGGCGCGAGTCGCAAGGGCATGCTCTCAGTGCTCGAGCAGGCGCAGGCCGCCGGCCAGAAGGCCCAGCAGGACGCGCAGATCGGCCAGGGCTCGATCTTCGACCTGGCCCCCGAACCGGATGCCGCGTCTGCACCCGGGGCGATAGACGATATGGGGGGGCTCAACGGTGGTGTTGTGACGGCAGCGGGAGCAGCGAGTCCGCGCCCGGGCGCGGCGTTTGCACGGCCGTCCCATCCCCCGATCCCGGCCGAGGAGTTCGATCAGGCGGAACTGCTCGCGGTCGAGAAGGAGGCGATCGGCCTGTTCGTGTCCGCGCACCCGCTCAAGCCGTTGCGCGAGATCCTGCGCGCCCGCACCGACTGTCCACTGGCTGCGCTGTCAGACCGCCGCGACAAGGACTGGGTGACGGTCGGCGGGATCATCGTCGAGTCCAAGCGCATCCGCACCCGCGCCGGCGATCCGATGATGTTCGCGACGCTCGACGACCTCGGCGGCGCGGTGGAGATGCTCGTGTTCGGCAAGGCGCTGTCCGAGCACGAGGCCGCGCTCGCGGTCGACCAGGTCGTGCTCGTGCGCGGACGGGTCGATCACAAGGAAGCCGGCAAGACCTGCCTGATCGCTCAGACCGTCGAGGTGTTCGCTCCCTCGGAGCAGGAGATCGCCGAAGCTCGCAAGCAAGCCGAGATGCAGGACAAGACGGCGGTGACGCTAGCCAGGCCGGTGCACGCCCGCGTCGACGCCACGAACCTGTCGTCAAGCGCGATCGAAGACATCAAGCAGCTGGTCGAGGACTACTCCGGCCCCGCCGAGATCGTGCTCGACATCGACACTCCCGGCGGAGTTCGCCGTCTGCGCCTGGGGGAGGCGTTTCGCGTGCAGAACACACCAACGCTGCGCGCCGAGCTGGAGACCATCTTCACCCCAGGGCCCGCAGTCGCCGCGGCCGTCGCCGGCTGAACGCCCCGTCCGTGCGGGCTGAATGCTGCGGCCCTTCTAAACGCCGGGCCCTTCTGTACCGCTGCGGCTTATTTGCGTTTACGCGCCCGTATTCCACGCTCGCGCAGCTTCATAGTCAACTCAACTTCTGTGCGCGAGGGGCCTTCGCGGTTCTCGCCGGGGGTCTCCAGCACACACGGCAGTTTCTGCAGTCCCGGGGCGGACAGGAACGCCATGCAGCCCTGCTCGCCGAGCTCGCCCTGACCGACGTTCGCGTGACGGTCGCGGTTGGAGCCCAGCGGGGTCTGGGAGTCGTTGAGGTGCAGCGAGCGTACGCGCCCACGACCCAGCTCGCGGGTGCACTCGCGCAAGACGGAGGCCATGCCCGAGACCGTGCGGATGTCATAGCCGGAGGCGAGCAGATGGCAGGAGTCCAGGCACACCCCCAGGCGCTCGTCCCCGCCGGCCGCGTCCAGCAGCCGCGCCAGCTCATCGAAGGAGCGTCCGAGTGTGCCGCCGGCGCCGGCCGTGTTCTCCAGGTGCAACTCGCATCCCTCGCTGTCGGCCAGCGCTTCGCGGATCGTCTCCCCGGCGCGCGCGATCGCCTCGCCGACATGCCCGGTCTTGGCCGAACCGGGATGCAGCACCACCCCGCAGGCGCCGATCGCGTGGCCCACGCGCAGCGAGTGCGTGAGCGAGGTCAGGGACTTGGCGCGGATGTCGGGATCCTCGCTGGCGCAGTTGAGCAGATACACGGCATGGATCAGCACCGCGTCGATCTGACTGTCGTGCATCGCCTCGCGGAACGCCGCGTAGTCCTGATCGCTATAGGCCGTCGGTTTCCACATCCGCGGCGACTGGTTGAAGATCTGAATCGCCTCACAGCCGCGCTCCACACCGCGCTCGATCGCTTTCGCCAGCCCGCCCGCGGGCGAGACGTGTGCTCCGATCAGCATGGCGACTGTGAGGGGCTGGCTGTGAATAGCATGGGCGGATCCTATGGATCCAATGAGAGTCAGGTTCGCCCCATCGCCCACGGGCGCGCTGCACATCGGCGGCGCGCGCACCGCCCTGTTCAACTGGCTGCTCGCGCGCCACGAGGGGGGAGAGCTGGTGCTGCGCATCGAGGACACCGACCGTGAGCGTTCCACGCCTGAGAACGTCGAGCAGATCATCGACGCGCTGCGCTGGCTGGCGCTCGACTGGGATGAGGGGCCGATCCTGCAGACCGAGCGCTCTGAGCGCCACGGCGAGGCATTGCAGGCCCTGCTGGACGCCGGCCACGCCTACCGCTCGAACGCGACCGCCGAGGACGTCAAGGCCTACAAGCTCGCCCATGGCGCCGATCGTGGGTTCCGCGGTGAGCCCGAGGCGGACGGAGCGGTGCGACTGCGCGTGCCGGACGAGGGTCAGACGGTCGTTCACGACGCCATCCGCGGCGAGACGCATTTTGAGCACGTCCATCTCGACGATCCCGTGATCGCCCGCGCCGACGGGTCGGTGCTCTACAACTTCGCGGTCGCGATCGACGACCTCGACGCCGGTATCACCCATGTCGTTCGCGGCGAGGATCACCTCTCCAACACCCCCAAGCAGCTGCTCGTGCTGGAGGCCGCGCGGGCCGTCGGCCTGGTCCGACCGGGGGTACACAGCCCGGATGGCGGAGTCGGCCAGCAGGCGCCGCTGCCGGTGTATGCGCACCTGCCGCTGCTGCACGGGCCTGACGGCAAGAAGCTCTCAAAGCGCCACGGCGCCGCCTCGGTGGGAGAGTTGCGCGACGCCGGCTACCTGCCCGAGGCGGTGCGCAACTACCTGGCGCTGCTCGGCTGGGGCGCGGGCGACGATCAGACCGTGCTCTTGACCGGCGAGTTGATCGAGCGGTTCACGCTCGAGCGCGTGTCCCGCAATCCGGCGCGCTTTGACGAGACTAAGCTGCGCTGGCTGAACGGCGTCTACATTCGCGCGCTGTCAGTCGCGGAGCTGACGCGTCGTGTCGGGGAGTTCCTGCGCGCGAGCGCTCATGCGGACGTCGCGGACGATCCGAGGCTTTCCCGCGCTGTCGCGATCAGCCAGGAGAAGATCCACACGCTCGCCGACTTCTGGCCGCTGGCGGGACCGCTGCTTGACCGTCCCGTGGACGATCCCGCCGCGCGCGAGCGCTGGCTCGGCGAGGAGGGACGCGTCGCGCTGATGCAGGCTCGCGCCGCGCTGGCCGAGCTGGACGAGGACGGCTTCACCGAGGAGCAGATCGGTCCGGCGCTTGAAGAGCTCGTGGCCAGACGCGAGGTCAAACCGCGCGAGGTCTATCAGCCGCTGCGCGTGGCGATCGCCGGCACAACCGTCTCGCCCGGCATCTTCGAGAGCGTCGCGCTGCTCGGCCGTGAGGAGACGCTGCGCCGGGTCGACAGGGCTCTGGGCGCGGCCGCAGACTGAAGAGGGTTCCCTCAACCATTCGTCCAGGGCTGCCGATAGGGACCTCGACAATGCCATTGACGGCGACAAAGACGAGCGGCGCACGGACTGCGTCCACAAGCAGCGCGCGAAAGGCTCCTGCGCGCACCACGCGCGGCCCAGACGGCGAGTCCGGCAACGCGTCCGCAGCGGTGACCCCGATTCGCCGTCAGGGCGACGGTCACGGCCGGCGCCTGACGAGCGCGTTCGAAGCGCTGGAGGCATTCCCCGCCCTGGCGGAGTCGCGCAACCGGCTGCTCGCGGTGGTCGAGAAGGACAACGTCGCGACCGCCGACGTCGTCACCGCCGTGGAGTCCGACGTCGCGCTGAGCATTGCGGTGCTGCGCCTCGCCAACCAAGTGCAGGGCAGCCGCGGGCGCGTGGGCACGGTCGTCGCGGCCGTCGAGCTGCTCAGCGAGCAGACCGTGCAGGCGCTCGCGGGACGGGTGCGAACCTTCGACTTCTTCGAGCGCTCCAGCGTGTGGGACGCCGCTCCCGAGCGTTTCCGGCTGCACGCGCTGTCCACTCAACATGCGGCCGACCGGCTCGCCTCGGAGGTCGGCTACGAGCATCGCGATCGCCTGACCGTCACGAGCCTGCTGCACGACGTCGGCAAGCTCGTGCTGCTGCACGCCTATCCCGGCTATCCCGCACAGGTGCACCGCGGCGCCAAAACCCCGGAGGAACGCATCCACCAAGAGCGCCGCGAGCTGGGCGTCGACCACGCGCTCGTCGGTGGCGTGCTGATCCGTCGCTGGGGCCTGCCGGGCGCCGTCGCCACCGCGGTCGAGCGTCACCACAACCCCGACGTCGAGGGCGAGGTCGCGTTCGTGCGCCTGGCGGACATGCTCGCCCACTACGAACAGGGCTCGGCGGTGTCGCCGGGGGAGATGCTGCAGACCGCGCGCGTCCTCGGGCTCGGAGCCAACGAGCTCAGGCGCGTGATGTACGAGCTGCCGAGCAGCGCCGGCCAGCGCCAGCGCCACGTCGATCCCTCGCCGCTGTCCGTACGCGAGCTCGGCGTGCTGCAACGTCTCGCCGAAGGCAAGGTCTACAAGCAGATCGCCCACGAGCTGACGCTCTCCACGAGCACGGTTCGCACCCACCTGCACAACATCTACGGCAAGCTCGGCGCGGTCGACCGCGCACAGGCCGTGCTGATCGCCACCGAGCGCGGCTGGCTCTGAGACGACCGACCACCGGCTTCGCCGGCGGTGCCCGGGCGCGATGCGTGGTCCCTACCGACCGGAGATCGACGTGATCTCCGGTCGGCCAGCACGTGTGCCGAGCACACTTCGCTCACTGCGTCCTTACCGATCGAAGATCGACGGGATCTTCGATCGGCCAGCATGCCCAGCGGCCGTCTCAGGGCGTTGTTCCGTAGAGTCACGTGGGTATGAGAATGGGGGCGCGATGATCTCGATCACCAGCAAGTCTCCGTATGCCGTGCTCGCCCTCGCCGAGCTGGGGCGCAGCGCGGGCTCGGACCCGGTGCCGATCGGCGAGCTGGCGCGCCGGCGCGACGTGCCGGTGCAGTTCCTGGAGCAGCTGTTCGCGGTGCTCAGACGCAGCGGGATCATCAGCTCTCAGCGCGGCGTCAAGGGCGGGTACCGCTTCGCCCGGGACCCCGCGAGCGTGACCGTGCTCGAGGTCGTGGAGCTGCTGGACGGACCTCTCGGCCGCGACGCGCAGGGAGTGTTCGCCGATGCTGCCACCGCCGCGCGCCAGGTGCTCGAACAGACGACGATCGCCGACGTCATCGAGCGTGAGTCGCGCGAGGCGGGCGCCAGCATGTATTACATCTGAGTGTTGATTTGGCCCACTTGCGCCGGCCAACGCGAGACCCGTACGTTTCTATGCCCCGCGACGGGGGGCGAGATGCGGCTCGGTGCTTGCAGAGGCGCCACTAGTACATATGTCCAGATCTCCCACAGGGAGCTAATTTATGCTTACACTCCCGGCTCGACCAACACTGAAAAAGGCAAACCCGTCGTGAGGCGGGGGCGCAAAGTCAGGGATCTCGACGAGATAGCTCGGCCGCCAGCAGACCGCCACGGAGGGCTATTGTGTATTCAGATCCGTCACGCCGCACGTCCGGGAGCTTGCAGCGCCGCCTCGCCCGTACGCCGCCGTATCGACTGCGGGCACGCTCGGCCGATGAGAGTGGCTTTTCGATCATCGAGCTTCTGGTTGTCATCCTGATCATCGGCATCCTTGCCGCGATCGCCATTCCGTCGCTCCTGAGCCAGAAGAGCAAGGCATACGACGCATCGGCAAAGGAACTGACGCACTCTGCTCAGATAACTGCCGAGACGATTGCCACCGACAACAGCGGTGAATATGAAAACGTCGTGCCGACGGAACTGAACAAGTACGAACCGACGATTCAGATTGCTGCGGGTGGGGGTAACGCCTACATCAGCGCTACTACCCACACAAAAAACAGCTACAGCGTGACGGCGACCGCTGCTGACACAGGCGACAAATTCACGGTCTCGCGGAGCGCGACCGGCGGGATAACCCGCACGTGCAACAGCGGCCCCAGCAAAACCGGCTGCTCGGGTGGCGAAACCGGCAGCTGGTAGTCGCCGATCGATAGCACCGTGCGGCAGGCCCCGGCCGGCCTGGCCCGCACGGCGCGAGCGTCGCCCGCCCACTATTGTCGTGGGCGATATGTCCCGAATCCCGATCAACATTTCGGAGCTGGTGGGGGACACGCCGCTCGTCGGGCTGCCGCAACTGCTGCAGGGACCGGCGGCGGAGCACGGCGTGGAGCTGTTCGCCAAGCTCGAGTCCCAGAACCCAGGCGGGTCGGTCAAGGACAGGATCGGCGTGGCGATGATCGAGGCCGCCGAGTCTGAGGGCATCATCGAGCCGGGTCGCACGACGATCGTGGAGGCGACCTCGGGCAATACCGGCATCGCGCTCGCGTTCGTGTGCGCCGCCCGCGGCTATGACCTGACGCTGATGCTCCCCCAGGGTATGTCCCGTGAGCGCGAGAGCCTGCTGCGGTTGTACGGGGCGCGCGTGCAGATCACCGAGTCGCTGGGCGGGATGGGCGAGGCGGTGGCGGCCGCGCGTGCGTTGGCGAGCGAGCCCGACGTGTTCCTGCCCGACCAGTTCTCCAATCCCGCCAATCCGGCGATCCATCGGCGCACCACCGGACCGGAGATCGAGCGCGCGCTGGACGGGCGTGTCGACGTGCTCGTCGCCGGTGTCGGCACCGGCGGGACGATCACCGGCGCGGGCGGATATCTGCGTGAACGCAATCCCGATCTGCGCATCGTCGCGGTGGAGCCGAGCGGCTCGGCTGTGCTGTCTGGGGGTCTGCCCGGCCCGCATCGCATCCAGGGCATCGGCGCGGGCTTCGTTCCGGCGGTGCTCGACCGTAGTCTCCTCGACGAGGTGATCCCCGTCTCCGATGACGATGCGATCCACACCGCCTGGGCCTGCGCCCGGCGCGCGGGCGTGCTCGCGGGCATCTCCTGTGGCGCCGCGCTGTGGGGCGCTCTGCAGGTCGCCGCGCGTCCGGAGTCCGCCGGCCGACGCATAGTCGTGATCATGCCCGACTCGGGCGAGCGCTACATATCTCAGACATTCTTTTCGCCCTGAGAGGGGACAGAGCGTCGCTACGCTGTTTGCATGCCTGGCATCAGCGTGCTCGCACAGGTCGCGAAAGAGCTGCGTCGTGACATCGCTGCTGCGCGTGACCGCGATCCGGCGGCACGCGACGTGGGCCAGGTCGAGATCCTCGCGACCTGGCCCGGTATCCACGCGCTGCTGGCCCATCGCACCGCGCATGCCTTGCACGAGGCGGACGTGCCGGTCTTGCCGCGCGCGATCTCGCTGCTCTCGCGCGCGCTGACCGGTATCGAGATTCATCCCGCCGCGTGCATCGGTGAGGGCCTGTTCATCGACCACGGCGCCGGTGTCGTGATCGGCGAGACCGCCGACATCGGCGACAACGTGACGCTGTATCAGGGCGTCACGCTCGGCGGCACCGGCTTCGCCACGGGCAAGCGCCATCCGACGGTGCAGGACAACGTCACGATCGGCTCGGGCGCCAAGTTGCTGGGGCCGATCACGATCGGTCACGGCGCGAAGATCGGCGCCAACAGCGTGGTCATCACCGACGTGCCTCCGAACTCGACCGTCGTCGGCAACCCCGGTCATCCCGTGCGCGTGGACGGCCGTCGCGTCGAGGGTCCCGACGCCGACTGGATCCACCTGCCCGACCCGATCGCCGAGGCGATTCAGGGCCTCGCGAGCCGTATCGGCGCGCTGGAACGGGCGGTCGGCGAGCTCTCCGGGGAGTATCCCGACGACGCTCCCGCGGGCGAGGTCACGCCGCTGCGCACCGTTCGGGGGCCGAATCCGGCTGGGGGGTAGTACGTCGCGGGCTGGGGAGCCGTGGGGTCAACGCTGCAGGAGCGGCGCCTCGCTGGACACTCGTTCGACTGCCGTCGCTATGCTTAAAGAACAGATCGGTCGTGGCCGAACGTGAGCTTGGATGCCCGAGCGCACTGTGTGTTGGGCTGCAAGGCCGAGTCGCGCGAGATATGGCCGGCGCGTGAAGCGAGGACTACGATGCCCAGCCGGACCGATACCGACTGTTCAGAGCCGAAATCGACAGCGTTCGGGATCTACGGACGCAAGCTCGACGCGCGTACGAGCGTGATCTCGGTCGAAGGCGAGCTCGATCTCTCCACGGCCCCGAACTTGAAGTGGATGCTGGTCGATGCGCTGCAGACCGGCAGCAGCCGGCTCGTCGTCGATCTTTCGCTGGCAACCTTCATGGACTCGACCACGCTGGGTGTGCTCGTTGGCGTCACGAGGAGACTGGACGCGGGTGCGCGTCTGGCGATAGTTGGTGCTAGGCCCAACGTGCTGAGGATCTTCGAGTTTTCGGGATTGGACGGTGCGTTTGCGATCTTCCCGACACTCGGCGAGGCACTCGTGGGCGCGGAGGGAAATGAAGCTTGGGCAAGCTGATCGACACAGGTCCGCAGCCGGCGAGCGAAACGAGCGAACACTCGTGGCTCGCCCACTCACGCCGGCGTTTGGCGGCGGCCGTCGCCCTGGGCTGCTGTGTCTTTGCCCTGGCGTGCATCTCCGTCGCCGCGGCCAGGCCAGACCATGCGAGCCCGATTCCCGGCGCGCCCACGCCGAGCGAGACGGGCAACCCGCACCCCCCACCCGTCTTGCCGGAACCGGGGCGCCAAGGACAACAAAACCCAGAACATCGCGGATTGCCAGGCTCCGGCCGGAACGAACAATCGGGCTCAGACCGTCAAGGGCAGGCGCAGCCGGGACGTGAAGAATCTGGACCTGCCGATCGCGAACAACCGGGTCCAGATCAGCACGAGCAATCAGGCGCAGGCCGTCAAGGGCAGGCGCAGCCGGGGCACGAAGAATCAGGACCAGGGCACCAGGATCAACCAAGCCCGAGCCACCAGGGCCATGATCAGTGGCGACACGAGGGAGAATCGACCTCCGGTCAGGGAGCACCGGGCGCCGGCAAACCGGCCACTTCGCATGTGGGCCATGACAAAACGGGAGAATCCCACTCCTCCTGGCGTGTCCCTCCGTCAGCTGCTGCGGGCAAAGCGGCGGCCATCCCGACCCCACCGACCCATACTCGTACACCCACACCGTCCACCCCGCAGACGCCCACCCCGAAAACGCCCACCCCGCAGACACCAACCGCGAAGACGCCCATCGCGAAGACATCCATCACACCAACGCCTACGGCAACGACACCTACGGCGACAGCGTCAGCGCCTACGGCGACAGCCCCCAAGACACCGACGACGACCCCCACGGTGACGGCGACGACGACGCAAGTCGCCGGGGCATCGTCGCATGCTGCGCGGGGCTCTGCGCATGCCCACAGCCGCGTCGCCACGAGGCGTGCAACTCCGGCGGGGTTCTCGCGGGGTGCGGTCGCGCCCGTGGCGGCGAGGATCCCAGCCACGCCCGCGCGCGCTACGCGGGCTGGGCGTGTACGGGGGGCGGCGCATGGCCGGTCCCCGCGTGGCCGTCCGTCGCCGATCGTGACGACGATCACCCGGATCGTCGGGGTAGTACCCATGCCGGTGCGGATTCTCATCGGCGCCCTGCTCGCGCTCGCGCTTGCGCTGGCGGTACGCTCGCGCCTGGCCGCGCTGCGCGCCCGGCGACTGGAGCGCCAACGTGAAGAGCTGCTCGAGGACGTGGGTCTGCTGCAGGCCGCGCTGCTCCCCGAGCCACCCCTCCGGCTCGGTCCGGTGGGCACCTCTGCGGCCTATCGACCGGCGGACGGTCCTGGGGCGGGCGGGGATTTTTACGACGTGTTTGCGCTCGAGGATGGTCGACTGGCGGTCATCGTCGGCGATGTCTCCGGACACGGACGGCAGGCGCTGCCTCATACGGCGCTTGTGCGCTTCACGCTGCGGGCATACCTCGAGGCCGGCCTTTCGCCGCGCAGCGCCTTGCAAACGGCGGGAGCTGTGCTCGAGCGCCAGCTCGGGGGGTCGTTTGCCACCGTCGCGGCGGCCACCTATCATCCACGCGAGCGCATCCTGGTCTACGCTTGCGCAGGTCATCCGCCACCAATCGTGCTCGGCTCGCAGTCGATCGCGCCGATCACTATCGCCTCCTCGCCGCCGATCGGAGCCGGCATGCGGACCGGAGCACGCCAGACCGTGGTATCGGTGCCGGGTCGCTCACAGGTCTGCTTCCACACCGACGGCGTGACGGAGGCACGGGTTGCGGGAGAGCTGTTCGGCACCGAGCGGCTTGCGCACGCGCTCGCCGAGCTCGGGCCCCAGACCACGGCATCGGCACTTCTGGATCGGGTGGCCGCAGAGACCGACTCGCGCCCCGACGATATGGCCGTGTGCCTGCTGGGCATCGAGGGGAGCGCCCGTGCGCCGGTTGTGCTGGTCGAGGAGATCGAGCTCGATCGCGACGAGGCTGGGAGTGATCGGACCGCGCGGTTTCTCCTTGCCTGCGGGGTGCAGCGCAGTGAGATCGCAGGGCTCATGCGCTCGGCGCGCGCCGCCGCAGAGCGCGCCGGCAGCGTCCTGCTCGAGTTGCGTCTCATCGACGGATCGCCGGAGGTCACGCTGCGACGCGACAATGTCGCGCTGCTTCAGATACCCCGGGCGAGACGGCAAGCGGGTCTTGGGGCGTCGCTGTGAACGCCGGGCCGGCGCTCGCCCCCGACGCGGCGATTGTGTTGGGCATCGCCTCGACCGCGATGCCGTTTGCACGTACTCCCGGGGACGCGGCCGAACGCTGGCTGCGGGTCCTGCGCTTGCATGGCGAAGTTGGGGCCGCGCTGCAGGCGCTGGGCGTAAGCGAGGGACCGCTCCGGGCGCCTGAGGAGACCGAGCGTGAGCGGACCGGTCCCGCCGTCCTCGAGGATCGCGAC
The DNA here is from genome assembly GCA_963749285.1 of uncultured Solirubrobacterales bacterium. Lineage (GTDB taxonomy): Bacteria > Actinomycetota > Thermoleophilia > Solirubrobacterales > Solirubrobacteraceae > Palsa-744. The sequence continues at coordinate 1,259,555 of CAVVMD010000002.1, read as the reverse complement.
GCGGTTGCGCAGGTCATCGAGGACGCCGTCCATATCGCCAACCGGCGGGGCGCCGCCGGGGTTGCCACGACCGACGTGCTGATGGCCGTGATGCACGTGTACGGCGCGGATTTCGAGCGTGTGCTCCAAGCGCACGGCACCGACGGTGACGAGCTGATCGAGCGACTCACCGCGACAGCGCCCGGAGCGGAGGGCGGCTGAAGCGTCGAACGCCGTGGTTGGGCGCTTGCACGGTCCGGCGTCCTCGCGGCAGGATCTTGTCCCGGCGCCCGGCTGCATAGCCTCCGTCCGGTGCCCATGCCCGTACAGGACGACGTGGTTAGACCCGGCGAAAGGGACGCCTGAGAGCGCCGGACGCGACGGGCTGGGCTGGGGCGATCAGACGAAGCCCGCCGGGCGCGCATCTATCCTGAGGCTGAATGCCCGAACCTGCCCGAGCCGAGTTCGACAGTCCTCCCGCCACGCCCGGCGACCCCGACACGCCACGGCCTCCGGGCCAACTGGCGCCCGATGAGGAAGCGCGGATCGAGCGCCTGCTGGAGGGGTTGAACGAGCCCCAGCGCGAGGCGGTCACGCACGGGGAGGGCCCGCTGCTGATCCTGGCGGGCGCGGGTAGCGGCAAGACGCGCGTGCTGACACACCGCATCGCCTACCTGATCTACACCCAGCAGGCGCACACCAACGAGATCCTCGCGATCACGTTCACGAACAAGGCGGCCCAGGAGATGCGCTCCCGGGTCGAGCGATTGCTCGAACGCAATACGCGCGGGATGTGGCTGATGACGTTCCATGCGGCCTGCGCGCGCATCCTGCGCTCCGAGGCGCAGCGCCTGGGGTATACGCGCCAGTTCACGATCTATGACCAGGCCGACGCGCGAAGGCTGACCCGGCGCTGCATCGACGAGCTGGGGATCGACCCCAAGCGGTTCACCCCGGCGGCGATCCACAGTCAGATCTCCGCGGCCAAGAACCGGCTGCAGTCCGCGGCCGACTACCGCCAGGCGGTGGGGTCTCAGTTCGAGGAGATGATCGCCGACGCCTACGAGCGCTACGAGCGCGATCTGCTGCGCATGAACGCGATGGATTTCGACGATCTGCTGTTCCGTACGGTCAACGTGCTCGAGCTGTATGAGGAGGTGCGCACACGCTACGCGCGGGCGTTCAGGCACGTGCTCGTGGACGAGTACCAGGACACCAACCACGCGCAGTACCGCCTGCTGCAGCTGCTTGTCGGTGGGGGGCGTAAGGCCCCCGCCCGGGGCGAGCCCGTCCATCTCGCGGGTCATCGCAATCTTGCCGTGGTGGGGGATGACTCGCAGTCAATTTATGGATTCCGCGGCGCCGACGTACGCAACATCCTCGACTTCCAAGACGATTTTCCCGACGCGCGCGTGGTCAAGCTCGAGCAGAACTACCGCTCGACCCAGACGATCCTGTCGGCCGCGAACGCGGTGATCGCCAACAATCGCGGGGGGATCGCCAAGCGCCTGTGGAGCGAACGCGGCGCCGGCGAGCCGATACACGTGCGCGAACTGGAGGACGAGCACGGCGAGGCGCGGTTCGTGGTGGGGGAGATCGAGCGGCTCGTGGACGAGGGCGCCGCGCGCGCGGAGATTGCCGTGCTGTACCGGACGAACGCGATGTCGCGGGTGATCGAGGACACGCTCGTGCGCCGCGAGATCGCCTACCAGGTGATCGGCGGGACGAAGTTCTACGAGCGCGCCGAGATCAAGGACGCGATCGCCTACCTGTCGTGGCTGGCCAACCCCTACGACGTGGTCAGCTTCACGCGCGTCGCCAACTCCCCCCGGCGCGGCCTGGGGCGCACGTCGCTGTCGCGCATCGGCGCGCACTCCGTCACGATCGGCGTGTCGGTATGGGATGCAGCGGCCGCCGCCGATCAGATCCCCGGCCTCGGCGCCGCCGCGGTCAAGTCGTTGAAGCGGTTCATGGCCACGATGACCGAGCTCTCAGAGCTCGCGCAGCAGGCCATTCCGGTCGGGGACCTGCTCGACGCGGTGCTCTCGCGCACGGGCTACCTCGACGCCCTGCAGGCGGAGGCGCTGGGGGGCGCGGAGAAGACGATCGAAGCCCAGGGGCGCCTGGAAAACCTCGATCAGCTCGTCGAGGTTGCACGCGAGTTCGACGCTGGAGCCACCGAGCTGCAGGATACGCTCGACGTGTTCCTGCAGCAGCTGGCGCTCGTCGCCGACGCGGACTCCCGCCGCGAGGACGAGGGTCTGGTGACGCTGATGACGCTGCACAACGCCAAGGGTCTCGAGTACCCGATCGTGTTCATCGCCGGGTGTGAGGACGGTGTGTTCCCGCACTCCCGTGCACTGGACGAGGGCGGCCTGGAGGAGGAGCGGCGCCTGTTCTACGTCGGCGTCACCCGCGCCAAGCGCGAGCTGTACCTGACCTACGCGCGGCGGCGCTCGGTGTTCGGTCAGGCCACATTCGGCCTGCGCAGCCGCTTTCTCGAGGAGATCCCAGCCGAGCTGACCGACCGCGAGGAGGAGCTGCGGCTGAGCGCCGGGACAATCTCCGCGGGCGCAGGCGGGGGTGGGGGTATGAGCGCAACCTCACAGTCCTCACGGGGACGGGCCCCTGGAGGCTGGGCGGCATCCCGTGTGCCCGAGACCTCCCCGGGCAAGACGTTTCGCATGGGCGAGGACGTGGTGCACGCCGCCTTCGGCGAGGGCGTCGTCACGGGCGTGGAGCCCGGAGGCGTGATCGTCGTGCGGTTCGCCGGTGACGGGTCCGAGCGCAAGCTGATGGCCGAGTACGCACCGGTCTCCCACCGTGAGGGTCCGTAGAAGAAGATCTTGGCGCCCGAGACGCCCGTTCCGCGGCACCAGCCGCCACCCACGATGCTCGACGTGCCACCAGCACGCCTGCGCCCGTGTGCGTCGACCGATCGTCCGGGATCGGCCAGCACTCACGGCCCGAACCCCTCGAACCCCAACCTATTCTTCTACGAACCCTTAGCATCCGCCCCGTGTCCGCCACGATCATCGACGGCAGAGCGATCGCCGCGGGCGTGCGGGCGCAGGTGGCCGAGGATGTGCGTGCGTTCACCGAGCAGACCGGGCGCACGCCGGGCCTGGCGACGGTGCTGGTCGGAGAGGACCCCGCCTCGGCCGTATATGTCGCAGGCAAGCAGCGTGCGTGCGCGCAGGCGGGCATGACGCCATTCGATCACCGTCTGGCAGCCGACGTCTCGTTCGAGGAGGTCTCGCAAATCCTGTCCCGCCTGAACGCCGACCCGGCGGTGAGCGGGATTCTGCTGCAGCTCCCCGTGCCCGATCATCTCGACGGGCCGACGCTGACGGGCATGATCGACCCCGACAAGGACGTGGACGGCCTCACGCCGATCAACGCGGGACGGCTCGCGCTGGGACTGCCGGGGCTGCGCCCGTGCACGCCGCTGGGTGTGTTGGAGCTGCTGAGTAGTGTCGATACGACCCTGGAGGGCGCCGAAGCTGTGGTGGTGGGCCGCTCCAACCTGTTCGGCAAGCCGATGGCGCAGCTGCTGCTCGCCGAGAATGCGACCGTGACGATGTGCCATTCGCGCACCCGCGACCTGGGCGCGGTGTGTGCCCGTGCCGACGTCCTGATCGCCGCCGTGGGCCGCGCACGCCTGGTCGAGCGCGAGTTCGTCAAGCCCGGCGCGGTCGTGATCGACGTCGGCATGAACCGACTGACGCCGGAGGAGGCAGGCAACACCAGCGGGCTCGTCGGGGACGTCGATTACGCCGCTGTCGCCGAGGTCGCCGCGGCGATCACGCCGGTACCGGGAGGCGTCGGGCCGATGACGATCGCCTGTCTGCTGCGCAACACGCTGGGCGCGGCTCGCCGTCAGGCTGGAATCCAGGTATAGATGTCGCGATGTCGCCGATGTCAGGTCCAACGAAGGCCGTGTGCGCAGCCGGGGAAGGGAGGAGGAGACCGTGAGCCTGAGACGCCTGCGCCTGGGTGAGCTGGGAGCGCTGGCGGGCGCGATCTGCGTGATCGTGTCGTTGTGGCTGCCGTGGTATGAAAACGCCGCCGGCAAGCTCACCGGGTGGAACACGTTCGGGCCCACGCTGGTCCTGCTGATCGCCGCGGCCGCGGCCGCGCTCGGGCTGGTCGTGAGCACGGTGACCGAGCGCAGCACCGCGCTGCCGGTCGCGGCCGCGGTGTGGAGCACGCTGTTCGGGATCGTCGCGGTGATCTGCGCGGTGGTGCGGGTGCTGGAGCGCCCCCAACACGCCACCTCGCTGTGTGCGGGCGCGTGGCTGGCGCTCGCCGGCGCGATCCTGATGCTCGTCGGCTCGTGGCAGTCGATGCGCGATGAACGCGGCTCGCTGTATGAGCCGGCGGAACCGCTGCCGCTGCCGCCGCCCGACCCGGGAGTCAACGGCGCTCAGCCGCCGAGCTGAGTACCGCGCGCGACCGTCGTGTCACGGACACTCCCCGCGGCGCCGCGTAGAATGCGCGCAGTGATCGACCGCGACGAAGTCCTGCACGTCGCTCGCCTGGCCAGGCTGAAGCTGGGCGAGGATGAGATCGAGCCGCTGGCCAGGGATCTGTCGGCGATCCTCGACCATGTCGCGCGTATCGGCGAGCTCGATCTCGACGGGGTCGCGCCGACCTCGCATGTGGTCGCTGATGGGATGCCCACCCACCCCGCGCTGCGCCCGGACGAGCCGCGCGAGTCACTGCCGCGCGAGGTCGCGCTCGCACAGGCCCCGGCGGTCAGCGGCGAGGGTTTCTCGGTGCCCAGCCCGCAAGCATGAGCGTGAACATGCATTGTGCGATGTATGCTCGTCAGCATCCTTACCGAGGCACGGCGGCAGGACCGGGGCATGCACCGTCGAACCAGGAACCGTCGCCGATCGAGACTGGACATCAGCCATGAGCACCATCACTTTCGACGTTCTCGATGTCCATGACATGATTGATGCTGACCGTGCGCTGCAAGTTCGCGGTGGGCGCTCACTGCAGGGCGAAGTTCGCGTGCGCGGGGCGAAGAACACGCTGCCTAAGAGCATGGTCGCGGCACTGCTTACCGATCAGGAGTGCGTGCTGCGCAACGTCTCGGGTATCCGCGACGTGGAGATCGTGGGACGCATGATTCGAGCTCTCGGGGGTGACGTTGAGCGCACGGGCTCGGGCGAGATCACAATGCATGCCGCCAACCTTGTGCCTCTCGGCCGGGAGGAGGCCGCCGAGTTCTCCGGGCGCAGCCGGATACCGGTGCTGCTATGTGGGCCGCTGCTCAACCGCGTTGGGGAGGTGTTCATCCCAGACCTGGGTGGCTGCAATATCGGGCCGCGACCGATCGACTTCCACCTCGAGGCGCTTACAGAGCTTGGCGCCGTTGTACATGAGAGCACCGACGGCGTGAGGCTGACGGCTCAACGACTGCACGGAGCGAAGATCCGTCTGCCTTATCCCAGCGTCGGAGCGACAGAGCAGGTGCTGCTATCGGCAGTTCTCGCTGAGGGTGTCACCGAGCTCTCCAACGCCGCGATCGAGCCGGAGATCATCGACCTCATTGCCGTGCTCCAGAAGATGGGCGCCACCATCAGCGTCGAAACCGATCGGGTCATCACGATCAATGGCGTCGAGCAGATGCATGGATTCGAGCACAGTGCTTTGCCGGATCGGCTAGAGACAGCTTCTTGGGCTTGCGCTGCGTTGGCCACCGATGGACGCATCTTCGTTTCGGGCGCTCACCAACTAGACATGATGACTTTCCTGAACGCATTCCGGCGCGTGGGAGGAGACTTTCGTGTCAGCGATGAAGGCATCGAGTTCTGGCGCGCTCTTCCACTTCGCTCGGTTGCTTTGGAGACGGATGTGCATCCGGGCTTCATGACCGATTGGCAGCAGCCTTTTGTGGTCGCACTGACGCAGGCCGCGGGCGTTTCGATTGTGCATGAGACTGTGTATGAGGATCGCTTCGGCTACACATCCGCACTCAATGACATGGGCGCACAGATCCAGCTTTATCGGGAGTGTCTCGGCGGTCGCAGCTGCCGGTTCGGACAGCGCAACCATCGGCACAGCGCTGTCATCGTAGGGCCTACGCCGCTACGCGGCACCGAGATTCATATCCCCGACCTGCGGGCGGGCTTCTCTTATGTGATCGCCGCTCTGGTTGCCGAGGGCCTCTCAACGATCACCAATGTTGGTTTGATCCGTCGTGGGTATGAGAACTTCGAGGACAAGCTGCGTGCGCTCGGCGCGGATATTGATGGATGAGGTGCCAAGGCTCTGAAGTCTTGACGTGACCCGGTAGCTTCTCGTTTTGCACTACGACCTCCAGGCACTTATCCGTGCTGGGCTTTTGCGCCTTGGTGAGGGTTGCCATATATCAGCCCGTATGCAATCTTCGATTCGACCGACATCTTTGGACCAGAAGCGATGGATCACCGCCGGCGACAGCGATCTAGCATGAGCGTCACCGAGATCATCGAGCTATCCGCCGCCGAGGCGGCGCGGGAAACCGCGGCGGGAGAGCTGTCCGCGGAAGAGCTGTTCAACGCCTATCGCGACCGCGCGGCCGCCGACGAACACGAGCTGAATTGCTTCACGTGGGTGGCGCCTGAGGGCTCGGCGGGGTCTGCGGCAAATGACTTCGCGGGAACCGATGCCCCGCTGGGAGGCGTGCCGCTGGCGGTCAAGGACCTGTTCTGCACGGAGGGGGTGCCCAGCCAGTCGGGCTCGCGCATCTTGAAGGGGTACAAGCCGCCGTACACCGCGACCGCAGTGTCCCGTCTCGCCGAGGCCGGGGTGTCGCTGCTGGGCAAGACCAATCAGGACGAGTTCGCGATGGGCTCATCGACCGAGAACTCGGCCTTTGGCCCCACACTGAACCCGTGGGATCGCACGCGCGTGCCGGGGGGCTCCTCGGGGGGAGCGCGGCCGCGGTCGCCGCGGGTCTTGTCCCATGGGCGCTGGGTACGGACACGGGCGGCTCGATCCGTCAGCCGGCCGCCTTGTGCGGGATCGTCGGGCTCAAACCTACGTATGGCGCGGTGTCGCGCTACGGGATGATCGCGTTCGCCTCCTCGCTGGATCAGGCGGGGCCGCTGACGCGCGATGTGACCGACGCGGCGCTGCTGCTCAGGCACATGGTCGGCCGCGACCCGTGCGACGCCACCTCGCTGCGGTTCCCGCACGAGATCGAGCTGCCGCGGGCCGAGCGCCTGGACGGGATTCGCCTGGGTGTACCGGTGGAGCTGACCGGGGGCGCGGCGGATGGCGGCTTCTCTGGTGCTGACGTGGGCGTCGAGGGAGAGGGAATCGAAGCGGGCGTGCTCGACGCGTTCCGGGCTACCCTGGATCGAGCCGCGGCGCTCGGCGCGGAGATCGTCGAGAGCGTCAGCCTGCCGCACGCCCCGCACGCCCTGTCCGCCTACTACGTGCTGGCCCCGGCGGAGGCGTCGTCGAACCTGGCGCGCTTCGATGGGGTGCGCTACGGGTTGCGCGCGCAGGATGCGGAGGATCTGCTGGACATGTATGAGCGCACCCGCCACGACGGATTCGGCGCGGAGGTCAAGCGGCGGATCATGCTCGGCACCTATGCGCTGTCGGCGGGATACTACGACGCGTACTACGGGCGCGCGCAGCGCGTGAGGACGCGCATCGCTGAGGATTTCGCACGCGCGTTCGATGCGGTGGACTTCATCGTCACCCCGACCGCGCCGACGGTGGCGTTCAAGCTTGGGGAGAAGACGAGCGATCCGCTGGCGATGTACCTGAACGACTACTGCACGGTGCCGATGTCGCTCGCGGGGATCCCCGCGATCTCGATTCCGTGCGGACTCAGCGAGGGCCTGCCCGTAGGCCTGCAAATCGCCGGTCCGGCGTTCAGCGAGAACGCCTTGCTGGACACCGCTCACGTGCTGGAGCAGGCGATCGGCTTTGACGGGAGCGCCGCTCGTGTCTGAGGCGACGCGCTACACGAATGAGACCGCGCGGGCTGGGGCCGGCGAGAGCTCGTGGGAGCCCGTGATCGGCCTGGAGATCCATGTCCAGCTGAAGACCCGAACGAAGATGTTCTGCGGCTGTGAGCTGTCGTTCGGGGAGCCGCCGAACACGCGCACGTGCCCGGTCTGTCTGGGCCTGCCGGGCGCGCTGCCGGTGGCGAACGCCCAAGCGATCCACCTCGGCCTGACGATCGGGCTGGCATTGGGCTCGCAGCTCGCGCCGCGCTCGGTGTTTCACCGCAAGAACTACTTCTATCCGGACCTGCCCAAGGGCTACCAGATCTCCCAGTACGACGAGCCGCTGTGCCTGGGCGGGGGGCTGGGGGAGGTGCGGATTCATCGCGTGCACCTGGAGGAGGACGCAGCCAAGCTGACCCACGTCGGCTCGAGCGGGCGGATCCACGGGTCGCGGGAGAGCGTCGTGGACTTCAACCGTGGCGGCACGCCGCTGGCGGAGATCGTGACCGAACCGGACCTGCGCAGCGCCGAGCAGGCGAGCGAGTGGCTGAAGCTGCTGCGCACGACGCTGCGCCAGCTTCAGGTCAGCGACGTGAACATGGAGGAGGGCTCGCTGCGCTGCGACGCGAATATCTCCCTACGCCCGGCTGGGACGCCCGAGCTGGGTACGAAGACCGAGCTGAAGAACATGAACTCGTTTCGATTCATCGAGCGTGGCATTCGCGCGGAGATCGCCCGTCAGGAACAGATCCTGGGAGACGGGGGAGAGGTGGTCCAGGAGACGCTGCACTTCGATCCCGCCTCTGGCGCCATCACCTCGCTGCGCTCCAAGGAGGAGGCGCACGACTATCGCTACTTCCCCGAGCCGGACCTCGTGCCGGTGCAGATCGACGAGCAGATGCTCACACGCGCGCGTGACGCGTTGAGCGAGCTGCCGGCGCAGCGGGCGCAGCGGTTTGAGCGCGAGTTGGGCCTCAGCGCGGACGGCGCGCGGCTGCTCGCGTTCAGGGCCGAGCTGGGCGACTACTTCGAGGCGGCGCTCGCCGCTGGGGTCGATCCGGCCCCGCCGGCGCAGATGCTCGCGAACTGGATTGCGACCGATCTTCTGAGCAGGCTCGGCGAGGGCGAGGGGACTGGCGGGGATCCGCTCTCCTCGCGCGTCGCACCCGGCGCGCTGGCAGCGCTCGTCGGGCTGGTGTCGGCGAAGCGGATCAGCGTCGGCGCCGGGCGCCAGGTGCTCGACAGGCTCGTGGCCGAAGGCGGGGACCCGGCGCGGATCGTGGCCGCGGAGGGTCTGGAGGCGATCGGCGGCGGGGATGAGCTGGCCGAGATCGTCGCCGCGGCGCTTGCAGCCCACCCGGATGCCGCCGAGCGCGTGCGTGCGGGCAACGCCAAGGCGATCGGCCCGATCGTCGGTCATGTGATGCGTGAGACCAAGGGCCGCGCCGACGGCGGCGAGGTGACCAAGCTCGTGCACGAGCAGTTGGGTCTCTGACTCGGTGTAACCCTGTGGCACGTGCGACACGCGGGCCGCACACATTTTGGACTGTGGGCCAAAGGCAGAAGCGCCGACGTGCGCCAATATCTTGGCCATGAACCCACCGGTGACCAACTCGAGCGCCCAGACCCCGCGACGGTTCGTGCTGTTGCCCGAGCAGGGGGATGACCTGTCGAGCCGTGGGCCGCGGATCCGTCGCTACCGGCTGGCCAGTGTCAGTCGTCGTTCAGGGATGAACGAGGTGGACATGGCGACGGCTCGCATGGCTCATGAGCTCGGCCGTTCGGGGCAGGGCTAGCGAGACACTCCTCGCAAAGATCTCCTCCGGCTTCCCTCGGCCGGAAGTGAGCGGGGCGCGGCCGGGCGGGGTGGCGATTCCCGTCCGGCCGCACCGTCGCCTCCTATCGTCCCCTCGCTTGCTCTTCCTCACCGGCACCGGCACCGTCCTGCCGCTCCGTCGGCTACCCTGAAGCTATGAACCAGGAACGGTCGTCCTCATCGAGTTCGTTTGCCCGCACGGTCGTGGCGGTGCTCGTGCTGCTGGTCGTCGGGTATTTCCTGCTGCACGTGCTGATCGGGGTCGCCGTCGCGGTGGCGGGCTTCGTCGTCGTGATAGCCGCGATCGTCGCCGTCGTCTGGGCGGTACGCGTCCTACTCTGAGGGTGTGGGCATGGAAGGCGCGCAGTATGTGATCATCGCGCTCTGTTTCGGACTGGCCGGTGGGATCGTCGGCAAGATCAAGGGCAGCTCGTTCTGGCTGTGGTTTCTCATCTCAGGGGTCGTGCCGATCCTCGGCCTGGTCACCGCGATCGTGTATCGCTCCGAGCGCAACGAGCTGCGCCGGCAATGCCCGCGCTGCGGGCGTGTGACGAAGGTCTACGACGCGATCTGCACCAAGTGCGGGACCGAGCTGGAGTATCCCGACGTCGTGCTCGCGCCGGAAGCCTGGGAGTCCCCGCCGCCGGTCGCGCAGCCCCGATCTTGACGCTGCGCTCGGCGATCGCCCGGGCGCCCGGCGAGCGATCGGGGCGTCGCGAGATAAGGGAGCCCGAAGTCAGCGGCCGTCTATAAAACGTGGATGGACGCAGCGAACGCGACCACCACCCCCGCGGATGAGCTCGCGAACGAAACCGCGAATGAACCCGCGAGCAAGAGCCGTATTGCCCGCCTGATCCGCCGGACGGGGTTCGCCGACGAGACGGACTTCGTGCTGCGCGTCGTGCAGCCGGCGCTCGTGGGCATGATCGACGGTACCGTCTCCTCGCTGGCGCCGATCTTCGCGGCGGCGATCTCCGCGAACTCGCATACCGCCCTGCTCGTCGGCTTCGCGACCGCGCTGGGGGCCGGGGTGAGCATGGGCTGGTCGGAGGCGCTGTCGGACACGGGCGAGGAGACCGGCCGCGGCTCGGCCGTCGTGCGCGGGGCGATCACCGGCGGGATGACCACCTTGGGCGGGGTGTTCCACACGCTGCCGTTCATCATCAGCGACGTCCACAAGGCGCTGATCGTGGCCGGATGCGTGGTCGCGGTCGAGCTGTTCGCGATCGCGTGGATCAGGAATCGGTTCCTGCACGTCTCGATGCGCTCCTCGCTGCTCGTCGTGACCGTGGGCGGGGCGATCGTGCTCGCGATCGGTGTGGCCATCGGGTCCTCCTGAGCCGACCCTGCGTGATCCACGCCACCGGCCTTGCGCGCGCCCTCGCGCGGACGCGGCACTGGGGAACCCCCAAAACCCACTGATAAACTCGCGATATGCGCGCGGTGGACGCCATCATGGAATGCCTCAAGGCCGAGGGCGTGGACGTCGTGTTCGGGCTGCCCGGAGGCGCGAACCTGCCTACGTACGATGCGTTCGTCAACGGCGGGGTCAAGCACATCCTCGTCCGCCACGAGGCGGGCGGCGGGCATGCCGCGCAGGGATACGCCAAGGCCACGGGCAGGGTGGGGGTCGCCTTCGCCACGAGCGGTCCCGGCGCGACGAACCTGATCACGCCGATCACCGACGCGATGATGGACTCGGTGCCGGTCGTGTTCATCACCGGGCAGGTCCGCACGGAGCTGCTCGGGACCGACGGGTTTCAGGAGGCGGATACGCTCGGGATCACGATTCCGATCGTCAAGCACTCGTTCATGATCCAGGACCCGCGCGAGATCCCGCGCGCGATCCACGAGGCGTTTCACATCGCGCGCACGGGCCGGCCAGGTCCGGTGTTGGTGGATATTCCCCAAGACCTGTCCCGTGCGGAGATCGAGTACGAGCCCGTGACCGACGTCAGGCTGCCCGGGTATCAGCCGACGACGGAGGGCAACCAGAAGCAGATCCGTCAGGCCGCGAAGGCGCTGGCGGCGGCGCGGCGCCCGGTCATCTACGCGGGCGGGGGCGTGGTGAACGCGAACGCCTCGGCGGAGCTGGTGGAGCTCGCGGCGTGCGATCGGTTCCCGGTCACGTGCACGCTGATGGGCCTCGGCGCATTCCCCGCGCCGCACCCTCAGTGGCTGGGGATGCTGGGGATGCACGGGACCAGGGCGGCGAACTACGCGATGGACGAGGCGGACCTGATCTGCGCCGTGGGAGCGCGCTTCGACGACAGGATCACGGGCAAGCTGTCGGAGTTCGCGCCGAAGGCGAAGTTCATCCACATCGACATCGACCCCGCGGAGATATCGAAGAACGTGCCGGCGCACATCCCGATCGTGGGCGACGCCAAGCACGTGCTGGGCAAGCTCGCGGTCGAGTACCGCGCGCTGAGCGCCGACACCGCGCGGCTGGGCGCGTGGTGGGAGCGGATCGAGGGCTGGAAAACGAAGTATCCGCTGGGGTATGAGGACTCGAGCGACAACGAGATCAAGCCGCAGTACATGATCCAGGCGCTGTATGAGGCGACGGGAGGCGAGGCGATCGTCTCGAGCGACGTCGGTCAGCACCAGATGTGGACGGCGCAGTACTACGATTTTCCCGCGCCCAGGCGCTGGATCAACTCGGGCGGCCTGGGCACGATGGGGTTCGGCCTGCCGGCCGCGATGGGCGCCGCGGTCGGCTGTCCCGATCGACTCGTGTGCTGCGTCGCGGGGGACGGATCGGTGCAGATGAACGCGCAGGAGCTCGCGACGTGCGCGCAGAACAAGATCCCGATCAAGGTGTTCATCATGAACAACGGGTATCTGGGCATGGTCCGCCAGTGGCAGGAGCTGTTCTGGGACGGCAAATACAGCCAAGTCGATACCGGCGAGTTCCCCGATTTCGTCAAGCTCGCGGAGGCGTACGGCGCGACCGGAATGCGCTTGCAGGACAAGACGACGCTCGTGCAGGACATGCGCCGCGCGATCGAGACGGACGGCCCCGTGCTGGTCGACGTGCGGGTGACGCGCGAGGAGAACACCTATCCCATGATCCCGGCGGGTCAGGCCGCCAGAGAGATGGTGGGGTGAGCGCCGTCATGGGTGAACCCGGCACGAAGGAGCCACTGAGCCTCGAGGAGCTGCAGGCGTCCACGGGGCTGCGTACGGGGCGCAAGCACGTGCTGTCGATTCTGGTCGAGAACAAGTCGGGTGTGCTGACGCGCATCGCCGGGCTGTTCGCGCGCCGGGGGTTCAACATCGACACGCTGACGGTCGGCCCGACCGACGACGAGCAGATCTCGCGGGTGACGCTGACGGTGGACGGCGCGGTGCACCCGATCGATCAGGTGACAAAGCAGTTGCACAAGCTCGTGAACGTGCTGAAGATCCGCGACCTCGAGCCGACCGACACGGTCGCGCGCGAGCTGGCCCTGTTCAAGGTGTCCGCGGACGGCGCGCAGCGGGGGGAGCTGATGCAGATCACGGAGATTTTTAGGGGCAAGGTCGTGGACGTGACCAAGCGCTCGGTGATCGTCGAGGTGACCGGCACGACCGAGAAGATCGAGGCGTTCGAGGGCATGGTCCGCCCGTTCGGCCTGATCGAGATGATGCGCACGGGGGAGATAGCAATTTCCCGCGGACGAGTAGAGACCTGAGGGACGTTGAGCGGCGCATCTCGGTGTCCTCGGTCGCTCGCGTGCAAAGCACGCCACGCGGGGTGGGTGGGCCCTTTCATGATTGATCTGCTTGCTCAACGACCCTCAGGAGGCACGCGAAATTGGAAGCGGATTATTTGGGTGGGAAACCCGGAAGCCAGCCCTTTCATCCAACGCTGCCGGCGCCGGTTACCGCAGCAGTGATATATCGATAGCGGTGCAACACAGAGCGATAACCGAACAGCAGCATCTGGAAAGACCGTTCGCGCTGAGCGCAGAGGATCGCGAACGGATGGGTGCTCGGCTGGACCTCGCGCTGCGCAGGGCCAGGCGCAGCGGCGAGCCGACGCTGGCCACGAGCACGGTCAGGATGCCCGCGACGGTCGATCCGAGCGCGGTGGCGTGCGCCTCGCGGCGCGCGAACGAGCCGTGGTTCGCGTTCGAGCAGCCCGACCGAGGGGGGGCGGCGCTCGCGGCGCTGGGCGAGGCAGTGAAGTTGAGCGACGCGGGCAGGGAACGGTTCGCGAGCGTGGCCGACCGCTGGCGCGGATTGGCGGCGTCGGCCGTGGGCGACCCGCTCGATGATCCCGACCGCTCCGGGCCGGTGGCGGTGGGCGGGTTCGCGTTCGCGCAAGAGGGCGGGGGCGCGCCCGCATGGGAGGGGTTCGAGCCGGCGTCGATGATCGTGCCCGAGGTGGCGATCAGGCGCGCGGCGAAACCACGTCGCGACGGAGGGGAGCCGGATGTCAGGCTGACGCTGGCGGCGCTGATCGCCCCCGATGACACGGCGCAGGACGCGCTCGCACGGCTGGAGCGTCGCTTAGGAGAGCTGCGAGAGCGGGAGCTGCCCCTGCTGGACCCCGCGCCCGCCGGACGTTACCGGGTCGCGAGCGCGATGCCGCCCGAGCACTACGAGGCGGCGGTGGAACGCGCGACGGCGCTGATCGGCGAGGGCAAGCTGGAGAAGATCGTGCTCGCCCGCGAGGTGGAGACGCACGCCCCGCGAGCGTATGACCCGGCGGCGATCCTGGGCGTGCTGCGCGACGCGTTCCCGGCGTGCTTCTGCTTCTGCGTCGGGCGCGCAGACGCGACCCTGATCGCGGCCAGCCCGGAGCTGCTGGTGCGCCGCGAAGGCCACCGCGTGAGCACGCTCGCGCTCGCGGGCTCCACCCGGCGCAGCGCCGACCCCGCGGTGGACGATCACCTGGGAGAGCAGATGCTGCGCGACGCGACCTATCGCGAGGAGCACGCGATCGTCGCTCGCCGAATCAAGCGCACGCTGCGCGAGCACGCGGTGTGGGTGGCCGCCGCGCCCGAGCCGGAGCTCGTGAAGATCGCGAACATCCAGCACCTGGCGACCCCGATCCGCGCGCAGCTCGCCGCCCCGATCGACGTGCTGGAGCTGGCCGGCCTGATGCACCCCACCCCGGCCGTGGGCGGCGAGCCGCGCGACGTCGCCACTCCCCTGATCCCAGCGTTGGAGGGGTTGGACCGCGGCTGGTACGCGGGCCCCGTGGGCTGGACCGACGCGACCGGCGACGGCGAGTTCTGCGTTTCTTTGCGCTGCGCTCTGCTGCGCGGCAGTGTCGCCCGGTGTTACGCCGGCAACGGGATCGTGCGCGACTCAAACCCCCCGGCCGAGCTCGCCGAGACCGAGGTGAAGTTGCAGGCGCTGTTGCCGTTGCTGGCCGGCTGAGCGTCGTTGAGCTGCGCAGGCCGATCGACGAGGGCATCTGCTCGTCGATCGGTCTGCGTCCTCGGTCGCTCGCGTACCGAAGCCGGGAGACACTCGCTCCGCTCGCATCCCCGTTTCGGCCAGCACGCCACGCTTCCTGCGTCCTTACCGATTGGAGATCGACGGGATCTCCAATCGGCCAGCATGCTCAACGACGCTCAGGAGCGCTCTTTACCCCTGGAGCGAGAGCGGGCCGCCTGAGCGTCGCGGCGGGATGTGCGGGATTCACAGCGCGCGCTGTGTTGCTGCTGCGCCTGACACCGGGGATGAGATTTATGTTAAAAACGCTGTGTCTCACTGACGCGCAGCGCCGCGGTCACTGTGATTCTGGTTGCCCGCCGCGTGGGCTCGGCACCCCTATCCACGGCCTGCGTGGCAACCACCAGTTGCGTGCGCCCATCAGGCGCATCAGGGCCGGCACCAGCACGAGGCGGATCAGGGTCGCGTCGATCGCGATCGCCAGCGCGAGTCCCAGTCCGAACTGCTTCAGTTCGAGCACGTTTGCCGTGACGAAGCTGCCGAACACCGCGACCATGATCGCCGCGGCCGCCGAGATCGGGCGGGCGGTGTGCTCTACGCCCGTTGCCACCGCCAGCTCGTTGTCGTGTGTTTTCAGCCACGTCTCCTGCATGCGGCGAATCAGGAACACCTCGTAATCCATCGACAGTCCGAACAGCAGTGCGAATATGCTCAGCGGCAGGTACACCTGGATGAATCCGGTACTGGTGAACCCGAGCACTTTTTCACCGTGGCCGTCTTGGAATACGAGTATCACGATCCCGACGGTCGCGCCCGTCGCGAGCAGGTTCATGATCACCGCCTTGACGGGCAGCACCACGCTGCGGAACACGACCGTCAGGAACATCAGTGACAGCGCCAGGATCAGCCCGAGCACAAGCGGTCCCTTGGCGCTGGTTTCGTTGGACAGGTCGACGATCTTGGCCGTCGCCCCGCCGATCGCCACGTCCGGGCCGCCGTCGGCGCGGATCGCCGGCACGAGCTCCCTGCGGATGTAGCGCACCAGCTGTTCTGCGCTGTAGGAGTCGATCGGTGTCGTCGGTGCGACGGTCAGCAGCTCCGCGTCTTGACCCTCGGTCACCGCTATCGCGGCGACCCCGTTGTGTCCGGTGGGAGCCAGCTCACGCGCGAGCCTCCCCGCGCGCGCCGTGTCCATCCGGCTGAGCCTGCCATGCTCGGCGGGACCGCTGATCACGATCTCAAACGGCGCCAGCGTGCCCGCGCCGAACGATTTTGCCAGCACCTCCTCGCCCTTGCCCGAGGGCGTGCCCGACAGCGAGGAGATGCCGAAGTCCACCCCCGTGCGCAGGCCCAGCACGGGCGTGGTCGCAAGGATCAGCACCGTCGCGATCACACCCGCGGCGAGCACGGGACGGCGCATCACCGTCATCGCCCAGCGCGCCCACACCCCGCGTCCGTCCGTCTCCTGGAGCATTGAGTCAGGGGGCTGGATGCGCTCGGGCAGCGCCCCTCTGTTGACGCGTGCTCCCAACAACGCGAGCACGGCCGGCAGCAGGGTGAGCGCGACGATCACCGTGCAGATCACGACCGACACCGCCCCGAGCGCGAACTCGCGAAATATCGGCGCCCTGATCACGACCAGCGTCGCGAGCGCCAGCGCCACCACGCCCCCCGAGAACAGGACCGTGCGGCCCGAGCTCGCCACGGCCGCGCCGACGGCATCCTCGACCTGCTCGGTGGTGACGGCCCGCTGACCGGTTGAGTCACCGGCGCGCGCTCGTTGGGCGAGCTCCTCGCGGAAGCGACTGACGATGAACAGGGCATAGTCGATTCCGATGCCGACCCCGATCATCGTCACGATCGTCGTGAGAAAGCTGTCGAACGTGAACGCCGTGGCGAGCAGCGCGAGAAACCCGTAGGTCAGCAGCAGGCCGCTGCCGGCGATCGCCAGCGGCACCACCGCGGCCACCGCCGCGCCGAGCGCGAGCAGCAGAATCAGCAGCGCGATCGGCACCCCGATCGTCTCCGCCCGCTCGACATCTTCGTTCTCGACCGTGGTGATGTCCTTGGCGACGGGGGAGTACCCCGTCAGCCACACTTTGACGCCCCCTTCAGCGAGCGGATCGACGGCGCCCTGCAGGAGGTTGGCGCGTTCGACCAGCTTGCGGGAGTCCCCGGCGATGCCCACCAGCGCGATCGCGGCGTGCCCATCCGTGGAGATCTGCCCCCGGGCACCGGGGTTGTACGGCCCGGCGACGCCCTTGACGTAGCTCTGGCGGCTTGCTGTGCCGAGCGCGCGGGCGACGACCGCGCGGTAGGCCGGTTCGCTCGCGCGGCGCGTGGGCGAGTAGAACACGAGCACGTCCTGCTCTGCCCCATGACCGGCGAACCGCTGTTCGAGCAGCTGCGCCGCGCGCGAGGACTCCGCCCCTTCGATCCCGTAGTTCGGCGCCCCCAGCGAGCGCTTCAGCCCCGGATACAGCGCCGCGCACGCAATCAGCACTAGCACCCACACGATCAGCACGACGCGCCTGTTGCGAGCGATCATGCGACCCCAGCGGTAGGCGGCGGCACTGCTCATTCGCTTGCGCCTTCAGCGCCGGCGGCTGCGGAGTCTGTGGCCGAGTGCTCGCACGCGCGCGACACCGCGTCCCACACGCGGGCGTGCAGCTTCACGTTAGCGGCGCGATCCGTTTTCACGTGCACGATCGTCGAGCCCGTCTGGGGCGTGAGCGCGCGCTCCAGGGCGGCGCGCAGCGCGGGGATCGTCTGCGCCTGCTCGTAAGCCAAGCCGTACAGCTCGGCTGCCTGAGCGAAGTTCAGGCCCGTGGGGGTGGCGACATGGCGGGTGTACACGTCGTTCGCCTGCGCCATCGTCGCCCGTGACACCGCCAGGAAGTCAAAGATTCCGCCGCCCCCGTTGTCGAGCAGCACGATCGTCAGCTTCACCCCCAAGCGTTTCGCGGCCAGCAGACTGCCGATGTCGTGCGCCAGCGCCACGTCGCCGATCAGCAGCACGACCGGGCCCTCTGCGGCGCGGGCGGCGGCCGCGCCGAACGCGCTCGACACGGTCCCGTCGATGCCGTTCGCGCCGCGATTGCACAGCACGCGCGGGGGGGCAGCGCGCACCGGCCAGAACGTCTCGATGTCGCGCACCGGCATCGACGACGCGACAAACAGGGTCGCCTCCGCTCCCAGCAGCACCCCCAGCTCGGCCGCGACCGCCGGCTCACCGATCTCCTCGCCCGCGAGGGTTTCGTTGATCGCCTCGGCGGCCTGCTCGTCGGCGGCGCGCCATCCCGCCAGCCAGTCCGTCTCGGTCGCCGTGGGCGGCGGCGAGGATGCCAGCCCGGCGAGAGCATTCGCGGGCTCCAGCGCGAGCGCATCGCCCAGCACTGACGCCGGGTCCTGCCACGCGCCATCCGGGTCGAGCGCCACCTGAGGTATGCCCTCCAGGTCCGCGAGCCATGTGCGCAGAGGCTTTGACACCGGCAGGTCGCCCACCCGCACGACCAGGTCCGGGCGATGCCCGGCCGCGAACGCCTGGTCGCGCAGCAGCGCGTCGTAGTGGGCGACCGCTGCCTGCCCCCGGCGCGCTCCGGACAGCGGGTCCGCCAGCAGCGGCCAGCCCACGGCCTGGCAGAACGCCGCCGCGGCCTGACCCAGGGGAGTTGCGCGCTCGTGGCGCCCGGCCACCACCACGCCGCGCTCGGCTCCCGCCACCAGCTTCGCCAGGCGCTGCTCGTCACCCTCGCCGGCGGGCGCGGGGAGCGGCGAACGGCGCACATACGGCCGGCCCCCGGGCCGGCCAGTCTCATCGGCCGGCAACGGCTCGTCGGTCACGAGCGGCTCGCGCAGCGGGAAGTTCAGGTGCACCGCCCCCGGCCGGCCCTGCAGCGCGGTCCAGTACGCGCGGCACGCGAGCGTCCTGATCCAGCGCAGCCGCGCAGGACTCGCGTCGTGGGTGCCGACCTCGAAGAACCACTTCGCCGCGCTCCCGTACAGCTTCAGCTGGTCGATCGCCTGCCCCGCGCCGTTCTCGCGCAGCTCCGGCGGCCGGTCCGCCGTCAACAGCAGCAGCGGCACGCGCGCCTGGAACGCCTCGATCGCGGCGGGCAGCAGCTCGGCCGCCGCCGTCCCTGAGGTGCAGGCCACGGCCACCGGCAGCCCTGAGGCCTTCGCCGCTCCGAGCGCGTAGAACCCCGCGCAGCGCTCGTCCACGTGCGAGCAGCACGTCAGTCGTTGCTCGCGCGCGAGCGTCAGCACCAGCGGCGCGCAGCGCGACCCCGGCGAGGTGCACGCCACCTGCATCCCGCAGCGCGCGAGCTCGTCGACGAACGCGCGCAGGAGGACGTAAGTGTGGGTAGCCGTGCTCACGTGAGCGAACGCTACTCGGCCGGGGCCGGTTCCCTCCGTGTGATTGGTCATAGAGTGATTCCCCTGCATGCTCTGAGAGCCGCCGTCCAGAGCCGCCGGGACTCGCGCACACGACGACCACGACGACCGTGACGAACACCATCTCCGGACCCGAGACGATCGTCCTGCTGCATGGGTTCGGCGGCACTCGCCGCGCCTGGGACGGCGTGATCGGCTGTTTGTCTCGCGCAGCACACCATTCGCCATTGGCGTTGGACCTCCCCGGTCATGGCGAGCACGCCGGCTATGCCGCACACCCGATCTCCTTCGCCGGCTGTGTCGAGCACGTCCTCGCGCGTGCTCCCGTGCGCTTCGCGCTGTGCGGCTACTCGCTGGGCGGGCGCATCGCCCTGCACGTCGCGCTGGCCGCCCCCGAGCGCGTGTCGCGACTCGTGTTCGTGTCCACTACCGCCGGCATCGACGATGCCTCCGAGCGCGCCGAGCGCAGTGCCACTGACCATCGCCTGGCGGACCGGCTCGAACACGCCCCGTTCGAGGATTTCATCGAGCGTTGGAGCGCTCAGCCGCTGTTCGCCGGCGATCCTCCCGAGGTCGGCGCCCTGGCCCGCGAGGACCAGCGCCGCAACCGCCCGGACGCCCTCGCCGCGGTCCTGCGCGGCATCGGCACGGGGGAGATGACCCCGTTGTGGGACAGGCTGTCCGAGCTGACGATGCCCGTGACGATCCTCGCCGGCGACCGCGACGCCAAGTACCAGGGGCTTGCTCGGCGCATGGACGCCCTGCTGCCCGACGCCACCCCGATCCTCGTGTCCGGCGGTCATCGTCTGGCGCTGGAGAACCCGGCTGCGGTGGCAGAGCACGTGCGGATCAATCCGTGACTCGCGTCAGCGGTCCTGATCAACCGTCGATCCGGATGCGTGCAGGACTCAAGCCCCGCTCAGATCGGGCCGATAGGGCCGCGGGAGAATGTTGGGGACGACCAGATAGCCATGTCAGACAGCGAGACCCCCCAACCCAATCCCGAGCGCGATGATGGCGCTCCCGACGCCGCTGCGGCAGAGCCTGTGAACGGCTCGCCCGAGCAGGCCGTCCAAGGCCCGGTTTCCTCCGAGGCCCCGGCTGCCTCTGGGGCTCCGGCTGCCTCTGAGGCTCCGGCTTTGTCTGACGCACCAGCTTCGTCCGAGGCGCCGGCTCTGTCCGAACCCCCGGCTTCGTCCGCCGGTGAGCCGCAGAGCGCCGACGGCGGCGCCGGATCCACGACGCCGCCGGCCCCAGACGGGGACCGGGACGGGGACGGGCGCGTGAGGAACATGGTCCGCGGCCACCGAGGCGCTTGGGCCGCGGTGGGGGCGGTGCTGTGCGTCCTCGCGGGGATCGCCGGCTCGGCGCTCGGCGCGCACGCCGTGGCGCGCCACGACGCCGCGACAGGGCGGCAGGCCTTCCAGCAGACCTCGACGTCGATCGCCTCGACGTTGAATCTCGCCATCCGCCACGAGGAACAGCTCATCGTCAGCGCGTCCACCTTCTTTGGCGCTCATCCCAAGGCCTCGCACGCCGAATTCGCGGCGTGGGTGACGTGGGCGCGCACGCACCGTCGCTACCCTGAGCTCGACGCTCTCGGTCTCCTGATGCCCGCCCAGTCCTCGCCCGCGCTGCTGCTCAGTCGAGACACCGGGTCGAGCCTCTACACACCGTTCTTGTCGGGCAGCGGGACCAGAGCGTTGGCGGTCGAAACGCCGGTGTACCGGGGGATCGTGACGCCGCGCAGCGTGTTCGGCCGCAGGGCGGCATCCGTGGGATGGCTGCGCGAGGTGCTGATTCCCGGGATCGTGCTGCAACAGGCCCTGGCGGGCCAGTCGGGCTACGCGCTGAGCATGACCCACCGTGCCGGCACGACAAACGCCCTCTTCACCGGCGGCGCTCCGCAATCCGGCGCGCAGAGCGCGGCGATCCGCCTGCACGGCGGATGGACCGTCATGATCTTCGGGGCAGCACCCGCCGGCACGGGTGTGTTCGCCGACGGGCGCGCGCTCGCGCTGCTGATCGGCGGCACCCTGCTGAGCGTGCTGCTCGGCCTGTTGATCTTCGTCCTCGGCAGGGGTCGCGAGCGGGCGCCGGCCCCGGTGCAGGAGGCGCCTCGCGACGTGCCCCACGAGGATCTCTATGACGCTCTGACCGGACTGCCCAACCACGCGCTCATGCTGGACCGCGCCGAGCGTATGCTCGCGCGAGCGGGCCGCCAGTCGGAGATCGTGGCGGGGGCGCTGTTCGTCGACATCGACTGGGTCAAAGACGTCAACGACAAGCTCGGGCAGGCCGCCGGCGATCAACTTCTGAAGATCGTGGCGGCACGACTGGAGACCGTGATCCGGACAGGGGACACCGTCGGTCGTCTCGGCGGAGACGAGTTTGTCGTGCTGGTCGAAGCGACGGCCCGCGGGGTGCGGCTCGACTCTCTGGCCCGACGCATAATCGAGGCCCTGCACGAGCCGGTCGAGCTCGAAGGCTTTGGGCCGAGCTTCGTCCTGAGCGCGAGCATCGGCATCGCCTTCGGCCGCTACACGATCCCCGAGGATCTTCTGCGCGACGCGCAGCTCGCGGCCAAAGCCGCGGGCAAGGACCGCTACACGCTCTTCAACGCGAACATGCGCTCGGTCATCGAGGGCCGCGGCGTGCTCGAGGTCGAGCTGAACACCGCGCTGACCGAGGGGCAGCTCTTCCTGCTGTATGAGCCGATCTGCGATCTGGACAGCCGGCGGGTGGTGGGTCTCGAGGCGCTGATCCGCTGGCGTCACCCCGAACAGGGCGTCCTGGCCCCCGACGCCTTCATCCCGCTGGCCGAGGAAACCGGGCTGATCGTGCCGATCGGGCGCTGGGCGCTCGAGGACGCCTGCAGTCGTGCCGCGACCTGGAACGTGGCGGGGCATCGGGTCGGCGTCTCGGTCAAAGTGTCGGCCAATCAGCTGAATCGCGACGGATTCGCCACCGACGTCCGGCGCGCGCTGCAGCAGTCCGGGATCGACCCCGCGATGCTCACGCTCGAGATCGCGGAGTCCACGGTGATGCGCGACGTCGCGGCGGCCGCCGGGCGCCTGCGCGAGATCAAGCAGCTGGGCGTGCGCATCGCGATCGACGAGTTCGGCAGCGGCTACGCCTCCAACTCCGACCTCAAGCAGCTGCCGCTCGATTTCCT
Source organism: uncultured Solirubrobacterales bacterium (assembly GCA_963749285.1). Taxonomy (GTDB): domain Bacteria; phylum Actinomycetota; class Thermoleophilia; order Solirubrobacterales; family Solirubrobacteraceae; genus Palsa-744. The sequence continues at coordinate 1,236,841 of CAVVMD010000002.1, read as the reverse complement.
GAAGGTGGACAGAAGCTCGCTCGCGACGTCGGACACCGAGGACTACCGCAGCTGGCTGCTCGAGACGATCCTCGTCGCCGGGCGCGACCTCTCGCTGCGGGTGATCGCCAGGGGAGTCGAGACGCAGGAGCAGATTGACACGCTCCAGACGATGGGCTGCAGGATGGCTCAGGGATCCTTCATGGGCGAGCCCCTCCCGGTGGAGGCGGTCGAACGCCTGTTTGGCGTAGACGTCTCGACAGTATCTGCGCCCGCACCGGCGGCATCCGTGGCGCCCACACCTGCGGCGTCCGTGGCGCCCGCACTGGCGGGGTCCACACCGGCGGCACCGGCACCGGCAGCGCCTGCTTCCGCATTGGCGGCGCCCGCGGCACCCGCATCGGCGGCGCCCGTCCCGTCAGAGCGGCCCGACGCCCAGCCCCGGACCTGACGGCAGCGCGATCCGGCCCGCGCGCACGGGCAGCTCGTCCTCGACGGTCCCCGCGAACAGTCTCAGCGTCGCCAGTCCACACGCCGGCACCGGTCCCCGTGAGGCCAGGGCCGCCGCGGCGTGCAGCGCGGCCGCCACTCCCAGGGGGCCGTCGAGCGTCGAGGCGACGTACGCCTCCGCGCCCGAGGCGCGCACCAGCGTCGCGGCCGCGAGCAGACCCGAGATCCCGCCGCAGCGACCGATCTTCAGGCACACCGCGTCGGCAACGCCGGCGCCGAGCGCACCGTGCTCGGCCGCGGTCTCGTCGATCGCCACCCTCGTGCTCACGCGCTCGCGCACCTCTCTGACGGCCTGCAACCCATGCGTGGGCTCCTCCACGAGCTCCAGTCCCACGGGCGCCAGCGCATCGATCATCCTGATCGCCTCCTCCACCGTCCACGCGCCGTTCGCGTCCAGTCGCAGCGCCGCCTTCGTGCCTGCGGCCGCGCGCACCGCGGCTACGCGTCCCGCATCGTCGCCCGTTCCCACCTTGACCTTGATGCACTCAAACCCCTCTTCCACCGCCGCTTCGGCCTGCTCGACCGCACCGCTTCTGTCGGTCGCGCCGATCGTCGCGTTCACAGTGACCTCGCTCGCCGGATCGTCGGTGAGCAGCTCGGCGACCGGCTTGCCTGCGCGCCTGCCCGCGCGATCCCACAGCGCCATGTCGATCGCCGCCAGGGCCTGTGGCAGGTCCTCCTCGCGCCGGCACGCTTCGATCAGCTGCACCCCGTTCATGTGCTGTGCGTTCTCCGCCACGAGCACCCGTCCGTAGCGCGCGAGCGCGTCCTCCACCCGCGCGACGCTCACGCCGTCATACACCTGCAGCGGGGCGGCTTCGCCGTAACCCATCGCTCCGTCCTCGTCCGTGAGCGTCACCGTCACCAGCTCGCGCTCGCTCACCGCGCCGTGCGCAGTCTCCAGCGGGTCCTTCAGGCGCACGTTCCGTCGTTGCACGCTCAATCGCAACCCGCGCTCACCCTCCGATCCCGCCGCTCGCGAGGATTCCGGCGGCGAACAGCACGCAGAACAGCAGTTGCAGCATGCCCGTCTTCGCCAGCGCGCCGTTCAGCGACGGTCCGTCCACCCTCGTGCGCACCGTCTTCACGACCCCGACCGCGAGTCCGATCGCCGCCCAGCTCAGCAGCAGCCACGGTGACATCCCCAGCGCCCACAGCGCCGGGGCGCTGACGAACGCGCCCGCCACCATCGCGGTGTACAGGCTGCGCGTGCGCGTGCGCCCCAGCCTGACCGCCAGCGTGCGCTTGCCCGCGCGCCTGTCGGTGTCGATGTCCCTGACGTTGTTCACGACCAGGATCGCGCTGGCCAGCAGCCCCACCGGCACGGCGCACCCGAACGCCTGCCACGGCAGCTCCTGGACCTGCACGAAATACGAGCCCGCCACCGCCACGACGCCGAAGAACAGGAACACGAACACCTCGCCCAGCCCCTCGTACCCGTACGGCCGCGGCCCGCCCGTGTACAGCACGCCCGCGAGAATCGACGCGGCTCCCACCGCGATCAGCTCCGGCCCTGCCACCGCCACGAGGTAGGCCCCGCACGCGACCGCCAGCCCGAACGTCGCATACGTCGCGATCAGCACCTGCTTGGGTGGCACCAGGCCGCCCGCCGTGACCCTGACCGGACCCAGGCGGTCCTCACTGTCCGCGCCCCGGCGCGCGTCGGAGTAGTCGTTCGACAGGTTCGTCCCCACCTGGATGAACACCGCCCCGAGCAGCGCGGCGACGAACGCGAGCGGGTAAAAATTGCCCGCCCCGAGCGCGAGCGAGGTACCCACCAGCACCGGCGCCACCGCCGCCGGCAGTGTCCTTATGCGCGCGGCCATCACCCAGATCCGCACCATGCTCGGGCGCCCTGTCGTGCCCGGTCCCGCCGGGGGCTGCGCGGTCATCGTGGTCTGCGCGACGACGGTCATCATGCGCTTCTCGCTCCGTCAGGCCCCTGCGATCGCTCGGCGCGCGGCTGCATCAGCTCCATCAGGCTCACGCGCGCCTTGGAAAACGGGCGAACTCCGGCTTGCGTTTCTCCTTGTATGCGTCCCTGCCCTCCTGCGCCTCTTCGCTGCCGTAGAACAGCAGATTCGCGTCGTGCGCCAGCTGCTGGATGCCGCTCAACCCGTCCTCCGCGGCGTTGAAGCTCGCCTTCAGCAGCCTCAGCGCGAACGGCGAGAGCTCCAGCATCTCCTCACACCAGCGCACCGTCTCCGCTTCGAGCTCCGCGAGCGGCACCACCGTGTTCACCATGCCCATCTCCAGCGCCTGCTGAGCCGAGTACTGCCGGCACAGAAACCAGATCTCCTTCGCCTTCTTCGGACCGACGATGTTCGCCAGCAGCCCCGCGCCGAACCCCCCGTCGAACGATCCCACCTTCGGACCCACCTGCCCGAACTTGGCGTTATCGGCGGCGATCGTCAGGTCGCACACCAGGTGCAGCACGTGCCCGCCGCCGATCGCGTACCCCGCGACCATCGCCACGACCGGCTTGGGCAACCGCCGGATCTGCACGTGCAGATCGGTCACATGGAACCTGCCGATCCCCGCCTTGCCCGCGGCGTCGTCGGCAAGGTATCCCGAGTCTCCACGCACGCGTTGATCCCCGCCCGAGCAGAACGCCAGCTCGCCCGCGCCCCTCAGCACGATCACACCGATCTCCGTGTCCTCGCGCGCATCGTCCAGCGCGTGTGAGATCTCCACGATCGTCTGCGGCCTGAACGCGTTGCGGACCTCCGGGCGGTCGATCGTGATCTTCGCGATTCCCTTCGTCGAGGGCTCGCTCGACTTCTCGTAGCGGATGTCCTCGTACTCGCCCGCGGCTGTCCAGGTGGTCGGCATGACGGAGAAGGCTAGCCTTTGGCGCATGGTGGTCGAGGCCTGGCTGCACCGAGCCGCGCGGACGCACCCCGGATCGACGGCTGTGGAGCACCCCGGCGGCAGTCGCTCCTACGCCGAGCTGCACGCTGCCGCGCGTGCCGGGGCACGCGCCCTGTCGGGTCGCGGTGTCGCGCCCGGGGATCGTGTCGCGATCGCGCTGGGGCCCGGACTGGCTTTTGCGGAGACCTTCCACGCGTGCCTTCTGCTGGGGGCCGTCGCGGTGCCGGTGGACGTGCGCCTCGGGGCTGATGAGCGCGCGCTCGTCTGCGACGGCGCCGTCCTCATCGTGGACGAGCCGCTGGAGCAGGGGTATGCGCCGGAAACATTCACGGCGCAAGAGGTCTTATCGGAGACATCGGAGATATTTCCGGGCGATGGCTCCACCACCGCGCCCGGTCCGATGCTGAGCGACCAGCATGACCTCGACACGGTCGCCGCCGTCATCCACACCTCCGGCACGACCTCCTCACCGCGTCCTGTCGAGCTCACGTACGGCAACTTCCTGTGGAGCGCCCTCGGCTCGGCCGTCGCGCTCGACCGCGATCCTCGCGAGCGCTGGCTGTGCGCGCTGCCGGTCTCGCACGTCGGCGGCCTTTCGATCTTGGTGCGCTCGGCGATCTACGCGACCACGGCGGTGATCCATGAGCGCTTCGACACCGAACCGGTCCTGCACGCGCTGCGCGAGCGGGACATCACGCTCGTGTCCCTCGTCGCCACCACCCTCGCGCGGCTGCTGGACGCCGGCCTCGAGCGCCCGCGCACGCTGCGCTGCGCGCTCACCGGCGGTGGCCCCGTGCCCGCGGCGCTGATCGAACGCGCGTGTGCCGCAGGCGTCCCCGTCCGCACGACCTACGGACTGACCGAGGCCTGCTCGCAGGTCACCACCGGCGGCCCGCCCCTGTTCTGCACGGGGGTGCGCATCGACAGGGCATCGGCAACGGAGCCGGGGGTCGGTGAGATCATGGTTTCCGGGCCGACCGTCGCACCGTCCTCGCGCGATCGCGACGGCTGGCTGCGCACCGGCGATCTCGGCTCGCTCGACGAGCACGGTTTTCTGCGGGTCACGGGGCGCGTCGCCGACACGATCGTCAGCGGCGGGGAGAACGTCGCCCCGGCCGAGGTCGAGGCGGTGCTCGAATCCCATCCCGACGTGCTGGAGGCCGCCGTCCTCGGTCGTCCCGACCCGCGCTGGGGAGAGGCCGTTACGGCGATCGTCGTGCCGCGCCCCGGCTCTGAGTTTCAGGCCGAGGCCCTGCGCGCTCACTGCGCCGCGCGCCTCGCCCGCTATAAGGTGCCCAAGCAGGTCGACTTCACCGGCACGCCCCTGCCGCGCACGCGGTCGGGCAAGCTGTTGCGCAGAGAGCTCTCGTGAACGCGGGTCCACACAACAACGACGGGCCTGCCGCTGCCGACGGCTCTGAGACCTTCGACGCGGGCGCCCACCGTGAGGCAAGCCTCGCGGGCTGGGAAGCCGCCGCGGCCGGCTGGACGCGCCGCCAGGAGACGATTCGCAGGCTCAGCGCGCACGTATCCGCGTGGATGCTCGACGCGGTCTCGTTGCAGCCGGGCGAGCGCGTGCTGGAGCTGGCAGCCGGCCTCGGTGAGACGGGCATGCTCGCCGCCGAGCGGGTCGCCCCAATGGGCGGCGTGATCATCTCCGACCAGGCCGACGCGATGCTGGACGGCGCCCGTGCCCGCGCGCTGCAGCTGGGGCTCAGCAACATCGAGTTCCAGGTCCTCGGCGCCGAATGGATCGACCTGCCGCTCGCGAGCGTCGATGCAGTCCTCTGCCGCTGGGGCTACATGCTGCTCGCCGACCCGTCCGCGGCGCTGGCCGAGACCCGCCGCGTGCTGCGCCCGGGCGGGCGCCTGGCGCTGGCCGTGTGGGACTCCGTCCAGCACAACCCGTGGGCGCTTTTGCCGACCCTGGAGCTGATCGAGCGCGGCCTTGCCTCCCCGCCCGTCTCTGGGACGCCCGGCCCGTTCGCGCTCGGCGACCCTGAGCGCGTCCGTGAGCTGTTGGCGCAGGCCGGCTTCGCCGAGATCGACGTGCAATCCCTTGACGTCGTCCAGCGCCACGACTCGTTCGACCTCTTCTGGGAGACGACCCTGGACATCTCTCATGCCTTCCACGACGCGGTGCTCAGCCGGCCCGAGCCCGAGATCGCCGAGATCCGTGCGGGCATTGCCGCGCGCCTGCAGCCGTATACCGCGCCCGACGGGGCGATTTCGATCCCGGGGCGCACCCTTGTGGCGTTCGCGAGCGCCTGACGGGCGGCGTCGGCCGGTCATCTTCGCGTCGCCGGTGCGCTCGTCTGACACTGCCCGGGATCACTGCCCGAGATTTGCGATCGGCGCCGGGTGGGCGGGTCATCTATCCTGCGCGCTCACATGCTCTACGACGACGACGCGGACCTCACCCTCCTCGACGGCAAGACCGTCGCGATCATCGGCTACGGCTCTCAGGGCCACGCCCATGCCCTCAACCTGAAGGACTCCGGCGTCGCGGTCGTGGTCGGCTTGCGCCCGGACTCCGCGTCCGTCGCCAAGGCGCGCGAGCAGGGTCTCGAGGTGCTGTCGGTGGTGGAGGCCGCGAGCCGCGGCGATCTCGTGATGATCCTGCTCCCGGACGAGCTTCACCACCAGGTCTGGGAGGCCGAGATCCGTGATGGCATCGCCGAGGGGAACATGCTCCTGTTCGGCCACGGCTTCTCGATTCACTACGAGGAGGTGCAGCCGCCGCCGGGCGTCGATGTGGGCATGGTCGCGCCCAAGGGCCCCGGTCACCTGGTGCGTCGCCAGTTCACCGAAGGCAGCGGCGTTCCCGGCCTGATCGCCGTAGCCCAGGACGCGACCGGCAACGCGCGCTCGCTCGCGCTCGCCTACGCGAAGGGCATCGGCTGCACCCGCGGCGGCGTGATCGAGACGACGTTCAAGGACGAGACCGAGACCGACCTGTTCGGCGAGCAGGCGGTCCTCTGCGGCGGCGCCTCAGAGCTCGTCCAGGCCGGGTTCGAGACGCTCGTCGACGCCGGCTATGACCCCGAGATGGCCTACTTCGAGTGTCTGCACGAGCTCAAGCTGATCGCCGACCTGATGTATGAGAAGGGTCTCGCCGGGATGCGCTACTCGATCTCCAACACCGCGGAGTACGGCGACTACACGCGTGGCCGGCGCGTCATCACCGATCAGACGCGCGCCGCGATGCGCCAGATCCTCGCAGAGATCCAGTCCGGCGACTTCGCGCGCGAGTGGATCGCCGAGAACCGCGCCGGCCAGGAGAACTTCTTGCGCATGCGCGCCGAGCAGGCCGACACCCAGGTCGAGCACGTCGGCGGCGAGCTGCGCTCGCACATGGACTGGATCAAGCCCAGTTTTTAGCTGGGGGAGGGCAGGCCCTCGGGACGGGCGGGCTGCCCATCATTCCTCCCGCTGTTCAGGGCTCGGACGTCGGGCCGGCAAAGCCGGCCCTCGTGGCAGGGTTCAGGCTGTCGCACAGAACTATCCCGAGTCCAAGAGCTCCCACCATCAAGAGGTTTACGTTCGCTACACTCGCAGGCAGTCGCGACTGGCGCAGCAGATGACAAGGTGGAGGCATACCACCGGGGAGCGACTTCGCAGTATCGCCGCGCGCCTGGGCACCTCTAGATCAGCAAACCCTCGAAGCCGAAACGAGGAAGCCCATGACGCCGAAGTCCGCGACAGCACCAGACACAACGCAATTGACGATCCCCGCCGAGCTGCGTCCCGCCGACGGGCGCTTCGGCTGCGGGCCGTCGAAGGTACGACCCGAGGCGCTCGCGCGCTTGGTTGGAGAGGGGGCCGCGGTGATGGGCACCTCGCACCGCCAGAAGCCGGTCAAGGCGCTCGTGGGGGAGATTCGCGCTGGGCTGCGTGAGCTGTTCTCCGCGCCTGAGGGCTATGAGGTCGCGCTCGGCAACGGCGGCGCGACGGCGTTCTGGGACGCCGCGGCGTTCGGGCTGATCGAGCGCCGTGCGCTGCACCTGACCTACGGCGAGTTCTCCTCGAAGTTCGCCACCGTCACGACCGGCGCGCCGTTTCTGGAGGACCCGATCGTGGTGTCCGCCAACCCGGGCGACGCCCCCGACCCGGTCGCGCTCGCCACCCCCGACGGTCCCGTCGACGTCGTGACGTGGGCGCACAACGAGACTTCCACCGGGGTGATGGTCGGAGTGGCGAGGCCCGCCGCGACCGGCGACGCGCTGGTGCTGATCGACGCGACCTCCGGCGCGGGCGGACTGCCCGTGGAGATCGACCAGGCCGACGCCTACTACTTCGCCCCGCAAAAGAGCTTCGCCGGGGACGGCGGTCTGTGGGTCGCGCTGCTCAGCCCCGCCGCGCAGGAGCGGATTGCGGCGCTTGCGGCATCCGAGCGCTGGATCCCCGCGTTCCTGTCGCTGAGCACGGCGCTCGAGAGCTCGCGTAAGGACCAGACATACAACACGCCCGCCGTCGCGACCCTGTTCCTGCTCGCCGATCAGATCCGCTGGATGCTGGACGGCGGTGGCCTGGACTGGTGTGTCACGCGCACGCGCGAGTCCTCCGGGCATCTGTATGAATGGGCAGAGCGCACCGCATACACGACACCGTTCGTCGCGGACCCGGTGAAGCGCTCACTGGTCGTCGGGACGATCGATTTCAGCGATGAGGTCGATGCGGCGGCGGTCGCCGCGACGCTGCGCGCGAACGGCATCGTCGACACCGAGCCGTATCGCAAGCTGGGGCGCAACCAGCTGCGGATCGGCATGTTCCCGGCGGTCGATCCGGACGATCTGCGTGCGCTGACGGCGTGTATCGACTGGGTCGTGGACAGGTTGGGCCGATGAGCACGGTGGCGAGCACGCGGGGCACACCGGGCGAGGAGAACGGCGCTCGCCTGAAGGTACTCGTCAAGGAGAAGGTCGGCGACTCGGGCATCGAGCTGCTGCGCACTCGCTGCGACGTCGATCTCGGCGTCGACTGGACCGAGGAGGAGCTGAACGAGCGCATCGGCGTCTACCACGGCATCCTCATCCGCTCGGCCACGAAGATGACCGCCGAGCTGATCGAGCGCGCCGTCAACCTGCGCGTGATCGGGCGCGCGGGGGTGGGCGTGGACAACGTGGACGTGCCCGCCGCCACGCGCCGCGGGATCGTCGTCGCCAACGCCCCGCAGTCGAACGTCGTCACGGCCGCCGAGCACACGCTCGCGCTGCTGCTCGCGCTCGCCCGCAACATCCCCCAGGCCCACCAGTCGCTGCACGAAGGGAAATGGGATCGCTCGAAATACTCCGGCGTCGAGCTGTACGAGAAGACGCTCGGCATCCTCGGCTTCGGGCGCATCGGCCAGCTCGTCGCGCAGCGCGCGCGGGGGTTTGGCATGCGCGTGCTCGCGTTCGACCCATTCGTCAGCGCCGAGCGCTACCGCGAGCTGGGGGTGGACAAGGCCGACTCATCCGAGGACGTGTACGCGCAGGCGGACTTCATCACCGTGCACCTGCCCAAGACGCCGGAGACCGAAGGCTTCCTCGACGCCGCCGCGTTCGCGCGCATGCGCGACGGCGTGCGCGTGTTGAACGTCGCCCGCGGCGGGCTGATCGACGACGCGGCGCTGCAGGATGCCTTGGACTCCGGCAAGGTGGGCGGCGCTGCGCTCGACGTGTTCCCGTCCGAGCCGATCACCGACTACCCGTTGTTCCAGGGCTACTCCAACGTGGTCGTCACGCCGCACCTGGGGGCCTCGACCGCGGAGGCGACCGACCGCGCGGGCTATCAGAGCGCCGAGCAGGTACTGGCTGCGCTCACCGGCGGGGTCGTCTCCACGGCCGTGAACATCCCCGCGATCGGCGCCGAGGACATGGAGGTGCTCGGTCCGTTCCTGCCGCTCGCCACGCAGCTCGGACGCCTGGCGATGGAGCTCGCCGAGGGCAGCTCGGTCGAGCGCATCGAGGCCGCGTTCCTCGGCCGGATCGCCGACTTCGACACGCGCCTGCTGACGCTCGCGGTGATTCAGGGCGCGCTGCAGGGACGCACGGAGGAGCAGGTCAACCTCGTCAACGCCCCCAGCATGGCTCAGCAGCGGGGGATCATCGTCGAGGAGAAGGCGGTCTCCGAGGCGCAGGACTTCAACGAGCTGATCCGGGTCACCGTCGCCGCCGGGGATGCGCGGGTCGCGGTCGCCGGCACCGGCATCGGTCCCAACCGCGTGCCTCATCTGGTCGAGGTCCAGGGCCGGCGCCTGACGATTGAGCTCGCGCCATACGTGACCGTGTTTCGCTACCAGGACCTGCCCGGCATGATCGGGCGCGTCGGCACGATCTTCGGGGCGCACGGCATCAACATCTCCTCCGCCGCGATCGGTCACACGCCCGATGGGCACACCGATGGGGAGGAGCAGCGCCTGGCGGCGATGGTCGTCACGACCGACGCACGCGTGCCGGACGAGGTGGTCGATGAGATCGTCGCGTCGGATGGGTTTGTCAACGGCTGGTCGGTCGATCTTGGCTGATCGAGTAGGGTGACCGGCGGGATGAGAGCTGTCGTCATCACCAAGCATGGGGGACCGGGGGTGTTGCAGGTCCAGGAGCGCCCCGACCCGACGCTCGGTCCGGGAGAGGTGCGCATCGACGTCGCCGCCGCGGGCATCAACTTCGCCGATGTGATGGCGCGCCTGGGCTTCTACCCTGACGCGCCCGACACTCCGTGTGTGGTCGGCTATGAGGTCGCAGGCACGATTCTCGAGCTGGGCGAGGGGGCATCGACCCCCGCCCACCCCCTGAGCCATGGCCAGCGGGTCATCGCCGGTACCGAGTTCGGTGGCTACGCCTCGCAGGTGGTTGTGCCCGCCGACGGCGTGCAGGCGCTGCCGGACGGGCTCACGTTCGAGCAGGGAGCGGCCATCCCCGTCAACTACGGGACGGCCTGGATGGGACTCCTCGGCTTCGGCAGCCTGCGATCCGGCGAACGCGTGCTGATCCAGGCGGCCGCGGGCGGCGTTGGCATCGCCGCGACACAGGTCGCCAAGCGTCAGGGCGCCGAGGTGTACGGCACCGCCTCGCCCGGCAAGCACGCGCGCATCTCCGAACTGGGCGTCGATCACCCGCTTGACTACACGACCTCCGGCTGGGAGCGGGGCCTGCCGCAGTTCGACGTGATCATGGACGCGATCGGCGGCGCGAGCTTCCGTCGCAGCTACGAGCTGCTCGGTCCCGGCGGGCGCCTGATCGCGTTCGGCGCCTCCGGGGTCGTCTCCGGCGAGCGGCGCAACCCCGTAGCTGCAGTGAAAACCGCCCTGCGCATGCCGCGCTTCAACCTGATCAAGCAGATGTCCGCGTCCAAGGCCGTGATCGGCCTGAACATGTACACGCTCTCCCAGGACGAGCGCCGCCGCGCGCAAGTGGGCGCCGCGCTGCGTGAGTTGGCCGGCGACGGCACGATCCAGCCCGTCGTCGCAGGGACGTTCTCGTTCGAGGAAGCCGGCGCGGCGCACAACATGATCACCGAACGGCGCAACGTCGGGAAGGTCGTCCTGACGCCGTAGTTCGGTGCTAATCTGCACCTTCAGATGTCGTTCCGGATCTCGTCCCTTTCGCTTCTCCTGCAGCTCCCCCCTCGGGGGGAATAGCGCGTGGCGGCCGCGTAGCCGCATACCCAGCAGAGAGGAAGCGTCAACGAGATAGAGAAGGAGCAGGAACGACACCATGAGCGACCAGGACGCAGCACATGCAGCAGCATCCGCGCGAGATGAGCGAGACCGGGTCAGGGTCTTCGACACGACCCTGCGCGACGGCGAGCAGTCGCCGGGAATCTCGCTGAACCGCCAGGAGAAGCTGGAGATCGCCCACCAGCTCGCGCGGCTGGGGGTGGACATCATCGAGGCGGGCTTTCCGATCACCTCGCCGGGCGATTTCGAGTCGGTGCAGGCGATTGCCCGCGAGGTCGAAGGTCCTGTGATCTGCGGGCTGGCGCGCACCTCAAAGCAGGACATCGACGCCGCCTGGAACGCGGTGAAGGACTCAGAGCGCCCGCGGATTCACACGTTCATCGCCACGAGTGACATCCATATCGAGCGTAAGCTGCAGACCACGCGCGAGGATGTCTTGGGACAGGCGCGCGCCGCGGTCGCCCAGGCGCGCGAGTACACCGACGACGTCGAGTTCTCACCCGAGGACGGGTCGCGCTCGGACATCGAGTACATGGCCGAGGTGATCCAGGTCGCGCTCGATGAGGGCGCCACGACGATCAACGTGCCCGACACGGTCGGCTACACGATGCCGCGCGAGTACGCGGCGATGTTCGAAGAGCTCTACCGGCTGGTGCCGGGGTTGCGCGAGGTGGTCGTGTCGGTGCACTGCCACGACGACCTCGGGCTGGCCGTCGCGAACTCGCTGGCGGGCGTGGAAGCGGGCTGCAGGCAGGTCGAGTGCGCGATCAACGGGATCGGCGAGCGCGCCGGCAACGCGTCGCTGGAGGAGATCGTGATGCTGCTGCGCACGCGCGAGCCAAGCCTCGGGTTGTGGACGGGGGTCGACACGACCGAGATCGCGCGTACCAGCAGGTTGGTCTCACGGTTGACCGGCTATCAGGTGCAGCCGAACAAGGCGATCGTCGGGCGCAACGCGTTCGCGCATGAGGCCGGCATCCATCAGGACGGCGTGCTGAAGGAGCGCACTACGTACGAGATCATGGACGCGACGACCGTCGGGTTGAAGAGCAACTCGCTCGTGCTGGGCAAGCACTCCGGTCGCCACGCGCTGCGTGACGCGCTTCAAGAGATGGGGTTTCAGCTGGACGGCCAGGCGCTGAACACAGCGTTCAAGCGCTTCAAGGAGATCGCCGATCGCAAGAAGCAGATCACGGCGATGGACCTGGAGGCGCTCGTCACCGACGAGTTGCGCGGCGAGGACATCTCCGGCTATGCGCTGGACTGGTTCGAGGTCGAGGCCTCCTCGCGGCGACCGCCGCACGCGCGCGTGGCGGTGACGCTGCCCGACGGCGGCACGGGCGAGGGCTCGTTCACCGGGGATGGACCGATCGACGCGGTGTTCCGCGCGATCAACGCGGCCGCGGGCGTCGATGCGAAGCTCGGCGAGTTCACGATCGGCGCGGTCACCGAGGGCCAGGACGCGCTCGGCGAGGTGTCGGTCGTGGTCGAGGTCGACGGCTCCTCCGGCGCCGGGCAGGGTGTCTCGACTGACATCATCGACGCGGCTGCGCGCGCGTACGTGCGCGCGCTGTCGGTCGCGCGGGCGCGCTCGCGCGCGGATGAGGCGATCGGGCTGCCGGAGGCAGCTGCGGACTGAGTATTTACTGGGAATGCGCCCGTCGCGCACCTGCGGGGACCAGGCGCGGCCCCACCGGTGCGCGATTGGTTAGTCAGAGACATCAGTGTCTGAATCAGGCGCGGCGCTGAGCGATCGCGATGCCGATTGATAAAGTTTGTCGGCCGCGAAGTGCCACAAAGACAGGTGTTCGCGATGGAGCGCTTCGTTTTTGCGGCTTCAATATCTATATACGAAGGAGTGTTGAAGAATGCGCCTACTCAAGTTGTCCTGCGTCGCCCTCGCGACCGTGTTCATCCTCGCCTGTGGTTGGGCATCGACTGCGCTTGCGGAAGAAAAAGAAGAAGGTGGGAACCCAATCTTCTTACCCGAAACGTACCCTATAGCATTTACTGGTAAAGCCGCAAAAGGCGCGACTTTCGAAACAAAGACCCTCGAAGGTAAAACCTTTAAAATGGTGTGTAAAGGAGAAGTGACGAGCAATGGGGAAATCACATCCAAAAGATTAGGTGTTATGGATTTCACCTTCAGGGGCTGTGAAGAAGCCAGCGGGGGAACCGCCAAATGCAAGACAGCGGGTGATGCTGCAGGCGTTATCTTAGTCGACCCTGAATTCCATCTGGTAGATTTCTTAGTAAATAAAAAATTAACTGCGGGCATTCTGATCTTATTCCCTGAAACCACAGTGGAATGTGGTCTATTCAAAGATAAGTACAGGGGTAAGGTGCTTGGCCGAATACCCGTCAATCAGGTCAACGCTAACGTCAAAAGCTTTGAAGTCTTATACGAAGAGACAAATGCCGAACAGGCATTAAAAGAATGTGAATTGCCAAAAGTGCTTTGCGAAGTGGGCGGCGTGAAAGTCAAATTCACGCTCGAAGGCTTGATCTCCGCCGCAACCGAATTCAAGGAAGCCGGTCTGGAGATGCTGGAATATACGATCACGCCAGCGAAAGAAATCGAAATCATGACATGAGCCTGAAGTGAGATAAACGTACGGGATGGCTCGGGATCGAGGTGGTCCCGGGCCACCCGTATGCTCAGGCCCGGCCGACTCCTGCGGCGAGGACAAGCCAGCGTCTGTGATAGCATACATCTGTAATGGAAGCTACCATGATCGCAGGCCAGCGGACAGACTGGACCCAAGCCGTCTTGCCGGCCGTGATCGGCGCGCGCGTAAAGGCGCTGCGCGAGGCCGCAGGGCTCTCGCTGCGCGACCTGGCCGAGCGCAGCGGGGTGAGCGCGCCGATGCTCTCGCAGGTCGAGCGCGGCGAGACGAGCCCCACGCTCACGGTGGCCGCGAGGATCGCCACGGGTCTCGAGCTGCGGCTCTCCCAGCTGCTGCGCCTGGATGAGGATGGGGCGGTGACGATCGTCCGCGCTTCGCGGCGCCGGCGCGGCGGCAACGCGCGGCGTGGACATCGCTTTGAGGTAATGACCTCCGACCAGCCGGGCCAGCGCGCCGAGCTCTCGCACCACACGCTTGCCCGGGGCGGCGCCACGGGCGCGGCGGACGACGCGCCGATGCACGAGCCCGGCAGCCGTGAGACGGCGCTCGTCGAGCGCGGCTCGGTGGCGCTCGTCTGCGACGGGCAGCGATACGAGCTGGGCGAGGGCGACTGCGTCACGTTCGACGCGGACCTGCCCCACCACTTTGAGAATCCGACCGATGCCGAGGCCGCGTTTCTGGCGGTCGTCAGCGCGGGATTGAGGCGGAGCTAGATGGCCATCAACTTCATCAAGAAAGTGTTCAGCATCCACGACGAGAAGGGCCGGTGATCATGCCAGACACGCTGTTCGACAAGATCTGGGAGACACACGAGGTCGCCCATGGGCTGCTCTACATCGACCTGCATCTCGTCCACGAGGTCACGAGCCCGCAGGCGTTTGACAGCCTGCGTATGGCCGGGCGCCCGGTACGTCGTCCCGACCGCACGCTGGCGACCGCCGATCACAACACGCCGACCGACGGTACCCCGGTCGCCGCGCGGATCAAGGACGAGCTCTCGCGCGTGCAGGTGGAAACGCTCGAGCGCAACTGCGCGGAGTTCGGCGTGCCCGTCTACTCGCTGGGGTCAGACCGCCAGGGCATCGTGCACGTGATCGGGCCCGAGCTCGGCGTGACGCAGCCGGGCATGACGATCGTCTGCGGCGACTCGCACACCTCCACGCACGGCGCCTTCGGCGCGCTCGCGTTCGGGATCGGCACGTCAGAGGTCGAGCACGTGCTCGCGACGCAATGCATGGTCCAGCACAAGCCGCGGTCGATGCGGATCAGCTACGAGGGCGCCCTCGGCTTTGGGGTGACCGCCAAGGATCTGATCCTCGGCACGTTGGGTCAACTCGGCGTCGGCGGGATGACCGGCCACGTCATCGAGTACGCCGGTCCGGCCATTCAGGCGCTCTCGATGGAGGGCCGGATGACCGTCTGCAACATGACCATCGAGGGCGGCGGCCGCGCGGGGATGATCGCGCCCGATGAGATGACGTTCGCTTGGTTTGTCGATCAGGAGCGTCCGGGCGCCCCAAGGGACGCCGAGCTGGACGCCGCGATCGAGGGTTGGCGCGGGCTGCATACTGACGAGGGCGCCGCCTTCGACCGCGAGGTCGTCATCGACGCTTCGGCCATCTCTCCACAGGTGACCTGGGGTACGAACCCGGGAATGGTGCGAGCGGTCACCGAGTGTGTGCCCTCGCCTGATGAGTTCGACAGTCCGGCTGACCGCGAGGCGACAGAGCGAGCGCTCGATTACATGGCGCTTGCACCCGGCATGCCAATTGAGGAGATCGCGATCGACCGCGTGTTCATCGGCTCGTGCACGAATTCGCGCATCGGTGATTTGCGCGCGGCCGCCGAGGTGGTCACCGGGCGCAGGGTGGCATCGAGCGTGAACGCGATGGTGGTGCCGGGCTCCCAGCAGGTCAAGGCACAAGCCGAGGCCGAGGGCCTTGACCGGGTGTTTCGCGAGGCGGGCTTTGACTGGCGCGTGGCCGGCTGCTCGATGTGCCTTGGCATGAACCCCGACATCCTCGCTCCGGGCGAGCGCTGCGCGTCGACGTCCAACCGCAACTTCGAGGGGCGCCAGGGCCGCGGCGGGCGCACGCATCTCGTCTCTCCGCAGATGGCCGCCGCAGCGGCCATCGAGGGGCACTTCACTGACATCAGGGATTGGAGCTGACCATGGAGCCGATCCAGACCATCGCCGGCGCGGTCAGCCACCTCGACCGTTCGAATGTCGATACCGACCAGATCATGCCCAAGCAGTTCCTCAAGCGCGTGGAGCGCACGGGCTTCGGGCAGTTCCTGTTCTATGACTGGGCCAAGGAGCCCGGTTGGGATCTGCCCGCCAACCCGATCCTCGTCGCCGGGGAGAACTTCGGTTGTGGCTCTTCCCGCGAGCACGCGCCGTGGGGGCTGCAGGACTACGGCTTCCAGGCGATCGTCGCGCCGAGCTATGCGGACATCTTCTACTCCAACTGCACGAAGATCGGCTTGCTTCCGATTGTGCTGAGCGAAGAGGACTGCCAGGCGCTGGCGCGGGTGGGGGAGGGGGAGATCCACCTCGACGCGCAGGAGGTTCGCTTCGAGGGGCGTGAGGTCGCATTCGAGATCGACCACGAGATTCGCCGGCGCCTGCTCGCGGGGTTGGACGACATCGGCGTGACGCTCGACAACGAGCGGCGGATCGCCGCCTACGAGGGCGAGCGCGAGCGGACCGGACCGGTCACCACATCTCTATGAGCGTGCACCGCATCGTCACGCTGCCCGGAGACGGGATCGGCCCGGAGATCATGGCGGCTGCCCTGCAGGTGCTTGGAGCAGTGGGGGAGTTCGAGTTCGAGGAGCACCTGTGTGGGGGCGCCTGCATCGACGCGCATGGCACGGCGCTCACTGACGAGGTACTGGCAGCATGCCGCAACGCCGACGCGGTGCTGCTGGCGGCTGTGGGCGGGCCGAAGTGGGACACAACGGATCCGGACACGCCACGCCCCGAGCAGGGATTGCTCGGGCTGCGCAAGGGGCTGGGGCTGTACGCGAACCTGCGCCCGGTCAAGCCGCTGCCGGCGCTGTATGACGCCTCGCCGCTCAAGCGCGAGCGCATCGAAGGGACGGACCTGCTCGTCGTCAGGGAGCTGACGGGTGGGATCTACTTCGGCGAGAAGACGCGCACGGCAGACTCCGCGAGCGACGTGTGCGCCTACACGACCGCGGAGATCGAACGGATCGCGCGCACCGCGTTCACGGCGGCACGGGCGAAGGTGACGAGCGTGGACAAGGCGAACGTGTTGGAGACATCGCGGCTGTGGCGAGAGATCGTGATGGACGTGCACGCGCGCGAGTTCCCGCACATCCAGCTCGAACACATGCTCGTGGACAACGCCGCGATGCAGCTGGTGGCAGGGCCGAGGCACTTCGACACGATCCTCACCGAGAACATGTTCGGAGACATCCTCAGCGACGAGGCGGCGATGATCACCGGCTCGATCGGGCTGCTGGGAAGCGCGTCGCTGGGAGCCGGGGGCGAGGAACCGACTCCGGGCCTGTTCGAGCCCGTGCACGGCTCCGCGCCGGACATCGCGGGCACGGGCACGGCCAATCCGCTGGCAATGTTCCTGTCGGCCGCGATGATGCTCAGACACGGACTCGATTTGCCAGACGCGGCAGCGGCGGTAGAATCGGCCGTTGAGAAGGCGCTGGAGGACGGCCTGCGCACCCCCGACCTGGGCGGAGCGGACGGTACGGCGAAGGCGACCGAAGCGGTACTGAACAACCTCTAATCAGGAGCGAGATGAACGTGGACCCGACGGACCTCATCTGGATGAACGGAGAATTCATCGCATGGGAGGACGCCAAGGTCCACGTCCTGACTCACGGTCTGCACTACGGGACGGGCGTGTTCGAGGGCGTGCGCTGCTACGACACCGAGCTCGGGCCGGCCGTGTTTCGCAACGCCGAGCACGTGCAGCGCCTGCTGAAGTCAGCCGAGCTGTACTACATGCCGGTGCCCTACTCGGCCGAGCAGCTGCGCGCCGCCACGCGCGAGCTGGTCGCACGCAACGGGCTGCGCTCGTGCTACATCCGCCCGATCGTGTTCCGCGGCTATGGCGAGATGGGGCTGAACCCGTTACAGGCGCCCGTGGACGTCACGATCGCCTGCTGGGAGTGGGGCACGTATCTCGGCGAGGAGGGCATGCGCAACGGCGTGCGCGCGAAGGTGTCCTCGTGGGAGCGGATCAGCCCGCGCTCGCTGATCCCGCACGCGAAGGCCTCCGGCCAGTACCTGAACAGCGTGCTCGCGAAGATCGAGTCGATCAAGGCCGGCTACGAGGAGGCGATCCTGCTCGACGAACACGGCTACGTGTGCGAGGGGACGGGGGAGAACGTGTACGTCGTGCGTGACGGGGAGATCGCGACGCCCGGGCAGCACAACTCGATCCTCGACGGGATCACGCGGCGCTCGGTCATGCAGATCGCGCAAGATCTCGGCTACACCGTCGTGGAGCGCAACATCGCTCGGACCGAGATGTACCTGGCCGACGAGATGTTCCTGTCCGGCACCGCGGCCGAGCTGGTGCCGGTGCGCGAAGTCGATGACCATCCGGTCGGGACGGGTGAGCCGGGTGAGATCACGCGCGTGCTGCAGGCCGCGTTCGACGATGCCATCCACGGGCGCTCGGAGCGTTATCGCGAGTGGCTTGACGTGGTAGACGCGCCAGCGCTGCAGACGCCGAGTGGCGCGGGCTCGGATGAAGCGGCCCGGGCCGCCGCCGCGCCCAGTGGCTCATCCGCGGCGGGCTAGGCTGGTAGAGAGCCGAGGATGGCCGACATACAGCTATACGACGCGACGCTGCGCGACGGCATGGGCGGCGGCGGCATGGCGCTGACCGCGGCGGAGAAGGTGCGGGTCGTGCGCGCGCTGGACTCGCTCGGAGTGCACATGATCGAGGCCGGGTTTCCCGCGTCGAACCCGAAGGAGCTCGAACTGTTCGAGCTGCTGGAGCGCGAGACCTCGCTGCGCACGGCGGAGATCGTCGCGTTCGGGATGACGCGCCGGCGCGGGGTGGCCGCAGCGGCGGACGAGGGGCTGCGCGTGCTCGTGGAGTCGTTCGCGCCCGTATGCACGCTCGTCGGCAAGAGCTCGGTGTTGCAGGCCGAGACGGTGTTGAAGGTGACGCGCGCGGAGAACCTGAGCATGATCGGCGAGTCGATCTCCTACCTGATCGCTCACGGCAAGCGGGTGCTGTTCGACGCCGAGCATGTGTTCGACGGCATCAAGGAAGACGCGGAGTACGCTCTGGAATGCCTGCAGGTCGCGGCGCGGGCGGGCGCCGAGCGGGTGGTGCTGTGCGACACGAACGGGGGGTCGCTGCCGCAGGAGGTGCAAAAGGCGGTCGAGACTGTACACACACACATGCCGGACGTCGCGCTCGGAATTCACACTCACGACGACACCGGCTGCGGGGTCGCCAACACGCTCGTCGCCGTGCAGGCGGGTGCGACACAGGTGCAGGGCACGATCAACGGGATCGGCGAGCGCACCGGCAACGCAAACCTGATCACGATCATCGCGGACCTGCAGTTGAAGATGGGCTATGAGGTGCTGCCGGGAGAGCAAATGGTGCGCCTGACGGAGACTGCGCATCTCGTGGATGAGCTGCTGAACCGCACGCCGGACCCGGCGCAACCGTACGTCGGCAAGCATGCGTTCGCGCACAAGGCGGGGATGCACGCGGCGGGGGTGCGTGAAAGCAGTAAGGCGTTCGAGCACGTCGAGCCGGTGTTGGTGGGTAATCGCAGCGACGTGCTGATCTCCGAGCTGTCGGGGCGCGCCACAATCGCGGAGAAGGCGCGCGCGGCAGGGATCGCGACCGACGATGAGTTCACCAAACGGGTCGTCGAGAGAGTGAAGGAGCTCGAGCACAAGGGGTATCAGTTCGAGGCGGCGGACGGGTCGTTCGAGTTGCTGATGCGCAGGGAGGTGGACTCTGAGTACGAGCCGCTGTTCAAGCTCGAGTCCTGGCGGGTGATCGTCGAGCAGCACGCCGACGGGCGGGCCACTACGGAGGCCACGATCAAGATTTGGGTAGGTGGCGAGCGGTATGTGCGCACCGCGGAGGGGAACGGGCCAGTGCATGCTCTGGACCGGGCGCTGCGCGACGCTATCGGGGAAATACATCCTCACCTGAAGGAGATTGATCTGGTCAACTTCAAGGTTCGGATACTCGATGAGACGAAGGGGACCGGTGCGGTTACCCGCGTGCTGATCGATGCTTCGGATGGGCAGGAGGTATGGGGGTCGATTGGGGTGTCGGAGAATCTGATCGCGGCATCTTGGGACGCGTTGGTTGATTCGCTGGAGTATGGGATGCAGAGTGGCAAGCCCTCTCCGGTGTCGAGCCTCCGGTCGGCCGGAAGGACGTAGTGCCGGGTTCTGATGCTGTGCAGGGCGCGAGTCCGGCCGTCCGGATCTCGAACCTCCGAGAGCTGATAGATGGCTCTGGTGACGCGGATGGCTTGATACCGCTTGCGCGGCCCGTGCTTGGGGAGGCCGAGGAGGCGGCTGTGCTGGAAGTGCTGCGTTCGGGGCAGCTGTCGCTCGGGCCGAAGCTGGCTGAGTTCGAGCGGATGTTTGCCGCTCGCGTGGGGGCGCCGTATGCCAGTGCGGTGAGCAGTGGGACCGCTGGGTTGCATTTGGCGTTGCGGGCCGTGGGGGTGACGGCGGGGGATGAGGTGGTTACAAGTCCGTTCTCATTCGTAGCGTCGGCTAACGCGGTTGTGTACGAGGGGGCGACGCCTGTGTTTGCCGATATTGACCCGGTGACGCTCAACCTCGATCCCAAGGCAGCTGAAGCTGCGGTTACCGAGCGGACGAAGGCGATACTGCCGGTGCACATATTTGGGTATCCCGCTGACATGCCGGCGTTCGAGGCGATCGCTGAGAGGCACGGGCTGGGGATCGTGGAGGACGCGTGCGAGGCGTTGGGCGCGAGTCATGCCGACGGGATCGCAGTGGGGGGGAGAGGGCATCCGGCGGTGTTTGGGTTCTATGCCAACAAGCAGATCACCACGGGCGAGGGGGGGATGGTCACGCTCGGCGATCGGGAGATCAAGGAACGGATCGACTCCGAGCGCAATCAGGGCCGGGCCAAGGACATGGGCTGGCTCGATCACGACCGGCTGGGGTTCAACTACCGGCTGTCGGACATCGCCTGCGCGCTGGGGATCGTGCAGCTGGAGCGGCTGGGGGAGATGCTGACGGCGCGGGCGCAGGTCGCCGGCTGGTACAGGCAGGCGCTGGCTGGGATCGAGGATATCGAGCTGCCGTGCGAGGACAAAGACGGTGACGTGCGGGGGTGGTTCGTGTTCGTCGTGCAGCTGCCGCAGGGAGTGGACCGTGACGGGACGGTGCGCGCACTGGCCGAGCGTGGAGTGCAGAGCAAGCCGTACCTACCCGCGATCCACCTGATGAGCTACTACCGCGAGCGGTTCGGTCACCGCGAGGGCGAGTTTCCCGTATGCGAGGACGTGGCGGCGCGCAGTCTGGCGCTGCCGTTTTACTCGGAGATGAGTGAAGGGCAGGTTGCGCGCGTGACTCAGGCGCTGCGTGTGGCGATCTGTCGGTAAGGGTTCGTGCCAGAATAGGTGGTGGGTTGAGGGTGTCGGGCCGTGGATGGCAGACGCCGCACGCGGGCGCAGGCGTGCTGGTGGCACGTCGAGCATCGTGGGTGGTGGCTGACGCCGCGAAGCGGCGGCCTCAATCCCGGCAGATATTCTGGCACGAGCCCTAAAACCCGTGCTTGATCTCTGATATACTTATCTATATCGCACAGGTTGGAACTCTCATCTTGGAGTACCGTCAGCGACTCGGTCTCAGTCAGCGCTCGCTTGCGCGCCGGGCCGGCACTACACAGGCTGCCGTCAGTCGGATCGAGCGTGGTCTGACATCGCCTACGTGGGACACGGTGCAGGCGCTGCTGCTCGCGATGGGCTATGAGCCAGAGTTGCAGGCGCGCCGGCTGCGCGGGCGCTGGGATCCCGTCCACCTGGCGACCGTGCGTGAGCGCTCTGCGGCGGAACGACTGCAGCTCGCAATCTCGGCGAACCGTATGGCTGGGCGTCTGCGAGACGCCGGACGCGAGGCGAGCGATGGATCCCGACACGCCGCTTGACGCAGAGCGTATCTTCGAGGTGCTGGCCGAGCACGCTGTCGAGTATGTGCTTGTCGGTGGACTCGCGGTGCAGACTCATGGGCACGTTCGAACGACGATCGACATCAATGTGTTCCCGCGTCCCGATCAATCCAACCTGGCGCGCCTGGCTGATGCCTTGAACGCCATCGATGCGCGCGTCCTCAACCCCGGAAGCGAGGGCCTGGCGATCGACGCCGCGATGCTGCCGCGGGCGACGATGTGGCAGTTTGTCACGCGTCACGGCGCGATCGATGTGCTGCACGACGCGCCGGGCGCCCCACCATACGACGAGCTGCGACGGGGAGCGCTCGAGATCGGGCTGGGGGAGATGAAGATCGCCGTGGCCGGACGCGACGACCTGATCAATATGAAGCGCGCTAGCGCCCGCTCCATAGACCTCGACGACGTCGCCGCGCTCACTGAGCCAGATTCGTAAGCACGGGGGGAATGTGCTCGCATCGCGCGCTGCGCATACCCCCATACACTGACGCCTCCATGTCCCGTTTCCGCGAGCCTCAGCACCCCGACTTCCAGCGCCTGAACTCCTCGATCGGGTTCGACCGACGGCTGTGGCCATACGACGTCGCCCAGTCGCGCACGCACGCGCGGATGCTGGCCGACCGGGGGATCATCGCCTCGGAGGATCGCGACGCGCTGCTGGCGGGGCTGGATGAGGTGCAGCACGAGCTGGCGGAGGGGGAGTTCCCGTTCGCGCCCGACGACGAGGACATTCATATGGCGATCGAGCGGCGGTTGACCGAGATCGCGGGGCCGGTCGGCGGGAAGCTGCACACCGCGCGCTCGCGCAACGACCAGGTCGTGACCGATCTCGCGATGTACACGCGCGAGCACGCGGACACCGCGCGCGTGGCCATCGAGGTGCTGATGGAGGCGCTCCTGGAGCGAGCGCAGGAGCACGTGGACTGGGCGATGCCCGGGTACACACATCTGCAACGCGCGCAGCCGGTATATCTGGGCCATCACCTGCTCGCGTACTTCTGGATGCTCGCGCGCGATCGTGCGCGGTTCGCGTTTGCCCAGCGCGAGGCGGGGCGCCTGCCGTTGGGGGCAGGGGCGCTGGCGGGCGTGAGCTTTGACACCGATCGCGGCCAGATCGCGCGTGAGCTGGGGTTTGCGGAGGTCGTGCCGAACTCGATCGACGCGGTGTCGGGCAGGGATTTCGTGCTCGACTACCTGAACGCGGCCGCGACGTGCGCGACCCACCTGTCCCGCCTGGGCGCGGAGCTGGTGCTGTGGTCGAGCAGCGAGTTCGGCTTCTGTGAGCTGCCGGACGCCTGGAGCTCGGGCAGCTCGATCATGCCTCAGAAGAAGAACCCCGATGCCGCGGAGCTGCTGCGCGGCAAGGCGCCGCGCGTGGTTGGGCATCTCGCTGCGCTGCACGGGGTGATGCACGCGCTGCCGCTGACGTACAACAAGGACCTGCAGGAGGACAAAGAGCACCTGTTCGACGCGGTCGACACGATCGAGCTGGCGCTCGCGGCGGCGACGGGAATGGTCGCGGGGGTCAAGTTCCAGCGCGAGCGCCTGAGCGCGGCCGCCGCGGACGAGCTGATCGCCGCGACTGATGTGGCCGACCTGCTGGTGGAGCTCGGCGTCCCGTTCCGCGAGGCGCACGGCATCGTCGCCGGGCTGGTATGGACGGCGCTCGACGGCGGGCGGCAGTTGTCCGGGTTGACAACGGATGAGCTGGCGGAACACAGCGAGATACTGGCCGCACACGAGGACGCGTATCGCAAAGTGCTCACGCAGAGATCGTGGTTGGAGTCCAAGGTGTCTGAGGGGGGCACCTCGCTCGCGCGGGTGCGTGAGCAGATCGAGCTGGCCAGGGCGACGCTCGATTGCCCGGCGGATGGCTGAGCCGCCGCCGCCGGGTCTGCTGACAGCGCCGGCGCGGAAGGGGCTACCGGAGGCGTTCTACGATCGCCCGGTCGTGGAAGTCGCCCAAGCGCTGATCGGCTGTACCGTCTCATACGGCGGGTCGAGTGCGGTGATCGTCGAGACGGAGGCCTATCACGAGTCAGAGCCGGCGTGTCACGCGTTCGTGGGGCTGACCGCGCGTACCAAGACGCTGTTCGGGGCGCCGGGTCGCGCGTACGTGTATCGCTCCTATGGGATTCATGCGCTGTTGAACGCGGTGTGCGAGCCCGAAGGGGTGGGCGCGGCGGTCCTGATCAGGGCGCTGGAGCCGCTGGAGGGAATCGAGGAGATGCGCGCCCGCCGTGGAGCATTCGGGGATCGCCCGGGTGGCGATGTGGAGCTGTGCTCGGGACCGGGCAAGCTCACACAGGCACTAGGCATCGAGCTGTCGGAGAACGGGGGTGATCTGCGCACGGGTCCGGTCACGATCGGTCCGCGCGTCGACGGCTGGGACGAGCCGGCGATAGTGGCCGGCACACGGATCGGGATCACGAAGGCCGTGGAGCTGCCGTGGCGGTTCTGCGTGGCGGGCAATCCCCACGTCTCGAGGCCGCGCCCGCGTGTGGATGGCGGTGTCTGGCCATGAGGGCCACGTGCGCGTACGTGAGGATGGTGGTTGTCTCGTTGTGAGGGCCACGCGCGCGCGTGGCGTGCGTGTGGGAGCGTCTCGTTCTGAAGGTCACGCGCGTGCGTGCAGGCAACTCAGAGAAGCGTTCAATCTGGCGTCCGGCCCGGACCCCACCCTGTCCAACCTGCGCCCTGTCCGCTGTCCGGTGTGTCAGCCGGTGGGGCTGACCCCGCCGGTGGCTTCGGGACTCGCGCCGCCGCCGCCGCTACTTTTCGGTGCGGGCGAGCTTTCCGGCTGATTGGGCGCCCCGCCCGGCCCAGCCGGAGTCGAGGGGGTGGAGGGAGCGGGGGTGGCGGGCGCGGATGGTGTGCCGGCGCCGTGTTCGCTTGCACCTCCGCCGTTGCCGGCGCCTGCTCCGGTGCTCGGGCTCGAGTGCCGTTCGGAGAGCTTTTCTTCGGCCGACTGAGACGCACCGGAAGCTGAGCTCGAAGGCGAGACGGGTTCTTCGGAGGTGCTGGTGGTCGACTGTTCGCGTGTCTTGCCCGAGCGCGCGGCGGCTGCCGCAGCGGCCTGTTCGGCGCGGGTCTTGTCGATGTGCAGAGCGGAGATCATGAAGTCGTGCCAGATCAACGCCGGGAAGGTGCCGCCGAGCACAGGACCGCCGTTGAAATCGGTCGTCATCGGGACCAGGCCGTTGGGGTAGCCGACCCACACGGCGACCGTGTACTTGTGGTCCCAGCCGACGAACCAGGCGTCGCCATAGTTGGAGGTGGTACCGGTCTTGCCGGCCGCGAACTGGCCGATCGCGGCGGCTTTGGCGGTGCCGTACTGGAGCACCGTTTCGAGCATCGAGGTCTCGGTCGTGGCGATGCCGGGGGGCAGAACGGGCCTGGTCATCACGTGATTGACGTCCTGGTGCGAGCCATCGGGAAGGGGGCGAGCGGGCGAGGCGACTTCCTGGATACCGACCGGCGCACCCGGTTCGGAGGCCAGCGTCCCGCTGACGCGGCGCCCGTCGTGGGCGATCGTCTCATAAGCGTGGGCCATGTCCAGTGGCGTGACGCCCACCTTCAGCCCGCCGATCGTCATTGCCGGGTTAGTCGAGATCGGGGTGGTGATGCCCATCTCGTGGGCGACGTGCGCGATCCGGTGGGTGCCGACCTGCAGGCCGACTTCGGCGAAGATCGAGTTGTCCGAGAAAGCCGTCGCCCCAGTCAGGGTGTTCGAGCCCGAGTACGCGCCTTCGTCGTTGTGCACGACGAACTTTTCGTGGCCGCCGGTGTCTGGGACGATGAAGATCTTCTCCTTGGAGGTCCAGGTGGAATCCGGCGAGATGCCGTCCTCCAGCGCCGCGGCCAGGTCGAAGGCCTTGAACGACGAGCCGGGCTGGCGCTCACCCTCGGTGGCGAGGTTGAACGGGCTCTGGTCATAGCTGCGTCCGCCGACCATCGCGCGCACCTCACCGGTCGAGTTTTCGATCGCCACGAGCGAAGCGGTCGGATCGCCGGAATAGGCGAGGTAACCTTCGATCGCCTGTTCGGCTGCATGTTGCAGTTCGAGGTCCAGCGTCGTCTTGACCCGCAGGCCCCCCTCGAACGCGCGGGGGGCGCCATAGCGTTCGATCACCTGCTGCTGCACCCAGCTGGTGAAGTAGCCGGCGTCGACCCCTTCGACCGTCTCCTCCTCGGGGGCTTGAACGTTCACGGGGGCGGGCAGCGCCTGGGTCACGCTCTGTTCGTAGATCGTCTTCGTCAGGTAGCCCTGTTCGTGCATCTGGCGCAGCACAACGTCGCGGCGCGCGCGCGCGGCCGCGGGATGGTTCGCCGGGTCATACGCGGTGGGGTCCTGGATGATGCCGGCCAGCAGCGCGGCCTCCCACGGCTGCAACTGCTGTACGCACAGCTGGTGATTGGGTGTGCCGCAGCCGAGATGGCCGGCTTCCCGTCCGAAGTAGGTCTGTGCGGCTGCCTCGATCCCATAGGCGCCGTTGCCGAAATAGATCGTGTTCAGGTACGCCGTGATGATCTTTTCCTTGGACCACTTGTGCGAGAGCTGGTAGGCCAGCGCCGCCTCGCGCAGCTTCTCGAAGATCGTGCGGTGCGACTGGGCCTGAAGGGCGTTCTTGATGAACTGCTGCTCGATCGTGGAGGCGCCCTGGACGCTGCCTTTGTGCAGGACGTCCTGGACGAACGCGCGCGCGATGCCGCGAATGTCGACGCCGCTGTTGGTCTGAAAACGCTTGTCCTCGATCGAGATCACCGCCTCCTTGACGATCGTCGGAATCTCAGACGGCGTGACGATCACCCGGTTCTGCTGGCTGACGACCCCGATCGGATGGCCGAGATCGTCGAGCAGGACCGAGCTTTGCTCGTCCTTGAACTGCGAGAACTTCGTCAGCGAGGGCAGGTCGGAGGCGACGGCGACGAACATCCCGAAGACGAAGGAGACGAGGCCGAGCAGCAGCACGGCGAAGAGGATCAGCAGGAAGCGCAGCCTCTTCAGTCGTGGCCGCCCGCGGGGGGGCAGTGCGGCGGACTCCACAGAGGGCGAGAGTCTAGCAACGGCTGATTTGGTGGGGCCAGGCCATATACGGCCTGGCGAACCGTGCATGCGCGGAAATCCGCCGTGGCGCATGACTTGTAGAGCTGATGTTGTGGCCCATGTCGCATGCGACATGGGCGGCGGGGCCGCATGCGGCCCCGCCCGGGGGGCGTGCATGCACGCCCCCCACCGAGCGGTGCATGCACCGCTCGGCTGGTCGGCGCATGCGCCGACCAGACCCCGACCAGACCCGAATCGGGAGCGTTTGCGACTCGTGTCGTGCAATAGCATTGGCCATTGATGGGAAACGCACCTGACGTGGCCGCCGAGGAAGCTGCTCGACTCGCGCGCAACGCGGTCGACAGCCTGCCTGAGGGTGCGCTTGCGGCCAGGCTTCGTGCGGCACGTGCCGCGGGGCGGCAGCTGCGGGTCAAGCTCGGCATCGACCCCACGGCGCCGGACATCCACCTAGGGCATGCGGTCGTGCTGGGCAAGCTGCGCGAGTTCCAGGACGCCGGCCACAAGGTGGTGCTGATCGTCGGGGACTACACCGCGCGCGTGGGCGATCCATCCGGACGGTCGAGCCTGCGCCCGATGCTCTCCGAGCAGGAGATCGAGGCCAACGCGCAGACATTCCAGGGGCAGGCGGCAAAGATCCTCGACAGCGATCCCGAGCGCCTGGAGGTCAGACACAACAGTGAGTGGCTGGACATGGGGATGGCCGAGCTGCTCAAGCTGGTGGGAACGACGACGGTCGCGCAGCTGCTGGAGCGAGACGACTTCGCCAAACGCATGGCGGCGCGGGAGCCGATCTCGATGCTCGAGCTGATGTATCCGCTGCTGCAGGGCTATGACTCGGTGGCGGTGCGGGCGGACGTGGAGTTGGGGGGCACCGATCAGAAGTTCAACCTGCTGCTGGGGCGAGACATCCAGCGTGCGTACGGTGAGCCTGAGCAGGCGATCCTGACGATGCCGATCCTGGTGGGCACCGACGGGCGCCAGAAGATGTCCAAGTCGCTGGACAACCAGATCGGGGTCACCGATGCTCCGCAGGAGATGTACGGCAGGACACTGAGCATCCCCGACGAGGCGATCGACGAGTACTACCGGCTGCTGCTGCATCGAGAGCCCCCCGCCGAGCTCCAGGCGCGGGACGCGAAGCGCGAGCTGGCGCGCGAGCTGGTGAGCCTGCTGCACTCCCGCGAGGAAGCGGAGCAGGCCGAGCGCGAGTTCGATCGGGTGTTCGTGGAGCACCGGGTGCCGGAGCAGGTCGATGAGACGCGCATCCAGGCGGGCGAGGACGGAATGGTGCACCTGCCCGAGACGATGGCCGAGGCGTTCGACATGTCCCGTTCGCAGGCCAGACGCCTGATCGACCAGGGAGGCGTCTCGCTGGATGACGCGGCGCTCGAGCGGGGCGAGCACGATGTCGCCTTGGAGCGCGCCGACGGGGCCGTGCTGAAGGTGGGCAAGCGCCGCTTTCGCCGTCTGCGCGCCGATTAGACAGTCCGGCCATATCTCGCTATACTTCCCGGTCGGCCCAAAAACGCGCCTGCGGGCGCTGGGCCGGATCGGTCTTCTCGCAAGGAAGCAAAGCCTTACGGAGAGGCATGATGGCGGTCTTTGAAAACTCAACAGCATGCGCACCTACGATCGACCTCGATCGTGGTGTGCGTCCAGGTTCGACCCGCCGTTGGGCGATGCGCTTTCGCGTGCCGTGCCGGTGGCGGACCAAAGAGTCAAAGTAGAACAAGCAGTACCCCGTCATGGGCCGAGACCACGGTGTATGGGTCCCGGCAGACGTGAGCTCGTCGCGCGTTCGCGCACGGCGGGTGAGCGGAAAACCAATGACAGCTCGACGTGAAGTTCTTCACGGAGAGTTTGATCCTGGCTCAGGACGAACGCTGGCGGCGTGCTTAACACATGCAAGTGGAGCGACGAACCAGGGCTTGCCCTGGGGCAGAGCCGCGAACGGGTGAGTAACACGTGGGTTACCTGCCTCGATGACCGGGACAACCCGAGGAAACTCGGGCTAATACCGGATGTGCCCGCAAGGGGAAAGGAAGCTTCGGCCTCCGCATCGAGATGGGCCCGCGGCCCATTAGCTTGTTGGTGAGGTAACGGCTCACCAAGGCTTCGATGGGTAGCTGGTCTGAGAGGACGATCAGCCACACTGGGACTGAGACACGGCCCAGACTCCTACGGGAGGCAGCAGTGGGGAATCTTGCGCAATGCGCGAAAGCGTGACGCAGCAACGCCGCGTGGGGGAAGACGGCTTTCGGGTTGTAAACCCCTTTCAGTTGGGACGAAGCTTCTCCGGTGAATAGCCGGACGGAGTGACGGTACCTTCACAAGAAGCACCGGCTAACTACGTGCCAGCAGCCGCGGTAATACGTAGGGTGCAAGCGTTGTCCGGAATCATTGGGCGTAAAGAGCGTGTAGGCGGCCCGATCAGTCCGCTGTGAAAGTCCAGGGCTCAACCCTGGAATGCCGGTGGATACTGTCGGGCTAGAGTCCGGAAGGGGCGAGTGGAATTCCTGGTGTAGCGGTGAAATGCGCAGATATCAGGAGGAACACCAATGGCGAAGGCAGCTCGCTGGGACGTGACTGACGCTGAGACGCGAAAGCGTGGGGAGCAAACAGGATTAGATACCCTGGTAGTCCACGCTGTAAACGATGGCAACTAGATGTGGGGGGTGTCGACTCCCCCTGTGTCGAAGCTAACGCATTAAGTTGCCCGCCTGGGGAGTACGGCCGCAAGGCTAAAACTCAAAGGAATTGACGGGGGCCCGCACAAGCAGCGGAGCATGTGGTTTAATTCGACGCGACGCGAAGAACCTTACCTGGGCTTGACATGTGAGTGACCGGTGTGGAAACACACCTTCCCTTCGGGGCACTTTCACAGGTGGTGCATGGCTGTCGTCAGCTCGTGTCGTGAGATGTTGGGTTAAGTCCCGCAACGAGCGCAACCCCCGTCGCATGTTGCCAGCATTCAGTTGGGGACTCATGCGAGACTGCCGGTGACAAACCGGAGGAAGGTGGGGATGACGTCAAGTCCTCATGCCCCTTATGTCCAGGGCTACACACGTGCTACATTGGCGCATACAGAGGGCTGCGATACCGCGAGGTGGAGCGAATCCCTTAAAGTGCGTCTCGGTTCGGATTGCAGGCTGAAATTCGCCTGCATGAAGGCGGAGTTGCTAGTAATCGCGGATCAGCATTGCCGCGGTGAATACGTTCCCGGGCCTTGTACACACCGCCCGTCACACCACGGGAGTGAGCAACACCCGAAGCCGGTGGCCTAACCCGCAAGGGAGGGAGCCGTCGAAGGTGGGGCTCGTGACTGGGGTGAAGTCGTAACAAGGTAGCCGTAGCGGAAGCTGCGGCTGGATCACCTCCTTTCTAGGGAGCACATAACAGTGCCCCGATCGCAGCGACCGTCTGGAGTCGTGCTCCTCGTGAGCGCGAACTGGCCGGACGGTATACGAGCGGTCGGGCCTAGCATGTCGACCGAACCTGGCTGGATGACCGTACGTCGCATGTGGCCCTTACTACTTGGGGAGCACAAACCGGCCGCGGTCGCAAAACGACCCCAGCATGCTGTTGAGTTTTGAGAGACCGGCATAGTCCGCCGGTCACCGTGAGACACGTCGCAGTTGACGTGCTCGACAGAAGCGGAGACCGACGACACTATGAATCACGGCCCTCCACGGTCCTTGAAAACTGCACAGAAGCCACATCAGCCGCCATCGATAAGCGGCGGCTGAATAACGGGTATCACCGGGCCCTGCGTGATCGATCCATCCCGTCGTGCTCCGCAAGGAGCGCAACAATAGGATGGTTACGTCATGTTGGGCCAGATCACCGTCAAGATAGTAAGGGCACACGGTGGATGCCTTGGCACCAAGAGTCGATGAAGGGCGTGA
Source organism: uncultured Solirubrobacterales bacterium (assembly GCA_963749285.1). Classification (GTDB taxonomy): domain Bacteria; phylum Actinomycetota; class Thermoleophilia; order Solirubrobacterales; family Solirubrobacteraceae; genus Palsa-744. The sequence goes on along the minus strand of CAVVMD010000002.1, from coordinate 1,206,035 downwards.
ACGGCTGCGATAAGCCACGGTTAGGCGCTGAATAGCCTTTGACCCGTGGATTCCCGAATGGGGAAACCCAGCGCTGGTAATGCGGCGTTATCCCCGGCTGAACACATAGGCCGGGCGAAGACAAGCGGGGGAAGTGAAACATCTCAGTACCCCGAGGAAAGGAAATCAACAGAGATTCCCTGAGTAGTGGCGAGCGAAAGGGGATCAGCCCAAACCTGGCAGGTGTAAGCGGACATGCGTTGCCTGTCAGGGGTTGTAGGGCGTTTGTTCCGGGTCATGTCCGGCCCGGCAGGAGTTACAAAATTGTGTGGTAGTCGAAGCGCGTGGAACCGCGCACCATAGAGGGCAACCGTCCCGTAGACGAAACTGCATGATCTCCTGTCAGACGTTCCTGAGTAAGTCCGCGCCCGTGAAACGCGGACTGAACCTGGGGGGACCACCCTCCAAGGCTAAGTACTCCTTGGTGACCGATAGCGGACAAGTACCGTGAGGGAAAGGTGAAAAGTACCCCGGAAGGGGAGTGAAATAGTACCTGAAACCGCGTGCCTACAAGCGGTGGGAGCAGGCTTGTCCTGTGACCGCGTGCTTTTTGCATAACGAGCCGGCGAGTTACTCGTCTGCGGCAAGGTTAAGCGATGAGCGGAGCCGTAGCGAAAGCGAGTCCTAATAGGGCGACATAGTCGTAGGCGGTATACCCGAAACTGAGCGAGCTACCCATGGGCAGGCTGAAGCGGGGGTAAGACCTCGTGGAGGGCCGAACCGACCTAGGTTGAAAACTGGGCGGATGACCTGTGGGTCGGAGTGAAAGGCTAATCAAGCTCAGTGATATCTGGTTCTCTCCGAAATATATTTAGGTATAGCCTCGGATAAATTGCGTGTTGGCCGTAGAGCACTGTTTGGATTAGGGGCCCTACCAGGTTACCGACTTCAGGCAAACTCCGAAGACCAATCACGTTTACTCCGGGAGTCAGTTGCTGGGGGATAAACTTCAGCGTCAAAAGGGAAACAGCCCAGACCGCCAGCTAAGGTCCCTAAGTACTAGCTAAGTGGGAAACGATGTTCGAGTGCATAGACAACCAGGAGGTTGGCTTAGAGGCAGCCATCCTTGAAAGAGTGCGTAACAGCTCACTGGTCAAGTGTTCGAGCGCGGACAATGTAACGGGGCTCAAGCTAGTCACCGAAGCTGCGGGTGCGTTATAGGTCTTCGGACCGATAGCGCGCGGTAGGAGAGCGTTCCCATGCCAGTAAAGCGGCGGCGTAAGCCAGCCGTGGAGGCGTGGGAAGTGAGAATGCCGGCATGAGTAACGAAAGAGGGGTGAGAATCCCCTCCACCGATTGCCCAAGGATTCCTGAGTAAAGTTCGTCTGCTCAGGGTTAGTCGGGACCTAAGGCGAGGCCGAAAGGCGTAGTCGATGGCCAACAGGTTGATATTCCTGTACCACGTCGCTTCCGTTTGACCGATGGGGGGACGAGGAAGGCTAAGGGAACCCAGGCGATGGTTGTCCTGGGGTAAGCATGTAGGGGCGGCCCCTGTTAAATGCGGGGCTGCATTCAACCCGAGGTGCGATGCCAGCTGGCTCTGAGCCGGCGAGTCCCCGACGCCATACCTCCAAGAAAATCCTCTAGGGAGGAAGCGCGTGCCCGTACCAAAACCGACACAGGTGGGCAAGTAGAGAATACTAAGGTGATCGAGATAACCATCGTTAAGGAACTCGGCAAAATTGCCCCGTAACTTCGGGATAAGGGGCGCCCCAGTAGGGTGAAGGACTTCGCGTCTGGAGCCCGAGGGGGCCGCAGTGAATAGGCTGAAGCGACTGTTTACCAAAAACACAGGTCTCTGCTAAGTCGTAAGACGACGTATAGGGGCTGACGCCTGCCCGGTGCCGGAAGGTTACGTGGAGTTGTTAGGGCTTGACCCGAAGCAGCGAAGCTAAGCCCCGGTAAACGGCGGCCGTAACTATAACGGTTAGTAACATGGCTGTTATAAAATTCAGCTATATGCTGGGATATCCGAGTATCTCGCACTACTCGTAGCGCAATGTTCTGTCCGAACGGCGCGCTACAGTGACAATGTGACGAGTGCGGACAATCAGCAGGAAAGGCCGGCAGTGCGCCGGAATCCTCAGAGGCCATACGCTGAACACTTCCTGGCCGGGAGTGAAGATATGGTCCGACCTCCATGGCGACGTGGAGAGCTAGGCGGAACAAGAAACGACCTAGCCGTCTCTCCCAAGAGGGGCGTAACAAAAGTGCCTAAGGTAGCGAAATTCCTTGTCGGGTAAGCACAAACACTTGCCCCACCGCCTCGCGAGAGGCGATCGAGAACCGGCTCATATCGGGGAAACCCTCCCTGCCACAGTGGCAGCGGGCAATCCCGAGGGAAGTCCTAGTGACCCCCTAACGACTGATCCGAAAGGAGAGGCGTGTCACGCTTCGGAAAGTCCGAAAATCTATGTGATGCGCAATACGCCGGCCCTCATCGAAAGACAAGGCGCCTATGAAGTGGCAGTACCGCTGGATCCCTGGTATGTGACAGGTCTGACGGATGGCGAGGGATGCTTTTGCATCTCGTTGGCCATCCGTGCGAAGCTACGAACCGGTCTCGAGGTGAGACCATCGTTTTCGCTCTCGCTCAATGAGAAGGATCTGGGACTGCTGGAAGATCTGCAAGCGTTCTTCGGTTGTGGTTGGATCCGTGAGTCCAAGAGTGATCGCACCTTCAAGTACGAGGCGCGTTCAATCGAGGATCTCACAAATAGGATCTTGCCTCACTTTGAGCGTTTCCCCTTGCGGGGAGACAAGGCGAGAAGCTGTGCAGGCTTCTCCTGCGTCTGCCGGATGGTCGAACAAGGAGATCATCTGCAGTGTGACGGTCTGAGAGAGATAGTTAGCATCGCTTACGAGATGAACCTCGGAAAGCGGCGTCACTCAAAGGCCACGCTTCTAAGGGTGCTGGATGAGGTGAAGGTATAGTCTGCGCTCTCGGGTGACGAGAGATCACGTGAAGTTCCGACCTGCACGAATGGCGTAACGACTTCAGCGCTGTCTCAACGATGGGCTCGGTGAAATTGCAGTCTCGGTGAAGATGCCGAGTACCCGCGGCTAGACGGAAAGACCCCGTGAACCTTTACTACAACTTGGTATTGGGATTCGGTGCATCTCGCTCAGGATAGGTGGGAGGCTTTGAAGCGCCGGTTGCGGCCGGCGTGGAGCCAACCTTTAGATACCACCCTTGGTGTATTGGATTTCTAACAGCATTCCGTGAATCCGGGTGCTGGACAGTTCCAGGCGGGTAGTTTGACTGGGGCGGTCGCCTCCCAAAATGTAACGGAGGCGCGCAAAGGTTCCCTCAGCACGGTTGGAAATCGTGCGTAGAGCGCAAAGGTAGCAAGGGAGCTTGACTGCGAGACTGACAAGTCGAGCAGGTGCGAAAGCAGGTCTTAGTGATCCGGCGGTAGCAAGTGGAAGTGCCGTCGCTCAACGGATAAAAGGTACTCCGGGGATAACAGGCTTATCGGGCCCAAGAGTCCACATCGACGGCCCGGTTTGGCACCTCGATGTCGGCTCGTCGCATCCTGGGGGTGGAGTCGCTCCCAAGGGTTGGGCTGTTCGCCCATTAAAGCGGTACGCGAGCTGGGTTCAGAACGTCGTGAGACAGTAAGTTAACCGTTGCTGTCTGTAAATTCGGCTATATGCTGGAAAATCCGAGTATCCCGCACTACTCGTAGCTACTGTTCTGTCCGGAGCAGGAGCTACAGTGACAATGTGACGGGTGCGGACAATCAGCAGGAAAGGCTGGATGGCTACATTTCGGGCTATGTGGATGGCGAGGGCTGCTTTGCAGTCGCCGTCAACCGCAACCCCACAAGTCGTAGCGGCTATCAGCTGGTCCCTGAGTTTCATGTCAGCCAGAACGGTGACAGGGCTCAGGTGCTTAGTTTGATCCGCGAGCGATTTGGCGGGTGCGGCTACATCAAGTCCAATGGAAGGAAAGATCGTGCTTTGGTCTACGTCGTTCGACGACGAGAGGACCTTCTGGGGCACGTGATTCCCTTTTTCGAAGGGTCGCCTCTGTTGTCTTCCAAGCAGGAAGACTTCGAGAAGTTCGCAGCGATCGTTAGAGAGATGGCGCTCGGTGTCCATCGCACGTCTGGAGGTTTCTCCAGGCTTTTGGAAGAGGCACTGTCGATGAATGGCGGAGGCCGCTTCCGGAGTGTGCGGTGGAAGGAGCTCATTCCTAGCAATCCAGAATCCTCAGAGACTATACGCCGAACACGGAGAGTGATGCCTTCGTGAAGATATAGTCCGAGCTGCATGGCGACATGCAGAGTCAGGCAGAAATGACCTGGCCCACAGCCCTTTTGGAGTCTGTGGTAACAAAACTGTCGGTCCCTATCTGCCGTGGGCGTTGGAGAATTGAGAGGATTTGTCCCTAGTACGAGAGGACCGGGATGAACGCACCTCTGGTGTATCTGTTGTCCTGCCAAGGGCATAGCAGGCTAGCTACGTGTGGATCGGATAACCGCTGAAGGCATCTAAGCGGGAAGCCGGCCTCAAGATGAGTTCTCCCATCCCCTAGAGGGAGTAAGACCCCTGGTAGACCACCAGGTTGATAGGCCGGATCTGGAAGGACGGTAACGTCCGAAGGAGACCGGTACTAATTGGTCGAGGGCTTGACGGATTTTTTTGATCCCGCAACTGGGGCGTTCGCGCCCGGGCTGTGGAGTGATACCCGCTGTGGCGCTGTGCAGTTTTGAAGGACCGAGGATGACTCTTCGGTCTCTCACCTTTTTCCGGTGGCTATTGCGAGGGGGAAACACCTCTTCCCATTCCGAACAGAGCAGTTAAGCCCCTCAGCGCCGATGGTACTTGGCTCGCAAGGGCCTGGGAGAGTAGGACGCCGCCGGTTTTTACATGCGGGCCGCCTGAGGGCGGCCCGTTCTTATCTCTGTGGGCTTGTCCATTCCAAGACCACTATTCAGTGTCGCGATTCAAAATTCGATGGCGTTTCCCGGCGTCTACCGATTGAAGGTCGATGACCTTCAATCGGCCAGCACCTGACGCCCGCCGTCAACGGCCCACGTACTACCGGTACGCAGACCGCCGCCATCGAACGTCAGATCACGACCATCCACTCGGCAAACACTCACCGAATTTTCGAATCGAGACACTAGAGGGCAGAGACAGACCTGGAAAGCAGGCGCTGGCTGGCCCGCGCGCACCCGGGCGGACCGCCTACGCAAAGGCCTGCGATGGGGGTGAAGATCAACGGCAGCTGTGTCATGTCTCCCAACCACATGCCGCGGGCCTGGCTCGTGGCTCTCGGCAGGCGTATCGGCCCGCCCACGCGCTGGCCGATCGAAGATCTCGTCGATCTTCGATCGGTCCCGGCCAGACTCGACCTGATCGACCTCCCAGTCGACGTCGTAGTCGTCCTCGAGCAACAGGAACGAGCGGGCCAGGGAGAGCGCGTTGCGCGCTCGCCGCGTGAGCGGGGGTGGAGTGCTCCGTGGGAACATGTGTTCGTAAAGATAGATGCTCTGCCGGACGGACCTGCACGAACATACGTACGTATAAGCTGGTCATGCTGTAAACCCGCATTCCAGAGCCAAAACTAAGTGGAGATGCTGCAAAGAAAGTTGCGTCACGACGGGTTTCGCGGCCGTTCACAGCTAGCCAGGCAGGGCGATGGCCGCGCCGGGCGAACACCGCTGCAGATGGCTGTTACTGCACTCGCGTTCAGCGCGCGCGACGACAGTGTGGCCGCAGCACACGCCGTCGCAGTCCCGCACAACGGCAGCCCCAGATCCCTGGATATTCTCTCTGCGGACGCGTAAATGGCACCACCAAGCCCATGATCCACCCGATCCCCAGTGGCACGCGCGACGTGCTGCCCGACGAGACGCGCGAGCTGCGCGCGATCACCGACGCGCTGCGCGGCGTGTTTGAGCGCCACTCCTATGGCGAGGTGTATACGCCCGCGCTCGAGTACGAATCGGTGCTCGCCAACGCCGGCATCGCAGGGACGGGTCCGGTGCACCGGGTGTTCGACGAGACCGGTGCGACGCTGGTGCTGCGCTCGGACATGACGGTGCCGATCGCGCGGCTCATCGCCACGCGTTATCCCGAAGCGGCCGAGCCGCTGCGGTTCTGTTACTTCGCCCACTGCTACCGTGGCATCCGCCCGCAGTGGAGCCAGCCGCGTGAGCTGCTGCAAGCCGGCATCGAGCTGGTCGGCTCGCCCGCCCCGCAGGGCACCGCCGAGGCGCTGACCGTGCTGTGCGACGCGCTGGACGCGACCGGCCTGAAGGACTACCGCGTGGGGCTCGGCGACGCGTCGCTGTTCGGCACGCTGATGGATCGCCTGGAGATCGCCCCGAGCGCACGCGCCGGCCTGCTGGAGGCCCTTGCGAGCCGGGATTTCGTAGAGCTCGGGCAACGACTGGCTGGGATCGGCCTGGCCGAGGAGTCCTCCGCACTGCTGCTGAGCACGCCCCAGCGCCGGGGTGGGCCGGAGGTGCTGACGGCGCCGCCCGGGCCCGCGGCCGATGCGGTCGCCGGTATGCGTCAGGTGAGCGAACTGCTGGACGAGCGGGTCGCCGAGCGGGTGATATTCGATCTCGGCCTGGTACGCAGCATCGGCTACTACACGGGCGCGGTGTTCGAGGTCTACGACCCGACCCTCGGCGTGCCGATCGGCGGCGGTGGGCGCTACGACGATCTGCTCGCGAGCTTCGGCGCGGCGCGACCCGCCGTGGGATTTGCGCTGGACATCGAACGGCTGCACATCGCTCTCACGGGCGAGGAGCGCGGGACAGGCGTAGTGGCGCTGGGGTGAGGATGATGATCGCAACCGCCATGACAGGCTCGCTCGACGAACTCACGATCGCCGTCCCGCGCGGGGCGCTGTTCGAGGGCACGGTCGAGTTGCTCGCCGCGCTCGGGCTGGATACGGCCGAGCTGCGCAGCAACGACCGCAAGCTGCTGTTCGAGGACATCGGCGTGATCACGATGCGCCCGTCCGACGTGCCCACCTACGTCGAGGACGGCGCCGCCGACCTCGGGATCACCGGCAAGGACGTCCTCTTGGAGCGGGGTGGGCGGGCATCCGATCATGGCGCACACGAGCGCGGACGCCGGCAGATCTATGAGCTGCTCGACCTCTCCTATGGCCGCTGCACGATGGTGTTCGCCACCGCCGACCGCGTCAACGCCCAGGGCGAGGACCCGGCCGCGGAGGCGCTGCGCCGGCTGGGGGCGATGCGCGTCGCCACGAAGTACCCGCGCATAGCCGCCCGCCATCTGGAGGAGACAGGCCGGCAGGGAGAGATCGTCGAGGTCAAAGGCTCGGTCGAGCTCGCCCCCCTGACAGGGTTGGCGGATGCGATCGTCGACCTGACCGCAACCGGCACGACGCTGCGCGAGAACGGGCTCCTCGTGCGCGAAGAGATCGTCGAGTGCACGGCGCGGTTGATCGCAAACCCGGTCGCCTACAAGCTGAAGGCGGCGCAGATCGATCAGTTGCTGGAGCGTTTGCGTGCTGGTGCAACGGCGTAGCACGCTGCTGCCTCACGAGGAGGCTGCCAGTCTGCGCGAGCTCGTCCCAGGCGGGGATCTCGCCGAGGAGGCCGTGCGCGAGATCGTGGCCGGGGTACGGGCCGAGGGAGATCAGGCGGTGCTTACCTATACGCGCAGGTTCGACACCGATGACGTGCCACGACAGCTGGTCGTGCCAGAGCACGAGTCAGACGAGGCGATCAAGCAGCTGCCGATGGATGTGGTGGCGGGATTGCAGGTGGCGATCGCCAATGTGGCCGAGGTGGCCCAGGCAGGCGTCGGCGAGGACGTCTCGGTGACGCTGGCGCAGGGACAGCGGGTGACCCTGAGAGAGATACCGGTGTCTTGCGCGGCGGTGTACGTTCCGGGTGGACGCGCTCCATATCCGAGCACGGCCGTGATGGGCGTGGTCGCGGCTCGCGCCGCGGGGGTCCTCGATGTCGTCGTGTGCTCTCCCCCCGGTCGTGACGGGCAGATCGACTCAACGATCCTCGGGACCTGCCGCCTGCTCGGGGTGGAGCGGGTGTATCGAATGGGCGGAGCGCAGGCGATCGCGGCGCTGGCCTACGGGACGGAGACGGTGGCGCGCGTGGATGTGATCGTCGGCCCCGGCAACCTGTACGTGCAGGAGGCCAAGCGCCAGCTGTCGAGCGCTGTCGGCATCGACGGCTTCGCCGGGCCCAGCGACCTGCTGGTGGTGATGGGCGATGACGCCGACCCGCGGCTGGTGGCATTGGACCTGCAGGCCCAGGCCGAGCACGGCAGCGCGAGCCTCGTGGCCGCGGTGTCCTGCTCGGGCACCGTCCTGGACGCCGTCGCGCAAGAGCTCGAGCGGCTCGACGCGCAAGCTCCCCAGGTGCAACCGGCGGTATGTGCGCTGGTCGAGGTGCCCGATAGCCGCGCGGGTATCGAGTTGGCCAACGCCTTCGCCCCCGAGCACCTGCAGCTGGTGGGCGCCGAGCCCGAGGCGCTGGCTCCGCTGGTGCGCACCGCGGGATGTCTGCTCGTCGGCGCGGGGTCGGCCACCGCATTCGGTGACTATGTCGCGGGCTCGAACCACATACTGCCCACCGGGGGCGCCGCTCGGTTCGCTTCGGGGCTGTCGGCGCATCACTTCCGGCGCAGGATGTCGGAGGTGCGGATCGGCGCCGAGAGCGCGGCAAAGCTGGCGAAGGCGGGCGCTCCGATCGCGCGCGCCGAGGGCTTTGAGTGGCACGCCAGGTCGATGGAGGCGCGCGTGCGCGAGAATCAACAGTCATGACCCCTCGTACAGCCGCAATCCAGCGCAAGACCGGCGAGACCGACATACGCCTGTCGCTGGCGCTCGACGGCTCCGGCGCGGGCACCCGCGAGACGGGCGTGGGGTTTCTCGACCACATGCTCGACCTGCTGGCCAGGCACGGCGGCCTGGATCTGGACGTGACCGTGAGCGGTGATCTGCAGACGGGCGCGCATCACACCGTCGAGGACACCGCGATCGTGCTGGGCCAGGCGCTTGACCGCGCGCTTTCAGATCGTGCCGGGATAGTCCGCTACGGCGCGATGACCACGCCCATGGACGAGGCCCGCGCGAGCTGCGCAATCGACATCTCCGGACGTCCGTTCACGCTGTTCGAGGCTCAGCTGCCGCCCGGCGCGACGGGCGGGTTCGAGCACGAGCTGACCGAGGAGTTCTTCCGGGCGCTCGCGAACGCCGCGAAGCTGACGCTGCACCTGCGCGTCGAAGCGGGGTCCAACGCGCATCACATGATCGAGGCGGCGTTCAAGGCGTTCGCGCGTGCGTTGCGCCAGGCCGTTGCGATCGACCCCACCGAGACGGGCGTGCCGAGCACGAAGGGCACGCTGACAACATGATCAGTGGTGCACCCAATGGCTTCTGAGGCGTCAGATCCAAGCGTCGCAAGGACGCAGGGAGCGTGGTGTGCTTAAGCACACGAGCGACCGAGGACGCCGCGAGGCGCCGGATATCACGCCTCAGATCGGGCTGGTCGACTACGGCATGGGTAACCGCCGTTCGGCTGAGAAGGCGCTGGAGCACGTCGGTGCGCGGGTGGAGGTGAGCGCCGATCCGGATCGGTTGCGTGAGATGGATGGGCTGGTGCTGCCGGGTGTCGGCGCGTTCCCCGCGGGGATGGCGGCGATCCGCGCGGCGGGCCTCGATGAGCTGCTGGCGGAGCGCGTGGATGCGGGCGTACCGCTGCTCGGCCTGTGCTTGGGGATGCAACTGCTGTTCGAGCGCTCCGAGGAGCACGACGGCGCCGAGGGCTTGGGGCTGCTGGCAGGCGCTGTGCGCCGGTTGAGCGCGCCTGGCCTGAAGCTGCCGCACATCGGCTGGAGCGAGGTGCACTGGCTGGGCGCCACACCGCTGGCCGAGGGCCTGCCGAACCCGAGCTACCTGTACCACGTCCACAGCTTTGCGCCCCATCCCGCCGAGGAGGACGTGGTGCTGGCAACCGCCGACTATGGCGAGCCGTTCGCCGCGATCGTCGGACAGGGCAACGTCTACGGCACGCAGTCACACCCGGAGAAGTCCTCCACGCACGGGCTGGCGCTGCTTCAGAACTTCACACGCCTGTGCGGCCGCGCGGTCGTTCCCGCATGAACCTGTATCCGGCGATCGACATCCTCGACGGTCACGCGGTGCGGTTGACGAAGGGGGATTTCGAGGCGAGAAAGCTCTACGACGAGGACCCGCTGGCGGCAGCAGACGGATGGGTGCAGGCGGGAGCGCGCTTCCTGCATGTCGTCGATCTCGACGGAGCCCGCGCGGGCTATCCCCAGAATCTCGACCATCTGGGGCGCATCGCACAGGCCTTTGAGGTCCCCGTCCAGTTCGGCGGGGGGCTGCGTTCGCTGGATGCGATCCACGGGGCGCTCGATGCGGGCGCCGAGCGCGTGATCCTCGGCACGGCCGCCTTCACCGACCCTGATCTGCTGGGGCGCGCGCTGGGGGATTGGCCCGACAGGGTGCTCGTGTCGGTGGATGTGCGCGAGGGACGTGTCGCCACAGAGGGCTGGACCGAGACCGTCGACGGTCGTCCCGAGGATGTCATCGCCCGGCTCGTGGCCAGGGGGGCAAGCCGGCTCGTCTACACGAACGTCGACCGCGACGGCATGTTGCAGGGACCGGACTTGGAGGAAGTGCGCCGTGTAGCGCAGGCGGCTCACGACGGCAGCCTGATCTACTCTGGCGGGATCGGGCGGCTGGAGGACCTGGAGGGGCTGGCCGGGCTGGGGGAGGCGAGTCTCGAGGGCGTGATCGTCGGCAAGGCGCTGTATGAGCGGCGCTTCACCGTCGCGCAGGCCCTGAAGATCATGCGGGCGTAGGAGTGTGGGTGCGGGCGGCGCATGCGCCGCCCGGCAGTGGGCGCATGCGCCCACTGCCGGGACCCGCACATGTGCGGGTCCCAGGCGGGGCCGCATGCGGCCCCGCCGACCGCGCCGCATGCGGCGCGGTCCACCGACCATCTAGGCTGGGCGGGTGCATCTGAAGCGTGTGATCCCCTGCCTCGACGTCGACGCCGGCCGCGTGGTCAAGGGCGTCGAATTCGTCGACATCCGCGATGCCGGCGACCCGGTCGAGCTGGCCGCGCACTACGACCGCGAAGGCGCGGACGAGCTCGTGTTCCTGGATATAACCGCGACGCACGAGCGACGCGAGACGATCGCCCAGCTTGCGCGGCGGACCGCGGACGAAGTGTTCGTGCCGTTCACGATCGGCGGCGGCATCCGCTCGGTGCAGGACGCCCAAGCGGTGCTGGACGCCGGCGCGGACAAGGTCTCGATCAACAGCGCCGCGCTGCAACGCCCGGAGCTGATCGACGAGATGGCGCGGGTGTTCGGCTCGCAGTGCGTGGTGCTCGCCGTCGATGCCAAGTCCACCCAGGCACGGACGAATGGGGGCGTTCCGGTCAACGCCCACGCGACCGGCGCCAGCGGCGAGTCCCACACACGTTGGGAGGCATACCTCGCGGGCGGACGCACCCCCACCGGCCGCGATGTCGTCGGTTGGACCCGTGAGGCTGTCGAGCGCGGCGCGGGGGAGATCCTGCTGACGAGCATGGATCGCGACGGCACCTCCGACGGCTACGACCTCGATCTGACGGCGGCCGTCAGCGCGGCGGTCGGCGTGCCCGTGATCGCCTCCGGCGGCGCGGGCGAGTTGGAGCACCTCGTGGAGGCTCTGCGCGCGGGCGCGGACGCGGCGCTGTGCGCGTCGATATTTCACTACGGCCGCTACACGGTTGCGCAGGCCAAGGCGCACCTGGCGGCCGCGGGAATGCCGGTGCGCGAGGCCGGATGAGCAAGGCAACGTCTTTGCGCACCGGCGTTGAGGTGCTCGGAGCACTCCACGATCAGCCGGGTGGCCCGCAGCTGCTCGAGCTGGCAGATGGTCGCGGCGATGTGGAGCTGGTTGGCGGCGCTGTGCGCGATCTGCTGCTGGGCGGCACCCCGCGCGAGCTGGACGTGGTGGTGGCCGACGACGCCGCGGCGTTCGCAGACGAGCTGGCACGCCGCCTCAACGCTCTGGCCGGCCAGAGCGCGAGCGAGCGTTTCCAGTCGAGCTCCCACGAGCGTTTCCGCACGGCGCTGGTGTGGTGGGAGGGCAGCCGGATCGACGTGGCGACGCGGCGCTCCGAGCGCTATCCCGAGCCGGGAGCGCTGCCCGAGGTCGCAGAGGGCACACCCGAGCAGGACCTGCAGCGTCGTGACTTCACGGTCAACGCGATCGCCCTGTCCCTCGGTGGCGCGCAGCGCGGCGAGCTGCGCAGTGTCCCGGGTGCTCTGGAGGATCTGTCGGCCGGTCGGCTGCGGGTGCTGCACGACGCCGGCTTCATCGACGACCCCACACGCCTGCTGCGCCTGGCGCGCTACCGCGCGCGGCTGAGCTTTGCGATCGACGAGCACACTGCCGGCCTGGCTGCCGCGGCGGTGAGCTCGGGCGCACTGGAGACGGTCTCTCATGCCCGTATCGGCACAGAGCTGCGCCTGGCGCTGAGTGAAGCGAACACGGTGGCCGCAATCGCTTCGATCGACGACCTCGGCCTGCTGAGGGCGCTACCCGCGGAACTGAGCTTTGACGAAGAGACAGCTCACCAGGCGCTCGCCTTGCTGTCAGAGGCAGGCGCAGACACCCGCCCGGACCTGCTGCTGCTGGCCACGCTGCTGAAGCCGAGGGGCTATCCCCTCTATCACATCGTCCATGACGAAGCCTACAAGCAGATTGCGTGGTTGCTGGACGATTGGGAATTCTCGGCGACCGATCGAGACCTGGTGCTGGAAGCGCTGACCAAAGGGCTAGCGATAGCTCAGGGACTGGCCTTCGCGGAGGCTCCCTCGGCAATTCGCGAGGCCGTCTTGCGCGCGTCGCTGGAGACCGTTGCCCTGGTCGGCGCAACAGCTGCGCAGTTTGCAGAGGGCGGTGACAACGACATCTCCGACGCCGCTCGGCGCTGGCTCACCGAGTTGCACGGCGTACATCTGCAAATCACCGGCGAGGATCTGCTCGCCGCTGGTGTTCCCGAGGGCCCAGAGATCGGCCGCTGCCTCGATGTCGCGTTGCGCAGGAGGCTGGACGGAGAGTTGGAGGACAGTCGCGAGGCCGAGCTGGCAGCGGCCCTGGAGGCTCGCGTATGACCGAGGAACTTGCATTCGATCTGCCCGGGACCGGACGCGCGCTGTTCACCACGCGCGCCCACGGCAACCTCTCATCGGTCGGCGGTCTCGACCACGAGCATGGCTTTAACGCGCGCGAGCATCTGCGGGCACAGTTGAGTCTGCAGCGGCTGGTGCGCGGCTACCAGGTGCACGGCACGACCGTCCTGCGCATCCGCGCTGACACCGACACCGATATCGCCGCGCTCGACTCGACCACCGCCCAATCGCCGGTCCATGCGGACGGTTATGCCACCTCAGTGACGGGCATCGGCGTGATGGCCCTGGCCGCCGACTGCCTGCCCGTCGCGCTGGGCAGCGATGGCACGGTCGCGATGGTTCACGCAGGCTGGCGCGGTCTCGCCGCCGGAGTGCTCGAGGAGGGTGTGCGCGCGCTGCGTGACTTCGGCGGCGATGGTGACATCGTCGCGGTCATCGGCCCCGGCGCCGGACCGTGCTGCTATGAGGTCGGCGAGGAGGTTCACGCCGCGTTCGCAGGAGCCCATCGCAGCAGTCGACATCTCGACCTGGCGGCGCTCGCGCGGGATCGGCTGCACGCCGCGGGGGTGGCCGACGTGCGGGATGTCGCGACATGCACGATCTGCGACGAGCGCTTCTTCTCCCATCGACGTGAATCCACACGCGCGGGACGTCAGGCGGGGGTGGCATGGCTCAGCTGATCACCGGCCTGAGCGCCGACACGATTCGGGCCAACCTTGCACAGGTGCGCGAGGAGATCGCCGCGGCAGCCGCCACCGCCGGCCGAGACCCAGGTGCGGTCGAACTGCTCGCGGCGACCAAGTACGTGCACTCTGACGATCTTCCCGCGCTGGCCACCGCCGGAATCCGGCTCGTGGGGGAGAACCGCGCGCAGGATCTCGTCGCCAAGCTCGCCGCGCACGACGAGCAGCTGTTCGAATGGGACTTCATCGGCCAACTGCAAAGCCGCAAGGTGCGCGCGATCGTGCCCCACGTGCGCCTGATCCACTCGGTCGCGAGCGAGTCGGCGTTGCGCGAACTGGACCGTCATCGCGGGCTGGCCCGGCCCGGACTGGAGATCCTGATCGAGGTCAACATCGCGCGCGAGCCCGGCAAGTCGGGCATCGCGCCCGAGGAGCTCGACTCCTACATCGAGCGCTCGTCCGTACCCGTCACGGGCCTGATGTGCATGCCTCCACTGGCCACCGACCCACAGGACAGCCGCTGCTGGTTCGCCGCACTGCGCGAGCTGGCCGCCGCGCGTGGCCTTACGCGACTGTCGATGGGCACCTCCCAGGACTTCGCCGTCGCGATCGAGGAGGGCGCCACCATCGTGCGGATCGGCACGAGGCTGTACTCTTAGCGCCGGTCGGTCGGTGCGGCCGATGGCTAGCATTAGCAGGGAAACTCGCCGTCCGGGCGAACTCCGCACCTGTACCTATGGCTTTCCGAGACTCCTGGCACCGCGCCCTCGTCTACTTCGGCCTCGCCGAGGAGTATCACGACGACTACGACGACGAGCCCGAGCCTGATGTCGAGGACCGCTACCGCGAGCGACCCAATGTCCGCCGCCTGCGCCGCCGCCGCGACGAGTTCGACGACATCTTCGCCGACGACGAGGCACCGCGCGGGCGTTCCACTACAGCCCTGCGTTCCGTCGGCTCCCGTGGCGGCAACGGGAACGGCGACGTGCGCGTGCACCTGGTCGTGCCGAAGTCGTTCAACGACGCGCAGCAGATCGCCGACAAGTTCAAGGACTCGATCCCGGTGATCCTCAACCTGCAGAGCTCCGAAACAGACCTGTCCAAGCGCCTGATCGACTTCGCCTCCGGCCTGACCTACGCGCTCGACGGCGGCATGCAGCGGATCGCGGACAAGGTGTTCATGCTCACGCCCCGCAACGTCGAGATCTCCGCGGAGGAGCGCGCGCGGCTCATCGAGAAGGGCTTCTTCAACCAGTCCTGACGCGCGATAGCCTGCGCCTGGCTGCGTCCTCGCTCACTGCGTCCTTGCCAGTCTTGGCTCTCACGTGTCAGGGGCGCTGCTGAATCGCCATAGCCTGGAGCTCTCATGCAAGTAGGACTGATCGGCTCAGGCAACATGGCCCGCGCGCTCGCGCGCGGGTGGGGTCGTCCCGTGCTGTGCTCGGACCCGCTCCCCGAGCGCGCCGCGGCGCTGGCGGCGGAGGTGGGAGGGGAGGCCCTGCCCACCAACGCCGAGGTGGCGCAGCGCGCGGATCTGGTCGTGCTCTGCCACAAGCCGGCCCAGCTCGATCAAGTCGCCGCGGAACTCGCCCCGCACGTACGCGCGGTTGCCTCGATCCTCGCCGCCACACCGCTGACCGCGCTGCACGCCGCCTATCTCGATCGGCCCGTCTACAGGTTCATCCCCTCGCTCCCGGTCGAGGTACGCCAGGGCGCAGTCGTGCAGGCGGCCGACACGGCCCAGGACGCCGACCTCGATGCACAAGTCCATGAGCTGTTCGCCGAGCTCGGCACGCTCGTCGTCCTGCCCGACGCGCTCGTCGATGTCGCGATGGGCCTGATGTCCTGCGCTCCCGCCTACGTCGCGCTCGTCGCCGAGGCCCAGATCGACGCGGGCGTGCGCCACGGCATCCCCGCGGCCCAGGGAGCCGAGCTGGTCGTGCAGACCCTGGCCGGCACGGCGGAGCTGCTGCGCCGGCGCGAGAACGACACTCACGCCGTTCGCCGCGAGGTCGCCTCACCCGGCGGGGTCACCGCGCGCGGACTCGACGCGCTGGAGCGCGCCGGTCTGCGGGCCGCGTTCAGCGATGCTCTCGACGCGGTCCTGGAGCCCGCTCGCGCCCTCCGGCGATGACCTGCGTGTGGGTGGCGGTTGTTCGGGTTGATTCCCTGAAGGTCTCGCGATGATCCTCGCCAGCGCTCGCACCCAGGTCGCCGACTACCTGTCGACGCTGATCTACGTCTACACGCTCCTGATCATCCTGCACATCGTCGTCCAGCTGCTGTTCGCCGCCGGTCTGCGCCCGCCCTACTCGCGCACGACCGATGCCGTACTCGGTTTTCTGCGCGACATCTGCGAACCGTTCCTGCGCGTCTTCCGCCGCCTGCTCCCAAGCTTCGGAGGCCTCGACCTCAGCCCGATCGTCGCGATCATCGCGCTTGGAATCTTCAACGCGATCGTCGTCCAGGGCATCATCCACGGCTGAGCTCGCCTGTGCGCGCAGTCCTCTCAAGCGCCTACGTACGCGCCGTGCTCGTGCTGGCGCTCGTGCTCGCCCTCGACCAGCTCACCAAGCACCTCGTCGCGCATTCGATCGTTCAGGGCGAACAGGTCCGTTTCATGCCCGGAATCGAGCTCGTGGACACGCGCAACCATGGCGTCGCGTTCGGCCTGGAGGCGGGCAACCAGCTCATCGTCACGATCCTCGTCGGCCTCGCCCTGCTCGCGTTGCTCATCTACTTTGCTACGCATGCTTCCCGCCCGCTGATCTGGCTGCCGACCGGCCTGCTCCTGGGCGGCGCTCTCGGCAATCTGCTCGACCGCATCCGCGACGGCTCGGTCGTGGACTTCGTGCAGCTGCCCCTCGGCTGGCCCCCGTTCAACCTGGCCGACGCCTCGATCGTGCTCGGCGTGGCGCTGCTGCTGTTCGTGATCGAGTCGCCAAGACAATGACCTCCGGGTACACGATCGCCTACGAGGACGAGCACCTGCTCGTGGTCGACAAGCCCGCGGGCCTGGTCGTGCACCCCGCGCGCGGACATCGTGAGGGCACGCTCTCACAACTGCTGGGACCCGCCGCGGCCGGCGGCGACGATCCGCAGCGCGCCGGCATCGTGCATCGCCTGGACCGTGACACCTCCGGCCTGCTCGTCGTCGCGCGCTCGGATGAGGCTCACCGGCTGTTGCAACGCGCGCTCGCCGAGCGGCGCATCGTGCGTGAGTACCTCGCGCTCGTTCACGGCCGCCCACCCGCGCGCACCGGCACGATCGAGGCCCCCATCGGGCGCGACGCACGCCTACGTACACGCATGGCCGTCGACGGCGTTCACCCGCGTGAGGCCCGCACCCACTTTGAAATTGAGCGCGTGTTCGAGGACTTCACGCTTCTGCGCCTGCGTCTGGACACCGGTCGCACCCACCAGATTCGCGTCCACCTGCAGGCGATCGGCCACCCCGTCGCGGGCGACCCCGAGTACGGTCCGAGCGGCTCTCCCGGCGCGCTCGGCCTGGAGCGCCAGTTCCTGCACGCCGCGTGCCTGTCATTCGCGCACCCGCTCACCGGCGCGCCGATCGCCATCACCTCGCCGCTGCCGGCCGACCTGCGTGCGGCGTTGGAACGGGTCGAAAGGTCCGGCGTGGACCCCAAACAGCTATCCTGACAGGCTCAATTCGACCTTCTACCCGCGCGGAACCTCGATCGCGGCCCTGCCCGGACGGCACTCTACAGTCGCCATCTCCGGGTCCGCGGCGACCGCGCGGCAACACATCGACAATCAACATATAAGGGAGCACACCACCCGTGGCTCAGGCTAAGGTAGGAATCGCGGAGCTCTTGGAGGCCGGCGTTCACTTCGGCCACCAGACGCGTCGCTGGAACCCCAAGATGCGCCGCTTCATCCATGGCGAGCGCGGCGGCATCTACATCATTGATCTGCTCAAGACCTCCACGCTGCTGAACGCGGCGCAGGAGTTCGCGGGCACGCTCGCCCATCGCGGCGGCACCGTTCTGTTCGTCGGCACCAAGAAGCAGGCGCGCGACACGATCCGCGATGTCGCCGAGTCCGCCAGCATGCCTTACGTCAACCATCGCTGGCTCGGCGGGCTGCTCACCAACTTCCAGACGATCAACCAGCGCATCCGTCGCCTGCACGACCTCGAACGCTATGAGACCGAGGGCCAGCTGGCGCTGCTGCCCACCCGTGAGCGCATGTCCGCACAGGCCGACCTGGAGAAGCTGCGCGCCAACCTCGGCGGCGTCAAGAACATGCAGCGCGTCCCCGACGCGATGTTCGTGATCGACCTCAAGACCGAGGAGATCGCGGTCAAAGAGGCCCGGCGCCTGCGCATCCCGATCATCGGTCTGGTCGACACCAACTGCGACCCCGACGGGATCGACTTCGTGATCCCCGGCAACGACGACGCGATCCGCTCCTGCGCGCTGATCACCCAGGCGATCGGCCAGGTGGTCTCTGAGGGACACGGCGTGTTCCGCGCCGAGGAGGAACGCGCCCGCCAGGAAGCCGAGGAACGTGCTCGCATCGAGGCCGAGGCCCGCGCGAAGCGCGAAGCCGAAGAACAGGCCAAGCGCGAGGCCGAGGAACAGGCTGCCCGAGAAGCCGCCGAGCACAAGGCTGCCGCTGCAGCCGCCGCGGCTGCCCAGGCTCAGAGCGCGGCGACTCCACCCGAGCCCGCCCAGGCTCAGAGCGCGGCGGTCCCGCCGTCCACATCGTCGTCGGCAGCCGCTGTGCCCGCGGCTGAGGCGCCCGCTGCGAAAACCCCGCCGCCGGCTGTACCCGCTCCTGCAGCTGTGCCGCAGGAGCCCCCGGCGAACACGCCGGCGCCCGCTGCGCCCGCGGAGTCCGTGCCCGAGACACCCGAGGCAACGCCGACTACTGCGCCTGCGGAGCCGGTGGCCGAGACCCCCGTGCCCGAGCCGGCCGTTGAGGCTGTCGCCACCGAGGAGGCTGGTGCTTCGTGAGCGCGGTGGAGATCTCGGCTAAGGATGTAAAGGCCCTGCGCGATCGCACCGGCGCGGGGATGATGGATTGCAAGCAGGCTCTCACCGACGCCGGCGGCGACATCGAGCAGGCGATCGAGACCCTGCGCGTCAAGCAGGGCAAGAAGATCCAGGACCTCGGCGAGCGCACCGCGACCGAGGGCACCGTCCAGGCCTACATCCACGCCGGCGCCCGGGTCGGCGTGCTGATCGAGGTCGACTGCAACACCGACTTTGTCGCCACCAATGACGATTTCGTCGCGTTCGCCCGCGACGTGGCGATGCAGATCGCGGCCGGCCCCGCCGTCCGCTATGTCAGCCGCGAGGATGTACCGACGACAGAGCGCGACGCCGAGGCGCGTATCTATGAGCAGGAGGCCGCCGACAAGCCCGAGAACGTGCGCGAGCGGATCGTCTCGGGCAAGCTCGACGCCTGGTATCGGACGATCGTCCTGCTCGAGCAGGAGCTTCACAACCCCAAGTTCGAGGGCATCACCGTCCAGCAGCTCCGCGACCAGCTCACCGCCACCACCGGCGAGAACGTCGTCATTCGCCGCTTTGTGCGCTTCGCCATCGGCCAGTAGCGCGCTGGGCGGATAGGCTCTGCTCAGTGGCCGACCCTGCGTTCAGACGCATCCTGCTGAAGCTCTCCGGCGAGGCCCTGATGGGCCGGCTCCAGTACGGCACCGACCCCGAGCGCGTAGCCACCGTCGCGCGGCAGGTGGGGGATGTGCACGATCAGGGTGTGGAGGTCGCGATTGTGGTGGGCGCCGGCAACATCTACCGCGGCATGGTCGGCGCAGCCGCAGGGATGGACAGGGCGACCGCCGACTACATGGGCATGCTCGCGACCGTGCTCAACGCGCTGCCGCTGCAGGACGCCCTGGAGAAGATCGGTACAGACACTCGCGTCGTCTCCGCGCTGGGCGTATCGGAGGTCGCCGAGCCCTACATCCGCCGCCGCGCGATGCGCCACTTGGAGAAGGGCCGCGTCGTGATCTTCGCGGCGGGCACCGGCAACCCGTTCTTCACGACCGATACGGCCGCGGCGCTGAGGGCGGCCGAGATGCACGCGGAGATCATCCTGATGGCCAAGAACGGTGTGCAAGGCGTCTACACCGCCGACCCCGCGACCGATCCCACTGCGACGTTCATCCCCGAGATCACGCACATGGAGGCGATCGAGCGGCGGTTGCGCGTGATGGACTCGACGGCCCTGGCGCTGTGCATGGACAACGCGATGCCGCTGAACGTGTTCAACATGGACGATGATTCAAGCCTCGCGCGGATAATCTCCGGGGAGCGCGTGGGCACGCTCGTATCGACACCGACGGGAGACGACGACGATGGCCGCTGAGATGATCGATGTGCTGCTCGAGGACGCGCGCGAGCGGATGGCCAAGTCGGTCGAGTCCGCTCAGCACGAGTTCTCCTCGGTGCGCACCGGGCGGGCGAGCCCGGCGCTGCTGGACAGGGTCGTGGTCGACTACTACGGCGCGATGACCCCGCTGAACCAGCTGGCTACGATCTCCGCGCCGGAGGCACGGCTGATCACGGTGCAGCCGTATGACAAGTCGTCGATCAAGACGATCGAGAAGGCGATCAACGAGTCCGACGTCGGCCTGAATCCCTCCAACGACGGCAACCTGATCCGTCTGGCCGTGCCCGAACTGACCGAGGAGCGCAGGCATGAGCTGGTCAGGGTCGTGCGCAACCTCGCGGAGGAGGGGCGCGTTGCGATCCGCAACGTCCGCCGCGACACGATGCAGCACCTGCGCGAGCTGAAGTCCGACGGCGAGGCCTCCTCCGATGACGAGCACCGCGCCGAGGTGGAGCTGCAGAAGCTGACCGATGAGCGCATCTCAGAGCTCGACGGGGTGCTGAAGACCAAGGAAGAGGAGATCCTCGAAGTCTGATGGCGCCCACCGCGCAACGGGAGGGCCAGGATTCTCAGATGGCACGCTACGTGGCCATCATCACCGACGGCAACGGCCGCTGGGCGCGCGCGCGTGGACTGCCGGTCAACGAGGGCCACGACGCCGGCGCGGACACGGTCAAGGCGCGCCTGCGCGACGCGGTGCAGCTGGGCGTGCGCGAGTTGACCGTGTACTCGTTCTCGACCGAGAACTGGTCGCGTCCGGCAGAGGAGGTGCAGGGACTGATGGCGATGTTCGCGCGGCGCATCGCCGGTGAGACGCCGGAGTTGCACGAGGAGGGCGTGCGGATGCGCTTCATCGGACGCCGCGAGGGGATCTCGGCGGAGCTCGTGCAGCGCATGGACTGGGCTGAATCGCTGACCAACGCCAACCGCCGGATCACGCTGTTCGTCGCGTTCAACTACGGCGGGCGCGCGGAGATCGTCGACGCCGCGCGCGCATTCACCGGCGGCAGCGAGGAGGACTTCCGCAGGCTGCTGTACGCACCGGAGATGCACGACCCCGACCTGATCATCCGCACCAGCGGCGAGCGGCGCCTGTCCAACTACCTGCTGTGGCAGTCCGCCTACTCCGAGCTCGTGTTCCGTGACGAGTTGTGGCCCGACTTCACCCGCGAGGCGCTGGAGCAGTGCCTGGCCGAGTTCTCCGAGCGCCGGCGCAGGTTCGGCGGGCGCTGATGGGCTCGACGAGAGGCGGCTGATGCCGGCCGGTCAACAGCGCGCATCCCGGGGCATCGGTCGCGGCGTCGGCCGGGGTGCGCGCCGTCCCGAGTCCGCGCGGGCGCTCCGCACGCCGTTCGGCGGGCCGCGCTCGGATCTGGGCGCACGGGTGCTGGCGGCCCTGCCGGCGATTGCGCTCGCCCTGTTTCTCGTGGTCGAGGGCGGCTCGATCTACACGCTCGGCCTGTTCGTGCTCGGGTGTATCTGCATGCACGAGCTGTATGGCATGTACGCGCGCACACACCCCGCTCGCCTGGCCGGCTTCCTCGCGCTCGCGGGTCTGCTCGCCGCGGCCCTGTACGGAGGCCAGTTCCAGATCCTGCTCGTCGCCGTGGCGGCGCTGCCCGTGCTGTTCGCACTGACGCTGGCCCAGCCCAAGCCGAGTCTCGCCGGGCTGGCCGTGACGCTGCTGGGGATCTACTGGATCGGGCTGGCGCTCGCGCACGCCGTGCTGTTGCGGGGTCTGCCCCACGGCGAGGGGATCGTGATCGACGTGCTCGTCGGCACGTTTCTCGGCGACACGGGCGCGTATCTCGGCGGTCGGCTGTTCGGACGCCGTCCGCTCGCGCCGCGCATCTCTCCGGGCAAGACCGTCGAGGGCCTGCTCAGCGGGATGGCATTCGCGATCGCCGGCGTCTGGCTCGCCGGGCGCTACCAGGACTGGCTGCCGGGCACGCACGCGCTCGTGCTCGGCCTCGGCGTAGCGCTCGCCGCCCCGGTCGGGGACCTGTTCGAGTCGTTCGTCAAGCGCG
Organism: uncultured Solirubrobacterales bacterium; assembly: GCA_963749285.1. Lineage (GTDB taxonomy): Bacteria > Actinomycetota > Thermoleophilia > Solirubrobacterales > Solirubrobacteraceae > Palsa-744. The sequence continues at coordinate 1,183,735 of CAVVMD010000002.1, read as the reverse complement.
AGGCTCACGTCAAGGACTCGGGCAACCTGTTCGGCGCGCACGGCGGGGCTCTGGATCGCCTCGACGCGGTGCTGTTCACGGCCGTTGTTAGTTATTACATCTGGTTCGCCTACGTCCACTGATCATCGATAGGGAACCAACCCGACCAACCGCCACCCGAATCGCCGGGCGCCCGGCAGTGTGCACTTGACCGCGATTCTGCGAGCATCACACACGGTGCGCAGGCTCCTCATCCTCGGCTCGACCGGCTCGATCGGTACCCAGGCGCTCGACGTGTGCGCGCGTAGCGAGGGGCAGTTCGAGCTCGTGGGGCTCTCGGCGGAGCGGTCGTGGGAGATGCTGGTCGAGCAGGCCCAAGCGCATGGTGTGAAGCGAATCGCGCTCGCAGACGAGCACGCCACGGCGCGCGCCTCCGAGGCCTGGACGGACGGGGAAGTGCTCGGCGGCGCCGAGGGCCTGGTCAGGCTGGTCGTCGAGTCCGAAGCCGATCTCGTGCTGAACGCGCTCGTGGGGTCGGCCGGGCTCGGGCCGACCGTCGCCACGCTCGGCGAGGGGATCGACCTCGCGCTGGCGAACAAGGAGTCGCTGGTCGTCGGCGGCGAGCTCGTCAGCGCGCTGGCAGAAGCCACGGGCGCACAGATCATCCCGGTCGACTCCGAGCACACGGCGCTGCACCAGCTGATAGCCGGGCAGCCCCCGGGTGCGGTCGAGCGCCTGACAATCACCGCCAGCGGCGGCCCGTTTCGAGGATGCACGCGTGAGCAGCTGCAGGACGTGACGGTCGAGCAGGCGCTCACCCATCCGACGTGGGCAATGGGCGGCAAGATCACGATCGACTCGGCGACGATGATGAACAAGGGCCTCGAGCTGATGGAGGCCCACCACCTGTTCGGCGTGCCATACGAGCGGCTTGATGTGCTCGTGCATCCCCAGTCGCTCGTGCACGGACTGATTCAGCTCGCAGACGGTGCGATGCTCGCGCACCTCGGTCCGCCGGACATGCGCGTGGCGATCTCATACGCGCTGCACGGCGGCGAGAGCATGGGGCTGCCGATTGCGCCGCTGGATCTCGCGGCGATCGGCACGCTCACGTTCGAGCCGGTCGATCTCGACGCTTTTCCCTGTCTGCGCCTTGCGCGGGAGGCCGCCCGGGCAGGTGGGACGGCCCCGTGCGTCCTGAACGCCGCCAACGAGATCGCGGTGCATGCGTTCCTGGAGGGACGGCTGGCGTTCAATGCGATCGCCGAGACGATCGAGCGCACGTTGTCAGAGCTGCCCTCCGAGCCGGTTCGCGCGTTCGAGTCGTTGTATGAGGCCGACCGGCAGGCGCGTGCGGTCGCCGGCGAGACTGTCGCGAGCCTGGGGTAGGGCTGAAGTTAGGGTCCACGAATCAATATCTGACGGCTCGGATGCACTCGTCTGGCGGCGCCAGCCGCCCCCCACGATGCTCGACGTGCTACCGGCACGCCTGTGCTCGTGTGCGACGCCTGGCATCCACCATCCAAGCACCCCGATCCCGCCATCTATTGCTTCGCGAACCCTTAGGCGTCCAACCTACGGCAACCGCGGGCGCGCCTGCCAAACTGAGCCCATGAGCTGGGTCCTGACGATCCTCGGCATCGTCGCGCTGATCGTGCTGCACGAGCTGGGGCACTTTCTCGCCGCCAAGGCGGTGGGGATGCGTGTCGAGCGGTTCTCGCTGTTCTTTCCGCCCAAGCTCGTGGGGATGCGCCGGGGGGAGACCGAGTACATGATCGGCGCTATTCCCGCGGGGGGGTACGTGAAGATCACGGGCATGACCCCAGAGGAGATCGAGGATGCCGATCCGGCGGTGGCCGCGCGTGCCTACTGCAACCAGGCGCCGTGGAAGCGGATCGTCGTTATCTTGGCCGGGCCGGGCGTGAACCTGCTGATCGCGTTCGTGCTGTTCTGGGTGATCCTGGTCTCGGGCAACCTCAATGGGGTCGCCACCCTGGAAAGCCTCAACCCGTCCGTTCATACACGAGTCGCGTCGACCTCGGTGCGCGCAATCGAGCCCGGCAAGCCGGCCGATGGGGTACTGAAGCCGGGCGATCGGATTCTCGCGGTGGACGGACAGTCGGTGACGGTCCCCTCGGCGATGCGCGCGATCGCCGCCCATCGCTGTGCGGGCGCGCCCACCGAAGGCTGCCGCGCGGCCACGCCGGTGCAGCTGACGGTCCGGAGGGCGGGACAAACACTGACGTTGTCGGTTTATCCTCGCTACAACAAGGCAGCCGGGCGGATGCTGGTTGGCTTCGACTTCGGCGAAGCGGCGAAGCCGTATGGCGCGCTGAGCGCCGCTGGGGCATCGCTGCACGAGATGTGGAGCTCGACGACGAGCATGATCACGAACATCGGCCATGCGTTCACGAGCGCAAAGGTGCGTCACCAGTTTCACAGCATCGTGGGTATCACCGAAATCGCACACGAAACCGTGGTCGCCGGGGCCGGCTACGCGCTGGTGTTCCTCGGGTTCATCTCGCTCATCCTGGCGGTGGTCAACCTATTCCCGTTTCTGCCACTCGACGGCGGTCATGTCCTGTGGGCAGTGGCCGAGAAGGTGCGCGGACGGCGAGTCTCGGTCGCCGCGATGTGGCGCTTCAGCTCAGTGGGAATCGTGTTGCTGCTGTTCCTCGTGATCAATGGGGTCGGCAACGACATCGGTCGTCTCGGCGGCTGACCTACCCTCCTCGACTCCACCCGGCACCCGCACGCACACCCAGCTCTTGACGAGCGGCCCGAAGCGCTCGGCGAGCGCAGGGCCGAACAGCGCCTCCACCTCGGCCCGCCGCAGCAACTCGATCTCCTCCCACTCACCGGCCGCGCCCATCCGCCAGTAGCGCCTGCGCAGCGACAGCGGCAGCCAATGTGCGAACGGCAGCAGCGAGTGGGGCTCAACGGGGAACGAGTACGCCGGGGTCTGCACAAACCAGCCGCGGCCGACCCGGCGCACCTCGGCGGCAAACGTGGCACGCCGTGCCGGAGGGACGTGCTCGATCACGCTGGAGCAGTGGACGAGATCGAACTGGTCGTCAGCGAACGGCAACCCCTCCGCCGCATCCGCGCGCACGAACGGCCCTGGGTAGTCCGGGCGCTCGGCAAGGTCGATGCCCGTGATGTCCAATGTGGGCTCCAACGCGCGCAATCCCAGTGCTCCACAGCCGACATCCAGCACCCGTGCACCGTCTGCAAGCCGCGTGAGCGCGAAGAAACGCGCGTGCCTGCGGGCCCGGGCACGAGTCGCGAAGGGAGAGGCCACACGCGCGAGTGGCCCACGTGCGGTGGCGTATACCTCGGGAGCGGGCCTGGGCATACGGGCAGACTACGCGGGGCGTCTTCTCACGCGTTTCACCGATGCCCGGCCGACCTTACGTAGAATGAGGACATGGCCTCCAAACGGCAGATCCACGTAGGCCCCGTCCCGATCGGCGGCGGCGCGCCCGTCGCGGTGCAGACGATGACCAAGACCGAGACGGCAAACCTGACGGCGACGATGGATCAGATCCGCACGGTCGCTGAGGCCGGCGCGGACATCGTGCGCGTGGCGGTCCCGCGCGAGCAGGACGCCGAGGCGCTGAAGACGATCGTCGCGCAGTCGCCGATCCCGGTGATCGCCGACATCCACTTCAACCACACGCTCGCGCTGAAGGCGATCGAGGCGGGCGCGCACTGCGTCAGGCTGAACCCCGGCAACATCGGCGGGCCCGACAAGGTCGCCGAGGTGATCGCGCTGGCCCGCGAGCGCGGGACGCCGCTGCGGGTGGGCGTCAACTCGGGCTCGCTGCCCAAGCACCTGCGCCAGCTCGAGTACGACAATCCGGTCGAGGCGCTCGTGACGGCGGCGATCGAGACGGTGCAGCTGATGGAGCGCCTGGAGTTCCAAGACTTCAAGGTCTCGATGAAGTCGACGTCGGTCCCGAACACGATCGCCTCCAACCGGCTGCTGTCCGAGCGCATCCCGTACCCGCTGCATCTCGGCGTGACCGAGGCAGGTACGAAGTGGTCGGGCTCGCTGAAGTCGGCCGTCGGCCTCGGGACGCTGCTGGCGGACGGGATCGGCGACACGATTCGCATCTCGCTCTCCACGTTCCACGCCGAGGAGGAGGTGAAGGTCGCCTGGGAGATCCTCAAGGCGCTGAAGCTACGCGAGCGCGGCCCTGACCTGATCGCGTGTCCGACATGCGGGCGGCTGCAGTTCGACATGGACACGGTCGTCGCCGAGGTCGAGCGGCGATTGGAAGCGTACGAGGACCCGATCGAGGTGTCGGTGCTCGGCTGTGCGGTCAACGGCATCGGTGAGGCCAGGCACGCGGACTTCGGGATCACCGGGGCGAAAGACATGGGCATGATCTACTCGCGTGGCGAGCCGCTTAAGAAGGTCCCGACCGAGCAGCTGGTGGATGAGCTGTTCGCAGAGATCGACCGCTACTACGCGGCCGGGCGCACCGTCCAGCGCGACGAGACGGCCGCCGCCGAGGCACGCGCGTGGCTCGCTGAGAACGAGGACGAGACGCAGATGACGCCCGAGCGGATGGCGGCGCTCGAGGCCGCCGCCGCGCAGGAGGCCGACGATGTGCTCGAGTCGATGCTCGAGCCGGCCGTGGAGTTGGACGAGGCCGTGTCACCGGTGGCCGGCCGGCGCTTCAGCCGCAGCTGAGCGCCAGCTCGACCCGCGTTCTCGTTCGATCAGCCCTTGGCTGCCGAGAACCGCTCGGCGACCTTGTCCCAATTGACCACGTTCCACCACGCGTCGATGTAGTCGGGGCGGCGGTTCTGATACTTCAGGTAGTAGGCGTGCTCCCACACGTCCACGCCGAGCAGCGGCGTCTTGCCGTCGGAGATCGGCGAATCCTGGTTGGCTGTTCCGACGATGGCCAGGCCGGAGCCGTCGTGCACGAGCCATGACCAGCCCGAGCCGAACTGGTTGACGCCGGTTTCCTTGAGCTTGGCCTGGAAGTCGGAGAATGAGCCGAACGCCGAGTCGATCGCGCCGGCCAGGTCGCCTGACGGCTCGCCGCCACCGTCGGGGCTCATGTTCTCCCAGAACAGCGTGTGGTTGCAGTGGCCACCGGCGTTGTTTTTGACCGGACCTTTCTTATCGCCGAGGCTGTCGAGGTTCCGCAGAACCTCCTCGACCGGCTTATCAGCCCACTCCGTGCCCTCCAGAGCGGCGTTCGCCTTGTCTACGTAAGCCTGATGGTGCTTGTCGTGATGGAATTCCATCGTCGCCTTGTCGATATGCGGCTCGAGCGCGTCGTAGGCGTAGGGGAGCGGCGGAACGGTGTAGGCCATGGGGAGGCTCCTTGTCGGGGTTCTCAGTCGATATCGGTCGCTGACTGCTGTTCTATCAAAGGGACGGCTAGGCTCTGGCGCACGATGCCCCGCCTGTCCGAGTACATGCTGCCAACCGAGAAGCAGGCGCCCGCCGACGCCGAGGCGATCTCACACAAGCTGATGGTCAGAGCGGGGCTGATCCGCCAGATGGGGGCGGGGATGTGGACGTGGCTGCCGGCGGGCTGGCGCGTGCACCAGCATGTCGTTCAGATCATCCGCGAGGAGATGGAGCGGATCGGCGCACAGGAGATGCTGATGCCCGTGCTGCAGCCTGCCGAGCCGTGGCGCAAGACCGGGCGGATCGAGATCGACGAGCTGTTCAAGCTGAGCGACCGCAAGGGCTCGGAGCTGGTGCTGGCGATGACCCACGAGGAGGCGGTGACGTTCCACGCCGCGCAGACGATCCACTCATACCGGGACCTGCCGCTGATCGTCTACCACTTCCAGGTCAAGGAGCGCGACGAGCCGCGCCCCCGCGCGGGCGTGCTGCGCACACGTGAGTTCGTGATGAAGGACTCCTACAGCTTCGACCGCGACCAGGCAGGTCTGGAGCGGCAATACGAGCTGCACATCGGCGCGTATGACCGCATCATGGACCGCACCGGGCTGCGCTGGTGCAGGGTGGAGTCCGAGGTGGGGATGATGGGCGGGCTGGGGGCACACGAGTACATGGCGCCGTGCCCGGCCGGCGAGGATCAGGTTGTGCTCGGGCCCGAGGGCTACGCGGCGAACATCGAGGTGGCCAAGCAGGATCCGAATGTGGGCGAGGACTCCGCGGGCAACTACACGCTCGGCGGCGAGCCACTGAAGCTCGAGCAGGCGATCGAGATCGGCAACATCTTCAAGCTCGGCACCCGCTACTCAGAGCCGCTGGGCGCCAGCTACCTGGACGAGCACGGCAACGAGCAGCCGGTCTGGATGGGCTCCTACGGGATCGGCCCGGCGCGGATCGTCGCGGCCGCGGTCGAGCAGTTCGCCGACGAGCACGGCATCTCCTGGCCGCGGGCGCTGGCGCCGTTCGCCGTGCACCTGGTGGGGCTCGGCAAGCCCGGCACGCCCGAGCATGACGCCGCCGAGCGTGTATTCGAGACCCTGAGCGACGGCGGGATCGACACGATCTACGACGATCGCGAGATCGGCCCCGGGGAGAAGTTCGCCGAAGCCGAGCTGCTCGGCTGTCCGCTGCGACTGACCGTCGGTCGGCGCGCGGTGGAGTCGGGCGAGATCGAGGTCCAGGTGCGCCGCGGCCGTCTGCAAGCCCCGGGGATACTGCTGGACGGCGAGCCGGACGCGCTGATCCGGGCGGTGGACGAGCTGTGGCAGGCCCTCCCCTAGACGGCCGGTCCGAGCGCAAGGAAGGCCCGAGGGACCCTGAGACGGCGACCGCGACCCTCCGGACGAGCGGCCCCCGCCTGACCCTGCGCCGGCTGGTGGGGCTGGATCGCTCCGGGGCGCCGCCGCCACAGACGTTGGCCGGGCAACCGCTGCGCCCGTGGACGATCCCCAACGCGATCGGGTTCCTCAGGCTCGCGCTGATCCCGGTGTTCCTGGTCGTGGCGTTCTCGAGCTCAGATGGCACGGGCGCGTGGCCGGCGACGCTGTTCGCCGTGATCGGCTGGGGCGACTACGCCGACGGGATCGCCGCGCGTGTGACTCGCCAGTACAGCCGGCTGGGAACCCTCATGGACCCGATCACCGACAGGCTGCTGGTGATCTCGGGCGTGGTGGTGTGCTGGCGCTTCGAGCTGCTGCCGCGCTGGGCGTTGGCGGTGCTGGTGGTACGCGAGTGTGCGATGCTCGCGCTCGGACGCTACGGGCAGACGCACGGGGTGGAGCTGCGCATCAACTGGCCGGGGCGGATCGGGGTGGGACCTCTGATGGCGTCGTTCTTCTTCGCGATGGCCGGTCTGGAAACGGTTGGCGAGATACTGCTGTACATCGGCCTTGCACTCGCGCTGACGGCGACGGTTCTGTACGCGCGTTCGGGGCTCGCGCAGCTGCACGACGCGTCCCAGGCCTAGAAGTCCCACCGTTGCACGCCAACCATAACCTCAAGCTCAGGTATACGGTAAAGTCTGAGATGCAAGCACAGAAACACGGCTGTCACAGCGATGGCACGCCGCAACGGCAAGAACACCGCAACAGGAAGATCGAGGAGCCATGGACACGTTCCCAGACCTCGGCTCGCTGGACGACAGCGCGCTGAAGAACCTCATCAAAGACCTGACCGACGAAGAGACCGAGATCTCTTACAAGCGGCGAATCCTACACGGCAAGATCGACATATTGCGTGCCGAGCTGGTGAACAGGCTGCGCAAGAAGCACGACGGGGGCACCACGCCGGTGATCACGGGCGATGACGTACAGCGACTGACCGACATTCTCGCCAACAATCAGGCGACCGTCCCGACCGACGTCGGGTAAAAAGGACGGGGGCGGAGGAAGAGGAGCGAGCGTCATGGCCCTGCATTGCACGGAGTGCGGATTCGTCAACGCCGAGGGCGCGAACTACTGCCAGCGCTGCGGAGCGCTGCTGCCGCGCGCGGAGGGCACGGGCGGAGTGGGTGGGGAACCAATCACCGCGACGTACCGGATCGACGAGGCGGGCGAGCTGGTGCCGGTCGAGATCGAGCAGGTGACAGCGCATGGTCCCGCGCTTGTGATCCGCGCGGGAGGGGGGCGAGTAGGCGAGAGCTTTCCGGTGCAAGGCGAGCGCATGAGCATCGGCCGCCGGCCGGACTCGGAGGTGTTCCTCGACGACGTGACCGTCTCGCGCGACCACGCGCTGCTGATCGAGCGCTCAGACCAGTGGTATCTCGACGACTGCGGCTCGCTGAACGGGACGTACGTGAATCGCTCGCGGATCGAGTCTCAGCGCCTGGAGGAGGGCGATGAGGTACAGATCGGCAAGTACAAGCTGACGTTTCACGCGCGCTGATATGGCCACCCCGACACAGACACCCTCCTCCGACGTCGAGCAGCTGAACGCAGAGCTCGAGCGAGCCGAGGGCGCGGCCGAGGGCGGGGCGGGCGGGCAGCGACAGAAGTCGATCACGATCGGAACGGTGTGCAAGGCGCTCGCACAGGAGTTCCCGGACATCTCGATCTCCAAGATCCGCTACCTGGAGGATCAGAAGCTGCTGACGCCGCGGCGCACGCCGGGTGGTTACCGGCTGTATACGCAGGGAGACGTCGCGCGCCTGCGCACGATCCTGCGGATGCAGCGCGACGAGTTCCTGCCGCTGCGGGTGATCCGCCAGGAGCTGGCGGCCGGGCGCGCGGGGGACGGCGCCGGGACGTCACCCGTGCCGGCGGGCAAGCGCTCGCGCGAGGGGATGCGGCCGTGGCGCACGAGCGTCAGCGTGCGCGAGGCGACCGGGGCGCTGTACTCGCTGGAGGACGTGCTCGAGGAGACCAGCGCCGACGCCAAGCTGGTGCGAGAGCTGGAGGAGTACGGTGTCGTCAAGGGCGAGCTGCGCGGTGGCGTGCGTTACTTCGACGAGACCGAACGCGAGATCATCGGCGCGGTGGCCGAGCTCGCGCGCTACGGCGTGGGCGGGCGCAACCTGCGCGTGTTCCGCTCTTCGGCCGATCGTGAGGCGACGCTGCTGCAGCAGATCCTCGCGCCCGCGCTGCGCTCGCGCAACCCGCAACGGCGCAAGGAGGCGGTCGAAGCGCTGGAGAACCTGGCGGCGGTCGCGACGCACCTCAAGCACCTGTTGCTAGTGCGCGATCTGCGCAAGATCGTCCGCTGACGCACGATGGCCGGCGGATCTCTGCGTCCTCACTCGCTCGTGTGCCGAGCACACTTCGCTCGCTGCGTCCTTGATCTCCTTGGCCCTCGTGCGTCAGGATGCAGTGGCGACCTCCTGTGCTCTGAACGCCCGCTGACCTGCGTATCTCTGCGTTCTCGGTCCTGATGCGCTCGGGACGCGGGAGCTAGCTTTCAGACCATGCCGACGGCGCGCCGCACTCGCACGATCGCCGCTCCAGCACAGGAGCTGTGGGAGACGATCCGCGACCCGCATCACCTGCCGCGCTGGTGGCCGCGGGTGAGCCGCGTGGAGGACGTCGCCGATGATCAGTTCACCGAGGTGTTGAGCACGAAAAGCGGGAAATACGTGCGCGCGGATTTCACGCTGGTCGAGTCCGACGAGCACCTGAAAAAGCTGCGCTGGGAGCAGCGACTGGAGGGCAGCCCGTTCGCACGGCTGCTGAAGTCCGCTGAGACGGAGGTGTCGCTCGAGGACGCCGCGGGCGGGGCGCATACGGAGCCGGCGACGGAGGTGACGATCGAGCTGCGACAGGCGCTGAACGGGTTCTTTCCCCGCTTCGGGGGATACATGGTCCGCAAAGCGGCCGCGAGCACGATCGAAGAGGCGCTCGACGGGCTGGAGCGGATCGGCGGCTGAGATGACCGAGCCGCCGCGAATGCGCTGGTGGGGGTGGGGCGACCCCGCGCACGCTGCGACGCTGGGTGAGCCGACGCTGGAGCTGTTGCGCGAGACGGTCGGTGTCGCGAGCACGCCGCGCCCGCCGGTGGCGCTCGGTGCGGTGCAGCTGCCGCAGAAACGGCTCTCAGATAGCGCCAGGGCGGCGCTGAGAGCGGTCGTCGGCGCGGATGGTGTGAGAGACGACCATGCCGAACGGGTCGAGCACGCCGCCGGGAAGGGGTACGCCGATCTCGTACGTATGCGCGCGGGGACACCTGAGGAGGTCCCGGACGGGGTCGTGCTGCCGGCCGGACACGAGCAGGTGCGGGCGGTGCTGGAGGTATGCGCGCAGAGCAACCTGGCGGTCGTGCCGTTCGGTGGAGGGACGAGCGTCGTCGGGGGCGTCGAACCGCTGCGAGGCGAGCACGCGGGCGTGATCGCACTGGACATGCGCCGGATCAGCGGGGTCGTAGAACTCGATCGCGAGTCGCGCATCGTGACGGCCGGCGCGGGCATGCGCGGACCGGAGCTCGAGCGGCGCCTGGCAATGGAGGGGCTGACGCTGGGGCACTGGCCGCAGTCGTTTGAGTACGTCACCCTGGGCGGGTGCGCGGCGACCCGCTCGGCGGGGCAGGCGTCGAGCGGGTACGGGAGCATCGCGAAGATGGTGCTCGGCCTGCGGCTGGCGGCGCCGGCGGGAGACATAGAGCTTCAGGCGATGCCGGCAAGCGCGGCCGGGCCGGGCCTGCGGGAATTGATCGTCGGCTCGGAGGGAACGCTGGGAGTGATCGACGAGGTCTCGCTGCGAGTGCGCGCGGCGCCGGCGCAGCGAGTGTACGAAGGGGTGATGTTCGAAAGCTTCACCGCGGGCGCGCAGGCGCTGAGGGCGATGGCCCAGGAGCACGCGCTGCCCGATATCGCGCGACTGTCGGACGCGGCGGAGACGCGCATGTCGATGGCGCTGGCGGGAGGCAGCGGGCTGAAGGGACGTCTCGGGCGCGCGTATCTCGGTGCGCGCGGGTACGGGGAGGGTCGGGCCGAGCGGTGCATCGCGATCGTCGGGTTCGAGGGCAGCGCGGACGAGGTGAAGAGCAGGCGCGGGCGGGCGCTCGCACTGGCGCGCCGGCATGGAGGACTGGCGCTGGGAGGCTCACCGGGAAGGGCCTGGCGGAAGGGCCGCTTTCAGGCCCCGTACCTGCGCGATGAGCTGTTGAGCTACGGCGTGATGGTCGAGACGCTGGAGACGGCGACGCGCTGGTCGAACGTGGAGCAGCTGCATGACGCGGTTGCGCACGCGATCGAGCGGGCGCTTGCAGACCAAGGCACGCCGGGCATCGCGATGTGCCACGTCTCGCACCTGTATGAGACGGGCGCGTCGCTGTATTACACGTTCATCGCCCGCCAGCGCGAGGGGGCCGAGATCGAGCAGTGGCTCGCGGTCAAGCGGGCGGCGAGCGAGGCGATCGTCGCCGGCGGCGGCACGATCACTCACCACCACGCGGTCGGGCGCGATCACGCACCGTGGCTTGAGCGCGAGATCGGGGGTGAGGGCGTGGCGGCGATCAGAGCGTTGAAAGCGGAGCTTGACCCCGCCGGGATCATGAACCCCGGCAAGCTGTTGCCGTGAGCGAGTTGTTTTGGGATGGGTAAGCCGATAGGTTTGGTGCTTCGTCTCATGCGGTCCAAGCCGCTTACCGCAGTGTTCGGCGTTGCGGGAGCGCTTTCGGCGGCGGTTCGACAGCCGCGAATCAGCCGAGGCTGAAGGGGCCCGAGAGGACGGTGGGGCCGGGATGAGTCGGCCGTTCGCTGGTCTCGCGAGTGAGCAGGATCTGGTGGTAGTCGGCGGCGTTGGTCGGCAGCAGCGCACCGCCCTGCAGGCGCCCGTCGGAGCCGACCGCCGGGCTCTTGCTGATCGCCTCGGAGCTGGTCGGAGAGTTGTAGAGCCAGACGGCATAGAAGAACCCTTTTGTTGGCGGCAGATGTTCGGCGGCGAGGTAGAAGGCGTGCTGGGTGCCTTCGGCGAGGATCTCGACGATGCCGATCGATTTGCTCCCGGGTTCGGGCGAGGTGAGCGTCAGCTGCTTGGTGACCGCAGGAGTTTTTTTCGAGGAGCTCGACTTCGTGCTCGTCGTTGCGGTCGAAGTCGTGTTCGCAGGGGTGCTCGCGGTGGTGTTCGTATGTGAGCTGCCGCCGCCCCCGCTCGTGAGCAGGATGACGACCACGACTACGATCAAGACGATGCCGGCGAGCAGTGCCGCGCCGCCGCGCCTGGAGACGGGTAGCGTGGTCGATCCACCCGCAGGACCCGGCGGCGAGGTGGCGCGCTCGGGGGCTGGCGGACGCCGCGTGGAGGGAATGGGCGGCTCAACGGATGGGGAGTCCAATCCAGCCGAAGCGCCGGCGAGGGCGTCGAGCGCGGCATGGGCGCGGTCACGAACCGCGCTTTCGGGGATGCCGAGCAGCTCGGCGACCTGGGCGTAGCTCTTGCCGCGGTCCACGAGCAGGGACAGCGTCGCGCGCAGGTCGGGGGGAAGATCGTCGAGTCGGGGCATAGTCGGGCTGGGGTCCGTAGGCTATCGTGGCGCCGCGATGGCCACCCCCAGCGTCCCCAGCGTCGAGTGGCTGAACGAGTCTGTGACCGGGTTCGATCGTCTGTACGGGCTCCGGTTTCAGACGTTCGGCGACGAAGAGGTGCGTGCGCAGGTGCAGGTGCGTGACGAGCTCAAGCAGCCGATGGGGCTCGTGCACGGTGGCGTGTACGCCTCGCTGGCCGAGTCGATGGCCTCGCTGGCGACCGCGGCGGCGGTGATCGGCGAAGGCAAGATGGCGACGGGCATGTCGAACAGCACGAGCTTTCTGCGACCGATCACCGAGGGAACCGTGCACGGGTATGGCAAGAGGCTGCACCGGGGCCGCACGACCTGGGTGTGGGATGTGACGTTCAGCGACGACGAGGGTCGCACGTGCGCCGTGACGCGGATGACGATCGCGATACGGCCGTTTGCGCAGGGCTGACAGCCCTGGATGGCCGCCCGGCGCTCGCGTCATGCGCGATCTTGCACTACGTATGTATCGACATCTACCTGAACTCCTCTCCGGATAGGTCCAGCTAGAGCGCGGGAAGGGCGCTCACCACGAGAGAGGTGGGAGAGACGATCACGTCTCCCGGGGCTCGCGAGGAGTACTGGGCGCTGATGTGGATCCCGACTGTGTGCTGACCGGCTGTGGCATGGATGACTGCTTGCAGCGGCAGCTGCGCTGTCCGTCTGCCGGTGAGCGTGAGATCGCAATGTTCGGCGGGGCGGTCATCGACAACGAACTACAGCGATACTTCTGCGCTGGTCCCGGCTGGGCCTTCATTGCGAAGCCCGGCTATCGCCGAGGCGAGCACCCGGGTCGACGATCGAAGCTGACATGCACCTCGCGCCCTCGGGTCCACTTTGGCGAAGCCCCCTCGTCCCGATAGGACGACAAGATCGGCACCATTTGCTCTACAAGCGCAGTTTCCGTTCATGATAATTTATCGATTTATAGCGATTTGATCTGGGTGTTTGAGTCACGTCTATGATCAGTGCTTTAGGATCGTCAATCCATCAGCCACCTGATAAGGCCCATCGTATAGACGTGGTTGAGCGGTTGTGCTCGCGGCACTCCGAGATCGAGGAGGCGATCGTAGCTCACATCCACAATGTTGCCCCCGATTCGGCTGATGATGGGGACCTCCAGTACGAAGAGGGGCAACGGGCGGCGGTCGTGGCGATCCTGGATTACGCCCTGACGGGCATCGAGCACGGGGAGGAGGAGACGAGACCGAGTCCTTCGGAGGCCGAGCGTGGACGCCATTCGCCCGAGCGGCGTCGTACCGAGGATGTGCGGCGACTGCTTGCCGGCGGGCTCGTAGACGGTGCGGAGCTCGACTATGAGCTGGATGCATGGCACCTCGGCGTGATCGGCACAGGCGTGGTGGGGCAGGCTTTCCGAGGCATGGCGGCAGGGTTGGGCTGTCAGCTGCTGTCCGTGTCGCACGACGAGCAGAGCGTGTGGGCATGGATTGGCGGCCAGCGCGAAGCTGTGGTTGGCGGTGTCGAGCGGCTGGTATCGGTCAGGTGGCCCGCGGGAGTGTCGCTGGCACTCGGGGAGCTCACGAAGGGTCTGGAGGGGTGGCGTCTCACGCACCGACAAGCCCAGGACGCGTCGCTGTTCTCACTTCATCAGCCACAGACGCTCACGCGGTACGCCGATGTGGCGCTGCTGGCGCCCTGGCTACGGGACGAGACACGGGCTCGATGGTTGGTGGAGAGGTACCTCTCGCCGCTCGACAACCACCGGTGCCCCGGTGTGACGCTCCGCCAGACGCTGCGGGAGTATTTCGCCACCGGCCATAACGCATCCACGGCCGCCCGAGCTCTTTACGTCAGCCGTCGCACGATGCGCAATCGCATGGTTCTGATCGAAGAGAGTCTGGGTTCTCTGCTCCATGAGCGCCAAGCCGAGTTGGAACTTGCTCTACGTTTGGACGAGCTACTCGCAGATAGCTCAAGGCGCTTGTGATGCACTGCTAAGCTTGTGGCGATGGTTCGTATGCGTGCCATAACAGGGGTCCTCAACTATGCAAACGTCGCGGCGACGCTCGCATTGTTTATCTCGTTGGGCGGCGCTTCCTACGCGGCCATTGTGTTGCCAGCCAACAGCGTGGGGGCTAGCCAGTTGCGGTCGCGTTCGGTCACGCCGCGATCATTGGCCTTTCCTCTCGCAGTTAGAGGGATTACAGACGAAAAGGCGCAGGACCTGACGAAAGGGGAGTGCAACGCGCCCAGCCGACCCGGCGAAGCAAAGAACGTCCTTTGCCCGGCTCCTGCTCGTCACGGAATCCGCACTCCCGGGAGAGAAGTCAGCCTGAGCCTTCGGGCGCCGGGCGAGTTGCTCGCATCAGCGGTCGTCGGTCTGCGCGACGATGCTCAGCCCAATACCACGGCGACGGTTCAGCTCCACCTGATCCTCGACGGGGAAAGCGCGACTTCGAGCAGCATCGGTCTAGCTGGTGGGCAGCAGACACAGGTTCCAATCCAGGTACTCCGGCGCGTACGCTCCGGCGCTCACACGGTCGGAGTCGAGCTTGGGGCGTCGTACTCGTCCTACGAACCGGGAGAAGTAGTTGTCTCTTCTGTGTCGCTTGTTGCGAGCGCTCTTCCTGTCGCGCGCTAGACCGTAGCCCAACCTGCCTTTCTCAGGCAGACTGAGTCGTAGTTACGCTGTCACCGCTGGATCGCTGCGGCATGCCTTAATCGAAGAAAGCCTCGGCACTCAGCTCCAGACGCATCACGTCGAGCTGGAACTCGCCCTGCGATTGGACAAGCTGCTCAATCGTACCGGCGCGCAGCTCGGCGCATCGGCCGGAGCCCGTCAAGGATCAAGATCGCCGCCGGGTTTCCACAGTGAGAAGGTTAAGCGCCAGATCGTGCGCACATTGGCCCTTCCGCGCCTATGAAAATCGCTGTACATATTACGTGCATCGTCCCAAGTCGGGTTAGCGAAAGGAACGGATCAAGGTGATTTCGCACACGAACAGCAAGAAGTGCCGGCTTGGTGGTGGCGCTTCACAGAGGCTCACTCGCTCGGTAACGTCGACGAGCGGTCGGAGGTCACTCGTAACCTTGCTCCTGCTCGTTGGCCTGGCGACCGCCTACGCGTCCGCGGCCCCCGATAGCGCACCGGCCGAAGGAATCGTCGTCAAGAACTACGTGCCTGCCGCATCGAGCTTCAAAAACGGCGCGGCCTTGCCGCTCAGCCCGGGAGGGAGCCCACTGTCGGGCACGCTGGGACCTTCTTGTGTGCCGGAAACCAAATGCGCCCAGCACATGTCGACGCCCCTTGAATTCCATGGCGGCTCGGTGGTCCGAGACCCCGAACTCTATCTGATTTTCTGGGGCTCGAACTGGACTCATGAATACGAAGGAGAACGCTGGAAAGGTCACATTCTCAACACCCTTGGCGGTCTGACCGAAGAATACGGCTTCAACCTCACCTACCAGCACATCCTGAATCAGTACTACGACAGCACCGGACCCATTGAAGGAGTCAAAATCGCCGGTGCCTATGTATATGAAGGCGTCACGGCGCCTCAAGGACAGGAACGCGAAGACATCAAGGGAGAGGTCGAATCGGCGATAACGCAGAACAAATGGATACCCGGTGCCAACAGCGTTTTTGTCGTCTTGCAACCGCCGGGCACCGTGTATCAACAGGGATTCGCCGAAGAAAAGGAAAGCGGGTGCGGATATCACGAACGAGACCATCAGGGCGATGTATTCGCGTTCGTGCCAGATCTCGCCAATAAGTATTTCTCGGCCAAGTGCAGCGGATACTCCGAAAGCGAATCCGGACCGCTTTACAATCGCATCGTAACGTTCGTGGCATCCCACGAGTATGCGGAGGCCGTGACCGACCCTGACGCGAACGCATGGTTCGACAGCGAAGGCAATGAGATCGCCGATATATGCGCGGAACATGGGCCGATCCTGGTCAACGAAGCTCTCGGCATTTGGATGAACGGCCTATGGGGTAATCACGAGGCCGCAGAAAAAGGTGAAGGCGAAGGCTGCGTCGTCAAGGACCCACCCGAGCCACACCCTCCGGCACCGACCGTGACTACGGGCGCGGCCACTAATCTCGAAGCCCAATCGGCAACGCTCGAAGGCAGTGTCAATCCAAACGGCCCAGACGCCCATTATTATTTTGAATACGGCCCGACGACCTCCTATGGCACAAAGATTCCGACTCCACCTGGAAATGATGCTGGCTTCGGCACAACTGCGGTACCGGTGAGCGCGCCGATTAACGGCTTGCAGCCAGGCACGATCTACCACTACCGTATTGTTGCCTCCAGTTGGGTCGGGACTACTGACGGGGAAGACCATACGTTCACGACGACGGCTCCTTGGTTGATTCAGGCTACACTGAATCCACACGGCACGCTGGAAAGCGATCAGTTTCATGGTGTGTCATGCTGGTCGTCGACGGCCTGCACCGCGGTTGGTTACTATGTAAACGAAGCAGGTATCGCAGCTACCTTGGTGGAGCGCTGGAATGGGACAGCCTGGGAAGTTCAGACGACACCCAACCCCGCCGGTGCCACGAAGGTCGAACTGGAAGCCGTGTCCTGCTCCTCCTCAACAGCATGCACCGCGACTGGGTACTATGAAAACAGCTCGGGTATTCCGCTTACGCTGGCGGAGCACTGGAACGGCACAGCCTGGAAAGTCCAAACGACTCCCAACCCCGCCGGTTCAACGGAAAGCAGGCTGGAAAGCGTGTCGTGCTCGTCCTCAACAGCCTGCACCGCGGTTGGTTGGTACCAGAGCGGTTCCGGTTCAGAAGTCGTCGCGACGCCCTTGGCGGAGCGCTGGAACGGCACGGCTTGGACGATTCAAAGCGTCCCGATTCCTGCTGGCGCAGGAAAATACGATACGGGGTCCTTGCGCGGTGTCTCGTGCTCCTCCTCGATCGCCTGCATGGCGGTAGGTCACTACGAAGCCAGTTCCGGTTCCACGCTGACCCTCGCGGAGATCTGGAACGGCACGGCGTGGAAAGTCCAGACAACCCAAAACGACGGAAGCAACTACGCCGAGCTAGAGGGTGTATCGTGCTCGTCATCGACGGCCTGCACCGCAGTCGGGCAATACAAATATACTGTGTCGATTCTTCACGCTCTAACGGAGCGTTGGAATGGCACGGCATGGGAAATCCAGCAAACCCCCAACCCAAACGGCCCGAAAGAAACCTCGTGGGACCTGGACGCCGTGTCATGCTCGTCGGCGACCGCATGCACCGCGGTCGGGTCATACGGCGACAGCCCGGGTAGTGTTGGTCCTCTTTTGGGCGAGCGCTGGAATGGCACCATCTGGGAAATTCAAGCGCCGTCCGATCCCACCGGCGTCAAGTTCAGCGTGCTGCTCGGCGTGTCGTGCACGGCCTCAACGCTGTGTACCGGAGCTGGTTACTCCGAAACCTATTTGGGTAATGATGACATACCGTCTGTCACCCTTGCTGAGAGACTTATCATTCCGGCTGCCGAAACCGAACCTGCCACTGAAGTAAACGGTTCTGGTGGCACGTTGAACGGAACTGTGAACCCAGAGGGCAAACAGACGAGCTATCATTTCGAATACGGGACCACAACGTCCTATGGGACGAAGGTGCCGGTTCCGGACGCGAACGCCGGCAGTGGCACGAGCAATATAAAAGTAAGTCAGACCATAACTGGGCTTCAATCGAAAACCACCTATCACTTCCGTCTCGTCGCGACGAGCAGCGCCGGTACGACCAATGGCGGAGATCAGACGTTCACGCCGTGACCTCGCGACTGGGCCGCGAAATCCCGGCGGTTCGTCCAACCGTCGAGACACGGATCTGGTTATCACAAGTCGATTCGTCTATCTGAGACACTAAGGTGAAGGTGATCCTCACCGATCCTGACTCACTTGCAGGTTACGGAGAAGATTGGCCGAGCACCTTCAGCGGGTTGGGCACCTGCGAGGGCAGCGGACGTTCGCCGAAACCGGTGTTCGGCAGTGGCGAGGCCAGCTTGGCGCCGGGCGCACCGGGGTAGTTGATCGGGACTGCCGTGGCTGCGGCGGCCCGGGCCAGCTCGGGGGTGTGGGCGTAGATGTCGAGGACCACCGCGCCCGTGGGGATCGCGATCGCGTCGCCCCGCTCGGCGAGGAAGCCGCTGACGCCGCGCAGTGAGGTCGTCGTACGGGCAGTGGAGAAGCCGTCGCCGGGAACGAAGCTGTTGTCCGGGGAGGTGACGATCCGCAACGGCGGTACGCAGGTGGACTGGCCGCCTTCGATGCAGTCGCCGTACTGGACGGTGAACGCCCCGCTGGGATCGCGCGAGGCTTCGGTGATCGCGAGGTCGTGGAACGTGCCGCCAAGCCAGTAGACAGGGTAGGGGGCGAGCAGCAGCGACTCCAGCGAGTTGTGCGGGATCGGCTGGTCCTGGATGGTGTTGCCGCACGCCCCGAGGACGAGCGCGCAGAGCGCGCAGGCGAGCGCGGCGAACGATCGGGCACGGAGATGCACGGCCCGCAGGGTAGTGGTGCGTAGCCAGAGCGGTCGATGGGCGAGCGGGGCCAGAACGCAGGGAGCGTGGCGTGCTGGCCGATCGTAGATCCCGTCGATCTCCGATCGGTACGCGAGCGATCGAGGACGCCGCATCCGCGAAGCTCAGCGGCCGCTCTGGTAGCGGTTGGTGATCGGCATGCGCCTGTCCCGGCCGAACGCGCGCGTGGTGACCTTGATGCCTGGGGGAGCCTGCCGGCGCTTGTACTCGGCGAGATCGACCAACCGGATCGTGCGATCGACCTCGGGTTCGGGCAGACCGGAGGCGATCAGCTGCTCGCGGCCGTGGTCCAGCTCGATGTAGCCGTGGAGGATGCGGTCGAGCAGGTCATACGGCGGGAGCGAGTCCTCGTCCCGCTGGTCGTGCCTGAGCTCGGCGGAGGGCGCGCGCTCAACGATCGAGGCGGGGATCGGCGCGGACGCTCGCGGCGGGGCGCCGTCGGGCACAGCAGCGCCGGCCGACGAGTTGCGCCACTCGCAGAGACGGTAGACGAGCGTCTTGGGGACGTCCTTGATGACCGCGAACCCGCCGGCGAGGTCACCGTAGAGGGTCGTGTAGCCGACGGACATCTCGGACTTGTTGCCGGTCGCGAGCACGAGCCAGCCGAACTTGTTCGAGAGCGCCATCAGCAGGTTGCCGCGGATGCGGGCCTGTAGGTTCTCCTCGGTCAGGTCGGCCGGCAGGCCGTCGAAGTCCGCGTGCAGGGTGTGGGTGTAGGCGTCCATCGCCGGCTCGATCGCCAGCTCGTGTGTGCGTACGCCGAGCGCAGTGGCGAGGACGTGGGCGTCGGATTGGGTGGCGGACGAGGAGTAGGGGGAGGGCATGATCGCGACGTTGACGCGCTCGGCTCCGAGAGCATCCGCGGCGAGGCATGCGACAAGGGCGGAGTCGATCCCGCCGGAGAGGCCGAGGACGACTCCGGAGAAGCCGTTCTTCTCCACGTAATCGTGCAGCCCGAGCTGGAGCGCGGCGTAGACCTCGGCCTCCACTGGTGCGAGGGGCTCGTGCACGCGGGATGACCGACCGGCCGCGGTAGCCGCTGTGGGTGGCGGCTGTTCGGGCTGCGTCCCGGACTCGAGCGAGAGGTCCAGATCGCAGACGAGCAGATCCTCGGCGAACTGGCGCGCGCGGGCAATCGTCGTGCCGCTCGGGTCGAGGATGAAGGAGTGGCCGTCGAAGACGAGCTCGTCCTGGCCGCCGACGAGCGCGCAGAAGGCGATGTGGGCACCCGACTCGATCGCGCGATGGGCAAACAGCTGCTCGCGTTCGGCGCCCTTGCCGGCATGGTAGGGCGAGGCGGAGATGTTCACGAGCAGTCGTGCTCCGGCGTGGGCCTCTTCGGTAGCCGGGGCGCCGGGTTGCCAGAGGTCCTCGCATACGGTCAGGCCGACGCTATCGCCGCCCACCTGAATCGTCGCCCCGCCGGCGCCGGCGGTGAAGTAGCGCTGCTCGTCGAACACGCCGTAGTTGGGGAGATGCACCTTGCGATAGATCGACTGAACGGCGCCGTCCGCGAGCGCCGCGGCGGCGTTGTACACGCGGTCCTCTGCGAGCTCGGGGTAGCCGACGATCGCGGTGATGCCGTTGACCTCACGGGCCAGGTCCTCGAGGGCGTGACGGGCGTTGGTGAGGAAGTGCTCGCGCAGCAGCAGATCCTCGGGCGGATAGCCGGTGAGGGCCAGCTCGGGCATGAGCACAAGCTCAGCGCCGGCATCGCCGGCCGAGCGCAGGCCGGCGAGAATGCGATCGGCGTTGCCGGCGATGTCGCCGACCGTGGCGTTGATCTGGCACAGCGCCAGGCGCATCGTGGGGCGCGCTCTCCGTCAGCTCCGCGTGGCGCGGTTACGACCGCTCGAAGATCGGTCGGCACGCTTGCCTGCCGCCCGTTTGCCGGCGGCCTTGCCAGACGCGGCGGAGCCGTTGGCCGAGGCGGATTTGCGTGAGCCGGCGGCTTTCGGTGCGGTCCGTTTGGTGCGAGTGGGCCGCACACCGGCGGCGCGGGCCAGCGAGGCGATCGCCCGATCGAGGTCGCGCGCGATCGCCTCGAGCTCGGGCACTGCGTCATAGTCGGCCAGCAGGCCGAAGCCCAGGCGCCCGTCATAGCTCATGACCGCGATCCCCAGCGCCTGGCGGCGGGCGAGCGGGACGACGGGGTACAGCCCGCGCAGGCGGCGGCCGAGCAGATACAGCGGGAACTGCGGGCCGGGAACGTTGGTGACGACGAGGTTGAAGAACCTTTGACGAGCCTGCAGGCGCGCGGCCTGACTGAGGATCGTGGGCGGAGCAAACCCGGCGAGGTTCGTGAGAACCTGCGCGCCGACGGCCTGACCGGACTCCTTCAGATCTTCCATCGCGTCACGGATCTGCGCCAGACAGTCGGCTGGGTTCTCAACACCGACGGGCAGGGGCGCCCACATCGCGGCGACCTGGTTGCCGAGCGCGCCGCGCTGGGAGTCCGCGCGGACCGAGACGGGGACCATCGCCTTGAGCACGAGTCCCTCGGTGTCCTGGCCCTGCGCGCGCAGGTAGCGTCCGAGAGCGAGGCTGACGGAGGCGAGCACGACATCGTTGAGGGTGCCGCCGAGCGAGCCCTTGATCGCTTTGAACAGCGCCAGGTCGGCGTCGACAAACGTGTAGCGGCGGTGCGGGCCGATGTCGACGTTGAACGGGCTCGGCGGCGCGGGCGCGCTGATGCCGGCGAGCGTGGTCGCGCCCACGCTTGCAATGCCGTCCTTGACCTGCCCGGCGATCTTGCGCGGCGCGCGCAGCAGCGCGCGCGTGCCACGGCCCATCTCAGCGGGAACGGTCGCGCGCTCGAGCAACGCCTCGCCGAGCAGCTTGGCCTGACCCGGCAGCGGCTTGGCGACCCACGGCGCCGGCGGCCGGGAGGTGCCGGCGGGTTCGGGGGAGGTGTCGAACAGGACGGTCGTGATGTCCACACCGGAGATCCCGTCCACGAGCGCGTGGTGGGTCTTGGCGATCAGCGCGAACCGCCGGCCCGCCATGCGCTGCACGAGCCAGATCTCCCACAGCGGCTTGGAGCGGTCCAGGCGCTGGGAGAACAGCCGCCCGGCGAGCTGCTTGAGCGCGGTCTCATCCGCGGGACGCGGCAGCGCAGTGTGACGGATGTGGTAGCGCGGGTTGAAATGCGGATCGTCCGTCCACAGCGGCCGCCCCTGGCCGAGCGGCACATACGCCAGCCGCTGGCGGTACCGCGGCACCAGGTGCAGGCGGCTGAGCACATGGTCGGTCAGCTCCTTGGGCGTCGGCGCGACGCCGTCGTACACCATCACCAGAGCGACGTGCATGTGCGCGGTCGAGTCGTCCTCCAGATGCAGGAACGCGGTATCGAGGGCAGACAGACGGTCGGGGTTGGCCACTGCGCTGATTGTCGCTGCTCAGGGGCTTCGCGTCAACGACGCGACCAAAAATCGCAACGCGCATGTGTGATCGATCGCACATATGTAGCCTCGACGGGTCACATAGCCTTCAACGACGTTCGACCTGCCGAGTCGTGTCCGTGGATGGACGCGAGCGGGGGACCCACTGCCGGATCGCCTTGAGGATGAGGCTGGTCTGGATGGGGCGAATCGGCCGCTGATGCGGCTGTAACGCCCGGCTGACGCGCGTTCGTTGCGCTCGTCTGTCGCTCGTGAGCCCGACAGCTAACCCCGTAGGCGGACACCAAGGAGGCTCTCCCTCGATGTACGTCCCTGCGACGTCAGCGCAGCCTGCTGCGCCCGCTGCACCACTCGCTCCAATCGAAATCACGGCGGGCGGAACCTCGCCCGGTACAGCCGAGCTGGCTGGCCTGGTGGCGGCGCCGGTGTATGTCTCGCTCACGGTCCGCCGGCCCGAGCTGAACGTGCTGGCAGATCATGCAAGCACGATCGCCGGCGCGTTGAAGCCCGATCTGTCCGGTCGGGTGGTGGCGCTGCAGGCGCTCGGTGCGCACGGCTGGAGCACGATCGCGAGCACCCGCACGGGACGCGGCGGCCGGTTTCGCGTGCGCTACACACCGCGCCGTGCCGGCAGCGAGCGGGTGCGGTTGCGCTTCGCCGGCGACGCGACCGATTTTGCGGCTCGCCGTCCACTCGGGCGTCTGAACGTGTATCGGCTCGCGGAGGCGTCCTGGTATGGAGGCGGAGGCGGGCTGGCGTGCGGCGGTGAGCTGACGAGCTCGACGATGGGCGTCGCCAACAAGACGCTGCCGTGCGGCACGCTGGTCACGCTTCGTTATGGCGATCGCACGGTGCAGGTGCGTGTGATCGACCGCGGGCCGTATGTGGCCGGGCGTGAATTCGACCTCACCGAAGCGACCAAGCAGGCGTTGGGGTTCGGCGACACCGGGGAGGTGTGGAGCACGCGCTGATGGGCGCCACCCCGCGTCGGGAGGGGGACGCCTGCCGACCGTGCGGGACCCGCAGATGCCGGCTGCCGAGCTGGGAGCGTTCGTGCAGAGCTTGGCATCGGCGGTCACGCGCCGTTCAATGCACGACGTTATGTCTTCACATTCACAGGTATGGCTCGACGGCTCGGGCGACTGGGCTTGGCCCGGCACGAGTGGGGCCGAAGCGACGGTGGAGCTGCTTCCCCCCTCGTGGATCCCTGCGCTTCCGCGCCGTGCGGGGCCGAGGGTTGGCGCCTCCGCGGTACCGGGGGCGCACCGTTCTCCACAGCGCGGGCTCGCGCGGCGTTACGGCGCCAGCTTGCTCATGGCTGCGTTGGCAGCTGCATGCGTAGGGTTGGGACTGGACGGCCGCGCCAACCTGGAACGTCTCACCGGCATCCAGGCCGCGTCGCATCGGTCTGTAGCGGAGCTTGCGCTCGAACGCTCGCTCGCGACATCGCCCCAGCCGCAACCGCTGCCGAGGGTCGTGCCGGAAAGTCATGACGCGGCCGGCAGCTCGATCGACTCGACCAGCTATGCCTCGCAGGCGCTGCACAGTGAAGGCTCGTTCCTGATCTACCTACCGCCAGGCTATGCGAGCACGACCGCGCGTTACCCGGTCATCTACCTGCTGCACGGCGACGGTCAGACCGACGGCTCGTTCCTGCAGATCGGAGTGCAGAGCACACTCGACCGGTTGATCGCTCGGCACGCGATCCCGCCTGTGATCGCGGTGATGATCCAGGGCGGGCCGGGATCGAACAACTGGCTGAACCTCGGTGCCACGCGCTACGAAGCTTATGTGCTCGAAGTGCAACGACTCGTCGACCGGATGCTCCCGACTATCCCCGCCCGCAGCGCCCGTGCGATCGCCGGCTACTCGATGGGTGGCTACGGAGCTATGCACCTGGCCCTGACGCATCCGCACACCTTCGCGGTGGCGGAGAGCTGGCTCGGCTTCTTCAATGGCTTGGAAGGCCGCTTGCGCGACGACCGCCCGGTGATCTCACGCCTGGGCCTGCGCGCGTTCGTATACGGAGGCGCGTCCGACGATATCGCCGACCCGTCCGAGAACGCCCCGTTCGCCGCCGCCCTGCGAGCCGACGGAGCCGATGCGCACAGCGCCGTCTATCCCGGCGAACACGACTTCGCGACGCTCGAAGCTCACCTGAAAAGCATGCTCGCGTTCGCCGGTCACGGATTGTCGTAGTTGCACAATCGACACTCGACACCGGGGATGAGCATCATTTTTGCGATCGCTTTACTTCGCCCACGCGCTGCGCCGCGGTCACTTCGCTTTCACCTGCCACGCGCGTGGGCTCGGTACCCATATTCACATGCTTGCGGTTCTGCTGCCGCTCGCGAACGGGCACGGCTCGTGTGTGCTCGTCGTCAATCCTCGGCGACCCTGAGCACGAGCTTGCCGGTGTTCTTGCCTGCGAACAGACGCAGCAGCGTCTCGGGAAAGCTCTCCAGACCCTCGGCGATGTCCTCGCGTGACTTGAGCTTGCCGGCGGCCAGCCATTTTGCCATCTCCTGGGCGCCCTCGGCGTATTTCTCGCCGTAATCGGACACCACGAACCCCGTCATGCTGGCGTGGTTGACGAGCAGCGACATGTAATTTGACGGACCCGTCATCGCGCCCTCGTTGTTGTACTGGGAGATTGCGCCGCACACGACCACGCGCGCGTGCCGAGCCAGGCGGGCCAGGGCGGCGTCGAGGATCTCACCGCCGACGTTGTCGAAGTACACGTCAATTCCCTTCGGACACTGCTCGCTCAGTCCCTTCACGACATCCTCGGACTTGTAGTCGATCGCGGCGTCGAACCCGAGCTCTTCCACCACGTAATCGCACTTCTCCTTCCCGCCAGCGATCCCGATCGCGCGGGCGCCCTTCAGCTTGGCGAGCTGACCGACCACGCCCCCGACTGCCCCCGCGGCGCCGGACACGACAACCGTCTCACCCGCGGTCGGCTTTCCGATCTCCAGCAGACCGAAGTATGCGGTCATGCCCGGCATCCCCAGCGTGCCGAGATACACCGGCAGCGGCGCCAGCCCCGGATCGACCTTCATCACCGCGTGCCCCTTCGCGACGGCGTACTCCTGCACGCCCAGCAGCCCGGTGACATGATCGCCCACGGCCAGCTCGGGGTGGTTGGAGGCGACCACCCGGCCCGCGGCCAGCGCGCGCATCACGTCGCCAATCCCCACGGGCGCGATGTACGACCTCCCGTCGTTCATCCAGCCGCGCATCGCGGGATCCAGGGAGATGTACTGGACCTGGACGAGCACCTCGCCCTCGCCCGGCTCGCCGACAGGCCCCTCGGTGTACTGCCAGTCACCGGGCTTGGGCAGCCCGATCGGGCGGGCGGCAAGCTTGAACTGGTGGTTTACGGCATCCATTTGTTTGCCCTTCGTCGGTGGTCGTGGTCGCTCGCGCGAACCATACGCTGCCGGCGCTCTCGGCACGTCTATGTCGCTAAGGGTCCCGGCGGATCAAGTCAACTATGCTCGAACGCCTCATGGACACCGACCGCCCAACCCAGTCTTTGCCTGCGCCCGCGGGTCCACCGCACGCCAACGGGCGGTTCGCATCCGAGCGGGACCTGCGCTCGCTGTACTACAAGCACTTCGGCGACCGGCGCCGAGAGCGCCAGCTGTTCTCCACGGGCGCCTTCTTCGTGACGTTCGCGACGGTGCGCGGGATCACCCACGCGATCAGGGCCGAACGCGGGCCGTTCAGGAACATCACCCCCGGTGGGCGGCACATCCACCACATGACCTTCGGGATCACGGGCCTTTTGAGCGTCGGCTACCTGTGGCTGCTGGAGATCGGCATCAACGAGCAGCGCCGGGCATCCCGGATCACCTCGGTTGCCTATGGAGCCGGCGCGGCGCTCACGCTGGACGAGTTCGCGCTGTGGCTGAACCTCGCCGACGACTACTGGACCACGCAGGGGCGGGAGTCGATCGACGCGGTGGTCTTGTTCGGCTCGCTGCTCAGCCTGAGCGTGTTGGGCAAAGGCTTCTTCACGGAGCTGCTGCGGGGTGGGGGCCGCACTCACTGAGCCCGATCAACCCGCCGCCCCCAGCGCTAGATTCGACAGATAGTGCCTGCCGAGTCGCAAGAGCTGAGAGTCGCCCACCTCGACGCCGACGCGTTCTACGTCTCGATCGAGCTGCGCCGCCATCCCGAGCTGCGTGGCCTACCCGTGGTCGTGGCGGGCAGCGGACCCCGCGCGGTCGTGACCACCGCCAGCTACGAGGCCCGCAAGTACGGTGTCGGCTCGGCGATGCCCGCCGCCCGCGCCAGGCGGTTGTGCCCGCAGGCGGTTGTGCTGCCGCCGGACTTCACGACCTATCGCGAGGCCTCGCGCGAGGTGATGGACATCGTGCGCGCACACGTCGAGCGAGTCGAGGTGGTCGGTCTCGACGAGGCGTATCTCGACCTGAGCGGGCTGTTCTCACCGCGCGCCGCGATGCGCCGGCTGATCGCTGAGATCACCGCTCAGACGCAGTTGACGTGCTCGGTGGGGATCGGGTCGAACAAGCTCGTCGCGAAGGTCGCCTCCGACGCGGACAAGCCCGCCGGGTTCACCGTGCTCACGCGCGCGCAGGCGTGCGCGCGGTTTGCGCAATCCCCACCCGGGCTGGTGCCGGGCATCGGCCCGAAGACCGTGGCGCGCCTGGCCGAGCTGGGGCTCACCACGCTCAAGGACGTCGGCGCCGCTCCCGAGCATGTGCTGGTCGAGCGCTTCGGCCCGAACCTCGGGGTCGAGCTGGGACGGCGCGCGCGCTTCGAACACGACGGCGTCGTCGGCGCCGCGCGCAAGGTCGTCTCGGAGTCGCGTGAGCGGACGTTCGATTACGACATCGACGATCCGGCGATGCTGCGCGAGTCGCTGACCACGATGGCCGACGAGCTGTGCGCGAGCCTTGCCACGCACGAGCGCCGTGGGCGCACGATCGGGATCAAGGTCCGCCTGAACGACTTCAGCACCGCCACCCGCGCGCGCACGATCGACACGCCCACCAACGACGTCGAGTGCGTGAGCACCGTCGCGCTGGCGCTGCTCGCCGAGTATGCGCCTCCGCGACCGGTGCGATTGCTCGGCGTACGGGTCGCGGGATTGACCTCCGGCGCTTGCGCCGCACCAGGGTCCTGCCCGCCAGAGTCCGCACACCTTCCCGGTGATCCTGGTGAGAGGCAGGGCGGTTTCCCAGGCTCTGATGGCGCCGTTGACGGGGCCGCCGATGCAAGCGGCTCACGCGCAGCGCTCGATCAGCTGTCCCTGCAGGTATAGGATCGACCGATGCCGGTCGTGCGCGCAGGCGAGGTCGAGCTCAGCTACGAGCGTGCCGGCTCGGGGCCGCCGCTGCTGCTGATCATGGGTATGAGCGGCACCGCCCTGAGCTGGGGAGAGCCTTTCCTGGAGGCTCTGCGCCAGGACTTCGAAACGATCGTCTACGACCATCGCGGCATCGGCGAGAGCAGTCGCATGGAGGAGCCGTTCACGATCGTCCAGCTTGCACAGGATGCGGCGGGTCTGCTCGATGCCCTCGAGCTCGACACCGTCCATGTGCTGGGCATCTCGATGGGCGGGATGGCGGCTCAGGAGCTTGCCCTCGCACAGCCCGAGCGTGTACGCACGCTGACCCTCGGCTGCACCTACTGTGGTGGCGAGGGCAGCTCGCTCGCCAGCCCCGAGGTGGCCCAGCGGCTGGCCGAGGGACGGATGTCCGGAGACCGTGAGCGTGCGATACGCGCCTCCTGGGAGGCGAACGTCTCCGCGGGCTTCGCCGCGGACGCAGACGCCTACGCGGCTTTCCGCACCAGGGCACTGGAGCGGAGGGTGGCCTTGGCGGTGATAGTGGCCCAAGTGCAGGCGATCGCGGCACACGACACCTACGCGCGCCTGCCCGGGCTGGCGCTGCCCACGCTGGTCGTGCACGGCACAGAGGATCAGATCATCCCGGTGAACAACGGCCGCCTGATCGCGGATCGCATTCCCGCTGCGCGTCTTGAGATCTTCGACGGGGTGGGCCACCTGTTCTTCTTGGAGCGCCCCGAGCGCTCGGCCGAGCTGATCCGCGCGCACACCGCCGTGCATGCCTGAGCGCCCCGGCCCCGGCGCCGGCACTCTGAGCGTCGTCACCGACGACGGCGTGAAACTGGCCGGCGAGGAGTCCGGCGCAGGCCCCGCGATCGTCCTGCTGCACGGCCTGACCGCGACCCGCCGCTATGTCGTGATGGGCTCGCGCCTGCTCGAGCGCTCGGGCCTGCGCGTCATCTCCTATGACGCGCGCGGCCACGGCCGTTCGGCTCCGGCGCCGGACCATGGCGCGTATGGGTACGAGCGCCTGGCACACGATTTGATGACCGTCCTTAACGCGCTCGGCATCGATCGTGTCGTGCTCGCTGGGGCCTCGATGGGTGCGCACACAATCGTGCGCTTTGCGCTGGAGCACCCCGAGCGCGTCACGGCGCTGGGGCTGATCACCCCCTCCTACGACCCCGCCGCGGACACGACCGGACCGGACGCATTCGCCGACTGGGACGCGCTCGCGCGAGGACTGCGCGACGGTGGGGTGGAGGGGTTCCTCGCGGCGTATGACTTCTCGCCCGTCCCAGACGCGTGGCGAGCCACCGTCGAAACCGTGGTCCGCCAGCGTCTGTCGGCCCACGACCATCCCGAGGCGGTCGCGGACGCGTTGCGAGCAGTGCCACGCTCACGCCCGTTCGAGCGCCTCGAGGAGCTGACCGGCATCGAGGCCCCAACGCTCGTGATCGCAAGTCGTGACGAGGCCGATCCCGGGCATCCACTCGCAGTGAGCGAACGTTATGCGCAGGCGATACCCGGCGCGAGGTTGGTCGTGGAGGACGCGGGCCCGCCCACCCAATCGCCGCTGGCCTGGCAGGGGGGCCGGCTGTCGAAAGCGTTGCTCGGGCTGGCTGCCGAGTGAGCCGACTGGAAAATAAAGGGGCACGTATAGCAATGGTTACGCGGTCTTTTTAAACATTAATACCCGGACGACGTGGCACTCGACCTCGGGCGACGGCTTTGCACACGGCGGCTGCAACGGTCGGCATGCCGTCCGTGATAACGTACACACGTATGCCAGAGGCACGCAACTGGGATGGGCAGACCTACGACCGGATCTCCGGACCGATGCAGGCTCTGGGTCAGGCCGTGCTCGACCGCCTCACTCTCACCGGCGATGAGACGGTGCTCGATGCGGGCTGCGGCTCGGGCCGGATCACCGAGACGTTGATCGAGCGGCTGCCGCAGGGCAGGGTCATCGCCGTCGACATGTCCGAGTCGATGGTCGCCGCGGCCCGCGAGCGACTGGGGCCCGACGCGGACATCCGCCAGGCCGATCTGCTGGAGCTCCAGCTGGACGAACCCGTCGACGCGATCCTGTCGACCGCCACGTTTCACTGGATCGCCGACCACGACGCGCTGTTTCGCCGCCTGCACCGCGCGCTGCGGGCCGGCGGGCGGCTGAGCGCCCAGTGTGGGGGAGAAGGCAACATCACAACGCTGCGCGGCCGTGCCGGCGCGGTCACTGCGCGCGAGCCCTACGCCGAGCATTTCCGCGCGTTCCGGCCTCCGTGGAACTACGCGAACGCCACCGACACCGAGGCCAGGCTGCGCGCGGCCGGGTTCACCTGCGCCGAGTGCTGGCTCACGGACGCGCCCACACAACCCGAGCACCCGCGCGAGTTCCTGGCCACGATCGTGCTCGGCCCGCACGTCCAGCATCTGCCCGAGCCGCTGCGCGAGTCGTTCATGGACGAGGTCATGGCCGAGCTGGGCGAGCCGGTGATCGTTGACTACGTGCGCCTGAACATCGACGCGACGGCGTAGCTGCGGAGGGGAAGGGGGTCAGAGGGGGGAGGGAGGGGGTTAGGGATGATGGTCAGAGGGGAGACGTCAGGAGGGCAACGTCAATTATAAAGACACAAAGATAACATTAGTATTTACCTCGATATTTCTTTCTTCCAGAAAAGTTTCAACGCACCCACAACACCGCCGCTCCTCGCACACGCATAGAATCGCGCCGACCACAGGCCTCAAGCCAGCGCCGCGCCCGAGCCCGCCACCCGCGGGTCATCATCATCAGCAGCCACCTCGGCCCCGCTCAACAACGCCGCGTAGCGACCGCCGCGCTCCAGCAGCTCATCGTGGGAGCCGCGCTCCACGATGCGCCCGGCGTCGAGTACCAAAATCTGGTCGGCGTCGCGGATCGTCGATAGCCGGTGGGCGATCGCGATCGTCGTGCGGCCACGGGACAGCTCGTCCAAAGCCTGCTGCACCGCGCGCTCGGTCTCGGTGTCCAGGGCGGAGGTCGCCTCGTCGAGGATCAGCACCGGCGGGTTGCGCAAGACGGTGCGCGCGATCGCCATCCGCTGCTGCTCACCACCGGAGAAACGGTAGCCACGCTCGCCCACGGGCGTGTCATAGCCCTCGGGCAACCCGGAGATCAGCTCGTGGATCTGCGCCGCGCGCGCGGCGTCTTCGATCTGCTCGTCGCTGGCGTCCGGGCAGGCGAAGCGCAGGTTCTCGCGGATCGAGGCATGAAACAGGTACGTCTCCTGGGAGACCATTCCGACCGTCGCCGCCAGCGACTCCTGGGTCAGGTCGCGGATGTCCACGCCGTCGACGCTCACACAGCCCCGCTGGGGCTCGTACAGCCGCGCCACCAGATAGGCGAGCGTCGTCTTGCCCGAGCCGGTCTCGCCGACCAGCGCCGTGCGCGTCCCCGCCGGGATCTCCGCGGCAATCTCCTCGAGCGTCCACGGCGAGTCGGAGTCGGAGTCGGGGTCGTAACGAAACCACACGTCCTCCAGCCGCACGTCGCCGCGCACTCCGCTCAGCGTGCGCGCGTCCGGGCGCTCCTCGATGTCCACCGGCAGGTCGAGGTACTCGAAGATGCGCCCGAACAGCGCGAGCGAGGTCTGCACTTCAAGGCCCACCGACAACAGCTGCTGCATCGGAAACAGCAGGCGCGTCTGCAAAGTGGTGAACGCGACGACCGTGCCGATCGAGATCACGTCCTGGCCGTGGACGATGGAGTAGCCCGAGAACCAGTAGACGGCGGCGGGCATGATCGCGAAGCTCATCTGCACCGAGGCCATCCGCCAGCGACCGGCCATGCGCGCACGCACCTCCAGGTCGGCCAGTTCGGAGGACTCCGAGGAGAAGCGATCGACGAGCTCAGACGAGCGGCCCATCGTCTTGCCGAGCAGGATCCCCGACACCGACAGCGACTCCTCGACGAGCGTCGACATGTCCGCCAGGCGCCCCTGGCGCACGGACTGGATGCGCCGGCGCTCGTTGCCGACGCGGCGCGTCAGCCACACGAAGAACGGCAGCAGCACAAGCGAGAACAGCGTCAGCTGCCAGCTCAGCGCGAACATCGCCACGACCGTCGCCGTCACCGTGGCGACAGTGGACACCGTCGAGGTGGCGGTGCTCGTGACGACGTCGTCGATGCCGCCGATGTCATAGGCGATGCGGGCCTGCACCTCTCCCGAACGTGTGCGGGTGAAGAACGCCAGCGACATGCGCTGCAGGTGCGCGTACACCGCCGCGCGCAGGTCGTGCATCACGCGCTGGCCGACCTGATTGGAGATCCAGGTCTGCGCGACGCTGATCACGCCGTTGATCACCGCCAGCGCGATCATCCCCGCGACCAACCACGTCAGCAGCTGCAGGTTGTGCCCGATGATGCCTTCATCGACGGCTTCGCGCAGCAGGAACGGCGAAGCGACGCTGAGCACCGAGCCGAGCACGATCAGCCCCAGCAGCAGACCCAGGCGCACCCGGTAGGGAATGAACAGCCGCCCGATGCGCCGCAGCGAGACCGGCCTGTCCGGGATGTCCTCGGGACGAAGCTCAGGCTGCTGGGATCGCCGACCTCCACCGCTGCCGCCGCCACCGCCATGTCCCTGAGCGAATGGTTGACTGCTCACTGGGCTGACTTTAGGGCGTTTTTCGCCAGGCCCGCCACGCTCCTATCGGGACACGCCCCGCCGCCGGGTCGTAGGCTTAACGCGATGAACCTGTCCGCCGCCGAGACGCGCGTGCTGGGATGCCTGCTCGAAAAGCAGCTGACCACGCCCGACATCTACCCGCTCACGCTCAACAGCCTGCGCCTGGCGTGCAACCAGTCGACCAACCGCGACCCGGTCGTCGACTACGACGACACGGTCCTGCGCGACGCCCTGCACCACCTGGAACGCCGGGGCTACGCGCGCCTGGCCAGCGGCCGTGGCAGCCGCGCGCCGAAGTACCGTCACCTGCTGGCCGAAGCGCTGCCGCTCACCGGCGAGGAGCATGCGGTGCTGTGCGTGCTGCTGCTGCGCGGCCCCCAAACACCGGGCGAGCTCAAGCAGCGCACGGAGCGCATGCACGCGTTCGCGGAGCTGGATGCCGTCCACGACACGCTCGCGTGTCTGATCGCCCGGGAGCTGGCGATGCGACTGGACCGCCAGCCGGGGCAAAAGGAGGAGCGCTACGAGCACCTGCTCAGCGAGGACGTCGCCGACGAGACTTCTCCCACCGAGGCCCCGGTCGCAATCCCCGAGGTCGATGGCCTGGAGGAGCGTGTGGCCAGACTGGAGCGTGCGGTGGCCGAGCTCCGCGCGACGGTGCGGTCATGATCGCCGCTGCCACCGACACCGCCAGCGGTGTCGGCATCCCGCTCGCGCTCGCCGCCGGACTCGTGTCGTTCCTGTCGCCGTGCGTGCTGCCGCTCGTGCCGGGGTATCTGTCCACGGTCGTGGGGGTCGCGCCCGCGGACATGCAGAACGCGGGGGCCAGGCGCGTGCTCGTGCCGAGCCTGCTGTTCATTGCCAGCTTCTCCTCGATATTCATCCTGCTCGGCCTCGGCGCGACGGCGATCGGCTCGACGCTGAACGACCATAAACAGACGCTCGAACAGGTCGGCGGGGTCGTGATCGTGCTGATGGGCGTCGTGTTCCTGGCAACGCCGTTCGTGGACCGGCTCAACTTCCAGTGGCACTCCGAGTCGCTGATGCGCCTCGCTGGCCGCGGCGGTCCGCTGATCGCCGGGGCGGCGTTCGCGATCGCGTGGACGCCGTGCACGAGCATCACCCTCGGCGCGATCCTGACGCAAGCCGCGGTCTCCAGCTCGGCCGCCCACGCGGCGCTGCTGCTGGCGTTCTACTCCGCGGGCCTGGCGATCCCATTCCTGGCGATAGCGCTGGCGTTCGAGCGGGCGACGAACGCACTGACGGTCGTCAAGCGCCATTTCCCGATCGTGATCGGTATCGGCGGAGCGGTCATGATCGCCCTCGGCCTGCTGATCCTCACGGGCGAGTTCACGACCCTGAATTCCCAGGCCAACACGCTGCTGCAAGGGACGGGCCTGGACGTGTCCAACATCTGATTGGCTCGGGGCCGAGCCCACGCGGGCGACAGGCCAAGACGCAGTGACCGCGGCTCAGCGCGTGTGCTGGCCGATCGGAGATCCCGCCGATCTCCGATCGATCGCAAGCGATCTCAAAATCTATCCTGCTGAGCGGATCGAGCGGGTGGCGTGACAGGAGGGGTCACTAACCTCGCACGATGAGCACACCGAGCTCAGGCCCCTCGTCCGCGCAGCGCACCGCCCTCATGTCGGTCGCCGCCGCGGCGGCGCTGGTGGCGATCAAGCTCGTCGTCGGTCTGCTCGCGCACAGCCTCGGGCTGATCGCCGAGGCGATCCACTCCGCCACCGATCTCATCGCCGCGCTGCTGACGTTCTTCGCGGTCCGCGTCGCGGGGCGTCCGGCGGATCGCGAGCACCCCTACGGCCACGGCAAGGCCGAGCACCTGTCCGCGCTCGGCGAGGGTGCGATCCTGATCCTCGCGAGCATCGTGATCGCCGGTGAGGCGATCAATCGGCTGGCCGGTCACGGCCCGACGGTCGACGCGCGCTGGTACGTGCTCGCGGTCGTCGGCGCGGTGATCCTGATCGACGCAGGGCGCTCCCGCACCCTGCACCGCGCCGCGCACCAGCACTCGAGCGCGGCGCTCAGCGCGAACGCGCTGCATTTCACGCTCGACCTCGTGGGCTCCGTGGCCGTGCTGATCGGGCTCGTGCTCGTGCGCGCGGGACATCCGCAGGCCGACTCGATCGCGGCGCTGCTGGTGGCGGGGCTGGTGCTGTACTCGGCGGGCAGGCTGATGCGCGGCAACGTGCGCGTGCTGATGGACAGCGCCTCGGGCCCGGCCGAGCAGACCGCGCGCGCCGCGATCGCGGGCATCGACGAGACCGTCACCCTGAGTCGCCTGCGCATGCGCGAGTCGGGCGGGCGGCACTTCGTCGACGTGGTCGTGGGGGTGGAGCCCGACGCGGACCTCGCCCACGGCCATGCCGTCGCCAGCGCGATCGAGGACGCGATCGCCCGTGACCTGCCCGGCAGCGACGTGGTCGTCCACGTCGAGCCCGACACCACCCTTGGCTCACGCCACCTGCGCCACGGTCCTCGCGCGGTGCTGACGTTGTGCCTGGGGCCTGACCACACGCTCGCCGACGCGCGCGAGCTGGCGGACCGGCTGGAGCGTGAGATCAGGGCCGAGCACCCGGACGTGATCGACGTCTCGGTGCACACCGACCACGACTGACACCTTCAGGAGACGGGTTGCTCAGTTCAACTGCTCGATGAAGGTGCAGATGACCATCAGGCTGACGAGGACGACGAACACTCGTAGCGCCCACAGTCCGGCCGTGGCGCGTGCGCTGAGTGCGGCTCGCGGTACGGGCCGGGAGGTTTCGGCGACGAACTGGTCGCGCTCGAGGTGCATGATCAGCTCGTCCTCGAAGCGCTCCTGGGGCTGCAGGTCTTGCTCGCGGATGCCGGGGCCGCGGTGTGCGTCGTTGATGACGGGCGCTTGTGTATTCATGAGCCGATGAGATGGACCGTCTGCAGGAAGGAGTCGATGCCGTATGCGGCTCCGCAGAGCCCGACGAACGCGATGACCGTGATCCCGATCACATTGGTCGAGCGCTTGTTCGCCCACGCGCCCATCAGCCCCCTGTCGTTGGCGAGCATGACCATGAAGACCAGGCTGACGGGCAGCAGCACGGTCGCGAGCACATTGGCGTTCAGCGCGATCGAGAGCAGCGGGGCGCCCGGAATGAGGATGACTGTCGCGGCTAGCAGCGCGATGCCGGCGTTGGCGGCGTAGAAGACGGCGGCGTTGCGCGGTGAGCTGTTGAAGCTGTGGGAGACCCCGACGCATTCTCCGGCGGCGTAGGCGGTGCTGGCGGAGATCGTGAGGATCGCCACCCCGCCGGCCTCGATCAGCCCCAGCGCGAACACTGTGCCGACGGCGCCGCCCGCGACGCGCGTGAGCGCCTCGGGGAACCCGGCGCCCGCGAACCCCTCGATGCCCGATCCGCCGTGGCCGAGCAACACCGCCCCGGCGATCAGCGCCCCGACGCCGAAGATCGCGGCCAGAATCGCGCCGGCCGCGGTGTCATAGCGGCCATGTTTGACGTCGCGAGGAGTCATGCCCTTGTCGGCGGAGGCGCTCTGCTGGAAGAAGATCATCCACGGCGTCACCGTGGCGCCGATCGTGGAGGCCAGCAGCAGTAGCAGCGTGTTGAAGCTCCCGCCGGGGAACGGGCTGAAGTCAAACGAGCCGGCGATCGCCCCGACGTGGGGTTTGACAAGGATAGCCGCCACCAGGAACAGACCGTTGAAGAGAGCCATGCCGAGCACGATGCGCTCCCAGCGCCAGTAGCGCCCGCCGCTGAGGGTGAACCCGACCAGCGCTAGTCCGAGCGCGACGGCCACACCGGAGCCGAGGTGGAAGTAGGCCAGCCCGACACGGATGGAGATGAACTCGGCGACGAGGGTGACCAGGTTGGTGAGGGTGAGATCGCCGGCGCCGAACCAGCCCCACACGCGGCCGTAGCGCTGCAGGACCAGCTCGCCATAGCCGCGGTGGGTGACCGCGCCGACGCGCATGCACATCTCCTGGCAGATGAACGCCATCGCGAACAGCACCGGGATGAACGGCACGAAGAACCCCAGCCCGTATTGCGCGCCGTCGGAGGCGTAGGCGATCATGCTCGGTCCGTCGTTCTCCCCGAGCATGGCAAGGATTCCGGGGCCTACGAGCAGCCACAGCAGCTGCCAGCGCCGGCTGTGTCTGCGCGCGCGATGAACACGCGAGCGGTCCTGAGACCGTGCGGTGTCCTCCGGTGTCAGCGGCGGAAGGAGGAGACCGGGCGCAGCAGTGGCTTCAGTCGTGGCCATCGCCCGGCTCCTTCCGGGTAGGAGCCCGGTGCTTGTGAGGTGTCTCCTCGACTTCGACGCGCATGGCGCCGGCAAGCTCACCGCCGATGGCATGCTCGCGCTCTCCGAAGCGCACGAACAGCGGGCCACCGAACGGCTGGCGCTCGCGGACAGCGAAGCGGTCTCCCGGCGAGATCCCGCGGCCGGCGAGGTAGCGCAGCATCTCCGGGTCGGAGTCCGAGATGCGCACGAACACCCCCTGCTCGCCGACCTGGAGGCTCTCCATGCTGTGTGTCGAGGGCTCCTCGAGCTCCAGGGCGGCGTTGGGGATCGGGTCGCCGTGGGGATCGACGGTGGGGTGCCCTAGCTTGGCCGCGATCAACTCCTCGAGATCCTCGGAGAGCACGTGCTCGAGGACCTCAGCCTCGGCGTGAACCCGATCCCAAGGCATCCCCAGCGCATCGGCCAGAAAGCTCTCGAGCAGCCGGTGATGGCGGATCACCTCCAGCGCCAAGCGCCGCCCGTCGGCGGTGAGGCGCACTCCCCGGTAGGGGACGTGAGTCGTGAGCCCCAGCTCGTCGAGCTTCTTGAGCATCGCCGAGACAGATCCCGGCGTGATGCCCAATCGCTCGGCCAAGGCATTGGTGGAGACCGGCTCATCGCCACGTGACTGCAGGGTGAAGATGGCCTTCGAGTAGTCCTCGACCGCCGGCGAGCGCAATGCCTCTTTGATAGTCATGGCCAAAGAGAGTATGGCATGCCAAAAGATTAGTCAAGGTATTCCAGGAACTAAAGTCGCCCGAGACGAAGTTCCACGTGCCGGTGCGATGGCAAAAACTTTGCTGCGCTTTAGACAGTGCGATTAGGGTTTTGCCGGGATGAAGGGAAGGCTCTCGCAGGTAACGAGGTTCGCGCGCACGCTCGGCTGTCTGCCCGCGCTCGCCCTGCTCGCCGCCGCCCTGCTCACCGGCTGCGGGGAAGGCTCCTCCTCCTCCTCCACCACTACCACCACCTCGGCGGTCCCCAGCTCGCCTGCGACATCCGCGCAGGGTTCCGCCTCGAGCGTCGACGCCGTCGCACTCGTGTCCAGCACCCCCATCTCAAAGCCGAGCTATGAACACTGGCTTGCTGTCGAGAAGGCGGGCGGCGCCGCGAGCAACGCCGGCCATCGGGCGCTCGGCTTCCTGATCACCTCCGAGTGGGTGATCGGCGAAGCCGCCGCCCAACACATCCAGGTGTCCGAAGCCGAAGTCAAGCAACGCTTCACCCAGCTCGAGAAGCAAAGCTTCCCGAAGGCCGGCTCGTTGCAGAGATTCCTCGCCAAGTCAGGCGAGAGTGAAGCCGATCTGCTCGCGATCGTCAAGATCGAACTGCTCAAGTCACGGATCGCCGCGAAGATCACAGCCGCCAAGAGCAGCTCCCAGCACAAGAGCATCCTCGCGAGCTTCGAGCAGGTCTTCCAGCGGCGCTGGAAGAGCCACACGACCTGCAAGGCGGGATACGTGATGGAAGACTGCTCTGAGTACAAAGGCAGCCCGGAAAACCTGGCGGCCGCCGGCAGCTCCTCCAGCTCCGCGAGCTCCTCCGCCAGACGCTCCGGATCGAGCGCCTCGAGCTCCTCCAGCGCAGGCGCGTCGAGCGCCTCCGGCTCCAGCGGCGAGCTTCCCGCTCCGGCCGCGGGGCAGATGGTGATCTCGAGCCCGGCGTTCGAACGCAACGGAGCGATCCCCAAGCAGTACACCTGTGACGGCGCCAGTATCAGCCCCCCGCTGCAATGGCAGAACGTCCCCGCCAAGGCGGCCGCCCTCGTGCTGTTCGTGATCGACGACAGCTCCACCGGATCCGCCAGCGGCATCCGCTGGATCGTCGGTGACATCAATCCTTCCAGCAAAGGCGTCGCCGCCGGTCAGACACCCGAAGGCGGAATCGTCGGCTCTGACACCCAGGGTCACCCCGGCTACGGTGGGATCTGCCCTCCGCATGGCAAGACCAGCACGATCGAGTTCACGCTCTACGCTCTGAGCAAGAAGATCCCCCTCACACCCGGCTTCCAGCCCGCTGTCGCCGAGAGCGAGTACGGCTCGGGCAAACTGCTGATGGGCGAAGCCGCCACCACATACGCGGTCTACCACCGGCCATAGCCTCACCGTTTCACGTGGGCAGATGGAACGGCACCGTGGTGATGACGATTCCCTCGTAGGAGATGAGGGAGGCGCGTAGGCGCGCGGCGATGCGGTTGTGCAGGATTCGCTGCCAGGGCTTCGCGACGACGATCTCGGGCACGACGAGCGTGAGGGTCACGTCGGGGCGTTGGCGGTGCAGCGCGGCGATGTAGTTGGCCAGCGGCGCGACCGTCGCGCGGTAGGGGGATACGACGACCTCGAGCGGCAGATGATCGCCCCACGCCTGCCACGAGCGGTGAAAGCGTTTGGCCTCCTCCTCGGTTGGGCTCACGTGCAGCGCGAGCACCGGCTGGGCGAGCGAGACGGCGTAGGCGAGCGCGTGCAGGGCGGCGAGATCGAGCACCGCGACCGGGACGACGGCGAAGCTGTGCACTTCGGACGGATCATCCTGCGCCTCGGCCAGGCGCTCGGAGACCTCCGGCCACAGCCGGGGCGGTGTCACGCGTGTCGTCCGCCCGTGCCCGCCCATCTCGGGTCCCGGCGCGTCTCCTCGTGGCGTGAGCGCCTCGCGGGCGCTCACGTAGTGCGCGTGCACGCGCCCGCACGCCAACACGATCAGCGGAACCAGCACCACGACGACCCAGGCGCCCTCGGTGAGCTTGGTGAGCGCGGCGATCAGCACGACCAGCGCCGAGAGGACCGCGCCGAGCAGGTTGGTGGCGAGCGCCGAGCGCCACCCCCGCTCGCGGTGCCGGGACCAGTGCGCGACCATCCCGCTCTGGGCGAGCGTGAAAGCGAGGAACACACCGATCGCGAACAGCGGGATCAGCGGGGCGGTCTCACCGCCGAAGGCCGCGTAGATCACGGCCGCGGGCACGGCGAGCACAAGGATGCCGTTGCTGAACGCGAGGCGATCGCCCATCCGCAGGAACAGCCGCGGGACGTAGCCGTCGCGGGCCATGAAGTACAACAGCCGCGGAAAGCCGTTGAACGCAGAGTTGGCGGCGACCAGCAGCACGAGCGTGGTCGCCACCTGCACGAAGCCGTAGGGAATGCCGCTGCCGACGCTGTCATGCGCGATCTGGGAGAGAACCGTCTGGCTCCCACCCGGCGTGGCGCCGTCGAAGTGAGCGACGAGCACAACGCCGACGAACATCGCGATCAACAGCACCATCATCACCGTGAGGGTCTGGCGGGCGTGCCGCGCCTGCGGAGGGCGAAAGACCGGGACGGCGTTTGAGATCACCTCGATCCCGGTCATCGCAGTCGCCCCGGAGGCGAACGCGCGCAGCAGGAGCAGCACGCCGACCGCCTCGATCGCCCGGTGGGGCGCCGGCGTCGCGGGGTGAAAGCCGTGGGAGCCGGCCTTGATCAGGCCGGCGATCACGACCAGCGCGATCGCGACCACGAACAGATAGGTGGGTGCGGCGAAGGCGGCGCCGGCGTCGCGCACGCCGCGCAGGTTGCCGGCCACGAGCGCCACGATCACCACCAGGCCGATCGCCACCCTCGCCGAGGTAACCGACGGGATCGCGGAGGTGACGGCTTCCACTCCGGCGGCGACCGACACGGCGACCGTGAGGATGTAGTCGACGATCAACCCTGCGCCCGCGAGCAGACCCCACTGCCGGCCCAGACTGTCGCTCGCGACGATGTAGGAGCCCCCGCCGTGAGGGTAGGCCCGGATCACCTGGCGGTAGCCGAGGCCGACGGAGAGCATCAGCACGGCGAGGGCCGCCCCGATCGGCAGCGAGAGCTTCAGCGCACCCGAGCCCGCCAGCACAAGGACCGCCATCATCGCTTCCGGTCCGTAGGCGACCGAGGACAGCGCGTCGGGCGAGAGCACGGCGAGGGCGAGCAGGCGCCCCATCAGCTCCTCGGCGATCGCCGTGCTGCGCAGCGCCGGACCGATCAGCACATGGCGAACCGCGTAGGCAAGGCGACCCAACCGCGAGTCGCCTTGCCCCGCCCGGGCGGTCGCTTCGAGCTCGTCCTCATCCGCCCCCCGGGGCGCGCTGCGGATGTGGACGAAGCGCCCGGCGCGCGACTGCTGCGGATCGGCGAAATCCAGGCCGCGATCGACGGGCAGCGCACGCTCCCAAACCTGCCGCGCCGGCATGCACCCCGCCCAGTCGCGGCCCACCTCGCTCAGCGCGGCAAGTGCACGCTCATCCAGCTCGGGCAGCTGCGCGTTTGCCGTGACCGTCGCGTCGGGCCTGCCCACCCCGTCCCGCTCCGGACCGCTGCCGCGGATCGCCTCGCGTGGCGGCTCGCGGTCGCCCTCATGCTTTGCGGAGCCGTGCATCAGCCGAAGATGATGACGACGATCCCGCTGTATGGGCCGACGGCGCTGTGAGCCTGGGTCAGGCTGACGCGGCCTGCCGTTCCCGTTTGCGCGCCCGGTAGCGCTGTTCCCAGGCCTCCTGGTTGCGCTTGGCGTCGAGCACGAACGGCGAATAGCCGATCGCCCGCACGATCGCCCGGTTGATCTGAGACCAGGGGGAGGGGAGGGGGCGCAGCACGTCCACGAACAGGACGACGCGCGTCTCGTCGGTGTCGTTCCAGACCTCGTGGTTGCAGGTGTCGTCGAACACCATGCTCTGGCCCTCCTCCCAGTGGCGAACATCATCGCCGACCCTGATCCGGCACGCCCGCGCGTCGCGGGGCACGATCAGCCCGAGGTGGTAGCGCAGCACGCCCTTGTAGGGGCCGCGGTGATCGAGGATGTGCTTGCGCGGGGACAGGATCGAGAACATCGCGGTCTTCATCCCCGGGATTCGCTCCATCAGCGCCGCGGTCCGCGGGCACATCTCGACGCCGAGCTTCGCCTGAAAGCCGAAGCCATACAGGAAGAATGTCTTCCAGTCATCGTCGTCGGTGATCTCGATCTGGTCCTTGGAGATGTCCTGGAAGTTCGGCAGCGCCTCGCGATCCTCGAGCACCCGCTGCAACTCCTCGCGGATCGTCTGCCAGTTCGCCTCGATCTCGGCGATCCACTCAAACCGGTCGTTGTCGAAGAACGTCGCCTCGCCCACGAGCGAGTGTCGGCCGATGAACCGCTCGATCGGGGCCAGGATCCGTTCGCCGACGGCGATCGTCAGCTCGACCGTACGCTCCCACATCGACTGACCTGCCATCTCCGCTCCTATCCGTGCAGTCGGAACTTCAATGCCGCAGTCTAAGGCCCCCGCCAGACATGTCCCGTACCCTGGCGAAGGCCCTGACGCGAATGCTCAGGCGGCCTCTTTCCATCGACTCCCTCCCTGACGGTCGAGGGTCAAGTGGATCATTGCCCTAAAGCCCGCCCGCCCCCGCGTGGCGTGCTGGCCGATCGGAGATCCCGTCGATCTACGATCGGTACGCGAGCGACCGAGGACGCCGACCGATCGACGCTCAGATGCGCTCGTCGATCGGCCAGCGAAGGCTATCGGCCGTCAGGCGGCCTCGCGCAGAGCCGCCATCTCCGGCGACTCCGCGAGCTTCTTCAGCGCGCGCTGCTCCAGCTGGGAGGCCCGCTCGGCGGAGAACCCGAGTCGCTTGCCGATCGCGGTCAGCGTTTGCGGCTCCTCGCGGCCGGTGCCGAACCGCAGCGTCAGCACCGTCCGCTCGGTGTCGGGCAGCTGGGAGATCGCCTCGTGCACGATCCGCTCGCGCTCGTTCTCCCAGGCTGTCTCCTCCGGCACCTCGGCGTCGGCGGGCAGCAGGTCTCCAAGGGCGGTGTCGCCGTCTTCGCCGACCTGCTGGTCGAGGCTGACCAGGGCGGCGCGCTGGTGGCGCACCTCCTCGACCTGCTCGATCTCCAGGCCCGTCTCGGCCGCAAGCTCCTCGACGGTCGGCTCGCGCCCGAGCCTGACCGACAGCTCGCGCTCGACCCGTCCGACCTTGCGCGAGCGCTGGGCGACGTGCACGGGCAGCCTGATCGTGCGTCCGGAGTTCTCCAGGCCGCGCTGAATCGCCTGCCTGATCCACAGCGTCGCGTACGTGGAGAAGCGGAATCCCTTGCGCCAGTCGAACTTCTCGGCGGCTCTGATCAGCCCCAGCATCCCCTCCTGCACGAGGTCGGCCAGGGGCAGCCCCTGGTTCTGGTAGCGCCGCGCGTTGGAGGCGACCAGGCGCAGGTTCGAGTTGACGAGCAATTCCTTGGCCTGCAGGTCGC
Organism: uncultured Solirubrobacterales bacterium; assembly: GCA_963749285.1. Taxonomy (GTDB): domain Bacteria; phylum Actinomycetota; class Thermoleophilia; order Solirubrobacterales; family Solirubrobacteraceae; genus Palsa-744. Next base: position 1,140,902 of record CAVVMD010000002.1, on the reverse strand, counting down.
CGCGCTCGATCTTCTGCGCCAGTTCGATCTCCTGCGCGGGTGTCAGCAGGGGATAGCGCCGCGAGTGCGCCAGCAGCTGGTCGACGGACTCCGGGATGAAGCTGTCCAGCGCGCCTGTGGCGGCGCTGTCAGCCGGTTTTGCTGGGGTTTTGCGTGTGATGTCTGCCATGCCTGATCTTTCTAATCCGATGCTTGCAGTCGGAATTATACGCCGCGATAGTTGCGTTGTCAACCATTCTTTTGGGACAATCGATCGGGGTCTCGTTCGACACTATGTACGCGGCTCCCTGCTGTTCGGTGCATCTACAAGCACTGTTTCTGTCGGTATTCCTTCCTGGCGGCTGACATTCATCGCCATATTTGGACGTACGCGCGCATACCCGCACGCAGGCATGCACCACCCGCTCGCCCGCTCATGGGCCCGGGGACCATATGAAACCCGCCAGACCCGCTTAAGTCTCTGTACCCAGTCTCCTCGCCGTCTTATCATCGCTAAGCTCGACCGATGAGCGTCGCCGTGGACCTCTCCGGCCAGGTCGTCGCTGTCACAGGCGCCTCCTCGGGCATCGGTGAGGCGACCGCCCTCGAGTGCGTGCGGGCCGGCGCGGCCGTGGCTCTCGCCGCCCGCCGCGTCGATCGCATCCAGGCGCTGGCCGAGCGCATCGCTGCCGAGGGTGGCCGCGCGGTCGCGATCGCCACGGACGTGGGAGAGGAGGATCAGGCGCGCGAGTTCGTGCGGCGCGCCCACTCTGAGCTCGGCCGCCTGGACGTGCTTGTCAACAACGCCGGCGTCATGCTGCTCGGCGCGATCGAGGATGCCCCCACGGAGGAGTGGCGGCGCATGATTCAAGCCAACGTGTTCGGCGTCCTGTATTGCACCCATGCGGCCCTGCCGCTGATGCGCGAGCAGGGCTCTGGGCACATCGTCAACGTCAGCTCGGTCGCCGGTCGCGTCGCCCGCCAGGGCTCCGGTGTCTACAACCTCACGAAGTTCGGCGTCGGCGCGTTTTCGGAGTCATTGCGCCAGGAGGCCGTGCCACTCGGCGTGCGCGTGACCCTGATCGAGCCCGGCGCCGTCGCCACTGAGCTCCCCGGCCACAACCGCCCTGAGGTGCTGGAGCAGATGGCCAAACGCTTTGCGGGCGTGACCCCGCTGAGCGCCGAGGACATCGCGAGCGCGATCCTCTACGCGATCGGCCAGCCGCCCAACGTGAGCGTCAACGAGTTGTTGATTCGCCCGAGCGGGCAAGCGGGGTAGCGGCCTCAGGCCGCGCGCACGCCACCGTTACCACCCGCGCGCTGCCACCATCACACAACACTCTGCCAGCCGGCTGCAATCGGCTTGACATAGCCCGGCCTGGCGTTCCCAAGGGAGATTGCGTATGGCCGTTCGTCCGAGGCGTATGCGAACATATGTTCGTGCGCTGGTCGAACCTGACGCTGAACGAGGAGGAGCAGCACCGGCTGCCCGGATACCGCGACGAGGCGGTCGTGCGCCGCTTCGACGCGCCCGAGGCGTTGCAGACCAACTTCTACGAGGTGCGCGCCCGTTCGGTGCTCAACCGCGTGCCCGGCACCTCGCGCATGCCGTTTCGCTGGACGATCAACCCATATCGGGGATGCAGCCATGCCTGTGTCTACTGCTTCGCCCGCCCAACCCACCGCTACCTCGACTTCGACGCCGGCAAAGACTTCGAGCGCGAGATCGTCGTCAAGGTCAACGCGCCAGAGGTGTTGCGGGCCGAGCTGGCGCGTCCCTCGTGGCGGGGCGAGCACGTCGCGCTGGGGACGAACACCGACCCCTACCAGTGGGTGGAGGGACGCTACCGGCTGATGCAGGGCATCTGGGAAGCGCTGCGCGACGCCGCCAATCCGTGCTCGGTGCTGACGAAGTCGCCGCTGCTGCTGCGAGACCTCGCGCTGATGCTCCAGATCGCGCAACGAACGCAGATCAGCGCGAGCCTGTCGATTCCCACACTGGATGAGAAGGCCTGGCGCGCCACCGAGCCGCACACCCCGAACCCGCGCGCGCGCCTGGAGGCGGTCGCCGAGCTCAACCGCGCGGGCATCCCCACGGGCGTGCTGATCGCACCGCTGATGCCGGGGATCAACGATGCGCCGCACCAGATCGAGCCGCTGCTCGCAAAGGCCACGGAAGCCGGAGCGACGAGCATCGGAGGAGCAACACTGCACCTGCGCGGGGAGGTGCGCGACGTGTTCATGGGCTGGCTGCGAAGCCAGCGCCCGGATCTCCTCGACCGCTACGAGCAGCTGTACAGTCGCGGCGCCTACGCACCGCGCGAGGAACGCGAGCGCCTGTCAGGACTTGTCCGCCGTGGCGGGCGGCACACGCCCGGAGGGTTCAGACGCGCGCAGGTACCGACTCCGCGAGGGCCGGTCGCGCCGAGCGCCCCGTCCCCGCCGACGCAGGAAGCCCTGTTCTGAAATCGATGCGCATCGCGACGACCTCTCAGCCGCGGGAAGGTTCTCCGTCAGATGGTGTCTGAGGGCATGCACGTACCCGTGTCATGAGGCGTTGCACAGCTGGCGCGTACTGGTATGTGCTGAAGCCCGAGCTGCCGAAGCCCCAACAAGAGCAAGCTGGATAACGGCAACCGTGCGATGATCCTGACAGGGTGCCGCAGCGACAGCGACTACAAGGAGGACGGACGATGACAGACACAACATCCACCGACAGAACGGGCGCACGCGCGATCCGCCGAGGGCTCACGCTGAGCGTCGCGCTGGCCGCGCTGCTCATCGCCGGTTGCGGCAGCTCCAGCAGCAGCTCGTCGTCGAGCTCGACACCCGCCGCCCCGGCAACGACCCCGACGACCTCCTCGAGCTCCACACCCTCAAGCGGTAGCACCGCCAAAGGAGAAGCGCTGAGCTTGGAAGCCAACAGCGAAGGCCAGCTGAAATACAACAAGACCTCGCTGACCGCCAAAGCCGGCGCCGTCTCGATCGATTTCACGAACATGGCCTCGCTCGGCCACAACGTCACGGTCGAATCCTCCTCCGGTACCGTCGTAGGCGCAACCCCGACATTCCAAGGCGGCTCAAAGACGCTGTCGCTGAACCTCAAAGCAGGAACCTACAAGTTCTTCTGCTCGGTTCCCGGACACCGCATGGCCGGCATGGAAGGCACCCTGACCGTCCAGTAGGCAGCGCCCCGCGCGCTAGTGTCTCGATTCAAAAATTCGTTGAGTGTTTGCCGAGTGGATGGTCGTGATCTGACGTTCGATGGCGGCGGTCTGCGTACCGGTAGCACGTGGGCCGTCGACGGCGGGCGTCAGGCGCGGGCAGACGCCGGGAAACGCCATCGAATTTTTGAATCGCGACACCAGGTTGACCTCCGGGCGTGAGGCACTCGCGCCCGGAGCACCCTATGCAACCGGAGAGGAGCAGCATGCGCGTCCAGTGGTATGGCCAATCGGCGTTTCACCTGAGCACCGCGAATACATCGGTGGCGATCGATCCATTCGGGGATCTATCCGCGCTCACAGGCCGCGGAATGCAGTTCGACTACCCGCCCATCGCCGACATCGAGGCCCAGCTGCTGCTTGTGACCCACGAGCACGCCGACCACAACGGCGTGGAGGCGATCGGCGGAAACCCCACGATCCTGCGTTCCACCGCGGGCCGGCTGGAGTCACCGATCGGCGAGATCACCGCAATCGCATCCGAGCACGACGAGCAGGCGGGCACCGCGCGCGGACCCAACACGATCTTCGTGTTCGAGTTGGACGCACTGCGGGTCTGTCACTTCGGCGACTTCGGTCAGATCGCGCTGCGCGATGAACAGGCCGTCGCCATCGGTCAGATTGATCTGCTGTTCATCCCCGTCGGCGGCGGCCCCACGATCGGCGCCGAGCAGGCCGCCACAATCGTCGAGCGCCTGTCCCCGCGCTGGGTCGTGCCCATGCACTACCGCACGCCACGCATCGGCTTCCTGGACACGGCCGACGCTTTCCTGGAGGGCTCCATCCATGTGGAGCGCCTGCCAGAGCCCGCATTCGACACGGAGCAGCTGCTCGTCGCCGACGACCCGCTGATCGTACTCCCAGCCGTGCCGTGAGGGCCTATCCCAAAAGGGACGTGCGGCTGGGGCGTTCTAGGGTCGAGCGGAGCGCGGACGCAAGGGCGAAGGCATGGTGGTGCCATGTCGAGCCCGAGGACAAAGCTCCGCGAAGGCCATCGGGCGCATCCAGACGTGCGGGCCTTGCGGGATAGGCCCTCTTATGGATGATCGTTTGTCAAGTGCCCAGCACCGGATGCCCGCGGTGGGGCGGGCATCTTTGTCGGTCAAGGGGGCGGCGGGTCCGGCGGGTGCGCGACGCGCGGTCAGACTCTTATACGCGGATTGGGTACCGCAGGACCGTTTTTCGTCGTGAGAGCCCGCTGTCTAAGATCGAGCGTGGCTGCCGGTGGCAGTTGCTCATAGGGCCATCGCGGATGCTCTCGCGCGTGGTGGCCGGATGGTTCCCGCCGCCTCCTTGACCGACGTGGTGGGGGGTGGGGTCAGTCGGCGTTGGTGATCGCCCAACAGAACCCGGCAAGTTCTCGGGCGACAGCGACCGCGACGATCGTTCTGCGCTTGCCGCGTTCTGAGTCCAGGCGCCGCCAGGTGCGGTGCAGGCGCTGCTGAGCGGCCCAGGAGATCGCCAGTACCTGTGGGGCCTGGTTTTCCTGGCGACGCTTGAGGGCTTGGCCCTTGGCTGGCGCGCGGCGGTAATGCCAGGCGGCCTCGACGAGCAGCCTGCGTCCGTGCCCGGACCCTGACTTCGTGATCGCACCTTGGCGGCGGGTCTCTCCACTTGAGTGCTCGGAGGGGACCAGCCCGAGATAGCTCATCAGTTGCCCTGGCCGCCCGAAGCGCTCCCACTCACCGATCTCGGCGCACAACCCGACGGCGCTGAGAGTGTCGATGCCGCGCAGGCAGCGCAGCCGCGCGATGCTCTGCGCCCACGGCGAGCCGGGGATGAGCTCACCGATACTCGCCTCCAGAGCGTCACGGCGCACGAGCAGCGCGTCGATCGCGCCGAGGTAGTCAAGCAGCGTGACCTGAGCACCATGATCGCCGAGGTCGACCTTGGACAGCCACGCGCGATGCTGCGTCGTCCACGCCGAAGCGGCCCCCTCGAAGCGTACGTCGTGGCGCAACAACAGCTTGCTCATGCGATGGCGCGCACGCATCAGATCACCACGCACATCCTCGCGTGCCCGGACGAGATCCCGCAACGCCTCTTCCTCGGTGCTCGGGACCCGCACGGTGTGCAGAGCGTCGATCATCAACAAACGCAAAAGCCGTTGCGCGTCACGCTCATCGGTCTTCACCCGGTCAGAGCTCGGCCGCTCGATCTTCCCCGGCGCCGCGATCACACACTCAACACCGGCCGCGCCCAGAGCCCTGGCCAGCGAGAACCCCGTGGGGCCCGCCTCATACGCCACCCGCGTCGGGCCCGGCAAGCCAGCACAAAACTCCACCACCTCACTCGTACAGCCCGCCAGCCGCCGCACGCGCATCTCCCCCGACTCGCGGTCCATCGTCGCCGCGAGCGTCTTACCCGCGTGCACATCCAGCCCAGCCCAACTGCGAACATTTGCCATGGTCGGCACCTCCATGATTGCGGTCGGGGCCCAGGCCAATCCTGGACCCTCAACCCGCGCACCTCATGCGCGGGTGCCGACCCTCACACCACCAACGGACAGAGAGAACGGCCATCCATACGGTCTAAGCCTGGATCCACCGGTGTTGTCCGGTGGTGAGCTAAGAATGACCTCCTGAATAGGGCTTGGTAGCGACAGATTGCGGCTGTCGCGGCCCGGGGTCAGGAGGTCACTCGTATGGTGCAGGATGACGAGCGGGTCGGACTGGACGGGGTGCGGGTCGTCTTTGACGATGATCGCGTGGTTTCCGACGCGGGGATCGCGCTGGTCGCGACGCTCGCGGGGCGGCTCGGGATCGAGGCTCTCGTGGGCCGGTTCGTGACGCTTCGTCGTGACCGGCCGGGCGCGGCGAACGCGGGCAGGAAGGTGATGGCGCTCGTGTTCGCGATGCTGCTCAGCGCTGACTCGATCGATGATTGTGATGTGCTGCGCGCGGGTCGCACGCGCCGATTGCTGGGGGGCTGGCTGCCGGCGCCCTCGACCCTAGGGACGTTTCTTCGGGCTTTCACTTTCGGGCATGTGCGCCAGCTCGACCGGGTGCTCGCAGAGTCGTTGACGCGCGCGTGGCGGGTGGGCGCCGGCCCAGGCGTCGAGCGGCTGATCGTTGACGTGGACAGCTTCATCGGCCAGACCTACGGCTACTGCAAGGAGGGTGTCGGTTTCGGATACACCAAACAGCGCGGGTATCACCCGCTGCTCGCGAGTCGAGCGGGCACCGGCGAGGTTCTGCACGTTCGGCTGCGCAAGGGGCAGGCGAATACGCAGCGCGGTGTCGTGCGTTTCGCTGAGGAGCTGATCGCCCGCGTCAAACGAGCAGGCGCTACCGGCGAGAAGCTCTTCAGGGCCGACTCGGGGTTCTGGAACCGCAAGCTCATCGCGAGGCTCGAGCAGGCGGGCTGGCTCTACTCGATCAGTGTCCGTCTGCAGTTCTGGGTTCCTGGGGCGATCAAACAGATCCCGGAGCAGGCGTGGCAGCCCTTGGAGGACTACTCCCAAGACGGCGAAGCGCAGATCGCTGAGACGACCACTCATGGACGACGGCTGATCGTGCGTCGTACCCGTCTCATCGGCCCGCAGGCAGAGCTGTGGCCGGACTGGCGGTATTTCCCGTTCATCACCAACCGCACCGACCCTTTGGAGGTTGTGGAGGCTGAGCACCGCCAGCACGCCGTCGTCGAGCTGACGATCCGCGACCTCAAAGACCAGGCGCTCGCGCACTTTCCCTCCGGCCAGTTCAACGCGAACAGTGCCTGGACAGTGATCGCCTGCATCGCGCACAACCTGCTGCGCTGGACCAGCGCAATCGGGCTCTCCGGCGAGACCGTGCGCGTTGCGCGCACCATGCGCCGCCGGCTGCTCCAGATCCCCGGCCGGCTGACCCGCACGGGCCGGCAGTGGACGCTTCATCTTCCTGCTCGCTGGCCGTGGCAACACGACTTCACCAGCGCGCTCGCCCGCATCCGCGGACTCCCAGAACTCACCTGAGCGCAAACCGCCGCGATCAAGGGACCAGCCAAGCCACCCATCGACACGACGCGCTCACCGCTGCCCGCAAACACGCCACCAAGGCCTCCGAGAAGACGCCCACTGCCCCTCACGCCGACCAACACCAGCAAGGGCACCCAAAAATCAGGCCGACGGCATCAATCACCCCAACCAGGCAGTCGCGCGGTGGATCCAGGCTAAGGTGGAGCGGGTGGGCCTGGCCAGATCAGGGGCGGGTCCAGGCGGCATCGGAGCGCGAGGCGAGATGCACGGCGATGCCGACGGCCAGTACCAGTCCGAGCGCCACCGCGATCGCCGAGGCGACGGACACGTTCAGCACGAGCAGAGCACCGAGCAGCGCCCCGGCGAGCATCGCGGCCACGGCAATCGCCCGTCGACCCAGCTTGGAGCCCGGTCCCCCCACCAGACCCGCCTCCGAGGCCAGCCCCGTCAGTGTCCGCGTGAGTACGCTCGTGGTCAGGTCGGGGATGGCCAGGCGCTGCGCAGCGGCGTTCTGCACGCCCATCGCGAGCGCCAGTGTGGCGACCAGCGCGAGGCGAACCGTCCGATCGGGCGGCGTAGCGGCAAGCGCCGCGACCAGCAGGGCCACTGCCATCAACGGCGCCTGAGCGATGTTGGCGGCGCGCAGCAGGCGTCCGCGATGCTCGGAATTACGTCCCCCGAGCCAGCCGCCGCCGAGCGCACCGAGCAGGAACGCGCCGAGCGCGATCAGCGACGCGCTGGTCGACAGTCCGCTCGCTCCCGCCAGCGCGAAGCCGAGGAACACGACATTGCCCGTCATGTTCGCGACGAACACGTGCCCGAGCTTCAGGTAGCTGGCGGCGTCCACCAGGCCCGTGACCACGGTAAGCGCCACGAGCATCGGCGCCAATGGCCCGTGCCGGTCATCGGCAGGCGGCCACAGCGTCTGTCTGGCCTCGTCTAGAACGCTCATCGTCGGCCCTCCTCATCGCTGACCCTCGATTCCCGAGGGCACGTGGCGGGCGCAGTGTCCCGCTTGCACCGGACGTCAGGGGCGTGCGCGCCGAGCTGGGACGCAACCGGAGCGATCGAGCGCTATGCCGTCGTCAGGATCGTCTTGACGCTCTCGCCGCCGAGTCGTGGTTGGGCCGACTGAGCGCTACGCCGTCGTCAGGACGGTCTTGACGCCTGCGCCGCTATAGAAGTGCTCGCCCAGCGCGCTGGGCGCATCGTCGAGGGACGCGACGGCCATGGGGATGTCCTGCGGGCGCAGGCGTCCGTCCACCATCAGGTCGAGCACCTGGGGGATCAGGGCCCGTGCGTGTGTACGACCCACATAGAAGGTGGCGTTGCGTACATACATCCTCAGGAGAGGGACCCTGCCGCTGCGGTGCAGCCCTCCAGAGCTCGAGCAGACGCCGTCGGGTGCGGTGTTGGCGAGCGCGACACCCTCGTTGGCGTTGACGTCTACGACGAGCGGGGCGGGACGGCGGCGACGCAGCTTGCGCGGGTGCAGCGCGTCGAGCCCGAGGCGCTGCGCGTGCGCGCGTACGCCGGGCCGGGCGTCCGCGAAGATGATGTTGCGCGCGCCGTATGCGCGGGCGATCAGGCCGGTGTAGAGCGGCAGGCTTGCGGTGAACAGGGTCTTCGGGTCGGTGGCGCCGAGAATCAGGACCTCAGCATCGGGGTCGGCCTGGAGCAGCGGCGGCAGATGGGGCGCGATGTGACGGTAGGCGTCGCAGACGTTGTCGGCGACGCTCGCGGCGGCGATCGGGTCGATGCCCTCGGGGAGTGCGACGAGCATCGCCTCGGCATAGGGCACGGCGAGCTGATCGGAGAACGCCCCGCCCCAGTGGCCGGCGCCCACCCCCATGCCGTACATCGAGATCGGCGGGACGCTCGCGCAGTTGCCGGTGCGCCCGGCGCGGCACGGCCCGCAGGCGCCGCAGTTGATCTGAAACGGGACGACCACGCGATCTCCGACCTTCACCGTGCTGACCCGATTGCCGACGGCGAGGACCTCGGCGACGCATTCGTGCCCGAGGTGCAACGGGAGCGCGAGCTGCGTGGCGCCGAGCGCAAGCGGGCAGTCGAGATCGCACGTCGAGGAGGCGATCGGGTGCACGATCGCCCCATCCGGGCCAGGCGGCGGCGGGGCCGGAACATCGCGCCAAAGCAGTCGTCCACCGGGCGCGGCGATCAGCGCGCGCATCCGCGGGCGGGTGCGCCTGACCCGCTGGCGAGTGCTATCGCCGACGGTCGCCGTCAGCCGGCGCAGCCGCTGCAGGCGGTCGCGTTCGAGCACGACGGGCATGGCGGCGGCGGCGCCGGGCGAGAGGAATCCCGCGTAGTGGCGCACCCACCCGTGCGGACGAGGGCGATGGACTGCGCTCACCGCGGCCGCCGGACCTGGGCGGGAGCGAGCATTCGGCCGTACGGCTTGCTCACGTCAGCCCGTGACCTCGACGATGTCGCCGATCTGCAACATCCCGAAGACGGTATGAGCCGTTTCGATCGGCAGCTCGACGCAACCATTGGACTGAGGGAAGCCGTAGGACCCACGTTCGTAGCCATGCACGGCATCACCGCCGTTGAAGTAGTTGACCCACGGCACGTCGGGCACCACATATTTCGTGCCGTCGACGTCTTCGCCGCTCATCGTGGTGGAGACGAAGCGGGAGAAGATCGGAAAAATCCCCTGCGGCGTTTCCGCGCCCGGCACGCCGGTGTTGGCGGGAGTGCTCAGCGCGACGTGATGGCCGATGTGCACCTCGAGCGTCTCCGGCAGCGACTCGGAGACCGTCACCCACGTGTAGGGCTTGGGGTTGCGGCGATAGTCGGTCTCCGCCGCGAGCAATGATGCCCAGGTGGCGTAGTTCGGTTCGCCGGTCGGTTCCAGGCCGCGGTCGGACTGGTAGACGGTCAGCGCACCCCGGGTGGTCTCATCCAAATGGCCGGTTTCCACCGCGGGCGCGTCGGAGGGGTCGGGGACGAGCACACCGCGGGGCGGGTGAAACGCGTGGCCGGCCGCTTCGCGGCGCGTCTGCGGACCGGCCGGGATATGGACGGTGTAGAGCGGATGGAACGCGGCGCCCATGTACCCCAGCCGGGCGAGCGCCTGCTGCAGCGCGACCACCGGCGGGCATGCCACGTTCAGGCCGATCGTGTGCCGCTCACCCAGGCGCGAATGCTCGGTGGAGGTCGTGTCGGCCCACACGGTCAGCGTGTAGGTCGAGCAGGGCATCAGCGTCGAGGCGGGGGTGAACACCTCGGAGTTGCCCACCACGGTCCACGTGCCGGCGACTGTGGGCCTGAGTGTCGGCTGGGGAGAGCTCGTGGCGGGCGGCGCCGACAGCGTCACGCTCAGCGGTCGCGTGCCGTTGGCGATCCTGCGCGAGGGCAGCGCCACCAGCTGAGTGGGGGTGAGCGGGTCCGCCGCCGCCGCCGAGGCGCTCCCCGGGTGCGAGCCCAACAGGCTGCCGACACTGTGATCGCGGGCGAACAGCACCGCCGCCCCGACCACACCGACGACGAGCGCCATCAGCAGCACGCTCACCGGAATCGCTTTGTCCCGCCGCGCGGCCCCCGACGTAGAGGCGGCGGCGGCGTCATCCTCCCGATCGTGGCCGCAACCGGGCAGACGCTCGCCCATCGTTTTCATACGATCGACGAACGCGCTCATACCGATCAAGGCTAACGCATATGTGCGACATGATCGAATCCTGTCTGGATGGATAGTGGACGTTCAACCAGCAGGAGCGGGACGGATGCGATGCCGAGGTAATCCGTCATGTCCGCGGATGAGACCGCGATAGACTGCGCCGCGACACGCCCGCCGACTCGAGGGAGCAAGTGCCGCCGTGAAAAGCTTCAGCGCTTGGGATGACCTCGAGATCGCCTACCAGGAATGGGGTGAGGCCTCGACGGCGCTGCCGCCTGTCGTCTTGCACCACGGCTTCGTCGCCAACGCCGACGCGAACTTCCTCGCCACGGGTGTCGTCGATGCGCTCACCGCCGCCGGACGCAGGGTCATAGCGCCCGACGCGAGGGGTCACGGTCGCTCGGAGAAGCCGCACGATCCCGCGCGCTACGGGGAGGACCGCATGGCCCGCGACCTGGCCGGCCTGCTCGATGTCGTTGGAGCGCCGCAGATCGATCTCGTCGGCTACTCGATGGGCGCGATCGTGTCGTTGCTGTTCGCGAGCACCGACGAGCGGGTACGGCGGCTGGTGATCGGCGGTGTCGGCTCGGGTGTGATCAAGTGTGGGGGCGTCGACCGGCGCGCGGTGCCAAACGACGCCATCATCGAAGCGCTCACCGCCGCGGATGCCGCGAGCCTCGAAGTGCCGGAGGCCGCTGCTTTTCGCCGGCTGGCGGACGCGCTGGGCGCAGACCGCGAGGCGCTCGCCGCCCAAGCCCGCTCGGTCTACAGGGGCGAGATCGCGCTCGGGCGCATCTCGGCTCCCACGCTCCTGCTAGCGGGAGACACCGATCCGCTCGCGATCCGCCCGCAGGTCCTCGCCGATGCGATTCCCGACGCGACGCTCGAGATGCTCACCGGGAACCACATCGAAGCCCTGGGCGACCCGCGCTATGCACAGTCCATCGTCGATTTCCTCGCCTGATCGAAACCGCTGCGCATGAGCTTTGGCGAGATCGTCGCGATCGCCCTTGCGGGCCTGGCGGCGGGGACGATCAACACCGTCGTCGGCAGCGGCACCCTGATCACGTTTCCCGTGCTGCTGGCGTTCGGCTACGCGCCCGTGACGGCCAACGTCTCGAACACGATCGGGCTGGTGCCGGGATCGATCTCCGGCGCGGTCGGCTACCGGCGCGAGCTCGCCGGTCAACGCTCCCGTGCGATCCGCCTGGGCACGATGTCGGTGCTGGGCGGCATCACCGGCGCCGTGCTGCTGCTCGTGCTGCCCGCCGCCGCGTTCAAGGCGGTGGTGCCTGTGTTCATCGCGATCGCGCTCGTGCTCACCGTGTCCCAGCCACGCCTGAGTCGCTGGCTGATCAGACGTGAGATCGACTTCGACGGGGCCAGCGCCGGCCTGGTGGCGCTAGCGATCTACATCGTCGGCGTCTACGGCGGCTACTTCGGCGCCGCCCAGGGCATCCTGCTGCTGGGGATCCTCGGTGTGACGCTCGCGCAGGACCTGCATCGCACCAACGCGCTGAAGAACGTCCTCGCCGGCCTGACCAACGGCGTCGCGGGCGTGTACTTCGTGTTCGCCGCACACGTGGAGTGGGCGCCCGCGGGCATCATCGCCGTCGCCTCGATCCTCGGCGCGCAGCTCGGGGCACGCTACGGACGGCGGCTGCCACCCGCGGCGCTGCGAGCGCTGATCGTGGTGGTGGGCGTGTCGGCGATCGTGCGGCTGGTGGTCGGCTGAGCCATCAGCCAGTATCTTCAAATCAGTTCGCCTGGTGTGCGTTTGAGGCCGCGGTCATCTTTGTGTCGATTCCCGCATTCCCCGTTCGTCCTAGAGACGATCATCTACGTACTCTATGAAGGAGGAAGCGATGAAGTACATGCTGCTGATCCATCAGGGCACCACCCCGCTGCCGGGGTCGGAGGAGTGGGAGAGCCTTTCCGAGGATGAGAAGGGGGCGGTCTACGGCGCGTACAAGGCGATCAACGAGACTCCCGGCGTCACCCCCGCCGACGTCCAGATGCAGCCGCCCGAAACGGCGACCACCGTGCGGGTCAAGGACGGCGAGACGCTGACCACCGACGGCCCGTTCGTCGAGACGAAGGAGGCGCTCGGCGGCTACCTGTTCTTCGAGGCCGACGACCTCGACTCCGCGATCGAGCTGGCCGCGCGGATCCCGGCGGCGAGCATGGGCGGCGCGATCGAGGTGCGCCCGCTCGTGGAGTGGTAGCGATCCTCGAGCGGGCCTTCCGCGATCAATGGGGGCGGGTCCTGGCTGCCCTGATTGGCTTTCTCGGCGACTTCGATCTCGCCGAGGAGGCCGCGCAGGAGGCGTTCGCGATCGCCGCGGAGCGCTGGCCACGCGACGGTGCGCCCGTCAACCCGGGCAACTGGCTCCTGGCTACGGCGCGCAATCGCGCAATCGATCGCATTCGCCGCGACCGGACACTCATCGCCAAGTACAAGCTGCTCGATGTGCCCCAGGTCGTGCAGGAGGAGCTAGAGATGCGGGAGACGGCGTTCCCAGACGAGCGACTAGAGCTGATCTTCACCTGCTGTCACCCGGCGCTCTCGACCGACGCTCAGGTGGCGCTGACGTTGCGCGCCCTCGGCGGCCTGAGAACCGGGGAGATCGCGCGCGCGTTCCTCGTCTCAGAGGCGACGATGGCGCAGCGGCTCGTGCGTGGCAAGCGCAAGATCAAGGCCGCGGGGATCCCGTTCCGGGTGCCCGCGGACCACCTGCTGCCAGATCGGCTTGCCGCCGTGCTCGCGGTCGTCTATCTGATCTTCAACGCGGGCTATGACGGTCGTTCAGAGCTGGCCGCGGAGGCGATCCGCCTCGGCCGCGCGCTCGTCGAGCTGATGCCAGATGAGCCCGAGGTGTGCGGCCTGCTCGCGCTGATGCTGTTGCACGACTCGCGGCGCGGGGCGCGCTTCCGCGACGAGGAGCTCGTCCTGCTCACAGACCAGGACAGGACGCTGTGGGATGGCGAGCAGATCGAGGCCGGGCGAAAGGTGCTCGACCGTGCGCTGGCATTGCAGAGCCATGGGGTTGGCGGGGTCTATGTTTTGCAGGGGGCGATCGCATCCCTGCATGTCGAGGAGCCGCGCGACTGGTCCCAGATCGCCGCGCTGTACGGTGAGCTTGCCAGCCTCACCGACTCGCCGGTCATCGAGCTGAACCGGGCTGTCGCGTTGGCCGAAGCGGAGGGTTCAGAGGTTGGGCTTCGAGCAGTCGAACAGCTCGAAGAGCTCGACACCTACCACTACTTTCATGCCGCCCGCGCCGATCTCTTGCGCCGCCTCGGCCGCGCGGCTGAGGCCCGCGCCGCTTACGGGCGCGCACTTGAGCTTGTGCGCTCCGAGCACGAGCGGCGCTTTCTCGGCCGCCGCGTCGCTGAGCTCTAGCTCACAGCGTGCGTTCGCGGACCGTGCCTGACGTGCAGATCGCAGCTCCCGACATGCTCGCATTGCCAGATGCGGCGTCTCATCGATCTGAGACTGCCGAATCTCACTCATGTGAGACCGCTTGTGTCCCATCATGGGAGACGGGGGATCCGTGGCCTCGCGCTCGAGTCCGGCTGCTATTCTGACACCGTATGCGGTGTAGTGTAAGCGCGTCACTGCTGCGCGAAGCGAGAACACGGCATGGCATCAGCCAGCGACGATTGGCGCTGCGCGCGAGGACCAGTCAGGACGCGATCAGCCGCATCGAGCGTGGCGTTGAGTCGCCAACGCTTGAGCGGCTCACCCACCTGCTGCTGGTGCTCGGCGAGCGTCTCGAGTTCGACACCGTGCCGCTGGTTGAGGCGGAGGGTGATGCTGCGCGGCCTACCGCGCGCGAACGACTGCGCGAGGCGGCATCGTGGAACCTAGTTGCGACCAAGCTGGAGATCGCGGGCGCACAGGCACGAAAGGCCGGCCATCCAGCGACGCGTTACGTACGGTCATGAGCGACGCTCCTGAGCGCCCGCTGGACCTCCGAGAGCTGTTTCGGGTGCTCGCTGAACACGGCGTGGACTATCTGGTAATCGGCGGGGTTGCCGCGCAGGTGCATGGACGTCGGCGAACAACCAAGGATCTCGACGTCACGCCCGCACCCGACCCAGAGAACTTCAAGCGACTGGCAGCCGCGCTCGTGGCTCTCGACGCCCATCCGGTCGAGCTCGGGCCGAGTGCCCCGACCCCCACTGCAGAGCAGCTACGCGTCGCCCCGGTCGTGCCGCCGCTCACCACTCGACATGGGGAGCTGCACATCTTGAACGAAGTCCCCGGCGCCACCGCGTACGCCGGGATGCGCACACGCGCGCTGACGACCGACCTCGACGGGATCGCCATGCATATCGTAGGTGTGGACGATCTCATCCGGATGAAGCATACGGCCGGAAGACCAAGCGACATTGAGGACATCGAGGCCCTGACGATGGTCGCACGACGCGAGGCGCGCAGCGCTGATCCGGCCACGCACGGCATCGAGGCCGAATCTTCAGAGCGGCCTGTCTCAGATAAGTGAGATTGCACCCGCCGAGACCGTCATCTGAGACTGCTCCGTGGACGTGATCGGCCGGTCGATCGTTGGCAGGGCACGGCACTGTTCGCTGTGGCCCTCGCACTGGATGTGAGGTACGCCTACCGCCTCAGCTCCACGAGACCCAACGATCAACGTGCGGCGTCTCACTGATGTGAGACAGCTCCGTCTCATCTATATGAGACTGTTGGCGTCTCACACATATGAGACTGGGCGAGGCGGGTGAGATCGCCGCCCAGCGGGTCAGCGGTGCCAGTTGATTGAGGCCAAGGCAAGCCCCTTTCAGCGCGCAAGCCAGCGTCTGGCTGGTCAATTCCGTTACAGACGCAGCGGACGACGAGGAGTGGTTGGCGTCGCTGGCCGGGCCACGCTCGCTCCCGTAGGTGGTTGCAGGCGCGCGACCACCGGCGCCGCTGGCGACTGGTAATCATCCGATGCGAGCGTGAGCGCAGCTCTTGTTCGGACACTCGCTCGTCCCGCGAGAGCAGCAGTCGCTTTGGAGCGGCGGTCAAGTGGTAGCCGGCTGGGTCGGCGTGAGGCCGTGGCGGCGCATCACCTCGGCCAGCGCGGCGACGTCCAGCGGGCCGCCGGCGGAGGCGGCCAACACCTCGCCGACCTCTCGGAAGTAGGCGGGTCCGAAGACTCCTGGGCTGGCGATCGCGAGGAACGTCGCGTCGGTGCCGCCGCCGTTTTGGAACCCGTGGACCGCTCCGCGCGGCACACATAGCGCTTCGCCGGCCCCAATTCCGATGCTCTCGCCGTCGACGGTCCAGGACGTGGTGCCCTTGAGCCCGTAGATGCGCCTGATATCGCCCTAACCAAGAACCCAAACCTCCTCAAGGTCCGGCAGACACTCGAGCAGACCCGCGCGCACTCCAAGATCGAGATCGCCGACCTCGCAGCGGCCCTCAACGACACCCAGCGACGAGAGGAACGAGAGCTATGCGAAGAACTACGCGTCCAACCCCGCAGGCTCGCCGAATACGCGCGCCGGCTCCTCCCAAATCTGACACCGCTCAGCGACCGGTAAGCCGCCGCTCGTCCGTCTCAAATGAGCGGGATCGGCCAGTCTCAGATGGCCGGCTGTCCTCCCTTCAGTCAGTGCTGGTCGTGGAGCACAGGGGCGTACGAGATCCCGACGATCGCGCCCTCCGGTGACTGCAGCTGGCTACGGTCTGACCCCACGGCTCCTCGCGGGGTGGGTGCAGCAGCTCGTAGCCGGCCTGCTCCAGCTCCCGTGCCGCCGGTGTCACCGCTGCGGCGTCCGCGACATCGAACTCTGCGATAGGGCGACCCACCAGAGCGGCCCGACTCTTGTCGCCGGTGGGGACGATCACCTACAGGTCGTTTGGCACGCGCCTGTAGCGAAAGTAAACGACGCGAGAGCCAAACGTGCGTGTCTCGACCAACTCCAGGTGGATCCTTTCGTCCAGGGTCGGAAAGTAGGGCGTGCCGCCGCCGAGTAGAACCGGGCTGACGAACAGCCGCCACTCGTCGATCAGCTCCAGCTTCATACACGCACGGGCGAGGCCGGCGCCGCCGACGGCGATGTCCTTTCCGGGCTGTTCCTTGAGCCTCGAGACCTCCTCGCCGACGCCGTCCCTGGCCAGCCTGGTGTTGCCCACCACGCTCTCCAGCGTCGTGGAGAACACGACCTTCGGCAGGGCCTTCCAGATTTGGGCGAACTCGACGTGCTCCGCGACAAGCGGACTCTCCTCAGCGGTCTCCCAGTAGACCATCGTTTCGTAGAGCCGCCGTCCGCAGAGATGCACACCAGTCTCCTGTATCTGCTGGGTGTGGAACAGAAACAGCTTCTCGTCGGGCACCGTCCAGTCGATCGCGCCATCGGGTCCGGCGATGTAGCCGTCCAGCGACACAGTCATCGTGTAGATCAGCTTCCGCATCACGGTCCTCCTTCGGTTGCGGCCCACCAGTCCCGCTGACCCTCGACGTCTTCTCGCGGATTTTCGCCGAGGTTGGGCGCACCGAAGACGAGGATCTCGAGGCCGTCCGGCCCGCCCTCGTAGCCTCGCCACGTGCCGGGTGGGACGCGAACCACGTCCCACTCCTTGACTGCGACGATCTCGTCGTCGAGCTTCATCCGCCCGCTCCCGCGCACGACCACGTAGATCTCCTCCTGCTCCTTGTGCGTGTGGCCGTACGGGAAGCGATAGTCGGGCGGGATGCGCTGATAGCTGAGACCGGACTGCTCGAGCTCGAGCGCCTTGCTCGCCATGCGGAACTCCAGGTCCGGCGCGCCGTCGAAGTTGGACCCGAAATCCTCCAGATCCTCCTTGAGGTTCCTGAGCGAGAACGGCACGGCCGCGATTCTATGGCTCAGGAGGTCGCACCGCCGCCGGTGCGGCCGCGCTGACAGCGACATCGAGTCCACCTTGGACCAAGACTCGCCTCGCTGAGCCGCGAGTCATGTCGGGCACCGTCCGCGGGAAAGCCGTTCCGATCAGAGACTGCACGCGGCCACTCGACCCGCGGACGTCGCGCGCGGCGCGAAGCTCTGCGAACAACTGCGACTCCAGCCGCGCCGCCTCACCGAATACCGGAGGCGGCTCCTGGCCGAAATGAAACCGCTCGGCAGCACATCCACGTAAGCCAGCCCCAGCCTGGCTGTCTCAGATGGGCGGGATTACACCGCACCGTCTCAGATGAACGGGACGCCGCAGCAGCAATGCGGCGTCTCACCGATCTGAGACGCCCAATCTCACTCATATGAGACCGCTGGCGTCTCATTCATGTGAGACAGGGAAGCCATTCGGGCCACGACGCGGACACGGACAGGGACAGGGGTCGGTCGAAGCGAGCGGGCATCGCCGATCCGGCCAGCTCTGACGGCGAATAGGCCATTTGGCCGATGTAGTCCACCGTACGGCACGGCAGGCTTGGGATGATGCACGAGGAGATCATGATTCCGGTGGGCGGAGCTGACCAGGACGCGGTGGCGATCGTCCCGATTGGGACGGTGACGTTCGTGCTGACCGATGTCGAGCGCTCGACCTTGTTGTGGGAGGAGCGGGGCGAGGTGATGGCGGGGGTGATGGCGCGCTGTCACGACCTGCTCGCCGAGACTATGCAGGCGCGTGGCGGGGTGCTTCCGGAGGAGCAGGGCGAGGGTGACAGTTCGGTCGGCGTGTTCGTGCGAGCGTCGGATGCGGTTGCGTGCGCAGTCGATCTGCAGCGGGCGATAAGAAGCGAGCCGTGGCCTGAGGGCGTGGATCTACGCGTGCGTGTCGCGCTGCACACCGGTGAGGCCGTGCTGCGCGATGCGCGCAACTACACCGGCCCCTCGATCCATCGCTGTGCTCGGCTGCGGGCGATCGGACATGGCGGGCAGACGCTGCTGTCGCGCACGACGTATGAGCTGGTCGCAGGCGGCCTGCCCGACGGGGTCAGCGTGCGTGACCTCGGTGCGCATCGGCTGCGCGACCTGGCGCGCCCGGAGCAGGTGTACCAGCTGTGCCACGCGGATCTAGACGACGACTTCCCGGCGCTGCGCTCGCTGTCGGCCCTCCCGAACAACCTGCCCGTCCAGCTCACCAGCTTCGTTGGCCGCGAGGCCGAGATCGCAGAGGTTCGTGAGCTGCTCGGCCGATCGCGACTGCTCACTCTGACCGGAGCGGGAGGGAGCGGGAAGACGCGGCTGGCCTTGCAGGTGGCCGCCGAGACGCTTGACGATCACCCTGATGGTGTGTGGTGGGTGGATCTGGCGCCGATCAGCGATTCGGCGCTGGTGGCCAGCGAGGTTGCGAGCGCGCTTTCGATTCGCGAGTTCCCGTCGCAGCCGGTGATCGACACGCTGACGACGCAGCTCGCCGAGCGCCGGTTGTTGATCGCACTCGACAACTGCGAGCACCTGCTGGGCGCGTGCGCGGAGTTGGCGGCCACGCTGCTCGAGGCGTGCCCCGGTGTCGTGATCCTCGCGACGAGCCGCGAGTCGATAGGGGTCGAGGGAGAGCAGAGCTGGCGGGTTCCCTCGCTGCAGGTTCCGCAAGCCGAGCTGGCACCGGCGGCGCTCGCGGAGGTCGAAGCGATCCAGCTGTTCTGCGATCGGGCGCGACAGGTGCGACCGAATTTCGGCTTGGTGGACGCGAACGCGGAGGCGGTGGCGACGATCTGCCGGCGACTGGACGGAATCCCCCTGGCGATCGAGCTGGCGGCCGCACGCGTGCGGCTGCTGACGCCGCAGGAGATCGCTGAGGCGATGCGCGAGCGGTTCGTGCTGCTGACGGGTGGCTCACGCACGGCGATGCCGCGGCAGCGCACCCTCGAGGCCTCGGTCGATTGGAGCCACGACCTGCTCAGCGCGGCCGAGCAAACACTGTTCCGGCGCATTTCCGTGTTCGCCGGCGGCTGGACGCTCGATGGGGTCGAGGCGGTTTGCGCCGGCGGTGGCCTGGAGGTCGTTGAGATCCTCGACCTGCTCTCGAGCCTCGTCGACAAGTCGCTGGTGCAGGTCGAGGAGCAGGGCGCCAGGACTCGCTACGCACTGCTCGAGACGGTGCGTGCGTACGCGCGGCAGAAGCTCAGCGACGCCGCCGAGGCTGCGCTCGTGCGCAACCAGCACCTCGATTACCACCTGGCGCTTGCCGAGTCCGCGGAGCCGGATCTGTACGGGGCGCGCCTTGAGCAGTGGCTCCAGCCGCTCACGACGGAGCTGGACAACTTCCGCGGTGCACTCGGGTGGGCGGTCGACGCGGGGCGCGTCGATGAGGCTCTACGCCTCGCCGCCGCGCTGTGGTTGTTCTTCGAGGCGCGTGGCCATTGGCGCGAGGGCCGGGGGCACCTCGAGTCGGCGCTAGCCGGGGAGGGCGCAAGCGGGCTCGCTCGGGCAAAGGCGCTGGTTGCTGTGGGCCACATCGGGACGATCTCAACCGACTGGGTGGCGACGCGGCGCTTCGCCGAGGAGGCGCTCGCGATCGGCCGTGAGGTGGGTGACGAGCGCACGGTGGGTCGAGCGCTCGATCTGCTCGGGTGGGCGCTGATCTCGCTCGAGCCGGAGGCTGCGATGCCCGTGCTCGAAGAGAGCATCGCCATCACGCGCCCGCTCGGGGACGCCTGGTTTCTGGCCGATGGGCTCTACGGAGCCGGCTTTCTTGCAAATGTTGGTGGGCGGCTGAAGGCTGCGCCGCCGCTGCTCGAAGACGCCCTGGCGGTATCGCGTGCGGCGGGCAACCTGCTCGGTATCCGTGAGTCGCTCAGCTGGCTCGGCTTCAACGCGGCGGTGCAGTGTCGATTCGCGGAGGCGGAGGCGATGCTGGGGGAGGCTCTCGCGCAGTCGCGTTCGCTCGGCGACCCACTGTTCGCGATGATCGATCTCGGGGCCCTCGGTTTCGTCAAGACCCGCACCGGGGAGTGGGCGGCCGCGCGAGCGCACATCGAGGAGTCGATCGCGCTGGGCGTGCGTATGGCCCACAACGGCACGCCATTGATGCAGTGGCAGCTGGGACTGCTGGAGTACGCCACTGGCGAGCTCGAGCGTGCGGAGACGATGATGAGTGAGGCGTTGCCGACGGCGCGGGCGAGCAATTACGCCTCTTTCACCGTCCCCGCGCTGCTCATCACGGCGGCCGCCCAGCTGGCGCGCGGAGAGACGGTAACGGCCGTCGCCGCGATCGAAGAAGCGGTGCTCGTCGCGCGCGAGAGCAAGAACCCGCTGGCGATCGGGGCCGCGCTCGAGGCGCAAGCGCAGCTCGCACGCGAGGCCGGCGAGGTCTCCGGAGCTGAGGAGCTGCTCCACGAGGCTCTGCGCGCGTTCTATGAGGCCGGCGACCCGGGTGGCGTCGCGGACGTGCTGGAGTCGCTCGCGGCGCTCGTCTCAGAGCTGCAGAGCGCGGAGCAGGCGGTTCGGTTGCTCGCTGCGGCGGATGGCATTCGCGCCGCGGTGGGCTGCGTGCGCTTCCCGGTTCGTCAGCCGCCCTACGAAGCGGAGCTCAGCGCGCTGCGCGAGGCGCTCGGCCAGGAGGCCTTCGCGGCGGCGTGGTCGGCCGGCGCCTCGGCCTCGCTGGATGATGCGGTCGCCTACGCCGAGCGCGGCCGCGGAGAACGCAAGCGGCCGTTGCGCGGTTGGGAGAGCCTCAGCCCCGCCGAGCTGCGGGTCGTGGAGCTCGTCGCCGAGGGCCTGACCAACCCTCAGATCGGCGAGCGGCTGTTCATCTCGCCGCGCACCGTCCAGGCGCACCTGTCCCACGTGTTCGCCAAGCTCGCCGTCTCATCGCGTGCCGAGCTTGCAGCGCAGGCGGCGCGAAGAGACCTCTAGCTCCGGCGCTCCACGGAGCCGGCAGCACCGGCGCCGAATACGCCACCGCCGCCCGCTCGAA
This sequence comes from uncultured Solirubrobacterales bacterium, assembly GCA_963749285.1. GTDB lineage: Bacteria > Actinomycetota > Thermoleophilia > Solirubrobacterales > Solirubrobacteraceae > Palsa-744. The sequence goes on along the minus strand of CAVVMD010000002.1, from coordinate 1,119,249 downwards.
TACGCCGTCTGGCCGATGTACCACGCGTTTCCGCCGGTCAGTCTCGGTGACAACGAGGCCAGACCTCGAAGCGAACAGAGAGATCGGAGGACGCATGAGCCAGGTATTCGATGTGATCGTCGTGGGTGCGCGCTGCGCGGGGTCGCCGCTGGCGACGCTGCTCGCACGCCGGGGCCTCAAGGTCGCACTCGTCGAGCAGGCCAGCTTTCCGAGCGACACCCTCTCGACCCACATCTTCGAGGCCCAGGCGCTGGCGTTCCTGGACCGCCTCGGGGTCATCGAAGAGATACGCGCGACCGGCGCGCCATTCCTCGACCGCGTCGACCTGCGTCAGGAGGACCTCGAGTTCGTGACCCCGATTCAGCTGCAGTCAGGCGACGTCGGCGGTACAGCATCGGTGCGCCGGATGCTGCTCGATCCGATCTTGGCTCAGAGCGCCGCGGAGGCGGGCGCCGATCTGCGGATGGCGAGCAGGGTGACAGGACTGATCGAGGATCGTGGTCGAGTGGCTGGCGTGCGGGTCGCACAGAACGGCTCGGAGACAACACTCCGGGCGCGGCTGGTCGTCGGCGCGGACGGTCGCAACTCGACGATCGCGAGCCTCGTCGGGGCGCGCAAGTACAACCTCACGCCGAACGAGCGATTCCTCTATTGGTCCTTCTTCGAGGGAGTCGAGCCCGGCCCCGATCCGGCATTCGTGTTCCACCGGTGGGGCAATCGACTGGTGACAGCGACGCACGCCGACAGCGGCCTCTATCAGGTCATCCTGATTCCGGATCTGGCTGATCTCCCTCGCTTTAGGGAGGATCTGGAGGGCAGCTTCATGGAGTACGCATGCAGCTGCAGGCCCGTGGCGCAGGCACTCTCGGGCGCGCGGCGGACCGGGAAGCTGTTCGGCATGCTGCGCTGGGAGGGGTTCTTCCGGGAGGCCTCCGGCCCCGGCTGGGTGCTGGTCGGCGACGCCGGCAACTTCAAGGACCCGACGCCCGGTCAGGGCATACAGGACGCATTCCGGCAGGTCGACGCGCTCGTGCCGGCGATCGCAAGCGCGCTGGATGGCTCCGGAGAAGGCATTGACAGTGAGATGGCGGCCTGGGGCAGCTGGCGAGACAAGGACGCGGCCGAGCACTACTGGCTCGCTACCGATATGGGGAAGGCTGGGTCGACGCCCGCGGTGGTACCCGAGATCGAGAGGCGACTGCTGGAGCGGGGCAAGATCGGCACGTTCCTGGATCTGTTCTACAGCCACCGGTCGCGGCCCTCGCAAGTCTTCACCCCGCCGCGCCTGCTAGGCGCCACCGCCAGGCTGTTGGCGCGCCCGGGATGCGACCGGCGCGCGCTGCTTGGGGAGGTGGGCACGCTCCTGGCTGAGGACTTCCAGCGAAAACGTCTCAACCGCAAGCCGGTGTACGCCGCCGCGGGCACTGTGCTCGACGCTGGCCCTCCGACGTAGACAACAGCGTCCTGCAGACCGCGGCGTGAAGGGCTCGATGGTCCGACATCATTGTCAAGGCACGCGCTCGCCGACGCGCAATGCTGCTCGATAATCTATATTATGTCAACTAGTTCGAAGAGTCGACCTATGTCGGGGTTCCTGAAACCAGCCAGCCCAAAGCCTGACGCCCCGTGCGCTGGAGTCCATAGAACCCTCAGCTGAGGGTGTAAACGAGCGAGACCTGTGTCGAGAGCGTGCAAGTCGTCGCGCTCGCTTGTTTTGCGGAAGGCTTCTTGCGTTTCTTCTTGCCGTGCTTCAGGGCTGGTTTGCTCATACCGGGAGTTGCCTTCGTCACGGCGCGCGGCGTGCTCACCGCAGTCACCGGCGTTGCTACGCCGGGCGAGCCGAAGTCGGGCTGGGCGCCCTGGTATTCGTCGTTGCTCGATTCTTCGCTGCTCGTACAACCTATGTAACCGCCGTCTTCGACGATGCTCTGCACTGCCCCGAGCGTCACGCCCGCCTTGCTCGCCAGGAACTGCGCCTTCGCCTGGCCGTCACTGACCGCGTCGGCCATTCCCTGGCGGTAGACAGCGGTCGCGCTCGCGGCGGTCGCGCTCTGTTCGATCGGCTCCGTCGCGACGCCCTGCACGCTCACCGTTGGTGGCGGAGAGGTCGTCGTGGGAGCTTCGGCTGAGGCCACGCCCAACATGCCGGCGGCGATGAGCGCGATCGCAGTTGCGGCCGCTGCCGGGATCACAATCCTGATCGGGCTTCCCAAGTTTGCGCTCACCCCGACAAGGCTAGCGCTTCGGTGAGCCGTCTGCCAATGCTCGCGCGCGCAGCAGCACCGCGTCGATCATCGACTCCGTGAGCCTGCCGGTGAACGTGTTCTGCTGGCTCGGGTGATAACAGCCGATCAGCGTATATCGTGCGCCTTCGTACTCTATGCCGTGACCAAAGCGCGGGCGACGCGGACGCGGCTGCGCCGTCACGCCACCAGCGGAGTCCCCGTTGTCGGCAGATGCGACCGCGGCGGCGCTCAGACGCAACGCCGCGTCCCATGCGAACGCGCCCAGGCACAGGATCGCCCGCACGTGACGCAGCAGCTCCAGCTCGCGCACGCTCCACGGCAGGCACGCGTCGCGCTCCTCCGGCGTCGGCTTGTTCGCCGGCGGCGCGCAGCGCACGGCCGCGGTCACCCACGCGTCGTGCAGCCGCAAGCCGTCCTCGCGCGCTGTCGAAGTCGGCTGGCTGGCCAGGCCCGCGCGCCACATCGCCGCATACAGAAAATCGCCCGAGCGGTCGCCCGTGAACATCCTGCCGGTCCGGTTCGCGCCGTGCGCTGCCGGGGCCAGCCCGAGCACCAGCAGCCGCGCCTGTGGATCGCCGAAGCCCGGGAGCGGCCTGCCCCAGTACTCCTCCTCGGCGAACGCCGCTTTGCGCTCGCCCGCGATCTGCTCGCGCCAGGCCACCAGCCGGGGACAGCGCCGGCAGGCGATGACGTTCCGCTCCAGCGTCGTAATGTCCTGCTGCTTAGACGATCGCACCGGGCAGTAGTAGCATCGAAGAGACCATGTCTCTGTGGATGGTGATCGTCCTGCTCGGGCTGGCGAAGCTGCCGATCGCCGCGCTCATGCTGTGGATCCCGTTTCGCAATGACCAGGCGATGAACATGGCCGCGGCCGTCGACTCCGACGAGTCGAGTGCTTCCGACGATGATGGGGGTAGTAAGACGTTGCCCACCTCACCGCTCGATCCGCACCCACGAGCCCCTCACCCTCATCCCCGCCGACGCGGACCGCACGGCTCGGATCCTCTTCCCCCCTCCCCGCCGCGGGTACGCACGGCGGCCGCCGGCATCGCCGTCAAGGCTGGGACAGCGCCGGCGCGAGCACGGCCATCACGATCTTCAGCGGGTACGTTTCCGCTGACGGCGCGCAGCCTTCGCTTTGGCGCGACGCTTGCGCATCGTCGCGGCGGGATCGCGGCCTGAGCGCCCCACGCCTGTCATCTGTCCCTCGCTCACCGGTGCGACGCTGTGCGCGTCGCGCATGATCAAGAACGCGATCCCGGCGATCAGCACCCCAGCGGCGGTAATCGCCAGCAGCAGCACGGTTCCCGAACCGGAGCTCGAGCTCGAGCCCACCCCCGAGGTTGAAGTGGTGCTCGCGGTCGTTTCGGTGGCTTCCTTGCCGCCTTCGGTCAGTTCGCTGAACGAGTTTCCGCTGCCCGCGCTCGCCCCGACGGCCACCGGCGCGCACACGCCGGCTGCAATCAGCATGGCGATGACGCACAGACAACAAAGACGACGGCTGGAGCGGGCGTGCACGCAGCCGAGAATATCGCCTGGCGCGCTCTGAGAATGCGACCTGCTCCGTCCGCTCGGCGCCGCGGCCTCCCTCCGAACGAGCACAATCCGATCGACCGTCGATCTGTTGCCGTCGCGCAGACCGTAGAATGACCGCGCGATGGCCCCCAAACAGCGTCAGGTCCGGATGGAGCAACGCGGCGGTCTCGAGGCGATCCAGGCGCTCGAGCAGCGCTCCGACGAGGAGCTCCAGAACGAGACCAAGTACAAGTCCGCCGCCCTGGCGATCCTCGGTGCACGCGCGTCTGAGCGCTTCGACGCCGAGCAGGCGCGCAGCTACTTCCAGCGCGCGATCGCCGCGGCCCGTCCGCAGGAGCGGATGCAGCTGCGGCGCATGGCCGACGCCTCCCTGGCGCTTGCCGAACGTCGCGCCGGGGACCTCAAGGACGCCGTCGAGCGCCTCGGTCAGACGCCGCCCAGCGGGCGGCAGATGTTCGCGCTGCGGGCGATGGGCCTGCTCATCCCCCCCGGGTCGGCCGGAATCCTCGCGCGCGTTCGCGGCATCCTGCTGATCCTGATCTTGATCATCGTGCTGCTCGCGATCGGGCTCGGCCTGGTCGAGCTGATCTCGCTGCCCTTCGGCGGGCTCGGCCTTGCGCCCGGCGTGCTGCTCGGCTTCTTCCTGGTGGCGGCCGTCATCGCCGTGATCGCCACCATCGGCCGCCGCCGGCGCGACCGCGCGCAGGCGGCTGGCCGATCCGGCGGCTCCTGAATCCGCTTCGACTCGACTCGCGCGTCTCTCACCCAGACAACGCGCGTCCCCGAACCGGGAGTTGCGCCAAGATGTCTGTAATGGCCAAACAGACCCATCACAAGCACTCCTCGCGCAAGGACTACCGTCGTCTGCTCGACACGCTGGCCGAGCACGAGGCGGTGCACCGTGTGGCCACCGGCCGCGTCAAGCCGCGGATGGGCACCGGCCGCCCGATCGCGCCGATCTCCAAGGTGCGCCGGGTCAACTCGGGTCTGTCGATCACGATCAACTCCGCCGGCGCGATCATCGACGCGTACGTCATCACCGATCGCCCTGACGAGGTGATCGCGTTCATGCGCTCCCAGGACTGGATGCGCTGAGAACGTGTTTTTGAAATAGGCGGTGCGGTCGGGGCGTTCATGGACCAAGCTGGGATAGATCGGATGCCCACCCACCCGGCGAAGCGCATGCTACCGATCGTCCGGGATCGGCCAGCACGTGTGAGCCGTCACGTGGCTGGCCGATCGCGAGGATCCCATCAGATCCTCGATCGGTCAGCGCCGTGTCCAGGGACGTATCAGGGCGTGCCGATCTTTTCAAAACACGTTCTGAGGGCTCACGCCGCGGATCCCCGATCGTTCTCCCTTCAGACCCGACCACTCCGTGGTGGTGCTCGCGGGCGAACCTCCGCGGCGGGCAATACGCTTGGATGGTGCGTATCGAGCCCGTCTGCCTGCTGGTGAACCCTTCTGCCGGGGGTGGCCGGGCGCGCCGAGTCGCCCCCGGCGTCGAGCGCAGGCTGCGCGAGCTCGGCCTGGACGTGCACCGGAGTGATACGCGCGATCTCGACCACGCACGCTCGCTCGCGCATGAGGCCGCGAGCGCGGGCGATACCGTCGTCGTGCTCAGCGGTGACGGCACGATCGGCGCGGTCGCCGACGTGCTGCGCGAGATCCCGGGCTCGGTGCTCGGCCTGCTGCCCGGCGGGCGCGGCAACGACCTCGCGCGCGTGCTCGGCATTCCCAAGGACCCCGTCGCGGCGTGCACCACGATCGCGCAGGGGATTGCTCGGCCGGTCGATCTCGGCCTGGTCAGCGAGGCGCGGGCAGGCGCACCCGGCCAGGCGTTCGTGGGGATCGCCTCCGTCGGCTTCGACAGCGAAGCGAACCGCATCGCAAACGAGGCTCCCGCCTGGCTCGGGGGCCTCGTGTATGCCTACGGGGCGCTGCGCGCACTGCTGGCCTGGCGGCCCGCTCGCTTCGAGATCGAGCTCGAACCGTCGGGCGAGCGCCACGGCTTTGAGGCCTACTCGATCGGAGCTGCCAACTCGAAGACCTACGGCGGCGGGATGCGCGCGGCCCCCGCCGCGATGCTGGACGATGGTCTGCTCGAGGTGGTGGTGCTCGAAAGCGTCAGCAAGCTTCGGTTCCTGACGAGGATCTTCCCGAAGGTGTTCCACGGGACACACGTGCACGAGCCCAGCGTGCGTGTCTTTCGTGCGCAGGAGGTTTCCGTCAGTTCCGAGCGCCCCTTCACGATGTACGCGGACGGCGATCCGATCGGGGAGCTGCCGGTTCGCGTGCGCGCCCTCGGCGGCGCCGTCACCGTACTCGTCCCCGCGAGCGACGTGGTGGCCGAGGCGTTTGCCTCGCCGCCGCCAACCGCTTCCACGGCTGACGTGCACCTCGCCAGGCTTGACCCGCCACCAGAGGAATGATGGCGCGCCTGCTCGCGCCCAAGCTCGCGCTCGCGCGGGCCCTCGGAGCACTCTCGCGCCTGGGCGGCGGCGGGGCCACCAGCGCGCCCGGAAAGCTGCTGCTGGCGCTGGAGCCCGACGCGCTCGAGGTGCTCGCCTCACGTCTTGACCGCGGCAGTGTGCTGATTTCCGCGACGAACGGCAAGACCACCACGGCCACGATGGCCGCGTCGATCCTTGAGCGGCATGGCGTCGCGCTCGTGCACAACCAGGCGGGCGCGAACATGGCGGGCGGGATCGTCTCGACGCTCCTGTTCTCCACTCGCCCGCGTGAGCAAGCCGCGGGCCGGCTGGGACTGTTCGAGGTCGACGAGCTGTGGCTTCAGCCGGTCGCCGCCCAGTTGCGCGGTCTGCGCGCGGTGCTCCTGTCGAACCTGTTCCGCGACCAACTCGACCGTTACGGTGAGCTCGAGACGATCGCCGACAGCTGGGTCTCCGTGCTGCGTGACGGCCCGGCGCGGAATGCGAGGTTGATCTTGAACGCCGACGACCCGCTCGTGGCGGACCTCGGCCGCGACCGCGCAGGACTTTCAAACGACGCCGGCGACGATGACGCCGCTCGGGTCGTGTACTTCGGCGTGGACGACGATTCGCTGGCGCTGGCGGGCATGGCGCACGCCGCCGACGCCAAGCACTGCCGTCGCTGTGGTGCCCCCTACGTGTTCGATGCCGTCTACCTAGGCCACCTCGGTCACTACCACTGCCCTTCCTGTGGAGGAGAGCGGCCCTCCCCCACGGTGCTCGCACGCTCGGTCATGCTCGAAGGTGTGCGCTGCGCCCGCTTCTCGCTGAGCACCCCACACGGCGAGGCCGAGGTCAAGCTCGCCTTGCCAGGGCTCTACAACGTCTACAACGCGCTTGCGGCGGCCGCGCTCGCCGTTGCGCTGGAGATCCCCTTGCACCACATAGTGCAGGGGCTGCAGAGCACGACCGCCGCGTTCGGCCGCGCGGAGACGGTGAGGGTGGACGGGCGCGAGACAAGAATCATGCTCGTCAAGAACCCGGCGGGCACAAACGAGGTGTTGCGCACATTGGCCCTCGAGCCCGGCCGGCACGACCTGCTGGGCGTGCTCAACGACAACACCGCCGATGGACGCGATGTCTCCTGGATCTGGGACGCCGACTTCGAGTTGCTCGCTGAGCGTGTGCGCAGCGCCACATGCTCCGGCACGAGAGCGCCTGAGCTGGCGCTGCGTCTGAAGTACGCCGGGGTCGAGCCGGCACGCATCAGGGTTATCGACGATCTGGCCCAAGCACTTGCCCGAGCCGCCGCCGACCATGCGCAGACGAATACTGCCGCGCCGCTGTACGTGCTTCCGACCTACACCGCGATGCTGGCCCTGCGTAAGCTGCTTGTGCGGCGCGGAGAGGCAAAGCGCTCATGGGGATGAGCGCGGTCACAGCGCGCACGCTGCGCGTGTGCGCGCTGTATCCGGATCTGATGAACATCTATGCCGACCGTGGCAATCTGCTCGTGCTGGAGCGCCGCTGTGCATGGCGCGGAATCGGGTTTGAGCTGAGGGCCAGTGGGCTGGGTGAGTCCCTGAGCCCCGACGCGCACGACCTCTTCTACATCGGCGGCGGGCAGGATCGCGACCAGCGGTTGTGCGCCGAGGACCTGCTTCAGACCAAGCGCGCCTCTCTGCATGCGGTGGCCGCACGCGACGCTGTGATCCTCGGGGTGTGCGGCGGCTACCAGCTGCTCGGGCACGCGTATGTCCTCGGCGAGGATGAGATCCAGGGTGTCGGGCTGCTCGATATCAGGACCGTCCGCGACCCGGGCCCGCGTCTGATCGGCAATATCGCGATCGAGATCTCACTCGACGGCTCCGAGGATGCCGCCGACCGATCGAAGCTCGGTCGGCGTGTGCTGGCGGGCTTTGAGAACCACGGCGGGCGCACCCAGCTCGGCGCGAACGCTCATCCGCTCGGGCGCGTCATCAAGGGCCACGGCAACGACGGCCGCTCCGGCTACGAGGGTGCTCGACAGGGCAACACGATCGGCACCTACATGCACGGCCCGCTGCTACCCAAGAATGTCTGGTACGCCGACTGGCTGATCGCCACCGCCCTGCGCATGGACCCGGCCGAGCTGGCGCCGCTGGACGACACCCTGGAGCGCGAGGCGCATCTCAGCGCGCGCCGCGCCGCGGAGGTGTGAGCCTCTAGGGTGCTGCCCTAACTGCTAGCCGACCGACTCGCTCTCGCGCCGGTAGCCGAGCCGCGCGGAGATGCGATCGGCCGTCGAGATCAGATGTGGCCCGAGACCGCTTGCCAGCTCCTCGAGCGCGATGCCCGGTGCTTGGGCGCTCATGTCGATCGCGGCCGCAACCTCATTCGCCTCGTTGAGCACAGGCGCGGCGATCGCGATGCGTCCGTCCGCGAGCTCCTGATCCTCGACGGCGAAGCCTTCGTCCAACACCTGTGCGAGCTCCTCGCGCAGCTTGCTCTTGCTCGTGATCGTGTTTGGACCCCGGCGCTCCAACATGACGCTGGCCAGCAGCTCTCGGCGCTCGTACTCGGGGAGGTATGCGAGCAGCACCTTCCCGAGCGCCGTGCAGTATGCGGGCAGTGTGGAGCCGGGCCCCGGATCCACGTTACCTACGCGCTGCCTGCGGCGAATGCCCTGTGCGCGGTCGACATAGACGATCTCCCCACCATCGAGCACCGCCAGGCTCGTCGTGTAGCCCGCTCTATGGGCCAGTTCGAAAAGATCCGCGTGTGCGTGCTCGCGCAGCCCCGTCGCGTTCAGCGCGGACATCCCCAGATCGGTCACGCGCAGCCCAAGCCGATACTTGCGCTTGGCCCCCTGTTCCAGATACCCCAGCGCGACGAGCGTCGTGACGTAGCGATGAGTCGTCGAACGGCTCATCCCCAGGCGATCGGCGATGTCGGCAATCCCCAGTACCGGATCCTCGGGCGTGAAGCACTCGAGGATCGCGAGGCCGCGCTCGAGCGATTGCGAGTATCGGGGCTCGGAGAGATCGGGGATCCTCCAGGTGTCCGGATAGCGAGATGCGACGCGGGGTGGCATTGATGTGAATCTTGACGGTCTCGCGACCCCTTGTATAGCGACACGTCGCTATGTATTTCGACTATAGTCAATGTTCGATCGGCCAGGACCTCCAGTTCGAGCCGGATAGGCACCGAATGTGCTCGCTCGCCGGGCGCGTCCGGCGGCGGAGTTTCCCCGCTCGCGCCGATGCAGCACGACGCGCGACCCGGCGTGCGGGGTCATGATCACGCTCCGCCACCGGGGATGCTCCATCTGCCGACCGGCCGGGCTCACCGTCATGCTCTCGAGCGCCGTTCGCAGCACCGTCTTCATCTCGAGCATCGCCAGGTGCGAGCCGGGACAGCGCTTGCGGCCTCCGCCCCATGGCATCCACACTTGCGGGCTGGGCTGCCCTTCCAGGAAGCGCTCGGGCCTGAACCGCTCCGGCTCGGGATAGATCTCTGGATCGTGATGCATCAGATAGATGCATCCCAGCAGATGGGTAGGCGGCCGATATGTCCACCCACCGATCTCGATCGGCTGCTTGACCGCACGCGGGATCGCATACAGGAACACCGGCCGGTGACGCAACACCTCCTGAACCGTCGCCGTCAGGTACTCCTCGCCCGCCTCTTCGTCGATCTCCTCGATCAGCCGCTCCTGCACCTTCGGATTATGTGCGAGCAACTGAAACGCCCACGCGAGCTGTGAGGCCGTCGTCTCGTGCCCGGCGAGGATCAGCGACATCGCGTTGTCTCGCAGTTGAGCCCGGGTCATCGGCGAGCCGTCGGTGTTGGCGGCCGCCAGGAGCATCGCGAGCACGTCATCGCAGTTCGTCCTGCCGGCCTTGCGACCCTGGTCGATCAGCGCATAGATGAGCTCATCCGTGTCAGATCTATTACGCAGGAAGCGCTTCCAGGTCATCTTTCCCGGCCCATGCCGCAAACTGGGTACCGGAAACGCAGGGCTGGCGGTCACCTCCAGCATCGCGAGCACCCTTTCCCGCAGAACGGGCGAGTGATCCTCAGAGTCAGTCTCCCGCAAGCTGAAGATCCTTCGCAATATGACCTCCAGCGTCAGCGCGCGCAGGCGCGGGTGCAGCGGAACTGAGATGTCACGGGGCCATGACGAGATTGCACGGCGCACGATGTCGCGCACCCAATCGGCCTCTTTGCAGATCATGCGTCTCTGCAATGCTGGCAGCACGGCCCTACGCCCGTTCAGATGCTCGTCTTCATCCAGCAGCATGAACGAGCTCCTGCCGACGATCGGCGTGATGGTCGCTCCACCCTCGCCTGGATGCAGAACCTCGGCAGGCGCCGCCAGCATCGTCTTGACGTCAGCCGGATCGCACAGGAACACGAGCCGCGGAAAGCTCATCATCTTAACCGTGAAGCAACGGCCATAGCGACGCCTGCACCGATCCAGGCACGCGAACGGCGACCGCCACATCAGATAGGTCTGAAGTATGCTCGGCAGAGGCATGCCGGGGGGTGGGTCGCTACTGCTGTCGTCGGCTTGGATCCGCTGTGTCCTGGTCGCTCGCCACACGCGTGCGAACAGCAGCAACAGCCTTGTAAGAGACCCGCCGGACCGGGCGAGCGTTCGCGTCTGCTCGCGCATCGTCGGCGTGTTGACGCTTGCGCTCGACAGGTACATAGCGACGATGCCCTCGATCAGGACAGCGTGGCGGTGGCCATTGGGAAGGCTTGCGGCGTGGCTCACGATCCGCCCGATAATCGCCGCGAGACGCTCCAGCGCGACAGTCTGACTGGTGTAATGAGACAAATAGCTGTGACCTTTACTCGCGACATCGTCAACCTGATCGATATAGCTGTCGAGCATTGAGATCGCGAGCGATACCCATGGAAAGTAGGCCGCATGGATTGCGCTCACCTCGTGCTGATCGCAGGACCGCTCCGCCGCCAACGCCAGCAGGACATGCGGCATGAACGCGCCCGCCGCTGCCGTCCGCTCGAACCAACTCAACGCCTGCGTTCCGCCGAATTCGCGCTCAGCCCATTCTTTCAGCACGACATCGCGGCGACTCGGCTCCCGCTCGTGGTTCAGGCTCTGTATCGCACAGTCTTCAACACCTTGCAGCATCAATGGACGGACCTGTCGATAGCAGGGCAACTCTCTGCACATTCGCCGGCAGGTCTCCACGAGCATGCGGAGGTAGCCACCGTCATCTTTCCACGGGTGATAGCGGTAGTAGTCAGATATCGGAGCTCCGGGATCAAGCGCCTCGACGAGGGCTCGGTGCAGTTGGCGACCGTTGACCTGGCCCGCACCCGCCCCGCGCTCGCTGGCGCTGTCCAAGTAATCCCACATAATCTGATAAGCAACCAGCAGCTTTAGAAGCCGCTCGTCCCGATGTTTAGGAAGGATCGAGAAAAATGAAGCACCTTCCACGTTGTCGCGCTTGCGAATGATCGCGTCAAGTGCATCAGCGCGTATCGCCGGATCGGGAATAGCCGCCGCCCGGTCGTGCCAACATCGAAGCTCGCGAAACGTAGCCCGCCGGATCCACAGCAGTCCGCGAGCCAGTGCAGCCATTAGCGTCCAGGTCTGTGCTGGAGATAGAGATCTCGTATCAGTAACTCCAACGGTACCGATTTTTGCAAGATTAGAAGATCGGTGCGACGGACTTTTTCACGCCTGGGTCGGTGCACGCGGAACCTCGACCACGCGTGGCCCCAGCTGTCTCCCCTTCGTGCCTGCGAGGCTAGACGTCAGACCACGGGTACGGGGCTACGCTCGCTGCCCTATGCCCCGGTATCGCGATGCACGCCGCCGCGACGACGGTCACCAGCACGAAGCTCGCGCAAGCGATCAGTATGTTGGCGGAGACGATGACCGGAAAGCCGGTGACGGCCACGAGCGCGTGGCTCAGCAGAAGCTGTCCATATATGCCCAGTCCGGCGCCGATCAAGCACCCGGCGCCGATCAGCAGCGCGCTCTCACAGATCAATGCTCTCCACAACGTCCGACGTCCGTATCCCTGCACCTTCATACGCGCGAACCGGCGACGACGCTGCCAGATCATCGCTCCCATCACCGTCGCGGTTGCCAGCACCCCAGCCACCAGTACCAGCAGGGCGATCTGGGTCAGACGACTTAGTCCCCGTCGGCTCGCCGCGCGCTGACTCCGTTCGCGCTGCGTTGCGGTTTCGACCGCCAGCCCCGACGCCGGCCCCAGCACGCTCTGGATCTCCCCGCGAACCTCCGCGGGAGATGCGCCGGGCGCAAGCACCAAATTGTATGCGCTGGGATCGGGGCTTTCCCACGCGCGCGCATAGTCTTCCCCGTTGAGGATGATCGCACCGGGCGGCCATCCTAGATTCGTGGTCAGCGCAGCGACTCGGAACGCGGTATCCCGCAACGACGGCAATATGAAGGTTTGACCGATATGCAGATGGTGCTGGGTGGCGAGCGTCTTCGAAATCACCGCCCAACCGCCGGCGCGCAATCTCGCGGTCGCAAGCGCGAAGTTGCCGACGAGCAGCTCTTCCCGGGGTATCGGCAACGACACCGTAGCGGGCGGTGCGAGCACCCATACACGACGGCCACCGTATTCAAGGAAGCCACCGCGGTACAGACCAACTGAGCGAACGCCCGCAAGACGCGCAAGCACCGAAGCGGTCGCGCTCCGGAAAGAGATGGTTGTGAACAGGCTCTGTTCTCCGGACGGAGCGACCCACAGGTCGGCGACCGAGTCCAGGCTATGAAACGAGCGGCTGAGACCATTCTGCAAGTTGGTGTGCGATCCCTGGATCGTGACGCTCCCAAACACCGCAATCGCTGCGGTCGCGGCGATCGCGATCGATCGATTTCGTGTCTTCGGAGAACGCAGTTCGACGACCGCGAGCGTTGTGGCGCCGCTCCCGAATGGACGTTGCAGGCGGTCGAAGCCCGCGACGATCCCGTCGAGCAACGGCGGCAGCAGCAACAGCAGAGCGAAGATCAGCGCCACAATGCCGATGATCGCCGACTGTGGCGCCGTGAACAAGATGATCGTCGTGATTCCGAGGCACATGCACCCCGCGGCGAGCGTTCCCGCCATCCGCAGGTTGCAAGCGGAACGCTCGATCGCCGCACCGGTGCGCGCTGCTCGCGACCAAATGTCGCGGATCGGCGTCAGCACTCCTATACATGCCGCAAGAGCTCCGGCGCCGACGGCTAGCAGGACGCTCTCCCAGGTGACAATGCGTTGTGATCCGATTGGGAACGCGAACGACAGAAATCCGGGGGGCGAGCTGAACGCGACGATCGACAACAGGTCCCCCAACGCCAGCCCCACCAACGAGGCGACCGCGGCGAGCACGAGCGCGTCGAACAGGAGCGTCTTGCCGATCTCCCAGCGCGTGGCGCCGCCGCGTCGCAGTTCTCGTATCAATCCTCTACGCGTATCGGCTGTGAGCAGCATCGAGCAGTACGCGAACATGAAGCCCACCAGCGCGCAGATCGCGGCAAATGTCTTCGTGGACTGATCGATCGGCGCGGCCGCCTGGCTGAAGAGCGTCGCCTCGTAGTCGGCGGGCTCGACATTGATGCGTCCCGCGGCCAACCGCGACAGCCCAGCCTGCACCTCACGATCGTGCCCAGGCTGCGTCTGGACGAAGATGCGCGTGATTCTTCCCTGCATATGCGTGAGTTTCTGAACGTAGGCAAGCGGTGCGATCGCGACCGGACTGTTGACCAGCGTGCCGATGCTGCGAGCGTTCAGTTCGGCGCCGACGAGAGCCCGCGCGACCCTCGCGCCAACCTGGAGCTTGACGACCTCCAATGGTCCTGTCCCGATCGCTTCCGAGATCGGCACGGGAAGCGCTATTGCCCGCTGGTGAGCGAGCTGGGAGGCTCTGAAGTGGCGCAGCAATGGCCCGGCGAGACGGACGTACCGGGGGTTCGTGGCAATCAGATCGACCGACTGGCTGCCGGCCGGGCCGGTCACGCTTGCTTGGGTCTCGAGCACGGGCACCACCGCGCGCACGCCGGGCAGGCGCTGCGCCTCGCCCAGGATCGCTTCGCTGAAGCCTTGCGGGCTGCGCGCCTTGAGCTGGTACTTCGACTGACCGATGACTCCGTTGGTGAGCTGGGCAACTGAGCCGTCCAAGCTCGTGCTGGCGACCTGCGAGGCGAACAGCAGCGCCACCCCAACGGCAATCCCGAGCACCGCGAACAGCTCTTGAACGAACACCACCCTCGCTTTCAGGCGCACCTTGTACAGGTGAGCGATGTTGGACAGCCGCATCGCTAGTGTTCCGAGGCGGAAATTCGGTGAGGGTTTGCCGAGTGGATGGTCGTGATCTGACGTTCGATGGCGGCGGTCTGCTGGCCGATCTTCGATCGGTCGGTAGTACGTGGGCCGTCGACGGCGGGCGTCAGGCGCGGGCAGACGCCGGGAAACGCCATCGAATTTGTAACTCGGGACACTATGAGGCGACGTTCGGCTCGCGTAGGGTCTTGAAGAAGTGGTCGGGCTCGTAGTCGACGATGCACCCGTCGCGCAGCGCGTATACGCGATCGGCAAACGCAGTTGCGAGAGGGTCGTGGGTGACCAGCAGCACGGCCGCGCCGCGCTCACGGCAAATCTCTGCCAGCAGCCCCAGCACTTCACGGCTGCGCTGGGTGTCGAGATTGCCCGTCGGCTCATCAGCGAGGACCAGCTTCGGCTCAGTCGACAGGGCACGCGCGATCATCACGCGCTGGCGCTCGCCCATCGAGAGCTGATCGGCGCGGTGGGTGAGACGCTCACCAAGCCCCAGACGGACGAGCAGCGGCTCGATCCTGCGCTCGGCCTCGCGAGCATGTTCGATCATCCACAGCTTCATCGCCGCGTTCTGCACCACATTGCCACCGGGGAGCAGATCGGTGGTCTGGTCCACGAAGCCCAGATCGTGCAGCCGGTAGCGCGAGCGCTCGGCGTCCGTCAACGCCGAGATATCGCGGTCCTCGACGAGTACCGCGCCACTGTCGGGGCTGATCAGCGCGGCTATCAGTGTCAAGAGCGTCGTCTTGCCGGATCCGCTCGGCCCGTACAGCGCGACCAGCTCGCCGGCGCCCACCGAGAGCGACACTCCGTCCACGGCCCGCACCGGCTCGTCATCGCCGACGTGATAGTGCTTGACGAGGTCGCGCAGCTCGAGCATCTTCAGGACGCGCGCCGTGGACGCTCGCCCGGAAAGTCGATGACGTTCGCGTCCGTCGGCGCAGGCGTCGACGGCGGCGTAACGAGCAGCTCACCGCCGCCGAGCGATGCGACCCGGTCTGAACAGCTCGCCAGGCCCGAATCGCCGGCGCAGATCAGGACCGCAATTCCCCGCTCTTGCGCGAGCGCGCCCAACAGCCCAACTATCTCCTCGGTCTCGCCCATGCCGAGCGTCGCGGTCAGATCGTCGACGAGCAGCAGCCCCGGCTCGCGGGCGATCCCATGCGCAAGCGCGACCAGAGCTCGCTCCCAGTCGGCCAGCTCGCTCCAGTGCTGGCGCGCGCATTCGGACGCTCCGACATAGGCGAGCGCCTGCTTGGCACGTGCGTAGGCGCCGCGCCTGCCATGCACGTCGAGCAGCGGCAGGGCGACGCCGGTGAGCACCGGCACATCGAGGTTCGGCGCCGTGCGCTCGACCAACCCTATCTGTCCTCTCAGCAGTCGTGAGCGCTGCCGATCGGACATCTGCCAAACCCCCTCCCCGGCGAACAGCACGCTGCCCTGGTCGGGCCGCTGCATTCCCGCCGCGACGCGCAACAGCGATGTCTTGCCCTGGGCGCGCTGCGCGATCACCGCCACGACTTCGCCCGCCCGCAGGTCGAGCGATACATCCGCCAGCACCCGCACCACATGTCGTCGCCCGCGCGGAAAGCTCAACCGCACCTCCCGCAACGCCAGAATCGACTCCATCACCGCGCCGGCGCCTGCCCACGCCCCAAGCCGGCCACGCCCCGTTGATGCTCGCACTGTTTCTCCAGGTACAGGCGCATGTCCTGCAGCCACTTGATTCTCGCGTCCCACCACATGACCTCTCCGGTCATCGCGATCAACTGCATCGTCCGTGCCCATTCGCCTGCATCCGCAGCCTCCCGTTCGAGTCGCGTTCGGCGGCTCAGCTCCTGCAGCTGCTGCGCGCAAGCCATCTCGGCCTCGCGGACGATCGCGATCAGCCGTGGCAGGTCCTCCGATCCCCAGAACGCAATTTTGGCGTGCAGCTCCTCTCGCACCGGCGGCGTCTGCGTCGAGGCTCGCAACCAGCGCCTGAAGTGCTCCACCCCCGCGGGCGTCGGCTCATAGAGCGTCTTCCTGCGCCCGTCCACGACGCGTAGATCCGTCCGCTCCTCACGCTCTACGGGACGCACGAGATCGCGTTCCTGCAGCCGTTTCACCGCGCCGGCCGCCGCGCCGCGGCTGAACTGAGCCGAGCCGAGCCGCTCGGCTATGCGCTTGTCGAGCTGATAGCAGGTATCCGGTCGCTCGACCAGCAGGCCGAGAACGATCTCGCCCGCGGACATCTCGGATTGCTGCACCGTGCTCGCCATCGCTTCGAATCGTATTCGACTTTGCCGACCTTGCAAGAGAACTATTTCGATGACTGGTCAACTATCGCTCAGACCCGGCCGGCTCGGCCTCTCCCGACCGCACGCGTGCTGCACTGCTCGCATGCGACCCTTAGGATCCCTCTCGTGGAGCTCTCCGAGTATCAGCGCCTCTCCCGCCGCACGGCCGAGTACCCGCGCGAGGCCTGGCTTGCCTACCCCGCGCTCGGACTGTCCGGCGAGGCGGGCGAGGTGGCCGAGCACGCCAAGAAGGCGATCCGCGACGACGGTGGCAAGATCTCCGACGAGCGCCGCGCGGCGCTGGCGAAGGAGCTTGGCGACGTGCTCTGGTACGTGGCCCAGATCGCGAGCGAGCTCGGGCTCGAGCTCGACGAGATCGCCCAGACGAATCTCGACAAGCTGCTCTCACGCCAGCGGCGCGGCGTTTTGTCGGGAGACGGCGACGATCGCTAAGAGGTCGTCGGCACCACCGCGAACTTCGCGAACCGCTCCGCAAATCTAGCCGGCACTAACGCCCGCACCCTGACCCCCTCCGGCGTGTCCTGGCGCGCGATCTCGCCCGCGACCTCATGCAGCTCCGCCAGGCTGCCGCCGTTCGCGTAGGGAACCAGCAGCTCCACCGACCGCAGCGTGTGCGCCAGCTCGCGCTCGATCCGCTCCCCCAGCTCCTCCAACCCACGGCCGGTCTCGCCGCTCACGAGCACGGCGTCGGGGTGATTCGTGCGCAACTCCTCGCGGACGTCCTGCACCAGCAGATCCACCTTGTTCAGCACCAGTACCCGCGGCCGTTCGTCCACTCCGAGCTCCCGTAGCGTCTCCTCCACCGAGCGTCGCATCGCCTCCATCTCCTGCGCTGGCACGCTCGCGTCGATCACGTGCGCGAGCAACTCCGCGCGCCTTGTCTCCTCCAGCGTCGCCCCGAACGCGTCCACGAGCTGGTGCGGCAGCTTGCGGATGAACCCGACAGTGTCGCTCAGCAGATATCGCCTGCCGCTGAGCTTCAGCGTCCGCACCGTCGGGTCGAGCGTGTTGAACAGCCGGTCGCGCACGCTCACCTCTGCCCCGGTCAGCGTGTTCAGCAGCGTTGACTTGCCCGCGTTCGTATACCCGACCAGCGCCACCGCCGGCAGCGCCGCGCGCTCGCGCTCGGCGCGCATCACCGCGCGCGTGCCCTTGACGTGCTCCAGTCGCCTGCGCAACGCCGCGATGCGGTCGCGCGCCAGCCGCCGGTCGGTCTCGATCTGGCTCTCCCCCGGCCCCCTCGTTCCGATCCCGCCACCGAGGCGCTCGAGGTGGCTCCACAGCCCGCGCATCCGTGCGAGGTTGTACTCCAGCTGCGCCAGCTCCACCTGCAGCTTGCCCTCGGCGCTGGCGGCATGGTCGGCGAATATGTCGAGGATGATCGCCGTCCGATCCACCACCGGCAGACCCAGCGCCTCTTCGAGGTTGCGCTCCTGCCTGGGGCTCAGCTCGTCATCGCAGGCGATCACGTTCGCGTCGCACTCACGTGCGGCCTCTCTCGCTTCCCGGACCTTCCCCGGCCCGAGGTACGTGTTCGGATGCGGACTCTCGCGATGCTGGACCAGCTCGCCGACGACCGCCACGCCCGCTGTCCGCAGCAGCTCGCCGAGCTCCTGCAGGTCCTCACCCTCGGGTAGAGCGGCAATGCAGAGGGCTCGCTGGCGTGCGCGCTGGGTCTGTTCCATCCAACCTCAGTCTAGGTCGCCATACGCGAGGATTCCAATGCCCACGAACGCCAACAGGTGCGGTAACCGGCGCCGACAGCAATCAGACGAAGGAACAAGCTCACGGGTTTCCCAAAACGATCACCCGCGAAGAGCCCCCAGTCGTTTGACGGCCTCCAGCAATCTGTCATCTGCTGTTGTCAGCGAGATGCGAAACCAACCCTCCCCCGCCGGGCCGTATACAGCGCCCGGTGAGAGCACCACGGCGGCCTGCTCCAGCACATGCTCACAGTAGGCCTCGGAGCTGTCGAACCCCGCCGGCACGGGCGCCCACACGTAGATCGTGCTGCGCGGCGGCTTGACGTCCACGCCGATCTCCCTCAGCGCGTCGCACACCAGATCGCGCCGGCGCACGTACAGCTCGCTCATCGCCGCGATCTCCGCGTCGGCGTCCGGGGACAGCGCCGCGACCCCCGCCAGCTGCACCGCCTCGAACATGCCCGAGTCGATGTTCGTCTTCAGCCGCCAGTACGTCTGGATCGCCTCGGCGTTTCCGACTACGACCGCGCATCGCCAGCCGGTCATGTTGCAGCCCTTCGACAGCGAGAACACCTCGATTCCCACGTCCTTGGCGCCCGGCGTCGCCAGAAACGAGGGCGCTCTGTATCCGTCGTATGAGATCTCCGAGTAGGAGTTGTCGTGCACCACCAGGATCTCGTTTGTGCGCGCGAACTCGACCACGCGCTCGAACCACCCTTCCGGCACGACCGCGCCCGTCGGATTATTCGGGTAGTTCAGGAACATCACCTTCGCCTTCTTTGCGATCTCCTCGTCGATCGCGCCGAGGTCCGGGACGAACCCCAGCTCGGGCCTCAGCGCCATCAGCACCGGCTCCGCGCCCGCCAGCCACGGCCCGGCCGTATACACCGGATACCCCGGGTCGGCCGCCAGCGCGTAATCGCCGGGGTCGAGCACCGCGAGGTTCAGGTTGAATATCGCCTCCTTCGCGCCGAGCGCCGGCACGATCTCGCTCTCAGGGTCGAGCTTTACGTCGAAGCGCCGCTCGTAGAAATCCCTCACCGCTCCTCTGAACTCCTCGCGCCCGCGGTTGCTGGGGTATTTGTGCGTTTCCGGCTCGCTGACGGCCTCCTGCATCGCCTCCACGATCAGCGCCGGCGTCGGCCTGTCCGGATCGCCGATCCCGAGGCTGATCACATCCACGCCTTCATTGCGCTTGCGCGCGATCTTCCGCTCCAGTTCGGCGAACGCATACGGGGGAATCCGCTCCAATCGCTTACTCGGTCTCATTCAGCTCCTTTATGAACTCGTCGCTGAGGCGACCCGCGAACACGGACCTCGCCCAGCCTGTCAGGTTGATGTGCAGATCCTCCCCCACCTCGACCTCCAGCTCACCTCCGTCGAGCGCGACCGTCACCCGCTCGCTCCCGGTTCGTGGAGCCTTATCCGCCGTCCGTTCCAGCACGTACGCGACCGCGGCGCCCGTCGCGCCCGTGCCCGAGGACAGCGTCTCCCCCACGCCCCGCTCGAATATCCGCGCACGGATACGATCCGGCTCGATCTCCGTGTACATCGAGACGTTGGTGCGGTTGGGGAACAGCTCGTGGCCTTCGATCCCAGGGCCGATCCGATCCAGCTCGAACAGCTGCATTTCGGTCATGTCGGCGATCTGAATCGCGCACTGGGGGTTGCCGATCGAGACATGCCTGAACTGCCATGTTCGCGGGACGGTAGAGCCGTTCCAGCCCGCGGTGGTAAGCGTGCCGCGGCCGTCAGGCGCTCCGCCTGGATAGTCCTTGGAGGTCAAGCTCGCCCTTCCCATATCGACCGTGCACGTGTCCTGGCCGGTGATCGTCGGGCGTATCTCCCCCGCGGCGGTTCCGATCGCGAACTCATCTTTGTCGGTCCACCCGCGCCTGCGCAGGTACAGGATCGCCTCGCGCGCCCCATTGCCCGACAGCTCGGCCTCGGAGCCATCTGGATTGAAGATCCGCAGGTCCGCCACGTGCTCGGGATTCGCGGCCGGCGCCAGCAACAACACCCCGTCGGCGCCAGCGCCAATACGCCTGTCACACAGCTGGCATATTCGCCCGGGCGTCAGCTCGAACGGGAGCTCGTCCCGCTCTACGATCAGATAGTCGTTGCACAGCGCCTGCCACTTCTCAAACCTCACGCGCGCCGCCGTGTCCGTGTCCGTGTCCGCTCATCCGTCGCCTGAGTCTATTTCCTAGTCCGTTCGCCCGTCCGTTCGGTCGGTCGCCACTCCCCGCCTGGGATGTCGGACCATCATGAGCGCCTCCACGATCTCCCCTGCCACGTCGTCCAGGTCGCGTCTTGTCACGTCGATCGTCTGCACTCCGGCGAGCTTGCGCATCCATGTCAGCTGGCGCTTGGCGTAGTTGCGCGTGCGCCGCTTCATTGCCTCCACGTCGCCCGTCAGCAGCTCTTCGAAGCCCAGCGCCTTGCGCGCCGTCTCCGACGCGCCCGCCGCGTGCGCGCGCTTGACCTCCTCGCGCACGCCCGCGTCGAGCATCGCCTGCACGCGCGCGTCGATCTGCGCGTACAGTGCCTCGCGCTCCATCGTCAGCCCGATCAGCAGCGTCGGGCGGCGCATGTCCTCGCTCCACAGCTGTGACTGTCCCTCGGCGCTCGTTCCATCCACGGGAAGCTCCAGCTCGCCTGCATCGGCCAACTCCAACGCGCGCATCACGCGCTGACGATCGTTCGGATCCAACCCCTGCGCGATCCGCGGCGCACGCTCGGCCAGGATCGCGTGCAGCGCCGGCGCGCCCTTGCGCTCGAGCTCCGCCCGCCAGCGCTCGCGCGTGTCCTGCTCCGGCGGCGGCTTCATGTCCAGCTCGGTCAGCGCCGCGCGCAGATACAACCCGGTCCCCCCTACCACGATCGGCCGCTTGCCTGCCGCCAGCAGCCCGTCGATCTCGGTGTGCGCCAGCTTTGCATACTGCCCGGCGCTGAACGTCTCCTCGAGTGGCACAAACGCCACCAGCCTGTGCTCCAGCTGCGCCCGCTCGTCCGTGCTGGCGACACCCGTGAGTGTCTCGAGGCCGCCGTACACCTGCAGCGCGTCCGCAGAGACGGCGACCGGGTCCTCCCCCCGCGCACGCAACCGCCGCGCGAGCGCGACCGCGACCGCGGTCTTGCCCACGCCCGTCGGGCCGAACAGGGCGATGACCTCATAGATACCCGTGGCGGGCGCCGGTCGCTCGTATTGCATGCGCTCAGTATTCGTCATCCCGGTCAGTACACGGGATTCCACCTTGCCGTAGGCTGACCCTCCGTGCAGATCTCCGGCTCCACCGTCCTGCTCACCGGCGCCACCGGCGGCCTCGGGCAGGCGATCGCTCGCGCGCTGCACGCCCGCGGCGGGGAGCTGATCCTGACGGGGCGGCGTACCGACGTGCTCGAACCCCTCGCGACTGAGCTGGACGACGCGCGCACGCTGGCGGTGGACCTCAGCGACGCGGCCGAGTTGGACCGCCTCGTGCTGGAGGCCGGCGAGGTGGACATTCTCGTCGCGAACGCCGGGATTCCCGCCGCGGGGCGACTGGAGACATTCACGATCGAGCAAGTCGACCGCACACTCGACGTCAACCTGCGCGCGCCGATCGCGCTCTCGCACGCGCTGCTCGGAGGAATGCTGGAGCGTGGCCGTGGCCACCTGCTGTTCATGTCCTCGATCGCCGGCAAGACGACCGTGCCGGGCAATCCCCTCTACCACACCACGAAGTACGGCCTGCGGGGCTTCGCGGCCGCCCTGCGCACCGACCTACACGACAGTGGCGTCGGTGTCTCCGGAGTATTCCCCGGCTTCATCCGCGACGCGGGCGTGTTCGCCGACTCAGGCGTGAAGATGCCCCCGGGCGTCGGCACGCGCAGCCCAGAGGACGTCGCTCGCGGCGTCATCGATGCGATCGAGCACAACCGTGGCGAGGTCGACGTCGCGCCTCTCACCCAACGCGGGGGCGCGGTCATTGCCGGGCTCGCCCCCGACCTCGCGGCGAGCGTGGTGCGTAAGCTCGGCGGCCAGGACATCGCGCGCAAGATGGAGCAGGGTTTGCGTGACAAGCGCTGAGGAGCTGCTGGAAAGGCTTCGCGTCCCACCGGGCGGCCCATTCCAGCAGTCCGGCACAGACTCATCTCCCACTCACGCGGCTTTCGGCAGTAAGAACCCCTTTCAAAAAGATCGGCACGTCCGGATGCGCCCCTGGACACGGCGCTGGATCGCCACGTGACGGCTCGCACGCGCTGGCCGATCCCGGACGATCGGTAGCATGCGCTTCGCCATCCCGCGTCGCCCAGCTTGATCCATGAACGCCCCGACCGCACCGCCTAGAGGCTTGATGTGGGTTGCGCCTTCCGCCGGAGTGGGGCAGTCGTGCAGATCGATGGCGGGCGCGCGCGATAAAGACGGTGGGTCTTGTACATAGTTTTAAACCTCGGTATCACCATCGCTATACACAGTTATTTTTTTATAACAACATTTCCTTCCCACTTCCACCCCCCACCCCTTCCACCCCTTCATATTAATACTATAGTGTCACTCATTGCTCATTCTCCTGTCTCCCAACCCCCTTCAACCCACATCAACCCTCTAGATACGCATCAGGTACGTAATGGGCGCACGGAACGCGACTGGGCTCAGTTCGCGTAGTCAGAAACCCGGTTTGACCACCCGCGGTCTACAGGGTACGCTCGCCCGCATGAGCCACCATCACGCCCAGGTCGTCCAAGTTCGCCTCACCCGCTGGGAGTGGGACGTGTTCGAGCGGATCGCGCAGACGAAGCGCATGACGATCGAGAACACCCTGCGCGACCAGCTTCGTCTCGGACCCTTCGACGCCGAACCCCGGCCGAAATCGCAGGAGCGTCATCTGCGCGTCGTGTCGCCCTCGCGCTCCCTGTTCGACCGCGCACACTAGGCGCGGCGTTCTACGGCTGCACCCAGCTCGACGAGTGTCACGTCGAGCGCGCTGGCGATCCTGCGCACCGTGTCCCAGCCGGGCGCGCTCTGCGCAAGCTCGATCCGCGCGAGTGAGCCCGTTGTGATCCCGGCGTGAAAGGCGAGAGCTTCCTGCGTCAGTCCGCGCTTTTCGCGGAACTTGCGCAGCGCGGCGGCGAGCGCCGGATCGGGTACGGGAGAGCGTGGCATGGAGTCGGAAACATCGCACGCCGCGGGCGTCCAAGTCCATGCCTTCCGCTGTGACTGATTGGCCACGCCTGGCCAAACGCGCATTCGCTGGCACATCCTCCAGCGCGTTCTCGGCGTGGATCTGCTCGATCTCGCCAGCGCGATCGAGCACGCTGAGGACGAGGGGGCTAACCGGGTGCCTCCCGGGCCTATGGCGGCCGCCCAGGCGGCCGTCGCGCTCGCTGACTGTGGCGCGTGTATGGCTTCTAGAGCCAACCCACGATCCCCTTACAAACCTCCTACATAAGTCTATGCCGCCACTTACCCGCGCCTACGGGCGCGCTTAGCGGTCAGGTGGACGATGGCTCGCACACATGCAGTCATCGACCCACCACCAGGAGGTTTGACCGATGAAAGTATCGAGAATGCTCGGAGCGACGATGGTTGCCGGCGCGCTTGCGACCGGAGGCGCTGTCGCCGGCATCGCCGGGGCGGCCGCCGCACCCAGCAGCACGGGTACCACCGGCACGACCGGCACGAGCACGAGACCGTCCACCACGACAACCACCCCGACGACACCCGCAAACCCGACCCCGAGTCAGAAATCGGGAACGCCGCCGCCGAACTCGGGCTCGTCGGGCAAACACCCGTGCCCGAACATGGGCTCTGGCTCCGGCTCGGGCTCGGGGAGCTCCGGCTCGTCCGGCTCCAATTCGGGCGCGAGCGGCCCTCCAGGCCAGCCGCCGGGCGCCACGGCCCAGTAGTCAGCCAGTCGCCCTCGCCAGCAGGCGCTCTGTCCCCGAGAGCGTCTGACTGGTGGCGGCGACGATCTCCACCTGAGTCAGTTCACCAGGTGCAGCGAGGCCAGTGAAGTTCACGGCCTTGTTATGCCGAGTACGCCCGCGCAGGCGCTCGGGGTCGGTGCGCGAGGGGCCTTCCACCAGCACCTCCAGCGTGCGTCCGACGAACCGCTGGGCGCGCTCACGGGCACGTCGTTGGACCACCTCGAGCAGGCGCTCCATGCGCTGCACCTTCACCGGGTGGGGCACGATGCCCTCGCTCAGCTCGGCGGCCTTGGTTCCGCGCCGCGGCGAGAACACGAACGTGAACGCGCCGTCGTAGCCGACCTGCTCGACGATGTCCAGGGTCTGCGCGAAGTCTTCCTCGGTCTCGCCGGGGAACCCGACGATGATGTCGGTCGTGAGCGCTGCGTCGGGTACGTGCTCGCGGATCAGCGCGACCCGATCGAGATAGCGCTCGCGATCATATGTGCGCCGCATCGCCTTCAGTATCCGGGTGCAGCCGGACTGCAGCGGCAGATGGATGTGCTCGCACACGCTGTCCAGTTCGGCGTGGGCGCGGATCACGTCCTCGCGCATGTCCTTGGGATGAGGGCTCGTGTAACGGATGCGCTCGATCCCGTCGATCGCATTGATCTCGCCCAGCAGTTGCGCGAACGTGGCGCGTTCTGGTCTCAGGTCGCGTCCGTAGGAGTTGACGTTCTGCCCGAGCAGCGTCACCTCGCGCACGCCGTCAGCAGCCATCGCCTGCGCCTCGGCGATGAGCTCTCCCAGCGCTCGCGAGACCTCTCGCCCGCGCGTGGAAGGCACGATGCAGTACGAGCACGCGCAGTTGCAGCCGACGCTGATCTGCAACCAGCCCTGGAACGGGCGCGCGCGGCGTGCCGGCAGGTGCCCGGTGAACCCCTCGAACTCGAAGTACCCTTGCGCGCTGAGCGAATCGCTCGTCAGAAACTCGGCGAGCTTGTGCACCTGCCCTGGGCCGAACGCGACGTCCACGAACGGGAACCGCTCGAACACCTCCTCCTTGACGGACTGCGCCCAGCAGCCGCCGACGCCGACGATCCGTTCGGGCTGTTCGCTCTTGAGGCGTTTGGCCTCGCCGAGATGAGCGATGAAGCGACTGTCGGCCGACTCGCGGATCGAGCACGTGTTGAACAGGATCAGGTCGGCTGCGCTGCGCTCGGGGGCCTCGCTGTAGCCCAACGACTCGAGCATCCCCTTCATGTGCTCCGAGTCGTGCTCATTCATCTGGCAGCCGAACGTAGTCAGGTGATAGCGCTTCATGGCAACAGCGTATCCAGCGCAGGCGTCTCGCCCGAGCGAAACGCGACTTCGATCGACGGTCTATGCTGCTTTGACCCCACAACGACGGGAGCTTTCGTTGCTATACGTCGGCCTAGGCATCATCTACGTCTTTCTGCTGATCTTTCTCGGCGTCAAAACGATCAAAAACGGCCACTGGATCCTGTTCATCATCGGGTTCGTCATCCCGCTGGTCTGGATCATTGGCGGCATACTGCCGCCGAAGGGCATGTCGCGTGTAGACGAGCTCTATGCGCGACGCGATCGGGCGGCCTGAGGACTTCAGCGCGCCCTACGCGGCTGCGACGGCCGGTTCGTCGACTATAGGCGTCGGGGCCGGCGCTGCGTCTTTGTCCCGATCGATTGGGGTCACATGCTCACGGCCGATGCCGAGGGCCGCGTAGATCTTCTGCTCGATCTCCTTCGCGACCGCGGGATTGGCGTCGAGATGGGCCTTGGCGGCGGAGCGGCCCTGGCCGAGACGATCCTCGCCGTAGGAAAAGAACGAGCCCGACTTGGACACGATGTTGTGCTCGATCCCGAGGTCGATCAGACACCCGGAGGTGGAAATGCCTTTGCCGAACTCGATGTCGAACTCGGCCTGCCTGAATGGCGCGGCGACCTTGTTCTTGACGACCTTCACGCGCACGCGATTTCCGACCGCCTCCGTGCCATCCTTGAGCGTCTCGATGCGCCGAATGTCCAGGCGCTGGGAGGCGTAGAACTTCAGCGCGCGCCCGCCCGGCTGGGTCTCGGGCGACCCGAACATGACACCGACCTTTTCGCGGATCTGATTGGTGAGGATGCACAGCGTCTGCGTGCGGTTGAGGTTGCCCGCGAGCTTGCGCATCGCCTTGGACATCATCCGCGCCTGCTCGCCGACGCTCGTATCTTCCATCTGGCCCTCGAGCTCCTTGCGCGGGGTCAGCGCGGCGACCGAGTCGATCGCGACCACGTCGACCGCGCCGGAGCGCACCAGCATGTCGGCGACCTCCAGCCCCTGCTCGCCGTAGTCGGGCTGGGAGACGAGCAGCTCGTCGATGTCCACCCCGATCTCCTGCGCGTACAGCGGGTCCATCGCGTGCTCGGCGTCGATGAACGCGCACACCCCGCCGAGCTTCTGCGCCTCGGCGAGCACGTGGTAGATCAACGTGGTCTTGCCCGAGGACTCGGGTCCGTACACCTCGACGATGCGCCCCCTCGGCACGCCGCCGATGCCGAGCGCCAGGTCGAGCGACAGCGCGCCCGTGGGAATCACCTCGCAGCGCACCTGCGCGCCCTCGTCACCCATGCGCATGACCGTGCCCTTGCCGAACTCACGCTCGATCTGCGTGAGCGCCCCCTTCAGGGCGGCGTCGCGTGCCTTTGCGGCCTTCTCCTCTTCATTCACGGGCATGGTCTTGCTCCTCCGGTCGAGATGGAATGGACAAGCTACGGAACGCTTCGGACGGAACGTCTGTTCGTATGGCCGGGGCGGGCGGATCGGCCCTCCACGTCGTTCCCATCGACCCCCTACGATGGGATCAGCGTGCGCGTGGCCAATGCCTCATAGGACGCGCCCGCGGGCGACAGCCGCGAGCGATACAGGACGATCGACGCCGGTATGAACGACAGCGCCGGCGTGGCGGGCAACACGCGACCGGCCTTGGATCCACGGGCATCTTCACGCATGCGCGCGAGCGTCACGTGCGCGCGAAATCGCCGTCGCTCCTCGTGAAAGCCGCACACTCGTGCGAGCGCTTCGATCAGAGCGCCATGCAGCGCCGCCAGCCCTCCTTCAGGATCATCGCGAACCTCGACTGCCAGCGCGCGCGGATGGCGCGGGGGCAGCCACAGCGGCGCGCCGATAGACAGCTCGCCTACGGGCATTGCACACTCCTCCAGCACCGTAGCGATCATTGCGATCTCCTCCACGGAACGATCGCCGAGAAAGCACAGCGTGACGTGCAGCAGCTCGGGGTCGAGCACACGTACGGACGCGGGCCCGCCTCCACCACGCACGCCGAGCCCCCGTACCGCCGTCCTCGCCCACGCGGCCAACTCCTCGCACACCTCGGGTGTCGGGTCAACCGCTACGAACAGGCGGGCAGCGGGCGCGCTGGCCATCTCGATACTCAGCCGTCGACCTCGCCCAGCAACAGCCGCCTCACCAGATGCAGCGCCACCGTCGTCGCGCGGTCCCTGATGTCGGCGCGACCCCCCGGCAGGTTCACCGAGCGCGTCATTGCCGTACCCTGCGGGCCGACCACGCTCAGCCATACCAGGCCCACGGGCTTCTCCTCCGTGCCTCCGCCCGGACCCGCCACGCCCGTGACTCCCACACCCATATTGGCCCTCATTCGCGCACGCACCCCCTCGGCCAGCGCCTGCGCAACCTGTTCAGACACCGCTCCGTGCTGCTCGATCAGCTTCGGATCGACGCCCACCTGCGCGATCTTCGCCGCGTTCGAGTACGCCACCACCCCGCCCGCCACATACTCCGACGCGCCCGCCGGGTCGGTCAGCCTGGCCGCGAGCAGGCCGCCGGTGCACGACTCCGCAGTTGCAATTGTCAGGGTTGAAACCCCGCCTTCCCCGCGCAGCAGCCCCGCCACCTGCTCGTCCACGGTCCTGCCGTCCGTCGAGAACAGCGTGTCCGCGTGACGTTCGACCACAACCCGCTCAAACGCCTCATACACACTCGCCGCGTCCGGCTCATACCGCGTCACGACCTCGATCTCACCGCGTTTCAGGCATGTCGTGACCTCGAGCTTCTGCAGCTCAACCCCCTGCGCTTCGGCCTCCCGCAGCGTCTGGGCGATCTCCGACTCGGGAATCCCGAACAGCCTCAGCGTCCGCTGCTCATACACTGTCGCACCCGCGATCGCCTCACGCAGCGCATCCGTCCGCACCGCCGCCTGCCACATCGGCTGCAGCTCGCGTGGCGGTCCCGGCAGCACGACGACCGTTGGGCCACGCCCACGCGCGTGCGCGTGCGCGTTTGCGGCGCTTTGCGAGTTCTTTCCCCGCGACTCGGCACTTCGCGACCCCACCTCCGCCGGCGCCACCACGAGCCCCGGTGCGGTCCCCACCGGCTCGAGCACCGTCGCGCCCTCAGGAACGGTCGCCTGTTTGCGAGTGCCGATCCGGATCGCCTCGGGATCGAGGCTCGGCCAACGACTCAGCAGTGGCCTGACGATCTCTTCGATGCGCCCCGCCAGCGCCTCGTCCAGGACCATCTCGCGGCCCTGGAATCGTCCCACCACCTCGGCGGTGAGATCGTCCGCGGTCGGCCCCAGTCCACCGCTGGTCAACACCAGATCCATCCCCTGCGAGGCCATGAACCGCAGCGCCGTCTCCATATCGTCCGGCCGATCCCCCACGATCGTCACATACGCAAGATCAACCCCCAGCTCGCGCAACCGATCGGCCAGCCACGGGCCGTTGCGGTCGCGCACACGCCCGCTCAGCACCTCTGTGCCCGTGATCACGATCCCTGCGCGTGCGCCGCCATGCGTGCTCATGTGCACGTGGGCAGGTGTCCGGGCGTGAGCGTCGTGCGACCGGCCTTCGTGATCGAGTACCCGATCGCGCTGCTGCTGGCGGGCACCGTCCGCGGCGTCCCGTCGAGCACCAGCGTCACCGCGTTATTGCCCAGCGTCAGCACAAAGTGCTTGGAGTGAAACGTGGGCGTCCGCGCGCCGGCTTCCAGCGTCTGTCCGGAGACAAGCCTGTGGCCGCCTTCGCCGATCAGGCACACATAAACCGTCCCCGTCGCCCGCAGCGACAACGACACCGTCGTGTTTGCGCCCGCCCCGTTGCGAGCGACGCCACCGTGTCTGTGCACGCCCGGGCGCGCCGTGCGGTGCTTGGCGGTCGTATCCGTCCGTCCGCTCGTCGATCCACCGCCCCCGCCTCCCGCCAGCAGCAGGACAATCAGCAGCACGATCAAACTCCCGAAAATCCCCACCAGCGCCATGTATCCGCGCGAGGGGCCCGACCTGCCCGGCCGTCCTGGACCGCCTCGCCCCCCGGGAACCCGCACTCGCCGCGGGCTGGCCACGATCGGCTCGGGCGGCTCGCTCGGGCGCTCGTAGTTCAGCCGGTATTCCTCGACCAGCGCCTTGCCGTCCAAGCCCAGCGCGTTCGCGTAGGTGCGCAGGAAGCTCTTCACGAACGTGGGACCGGGCAGCAGGTCCCACTCTTCGTTCTCGAGCGCGCGCAGGTACTTGGCGCGGATCTTAGTGATCGCCTCGATCTCGGACACGTCGATCCGCTCGCGCATCCGCGCCTCGCGCAGCGTCTCGCCGATCTCAGGCATACCGGCGTGAAGGCTAGAGGTTTGCGGCTTTCACAAGGTGCTCAGCACGCTTTCGTGCAGTGCGTGCTAAGGACATATCCCGCTAGGCCCGCACGTCTGGATGCGCCCGATGGCCTTCGCGGAGCTTTGTCCTCGGGCTCAACATGACACCACCATGCCTTCGCCCTTGCGTCCGCGCTCCACTCGACCCTAGAACGCCCCAGCCGCACGTCCCTACCGGATAGGCCCTGTGACCGCTCACGCTCGAACGGCCACGCTCACAACTCCACGGGGGCCGACGGCTGGATGGGTGGGGATTCCAATCCGGCCAGCACTCGCGGCAGATCCGCCTCGCCGACGAGCACCTGCCGGGGCTTGGAGCCTTCATACCCGGAGATCACGCCGCGGCGCTCGAGCATGTCGATCAGCCTGCCGGCGCGCGTATAGCCCAGCCGCAGCCTGCGCTGCAGCATCGAGGTGGACGCCGTGCCCATCTCCGCCACGAGCACGATCGCATCCTTCAGCAGCGGGTCCTCGTCGGGGTCGAACTCGTCCGGCGTGCCCTCGGGCTCTGAGGGCACGACCTCCTCCAGCAACTCCTCGCGCAGCTCGGGCTCGCCCTGTTTGCGCCACAGCTCCGTCAGTCGCGCGATCTGCGCCTCGTCGATATATGCGCCCTGGATCCGCTGCAGGCGCGAGCTCCCGACGGGGCTGAACAGCATGTCGCCCTGCCCGAGCAGCGACTCGGCGCCGTTCTGGTCGAGGATCACGCGCGAGTCGGTCTGCGAGGAGACCGCGAACGCGATGCGCGAGGGCACGTTCGCCTTGATCATCCCGGTGATCACGTCTACGCGCGGGCTCTGGGTCGCCAGCACGAGATGGATCCCGACCGCGCGCGCCTTCTGCGCCAAACGGATGATCGAGTCCTCCACGTCCGCCGGCGCGACCATCATCAGGTCCGCGAGCTCGTCGATCACACAGAGGATGTACGGCAAAGGGGCTTCGTCGCGCTTGGAGCGCGCCTTGTTCAGCTCGATCAGGCTGCGTGTGCGCGCCAACGACATGATCCCGTAGCGCTGCTCCATCTCGCGCACCAGGTTTCCCAGCGCGTTCGCGGCCATCCGCGGGCTTGTGATCACCGGCGTCAGCAGGTGCGGGATCGACTCGTAGTGGTTGAGCTCCACCTGCTTGGGGTCGACCAGCACGAGGCGCACCTCGTGCGGGCTGGCGCGCAGCAGAACGCTTGAGAGCATCGCGTTGATCGCGCCGGACTTGCCTGCCCCGGTCGTACCCGCCACGAGCAGATGGGGCATCTTCGCGAGGTCCGCGCCGATCGCCTTGCCGGCGACGTCCTTGCCGAGCCACACCGTCAGCGGCGACCAGTCATGCGGCGGCTGCTGGAACACATCGCCGAGCCGAACGATCTTGCGGCGCGCGTTGGGCACCTCCACCCCGACGGCCTGCTTGCCGGGGATCGGCGCGAGGATACGGATGTCCGTCGCCGCCAGGGCATATGCGAGGTCGTCCTTGAGCTGCGCCACCTTCGCGACCTTCGTGCCCGGCGCCAAGCGCAGCTCATAGCGGGTGATGTGCGGTCCCGCGACCGTCCCGATCACCTTCGCCTGCACGCCGAAATGACCCAGCGCCTCGACCAGGCTCAGCGCCGTGCGCTCCTGCCCGACGGTGTCCGGGCGTGACTGCTCGCCGGTGGAGCGTGTCAGCAGCCTGCTCGCGTCCGGCAGCTCCCATACGAAGTCGGGGTCTTCGGTCACGCTGTCGCGGTAGCGACCCTGTGGCGTCAGCTTGGTGTCCGCGTCCGCGTCCGCGTGCGCCACGCCTGGGATCGCCTCCTCCTCGGCATCGTCGCCGGTACCCACCGCGACCTCTGCGCCGGTCTCCCCCGGGAGCGCCTCGGCGGCGAAGTCCTCGTCCATCTCCACCCCGTCCCGCGACGGCGCCTCCACGTGCGTCGCCCGCACGATCAGATCCTCGGGCTCCGGCTCGGGCACCAGCAGTGATTCCAAGGGCTCCACAGACGCCGGCTGCCTGCGCAAGCCCCGCACCAGCTTCCAGAGACGCTCGCCGGCCGAGCGCAGCACGCCCGCGGGCGAGGCGCCCGTCAGCAGCGTCGCCCCGACAAACAGCAGGAACACAATCAGGATGTCCACGCCCACGCTCTGCACCAGCCTGTGTGAGACGCGGTACAGCGCCTCGCCGACGACGCCCCCATGCGACTGCAGGAACACGGCCGACCACGATGATTCGCCGCGCTCGGGGCTCGCGCCCGAGCTGACCCCGAGCGTCCCGGCCGCCAGCGCCATCATCACGGCCGCCGCGATGCACGTCGCACCGGTCCTGAGGGGGCGCATCTGCGGCCACGCCGGCCGCGCCAGCAGCGCCCCGCCGCCCGCTACGAGCGCGATCGGGACGAAGACCTTCGCTTCACCGATGCACCAGCCGAGGGCTTCGGTCAATCCGCTGCCGACGCGTCCCCCATTCCAGCCGCCGTACAGGACGAAGCCGAGGAACACGCCCACGGCGATCATGCCGAATCCGAGCATGTCACGTTGACGCTGGTCGAGCTCGGGCTTGCGCGGCGGCCACACTCGCCTGACCAGATCCCGCGGCATGAGTCCCACGCTCCGCCCGCGGCGTACGCGCGCGCGGGAGCGCGTACGCGCGCGCCTTTTCGCCGCGGCGGTTTTCGCAGTCGTTTTCCTCGGCGCTGTCGAGCGCCTCCTGGTCGCAGCCATCTCGCGCAACTTCGACGCCAGCCCGTGGGGTCCTCTAGCGGCTGGACACGGCGCACGGGATCGCCCGCGCCTCGGGCTCAACTCCGCGCGTGCAACCCCTGAGCTCCGCCCGGCGAACCCCACCATCTATCCTGGCGCGAACCCTTACCATCGCTTTAGCGCATCCCGCTACATAAAGAACCCTGCTCATGAACGACTTCCCGCCCATGAACGGCCTCCTCCGATGAATGACTTCTCCCGCGCCCCAAGAGTGCTCGTCGTCGAGGATGACGAGGACATCGCCCAAGCCCTGCAACGCTCGCTGAGGATGGAGGGGTACGAGGTGCGCGCCGCGCCCGACGGTCCCACGGCGCTCGAGCATGGGCGCGCGTTCGCGCCCGATCTGGTGATCCTCGACCTGGGCCTGCCCGGGCTGGACGGGCTGGAGGTCGCGCGCAGCCTGCGGGCCGAGGACGACGTGCCGATCCTGATCCTCACCGCCCGCGACGCGCTGGAGTCGCGCGTGGAGGGCTTGGACGCCGGCGCGGACGACTATCTGGTCAAGCCGTTCGAGCGCCAGGAGCTGCTGGCGCGCATGCGCGCGCTGCTGCGTCGTCGCCCACCGCGTGGGTCCGCCCCGCTGCGTGTGGCCGATCTGTCGTTGAACGGGGACACCCACGAGGTGATCCGGGGCGAGCGCGCGATCGACCTCACCCAGCGCGAGTTCGAGCTGCTCGAGTACCTGATGCGCAACGAGCGCATCGTCATCTCGCGCCAGCGTCTGCTGGACGAGGTGTGGGGGTATGATCCGTTCTCCACGACGAACACGATCGAGGTGTTCGTCTCGAACCTGCGTCGCAAGCTCGAGGCCGACGGCGAGCCCCGGCTGCTGCACACGATCCGGGGAGCCGGATACGTCCTCCGCGCCTGAGCATCTCCTGACACGGCGCTGGATCGCCACGTGCCGCCTCGGACGTACTACCTGTACGCCCTTCGTCGTCCCGCGTCGCCCAGCTTGGTCATGAGACGCTCAGAGGGCGATTCTTTCTTCAAACGGGTGACGGCGACATTCGACCGGCTGCCGATCCGCACGCGCCTGGCTGGGGTCTCGGCGCTGCTGACGTTCACGATCCTGTGCGCGTTCGCGATCGCGATCGGCTCGCTGACGGTGCGCCGCATCCGCTCGGACTTCAATCGCGAGGTCGAAACGACCGCCCAGCAGCTGCCCTCCGAGCTGAACATCAAGGTCGATCCGGCGACATACAAGATCGAATCGATCGAACCGCCGCTCGCGGATCTCGTCACGCCCGAGCAGGAGGCGGCCATCCGCGTGCTCACACTCGGCGGAGCCACGATCGAACAGGCGCCCTCGAGCGCGCCGAACCTAGGCTCGCCGTCGAACACGCCGCACACGATCTCGGACTACCGGGTGGTCAGCCGCTCCGCGATCATCCGCATCGCCGGCAGCGGCGAGCCGATCGGCCGGGTCATCATCCAGTACGGGCGCTCGGACGCGGACACCGAGGCGACGGTCGCGCGCGTCGAGTTGTTCCTGCTCGTGGGAGTGTTCGCCGGGGCCGGCTTGGCCCTGCTCGCCGGGGTCGCGATCGCCCGGCGCGCAATGGCGCCGATCGCCGAGCTCACGGGGGCCGCCGCGGAGATCGCGCGCACCCGCGACCCCTCTCGCACCGTCCCTCAGCCCGAGGCCGACGACGAGGTCGCCGAGCTCGCGCGCACCCTGGAGGGCATGCTCAGGGAGCTGGACGCCGCGCGTGGCGAGACCGAGGCGATGCTCGCCCGCCAGCGCAGGTTCGTCGCCGACGCCTCGCACGAGCTGCGAACGCCTCTGACGAGCGTGCTCGCGAACCTCGAGCTGCTGGCCGACTCGCTGCGGGGAGAAGAGGGCGATGCCGCCCGCTCGGCCCTGCGCTCATCCCAGCGCATGCGCCGGCTGGTGGCGGACCTGCTGCTGCTGGCGCGCACCGACGTGGGGCGCGTCGTCGCGCACGAGCCGTGCGATCTCGCCCAGATCGTAGTCGAGGCAGCCGGCGAGCTGGGTCCCGTCAGCGAGGCGCACGACATCGAGCTGGACGTCCAGCCGGCGCCGGTCGAGGGGGCGCGCGACGAGCTGCATCGCCTGACGATCAACCTGATCGAGAACGCGCTGCGCCACACCCCGCCCGGGAGCGAGATCCGGGTCAGCACGCGCCTGGTGAACGGCCTGGCCGAGCTGGTAGTCGAGGACGATGGCCCGGGCGTGCCTCCCGAGCTGGCTCCCACCCTGTTCGAGCGCTTCGTCCGCGGCGCCGGGGACCGCGGCGGCTCGTTCGGCCTGGGTCTCGCGATCGTCCGCGCGGTAGCGGAGTCACACGGCGGCTCGGTCACGCTCTCGGATCGGGTTCCCCAAGGCGCGCGGTTCGTAGTAGATCTGCCATCCACAGCGAAGGGAATCCCACCCCCATCCCGACCGGTAACCCCATCGACAACCATCTGAACCGCCCGAAGGCCGCTCAGAATCGCATCTTATCCCCGTAGCCGGTCGGCACGACCGGCCGCAAACATCGTCAAAACCTCAATCCAACAGCAAGAACGGCCGGCAAGCAATAGCGCTTCTTTTGCCACTACGAGGGGGTACGTAGCTATAACGACCATCCCCCCAATACCACCCACAACCAGGGCAGGCGACCAGACTCCGCCCCGCTTCTGAGAGTACCGAGGACAACGGCCCGGGAGTACCGCCCGAAGGCCCCCTACACCTCCACAACCACAGGCAACACCATCGGCCGCCGCTTGAGCCGGTCGTACACGAGCTTCGCCAGATCGTCGTGCAAAAGCTGCTGGAGCAGATCGACCTCGTGGATCTCCTCCCCGGCCGCCCGTCGCAAAGAGGACTCGACCGTCGCGCGGATCTCGTCCACGAGCTCGTCGGCCTGATCGAGGAAGGGGACGCCGCGGAAGATCACCTCGGGGTCGGCCACCGAGCGCCCGTCCTGCTCGGCGATCGTGGCGACGACGATGAAGATCCCGTCGGCGGAGAGCATCCGCCGGTCGCGCAACGCGACGTCCGCCATGTCGCCGATCTCGACGCCGTCGACGAAGATCATCCCGGACTGCTCGCGCGAGCCAAAGCGCGCGCCGCGCGTGTCGAGGTCGAGCGGCAGACCGTTGTCCCCCTGGAAGATGTCCTCGGGCGCCACGCCGACGGCCTCCGCCAGCTGCGCGTGCAGGCGCAGGCGCTTGAAATCGCCATGAAACGGCATCACGTAGCGCGGGCGAACAAGGTTAAGCATCAGCTTGACCTCCTCGGCATAGCCGTGTCCTGACGCGTGGACGGGCGCGTCTGCCGGGGTGACGACGTCACAGCCGATGTGGTAGAGACGGTCGATCGTCTCGTTGACGGCGCGCTCGTTGCCGGGGACGGGCGTGGCGGAGAACACGACCGTGTCGCCGCCGCGCAGCTGCACCTGCGGGTGGTCGCGGTAGGCCATCCGCCGCAAAGCGCTCAAGGGCTCGCCCTGGGAGCCCGTCGAGATGATCACGACGCGCTCGTCGGGGAAGTCTTCGATCTCGCGCGGGCCGACGAGCATCCCGTCGGGCACCTCGATGTGGCCGAGCTGACGGCCGATCGCGACGTTCTTGCGCATCGAGCGCCCCACCAGCGCGACCTTGCGGTCCAGCGCGGCGGCGGCGTCCACGACCTGCTGCACGCGGTGGATGTTCGACGCGAAGCTGGTGACGACGATCCGCCCGTCACAGCGTGCGAAGGCCTCCTCCAGGTGCGGCCCGACCCCCGACTCCGATGGGGAGAAGCCGGGGCGGTCCACGTTCGTGGAGTCCCCGCACAGGAGCAGGACGCCTTCGCGCCCGAGCTCGGCCAGGCGCGAGACATCCGCGGGCGGCCCGTCCACGGGCGTCTGGTCGAACTTGTAGTCGCCGGTGATCAAAACGGTCCCCAGCTCGGTGCCGAGCGCGACCGCGGAGGCGTCGGGGATCGAGTGGGTCATGTGGATCAGCTCCAGCTCAAAGGGCCCCAAATCCAAAGCCTCCCCGGGCGAGACGTCGTTGAGCTCAACGTCTTTGAGCTTGTGCTCCTCGAGCTTGGAGCGGGCCATCGCCAACGTCAGCGGGCCGCCGTACACGGGCGGCGTGGCGCCATGGACGGCCAGCTCGCGCAAAACCCAGGGCAAAGCGCCGAGATGGTCCTCGTGCCCGTGCGTGACGACGATCGCCTCGATGTCGCGCGCGCGCTCGCGCAGGTAGGAGAAGTCGGGCAGGACGAGGTCGATCCCGACCATCTCGGGCGTGGGGAAGCGCAACCCGACGTCGACGACGACGATGCGGTCGTCCTGCTCGACGACCGTCATGTTCTTGCCGATCTCCCCCAAACCGCCTAGGGGCAGGACGCGCAACGTGGAGCTCACGCGGCGGAAGCCTCTCCGGCGTGCGTGGCGGAGGCGCTGGGGTCAAGCAACCCGTGACGCTCGAGCATCGCGCGCACCAAAGCGGTCTCCTGCGCGGTGGCGTCGACGATCGGCAGGCGCGTGGTGCCGGCGTTCAGACCGAGCAGGTTCAGTGCGGCCTTGGTGCAGGTGGGGCTCGCGGTCATGAACAGGGTCTCATAGACGTCGCGCAAAGAGGCGTCGATCTCCGCGCGATGCGCGGGCTCGTCCACCATCCGGCGCATCTCGGGGCCGACGATGTGACTGGCCACCGCCACCCCACCGGCCCCACCGATGTCCAGCGTGCGCGCGAACGAGCTGTCATCGCCCGCATACACCGCCAAGCCGTCGATCAGCTGCAGCTCAGCGGCGTTCGCCTGCTTGACCCCCTCGATGCCGTCGATCTGCGCGAGCTCGGCGAGCAGCTCGGGCCCGATGTTGGTGCCCGTGCGGCTGGGGATGTTGTAGAGCAGGATCGGCCTGTCGGTGACGCGGGCGACGGCTTCATAGTGGCGCTTGAGCCCCAGCGGGCTCGGGCGGTTGTAGTACGGCGTCACGGAGATGATCGCGTCCGGGCCGAGCGCGGTCGCGCGTTCGGTGAGCAAGACGGCGTGGCGCGTGTCGTTCCCGCCGGCGCCGGCCACGATCGTCTTGCCGGCGGGGCGCTCGGCGATCGCCAGCTCGATCAGGGCAAGCTGCTCCTCGTCGGTGAGCGTCGCGGCCTCGCCGGTGGTCGCCGCCACCACGAAGCCGTCCGAGCCGTTCGCGGCGAGGTGGGCCATCAGCGCGACGAAGGCGTCCTCATCGACGCCCCCATCGGCGCCGAAGGGCGTGACGATCGCGGTCAGGATCGTGCCTAGGTCCAGGTCGGGCATGGCGAGCAGTATCTCACGAAGCTCAGGACAAGCTCGGGCTGTCGAGGTGCCGAGACCCCCCGCGCGGCAGCCAAGCGCGCAGTGACCGCGGCCCAGCGCGTGTGCGATCAGGGAGCGCTCGCAAAAGACATCTCATCCCCGCCGATCTGGCTGCCGTCGAGTTCAGAACAGCAACGACTCCAGCCCCACGACCGGGGATTCCCGCAGCTCGCCGATCCGGCGCACCGCGAGCAGCACGCCCGGCATGAACGAGTCGCGGCCGGTCGTGTCGTGACGGATGCTCAATGTCTGGCCGATGTCGCCGAGGATCACCTCCTGGTGAGCGACCAGCCCGGGTAGGCGCACCGAGTGGATCGGTGGCTCCGGGTCGCCGCTGGCCGCCGCCATCAGCTGCGCCGTGAGCTTCGCCGTCCCGCTCGGCGCATCGAGCTTTCCGTAGTGGTGCAGCTCGACGATCTCCGCGCGGGCCATGTGCGCGGCGGCCTGTGCGGCAAAGCGCATCATCAGCACCGCGCCGATCGCGAAGTTCGGGGCGATCAGTACGTTGGCCCGGGGCAGGCCCTCGGGCGTGCGGGCGGACAGCAGGGGCTCGATGTCAAACCCGGTCGTGCCGATCACGACGTGCACCCCCGCCCGCACGCAGGCCAGCGCGTTGGCAAGCGCCGTATCCGGCTGGGTGAAGTCGACCACCACCTCCGCGTCTGCAAGCACCTCGTCCAGCGCGATTTCCAACCGCGGGTCCGCGCGCCCGACAAGCTGCATGTCCGGCGCGCCCTCCACGGCGGCGCACACGGTCGCGCCCATCCGTCCCGCGGCCCCGGCGACGGCCACCCTGATCATGCAGTCACACCCTCCAGCGGCGTGAGCGCCCGGCGGAACGCGTCCTCCTCGGCGCCGACCCCGGCGATCGACAGCGTCTCTGCCATGAACAGCTCCCGCGCCAGCCCGCGCACGTCCTCCACGGTGACCGCGTCGATCAGGTCGACGATCTCATCGACCGAGTAGATCGGCACGCCGCCCAGCAGCGCCGACCCGAGCCGGCTCATGCGCGCGGAGGTGGACTCCAGCGACAGCGCGACGCGGCCCTTCAGGTTCTCGCGCGAGCGCTCCAGCTCCTGCGGTGTGGCGGGGTCCTCGACGAAGCGCTCGAGCTCCTGGGCGATGGTCGCCAGCGCCTCTCCCAGATTGTCCGGGCGCGTGCCGACGTACAGCCCGACCTCGCCGGTGCTGGCGTGCTGGGCAGAGAAGCTGAACACCGAGTAGGCCAGTCCCCGGCGCTCGCGCACCTCCTGAAACAGGCGCGAGGAGGACGTGCCGCCGAGCACGCCTTCGAGCACTCGCAGCGCGAAGCGGCGCTCGTCGTGGCGGGAGATGCCGCGCCCGCCGAGGCATACGTGATACTGCTCGGTGTCCTTGCGCAGGAACCGCACCCTGCGCTCGAACACGGGGTCTGGCTGGGTCGGGAGCGCAGGTGACCCGGGGGACGCCCCGTTCGGCTGCGCCCGTCCCTCCACCACGGCGACGGCGTCGACCCGTTGCGACGACGACGACGAGTCTGTCGTGGTCTCGCTACCACCCGGACTCGCGGCCAGAGCCAGCTCCACAAGGGCGTCATGATCGACCGACCCGGCCGCCGCGATCACGATCCGCTGTGGCGCGTAACGCTCGGCGTGGAAGGCCTGCAACTGCTCGTGCGTGACCGCACCCACGACCGCGGCCGTCCCGATCACCGCGCGTCCCAGCGGGTGTGAGCCGAACACGGCCTCGCCGAGCACGTCGAACACGCGGTCCTGGGGGTCGTCCTCGTACATCGCGATCTCCTCGAGCACGACCTCGCGCTCGGCCTGCAGCGATTCAAAGCGCGGGCGCCAGATCATCTCCGCGGCGACGTCAAATGCCCGCTCCAGGTGACGGTCCATCACCCGTGTGTACAGCGAGGTGGTCTCACGATCGGTGCCGGCGTTGGCCTCGGCGCCCATCGCGTCGAAGATCTCATCGATCTCGTGCGAGCGATAGCGCTCGGTGCCGCGAAACAGCATGTGCTCCAGCAGGTGACTGGTCCCCGCCTGCGCGTCGGACTCCATCGCCGAGCCCGTGCCGATCCAGAACCCGAGCGCTACCGAGCGCACGTTGGCAATGCGCTCGGTGATCACCCGCACGCCGTTGCGCAGCGTGGTTGTGCGGTGCTCGGTCATCTCCCGCGTGCGGTCACGGTGACGCTTCTGACCGCGGCGCGCCCGCTAGCGATCGCGTCCGGACCCGTGCCGGGGACGACCCGAGCCGCGCTCGCCATCGCGCCGCGGTCCACCGGGCCCGCCACCACTACGGCCCTCACGACCGTTGCGTCGCGCGCCATCGCGCGGGGGCCGACCGCCGCCACCGCCCCCGGCGGTGACGCCCGCGAGCTCCTCGACGGACTTCCCGGCGATCTCCGGGTCCTCGGCGAGACGCAGGCCGATGCGACCGCGCTCGCGGTCCACCTCGACCACGCGCACGTTGATCTCATCGCCGCGGTTGAGCACGTCCTCGACTGACTCCACGCGCTCGCCGGGCGAGACGTTGGAGATGTGCAGCAGCCCGTCCGTGCCCTTGGCCAGCTCCACGAACGCCCCGAACGTCGTCGTCTTGACGACTTTGCCGAGAAACTCGTCACCGACCTCGACCTCCTTCATCATCACCCGAATGTGCTCCGCGAGCGCGTCGCCGAGATCGCCGTTGGCAGAGTAGACGAGCACCTGGCCGTCGTCGTTGACGTCGATCTGGGATTCGTACTCATCCGACAGGCCCCTGATCGTTTCCCCGCCCTTGCCGATCAGCAAGCCGATCTGCGACGGGTCGATCTGAATCGTCTGGATGCGCGGTGCGAACTGGGACAGCTGCTCGCGCGGGCCGTGAATGACGTCGGCCATCTTGGCGAGGATGAACGTGCGCGCTTTATGCGCCTGCGTGAGCGCGTCGCGCAGGATGTCGAACGTGACGCCCGTGATCTTGATGTCCATCTGCAGCGCCGTGATCCCACGCTCGGTGCCGGCCACCTTGAAGTCCATGTCTCCGAGGTGATCCTCGACGCCGGCGATGTCCGTCAGGACGATGTAATCATCGCCCTCCTTGATCAGTCCCATCGCGATGCCCGCGACCGGGCGCTCGATCGGCACGCCGGCATCCATCAGCGACAGCGAGGAGCCGCAGACCGAGGCCATCGAGGAGGAGCCGTTGGACTCGAGGATGTCCGAGACGACGCGAATCGTGTAGGGGAACTCCTCGATCGAGGGCACCATCGGCGCGAGCGCCCGCTCCGCGAGCGCGCCGTGGCCAATGTCGCGGCGCTTGACGCCACCCATGCGGCCCGCTTCTCCGACCGAGAACGGCGGGAAGTTGTAGTGGTGCCAGTAGTACTTTTTGGTTTCCAGGCCGAGCGTGTCCAGGCGCATCTCCTCCTTGAGCGTGCCCAGCGCCGCGACGCTCAGCGCCTGCGTCTGCCCGCGCGTGAACAGCGCCGAGCCGTGCGTGCGCGGCGTGACGCCCACCTCGATCGAGATGTCGCGGATCTCGTTCTCGGCGCGACCGTCGGGGCGCTTCTTGTGGACGGCGATGCGCTCGCGGATGATCGACTTCTCGAGTGCGTCGAATGCCAGCTGGACGGCTGCACGGCGCTGCTTGGCGTCCACGAGCTGCTCCTCGGATGCGCCCTCCGCCGCAGGTGGAGCGTGCTGCTCGAGGATCGCGGTCTCGACCGCCTTGGTGGCCTCCTGGCGCTCGAGCTTGTCCTCGACCTGGGTGGCATCGTCCAGGGCGACGCCATGCGAGGAGCGGATCGCATCGAGGACCGCCGGATCGACTGCGATCGTCTCGAAGGCTTTCTTCTCCTTGCCGACCTTCGCGGCCAGCTCGTGCTGCAGCGCGCAGAGCTTCTTGATCTCCGCGTGGGCGATGTCCAGCGCGTCGAGGATCTCGGCCTCGGGGATCTCGTTGGCGCCCGCCTCGACCATCAGGATGGCGTCCTCGGTGCCGGCCACGATCAGATCGAGGTCCGAGGCGTTCTCGGCGTCGGCGAGCAGATCCGCCTCGCTGGGGTTGACGACGAAGTTGCCGTCGACCTTGCCGATCCGCACCGCGCCGACGGGCGTCGGGAACGGAATGTCGGAGATCATCACCGCGGCCGAGGCGCCGTTCATGGCGAGGATGTCGTAGGGGTGGACATGATCGATCGAGAGCGGGATCGCCACGAGTTGGGTGTCATAGCGCCAATCCTTGGGGAACAGTGGGCGCAGCGGACGGTCGATCATGCGCGCGGTGAGCGTCCCCTTCTCGCCGGGGCGACCCTCGCGCTTGAAGAACGAGCCGGGAATTTTCCCGGCCGCGTACATGCGCTCCTCGACGTCGACCGTCAGGGGGAGGAAATCCACGTCGCGCAGGCCGCCCGCGACGGCTGTCGCAAGGAGCATCGTGTCGCCCTGGCGGACGACCACTGCGCCGGAGGCCTGCTTGGCCATCCTGCCGGTCTCAAACGAGATCTCGCTGCCGGCAATCTCCACGGAGACCCGCGTAACGGCATCGTTGCTGCTCATATTCATTCTGCCTTCCTGTGTTCCGCCCGTCGGGTCGGGACTACGCGCGCATCCATGTGGAGAGCCGGCGCGTCCCTGGCGGATCGTGTTTATCTCTTATTCCGAACCAGCGAAGCTTAGCGGACGCGAGCCCGCTCGGCCGGGTTCGCGCTCAGGCGGCGCTCGTGGCGGCGGCGAGGCCCTCGCGCAGCAGCTCGACACCCGGCAGCTCCGCCGGCGAGGGCGCCTGATAGCTGAAGCGCACGACCCCGTCGGGTCCGGTGATGACGAGCGCGCGCTGGGGAAATCCGCCCTCGTGCAGAACCCCGAACGCGGCGCAGGCCGCCCCCTTGGGCTCGAAGTCCGAGAGCTGGGGAATGCTCACACCGAGATGCTCGCGAAACGCGGACTGCGAGTAGGAGCTGTCGCAGGAGACCCCATAGATCCGCTCGCCATTAGCGGTCAGCTCGCCCAGCGCCTTGTCATAGACCTGCAGCTGGTCGGTGCACACCGGGCTGAACGCGAACGGATAGAACACAAGGATCGTCGTATGTCCGCGCAGGTCCTTCTCGGTGAACCGCTCGCCGTCTTCGCGCTGAAGCCTGAAGCTGGGCGTCGGCGTGCCCGGGGCGATAACGCTCATCCTCGGCCTCGGTTACTTACGGAGACCAAGCTCTTTGATAAGTGCCCGGTAACCCTCGAGGTCGCGGCGGCGCAGGTAGTCCAGGAACCGCCGGCGACGTCCGACGAGCATCAACAGGCCGCGGCGGGAGTGATGGTCTTTGGACTGCTCGCGCAGATGCTCGGTGAGATGGTTGATGCGCTCGGTCAGCAGCGCGACCTGGACACGGGTGTTGCCGGTGTCTTGCTCGTTGGCGCCGAATTGCGCAGTGATCTCGCGCTTGCGCTCTGCGGTGATGGCGATCATGTGCGGGCCAACCGTAGCAGACACGCCCCGGCGCACCGGAGCGTGCCGCGTTCCCGAAACCGGTGCGCCGCGTCAGGCCGCCGCGGCGATCTCGCGCGTGCGCGATACGTCGCCGCGCATCTGCTCGATCAACGCCTGCGGCGTGTCAAAGCGCCGCTCGCCGCGCAGGCGCGCGAGGAAGTCCAGGCGCAGAGTGCTGCCGTACAGGTCGCCGTCGAAGTCGATCAGGTAGGCCTCGATCAGCTCGCCGCGACCAGTCGCGAACGTGGGACGCACGCCGATGCTGACGGCAGCGGGG
Source organism: uncultured Solirubrobacterales bacterium (assembly GCA_963749285.1). GTDB lineage: Bacteria > Actinomycetota > Thermoleophilia > Solirubrobacterales > Solirubrobacteraceae > Palsa-744. The sequence goes on along the minus strand of CAVVMD010000002.1, from coordinate 1,075,395 downwards.
ATCTCGCCGTTGGCCAGGCACGCATACACCCCGTGGCCAGGGCATACCAACGCCTCCTCGGGCACGAGGTTCGCGGTCGGAAACCCCAGCTCGCGCCCGCGCTCGTCGCCGTGCACGACCTCACCGCGCAGCTGAAACGGCGCGCCGAGAAAGCGCGCGGCGCTTGCGACCTCACCCGCGAGCACCAGACCGCGAATGTGGCTGGAGGAGACGATCTCGCCGTCCACCTCCAGCAGCGGGTGCACGACCGTCTGAAAGCGCTCGTCGGCGGCGAGCAGCCGCGGGTCGCCCTGGGCGCGATGCCCAAAACGGAAGTTCTCACCGATCGCGACGCGGGCGGCGCTGAGGGCGCCGACGAGCACCTCGGAGATGAACTCATCTGCCGAGCGCGCCGCGAAGTCGGCATCAAACGGGATCACGATCAGCTCCTGCACGCCGAGACCGGCGATCAGCTCGGCCTTGACATCGAGCGTCGTCAGCAGCTTCGGCGTGTGCTGGGGCGCGACGACCGACACCGGGTGCGGGTCGAACGTGAGCACGCTGTCCGAGCCGTCGATCACGGCGCGATGACCGAGATGCACACCGTCGAACGTGCCGACGGCCACGCTGCGCGTATGCCGATCGCCCTCGCGGGGCTGTCGTACCTCGGGCAGGCGCGTGATCACCACGGCCGCACAGCCTATTTGGGCAGCGCCGCGAGCGCTTGGTCGAGTCCGATCAGCGGCGGCTGCCCCCACGTCTCATCTCGTCTGGGTGGAGCGACCGCCTCGCTGACCTCGAACGGTCCGATCGCGGTGCGTCTGAGCTCAACGCAGTAGGCGTCGCCAAGGTCTGAGATCAGCGAGCGCACGTAGGTGCCCGCCGAGCATTCGATCGCATAGCCCGCGCGCGCGTCCTCGCGCCAGACCTGCTCAAAGCGGTAGACGGTCACGATTCGCTCGGGCATCTCAAACTGCTCGCCGCGGCGCGCGCGCTTGTAAGCGCGCTCCCCGCCGATCTTCACCGCCGAATGCCGCGGCGGTCGCTGTCTGACCTCACCGGTCGGCAGCGGCGGCGGATCGGGCGGCATCTTGCCCGTGTGGATGATCTCCCCCTCGGTGTCTCCGGTGCTCGATGTCGACCCCAGCCGCGCGACCGTCTCATAACGCTTGGGCAGATCCATCAGCTGTCGCTGTGCTTTTGTGGCCCGCCCGACCAGCACGACCAACAGGCCCGTGGCAAACGGGTCGAGCGTGCCGGCATGCCCGACCTTGATGCCTCGGGCATCGCCGGCGAAGCCGGTGGTCGCGCGCCTGACCGCCGCGACCACGTCATGCGAGGTCATGCCGGCGGGCTTGTCGATCAACAGGATGCCGTCCATCGGTTGCCCATCATCGCGTGCGACCATCAGCGACTCATCATCGCGCGTCCATCGGCATCCATCATCTCTGCGCGGAACCGCCCATCATCGCGCGGGGGACGTCACGGAGTTCAGGACCGGGTCCGGGCGGACTCAGACCAGGGTCGGGGCGGCGGGGCCGTTGGAGTTGGCGTGCAGCTGCGCGGCGATCGCGCAGCGCAGAAACTCGATCAGCGGCTCGACCTCGAGCGTCGTGGAGAACCCCGCCGCGCGCCGGTGCCCACCGCCCCCCTGCTTGCGCGCGATCCGCGACACATCGACGGCGTCGTCTGTCGCGCGCAGCGAGACTTTGCGCTGGCCGGTGCGCTCACCGCTGCTCAGCTCGCGTACGAGCACCGCGACCTTCGTGCCCTGCACGGCACGCAGGTGATCGATGATGCCCTCCGAGTAGCTGTCCTGCGCCTCGACCTCGCGGAAGTCCTCGGCGCTGAGCGCCGCCAGGGTCAGCTCGCCGGAGTCGAAGCGCTGTATCCGATCGAGCGCGACCGCGAGCAGTGCGAGCTTCGCCTGGGGCATCTCCTCGTACAGTCGCCGGTACACGTCCTGCACATCCACGCCGGCTCCGATCAGCTCGGCCGCCATCTCATGCGCGCGCGGACCGGTGTTCTCGTACATGAACCGACCCGTGTCGGTGATCAGCCCCACATACAGCGCCCGCGCCACATGCGGCGTCGGCCGCACGCCGAGGCCATGCATCAGATCCCACACAATCTCCGCCGTGCACGAGGCGCCGGGCACGACATGGTCGAGCGTGCCGAAGCGCGTGTTGTCGTGGTGATGGTCGATGTTCAGCAGGTGCCTGCCCTCCTGCAGCACGCTCGCCGAGTTGCGGTCGATGTTGCCGCAGTCCAGGAACACGACCGTGCGCTGCGCGATGTCCGCGGGGGGTGACTGGATCAGTCCGTCCAGCTCGAAGAAGCGGTACTCGTAGGGCAGCGGCAGGTCCGCCGGCGCGATGAACATCCGCGAGTCCTTGCCCAGCGCGCTAAGCATGCCCTGCATCCCCACCAGCGAGCCGAGCGCGTCGCCGTCGGGACCCTCATGTGCGGCGAGCACGAAATGCGAGTCCGCGCGGATGTGCGCGAGCACCCGCTCGCGCGTGACCTCGGGGCTCTCGATACCCGTGCTCACGAACCCTCGACCTCGATCTCCCCCAGCAGCGCATCCACGCGCAACGCCCGGTCGGTCGTGTCGTCGTAGAAGAACTCGAGCGTCGGCGTGCGCTTCAGACGCAGCTCCGAGGCGACCCGGCCTTGCAGATAGCCGTGCGCGTGGCGCAGACCCGCGAGCGTGTCCTCGCGCTGGGCGGCGTCGGAGGGTCTGCCGTGCTCGCCGAGCACGCTCACGTACACGCGCGCATGGCGCAGGTCGGCGGATGTCCTGACATCGGTCACGGTCACAAATCCAACTCGAGGGTCCTTCAGCTCTCCTGCCATCGCATCGCCAAGCACCTGCCTGATCGCCTCGTCGACGCGACGCATACGTCCCGAGCTCATCCTATCCCCCCAACTCCCTCCGGTGATCGGCGCCCACTCTTCGCTCGTATCGACAATCTTCCATCAGAGGCTCCATGCGCTCTGAGGCGGTCGAGGGTCAAGCTGGCCGATCGGAGATCCCGTCGACCTCCGATCGGTAAGGACGCAGTGAGCGAAGTGTGCTCGGCGCATGAGCGATCGCGGTGACCTCTCCCGGAGGGGCTTCCGAGCGTTCTGAGACGGCCGAGGGTCAAGCGGTGCAAGGACGCAAGGAGCGAAGTGTGCTCGGCACACGAGCGACTGAGGACGCAGCATCCGCGCAGGCCATCGGCCGTCTCAGCTCAGGAGAGCTCGCGCTCCTGCAAGCGCGTCTCGTAGGTCTCGAGGATGTCGCCCTCGCGCAGGTCCTGGAAGTTCGCGAGCACGATCCCGCACTCAAAGCCGGTGGCGACCTCGCGCGCGTCCTCGTTGAAGCGACGCAGGCTCGCGATGGTCGTGTCGTAGATGACCGTTCCCTCGCGCACCACGCGCGCTTTCGCCCCGCGCGTGACTTTGCCCTCGGTCACGAACGAGCCGGCGATCGTCCCGATCCGCGAGGCACGGAACAGCTGGCGCACCTCCGCCTGCCCGAGCGGCGTCTCGACCTCGGTCGGCTCGAGCATGCCCTGCATCGCGGCGCGCAGCTCTTCGATCGCGCGATAGATCACCGAGTAGGAGCGGATCTCCACACCCTCGCGCTCGGCCACGTGGCGCGCTTCGCCGACGGGTCGCACGTTGAAAGCCAGGATCACTCCTCGGGATGCCGCGGCGAGCATCACGTCGGACTCGTTGATACCGCCCACGCCGCGATGGATGATGTTGACGTTGACCTCTTCCTGGGGCAGCTTGGCGATCTCGTCCTCGATCGCCTCGAGCGAGCCCGCGACGTCAGCCTTGACGACCAGGCCAAGCTCCTTGACGGTCCCCTCCTGGGCGAGCTTGAACACGTCCTCGAGGGACACCTTGCGGCCCGATCGCCGCGCCAGCGCCTCGGTCTTCAGACGGTTCGCGCGCTCGCCCGCGAGCTGGCGCGCGCGGCGCTCGTTCTCGACCACGCGCACGATCTCGCCCGCCTCGGGGACACCATCAAAGCCCAGTACCTCGACGGGCTGGCCCGGTGTGGCGTGCTTGACGCGAGCGCCGGTGAAGTCGTTCATCGCGCGCACCCGCCCGAAGTGCGCGCCGGCGACCAGCGCGTCACCGACATTCAGCGTCCCACGCTGGATCAGAACGCTCACGACCGGCCCACGCCCGGGGTCGAGCTTGGACTCGATCACGGTGCCGGAGGCGTCGGCGTCGCTGTTGGCCTTCAGCTCCTCGAGGTCGGTGACCACCTGGATCGTGTCCAGCAGCGAGTCCAGGCCCTGGCGTGTCTTGGCGCTGACGTCGACGAACTCGATCTCCCCGCCCCACTCCGCGGGCTGCAGTCCGTGCTGGGTCATCTCTGTGCGCACGCGCTCGGGCTGGGCGCCCTCCTTGTCGATCTTGTTCACGGCCACCACGATCGGCACTTCGGCGGCGCGGGCGTGGTCGATCGCCTCCTCGGTCTGGGGCTTGACGCCGTCATCGGCCGCGACCACGATCACCGCGAGGTCGGTCACGCGCGCGCCACGCGCGCGCATCGCCGTGAACGCTTCGTGCCCGGGCGTGTCCAGGAACGTGATCTCTTTGCCGCCGTGGCGCACCTGGTAGGCGCCGATGTGCTGGGTGATGCCACCCGCCTCGCCGGCCGCCACCTCGGTCTCACGGATCGCGTCCAGCAGCGAGGTCTTGCCGTGATCGACGTGCCCCATGATCGTCACCACCGGCGGGCGCTCGATCAGGTCCTCGTCGGCGTCCTCGAACACGGGCTCGACTTCGACGTCGTCGGCGGCGTGGACGATCTCGATCTTCTTCTCGAATTCGTCGGCGAGCACCTGGATCGCGTCATCGGACAGCGTCTGGGTGAGCGTCGCCATCTCCCCGAGCATCATCAGCTTCTTGATGATCTCGGGCACCGGCGCGCCGAGGTACTCGGCGACATCCTTGACCGTCGAACCGGAGTTGACGCGCACGAGGTCGGTCTCCTGGATCGCGGTCGTGTCGATCGGCGCGATCGTCTCGTCGTAGGTCCCGCGCCGGCGCCGGCCACGGCGAGGGCGACGCTGGGGCTGGTTGGCCGGCCCGCCCTGCTGACGGCGCGAGGCCTGCGAGTCGATCACCACACGTCGGCGACCTCCCGGCGCGCTGCTCGCCGGCGCCCGCTCGCCCGTGCGCGAGTCGCGCGTGGGACGCACGCGCTCGGCCGCGGGATTGGTGGAGTCCTCGGTCGTGCCGGAGGAAGCTTGTGGCTCGGTTGCGGCGTCCGCGGCGGCCTCGGGCTGGACTGGAGCGACAGGCGCGGGCGCAGCCTCCTGTTGGCCTCCAGCAGACGCCGCGGGCTTTGATGCGGGGGGTGCCGACGCGCCGTTTGGAGTGATCGACGGCGCGGGCTTGGACGAAGGCTTGGGAGGCGATGCGGTCGCGGTGGCGGTGGAAGTGAAGGTGGACGCAGGTGCGCTCGCAACAGCGGCGGAGGTAGGCGTGGCGGACGGGGCAGGCGGGGTCTCGTTCCCCAGCGCCTCGCGCACGGCGGCTTCCTCGACCGATGAGGAAGCGGTCTTCGCCTCCACGCCGGCGGCATGCAGCTTCTCCAGCAGCTCCTTGCTGGATATGCCCTGCTCCTTGGCGATTTCATGTACGCGCTTCTTGCTCATCGGCCAACCGATTCTACGAGCTCGGCGGGTAGGGTCACAGCGCAGCGCAAAGCGCGCGCGATTGCGCTGCGCTGAATGGCAAGCGCCAGGCAGTCCGCTGCCGGTTCGCCCCCACTCGCGCCGCGACACAAATAGGCACCACGCCCGGGCATGGTGCCGTTGCGGTCGAGCGCCGCCTGTCTTGCCCGGCGCTCACCCACGCTGGCCGATCTTTGATCGGTAAGCGCGATCCTGACCAGTTCCGGCTTCGGCGCGCTGCGCCCACAGCCGACGCACTTGCGCCGGGGTGCATGAGGACCTATGGCGCCGGCTCCTCGACGGGCGACTTCGGAGCGGTGGGCCCCGCCGGAGCGGCGAGCGTCTCAGAGGCAGCGCCGGTCTCATCCGGCCCGCCGGAGACCTCCGCAACCGGTGCCTCTCCGGGGTCAGGCTTCTCCGCGATGGGCTCCGCTTCGACTGGGGGCGCCTGCCGTGCCGCGTCGGTCTCGCCGTCATGGGCCAGCGCGGCCACATCCTCCTCGCCGTCCCCTCCCCCAGCGGTGGGCTCCTCGGCGGGCGCGTTCAGGTCGACGACGTTGTCGGTTGCGATGTTCGCGAGCGCCTGGTGGGTCTCGAGGCCGCAGTAGCGCGAGCCCGGCAGGGAAGCGTTCGGACAGCGCCGTCCGTTGGAAAGGATCGCGGCGCAGCGGCCCTGGACCTCCTCCTCCTCGTAGCCATGCTCGGCCTCCTCGGCGGCGAACTCGGTCTCCGAGCGGATGTCCACGCGCCAGCCCGTCAGGCGTGCGGCCAGGCGCGCGTTCTGGCCCTCACGGCCGATCGCCAGCGAGAGCTGATCGTCGGGGACGATCACCGTCGCCTGCTTGGCCTCATCGTCGACGAGCACCTCGCGTACACGCGCGGGTGAGAGCGCCTTGGCGACGAACCGGGCGGGCTCGTCGTTGTAGGGGATGATGTCGATCTTCTCGCCGCGCAGCTCGGAGACGACCATGCGCACGCGCGAGCCCCTGGGGCCGACGCAGGCACCGACCGGATCGACGCCGTCGGTGTTGGAGACGACCGCGATCTTCGAGCGATAGCCAGGCTCGCGCGCGACGTTGGCGATTTCCACCAAGCCGTCGGCGATCTCCGGAACCTCCAGCTCGAACAGCTTCTTGATCAGCTCGGGGTCGCGCCGGGAGACGATGATCGACGGCCCCTTGGTCGACGGCGAGACCTCCTTGATCACCGCCTTGATCCGCTGTGAGTGGTCGTAGCGCTCGCCCTCGACCTGCTCTGACTTGGGCAGCAGCGCCTCGACGCGTTCGCGCAGCTGCACGAGCGTGTAGCGGGAGTCCGACTGCTGCACGATGCCCGTGATCAGCTCACCCACGCGGTCGCGGTACTCCTCGAACATCATGTCCCGCTCGGCCTCGCGGATGCGTTGCAGGATCACCTGCTTGGCGGTCTGCGCGGCGATCCGCCCGAAGTCGTCGGGAGTCACGTCGCGCTCGTCGATCTGGTCGCGATATTCGGCGAACTTCGCCGGGTCGATTTCCGGTTCCTCGGGTTCGCGCATCTCCCCCGTCTCGGGGTCGATCGTCGTTTCCTCGTCGATCGTCTCGACGATCAGGTGCGCCTCCAGGCGCTCGGGGATGATCAGTTCGATCACTCGGAAGTCGGCGGTCTCGCGGTCCATCTCCACGCGCGCGTACTTGGCCGAGCCCGGCTGCTTCTTATAGGCGGACAGCAGCGCATCCTCGAGCGCGACCATCAGCTTCTCCGGCTCGATTCCCTTCTCACGCGCCAACGCGTGCATCGCCTCAAGGATTTCGCGTGACATATCTAGTGTCTCACTCCTCGACGAGGTTCGAACGACGGATCTCGGTGTAGGGGATCGCGACGATCCCCTCCTCGGCGGCCAGCATGACCTCCTCCTCGGAGGCCCCCACCAACTCGCCGGTGAAGCTGTTGACGGGCCCGGGCCGCCCGGCGCTCGCTGTAAGCTCGGAGCGGACCGGTGAGCGTGGATGACGCGTACGCACCCTCGCACGCCGCCCCACGAAGCGACGAAAATGCGCCGGCTTGGTCAGGGGACGCTCGCCCCCGGGCGAGGACACCTCCAGCGAGTAGCGTTCGCGCAGCTCGTTCAGGCACGTGCTCACGCGCTCGCACAGCGCGAGCGTGACGCCCTGCGGATGGTCGATGAACACGCGCAGCCGCCGGCCGCCCACCACCTCGGCGAGCAGCACCTCGACCTCCGGCTCGCTCGTGGCGAGCCTGCTTTCGATATCGGCCTGCAGCGCTGTCATCTGTCGTTGCTCACTGCTCCCATCTATGTTGACCCGGCCGTTACCCGACCGGATCCTGACGTAAAAAAAGCGGGCGGGCGCCCACTCTCGGCACTGCTGCCGGCATCTGCACACCGGCACGAAAGCTGTCGGTCGAGGATAGCATCGGGGCGAGCACGCATCATCTGCTCGCTTGGTGCTCGGCGCCCCTCAATCGCCGTGGGCGGCGCGACGGGCGCGGTCACGGTAGCGCCTGTAGTCCTCGCGCTCGGGGGCCAGTGAGCACGCCAGCGCCAGCGGCTGACATGCCTCGCGATGGCGACCGAGCAGCTGCATCGAGCGGCCCAGGCAGAACAGCGCGTAGTCGTTGGTGGGTGTCCTCGAGGCCACCGCCTGGAACTCCGCGGCGGCGCTTTCATAGCGCCGAGCGTGAAACAGAGCCCGTCCGAGCGCCTCGCGGATCGAGGTCTTGTCAGGCTCCAGGTCTCGCGCCCTGCTCAGGGGGACGATCGCAGCCTGGTGATCACCGTGGTCGAGCAGGTCACAGCCCCGCCGATAGAGGTCATAGACGCTCTCCATCGGACCAGCTTAACCACTCCCTCGCAGGCGTTCGACGGCATCGAGGATCGCTGCGGCAACCTGCCGCTTGCTCGCACGCGGTACGTGTTGCTCGGCGTCGGCGGTGAGGATCGTGACCTCGTTTGCGTCCACCTCAAAACCAATGTCTGAGCGCGAGATGTCGTTGACGACAACCGCGTCCAGACCCTTGCCCGCGAGCTTTGACCGGCCGCACTCGATCGCGCGCTCGCCGTGCTCGGCGGCGAACCCGACGAGTGTCTGACCGAGGCGACGCTGAGCGGCCAGGCCCGCGATCACGTCCGCCGTCGGCTCGAGCTCCACCTGCAGGCGATCGCGGCCGGTCTTCTTGATCTTGCCCGCGGCCGGCGCCGCCGGTCGGAAGTCCGCCACCGCGGCGGTCATCAGCAGGACATCGCAGGCCGGGAACTCCTCCTCGCAGGCTTGGCGCAGCTCGGCGGCGGTGCAGACCTCGCGCCAGGCGACACCATGCGGGGGCTCGAGCGCGACGTTGGCGGCGATCACCGTCACCTCGGCCCCACGCGCCCGTGCGCTCTGCGCGAGCGCGAGTCCCATGCGCCCGGAGGAGCTGTTGCCGACGAACCTCACACTGTCGATCGGCTCGCGCGTGCCTCCCGCCGTGACGAGCACTCTCAGGCCGCTCCACGCGCCGTCGGACGGTGCTGGCGAAACCGTCGCCGCAGGGGCGTTCACGAGCGCCGCCTCGCACGCCGCCAAGATCCGCACGGGCTCAGCCAGGCGACCGATCCCCTGCTCACCTTCAGACGCCAGCCGTCCGCTGTCGGGCTCGACGATCTGTGCGCCGCGCGCGCGCAGCGTCCGCAGGTTCGCCTGGGTCGCCGGGTGCTCGTACATGCGGTTGTTCATCGCCGGGGCGATCACGAGCGGGCAGTCGCATGCCAGTGCACAGCTGCAGAGCAGGTTGTCCGCCAGGCCGCCGGCGAGCTTCGCCAGCGTGTTCGCCGACGCCGGGGCGATCACGTAGACCTCGGCGTTGGCCACCAGCTCCAGGTGGCTCAGCGGCTCGTGCGCGGGCAGCGGCTGACCGGGAAACGCCCCCCGCGCGGGATCGCGCTCGAACTCGCTGACGAGCACCGGCGCGCCCGTCAGCGCCTGGAACGAAGCCGCCCCGACGAATCGCCTGCTCGCCGGGGTCTGCACCACCCTGACCGCATGCCCGGCCCCCGTCGCCAGGCGCACGAGCTCGAGCGCCTTGTACGCGGCGATGCCGCCGCTCACGCCGAGCAGGATTCGGGACATGGCTTGGTTTTAGAGGGCTTGTCGGGGACTGGCAAGTCCTGAGCGAAGCCGTGCGAGGGCGAAAGAATCGCTCTGAGGTTGAACTGCGCTGCTGAGACGGTCGTGGGTCGAGCGAGGCGAGGACGCAGAGAGCGTGGCGTACTACGTACGCGAGCGACCGAGGACAACGCATCCGCGAAGGCCCACGGCCGTCTCAGCGGTAGTGGTACTTGATCTTCCCTGCTGCTACCTCCTCGAGGGCGATCGTGAGGTAGTTCTTGGAGACCGTTTCCACCATCGGAGGCGGGAACTCGTCGAACGTGCCCTCGCCGAGGTTGTGGTAGTAGCTGTTGATCTGGCGCGCGCGCTTGGCGGCCACGAGCACGCTGGCGTAGTTGGAGTCGACGTTGTCCAGCAGTCTGTCGATGCGGGGGGAGATCACTTGGTGTGGGCCTTTCCTGGTTGGCCTTCGAGTGTAGTGGGCACCGGCATCACGCCGCGCACGCGGCCTCGGCCCGGCTCACTCCAGCTCGGCGGCGACGATCGCCGTCAGCTGCTCCAGGGCATCGTCGAGACGATCGTTGACCACCACGTGACCGAACTCGGGCTGGGCGGTGAGCTCCTCCTCGGCGACTCGCAGCCGGCGCTCGACCTCGGCTCCGTCATCGGTCCCGCGCCCCACCAGGCGCGTGTGCAGCGCCGCCAGCGACGGCGGCGCGATGAACACCTGCACGGCGTCGGGCATCGCGGCGCGCACCTGCCTGGCGCCCTGCACCTCGATCTCCAACACGACCGGCACGCCCGCGCGCACGCGATCCTCGAGCTCGTCACGCAGCGTCCCGTAGCTGCGCCCGGCGTAGTCGGCGTGCTCGACGAACTCGCCCGCGGCCACTTTGCGATCGAACTCCTCGCGCGTGAGGAAGTGGTACTCGACGCCGTCCTGCTCGCCCGGTCTTGGCGCACGCGTGGTAGCGGAAACCGACAGCTGCAGCTGCGGCAATCGCTCCATCAGACCCCTGATGAGCGTCCCCTTGCCGACCCCCGAGGGTCCCGTGATGACGAACACGCGCGCCACGGCCGGGACACTAATCGCGAGGTCGGCGGAGCTCGCCCCGAGCTTGCCGAAGATGCAGGGCGCTAACGGCGTAGCAGCGATACGAGCTCGCTGCGCTGGCGCTCTGACAAGCCGCCGATCGTCTTGCTCGGCGAGATGCGGCAGTGGGCGAGGATCTTGTTGACCTTGACGCGCCCGTACTTGGGGACTGCCAGCAGCATGTCGAACACCTTCGCGGTCTCCAGGTACTCGGGCGGGTTCAGCAGCAGCGCGTGGATCGAGAGCCGACCGGCCTTCAGGTCGCGCTTGAGCTGGGCGCGCTTGGTGCGAATGCGGTTGGCTCGCGCGAGCGCGTCCATGCGCTGGTTCAGCGACCGCTCGGGTGCCATCACATGTTTTTGCCCCGTAGATTCGGTCGCCGTCGCCATGGGCGGCGAGTCTACACACCGGCGAGCGACGATCAAGGGAAACCAGTCGAATTCATCTGCACCTCAACCTGAGGTCGAGCTATGTCGAGGGTTCTGGACGGTGACAGGGGGCGTTTGCAGGGGTTTTTATCCAGCGCCAGATTGGCCGTCCAGCCAGACCGTAGGCCCTCAGGCCGGACGAGAGGCCAGGTCGCGCGCTATTCGTGCTCCCACGAGCGGGTCGCGGAAGCTCTCCGTCCCGACCGCCACGAGCGTCGCGCCCACGTCGAGCAGATCCCGCGCGTGCGCGGCGGTCTGCACCCCGCCCATGCCGATCACGGGGATCTCCACGCGCGCCGCCACGGCGGCCACCTGCGCGAGCGCCACGGTGCGGATCGCGGGCCCGGACAGTCCGCCCGTGCCGCCGCCCAGCCAGCACCCGCCGGGTTGATATCAGGCATGGCCGGAGCCTTGGCGGGGATCGACTCTCCTGCGGAGACCGACTCTCCCCCATCAATGAGCACGCCGGCCGGTGTCTGACCGGTCCGGGGCGTGAGCGCCATCGCCCGCAGCGTGTTGATCAGCGACACCGCGTCTGCCCCACCCTCCTGCGCCGCCCGCGCGCACGCGGCCACGTCGGCGGTGTTCGGGGTCAGCTTCACGATCAACGGCTTGCCCGTGCTCGGACGCACCGTGCGCACGACCTCTTCCAGCTGGCGTGGATCGGCGCCGATGTCCAGGCCCGTCTGCACGTTTGGGCAGGACACGTTCAGCTCGATCGCGGCGATCTCCTGGCGCGCGTCGCATGCCTGCACGAGCTGTGCGATCTCGGCCGCGGTTGAGCCCATCACGTTCGTGATCAGCGGCACGGGCAGTCGTGCCAGCTGGGGCAGATCCTCGGCCAGATACCCGTCCAGACCGCGGTTGGGCAGGCCGATCGAGTTGATCAGGCCCGCCGGCGCCTCCCACAGGCGCGGCGGCGGGTTGCCCGCGCGCGGACGCAACGTGATCGTCTTGGATATGAACGCCGCGAACGGGAACCCTTCGTTCAGGGCCTCGCCAAACGCGCGGTACGCCGCGATCGCGTCGAACGTTCCCGATCCATTGACGATCGGATGGGCGAGCGTCATGTCACAGAATTCGACAGGGCTCACGCCGGCGCCCCCGCATACTCGTCCACCCGCTCCAGCTCGGCCGCGTCGATCACGGGCCCGTCCACGCACACGCGCAGATATCCGCCCCCGCGCTTGGGCACCGCACAGCCATAGCAAGCCCCGAACCCGCACGCCATGCCGGCCTCCAGCGCGAGCTGCGCGGGCACCTCGCGGGCCGCGCACATGGCCCGAACGGCCTCCAGCATCGGCGCGGGCCCGCAGGCGTACACGACCGTGTGCCCATCCCGATCGAGCTCTGACGCCAGCAGCTCGGTGACGAGCCCGGCGTGGCCGACCGAGCCGTCGTCGGTGGCGATTGTCGCCTGGCTCAGCAGCTGTGCGCCCGCGGCATGGGCGCGGTCGCGAAACCCGAGCAGCACGGTGCTCGCGATGTCCTCGGATGTCAGCGTGTCCTGCAGGATCGCCAGCGGCGCGATCCCGACGCCGCCGCCGATCAGCAGCGCGCGGCGATCCTCGTGCGGCGCCGTGAATCCCCGGCCGAGCGGCCCCAGGACCAGCAGCCCCTCCCCCGCCTGCAGCTCGCACAGCCGGCGTGTGCCCGGCCCGACGTCCTCCAGCAGGTAGTGCGCCTCGCCGTCCGCCATCCGCGCGAGCGAGAACGCGCGGGCCAGGTACGGGCGCTCGTCCTCTCCCCCGCCCCAGCGCTCCGCGGCGGCGAGCATCGCGAACTGCCCCGGGTCCGGCATCGGCCCGTCGGGGTCTGCAGACCCGCAGCACGCGATACGCCCCCAGCGGCTCGTTGGCGCTCACTCGCAGCAGCCGCCGATGCGGCGACGCGAGGGTGCGTTCGGTGGTGGCGGCGCACCTACGCGACCCCGGCTCCATCCGCCGCCCGGACGTCCCGGGACGGGCCACGCCATGCAACTCCTGCAGGCACAGCACCTCGGGCTCGCCGTCGGCCCGTGCGCGCGCGATCGCGCGTGCTGCGGACACGCCCGCCGCCAACGTCGTCAGGCAGGGAATGCCGTGGGCGACCGCGGCGTGGCGGATCTCCCAGCCGTCGGTGCGCGCGCCCGAGCCCGTGGGGGTGTTCACGACCAGGTCGACGTCGCCGCGCTCGATCCAGTCGAGCACGTGCGGGGAGCCCTCGCCGATCTTGTTCAGTCGCTGCACGGGCACGCCCATCCGCGCGATCGCCTCCGCCGTGCCGCGCGTGGCGACGATCTGAAAGCCGCTGTCGTGCAGGATCTGCGCGACAGCGAACGCGCCCGACTTGTCGGAGTCGGTGACCGTGATGAACGCCGTGCCCCCGCTCGGCAGCGGCACGCCCGCGGCCGCCTGGGCCTTGGCGAACGCGCTCGGAAAATCACGCGCGATCCCCATCACCTCGCCGGTCGATCGCATCTCCGGCCCCAGCACCGCGTCGGAGCCCTCGAAGCGGTCGAACGGCAGCACCGCCTCCTTGACCGACACGTGATCGCCATACCCCAGCCCCTGGCGATCGGCGGGCAGGTCGAGATCGGCGATCCGCTCGCCCAGCATGATCCGGCACGCGAGCTTGGCCAGCGGCACGCCGACTGCCTTGGACACGAACGGCACCGTGCGCGACGCGCGCGGGTTGGCCTCGATCACATACAGCTCGCCGGCGTGCACCGCGTACTGCACGTTCAGCAGCCCGACGACGCCGATCGCAAGCGCGAGCTCGCGCGTGGCGGAACGGATCTGCTCGAGCATCTCCTCGCCGAGCGAGTGTGGCGGCAGCACGCACGCGCTGTCGCCGGAGTGGACCCCGGCCTCCTCGACGTGCTGCATGATCCCGCCGATCCACACCTCCGTGCCGTCGCACAGCGCATCCACGTCGACCTCCGTGGCGTTCTCCAGGAACCGGTCCAGGAAGATCGACGGCTTGGACGACGAGCCCGGCGACCCCTCGGCGCCGGCCGCGTCCGGGGGAGGCTCGCGGCTGAGATAGTCGGCGAGTCCGTCGCGCGAGTAGACGATCTCCATCGCCCTGCCCCCCAGCACGTATGACGGGCGCACGAGCAGCGGATAGCCGACCGCATCGGCCTGCGCCAGCGCTTCATCCACCGAGCGGGCCGTCGCGTACGGCGGAGCGGAGTAGCCCAGCTCCGCCAGCAACGCGCCGAACCGCCCGCGGTCCTCCGCCAGGTCGATCGCCTCCACGCTCGTGCCCAGCAGCGGCACGCCCGCGGCGGCCAGCCCGGCGGCGAGCTTCAGTGGGGTCTGCCCGCCGAACTGCACCACGACGCCCTGCGGCTGCTCGACCTGCACGACGCTGAGCACGTCCTCGAGCGTGAGCGGCTCGAAATACAACCGGTCGGACGTGTCGTAGTCGGTCGAGACGGTCTCCGGGTTGCAGTTGATCATGACCGCGTCGCGGCCCGACTCGCGCACCGTCATCGCGGCGTGCACGCAGCAGTAGTCGAACTCGATTCCCTGCCCGATCCGGTTCGGCCCGGCGCCGAGGATCACGACCGACTCACGCTCGCCGCGCACGACCTCGTGCACGGGCGCACCGCCGGAGGAGGGGCGCTCCCAGCCCGAGTAGTAGTACGGCGTGCGCGCCGGGAACTCCGCGGCGCATGTGTCCACCGAGCGAAACCCCCGCTCCCCCGCGAACGGGGCGTCCGGGTCCGCGGCCAACGTGAGCAGCTCGCGCAGGAACCACGGGTCGATCGACGTGCGCGCGTGGATCGACTCCACGCCTGCCCCCCGCCGCAGCAGCTCGAGGATCGCCTCGTAGCGATCCGGGCCGGGGATCTCCAACCCGTCCAGCAGCTCCTGCTCGGGAACGTCGTCCAGGCACGGGGGCTTGTCCAGCTCGCGCGAGCGCAGCGCCTTGGCGAACGCCTGCCCGAACGTGCGCCCGATCGCCATCGCCTCACCGACGGACTTCATGTGCGTGGTGAGCGTCGAGCTGGTGCCGGGAAACTTCTCGAACGCGAACCGCGGCCACTTCACGACGACGTAATCGATCGTCGGCTCGTAGCACGCCGGGGTCACGCCGGTGATGTCGTTATCGATCTCCTCCAGCCGGTATCCGACCGCCAGGCGAGCGGCAATCTTGGCGATCGGGAACCCGGTCGCCTTCGAGGCGAGCGCCGAGCTGCGCGACACGCGCGGGTTCATCTCGATCACGAGGATCTCCTCGGTCTGGGGATTGACCGCGAACTGCACGTTCGAGCCGCCCGTCTCCACACCGACCGCGCGGATCACGGCGATCGCCTGGTCGCGCAATCGCTGATACAGCCTGTCGGTGAGCGTCTGCTGGGGCGCGACCGTGACCGAATCGCCGGTGTGCACGCCCATCGGATCGACGTTCTCGATCGAGCACACGATCACGACGTTGTCGGCGTTGTCGCGCATCACCTCCAGCTCAAACTCGCCCCAGCCGATGACCGATTCGTCAATCAGGATCTGGCCGATCGGCGAGGCCTCCAGCCCCTGCGCGGCGATCCGCTCGAACTCCTCCTCGCTGCGCGCGATCCCGCCGCCGCGCCCGCCGAGCGTGAAAGCTGGCCGGACGATGCAGGGCAGGCCGACGTCGCGCATCACCTTGCGTGCGATCTTCATCCCGAGTTCGAGATTCACCTGCCCTCCATCCCAGCCGCTCGCGGTGCCGCTTGCGGGCATCCGCAGTCCTGCCTGGTGCATCGCCTGCTTGAACAGCTCACGGTCCTCGGCGCACGCGATCGCCTCGTAGTTCGCGCCGATCAGCTCCACGTCGTAGCGGGCCAGCGTGCCGTCGTCGTGCAGCGCCTTCGCCAGGTTCAGCGCGGTCTGACCGCCCAGCGTCGGCAGCAGCGCGTCGGGGCGCTCGCGCGCTATGACCTGCGCCACGGGACCCGGCAGCAGCGGCTCGATGTACGTAGCGTCGGCCAGCTCGGGGTCGGTCATGATCGTCGCCGGGTTGGAGTTGACGAGCACGATCTCATACCCCTCCTCGCGCAGCACCTTGCATGCCTGCACCCCGGAGTAGTCGAACTCGGCGGCCTGCCCGATCACGATCGGGCCCGAGCCGAGAATCAGGATCTTGTGAATGTCGCTGCGCCTGGGCATCAGCGCGCCGGTGCCCTGCCCGGCGAGCCGTGATGAACAGCTCCCGGAATGTCAGCAGGTGCGGTAACCGGTGGTGGGACGGTTGTAGGAGCTGTGAGCTCCCGGGTTTCCCCAAAAAATCCACCTCCCATATCGCTACCCAGCCTCCACGATCCGCTCCAGGAAGCGATCGAACAGATACAGGCTGTCGTGCGGGCCGGGGCCCGCCTCGGGGTGGTACTGCACCGCCCCGCCCGGCACGTCGAGCAGTTCGAAGCCCTCGACCGTGCGGTCGTACAGGTTGACGTGCGACAGTTGCGCCGCGCCGAAGTCCGTGTGCCAGCGCACCGGCCGCGAGCTCTCGATGGTGCGCGCTCCGCTCGGCCCGAGCACCGCGAAACCGTGATTCTGGGAGGTGATCTCGATGCGCCCCGTCTGCAGGTCCTTGACGGGATGGTTCGCGCCGTGGTGACCGAAGGGCAGCTTGAACGTCTGCAGGCCCAGGGCGCGGCACAGCAGCTGGTGGCCGAGGCAGATGCCCCACACCGGCTTGCGCCCTACGACCTTGCGCACGGTCTGCACGACATAGTCCAGCGCCGCCGGATCACCGGGACCATTGGTGAGCAACACCGCGTCAGGATCCTCCGCGAGCAGCTCCGTGGGCGTGCTCGTGCACGGGTGCAACGTCACGCGCGCGCCGCGCTGCACCAGCTCGCGCACCATCGACGCCTTGATGCCGGTGTCGAGCACGGCGATGTGCGGCCCGCCGTTCGTCTCGCCGTGGCGGCTGACAGCGCTCGGGGTCACCGCCGCCGCGAGGTCCCGGCCCGCTATCGGCGGCTCTGACTCGATCAGCTCACGGGCTTGCGATTCAGGGGTTGATGCCCCAAACACCCCCCCGCGCATCGCGCCACGGTCGCGGATATGAATGACCAGCGCACGCGTATCGACGCCGCTGATCGCCGGGACGCCGCAGTCTGCGAGCCACTGCAGCCAACCCCCCTCCGCGCCCGGAGCATCCTCGCGATCGCACGCCTCGCGCATGATCGCCGCGCGCGCCCAGGGCCGCTCGGACTCCATCGCCTGCGCGCTGACCCCGTAGTTGCCGATGTGCGGATAGGTGAACGCGATCAGCTGACCCGCGAACGACGGGTCGCTCATCGACTCCTGGTAACCAGACATGCCGGTCGTGAACACGATCTCACCGACGGCGTGTCCGTCGGCGCCGCAGGCGATCCCGTCGTAGCGCGTGCCGTCCTCCAGCAGCACGTAGGCTGTCCCGGTTTTCATCAAAGAATCAGCTTCTGGACGGCCTTGAACTCGGGCGTGCCGGCGCGCTCCAGCAGCTCGAACAGCGCCGCCTCGACCGTGCTGACCACGGCGCCCGCGCGCTCCAATCGCTCGAGGCCACGCTCGTAGTCGATCCGATGCCGCGAGCCGACCGCGTCCGCGGGCACATGCACCTCGACGCCCTGGCCGAGCAGGTCATGGACCGTCTGGCTGACGCACACGTGCGTCTCGATCCCGCACACGATCGCCTGTGAGCATCCGCCCAGATCGAACCCGTCCGCGCGGGCTGCGGAGAACACGGTCTTCTCGATCGGCCGCTCCTCCTGCAACCCGACCTCGGGTGCGGTATGGCCAAGACCACGCGGGTACTGCTCGCTGACGATGCTCGGCAGCTCGAGGATGCGCGCGGCCTGCACGAGCTTGCGAGCGGCGTCGGCGACACCGGCGAACGAGCCGTAGGACCTGAACCCCTCCTGCACGTCCACGACGACGAGGGCAGTACGGTCGCGGTCGAGCAGACTCATCGCTCGCGTCTCCCGTCCGACCGATCACGCGCGCGTGGTCGGTCCCGCGTGCATGCACGCCCGTGGGAGGCGTAAGCGAGGGTGTTTGGGTGGGTCGCATCCGCGCGGGTGAGTTGGACAAGCGGGTCGTGGGCGCGGGGCGTCCGGCCCCGCATTCGATCGCCGCGTTCTGGACATTGGGTCATGCGGCCACCACCGAGAACACGCGCTCTCGATACACAACCGCGCCGGCTGCCAGGGTCAGCAGCACGCGCCCGTGCAGTGGTCGCCCGGCGAAGCAGCAGTTCTCCGAGCGACTCTCCCAGCCGCGCTCGCCCGCCAGGTACTCGGCGTCGAGATCCACGAGCGTCAGGTTGGCCGGCTCGCCCGTGGCGATCGTGGGGGTCGGGAGTCCGAACAGGGCCGCGCCCGCGGTCATCCGCTGCACGAGCAGTCCCAGCGGCAGCTCGCCCGTGAGGACCAGGCCGGTGTACAGCGCGGCGAACGCGGTCTCGAGGCCGGTCGTGCCCATAGGGGCCTGCTCGAACGGGACTTCCTTCTCCTCGCGCGCGTGGGGAGCGTGGTCGGTGGCGACGCAGTCGATCGTGCCCTCGCGCAGACCCGCGATCAGCGCCTGGCGGTCGGACTCGCCGGCGAGCGGTGGGTTCATCTTCATGCGCGTGTCCAGGCCACGGACGGACTCGTCGGTGAGCAGCAGATGATGGGGCGTGACCTCGGCGCTGACGCGAGCACCGGCGGATCGGGCGTGCGCGAGCGCCTGCACCGACGCCGCGCAACTGAGGTGCTGGAAGTGGACACGCGCGGACTCGTACACCGCCAGCTCAGCGTCGCGCGCGACCATCGTGGACTCGCTGACCGTCGGGATCCCGCCGATGCCGAGCGCCGCGCTGACTGACCCCTCGCACATCGAGCCCCCGTGCGACAGCGTCGGGTCCTCCTCGTGCAGGCTGATGACACCGCCGCACAGGCGCTGGTACTGCAGCGCCTTGCGCAGCGTCCCGGCGCTCGACACGGGCCGGCCGTCGTCGGTGAACCCGAGCGCGCCCTGCTCGCGCAGCTCGGCCATCTCGGTCAGATCCTCCCCCGCCAGCCCGCGCGTGATCGCCGCGAGAAACCCGACCGGGACGCGCGCCTCGCGCGCGGCGGCGTCGCGTAGCGATCGCAGCAGCGGAGCAGAGTCGATGACGGGGTCTGTGTTCGGCATCGCGATCACCGCGCCGAACCCCCCCGCCGCCGCCGCGCGGGTACCCGTCTCCAGGTCCTCCTTGTGCTCCTGCCCAGGGGTGCGCAGATGCACGTGCGGGTCGACGAATGCGGGCAGCAGATGCCGGCCCGCACCCTCGACCGTCTCGATTCCCTCGGGTCCCTCGATGGCGCCGGGCTCACCGAGCTCGGCGATGTGTCCATCGCGCACGAGCACGTCACAGCGCGCGTCGAGATCGGCGCGGGGGTCCAGGGCGTGCACGTCTGCCAGCAGCAGCTCGGCCGGGGTGCTCGGCCCGTGGATGAGGGAGTTGGCGGCCACTACGCGAGCTGGGGCTCGGGGACGGGCCGCGGGACGTGCACGCCCGCGAGCAGCTCATACAGCACGGCCATGCGCACGACCACGCCGGCCTGCACCTGCTCGGCGATGAGCGCCTGCGGAGAGTCGACCACCTCGCCGGCGAGCTCGACGCCGCGGTTGACCGGGCCGGGGTGCATCAGCACCTGGCGCGGATGCAGACGGCGGCCGTTGATCTGATACCAGGCCGCGTACTCGCGCAGCGATGGCACCCACTGCTCGCTCATACGCTCGTGTTGCATGCGCAGCGCGTACACGACGTCGGCCGAGCCGAGATCATCGAGGGTGTAGCGCACCTCGCAGCCCAGCGCCTCGATCCCGCGCGGGATCAGCGTCGGCGGACCGGCGACCGTGACGTGAGCGCCCATGCGCTGAAACGCGATGATGTTCGAGCGCGCCACGCGCGAGTGGGCGACGTCGCCCACGATCCAGATCGACGCGCCGTCGATCCCACCGAGACGCTCGCGCAGCGTGTAGACGTCGAGCAGCGCCTGCGTGGGATGCTCGTGCTTGCCGTCGCCGGCGTTGACGATCGCCGCGCTGCACCAGCGGGAGACGAGCTCGGCGGCGCCCGCCCACGGGGTGCGCAGCACGATCGCGTCGGGCTTGTGCGCGCTGAGGGTCAGAACGGTGTCCTTCAGCGACTCGCCCTTCTCGACGCTGGAGCCGTTGACCGCGAAGTTGACGACATCCGCGGACAACCGCTTGGCGGCCAGCTCGAACGAGCTTCGTGTCCGGGTCGAAGCCTCGTAGAACAGATTCAGCACCATCCGCCCACGCAGCGCCGGGACCTTCTTGATCTCGCGGTCTGACACCTCGGCGAACCGCGCCGCCTGGGTGACGATCCGCTCGATCGCCGCGCGGTCGAGATCCTCGATCGAGAGCAGATGGTTCACGCCGTCGCCTCCACGGGAGCCGGGGCTATCGCCACCTCGTCCACGCCGTCCAGCTCGGCGACCCGCACGTAGACATGCTCGGCGCGCGAGGTGGGCAGGTTCTTGCCGACGTAATCGGGCCTGATCGGCAGCTCGCGGTGACCGCGGTCGGCCAGCACCGCCAGCTGCACGCGCGCGGGGCGACCATAGTCGAACAGCGCCTCGATCGCCGCGCGCACGGTACGGCCGGTATAGAGCACGTCGTCGACGATCACGACGGTGCGACCATCCACGTCAAAGTCGATGTGCGATGCGTGTACGACGGGCGCATCAGGCCGGCGCGAGACGTCGTCACGGTAGAAGCCGATGTCGAGATCCCCGAGCGGGACCTCGGTTTCGAGCAGCTGTTCGAGCGAGTCGCGCAACCGGCGCGCCAGGAACGCGCCGCGCCGGTGGATGCCGACGAGTGCCAGAACCGGCGACTCGGAGCGGTCAGGGTCGCCGGGATTGTGCTCGACGATCTCATGTGCGATGCGCGTGAGCGCTCGCCGCAGTTCGTCCTCGCGCAGGACGATCTTGTCGCTGCTGTCCATGTTGGGTTACCTTCCTGGCCTCTCAGGACCGGGTTAAAGGATCGCGTCGGACTGTATCAGCGCGCTTGGATGGTCTACCCCGCCGCGACCGGCTCCGCAGGAGCGGCCTCACGGGCGCGGCGCTCAGACCAGCGCACCAGCCGGGGCTCGCCGCGCTCGGGGAAAGGGATCTCGATCGTGTCGTAATCGCGCGGAGCCTCGGTTTGCGCGAACACATCGCGCGCCTGCTCGCGCAGCTCCCCGCCGGGATAGCGGCTGGAGATGTGCGTCAGCGCCAGCATACGCACCCGTGCGTCGCGCGCGACCTCCCCCGCCTGCCGAGCTGTGCTGTGGGAGGTCTGGCGCGCGCGCGCGGACTCCTCCTCGGCAAACGTGGCCTCGTGCACGAGCAGATCGGATTCGTGCGCGGCGACGAGCAGCGCCTCGCACGGCGCGGTGTCCCCGGAGATCACGACCTTGCGCCCTGACCGCACCGGCCCAAGCACTTGCTCGGGCGTGACTCCGTTGACCGTCTCGCCGCGCTGCAGCCGGCCGAAGTCCGGTCCGGGCTCGATTCCGAGCGTTTGCGCGAGCTCAGGATCGAGGTGACCGGGACGGGCATCCTCCACGAGCGCGTACCCGTAGCACGCCTCACCTTTGTGACGGACGGGGATCGCGCCGATCAGATACCCGTCGTGAGCGACGGTCTCGGCGGGCGCGAGCTCGATGACGCTCAACTCGTATGGCAGGCGGCCATAGACGAAGCGCATCCGCTCCATCAGCTCGCTCAGCCCGCGTGGGCCATACACGCTCAGCGGCTGTGTGCGCTCGCGCAGCGCGAACGACTTGAGCATCCCCGGCAGTCCGAGCCAGTGGTCGGCATGGAAGTGCGTGATGAAGACGCTGTCGATGTCAGCCAGCCCGACCGATTTGATCAGCTGCCGCTGCGTCCCCTCGCCACAGTCGATCAGGATGTGCTCGCCACCGCGGCGGATGAGCACCGCGGGCAGGCCGCGCCGGGCGCTGGGCATCGAGCCGCCGGTGCCGGCGAAGAATACGGACAGATCCATGCCGGCAACGGTAGCGACGGGACGGGGGCAGCGGTTCCACAGGCGCGGGCGAGCCCGCCGCTCAGCACGACACGCCTCGACTGTCCAGACCACGCCAGCCACACGAGCGTACGACGAGCACGACGGTAAGCTGATCGCAGCGACGGTGTCACAGGGCGCCGCCTGCGCCCGTAGCTCAGTGGATAGAGCGCTCGCCTCCGGAGCGAGAGGTCGCACGTTCGAATCGTGCCGGGCGCGTTCGCATTATTGCCTGCTATTGAGCGGTTTCCCGTAACCTTCATTTCTCTCGCTCAGGTGAGTAGCGGTGCGGGGTCGCCGCGGGCGCTGGCGGAGAGTGCGTCGGTGAGGTAGACGGACAGTGAGCGTTCTTGTAGTCGACAGGTTGTGTGGGCCGAGAGCAGTCGGGCGGTCCGCAGCTCGCCGCTTTTGGACTGGTTGCCGAAGGAGAGCTTGCGGTAGATGACCGCCGAGCGTAGGGAGCGCTCGGCGTGGTTGTTGGTCGGCTCGACGCTGGGGTGCTTGGCGAACGTCCACAGCGCCGGCCATGCCTTCAAGAGGTTGCGCGCCATCCCTCGGCAGTAGCGGTTGCGCGCACGTTTCGCTGCGTAGCCACGGATGACGGGCTTGTATGCGCGTTGCAGCCCCCTGACGGTGAGCTGGAGGGCACGGCGGTCTGCTGTGTGCTTGAAGACCTCCGATGCCCAGAAGACGCGCTCACACAGCTCAAGGCCCTGTTCGCCGAACTCCTTCTCGTCGCCGAGGCCCTCGGCGTGGGCGGCGAAGTCCCGTTTCAAGTGAGCCCAGCAGAGCTGACGGCGTTTGAGGGGTAGATGCGAGTAGGCCCACCAGCGGTCAGAGGTGACGATCGCCTTGGTATCCGCGAGGAGCTCCTTGGCGTGATCCTCGTGACGGCTGGCGGCGACATGCAGGTAGGCGTGGCGTTGATCGAACACGCCCCACAGCGCGCGACGCTCACCAGCGGTCCGCCAGCCGGTCTCGTCCATGTTCACGGCATGCGCAGAGCGCAGGCACTCGAGCAGATCGGCGTGCGGCTCTGAGAGGGCCTCACTGGTGCGCGTGAGGATCGCGTCCACCGTGCCTGTGGAGATCCGCGAGCCGAACAGCTGCTCTGCCAGCTCGACCACATCACGACGGGAGATGCGGTTGCGCACCGAGAGCGTTGCGACGGCCGCTTGAAAGCGCGGTCCGAACGCGCTCTGAGTGATCTCCGCGGGGAACTGCCCGCGCGTGTGCTGACCGCAGCCAGGGCACCGCAGGCGTTGCGCACGGTGCTCAGTGACCTTGACCGTAATGACCGGTAGCTCCTCGACCTGATGGCGCAGCGGATCGCCGACCGGCACACGCCCAGCCTCCCCGAACCAGTGCCCGCAGGAGCAGCGCTCCGGCCAGTGCTCGATCACATCATCCACCGCCCACGCCGGCAGCAAGGAGCGTCCCTTGCCCTCATGGCCGAGCTGGGCTCCCCGAGAGCGACCCGAAGGATCCTTGCTACGCATCGGGGTGCTCGGCCCATCAGCGCTCGGTGGCTGCGAACTGTTCTTCGAGGACCGTTTCAACCCACGCTCGAGCTTTGCAATCCGCTCGTCCTATCGTGCGACATGAGCCTCGAGCTGCCCAATCCGGCGATCCATCGCCAAGAGAACTTCAACAACAGCCTCACGGCCCTGGTCATAGATCGCCTCAGCCTCCGCGCGCTCCACAACCCCCATATTCGACAGAGCAGAGCTATGCCCCCCCAGCAACTGAACGGTTACGGTTTCCCGCTCTGCCTTGTTGTCCTGGTGGGGTTGTGTTGGGAGCGTTGTGTTGCTGCTGCCGTCCATTGCCGTCCATTCACGCCCCTCGATGAGTGCCTTTAGTCGCTCTGGCTCTCCGTCGCGGCGATCCATTTGGCGGGCGTAGATCGCCAGCGTGAGTTCCGGTGTGGTGTGCCCCATCTGCGCCATCACATAAGGAGGCGACTCGCCGATAGCGAAAAGCAGCGATGCGTACGTGCGGCGTAGCGAGTGTGGTGTCAGGTTCTCGGGCAGCGGCTCGATGTGGTCTTTGGCTAGCGCGTCGTTGGCCTTCTCGACTGTCTTCGCTAGTACCCGGCGGCGGATGTTGCTCGCGCTCTGCTGTCTGCCGGCTGCCGAGCCGAAGACGAGGGCGCCAGGTGCTGGGTCGAGTCGCGCTCGATACTCGCCCAACTCGTCGCGAAGGACCGCGAGAATGTTCACGGTGCGCTCCCCCGCCTTGGTCTTCGCGGCACGGACAGTGATCGTGCCGCGCGCGAGGTCTACGTCTCGCCACTGCAGCGACAGCGCCTCCCCGATCCGTAGACCGGCGAAGGTGAGCGTCGCGAGGAGTGCCCGTCGTTGACCCCGACGAACCTTCGCTGCCTGGTCGAGCTTGCCTGCAGCATCGAGCATGGCCGTAATGTGGTCTGCTCTATCGAGCCACTTTGTGCGAGAAGTTTTAGCTGGCTTCTTCCGCAGCGTCCGGTCCCGTTGGGACTGTGGCGAGTGCGAAATCATCCACCGAGACGAAGGGACCGCCATGAAACCGTAGAGCAGGAGCAGGTCGTGAGTGCTGCGCTGGGACTTCCACCGAGTGTGCAGGACGCGTTGGGGGAACTGGCCGGAGCCGCGAAGGATGGGCTGTTGGCGCTCAGCATCGGTTTGGGGCTGGGCGTGTTGAGCGAGATGATGGAGGCCGAGCTGGATGAGGTCGTCGGTCCCAAGCACGCGAAGATCTCAGAGCGCACGGCGGTCCGTCACGGCCACGAGGATGGCGAGGTGACGCTTGGTGGCCGGCGGGTCGCTGTGAGGCGCCCGCTTGCCAGGACCGCCGATGGGGAGCAGGAGGTGGCGCTTGGGACGTATGAGTATTTCGCTGATCGTGACCCGTTGACGCGGGTGGTGTTGGAGCAGATGCTCGCCGGGGTCAGCGCACGCCGCTTCTCGCGTACTCGTGAGCCCGTCGGTGAGGAAGTGACCGGGAGTGAGCGTTCGGCGTCGAAGTCAGCGGTCAGCCGCGAGTTCGTCGGTCGCACACGGGAGCACCTGGACGCGCTGATGAGCCGTGATCTCGCTGATGTGCGTTTGGCGGCGTTGATGGTCGACGGGATCGAGCTGAAGGGCCGCTGCGCGATTGTCGCGCTCGGCGTCAGCACCGACGGGGTGAAGCTACCGCTGGGGTTGTGGGATGGCTCCACGGAGAACAAGACCGTCACCGCACATCTCCTCGCCGACCTCGTCGGCCGGGGCCTTGACGTCGAGCAGGACGACCTCTTCCTCGCTCTGCTCAAATCCGAGCGCCGTCGAGGTTCGTCCGCAAGTGCAGCTGATCGCTGGCACAAGGAAGAAATGTGTTGATCATCTCCCCGAGCGCGACCGGTCCGCGGTGAAGGTGCGCTTGCGGCGCGCGTGGTCCAGTGATAATCACGCGCTTGCGCTGGACGGCCTGCGGGCCCTCGCCTCAGAGCTCGAACATTCTCATCCCGGAGCAGCGAGTTCACTCAACGAGGGCTTGGAGGAGACCCTGACCCTCACCCGCCTGGGAATCCGCGGACGGCTGAAGAAACCTTAGCCTCGACGAACCCGATCGTGTCGATGATCAAGATCATCCGCCGATTCAGCAGTCAACGCCGCAAAAGCCGTACGCGCCTACTACAACAACTATCTCGCCGATCCTGACTCGACTCTGCTGCTCGCTGAATTCGCAACCTATGCGGCAAGGAACCCAGAGATCGCACGGCGCCCCCATCACACCACGACCCAGGAGGCGCTCACAGCCGTCACCGTGTAACCATCACACCCGGCCGCCACCAAGAACTTCTACGGCGAACGGGACACCTCCTACGGCGCGCTCGATCAACAGCTGCGTGCGATGAGCTTCGATCTGATTGCAAGGAGCTTCGTGAGAGTCCAGCTACCGCTAGGTGAAGGCGAATCGGCACATGAAGTGTTCGCCGTGCTGTGGGCGGTCGGTTGCGGGCGCGTCTGAGGCGACCGTCGCCAGAACATCTCGGCAGCCATTTGGACGGCGAGCATGGATAGCCGTCCAAAGGTCGCAAGTCGTGCGACCATCACGAGCCCATGAATACAGCGAGAAAGCGTCGATCTGACTTCTTGCTACGGTAGCGACGGGTCGGCGTTGACTCCGCTCCATCGTATGGGGAAGGAATCGACAATTGCGCTAAGCATGCATGCCGATGCCGCTACCCCGCGTCGCTCAGCAGGCGCTCCGACCAGTCGCGTACTGCCGACACCTGCTCTTTGACGAAGGCGCGGTCGAGCACTTCCTCAAACGTGCTCTCGTACCGCGCCGCGACCGCCCACGGCGTCAGCTTCTCGATCTGCTCACGGCCACCGGGAAGCTCGATCTCGTGATGCTCCAACAGAGACGTGAGATAGCTAATGCTGTGTGTTCGCTCGTAGCCGATCTCGTGGAGGGCAAGCACGGCCTTCAGCCGCTTCTCGACAGCTTGCTCAGCGTGGAAGCCCAAGATGTCGTCGTGTACATCAGGATCATCCAAGAGCTTGTCGAGAAGCCCCTCATCCCCCTCAGCCTTGCGCACCAGCAGCAGTGCCAGCTCGCGCGCTTCAGGACTCGGCAATGACCCGCCCTTGGCTCATCGCCTCGTGGATCATCGTGCCCTTGACCGACTCCCATCTGCGCACGTGTTCCTCGCTGACGACCACGACATCTGCCGGAATCAAGAGCCGCCCGAGGATGCGGTCCAGACGCACCATCTCCCCAAAACGATCATCAATCCCCCGCTCGATCACCAGGAAGTCGAAGTCGCTGCGATCGTCCCCGTCGCCGCGAGCATGCGACCCAAACAGGATCACCTTCGCCGGCGCAGCTACAGCCTCGATCAACGCGCGGCCGGCACGCTCGATGGTGGTTCCTTCCTGACTCATGGTCACTCCGATTGTAGGCCGCGAGACAGTCAGGTGGCTCGCCCCCGTTGAGCCCGCGTGCGTTTACGCCCCCAGACTGGCCCCCAAGCGTGGAGGCTATGTCGTTTTGTGTCTGTGGTGCCCGAGACGGTCTAGGGTCGGTTTCTATCTTCGGCTGTGCTCTCGTTGGTCTGATTTTCACAGCGTAGAGTTCCTCGATCTCTCGGGTTGGCCGGTCGCCGAGACTTTCGTGTAGTTGGCTCGTTGTTGAACCAGGCCACGTACTCGACGATCGGCGAGCTCGAGCTGCGATCGGTTCGCCCAGCTGCGGTCTGCGATGATCTCGGTCTTGAAGCAGTCGACGAAGCTCTCGGCGGCTGCGTTGTCGTAAGCGTCACCGACGGATCCGATTGAGGCGAGGACGTCGTGGTCGTCCAGGAGTCTGGGTGTAGTCGAACGACGTGTCTTGACTGCCGGCGTCGCGAGTGTGCCACGAGCGAGACGTCTGCTCCGGGCGCTCGCTGTTCAAGGCCATCCTGAGAGCGTCGAGCACGAGGTCGGTACGCATGTGCGCCGGCGAACTGCCAACCCACGATCATCCGGCTGTAGGCATCGATCACGAAGCTGAAGAACACCAGCCCCTCCCAGCAGCGCAGATACGTGAAGTCCGCAAACCACTTCTCATCCGGCCGGGACGCCGTGAAATCACGCTGCACCCGGTCAGGGCTGCGCTACGCCGCCGGGTCGGCGTTCGTGGTCCGCCACGGCTTCCCGCGCCGCTTGGCGCCCTGGATGCCGTTCTTGCGCATCAACCGTTCCACACGGCTGCGGCCGATCCGCTCCCCGGCGCGCCGCAGCGCCTTCTACATCCGCCGTGAGCCGTAGGCGTTGTGTTGGCGGCGTGTAGCTCGCTGATAGCGCGAGCAGCCGCTTGTCCTCGAAGCCTCGGCCGAGCGCTGGCCGGTCGAGCGCTGGTAGTAGGCGGACGCCGACACGCCCAGGGTCTCGCAGATCGGCTCGACCCCGAAGCGCTCACGTGCTCGTCGTGAACGCGCTCACTTGGACGGTGTGGATCGAGCTCGCCCGCGAAAAACACGCTGGCGGCCTTCAGGATCTCGTTCGCTCGACGCAACTGCGCAACCTCTCTGCGCAGCGCTTTGATCTCCTCGCGCTCCTGGCTGCTCAGGACGTCTTTGCGCCGGCCCTCGTCAGCTTCGGTCTGCCGCACGTGTTTACGCAGCGTCTCGCTCTCGATGCCCAGATCCCTCGCGACGTGCGCGATCGGACGCCCGGACTCGAACACCAGACGCGTCCCGCGATCCAACAACTCCTTTGAATACTTCCTCGCATATGCCATGAGCCGAGACTTCTCCCTCCGCCAGGCAAACCCTGGCCTCGAAGTCTCCGTCAAACACAGGATGGCTCACGTGTGCCGCACGTGTATTCTGGTGCGTGGCTGTGCGTCTCGATGAACGCGGCGATCCCGCCGATGACGAGGGTTGCGCCAGCGAATGCGTGCCGCATGTCGGAATCCTACCGAACGGGGTGCCCGACAGCGCTCGTTTTGCGAGGTCGAACATCGGGGAGATGCGACCTACGCGGCTTCGTCATCTGGGATGGCGAGTTGGTGTGCTGGCCATAGGTCGATCGTTGTGTGGGGTAGGGTGCGGTCGGTTGCCCAGTGGCTGTGCGCTCAGACGTGTACCAGCGTCCCCGAGCGCCGCGTCTTGCGCGCTCTGTCGGCATTGGGTTGCCTGGCACGATGATCTTAACGGCGCGACTCACGATCGCGACCTAAGCAAGAGCGCGCCGAACGCATTGAGAGCCAGGGATGGATGGCCGTGGAACGTTTGGTGGCGTTTGGGCGCAGCGGTTTGCAGTGGCTCCCCTTCGGACCGCCGCACTGGGGCCGAGATGGCAGAACCCAGCGTTTGGACGGCAGTCGCTTTCTGCCGTCTCAATACTCCCGGTTTGTGCCGTATTGCGCCTGATTCGCAGCGTCCGCCAAGGGCCGATGTCCCCGGTAGGGACTGGGTATACTGGCCCTCACGCCCACCTGTCCTGCCGCCTCCGGAGCGAGAGGTCGCACGTTCGAATCGTGCCGGGCGCGCTGGGGAATCACCCGCAAATGCACCACCATTTCGCAGGAGAGAAGCTTAGGATTCGAGGGTCCAGCCGCGCGATCAGCTATCGCGGACCACTACTGGGGATTACCCACGCGCAGGGCACTGATTACCCGCCAGTCTGCGACTCAGTGCTCAGGCGTTTGAGAGCATCGCGTCGGCGCGATCGGACTCGCGCTGCAGGCAGGTGAGGAATGCCTTGACGACGAGCGGGTCGAACTGGCTTTCAGTGCAGCGCTTCAGCTCGGCGCAAGCGGCGGCCTGGCCGATCGAAGGACGGTAGGCGCGGTCGCTGGTCATCGCCTCATAGGCGTCGGCCACCGCGAGGATGCGGCCCTCCAGCGGGATCTCCTCGCCTGAGAGTCCGAGCGGATAACCGCGTCCGTCGGGACGCTCGTGATGGGCGCCGACCCAGGCGCGCACGTCGGCGAAGCTCGGGTGCTCGAGGATCTGTGCCCCGAGCTCCGGGTGGCGCTTGATCGTGGCGAACTCCTGCGCGGTCAGCTTTGCTGGCTTTCTGAGAATGCTGTCCGGGACGCCCACCTTGCCGATGTCGTGCAGCATGCCGGCCAGTCGCACCCGGCTGATCCGCTGCTCTGAGAAGCCGAGCTCACGGGCCATCATCTCGACATAGCGCCCGACCGTCTCGGAGTGCCGAGCGCTGCCGCTGAAGCGCAAATCCACGGCCTCGGCGAGGTCGAGCATCACCGCGATGAAGCGCTCGGCCTCGATGTCCCGCGGTTCGCCGTCCTGCTCGCGCAGGAGCGGGCTGTGCAGCACGGTCCTGTTGCGCCCGCTCTCCTTGGCCGCATACAGCGCCTCGTCGGCGGCGCGCAGCAGCGAGGCGGCCGTCTCGCTGTGCTGGGGATAGCTCGCCACCCCGAAGCTGATCGTGATCGGGACGGATTCCCCGGCGAGCTCCTCGCGCAGAGCACACCGCAGGCGCTCGGCTAGCACGAAGGCGTCATCCTGGGTGGTGTTGGGGAGGATCAGCGCGAACTCCTCCCCGCCGACGCGGGCCGCGAAGTCGATCTGGCGCTTATGCTCGTTCAGCACGCGCGCGACGCGCCTCAGCGCGGCATCGCCGACGTGGTGGCCGGAGCGGTCATTGACTTCCTTGAAATGGTCGAGATCGCCGACCAGCACCGTCATCTCGCTGCTGCCGCGACGCGAGCGTTCGAGCTCGAGGTCGAGCAGCTCGCGAAAGCCGCGCCGGTTGGACAGCCCCGTCAGGGGATCGGTGCGCGCGGCGTCATACAACCTTGCGATCAGCAGCTCGACCCGCGCGCGCATCGTCATGATCACGATCGCCGCGACGAGCAGTGTGCCCATCCCGACGAGCCACCAGGCGAGGATTCCGCTCGCAGGCGGCCTCGCGGCCAGCAGCGCGCCATAGGTGACTCCGACATAGGTGATCTGCAGCGCGGCCTGCCGGCGGGTGAAGAAGTAGGAGGCGTAGAGGAACACCCACAGGTAGAAGAACACGAGCGGGCTGGGGCTCTCGCCGGAGAAGTAGGCGACCCCGGTGATCAGCGTGCTGCCCCAGCAGAGCGCAACCGGCAACACACGAGCGGGCAGCGTGTGGGCGCGCCAGTGCAACAGGGCCGCGATCACGTAGGCGTTCGCTACGATCACGAGCAAGCCGAGCTCGTTCGCATCCGCGGCGTGGGGCAGCACGACGGTCAGCGCTGCGAGCGTCGCGCCGGCCGCGAACAGGCCCGCCAGCACCTTCGCCGTCAGGCTTGTGTTGAAGCTCGTGCCGATGCTCGACCCGCCCAGCGTCTCGCCAGACACGTCTCCCTCCCAAAACACCACCATTTCGATTTATCGGCCGCCAGCCCGCACAGCATGAGGGCGATCCCAGGCCACGACGGGCCCTGCTATCGAGCAGCCGCGGAGCCGGCGATGTCCCCCGCAATGAGGAAGCGGGTCACGGGGAGCGACCCCGAGAGCGACTCGCGGAAAGGCGCGACGCGCAGCTCCTCAGCTGATCAGGACCGCGAGGTTCGCTCGCTCGTGTAAGCCTCGAGCACCTCCACGGCCTTGGTGATCTCGGGCAGCGCAAGGCATTCATCGCGCACTTCCGTCGCTCTGTTGCGCAGGTCGATCCCAGTCATATGCAGACGGGAGGCACGCACGAGCTGGTGCGCGTTGCCCAGCAGTGGCAGCCGCGGAGGCGACGGCAGGTCCGAGATCTGACACACAACGGTCATTCCGCTGCGCCGGGCTTGGTCGCGAAGGCGCCGACGACCGTCGGCCAGAACGCGATGCGTCCGACCGGTCCGGTGTCGGCATGCAGGCGCTCGGCGAGGGTATTGATGTCCACATCCTCTTCGGTGGCCACCCCGGCAGCCACGATCCCGGGCAGCAAGCTGCGGGCGAGGTCCACGACCCCGGAGACCGCCTCCTCGCCGACAGCAATCGCGACTTCGCTGTCGAGGTCCGGGCTGGGCTCGAGGCCGGCTTGCGCAAACGTTTCCGGCAGCCGCATTCCCATGTCAGGCTGCGTGCTCAACCCACCGAAAGCGCCATCAACCCACTCGCTGAGCTGCTCAGACGCCGGAGTGTGCGGCCAGGACACCAGGAACCTCTGCGGCGCCACCGACCCCGTGCGCAAGCACATCTCCGCGAACACGACCACCCCACCCGGGCGGACGTGGCGTGCCGCGGCTCGCACCGCCGCCGCCGGGTCACCCTGGTACATCAGCACGAGCCGCCCGACCAGCGCGTCAAACGGGTCACCGGCGAGCTCGACCTCCCGAAAGTCCCCGAGCACGAACTCGACGTTCGCGATGTCAGACTCGACCGTCCGCCGGCGCGCCCTCGCGAGCGCCTGCTCGTCACGCTCGACCCCGACCACCGAACCGTCGGCGCCCACCAGCTCGGACAGAAGCAAACTGACGTCGCCCGGCCCGCAGCCGATATCGAGGACCCGCATCCCGGGCTCGATTCCCGCACGCGCCAGCAGACGGCGCGTGAACGGCGCGTACATGTCGGACTGGCGACCCAGCCGCTCGTGCTCGTCCTCGCTGGACGAGCTCAGCGCATACCCAGGGTCTCCTGTGGCCGACATGCTGGGAGAGTCTCGACCGGTTCAGCCTCAGCCGAGCAGCTTCAGCAGGTCCTCGCGGCTGGGACCCGGCAGCGCCATGCGCTCATGCTCGCCCGCCAGCTCGATGGTTCGCTCGGCCACGCCCGCTTGGGCGAACGTCTCGCTCAACGGCGTCAAGACGGAGCGCGATGCCAGGAAGGCCCTGAACAGCTCGGAATCGTGCAGCATCGCCGTGAGCAGCGCTCCCCGCAGGACCGCCGAGCGCTCGCTCGGCGGTGTGGGCTCCAAGCCGTTGCGCAGCGCGTCGATCTCGTGCAGGCGGTCGCGGTCCTCTTCGACCGTCTCCCGATACCAGGGAGTCAAGTTCGCCTCGGTAGCCGCATCCCACGCCTGCGCGAACTCCAATGGATCGTCGAGGTGCGAGCCGACCACCTCGCGCAGATACTTAGTGTGCAACAGCCCGAGCGATATCCCGCGACCGAGCGAGGGGTTCGTGCACGCCCAGGCGTCGCCCAGCAGCGCAATGCCGGTGAGCAGGGGCCGCCCGTCGGAGATCGGACGGCGGTAGCGATCGACCATCCCGCCCATCGCTTCGAGGTCGCCGATCGGCTCGCCCTGGAGCCAGTGCGCATGCAGCGGGCACGCCTCCAGGACGGAGTTCCACAGGTCGGGGTCGCGCATCCGCTTCAGCGGTTGGTCCCCGCTGGAGGTGACGAGTGCCACCGCCCACGTGCCGTTATCCGAAGGGAGGGTCAGAATCGAGAAGGTCCCTATCGGCGCCAGCAGAGGGCCGATCGGCTGCGGCGTCGTCCCGTCCGCTGAGCGGAAGTACCGGCCGTAGTAGATGAACCCGGAGTCCTCAGACTCCTCGTGCAGGGTCCCGATGTTGGCGTCGCTGCACCAGCGCGGCAGCTGCGAGCGCCGGCCCATCGCGTCCACCATGAGGTCGGCCTGCAGTGTCTCGCCCGAGTCCAGCCGGACGCCGGTCACGTGCGCGATCCCGTTGTCGTCCTCGATCGTCAGCTCATTCACGACGGCGCCCCGACGCACCTGAAGGCCGGGCTCGTCCTGCGCCGCCTTGCCCAGGACCTGCTCGAAGACTGGGCGGCGGGCGGTGTAGGTCACGAACCGCTCATCGCCGGCCCGCGGGCCACCCTCAGTCAAGTTGGGGGGCATCCGTTCGAGCAGATCCAAGCGTCCAGCTCCCGCCGAGACGAACGCCGCAAAGACGTCGGGGAGCTCCTCTTCCAGCACCGCGCGGCCCGCGGGCTGCAGGAAGTGGGCCAGGCGGAACTGGGTCACGCCATCGCGCGACCACTTCTCCCACGCCTCCTCGACAGACCCGGGCACGGGATCCGCGTCGCGCTCGAGCACCGTGACCTCGTGCCCGTCGCGCGCCAGCATCATTCCGCCCGCCAGCCCACACACCCCACCGCCCAAAACGATGATCCTGGCCATGCGTGCTCCGATCCGCCTAATCGACGAGCGAGAGTACGTTCGCGGTCTTGGGATCGACGCGACCCTCGAGCACATCGAGGTAGACGCGCTGCACCGCGTCGAATCCACGGTCCTCGACGACCTCGAGCCAACCCCCCGTCCACTCGCAGAATGGGTGCCAGGCATCCGCGACCCTGCTCTGCAGCTCGGCGGGGCCCCAGTCCTCGGAGCGTTTGGAAACGCGATCGGGGGCAAAGAAGAGGGTCGGCGATGGGCCGGGTAGCTCGCCCTCGCCGGCGCCGAGCTCCTCCCAGTGCGTGATTCCCACGGTCATGCTGTGGACGAGCTCCTCGCCGTAGTGCGAATGGACGGCGAGGCGCACCTTGCCGTCTCCCGCGATATCGACGAACGTGGCGGGTCCGGGCTGCAGCGAGGAGATCGCATCGTAAGTGACGGTGCGACCGTAGATCCCGAGACCTTCGACGAACTCGACGCTCCGCGGCGAGGTCAGCCCCACGAGCTCGACTCCCTCGCGCTGCGCCAGCAGGAAGGCCGCGGCGATCGCGGTCTTGCTCGAGGCGCTCGAGATCACGATCGGCCCGCGCGCGGTCAGCCCGTCGTCTGAGAGCTGGTCGTCGATCAGAAACGAGGTGAAGAACAGCGGACGCAAGAGCATCTGCAGCTCCTCGGTGTCCGCCCGGTAGAAGGGATCTGCGCCGGTAGCCAGGTAGCTCTGGTAGGCCGAGGGCAGCGCCGCGCGCTGCGGCGAGCCGTCGATGAACCCGTACCCACCGGCGTGGGTGGGCATCACGAGGAGGTGAGAGGAAGGGGGCAGATATCCGTACAGGCGCACACCCGGCTCGACCCCCTGGGCCTCGCTGCGCTGCACCTCGGCAAAGCCCCACATCGGGACGCGGCCCCATCCCTCCTGCGCCGGAAAGAAGTCCCAGTAGGACATGGCCTGCCCCAACACCGCATACGTGACGTTGTTCGCGGTTAGCCCGAAGCGCTCGACCCGAAGCAGCGCCTGGCCAGGCTCGAGCTCGGGCGCCTGCGACTCGGCGATCCGGCACTCGCGAAGCTCATCGCGCTTGACCAGGAAATCGCTCATCGGCAGGATCCTCTCACGATCGGCGTCGCGGCGCCTGTTCGTCGATCACGCCGAGAGGATCAACCCGGCGTTCGCGCTCACGCCAAGCTCCGCGCGGCGGTGGGGGCCCCTATCCTTTGCCCTTCTTGCTCGTCTGCTTGAGTGCGACGACGATCGACCGCGTTTGTGAGACGGGAAGGCCGCCCAGCGAGGATTGGAACGTCAGGGTCGCTGTGACAGACAGGCCCCGGTCCTGCTTGAGCGCAGCCTCGAGTGCGCTCCTCGCTGAGACCCTGGGCTTGATCACGAAGCTCATCGTGCCCGCGGCAGCGACGGTCGTGCCGCCGCCGGCGAAGACCACCTTCGCTTGGAAGCACTTGCCCTTGAGCCTGACCTGACCCGTGTTGCACTTCGCCTTGCTCACGGAGAATGCACCGAACTTGCTGTTTGGGAAAGTGAGCAGCCAGCTGAACGTGCCCGGATCACTGACCGACACCTTGAACACAATCGCCCCCGTCCTGCGACTGATGCTCGGGTTGCCCAACAGGCTGAAGCTGCTGTCTGCCATCGGCGTATACGGGGGCATGAGCGCGCTCGTCAGCGCGGGCATTGACGTAACCGGAGCCGGAGACGTAGACGGAAACGTAGGCGGAGACGTAGACGGAGATGGGTAGGTAAGCGGCGGTGTGAAGGCGAGCACCGGCGCGGAGCTGACCGTGAAGGACTGCTGCATCTGGGGCGCAGCGTCATATTCGGCGTTACCCGGCTGCGCGGCGCTGATCGAACACATCCCCGGCGCGATGAAACTCACCGCTGAGCCTTCCAGCGAGCACACGGAAGGCGTCGTGGAAGAGAGCACCACCGCCAGCCCCGAGGAAGCCGTCGCCGACACGGCATAGGTGGCTTCGCCGACACTCGCAGAGACCGGTGCGGTCGAGAGGAATGCGATCAGCTGGGAGCGCCGGCTCACCACAAAGGTCTGCTGCGCTTCGAGCGCGGCATCATATACCGAGTTGCCCGCTTGGTTGGCGTCGATCGTGCACGTCCCCGCCGCGAGGAAGCTCACGGTCGACCCCGACAGCGAACACACAGAAGGCGTCCCCGAGGACAACGACACCGCCAGCCCCGAAGAAGCCGCCGCCGTCACTGCGTAGGTGGGACCACCGACAGTGGCCGAGCCAGGCGCACTCGAAGTGAATGCGATCGCCTGTGAGCGCTCGCGTACCGCAAAAGATTGCTGAACTTGGGGCGCGGCTTTGTATTTGGAGTTGCCCGCCTGATTGGCGTCGATCGTGCACGTCCCGGCCCCGAGGAAGCTGACCGTCGAGCCTTCGAGGGAGCACACAGAAGGCGTCCCCGAGGAGAAGGACACCAGCAGCCCCGAGGAAGCTGTGGCAACCACCGTGTAGGTAGGACCACCAACAGTGGCCGCGCCCGGCGCGCTCGAGCTGAACGTTATGAGCTGCGAGCCCTTGCTCACCACGAAGGACTGCTGTGCTTGAGGCGCCGAGTCATATTCCGAGTTGCCCGCTTGGCTGGCGTCGATCGTGCACGTCCCCGCCGCGAGGAAGCTCACGGTCGACCCCGACAGCGAACACACAGAAGGCGTCCCCGAGGACAACGACACCGCCAGCCCCGAAGAAGCCGTCGCCGTCACTGCGTAGGTGGGACCACCGACAGTGGCCGAGCCAGGCGCACTCGAAGTGAATTCGATCGTCTGCGTTTCCTTGATCGGCTGACTGGACGGCTGAAACACGCCGAGCCCGTGGGGAGTGCCCACGCCGGAGGGGCCGTCGTAGCCGAGACCGGCCAGGCAGATTGGTTTGCCCGAGCAGCTGCTTTGCGCCTCTTCGAGTGCTGTGCAGCCGGAAAGGCCGGTTTCGTCGTTGAAGGGTTCAGAGCATTCGCCATTGGACCCGGATTGCACGTCGTGCAGCGAAGCGGGTGACTTGAGCTGGTTTTCGTAGAGGGTCTCGGCGGGATATTCCACGCCGCCGGCTCCTCCGCCGAGCGCGAAGGCGGAGGCGATCAGTGGCGAGGCAAGGCTCGTACCGCCGATGGGAACCCATCCAAGCACTCTCTTTCCGCTTTCCGTCTGCACTGGGGTGGAGTCGTACACCGCCACGCCGGTGTACGGATCGGCATCGGCAGATACGTCGGCTACGGCGCGTTTGGATTCACAGCCCACGGCAGACCAGCCGGACAGCCCCCGCTGCCAGGGCGGGGCTCCGAAGTGTTCGCTGCAGCCGCCCCCAGTGGCGCCGTCACCGTTCCATACCGTCTCGCCCGCCCAAGCGCCTCCGGTGGTGAAGCTCAAGCGGGTGCCGCCTACCGCAACCACGTGCGGCGAGGAGGCCGGGTAGCCCACGGACCCCCTCGTTTCCAGTTCTTGGGACTGCCAGTTGAGATAGCCGTCGTCGCCGGCGGCAGCGGCGATCACGATCCCGGGGTGATTGAAGACGGGGCTGTCGGTACTCGGCTCCCCTCCCGACCACGAGTTTGAGATCTCCGCAGCCCCTAGTTTCACGGCGGTTTCCTCGGCCGCATCAAGGCTTGTGTAGGAGGAGTCGCTGGCCTCCACCAGCAGGATGTGACAATTTTGGCATGTGCCATGAGCGACCTCGATGTCGAGCGAGATCTCCTCCGCCCATCCACCTTCCGTTGCGGGCAGCGGGCTGGTCTGACCTTGTTCGTTGACCTTGGTGAAGCAGCCATTCGCAGTGGTACACGAGGACAGATGAAACTCTTCGTCGTAGACCTTGAGGTCTGCTTCGGCATGCGGGTCGTCGTAGGCGTCGACGAGCGCGATCGTCTGGGCTGACGAGGCCGTCGTGGGCAGCCCATAGGCGCTGTGCAGGTCCTGCGGTCGCAGGCCGTAGCAACCTTCCGCGGCCGAGGGCGATTCGCAGGGTTCCGTAGCCTTGCTCGCCGTGAGCGGAGCGCTGCGCGCCATCCCCAGCGGATGGGTGTGGGCGCGGGCGGCGGGCGTCTGACCCACCAGTTCCAGCGCCAGGCAGCCGGCGTGCCCAGGCGCTGGCACCGCGCACACCGAGCGCACGGAGTAGTCGGAGGCGGGCAGCGGCGAGACGGTGCGCCGCTGGTTGCCCTGTGCGGCAGCCGGCGCCGTCAAGAACCCGCAGAGCGCGAGCAGCGCAGCGGTGCTCAAGGCACGGGCCACTGGTAGGCGCATCAGTGTAATCATCTCATATCACAGTCAATCGACACGCCGAAATCTATCGCTAACTGGCATGGGGACCGAAGCATCGAGTCCCTGCGAAGATGACTTCGAACCGAAAGGCTACAAGTTCGAACCTCGACAGCCCGTGCTTCGAAGCCTTCTCGACAAGCCCCAGAACAGGAGATGAGATGAGCGACAGACCGGTTTTCATCTACGCAGCGAACTACGGCGACAGCGCAGACGCGATCGCCGACTACGAGAGCCTGCTCGACCTTCATGCCGCGCGGCTCGTCGGCACCTATGACGTGGCGGTGATCACCAAGGACGCCGACGGCAAGGTGCACGTCCACAAGCACGAGAAGCCGACACAGCATGGCGCCTGGGGCGGGATCGCGGTCGGAGCAGCGGTCGGGATTCTGTTCCCCCCGTCGATTGTCGGAGCGGCTGCGGTCGGCGGCCTGGTCGGCGGCGTCGGCGGGCACCTGCGCAAGGGCATCTCGCGCGGTGACGCCAAAGAGCTCGGAGAGCTGTTGGAGAGCGGAGAGGCGGCGCTGATCGTGATCGGTGAGTCGCGCATCGGAGAGCAGCTCGACAAAGCGCTCACCCGCGCTGAAAAGTCGCTCGAGAAGGAGATCGACGCGGACAGCAAAGAGTTCAAGCGCGAGCTCGAGCAAGCGGAGAAGGAAGCGGCGAGTTAGACCAAGTTAGACGCCCGTACGCGTAGCGGAGTGGCGCTATTGCTCGGCCAGTGCCACTCTGAGCGCGACCGGCACGGACATACCCAACACCTGACCGCTGGCGCCGAGCGCCTGGACGGCGATGTATGAGCCGGAGCCGGAGCTTGAGATCACGGTCTCAAACCCGGCACGCGGCGCCTGGGCAACCGGCGTCAAGCTCGTCGCGCTCGCCCCCTCGAGCACCTTCCACGCGGCCACCTGGGTGGCTCCATTCCAGCTGGCGTACACCTCGATCGTACCGTGCGCCGTACCGCGCCGCGCCGCGATGTCCGGCGGCTGCGTCGGTTGCCCCGACCAGGGGAACTTGAGCACGGTGTAGGACTGGTACAGAGCGGGCAGGTGGGCGTCGAGGAGAACCTTGCCTTCGGGGGAGAATTCTGAGAAAAACGGTTCCTGCCCCCAGCCGGCGAACCAGTTGCCACCGGCGAGCGGCTGGAAGTCTCCCTGGCTGGCCGCCAGCAACGGGGTCGGGTGGACGAAGCTCGAGACGAGCGTGGCCGTCCTCGTCTGCTTGTCGAGCGCGAGCACGATCACGCGCGACTGCGAGTGCACCGGCGGCGTGCCGCCGTTGTCGAAGAACGAGATCGTGCCGTCGGGCTCTTCCCGGGCGTCGTGCTGCCAGGCGGGGCTCGCGCCCGGTGCTATCGCGAAGCTCGAGTGCTTGCCGCCGAGACGCCAGGCGACCTGGCCGGTGCGAGCGTCGATGTCATAGGCGGCCCACGTGTTGCGCGAGTCGACGAGCAGATCGGCGCCGTGTTCGGAGACTGCGTTGATGTGGAAGTAGTCCCACGGATTGAGCGATGTCCCACCGTGGCCCACCGGCATGTAAGAGTCCCCGAGCGCGACGTGGTCGAGCGCATGCCACTCGTAGCGGACGAGACCGGTGCGCAGGTCGATCTCCTGGAACAGGGTGTCGGCGACGGCGCCGTCGGCCGGGCCGCCATCGGCGCTGAGGTTGCAGCGGATCGCGTCGTAGACGGTGAACAGCGCGGTGCCGGCCGGTGTGATTTCAAACGCGTGCAGGTCGGGCTGGTAGCCATTGCCGGCGCGCACGATCGCGATGTCGTTATAGGAGCCGTCTGCGATCACGACCCCGGCGTCGCGCCGGCCGTCGGCGACGAGGGGGTCCTGCCACCATGTGAGGACCGGCTGACCCTCGTATTCCTGAACCCGCAGGTCTGCCGCCCTGGAACCGGTTGGGATCGCCTTGAACCACACTAGATCGCCGGCGCCGTCGAGGATCATCGGCCCGTACTGGCCCGGGCCGGCGTAGGGCGCCAGGAAGATGTCGCCAGGGACATGTGAGCCCGAGTTGGTGCTGACCGTGACGGTCGGCGGTTGCAGGTCGGGACGCGAGACGAAGTGCTGGAGTTCGCTTGGCTTCGCCGGCGGTGGTGGGGGCGGCGGCGTCTCGAGCGAGCGACTCATGGAGTCGACCTCGGCGACGGTGAAGCGCCAGGCGAAAGGCGTCGTGGTGGCGCCCTGACGCAGCACGGCGTGCACGGTCACGACCTCCCCTCCGAAGAACGGCTTGCTGGGCTGAAAGCTCGCTCCGTCGCCCTGCGAGTAGGCGGCGAGTCGGCCTGCATGGGCGCCGCTGTGCGACCCGACGACAGCAATGTCCGTGATCTCGGTGACGGGGACGCCGAGGAAGCTGATCTGGGCGAGGTAGGAGGCGTCCATCGTGTCGGGCGCAGGCGAGACGGTCACCGCTCCGCCGGCGAGCGCCGCGGACACGTTCAGCTTTGGCGATACGCAGCCGGGCGCCGTCCTACTTGCCTGCGCGTCTCCCGGAGCGAACGCCAGCCCCGACAGCACGGCCATACCGACCAGCAGGGCGCGCACCGACGGGATGCAAGCAAGATCACGTGAGAAGCGACTCAACCGGCGAGGAGCCTAGTCTGAACGCCGCGGGCGCGCGCCGGTCAGCGCGCTACCCTGAATCTATGCTCACCCAGGCAGATCGTGCGGCCGAGCGGCGCCGCGCGAAACTGGAGGAGATCCGCCAGCAAGTCGAGGACGGCTCACTCACGATCCGGAAAATGACGCCGGAGGAGCGCAAGCGCTACCCCCCGAAGCCGTCAACCGGACGTCGCTCCTCCAGCGGACGCCGTCGCTGACGACCATCCACTCGGCAAACCCTCACCGAATTTTTGAATCGAGACACTCGGGAACACCCAGCCTCTCGGGGAGACGCTCGTGAACCAGAGACCTCATTCGCAGTGGGCTCGCCAGCAACGTCCGGCGCGGGCTCAGAGCTCCAGATAGCGCAGCACGACCCGGCCGAGCACGATCACGTCGCCATTGCTCAGATCGGCCTGAGTGACGCGGCGGCCGTTCACGAACGTGCCGTTGGCGCTGCGATCGTCGAGGATCCGCGCGCCTGAGTCGCGGTGCACGAGAATCGCATGACGGCGCGAGACCGAGCCCTCGTCCAGGTGCAGGTCGGCGGACAGTCCACGTCCCATGTGGATCACGCCTCGCCCCACCGGGACCAGCAGCGTCTCGCCCGCTCCCTGGACCTCCAGGTAGCGTCCCGGCTCAGCGGTCTGGGGCTCGCTCGCGCGGCGACGATTGCGCTCATCCAGACAGGCGATCGCGTCGATTCGCTCGGTCGCCCCGATCTCTACGGTATGTGGTGCTTGGGTAGGCATACCGGGTAGCCAACCTCACGGTACTCAGGCACAGCTCAACGCTGGTTAAGAAATAGCGAAGCACGCCCTCGCCGGCACGGCCCGATCGGCACAGGGGAACGAGATCGCCGCGAGCAACGCTCTGACAGCGATCGGACCCAGGCTACGCGGCGGGCGTAGATTTCGGCGGCCCGGAGCGGCGGGCCATGCGCTTTGAGCTCCACCAGCACCAGCCGCCGACGGCTACGACCGGCACGACGTACAGCATCGAGATGTACCAGTGCATCAGGCAGGCAAGCGGGGCCATCTCCAGAAAAGTTATCACGCGCTCACCACGCTTCCTTCGCCGGCATCTTCGACCCACCGGCGCCCCCGGCTGCACCCCCGCCGCCTGCGCTGGCCCCGCCGTCCCGGTCTGCCGCGCGCCGCGCGCGGCGCCTGCGCACGAACCACACAAACAGCAGGCCGAGCAGGGCGATCGCCACCCCGAGCACAATCGCCGCCGTCGGTGCTTTCGAGTTATCCGGCGTCCAGAACAGCTGCCCGGCGACTGCGCCCTGCTGGGCGCCGACCTGGATCGGCACCTGCCAGTTGAAGACCAACGTGCGCTTGCTCTTGTCCTTGACCTGGGGGGGCGTTACCGGCGACATCCAGTGGATGCGGTGGTCGTGCCATTCGAACTGACCGGTGCGATCTACCACAATCCAGTGTGGCGGCGCGCTCGGACTCGCCGAGGCGGGAACGTTGACATCGCCGTAGAAGCTCTGGTTGAGGTAGTACGCCGGCGAGCGCGTGTTCTGCTCGGCCGTCCCATTCGCCAGCACGCGCGCGTAGGGTTCTCCCTGGTAGCCGTAGATCGTGACCGTCTTGCCCGTGTGGTTAGTCAACAGCAGCCGATCGGCGAACTCGAGGACTTCCAGGCTGAGCCCGGGAACGTTCGGCGTGACGCCCGTGATGTTCGAGCGGTAGTTGAAGTTGCTGCCCTGGTCGTTGATCGGGTTCCCGTTCTCGCTCGTGATCGCGGCATGAGCTGCGACCGGCAGCGTGAGCACCACTGCGCTGAGCAGGATCGGCAGCAGGCGGCGGGACATGAATATCACCGTAGCCAACTACGGACGCTCACGTCCCCACCGCCGAGAGCAGCCACAGCCCGAAGCTCGTGAACGCGACCATCACCGCGAGCATCCAGTACTGCGAGCGGACCGCCTCTTCGACGTTGTCGTACATGGCCAGTGCGCGGTCGTGTGCCAGCGCCAGCCCGCCCACGTGGCCGGTCAGTAGGGCGGCGACCTGCACGTACCAGATCGCCGCGAAGGAGATGATGTTGTAGTCGATCTGGGAGCTGCTGGTCCCGAACAGGTTGGCCCCGTTGCCGAGCGGGTCCGAGGCGAGATAGCCGATCGCCTGGCCCTGCCAGATCAGCAGCGAGAAGTAGTGCGCGAG
The DNA here is from genome assembly GCA_963749285.1 of uncultured Solirubrobacterales bacterium. Taxonomy (GTDB): domain Bacteria; phylum Actinomycetota; class Thermoleophilia; order Solirubrobacterales; family Solirubrobacteraceae; genus Palsa-744. The sequence goes on along the minus strand of CAVVMD010000002.1, from coordinate 1,032,517 downwards.
CACATATGCGAACCCGATCGGCACGAGCGTGTGCGCGAAGGCGTGCGTCAGCTGCCGGGTGTCGTAGCGCGTGCTGACGCTGCGCACCCCGACGATGCCGAGCCGGAACACGCCCGCGATCAGCCCCAGGCAGAACAGCATCCCGACCGAGTAGGCGAGCTCCAGCGCCGGTGTCTGGCTGAAGCCGAGATCGGCGAACAGACTCTGCAGGCTAGGCTCGAGATTGCGCCAGACGCCGCCGTTGCTGAACCCGTCGAACGTCGTCGTGCCGATGATCGCGCAGATCAGCGCGACCGTACCCGGGCGGATCTCGAGATCGGTGATCCCACTCAGCGGGCGGCGCAGGCAGATGATTCCGTCCTCGTCACGAACGATGCCCGACAGCCTCGAGAGCAGGTTGAAGTACGCCCCGAACCCGTCGGCCCGCCCGCCCCACTGCTCGACCCCGAACAGCATCATCCCGGCGAGCGTGATCAGGAAGTACGCCAGCGACAGCACCGCCAGCGTCGCCGGATGGTCGCGGTCGGCGGGTACGTATATGAGCTCCAACCACGCGAACCCGACGATCGTCGCCACCGCCGGCCACATCCCCAGCCACTCGGGATAACGCAGCGGGGGCCCGCTGTCCTCTCCCCCTCTGCTCACCTCTCCGCTGTGCTTCCCTGCGCCGCGCTCGCCCCCGTTACGCTCCCCTGCGCTGCGCTCACTCCTGTCGCCCTCCCCCGCGCTGCGCTTGCTCCCACCACGGGCCACACGCACGAGCGTGGTCAGCACGCGCGCGCACGTCCGCCATGGGCTGAATGCGCGGAAGATGTCCCCGAACAGCACGCTCGCCAGCGGCGTGCCGACCCAGAAGATGACGTAGATGAACGTCACCGAGAAGTTCGCCTGCGTCACCTGGGCTCCGGCGAATCCGCTGTACACGACCAGCGCGAACAGCCCCACTCCGATCAGGCAGGCCAGCCATTCCAGCACCGCGGGAAGTCGCACCAGCGCCCGCCGATGCTGCTCCTGCAGCTGTGGCGTCGTCCACAGGGTCGAGAGCGCGACGAACGACACCACCAGCACGATCGCCGCCGTCCAGCTGAACAGCCACACGGGGATCGGCAGGTTCGCTCGTCCCACGATCCCATGCGCCTGCGCGCTCGCCGGGATCGCCAGCGCCGCGAGGATCAAGCCACCGAGCAGAAACGGCAGCTTGCGGGCGCATCTGGTTCTCATGCCAGCCGCAGTCTACGGGTCGATCTCAATCCAAGCGCAGGGCAAACCGTGCCGAGATCCGCGGTCCGAGCCTCCGACTCCCGCGCAACGATCGACCCCAAACCCGTACCCTCCAGAGCGAGATGACCGTGCTTCCCCTCGCCGTCTCGACGGACATCCAGGCCGCCTTGCAGCTCGGGCCGCTGGCGATCCTGGGGCTGCTCTATGCCCGGCGCGTGCGCACCCTGGCCTACGAGGGCCGCACGCCTGTGCCCGGCTGGCGCCAAGCGTGCTTCTACTCGGGTTTCGTCGTGATCGCGGTCGCGCTCACCTCGTTGGGCAGCGCCAGCCAGGACCTGCTGTTCGTGCACATGATCGAGCACCTGCTGCTCGGCGACATCGCGGCGCTGTTGATCGTGCTCGGCCTGACCGGGCCGCTGATCGCGCCGATATTGCGCATTCGCTTCTTCGACCGCCTGCGCGTCCTCGCCAATCCGCTGATCGCCTTTCCGCTGTGGGCGATCGACCTGTACACATGGCACTTGCCCGTCTTCTACCAGGCGGCGCTGCGTCACTCAGGCGTGCATGCGCTCGAGCACGCGATGTTCCTCGGGTTCGGCATCAACATGTGGATGTGCCTGTTCGGCCCGTTGCCGATGCCGAGCTGGTTCGGCAACCTCGGCAAGCTCATCTACATCATCGCCGTGCGTCTCGCCGGCACGATCCTCGGCAACATCTTTCTGTGGTCTGGGACCGTGTTCTACCCGTACTACATCCACGGCGACGCCGTTTACCACATCTCCCCAATCGCCGATCAGAACATCGCCGGGGCCATCATGATGGTCGAGGAGTCGATCCTCACGCTCGGCCTGTTCTGCTGGCTGTTCCTGCGCACCGCCCGCGAGAGCGAGGAGCGCCAAGACCTGCTCGACTTCGCCCAAGCCCAGGGCCTCGAGCTGACCGACGCGCGCGCCGCGCGCGCCGTCGCGGCCGGACGCGGGGCGGAGCTGCGCCGGCGCCTGGAGACCCGCGCGGGCGCCCCCGAGGGCTAGCGCGCGCCGAGAGCCGGACGGTCGTCCGTGTCTGGTTCTTCCGCCGCTGCCGGCCTGCGGCGCGACCGGTCCGAACCGCGCCCATCCGGGCGACTGGGCGGTATCCTCATCGCATGTGCGCTGGTTGTGTGATGTGTGCGGCCTCGGCCGCGACCGGAGTTCGGACGTGGCTTCAGACCCACCACTTCGGCTGGCTCACCCCGCGCCGCATGCGTGCGCTCACGATCGCGGTGATGTCCGCAGCGGGGATCTTCTCGACGATCGGCTTCAGCGGCTCCACCCCGGCGACGGCGCACACAAGCCACCCCGCTGGGATCGCCACTCACGCTGCGTCAACTCATCGCTAGCGACCGCCCGCCACAGCGGGCAGAATTGTCAACTCGGCGCCGTCCGCAACTGGTGTCTGCAAGCCGTCCAAGAAGCGGATGTCTTCGCCGGACACGTACACGTTCACGAAGCGTCGCAACGATCCGTCCTCGTCGCTGAGCCGCTCGCGCAGCTCGCCGTGACGCGCATACAGGCCATCCAGCACATCCTGGACGGTCGCGCCATCCACCTCGGCCTCAGCCTCGCCCCCGGCCGCGGATCGCAGCTGCGTCGGAATCTTGACCGTCACCGCCATTGCGTCACCGCCATCAGACCGCGACGGCCTCGGGCACTCGCGTCTCGAATGACTCGACGGTCGGGTCGATCGTGTGCGTCTCGAACGTGTCCCGCACGGCGTCGAGCGTCTTCAGACCATCGCCGGTGATCGCGAGCACGACGCGCTCATCGGGGTCGATGTCCCCGCGCGCGGCCAGCTTTGCAAGCACCGCTGTCGTCACGCCGCCGGCGGTCTCGGTGAACACACCCGTCGTCTGTGCGAGCAGGGCGATGCCCTGCCGGATCTCCTCGTCGCTGACGGAATCAACCGTGCCACCACTCGTGCGGGCGAGCTCCAGCGCGTACGGGCCGTCGGCGGGGTTGCCGATCGCCAGCGACTTGGCGATCGTGTCCGGCTTGACCGGCCTGCACACGTCGTGGCCGGAGGCGAATGCGCTCGCCACGGGCGAGCAGCCCTCGGCCTGGGCGCCGTTCATCTTCGGCAGCTCGCCGTCCAGCAGGCCGACATCGCGCCACTCCTCAAAGCCACGCCCGATCTTCGTGAACAGCGACCCCGAAGCGATCGGCGCGACGATGCGGTCGGGCAGCTCGAAGCCGAGCTGCTCGGCGATCTCAAACGCCAGCGTCTTTGAGCCCTCCGCGTAGTACGGGCGCAGGTTCACGTTCACGAATGCCCAGTCGCGCTCGGCGCACAGCTCAGTGCAGAGGCGGTTGACGTCGTCGTAGTTGCCCTGCACCGCGATCAGCTTCGTCCCGTACACACCCGTCGCGAGCACCTTCTGCTCCTCCAGATCGGCCGGGATGAACACGTAGGACTCGAGCCCCAGCGCCGCCCCGTGCGCCGCCACCGAGTTGGCGAGGTTGCCCGTCGAGGCGCACGCGATCGTCTGAAAGCCCAGCTCCCGTGCGCGCGCCGCGGCCACCGACACGACGCGATCCTTGAACGAGTGGGTCGGGTTGGCCGCGTCGTTCTTGACCCACACCTCGCGCAACCCCAACCGCGCCGCCAGCCTGTCGGCGCGAATCAGCGGCGTGCACCCGGCCGGCAGGCCCACGCGTGAGGCCAGCCTGCCCGACGGGCCGGGTGGGCCGCCCGGGAGCGGCAGGAAGTCGGCGTAACGCCAGATGTTCTGCGGTCCCGCCTGGATCCGCCGGCGCAACTCGTCGATGTCGCCACCGGCCAGGCGGCTGTGGTCGTAGGTGACCTCCAGTGGCCCGAAGCAGCGCTCGCACACGTACAGCGCCTCCAGCGGATACTCGGACTTGCACTCCTTGCACTGCAGATTCCTCACAGCCATGATAGGGGCTCCTTTTGAAGACCTTCGCCAGTTGCAAACGGTGTGGCGAAAGGCACGAAGCCCGCCACACATCTTCTGGAATTGGCACCTTCCCGCCGCTAGACGGTGGTTGCCGGGGCTTCATCGGGCCAGTCCCTCCACCCCTCTTGATGTGTCCTGCTATGTAGCGGGGCAGTTTAGCAAGCATGCGGACGGATGCAAGCGCACACCGTGCGAGGACCGCGCCTGGCGGGTCAACGGTAACGCCCGGGCGGGCTCGGTGTAGGGCGCTTCAGATGAGCGCCTCCCCCTCTCTCAGCACGCACGCCGCGCACATGACTGAGCCGGCCGACGTGGCCGACGACTTCGAGCCCGAGGCCCCCGCGGTCAAGCGGCGCATGCTGATCATCGTCAACCCGTACGCAACCACTGTCTCCGACCGTCTGCGCCATCTCGTCGTGTATGCGCTGCAGGGCCGGTTCGAGGTCGATGCGGTCGATACCGAGGCTCGCGGCCATGCGACCGAGCTGTGCCGCGAGGCGGCGCACGAGGGCTATGACGTGGTGGTCGCCTTCGGCGGCGACGGCACCGTCAACGAAGCCGCCAATGGGCTGCTCGGCTCCCCCACGCCGCTGACCTGCCTCCCCGGCGGCTCGGCGAACGTGTTCGCCAAGATGCTCGGCATCCCCGGTGAGCTCGTCGACGCCACCGAGCACCTGCTCGCGCTCGCCGATGACTGGCGCCCCCGCCGCGTGGACCTCGGCGTCGTCAGCGCCGATGGCGCGCAGGACATCCTCGCCGATCGCCGCTGCTTCACGTTCGCATCCGGCCTCGGCGTTGACGCGAGCGTCGTCGAGCGGGTCGACGCCAACCCGCGCCTGAAGGCGCGTCTGGGCGCGTACTACTTCACCTGGGTGGCCCTGCGCACGTTCGCCCGCCGCTACCTCGTCAATCCCCCGCGCATGGAGGTGGTGCTCGCGGGTGAGGACAGTCACACAGGCGTCACCGCGATCGTCCAGAACGGCTCGCCGTTCACCTACTTCCAGAACCGCCCGATCGAGATCGCCGACGGCACCACGCTCGACTCAGGCGAGCTGTGTGGCTGCGTGCTCCGTCGCGCCACACCCCTGTCGATGCCCACGATCGGCCTGCGCGCATTCGCGCGCGGCGCGCGGGTCAGCCGCCACCGCCAGGTCACGGGCCTGCCGGGGTTCACCGAGCTGACCGTGAGCTCCACCGACGAGCGCCCGCTGCCGCTGCAGGTCGACGGCGACTATCTCGGCGAGACCTCGCAAGCGCGCTACTCGATCCTGCCGGGCGCGCTCAACGTGCTCGCATAAGAGCTCGCCGAGAGCAACCCTGCCGTTGGGTGACGCTTTTGGAGGGTCATGCCGTATACGGCATGACCAGCAGGGCCGCATGCGGCCCTGCGCGGGGCGCGCATGCGCGCCCCGCCCGAAGCCGCACATGTGCGGCTTCGCGGACGGCGCATGCGCCGTCCGGCCCCCACCGCACCCGCTTCCTACGCTACGGCGCCGCCCGGAGTGACCCGGTAGGCGTCGAAGACCGACTCGATGTTTCTCAGTCGCGTGATCGCACCCTTCAAGGTGTGCGTGTCCGCGACCTCGACCACGAACCGATTCTTGACCATCGGCGGGCTTGACAGGCAGCGCGCTTCCAGGATGTTCGCGCCCGACTCCGAGAACACTCGCGAGAGATCCTCGAGCAGGCGGTGGCGATCCCACGCGTCGATCTGAATCTCGACTATGAACGCCGTGCTGCGCTCTCCCTCCCAGGAGACGCTCACAAAGCGCTCCGGGTCGCGCGCGAGGATCACCGCGTTGGGGCAGTCCTCGCGGTGGATCGTGATGCCACGCCCGAGCGAGATGTAGCCGACTATCTCATCGCCCGGCACGGGCCGGCAGCACTTCGCCAAGCGCAGCATCACATCCTCGACGCCCTCCACCTTGATCCCATATTGCCCGGAGGACTTCGTGGGGCGTCGGCGCGGGCGCCCAACCCGCAAGAGCTCGGCTCCGGTGGCGTCGCCGTCGGCGGCCTCGCCCTGCTTCAGGCGCTGCATCACCTTGTTGACGACCACCTTCGGCGAGACCTTCGCCGCGCCCAGGGCGATGTAGAAATCGTCCGCCTTGCGATAGCCGACCTCGCGGATCACGTCCGCCAGCAGCGCCGAGCCGGTGATCTTCTGCGCCGGCAGGCCCTGCTTGCGCAGGTGCTCCTGCAGCAGGTCGCGCCCGGTGTGCTCGGTGTCCTGGCGGGACTCCGCCTTGAACCACGCCTTGATCTTGTTGCGGGCGCGCGTGGTCTTGACCATCGCCAGCCAGTCGCGCGAGGGTCCGCGCTCGCGCTTGGCGGTGAGAATCTCCACGATGTCTCCGCTGCGCAGCTCGCAGTGCAGCGGCACGATCTTGCCGTTCACACGCGCGCCCACGCAGCGGTGGCCGATCTCGGTGTGAACCTCATAGGCGAAGTCCAGCGGCGTCGCGCCCGCCGCCAGCGACTTGACTTCGCCCTTCGGTGTGAACACATACACCTCGTCCTCGAACAGGTCCGTGCGCAGCGTGTCCATGAACTCCTGCGGGTCTGAGAGCTCCTTCTGCCAGTCGAGCATCGAGCGCAGCCACTGCAGCTTTGCGTCCTCGGGCGAACCCGTCCTGTGGCTATCCCGCCCACTGCGCTCGGAGCCGGGCAGGTGCTTGTACATCCAGTGAGCCGCGACCCCGAACTCCGCCATCTCGTGCATCTCCTGCGTGCGGATCTGGATCTCGAGCGGGCGGCCCTCCGGCCCGATCACGGTCGTGTGCAGCGACTGGTACATGTTGAACTTGGGCATCGCGATGAAGTCCTTGAAGCGGCCGGGCAGCGGCTTCCACAGCGAGTGGATCGCGCCGACGGTCCCGTAGCAGTCCTTGACCGAGTCGACGATCACGCGCATCGCGGTGAGGTCGTAGATCTCGTTGAACTCGCGCCCCTTCTTCGTCATCTTCGAGTAGATCGAGTAGAAGTGCTTGGCCCGGCCGGCGATCTGCGCCTCAATCCCCAGCTGCGTGAGCTCGCGCGCCAGGTACTCCCCCGCTTCGCCCACGTAACGCTCGCGCTCGTCACGTTGCTGTGCGACCAGGCCCTTGATCTCCTGGTACTTACGCGGGTGCAGCGTCGCGAACGCGAGGTCCTCGAGCTCCCACTTGATCGCGTGGATGCCCAGCCGATGCGCGAGCGGCGCGTAGATCTCGAGTGTCTCGCGCGCCTTCTCCATCTGCTTCTGCTTGGGCATCGCATTGATCGTGCGCATGTTGTGCAGACGATCGGCGAGCTTGATCAGGATGACCCGCACGTCGGTGGCCATCGCCACCATCATCTTGCGGTAGTTCTCCGCCTGCGCCTCGTCGCGCGACTGGAACGTGATGCCCGTCAGCTTCGTCACGCCGTCGACGATCTGGGAGATCTCCTCGCCGAAGCGCTCTGAGACCTCCTCGATCGAGGCCGAGGTGTCCTCCACGGTGTCGTGCAGCAGCGCCGCGCACAGCGTCTCGGTGTCCAGGCGCATGCCCGCGCAGATGCGCGCCACGCCGACGGGGTGCACGATGAAGTCCTCGCCGGACTTGCGCCGCTGCGCCGCGTGGTGCTCGCAGGCGAACACGAATGCGTCTTGCACGTGCTCACGGTCGATCTCCACCGCCGAGTCCGCAGCATGCTCGGAGACGATCGCGAACAGATCGCCCAGCAGCCGGCGCTCCAGCTCGTTCAGATCCAGGCGCGGCGTGACTATCTCGGCCTTGGGCTCCTTGACCGTTACGGCTGCGGTGCTATGCGAGTCTCCGGTGGACGCCATACCCACAGGTTAGGGGACCGTCCGCCCGGATTGAAGGCTTCAGGATCCCACGCCAGAGCAGCTTGACGCCAACCCTCAGCTGAATAGCACCAACTCGGGCAAATCGTCCTGTGGCACGAGCGCTCCTCCTCGCCTCCGAACGGCAGCCGTCCGGCGATCCTCGATCCGCGGAGTCCCCGCCGCCCGGGCGTGGCGCAGAACCAGCCGCGGCTCGCTCACGCCATTCCACTCGTTGACCTCCAACGCGAACGTCGCCTCTGCCGGCTCGCCCTCGGCCACTCCCAGCCGCCCACCCGTGTTGAACGCGACCGCCCGGGCCCGTCCCGCGCGCGCGCGCACGGTGAAGCGCGAGTGCTTGCCTTCGCCCATCGTGCGCACGTCGGCGAACGTCGCATCCTCGATCAGCAACGACACCGGCGGGTTGCCCTGGCCGAACGGCGCCAGTCCCTGCAGCTCCTCCGCCAGCGCCATCCCAAGCTCTGAGCCGTCGAGGACCGCGTCCACCCGCTCCACCGGCGCTGTGTCCGCGTCAGTGAGCACCCTGTGAGCGTATGTGTCCAGCGCGGCGGCGAACTCCGCCACGCGCTCGCGCTCGAGCTCCAGGCCCGCGGCGGCGCGATGCCCGCCATAGCGGCTCAGGTGCTCGCCGCACGCGGTCAGTCCCGCCAGCAGGTCGAACGCCTCGCTGCCGCTGCGCCCCGAGCCCCGTCCACGATCCCCGTCCAGCGCGATCAGCACGACCGGGCGGTGGTGAGTCTCGGCCAGGCGCGAGGCGACGATGCCGATCACGCCGACATGCCAGCCCTCGCCCGCGAGCACCAGCGCGTGACGTTCGGCGTCGTCCTCGAGCTCCGCGATCTGCGCTTCGGCCGCGAATCTGATCGTCCGCTCGGCGGCACGGCGCTCGTGGTTGATCCGGTCGAGCTCCTGTGCGATCTGCGCCGCGCGAACGGAGTCCTCGGTCAGGATCAGCTCCAACCCGGCGTCGGCCCGGTACAGCCGTCCAGCCGCATTCAGCCGCGGGGCCAGCCCGAACGCGACCGCGCGCTCGTTCACCCGCGAGGGATCCACGCGCGCGAGGGCCATCAGCGCCCGCAGACCCGGCTTGACGGTGCCCGCCAGCGCGCGCAGCCCGCGCCGCACAAGCGTGCGGTTCTCGCCGAGCAGCGGCACCACATCAGCGATCGTGGCCAGCGCCACCAGGTCGAGATCCTCTGCCGGCGCACGCCCCTTCAAGCCCTGTGCCAGCTTGTATGCGACCGCCGTCGCGCACAGCCCCTCATACGGATATCCGCACACCGCCGGGTGCACGATCGGCGCATCCGGCAGTGCACCATCCGCACGCACACTGTGATGGTCGCTGACCACCACATCCATGCCCAACTCCTTCGCCCGAGCGACCTCCTCGACGGCCGTGATCGCGCAGTCCGCTGTCAAGAGCAGCCTCGTCCCGCGCGTCGCCAGTCGCGTGACCGTAGCCATGTTCAGCCCATACCCGTCGCTGGCGCGGTCGGGCAGGTACCAGTCGACGTCCGCCCCCAGTGCTCGCAGCGCGCGCACCAGCACCGCCGTCGAGCACACTCCGTCGACGTCGTAGTCGCCGTGCACCGTGATCCTCGTCCCGGCCTCGATGTGCCTGCGAACCATCGCGATCGCACCATTGATGCCGGCAAACGCCGTATACGGGTGCTCCTCATCGGCCGCGAGAAACGCGCGCGCGCGCGCCGGCTCGCCCATGCCACGGCGCACCAGCACCTGCGCAAGCGTCCCGCTTACGCCCAGCTCGCGCCGCAGTCCCTCGATCGCGGCCGGCCTGCACTCCGCGATCTCGAAACGAGGCTCCGATCCCACCCCCCAAACCTACGGGTGGCACATGACGGAACTATCGAGGCACGTGGCGTTCCCGGCGGATGCCCTCGAAATACACGGCCGCGATGCCGAGCAGCGCGCCGGGGACGGCGTACAGCACGACGACGATATCGGTCGCACGCTGGCCCGGCACCTTCAGCGCTCCCACTTTGGCGCCGTAGATGATCAGCCCGATGACGATCGCCCCTATCAGCGAGCCCACGAACGCGCCGACGATCCCGCCCCAGAAGCGGTCCGGCAGGAAGATCGTGAAGTGCCAGATCGCCAGACCCATCATCACCCAGCCGAGCATGCCCATCAGCGCGACCTCCCGTGCCGTTTGTTACGCGGACGCCTGCGCTTTTCGCGCGGTTTGGGCTGATCCTTGAGCACCAGATCCTCCGGAGTCAGGTCCGCCGCAGGGTCACGCTTGGGCACGGGCTCGTCCACCTGCACCGGCGCGCCATCGCCGTTCGGAGCCCCCGTCGCGCTTCCACGCTGGGCCACGCCCGCGCGGCTGCGCTTGCCCGCCTGCTCCGCGCCGTCGATGTCCAGATCTTTCACCAGTTCCTGAAACTCGTCTCTCGAGATCTGCTCGCCCGGCTCCTCCGGCGCGATCAGGCTGCCGCGACGCGTGCGCTTGCGCTTCTGCGTGGGCTCCACATCCACCGGCGCGCCCCCGACGGCGGTCGCATACGCGGGCACCGCGCCCAGTTCGCGCACGATCCGCGTCCTCCTGGCGCGATAGGACCCCTCGCGCTCCTTCCAGTGGGTCAGCACCGGCGAGGCGATGAAGATCGAGGAGTAGGCGCCCGAGGCGATCCCGACCATCAGCGCGAACGCGAAGTCCTTCAGCGTGCTGCCACCGAACAGCAGCAGCGCCAGCACCGGCAGCAGCGTGCAGAAGCTCGTCGCCAACGAGCGCGTCAGCACCTCCGACATCGAGCGGTTGACGATCTGCGAGAACGCGGCGCGCGGCATGCGCGGCACGTTCTCGCGCACACGATCGAACACGATGATCGTGTCGTACAGGGAATATCCGAGGATCGTCAGCAGCGCCGCGACCGTCGCCGAGGTGACTTCCCGCCCGGTCAGGGCGTAGATCCCCGAAGTGATCAGCAGGTCGTGCATCAGCGCGATCAGCACCGGGATCGCGTACTTCCACTCGAAGCGCAGCGCGATGTACGCCGAGATCACGAGCAGCGAGGCGATGATCGCGATGACCGCCGAGTTGGCGATCGTCTTACCGAACGTCGGGCCGATCGACGTGCTCGAGAAGTTCTTCGTTCCTGGCGAGTTCGGCCCGTTACCGAACTTTGCGTCGAGCGCGTCCTTGACTTCGTGGACCGCCGTGGGCTTCAGCTTCTCGGTCGAGATCTGATACCCGCTGCCGCCCACGCCTTTGCTCGAGTACTTCTGGACCTGCGCGTTCGGGTAGCCCTCGGCGCTCATCACGGAGCCCACTTCGGCGGAGGTGACGGGCCTGACGAATGCCGTCTGGATGCGCGTCCCGGACTTGAAGTCGATGCCGAAGTTCAGCCCTCTGCCGCCGATCGCCAGCGCGCCGATCAAGAGGATCGTGCCCGACAGGGAGAAAAACCACTTCGAGGCGCCCATGAAGTCAAACGTCCACTCCCGCTTGGGCTTGCCCGCGCCGAGCGCCGCGGGATGGCTGACCAGCCGCGAACGCCCCATCGCGCCCAGGGCGGCCCGCGTCGCGAGCACCGCGGTGAACAGCGACACGAGCGTGCCGATGCCCAGCATGAACGCGAACCCCTTGACTTCCGCGGTCGCCAGCGCGAACAGGATGAACGCGGTCATGAACGTCACCACGTTCGCGTCGACGATCGCCGCGAACCCGCGCGTATAGCCCGTGGCAATCCCCGAGACGATCGATCTGCCGCCCCTGATCTCCTCCTTGACACGCTCGAAGATCACGATGTTCGCATCCGCGCACACGCCGATCGTCAAGATCAGACCGGCGATCCCCGGCAGCGTCAGTGTGATCGGGATCAGCTTGATCAGCGCGAACAGGTACGTCCCGTACACGACCAGCCCACCGACGGCGATCGCGCCGAGCACGCGGTAGAACAGCAGCAGGAACAGGCACACCACCGAGAATCCGATGATCCCCGCGATCAGGCTCTGGCTCAGCGCCGTTTTGCCGAGCGTCGCGGACACCTGCGAGTTGGAGATCAGTTCGAGGCGGATCGGCAGCGCGCCCGACTGCAGCTCGCTGGCCAGTTCCTGCGCGGAGGTGATCGTGAATCCGCCGGAGATCTGCGAGCCCTGGGAGGCGTCGATCCCTTCCGGGTACTGCGTGTAGTCGATCGACGGCGCGGTGATCAACTGCCCGTCCAACGCGATCGCGAAGTGCTGCAGCGCGGCTTCCTTGCTCACGCCCGGCAGCTGCGCTTCCTGGCCGCGGTGGGCGATTTCCTTGGTCACGCGCTGGAACACGCTCTGCCCGTGGGAGGTGAACCCGAAGTTCACGTTCGGGGCGCCCGTGCCCCCCGCGCCTTCGTCGAAGCCCTGCTGCGGGTTCTTGACGTCCGCGCCCGTCAGCACCGGTTCGTCGTTGAGCACGTAGAAGCTGTTCGGGCTCGGCTGGGTCACTTTGCCGGTTTTCGCCGCTTCGACCGGGCGGGCCTGGACCACCACCGTGCCCGGGTTGACGCGCACCGCCTTGGGCTTTGACCCCGCCGGCGGTTTGTAGCCGTCGGCGTACAGGTTCTGCTCGGTTTCCTGCGGCTCACAGATCGGTTTCAGGTTCGACACGCCGGCGCACAGCATTTTTTCGTGGGCGGTGTCGAGCAGATACCAGCTCCCGTACACGCACCCGCCCACCTGCGCCGGGGTGCACCCATGCGCCCAGGTCGTATCGGTCGCGCGCAATATCGGCGCGCGTTTGGCGGCGCGCTGCACCGCCTCGTACTGGAGCAGGCCGGATTCGCTCGAGCCCGCGGCCGCGCCACCCGTGACGGTCGTTTCCGTCGCGCCGGCCGGCTTGCCCGTCGGGCCGATCACGTTCGGCTCCCAGTCGTAGAAGTACAGCTGCGCGGTCTTGCCGACCTCGGCTTCGGCGCGTTGCGCGTTGCTCACGTCCGGCAGCGCCACGTCGATTTCGTCGGCGCCGCTGCGCTGGATTTCCGGCTGCGTGACGCCCAGCTGATCGACGCGTGTGCGCATGATGTCGATCGAGCGGTTCAGCGATTCGGTGTCGACCTTCGACTGCGCCGTCGGCTTGGCTTGGTAGACCAGCTGCACGCCGCCCTTCAGTTCCAGGCCCAGCTTCGTCGGTTTCAGCGCGATCACCGCGAGCGAGGCCGCGAACAGGCCCGCGACGAGCAGCAGGATGAACATGTTGCGACGGCGATCGGTCATGGCTCGCGGTGGTGGGTCGTGCGGTGGGTCATCGTCTCATGGAGACTACTTCTCCGGGGTCAGCACGAGCAACAGCCCGCCGTCGTCGTCGTAGGCGGGGAACATATCCGCCTTCGCGCTCGCCGCCACGTCGCGTTCGCCGCTGACGAGGACGGGCTTGTCGAGCGCGCGCACACCCCACTCGAGCACGGTCGCGACCGGGTCGTCGCCGTTGGCAAAGTTGAGGCCCAGCACCTGCTCGACACGCTGGCCGATCACCTCCTCCTCCTCGAGGCCCGTGAACGCGAACGAGTTCTTGCCGCAGCCGATCACTCTGCCCTCGCCGTCGCACACGAAGAACGCGGCGTCCGGCGCCGGGTAGTAGTCGTCGAGCAGCTCAAACAGGAACGCGAACCCGCACTTCGCGCAGCCCTTGGGCTGGCGCGTGAACCCGATGTTGCGGTCGAGCTCTGAGGTGCGGTGCCCGCAGTTGGGGCAGATGAACGGATGGGCCATGGATCACAGACTACGCAAGCCGTCGTGTCGAGGTCCCACACGCCCGCCGCGTCCGGCCAAGCTCATCCTCGCATCGAACCGGCCCCGTGCGCGTGGGAACGCAACGTGGGCCGTGGGACTCGTCCGTGCGCCTCAGAACAGCGCCCGCCCGGCAGGCTCAGGCGCCGGTACACCCAGGTGCGCGAACGCCGCTGCGGTCCCCGCGCGCCCGCGCGGAGTGCGCTTGATCAGGCCCTGCATCAGCAGATACGGCTCGTAGACGTCCTCGATCGTGTCCTGCTCCTCCCCGACGGCCGCCGCCAGCGTCGAGAGCCCGACCGGGCCGCCGTCGAACTTCACGCAGATCGCCCGCAGGATCTCCCGGTCCAGCCGGTCCAGTCCCAGCTCGTCGACCTCCAGCAGCTCCAGCGCCGCGTGTGCCGCCGCCGCCGTGACGACACCCTGCATGCGCACCTCGGCGTAATCGCGCACACGCTTGAGCAGCCGGTTCGCCACGCGCGGGGTCCCCCGGCTGCGCGCCGCGAGCGCAAGCGCGCCGTCTTCGTCCAGCTCGATCTCGAGGATCCCCGCCGAGCGGCGGACGATCGCCGCGAGCTCATCGGTCGCGTAGGGCTCGAGGCGCGCCTGGATGCCGAAGCGATCGCGCAAAGGAGTCGTCAAAAGGCCCGTGCGCGTCGTCGCCCCGATCAGCGTGAACGCAGGCAGGTCCAGCGTCACGACACGCGCGCCCGCGCCCTGCCCGACGGTGATCGGCAGGCGATGATCCTCCATCGCCGGATAGAACGTCTCCTCGAGCGTGCGCGGCAGCCGGTGGATCTCATCGACGAAGAAAACGGAGCGCGGCTCCAGGGCGCTCAGAAACGCCGCGATGTCTCCCTTGCGCTCGAGGGCCGGCCCGGCGGTCTGCACGAACGGCGCATCGAGCTCGGCCGCGACGATCTGCGCGAGCGAGGTCTTGCCCAGCCCCGGCGGCCCGGCCAGCAGCACATGGTCCAAGGCGTCTCCCCGCGCCGTGGCCGCCTCGATCGCGACCGCCAACTGCTCGCGCAACGTGTCCTGCCCGACGAACTCGTCGAGCCGCCGCGGCCGCAGCGAGCGGTCGAGCTCGTCCTCGGGCACGAGATACGGCGTCTGGATGCGCTCCACCGCGGCGGCTGTCGTTGTGTCGGCGGTCATCGTTCGATCACCCTGCTCGCGCGGCTCGGAGCGCATGCGCGATCAGGTCCTTGGCGCTCATGTCCGGGTCGGCATCTCGCAGCAGCTCCTCGGCCTCGCCCGGCCCGTACCCGAGCTCCAGCAGCCCAGCGCGCGCGAGCCCCTGTGGGCCCTCGCCGCGTCGGGCCACCAGGATCTGATGCCCGTCGCCGGCGGACCCGTGCACGCCCACGACCTTCTCGCGCAGCTCGACGATGATCCGCTCCGCCGTGCGCTTGCCGATCCCGGGCACGGCCTGAAATCGCGCCGCGTCGCCCGCCGCGATCGCGCCGATCAGCTCACGCGAGGGCCCGCCCGAGAGCACGGCAAGAGCCACCTTCGGCCCGACCGCCTGCACCGACAGCAGCATCAGGAACAGGTCACGCTCCTGCTCTGAGTGAAAGCCGTAGAGGGTGAGCGCGTCATCGCGCACGATCAGGTGCGTGTGCAGCATCGTCTCATCACCCGCCGCGGGCACGTGGTGCAGCGTCTGCGCGGAGACGGCCGCCCGGTAGCCGACGCCTGCGCAGAGCAGGACGACGTGATCGGAGCGGCGCACCACGACCTCTCCGCGCAACAGCCCGATCATGTGGCCGCCACCGCCGCGGCGGATGCCAGCGCCCGCGAGAGCGGCGCGCGGTTGATATGGCAGATCGCGACCGCCAGGGCATCGGCGGCGTGGTCGGGCCGCGGTGGGGACTCCAGTCCGAGCAGGGCCGCCACCATGCGCGCGACCTGGTCCTTGTCCGCGCGTCCACTGCCGCACACGGCGGACTTGACGGCTTGCGGCGTGTAGCTCTCGCTGGGCACGTCGCGCTGCCCCGCAGCGAGCATCACGACGCCCCGCGCCTGCCCGACGGCAAAGGCGGTGCGCACGTTCTGGCCGAAGTACAGTTCCTCCAGCGCCATTCCGTCCGGCTCGTGCTCGGCCAGGAGCGCGTCGATCCCCGCGTAGATGTCCGCGAGCCTGCGCTCGACCGCCACCCCAGCCGCAGTCTCGATCACGCCGCCGTCGAGCGCCACGAGCCTATGCCCGTCGCGCTCGACCACGCCGTAGCCCGTGTTGGCCAGGCCCGGGTCGATGCCAAGAACGATCATGTTCGTTGATTCTGCGTTCTGCGCCGGACGCCTGCCCAAGGGGCGTCTCCCGAAGCCCACAGGTCGTTCAGGGCGACCGCGTCCTTGTATGTGTCCATGCACTCCCAGAAGCCGTCATGTCGATACGCCCGCAGCTCGCCCACGGCGGCGAGCCGCTCCAGCGGCTCGCGCTCCAGCACGCTGTTGCGATCGAGGTAGTCGAGCACGGGGGCCTGAAAACAGAAGAACCCGCCGTTGATCCAGTGCTCCGAGCGCGGCTTCTCGCGAAACCCCGTCACCGTGCCGTCGCCGTCGAGCTCCGTCACGCCGAACTGCAGCTCGGGTCTGACCACCGTCATGCTCGCCAGCGCCCCGTGCTGTGAGTGGAACGCCAGCAGCGCGTCCAGGTCGATGTCCGCAACCCCGTCGGCGTAGGTCGCGCAGAACGTCCCCTCCCCCACCAGCCGTGACTGAAGCAGCTTGATCCGCCCGCCCGTCGGGGTCTCCTCGCCCGTGTCCACGCACTCCACCATCACTCCTTCAGGCCACTGCGACTCGCGCGCGTAGGACTCGATCAGCTCGCCCTTGTAGCCCGTCGCCAGCACGAATCGCGCGAACCCCTGCGCGGCATACACCCTGATCACGTGACCCACGATCGGCTCGCCGCCGATCTCCACGAGCGGCTTGGGGATCTCCCGCGTGTGCTCCTGCAGGCGCGTCCCACGCCCTCCGCACAGGATCACGACCTGGGGCTTTTTTGATAGGAGACCCGTGAGCCAGTCGGCTCGTCCTTTGCCGTCGGCGCCGGTCACCGCACCTGTTGGCGTATCGCGAGCATTCGTTCCCCGGCAGGGCGGTCTATCCGGCAACGCGCTCGAGCACCTCGGCCGGCACGTCGAAGTTGGCGTGCACCTCGCCCACGTCGTCGCTCTCTTCCAGCGCCTCGATCAGCTTCATCAGCGTCCCGGCCTGGGCCTCGTCGATCGGCACGAGGCTTGACGGGCGGTAACCCATCTCGGCGCTCTCGACCTCCACGCCCGCGGTCTCCAGCGCCGCGAGCACCTGCGCGTACTCGGCCGGTCCCGCGACCACCTCCCACAGGCCCTCGTCGGCGGAAATGTCCTCCGCGCCCGCCTCCACCGCGACCATCAGCTCGTCTTCGGCGTGCTTGGTCGCGTCGATCGCGATCGTGCCCTTCTTGTCGAACAGGTAGGCCACCGAGCCCGGCTCGCCGAGGTTGCCGCCGTACTTGGAGAACGCATGGCGCACGTCCGCGCTCGTGCGGTTGCGGTTGTCGGTCACCGCCTCCACCAGCACGGCCACCCCGCCCGGGCCGTAACCCTCGTACAGCACGCGCTCCAGCACCGCTTCGCCGTCGCCGCCCGCGCCCGTGCCCTTGGCGATCGCGCGTTCGATGTTGTCCTTCGGCATCGACGCTTCTTTGGCCTTGCGCACCGCGTTCTCAAGCGTCGCGTTCGCGTCCGGATCGCCGCCCCCGTCGCGTGCCGCGACCGTGATCGCCCGCGCGAGCTTCGTGAACTGCTGGCCGCGGCGCGAGTCCACGATCGCCTTCTTGTGCTTGATGCTCGCCCACTTGGAGTGTCCGGACATGCGCGACAGGATACTTGGGTCGCCCCGCCCGCCGAGCCCGACGTAGGCCCTAGGGCCTATCCCGATAGGGACGTGCGGCTGGGGCGTTCTAGGGTCGTGCTGGCCGATCGGAGATCCCGTCGATCTCCGATCGGTACGGACGCAAAGGCGAAGGCATGGTGGTGCCATGTCGAGCCCGAGGACAAAGCTCCGCGAAGGCCATCGGGCGCATCCAGACGTGCGGGGCTAGCGGGATAGGCCCTTGCAAGGGGTTTAGGGCCAGTCGATCCGGTCGGTCAATTCCTTGGCGCCGAGATTGATTAGGGCGCTGCGCTCGATCGGCTCGTAGCCCTCGCCGCGCAACCCGAGCCAATGAACGACGCGCTCCGGCGGATCGACGATCAGCAGCTCGTCCACGTGATGGGCGGCGTAGAAAGGCAGCTTGCGCCAGGTGTCATCGCCCGGCGAGACGATCTCGACCACGAGCGCGGCCGTAGGATGCCAGACGCCACCTGCGCCGGGACGGTGCAGGCCGCCATCGGGGACACGATAGTCAGCTGGCTCCCCCAGCCCAAACTCCCGGATCAGCGGCTCCAGCTCCGCCGCCCTGGCCGGCGGCCCCAACAGAGCAGCGAGTTGTTCGGCGATTCGCTGGTGCGTGAAGCTCGGCGGGGGGATCATCCGGTAGGTACCCTCCCACACCTCGTCACGGTGATCGAGGCCGAGACGCCGCCGACGCTTCAGCAACTCCTCGATCTCCGCGGGCGCCGGGTCGAAGACCAGTGTGGGCATCGGTTGAAGTCTAGCGCGCGCTCTGCCGCCCCCGGCGGGCATCCCGGGCTGCTCGGATGTCTAGGATGCCCAGCGAGATGGCGACCATCGACCCCGACATCTTCAAGGCGTATGACATCCGCGGGCTGTACGGCTCGCAACTTGGAGGCGACGGCGCGGAGCTGATCGGGCGCGCGTTCGCGCGCGTGCTGTCCGCGCTCGTGTCCAAGCCCACCGCCGAGCTGCGCGTCGGGCTCGGCCGCGACATGCGCCTGACCGCGCCCGAGCTCTCCTCGCGCTATCGCGCCGGGCTGCTGGCCGAGGGTGCGCACGTGCTCGACGCCGGCCAGGTCGGCACCGAGATGCTCTACTACCTCGTCGGCTCGCGCGGGCTGGACGGTGGGCTGATGTGCACGGCCTCGCACAATCCCGCCGCCTATACCGGCGCCAAGCTCGTGCGCGACGGGGCGATCGCGCTGTCCGGGGACTCCGGCATCCAGGACATCCGCCGCGTGATCGAGTCGGGACTGCCCTCCGCGGATCGGGACCCGACGGATGAGAGCCCGACGGATAAGAGCCCGCCCACCCGAGGGACCGTGGAGGAGGTCGATCTCTACGACGAGTTCCACGCCACCGTCATGGGTTTCATCGACCCCGCCGTCGTGCGGCCCCTGCGCGTCGTCGTGGACGGCGGCAACGGCATGGCCGGCCCCGTCGTCGGTCCGCTGCTGCGACGCCTCGGCCTGGATCTGATTGAGACCTGCTGGACGCCCGACGGGCATTTTCCCGAGCACGAGCCCAACCCGCTGCTGCCCGAGAACCGCGCGCTGATCATCGAGCGGGTCCGCGCCGCCGGCGCGGACCTCGGCATCGCCTGGGACGGGGACGCCGACCGCTGTTTTTTCATCGACGACACCGGCGCGTTCGTCGACGGCGACTTCCTCACTGCCTTGCTGGCCGAGTCGCTGCTCGCCAAGAGATCGGACCCCACCCACCCCGAGGCGATCCTGTATGACGTGCGCGCCTCCCGTGCCGTTCCCGACACCGTGCGCGAGGCGGGCGGCACGCCGTACATCAACCGCGTCGGTCACGCGTTCTTCAAGACCCGGATGCGCGCCGAGGGCTCGCTGTTCGGCGGGGAGGTCTCCGGGCACTACTACTTCCGCGACTTCTACTGCGCGGACTCCGGCACGATCCCCGCGCTGCTCGTGCTCGAGCTGATCTCACGCGCGCGTGAGCCGCTGTCGCAGCTGCTGGCGCCAATGCGCGCGCGGTACTTCATCTCCGGTGAGATCAACTCCGAGGTCTCCGACCCCGAGGCCAAGATGGCCCAGCTCGCCGAGCGCTACTCCGACGCGCGCCAAGACCGGCTCGACGGCATCTCGATCGACTATGAGGACTGGCACTTCAACGTGCGCTCATCGAACACCGAGCCGCTGCTGCGCCTGTGCCTCGAGTCGCTCGTCTCCATGCAAGACATGGAGCGGCGACGGGACGAGGTGCTGGCGTTGGTTCGGTCGTGAGGGGCGTCCGGATCTTGCGCCGCGACGACTGGTCCGCTCGCGACGAGGCTCACGGCAAGATCAGGTCAAGCGGCGAGCTTGATTACAGCGTTTACGTCGCGACAAGGCCCTGGCATGACTTGTTCGGGACTACTGATCCGCTGGCGACGATAAGACAGTTAAACGGCGACCTTTGATTACAGCCACTACCCCGCGTGGAGAAACCGCCAAGCGGATGGTTGATATAGCTGCGCCGATACCTCGTGTGGCGATACGTGGTTTGTGGGCTTGCCGGAGATAGGTCAGTTGCTAAATAGATCTTTACAAAGTCAGTCGCCGGCCACCGGCCGGCAATGCATGTAAGCGGCAATTTCAGGCAAGCGCTGTTCGTAATCAATTCTTACCAAGCGCATAATTACATGGATTAAAACCAGCCCAGCCCGCCCAATCATGTGCGATCAATCGCATCTTACATACATAGCCGGTCGAAGACCGGCCAGCGACATCTTAAAGATCAATTCAGCAACTGACCCCCTATCCGGCAAGCCCACATACCCGGTGCCACCACGCGCGTTAGCGGCGTAGCTATATCAACCGCCCGCCGCGGTCCACCGTGGTCCTTGCCACGCGTACGGGGCGCGCATATAGGATGGCCGCACGATGCGCGCGCCCGACCCTGGTGAGGAGGAGCTGCTTGCGCTCGCGGCCGACGCAGGCATTCATCGCCTGGCGATACCGACGCCGTTTCAGGTCGGGCGGGTAAACGCGTATCTGATCGAGGATGACCCGCTGACGCTGATCGACTCGGGGCCCAACTCGGGCAAGGCGCTGGACGAGCTCGAACAGGCTCTGGCCGCGCGCGGGCACGCGATCGAGGACATCGAGCTGCTGATCGTCACCCATCAGCACATCGACCATTTCGGTCTGGCCGCGATCCTCGCACGGCGCTCGGGTGCGCAGGTCGCGGCGCTGGAGGGGCTCGCGCCCTACCTGCGGGACTTCAGCACATCGACCGAGCTGGACGATCGCTTCGCCCAGGAGATCATGCTCCGTCACGGCATCCCCGCGGATGTCGTGATCGCGCTGCGGGCGGTCTCCGCGAGCTTTCGCGCCTGGGGCTCGGCTGTGGAGGTCACCCGGCCGTTGCACGACGGCGAGGAGCTGCGCCTGCGCGATCGCACCCTGCGCGTGCTGCACCGACCAGGTCACAGCCCCTCGGACACGGTGTTCCTCGACGAGTCCCGTTCGATCCTGCTCGCCGCGGACCACCTCATCGCCCATATCTCCTCCAACCCGCTGCTCGCCCGTCCACTCGACGCCGAGCCGGATTACGACGGGCCGCGCTCGCGCGCGCTGGTCGACTACATCGCCTCGCTGCAGCGCACGCGCGCGTTGGAGCTCTCGCTCGTGCTGCCCGGCCACGGCGCGCCGATCTCAGACCACGTCGCGCTGATCGACGCACGCTTTCGCATGCACCACCGCCGGGCGGAGCGCATCCACGGCCTGATCGCCGCCCAGCCGCGCACCGCGCACGAGATCGCCGTCGAGCTGTGGGGCAACGTCGCGGTCACCCAGGCGTTCCTGACGATCTCCGAGGTCTTGGGCCACATCGATCTGCTGCTCGACGAAGGTCGCGTCGCCGAACGCGAGGACTCCGAGGCGCCGCGCCCGGACGGCGTGGCCAGCGTGGTGCGCTTCGAAGCCGTCTGAATCTCTCATTCGGGCGACGTCCGGATACCACTGGTCAGAAACACATTCGTGCGGTAGAGTCTATGAGTATTGGGTAAGGGACCGTCAGCGAATCATCATTGACTAGCTGGCAGTGCCAAGTATTTGACAGTGGGTCACGAGACGGGCAGCGCGGGAGGAGGAGATCATGACCGGGGGCGTTGAGAGCATCACCTCGAACCCGCACCTGAACGTGTTCGAGCCCTACAGCGATCTGGGACGCGGGCACGAGGACCAGCTCACGCGCGCGGCGATGATCGTGCTGCGGCTCGTGCCGCTCGCCCGCGAGGCGCTGCTGCACGAGATCGGCGAGCCTTCCCAGAGTCATCTCCCCGACTGCGCGATCGACCTGCAGGCCGCGCACCTGGTCGACCCCTCCGAGGAAGGGGCGTCCAACGGCGCCGTCGAGCGCGGGCGCCTGGTCAGCGTGTTCCTGACACCCGACTTCGAGCCCCCGGAGATCGTGCAGGAAGTGACCGACACCGAGCGCGGGCAGCGGTTTGACGGCGTGCTGCGCTTCGACCCCGACCTGGTCGTGCTGGTGGAGAGCAAGGTCTGCCGCAAATGGGCCAGGCGCGACGGCGAGCGCGTATCCGAGCTGAACCTCGGGGGCGTGAGCTTCGCCGAGCGTCGCACGTGCGTGCTGCGCTGGCACGACCTGCTGGAGGCGTGGTGGCGGCTGGCCGAGATCGGGGTGCTCTCCCCCGCCGAGCACGCGTTGGTGCAGGACATGCTCAGCTACGCCCACCAGGACTTCGGGCATCTGCTCCCGTTCGGCAGCCTGCGCCGCGTCGGGGCCGACCCCACCCGGCGCAAGTGGCGGCTGCGCTCGCTGCTGCGCGAAGCCACCGGCATCCAGCCCGAGCGCGTCGGGCTTGTGCACGTGCGCCTGGACAAAGCGCTCGGCGCGTCCTCGCTGCAACGCGCGGCGCTGGACATCGACGAGGACGATCGCCTGACGCTGCACATGTGGCCCGGCGAGCTCAAGCCCCAGGCCGAACACCTCTACGCGGCCGGCCACGCCGAGCGCCTGTGCGAGCTGGCCGACGGCGACTGCTGGCGCGTGGAGCCCCAGCCGCTGCTGGGATTTCGCAACGCGCCCCGGCGCACGCGCGTGTATCTGACCTGCACGCTCGACGCGCCCACCTACGCGCGCCGCTGGGAGGGCGAGGACTGGTCACATGTCGGCGCGCACCACCGCGACACGGTCCGCAGCGAGCTGTGGCCATGGTTGTTGCGGCACGGCTACGCCTCCGAGCAGGACACCGAGCGCCTAGACCCGTTCCTGCGCGCGCTCGGACGGCGCTTCGCCCATCTGCGCCCGAGCATGCACGTCGCGCGCTCGTGGTCGTGGCTGGAAGCCGAACGGCTGGAGGACTCGGGCCGGCTCGTTGGCGAGATCCACGCGGCGGTCAACCGCGTGCTCGGCGCGCTCGAGGAGCCCCCGGTGCAGATGCTCTCCACCCCGGCCAGCGCCGAGCTGTACGCCGTCGCTCCGCCGCCGCCGGCCAAACGCAAGAAGCGTTCGGCGGCCAAGCAGTCTCGTCAGCGCGCACGCGCGGCCAAGCAGCCTGCGCAGCGAGCGGCCGCCGGTCAATGAAGATCAGGGGCTCGTGGATGTTGACTGTCTTTTTTAACTGCGTGTAACGATAGTAATACGCAGTTTTATTTTGCAACACTTTCCACGGCGACCTTATCTTCCCGTCACACTCCTGTCACGATTACGTCACATCGCTGACAGGAACAGACGGTGCACGCGGTCGTCCTCGGTCAGCTCGGCGTGAAACGCCACCGCGAGCATGTGCTCCTGGCGCGCGGCCACGGGATGACCGTCCACCTCGGCCAGGATCTCCACGTCCGGGCCGTGCTCGGCGATCCACGGCGCGCGGATGAACACCGCCCGCAGGGGATGGGCGGAGCTCCGATCTCTCTCGCCGCTGCCGCGCAGCTCGATGTCCACCTCGAAGCTCTGCAGCTGACGCCCGAACGCGTTGCGCTGCGCGCGCATGTCCATCAGCCCGAGATGGTCTCGGTCGAGCATGATCAGCCCCGCGCACGACCCCAGCACGGGCACACCCTTGCCCACCACCAGCTCGCGCAGCGGCTCCGCCAGCCCCTCGCGCGCGATCCCCAGGGTCATCGTGGTCGACTCGCCCCCCGGGATCACCAGGCCGTCGAGGCCGGCGAGGCCGGCGGGCGTGCGTACCTCGCGCACATCGGCGCCCAGCCCGCGCAGCACCCGCTCGTGCGCCTGAAACCCGCCCTGCAGGGCGAGCACGCCAATCAGCGGAGAACTAGTAACGGTCACGTTGCTGACGTCGCGGTCGAGGGTCGAGCGGATCAAGGACGCAGGGAGCGTGGCGTGCTGGCCGAAACGGGGATGCTGGCCGAACGGGGGATGCGAGCATAAGCGAGTGTCTCCCCGCTTCGGTAGCGAGTGTCTCCCGGCTTCGGTACGTGAGCGACCGAGGACGCCGACCGATCGAAGATCGTCCAGCGAAGGCCATCGGCCGCGACGCTACCAGCCGCGCTGGGCGAGGAGTTGCTCATGCTCCAGCTTCGAGCTCTCCAGGCTGACCATCGCCGGCCCGAGACCGCGCGATGCTGCTGCCACGCGCTCGGGGTCCTGCCAGTGTGTCGTCGCCTCGACGATCGCCCTCGCGCGCGCGGGCGGATCATCGGACTTGAAGATCCCCGAGCCCACGAACACCCCCTCGGCGCCCAGCGCCATCATCAGCGCCGCGTCCGCGGGTGTGGCGATTCCGCCGGCGCAGAACAGCACGACCGGCAGGCGCCCGTCCGCCGCGACTGTCCGCACCAGCTCGGCGGGCGCGCCCAGCTCCTTGGCGGCGCTCGCCAGCTCAGCCTCGTCCAGCACCGCCAGCCGGCGAATTTCACCGGTGATCGCGCGCATGTGCCGTACCGCCTCGACGATATCCCCCGTCCCGGCCTCGCCCTTGGAGCGGATCATCGCCGCGCCCTCGCCGATCCGCCGCAGCGCCTCGCCGAGGTTCGTGGCGCCGCAGACGAACGGGACCTTGAACGCCCACTTGTCGATGTGGTTTGACTCGTCCGCGGGCGTCAGCACCTCCGACTCATCGACGTAGTCGACCTCGAGCGCCTGCAGCACCTGCGCCTCCAGGAAATGCCCGATCCGCGCCTTGGCCATCACCGGAATGCTGACCGCCTCCTGGATGCCCGCGATCATCTCCGGGTCGGACATCCGCGCGACGCCCCCATCCCGGCGAATATCGGCGGGCACGCGCTCGAGCGCCATCACCGCGACGGCCCCGGCCTCCTCGGCGATCGTCGCCTGCGCGGGCGTGACCACGTCCATGATCACCCCACCCTTGAGCATCTCCGCCAGGCCCGTCTTGACCCGGAATGTCGCCTCGTCGCGCATGGGTGCAGTCTATCCCGGTCGATCTCTTTGTTCCGACCGGCGCATGCGCCGGTCGGCGGAACCGTGCATGCACGGTTCCGGACCAGGGCCGCATGCGGCCCTGGCGACCTCACCGCATGCGGTGAGGTCTTCCCCCAAAACTACTTCAGCCGGAACGCCTTGATGCGGTCGTCGTACTGCGCGGAGTCCTGCGAGTAGACCCCGTACGCCAGCGCCTGGATCACGCTCAGCAGGGCAGTGTGCGAGCGCACGTACGCGGGCGAGTTCGACGAGTAGTACAGCTTGATCTGCGCGAGCTTGGCGACCTCGGACAGCGTCGCGTCGGTGATCGCGGCGGTGCGCGCCTTGCGGTGGCGCGCGAGCTTCATCGCGCGCACGACCAGCGGATGGGGCCGCCCCGCCGAGAGCCCGATCACGAGCGTGCCCTGATCGATCCGTCCCAGCCGGCTGAGCGCCTCCTGGGATGGGCTCGCCACGACATCCACGCGCAAGTCCAGCAGCATCAGCAGATGCCGCAGGTAGCTGGCGAAGAACGCCATCTGATCGGTGCCGGCGACGAGCACCTTCTCGGCGTCGACGATCGCCTCCACGAGCGCCTCCACGGAGCTGCGCGAGATCTTGCGCGCCGTCTCCTCGACGTTCAGGTAGTCGGCGGTCAGCGACGTCTCGAACTCGTTCTGGTCCAGCGAGAACAGCGGCGTGGAGCTGGCAGGACCCGTCTCACTCGCGCCCGCCGGCGCTTTGGCGTGCACGCGGCGGTATTCCTCGCGCGCGGCCGCCTGCAGCTCGGGAAACCCCTCGAACCCCAGCGCCTGCGAGAACCGCACGACCGTCGAACTCGACGTGTTCGCGCGGCGCGCCAGCTCCTCCGCGGTCTGGAACGCCGCCTCGTCGAGATGGTCGACGATGTACTGCGCGACGTCCTTCTGCGAGCGCGAGCACTCGTCAAAGCGCGCGCGGATGTACTTCGACAGGCTCTGGTGCTCGCTGGTGCCGTTCACGGGCTGAGCGGGGGCGGTTGCGGTCGCGACACGCTTCATCGGCGCTGTCATTCGACGCCGGCGCCCCCCACTCCTGCATGGGCCGGCGATCCGCGATGATCCGTTGTCTTGATCCGGACCGCATAGGCACACACATGATGAGCGACCGCATCACGCACGGCATCACTCCCACCACCGGAGTCACCCGATGAGGATCGCGATCGTCGGCGCGGGCGTCTCCGGCCTGGTGGCAGCGCACCTGCTGCACCGCGAGCACGACGTCGTCGTGTATGAGGCGGGCGCCTACGCGGGCGGGCACACGAACACGATCAGGGTCGACACAGCGCATGAGACTCATCACGTGGACACCGGGTTCATCGCCATGAACGACCGCAACTACCCTCAATTCACTCGCCTGCTGGACCGGCTGGGGGTGGCGAGGCAGGCGACGCACATGAGCTTCTCGGTCTCTGGCGCAGATGAGGACTTCGAGTACTCGGGCACGCCCCGCGGCCTGCTGTGTCAGCCGCGCAACCTGCTCAGCCCGCGGTTTCAGCGGATGATCGCCGACCTGCTGCGGTTCAACCGCGAGCTGCGCCGGCTGCTCACGCGCGAGGAGCACAGCGGCGAGTCCCTCGGCGAGTTCCTCGTCCGGCACCGGTTCTCACGCCCGTTCGTCGAGCGGCTGATCGTCCCCCAGGTCAGCGCCGTGTGGTCCGCCGACCCGCGCCGCCTGCACTCGTTCCCGGCGCGGTTCCTGGCCGAGTTCTTCGCAAACCACGGCATGCTCGGGTTTCGCGACCGCCCCCGCTGGGCGACGGTCTCCGGGGGCTCGGCGCGCTACGTCGAGGCGCTGACGCGGCCGTTTGCAGAGCGTATCCGCCTGGATTGTGCCGTTCACTCAATCGCGCGCCTGCCCGACCACGTCGAGCTGACCGCCGCGGGCCAGGCGCCGGAGCGCTACGACCACGTGATCCTCGCCACCCACTCAGACCAGGCGCTGCGACTGCTGCGCGACCCCTCTGAGCGGGAGTCACGCTTGCTCGGCGCGATCCCGTATCAGCGCAACGAGGCGGTGCTGCACACCGACAGCTCGCTGCTGCCCCGCCGGCGCGGCGCCCGGGCGGCGTGGAACTATCACCTGCTGCGCGAGCCCACGTCCATGAGCACCGTCACCTACTACATGAACCACCTCCAGCGTCTGCACGCCAATCGCGACTACTGCGTCACGCTGAACCGCACCGCGGCGATCGACCCGGCTCAGATCATCCGCACGATCGACTACGCCCACCCGGTGTATACGCCCGAGGGCGTGGCGGCCCAAGCCGAGCACGCCTCGATCGGCGGGCTGGAGCGGCGCACCCACTACTGCGGCGCCTATTGGGGCTGGGGGTTTCACGAGGATGGCGTCGTCAGCGCGCTGCGCGCGTGCGCGCCGTTCGGGGTGACGCTGTGAGCGTCGTGACCGCCGCACCCGAGCGCGAGATCCTGCCGGACGTCTTGGCTCGTCCGGGCGCTCGACCGGGGAACCATCCGCTGCGCAGCTGCCTGTACGAGGGCTCAGTCCGCCACCGCCGCATGGGGACGGTGCGCGACGAGTTTCACTACTCACTGTTCATGGCCTACCTCGACCTCGATGAGCTGCCTGAGCTGTTCGACGGGCTCAGCCGGCTGTGCTCGGCACGGCGACCGGCCGTGGCATGGTTCCGGCGGGCCGACTACCTCGGCGATCCCGCCACACCACTGGACGTCGCCGTGCGCGAGCTGGTCGCCGAGCGCACCGGCACGCGACCCGACGGCCCGATCCGGCTGCTCACGCACGTGCGCTGTTACGGGCACTGCTTCAACCCGGTCAGCTTCTACTACTGCTTCGACTCCCGTGGCGAGCACGTGCGCGCGGTCGTGGCCGAGGTGACGAACACGCCGTGGGGCGAGCGCCACGCCTACGTCATGAACGTGGAGCACACGGCCGATCGGGGTAGGGTCGAGGTCATGCACGACCGCCTCGCCAAGCGCCTGCACGTCTCGCCGCTGATGGGCATGAACCACGTCTATGACTGGCGGCTGACCGTGCCGGGCGAGGACCTGATCGTGCACATCGAATCCCTGTGCGCGGACGCTGGGCAGCGCGAGTTCGACGCGACGCTGTCGCTGCGCCGCACTGAGCTCAGACCGGGGGCGCTGCGCCGAGCGCTCCTGCGCTATCCGTTCCTGACCGCGCGAATCCTCGCGCGTATCTACACGCACGCCCTGCGGCTGAGACTGCGCGGGGCACGGTACTTTCCGCATCCGCGGCACGAGACGCTGCCGCCATGAGCAGCGCGATCGGACCGCTGAGGAGAGCTCGGGCGCTGGACCCTTCCCAGGTCGAGAACGGCGCAAAAGCTGCGTGGCGTGACCGTCTCGCCCGTCGGCTCGTCCTGCGCCTGCTGCGACGCATCCACGGCGGTCAGCTGACGCTCGTGGAGGATGCTGAGCGCCTGACATTCGGCGACACGACGACGGCCGCCGGGAGCCCGCCGCGGGTCACGCTGGAGGTGCGCTCGCCCCGGTTCTACCGGGCGCTGCTGCGCGGCAGCGTCGGGCTGTGCGAGTCATACATGGACGGCCTGTGGGAGTGCTCGGATCTGGTCGCGCTGACCCGCCTGGCCGCGCTGAACGTCGGCGCGCTGGATCGCCTGCGACGCGTGCTGGCGCCGGTGCTGATCCCGGGGCAACGCTGGATGCGCTGGCTGGCGCGCAACACGCCCGCGCGCTCGCGCAGACGGATCGCCGCGCACTACGACCTGGGCAATGAGCTGTTCGAGCAGTTCCTGGACCCCACGATGATGTACTCGTGTGCTGTGTTCGAGTCGCCCGCCACCACGCTGGAGGAGGCCTCGCTGGCCAAGCTCGAGCGGGTCTGCGCGAAGCTCGAGCTCGGGCCGGAGGACCACGTGCTCGAGATCGGAACGGGCTGGGGTGGGTTCGCGGTATATGCCGCCCAGCAGTACGGATGCAGGGTCACGACGACGACGATCTCGCGCGAACAGCACGCCTACGCGTGTGAGCGGGTGCGCGAAGCGGGCCTACAGGACCGCGTGACGGTGCTGGCCCAGGACTACCGCGACCTGCGCGGCCACTACGACAAGCTCGTCTCGATCGAGATGATCGAGGCCGTCGGATGGCAGTACATCTCGACGTTCTTCAGCCGCTGCTCGCACCTGCTGGCCGACAACGGCGCGATGCTGTTGCAGGCGATCGTCATCGACGATCGCGCCTACGAGGTCGAGAAGGCTGGCCGGAGCTTCATCAACACCTACATATTCCCGGGCGGCTGCCTGCCCTCGCTGGAGGTGATCTCGCACTCGCTCGCGCGCGTCACCGACCTGCGCCAGGCGCACCTCGAGGACATCACCGCCCACTACGCCACCACCCTGGCGCGCTGGCGCGAACGCTTTGAGGCGGCCTCCGAGCGGATCGCAGCGCTCGGCTATGACGAGCGGTTTCGCCGGCTGTGGGAGCTGTACCTGAGCTACTGCGAGGGCGGGTTTCGCGAGCGGCGCATCCGTGACGTGCAGCTGCTGCTTGCCAAGCCGCACTACCGCGCCGAGGCGGCGACCGCGCCGGCCATGGCGGCCGTGGCGGCGCCCGGACAGCTCGCCGCCTGAGCACACCATGCTGCTTGCGTCCGCGCCCCGCTTGGTTCACGACCCTAGAGAAAGCGCTACAGCGTTTTCGCCAGCTCCACGAAGTAGTCCAGTGAACTGGGATCGACCAGCGAATCGACGCTCGCGGCCTCGTGCGGCGGGGCGCCCATCAGGATGCGCTTGACCGGCACCTCCAGCACCTTGCCCGACAGCGTGCGCGGGACCTGCTCGATCTGCAGCACCTCGTTCGGGACGTGGCGCGGCGAGCAGTCCTCACGGATGCGCCGCTTGATCTGGGCCGTCAGCTCCTCGTCGAGCACGACGCCGGGGGCGAGCACGACGAACAGGATCATCCACAGCTCACCGTCCTCGCCACGCCGCGGGACGTCCACGACCAGCGCATCGAGCACCTGCGGCACCGCGCCCGCCGCGCGGTAGATCTCACTCGTGCCCATGCGCACGCCCTGGCGGTTGATCGTCGAGTCCGAGCGGCCGTAGATGACCGCCCCCCCGCGCGGAGTGATCCGGATCCAGTCGCCGTGGCGCCAGATGCCCGGGTACATCGCGAAATAGCTCTCCCTGAGGCGCTCGCCGCCATGACCATCGCGATCGGGAGGCATCCTCACCCCAAAAAAACAGCGGCATCGAAGGCAGCGGCTGCGTGAGCACGAGCTCGCCGACCTCGTCGAGGACGCTGTGACCGGCCTCGTCCCAGGCCTCGACCGCGCAGCCGAGCACACGACACTGCAGCTCGCCCTCGTAAACCGGCAGCAGCGGACAGCCGCCGACGAACGCGGTGCAGACATCGGTGCCGCCGCTGGTGGAGAACAGCCACTGCTTCGGACCGACGTGCTCATAGACCCAGCGAAAGCTCTCCGGCGCAAGCGGCGAGCCGGTTGAGCCGATCGCGCGCAGGGCATGCAGGTCGTAATCGCGCGCGGGCTCGACATCCGCCTTCGCACACGCGCCGAGGTAGCCCGCCGAGACGCCCATGCAGGTCATCTCAGTCTGCTCGGCCAGCCGCCACAGCGCGCCCATGTCGGGATGGCCGGGGCTGCCGTCGTACAGCACGATCGCGGCGTCGCTGAACAGGCAGCCGATCAGGAAGTTCCACATCATCCAGCCGGTCGTCGTGTACCAGAACATGCGGTCACCCCGGCGCAGGTCCAGGTGCAGCCGGCTCTTCTTGAGCTGCTCGAGCAGGATGCCGCCGTGCCCGTGCACGATCGCCTTTGGCAGCCCGGTCGTGCCCGAGGAGTAGAGCACCCACAGGGGATGGTCGAACGGCACCTGCTCGAACCGCAGCGCCGCGGCGGCGGCGTCATGCGCGCGCGCCCCGCCGCCATTACCGGGACCGGCGCCATCCCCATCGCCCACGCTGTCGCGAGCCCGATCCCCGGCGCCCAATGCGCACAGCTCGCTCCAGCTCATGCCTCCCGGCAGGCCGGCGGCGGACGCGTGGGATGAGAGATAGGGCAGTAGCACCGTGCTGCGCACACTCGGCAGCTCGGCCAGGATGCTGCGCAGCGCGTCGGTGCGATCGAAGTCTCGGCCCCCATGCCGGTATCCGTCGACCGCCAGCAGCACGACCGGCTCGATCTGCGCGAACCGGTCGATCACGCTGCGCGCGCCGAACTCCGGGGCCGCGCTGGACCAGATCGCACCGATACTGGCCACAGCCAGCAGCGCGATGAGCGTCTCGGGGATGTTCGGCATGTAGGCGACCACGCGATCGCCGCGCTCGACACCCAGCGCGCGCAGACCGGCGGCCGTCGCCGCGACCTGCGCGGTGAGTTGCACCCACGTGAGCGAGTCCAGCTCACGCAGCTCCGAGGCGTGCAGGACTGCCACCTTGTTCGAGTCGCGATCGGCGAGCATGTTCTCGGCGTAGTTGAGCTCGGCGCCCGCAAACCAGCGCGCGCCGGGCATCCGCCGCGAGTCGAGCACCTGCTCATACGACCGGGAGGCACGCACGCTGCCGTACTCCCAGATCGCCGCCCAGAACTCCTCGACCTCGGTCACCGACCAGTCCCACAGCTCGGCGTAGTCGGCGAACTCGCGTCCGCAGCACTCCCCCGCCCAGCGCATGAACCTGGTCATCTCCGCGCGTTCGCGGTCCTGCACGGTCGGTTCCCACAGGGGCGTCTGCCGATGTGCTCTGGGCATGCGGGTATTCTCGCGGTTTGTGGAGCACCCCGGGCTGCGCGCCGAGTTTCCCGTCCTGAGCCGACTCGCGTACCTGAACGCGGGCACCGACGGACCGCTGCCGGCGGCGGCCGTCCGCGCAGCGGCAGCGGAGCTCTCGCGCGAGGCCGAGGATGGGCGCGCCCGGGCCCACTTCGAACGGCGCGTGGAGCTGAACAGGCAGCTGCGCGAGTCCTACGCCACCGCGCTCGGGTGCGAGCCGAGTGAGCTCGCGCTGACGACATGCACCAGCGAGGGCATCGCCCAGGTCATCGGCGGGCTGGAGCTGGGCGCGGGCGATGAGGTCCTCACCAGCGACGAGGAGCACCCGGGCCTGCTGGGCGCGCTGGGCGCGGCCCAAGACGTGAGGGGCGTGACGGTGCGCATGGTGGCGCTGTCAGACATCGCCGATGCGGTCAGCCCACGCACGCGCCTGGTGGCGTGCTCGCACGTAGGCTGGATGAGCGGATGCATTGCGCCAGAGGGGCTGGGGCATCTGGACGTGCCGGTCCTGCTCGACGGCGCCCAGGGCGTCGGCGCGATCCCGGTCGATGTGGCGGCGCTGGGCTGCGACGCGTATGCGGGAGCAGGCCAGAAGTGGATGTGCGGACCTGACGGCACGGGGATGCTGTACGTCAGCCCCGGCCTGCGCGAGCGGCTGCGAATCGAGCGGCGCGGCTATGCGAACCTCGCCAACCCGGACGCCGGATTGGATGCCCGCATCCACGAGGACGCGCGTGCCCTGGACTCGATGTCGCTGAGCGCCGAGACGGTCGCATGTGCGCTGGGCGCCGTGCGCGTACTGGAGTCCGCCGGCTGGCAGGCCGTGCACGAGCGCGCGCGCGGGCTGGCCGGAAGGCTGGTCGAGCTGCTGGGCGAGCGGGGGCGGACCGTGGTGGCGCGCGGAGACAGCACGCTCGTCTCGTTTCAGAGCCCCGACCCCGAGCGCGAGCTCGATCGGTTGCGCGAGTGCGGGGTGATCCTGCGTAACATTCCCGGCGCGCCCTGGCTGCGAGCGTCCGTCGGGGCCTGGAACGACGAGGGCGACCTCGACCGGTTGCTGGCGGCGCTCTCCTCGCCATGAACTCCACCCAGCAGACCACGACGACCCTCCCGGCGACACAGCCGCTCGGCTCGGGGGACCCGGCGGCGCCGTTGCGGCGCGCACGCGTGCTGGGGCGGGTGCGACCCGAGCACATCGCGCTGGGAGCGGTGATGGCGCTGTCGGCCGTGCTGAACATCAACCGGCTGTCCCAGAACGAGTACGCGAACACGTTCTACTCGGCGGGCGTGCGCTCGATGCTTCACTCGCTGCACAACTTCTTCTTCGTCTCGTTCGACCCCGGCGGGCTGATCACCGTCGACAAGCCCCCGCTGGGCCTGTGGGTGCAGGCGCTGAGCGCGAAGCTGTTCGGATTCACACCGCTCAGCCTGCTGCTGCCCGAGGCGATCATCGGCGTGCTCGCCGTGGCCGCTATGTACTGGGTTGTGAGACCCCGGTTCGGGCCCGCGGCGGGGGTCGCCAGCGCGCTGGCGCTGGCTGTGTATCCGTCGTTCGTCGCGGTCTCACGGGATAACGGCGTGGATCCACTCCTCATCCTGCTGATGATCCTCGCCTGCGGTGTCGGCCTGCGCGCGATCGAAACGGGCAGGCTGCGCACGCTGCTGGGCTGTGCGGTGCTCGTCGGGCTCGCGTTCAACACGAAGACCCTGGCCGCGTACCTCGTCGTCCCCGGCCTCGGCCTCGGCTGCCTGGTGTGCGCGCCGGGATCGTTCGCACGCCGCTGCGCTCACCTGCTCGCGGCGGGCGCGGTGCTGCTCGTCGTATCCGTCTCGTGGTCGGCCGTTGTGGAACTGACGCCCGCCTCGCAGCGGCCGTTCGTGGGCGGCTCGATCGATAACACCGAGCACAACCTGACGTTCGACTACAACGGGTTCGGGCGCGTCGAAGGGCAGGTCGGCGGCCCGGGGCGCATCCCGATCGTCGTCAAGCACGGCTCCCTGGCGCACATCGAAAAGGAAGCGCTGCGCGCCCGCGCCCAACGCGTGGCCGGCGCTGGGACTGGGGCTGGGGGATCGGGGCCCGGCCAGCGGCCCACGGGCGGCCTGCCCACCAATCGGCCGGGCACTCCGATCGGGATCGCTCCCGCGATCGCGCCGCACAAAGCGCGACCGCTCCCCCCATCCTTCCCAACGGCCGCGCACGTAGCCCGACCGCCTTCGGCGGGGCCACAGGTCCGTTGCGGCTGCTCGGCTCAGAGCTGGGCGGGCAGGCCGGATGGATGCTGCCGTTCGCGCTGCTGGGGTTGATCGCGCTCACGCTGTGGTCAATCGACGCCAGCCCCGAGCAGGGTCGCGGCCGGCGTGACCCACGCGTGGCGGGACTGATCGTGCTGGGAGTCTGGTTCCTGATCGAGGCGGCCGTGCTGAGCCTGTCGAAGGGCATCGTGCACCCCTACTACGTATCGGCACTGGGGCCCGGAGCGGCCGCGATGATCGGCGCTGGCGCGGTGGCGTTCGTCGAGCTGGGCCGGCGCCGGGGATTGCGCCTGGCGCTGATCCCGATCGCGGTCGGTCTTACGGTCTGGGCCCAGCTGACGCTACTGGAGCACGATCGCTACATGCACTGGTTCTGGCCGGTGCTGATCGTCGGTGGCGCCATCGGCGTCGTCACGTTGCTGGTGCTGCGCCGCTGGACGCGCCAGGCGATGGCGCTGACGCTCGGACTGCTGCTGCTCGCCCCCGGCGCCTACGCGGCAACCACCTGGGAATTTCCGGTCGAGGGCACGTTCCCGGCCGCCGGCCCGCACGCAGCTGCGTCCGTCGGTCCGCTCAATCTGACCCCGTCGAGCCTGCGGGTCACCAAGGCGCTGGTCGCCTACGTCAACGCCCACCGTCCGGGGAGTCGCTGGATTGTGCTGACCGAGGCTTCGGACACCGCCGCGCCGATCATTCTGCTCGGTCACGACGCAGCCGCGATGGGCGGCTACAGCGGCAACGACCCAGCGCTCGATGGCCCGAGCCTCGCGCGGCTCGTGCAGCGCGGCGAAGCCCGCTATGTCGTGCTCGGCGGCGCGTATGCCGAACGCGGCGGCAACGCGGCTACAACTGCCGTGATCGACTCCTGCGAGGTGATCCCCGCGGTCGCGTGGCAGCCGCGACCGGTCAACCCCAACGCCCTGCTGCTGTACGACTGCGCCGGGCACGAGCGCGCGCTGCGGGCGAGCTGAGGCGAGGGCCGGGCTGAGGAACTTTCGCCCTGCCTAGACGGTCGATGGGCATGCTGGCCGATTGGAGATCCAGTCGATCTCCAATCGGTAAGGACGCAGGGAGCGTGGCGTGCTGGCCGATCAGTCGATCGCATCTGATCGACGATCGGTACGCGAGCCGGCACCGACGGCGAAAGCCGTTGGTGAGGACGCCGCATGCGCGCCGCCCAGCGGCCGTCAGGCGGCGACGAGCAGCTCGCGGTGGAATGCGCGGGCGAACAGCTCGCTCTCGCGTCGGGCGGCCCAGCGGGGCACGGCCGACTCGCCGTCGGCGATCAGGCGCAGCTCGATCTCGCCGTCGTCCTGCGCGCCTTTTGCTCCCACGATCGCCTCGTCCCCGGGTGCGCCCGTGAGCGTGAAACGGGTGCCGCGCACGAGCTGGTCGCGGGAACGCTCGAGATCCTCGGCGAGTCGCAACAGGACGGCGCAGCGGTCCAGCCGCGCGACGTCATCCGGACCGAACAGTGCCGCCAGGGGACCCGGATCGGGCATGCCCTTGCGGTGATAGCGGGCAGCCTGCGCGATGATCGCCACCTCGATCGGCGAATATCCCGGCAGACCACCGTTGAGGATCAGGTAACGCGAGTGCTTGTGGTGATCGTCGTAGTCCACGGACATGCCGATGTCGTGCAGCATGCACGCCGCCCACAGCAGTTCGCGCTCGATCCGATCGCCGCCGTGCAAGCCCAGGCGCGCGAGCTCGTCGAACATCGCCAGTGCAAGCGCCGCGACGTGATCGGTGTGGGCCGCGTCGGGTCGGTACTGCGCGGCCAGGTTCAGCACGCTCGTGCGGCGCAGATCGGCGAACAGCGGCGGGTCTCGGTCGGCGAGCAGCCGCTCGAAGAAAATGCCCTCGCGCAGTCCCGCCTCGGTGACCTCCAGGCTGTCGAAGCCACCGGCGAGCAGCGCGCCCTGCACGACGATCGCCCCGGCCAGGATCAGGTCGGCGCGCGCGGGCTTGATGCCGGGCACCGAGCTGCGCTGGCAGGCCGGCAACACCGCGAGCCGCGTCACGAGCTCGTCCAGCGCCTCACGCGAGACGATCATCGCCTGCACGCCGTTGGACGGCAGCCCCGACGCGCGCTGAACCGCGACGGCAAGGTTGCGGACCGTCCCGCCGATGCCCACTAGACGCGGCCCGGCGCGCGAGAGCCACTCGGCCTGCTCCAGCTCGCGGGCGACGTGCTCGCGTAGCTCGTCTATCTGCTTGCGCTTGGCGGGACCGTTGGCGGGCAGGAACTGCTCGGTCATGCGTACCGCGCCCAGGCGCCAGGAGCCGAGCTCGTGTGCGCGCCGGTCGAGGACGCGCACCAGCTGCAGGGACCCGCCGCCGAGGTCCAGCACACAGCCGTCCGTCAGGGTCGTGGAGTTGACCGCCGCTAGGTACCCGTAGCGTGCCTCCTGCTCGCGACTGAGCACGCGGATCGGCAGGCTCGTACGCTCGCGCGCCAGCGCCAGGAAGCCGTCGGCGTTCTCGGCGTCGCGGATCGCGCTGGTGGCGACGGCGTCCACAGCACCACCGATCGGAGATCGATGGGATCTCCGATCGGTAGAGGCACACAGACCGGAGGGCCGGGTCAGGCCGGCGGCGCGACAGAAGTGGTCGAATACGTCCAGTGTCGCCAGCGCGCGGCGCATCGGCTCATCCCCCAGCACGCCGCTCGCCGCCTGTCCCTCGCCGATGCGCACGGGCTCGTAGATCTCGTCGGTGCGCCTCCACCAGCCACCGGCCGACTTGAAGACGACGAGCCGAAACGAGTTCGAGCCCAGGTCGATCACCGCCAGGCGCTCGCGAGACTGTTGCATCATATCCTGAGCGTATTCGCCGCTCCGGAGGGCTCCGGGAACCGACCTGGTCAGGCAAAGCGCTCGGAGAGACCGAGCTCGACCCTGGCGATGCGCATCCGAGCGGCCAGCTGCGCCTCGGCTTCGGCGTCTCGAGCGATCACGGCGACGGGGACCTCCAGCGCGCGGGCCAGGCCGGTGAGCTTGCTCCAGGTCGGGTTGCGCAAGCCCCGCTCGATGCCCGAGAGATATGTAGGGTGCATGTCAGCCGCGTGAGCGAGGCCTTCGATCGTCATGCGCCGCCCCCGCCGCAGGCGGCGGATCGCGCGGCCCAGCTCGGCGTTGGTGGGCACAGCTACGGGCATCCCTGGACGGTCGCTGCTCCACATGAACATGACTACAGGTGATATGCGCTAATACATACAATTGTCTGCTTACTTTGCGCCTTCTTTGTGACGTCGGCGATGTTTTGCGTATTCAGATGAAGAACTCGCGCTATCGACCATGACGCATCGTCGCCGGTAGATCAGCCGTTCTCCTATCGAGACCCTGATCCGCCGCAGGCACGACGGGTGGACGCCCACCATCGCTTGACGCCGCGGGCATGACCGCAGGCAGCCTCACCGCCTTCTGGCGGAACGAGACCGCCCCGCCAAAGCGCCAATTCATCGCATGGTCGCCAGTCGCACTAGCCAGGTCGGCCCACTTCGATGGCTACAACAACCCCACCTGACGGAGGATCGAGACCGAGTCCGAGTAAACGTCCTTGCGCTTGACCTTGCCATCCTCAAACGGGATCACGTCCATGCCCTTCCACTCGATGCGCTTGCCCGACGGCTCGGCCACGATTGCACCCCGGTGCAGCGGCTTGACATGGGTTGCCGTGGCGGTCCACTCCTGCACCACCAGATCCTCGCGCACGTACAGCCTGCGTGTCTCGAATGCGATGTCGGGCCAGGACTCGAAGATCCGGGCGATGTGCGTCAGTGCCTCCGCGCCCTCGGCTCGCTCGCCGGCCGTGTGATTCTCGAACACCATGCCCGGCGCGTGCATCGACGCGATCCGCTCGACGTCGTGGGCGTTCCAGGCGGCGTTGTAGGCGGCAATCGCCGTGTGCAGGTCCTCAGGCAGGCCGCTCATGCCCAGCTCATCGGTTCGTATCCGCTGGTGGTTGGCGCCGAGACGATCAGCACGCTCGCCGGCTCGTCGCCGTCGTTGCGCACGGTGCGCCTGTGCACGGGGTCGAGCCGCGCGAACGTCCCGGCGCGCGCGGGATGCTCCCCGCCGTCGATCACCAGTGTTGGGCTGCCACTGAGGACGTAGAACACCTCCTCCTGCTCGCGATCGGTCTCGTCGTGCTCGGGAATCTGCTCGCCCGGAGGAATCTCGACGACGTTGACGCCGAATGCTCTCAGCTCGAGCGCGCGACGAACGAGCTGCCAGTTGCCGGCAGTCTCGCAATCGTTCAAGTGGGCGAGCCTGAAGCTCATGACTGCGCGTCCGCCGTGACGATCCAGGTTGAAGCGGGCGCCATCACACCGTCTGTGGTCAGGTACTCGGCAAGGCTCTGGCGCAGCGCCGCTCTGACCTGCTCGTGCATGTGCACGGCGCGCTCCCCCGCCAGGCGCAGGATCTCCCCGGCGGGACCGATCGCCATCACGAACTCCAGCGCCTCCTTCAGATCCCGCCCGATCAAGATCGGGATGTCGCAGCGCTCAAAGGAGATGTCCTCGAAACCCGCGTTGATGAGTACATCGCTGGTCGTGTCGGCGTCGGCCATCGAGAAGGGACCGGGGCCACAGGTGGGCTCGTCGTACTCCTCGGGGCGGCTGACAATCCCTTCCACGGTGGTCTGCGCCCGGTAGAGCCAGTCGTTGTCGATACGCCGGCGCCAGACGACCATCACGAGCCTCCCGCCGGGCAGCAGCAATGCATGGACGTTGCGCATCGCGGCGACGGGATTGGCGAAGAACATCGTCCCGAAGCGCGAGAAGGCCATGTCAAAGGGTCCCTCACCCACCAGTGGCTCCTGGACGTCGGCTACGAGGAAGCGCACGTTGGCGAGACCTGCTCGCTCGGTCTCCCGGACGGCGTCCTCGATGAAGCGCGGGGCTGCGTCGACGCCGAGTGCCTCCCCGCCGGGATCGAGCATGCGCCCGATCCGCTGGGTCGTATCGCCGAAGCCGCAACCGATGTCCAGAACCCTCTGACCGGGCTGTGGTGGATAGGCGCCGAGCGCTCGCTCGCCGTGGGCGCCGAGCCCGCTCGTGACGATCTCACGGAAGCGAACAAACCGGTCATACAGCGGCCCGTCCCACGCCCTGATCGCCTCCTCGTTGGCAGTCGCGATCTCCTGCACGCGTAACATCGTACGGTACCGCTCATACCGGGACCGACGGAACCAGCCTCTCCAAGCCGCTTACAATTGTCCGAGAACATACCAGATGCTGGAAGCCTTCATAACCAGGCGAACACATGAGGCATTGACCGGCAGGCCGGCATATTTCGTCACCCGGTCCGGGGGTTTCGCGGCCGGCGGGGTGCGTCGAGTGTCAGGCCGAGGATCAGTGTGAGCGCACGTTCGATCTCGGTGAGCTTATCCGGCGGGAGTGCCCCCAGCCTGCGCAACAGGCGTGAGCGCGCCACGCCACGGACGGCTCGAGGCAGCGCGTGGCTTGGCCGGTCGACCCCCTCGACATCCCGAACCTCGGGACGCAGCTCCGAGGGCGTGCTGGAGCTGGACAGCGGCACCACGACGATCGGCTCAAACGACGACCCAGCGATGATCCGATCGACCGAGACGACGACCGCGGGCCGATTCTTGCCCGGCTCGCCGGGTGTGGCGGCACCGAACGACACAAGCCACACCTCGCCCCGGTGCGGCTTAGTCGAAGTCGAGGCCATCTTCCAGCGTCGTCTCCCACAGACGCATCTCCTCCTGCGCCGCCGGGCTCTGAGCGTCGGCGAGAACGGCCTGCCGCTCGGACTCGAAAGCTTCCTCGATCTCCTGCTCGCGCGCGATCTCCGCCAGCAGCGCCGCCAGCGACATGCCCCGCACACGCGCCTGCTCAGCCAGCAGATCACGCGTGTCGCGAGTCACCCGAATCGTCGCCGTATCCGTCACCATTGCAGCCACAGTGTAGCGCCATCGGATAGCGCCATATGTTGGAGACCAGCTCTGTCCTGCTCGGGTCAGGTCAGTTGAATCTGGGTGTGGGAGGCGCGCTGCACTCGAGCGCCTCCCAGCCCTGATCGCGTTCGCCCTCGGCCATGGGCCCGCCAGGACTCGAACCTGGGACCTACCGATTATGAGTCGGCAGCTCTAACCAACTGAGCTACGGGCCCTCCTCGCGTCCGGACCATGCAGACCATGAGTCCGGCCGCGATCGGGCAGACGCTAGCAGCGAGATGTGGAATGCTCACTGCCGCCGTCTCGCGCCCGAGGCGGGGTCGCCGATCGTGGCGGC
Organism: uncultured Solirubrobacterales bacterium; assembly: GCA_963749285.1. Classification (GTDB taxonomy): domain Bacteria; phylum Actinomycetota; class Thermoleophilia; order Solirubrobacterales; family Solirubrobacteraceae; genus Palsa-744. The sequence goes on along the minus strand of CAVVMD010000002.1, from coordinate 992,226 downwards.
GAGACGACTACGAGGAGGAGCGAGCAGATGGCAGACCGTGCAGCGATCGTGACAGGCGCGTCGAGCGGGATCGGCTATGCGATCGCGCGGATGCTCGGGCAGGAGGGCTACTCGATGACGCTCGCCGCGCGCCGGCCCGAGAAGCTGCAGGCGGCCGCGGATGAGTTGTCCAAGGAGGGCTACGAGCTGCAGGCCGTTCCCGCGAATGTCTCTGAGGAGGCCGACATCCAGCGCGTGGTCGCCTCCCATCGCGAGCGCTACGGACGGTTGGACGTGCTCGTGAACAACGCCGGGGTGGGCATCGGGGCGCCGGTCGGCGAGATCGAGACCAAGCGACTGGACATGCAGCTCGACATCAACCTGCGCTCGATCGTCCTGTTCTACCGCGAATGCGTCCCGCTGCTCCTCACCGCCGCAGCCGAGCACAAGAACGCGCTCGTCGTGAACACGTCCTCGATCTCCGGCAAGTTCGGCCAGGGCTGGCTGTCGGTCTACTCCGCGACCAAGCATGGCGTCGTCGGCTGGACCGAAGCGATGAACAAGGAACTCGCCCCCCAGGGCATCAAGTCGAGCGCGCTGTGCCCCGCGTTCGTCGACACGCCGATGACCGAGTTCGCCAAGCAGCAAGTCCCCGCCGAGCAGATGATCCGACCGCAGGACATCGCCGAGGCCGTGCGCTACCTGCTGAAGGTCTCCCCGGCGTGCATCGTTCCGGAGATGATGTTCGTTCGTCCCGGCGACGCCCTGTAGGGTTGCAGTCAGATGAAGCTAGGCGTGCACATCGGCTACTGGGGTCTCGGGCTCAGCTCCGAGGATCAGCTGAACATCGTTCAGGAGGCCGAGCGGCTCGGCTATGACTCGGTGTGGGCCGCGGAGGCCTATGGATCGGACACGGCCACCGTGCTCGGCTGGCTGGCCGGTCAGACCACCAAGATCCGGCTGGGGTCGGGGATCTTCCAGATGCCCGGGCGCTCGGCCGCGATGACCGCGATGACCGCCGCGACGATCGACCAGCTCTCTGACGGGCGCATGATCCTCGGGATCGGCTCGTCGGGGCCGCAGGTGGCCGAGGGCTGGCATGGGCAGCGATTCGCCAAGCAGCTGCAGCGCACGCGCGAGTACGTCGCGGTGATCCGCATGGCGCTCGCGCGCGAACGCGTCGAGTTCCACGGCGAGACCTTGGAGCTGCCGCTGCCCGACGGTCCGGGCAAGGCCCTCAAGCTCACGATCTCCCCCGTCCAGGAGCAGATTCCGATCTACCTCGCGGCGATCGGCCCGAAGAACACCGCGCTGGCGGGCGAGATCGCCGACGGCTGGATCCCGACGCTGTTCTCGCCCGAGCACGTCTCGGAGCTGCACCCCCTCTTGGAGGAGGGCGCTGCGCGGTCGGGCAAATCGCTCGACGAGTTCGACATCGCGCCGACCGTGAACGTGTTCGTCACCGATGACCTGCAAGGCGCGCGCGACGCGATGCGCCCGTTCATCGCGCTGTACGTCGGCGGGATGGGCTCGCGCAAGCAGAACTTCTACAACCAGCTCGTCTGCCGCTACGGCTTCGAGCAAGAGGCCGCAACCATCCAGGACTACTACCTCGAAGGCAAGCGCGAGGAGGCGATGGCGGCGATACCGGATGCGCTGATCGACAGCGTGTCGTTGTGCGGCCCGCCCGACGTCGTGCGCGAGCGCTTGGCCGTGTATCGCGACGCGGGCGTGGGCACGCTCGGCGTCACGCCGGTCGCGTTCACCGCCGATGATCGTCTGCAGCAGTTGCGGCTCGTCGCCGAGCTCGCGGCAAGCTGACACCGAGGTCGCGGGAGTGACGACGGGCGTTTTTTGGGGGAAACCCGGAAGCCAGTTCCTCCGTGCCGGCCCTGTCGGCGCCGGTTTCGGTTGCCGGTGGCGCTAGAAAGCACATCGAAACGAGTCCTGCTGGGCGCGTTCGGCGACCCGGGTCACGCGTTTCCGATGATCGCGCTTGGAAGGGCGTTGCGGAAGCGCGGTCACCAGGTCACGCTGCAGACCTGGCGGCGCTGGCAGGAGCACGTCGAGGGTGAGGGGTTGCAGTTCGCGGCGGCGCCGGAGTACACCGTGTTCCCGAGCGGCGGTCCGAACGGCGAGCCGCTGGACTTCTATGAGGCGGTCGTGCACGCCACCGAGGACACGCTGCCGCTCGTGCGCGAGCTGCGTCCGGACGCGGTCGTCGCGGACATCCTCACGCTCGCGCCGGCGCTCGCCGCGGAGCTGGAGGGAGTCCCTCGCGCGACGTTGATCCCGCACGTATATCCCGAGAACGAGCCCGAAGCGCCGATCTACTCGCTCGGCGCGCGGTTGCCGCGCACGGTGGCCGGGCGCAAACTGTGGCGCCGCGTGCAGGGACCCGTCCGCCACGGAGTCGAGCGCGGCCGAGTCGAGCTCAACCAGACTCGCGCCCGCCTGGGCCTGGGTCCGCTCGAGTACGGCCACGGCGGCATCAGCCATGAGCTGGCGCTCGTGGCGACGTTCCCGCAGTTGGAGTACCCACGCGCGTGGCCTGAGTGGGCGCACGTCGTAGGGCCGCTGATGTGGGAGCCGCCCTATAGAGATGTGGAGCTTCCTCCCGGCGCTAACCCACTCGTGCTGATCGCACCCTCGACCGCCCAGGACCCCGATCACCGACTGCTGCACGCCGCGCTGGGCGGTCTCGCCGACGCTCCTGTCAGGGTGCTGGCAACCTGGAACCGCCGCCTGCCCTCGCGCCCGCTGCCCGTGCCTGACAATGCACGAGTGGTCGAGTGGGTGTCGTATGCGCGCACTATGCCCGCATGCGATGTCGTCGTCTGCCACGCCGGTCATGGCACGCTCGTGCGTTCGCTGGCGTCCGGCTGCGCGGTGGTGGCCTGTCCCCACGTGGGCGATATGAACGAGAACGCCGCCCGCCTGGACTGGGCCGGCGCAGGCGTGCGCCTGCCACGGCGCTTTGTTTCGCCACGGCCGTTGCGCCTGGCGGTCGAAAAGGCCCTGAGCGAGCCGTCGATCCGCGAACGCGCGGGCGGCCTCGCCGCGTGGAGCTCCGCGCACGACCCTGCGGACACCGCCGCCGCGTTGGTGGAGCAGCTGGCGCACAATGAAGCTCCGGGGGTGGGACTCGAACCCACAACCCTTCGGTTAACAGCCGAATGCTCTGCCGATTGAGCTACCCCGGACCGAGCCGGCAACTTTACTAACCCTACCCCGTCTCCTCCAAAGCTCGCTCGTAAGCAAGGTCGAACTCGCGCTTGACTTCGGCGCGGCGCAATGCCAGCTCGCTCACGTCGCCTGACTCCTGTGTGCGCGCACGCTGGATCTCGCGGTCGATGCGGGCCAGCTCGAGCTGCATGCGCTGGGACTCGAGCATCGCCGGCGCCGGCGACTCGCGGCCGGCCTGCACGACCAGCTCGGCCAGCAGTCCCGCCAGCTCGGGGTCGTCTTCGGGCAGCTGCGCGCCGGGATCGGTGAGATGCGAGCGTAGATGTGTGGCGGCGCGACGCAGGACATCGCTGGTGATGTGCGCTGACAGATCCAATTCTCCGAGCGCCCGGGCGCCCGACTCGGGCTCGGCGATGCACTGGGCGAGAAACGCCCGCTCGGTGCTCTCACCGCGCGAGGCCACCGAGGCGACCCGCGCGGATGCGCCCGCATCCCCCCCAACCGCGGGCCTCGCTGCTCCCCGCGGGGCACTGCGCATCGCCAGCGTCCGCTCGGCGAGGCTCTCAGGCAATTGCAGGCGCTCGGAGACCATCCGCGTGAGCTCCATCCGCAGCGCGCTCGGCGGGAGCATCGCAAACACGGGCCGCAGCTCGTCCAGCATCCGGTCCCTGCCCTCGGGGCTGCCGTAGTCGCCGCCGTCCAGGACCCGATCGACGCGGAAGCGCACGAACGCAACGGACTCCTGCACCGCGCGCTCGATCGCCGCTGACCCCTCGCCCTGGACGAGCTCGGCCGGGTCGGTCCCGGCAGGCAGCGAAACTACGCGCAGCTCCAGCTTGCGCCGCGCGGCGAGACCGGCGGCACGCAGCATCGCCTCCTGCCCGGCGCTGTCGGCATCGAGCGCCAGCAGCACTGTGGGCGCCATCCGCGCCAGCTCTCCGACCTGCTCGGCCGTCAGCGCGGTGCCCATCAAACCGACCGTGTTGCGGATGCCCGCCTGATGCAAGGCGATCACGTCGGTGTAGCCCTCGCACAGGATCGTCTGCCCCGCCCTGGCAGCGTGCGCCCGCGCGAGGTCGGCGCCGTAGAGATGCAATCCCTTGTGGTAGACGGTGTTGTCAGACGTGTTCAGGTACTTCGGGCGTTGAGCCTCGCTCAGTGCGCGCGCCCCAAACCCGAGCACGCGTCCGCGGATGTCGGCGAGCGGGAACATGATCCGCGAGCGAAACCGGTCGTACGGGCGCCCGTTCTGCTGCGAGCGCTGTGCCAAGCCGGTCGCATACAGCTCAGCCTCGGAGAACCCGCCGCGCAGGGAGCCCGTCAGCACGCGATCCCACGCGCTGGGGGCGTACCCGACATGAAACTCCCTCAGGATCTCCTCGCCCAGACCCCTGCCCAGCAGATACTCGCGCGAACGCGCGGCCTCGTCGCTGTCCCACAGGCAGCGCTCGTAGTAGGCGCTCGTGCGCGCGAGCAGCTCCAGCAGCCGTTCGCGCCCGCGGCGGCGCTCGGCCTCGCGCGGATCCTCCTGCTCGCGCTCGAGCTCGACCCCGCAGCGGTCGGCCAGCAGCTCCAAAGCGCTTTTGAAGTCCACGCCCTCGGTCTCCTGCACGAACGTGAACACGTCCCCGGCGGCCTGGCAGCCGAAGCAGTAGTAGACCTTCTGCGTCGGGTCGATCCCGAACGAGGGGGTGCGCTCCTCGTGGAACGGGCACAGGCCCTCGTACCGGTTGGGCCCGGCACGGCGCAGGTCGCTGCGTGCCGAGACCAGCTCGACGAAGTCGACCGCGTCGCGCACGCGATCCCGGGACTCGCTGGTGTACAGGGCCATCGCCCGCCAACGCTAGCGGGCGAAGGCTTGTGGCACCTGGAGCTCCGTGTACGCGCGAATGCAGTAGCGGTCGGTCATGCCCGCGAGGTAGTCGGTGACGCGCGTGGCGAGATCTTCCTCACCGTCGGAGCTTGCGGCGACGGGGCTCGGGGGCAGCAGCTCGGGATGGGCGACGTAATGCTCGAACAGAGTGCGCACCACGCCGGCGATACGCTCGTGCTCGGCGCGTACCGCGGGACCGAGGTAGACGCGCTGGAACATGAACTTGCGCAGCGCCTGCATCGCCGGACCGGCCTCGGACCCCTGGACGATGTCCCCGGCGCGGGCGGAGTGCTCGACCAGGTCGTGCACGAGCGCGTCGATCCGTGTCGATCCGCTGTCGCCGAGCACCGCGATCGGCTCGGCCGGCAGCTCCTCCTCGCGCAGGAGCCCGGCGCGCAGCGCGTCGTCGATGTCGTGGTTGATGTAGGCGACACGGTCGATCAGACGCACGATGCGGCCCTCGAGCGTGCTCGGGGTCTCCGCCCGACCGGAATGCCGGGCGATGCCGTCTCGCACCTGCTCTGTCAGGTTCAGTCCCGCGCCGTCGCGCTCGAGCTGGTCGACGACGCGCAGGGAATGCTCGTAGTGGCGAAACCCTCCATCGAAGCGCTCACGCAGGCAGCGATCGAGCACCTCCTCCCCGATGTGCCCGAACGGCGGATGCCCGAGGTCGTGGCCGAGGCCGATCGCCTCGGTCAGGTCCTCGTTCAGTCCCAGCGCGCGCGCGGCCGTGCGCGAGATCGTCGTGACCTCGAGCGTGTGCGTCAGGCGCGTGCGGTAATGGTCGCCCTCGGGCGCGACGAACACTTGCGTCTTGTGCGTGAGCCGGCGAAACGCCTTGCTGTGAACGATCCTGTCGCGGTCACGCTGAAACGGTGTGCGCAGCGCGCAATCCTCCTCCTGGCGCGTGCGCTGCGCCGGGTAGGACCGGGCCGCGAGCGGGGAGAGCGAGTCATCCTCCTGAGCGCTGATGCGCGCCGCAAATGCGGCGGCGACGGAGCCGGGACCGGTGGCGATGCCCATCAGGCGATTATGGGGTGCCACCGCCGGCCGCGGTGACCCTCAGCGCTCGCGCAGCCAGTCGCCGCGTCCGGTCGCCTTGTGGACCCAGTGGTGCCAGCCCTTCATCTCACCCGGGTCCTCGTCGTATACGGCCGCGCCGCCGCCGGGCTTGGGCAGACCCTGAGCCGCGGCCGAGTCGATGCGCAGGTCCACGCCATGCTCGTGCAGAGACGCGACATCGGCGGCCTCGACAAACCGCTGACCGTGCTCCGGCACGGCGATCACCAAACCGTGGAAGATGTCCTTCTCGGGCGCCGCCACGACATGGTGGACCGTGCCCACCTGCTCCCCGTCGGATGCCAGCACGGGAACGCCTTGCTCGAGCACCTCATACGCGATGGGCAGACCCTCGTCCATGCTCGCACGATACAGACAGCGACAGCCCAGCGGTCACGACCGGGCTCTGACGCACAACCACGACTCAAGACAAGCGGGCGACCGCCGGCATCAGGCGCAGGTGCGCGTGATGCTCGAGCGTCTCGGAGATCGCCCGCTCCACCTGCCCGAGCGCCTGCTCGGGCGCGTCCGGAGCAGCGGACAACGGCAGACCGAGCGCGCCTGTCATAAAGCGGTACGCGTCGGGATCGAGCGGAAAGGAAGCGGCCTCACAGGCGCCGCACACGACGCCCCCCGAGGCGCCGGAGAAGCCGACGAGGTGTTCACGCTCACCGCAGTTCGCGCACGCCCCCAGCTGAGGAGCGAGACCGGCGGCGAGCATCAGCTTCAACCTGAACGCAAGCGCGCCCGCGCGCCCGCTGGGCGATCTCCGATCGATGGTCGGCGGGCTCGGAACGGATCGGCGCGCATCCGAGGCGTCATCGTCCAGCGGACTCCCGGCGGACCGGCTCGCATCCTGCGCGCCCTCGTCCAGCAGCGTCAGACGGCGGCAGAGCAGGTTGAACACGTTCGGGTGAGGCTCACCGGTCTCGAACAGTCGCCCGACTGCGTCGCACGCGCGCGCGGCGGCATCCAGCGCACGGGCGTCCGAGCGCAGGCGCGCATACCCCTCGACGGTCTGCGCGCCGGTGACGGTCAGCAGCTCACCACGGCCTTCGTGCAGGTCCAGCTGCAGCCGGAAGAACGGCTCCAGGCGCCCTCCGAAACGACTGCGCGCGCGGCGAACGCCCTTGGCGATCGCGCTCACCCGTCCGCGCTGGGGCGTATACAGGTGCAGGATGCGATCGGCCTCGCCGTAGCGCAGCGAGCGCAGCACGATCGCCTCGGTCTTGACAGGTCCCGCCATCGTCCTTCGAGTCTAGGCCCAGCCCCGGCGAACAGCCAATGCTATACTTAATGAAGTAATGAGTGAGATCATCGTATACAGCACAGAGCCGTGCTCGTTCTGCGCACGGGTGAAGGGCCTGCTCCAAGCGCGTGGAGTGCGGTTCACCGAGGTCAATCTGTCCAAGGACCCGCAGGGACGCGTCGAGCTCGCGGGCAGGACCGGCATGATGACATTCCCCCAGGTCGTGGTCGACGGCGAGCTGCTCGGAGGCTTCAGCGAGCTGCAGGCGGCCGTCGAGAGCGGACGCCTGGACCAGCCGCTCACGGCCTGACCCCGCGTCAGGACCATGGCCCTGACCGCCGCTCCCTACCCTCGCAGGGCCTGCTTTCGCCGCCGCCGAGGCCGCGGCTGGCAGGTCTCGCACACGTAGGTGCCGCGCCCGGCGACGACCATCTTCACGATCGTGGCCCCGCAACGCGGGCATGGCTCACCCTCGCGACGGTGCACCAGAAAGCGATCCTGAAACGAGCCGCGCACCCCATCGACGTGGCGAAAATCGTCGATCGTGGCCCCGCGCGCGTCGATGCCCGCACAGAGCACCTCGACGATCGTCTCGCGCAGGCGAGCGTACTGCTCGCGCGAGAGCCGTCCGGCCGGGCGCAGCGGATGAACCCCGGCACGGAACAGCGCCTCGTCGGCGTAGATGTTGCCGACGCCCGCGATCCGCCGCTGGTCGAGCAGCAGCGCCTTGATCGGCGCCCTGCGCCCGCGCGCCAGCGCACGCAGATGCTCGGAGGTGAACCGCTCGTCGAACGGCTCATAGCCGAGACGCGCAGCGAAGAATGCCTCCAGGGCGTCGGTCCCGAGCAGCAGCTCGCCCGTGCCGAAGCGACGCGGGTCGACGATCACCAGACGGCGTTTGGGTCGCAGCTCCAGGCGCACGCGGATGTGCGTGGGCTCGGGCTTGGGCTCACACAGGACGGCGCCGGTCATGCGCAGATGCTGTGCCAGATGAACGTCGCCGGACAGGTGCCACACCAGATACTTGCCGCGGCGGCCCAGCTGCTCCACGCGCCGTCCGACGAGCGCATCTGAAAGCTCCTGCGGCGCGAGCGGGCGCGACCAGCGCGGGTCGAGGATTTCGACCCGACTCAGCTTGCGACCCTCCACGAGCGGAGCCAGCTGGCGTCTGATCGTCTCGACCTCGGGCAACTCGGGCATCGCGACTAGCTTATGGCCCGCGGTGCTCTCGGCGAACGTGTCCTGGGCTCATGCGAGAAACGACTCGCCCGGCAGGCCCTCGGCATCGCGGCCCGTCAGCCAGCGCAGCACCGTGGCGCCGACATCGGCGAGGGGACCGTCGTGACGCTCACCATCGCCGTGTCCGCCCGCCGCTCGCCTCTGTGCCATCTCCCCCGTGAGGGCCAGCAGCGGCGCGTACTCGCGCGTGTGGTCTGTCCCCGGACGAGCCGGGTCGACGCCGTGATCGGCGGTCACGACCAGCAGGTCGCCGGCGCGCAACCGCGGCAACCACTCTCCCAGCTCGGTGTCGATCGCCCGCAAAGCCCCGTAAAAGCCCGCCGAATCCTTGCGATGGCCGTAGACCTGGTCGGTCTCGATCAGGTTGACGAACACCAACCCGTCATCGAGCTCAGCGAGCAGCGCGCGCGCGCTCGCGAGAGCCAGCGCGTTGGTCGAGCCCGGATGCGACCGGTCGATCCCGACCGCGGCGAACAGGTCGGAGATCTTGCCGACGCCGTGTGTGGGCACGCCCGCGTCGGAGAGCTCCTGCAGATAGCTGCGCGACCGTGGCGCCAGGGCGAAGTCGCGCCGTCCCTCGGTGCGCTCAAACGCGCCCGGCACACCGGTGAACGGACGCGCGATCACACGTCCGACCGCGTGCTCGCCCGTCATCTCTGCCCGGGCCGCCGCACACGCGCGATACAGCTCCTCGGCGGGCATGCGCTCGACATGCGCGGCGAGCTGCAGGACGGAATCCTGGGAGGTGTAGAGGATCAGCGCGCCCGTGCGCAGATGCTCGGCGCCGAAATCCTCGATCGCGGCGATGCCGTTGTATGGGCGGTTGCAGATGACCTCGCGGCCCATCGCTGCTTCCAGCCGAGCGATCACAGCTGGTGGGAACCCCTCGGGATAGGTCGGCAGGGGCTGGTCGAGCACGATGCCCATCAGCTCCCAGTGCCCCGCCGTGGAGTCCTTGCCGGGACCGAGCGCGTGCAGGCGCCCGTGGACGGCCGGATCCTCCGCCGGCGGCACACCCGCCAGCGGCAAGATCGACCCCAGGCCCAGCGAGGCCAGCGTCGGCAGCTCCAAACCACCCACCGCCTCGGCGACGTGAGCCAGCGTGTTGGTGCCCTCGTCGCCATAGTCGGCGGCGTCCGGAAGCGCTCCCACACCGCAGGCGTCGATCACGAGTACGATCGCGCGGCGACCCCATTGGATGCCTGTCGATTGTCCGTCCCCTAGATCACTCATGGTTCTCACGGCCTGCCGCATGATGGGCTCGCGTCAGCTCATCCTCGCCCATCGGCCGAGGCGGAGATGCCCTCCCGCGGATCAGGCTTCGCACCTGTCCGAGAGCCGCGCTTGGCGCGGGGGTGCGCATCGAAGTAGACATCCTTCAGGCGCTCAGCCGAGAGATGGGTGTAGACCTGGGTGGTCGCGAGGTCTGCATGGCCGAGCATCTCCTGCAGCGAGCGCAAGTCGCAGCCCCCGGCGAGCAAGTGGGTGGCAAACGTGTGACGCAGCGTATGCGGACTCATCTTCTGCTCGAGGCCGGCCTTGCGCGCGTGGCCCTGGACGATCTTGTACAGGCCCTGGCGCGTCAGGCCGCCGCCCCGGCGGTTGACGAGCAGCTTTGACTGCACCTGAACGCCGACCAGCATCGGGCGTCCCCGCTGCAGGTATACGCGCGTGGCGGTGACCGCGCGCGAGCCGATCGGCACGATCCGCTCCTTGGCGCCCTTGCCACGGGCGCGCAGGACACCCTCCTCGAGGTCGATGTCTCCCAGCTCCATGCCGGTTGCCTCCGAGGCGCGCAGTCCGCACGCGTACATCAGCTCCAGCAGCGCGCGGTCGCGCAGCGCGAGCGGCTCGCTCCCGCGAGGCTCGCTCAGCAGCCTGGTCACCTCTCCGCGTGTAAGCGCCGTCGGCAAGCGCTGCGTGCGCCGCGGTCCGTGCAGCTCCGCGGTCGGGTCGTGCGCGATCGTGCCTTCGCGACGCAGATGCCGGTAGAACGAGCGCAGGCAGGCGGCCTTTCGCCGCAGAGTCGCCGCCGCAACCGGTACGTGCTGAGGCGGATCACCGGCGCCCTGCGCCACAGCAGTCCCGCCATCCGCGTCTGCGCGCGGCGATCCTCCATCCTCGCCCGCCGCCAGCTCGGCCAGGAACGCGGTGAGATCGCCGTGCTGGGCTTGCAGCGGACCGATGTCGCGCCGGCGCAGGAACTCGCCGAACTGGAGCAGGTCGGAGCGGTAGGCCTGCAGGGTGTTGCGCGACAGGCCCCGCTCGAGCTCGAGGTAGGCGAGGAAGTCGAGCACGAGCGGCTCGATCTCCCCGATCGGCTCGCTCCTCGGCACGCTGACGGCGGGATCGACGGACTCGGACTCGGGTGCCTGCGCGAGCGACCGTGCGCTGTGCGGGGGCTTGTCCGACGCAGATATGCAGGCTTGGCTCACATACCGAGCTTCGCGTCCAGCTCTTCGGCTCCTGCACGTTGACCACCGTCTGGGCGGCGGCGCCCCCGATCCGCTAGCCGATTGGAGGTCCTGTGAGCTTCAATCGGTGGTCGCTGTGCTCGCCGGCACGCTCCCCCACGGGGCCGTCGGCGTGCGCCGCGAGCTCGGCTAGTGCGCTGCCACCGGCCAGAGCGGCGCCGAAGAACAGCGGGTCCTGGAGCAGACCGCGGCCCATCGTCTGTGCGGGCAGCCCGGAGGCGGCATAACCGGGCAGGTTGACTGTGGCGCGACGCCAGTCGTGGCGAGTGATGCGCGCGGGGCGCGCGACGTCGAGCTCGAGACCGGGCCTGCTGGGCATCGCACCGCCGAAGACCGCCCCGAGACCGGCGCGCAGATCGGCGCCCACGGGAGAGCGCATCCCCGCGGGCAGCGCGACCGTCACCGGCGCCAGCAACAGATCCAGCACGGTGAGCGTGTGATGGGAGATCCCGCGGTGGCGCGCACGGGGATCGCCGGAGGACATCCGCGCCACCAGCAGTGTCTCACACCCGAGCGCGAGCCCAGCGTGGGCGCTGTCCAGGGCAGACAGCCCCCCGTGGCCGAGGGGAGAGCTGGAGCCCACGATCCCCGGTCCCGGTCCGCACACCGCGGCGTCCCAGCCGAGGGCGCCCAGCCCGTGATGCAGCGCGCCGGCGGTCGTCATCGCCTCGCCCTCACCGCCAAACGCGGCGCCCGCCGTGAGGTGGCCGGCGAGCAGTCCGCGCTCGCGCAGCGCGCGAACGGTGCGCGAGTGCCCACCGGGCAGCGCGCCGCCCTCGGTCTGCACGTAGCCGAGCAGAGCACCGGGAACCGCCTGCGCGAACGCCCACGCGACCGGGGCGAGCTGGCCGTGCAGCGCGAGCACCGCGACGGGCCGGCGCAGCGGCAGGCCGAGCGGCTCCTCCTCGACGGGACGGACGGCGTGCTGGAGGCTCGTGTAGTTGAGCTTCATCACGCTCGCGCCGGGCGCGCCGTCGCCGGCCAGGCCACGTGTCAGGTTGACGTGCACGATGTCGAACCCGCCAGAGCCCAGACCGAGATCCAGAGCCTGCGCGTTGACGATCAGCTCGTCCCCCGTCTGCGCGGCCCCGACGAGCGCTACATCGGCGATCGCCGGTCGCCGGCCGATCTCCGATCGGTGGCCATCGAGCTCGACCACGAGATCCTGCTCGGGACCGTCGGATGGACCAACATCGATGACGATGGCACGGCGCAGCTTCAGCATGGAGGCTGCAAGCTACCGAGCGTTACCGTCGCGAGCGCCGGAGTCCTCCGGCGAGGCCGGCTGGACGCGCACATCGACATCGCACTCCCACTCCGGCAGATTGGCCAGCTCATGCGCGCGACCGATCATCTCGGCCGCGATCGTGTCTGCGTGCTGCTCGTCGACATCGCGAAACACGGCTTCGACGCGCAGCGTGCCGAGCGTAGACGACGGGCCGCCGGCGGACCGATCGGCGTCTGAGAGACCAGTGCTCACGACCGGGCGGCGGACGTCGGGGCGTCTTGGGCGCGAATGACGACTTCCTCATCCTCGGCCCGGCCACCGCCCGCCTGCAGGAGCGCAGCCGCGATGAACTCCCTGAACAGGGGCGCGGGGCGCTCGGGACGAGACTTGAACTCGGGATGAAACTGGGAGGCGAGGAAGAACGGATGATCCGCCAGCTCGATCGTCTCCACGAGTCGATCGTCCGGCGATGTGCCGGACACCGTCAGGCCCGCTGACTGCAGGCGCTTGCGCAGCAGGTTGTTGACCTCGTAGCGGTGACGGTGGCGCTCGTAGACGACCGCCTCGCCATAGATCTCGCGCGCACGGGTGCCGTCGTGGAGCTTGATCGGGTCCGCGCCGAGACGCATCGTGCCACCGAGATCGGCGATCTCCTTCTGCTCGGGCAGCAGGTCGATGACGGGATAGGGCGTCTCGAGGTCGAACTCGGTCGAGTTGGCGCCCTCCATGCCGGCCATGTGCCGGGCGAACTCCGCCACCGCGACCTGCATCCCCAGACAGATGCCCAGATACGGGATGCGCCGCTCGCGCGCGATTCCAGCGGCGGCGATCTTGCCCTCGATCCCGCGCCCGCCGAAGCCGCCGGGGATGAGAATGCCGTCGGCGGCGGCGAGCTGCCGTGAGGCCCCCGAGTCGGCATCCTCCAGACGCTCGGAGTCGACCCACTCGATCTGCACCCCGCAGCCTCGCTGCGCGCCGGCATGGCGCAGCGCCTCGGACACCGACAGATAAGCGTCGGCCAGCTGCACGTACTTGCCGACGAGCGCGATCGTGACCGTGCGGCTCGCCCGTTCGGCCTGCTCGATCGGCTCCTGCCAGCCCGAGAGCTGGGGCGCGGGGGCCCGCACCCCGAAGTGCTCGAGGATGAAGTCGTCGACGCCCTGCTCGGAGAACACCAGCGGCACCTTGTAGATGTCATCGACATCGCGCGCGGAGACGACGGCGTCCATGGGAAGACTTGCGAACAGCGCGATCTTCTTGCGGATCTCCGGTGAGAGCGCGCCCTCGGAGCGGCACATCAGCATGTCGGGGGCGATCCCGATGCGCCGCAGCTCGTTGACCGAATGCTGGGTCGGCTTGGTCTTCAGCTCGCCCGCGTGTCCGATGTAGGGAACGAGGGTCAGGTGGATGTACATGCAGCGCCGCCGCCCGACATCGACGGGGAACTGGCGGATCGCCTCCAGGAACGGCAGCGACTCGATGTCGCCGACGGTTCCGCCGATCTCGGTGATCACGAAGTCCACATCGCTCGACTCGGCGATCAGCGCAACTCGCTGCTTGATCTCGTCGGTGATGTGCGGCACCACCTGGACGGTGCCGCCGAGATAGTCTCCGCGGCGCTCGCGGCGGATGACGGCGTCGTACACGCCCCCCGCGGTGACGTTGGACGCGCGGCTGGTGTTCGCGTCGGTGTAACGCTCGTAGTGGCCGAGATCCAGATCGGTCTCGGCGCCGTCCTCGGTGACGAATACCTCGCCGTGCTGATACGGCGACATCGTGCCCGGGTCGACATTGATGTAGGGGTCGAACTTCTGCATCGCCACGGTCAGCCCGCGCGCGACCAGCAGCCGTCCGATCGAGGCCGCGGCGATGCCCTTGCCGAGCGAGGACACGACACCGCCGGTAACGAATATGAACCGGGTCTTGGCTGGGGTGTCCGCGCGGCGGTCAGTGCTGGGCATGCTCATCTAAGCGCTCGACATCAGAGTAGCTGACCGTCTGGACGCCCCCTCATAGGGCGTCGATGGGCAAGTGAGGCAAGGACGCAGTGAGCGACGTGTGCTTACCGATCTGTAGGACGCCGATCCAGCGCCGCCTATCGGTCGTCTATGGTCTGCCCCAGGAGTCTAGCCCGCGCAGCAGCGGCACCCGCTGCACGAGCTCGGAGATCGAGCGCAGCTCGCCGTAGACGGTCACGACGATGAGCAGCCCGAGCGCGATCAGCTGCCCGGTCTGGGACAGCGTCAGCACCAGCCACAGGCCCGCGAGCCCTCCCAGCAGGTTGGCGCCGGTGTCGCCCAGCATCGCCCGTTCGCGCAGGTCGTACACGCCGGCGAGCAGCGCCGGTCCGGCGAACAGGCCGAGCGTCCACAGCGGGCGCAGCTCGCGCACGCCGATCGTCAGGCCGGCCCCGAGCAGCACGAATACCTTGATCGCACGGCCGGGGCGCAGGTCGAGCAGGTTGAACGCGTTCGTAGCGAGCACGAGCACGGCGACCGCCAGCAGCCAGCGTCCGGTCGAGGAGCCCGCGACGAGGTCCATCGTCAGCAGCGCCAGCCCGAGCGAGCCCGCGGCCTTCAGCACGCCCGTGGACGGCTCGCCGCGCATCGCCGCCGCGCCGTGACCGCGCCAGCCGCGAGGTCCGGGTGCACCGGAGCGTTCAGCGCCGAGCGTGTCGTCGATCAGACCGAGGCACGCGACCCCGAGCGCATACACGGCGACCGGGAGCAGCCGCGGGTACAGGATCGCGGTGTGCGCGAGCCGTTCGATCAGCGTGAGCGGCACGAGCGCGAGCAGGGCGGCCGCGACGATCAGGACCCCGAACGGGAACGGGAGAGATCGTTCGCGATAGTTGGGCCGCGTGCGCCCGCCCGCGCGCAACGCGCGCAGCGTGGGCTGCGCCAGGATCGCCGCGAACATGAGGGCCAGCAGGAGAGGAAGCGCGCGCATGTCGGGAAGCTAGCGTCGTCCGCGGATGGGACCAGTATCGGGGGGATGTTCCCGGCGGCGCACGCGCCGCCGGGCGGGAGTGCGCATGCGCACTCCCGAGACAAGTCGCATGCGACTTGTCTGCCGAACGGCGCATGCGCCGTTCGCGATCCCGTACATGTACGGGATCGGACCTCACCGCATGCGGTGAGGTCTTCTATACAGCATTCCGGTTACGGCACCGCGCTCGGCAGCAACGAGTCCGCCGTCGGCTTGATGCCGAACGCACCGTGCGCGCCCGCGAGCGCATACACAAGCGCGGCCTGTCCGGCGGGCGCGTCGAGATCGTCGACGCTCGAGAGGTTCTTGCTCTTGTACCACGGGACCTGCGATGGTTCGGTGCCGATCAGCTCCACGCCGACCGCAGGCACCCCCACCGCGGCGACCCCGTTCAGCAGGCCGGTCTCAAACGCCGCACTGGCTTCGCTCTGTTCAGGGCTCATCCCGGTCGGATCGGCGCGCACCACGACCAGGCCTTCGAGCCTCGAGAGCTGCCCGTCGAAGGCCCCCAGGAGGCTGGCCCGCACGCGGCTGAGCAGCTCGCGATCGACCTGCTGTCCACCGCTGACCAGCTGGCGGCCCGCTAGTTCGCCAAAGCGCGTAATCAACGCGGGATCGCCGGTCAGTGCCGCGTAGTGCGTGCCGGCCGCCTCACTGCCGATCCCCTGCAGGTTCAGCGGCTCACGCACCGCGACCACGATCGTGAGGTCCCCCCCGGCCTGAGTGATCGCCGAGCGCGCCAACCCGTCGATCTTGTCCGAGGAGGAGCCGAGGAACACCAGGCCGATGCTGCGTCCGCCCAGCAGGTCATGGACGGCGAGCGGATACAGACCGTTCGCGAACGCTTCCTCGTCGGCCAGCTGGTCCTGCAGCTGCCCCACCTGCCGGCGGGCGCCGTTCACTTCGGAGTTGAGGTTGGCGACGATGCCGTTCTTCGCCGAGGACACGAGGTTGGAGTCGCCGATCGCCACGCCGATCACCACGCCGACCGCCAGCGCCAGCAGCACGGCCGCGAGGGAGAGCGCGTGATAGCGATAGTCGAACATCGTTTGAACTCTTGCAGGAGCGCAGGCTCAGAGCAGCTGGAGCTGCAGCCACAACAGTTCGACGACGTCCCGCAGCGCCGGAGTCATCGCGACTACGGCGACCATCGCGATCAGACCCGCGGCGATCACGACCAGCAGCGGGGTCAGGCCCGGGCGCGGATGGTAGAGGCGGCTGACGCCCTTGGCGTCGACGAGGATCTCGCCGATGCGCAGGCGCGTGAGAAACGTGGAGGACATGCCCTCGCGGTTGCGGTCCAGGAACTCGACGAGGTTGAACTGCGAGCCGACCGAGACGATCAGGCGGGCGCCCTTCTCGGCCGCCAGGAGCATCGCCACATCCTGGCTGGTGCCGGGCGCCGGGACGAGCTTGAACGGCAGGTTCAGCTCCTCCAGCCGCGCGCGACCCGGCGCGCGGCCGTCGGGATAGGAGTGCACGACCAGCTCCGCGCCGCAGCGCAGGGCCGCCTCGCCGGCGGAGTCCATGTCGCCGACGATCATGTTCGGGCACAGCCCTGCTTCCAGCAGCGCCTCGGCGCCGCCGTCGACGGCGACCAGCACGGGGCGCATGTCGCGAATGAACGGGCGCAGCGCGCGCAGGTCGCGCTGATGGCCGACGCCGCGCACGACCACGAGCGCGGAGCGGTCGCGAAAGTCGGTGGCGAATCGGGGCAGATCGATCCGTCCCGCGAGCAGTTCGCGCTCCTCGCGCATGTGCTCGATCGTGTTGTGCGCGAACCGCTCCAGCGCCTCCCCCACCTCGCGCCGACGGGCCTCCGTCTCCGCGCGCACGCGCGCACGATCGAGCACCCTCCCCTGCACGAGCGCTGCACGCGCCGAACGCTCGCCGTCCACATCGCGGCGCACCTCCCCGCCGTGGACGACGACCCGGTCTCCGTCGGACAGCTCCTGGAACAGCGAGTCATCAGGGAGGTCGATCAGCAGGACGCCCGCTTCGACCAGCAGCTGCGGGCCGAAGTTCGGATAGGACCCGCTCGAGGAGGGCTTGCAGTTCAGCACCGCGACCGCCCCCGCGACAATCAGCTCCTCCGCGGAGACCCGGTCGATGTCGAGGTGGTCGATCACCGCGATGTCCCCGCGCGCGAGATGGCGGACGAGCAGCTTCGTCCGCCGCCCCAGACGCGCCGGACCGCTGACGGCCCGCGGTTGGGCGTGCCCGTCTGACTGCGCCAACTGCAGGAGCATGCTCGTGCTCGGCGGCTGCTTGGTCGCGGCCATCGAGCGAGAGTAACGGCCACGGGCGTGGCGCGCCACACTGGGAGTCATTGGTGAGGCGTTCGTGGACCAAGCGGGACGCGGACGCAGGGAGCGTGGCGTACCTACGTACGCGAGCGACCGAGGACAAAGTCCCGCGCCGTGTCCACGGACGCCTCAGGCGGCCTTGCGCAGGTCCCTGGCGTGACGGCGAGCGGTCGTGTCGGTGTCCTGCGCGCCCAACATCCGCACCAGCTCGGAGACGACCTCGCCCTCGCCGAGCTGCACGACCGTGGCGAGCGTGGGATCGGCGGATGTGTCCTTGACGATCGAGAAATGTCGCGCCCCCAGCGACGCGATCTGGGGCAGGTGGGTGATGCACAGCACCTGCCTGGTCTCCCCCAGCGCCCGCAGGCGCTCACCGACCGCGCGCGCGGTGTGACCGCCGATGCCGGCGTCAATCTCGTCGAAAACGAGCATCGCCTGTTCTGGTGCGGTGTGCAGGTGATCGTCGGCCCCCTCGTCCCCGCGGGCGCCGTGGGCGCCGTGCTGCGCTGCCTCTCCGGGAGCGGCGGGCTCGCCGCAGGTGGACGCGGTGATCACGGCGAGCATCACGCGCGAGAGCTCCCCGCCAGAGGCGATCTCGCGCAGCGGACCGGCTGGAACGCCCGGGTTGGGGGCGATCAGCAGCTCGACCGAGTCACCGCCGCCGGGGCCGGGTGGGCGGGCGGAGAGCGCGACATCGAAGTCCGCATCCGCCATCGCGAGCGCGGCGAGCTGCTCGCGCACGGCGGCGGCCAGGCGCGGGGCCGCAAGCTCGCGTGCGCGGCGCAATGCCGCCACTTGCCGGTCGAGCTCCGCGCGCGCATGCGTCAGACGCTCGCCTGTCTGGGCGAGTGCGCTCTGCGCGCCATCGAGCTCTGCGCGTCGCGCACGGGCCTGCTCGGCGTATGCCAGCACGGCCGCGATCGAGCCGCCGTGCTTGCGGATGAGCCGTTCGGTCGCGGCGAGGCGCTGTTCGACCTCCTCCAGCGAGCCGTCCTCGCCGGCGAGGCGTTCGCCGTAGTCGCGCAGCTCCGCCGCGA
Organism: uncultured Solirubrobacterales bacterium; assembly: GCA_963749285.1. Lineage (GTDB taxonomy): Bacteria > Actinomycetota > Thermoleophilia > Solirubrobacterales > Solirubrobacteraceae > Palsa-744. Next base: position 973,608 of record CAVVMD010000002.1, on the reverse strand, counting down.
GATCCTGGGATTCGACGACGATCGTGCCCAGACGCTCGGCGATCGCGTCCAGAGCGGAGTCGACGCCGGCGACAGTGTCCAGGCGGGCGGCCACGGCCGCGATGAGCGCCACGGCGCCAGGGTCCTCCGCCGAGTCTGGCGCGAGCCCCTGCGCGCCATGGCCGGCGGCTGAGCACAGCGCGTCCAGGCGTCGCAGTCGCTCGCGTGCGGCGAGCAGGCGCTCATGCTCGGTCTCATCCGGGGCTGCCTCATCGATCTCGGTGAGCTCGTGGTCGAGCAGGTCCAGCTCTCGTTCGCGTGCTTCATGCAGTTCGTGCAGCCCCTCCAACTCTGCCTGCAGGCGGCCGTTCAAGCGATACGCGTCGGCGCACGCGCGCAGGCGGGTGGACTGCTCCGGGCCGCAGAGATCATCCAGGATCTGCAGCTGGGCGCCCGCGACGGTCAGCTTGCGATGCTCGTGCTGGCCGTAGAACGACATCAGGCGCGCGCCGAGGTCGCGCAGTTCCGCGACGGTCGCGGCGCGACCGTTCAGATAGGCGCGCGTGCGCCGTCCGTCCGCATCGATGCGGCGGGCGAGGACGATCTCCTGCGCGTCGGCGGGCAATCGCTCGGCGAGTTCGTCGCGGAGCGCGTCGGGAAGTCCAAATACGCCCTCGACATAGGCCTCGCTCGCACCGGGGCGCACGATTCCGGGCCGCGCGCGGCCCCCCAGCAGCAGGTCGAGGGCGTGCGCGAGCACGGTCTTGCCGGCGCCGGTCTCACCCGTTAGCACGTTCAGCCCCGGGGCCAGCCGCAACTGGGCCCGCTCGATCAGGAGCAGGTTCTCGACGTTCAGCTCGGTCAGCATCCTGCGCGCATGTCTAGCAGCGTCCGGGGACGGATCGTGCGGCTGGGGCATATCTCGCTAGGCCCGCACGTCTGGATGCGCCCGATGGCCTTCGCGGAGCTTTGTCCTCGGGCTCGACATGACACCACCATGCCTTCGCCCTTGCGTCCGTACCGATCGGAGATCGACGGGGTCTCCGATCGGCCAGCACGACCCTAGAACGCCCCAGCCGCACGTTCCTATCGAGATAAGCTCTGGGGGTGGGTCGCGCACAGGCGTGTCCGCATGCCCGGTCGATAGGGCGTGCTTGCGCGAGCGATGGGGTCGCGCTTGCGCGAGATGACAGAATCGCTCAGAGCAGGCATAATCGGCAGCATGGCGGCGGGACGGATCCCGCAATGCGAGCGGCTCGCGCGTACACTCCTCCGCCCTTACGGCATGGTTGCCAACGATCCCCACCGACGCGTCGATCCGCCCTCTCAGACGGAGGGTCGGGAGGCCCTGGGCGAGCGGATCGACTGCCTGTCGGCGGTCGCGCTCGAAGATCGACTGGAGGAGGAGATCAACAGGGCGGGACGGCACGGCACGCCGCTGAGCTGCCTGCTGGTCGCGATCGAGGACCTCAAAGAGCTCGCGTTGCGACATGGGCGCGAGCTGCCCGAGCAGGCGCTCGCGTACGCGGGTCCCGCGTTGCTGCGCGAGCTGCGCCGCTTCGATCGGGTGGGCCGGCCGAGCGACACCGAGCTGCTCGTGGTGCTGCCGGGCGCGGACGGCCCCCGTGGGGAGATCGTCGCCAGGCGTGTGATCGACAGGCTGCGCGCGATCAAGATCGAAGCCGGCGGGGTGCGCCGGTCGTTGCGCGTGTCGGTCGGGCTCGCCGCCTGGCACGAGGACCTCAGCGGCAAGCAGCTGCTCGCGCTGACGCGGACCGCGGCCGGTCGCGAACGCGAGGCGTCCGCGACGACGGAGACCTAGGACTCACAGACAGGCAGGCACACCGCGGCGTGCGCGAAGGCCGGCGCGCGGCAGGCCACCCGTCTTGCGATTGATCCGTTCACACGATCGGATAATTCGACTAGACCATACACGTGCCGCTGTTTGGACGCATGGTTCGGGCTTCGCCGCTGAACGACCAATTCCGATCTGTTGTATCGTCGGCGTAGACGAAGATGGCGGGTACGAAGAGAGCATCGTTGGTGGAGGGTCGCTCACCGGTCAAGGCAGCCGCGCTGGCCGTGCTGCTCGAGGGTCCGACCTACGGGTACGATGTCGCCAAGCGGATCAACCGTCGTATGGGGGCTTCCTGGCATGTTCAGGCGAAGCACATCTACCCGGTCCTCAAGCAGCTCGAAGAAGCCGGGCTGGTGCGGTCTGAGGAGCGGGAGATTGACGATCCGCCGTACTCGCGGCGGTTCTACCATCCGACCGATCTGGCTGTGCAGGCGCGTCGGGATTGGCTGATCACTCCACCCGCGACGAGCATCTTGCGCGCCGATATTCATGCGCGGCTTGCGTTCTCTTTCGACGAGGACATTCCGGAGCTGCTGCGTGCGTTGAACGAATTGCGCGTCGATCTGATCGAAGAGATCGAGGAGAACGCAGAGACAGAGACACCGAGGGCTTCGTGGCTGGGCACAATCATGAGCCTCTACCGCTCGGCGGTCGATAAGCGGTTGAAGGCGGAAGTCGAGTGGGTCGGGGAGGCTTGCCGAGCGCTCGAAGAGGTCGTTGCCGAGCAGCACGGGTGATGAGCATCCTCGCGTTTCGGGATGTCACCAAGCGCTTCCGCGACGGCTTGCGCGAGGTCGCCGTCCTGGATGGAGTCTCGTTCGAGCTGTACGAGGGCGAGACGGTGGGGGTGCTCTCCTCGCGGGGGGCGGGCAAGACGACGCTGCTGCGTCTCGCCGCCGGTCTCGAGGCTCCGGACGAGGGCGAGGTCCGCTGGCGCGATCGTGGCCTTGCCGGGTGCAGCGCCGACGAGCGTGCTCGTGTTCGCCGGCGTGGTGGGATCGCTTTGGCCTGCGGGGATTGGCGGGTGGGCGCCTGCAAGCGTGTCATCGAGCACGTTGCCATGCCTCTCTACAGCGAGGGGTTGAACATGGTGCGCGCGGAGGCGTGCGCTCAGCGCGCGTTGGAGCTGGTGCAGGCGCCGGGGCTCGGTTACCTGCCGACGGGCAGGCTGGGCTTGGCCGAGCGTCTGCGCATAGAGCTTGCGCGCGCGATCGTGCGGGAACCGGCGCTGTTGCTCATCGATGAGCCGGCTGTCCTGCCGCGGCCGAAGGACGCACAGGACTTTTATGCCCTGATTCACTCGTTGCCGAAGCTGTTGGGCCTTTCGTTGCTGATCGCCTCCGAAGAGGTTTCGGCGCTGCGCGGCGCCGAACGGGTCATGAACCTCGACGGCGGGCGCCTGTACTCGACGGACTCGCGGCGCAAGGTCATCAGCTTCCCGGAGCGGCGTGGCGTGGCATGAGCGCTGACGCGTCGTGACACTCGAGTTGCGGGAGGTCTCCAAGCGCTACGTCAGCGCGGGAGAGACGGTCAACGCGGTCGATCGGGTGTCGCTGGAGGTCTCTCCCGGCGAGTTCGTTGCGCTCTACGGTCCCAGCGGCTCGGGGAAGACCACGCTGCTGTTGCTGGCGGCGGCGATCATGCAGCCGGACGAGGGCAAGGTCCTTTTCGACGGACGCGACATCAGCCGTCTTTCGGCGCGCGAGAGCGCGCGCTACCGGCGCGAGCAGACCGGGGTGGTCTTTCAGTCCTTTCATCTCATGGGCGGCGCCTCGGCGCTCGACAACGCCGCCGTGAAGCTGCTCGCGCTCGGGATGACCCTGCGTGACGCCACAAGCGCCGCGCGCCCGTGGCTCGAGCGTGTCGGTCTCGGCGAACGGATCACACACACCCCCGCCGAGATGTCGATGGGCGAGCGCCAGCGTGTGGCCATCGCGCGCGCCCTGGCCAACACTCCGCGTCTGCTGCTCGCGGACGAGCCGACCGGGAACCTCGATTCCAAGCGCAGCCGTGAGATCCTGGAGCTGCTGGTAGAGATATGCCGCGAACGGGAGATTCCGGTCCTGCTCGTCACGCACGACCCGCAGGCGACTTCGTTTGTGGATCGGGTTTACACGATGCGCGATGGGCGACTGAGCGAGGGTTTGGACATCGAGCTGCAACCCCTGATTCGCCTGTGATGTCAAGAGGGTCAAATCCGCTGAACCCGCGGGTATTTGGTCTGCGGGTCAGTGTGCTGTTCGGGCTCTACCGTCGGCGGTTGAAATACCACGCGGTTCGAGAGCTGCTTGCCGGGGGCGGGGTCGCTGTGGGTGTCGCACTGGTCTTTGGGGTGCTCGTAGCCAACGGCAGTGCGTTGAGCTCGGCGAGCGAAATCGTTCACGCGGTCGATGGCTCGGCCTCGCTCGAGCTTGCCGCGCGCTCCCCTCACGGGTTCAGTCAGCGGCTCGCGGAACGAGTTGCCGGGCTGTCGGGTGTACGGGACGCCGCACTGCTGTTGCGCGAGAACGCAGTCATCCGGGGGCCGAGCGGGAGCAAGTCAGTGCAGCTCGTCGGCGTGACTGCCAGGCTGATCGGTCTGCGGAGCTCGATAACCAGGGACCTCGGGTCGGGAGCGCTGCTGCTCAGCGGGGGTATCGGATTGCCATCGGGGATCGCCGAGTCAATCGGCGCTCAGACCGAAGGGGCTGTCACGCTGCTGGTGAGTGGCGCGGCGCATACCACGCGCGTTCGGGCGGTGCTCAATGCTGGGGCGATCGGCGCGCTCTCCACCAGCGGACTTGTCATCGCGCGGTTGTCCGCCGCGCAGGCGTTCGCCGGAGAGCCGGGAAGGGTAACCGAGGTTCTGATCAGCGCTGCCCCCGGTAGGGAGCGACTGGTCGCCGGCGAGCTGCGACGGTTGGCCGCGGGCACACTCGATGTGCTATCGGCCGGCGCCGAACTGCGTTTGCTGAATGAGACCGCCAAGCCCACCAATCAGTCCTCGGCGCTGTTTGCCGCGATCGGCCTGATGGTTGGGTTTCTGCTCGCCCTGAACGCGATGCTGCTCATCGTTCCCGAACGACGCCGAGAAATCGCTGAGATGCGCTGCCAGGGATACGACTCCAAGCAGGTGCTCGTGGTGTTCGCCTTCCAAGCCATCGTCCTTGGAATCGTCGCCTCGTTCCTCGGGGTCATGGTTGGCGATGTTTTGGCGCGGACGCTGTTCAAGAGCGCGCCGATCTATCTATCGGTTGCGTTTCCGATCAGCGGCCAGCAGATTATCCGTCTGACGACTGTGCTGATAGCCATCGGGGCCGGCGTTGCTGCTGCTTTGGTCGCTTCGCTCGTGCCGATCCTGCTGGATCTGGCGTCTAAGGAGCCCGTTGACGCGGTGCTCAACCGGCGCGGAGAAGCGGGTCAGCAAATCAGCGCCGGTGTGATACGCCGCCTGGCGATCCTCGGGGCGCTGATCGTGCTCTGTGTGACCATCGCCGTAGGAGTCGTTCCCACTTTCACTGTCGCCGGCGGGGTGGCGCTTGCCTTGGCCGCGCTGTGTTTTATTCCGCTGGTCTTTCGCGTGAGCACGCGGTCTTTGAGGCGGTTCGCCACGAAGCGTCACGGGGGAATGCTGGCCATCGCCGTCATCGAACTGGACGGGGGCGCAGTGCGGGCCGTTGCCTTGGCCGGCGTCGCCGCGCTGGCGATCTATGGAAGCACGGCTGTAGACGGCGCACGACGCGACCTGACCCATGGTCTGGATCAGACCTTCGTTGAATACATCGGCACCGCGAACATATGGGTGACAACGAGTGGCAACAACCTGACTGTCAACAGCTTTCCGGCGGGTCGCTCGATCACCGCCATCGCCCGTGCGCCTGGTGTGGCATCGGTGCGTGTCGATCAAGGTCAGTATCTTGACGTCGGCTCACGCCGCATGTGGATCATCGCCCGTCCCGGCAATGCCCGCACTATTCTCCCAACGGGCCAGCTCCTTGAAGGTGGGGTCGCTCGCGCCACCGGCCTGCTGCGCAGGAATGGCTGGGCGGCGGTCTCAAGCGCCTTTGCGGCCGAACACCAGCTCCGAGTCGGAGACATGTTCACACTTCCCACCCCATCGGGACTCGCGCGTTTCAGGGCCGCGGCGATCACGACGAACATCGGCTGGCCGCCGGGGACTATCACACTCAACACCGCCGACTATGGCCGCTACTGGCAGACCAGCGAACCGGCAGCCCTGGAGGTCAACCTGAAGCCGGGCGTGAGCACGACAGCGGGCAAGCGCGAGGTCGAGTACGCGCTGGGAGGCAGACAGGGCCTACGGGTCCAAACGATGAGTGAACGGATAACCCAGTTCCAGAACAACGCCAGTCAAGGCCTGCGCTCTCTCGCCGAGATAGCCTCGCTTTTGCTGTTGACGGCAGCACTCGCCCTCGCGGCCGCTCTGAGCACCGTGATCTACCAGCGACGAGTGCAGTTCGTATCGCTCAAGGAAGACGGCTTTGATCGCTGGCAGCTCTGGCGAAGCCTGTTCATCGAGAGCGTCGTCCTGATCGGCATCGGATGCCTGGACGGTGCAATCCTTGGCGTCTACGGACACGCTCTGGCAAATAGGTATCTGCGCCTGAACACAGGCTTCCCGGCTCCCTTCGGCTTCGGTGGACTGCAACTCCTCCTGACCCTGCTGATCGTCGCGGGTATCTCCCTGGCCGTCATCGCACTACCCGGCTACTCCGCGGCCGGAGTCCCGACGACGCGCCTCAGCATTCGAGAGTGACGCGGACAGCGGTTTCGGGTGGCGTGGTAGGCCGGAAAACTATCCCGTGTGCCCCATCAAGCTCAACCGACGGCGGGAGCTGGCCGACGCCTTCGCCGTGGCGGCCAGCCGCTACTGGTTGGGCGTCTTCCCGGTTGTTCGCAGCGAGATACGACGCATGCGGCATTGCGCGCACTGCATCTCCGGCTCCGAGCTCCGCCTGCTGGCCATCCACAACCTCGGAGCGGAGAGCGGAAACCTCGAGGGCGCCGCCGCATTTGCGGCGTTCCTTCCGCGCGCACATCGCAACTGCGTGGTGCGCGCCCAGGTCGCCTTCCAAGCAGCGTATGACTACGTAGATTCGTTGGCCGAGCAGCCGCGCGCCGTCTCGGCAACCAACGCGCGGCGACTGCACTGTGCGCTCATCGTGGCACTCAGTCCGGGGGTTCCCCATCTCGACTACTACGCACATCACACCTGCCACAACGACGACGGCTATCTCATCGAGCTCGTAGACACCTGCCGCGACGCGATCAGTCGCTTGCCTTCATACCCGTTGGTCGCGGAGGCTATGCGCAGAAACGCTCGGCGGATAGTCGCCTACCAGACGCGCACCAATCTCGCATCCGAACGTGGCCACCGAGCCCTGACTCTCTGGGCCGAGCGGGAAACCCCCTTTGCGACGAATTTGCGCTGGTGGGAGACCGGGGCTGCCTGCGGGTCCTCGATGGCGGTCTTTGCACTTCTCGCCGCCGCAGCCGACCCACGGCTGACACGATCCTCCGCTGCGATGGTCGAGGCTATCTACTGGCCGTGGACCGGCGCGCTGCACTCGCTTCTGGACAGCCTCATCGACCGTGACGAAGACGCGGTCAGCGGGCAGCACAGCCTCGTTGCTCACTATGCCTCCCCACAGGAGATGGCCGCGCGTATGCAGCTGATCGCCGCCGAAGCCGCGCGACGAGCCAACGCTGTGGGTGTCGAGCACAGCCTGATCTTGGCCGGCATGGCCAGTCTCTACCTCTCCGATCGGCGAGCGTGGCTTCCGGATGCACGCCCGACCGCCGAGGGCGTGCTCGGCGCGTTGGGGGAGCTCACGACCCCAGCCATGCTGATCTTTCGCGCCCGCCGGCTCGCTCAGAACGTGTTTTGAAATAGGCGGTGCGGTCGGGGCGTTCATGGATCAAGCTGGGATAGATCGGATGCCCACCCACCCGGCGAAGCGCATGCTACCGATCGTCCGGGATCGGCCAGCACGTGCGAGCCGTCACGTGGCTGGCCGATCGCGAGGATCCCATCAGATCCTCGATCGGTCAGCCCCGTGTCCAGGGACGTATCCGGACGTGCCGATCTTTTCAAAACACGTTCTCACCGCAAACGACCGTCAATGATCACGCAACCGCGATCGGCGGGAGCGAAGGACTATCCGATTTCGGATATTCCCTAAAGGACTACTCCCCTAGCGGGCTTGCCGTGAGCGTCTGCTCGCGTCAGTATCACACGTGGTGACAGAGAACGCCCATGCTGGCCATGGTTCTCATCCGAGGAGAGGGGCGTCGTCGTGGTTTGATGGCGCGGGTACGACCCGGCTTGCATGTCGTGAGTTCCCATTGCCTCCGTATCGCCAGTGGTAGGGCCGGGCGTCTCCCCACGACGCCCGGCCCTGACCGTCAGGTCATACAAGCTCATGAGCAGCACTAAGGAGATTACGATCACAATCGAAGAGCCCGCTTGGCCGGTTCCGAGCCTACGCGAACCGCGTTATTCGCAGTCGCTGGAGCGCGGGCTGGCGATTCTGGGCTGCTTCACACCGCAGCGGCCCGTGCAGGGCATCGCCGACATCGCGGACGAGCTGGGTATGAGCCGCTCGACGACGCACCGGTATGTGATCACGCTGGTCGCGCTCGGTTACCTGGAGCAGGGCGCCTCGCGTAAGTACCGTCTCGGGTTGCGCGTAACCGACCTGGGTATGTCGGCGTTGAACTCGACCGGCCTGCGCGAGCACTCGCACTCCTACCTGGAGGAGCTGCGCCGGCGCACCGGTTTCACGGTCAGCCTGTCGGTGCTGGACGGAGCGGACATCGTGTATATCGATCGCGCTCGCAGCTTCCGTCGCGGGCAGAGCATGATCGACCTCGGCCTGCAGCCCGGATCGCGCTTGCCGGCGTACTGCACGTCGATGGGCAAGCTGCTGCTGGCCCACCTGCCCATGGGCGAGCGCGATGAGCGTATTGCTGAGATGACGCTCACCAAGCACGGCCCGAACACGATCATGAGCAAGAGCGCACTGCGCAAAGAGCTTGACGACGTGTTCGAGTTCGGACTTGCGGTCAACGACCAAGAGCTTGCACCGGAGCTGTACTCGATCAGCGCACCGGTACGCGACGGGACCCGTGAAGTCCTCGCCGCCGTGAACATGGCCACGCACTCCTCGATGATCTCCCTGGGGGAGCTCGTCGACGAGCTCGGCCCCCATCTCATATCGACAGCCGACCACATCTCCGCTCGGTTGGGTTACCGGCGCGAGGACGAGCTGTGAGAACGTGTTTTGAAAAGATCGGCACGCCCGGATACGTCCCTGGACACGGCGCTGACCGATCGAGGATCTGATGGGATCCTCGCGATCGGCCAGCCACGTGACGGCTCGCACGTGCTGGCCGATCCCGGACGATCGGCAGCATGCGCTTCGCCGGGTGGGTGGGCATCCGATCTATCCCAGCTTGGTCCATGAACGCCCCGACCGCACCGCCTATTTCAAAACACGTTCTGAGGGATAGACGTCGGCGCAGATGACGACGCCGCATCACCCGCCAGACATTCTCGCGACGGATCCATAGTCCATAATCTCGCGCGGTGCTCACCGGATCTGAGTTGTGGCTGCTGCGTCTGATGGCCGATCGCGGCCTCGCGCTGCTCGACGCGAGCTCCCTGCTGATGGTGATCGAGGAGAGTGGCGAGCTGCGCGTCGCCGCCGCCAGCGGCGAGAGCAAACCGCGACTGCGAATCGTGCCGGTCGAAGGCAGCGCGCTGGGCGCGCTCTACCGAACGGGCGAGCCGGTCGCGCTGGACCGCCCGCGCGGGCAGGACGCGGCGCTGCTGCACGAATTGGGGATCGAGGCGCGCGCGGTGCTCGTCGAGCCGCTGAACATGGAGGGCCACGGCGGTGGCCTCGTGATCGCGCTGCGCCGCGACGCGGGCTTCAAGGGTCCGGACAGGCAGGCGCTCAACGCGTTCGCCACGAGCGTCGCCCAGCGGCTGGCGGCCGAGCGCTCGGTGGAGATCGAACGGCTGCGCTACGGCATGGAGGCGCGCGAGCGCGAGCGCACGCGCTGGGCACGGGAGATCCACGACGAGACGGTGCAGGGATTGGGCGCGCTGCGGTTGAAGCTCGCCAACGCGCGCGACCTCGACGAACGCGAGGCGCTGAGCTCCGCGGTTGACGCCGTGCTCGAAGGCTTGGGCGATGAGATCGACGGCCTGCGCCACTTGATCACCGAGCTCAGGCCCGCGGCCCTCGACGATCTCGGCCTGGAGGCGGCACTGCAGGCGCTCGCGCGGCGCATGCAGGCGATCGACGGGTTGGATGTGCAGACCGAGATCGACCTGGGCCCCGGACACGACGATGGCCGGCGACTGGACCCGGAGCTCGAGAGCACGATCTACCGCGTCGTGCAGGAGGCGCTCACGAACGTCAGCCGCCATGCGCAGGCCACGCACGCGCTCGTGCGCGTGAGCGAGCGCGACGGTGTGGTCAGGGCCTCTGTCACCGACGACGGCCGGGGCCTGCCCGAAGCCGACCGGCTCGGCCCGCGTGGGGATGGTCTGGAGGGCGGCTTCGGCATGTCGGGCATGCGCGAGCGCGCGGAGCTCGTCGGCGGCGAGCTGGAGCTCGTCCCCGCCCCCGGGGGTCAGGGGACGGTTATGCGCCTGAGCGTGCCGCTGGCCGGACGCCCGGTGGCGGTTGCGGGCGAGGTGTCCTAGACCTCGATGTGGCCTTGGCCTGCAGAGGCCATGCAACCCCTTTCACGGCGGAACAGTTTTGGCTAGATCCGCTTGCACAGGCGCGCGCACGCGCAGCCATCGCTTGTCGTCGCGCTACGTCTCATCGCCATCGTCCTCCCCCTCCTCCTCCCCGCCCCCGGCGCCGCGCAACCAACCCGCAAGCTGCTGGCCGGCGGAGTTGACGGACTCGCCCGCGTCGCGAAACGCGTCGCGGACACGCTCGGCGTAGAAGGAGACCGCCTCGCCGCCGTCGGCACGGGCGTCGACGGGATCGTCGCGCCGGGGATACTCGCCGGCGACGATGCGGTCGTACTCGCCCGAGCGAACCCAGGTCATCAGCTCGTGGGTGCGCCGAACCGGCAGCGGATGAGTGACGCCGAGATCGAGCAGCAGACGTGTCAGGCGCTCCAGACCACCGCCGCCCTCGGTGTAGTCGAGCCCTTGGCGCATGAACGCGTCGAGGTCCAGCTCGTCGACCATCGCGCCGCCGGCCAGGCACATGAGCGTGCGGCAGACCACAAGCGGGTCGCGGGTCACGAGCGCGGCGGCGCGGTCGGCGCTCAGCTCGGTCGCGCGCGACCACTCCAGCAGGGCGGTGCGCACGGGCGCGAGCGGGAGCGGCAGACGCGAGGAGCGCGTGAGCAGCACCAGGATGTACAGGGCGGTGTTGTAGAGCTGGTGGTCGGCGAGGATGTGCGCGGCCTCGTGCGCGAACACGGCGCGCCGCTGAGACGCATCGAGCAGATGGACGAGCTCGGACTGCACGACGACGATCGGGCGACGTGCGCCGATCGCCAGCGCGTTCGGCGAGGATACTGGGTGAGGTAGAGGTCGGGCACGTCAGCCATGTCGAGCGTGGCGTAGGCGATCGCGTGCTCGCGGTAGACGTCGCCGAGCTGCTCTTCGGAGAGCCGCACCGAGGAGCCGAGATAGCTCTGGCGCAGGGCGCGCTCGTAGCCGAGCTCGATCAGCTTGCGCACGACCCTGTCGAGGTAGGGAATCGAGCCGAGCGCGGCTGTAGCCGCCCGATCGGCTGGGTGCTGAAACGCGCGCGGGGAGATACCCGTCAGCCGGTAGCCCTCGGCGGGAACCTGCGAGGTGGTTGACGCCATGTGTTGGAGCGTAGCGCCCTCGCTGACGCCACACCGAACCTGCTTTGATGGGATGGGTCCCCAAGGAAAGGTGGTTTGAGATGGCAGTTGGTATCCGCATCAAGCTTGCCGGCGTGAGCCAAGATGCATTCGACGCGGTCAACAAGCACGTCGATCCGGTGGGCAATCCGCCTAAAGGCATTCTGTTTCATGCCTCTGGTCCGATCGAGGAGGGATGGGGCGTGATCGACTTCTGGGAGTCGCGCGCAGACTTCGACGCATTCGCGCCACGTATCCAGCAGGCCCTGGAGGCCGCCGGAGTGGAGTCGCAGGGACCTCCCGATATCAAGGAGTTCCCCGTCCACGAGACGTATCCGCCGTCGAGCTGAGGTGGCGCCACGCCCGGGTGGAGAGGTCCTGATCCAGGCCCCTACTCCACCAACCCGAGCTTGCGCGCGTAGGCGGTGATCTCCGAGCGCGAGCTGAAGCCGAGCTTCTCGATCGCGCGGGCGCGGTAGGTCTTGACCGTGCGCTCGGCGACGTGCAGCTGCTCGGCGATCTGCGGGTTGGTGTAGCCGTTGGCGATCAGGCGCACGACCTCGCGCTCGCGCTCTGAGAGGGCGACGCCGTCGGCCGGGGACTCCTCGCCGGCGGCCATCAGCGCGCCCAGGCGCGGGTGCAGATAGTTGCCGCCGGCGACCGCCAGTCTGAACGCCTGCAGCAGCTCGGCCGGCTCGGCCTCCTTCAGGACATAGCTGCGCGCGCCCGCACGCAACGCCTGTCGGGCGTACTCGGGGTCCTCGCGCATCGTCAGGATCGCCACAGCCAGGGTCGGATGGGCGACGAAGCAGGATGGCAGCGCCGCCAGGCTTGACCCGCCGGGCATCGTCAGATCGAGCGTCAGCAGGTCCGGCTTGTGCTCGCGCACCTCCCTGATCGTCGCCGGCACGTCCGCGGCTTCGGCGACGATGTCAAACTCGCCGGTCTCGCGCTCGAGCACAGTCCTGATGCCGTCGCGCACGACCGCGTGATCGTCGGCGATGATCACGCTGATCGGTCTGTCCACCCCTGGCATGCCAGCCTCCATTGGCGCACACCGTAGCGGGTTGTTCAGACTACTCGGCGCGGGGCGCCGTCACCCTTCGGTGACATCGGCTCGCACCCGCGACGGCGGACGGCTGGATCGACTCAACCGCGGCTCAACCGCGCGGCCTCAATAGGCCATGACGCCGGGCGGCGGCGGACACCGAGCAGAGTCGCGGCACGCAACGCGGTCCGGAGGGACGACACGAATCGCCTCGACGGGACGACACAGATCGGCACCATCAGGACGACACGATCGGCACCGTCCGCTCTACAGACAAACGGCCCGCGAGGACCCATCATGTCGGCTATGACGCACATCTGCCTCTCTCCCAGTCCCGTGTGCGGCATGACCGTAAAGGAGTCCGCGAGATGATCGCCCTAGGCATCCTCATAACCTGGTTGACCCTGACGGCCGCCGGCTTCGCGGGGCTGTCCGCGCTCGGTCGCGCCGGAGCGCGCGAAAGCGTCGAAGCGGACCTGGCGCTCCCCGAGAGCTGGTCGATCTCCGATCGCTCCTCGGCGCTTGCCGACGCCCGCATCACGATCTCCAAGGCGCTGCTGCGATGAGCCCGATCGTCTCATCACCGCGCTGCCCCCGCGAGCGCTCCCGCCGACCCCCGCTCAGGGTGTTGGGCGGTCGTGGCGAGTTGGGCCGGCCGCGGACGCCCAGCCCCGAGTCGAGTGAGCGCAGCGACCTGGACCCGGGCGGATCCTGCAGCCCGGCTCTGCGGATCGTCGCGGACGAGGGCCCAAGCGCCGCCCCGGATATGGCCGCGCCGGTGCTGCTGGTGGGCGCGAACGCCTGGCGGCGTGCGGCCCTGCGCTCAGAGCTCCGCACGACACTGCCACCGCGCACCCGGTTCGCCGAGGCGGACGACGTCGCGGAGATGCTCGAGCGCGCCCGATCCAGCCGCATGGTGATCCTCGCCGGCGATCTCGACGACGCCGACGCGGAGTCGCTGATGCGCCTGCTCGGCCGCCGCCATCCGCGGCTGCCTGTGGTCTGCGTCGAGAAGCCCATGTCCGCGGTCGCGGGCGGTCGCGGCTGATCGCCGCCCCGCAGCGACGGCGCTCGTCCCCGGACAGAGCTCCGGTTCGTGCAGTGCCTCGCGACTACGACTCCACCGCACGTTCACGCCTCAGAACGCCGACATGGCGCATCCAGCGCTTGGTTGAGCGGGATCGGCGTTGCAGGGCTCGTTGCCATCTCAAGCGGCCTGTAGCGTGCCGTCTCGGTGTCACCGACGACGAACACGACGACCGCGACGACCTCCCCCCTGCGCTCCGCGCGGCTGCGACGGATCGTCGCTGCCTACACCGTCAACCGGCTCGGCACGTGGTTCGGCTTCATCGCGCTGGCGATCGCGGTGTTCGACCACACCCACAGCGCAGTGGCGGTCGCCGCGCTGCTCGTCGCCGGGCAGGTCCTGCCCGCGTTCCTGGTGCCCGCGCTGGTCGCCCGCGTCGAGGCGTCCTCGCGGCGCGGCGAGCTGAGCGGCCTGTACCTGTTCGAGGCGGCCGCTACCGCCGCGCTGGCGGCGCTTGTGTGGCGGCAGTTCTGGCTGCCCGGCATCCTGCTGCTGGTCGCGCTCGACGGAACCGCCGCGCTGGCGGCCAGCGCGCTGCTGCGCGCCGCGGCCGCGCGCAGCGCGCGCGAGTGGGCGCACGACCATCACGATCGCGCCACACCCGCGCCGGAGCACCTGCCCGCGCAGACCTATGCGGGGCAGGTCGGTGTGGCGCTCGTGGCCGGCGAACAGAGCATCGAGGGCAGCGATCTCAGCCAGAGCACGAGCGATGCGCGCGAGGCGAGCGCGCAGGAGGCCGAGCGCCGGGCCAACGCCGCGCTGAACATCGGCTTCGCGATCACGATCACGCTCGGACCCGCGCTCGCCAGTCTGGTCGTGCCCGCGTTCGGAGCGCCGGCGGCCCTGCTGATCGACACTGCGTCGTTCGCGATCTGCGCAGCGATGCTGCTCGATCTGAGACCGCACGTCGAGGACGCCGAGACATCCTCGGTGCGCGCGCGGGTGCGCGCCGGGTGGCAATACATCAACGCCTCCGCCACGCTGCGCGGGCTGCTGCTCGCGGAGGCGATCGCACTCGTGTTCTTCGAGTTCTCTCCGCCGATCGAGATTGCCTACGCCAAGGTGTCGTTGCACGTAGGCGACAGTGGCTACGGCCTCCTGCTGAGTGTGTGGGGCCTGGGTATGGTAATCGGCAGCGTCGTGTTCGCGCGTTCGATCCAACGCTCGCTTGGCATCCTGCTGAGCGCGAGCACACTCGCGGTCGGGCTCGCGTATCTGGGCTGGGCGGTGGCGCCCACGCTGGCGCTTGCGTGTGTGGCGGGGCTGATCGGCGGGATCGGCAACGGCGTGCAGTGGGCGGCGCTGATCAGCGCCGTGCAGCGGCTCACGCCGCAGGACCTGCAAGGCCGGATGATGGGCGCGGTGGAATCGCTCGGCGCGATCTGTCCCGGGATCGGACTGTCGCTCGGGGGCCTGATCGCCGCGCTCAGCTCGCCTCGGGTCGCGTTCCTCGTCGCGGGGCTCGGCGCGAGCCTGTGCACGATCGCGTTCGTGCGCCTGCCCCTGGGCAAGCTGACCAGCGCGACCCCGGCGCCCGCAGCGACCGACGAGGAGCCGGAGTGGGCGCCCGATCGTCCCCCGTCCAGCATTGCGAGCGCACCTTAAGGACCACACTCGATTGGCCGTTAAGTACTACAGGAATGCAAGCGAGACATGACTGACTCGAAGCTGACCATCCGCATCTTTTGCGCAGCCGAGGCGCTGTTGCTCGTTGGGGCGCTCGGCGCCGCCGCGTGGCTGTCGCGTGCGCAGGAATGGCAGCCGCTGCTGCTCGTCGTGCTGCTGCTGGCGCTGTCGCTCGGAGGGCAACAGCTCAATCTCGCAATTCGGGGGCAGAACCTGTCGGCGGGGGTCGTCGCACAGGTGCTCGCGATGTGCCTGCTCGGACCGGCCCCGGCCGTGGCCATCGCGATAGCCGCAGCGTTCGTCATCTCGATCGGGCGGCAGCTGCCACTGTCCTCCTGGCTGACCAACCTCGCCGCGTTTGCGTTTTTTCCGCTGATGGGCAGCCTGCTCGTGCGGGTCCTGATCGGCGATGTCCACGATCCCCGCAATCATCAGCTCGTACAGAGCATCGAGTTCGGGCTGGTCGTGTTCGCCGTGTTCATCGTGGCGAACGCGCTCAATTTCGGCTTGGTCGCGCTGGACAATCGCATCGTCGACAATCGGCCGCTGCTGCGCCAGGTCCGCGAGCTGTTCGTGCCGATGCTGCCCGGGCAGATCGCCGCCGGCGCGCTGACCGCGGTGCTCGCCCTCGCCTACACCAACTTCGGTCTGACCGCAATATTTGGCTCGGTGCTCGTGATCGTGATCTTCCAGTACCTGATGATCGCGCTGCTGCGCTCGGAGGAGCGGGCCGACCAGCTGGAAGAGCGCTCGATTCACCTGGCGTCGCTGCAGCTCGGCGTGCTGACGACGCTCGTCGAGACGCTCGCGCTGCGCGACCGCATCACCGCGCGCCACGCCGCCGCGGTCGCGCGCTACGCGCGCGCGCTGGCTCAGGAGATCGACTGCTCCGAGGAAGATCAGGATCTCGTGCACACCGCCGGGCTGCTGCACGACATCGGCAAGTTCGCGCTGCCCGACCGGATCCTCAAAGCCGAGGTGCTCTCCGACGAGGACTGGGCTGTGATCCGCCGCCACCCGCAGGACGGGGCCACGCTCGTCGGCCGGCTCGACGGCTACGGGCCGGTCGCGGACGCGATTCTGTATCACCACGAGCACATCGACGGCAGCGGCTACCCGGCGGGTCTGATCGGCAACGAGATCCCGCTGCCCTCGCGCATCATCGCGGTCTGCTCGACGTACGACACGCTGACCGCGCGCGAAACCTACCGTTCGCCGATGAACCCCCAGGACGCGATCGCCGAGCTGCGCCGCGTGGCGGGACGTCAGCTCGACGGCGAGCTGGTCGAGAGCTTCATCGCGATGCTCGAGCGCGAGGGCCCGGTCACGTTCGCGCACGGCGACGACGCCGACTTCGAGGCCGAGCTCGCGTTCGAGCGGCGCGCCCGCAAGATCGCCCAGCCGGCGCTCAGCTGAGAACGTGTTTTGAAATAGGCGGTGCGGTCGGGGCGTTCATGGACCAAGCTGGGCGACACGGGATGGCGAAGCGCATGCTGGTGGCACGTGCGAGCCGTCACGTGGCGATCCAGCGCCGTGTCCAGGGACGTATCCGGGCGTGCCGATCTTTTCAAAACACGTTCTGAGTCGCGGCGACACGCCCACCGACGCCTGCGGCGACAGCCCGGCCCCGATCCCAGACGATTGCGCGTGCCGAGTCGATTGACTCGTTAAACGGATAAAGGCGCCGCCCACCGACCGCAGCCGGCGCGCGACGCCCTCAAAGTCTGGCCGCTAGGCGACCTCTGCAAACAGCTTACTTGTACCAACGCACGATAGGTCTCCTTCGCCAGGGCCCACAGGCCTTTTGCGAGGCGGCCCTGTCTGTCTCCATCCACAGGACGTGCCACTACCCTTGAGTAGGTTTGCGCAGAATACTAGCGGGATTGGACGAAATGTCCAGTTCGAGCGAGAATTGTGCACGATTGCTTGCATACAAAGGGCAGCTTGGCTGCAGGCTCGACGCAGGTTCGCCCCGCCAAACGTCCACAAACGTGCACCTCGCTCAACTTGTCGGCCCATTCCGGCGATACATGGCCCAGGCGAGCTCGCGCGCGGCCCTATGGACGCGATGGCCCGCCGAGCCCATCCGCCGAACCCACAGGGCCCAGCGGCCGCCACACGACCCGAGGAGGTCGACCCGAGATGACGACCATGCGCACCATGCCCTTCCCCCAGACCGGCGATAACCGCCAGCTCGTGTTCACGAGCTCGCAGGCCGCCCGCTACCTCGGCGTCTCACTGGCGACGATCCGCCGCTGGACAGACGCCGGCCACATCTCCTGCTACCGCACGCCCGGCGCTCAGCGACGGTTCTCCAAGGACCAGCTCGACGGGTTCATCGCTTCGCTGCAGAGCGGCGAGGCTGTGCACACGACGCCAAAGGCCGCATAGAGCGTCTTGTAGGGGTGGGAGACCCGGCAGCCAGCCCCTCCCGAACAATGCAGTCGGCGCCGGTCACCGCACTGGGCGGCATGGTAGGGAGCGCTTGCCGCCGAGCGCAGCCGAACCTCAGCTGGCGAGGCGACCGAACTTCTCGCGCAGGCGCCGATAGAACGAGGAGTCCGGCAACTGGGCGATCGTGCCGATCGCGTCGACGAACCGCGCGTCGATCGCTCCGCCCGCCGGGATCTCACCCGCCGGGCGCCCGTCCACGGCCACGTCCAGGGGCTCGTGCGAGCGGTTGTGGATGCTCAGCCGGTCCCCGGGCGCGACCACGAGCGCGCGCGCGGTCAGCGAGTGGGGCGCGATGAACGACACGACGAACCCCTCCACGCCCCAGGCCATCACCGGGCCGCCGTTGGCGAGGTTGTAGCCGGTCGAGCCCGCGGGCGTTGAGATCACCAGGCCGTCACAGCGCACGCTGCCGACGATCTCATCCTCCAGCGCGTACGCGATCTCGGCGACGCGCTCACCGACGCGGCGGTGGATCGCGACGTCGTTGATCCCCGCGCGGGCGCCTCGTTCCGGGCCAGGGGGAGCGGCGGCGCCAGCCGGGGCGAGCACGATCGCCGGCAGCTGCAGCAGCTCGAACTCGCCGCTCAGCGCGCGCGCGATGCCCTCGGACAGTTCGCCGGGCTCGACCGTCGCGAGAAACCCGATCTCACCGAAGTTGACCGCGAACACCGGCACGCTCGTGCCCGCGTAGCGCCGCAGCGCCCTGAGGATGGTGCCGTCCCCGCCGAGCACGACGCACAGCTCGACGTCGTCCAGCACGGGCGCGTTCAGCTCCACGCCGGGACCCGGCTCGACGGCGCCCGCGTGCTTGCGCGTCTCATCCTCGTCCAGCCGCAGCGTCACGCCCGCCCGAGCCGCCGCGGCGATCAGCTCGCGCAACGCCCCGATCGTGTCCGACGGGCGGCGGTGCGTGAACACGGTCATCTGCCTATGTGTGTCGCTCACGGCTCCACGACCCTAGCCATCTCCCGGAGCTCGTCCGCATCCGCCGCGCCGCGCCGCCCGGGCTCAGCCAAGTGCAGGAACGTCTCGCGGTTGCCCTTCGGGCCGGGCAGCCCCGAGTAGTGGTAGCCGAGCACACTCGCGCCCAGCCCGAGCGCGGCCCGACCCACGCTGCACGAGCGCGTCACGACGGTCGCGCGGGATCGCGCACCACGCCGCGCCCCTTGGAAGCGATCGCGCGGCCGACCTCGAACTGTGGCTTGACGAGCGCCAGCACGTCATAGGTGCCGGCCATGCACCCGAGCACCGCCGGCAGCACCTTGACAAGCGAGATGAACGACACGTCGATGCTCGCCAGATCCGGCGTATACGGCAGCATCTCCGGGGTCAGCCCACGCGCGTTCGTGCGCTCGTGGACGCTCACGCGCGGATCGTTGCGCAGGCCCCAGTCGAGCTGCCCGTAGCCGACGTCCACCGCGATCACGCCCGCCGCGCCCCGCTGCAGCAGGCAGTCCGTGAACCCCCCGGTCGAGGCGCCCACGTCCAGCGCGTGTCTGCCGGTCACGTCCAGGCCGCAGGAGCGAAGCGCGTTCTCGAGCTTGATCCCGCCGCGCGAGACGAACGCGGGCGCAGCTCTGTGATCAACATCACACATAAAAGATCTCTGCCCGGGCAACATAGTGATCGACCCGAAGTACAGCAGCATCCCTCCTCCCCGACACGGCCCGCCTCCCCAGCGGGTCGTGTCATTTAAGCGCTCCTACCATGCCGGCAGCTGCGGTGACCGGCGCCGACGGCGTTGTGCGGAAGGAACCGGCTCCCGGGTCTCCCGCAAAACCCGCTCGCCGATCATGATCGGCGGGGACTCATGCACCGATCGTCGCGGAGTCGCGCTGCAGGATCGCAGCCCTGACCCGCTCGGCGATGCGTGCGCCCGTATACCCGACCTCCTCGTGCAGCAGCGCCGGCTTGCCGTGCGTCACATAGCGGTCCGGCAGGCCCACGCGCATGATCGGGATCCCGCCCACCCCGCGCGCGCCGGCCTCGTTCAGGGTCTCCCACACCGCGCGTGCCGAACCCGCCCGCGAGCACGCCCTCCTCGACCGTCACGAGCAGATCGTGCTCGGCCGCCAGTTGCGCCATCAGGCCCGCGTCGATCGGCTTGGCGAACCGCGCATCCGCGACCGTGACATCAATCTCGTCCGGCGCTCAGCTCCTCGGCGGCCGCCAGCGCCTTGCCACGCCGCTGCCATATCCGATCAGAGCAACCCTGCGGCCCGCCGCCGCGCTCGCGCCAGAGCCCTCCTCGGAGGATCTCTCCGGTGCCGATCTTGATCGCCCGCGGCTCGGCTGGCAGCGGCACGCCCGTGCCCTCCCCCCGCGGGTAGCGCAGCGCGATCGGCCCATCGTCGTAGGTCAGCGCGGTGCGCAGCATGTGCACGAGCATCGCCTCATCGCGCGGGGCCATCAGCACGATGTTCGGCAGGCAGCGCAGGTAGGCGATGTCAAACGCCCCATGGTGCGTCGGCCCGTCATCGCCGACCAGTCCCGCGCGGTCCAGCGCGAACACCACGTTCAGCCGCTGCAGGCACACGTCGTGCACGATCTGGTCATACGCGCGCTGCAGGAACGTCGAGTAGATCGCCGCCACCGGCTTGACTCCCTGCAGGGCGAGTCCCGCCGCGAACAGGATCGCCTGCTGCTCGGCGATCCCCACGTCGAAGTAGCGCTCGGGCAGCGCCTTCTGCAGGATGCTCAGTCCCGTGCCCGAGTTCATCGCGGCCGTGATCCCCACGACGCGCTCGTCGCGTTCGCATTCGCGCACGAGCGCCTGCCCGAACACCTGGGTGTACTGAGGCGGGCTTGGCCGCGCGTGCGCGTTTGCCGCTGCCGGCACACTGGGCGCGGGGGCGCCGCCCAAGATCGAGTTCGGCTTGGCCGCGTGCCAGCGCTCCATGCCCTCGAGGCCACCGTCCTCGGCGGGGGCGAAGCCCTTGCCCTTGACCGTCGCGATGTGCACCACCACCGGGCGCTGCGCCGCCAGCGCCTCGCGCAGAGCCTCCCTGAGCGCGCGCACGTCGTGGCCGTCGATGACCCCCATGTAGGCCCAGTCGAGCTCCTCCCACCACAGCCCCGGGGCCCAGAACGCCTTGATCGACTCCTTCAGCTGGGGGCCCAGGCGCTCGAACGCCGAGCCGATCCCGCCGGGCAGCCGCGCCAGTCCGCCCTCGACGCCCTCGCGCGCGTGCCACAGCTTCGGGTTCAGGCGGACCCGGTTGAAATACCTGGACAGCGCGCCGACGTTCGGCGCGATCGACATGCCGTTGTCGTTCAGCACGACCACCAGCGGCGTGCCCAGGCCGCCGGCCTGTCCGATCGCCTCGAACGCGACCCCGCCGGTCATCGCGCCGTCGCCGATCACGGCCACGACCTTGCCATCTGAGCCCTCGCCGCCCAGCCGGCGCATCCCCTCCTTGATGCCCACCCCGTAGCCGATCGAGGTCGAAGCGTGACCCGCGCCCATGATGTCGTGCACGGACTCCTCGATCGAGCAGAACGGCGCGAGCCCGCCGTACTGACGGATCGTGCTCAGCCGCTCGCTGCGGCCCGTCAGGATCTTGTGCGGATACGCCTGGTGCCCGACGTCCCACAGGATCTTGTCCGCCGGGGAGTCCAGCAGCGAGTGCAGTGCGACCGCCAGCTCGCACGTGCCGAGGTTCGCGCCGAAGTGCCCGCCGATCTCGCCGACCGTGTCGATGATGTGCTCGCGCACCTCCTGGGCCAGCTGAGTCAGGTCCGCCTCAGAAAGGGTTTTCAGGTCCTCGGGACCTGAGATCGTGTCGAGCAGGCCCGTCCGGATCACGCGCGCGGTGCGCTCCCCGCTGTCCCCGCCGGGGCGCGTGCCGTTGAGGTTGTCGCTGTGGCTGGGGCTGTCTGAGGGCTCGCGGCTCATGTCATGAGGTGCGGGTGAAGATGAAGTCGGTTATCTGCTCGAGCTCGACCCCGGCATCTGGAGCCCATGTGCCGGCGCTCGCGGCTTGGGCGAGCGCCTCTCGCGCCGTCCTGTGCGACTCCGCCGCCAGCTGCAGTGCCCGTTGCATACCGAACTCGCTCACGTATGTCCGCTTGCCGTGCCGCTCGTCGCTGCCTCGCGGCTTGCCGAGCGCATCGTCTGTGCCGGTCACGTCGAGGATGTCGTCGACGATCTGAAACAGCACGCCCAGCTCGGCCGCGAAGCGCCGAAAACATATTGTCGCAGGTCCATCGATCCCACCCAGCAACAGTACGCAGATCACCGACGCGCCGATCAGTCTGCCCGTCTTCAGCTCGTGCAGCCTGCGCAGCGCCACCGGCCCGTCGGGGGTGTCGGGACTGACGTCCGCGTACTGCCCCCCGACCATCCCGCCCACACCGGTCGCCCCCGCCAGCTCCGCCGCGGCCAGCAGGATCCGCTCGGGCTGCGAGCGCTGTTCGGTCAGCAGGTGTCTGAACGCCTCCGCATACAACCCGTCCCCGGCGAGGATCGCCACGTCCTCCCCGAAGCGCACGTGACACGTCGGCATGCCCCGGCGCAACGCGTCGTCGTCCATCGCCGGCAGGTCGTCGTGGATCAGCGAGTAGGTGTGGATCAGCTCGATCGCGCCGGCCAGCGGCAGCATCTCGCGTTGCTCCAGCCCGACCGCGCGTGCCGTCGCCAGCGTCAGCACCGGCCTGATGCGCTTGCCGCCCGCCAGCAGCGAGTAGCGCATCGCCTCCTCCAGCCCTGCGGTCAGCGGCTCGTGCGAGAACCGCATCGCCTCCAGATACCGCTCCACCTCGACGCGCAGGCGCTCCGGGTAGTCGGCCTGCCCCGCAAGCTCGGTTCGCTGTGGGTGCTCTGCCGTCACGTCGGCCGTCACCCGGGCCGCTATAGGAGCGAGTCCTGGCCGGGCGCGACCGTCGAGACCTCCGCGCGCGAGCGCCGCTCCAGCTCCGCCGCGGCCTCGCCCGCCAGCCCCGCGCAATCCTCGACCAGCGTCGCGGCAGCATCCGGCGTCAGCTCACCGGAGCGCAACTGCTCGGCGGCACGCTCCAGCTTGGCGATCACCTCGTCCAGGCGCTCGTCGACGATTTGCTCGGACTCGTTCATCAGATCCCCTGCGGCGCATTCTCGCGCACTTCGCGCAACACCGCCGCCAGCACCCCGTTTACGAACCCCGGCGCGTCTGAGCCGCAGAACACCTTCGCGCTCTCCACGGCTTCCTCGATCGCCCCCTCCGCCGGGATCGGCTCCTCCGACGGCGCCACGTCCGGGTGCAGCATCTCGATCAGCGCGACCCGCATGATGCTGCGCTCCAGCGGCTGGATCCGCTGCACCGACCAACCGTGTGAGTGGCGGTCGATGATCGCGTCCAGCTCCGGCGCGCGATCGGCCGCCGCGTGCACCAGCGCGCGCGTCAGCAGCGATGCGTCCGCCCCGAGCGTATCCCCCAGCGGCCTGCCTGTCAGATCGTGCTGATACAGCGCGACCACCGCGGCCCTGCGCTGCTCGGAGCGACGCATCTAGGAGGCGCGGGAGATGTATTCGCCGGAGCGCGTATCGACCCTGATGCGCTCGCCCACGTCCACGAACAGCGGCACCTGGATGCTCGCGCCCGTCTCCAGCGTCGCGGGCTTCGTCCCCCCGCCCGAAGCCGTATCGCCGCGCAGCCCGGGGTCGGTCTGGGTCACCTCCAGGTCCACCGCGCTGGGCAGCTGCACATCCGAGGGCTCCTCGTCGATGAACAGCACGTCCACCTCGCTGCTCGGCTTGGTCCAGCGCAGCATGTCTGCGAGCGTCGTCTCCGCGACCGCGATCTGCTCGAAGGACTCCGTGTCCATGAAGTGCGCGTCCGTCCCGTCTGCGTACAGGAACTGCATCCTGCGCGCCTCCGTGCGGACCGGCCTGAACTTCTCCCCCGCCCTGAACGTCTTGTCGATCACGTTCCCGTCCGCCGAGCGGCGCAGCTTCGTGCGCACGAACGCCCCGCCCTTCCCGGGCTTGACGTGCTGGAACTCGAGAATCTTGTAGATCGTGCCGTCGACTTCTATGTGGTTGCCGTTCTTGAACTGATTTGTGCTGATTGACACTTTCTATCCTCGGTAGCTGGGAGACAGGGTAGACGCCAGCCTGCACGAACGGGTCGTGGCTGACTCAGAGAGGCACAAGGCGCCCTTCCTTTGCGGCCGCCTTCGCGAGCCCCCCGTCAAGCGTGATCAGCCCTACATCCAGCCGTCGCGCCAGAGCCAGGTAAGCGGCGTCGTACGCTGTCAATTCATCGCGCAGATCCCATACTGCCTCCGCCAACTCGATCACGGGATAGGTCAGGGCACGCAGATCAGCGAGCGCCGCCAGCGCCTCGGTGGCTCGACGCTCGCTCAGTTCCCGGCGAATCGCGTAGCGACGCAAGACCGACAGCAGCTCGACATGGAAGTGCTCCGGGACATGCAGCTCGGGATGTGGCGCCAGAGCGATACGAACCACACCTGCGTGGGGCCGCACCAGCAGCACCTCGGCGATCGCGCTCGCGTCCGCGACGATCACGCCACGCTACGGGCACGCTCGGCCGCAAGCGCGGCCGAGGGAGACTCATCGACCTCGACCGACTCCCAGCTCTCGCTGCGCGCGAGCCACTCCTGCATCGTCGGGCGCACCGCCAAGGCGCGGAGCTCTGCGAGCAGATAAGCAGAGAGCGTCATGCCCGTCCGCGCAGCTCTCACCTTCAGGTCGCGATGCAGCTCATCGGGAACGTTGCGAATCTGGATCATCGATGACATGCACTATCTATGATAGCATGGCGATCACATGTTGCTCGTGGGAGCCCGAGAGGTCGCCAAGGTCATACGCGAGCAGGTTGGCTGATGAGCGATCAGGTTGCCCTCATCACGGGCGCGGCGAGCGGCTTCGGCCGGGCCCTCACACAGGCGCTCGGCAGCCGTGGGGTGCGGGTCGTGGCGTGTGACGTGGACGAGCCTGGTGGCCGCGAGGTGGCCGACGGCGTCGGCGCACTGTTCGTCCACTGCGACGTCAGCGACCCCGAGCAGAACGCAGCAGCGGTGGCGATCGCGGTCGAGGAGCACGGCGGGCTGGATATGGCGTTCCTGAACGCCGGCATCGCAACCGCGACCGGGCTCGGGGAGAACTTCGATCTCGCCGTCTACCGGCGCGCGATGGGGGCTAACCTGGACGGCGTCGTCTTCGGCATCAATGCGGTCCTCCCGGCGATGAAGGCCCGCGGAGGAGGCTCGATCGTGGCCACCGCATCACTCGCCGGGCTGACACCCGTGCCGATGGACCCGATCTACGCGGCAAACAAGCACGCCGTCGTCGGCCTCGTACGGTCCTTGGGCCCCGTGCTTGCGGGCGACGGGATCCGTATCAACGCGGTCTGCCCCGGCTTCGCGGACACGGCGATCATCGAGCCGATCCGGGAACTGCTCGGGGATCAAGGCCTGCCGATCATTCCAGTCGAGCGGGTCACAGACGCCGTGATCGGGCTCCTCGACGGCGACATGACCGGCGAGTGCTGGTTCGTGCAGGCCGGCCGCGAGAGCCAGGCTTTTCACTTCCGGGGCATCCCGGGTCCACGACCCTGACACGGGCGGTGATTTGACCGCAGGTCGCATCACCCGTGGGAGGGAATTGGCTCATGGCTCGCTCGGTGAGCGCGCTGCTCCTGCTCACAATTGCGGGAGTCTCCTGGCGGGCACCGCGACTGCTGAGTCCAACGACGAGGGAGCGTGTCACGGCGGAACTCGGGCTATCCCATCTGGCTTGTGCGACTGCGATGGCCGTCGTAGCGGTCACGAGAACCAGTCCACCTGTTGAGCTGGTGTTAGAAGATAAAAGCCCTTCGTAGGACCGTCGATTTGCCGTAGGGTTACACGGGTTAGACAAACGGCCCAAGCAAAACGAGGAGGGAAGCATGATTTTCGTCACGACGTACAAGCTGAAGCCATTCCTCAATAACGCGGAAACCCGAGAGCTGATGGGCGTCTTCGCCAAAGAGGGTGCGGGACCCGGCACAACGGCTCACTACGTGGCTGCTGACGGCAGCCATGGCGTGGTGATCTCGGAGTCCGATGATGTGCAGGCCGCGTACCGGAATCTGCTGAACTACACACAGTGGGTGGAGTACGACACCAAGGTGATGCTGACGGTCGAGCAGGCCGTGCCGCACATCATGGACGCGCTCGCTTGACGCAGGCACGTCGACGGCGCGAGCTCATTCAAGAATCTCATCGAGCGTGCGCCCGCTGAGGACCGAATGAGGGCGCTCGGCGGCGATGTCTGAGCCGGGCTGCGCGTACTCGTCGCGGCGCTTGATCAAGAGCCATTGCGCCTTAGCGCCCGACGATCGGGTGCGCTGCAGGGCGAAGCCGCCGTGCAGCTTCTCCCCGTGGAGCACGAAGACAGCGTGGCCGCGAGTGAGCGCTTGCGGCCACGCGACGCGTCCGCCCTGCTCGTAGGTTCCGCGGTCCCAGACGATCACGCCGCCTCCGTCGAGCGTTCCCTCGAACGTGTTGTGCGCCTTGCTGTGGTCGTCGACCTCGACGGCGAGGCGCTTGACGGCTGGGTCCAGGGAGGGACCCTTGGGAACCGCCCAGGAGCGCATGACGCCATCGACCTCCAGGCGCAGGTCGAAATGATGCGCTGTCGCGGCGTGCTCCTGGACCACGAAGACTCCGGCGCTGACACCGCGGATCGCGAACTGCTCGTGGCCTTCGACGGCGACCTGCTCGATCTCGACCCCGGAGACTCTCGCCGGCGCAGGCCCGTCGTGCAGGAAGGCCAGGAGTGCCTGGACCGCCGGCTCGGGACCCTCCGCGTGAACCCGCATGGCGCCATCGTCCTCGTTGCGCACCCAGCCCATCACCCCGAGCTCGCGCGCCCGGCTGACCGTCGCCTCGCGAAACCCTACGCCTTGCACATCACCGTGTACGACAGCACGGATCGCTGTGATCACGGTCTTGCAGGGTAGCGGGCGCCCGTTCAGGAGATAACGGTCAGCTCCTTGGGCAACCCTGTCAGCACCTCGTGACTGTCGTCGCGAACAACGACGAGGTCCTCGATGCGCACGCCGCACTCCCCGGGCAGGTAGACCCCCGGCTCGACCGTCACGACGTTGCCGGCCAGCACCGGATCCTCGCCGGCGGTGCGTGACAGACGCGGACCCTCATGGATCTCCAGGCCGACGCCGTGACCGAGGCCGTGGCCGTAGTGCTCCTCATGGCCGGCCTCATCGATGATCGCACGGGCCACGCTGTCCAGCTCGCGACCACTGGGCCCGGCTCGTACCGCGTCCAGCGCCGCGGCCTGAGCGCGGCGTACGAGCTCGTAGATCTCGCGCGCCCGCGCGGAGATACGCTCGCCGGTCGCGTACGTGCGCGTGCAATCGGAGCAGTAGCCCTCGTGCAAAGCGCCCCAGTCGATCGTGACGAGCACGTCGGGAGCGATCGGCTCGTCACGAGGCTCGGCGTGAGGCAGCGCGCCGTGGGCGCCCGCGGCGACGATCGACGGGAAGCTGGGTCCGTCCGCTCCGAGCCTGCGCATCTCGAGCTCGAGGTCGATCGCCACATCGCGCTCGGTGCGCCCGGCGAGACCGCGTTCCAGGATGTGGCGCAGCGCCTCGTCGGCGAGCTCAGTGGCGGCTTTGATGCGGGCGATCTCACCGGCGTCCTTGACCGCGCGCAGGCGCTCGACGGCGCCCGCACAGGGAACCAGCTCCCATGTGGAGGGGAGCAGCTCGCGCAGATGGGAGTGCTGGGCGACCGTGAGGCTCATGTCGTCGAACCCGAGCCGTCCGGCATCACGCTCGGCGTCCTCGAGATCTTCGGCGACGGCGTCGAGCAGCTTGTCGTAGACGATCCTGCGCGAGAACACATCAGGGACCTGCTCGGCCGATTGCGTGGCGTAGCGGAAGTCGGTGAAGAAGCGATGGGAACCGGGCTCGCCCAGCGCGCCGGACCCGATCAGCACGAGCGCGTTGCTGCCGGTGAAGCCCGTGAGGTAGCGCACGTTGACCGGCGTGGCGACGAGCAGCAGATCGAGCTCGGGCTCGCGCAGATCGGCCACGAGGCGCTCCACCCGCCCGGCGGTGTCGAGGCTCACGAGTCGACCTCGTCCAGCGCGTCGCGCAGGCGCTCGAGCGCGAGTCGATAGCCGTCTGGCCCTTTGCCGGAGTAGGTCGCGACGCACAGGTCTCCAATCACCGACAGCCGCCGCCACGGCTCACGCGACTGGACGTCGGACAGGTGCACCTCGACGGCGGGCAGAGCCGTCAGCTCCAGCGCGTCGTGGA
This sequence comes from uncultured Solirubrobacterales bacterium, assembly GCA_963749285.1. GTDB lineage: Bacteria > Actinomycetota > Thermoleophilia > Solirubrobacterales > Solirubrobacteraceae > Palsa-744. The sequence goes on along the minus strand of CAVVMD010000002.1, from coordinate 945,427 downwards.
TCGCGTATGCATAGTGCGTCCACGAGCCGGGGTTGAGGATGACGCCGTCCACTTGGCCGCGCAGCGCGTGCAGGCGCTCGACGTACTCGGACTCGGCGTTGGTCTGGAAGCAGCTCACAGTCAGCCCCAGCTCCGCCGCCCACGAGGCGATCTGGGTCTCCAGGCCGGCAAGCGTGAGCGTGCCGTAGTGCAGCGGATCGCGCTCGCCGAGCAGATTCAGGTTGACCCCGTGCATCACCTCCACGCGCGGGCTCACGATGCGACCAACTCTCGCACGGCGTTCCGCAACGCATCGTCGGGAACCTCACAGCCGATCCGGGGCTCTCCCGGAACGCTCAGCAGCACGAACGGTACGCCGCCGGCACTGACACGCTTCTTGTCGCGAGCCGTCGCAGCGACGATCTTCTCGACGTCCACATCCGTGCCCTCGAGCGTCACCGGAAGATCGCGGACAAGCAGCAGCTCGCGCACCTGCGCACGCAGATTCTCGGCGCCGGAGAGCCGCAGCGCAGCCAGCAGCCCGAGGCCGACCGCCTCGCCGTGGCGGTAGCGCGCATAGCCGGTGACGGTCTCGATCGCGTGGCCGACGGTGTGCCCGAGGTTCAGGACCTGGCGAGCGCCGGCGTCGCGCTCGTCGGCGGACACGATGGCCAGCTTGGTGCGAGCGCAGTCGAGGATCGTGCGCTCATCCACGTCGCATCCGCCGGCGGCACTGACGCGCTCCCACAGCGCGCCGCCCGCGATCAGAGCCGTCTTCAACACCTCGACCCACCCGGCGGCGAGCTCAGGGGAGGGCAGCGTGGCAAGCACATCCGGGTCGACGAGCACACCCGCCGGCTGGTGGTAGACACCAACGTAGTTCTTGGCATCCGGCAGGTCCACGCCCGTCTTGCCGCCGTAGGCGGAGTCGACCTGGGCAACCAGCGTCGTGGGAACGTGCACGACCGGCACACCGCGCTGGTAGGTGGCCGCGCAGAACCCGGCCAGATCGCCGACGACGCCGCCACCCAGTGCGACCACGTGGTCGGCACGGGTCATGCCGGCGTCGAGCAGCTCGCGCCATACGCGTTCGGCGCTCTGGAGCGTCTTGTGAGACTCCCCTGGTGAGATCGCGATCGTGCGCGCCACCTCACCCAGTCGATCGCTATACAGCGCGGATACGGTCTCGTCGCTCACACAGAAAGGACGAGACCGAGAACGGTCCAGTGGCCAGATGCCGTCGAGGCGGTCCTTGCGCAGCAGTCCGCGACCCACGAACACGGGATAGTCGCCCGACGCGGATCTCGCCCACAGCAGCACGGCGTCGGCCAGTTCCTCGTACAGCGCCGAGCGCTCGGAGTGCAGCGCGAGGAATGCGTCGAGATCGCGGGCGAGGGGCCGCTCGGCATCGTCCTCGGCCGCGCGCACGCGCTCCCAGGCGACGGCCGGGTCGACGTCGAGCAGCACGGTCAGATGGTCGGTGAGCGCAGCGCGTACCCGCTCCGACAGGACGCTGCCCCCGCCGAGCGCGATCACATCGCGCGTGCCGGCATCGCCCAGCAACTCGCACACAAGCTCCTCCTCCTTGGCGCGAAATGACGCCTCGCCGTGCAGCTCGAACTCGCGGGCGACCGGATGGCCGAAGCGCTCCGCCAGCAACGCATCGCTGTCAAGCGCGGGGACGCCGAGCGCCGCGGCGAGCTCGGTCGCGACCGTCGACTTGCCGGCCCCCATGAAGCCGATCAGGACGAACGCCACCCGATCCTCTCGCTGTAGGCGCGCACGGACCCGAGCACGTCGTCGATGTGATCGCCGCCGAACTTCTGCCGGTAGGCGTCGGCGAGCACGAGCGCGACCATCGCCTCGCCGACGACGGCCGCGGCGGGGACGGTGCAGGAGTCGGTGCGCTCGCGCAGCGCCTCGGCGGGAGCGTGCGTAGCTGTGTCGACGGAGCGCAGCGGCTTGGTGAGCGTCGGCAGCGGCTTCATCGCGCCGCGGACGATCAGCGGCTGGCCGTTGGTCATGCCCCCCTCGAGACCCCCGGCGCGGTTGGTCTCACGGTAGTAGCCGCCGCGCGCCTCGTCGTAGAAGATCTCGTCGTGCGCTTGCGAGCCGGGCAGGCCGGCGACGTGAAAGCCGTCGCCGATCGCGACGCCCTTGAGCGCCTGGATCGAGCAGATCGCCATCGCCAGGCGGCCGTCCAGGCGCTGCTCCCAGGAGATGTGCGAGCCGAGTCCGGGGATCAACCCAAACACCTGCACCTCGAACACGCCGCCGAGCGACTCGTTGGCCTTGCGCAGCCGATTGATCTCCGCCACCATCGCACGAGTCGTCTCGGCGTCCAGACAGCGCACGGGCGAGGCATCGACCTCGGCGAAGTCCTGCAACAGCAGTGGCGCGGCGGGCTCAGGCGCGTGGACGGAGGCGATCTGCACGACGTGCGAACGCACCTGCACGCCGAGCGCGGCGAGGAACGCCTTGCACAGCGCGCCGCCGGCGACGCGCGCCGCGGTCTCGCGCGCGGAGGCCCGCTCGAGGATGTTGCGAATGTCTGCGTGGTTGTACTTCTGCGCGCCGACGAGATCGGCATGACCGGGGCGCGGCAGATGCACCTCGGCGACGGGCTCCTCGACGGGCCAGGGGTTCATGCGCTCTTCCCAGTTGGCGTAGTCGCGATTGAGCACCTGCAGCGCGACGGGGCCGCCGAGGGTGGCGCCGTGACGCACGCCGGCGGTGACCTCGGCGCGATCGCGCTCGATCTTCATCCGCCCGCCGCGACCGTGGCCGAGCTGACGGCGAGCCAGGTCGGCGCTGAAATCGTCCTGGTCCAGGCGCAGGCCCGCGGGCAGGCCCTCGACGATGCAGGTCAAGCCGGGGCCGTGCGACTCGCCGGCGGTGATCAGACGGAGCTCCACGGCTCCTAGCTTATTTGCTGGCGACTCAGCGGCCGTGACGCCGACGCGAGGCGGCGTGAGCGCGCGCGGCGAATACGAGCCCACCCCGCTCAGCGGAGTAGTGCAATCCCGCCGGCGCGTGCACGCCGTCGCGGCGCAGCAGTTCGCGTCCGGCCTTCGATTCAGTGCGAGAGGCGTGCGCGCGAGCGGCGGACGCCGAGCTTACGCTCCTGGCGATGCTGACGAGCTTCACTTCGTAAGTTGTCGCTTGACCGCTCGAGCTGACGACTTCGAGCGTCTCGCTCTGACCGGCCTGCAGGGTGATCGCCTGACACTGGGTCGGGCTCGGCTTGCACGTGGCGTTGCCGTGCAGGATCGCCTCGCCGGTGAGGGCAAACGCCGCGTCCTTGCCAGTGCTCAGCACCACGCCGAGGAACACGAGCTGCGGGTTTCCCTTGCTCGGGAGCGGTTCGTTGAGGGCCATGTCCGTGAAGGTCTGCAGCTGCGCGGGCTGCGGCGGCGACCCTTCGACCGGCGCCGGCACGATGCCGAACTGCGCGGTCACGTGGTAGTGGATGACGACCCGGGGCTTCGCCGGGGTGGTCGGTTTGGACGGCGTCGCGGGCGTCGTCCCCCCCGCGCCGGACGTGGATTTTTCAGATCCCGACGAGGAGCCCGTACCGGAGGAGCTCGAGCTCTTTGCGGCGCCCGTGGAGATCCCGCTGGAGGTTTCCTTCTTCCCCCTGGCAGCGGCGTGAACGGGTTGCGCGCGTGGCCGGAGTGCTGCTTGGAGGCGCCGCTGGTCGTCTCGGCGACGGCCTGGTTGGGATTGGCGGGCGCCTGGCTGATCGCGACGGACGCGGTCGTTCGCGTGACGCTCGAGGAGGCCGCACGCGGGGTCGGGGTCGAGCTTGTCGAGGAGCCCGAGCCCAGCACTGCGTAGGCAACGGCGGCGATGAGCGCCACACCCAGCAGCGCCAGGAACGGCAGGAAGCGCCTGTCGAGCAAGTCCGACTTGAGTGAGTTCAAGAAAGCCTTCATGGGTTCACCTGGACCACGGCCGGGGGGTTGGCGGAGCCGGCGGCTCCGGTGGAAGCCGTCTGCGTCGCCGTGCCGGTGGGACCGGCGGACGTCGCTCCGCCCGTGAGGCCCTGACCGGCGGGGAGCACGTAGGCGGTCGCGGTGATCGTAGCGGTGAGCCGTCCGGGGGACTTGCCCGAGCCCGAGCTGGTCCCACCAGGTGCCAGCTGGACGCTCTGGACCGTGAGCAGGCGCCCGCTGACCTGCAGCCCGCCCGAGGTCGTGCGCAGCGCGAAGCCGTCGAGCTGGTGGAAGAGGCTCGAGAGGCTTTCGAAGCTGCCGTTGAACACGAACGTGAACGGCATCTGCGTAAAGCCCGCGCTCGCTGTAGCGGAGGCGCCGGCGGTGGAGCTCGCTCCGGTGGCGGCGCTCGCTTTCGCAGCGGGAGTGCTCGTGCCTGTCCCGCCCGCCCCGCCAGAGGTGATCGAGGCGAATTCGACGTTCTTCTCGCCGGTCGCCTGCGCGAGCTGGTAGATCAGCGAGGGCACTTCCTGGTCGGCCGGGACGGCTTTGCCGAGGCTCACGATCGACGCGTAGGCGGTCTGGTACTTCGCCTGCGCCGCGCTGGCGCTGGCGAGCTGGCTTTCGGCGCTAGTGAGCTGCGCCTGGGCGGCGCTGACTCCCGTGGCCAGCTTGGACGCCTTTTCGCGCTCGGGCGCAACGGCGAGCAGCCACACCGCGGCGAGCACGGCGAGCACGGCGAGCACGGCGACGACGATGCGATCGCGCCCGGTCATCGTGGCGCTCCCGTCGCGGAGGCGCCGGCGCTCGTCGTCGCGGAGACGGTGGCGGTCGTGGTCCTCGATACGGAGCCGGTCGCGGGGATGGTCGGCAGCGCGTCGAAGGCGATCTGCACGTTGAATGCGACTGGACAGTTGCTTTCGCCGCCGGCGCTGCTGCCACCGCCACCGGCCGCGCCGGATTTGGTGGAGCTCTGCAAGGTCACTTCGCTGACGCCGTCGATCAGTCGCAGGCGGTCGAGCGTCAGCGCAACCGCGGCCTGACCGGTGGTGCAGCCGGCGAGCGTGAACGTGGGCACGCTGCCGGGTGGGGTCGCCGAAGCGACCACGGACGAGGCGCCCGCTTTGGCACTCGAGGTCGTGGATGCGGAGGTGGAGGTAGATGTGCCCGAGGTCGAGCCGACCGTGCCGGTCAGAGAGGTGAGGGAGATGTTCGCCGGCAGCACGCGCCCGAGTTCGTGGAACGCGTGCGCCCAGTCGAAGCGCGAGTTCACCAGCGCAGCGACCGCCTGGACGCGCTGTTCGCGCATCGCGGCGAAGCTCGTGTAGGGAGCGAGCGCGGCCGCGCGTGCCTGCGCCTGCTGAGCCTGAGCGGTGAGCGAGGCGACCTGGGACTTGCGGCTGGAGATCTGACGGTCGGCCTGACCGTAGAGCAGGGCGAACACCGCCAGCACGCCGAGCAGTCCGAGCACGGCGTAGACGGCCCCACCGGAGCGTCCCGCGGCGGCCCTCGCGCCGCCGCGCTGATCGGCGGGAATAAGGTTGACGGCCCTCATCGCCGCGCCTCCTCGACTGCCAGACCGGCGGCAACCGCCAGGCGCTGTGGCGAGACCGGGGCGCCGGTGAGGGCGCCGTCGGACACGCGGACGGTCTCGCGCGTGATCTGCACGCCCAGTTCCGCCTGGAGTGCGTCGGCGAAGCCGGGGACATCGAGCGCGGCGCCGCTGAGCACGACCAGCGCGACCTCGCCCCCGCCCTCCTGCGAGCGGTGGAAGTCCAGGGAGTTGCGCACCTCACCGGCGATTTCGCGGATGCCGTTCTCGAGCACGGCGCGCACGTCCATGTCGGGCGCCTGCTCGCTGACGGGCGCCTGCTCGTCCAGGGGCGCCTGCGGCGTCTGCTCGGCGATGGCGGCGAACGACTCTGAGGCGGTGAGGTCATCCTCGAGAGATCTTGCGTAGGGCATCATCGCGGGCTGATCGAGATCGGCTGTCGCCGCGGCCGCCTCTTGCTCGGGCGGCGCCGGCTCGGCGGGAAGCGTCTCGAGCACAGCCGGCTCGGCGGGATCGACGGCTGGGGTGTCGAGATCGATCGAGGAGATCAACGCACGGGCGTCGGCGACCGCTATGCTCCGCCGCTCGGCCAGCTCGCTCGCCATCGCCTCGAAGCCGCCCCCCACGACGCGCGTGAAGCGGCACATCGCCCCCTCGGCGATCGCCATGTTCGTGAGCCCGTCGACGTTCAGGTACAGGACGCGACCGTCGTGCTCGGGGTCGGGGCGGTAGAGGGAGCGGATCAGAGCGAACGCGGAGAGGTCGACGCCCTCCGGGCGCAGGCCGGCTTGGCGGACGGCGGCGAGCAGGCGCCCGACCATGTCGCGCTGGGCCGCGACGAGCACGACCTGCTGGCGGGGTCCCGCGGGCGTGTCATGGACGCCGAGCGCGTGGAAGTCGAGGACCGCGTTGTTGAGCGGCATCGGCACTTGCTCCTGGGCCTGGAAGCGCACCGCCGCGTCGAGCTCCTTGGGATCGGCGATGGGCGGCAGCTCCAGCGTGCGCAGGACCGTGCGCTGGTTGGCGACGCCGATGCGCACCTGCTTGCTCAGCTTGCTGTCGCGGAACAGCTCGCGCAAGGTCTCGGCCAGCGCGAGCTCGTCGAGGACCTCGCCCTCGCGGACCGTGTCCGCCGGCAGCGGCAGTGCAGCAGCTCGCTCGGCGACGATCGAGCCGTTGGCGTGCGCCTGCACGGCGACGACGTGGCCGGGCTGGATGTCCAGGCCGACGACGTTACCGCCGGAGCGGCGGCCGAGGCTCACGTTGAGCGAGGGCATGGCGAGCTTGGGCTTGGGTAGGGAGGGCATGTTGAGAGTTCGGCGACTCTTTGATGAAAGGGACGCCGCCGACAGGGTCCTATCGGCGCGGGGGCGACCGTGCTTTAGTGCAGAAAGTTCGTGGTGTAGAGGTCAATCAGCGGCTGGCCCGCATAGATCGCGACGATCGCCCCCAGCGCGAGGAAGGGGCCGAACGGCACCGCCGTCTTGCGTCCCGCTTGAGCGCCCTTGCGTGCGATGATGATCGCGCCGACGAGCACGCCGGAGACCAGCGCGATCAGGATCGCCGGGGCGACCGCGGCGCCGAGGAACAGGCCCATCACGCCCGCGAGCTTGACATCGCCCATGCCCATGCCGCCGGGGTAGGCGAGCGCAGCGATCAACAGAAAGCCGCCGGCGGCAGCGCCTGCGATCAGGCGTTCGGGCTCGCCAGCGGGATCTAGGGCTGTGCCGAGGACGATCGCGACGATCGCGCCGAGCAGCGGTCAGGCGGTTGGGGATGATGCGGTGCTCGAGGTCGATCATCGCGGCGGGGACGACGATCAGGATCAGCGCGATGCTGAGCGCGATCCCGGTCGCGGTCTGGTGCGCGAGCACCGCGCCGACGCAGAGAACCGCGGTGAGGGCCTCGACGAACGGGTAGCGTGGGGAGATCGGCTCGCCGCAGCTGCGGCAGCGCCCGCGCAGCAACAGCCAGGAGAGGATCGGGATGTTGTCGTAGGGCTTGACCGGCGTGCCGCACTTGGGGCAGTGCGAGGCCGGACTGACGACCGATTCGTGGCGCGGCAGGCGGTGGACGACTACGTTCAGGAACGAGCCGAAGATCGCGCCGAGTACTCCCGCAAAGGTTGCTGCCTCCATGGATGACTGATCGGCCGGGGCGGGGCTGCGCTTGAGCGGACACGCACGAGAGGCAGCCCGGAGGCCGCCTCTCGTGAACTGCTTGAGATGATCTCGAGCATTAGCTCAAGAACGAATTTGCTACCAGGTACTGCTGGCTTCGACTTTGCCGGGGCATTCCGGTCTTTGGCACTCCAGCAGTTAGTGCTTCGACTTCTCCAGTTGAGCTTTCCTACTAACCGAATACAGGTCTTTGGTATTGGCCGCTTCAGCGGTAACCGTGTATTCGTTTTCAGAAGGAGCACCGACCGCGCCCGTCTGCGCTACGGGCTTTGTGAGCCCCACGTTGAGCAATTTTGCTTCGTTGGCACTCGCCTTGAGCGACGGCTCAATCGCTTCAAGCTTGGCAACGGTCATTCCTTTATATTCGCCATTATTTTCCGTCGCAAACGTCTCAGCAGTCGTCTGAGCCGTCTGAGCCACCGTCTTCGCTGACGAGTCATACGCCTTGCTCTTCTGACTCAGCAACGACGGAATCGCAATCGCGGCGAGAATACCGATAATCAGGATCACGACCAGCAATTCGATGAGCGTAAAACCACCCTCATCCTTTGAGCGCTGGCGCGGTCGATACGACATTGAAAGCTCCTTGGTCCGGTTGTATGGCGCCAGCCCCCGGCTCGTCACCATCTCGATGGCGACTCGGCCCCCAATCGGACCGTCGGCTTTGACCTGTCACCCATAGGGCGCCTGCCTATACCGTGAAACCAGCTAAGGCCATATCGGCATGGAGCTGTCTTTTCTTTAGCGGCGCTTTAGTGGCGTCCCGCTTCGTGGAATATGCCCCCGAGAACGCAAGAGAGGCGACCCGAAGGCCGCCTCTCTTTGACTGCTTGATGTGTACCTGAGCGCTAGCTCAAGACCAAGTTGCTACCAGGTTTCGGTGGCTTCGACTTTGCCGGGGCATTCCGTTTTTGGCACTCCAGCAGTTAGTGCTTGACTTCTCCAGTTGAGCGCCTACTAACCGAATACAGGTCTTTGGTATTGGCCGCTTCAGCGGTAACCGTGTATTCGTTTTCAGAAGGAGCACCGACCGCGCCCGTCTGCGCTACGGGCTTTGTGAGCCCCACGTTGAGCAATTTTGCTTCGTTGGCACTCGCCTTGAGCGACGGCTCAATCGCTTCAAGCTTGGCAACGGTCATTCCTTTATATTCGCCATTATTTTCCGTCGAGTACGTCTCAGCAGTCGTCTGAGCCGTCTGAGCCACCGTCTTCGCCGACGAGTCATACGCCTTGCTCTTCTGACTCAGCAGCGTCGGGATAGCGATCGCGGCGAGAATACCGATGATCAGGATCACGACCAGCAATTCAATGAGCGTAAAACCACCCTCATCGCCGGTGCGCCTGGCGTAGTGCATTCAACATTGAATCCTCCTAGGATCCGTATTGGCACCAGCCCCTAGACTCCATCGCCTCAGCGGCGATGCGCCCCCCATGGGCAGACCCGTAAGGGTCGGCTTGCGAGAGCCGCCGGCTTTGCTACACACCCATCTGGATGCACTGCCTTGGCGTCTCGACACTGGCTTTTGTCAGCGTCTGCATCGGCCGCGACGGGCAGGACCTGAAGACCTGCATAAAACTTGGACACTTGGACGTGTCGCTGATGCGCCCGCTCAGCCTCTGCCGGCTATGCCACCTCGCCGCGCTGGGCGGCCTGGGCGTCGATTCCCGCTATGCGCACGCCTTTGCCCTGACACCACGGGCAGGGGATCGTGCTCTGCGTCCCGCCGAGGTTGGAGATCACCCGGCCGGTACCGCGGCAGGGCATACACTCCCGCGGTCCATGAGACCCCTCGGTTCGATCGCCGTCTCTGTCGCCGTTCTCGCTCGCCACGCAGGCGCTCGAGACTAGCGTGTCCGCCAGGCAGATGAGGCGCCCGCAAGGAAACTCCGGGTCGACGCTCGCCTGGGCGGCGGTCGCGCTGATCACCCTCGGCGCGGCCGCGCTGCGGCTCGTGCACATCGGCAAAGTCTCGCCCGACCCGTTCTACGACGCGGCGGTCAGGAGCATGGGGCTGTCCTGGCACAACTTCTTCTTCGGCGCGTTCGAGCCCAGCGGCAGCGTCTCGATCGACAAGCCGCCCGTGGACCTGTGGCTGCAGGTCGCGAGCGTGAAGCTGCTCGGGTTCTCCTCGACGACGCTGAAGCTGCCGGAGGCGCTCGCGGGGATCGCGGCGGTCCCGCTGCTGTTCGCCGCGGTCAGGCGCATGTGGAGCACGGCCGCGGGACTCGTCGCGGCAGCTCGGGCTGGCGGTGCTGCCGGTCGAGGTGATCACCTCGCGCAGCGACACGATGGACGGCGTGATGATGGTGCTGATCGTGCTCGCGCTGTGGCTGATCGTGCGCGCGTGCGAGACGGGACGCTACGCCTGGCTGCTGGCCGGCGCGGCGGCGCTGGGCATCGCCTTCGACGTCAAGCTGCTGGAGTCGCTGGTCGCGCGTTCCGGGGCTCGCGCTGCTCGCCTGCCTGGGCCTGCCCGGCCCACGCAAACGGCGCCTGCTGCAGATGCTGGCGGCAAGCGCGGTGTACGTGGCGGTCGCGCTCGCTTGGCTGACAGCGACGCTGCTGTTCCCCGCGCACGACCGCCCGTACGCGATCGGCTCGAGCAACGGCAGCGCGTGGAACGCGGCGTTCGTGTTCAACGGGACCGATCGCCTGGGCGGCAAATCGCCCGAACCGCAGCAGACTGTCTACCAGCCCGGCCACCATTACCCCGTGGCGACCCAATCCGAGCGCGACCACATCCCGATCGTTCCCCCCTCCCCCACGCGTCTGCTCGCGCGAATCGGGCCGCTGTCGGGCGAGCGACTCGGACTCGAGCTGCTGATCGCGCTGCTGCTGGGCATACCTGCGCTGATCTGTGGGGTGCTGGCCGACAGACGAACTGCCGGTCTGACGGGCGAGTCCGTGCGATAAGGCCGACCCCTCTCAGCCATCGAGCCAAACGGACGCTTCCCGCGCCTACATCCAGGACCGCGAATGCGCCGAGCGGTGGCGGCAGGACTGTCGCTGTGGACGCTGACGGGAATCGTGCTGTTCAGCGACATGATCCGGCTGCATCCGCGCTACGTCGAGGGCTTCATGCCGGCGGTAGCGGCGATGCTCGGCATCGGCGTAGCTTGGGCCGGATCGACCGCCGATCGGGAATCGACCGAGGACAAGGTGCGCCTGATCGCGCTGATCGTGGCGCTCGTCGCGACCGTGTATTACGTCGAGCGTTTGTTGTATGGGCGTGCCGGCGTCTGGTGGATCGCCCTGGCGGGAGCACTGGGTGCAATCGCGTTCGCACTGCTCATACGCCTGGGCCCGCGCCGGCCCAACTCGATGCGCGCGAGCCTGCTTGGGGGCGCGACGATCGTGCTGACGCTGGTGGCCGTGCTCGCGCTGCCGTTGAGCGCGGACATCACCGCGATCGACAACGATGTGACCGACGCGGGCTATGTCGGCGCGCTGCCGGGGGAAGAGCAGCACCTCCTGAGCGCATACCTGCGCGCACATCAGGGCAGCGCACGGGATGAGCTGGCGGCGGAGTCGGCGACACAGATCGGCTCGCTGATCGTGCAGGACGCCCGGCCGGTCCTGATCCTGACGACGTATGACGCGCGCGTGTTCACGCGCGTGGCCGAACTGCAAAGACGGATCACGAAAGGCGAAGTGAAGTACGCGTTCCTGAACACGTTCTGCGGCGCACACGCCTCGCTCTCCTCGACCAACGCCGCCTGCTCGGAACCCGTTCGCTGGATACGCGCGCACGGAACCGACGTGTCGCGCGCAGCCGGGTTGAGCCACGGCGGCGTGCTGTGGTTGCTGCCGGGGGCGAAGCCTTGAACACCCCCACACCAGACCTCATAGAGATCGCACACGCGGCGCGCGACAGCGGCCGGATCGCGCTCGACACCGAGTTCATGGGCGAGGGTCGCTACCGCACGCTGCTGTGCCTGATCCAGCTGGCGGTTCCCAACGGAGCAGCGGGCGAACGAATTGAGCTGGTGGACCCCCTCGCGGAGGATCTCGATGGCGCGCCGCTGGCGGACGTCCTCGCCGATCCTCAGGTTCAGGTCGTCGTGCACGCGGGGCGCCAGGACATCGCGCTCATGCGCCGGCGCCTGCGGACCGAGGTTCGCAACGTGTTCGACACCCAGGTCGCGGCGGGGTTTGCGGGGATGCCGGCGCAGGCGTCGTATGACTCGCTGCTGTCGAAGCTGCTGGAAGTGAGGGTCGCCAAGAGCGCGAGCTTCACACGCTGGGACGCGCGTCCGCTCTCACCCGAGCAACGGGGGTACGCGCGCGAGGACGTCGTGCACCTGCTGGAGCTGGCGGGCGAGCTGGAACGCCGGCTGACCGAGCTTGGGCGGCTGGAATGGGCGCGCGAGGAGTGCGAGCCCTTGGAGAGCTCGAGCGACGAGCGCGATCTGGAGACGGTGTTCGCGCGGCTGCCGCGCGTGCGCGGGCTGAGCGCCTCCTCGCAGATGGTCGCGCGCGAGCTGGTGCGCTGGCGCGAGGAGATCGCCGCCAATCAGGACCGGCCCGTGCAGAGCATCCTTCCGGACGCGGCGCTGATGGAGATCGCCAAGCGCAAGCCGGCCTCGACGGACAGGCTCGGTCAGATCCGTGGCGTGAACCAGGGCAGCCTGCGCCGGCGGGGAGGCGACCTGCTCGAGGCGGTCAAACGCGGGGGCGAGCGCACGCCGCAAACGCTGCCGGCAGACTCCCGCCCGCCGGCGCCCGACCCCGACGACGCCCCGCTGATCGCGCTCGCGGAGGCGCTGGTGCGCGGGCGCGCCCGCGAGGCGGGATTGGCCTATGAGCTGCTCGCGGCCAGGGCCGACCTGCAGGCGATCGTCATCGCGCGACGCCAGGGCAGAGACGACGCAGATGTGCGCACGCTGCGGGGCTGGCGACGCGAGCTGGTCGGCGGGGAGCTGCTGGAGCTGCTCGACGGCCGCGTGTCCCTCTCGGCCGCAGGCGGTCGTTTGCACGTCCTGCCCTGATCTTCACACCGCGCCCCTCGGTGCGTAGAGCCAAGCATGGCAAGGACGCAGAAGCGAATGTGCTTGGCACATGAGCGCCGAGGACGCAGCCAGGCGCCGGCTATACGTGCCGAGGCTATTCGATGTGGTTATAGACTTCGAACAGCGGCAAGTACATCGAGATCACGATGAACCCGACCATGCTGCCGATGACCATGATCATGATCGGCTCCATGATCGAGGTGAGCGCTTTGACCGAGGCCGCGACCTGGTCTTCATAGAACTCGGCGACCTTGTCGAGCATCGCGTCCAGCGCGCCGGTTTCCTCGCCGACGGCGACCATGTGCGTGACCATGCTGGGGAAGATCGGCGCCTGGGCGAGCGGCGCGGCGATCGTGCCGCCACGCTTGACCGAGGCGATCACGCCGTCCATCGCTTCCTCGACGGCGATGTTGCCGCCCGTGCGTCCGGTGATCTCGAGCGCCGCCAGCAACGGCACGCCGGCGCTGGTCAGCGAGGCGAGCGTGCGCGACCAGCGCGCGACCGCGACCTGCTGGACGATCGTGCCGATCTTCATCGGGATGCGCAGGCGGAAGCGATCCCATTGCTTGCGCCCCCACGTGGACTTCTTCCACTTCAGGAACGCCGTCACCGCCACCGCGGTGCCGATGAACATCGCCCACCAGTAATGAGTCACGACGTTCGACGCGAACACCGAGACCTGCGTGATCGCCGGCAGTTTGCCCCCGAATTCCTTGAACACGTTGATGAACACGGGGATCAGGAACGCGCACAGCGCGAGCATGATCCCGACCGCCACGACGACCACGAGCGTCGGGTAGACCATCGCCGATTTGACCTGGCGGCGCAGCGAGGCGTCCTGCTCGAGCTGGTCGGCGACGCGCAGCAGCGCGCTCTCGAGCACACCGCCCATCTCCCCCGCCTGGGTCATCGCGATAAACAGCGGGTCGAACACCTTCGGGTGGCGCGCCATCGAGTCGCTCAGCGAGAGGCCGGCCTCGACGTCCTTGCGCACCGCGACGATCGTCTCCTTCAGCATCTTGTTCTCGGTCTGTTCCTCCAGCACGTACAGCGCGCGCAGGATGCTCATGCCCGAGGAGATCATCGTCGCGAGCTGACGCGAGAACACGGCCAGTTCGGCGGCTTTGACACTTTCCATGAAGCGCAGGTTGATCTCGCGCGAGGTGTGCTTGTCGGCGATGTCCAGGACGATCAGCCCGCGCGAGCGCAGCTGGTCGGAGACCGCCTGCTTGGACTCGGCCTCGACCTCACCCTTGGCTTTTGCCCCCGCGAGGTCCATGGCCTTGAAGACGAAAGTGCTCATGCTCGCGCTCTGTCCCTACGCAGCCTGCTGGCCGATTCCCAATGATTCCGCGCCGAGCAGGCGCCGCAGCTCATCCGGCGTGGCCGAGCGCGCCTCGGCGAGCTTCTGCGTGATCTTGCCGGCGCGCACGAGGCTCGCCAGCGAGGCGTCCATCGTCTGCATGCCCTGCGCCGAGCTGGTCTGCAGGACCGAGTAGATCTGGTGGGTCTTGCCCTCGCGAATGAGGTTGCGCACCGCCGGGTTGGGGACGAGCACCTCGGTCGCGACGACGCGCCCGGAGCCATCGGTGCTCGGCAGCAGCTGCTGGGTCATGATCCCCTGCAGCGCGACCGACAGCTGCACCCGCACCTGGCCCTGCTGGTGAGAGGGGAACACGTCGATCACGCGGTCGATCGACTGGGCGGTATCTTGGGTGTGCAGCGTCGCGAACACCAGGTGGCCGGTCTCCGCCGCGGTCAGGGCGGTGGAGATCGTCTCCAGGTCGCGCATCTCGCCGACGAGGATCACGTCGGGGTCCTGACGCAGGGCGGCCTTCAACGCGTCGCCGAAGCTCTGCGCGTCGGAGCCCAGCTCGCGCTGGTTGACCAGGCACTTCTTGTGCCCGTGCAGGAACTCGATCGGGTCCTCGATCGTCAGGATGTGCTCCTCGCGCGTGGCGTTGATCTCGTCGATCATCGCCGCCAGCGAGGTGGACTTGCCCGAGCCGGTCGGCCCGGTCACGAGCACGAAGCCGCGCGGACGGCGCGTGAACTCGTGCACCGCGGGAGGCAGGCCGAGCTCGTCGATCGAGGTCAGCTCGACCGGGATCAGGCGGAAGGCCGCGCCGATCGCGCCGCGCTGGTAGTAGGCGTTGACGCGAAAGCGGGCGTGGCCGGGGATCGAGTAGGCGAAGTCCAGCTGCCAGTTCGTCTCCAGGCGCTGGCGCTGATCGCCGGTGAGAATCGAGTAGACGATCTCACGCGTGTCGGTGGTGGACAGCTTCGGATAGTCCTCCAGCGGGATCAGCCGACCGCGCACGCGCACAGTCGGGTGCGCCCCGGCGCTCAGGTGCAAATCCGAGGCGCGACGGGAGACGACCTCCAGCAACAGGTCTGCGAAATTGATGTCCATGCCCTGCCTATCGGCAATTGCGCGCGCGGCCATTAGCTCCCTCAGCTGCTGCCGAGCACCCGAGCGATCTCCGCGATCGAAGTCCGCCCCTGACGCACCTTCTCGAGACCGTCGTCGCGCAGACGGCGCATTCCCTGGCGGACGGCCAGGTCGCAGATCTCCTCGGCGGTGCGGCGTTCCAGCGCCAGCTTCTGGATCTCCGGGGAGACGCTCATCACCTCATACAGGCCGACGCGTCCGCGATAGCCGCTGCCGCCGCAGCGCCGGCAGCCGACGGGCTCGTAGGCCTCCAGATCGACGAGCGCCTTGTAGCCGTTGTCGCGCAGGATCTGGGCGGGGACGATCGTGCGGCGCTTGCAGTTGGGGCAGAGCATGCGCGCCAAGCGCTGAGCCACAACGCAGTCCAGGGCGGAGGCGATGAGGAACGGCTCGATGCCCATCTCGACCAGGCGCGAGATCGCGGAGGGCGCGTCGTTGGTGTGCAGCGTGGAGAGCACGAGGTGTCCGGTGAGCGCGGACTCCACCGCGATCTGCGCGGTCTCGCGGTCGCGGATCTCCCCGACCATGATCACGTCGGGGTCGGCGCGCACCATCGAGCGCAGACCGGCAGCGAAGGTGAGACCGACCTTCGCCGCGACCTGCAGCTGGGTGAGGCCCGCAATTTCATACTCGACGGGATCCTCGACGGTGATGATGTTCTTCTCCGGGGTGTTGAGCTTCTGCAACGCCGCATACAGCGTCGTGGACTTGCCCGAGCCGGTCGGGCCGGTCACGAGCACCGCGCCGTGCGTCTCGTGGCAAGCGCGTTCGAAGCGCTCACGCTCGGGCTCGGCCATGCCGAGCGTCTCGAGCTTGACCACGGCGGAGTCCTTGTCGAGCACACGCATGACGACCGCCTCGCCGTGGACGCTCGGCAGCGTCACGACGCGCAGGTCCACATGGCGGCCGTCGACGGAGAGACCGACGCGGCCGTCCTGGGGCAGGCGCTTCTCGGCGATGTTCAGCTCAGCCATGATCTTCACGCGCGAGACCACCCCGGCGGCCATCCGTCGCGTGACGGTGGTGACGTCCTGCAGGACGCCGTCGACGCGGAAACGCACGCGCAGCTCACGGCCATCGGGGGCCAGGTGGATGTCGGAGGCGCGCCGCTCGACCGCCTGGGCGACGATCTGATTGACGAGCTTGACGATCGGTGCGTCATCGGCCGTCTCGTGCAGATCGACGACCTCCGCGCCTCCCTGCTCGTCGGTCTCCTCGATCTGTCCGTCGGAGACGACGTCCTCGAGGCGATCGAGGCGTGAGATCAGGGTGGCGATGTCCTCGGGTGGGGCAACCGCGACGCGCACCTCATAGCCGGTCATGATCGCGATGTCGTCGACCGCCAGGACGTTCGCGGGATCGGCCATCGCGACCAGCAGCGTGCGCTTGTCGGCGAACGCGACGGGCACGGCCTGGTAGCGCTTGGCCGCGGTCGTGGTCACGAGGTTGGCGGCGGACATGTCGACTCCGAACATGCCCAGGTCGAGATGGTCCAGGCCATAGCGCTCAGCCAGCGCGCGAGAGAGGCCGTCATGGGTAAGCACGCCGCCTTCGAGCAGGACGCGCTCGGGCGTGGTGCCGAGGTTGCGCGAGCTCTCGATCGCCTCCTCGACCTGCCCGCGCGAGACCAGGCCCATATCGACGATCACGTCGGTCAGGAAGCGCGAGGAGGAGCCCCGGCGGCTGGGCCGGGTGATACCGGTCCACTCGCCCTCCTGTGGGGCCGGCGTCGGACGGTCATCCCCGTCTGCGGACTCGCGCGCCGGTGACAGCTCGGCCGGCTCGACCGCAAAGTCCTCGATGCTCTCGTCGAGCACGATACGCCCGTCGATGGAGAGGTCGTCGTCGATCGCCACGCCCTCGTCGATCGCAATGTCCCCACCGAACCCGATGTCATCGTCTGCAGCGACGCCGCCGGCCTCAGCAGTGGTTCGCTCGACCTCGATCACGGGCTCGCTCACGGCCTCCGCGGACTCGTCCATGCCGAAGATCGCATGTAGGTCGGGGCCGGTCTGTTGCGGCGCGTCACTCATCGCAGGAGAGCGTTCGTATTCGGGGGGAGGTCGGGAGGGGGGCCTACTGCCCCACTCCCACCATTAGAGGCATGTAGGTCGGGGCCGGTCTGTTGCGGCGCGTCGCTCATCGCGACCGCGTCCCGGCGCTAGTCGCGCAGGGCGTCGCGCATGACCTGCAGCGGCGGCTCGATCCCCGTCCACAGCTCGAAGCTGAGGGCCCCCTGCGCGAGCAGGACCTCCAGCCCGTCGACGATCTGGGCGCCGTGAGTCCGCGCCGCGGCGAGCAACGGGGTTGGACTGGAGCGGTAGACGAGATCGACGACATGCGAGTAGGTACCGACTTGATCGAACGTAAGCTCCAGGAGGTTGAGCGCCTGGGGCTCAGTGGCCGACTGTTTTAGGTCGGCGCCCTCGGGCTCGAGTCCGACGGAGGTGCAGTTGACGAGCAGCTCGGCGGGCGCCGGATGAGAGACCGCGCGCGCACCGAGATCGCGCGCGAGGTCAGTGGCGCGCTCGGACGTGCGATTCCAAACCGAGACCTCGCGCGCGCCTGCCTGGAGCAGAGCCCAGACGACGGCCCGCGCCGAGCCGCCGGCGCCGAGCACCAGCGCGCTCATGCCGCGAGGGGAGATACCGAGCGCGGCGAGCAGACCGGGAGCGTCGGTGTTCTCGGCCGCGATCGCGCCGTCGGGAGCGAACGTGAGCGTGTTCGCCGCGCCGATCGCGCGAGCGGCCTCACTGGCGGTGTCGGCGAGCGTGAGCGCCGAGTGCTTGTGGGGGATCGTGACGTTCGCGCCCACAAAGCCGGCGGGCGCGAGCGCGCGGACCGTCTCGTCGAAGCGCTCGGGTGGGACCGGCAGCAGCTGATAGCGCCAGCCCTCCATGCCGAGGGCGCGCAGCGCGGCGTTATGCATCGCCGGCGAGCGGCTGTGTGCGACGGGCCAACCGAGGACTCCCAACCGCGGCATGCGTCCGCCTAGGACTTCTTCCGGCAGGTCGGGACGCGCCCGCCGTTTGCGCGCAGCGCTTCCCGGTAGGCGGCGGCGTCTCGTTCGAACTGGGCGTAGCTGGTGGAGAAGACCTCCTCGCCGCAGCCGTCGGCGCCCGCGACGTAATAGAGATAGGAGACGTGCGCGGGGTGCGCCGCGGCGTGGATCGAGGCGAGTCCGGGGTTGCTGATCGGGGTCGGCGGCAGACCGCGGTGGGTGCGTGTGTTGTAGGGAGAGTCGAGCGCCAGCTGGGCGGCGGTCAGCGGTTGGGTGTAGTCGTGCAGCGCATAGCGGATCGTTGCGTCGATGCCGAGCGCCATGTTCAGACGCAGACGGTTGTAGATGACGGCGGCGACCTTGGCGCGATCGCCGGGGAGCTGCGCCTCGCGTTCGACCATCGAGGCGACGATCAGCAGCTGGTAGGGAGTGATGTGCAGCTCGCGCGCGCGGCGAGCCTCTGCGTCGCCGAAGTTTTCGGTGAACGCGATCAGCTGTTCGTGCACGAGCCGGCTTGCCGGGTCGCCGCGATAGAGGTCGTAGGTGGCGGGAAACAGGAAGCCTTCGAGGTTGGGCGTGCCGGGCGGGGCGCCGTAGTCGGCGGGATCGAGCAGCGAGGAGCGCTTGGACGCCGTCAGATAGCTGCCCCTCAGACTGGCGGCGTGGGCGCGAGCGGCGATCTGCAGGCGGGTTTCGCCCTCTGGGATCAGCACGCGCACGACGGCCGGGAGCGCGACCGGCTTGCTGACGTGCTTCGCGCTCGTGAGACGTTCGATCGCCAGCCACACCGCGAGCGCGACGAGGACGAGCGCCAGCAGCGCAAACACACGCGCGAGCGGCGAACGTCCGTATCCGCGTTTACGCGGCGTAGGAGGCTGTGACGGCGGGATGGGTGGTGGCATGACGGGCGGCGACGCGATCGGCGGCGGTAGCGGGACCTCGACCACCTCTGGGACAGGCGGGGAGTTGACGGCACGACGCCGATCGCGCTCGAGACGATCGCGCTCGCGTTCCTCGTCGGTGCGCACGGGAGGCGGCTGTGAGCGGTCGGGGGGCACGTAGCCAGTGAACCTAGCTAACCGCGGCCCTGCAGGGGACGATCCTTATCCAGCCCCTCAGGGCGCGACCTATCTGCCGCCGGCACTGCGCTGCCTGGCGTGCAGCCAGCTCTCGAGCATGTGGGCGGCCGCGCGGGAGTCCTCGCCGGCTCGGTGCGAGCCCTGATCCTGCCGGGCGATGCGGGTCGTGAAGCGCTCGTCGTGAAGCTCGATGGGGATTCCCTCACCCAGACGCAGCGATAGGCGCTGTGCGAACGCGCGGGTCTCACGTGTCTGCTCGGAGTCTCCCCCGCTCAGCGACACGGGCAGCCCGATGACCACCCGCTCGATCTCGCGCGCGCGGATCAGCTCTTCGATCGCCGCGAGCCCACGCCTGCCGGCGGGACGAGCGATGTCCTGGATCGGCGTCACGATCGTGCCGGACGGGTCGCTGACCGCGCAGCCGCAACGGGCACTGCCGTAGTCGAGGGCGAGCACGCGACTCATGTCTGAAGCGCCGCCTCGATCGCCGCGCGGGCAGTGGCGAGCGCGTCGTCGAGCTTGTCGGGATCGCGCCCGCCCGCCTGAGCCATGGTGTCGCGCCCCCCTCCCCCGCCGCCTACGACAGCAGCCGCGGCCTTGACGACGGCGCCGGCCCGAACACCCCGTGCGACGAGCTCTGGGGCGACGCTCGCGGCGAGGTGCACGCGTCCGTCTACGGCCGTGCCCAGCACAATGACGCCGTCCCCGTCGAGCTTGCCCTTGACGCGGTCGAGGAGGTCGAGAAGCGCCTTGGCATTTGGGACGTCCACCTTTACGCTGAGGACAGGCACATCGACGATCACCTGAGCGCTTTCGGCAAGCGCAGCAGCATCGACGCCGACACTCAGTGCGCCCTCCGCCTGTGCGCCCATCTCGATCCGCGCTTCAAGCTGGACCGGAATCTGCTCGGCACGGGCCCCGGTGAGCTTCTCGATTTCGCGTAGAACGCGCTCACGTGCACGCACGACACCGACGACGTTCTCGGGAGAGGTTCGCAGGATCGCCGCCGTCTCCGTCAGCGCCCGCTCGTGGGCGCGCAGCAGCTCCGCGGCGCCAGACCCGGTCACGGCCTCGATGCGGCGCACGTTGGCGGCGGAGGAGGTCTCGCTGAGAATGTGGAATACACCGATCTCGGCCGTGGAGCGCACATGGGTGCCACCGCACAGCTCGCGCGAGTAGGAGCCGTCGCCGATCTGGACCATGCGTACGACGTCGCCGTACTTCTCGCCGAACAGGGCCATCGCACCTAGGCGCCGGGCCTCCGCCAGAGTGGTGGAGATCGCGCGGACGGGGTCACCGGCCGCAATCCAGGCGTTGACGGCATCCTCGACGTCACGCAGCTCCTCGGCGCTCAGGGCGCCGGTGTGCGTGAAGTCAAAGCGCAGCTTGTCCGGCCCGACGTAGGAGCCCGCCTGACGTACATGGGCTCCGAGGCGCTCGCGTAGCGCGGCGTGCAGGAGATGGGTTGCCGTGTGGTTGCGCTCGGTGGAGCGTCGCGCAGCGTGGTCCACGCGCGCGAGCACGGGCCCCTCGGGCACGAGCGTGCCCCGCTCGACGGAGACTTCCAGCGCCTGGTCGTCGCCGAGGCGGTACACGTTGCTCACGCGCGCCAGGCAGGCGCCGCCGCTGCCGTCGTCGCCGTCACCGGCGGCGACGCATTCGATCGTGCCGGTGTCAGAGACCTGACCGCCCCCGGCGGGATAGAACGGCGACTCGGCGAGCTTGACCAGGAGGCGGCCGCCGCTCTCATCGGCGGTATCCCACACGGCTCCTACCGATGTGGGCTGGGTCTCGGTCTCATAGCCGGTGAACCGCGTGGAGAAGCCCGCGGAGGCCGCCAGCTCCCGAGCCCGCACGCGTGGATCGGAGCCCCCATTACCGATCCGCCGAGCAGCGCCCTCCCGGCTCTCGAGTCTTGGAGTCAGGTCCCCGGCAACGCCGAGTTGGCCACCAACGCCAGCGCGGCTGCGGGCGCGCTGAGCATCCATCAGCCGCTCGAATCCATGCTCGTCAACGGTCAAGCCGCGCTCGGCGGCCAGCTCGCGTGTCAGATCGATAGGAAATCCGTAGGTATCGTGCAGGGCGAAAGCGTCCGACGCGGCGATCGCCGTGTCCCCGGCGTGGAGCGCGCGCTCGATCAGCTCGTCCAGCAACCCGGTGCCCTGCTCGAGCGTACGCCCGAACGCGTCCTCCTCGGAGGAGAGCCAGCGTTCGATCGGGTCGCGCTGGTCGAGCAGCTCGGGGTAGGCGCCGGCCATCAGCTCGCGCACGACGGCGGCGTAGCGCAGCAAAAACCCGGGTCCCATCTCCAGGCGCCGGCCCTGCAGGATCGCGCGGCGGGTGAGCCGGCGCAGGACATAGCCGCGATCCTCGTTGGAGGGAACGACGCCGTCGGCGATCAGAAACGACATGCCGCGCGCGTGGTCGGCGAGGATGCGCAGCGCCCGTTCGGCCGCGGGATCGGTTTCACCGCCGGCGGTCTGGTCACCGGCGCCACCGTCACCGCCACCACCGGAGAGCTCCCGACCGAGGTCGATCAGCGGCTGGAACTGGTCGGTTTCGAACACGGAGTCCTTGCCCTGGAGGATCGCCGCCAGGCGGTTGAGACCGAGGCCGGTGTCGATGTTGCGGGCAGGCAGCGGCTTCAGCTGGTCGTGTGGATCCTGGTCGTACTGCATGAACACGAGGTTCCAGTACTCCAGGAAGCGCTCGTTCTCACCGCCGGGGAGGTCCTCAGAGGAGCCGAAAGAGAGGCCACGGTCGATGTAGAGCTCCGAGCAGGGCCCGCTGGGACCGACGGGGCCGGCTTCCCAGAAGTTCTCCGAGCGCGGGCAGGGAACGATCCGCTCGCGCGGGACGCCGACGGTGAGCCACAGCTCGATCGCCTCCTCGTCGGGTCCGAGCCCGAGGGCGTCGTCGCCGGCGAACACGGTCACCCAGATGTCGGCGGGGTCGAAGGCGAAGACTTCCAGCGACAGGTCCCATGCGTAACGGATCGCCTCGGCGTTGAAGTAGTCGCCGATCGAGAAGTTGCCGAGCATCTCGAAGAACGTGAGGTGGCGCAGGGTGCTGCCGACGTGCTCGATGTCGGGCGTGCGAAAGCACTTCTGAGCGCTCGTCAGCCGCGGCGCGGGCGGGGTCTCGCGACCGAGGAAGTACGGCTTCAGCGGCTGCATGCCCGCGGTCGTGAGCAGCACCGTGCGGTCGTCCGCCGGCGGCACCAGCGACGCGGAGGGGATGCGCAGGTGATCGCGCTGGACGAAGAACTCCAGATACCGCTCGCGAATCTCATCCGAGGTCATGGACGAGTGATCTTAGGGCGATCTCGACTCAGGGCAATCATCTGACGGGACCGAGGGTCAAGCTGGGCAAGGACGCAAGGAGCGTGGCGTGCTGGCCGAAACGGGGATGCGAGCGAAGCGAGTGTCTCCCGGCTTCGGTACGCGAGCGACTGAGGACGCAGATCCAGCGAAGGCCAACGGTTCCGTCAGGCGATCGTGCCGTGACCGACGATCAACTCACCGGCATACAGACACGCGACCTGGCCCGGGGCAGTGCGCTCGCCCGGCTCAATCAGCTCGACCTCGACAATAGGATGCACGCCGGCCGCGGGAGGACCCGCGAGACGGCAGGGCAGGCGCGCACCGCGATAGCGGACCTTGACCGCGTCGACGACAGCACCGTCGCGATGCAGGGTCACGTCATGTACAGGCACGGTCTGAGTCAGCAGCTCCGTGCGCGGACCGACTGTGACCGTGTTCGAGGAAACGTCCGTTCCAAGCACGTACAGCGGCTCCCCGCCACCGTTCAGTCCTGCACCTGAGCCCAGTCCACGACGCTGGCCGACGGTCACTTCCTGGACACCGGGGTGCTCGCCCAGAACACGTCCATCGCGATCCACGATCGGCCCAACGCGCGCATCCAGATGACCATGGCGGGCAAGGAAGTCGCTCCGCCGGGTGCCGGCCAAAAAGCACAGGTCCTGGGAGTCGGGGCGGGCGGCGACCGGGAGGCCGGCGCGCTCGGCGAGCGCGCGCACCTCGGGCTTGGTCAGCTCGCCGAGTGGGAACCGCAACCGCTTCAACGATGCGGGCGAGAGCGCGGTGAGCGCGTAGCTCTGGTCCTTGGCCGGGTCGACGGCCGTCCGCAGCAGTGGCCCGCGCGCGTCCTCGTCACGGTGGATGCGCGCGTAGTGGCCGGTCGCGAGCGTGGAGGAGCCCAGGCGCGTGGCAAGGTCGAGCATCGCGTCAAGCCGCACGGAGCCGTTGCAGCGCACGCACGGGTTGGGGGTCAGGCCCCCGGCGTGCGCCGTGAGCCACGGGTCCACGACGCCGGCGCGAAACTCGGCGCGCAGGTCGATCGAGAAGTGCGGCACGCCGAGCTCGTGCGCGAGCGAGCGAGCGCCACGGACGGCCTGGGCGGAGCAGCAACTGAGCGAGCCGTCGTTCTCGGGATCCGACCACAGCTCGAGCGTCACCCCCACCGCTTCGTCTCCGGCCTCGGAAACGAGCAATGCGGCGACCGCGGAGTCGACCCCACCGCTCATCGCGACGAGCGTGCGACGATCCACCGGGGCGAGCCGAGCCTGCCCGCGCAAGGCGGAGCCAAGCGCACGATGCAGCGCGTCGGCGGCGAGCTCGGCAGCGTGGCGCTTGGCCGGGATCAGTCCACCGAGCTCGTTCGCGATCGTCTCGGGACCGATCAGAGCCGCCTCCAGCAGCGGAGCGTCGCGCAGCAACGAGACGACCGCGCTGCCGGCCGCAACGGTCGCACCACACCCGCTGGCGTCGAACCCCGCGTCGAGGATCCGTCCGACGGAGCTGTCACAGTTCAAAGACAGCGAGATACGGATCAGATCGCCGCAGGCGGCCCCACCCGCGGCGCCGGTATGTGCACCATCGGGGACGTGTCCGCGCGCGAGCGGTCGTTCGAGATGCGGGGCAAAGCCGGTTGCGACGCTCACTCGATCGAGTGTAAGGGTCTCGCCCGGGGCTTCTGCCATGCCCGGGACTTCTGCCGTGAGCGCATGCGCTGCGAGCAAACCGCGGTGCCGTCATCGCTGACCTGCAAATCCCACCAAACCTCGCCGGGGTACGCTGCGACCCGGCCCCACTGCACGCCGGCTACGCCTTGGCTTCGTCGACCGTCTGCTCGATCGAGAACGCGTCGGTGAGACCAGTCAGAACGGTCGTCTGCCCGTGGCGATTGACGATCAGCAGCGTTGGCGTGCCGGTGACCTGGATCGCGTGGGTGATCGTGCCGAACGAACCGACCTGGCTCGCCGAGGCGTAGTGGACCGCGACCTTGCCTGCGAACGAGCGCTGGACGGCGGGGAGTTCCTTGTGCACGGCGACGTCGTCGGAGCCGTGCGGGTTCCAGAACAGGATCAGGACGGTCTTGCCCTGCTGCAGCTCGTGTTCGACGGCGACCTGCATGCTCGGTGTCCCGGCAACGGACTTGGTCTTGGTGGGCGCGGGCTTCGCTGCCGAGGTGTGCTTGACGGTCGTGGTGTGCACGACCGTGGTGTGCCCGGCGGAAGTCGATACGGAGTGCTTGACGGTGACCGTGGCCGAGGTGGTGTGCGTGGCCGAGGTGGCGTGCGCCGAGGACTTCGAGGCGTGTTTCGCCGCGGCCGCGGCGAGCGCTTTGGCCCTCGCGGCGCTCGAGACCGCGGGTCGCGCGGGCGCAGACGCGGATGCGCTCGAGCCCGATCCGCCGGACGTGCTGGAGTTGTGCGCGCGCAGCGCGACGAACCACACGGCCACGAACAGCGCAAATGCGGCCAGGACGATCTGGAAGGGACGAGAGATCTGGGTCATCTAGCCCCTATTTCGGCAGGTCGGGCGCGAGAGTTGAACCCGGGGAGGCGTGGTGGACTCTCCCGGGTCGATCAGGACGGCCTCAGAGCGTGCGCAGGCCGCGCAGAACCGCGTGCACGACCGTGTCAGGGGCGAGCGTGTCCTGGCCGCCGCCGAGCATGTCTCGAAGCGCGGTCTCGCCGCCGCCTGGCCCCAGGATCGCGACGTAGCGCGCGCCAAGGGAGTTGGCGAAGCCGAGCTGGCCCTTGAGCGAGCGCCCGGCCAGCTCCATCTGCGCCGTGAGCCCGGCGGCACGGGCCTCGCTGAGCAGCGCAAACGCGCCCGCGGGCGCGTGGTAGGCGGTATGACCACTGCCTCGGCTGCCCTCACCATCGCCGCCAGAACCTTCGGAGGAGGGCTCGTAGGCGACGAACAGGTCCACGGCCGCGGGTGCGCCCGGCGGAGAGGCGCCGGCGAGCAGGATGCGCTCGATTCCGGCCGCCCAGCCGATGCCGGGGGTCGGGGGACCGCCGAGCTGCTCCACCAAACCGTCGTAGCGACCACCTCCGCCGACACCGCTCTGCGCGCCGAGGGCATCGGAGGTGAACTCGAACACCGTGCGCGTGTAGTAGTCCAGGCCACGCACGAGCGTGTGGTCGATCTCATAGGCGACACCGGCGGCGTCCAGACGGGCGCGAACCTCGGCGAAGTGCTCGGCGTCCTGCGCGCTGAGGAAGTCGCCTAGCAGCGGCGCAGCCTGCATCACGCCGCGGGTGCCGGGGTGCTCGGAGTCGAACGCGCGCAAAGGGTTGAGCTCGATGCGCGCCCGCACGTCCTCGGAGAGGGTGTCGGCGTGCTCGCGCAAGTAAGCCTGCAGCTGCTCGCGATACTCCTGACGGGCGGCGAGGCTCCCCAGGCTCGAGAGCCGCAGGCGCACGGAGACGACACCCATCTCATCCAGCAGAGCAGCGAGCAGGCAGATCGACTCGGCGTCGACCGCGGGGTCCTCAGAGCCGAGCGCCTCTGCGCCCACCTGCCAGAACTGGCGGTAGCGCCCGGCCTGGGCGCGCTCGTGGCGGAAGAAGCTCGACAGGTACCAGAGACGTACGGGCTGGCGGAGCTTGTGCATACCGTGCTCGACGTAGGCACGACAGACGGGAGCGGTGCCCTCGGGACGCAAAGTCAACGAGCGTCCGGAGGCGTCCTCGAAGGAGTACATCTCCTTGCGGACGATGTCGGTGGAAGCCCCGACTCCGCGCGCGAACAGCTCGGTCGCCTCGAAGACGGGCGTCTCGATGCGCTCATAGCCGGCGCCCTCGAGGATCGCACGCGCTCGGGCCTCGAGGACGGCGCGCGCTGAGGACTGCTCGCCGAGCACGTCGAAGGTGCCCCGGGGAGTCGTGATCCGGTCGGCGGCGCGCAACTGCCGCCCGTTCAGCTGCCGACCACGCCGTCCGGGCGCGGTGCCCCGCTGCGAACCGGCGCAGCCTGGGCGGGCGGGGCCTGCCGGGCGCTGCGAAGCTCGACGAGAAAGGGGTTGATGGCGAGCTCGCGCCCGAGCGTGGTGACGCCCATGTGGCCGGGGTAGACGGTCGTCTCGGGCGGGAGCGTGTCGATCAGCGTCGCGAGCGAGCGCTCCAAAGTGGCGTGGTCGGAGAAGGGCAGGTCGGTACGGCCGATCGAGCCCTGAAAGAGGACGTCGCCAGAGAGGATCACGGTGTGAGCGGGCAGCGAGAAAGTGAGATGACCGGGGCTGTGGCCGGGTGTGAAGAGCACCTCGATGTCAAGGTCCGCGAGGCGCAAAGACTCGCCGCCGGCGAGCAGGTGGTCGGGCACATGGCTCTCGAACGGCCCGAACCCGGGGGGCGTGCCGAGCGCGATGTCCTCGAGCACGGGACGTTCGATCTCCGGGCAATAGACGGGAGCAGCGGTCGCCCGAGCGAGTGGCGCGACCGCGCCGATGTGGTCGAAGTGGCAGTGGGTGATGAGGATCGCCTCGATCTGCACGCCAAGCTGCTCGATTGCGCCCAGCAGCCGGTCGGGCTCCTCGCCGGGGTCCACGAGCACGGCCCGCGCAGCCCCGGCCCGGCGGACGATGTAAGCGTTCTCCTGCACCGGCCCGACGGTGAACGAGCGCACGTCCAGCCCCGCCGCGGCAAGCCTCGCCGCTGCATCGCTCATCGCGACGCCGCCTTGCCCCCGCCCTGCTTGGCTTTGTTGCGCATGCGCCGGTTGTAGATCCAGGTGTCGGTGTAGTAGCTGACTACGGTGTACCCCGCGAGCACGACGGGAAACAGGCCGATCGCCTGGTTGGATTGATGGAGCAGGAGGATCACCACCAAGAGGAGGCCCACGGCGGCGAACATCGCCTTGAGGAATGCGCCCCGCCAGGTCGGCGGCCGATCGCGCTTGTCGATCGCATCGCGGGCCCGGGCCGCCTCACGCGCATTGCCGCTCTTCTCCGCGGCGGTCGGCTTGCGCCCCGTGCGACCGCGCGACTCGACGAAGCCCGCCGCGTTGCCACGGTGCTTGGTCTGGCGCTTGCGTCTGGTTTGAGCCATGACTAGGAGCCTAGTGCGTTCTCGATCACGTGGCATGCAGGGTCAAAGCCCGGTAGGGGAATGTCGTGCGGGAAGTCAATGAGAGCAGCGCTCGGGGAGAGCCCGACCAGCTCGGCGCTCGCGATCGGGGCGTGGGCGCGCACACGTTCGACCACCAGCGCAAGCGGAACATCGAACGGGCGCTCGACGTTCGTCGAGACCTGCGCAACCCCGCCGTCGAGCTGGACCCCGATCGCGCGCAGACCGGGAAGGCCCTCGGGACCGCCCTCGCGGATCAAGGAAGAGATCCGCCGCGCATCGGCGACGGTCGCGGGCGGGGCGAGCTGCAAGTTGAACGCGACCAACGGGGGGCGCGCGCAGACGAGGGTGGCCCCGGCGCTCGGGTGCAGACGACGCGGACCGAAGTCGGAACTCAGCTCGCCCGAGGCGATGCGTTGCGCAAGCCCGGTGACACCGCCGGAGCGCAACTGGGCGCGTGTCCGACCGCCGGCCAGCTCGCCGTAGAGGAAGACGGGGACAGACAGCTCAGCGCCGATCCGGTCGGCCAGCACAAGCGCCTCGGCGAACGCCGCGCCGCGGGAGGACTCGTCGAGATAGACCACGGGTGCGACGTCGAGCACGCCGACGTGAGGGTGCTCGCCGCGCGGTTGCGAGCCGCCCGCGCCCGAGATCACGTCGATTCGCGACACGGCCTCGGTCGCGCCTCTCATCAGTGCGTCCCCAAGCCCCACCGGCGCTCCGGCGAGGGTGTAGACCGAACGGTGGTGATCGGCGTCGGAGTGGGCGTCGAGCAGCCGGACCTCGCCGCCGCCGCCGGAGAACGCGCGCGCGATCGCCCTCACGGCCGCAGCGTCGCGCCCCTCGGAGACGTTGGGAACGGCCATCAAGAGGGATGCAGCCGCCGGGGGGGTCACGGGCCACAGGGTAGGGCAAGCCCCGTAATCACTAAAATGCGCTACCCCGCCGGAGTAGCTCAGCTGGTTAGAGCAGCGGAATCATAATCCGCGTGTCGGGGGTTCGAGTCCCTCCTCCGGCACTGCCGCAATGCCTCTAACCAAGCGGTTTTCACCTCATCGTCTCTCCATCTGTCTCAGGCGGGGCCTGACCGGTCCTGAAGCAGCCCGAGGACGTTGCCATCGGGGTCGGTGAAGGTGGCCACGGTGCGGCCGGGGCCGACCTCGTGCGCGGGCTCCTTCACAGTGGCGCCTGCGGCGGTCACCTCAGCCAGCTTCGCCTCGATGTCCGGCACTTGCCAGAAGGCCACCGGCGAGGTCATGCCCTGCGGTCCACCGCCGGGCACCAGCCCAATGTGCTGGCCCTCGGCCTCGAAGCCGACGTAGTAGGGCGCATCGTGCTGCGGCGGCATGCCCAGCAGGGCGGCGTACACCGCCTTGGCCGTGGCCAGGTCGGACACGGGATGCAGCACGGTCTTGATTCCCTGGGTGGAAGAGTCGGTCATGGTCATCACTCCTGAGGTCGTTGGTCTGGTCGGGATTGTCTGGCTTAGAGACGAACGGAGGTCTGGAGATCGACAGCCTAACTGCCAGGGTGCCGAGCCCCCGCGCGTGGCAGGCCGCCACGAAGTGACCGCGGCCCAGCGCGTCCGCGACATTAAACGTTTTTAGTATGAATCTCATCCCCCCTGACAGAGGGGATGAGCCTTCGGGCCTATCCCGCTAGGCCCGCACGTCTGGATGCGCCCGATGGCCTTCGCGGAGCTTTGTCCTCGGGCTCGACATGACACCACCATGCCTTCGCCCTTGCGTCCGCGCTCCACTCGACCCTAGAACGCCCCAGCCGCACGTCCCTATCGGGATAGGCCCTTGTGTTGAAAACGTCTCTACTGCGCCCACGCGTCCCGCCGCGGTCACTGCGCCGCGGTCTGCCGCCCGTTCCGGTCTCGGCCCCTCCCAACCCGATCGCCAACCACCAGGACCCCGCCGGACCTCAAACACGGAGCGGGTCAGGGCAGCAGCGCGAGCGTGTCCATGATCTCGCCCCAGGTTGCCACCGCTCGCGCTTCCATTTCCGTGAACTCCCGTTCGAGCTGATTGGTGCGGCGCAGCAGTGGACGCTCTCCCGGGGTCTCGTAGCGAGCGAGCGCCGCGGGCAGTTCTCCCGGCGCGATCCATATCGACATGAAGCGAGGCGCGAACGCGACGGTGCTTGCGGGCAGCGTCAGGAATCCGCTCGCCGCCCAACTGCGCACGTCGGAGCACAGTGCCGGCGGCGCGAGCGCCGCGAGCTTCTGCGCCTTGCCGGCATAAGCGTGCACGGTGCGGGTCAGCGCGCGGTCGCTCCACGTAAGGCGCCCGGCGATGCGCACGAACGCGCGCGCGGCGGGAGCCTTCTCGACGAGCGGCACAGCGGCCGTCACCATCGCCCCGATCACCTCATTGCTCAACTGTTCGGAGTCGGCGTCCTGGGGCGAGCTCGCCGCCGCCAGCGGACATTCGGAGCGAACCCGCCGCACGACACCTCGCAGCGCCCCTTCGATCGGTCCGATCCTCGACGCGGTCGCCTGCACGAGCCGGTAGTTGGCCTGTATGTACGCACGCGTCACCGCGACATCCCCCGCGCCGGCGAGCGCGCTCGCCGGGATCGGCGCCACCACGGCGAGCGTCGCGATCAGCGCCGCCGCCGCCGAGCGGACAGGCATGACGCTGATGCCTGTCCTTATGCCCCCCGCTCGCGCCGACCCGGCGCAGACAGAGGCATCCCTCTGCAAAGCCCTCCTCGTCATCGTGGCTCGATCTTAGGTGGCTGACGTACTTGTCGGGGGCACGCTGGCTTTCACTGAGCGCATCGGCTTTGCGGATGAGCTCCCGGCGAACCTAAGGGACTACCTGGCGCGGCTCACGCAGCGGCCCGCCCGCCAGCGCGCCCTCGAGCGCACGATGTCCGGCTGACGGGCTGAAGCCCTTCGGGTGAGCACGCCTGCTTACGCGACGCGACGCGGAAGTATCCCTGTGGCGCGCGCCAGTGCCCGTGCTCGTCCAGCGGGCGCGAACGCCCGGACCGGACGAGGCTCGATCGCGCCGGCCGCGGCTCGTCAGACGACCGCTTCCGCCGGGCGAAGCTGCGCTCATGCTCACTTCAGGAACCTCAAATAGAACGCCCCGAACACTAGGACAATCCCGACGTTGACCATCAGGCGCTCCAAGAGCCGATGCCTGAAGAACAAGACGTCCACGCCGACCACGACGGCTACCAGCGTGAGCACGTAAAGCACGACGCCTGCCTGCCTTCCCATCGTTCCATGCTACTGCTCAAGGACCGCATCGCGGCCACCGATCACGCCGCCGGACGGCGGAGCCTAACTAAGGTCCATGTACACCAGTCATGCGACGCGTCACGAATTGCCGCGCCGCAACTGGGTTACGTACCGAGGAACACGAGGACGGCCCGTACGCGGCGATGGTCCTCGGCCGCCGGGGTAAGGTTGAGCTTCGCGAAGATACTCGTGACGTGCCTCTCGACGGCGCGCTCAGTGATCACGAGTATCACGGCGATTGCCTGATTGCTGCGACCCTCTGCCATCAGGCCAAGCACTTCGCGCTCCCGCGCGGTCAGCACGTTCAGTGGATCGTCTGTGCGTTTGCGACCCAGCATCTCTGAGACGACCTCGGGATCGAGCGCGGAGCCTCCCTCGGCGACTCTTCTGATCGCATCGGCGAAGCGCTCTAGGTCCGAGACGCGGTCCTTGAGCAAGTAGCCGACGCCGGCGGCGTTGTCTCCCAGTAGCTCCAGCGCGTAGTCCTCCTCGACGTACTGCGAGAGCACCAGCACACCGGTGTCCGGCATCTCTTCCCGGATCACGCGCGCCGCACGCAGCCCCTCGTCTGTGTGGGTGGGCGGCATGCGGATGTCGATGATTGCGATGTCGGGCTTGTGCGCCCTGGCCTTTCGCAGCAGCTCCTCGGCATCCCCGGCCTGACCGACTACCTCGAACTTGGCCTCCTCGAGCAGCCGCACCATGCCTTCCCGCAGCAGCAAGGAATCCTCTGCGACGATCACGCGCATGGGATCGTTGCCCTGAGGATGGTGCCCAACCCTTGCGGACTCGTCAGCTGGAGGCGGCCGTCGAGCGCCGCGACCCGATCTGCAAGCCCTCGCAGCCCCGAGCCCTGATCGGCGTCGGCGCCACCGACGCCGTCGTCCCTCACCTCGACGTCGACGTGGCCGTTGTCGCGGACGACCCCCACCGTTACCGTTTGCGCGCGCGAGTAGCGGGCCGCGTTCGTAAGGGCCTCGGCGACGACGAAGTAGACCGCCGACTCGACCGACGGCGGGAGCCTGTCGGCCGGCGTCTGGAGCAGTTCCACAGGAACCGGGGAGCGGCTGGCGAGGCCTTTGAGTGCTGCGTGCAGGCCGCGATTTGTGAGCACGGCCGGGTGGATCCCTCGTGCGAGCTCGCGCAGCTCGGCGGTCGCCTCTTTCAACTCGTGGAGTGATCCGTCGAGGAGCTCCGCCGCCCCTTGTGGGTCGTGCTCGATGCGTTCTCTTACCATTCGTAGGTCGATGCCGAGGGCCATGAGTCGCTGCTGGGCGCCGTCGTGGAGGTCCCGCTCGAGTCGGCGCCTTTGCTCATAGCCGGCCTGCACGATGCGTGAGCGTGAGGCCTGAAGCTCGGCAACCTTCGCCCGTAGTTCGGCGTCCAATCGTTCGTTTCTGAGCGTCAGCCCGGCGGCGGCGCCCGCTGTCTGCACCAGTTCGCGTTCCTCCGCGAGGCCCGAGCTGTGCACGATCGCAGCGATTCGTTCGCCCTCGTGCTCGATGATGGTGGAGACCTTGCCCGCCGGCGCGGGATCGACCCGAACCGGGTGACCGTCGGCGTCCACGTAGGCGTCCTGGCCCGGTACCCAATAGGCGAGCTCCAAGGTCGGGTCTCCAAGCGCGTCCACGAGCGCATCGCGCAACGCTCCGCGGCCACCACCCTCACCGAGCTGGGCCAAGAGCTCGCTGATCGCGTCGGCTTCGCTGAACCGGGATCGCAGGAGGCCCACCAAGAAGGCAAACGGTAGGCAGGCGATGGACGTGAACAAAGCCAACGTCTGCGCGTCAGAAATGTCGCTCGACAGGCCGGCCTGTTCGACGATGAGGGCGGCCATCAGCAGCAGAAACGTGAGCCCGCCGACGGCGACGATCGGGGCGAACACCCTCGCTCGCCCTGGGGTGCCGCTACGCCAGCGTCGATAGAGGACCGCGACCACGGCACCCAGCAACGCGATCGAGATGTCTAGTTGCGCCGCTTCGAGTACCTTGGCAGCCTCGGAGTTTTCGATCAGCAGCGGGTTACTGGGGTCGGCCTTTGATGGGTCGGTGAACAGGAACACTCCAAACTGCACCACCGTCGTGTTGACGTAGGCGATGGTGACCAGGAGACGGTCCAGCCGGGTTTCGAGCCTCCCCGAGGGAAACGACAGCAGCAGGTGGATGAGCACCGCGTAGATCAGCACCTCCCCGACCGAGGCGATCGCGAACACGACGCTGTCGTTGGAAAAGGCCAACCCCTTCAGCAAGCCGCTGAGGCCGACCGCGACCATGAGCGGACCGATGTTGCCGGCCGGCCGCTGCTTCCAAACCCATAGCCCGACTCCCACGAACCCCCAGCCGGTGGCCAGGAACAAGCCGGCATACGCGCCCCGGTGAACGTTGTGCTCGCCGTTGAGCATGACCACGAACGCGGCGATGCCCATCAGGAACGCCAAGCCGGCGAGACCGACCAGGGTGCGTCGCGGTGCGGTCAGCGGATGAGTGAAGAGATCGCCTCCGCGCTCAGCTCGCTCTTGGCGACGAACCCGCGCGCGCCACTGACGCCCACCGCCTCGTCAAGGTCGGTGAAGTCATGGCTCGAGATAAGCACTATCTGCGGGCTAGCGCCGTTCGCATCGAGTAGTCGCCGCGTAACCTCGAAGCCGTCGATGTCGGGTAGGTGCACGTCGAGTAGCACAACCTCTGGGTTCAGCTTCTCCACGGCAGCCACCACCCCGTCACCGTTATCGAGCTCCCCAACGACGTCGTAGCCGTTGGCTTCGAGCATGCGCCTCGCGCTGGCGCGGAAGCTCGGGTGATCATCCACGATCAGGACAGTCTCTCTCATGAGAGCTGATTGTCGCGCAGGGCCGCGCTTGCTTCCATACGGCTGGCCGCCCCGAGCTGGCGGCAAACCGACGTATCCCGGGCCGCTACCCGACGTCACAGACGCCTGCCAGCCCCCTGGTTTCTTCCTCGCTGAACGGAGAGCCTGTCGTCATGTTCGAAGTCCAGCCCAAAGGAGGATGCAGCATGACCGCCACGACCGCTACCTACACTGCGGCAAGATCGACCCGTCGCGATGAGCCGCCGACCGCCGCCGCTCTCGCCATTGCGCTTCGCGAGGTCCGCAAGGTCCATGGCGACGGCGAGGGGGCGGTCGTCGCGCTCGACGCCGTGAGCGTTGGACTCGCCAAGGGGTCGTTCACAGCCATCATGGGCCCGTCGGGGTCGGGCAAGAGCACTTTGCTTCACGTGGCGGCGGGTCTGGATCGCCCGACGTCCGGCACTGTCATGTTCGGGAACACCGACCTGTCGCGGCTGAGCGAGCGACGGCTGACGATTCTGCGCCGCGAGCAGATCGGGTTCGTGTTCCAGGCCTTCAACCTTCTTCCCTCGCTTACGGTCACTCAGAACATCGCGCTGCCGCTGCGCCTGGACCGTAAGCGCGCGCGGCGGTCGGACGTGCGGGAGGTTGCGGCACGCGTCGGTCTCGAGAAACGGCTCGGCCACCGTCCATCCCAGCTGTCCGGTGGTCAGCAACAGCGCGTCGCGATTGCCCGGGCACTGGTGACGCGTCCCGAGGTAGTGTTCGCCGACGAGCCGACTGGAGCGCTCGACACGCGCACAGGGCGTGGTGTGCTCTCGCTTCTACGCGAGGTCGTGGACGCGGACGGCCACACCGTGGTGATGGTCACACATGACCCCGTCGCCGCCGCCCACGCCGACCGCGTCCTGTTGCTCGCCGATGGGCAGCTCGCAGGGGAGCTGGATGCCCCAACCGCCGACGAGGTGGCCGAGCAGCTCGCCCGACTGGGGGGCTGAACGGTGCTACGTCTTGCACTACTGAGCACTCGTGGGCGGC
Source organism: uncultured Solirubrobacterales bacterium (assembly GCA_963749285.1). Classification (GTDB taxonomy): domain Bacteria; phylum Actinomycetota; class Thermoleophilia; order Solirubrobacterales; family Solirubrobacteraceae; genus Palsa-744. The sequence continues at coordinate 910,760 of CAVVMD010000002.1, read as the reverse complement.
TTGGCACGTTCACCGGCGCCTTCGTGGCACTGTTCACATCGGCCGTACTGGTGATGGCCGGCGGCATGACGCTCGAGGCGGCGCTGAGGAGCCATCCGCCCGTCGAGCGCTACTCCGCAGCCGCTGCTGTCGTGACCGGGCAGCAGGTTGTCGACGACGAAGAACACGTGGCACTCGGTGAGCGCGCGCGTGTGAACGCTGCCACCGCCGCCCGGCTGGCTTCTGTGCCCGGCGTCCGCGCGGCGATCGGTGACGACTCCATCCCGGTATGGCTCGGCGGCCGAGCCACAGTCGCCCACGGGTGGGCGAGCGCCGCGCTCACGCCCTACGTTCTGAGCGCCGGCCGCGCCCCATCAGGCCCCAACGAAGTCGTTAGCGGGTACCCCACCCCACTGGGGGCAAGGGTGCGCCTCATTTCCAACACCGACGATCGCATCGTGACCGTCGTGGGGGTGGCCCAACCACGCCACGCGGTCGGGCAAAGCGCGATCTTCCTGAGCGACGCCGAGGCAGAACGGCTGGCCGGTCATCCCGGATGGGTAGACGCGATCGGCGTCCTCGCCGCCCCTGGCTTTGACACCTCGCGGCTGAACCGTGCCGCGGGCGGCGCGACGGTGCTCACCGGTAACGCGCGCGGTCGCGGCGAATACCCCGAACTCCAGCAGGGACGCACGGAGCTGATCGCCGTCGCGGCATCGTTCGGCGGACTGGCGCTGTTCATCTCCCTGTTCGTCGTGGCCAGCACGATGGGTTTGTCGATTCAGCAGCGCGAGCGGGAGATCGCGCTGCTGCGGGCAGTGGCCGCGACCCCCGGTCAGATCCGTCGCATGATCGCGTGGGAGGCGGCGATGGTGGGATTCGTGGCTTCCGCCGCCGGGGTCTGGTTCGGTGCCATCCTCGGCGAAAAGCTCGGCCATGCGCTCGTGAGGCATGGCATCGCCCCTTTCTACTTCTCAGTCAAGGCCGACGGGCTGCCAATCGCCGCAGCTGTGGGCGGCGGGGTCATAACCGCACTGCTGGCCGTGCTGGCGGCCGGACGGCGTGCGGCGGCAGTGCCGCCGACGCGCGCGCTCGGTGAGGCTGCGGTGGAGCCACGGCTGGTGGGGCCAGGGCGTGTCATCGGGGGGGCAATCGCCCTGGCGGGCGCGGTGCCCCTGTTCGCTGTCTCGGCCACCACGAACGCGCCCGACACCGCAGCGGCGACTGCGGAGATGACGGCGCTGTTCCTCGTCCTGGCGGTTGGCTTTCTCGGGCCGATCGTGGCACGCGCCGCCGCGGCGCTACTGGGGCCACCATTGGCCCGGCTATCGCCCGTCGGTGGCTTCTTGGCGTCTGCGAACCTGCGCACGGCCACGCGGCGCTTCTCTTCGGCCAGCACCCCCCTGGTGCTCACGGTGGCCATGAGCTGCACCCTTCTGTTCAGCGCGACGACTACCGATCATGCCGTCACTGAACAGAGGAGGGCGGGGCTCGGGGGACAGCTAGCCCTCACCGGCTCCGCTCCCGGCTTGCCAGCCGCCACTCTCGCGGACACCCGCGCCACGGCGGGCGTGCGCTCGGCGGTCGCTTTGACGCCGACGACGCTCGGCCCGAGCCTCGGGATCAACGATGAAACGGTCCCCGCCGAGGTCCTCGATGGCGGTCAGGGCGGGGGTCTCGACGTCGGCGTGACCGAAGGATCGCTGACGGCGCTGCACGGTGACGCGATCGCGCTAGGGCGCCGCCGTGCTGATGCCGTGCATGCCCGAGTTGGCGACCGAGTCGCGATCATGCTCGGCGACGGGACCCGTACCCATGCCGTCGTCGCGGCGATCTACACGCGGGCTCTGGCGTTCGGCGAAGCACTGCTCGCCCCCGAGCTCGTAGCAGGACATCAGACCAGCCCGCTGCTGGGAACGATCCTCGTCCAAACTGGCACCCCGACCGCCGTCGCTAGACGCCTGCGGGCCCTGGCTCCCCGGTATCCCGGGCTGCGGGTGAGCGACCGCGCCTCGTTGACCACCGCGGCCGACGCTGAACGCGAGGCCAACCGCTGGCTCACTCCGCTCTTCGTCATCCTCATCTTCGCTTTCACGTCGATCGCTGTGGTGAACACGCTGACGATGATCGCGATGCAGCGAGGCCGCGAGCTGGCGCTCTTGCGGCTCGTCGGCGCCACCCCGCGCCAGGTGCGCTCGATGGCGCGCTGGGAGGCCGCGCTGATCGTCACCATCGGGCTGGGACTCGGCTTGACGATAGCTGCCGCGGCACTTTTCCCGCTCAGCCGCGCGCTCACGGGCAGCATCCAGCCGTACGTGCCGCCCGGCCAGCTCGCGGCGATCCTTGGCGTCTCGGCGCTACTGGCGGTACTGGCTCTCACGCTGCCGACGCGGCGGGCCCTGCGCTCGCGGCCGGTCGAGGCAGTCGGGGTGGGGGAGTAGGCCGCCGACCTGCAGTCAGCGAGACGACCGAGTTGGACATATGTTCGCCGACCGGCTTGACGTCACGCAGGAGAACATCTCCCAGATCGAGCGCGGAGAGGCCGATGTTCGGCTGTCTACGCTGAGTCGCTACGTCGAGGCGCTCGGCGGACACCTGGAGGTTCGAGCCGCGTTTCCAGAGGAGACCGTCGCGCTCAGCGTCAGCAAGACGGCAACCGTACGCCGCCGGCGCACACGGCCGGCATCTACCAAGGCGCCTCGGAAGCTCAGAGCCACTCAAACAAAGAAGTCAGCAACCACAAGCGGCACCTGACAGGCGACGATAGCGACCTACGCTGGGGCAGCCGGGTAGCTCAGAATCGCATCGAGCAGATAACGCGCTCGTCTCACGTACCGCCACCGTGGGGTCTCCGCCATTCGACAGCCAGTGGCACTCACCGAGCCGAGACAGAGATCCGCCGGCTACTGCGATTGCTCGGCCGGGGCCGGCGCGAACGCCTCGTTGACAAGCCGCACCTCGTGCTCCGAAGGCGCATAGTGCGCATATAGCTGCGTGGTCTTGCTGTCGGCGTGCCCTCACCGCAAGCGCCAGCTCGAAGCCCCGCTACAACCGACCGAGCATCAGAACATCCTGCGCTGCACGGTGCAGCGCCTCCCCGACCTATTGCTCGCCAAGCGCCTGCCTGGACAGCAGCCGCGAAGCACCCCTCACGGCGGGCGATGACGGACCAGCGACCACTTGCTGAACCACAGACGCAGAGACTTTAGCCTGCTTGCGACGATCCTTGCCGGTGCTCGGCATAAACGCCGCCTTCATCGTCGTCCTCAGTCTCCCGGCCCGCTTCCGCGCCGGATCGCGAGCGACATCGCGGCTTCGGTCGCGCCACGCCACCAGCCCAACCGCGAGGAGCGGGGCCCGAGATGGCTCGGGCCCCGCTCGCGAGCTTTTTTAGGTTAGACCTTGTGGTTGGATCAGTGTTTTTGAAAGACGCCCCAGTTTTCGCCGCTTGCCAGGTCGAGCTTGATTGAGCCTTCCTGTGCGAGAAGCCCTTCTCCGCCGTACAGCGGCTCGTATCGCCTTTCAAACGAGACGCCACCTTCAAGAAAAACGAAGTCCCCTTCACGGTTCGACAGCGGACCCATTATGAGTTCCACAATCTTGGCTTCGGGCTTTTCTTCTCCGACCTTGTCGCCGTAGTCGATCGTGACAGGCAGCTCACCCAATATGCCGGTTTCGCCACATTGTTGGGGATACAGGTGCATCACTTCTTCGCCCGACTTCGGCTTGAGCAACGCCGCGACTTCGCCACGGTTTTCTGTCCATTTCGTGCCTTCGACCCCACCGAGGATCAGCTTGAGCGGCTTCGTTGTGACCGACCCGGAAAACGTGCAATGCTTGCCGTTCCCTTCACATTTTGTGAATTCGAGCTCGAGTTCGCCGGTGCCAGGATTGCCGGCAGACGAGCCAAAGATCTTTGCACCCGGCGCAACCGCCGTCGAACATTTGGTATATCCCCCATCACCATATCCGAAGGTAACTTTGCTGGCTTCCGAGGTGATTTCCTTGCTCTGGCCTTCTCCCAGCTTCACGCCGGCGACCTTGAAACGAGGTGCTTCGACGGCCTCCGCCGCGCTCGCCGTGACCGCGCCGAGCGCGAGCACTGCCACCAGGCTCGACAACACGAGCCGCACCTTCATATCTTTGAATCTCATTCTTGACTTCCCTTCGTATCGGTCCGGCGCCGGGGCCATCCTCTCACAAAAGGACGCCCCGGACGCCGGTCTTTGACGATGTCCTCAATGAATACCGGTCCGCGACTGGCCGCGCTATGCCAATGTGACTGAAATCGCGTCGCTGATGTGCACATGTGTAACGCGACGCGTCGCCATTGACATACCTTTGCGCAGCTTCACCCAACATTCGAAATCTCAGGCGGCAGGAACAGCGAATACGTTCAGCTCATCGAGCAGCAGCGCGACTTCCAGCTCCGCCGGGCACGGGTGCAGCGTACGACCGAGCTTCTCTTCAATCGAACGCAGCCGTTTGGCGACGGTGCTGCGAGCCACATCCAGCTTGACGGCAGCCGAGGACGCCTGGCACTCCGCCGCGAGATAAGCCCGCAGCGTTTCCCGCAACACCGGACCACTGCCCCGACGATCCTCCAGCGGCGTCAGATAGATGTCGAGCAGCGCCCTCGCCAGCGCCTCGTCTTTGAGCGCGCTCGCGAGCAGCGCGACATCGCCATAGCGCGTGAACGGGATCGATTCCCGCGTGGGTGGGGATTGGATCCCGCTCCTTCGCAGCGCAACCACGAGCGCCGCCTGGGCCTGCCGGTGAGTCAGGCGCCACCCCTGCAAACCCTTCGCCGGCTCACCAAGCGCACACACCACGGATGGATGGGATCCGATCCCAACCACATCTGCAAGGACCCGCTCGAAATCTTCAAACGCGAACCTGTCCCCCCCACCAAACCACACCCACACGCTCTGCTCGCCCTGCGCCACGCCCAAGCAGCGGCGATCCACTCCCGCGGCCAGCACCCGGACGGCCCGCGCCGCTCCCTTGCCGACGACGATCGCGCCGAGATGCCACGCTTCGAGATCGTAGTCGAGCTCCGGCCGCTCGATCGTCTCGCCGGCAAGCAGCCGCCGCACACGCTCGGAGCGACGCTGCTCGGGTGAGCGCCCCGCCCGCTCGAGCTCATCCACATACTCGCCCGTGATCGCGACCAGCAGCCGATCGAGCACCGACGCCTGCGCCCGCAACGCCCCCCGCAACGCCTCGCGCTGGGCGGGCGGGATGCAATCCTTCCCATCCCGCTCGATCTCCTCCACGACGAACTCCTCAAGCAGCGAGTTACCCACGACATACCGGCGCAACACCGTGTCCAGGCTCACACCCACACCAACCGCGCGACGCGCCTGCGCCAACGCCACCACCGGGACCTGACCAACCCACCCCTCGCCACGCTCGATGCTCTGCAGGCTGTACTCGACCGCCGCCGCGACGGTCGCGCGCAACCCCTCCACGTACTCCGCGTCATGCGCGCCCCCATGCTCAAACGCATCGCCGCTGACCCGCGCAAAGATCTCCCGCACAAGCTCATCGCGGCGCGCACGCAACCGCTCCACCACCACGACGCGCCTACTTCTTCCTCCGCTTCGCCTTCGCCTTCTTTGTCTTTTTCTTCGCGGGCGCGGCGGCCTTTACGCAGCCCGTCACCGCGATCGTCGTGGTCTGTTTGACCGTCGCGCCGTTCTGGCCGACGAATTCGTTGGGCATCTGCAGCGTCGCGGGCTCGGTCTCCTTGATCTTGCGCGTGACGGTCTTCCTGCGGCCCCTGGCCTTGACCGTGACCTTCTTCTTGATCGTCTTGATCGTGGTCAGCGCGCAGAGGTTGCCGTTGGCGGCGAGCGCGGAGTAGGGGCCCTCGCCGAGTGTCAGTTCGAAGCTGGAGAACGGCTGGTCGGGAACCGTCTTGAACGTCGTGCTGGTGATCCCCGCTTTGCTGATGAACGTGTCACCGACGAGGTCGATCTTGACACCGTAGCCCTGTAGGACCATGATCAGGTTAGGGAACGCTTCACCGCCGTTTGAGACGAAGTACGCGGGGCCTTCCAACGGGACGGGCAGCAGTGGTGTGTGCACGACCGCGTGACCGATCACCGACGGCGCCGGGCATCCTGCGGGGTTAGTGTTGAACTGCGCGGCGGTGCACGCCTTCTGCAACGTCGTCAACCTGGACGGCAACTGCTTCGGGAGTTCCACTTTGACCGAGGCGACGTCCGCGTAGGTGCCCTGCGGACCGTATGGGTAGGTGACCTTCGCGGTCAGGCTCGCACCTTCCGCTTTGCTGGTCTTGCCGGACGTCGAGACCGAGAATTTGGGGGCGAATTTCAGCTGGGCGCAATTCGTCACCTGGAACGGGATCTTGACGGGCGAGCTGGCCCCTTCGGCGCTTGAGACCGTGCCCGTGATTTCCGTCGGGTCGCAGTTCGTCGGGTTGAACGTGAACCCGGAACGCGTGATGTTGACGTTGACGTGCTTGATCTGCAGGGGGATGCCGTCGATAATCGACGGGATCGCGTGTTCGCCCGAACTGTCGGTCGTGATCGTCAGCGCTGCTGTTATCGGGTTGACTTCGATCTTTGCCCTGACGATGACCGGGCGGCCTTCCTGCAGATCAAATGGCCCCGCCTTTGCGGGGTTGACGATCGACAGGCCGAACGGGGCACCATCGTATTTTTCAGTCAGGTAGACCTTCCCGCCCGTGACACTGAAGGGATCGCTGCCGAGGCCTACAGACACGATCGTTTCGCCGATCCTGCTTTCTTCCGGGCAGGTGCCGGCGTTCGCCTGTGCTTCCGGGCACAACGGGACGCCGGCGAGGATGCCGGTCACACCTGGTGGGTAGCGCAACGTCACCTGCTGGATCGACTGCTGGCCGTCTTCGCGGGAGATCGTCGTCGTGAGCGGGCTGAACGAGCCCGCGTTGATGTTCGTCGTACCCGACGCCAGCGCCGGGGAGAACGGCAACGGGTCAGAGCACACCGCGCCGTTCGGGCCGCTCGTGACCTGAAAACTCGCCGGCGGGTGCGCGATTTCGTCAGGGTTCGCCGGGTCGGGCGCCGACCATGGCGTAAACGACGAGGACGTGTTGTACGTCCCACACAGTGCGGGGGTCGCCAGGGGCGCGCGGTCGGTCCCGTAGAATTCGAGCTGCAGGTCGCTGAACGGCGTCTGCGGCGTGTCCTTGAACGTCGTGATGATCTGCCCCGGCGCCTGGCAAGAGACGCCGTCGATGAGTTCCCCGGCGGCTTCACAGAGCCGCGCTTCAGCCGGGAGCTTCACGAGCACACCCGTCGTGCGTTCTTCAGCGACGAGATACATCGCGATCAACGATTTGAACGGGTTTTCTTCCGCAGCGCCCATAAACGTGAAGTTCTGTGGCGCCGCGAGATAGACCGCGCCCGTCAGTTCGCCTTCTAGCAACGGAGTCTTGATATGCACGTTCGCGATCTTCGACGCGTCGGGACAGAAGTTCACACCCGGCCGCAACGGTTCCGCTTCACCAGCCTGCGCCGCCGCGAGAGTGCCCGGCAGCCTCGGCGTGAACTGGGGCGTCAGCACCCCAGGTTCAGTGACCGAGTCCAGTTCGCTGAAGCCAGTGAAGCCGATCTCGTTTCCCGCAGTGCCCGGCAGATCGGCCGGGTCACCCGAACATGCCTGCAAACCATCCGCCGCGGACGGGCTGATCTGCACCCCGGGCGGCAGCGCGACCGTCGTGTCCTTGACATCAGCCTCGCCCAACCCGTCGGGATTCGACGTCGATTCCTGGTTCACGTGCACACCCACGTTCAACCCAGTCGGAGTGCTTCCCGCACCACCGTCCGGTTCCACAGCGAGCGTCGGACTGAAATCAAGCTTTTCGCAACCCTGCAGCGGCGGCAACGACACGGTCCGCGAGTCAAACACGGCTGGTTCGTTCCAACCATCGACACTGAACTTCACTTCACGCGGTTCCCCACACGACGTCGGATTCGTCAAAAGCGGCACCACCGGAATATCCACCGGACAACTAGCCGGCGCTCGTGGTGAGAGACCCAGTTGTTCTTGTTCTTCCTTCTCCGATACTTCCGGATTGGGTGGTTTGCCTGTCCGTTCTTCGTACTCTTCTGCAGCCTGTGCTTCGTAACCGGATTCGCCGAGACAGTCCCCGCGGAAGCGGTCGTGGCTCGGGCTCGCCGGGACACCCCACACCCTCACGGTCGCGGCCATGATGACAATGCCCTCGGCGTTGTTCGGCGAGGTCTCAGTGATGCCGTAGTCAGAACCAGTGCGCACCGACGCGTCGATCAGCACCGGCTGAGCTTTGACGGCGACGAACCCAAACAGCGCGGCGACGCCCGCCTGCGGCACGATATTATACAACGGCGTCGTGACACTGAACGATTGATCGATCCTTTTATGCAGTTTTTTGCTGATGTAGGTGACCTTGCGGTTGTAAAGCTCGACCCTCCCCCAGCCCACCTGCGTGTCATCGGGACACTCTGGATCGCCGTCTGAATCGACGGTGACAAAGTCCTGATACGGGCACCGCGGCACAGCGTTTGGGTTACCGACGAACCCAGGCGGCAACGCCACGCTGACAGTCTTGAGTCCCTCCGGAGACACCAATGTGCCTTCACGGTCTTCCGGTTCGTTCATGACGAAACTGTTCGTAAACGCGTACGGATGCGACCCGGCCTGGACATCCGGCGCGCCCGGTTCGCCGTTGGCTTCCTGTTCGCGGGTGGGTTCTACGGTAGCCGAAGCTTCGAAGCTCTGCACACCAAAGCCCGCGTAGGGGCTTACGGCGCCAGCGGAAGCCGCAAAGAGTAGCGAGACGGATGCCACGGTAACGGCCGCCATCACGATCGTAGTGAGCCGCATCATCAATGTGCCTTCCTGCTCGCCTTTGCGGCGTAGACCTTACGAGCCGCCTTTTCACACTTCCTACGCTTGAACTCGCTTCGGTCTCTCCGGCAGGCCTTGAGGGCTTTCGCCAACTTCTCGGCCCGCAGCTGAGCGGCCGTCTTCGCTTTCGCAACAGGCGGCGGAGACGGCGGAGCAGGATTTCCGGGCCCAACGAACGTCGCGCTCGCAGGGACATCGAACACGCCTGGCTGGGGCGAGGGCGGCGGTTTGCAAGAATCCGCGTTCGTGCACGGGGGGGGCACGACCGTCACAGGGAAGCCGCCGCCGACCTTCACGTCATACACGTCACCCCGGTCATCGGTATCGGAGGCCGCAAGCTGATCCGCTGTCAAGATGAAGACATCGTCTCCATTCACGCTCGCGTCCATAAAGGTGGATTCAGAGGACCCCGCGACATCGCTGATTGGGAACGTGCAGCCTTCGTGACTCGCGGTGTACGACGACGAAGCGGTAGTGCACGTTCCTTCACCCGCCCTCTCCCACTCATACACGTCCACGAGACCATTGCTGTCATGCGTCACCAGAGCATCCGGTGTTTCGAAAAACAATCGCCCGCCGCTCTGAGACAAGTTACGCCCAACATACGATGTCGCTTCATACGACTCGCTCATGCGAGACGGCCCGACGGGCCGCGACCCATCCGGGTCACAGGAGGCGCAGATCAGCTTCCCTGTCGTCGCGTCAAACAAATACACCTCGCGACAGCGTCCGGTACGGCACTCGCCCGGAGCGGACTGCCGATTATCGTAGCTGCTCGTCAAAGTCTGTTCAGATTCAAACGCCAGGGTTGTCCCGTTAGGTGTCACCCGCACGGTATGAGACAACGGACCATTATCTTTATCGCCAGATGAACTTTCCCCACCTATCCAGTCGGCTTCATCCGCTTCCCCGCCGACACCGTCGGCGCCACCGTCGAGCGTCGCGACGAACTCCGTGTTCCATTCTCCGTGTTCGTAGTGGTCCGCATACAGGCTGCACGTGTATTCGCCTAGTGGGAGTTTTGTTTCTTCCTCGTTACAGTCGCCGGGCTTCGCCGTTTCCTTGTTGGCGTTTTCGTTGTTCGCAAGCACCCCATTGGCGACGAAGTAGACGTACGAGTTTTCCTCGCCGGCGTTTTCTCCGGCCGTCACCAAACCCAATGCCCCGCCGCCTTCGGTGTTTTCAGGAGTGAGGTCGGTCAGCACTCCCGTTTCGACGTTGTACTCGTAGAGGTTCGCGTTATTATCTTCCGGGCCCGTATCGGCGTTGTTGGTCAGCTCCACTCTGCTTGTGAAGAAGACGCGCGACCCATCTACGCTCGCGCCGCGGTAGAACGCCGTTCCGAATGTGGTCCCCTGTTTCGCGTTCGGATCGGTGCCTGCCGGTCCGCTGCCGTTAGTCTTCTGCGACGCCGACACCTCCACCGTGCATGCATCCGCTGCGACCGAGCAATCTTCCGGGCTCATCGAGTTCAGCCTGACATACACCTGCCCTTCGCTCACCGATTGTATCGGCAGCTTTTCGGCGCCTGTGAACACCACCCTTGATCCGTCCTCAGACACCGCGCGCCACGTATCCCCATTTCTCATCGGCTCGGTACCCGCTGCGGCCCCAACGTTGTCGTCGCCTTCGAACTTCCCACCGGGCGGCGGCACATTGATCTGGCGCAGAACCCCGCCGGCCTCCTCGTAGATGTGCCCTTGCGTTTCCGATGACGCTCCACAGCACAGGCTCGCGGCCTGTTGAAACACGACGTGGCTAAAGTCGCTCGAAGCGCCCTCAGCTTCGGGGATCCCCTGGCTGTCGGCCCCCTCTTCGAAGGGCTTATATTCTGCTTCGGGCTGGACAGTCGTCACCGGTTCAAAGGAACCTGTCGCGGTATCAGCGACATAGAGATTCGTGTACCCGGCCCGCTGCCCGGTCGCCAACGACTGCCACGGGGTTTCCACGATTGCGCGCGAGAGGTCCGGCGCGAGCAGCAATTCTTCGTCCTCGGCCCGGAGGGTCACAGCGACTCCAACGTAGTCAGTCAGCGGCGGGGAGAGATTCTGCGTCGCCCAGCCGCCCGATTCGCGTCGCGAGAGATAAGTCGAGAACACGTAGGACGACTGAGGTTCCGCGAACGACCCAGGAGCGAAATACACGATCGCTTTACCGGATTCCGCCGCGCGACCTAGCTGTGCGGTCACCCCATTGCCGGCCTTTCGCAACGGCGAGACCATCTCGTACGCACGACAATCCGGGAGGCCCGATGCGTCGGGCTGTTCGGATCGCAGCTGTTCGTTAGGGCATGGCGCTCCCGGTTCACGGGCGTAAGCGGGGGCCGCGGAGCACGCGAGTGCCGCAACCAAGGCGCAGAATGAAGCGATGATGTGGTGCGTCCTGGTCATTTCGATGCCTTTCGCATGAGGTGATGCAAGTTGTTGGTTGGCGTGGACTGGTGGGCGGTGCCAGCCTCCCCGGGATCAAATCGCCCGGGGAGGCGCGCGTCGTGGTGTCGGCGCCTACCGCGCGGTGACCGCCCAGGTGCCGTAGGCGTTACCGGCTTCCGTGACCCCCGAAGGCACGAAGAAGAGCAGCGATGCCCCAGTGGCGCCTGCCCCTGATACGTTTTGCGGGAGCGCGGGATCGATCAGTTCCAGCAGACTTGTTTCGAACCCCTGGACTTCCGCCCCAGCGACGTAGACGCAGAGGTTGCCCGGTTCGGCTTCCGGTTTCGCGGCCGAGCCGGTGGCGCATCCTTCGCCCGTGGTGGCCGTTTCACCTTTTGCGAGAATATGAACATCCGCTGATTCGATGATCGGTGTTTCGGTCGCCGATTCATTGGCGGCGAGCGGGATTGGAAACGCAAGTGAAGCGACCCGTACGAAGTGGCTTTTGTCTTCCGGGTGCACAGTAAAGCCCCAGGTGCCGGTCTCGCTCTTCCCGGACGGGAGCGTGCCGCCAGCTGTCCAGGGGGAGCCTTCTTTCCCGGGGGTGCCTTCTTTCCCGGGGGTGCCTTCTTTCCCGGGGGTGCCTTCTTTCCCGGGGGTGCCTTCTTTCCCGGGGGTGCCAGCAGGGCCCTGAGGGCCCGCGGAGCCGGCACCGGGAGCACCCGCCAGACCTGCGGCGCCGGCTGGACCCGCCGGACCGCGTGGACCGGGCTTGCCGGTGGGTGCGGCTTTCTTCTTGGACTTCTTGGCCGCGACGGCGGTGAACGTCGCCGCCCGCCCGGTCGAAGCGCTTGCCTTGCCCGGCGATGAACCACCACCGTTGCCGTTACCGCCGGTCGCGGCGAACGCGCCGCCGGTGATCGCGAAGACCAGGGCTATAAGGGCGATGATGCTCGCGGGGTTTATGTGCTTGCGTACTCGTTGGAACATGGTTATGTCTCCTCCTGGAGAACGGAGGGGACAACGACTAGGAGCCCCTCGATTGGTGTGTGTAGTGCGCCGATCGGTGTCATGTCGCTCCTTCGCGCTGACGATCGGCGCCCAGTGCGAGCTGCTCGGTCACACGCTCCCCGAGCGCTGTCAGACGCCAGGCGTTGGGCTCGCCTCTGGCCTGCCCCGCACCGGTGTTCTGGAGCAGCCCCAGGCGTCGCAAGCGTCCCAACAGCTTTGAGATCTGCCCCTGGTCATGCACGTCGGCCTGCTCGCCGATATGACGATTGCTCGCTCCGGGACACTCAGCGGCGGCCTGCAGCACCCGCGCCGTGCGATAAGTCAAGCGCATCGGGACCCCCCGCAACGGATCTTGCTCGATGGCGGCGCTACGGCCGTTATCGCGCGTGGCGCGCTTGGCTTGCGGGAGGGAGCACTGCTGCTCCCGGTGCGCCGCCTCCGGCCCCAGATAGGGCAGCACGACCATGCTCATCAACTCGCTCAACAGACCCCGCAACGGCTCCTGACGCCTGCGCGCCGACAACCGCGCATAAACAATCGCGAACGCCGCCCCGACGAGACCCTCCGCAGTGAGGACCGTGCACATCCGCGCCCGGGCGCTCTCCCCGCGACCCCGATCCAGGATCTCCGTCAAACGCTCGAGGATCTCCTCACGCCACACAAGCACCCGCGGCCCGCCCTGCAACGCATGCACGACGCATACTCGCGCGAGCGCCGGCTCACGATCCAAGAACGACAGGATCACCAACAGGCCGCTGCGCACACGCTCACGCCACCCAAGCCCTGTCAAATCCAACGCCGCGATCTCGCTCCCAACCTGCTCCACAGCGCCCTCCATGACCCCGATCAGGCACTCCTCGCGACTGGCGAACAGGTCATAGAACGTGCGCCGCGATACCCGCGCCCGCGCAGTGATATGCGCCACCGACGCGCGTTCATAACCCAACTCCGCGATACTCGCCGTGGCCGCCGCCAACAACCTCGCGCGCTGCATCTCAGAAACCTGCACGCGCGGGGAAACAACAGCCGCACGACCCATACGCTGCTGCTGCTGCTTCTTCAAAGCATTACGGCGCACACCGGTGCTAGTGGACACGATGCGCCCCCCGAGCCCGCGAGCAACGACGCATAAAGCCTTCAGAGCGTCGCGGCCTCGGGTCAAAGCCGCGACGCTCGATTCCAGAACCCGCGCGTATGGGAGTACGCACGAGAGCCTCCTCGAACACCGACGCCACGATGAGGGAGATGGCGACGACGCTCGAACAGACCCTCTGAACTGACATGTCAAAGCTGGGTGAGAGTCCAGCTACGCCTCCAGGCGCACGACAGGTACGACCACAGAGGGCTTGCCGGCCATACGCGTGCGTGTAAGGGAGGCCTCGGTCTCGCGTTACAGCGCGCGGACGGCGAGCATCATCGTGCGCGTGGCAGGATAGCTTCGAACAGGGCGCGAGACACGGGTGGCCATACCCCGCGAGGAGGCTCGGGAAACGCCGTGAAGAGGCGGTTAGACCAGGGGTGCTACTGGGACAAGAGAGAGAGAGAGAGAGAGAGAGATGCCTCGATGCCGAGGCATCTACCGACGGGCCCAAACGGGCGCACGGCGACTCCCGGCACGAATGTCCCCAACTGACTCACGCGAAAACAACCCCTCTTCATGCGATCCGGCCCTCTCCCCTTACTGCCATTCCCCTGCTAAAGCGCTTGAAACCGATCCAGAAGACCGACCCAAACCTGATCTATTTCATGTGCTCCATATCCAGAGCACCTTGCTCCACCAATCATAACCACACATTGCACTTCCCGTCAAGTCCCTAACGAAAACGGCTCTGCAAAGCGCTCTTTGGAGGCAGCCGACCGGTCGATACACGTATACACCCACTATGTTCGACGCGCCGCCCAGAGCGACCGCGAGCTGCTTGAGGATCTGACGGCGAGCAGACTCGGCGACGAGACGATCGCACGTATGCGGGAGGCGTTCGCCGACGTCGATCAGCAAGCGATCGAGGGCGAGGCCATCAGCGCCGTGCGCGAGGTACGCCACCTCGCCCAGCGAACGCTTGCGATAGACCACAGCCAAGCGCATCACCTTCCCGCGGAAACCCGCTTGTCGCGCTCGCCCATCCGCTCGCACTGAAGATCATCCCGACGCGACAGAGTCGAGGCGCTCACACCCAGCAGACGATGTCGAGCGTCTGAGTCATGGGACTGCCTCACCACGTCACTCCACATCATCAGCGCACAGAACGCAACAGACGCAACGAATGGGAAGGCGGTCGTGGCATCGCCCAACCCCCCGTTTGGAAGGTCTGCGCGGCATGGCCCAAATGCAGGTTTTGAAAAAGTTTGTTCCCCGTTTGTTCCCCGTAGACCATTTTTCCGGGAACCTATCGAGACCAAAAAGTGCAAATTTCCAGGTAATTCTTCGATCGGGGAGACAGGATTCAATTGGCTTCCTAGAGCGGTTTCTGGCGGGTCCGCAAACGTTTTGCAATACCGGCTCACGCCGATTGCACGCGTCGAGGGCCCGCCGTGCACGCTCGCTGCACATTGTACGCCCCGGGGGCGTCGTAATCCTGGCGACGAAGCGCAACGGCCGCACGCAGAGCCCCTCTCTTACGTGACGGCCTGCCTGCTACTCCGCCTTGACCGGCCGGTAGATACTTGTCTTCGGAGGGCCTTCCCGGAGGACCAAGCCAGCGTCGCGAAGAATCGCCAGGTCTCTTTCCAGCGTCCGAGACCCATTCTCGAGCCTTTCGCGCAACTCGCGGGCGCTCAGACCCGCCGGCGCGGGTCAGCTCGTCCAGAACGGTCTGCCGGCGCCGAGCGACGTTGCCCCTGCCGAGGTCCTCCACCCCGCCATTTACCCCGAGCGAATGGTCCCGAATGCGGGCGTACTGGCCTGGGGAGGGGGTCCGCATGTGTTCGCGGCTGTTTGGTGTCGCAGCATCCGGCGAACCCTCCCGAGTCATGGCTTGGTTGCTCCTACCGACCGCCCGCCGGGTCGGCCTTGACCCACGACCGATCAGAGATCGGCCAGCAGCGGCCGAGCTTGACGAGAACTACTACTGCGGGTAGCACTACTGCTACTCTCTGGCTGATGGCAACGATTCCTCAGAAGGAGCTACGCAACCACGTCGGCGAGGTTCTGCGGCGAGCAGAGGCGGGCGAGCACATCACGATCACCGTCTCCGGACGCCCCGTCGCACAGCTCGGTCCGATCCGCGCCCGGCAGTGGGTTCCAAGCAGTCAGCTGGCCGACCTGTGGAACGCACCGCCCGACTTGACGCTCGATGAGGACCTGGCGAGGCTCAGTGGCGAGCTCACAGACCCGTGGGCCACGTAGCTAGTGGCCGTCCTGCTCGACACCTCTGTCCTGATCGGCGCCGAGACAGGTCCCGAAGATGACGCCGCAATCAGCGTGGTTTCCCTGACCGAGCTGCACTTCGGTGTCCTCGTCGCTCGCGATGATGAAACGCGTGCGCTACGGATGCGCCGTCTTGGCGCCATCGAGGATCACTTCGATGCCCTACCGTTCGACGCCGACGCGGCACGAGAGTGTGGGCGGCTATACGCCCTCGTCGCTAAGCGCGGCGGCCAGCCCCGGCGGCGAGCATTCGACCTAGCGATCGCCGCGACCGCCAACGTTCATGGCGTGCCACTACTGACCTACAACATCAAGGACTTCGAGATCCTCGCCGAGGAGATCGACGTCCGCGCTCCCTAGAACTGACTGGTGGGGTAGCACGACGAGACCCTTCGATGCTCTTTTTTGGAATAACGGGGTCGTGATCGGACCGCGAGAACAGTCCCCTTTGATCTAGTTGCGAAAGTTTGTTATAGTTTCGCAACATGACTGTCAGGCTCGACAACCGCCCCCTGCTCGGCACGATCGACCGAGATC
Source organism: uncultured Solirubrobacterales bacterium (assembly GCA_963749285.1). GTDB lineage: Bacteria > Actinomycetota > Thermoleophilia > Solirubrobacterales > Solirubrobacteraceae > Palsa-744. The sequence goes on along the minus strand of CAVVMD010000002.1, from coordinate 894,596 downwards.
TTTTTCTGCCGCCCGCAATCATGCCGCAGCTGGAGGCCGCCGTCGATCGAAGGCTCAACGTGCTCGTCCTCGGCCCGCCTGGATCGGGCAAGACAACGTTGCTGCGATCACTGCAGGCCGATCATGCGGATGACGAGCGACCGGCGGTATACGTCGATCTCGCTCCGGCGCAGAACGCGACGCAGGCGCTGATGGTCATCGCCGACGCCCTGGGTCAGCGATGGGGGGCGTTCGGTGACGCCCTCCGCTCGAGCATGATTCCGGAGACGACGCCATCCGGCGCGCTGCTGCGTCTCGCGCGGCGTCTCGGAGAGGCGCCTGCCTCACTGCTTCTCATCGATGCGCCTCCAGGCGAAGGTCATGCCCACACGCTGTTCGGGCGTCTGCGCGACGAGCTTTGGCAGCAGGACCACCAGTGGGTGATCGCGGCCAACGACGTGCTTCGCGACGAGCTCACCCGTCCGCCCGCGAGCGCTTTCTTCGATGTGCAACTCGACCTCGCCCCGCTCTCCACGTCCGAGCAGCGAGAGTTCCTGGCTCGTCGCCTGGCGGGAGAGCCAGACGTCGAGATCGACGCCATCATCGACCAGACCGATGGCCTGCCCCGTTCGCTGCTTTCCCTGGCCCGCGCCGCCGTGCTCTCAACCCAGCCCGTGGACGAACTGCTGGCCAAGCGCGAGGAGCAACGCGTCCGCCTGGCGAAGCTGCCGCGCCTCACGTCGACGATCGCTGAGTACCTCGCAGACCACGGACCCACTTCAGGCTCAGACCCACAGCTGCTCGCGACGCTCGGTGTATCCGGCCAGAGCGCTCGAAAGGCACTCCGTGAACTGGAAGAGGAGGACTTCGTCCGATCGTTCCCTGAACAGCAGGAGCGGCAAGGGCGTCCACGCAAGCTCTACGAGCTCCGTGAGAATCTTCGCTGATGCGAGACACGCTGCAGACACTCGACGACGAGTTCGCCTTTCAGACCTCTGGACGCTTCGACCTCCTGGCGGGCGAGCACGTCGCCTATACGACGCTCGGGGCGCCGGACGTGGACGGCGCACTGCGAAGAAGCATCGAGCGCGCAGAGGGCGTCACCACGGTCGTCGGACGCATGGGCTCCGGGAAGTCAAGTCTCATCGCCGCGGTCGCCGACAGCCTGGAGGAGGGGTTCCTACCGCTTCGCGTGAGCGTGATCGGCGTCGAGGCCGGCGATCCGGCCGCGTTCGCCCGCCACGCGATCACGGAGATCCGCGACCTCCCCGAAGCGCAGCTCACCCGCCACGAGGCTCACGCACTCGACCGCGCAACCGCCGAGCACAGGACACAGATCACCACTCGCGAGCTTCGCGCCGGCTTCGAGATCGCAGCCGGTCGAGTCTTGACGGGCAAGGTCGTCGGCGACATCAAGCGGGTCGCAGCAGAGGAACTGCAGCGCACCACCGATCCCTCGGACGCGATGCGGGGCATGCAGCGACTCTTCGACGTCTTTTGGAAGCTCAAGCGATGCCCGGTCATGATTGTCGAGGACACCGACCATTGGGGCGGCTCGCCGGAGCTGGCCGACGCATTCTTCGATCAGACCTCGCGCGCCTTCGCGACAATGGACGCCGCAATGGTCGTCGCCACCCAGAGCGACTACACCCGCCTCGACGGCTACCAGCGAGTCCGCGACAAGCTGACCGCCGAGGTCTTCCCCCAGCTCCCCGACGTGGAGCACGGGCTGACCATCGTCCTGCAGCGGCGGATGAGCCTGGCCGGCGTGCAGGCTCCAGTCCAGGACATCCTCGAACCAGAGGTTGTCCCGTAGCTCGTAGAAGTTTGTAGGTGGCGGTCCTTCCGCCTCGTCCGGTCCCGTTGGGACTGTGGCGAGTGCGAAATCATCCACCGAGACGAAGGGACCGCCATGAAGACCGTAGAGCAGGAGCAGGTCGTGAGTGCTGCGCTGGGACTTCCACCGAGTGTGCAGGACGCGTTGGGGGAACTGGCCGGAGCCGCGAAGGATGGGCTGTTGGCGCTCAGCATCGGTTTGGGGCTGGGCGTGTTGAGCGAGATGATGGAGGCCGAGCTGGATGAGGTCGTCGGTCCCAAGCACGCGAAGATCTCAGAGCGCACGGCGGTCCGTCACGGCCACGAGGATGGCGAGGTGACGCTTGGTGGCCGGCGGGTCGCTGTGAGGCGCCCGCGTGCCAGGACCGCCGATGGGGAGCAGGAGGTGGCGCTTGGGACGTATGAGTATTTCGCTGATCGTGACCCGTTGACGCGGGTGGTGTTGGAGCAGATGCTCGCCGGGGTCAGCACACGCCGCTTCACGCGTACTCGTGAGCCCGTCGGTGAGGAAGTGACCGGGAGTGAGCGTTCGGCGTCGAAGTCAGCGGTCAGCCGCGAGTTCGTCGGTCGCACACGGGAGCACCTGGACGCGCTGATGAGCCGTGATCTCGCTGATGTGCGTTTGGCGGCGTTGATGGTCGACGGGATCGAGCTGAAGGGCCGCTGCGCGATTGTCGCGCTCGGCGTCAGCACCGACGGGGTGAAGCTACCGCTGGGGTTGTGGGATGGCTCCACGGAGAACAAGACCGTCACCGCACATCTCCTCGCCGACCTCGTCGGCCGGGGCCTTGACGTCGAGCAGGGCGTCCTCGTCGTCCTGGACGGCTCAAAGGCACTCCGAGCGGCCGTCGATGAGGTCTTCGGCCCGGTGCCAGTGCAGCGATGCATCCGGCACAAGGAAAGAAATGTGTTGGATCATCTCCCCGAGCGCGACCGGTCGGGGGTGTCCGATGGTCTGTGTAGGCATGTCCTGACCTTCGGGTTGGGAGGGCTGGCCCCGCGGGGCCAGCCCTCCTTGCCTGTCAGAGAGGAGCATCATGCCTACCGATGTGCCCATGAAAGATGTTGTGCCGGCTGTTTCGTCCCTTCCTGGGGAGCTGCTGTCGGATGAGCTGGTCGACGAGCTGCTCGCCGGTGCTAAGACGCCTGAGGAGCTGACTGGCCCCGGGGGACTGCTCGCGCAGTTGACGAAGCGACTCGTCGAGCGGGCGATGAGCGCCGAGTTGGACGAGCATCTCGGCTATCCGCGTGGCTCGGCACCCCGGCCAGCGCCGGGTGGGAATAGCCGCAATGGCAGTACTCCGAAGACGTTGCACACCGATCATGGCTCGGTCCTTCTGGACGGGCCGCGTGATCGGGACGGGACGTTTACGCCGCAGATCGTGAAGAAGGGGCAGCGGCGTTTCGACGGGTTCGACGAGAAGATCGTCGCGCTCTACGCCCGCGGCCTGAGCGTGCGTGACATCCAGGCCCACCTGCAGGAGATCTACGGCGTGCAGGTCGGCCACGATCTCATCAGTCGCGTCACCGACGCCGTCCTTGACGACGTCAAGGCGTGGCAGGCCCGGCCGCTAGAGCAGGTCTACCCGATTGTGTTTCTCGACGCGCTGGTCGTGAAGATCCGCGACCACGGCGTTGTCCGCAACAAGCACGCCTACCTCGCGATCGGCGTCAACAGCGACGGCGAACGCGAGGTCCTCGGGATCTGGATCGAGCAGACCGAGGGCGCGAAGTTCTGGCTCTCGATCCTGACCGAACTCAAGCAGCGCGGCGTCCAGGACGTCCTGGTGTGCTGCGTCGACGGGCTGAAGGGGTTCCCCGAGGCGATCGAGACCGTCTGGCCACAGGCCGTCATCCAGACCTGTGTCGTGCACCTGATCCGGCACAGCCTGCGGTTCGTGGCCTACCGCGACAAGAAGAAGGTCGCGGCAGACCTGAGGGCGATCTACACCGCCGCTAGCGCCGAGGCCGCCCTGACAGAGCTCGAGCAGTTCGCGAAACAGTGGGATCCCAAGTTCCCGATGATCTCCCAAAGCTGGAGATCGAACTGGGAGCTCGTCAGCCCTTTCCTCGCGTTCCCCCCAGACCTACGAAGGGTGGTCTACACGACCAACACGATCGAGGCACTGAATCGCCAGATCCGGAAAACGATCAAGACCAGAGGACAATTCCCGACCGACGACGCAGCCCGCAAGCTGCTCTACCTCGCCATCATCAACGCCGAGAAGAAGTGGCACCAAACCTACAACTGGACAAGCGCAAGCGCCGCATTCAAGATCCACTTCGGAGACCGCTACCCCAACTAACCACACCAACCCCGCCTACACAGAAAAACGGACACCCTCGACCGGTCCGCGGTGAAGGTGCGCTTGCGGCGCGCGTGGTCCAGTGATAATCACGCGCTTGCGCTGGACGGCCTGCGGGCCCTCGCCTCAGAGCTCGAACATTCTCATCCCGGAGCAGCGAGTTCACTCAACGAGGGCTTGGAGGAGACCCTGACCCTCACCCGCCTGGGAATCCGCGGACGGCTGAAGAAGACCTTAGCCTCGACGAACCCGATCGAGTCGATGATCGAGATCATCCGCCGCACCTCCCGCAACGTCAAGCGCTGGCAAAACGGCGACATGTGCCTCAGATGGACAGCCGCCGGGATGCTCCAGGCCGAGACGCAGTTCCGGAAGGTCGTCGGCTATGCCGACCTCGCGAAGCTCGCCCTCGCTGTCGAACGCGACCTCGCCACCCGGCGCGCACCCATTCACACCACGACCCAGGAGGCGCTCACGGCCGTCACCGTGTAACCATCACACCCGGCCGCCACCAAGAACTTCTACGGCGAACGGGACAACCTCTCGAACCAGAGGGACTGCAACTACTGTCGCAGAGCTACATCGAATCAGTAACCGACGGCCGAGCCGGCGACCTGCGACGCACACTTGCAGTCATGCGAGCAGCGCTCGACATCGCCCTCGGAGAGCCCACGGCGCAACGCGTAACCCGCGGCCATGTAGAGGAGGGAATGGCGAGAACGCCTCTTGTTCCCTCCAGCGCGCTCTGACAACAGCGCCCGAGGAACCGGCAGGAGCGGGGGTTCCATGGTGCAGATCGCGCTACTCACGCCTGTCGCCAACTGCCTGTGGATCGCCCTCCGGCATTGTGTTGGGTCGATGGAGGCGACGTTCGGAGGCATCCGCGAACCATCCCGCCCAACGGCTAACGAAATCATCGAGGCCGTCCGCGTCAAGCCGAGTAAAGGGCCACGCCACTTGGAACGCGCCCATAATCGGCGCAATTGCTTCGGTTGCCTCAGGCCCTGGCTCGAGCGCAAACGGATCCCGGGTCGACTGTCGGGCCGTCAAGGGCGAAATCATGAAGGCCGTCTCAAACCATGCATATTGAGCCTTCTCCTGAGCGTCGCAGAACCACAGCGAATGACTCCGCCCCTCGTATCCATACTGATCTAGCGGCATCGCAATGCCGACCGTGGCCGAGGCGACGACGTCGAACACGATCGCCCGACCCGGCCCCTTGCTCGCGGTCGTATACCGGCGCAACAGCGTTTGGGCTTGGCCACACGGTTGGCCCAACGACGAATAGTCTGGCGGACCGTGGCTCGCTGGAGCATTGAGTGGCTCATCAAGACCGGCGGCGGTGCACACAGCGTGCCCGCATTCGACTTTCTGCGCGAGCAACCACCTGCCGTGCGCACGCAACTGTTGGCGATCGTCGACGCCGTGCGCACCGTAGGGCCCGACCAGTGGAAGGACCGGACCCTCGCACGACTCGATGCACGGCTCCTGCGCGCATCTCCACGAGGCACGAGACAGGCACGGCCAGACGCTCTATCGCCTGTACCTGCTCTGGCAGCGCGAACGCAGACGCGTCGTGATCATCGATGGCGGCGCGAAGCCCAACTCCACAGCGCTGCCCGACTCCTTCTATGACGAGCTGGCTGCGTTGGCGGCCACAGCCGATGACGATCCCGCCCCGTTCGCAGTGGCCGACGACTTCGCTCGCGCGGCCCTCACGGCCGAAGAGGAAGGCTGACCGTTCGCCGGGCGACCGCGCGTGAGCCGTAGTCTGGAGCCCTATCGGCCCCCGAACCCCAGATGTAGAGCCGTGGCGACACGAGCGCTTCATCCACACCAGTAGCCGGGGGACTTGATGCCGCACAACCGGGGCACACGGCATAAGCCGAAGTACGTCGGGCTCGCGTCCTATAAGGGGCGCACGAAGTGGGTAGGCACGCACTCAAGCATCGCGGCGTACAAGGCGGCCGAGCAGCAACGGCTCGTAGGACTACGCGAGGAAGTCGACGCCGACGATCGCCTGCGGGCCCCGACGGTGCTCGAGTTCGCGGGCGCCAAGATCGACCAGAAGACCGGCCGGATCGAGATGACCTGGCCAGCGGGTGAGCGCGCTCGCAAGGAGAAGGGCCGCAAGGCCAGCTCCGCTCAGTGGATGCAAGAGGCGCTGCGGCCGTTCATTCGTGAGTTCCCAGACCGCCCTATGGACAGCTTCTGCCGTGACGAGGCGCTCACATGGATCCGTCCCAGGGCGCTCATACCCGGCAAAACGTGCGCCAATTCTTCAACCATGCCCTCGACCGCGAGCTGATCAAGAACAACCCCTTCGCACGGATCGGCGCGAGCAAGCGCAAGCGCCGGGTTGACCGCCACGACTTCGAGATCATCACCGACGACCAATACGAGAGACTGCGCAACGCCGCTCGAACAAGCCGCGTCGACGACTACGGGCTCGTCGTCGAGGGTGTCGTCCTCGCTGTCGGTGAGGCTGCGATCCGTCCAGGCGAGGTGTTCGCTCTGCACCGCGACGAAATCGACTACACCGAGAACGTCCTCCACATACGGTTGCAGCTGGACTCGAACACAGGCAAGCGGGTCTCCCCGAAGGACGATGATCCGCGCTGGGTGGTCATGAGCTCCACCTTCCGTAGGCATCTGGAACGCATGCCTCGATACAGCGACACGATCCTCTTCCCCGCCATCCGTGGTGGCTACATGACCCAATCCAACTGGACTCACTACTGGCACGCCGTACGCGCTTCAGCAGGAATGCCAGGCCAGGAGTTCTACGAGCTCAAGCACCGCGCCATCCAGTGGATGATCGACCCAGTTGACGACGGCGGCCTCGGCCTCGATTTTCAGACCGTCGCCACGATGGTCGGCCACGACGACGGCGGTTGGCTGATCTCCACCGTCTACACCAAGCTCTCAGAGCGCCGCGCCCGCGACCGTGCACAACGCGCCATGGACGCCTGCCAGCAGCGCATCCAGGACCCTGCGAAACAAAGGCCAAACTGACGATCGTGGGGTCATAGCTCTGCAAAAGAATCAGGCCTCCGCTGCAAAAGATCTGCAACGGAAAAGCCCCGCCCCAGGACCACTCGAGATACACGAGCCCTCAGAAAGCCCCAATCTACGGGCGTTTTGGATCTCCACCTCGAAACATGAACCTGTGACGCTACAACCCCCCAGATCTACAAGAAATCCCTGCAAATCGAATACTTTTTGTACGCGTTCAGTTGGTAGGGGGACATGGCTCTGCTTCGTCGAATTTTGGGGTGTGGAGCGGGTTGAGGCGGAGGCGGTCTATGACGCTGGGCGGGAGGCGGTTGTTGGGGTGCTTCTGCGGATGGATGCCCAGATTCAGGTGTTGACTGTGCGGGTCGCGCGCCAGGACGAGCGGATCGCCCAGCTTGAGCGTCGGCTGAACCGCAGCTCGCGCAACTCTTCGATTCCCCCGAGCGCCGATCCCCCCGCTAGCACGCCGAAGCGCGGGAAGGATCCATCGGGTCGCAAACAGGGCGCCCAGCCCGGTCACGAGGGCAAGGGCCGGCCGCTTTTGCCGGCGTGGGCTGTGGATGACGTCATCGAGCATTGGCCCGAGCGTTGCGGCTGCGGGCACGTCTTCGCGTGGAGCGAGCGCTTGAGGGTGGGCGAGCCGGTGCGCTGGCAGGTTGAGGAGCTGCCCGTGATCCAAGTCAGGCTCACCGAGCACCAGTGTCACCGAGTACGTTGTCCGGGCTGTGGTGAGCGCCCGCGCGGCGAGTTGCCAGCAGAGGTCGCCCAGAGCGCGTTTGGCCCTCGTTTTCACGCGGCCGTCGCGACGCTCTCGGTGCGCAACCGTATTTCCCGGCGTGACGCGGTGGAGCTATGCGAGCAGCTGTTCGGCTCGAGGATCAGCACCGGGACCGTGGAGGCGATCCTCGCTCGCGCCAGCGACGCGCTCGCTGTGCCCCACGCCGACTTGTTGCAGGCGCTTCACGATGCTGATGCAGTGAACATGGATGAGACGGGCTGGCGGACCGCGGGGGAACGCCGCGCGCTGTGGGGCATCTTTGACCGGCGCCATGCCTACCTACACCTTGCCCCAGACCGCCACGAAGATCACGCCAAACAGCTGCTCGCGCAGACGAAAGCGATCGTGACGTCTGACCGCTGGTGGGCCTACACGCACCTCCCTTTGGCGCGTCGTCAGCTTTGCTGGGCGCACCTACGACGAGATTTCGCTGCGCACGCCGAAGGGCTTGCGGCGGAGAAAGAGTTCGGCGAACACGGTCTGAAGCTCTGCGAGGGAGTGTTTTGGGCCTGGGAGATCTTCCAGAACACCAACGACCGCTCAGAGCTCAAGCGCACAATCCGCGGCCTCCAAAGAGATTTCAAGCCGATCATCGCCGGCTACTCCTCGAAACGGGCACGCAACAAATACTGCCGCGGCATGGCGCGAAATCTCCTGAAGGCATGGCCGGCGCTATGGACCTTCGCGACTCACCCCACGGTCGAGCCAACCAATAACCACGCCGAGCGCGCACTCCGCAGCGCCGTCATCTACCGCAAGCTCTCCCTCGGCACCCAATCCGAGGGCGGCGAACGCCGCATCGAGCGGCTGCTCTCCGCACACACCACCTGCCGCCTACAGAGACGCTCCCTCTTCGTCTACCTCACCGACACACTCACCGCCCACGCCCGCGGCGACCCCATACCACTACTCAGCTGAACCAACCAACTGAACGCTTACTACTTTTTCGATCAGTACGCAGCGATTTTTCATCGGGGAGACAGGATTCAATTGGCTTCCTAGAGCGGTTTCTGGCGGGTCCGCAAACGTTTTGCAATACCGGCTCACGCCGATTGCACGCGTCGAGGGCCCGCCGTGCACGCTCGCTGCACATTGTACGCCCCGGGGGCGTCGTAATCCTGGCGACGAAGCGCAACGGCCGGAGTCGAAGGCGGGCCGCCACGCGAGAGAGCGGCTGCGTGCGACCGGAGGCTCGCGGGGTCCAACTGCATGTCGAACAGGGACCAGCGCCGGCCGATGGCGGTCCCTCGGACAGGCGACTTCGAGCTGTCTCTTTTTTTGCCCTATGGTGTCCGTTTGCGACGGATTTGTTAGAATCCATCGTGTCCGGCCATGCGTTTACGGTGTCCGAAATCGCCATGTCAACAGAAGAGACAACATCCGCGAAGCTGCTCGCGGCGTTCGACGGCCGCGACGCCGTCGACTACACAACCCTCGTAGGCCAGCTCGATGCGTCGCCGCGCACGATCAGACGCCATCTCCAACGACTCGTCGCGGCCGGGACGCTGCACCGGATCGGCCATGGCGTCTATGACCGCAAGTCCTACGAGCCGACACTCAACCCCGAGGCCCAGGAGCTCTGGGCGCAACTCCAGGCATCCGACGCCGACGCGCATATAACCGGCTTCGATTTGCTTGCCGGGTTCGCCCACCAGTTCGTCTACGACTACCCGCACTTGGTGTACTGCCACCCGCCGCATCTGAGCGGCCTCGCCAGCGAGCTTTCAGGCAGCGGCTGGAGCGTTCTCCCCGCCGGCCCGATGCGCCGGTTCGCGACAGAGTCCGAGCGCTCGGTCGTGCTGCGCGGCCAGACACACGCAGAGGGCCGCTACCCGGTCGAGAACCATCTCGCACGACCGGAGAAGGCATGGGTCGATCTGCTGCGCGAGGCGCGGCGCAGCAAGCTTGCCTTTGACTTCGGCGAGCTCGGGCGCATTCTCGCGGCAATGGAGCGCGCCGAGGCACGCCAGGGCACGCTGGCGGCATACGCACGGCGAGCCGGGTACCTCGAGTGGCTGCGCGCCGCCAGAGGCGAGCGCCCGCCGGAGGGCGACGAGCAGCGCCGGCTAGCGGCGGGCTACGCGGCGTGAGTACGCCAGCCGAACACGCGGAGCTGTTCAAGAGCCCCTGGGCCGCAGACCCGGGCCTGCTCGAGCAGAGCATGCGCGAGGCCAGGGTCAGCGACCGCTACACCGCCGAGCTCGCGGCATGGTGCGCCGAGATTCACGAGCACCTGCGCGAGCTGGCCGGAGCGCTCGGCATCGAGCTGCTGCTCATGGGCGGCAACGGCGCCTCACTGAGGTTCGACACGGTCGCGCAGCGCGGCTCGCGCGACAACGACTACCTCACCGCCGCCACACCAGAGAACATCGGCTGGCTGATGGACAGCCTCGGACAGCGCTTTGTAGCGCTCGGGGGGCTCATGCAGCCCCGGCCGTTGAGCCGAAGAGACCGGTGCGGGCGCTGCCCCTGAAAACCTACGTAGTGCCGGTGCCGCTGCTGTTGAGTCACGGCAACTCGACCAATAACGAGGTCAAGGTCGAGTTTCACTTCGAGCGGCGCCTACCACCGGCCGAGACGGTGACGGGCACGCTCGGACCAGCGGCGACCCCGAGTATCACCGCCGCGCTGCCAGAGCTTCCCTACCAGGTGGGTATCAAGCTGATGACGTTGGCCAGCGACCCCGTCGGGATCGACGAGAGCACCCGCGCCGCGGCGGTCCCCCGCCAGATGTACGACCTAGACCTGCTGCTGCTACATGCGACGCAGCACGTGGTCCGCGCACTGGCACTCGGTGCGCGCCGCCGCACAGATGCCGGGCCTTGAGTTCTACGAGCTCAGACACCGTGCGCTCCAATGGATTATCGACCCACCCGACGACGGCGGACTCGGCCTGGACATCCAGACGGCCGCCCACATCGCCGGCCACCGCGACGGCGGCTACCTCGTCTGCAGCACCTATTCAAAGCTCACTGAGCACCGGGCGCTGGCCCGCACGCGGCGCGCCATCGACGCCTACCAGCAACGCGTGCAGGAAACCCCCACACCAGCAGCCAGGACGGGCCGGCGTGGCGCAACCACTCCGCCGCCAGGGATTCCTGCCTGAGAGCGCCTAACGCTCAGTCGTTGAGCATCCAGGCGATGAAGGGCGCGGGGACTGCCCACACCTCGCCGCTGGTGTCGAGCAGACCGCGCGTGGCGAGCACTCCCGTGCCAAGGGCCGCGCGGACGGTGAGCGCCTCGCGTCTCCAGCCGGCGTCGATGTACTTTCCCTCGAAGCCGAGCCTGCCGATGCGCGGGCCGCAGAAGTCCACCTCCTTGCCGGAAGTCTTCTGGTACATCACGTCGCTGAAGTGCGCGTAGGAGCCGGGCTGCTCGCGCTCGATGTTGCGCAGCAGCTCGATGCCCAACTGCTGCTCGCTGAGGACCGAGGCGTCGGCGTCGGCGAGCGCGCCCTGGCTGCGCAGGGACGCCAAGCGTGCCAGCAGGGGGTCGATGAAGTAGTACTTGGACTGCGCCGAGAGCTTCGGTGTGTTGCCCTCCCGCCGATGGCAGGGCCACGCCAGATAGGCGAAGACGAGATCTTGCAGCCGCGCCTTGGCGGTGTGGTGGCTCTCCACGCCGATGTCCCCGCGCAGGGACTCGATCGCCAGCGGACTGCTCAGACTGCGGGTGAGGCGCGCGAGCATCGCCTGCACCTGGGCCGGGCTGGTGCCGGCGCCGCGCAACGCCTCGCCCGCAGTCACGTCCCACAGCGCGCGAAGGAAGTCCTCCTGGACATCCCCGTGTGCCAACTGGTCGCTGACAGCGCGGGGGAAGCCGCCCACCCGCAGGTAGAGCTCCCAGGTGGACAGCAACGCGTCCAGCCAGGGAAGCAACTGAGTGAACGCCGCGTCGACCTCGGGCGACATGAAGTCGCGAGCCCTCACCGAATCCGGCCGAGGCAGCTCGTCCAGCCCCGTTGCCTGCGCGAATCGGCGAAAGCCCATCGGCAGCAGCAGACGATCCGAGTGGCCCGCGCCTCCAAGCCGGCCGGCCAGCTGCTTTTGCGCGTCGGCCAGGTCACGCGCCGAGGATCCAGTCAGGACCACGCAGTCATCCCCGAACGCAGTGTTGTCGCGCAGCCACTTGATCGCCTCGGGCCACGCCGGGACACTGGTGATCTCATCCAGGAACCAGTAGCGCTCCCCCTCCAATCCTCGCGTGAGCACCTCGCGCCCCGCGCTGACCAGGCGCTGCAGATCTCCGCGGCCAAGCTCGTCGCAGGCGAAGTGGATGATGCTGCGAGGCTCCACTCCACCGTGGATCAGCCGTGAGATCGCTCGCTTGATCTCCGAGCTCTTGCCGACCCGGCGCGGGCCGCGCAGCACATACACACCGTCGGGCACGACATCGGACAGCGGCGAAGGATCATAGTCGAGCGTGGTGGCCGCCAGGGCACGCAGATCGCGGTCCTTGCGCTCCCACTCAGGGTCGCGCCACCACGCGTTCCCGGCCGCCAGAGCGCGCGTCAACTGACCCTCGTTCACGCCCACCACCCTAGCATAAACACCGAAAACCTATGGTATTTCGGCATACAAACGCAGATAAGCCGTCTATTATCGGCGCGGATACGCCGACTACTCTGCAAAAGAATCGAGCCCCATGCTGCAATAGAACTGCAATACACAACCACCACCCGAAGCCCACCGACAGCACCCATAGGCCCTCAAACGCCCGCAAAATGCGAGCTTTTCGGCTCTGACTGGCAACTTTACACCGGGACCCTCTCCGGGACAATTGATACAAAAAACCCCCGCAAAACGGGGGTCTTTGGTAAGCGTTCAGTTGGTTGGTTCAGCTGAGTAGTGGTATGGGGTCGCCGCGGGCGTGGGCGGTGAGTGTGTCGGTGAGGTAGACGAAGAGGGAGCGTCTCTGTAGGCGGCAGGTGGTGTGTGCGGAGAGCAGCCGCTCGATGCGGCGTTCGCCGTCCTCGGATTGGGTGCCGAGGGAGAGCTTGCGGTAGATGACGGCGCTGCGGAGTGCGCGCTCGGCGTGGTTATTGGTTGGCTCGACCGTGGGGTGAGTCGCGAAGGTCCATAGCGCCGGCCATGCCTTCAGGAGATTTCGCGCCATGCCGCGGCAGTATTTGTTGCGTGCCCGTTTCGAGGAGTAGCCGGCGATGATCGGCTTGAAATCTCTTTGGAGGCCGCGGATTGTGCGCTTGAGCTCTGAGCGGTCGTTGGTGTTCTGGAAGATCTCCCAGGCCCAAAACACTCCCTCGCAGAGCTTCAGACCGTGTTCGCCGAACTCTTTCTCCGCCGCAAGCCCTTCGGCGTGCGCAGCGAAATCTCGTCGTAGGTGCGCCCAGCAAAGCTGACGACGCGCCAAAGGGAGGTGCGTGTAGGCCCACCAGCGGTCAGACGTCACGATCGCTTTCGTCTGCGCGAGCAGCTGTTTGGCGTGATCTTCGTGGCGGTCTGGGGCAAGGTGTAGGTAGGCATGGCGCCGGTCAAAGATGCCCCACAGCGCGCGGCGTTCCCCCGCGGTCCGCCAGCCCGTCTCATCCATGTTCACTGCATCAGCATCGTGAAGCGCCTGCAACAAGTCGGCGTGGGGCACAGCGAGCGCGTCGCTGGCGCGAGCGAGGATCGCCTCCACGGTCCCGGTGCTGATCCTCGAGCCGAACAGCTGCTCGCATAGCTCCACCGCGTCACGCCGGGAAATACGGTTGCGCACCGAGAGCGTCGCGACGGCCGCGTGAAAACGAGGGCCAAACGCGCTCTGGGCGACCTCTGCTGGCAACTCGCCGCGCGGGCGCTCACCACAGCCCGGACAACGTACTCGGTGACACTGGTGCTCGGTGAGCCTGACTTGGATCACGGGCAGCTCCTCAACCTGCCAGCGCACCGGCTCGCCCACCCTCAAGCGCTCGCTCCACGCGAAGACGTGCCCGCAGCCGCAACGCTCGGGCCAATGCTCGATGACGTCATCCACAGCCCACGCCGGCAAAAGCGGCCGGCCCTTGCCCTCGTGACCGGGCTGGGCGCCCTGTTTGCGACCCGATGGATCCTTCCCGCGCTTCGGCGTGCTAGCGGGGGGATCGGCGCTCGGGGGAATCGAAGAGTTGCGCGAGCTGCGGTTCAGCCGACGCTCAAGCTGGGCGATCCGCTCGTCCTGGCGCGCGACCCGCACAGTCAACACCTGAATCTGGGCATCCATCCGCAGAAGCACCCCAACAACCGCCTCCCGCCCAGCGTCATAGACCGCCTCCGCCTCAACCCGCTCCACACCCCAAAATTCGACGAAGCAGAGCCATGTCCCCCTACCAACTGGAGGTTGTCCCGTTCGCCGTAGAAGTTCTTGGTGGCGGCCGGGTGTGATGGTTACACGGTGACGGCCGTGAGCGCCTCCTGGGTCGTGGTGTGAATGGGTGCGCGCCGGGTGGCGAGGTCGCGTTCGACAGCGAGGGCGAGCTTCGCGAGGTCGGCATAGCCGACGACCTTCCGGAACTGCGTCTCGGCCTGGAGCATCCCGGCGGCTGTCCATCTGAGGCACATGTCGCCGTTTTGCCAGCGCTTGACGTTGCGGGAGGTGCGGCGGATGATCTCGATCATCGACTCGATCGGGTTCGTCGAGGCTAAGGTCTTCTTCAGCCGTCCGCGAATTCCCAGGCGGGTGAGGGTCAGGGTCTCCTCCAAGCCCTCGTTGAGTGAACTCGCTGCTCCGGGATGAGAATGTTCGAGCTCTGAGGCGAGGGCCCGCAGGCCGTCCAGCGCAAGCGCGTGATTATCACTGGACCACGCGCGCCGCAAGCGCACCTTCACCGCGGACCGGTCGCGCTCGGGGAGATGATCCAACACATTTCTTTCCTTGTGCCGGATGCATCGCTGCACTGGCACCGGGCCGAAGACCTCATCGACGGCCGCTCGGAGTGCCTTTGAGCCGTCCAGGACGACGAGGACGCCCTGCTCGACGTCAAGGCCCCGGCCGACGAGGTCGGCGAGGAGATGTGCGGTGACGGTCTTGTTCTCCGTGGAGCCATCCCACAACCCCAGCGGTAGCTTCACCCCGTCGGTGCTGACGCCGAGCGCGACAATCGCGCAGCGGCCCTTCAGCTCGATCCCGTCGACCATCAACGCCGCCAAACGCACATCAGCGAGATCACGGCTCATCAGCGCGTCCAGGTGCTCCCGTGTGCGACCGACGAACTCGCGGCTGACCGCTGACTTCGACGCCGAACGCTCACTCCCGGTCACTTCCTCACCGACGGGCTCACGAGTACGCGTGAAGCGGCGTGTGCTGACCCCGGCGAGCATCTGCTCCAACACCACCCGCGTCAACGGGTCACGATCAGCGAAATACTCATACGTCCCAAGCGCCACCTCCTGCTCCCCATCGGCGGTCCTGGCACGCGGGCGCCTCACAGCGACCCGCCGGCCACCAAGCGTCACCTCGCCATCCTCGTGGCCGTGACGGACCGCCGTGCGCTCTGAGATCTTCGCGTGCTTGGGACCGACGACCTCATCCAGCTCGGCCTCCATCATCTCGCTCAACACGCCCAGCCCCAAACCGATGCTGAGCGCCAACAGCCCATCCTTCGCGGCTCCGGCCAGTTCCCCCAACGCGTCCTGCACACTCGGTGGAAGTCCCAGCGCAGCACTCACGACCTGCTCCTGCTCTACGGTCTTCATGGCGGTCCCTTCGTCTCGGTGGATGATTTCGCACTCGCCACAGTCCCAACGGGACCGGACGAGGCGGAAGGACCGCCACCTACAAACTTCTACGAGCTACGGGACAACCTCACCAACTGAACGCGTACGGTCTTTGGGCCAGCGAAAATAAGCGTAAATCGGGGAGAACGGTTCAAGTTGGCTTTCCAATGCGGTTTTTAGGCTTGCTGCAAACGTCTTGCAAACGTCATACCGCCGCCAGACCAGCGCTGCGCCCGCTTCCGACCCGGTGTATGCCATGCCTAACATGCGTATGTTGACCCGCGAGGCAGCACGGACAGCTCGGGGCGCTGGCGCCACGGGGGCGTTCAATCCGCGCTCAGTCCTTCGGCACGCCGAAAGAGCGCCCCAAGTTCGACGCGAAGCGCACGAGCCAGCCGGACTATCCGCTCGTAGGTCAGGGCTTTGTACGCGCCGGCCTCGATCGCGCGTATGCCTTTGAGCGATATGCCGCGTATCGAGTCGGCAAGCTCGCGGTCGGTTAGACCTCGTTCTTCGCGCAGCTCGCGGACTGCTCGGCCGAGTTTGGCCTCGTCCTGCGCATCGCGGCGATTCGTGTCGTCGTCCATCGCGGGCTCCTTGCTCTTGGGGGCGCGCGATCAGAGCAGAACCCGCCGGCGATCTCAAGAGGCGAGTAGGGGTCGAGCGCCAAGCGCGCGCAACCTCGCTATCCGGGTCGATCGGCGCATCGTCCGACGGCGATGGCGGCACTGAGCAAGCACGATCCTTCATGCCCTACAAACGTCGTTTTCGAGCGGCTTACGGTACGGGCCGCGAAGCGCCGCGAAAGTTTCCGCCGTGGGCTCTGCTCTGATCGCCAGCAACCCATAAACAAGCGGCCGGGACGGGTGTTACTAGCACCCGCCCCGACCTTTTAGCACCGAAGATGCAGCCTTCGATGCCGCGCCTAACCGTAGCTCCTACGGCTAGTGCGTTCTGCATGGCTTAGTGAGCCGCCCTGTGTTTCGCGGAGACGGTGTTTGTAGGTTTCCTATCTTCAGGCTGTCTCTCTCGTTGGCCTGATTTTCACAGCGTAGAGTTCCTCGATCTCTCGGGGTGGCTGGTCACCGAGACTTTCGTGTAGACGCTCGTTGTTGAACCAGGCGACGTACTCCAGGACGGCGAGCTCGAGCTGCGAGCGCGTCGCCCAGCTGCGGTCTGCGATGAGCTCGGTCTTGAAGCTGTCGACGAAGCTCTCGGCGGCTGCATTGTCGTAAGCGTCACCCACGGATCCGATAGAGGCGAGGACGTCGTGGTCGTCCAGGAGTTGTGTGTAGTCGAACGACGTGTATTGACTGCCGGCGTCCGAGTGTGCCACGAGCGAGACGTCTGCTCCGGGCGCGCGCTGATGCAAGGCCATCCTGAGAGCATCGAGCACGAGATCGGTACGCATGTGCCCGGCGAACTGCCAACCCACGATCATCCGGCTGTAGGCATCGATCACGAAGCTGAAGAACACCAGCCCCTCCCAGCAGCGCAGATACGTGAAGTCCGCAAACCACTTCTCATCCGGCCGGGACGCCGTGAAATCACGCTGCACCCGGTCAGGGCTGCGTCTCGCCGCCGGGTCGGCCTTCGTGGTCCGCCACGGCTTCCCGCGCCGCTTGGCGCCCTGAATGCCGTTCTGGCGCATCAACCGTTCCACACGGCTGCGGCCGATCCGCTCCCCGGAGCGTTGCAGCGCCTTCCACATCCGGCGTGAGCCGTAGGCGTAGTAGTTGGCGGCGTGTAGCTCGTTGATGAGGGCGAGCAGCCGCTCGTCATCCACGGCTCGGACCGAGCGCTGGCCTGTAGCGCGCTGGTAGTAGGCGGACGCCGACACGCCCAGGGTCTCGCAGATCGGCTCGACCCCGAAGCGCTCACGATGCTCGTCGATGAACACGCTCACTTCGGACGGTGTGGATCGAGCTCGCCCGCGAAAAACACGCTGGCGGCCTTCAGGATCTCGTTCGCTCGACGCAACTGCGCAACCTCTTTGCGCAGCGCTTTGATCTCCTCGCGCTCCTGGCTGCTCAGGACGTCTTTGCGCCGGCCCTCATCAGCTTCGGTCTGCCGGACGTGTTTACGGAGCGTCTCGCTCTCGATGCCCAGGTCCCTCGCGACGTGCGCGATAGGACGCCCGGACTCGAACACCAGACGCGTCCCGCGATCCAACAACTCCTTTGAATACTTCCTCGCATATGCCATGAGCCGAGACTTCTCCCTCCGCCAGGCAAACCCTGGCCTCGAAGTCTCCGTCAAACACAGGATGGCTCACAGGGTTGCTCGGCCACTTGCGCCGGCCCGCACCGATGTCGTGCATAGCCTGAGCCAACGGCACGTCGTAAATCGCAGCCGGCCAATCAGCAGGACGAGCCATCGAGGAGGTTGTCCCGTAGCTCGTAGAAGTTTGTAGGTGGCGGTCCTTCCGCCTCGTCCGGTCCCGTTGGGACTGTGGCGAGTGCGAAATCATCCACCGAGACGAAGGGACCGCCATGAAGACCGTAGAGCAGGAGCAGGTCGTGAGTGCTGCGCTGGGACTTCCACCGAGTGTGCAGGACGCGTTGGGGGAACTGGCCGGAGCCGCGAAGGATGGGCTGTTGGCGCTCAGCATCGGTTTGGGGCTGGGCGTGTTGAGCGAGATGATGGAGGCCGAGCTGGATGAGGTCGTCGGTCCCAAGCACGCGAAGA
Source organism: uncultured Solirubrobacterales bacterium (assembly GCA_963749285.1). Taxonomy (GTDB): domain Bacteria; phylum Actinomycetota; class Thermoleophilia; order Solirubrobacterales; family Solirubrobacteraceae; genus Palsa-744. Next base: position 876,300 of record CAVVMD010000002.1, on the reverse strand, counting down.
TCTCAGAGCGCACGGCGGTCCGTCACGGCCACGAGGATGGCGAGGTGACGCTTGGTGGCCGGCGGGTCGCTGTGAGGCGCCCGCGTGCCAGGACCGCCGATGGGGAGCAGGAGGTGGCGCTTGGGACGTATGAGTATTTCGCTGATCGTGACCCGTTGACGCGGGTGGTGTTGGAGCAGATGCTCGCCGGGGTCAGCACACGCCGCTTCACGCGTACTCGTGAGCCCGTCGGTGAGGAAGTGACCGGGAGTGAGCGTTCGGCGTCGAAGTCAGCGGTCAGCCGCGAGTTCGTCGGTCGCACACGGGAGCACCTGGACGCGCTGATGAGCCGTGATCTCGCTGATGTGCGTTTGGCGGCGTTGATGGTCGACGGGATCGAGCTGAAGGGCCGCTGCGCGATTGTCGCGCTCGGCGTCAGCACCGACGGGGTGAAGCTACCGCTGGGGTTGTGGGATGGCTCCACGGAGAACAAGACCGTCACCGCACATCTCCTCGCCGACCTCGTCGGCCGGGGCCTTGACGTCGAGCAGGGCGTCCTCGTCGTCCTGGACGGCTCAAAGGCACTCCGAGCGGCCGTCGATGAGGTCTTCGGCCCGGTGCCAGTGCAGCGATGCATCCGGCACAAGGAAAGAAATGTGTTGGATCATCTCCCCGAGCGCGACCGGTCCGCGGTGAAGGTGCGCTTGCGGCGCGCGTGGTCCAGTGATAATCACGCGCTTGCGCTGGACGGCCTGCGGGCCCTCGCCTCAGAGCTCGAACATTCTCATCCCGGAGCAGCGAGTTCACTCAACGAGGGCTTGGAGGAGACCCTGACCCTCACCCGCCTGGGAATTCGCGGACGGCTGAAGAAGACCTTAGCCTCGACGAACCCGATCGAGTCGATGATCGAGATCATCCGCCGCACCTCCCGCAACGTCAAGCGCTGGCAAAACGGCGACATGTGCCTCAGATGGACAGCCGCCGGGATGCTCCAGGCCGAGACGCAGTTCCGGAAGGTCGTCGGCTATGCCGACCTCGCGAAGCTCGCCCTCGCTGTCGAACGCGACCTCGCCACCCGGCGCGCACCCATTCACACCACGACCCAGGAGGCGCTCACGGCCGTCACCGTGTAACCATCACACCCGGCCGCCACCAAGAACTTCTACGGCGAACGGGACAACCTCCCATCGAGTCCAACAGCATCGAGAACGCCAGCTACAAGGGACACACGCTTACCGTAGCTCCCTTTGCAGGCACGAAGCACAATCGCCGCGACCGGCATCGGCCGCACGGATGCTCGGCCGACGGCCTGCAAACGTCCTGCAAACGTTTTGGGCCGTCGCTGCAAACGTCCTGCAAACGCCCGACCGTCGAAACCCCGCGAAACCGGGCGAAACGACTCACGCGATCCCCCCTGTTTTCGGGGTTTCTTGCCCATGTTCGCTGGGTTTCGCGGAACATGAACCTATCGGGGAGACAGGATTCGAACCTGCGACCGCCCGGCCCCCAGCCGGGTGCGCTACCAGACTGCGCCACTCCCCGTGACGGCATCGATTCTACGGATCAGAGCACCCGTCGTCGTCCGGTCATCGGGGGGCCGTACGACGAGATCGCCACGTGCGACGTGGTTTGTGCAAACTGTCATCGTCGGCGAACCGCTCTTAGGCAGGATTCGCGCGCGCGGTGGTAGCTCAACGGTAGAGCCTCGCCCTTCCAAGGCGATGATGCGGGTTCGATTCCCGTCCGCCGCTTATTCCCGCCGCTTACGGCCCCGCCCCCCGCCGCTCCTCCGTCGGCACCTCGCCCGTCTCCCCCGTCAGCCCCGGAGGCGGCCACGGGCCAAACCAATTGTCGCGCGCGCCGTCGAGCGTGATCGTCGACCCGTTCAGCGTCCGTCCCAGCGGCGAGCACAGCAGCGCCACGAGCCACGCGTGCTCCTCGGGGCGGCCCAGCCGCTGGAGCGGGACCGAGCGCGCCATGCCGGCGCGGACCGCGTCCGGGTACTTGGCCATCGCCTCCGTGTCGTAGTGCCCCGCCGCTACCGCCGTCACCGCAATCTCGCGATCCGCCCAGCGCGCCGCCAGTTCGCGCGTGAGCGCCTCGACCGCAGCCCTGGCCGCGCCCGAGTGGGCCATGCCGGGCATCCCGTGATGGGGCGAGAGCGTCACGTTGACGATCGTGCCCCCACTCACCGCCCCCTCCCCATCGACACCCATGCCGTGCGCGACCGCGGACTCGGCCATGTTCAACATCCCCTCCACGTTCAACCGCCACACCGCCCTCCAGCCCTTTGCCACGATGCCCTCCGCGGGCGTGTAGTACTGGCCGCCCGCGTTGTTCACGAGCACGTCCAGCCTGCCATACCGTTCGAGCACAGTCTCGATCAGCCCTCGCGCGTCGGCCGATTCGCGCACGTCCCCCATGACCCAGTCCGCCGTGCCCGCGCAGGCGGCCCCATTCACCCCGGCGGCCGCATCCGTGCGCTCCGCCCCGTCCGCCTCCATGCCGACCGCCGCGCGGATCTCAGCCACCGCTTCTCCCAGCACCTTCGCGCGCCGTCCGGCGATCACGACCCTCGCTCCGCAGCGCGCGAGCTCGAGCGCCGTGGCCTTGCCCAGCCCCGTTCCGCCGCCGGTCACGAGCGCGACCCTGCCCTCCAGCAGCCCGTCTGCGAACACCCGTGAGCGCGCCTCGTCTGACATACGCGCGATCATACGAGCGTGGCCGGTCCGTCCGTGAGCAGGGGTTGGCGCTGGATCGCGGCGGGGCTTATCGCGCTGCTCGCTGCCATCGCGCTCGGCGGGTACCTGTACGAGCGCCAGCGCACCGGCAGCATCTACCACCCCCACGCGCGCTTCACTCCCCAGCCCTCCCCCACTTTGCCGGTGCGCGGCCCCGCACGCTACGCGTGGCCGTTCTACGGCTACTCGCCCGCCCACACCCGCTTCTTTCCGGCGCCCACACGCCTATTCCCGCCGTTCAAGCGCCTGTGGGTGCGCACCGGCGGCTCGCTGCTGGAGTTCCCGCCCTCGCTGTCCGGCGATCACATCTTCCAGCTCGCCGACGACGGGACGCTCAGCGCGATCAACCTCCACACCGGCCACACCTTCTGGCAGCGCCGCATCGGCTCGCTCGCGGCGTCCACGCCCGCGGCCGTGGGCAACGTCGTGTATGCGACCGTGCTCGCGCGCTCGCCCAGCATCCACAAGGGCCAGATCGTCGCGCTCGCCTACGCCACCGGGCGCACCCTGTGGTCGCGCGCTCTGCCCAGCCCGAGCGAGTCCTCGCCGCTCGTGGATCATGGCCGCGTCTTCTTCGGCTCCCAGAACGGCACCGTCTACGCGCTGAACGCCCACAACGGCGATGTCGCCTGGGTCTACCACGCGGGCGGGGCCGTCAAGGCCAGCCCGACGCTGGCCGATGGCATCCTCTACTTCGGCGACTACTCCGGCCACGTCCAGGCGCTCGACGAGCGCACCGGCAGGCGCATCTGGGACAGCGGCTCCGGTGGCGCGCTGCTCGGCAGCGGCACGTTCTACTCGACCGTCGCCGCCATGTACGGGCGCGTGTTCCTCGGCAACACCGACGGGCGCGTCTACGCCTATGACGCATTCACCGGCCAGCTCGACTGGGCGGTGCAGACCGGCGCCTACGTCTATGCCTCGCCCGCCGTCGTGGGCGCCCCCGGCCTCGGCCCGACCGTCTACGTGGGCTCCTACGACGGCACGTTCTACGCCCTGAACGCCCGCAGCGGGCAGATCGAGTGGCAGTTTCACCCCGGCGGGCGCATCTCCGGCTCGGCGACGATCGTCGGGCGCGTCGTCTACTTCGCCGACCTCGCCAGCCACCGCACCTACGGCCTGGGCATCTCCACCGGGCGAGTCGTCTTTGAGATGCACACCGGCTCCTTCGACCCGGTGATCAGCGACGGGCAGGACATCTACCTGACCGGCTACACCGGCCTGTATGGACTCGCCCCCACCAAGTAGGAGACTGCGCCTCGACACTCGCTGCTCGCGCGTATACGCGCGAGCAGCGCACTGAGGATCTGTGCAGGTCGACCACCACTCACCTCAATAAGTGACGTACCCTGCCCCGTATTGCGAGCGCTGCATTACGCACACGCGCCCCGCGCGGTCACTGCCAGTAGACATCGCCACGCGCGGCGGGCTCGCCCCAAAAGAGCCCGAACCCGGACCTCCCTAACCGCTGCAAGCACCACCCAGGCCAAGAGCCCGGCTCAACGAGAACCGCGCCGCGACCACGACCCGGCCCGGCGCGCGTACACGCACGTACGTCCAGCCCCCTGGAGCCCTCGTCACGCAAGCCTCACCGGAGGTGACCGTGAAGTATCTGGTGTCGTGCACCCGGACCAGCAGCGTTCCCTGCGAGCGGGCGTTCAGCGCGAACGTGTCGCTCCCGAGCGCCGTCAGCCGTCCCGGGCCCGCCAGCAGCGGCGTCGCGTCCCGGACCGCATACACGCGCCAATGCCTGCTCGCGAACACCGGCCGCAGATACGGCAATCCTTTGCGAATCAGCGTCCCCTCCCGGGCGCTGGACGGATCCAGCGGCACATCGGGCAGCGCCACGTATGCGACCGCCTGTTCCTCCAGCCACCTCCGGTACGCGCTCGCCGTCAGCCCAGATCCCAGCAGAACCGAGTCATAGCGCTCTTCCAGCTGCTTCTCCCACCCCCGCGCCAGCGACACGCTCGGCGCGAGCAGCGCCGCCTCCCAGTGAGAGCGCGTCAGCGGCACCTCGACTCGCTCGACGCCCGCGCCGTGACTCGTGAGAAACCGCTCGACGGGCGCGTAATAGGAAGCCCGCGTCGCTTCTGAGGAGGCCACGGCCGTCGTCTCGCGCACGGGACCCCACACGATCCACGCCACGCTGACGCACAGCGCAACCCCGACCGCCGCGGACCGCGACCGCGACCCGGACACAGACGCATGCGAGCGCGCAAGTCCGGATGCCGGCATGAACGGCGACAGGCATAGTAGTGGTGGCGAACCCCCCCGTCCCCGCGATCCCCGCCGCCCCCGAGCCGACCTGCCACCACCCGCGAGCGCGCACAGCAGCAGCGGCCCCGCGAGCAGCACCCCGTAGCGCTCCACGTTGCTGCCCATCGGCGTACGCACGATCAGGCACAGCCCGCATGCGCTCAGATACACGACCGCTCCCACCCGCAGCACCCGCGTGCGCTGACTCCCATCGCGCCCCAGCGCCCACAGGAACGCGCACACGACGATCGCCGTCGCCGCGAACGATGTCACCGGATACGGCTCATACCCGCCTTCTCCGAACAGCACTCGCACCGGCACCGCTACCAGCGCGACCGGCGCCGCGACCGTCAGCAGCACCTTCGGAGCGTGCCGCGCCAGCGCGTACGTCAGCCCCGCGAGCGCCAGCAGCACCCCCGCGACGGGGCTCGCGGCGGCGCACACCCCCGCCAGCAGTGCCGCGGCGAGCAGCCGTTCGCGATACAGCGCATACGCGCATCCCAGCGCGAACGTGACGCCGAGCGCGAACGTCAGCCGCCCGCTCCACACATCCCCGACGGCGGCCACGGCGAACAGACACGCGCCGAGGCGCACGCACAGCTCGCGACCGAACACGCCGAGCACGATCCGTTCGAACAGCGCGACCGACCCGAGCACCGACACGACCGCGAGCACGCGCATCCCCTCGAGCGTCGCCAGCGGCGCGAACAGCAGGCTGTAGCCGGGCAGCGCGTGGCCCGCGTACCAGTGCTCGTCGAACACGGCGCCGATACCGGCGCGTTCGTAGAGCCCCAGCCGGTACACCTGCGCCGCCAGGTCCGGGGTGCGCGGGTCCACGAGCAACCACACGATCAGCAGTCCGGCCGCCAGCACCACCGCGACCGGCATCCGCGCGACGCGCAAATAGGCCGGCGCTCGGGGTGCTACCCCACCGAGCCCCGGCCCATGCCTGTTAGAACCGGCGAGCGGTCTTGAAGTAGCGTCGATAATGGCCCGCGACGACACGCGCAGATCATGACGTCCACACGAGCGATACGAGCGGGCCTGGCCCTGGCGATGATTGGCGCGGCCGCGGCGATCACCACCGGCTGCGGCACGACCGGGCATCCGGGACCGATCGCCGCGAACGAGCTGGCCGAAGCGCAGACGTTCCCCTACTACCGGATCTATTGGGCCGGGCCACAATTCGAAGGTCAACCGCTTGTCGCCGCGGACGGGCGCGCCGGCTATAACAGCGAGGTCGGCGACAGCGTCTACTACGGCGACTGCGTCCGCGGCCATGGCGTGTTCGGCGGCGGCGGCGGCTCGTGCACGCTGCCACTGCAGGTCACGACCGTGATCTACCGGCTGCACTCCAACTCCGCGCTCGGCCCCCAGCGCAACCTGCTGATCCGCGGCGTGCCCGCGACCGCGTATGACGAAGGCCGCTCGATCGAGCTTTACAGCGGCAGGGTCGCGATCGACATCTTCTCCGACACGTTCGCCCGCGCCCGCGCGGCGGCTTTGACGCTGCGCCCGCTGAACGCATCCGGATCGGCGACGGGAGCGCTGCCCCCGCCCGTCTACTGTCCCGGCCTATACGGACCGCAGAACCGCGCGCTCGAACGCGCGCTGGCGCACCTGCCGGGACGCGCCTGCCAGCAGGCCGCGGCGCAGGTCGCGTTCACGAACAGCCTCAAGCATCTCGCCACCGCCTCGCACCCCGCTCGGCTTGCCAAGAGATCGGGTGCGCGTTCCGCGTCCACGCGACCTGGCCGGAGATCCTCAGAACAGCTATGAGCCCGCCGAGGGCGCGACCGGCCGGGCCAGCTCGCCGCGAATGCTGAGGAACGCCGCCGAGCCGATCAGCGCCGGCACCCACAGCGAGACCGCACGGTAGGTGACGACGGCGGCCAGCACCAGCGAGCCCGGGCGCACCCCGAACAGCAGCAGCATCCCGAACAGGCCGCCTTCGACCGCGACCAGGCCGGCGGGGATCGGCAGCGAGTTGGCGAGCATGCCGACCAGGTATGCCATCGACACCACCCAGAACGACGGCGCCGGACCGTAGGCGAGCAGGCACGCGTACAGCGCCGCGACATCGAACAGCCAGTACGCGACCGCTCCCAGCAGACGCCAGTCGCGCCCCGCGCGGATCAGCCCCAGCGCGTCGAACACGCCGCCGCTCAGCGCGGTCAGCGCGACATACATGCGCCCACGCGAGCGGATACGGCGCTCGGCGCTGCGCCGCGCCCACGCGGCCAGCGCGATCGTGCCGGCGATCGTCGCCATGGCCACCGCGGCGGGCAGCAGCGTCAGCAGCGGATTGCGCGACCCGGGCAGCAGACCGAGCCACATCAGCGCGCCGATCAGCGCCGTGGCGCCGACGTTGACCGCGCTCGTGAGCACGAAGATCAGCACCGAGCGCTTGGCGATGCGCTGCACCGAGATGCCCCTGGTGCGCAGCACCCACGCCCCGAGCGCGATGCCCGCCAGGCCGCTGACCGAGACGACCGAGTTGACCGCCAGCTCTGAGAGCGACAGGCGCGAGATCAGCCGCCGCCCGAGCATCCCGAACACCAGGCCGAACAGCACGACATACCCGGCACAGGACGCCAGCTCGAACCCCACCCCCGCAGCCACCCATCCGGGGTGAGCGTCGCTGATGCGATCGGCCGCCGCGCGCAGTCCCGGCACGCTCAGCAGCAGGGCCGCGACGAGCGCAAAAAAGATGGCCAGACCGATGATGCTGTTGCGCAACGTGCGCGACTGCGCCGACATCGCCGCGGCGGCGTCGGCGGAGACGTCTGTTGAAACATCCTCTTCTATTGAGCTCTCACCGGCGATACCGGGCACTCCCTCCGCTTTAATCACCATATGGTCGAGCCACTCGCTCGCATCCTCGTCGTCGACGACGAGCCTGCGGTACAGACCGCTTTGTCTCGCGCTCTCACGCTAGAGCACTACGCAGTCGTCCAAGCGATGGATGGCCAGCAGGCGCTCGAACGCCTGGGCGCGGACCCGTATGAGGCGGTGATCCTCGACGTCGCGATGCCGCGCATAGATGGCCTTGAGGTGTGCCGGCGCCTGCGCGAGGGCGGCGACCGCACGCCCGTGCTGATGCTGACCGCGCGCGAAGAGATCGACGATCGCGTCGCGGGACTGGACGCCGGCGCCGACGACTACCTGGTCAAGCCGTTCGCGCTGCGTGAGCTGCTCGCGCGTATGCGCGCGTTGCTGCGCCGCGCGGGAGACGAGGACGACGACGAGCAGGAGCGCACGCTCTCCTTCGCGGACCTGCGCCTGGATCGGCTCGCTCATGAAGCCTGGCGCGACGAGCGGGTGCTGGCGTTGACGCGGACCGAGTTCCTGCTGCTGGAGATGTTCCTGCGCCATCCGCGCCAGGTGCTGACGCGCTCGGCGATATTCGAGCACGTCTGGGGCTATGACTTCGGTGCGACCTCCAACTCGCTGGGTGTCTACATGGGCTACCTGCGCCGCAAGACCGAGGCCGGGGGCGAGCCCCGGCTGCTGCACACGGTGCGCGGCGTCGGCTACGTGCTGCGCGCGCCATGAGCACCACAAGCGCGGGTAAAGACGTAGCCTGGAGGGCGCCCGACTCCGTCAACAGAGCCGGCGGGCGCCGCCGGCACAGCCGGTGGTCGCAGACCCCATGAGCTTCAGAAGGCGCATCACCCTCTCCTCGGCGGCCGCGGTCGCCGTCGCCGTCCTGCTCGCCTCGGTGCTGGTGTACCTGCTCACCTCCAACGAGCTGCACGGTCAGGTGGACGCGCAGCTGCGCAACCGCTCGGACAACCTGCGACTGATCGAGCATCACCCGGCGCGCCGCCACGGCGACCGCCTGCTCGACGCGCTGCAGGAGAGGGGCGCCTCGGTGGCGCAACTGCTCGAAAGCGGACCCCAGCAGCCCGGCAACGCACTGGGCAACGTCTCACCCAGACCCAACCAGGTGCGCGGCTATCAGCAGCTGGTCAATGCCAGGGGAACGGTGCTGTTTCGCTCCGGCGCCAAGAACGTGACGCTGCCGGTCGGAGCGCGCACGCGCGCGCTCGCCGCGGGTAAGGGCAAGAGCTTCTTCCGTGACGCCACCGTCAACGGCGTGCAGTTGCGCATCCTCGCCGAGCACCTCGCGCCCGGACGCGTCGTCCAATTCGCCCAGCCGCTGACCGAAGTCAACGAACTGCTCGCCCACCTGCGCCTGATCCTCGTGCTGCTCGGCCTCGGCGGGATCCTGCTGGCAGCGCTGCTCGGGCAGCTGGTCGCGCGCACCGTGGTGCTGCCCGTCAGGCGACTGACGCGCGCGGCCGAGCACGTGGCGGAGACGCAGGACCTCTCGCAGCGCATCGCGCCCGCCGGCGAAGACGAGATCGGGCGGCTCGCCGTCAGCTTCAACGCGATGCTCGATGCGCTCGAGCGTTCGATGGGCGCGCTGGACGATTCGGTGCACGCCCAGCGCCAGCTCGTCGCCGACGCCTCGCACGAGCTGCGCACCCCGGTCACGAGCCTGCGCACGAACATCGAGATCCTGCAGCAGGCCGGCAACATGGACGTGCGGGAGCGCGAACTGCTGCTCAACGACGTCGTCGAGCAGATCGAGGAGCTGACGCTGCTGATGAATGACCTGATCGACCTCGCCCGCGGCGAGGAGCAGAACGTCGACGCCGAGGACGTGCGCCTGGACATGGTCGTCAGCGAGGCGGTCGAGCGCACCCGGCGAAACTCGCCGACGACGCCGTTGCAGACGGCGCTTCAGCCGGTGCTCCTCAGCGGCGTCGCAGCGCGGCTGCAGCGGGCCGTCGTCAACCTGATCGACAACGCCGTCAAGTACAGCCCCGCGGGCGAGCCAGTCGAGATCTCACTCCACGGCGAGGAGCTGACCGTCCGCGATCACGGACAGGGGATCTCCGCCGAGGACATGCCGCACGTGTTCGACCGCTTCTACCGCGGCGCCGAGGCGCGCGGGCGTCCCGGCTCGGGCCTGGGATTGGCGATCGTCAGACAGGTCGTCACCCAGCACGGCGGCACCGTCACCGCCGAGCGCGCCCCCGGCGGGGGAACGTTGATGCGGGTCAGACTGCCGGGGGCCGAGCCGCTGGACCCGGCAGATGCGGGCGAGGTGACACCGGCCGGCGCGGATGCGAGCCCGCGCGTCCATGCGTAGCGGCGTGGCGTAGCGCACGCTCACGGAACAGGGCCGGTGAGAGGCCGTAACGGCGGCGAAACGCACTGGCGAAGTGCGACGAATGAGGGTATCCGACCAGGCGCCCCACGTCACCGACGGGGATCGCGCGCTGCTCCACCAGCAGCTGCGCCGCTACCGACATCCGTCGCACGAACAGGTCCTCTCCGAACGAGTCGCCGAACTGTGCGTATGCGCGCTGCAGCTGCCTGGGCGAGGTCGATATTGCCCTTGCGACCGCGGCGAGGGTCAGCGGGCGGCGGTAGTAGCGCGAGACGATCACCCTCCCCAGCAGGTACAGGCGACGATGCTCGCTCAACGTATCGGGGCGCACACCCCTTTATCCGACGACAGCCGCCGAACGGGACACTGCTTGTGCAGGCATCGGAAGGAACCTGACAGCGCGGAGTCCTTAAGTGCAGGCACGGCCCATAGACCACCGTGACCGTTCCCATCGCACTGACCGAAGGAGTCCACCTGATGCAGTTTCCCCCGATGCGCTCAGCCCTGAAGTTCCTCATCCCTGCGCTAGCCGCATCGCTCGCGCTGGCCGCGTGCGGGAGCAGCTCCAACAGCACGAATTCCTCCTCGCAAGCCGCCGCCACGACACCGGCAAGCACGACATCGGAATCGAGCGGGGCCGCCAGCACCGCGGCGGTCGTGAAGACCGCGTCGAACGGGACGCTGCACGCCACGGTGCTCGTCAACTCCCAGGGCATGACCCTGTACAGCCTCAGCGGCGAGCACGGCGGCAAGTTCATCTGCACGAGCTCGGCCTGCACGGCGGTATGGCATCCGTTGACCGCGCCGTCGGGCACACCCAGCGGCAGCGTCGGATCGCTGAGCACGGTCAAGCGCCCGGATGGCACGGTGCAGGTGACTTACAAAGGGATGCCGCTGTATACCTTCGCGCAGGATCAGTCGCCCGGGGAAGCCAAGGGACAGGGCATCAAAGATGTCGGCACCTGGACCGTCGTGAGAATCGGCTCCGGCTCCAGCAGCTCATCGAGCGCGCCCGCCACCAGCGCCCCGACCACCACGCCCGCCGAATCATCTGCCGCGCCGGCGCAATCCGAATCCGCTCCGCCGGCGAGCTCTGGTGGTGGCGGCAGCAGCGGCGGTTACAGCTACTGATCGGGATCGAAAGGACGCAAGCGATGCGCCGCCGCGACGGGTGATTCACCCGCCCGCGGAGGTGTCAGCCAAAGGTCAGCAGGAACAACAGCTAACTGCCGTTCGGGGAGGGAGCGATCTCTCCCCGACCAGCCACCTGCAGGTCCGCGGGCAGCTTCAGCCCGGCGCGGTCGGCGAGCACCGTCAGTTCGGTGCGCCACTGGATGATCGCCGCGCGCTGGGCGGACTGCGTATCGGGCAGGCTGTCGAAGTCGCGCTCGGCCAGGCCGACGGTGAGCGCGCTCAGATATGAGTCCTCGAGAATATAGGTGTGGGCGTAGGGAGCGTTCACGGCGCGCAGCTGCGCGGTGGCGGGTCCCAGCGCGACCATGTCGACCGTGTAGGCGGCGAAACGCCGCTCCAGGGCGCCCATCCGCAACGCTGCCTGCCGCGGGGAGATGCGCCCGTCGTGGTAGGCCGAGAGGATCGGATCGGCTCCGTTCAGCAGGCGGTTGACGCCCAGCCGGATCGGCTCGACCTGGCGCAGGTAGCTCATCAGCGCCGCGCGTTCGCCGTGCGGGGAGACACGCGTGGAGACCGAGATGTCTCCGCCGCAGCCGCACAGTGGCGCCACAGTGAGCGCGAGCACTGCCACCGCGATGAGCCGGACATGCGCACGGTGAGGTTGGACGGAAGCCGCGTGGAGCCTTGCAAGAACAGTCATCCTCTGAGACTCGACGCCAACGCTCGTGCAACCTTCCCACGGGCTACCATCGGACCCAGCCGCTCCGCCGGGAGCGACCGCGCGCCCGAGAACGACCACGGGCACAGGGCGTGCGAACAAGCAGACGAGCGAAGGAGCAGAGCGCATGGCAGCCACCGACACCGCATCACAGCAGATCGTCACCGGAGTGGACTTCGTCGCCTTGTCCACGAAAGATCTCGACACAGCCGTGAAGTTCTATGGCGAGACCCTTGGACTGCCGATGTCGGTCCACTTGCAGGAGCGCAACTACGCGGAGTTCGAGACGGGCAACCTGACGCTGAGCGTGATCGACGCGGAGAAGATGGGCATGGAGCACCAGGTGCGCGGGCATGAGATCGCGCTGCACGTGGACGACGTCGAAGCCGCGCGCAAGACGCTGCAGGAGCGCGGGGTGACCTTCCGGGGCGACACGCTGGACACGAGCGTGTGTCACATGGCGCTTTTCAACGACCCCGACGGCAACCCGCTGATGCTGCACCACCGCTACGCGCCGCGCAACCCCCAAGCATAGCCCTCGACGGGTCAATGCATCCGGCGCCGGAATACGCAAAGGACAAGCTGTCCCCGAGATCTGAGGCACGCGCGACCAGCAAGAACCCCGTCAGCTCGCGATGGGTCATGACGAAATCGTATCCGCCCTATATCGTGACGGGTCCAGGTTTCGGCGCCAGCTATGTTTGATGGCTCCACAGACGCTAGCAACGAGCGAAGGTGTCCGAGTGTCGCACGGAGGTGAGTGCTCATCACCTCCTCAGGCGCATCGCGGAACATGTTGATCTCCGGTGCATTCAGTGCAGCGTCAGTCAGCTCATCGACCCAAAACCACAATCAGCACAACGACCACTACCCATGCAGCGACCACCCAAGGTGTAGACAGCAGCTTGGCCGGCTTCCTAGTCGGTCGGATCGTGCCTGCTCTAGCTCCATAGATAAGAGCAACCGCAAGTATGGTCACAATGGCAATCGAGAGTATGGTCCGCAACGTCATCAGAGACCGCTGTCAATTTCCTTGATTGCATTTGTAGGGAATTCATAAACTTCATTTATGAGCGATGGCACATTGACGCTTACTCCTACGGTCTCCGTAGGTCCAGCGTGGACCTCTGCTCCTATGCCACCGGCAATGCCCACATCGCCACCACTAATCTGTTCACCACAGCTATCGCGGCCTGTAAAGGCATCGCCGAAGCCTCCGACTCCAAACGCCGCGCTGCCTCCACCTTGGGCGAATGGGCCATATAGCTGCGGAATATTATTGGCGCTTGATACTTGAACAGACGGACCGACATCTATCGCGCCAGTTCCACCGCTGACTGTCGGACCACCCCCAGCCGTTACGCCGACATCGCCGCTAGAGCTGACGACGGCACATGCTTGTCCTTGATAACCCACAATCTCCCCGATTAGACCTCCAACGTGAATGCAAGTGCCGACCGTGGTGAGACCATTTGGATCAGAGAAATTCAGAGGATTATCCAGCGCGTAGTTATAAGGCGCCCGTGTAAGACCCACGTCTGGATCGATCATCAGGAACTGCGCTGTCGCGGGATCATAGGTGCGTTTCCTGAGGTAGATCAGGCCGGTGTCTGCGCTTGTGTATTGCGCGTCGTATCCGAACGGAGTGGTCGCGGCCCCTTCGCATGTGGGGGTTCCGTAGGCGCCGTACGTGCATTTGCCTTCGACGGTGCCCGCGCTCCCGGTGAGTAGGCGTGTGGAGCCTTGCTGGTCGTGATGGAGATAGGTCGGCGTTTCTGACCCGTTAATCTGCTCAACGGGTATCCCACCGGGGCCGTAGATGTAGCTGTTGGTGCCATCACTGAGGATCAGCGGGAGGCCCTCGGCGACATCCCACGCGAAGTAACTGGTCGTGCTAGAGATCGTCTGCGAAGTCCGCAGTCCTTCGCCGTTGTAGGCGTAGCTGTCTTCGATTTTGGGAACCGATTCTTTTTCGGGCCGTTCGACTGAGGTCAGGTCGCCGGCCTGGTCGTAGCCGTAGGTGGTCGCCCCTCCTTTTTCGGGAGTCGTTTTCGTGCGCTCTCCGAGTTCGTCGTATGCGTAAGTCGTGCCGGTGCCTTTTTCGAGCTCATCGCCTTCGTTGTAGGTGTTTGTGCTCGACCCCTCCTTCGTGGGGTTATTGGCTGAGTCGTATTTGTATTCTGTGCTGCCGTATTTGGTGAGGCGGTTGTTTTCGTCGTATGTGTTTTCCGTGATTTCGGCGCCGGGTAGACCTTTGGAGGTGATCTTTTTGACCTGCCCGTCGCTGTCACGGGTGTAGACGAGCGACGCCAGCACTTCCGTGCTTTTCTCCATTTTGACTTCGGTCATCGCATCGGCGTCGTTGTACGTGTATTTGTCTTCGTCTTTGGTTTCGCTTGGGAAAACCATGAGCTTCAAATCAGAGTCTTCGTTGTACGTAAATTTAGTCGAGTGCGTCAGCCAGTCGGTGAGTTTTTCCAGACGTCCGTCTTTATCAAAGGTGCGCGTCACCGCTTTTTTGTTGGGATAGGTGATTTCGGTCTGGTCGTCCGCAAGGTCATATTTGTATTTGACGACTTCTTTATGGCCGTTTTCGCTTTCGGTCAGACGATCCAGCTGGTCATAGGTGTATTTCGTCGTCCCAGTCCCGTCGACCATCTTCGTGCGATCGCCGTCTTTGTCGTATTCATAGGTGATCGTCGACGGTTTGCCGCTTGAGTAGCTGACTTCTTCCAGACGGTTTGCCGGATCGTACTTATATGTGGTGGTACGTTTCGCGGGATCTTCCAATTTCTTGAGGTTCCCGGCGGCGTCGTATTCCTTCTTCGTCACGTGCTCGAGCGGGTCGGCGACTTCGGTGACCTCCTCGATAGCGTTGCGCGTGTATTTGGTCGCGTGTTTGTTGCCATCGACCTGCTTGACAACCTGCCCGGCGCCGTCGTATTCGGTTTCGGTGACGGCTTTGTTGGGCGCTTCGACCTTGATCGGCTGATTGTCGCCGTTGTAGGTGTACTTCGTTGTATGGCTGTTGCCGTCGGTCACCTGTTCAACGTTGCCATCGCCATCATATTTATATTTCGTGGTGTGTTTGAGCGGGTCGGTGATCGTCAGCGGACGGCCCTGTGCGTCGCGTTCGATTTTGGTCGTGAATTCCGCTGGTTTGCCTTCTTTGACGTTTCCGCGCGGACTGACGGTCGCAGTCTCCTGCGAGTCTTCGCTGTATTCCCACGTACGCTTGTCGGTGGCGGGGTCGATTTCAGCGGTGCGGTCACCTTTGGCGTCGTATTCGTATTTCCACACGTTTTTGAGCGGGTTTTCCACGCTTTCAAGTTCACCTGTGGTCTTGTATTTGTATTTAGTGACCTGCGTTTTGCTTTCCGGTGCCGGCCGTTCGATCGTTTCAGGATTGCCGTGAGCTTCGCGTTTGATCGTGGTCGTCTCACCCTTGGGCGTGGTCATCGAGATCACATCATGGGTCGAGTCGTATTCCCATTTCGTTTCGTCTTTGTCGGGATCGACCATACTCGTACGGTCATTGGTGCTGTTGTAGCCATATTTGGTCGCGTGTCCGTTGCCGTCGGTCACGCTCGTGACGTAACCGCCTTCATTGTAGGTGAAGGATTCGGTGGTTTCGCTTGGCGACCCAAAGCCATGAGTGATCGAGGCCGGCTCGTCGTTGCTCGTGAAGTACTCGTTGGTGACGCTGCCGGTTGTTTCGTTGGTGATCTTGGTGTGGAAGGTTTCGTATTCGAACTTGAGCTTGTGCCCGGCGGGATCTTCCTGTTTGGTAACCTGGTGCGAGCCGTTGTATTCGTTGATCGTTTTCCCACCGCGGCCATCGACCATTTCGGTCAGCTCGTGTTCACCGTTGTATTTGAACTGCCAGCGCAAGCTTTCTTCAGCGGGCTGCGTGACGCTCTTGAGATTGCCGCCTTCGTACGTGTATTTGACGACATGTTTCATCGGATCTTCGGCGCTTTCGACCAAACCTTCCCCATTGTAGGTCAGTTTGATCGTGCGGCTGACGGGATCGGTGATCGTCGTCAGTTGGCCCGCTTCGTTGTACGTGAGCGTCGTCGCGTTACCGTCGCGATCGGTCACGCTTTCCAGGCGACCGCTGCTCCCGGCGAACTTATATTTGATCTGGTTGGCCAACGTCAGTGTGTAGCCAGTACCTTCTGTTCCGCTAAGGGTATCCTGCGTCCACACTGGTGCTTTGAATGACCCGCCACCTTCTTCGGTGAAGGGCACAGTGCTTCCATTCGCTTGATAGAGCGTGGTGACTTTGCTCGTTTTGTTGACCACCAGGTGATCGCTGAAGGAGCTGGTCCATCCGTACCCAAACGCGCCTTTGACGCCTTCTGCGGCCGCCTGCGAGTTGTAGGTGCGCGTAAGGTCAAGGCCCACACCCCGACCACCGATAGCGAAGTCGGTCTGCGATTCCGACTCGTTGCCCGTCGCGCAGCTCACAGGTTTCCCGCAGGTCGCGTGAGGCTCACCAGGTGTCGAGGGATTTTCCGTGCCGCCGTACCCATTTTCCAGCGTTCTCAGTTCTATGAGATGCAGAAATTCAAATTTCCCTGCTTCTGCCTGTACGACACCGTAATTTTCAGTCGCTATTTCGACCGTAGCCGTCCATGAGCCTTCGGTCTTCTTAAGTGTTCCCGTGTTTACAAACTTAGTACCGGCAGGCCCCCGCAAACTATACCCTATAGTATTCAGGACAAACGTGCCACTGTTCTCAAAAACAGCACTTCTTTCCGCAAAGATAGCCGCGGCCGCTTCCCGTCCACTAACTGTAAGCGTCCCGGCGTTCTTGAAAGTCACTTCGTCCAAGTACAGTGCGCCGCCCCCGCCATTGACCGTCCCGGTTGCACCAGGTTCAATTACAAAAGTACCCGTTCCAGATATTTTGCCGCCAGCCGAAAACGAACCAGTTACGTCTGCTTCTCCCGCAACATGTAGCACACCGCCTTCACGTCCAGATGGACTAGCCAGTGTAAGATTTTTGATATCAGAGACGGAGCTTTCAGTTAGTTCCAAATCACCGCCGGTTTCAAAGGCATCCCCGTTCACAGTAACAAAAGCGCTACTAGCTTCGAGCGTCCCTACCTGTACTTTACCGTGATTGACTTCGACATTGCCCGAGAACGTCGTTTTTTTGCCTAGCGTAGAGGTTTCGCTGGTTGCGTTGAATACGATCGCGGTTTCCGTACCCGAAGAGGACCATGACCCTTCTTCCGATGTGATGCTTCTAACCAGTTCCAGCTTGCCGACACTAGTGCTAACGGAGCTCGAGTTTTCTATCGCCATTTCGACTGTGGTCGTCCACGAGCCTTCGGTCTTCTTGAAGGTCCCCGTGTTTACAAACTTAGTACCGGCAGGTCCCCTCAAACTATACCCTATGGTATTCAGGACAAACGTGCCACTGTTCTCAAAAATAGCACTTCTTTCCGCAAAGATAGCCGCGGCCGCTTCCGCTCCGCTAACCGTTACCGTACCAGTGTTCTTGAAAGTCACTTCGTTCAAATACAAAGCGCCGCCCGAGCCATTCACTTTGGCCGCTACCCCAGATTCGATGACAAAAGTGCCCGGTCCAGATATCTTGCCACCACCCGAAAACGAACCAGTCACATCGACTTCGCCCGCAATCGTCAACGAACCCCCGCTCATAACCAACGAGTTGAAGCGCGACACATCTTCCGCAAGAACACCGGCCAATTCAAGCGACCCTCCTGCCAACACAAGCGTCCCTTTATTCTCAAGGACATCAGCATGCTCCGCTCCTGAAACGATAGTGACTGTCTTCCCCGACCCGATACACGCAACATCGCTGGAAGTTGGCACTTTGCCCGCCGACCAGTTGACAGATTCTTCCCAAATCCCTTCGCTCGGCCCCGTCCACGTGTCGGTGCATAGCGGTTCAGCCGCAGCGTTCGCCGCCCCTAAGACCAAGACCACGACCAGCAGGGTGATCGGCACACAGGTGCTCCTCACCGCAAGACCGCCAGCAACGAAACGAACACGCCTTCCCGCACGAGCCTCAGACCGAGCCCTGCCGAACCATCGCCGCGTGCCGCTCATGTGATCGCTCCCTCCCGGTAGGCCGAATAAGCTGCCTGTTCGAAGTAGGCTGGCTGTTCTATCAGATGCGGCGACGCAGATGTAAAGAAGGCGTATGCCTCTGGACAATTGTTCGACTGGCTGGGCATTCCATGTGCTGCGTCGTGGTCGATATACCATGCCCGTATCCGGCCGGAGCAGCACGGCTACGTCTGCCCCGCGTCTCTCGCGTAGGGCTGTAGCCCGAGTTGTTCATCGAGCGCGTGCGCGAGGTCGTCGTAGCGGCGGGAGGATCGCGTCACTTCATGCCGGGCCGAGACCGGCTTAGGGTGTCGGTAGCACGCGATAGCCGAAAACGCGTTCGGCGTCCCTAACGAGAGCATCGGGAATGGCTCCGCTGACAGCCGGCCACTGCGGATCGGCAGGGTCAGGGATCCCGGCTTGGGCGAACAGCGCGAGGCCGTAGAGCTTCTGGGCGGGGTCGTGGCGGACGAGATAGCGGACCCCATCGAACCCGGCTTCCGAGGCCTGCACAGCGAATGTTTGGCTTTCGTCGTAGTGCTCGTTGGCGCCGAGTGACGCAGTGACTCCGAAGCTCAGCGCCCGGCGGGCGGTGATGTCGGCGAGGCGCAGGTCGCGTTCCAATGCGACGGCCAACAACGACCGCTCCGCGATCTCGACCTCCGGAAGCAGCTGGCGCTTGCGGAAGACCTCTACCCAGGCGCCCAGTGCGCCCTCCGCGAGATAACAGGCGCCCGTACCGGTGCCCACAGGATCGAAGCGACCGTCGCCCGCGGAGGAGAACCACCAAGGGGCACGTGCTGACTTGTGGATGCGATAGATGGTCCGCTCGCCCCGCAGCGTGCGCCGCGGGAAGCCCTTCAGGCTCACTGGTCGAGTTGCGCTGCGTCCTGGCGGGCGACTCGGGCGAGGTCCGCGTCGTCGCGCCCGCCGCGCGCCCACGCCACCGGCGAAAGACCGCCCAGCGCGTCATCGTCTGGTGCGACGCACCACGAAGCGGCGGTCCACGGGCTGATCGCCGCGTCGGCTACCGTCCAGAACGCAGCGACAAGCGAGGAGAGTGGCTGGCCGTCGTGAAACTGAAAAGCCGGATACCGGCGGTGGCCGGCGCTGTCGGACAGTGCGATCAGTCGCTTGGAGCGCAGCAGCTCGTCGACGCGCTGACGCGAGACGCCGAGCAGTTCGCGCACCTCGGCGGTGCCCAACAGCGGCCCGAGCTCGTTCTCCCACGCCTGGCTCGCGACAGCCAGTAGCCCGCCGCGGCGGGCGGCCTCGACGCTCAGGCTACGGTCTGCTCCGAGAAGCTCACCCACCGTCTGCACGAACGCGATAACGGCCTCCTCGGAGAGATGAAACTGTGAGGCGAGCTCAGCGACCGTGATGCCCGGCTTCTCCCTGACCATTTCGAGAATGGCCTTGGTGCGCTCCACGTCGGACGTAGCCTCGCGCAGCGCCGCCTCGGCACGATCCAGCACCTCGAAAACCTCAAGACGGTCCTTGACGGCCATGACGCTAGAATACCACAGGTGGTCATGCGATGCAAGAACGTCAAGTATGGAGCCTCACCGTAGCCGCGGTCAATTGGCGCTTGAGACGCCGGCGGCTCTGGCAGAATCTGCGGTGTGGAGCGCTGCCGGGTGTTCCCGGGCGCCCGCCCCGAGCGATTCCATAGAGATCGCCCCTTCCCGATCATCTACTCCTATCCAGTCAAGAACCCAGCGACTGATCCCATAGAAACCCCCGCCGGAGCGAGGCCATCCGTAGCGGGTCGATAAGCCCGACCTTACAGGCGGGCACGCATCGCAAGCCCGTGGCGATTGAGGTGCACACGACGCATCCGGTCACGTACGGTTGCCACGGCGCCCGACCGGCTCCAGGCCGGCGGCTTCCAGTGCCGAGGCCCACGAGTCGAAGTAGCGATTGACCGTCGTGTTTCCCGGCCAGCGGGGATGCTCACGCTCCCACTTGCTCTCCGCCTCGCTCATCAGACCCGCGCTGCGCGCTGCGCAATCCTCAGGCATAGCTCGACGGGTCAACGCACCTCCGACACACACTCAAGCCAGTCAGAGAGCGCCGCTGGATCACTCGACATACGATCACTCTCTACGTGGACCCCCGAACAGAGCGTCGCTATATCCCCCTCTCCCTTTGTTCTAGCTGAATAGCCGTGGAGAAATCTACCCATCGCAAGGAATGCCTGACTCGCGTTGAGAGTGATCTCATCCAGATCTTCCAACTTCAGCGGCTGCTTTTTAGACACTCCCGACATCAGAGAACCATGAGGCGAAGATCATCTGGCACGAGCGCACGCTGAACGCGACCTGAATCATCGCGATAGACCTCTAGCTCCTTCAAGAGCCCATCTACAACATGCAACAACACATGGATCGTCACTCCATCGCCATCGTCGAGTTCCGCCTCCACTGGAATCCGACGCACAACCTCGGCAAGTGGCTTATCTGAAGGCGCGAACTCGAGACTGGCATTGTTATCAATCTCGCGGACTGAAGCCACAGCTACCTGCTCCGCGACCGCGTTCCTCCCCGGGAAGTCTGCACTTAGGAGCACAGTTAGAAGCTGCCTCTCTAGATCAGATGGCGGTCGAAAATCTCGGTTCTGAGCATCGGAGTCGCTATGGGATGACATAGTAGGTCATCGGCTGTCATTAAGTACGCTGGCGGGCAATAGCTTCGAGACTCCAAGCAGCTCGATCTCAATGAGCTTGTCCGCAGCGTCAAAGTCCAGTATCACTGCGCAGTCCGTCAACTCAGTATCGCAGACGTGGGATCTCGCGACCCCTCCCGGTTGGATGGAATCGAGAAGACGTATACTCGCCGCGTCGGCTTCCGGATCATATATCAGCTTCATCGCGAGTCAGGGTCGCTGGATCTCCGCTCAAGCTCCTCCGTCGCCTTCCCGAGCGATTCATCGACGGTCTTGCTGATCCACTCCGACGTTGACGCCTCGTCCACCACCAGACGCCCCTCCTGGGCGACATAGAAGAACAACACGTCATGGACATCG
Source organism: uncultured Solirubrobacterales bacterium (assembly GCA_963749285.1). Lineage (GTDB taxonomy): Bacteria > Actinomycetota > Thermoleophilia > Solirubrobacterales > Solirubrobacteraceae > Palsa-744. The sequence goes on along the minus strand of CAVVMD010000002.1, from coordinate 855,179 downwards.
CCGTTCGCATACCGTAGCGTGGCCTCAACGTAAGAGGTGTATCCCGGTCCCCCACCCGAACGCGATACCGGATCGAGTTCTACCACTAGACCAGCGTCACGCAACTGCACGTCCCTCGCGTCGAGCGCGCGCTCGACGGCACCGTGAAGGGCCTCCTCGACCCGCCGGACTTCATCGGATATACTAGGGGTTGACATCGGGAAAGAACAATTCGGAGCCGGGAAGCGGACCATACTTCGCGTGCTGGTGAATGATTACCGTCCCACCATTAGGTAGCGGCTTGCCCACCTGGTGCACAACCTGGACGGTTTCACCATTAGGTGTGCGCTCCTTGATAATCACGGATTCGGCGCCGTCTCCTCCCGGCGTGGTCCTTGCTGTTGATGTGACGCTGTTGCCCTCTTGTGCAGCCTCGTCTACGCCCTCGGCGCCAACGAAATCGTCCTCGCCAGGGATGAGCACAGCAGTTGCGAGACCCGTGTACCCACCAATCTGGTAGCCGGTTGAGCAGGCGTTGATGTTGTTGATGCCGAGTTCTTCACGTGCCAATTTGGTGGCACCGAACGTGAGTTTGTCGCCCCATCCCACGACACCCTCACCAGCTTCTTCACTGAATTCATCGAGTTCCTGCCAAAAACCGAGCCCCGTCGGGTCACTCTCATTGAGTGGGTTATCGTTTGTATAGGAGTAGGGTGCCCGCGTGATCGCAAGCATCGGATCGACGCTGAGGAACTGCGCGGTTGCGGGATCGTAGACCCGAGCACGCAGGTAGATGAACCCTGTATCCGAGCTGGTGTACTGTCCGTCGTAACCAAGTGGCGAAATGGTGCCCGTGCTTTCGACCTTGTTTCCATATCCGTCGAATGTGATGCTGCCGATGGTTGTGCCAGCCGAACCAGTCAACAGACGGATCGACCCTTGCTGGTCGTGATGCAGATAGGTCGGCGTTTCTGACCCATTGATTTGCTCGACCGGAAGTCCACCCGGACCATAGATGTAGCTGTTGGTGCCGTCGCTGAGGATCAGCGGAACGCCTTCGGTCACATCCCACGCGAAGTAGCTGGTGGTGCCTGAGATGGTCTGCGATGTGCGTAGCCCTTCGCCGTTGTACGCGTAGCTGTCTTCGATCTTGGGTTTGCTTTCCCCTTCGGGCCGTTCGACTGAGATCAGGTTGCCGGCCTGGTCATAGCCATATGTGGTCGCTGGGCCTTTTTCAGGCGTCTGTTTCGTGCGCTCGCCGAGTTCGTCGTAGGCGTACGTCGAGCCTCCTCCTTTTTCGAGCTCATCCCCTGCGTTATATGTGTATTCGTTCACCCCCTCCTTGGTGGGGTTGTTGGCGCTGTCGTATTTGTATTCGGTGCTGCCGTATTTCTTGAGACGGTTGTTTTCGTCGTACGTGTTTTCCGTGATTTCCGCGCCGGGCAGACTTTTGGAGGTGATCTTTTTGACCTGCCCGTCGCTGTCCCGGGTGTAGACGAGCGACGCCAGCACTTCCGTGCTTTTCTCCATTTTGACTTCGGTCATCGCATCAGCGTCGTTGTATGCGTATTTGTCTTCGTCTTTGGTTTCGCTCGGGAAGACTATGGACTTCAGGTCGGAGTCTTCGTTGTAAGCGAATTTGGTGGAGTGCGTGAGCCAGTCAGTGAGTTTTTCCAGACGCCCGTCTTTGTCAAATGTGCGCGTGACCGCTTTTTTGTTGGGGTAGGTGATCTTGGTCTGCTCGTTCGCCAGGTCGTATTCGTATTTGATGACTTCTTTGTGGCCGTTTTCGCTTTCGGTCAGACGATCCAGCTGGTCATAGGTGTATTTTGTCGTCCCAGTCCCGTCGACCATCTTCGTACGGTCGCCGTCTTTGTCGTATTCATAGGTGATCGTCGACGGTTTGCCGCTTGAGTAGCTGACTTCTTCCAGACGGTTTGCCGGATCATATTTGTATGTCGTGGTGCGTTTCGCGGGATCTTCCAGCTTCTTGAGGTTCCCGGCGGCGTCGTATTCCTTCTTCGTCACGTGCCCGAGCGGGTCGGTGACTTCGGTGACCTCCTCGATAGCGTTGCGCGTGTATTTGGTCGCGTGTTTATTGCCGTCGACCTGCTTGATGACCTGTCCGGCGCCGTCGTATTCGGTTTCGGTGACGGCTTTGTTGGGCGCTTCGACCTTGATCGGCTCGTTATCGCCGTTGTAGGTGTACTTCGTTGTATGGCCGTTGCCATCGGTCACCTGTTCGACGTTGCCATCGCCATCATATTTGTATTTCGTGATGTGTTTGAGCGGGTCGGTGATCGTCAATGGACGACCTTGCGCATCGCGTTCTATTTTGGTCGTGAATTCCGTTGGTTTGCCTTCTTTGACGTTTCCGCGTGGGCTGACGGTCGCGGTCTCCTGTGAATCTTCGTTGTATTCCCACGTGCGCTTGTCGGTAGCGGGGTCGATTTCAGCGGTGCGGTCGCCTTTGGTGTCGTATTCGTATTTCCATACACGTTTGAGCGGGTTTTCCACGCTTTCCAGTTCGCCCGTAGCCGTGTATTTGTATTTAGTGACCTGTGTTTTGCTTTCCGGCGCCGGCCGTTCGATCGCTTCAGGATTGCCGTGAGCTTCGCGTTTGATCGTGGTCGTCTCACCCTTTGGCGTGGTCATCGAGATCACGTCATGCGTAGAGTCGTATTCCCATTTCGTTTCGTCTTTGTCGGGATCGACCATGCTCGTGCGATCGTTCGCGCCGTTATAGCCGTAAGTGGTCGTGTGCCCGTTGCCGTCGGTCACGCTCGTGACGTAGCCGCCTTCGTTGTACGTGAAGGATTCGGTGGTTTCGCTTGGCGACCCAAAGCCACGAGCGATCGAGGCCGGCTCGTCGTTGCTCGTGAAGTACTCGTTTGTGACCGAGCTGGTGTTTTCGTTGGTGATCTTGGTGTGGAATGTTTCGTATTCGAACTTGAGCTTGTGCCCGGCGGGATCTTCCTGTTTGGTGACCTGGTGCGAGCCGTTGTATTCGTTGATCGTTTTCCCACCGCGGCCACCGACCATTTCGGTCATCTCATGTTCGCCGTTGTATTTGAACTGCCAGCGCAGGCTTTCTTCCGCAGGCTGCGTGACGCTCTTGAGATTGCCGCCTTCGTACGTGTACTTGACGACGTGTTTCATCGGGTCTTCGGCGCTTTCAACCAAGCCTTCGCCGTTGTAAGTCAGTTTGATCGTGCGGCTGACGGGATCGGTGATCGTCGTCAACTGGCCCGCTTCGTTATAGGAGAGCGTCGTTGCGTTACCGTCACGGTCGGTCACGCTTTCGAGGCGCCCGCTACTGCCGGCGAATTTGTACTTGATCTGATCGGCCAGGGTGAGGGTGTAGCCGGCTTCCGAGGTTCCGCTCAGCGTGTCCTGTGTCCACACCGGCGCTTTGAACGCCCCGCCGGTTTCTTCCGTGAACGGCACGGTGCTGCCGTTCGCCTGGTGCAGAGTGGTCACTTTCGTTTCTTTATTGACTACGAGATGATCGCTGAACGAGCTAGTCCACCCGTAGCCAAACGCGCCTTTGACGCCTTCGGCCCCGGCCTGGGAGTTGTAGGTGCGAGTCAGGCCCAGGCCGACACCACGCCCGCCGATCGCAAAGTCCGTCTGCGTCTCGGTGTAGTTGCCCGTAGCGCAGCCTACCGGATCACCACATTCTGAGTGGGTACTACCAGGGGTCGAGGCGTTTTCCGCACCACCCCATTGCGTTGATGATTCCGCGCTAATGGGTTCGTAGAAGTGGAAGTGCCCTTCTTTTTCGATGATGCTCCCGTCGTTAGTGAACCTAACATCGACGTCGACTGTCCCAGATTCGGTGATTTGGAAGGTACCGTCATTGACGTACTGCCCGGCGGGATAAGGGCCAGAGAGTCCAGAGCTTGTGGTGTCGTTCGCTGTAAAGGTCCCGGTATTGACTATGGTGGCACCTTCCTGGAAACCCAGATAACCAGATACAAGATCAATGGTGCCTTCATTCAAAAGTGTGTGGCCATCCATTTCCACCCCGCCCGAGATGGTCCCAGAGGCACTCGGGCGTAGGATCAAAGAACCAGTGCCGATTATGTGCGAGCTTTCCCAGTTTAGCGTTTTCGTCACGGTTAGTGACCCGGCGCCGCCAAATTTAGAAAAGAAGCTATCCACGGCGAGGCTTTCAACCGTCATCATCCCGCTCGGTATGCTGAATAATCCGCCGGATACGGTCACCTGAGCTTTCGTCCCAGTGACACCTTCGGCAGTGACCGTCACCGAGTTTTCGAGAACTATACCACCGGCCCATTCGCCACCTGTAAATGCAAATGTCCCTTCGGTGAACAGGATATGCCCGCTTTCTGCCATCCACTTACCAGCGCCACCGGATGCGACAGCTTTGTAGAACTTGAGGATTCCCGCCTTTGCGTTGACGGTCCCTTTGTTTTCGAAGCCTTCTAGGCCGACGGACGCGCTTTCAGTTCCAGTGAGGTGCGTCTGGAAGGTTCCGGTATTTATGAAACGCGAGCTGGTGCCAGAGGCTTCGAGCACCTGGCCAGCGATGTAAGAGTCCGCGTTGAACGTGCCGACGTTTTCTATCGTCGCGGCTTCCGACAAGGTGAGGCTGCCGTGGGACGTAAGAGTCACCGTGCCTTCATTAATCAGCTTCGCCGCTTCGGAAATCGTGGACGAGTTGGTGGCCGTCGCAGACGCACCCGGCTGAATGATCAAAGACCCGCCCCCGCGTAGAGCGCTGTGATCTTTCCAAGACAACGACGTCGTCACGGACAAGGACGCCGGACCTACCAGGCTGGAGCTCTCCGAGGTGAGGACGCTCACGCTTGAGCGTTCCAGCGCATCGGTGATGTCCAGCGAGGCATATTCGATCGACAAACCACCGCTGTCCTCAATGACCCCGGCGTAGAACGTGCCTTCCCCTTTTATCGTGACCGTCTTTCCAGCCCCTATGCACACGACCGAGCTAGACGTAGGCACACCGCTAGACCAGTCTTCCGCTGACGCCCAGCTGCCTTCGCTCGGACCAGTCCACGTATCCGTACACAGGGGTTCAGCCGAAGCGCTCGCCGCCCCCAAGGCCAAGACCGCGACAAACAACACGACCAGCACACAGACGCCCCTCGCCGCTAGACCGCCAGCAACGAGACGAACACGCCTCCCCGCACGAGCCTCAGACTGCCTCCCGTCGAACCGTATCCAGCGCATCTGGCCTCCTCGTCGGTGTTCGCCGTGCCCGAATCGCGCAGGATTGAATCAGATCCGGTATTCGGATGCAGCGAGCAATGTCCGGTTCTGGACGACTGTTCGACTGGACAGGCATTCCATGTCCTGTATCACGGCCGATATGCAGTGCCCCTGTATAGGCGTGCCGTCGCGGCTACACCTACCCCAGCAAGCTCTCAACCTGGGCAGCGCGAGATCGAGCAGGGGGTCAGCTGGGCGGTGCGAGAAGGGTCGCCACGAACTCGGCGGGCGGCACGACGGGTATGCCTTGGAAGGAGCCGAGCCCGAGGAGGTGATCGTCGCCGGAGACAATATGGTCGGCGGCTCCCTCGACTGCGGCCTCAAGGACCCGGTTGTCGCTCTCATCGTCGACGACGGCGAACACGCGGCTCGGCAGCACCACAACGCTGCTCGCTTCAACGAGGTCGGCGAGCCGCGTCCCTCCTTCGATGACCTTTGCGAGCTTCGGGTATCCGAGGAACGCGACGCAACTCAGCGAGAAGAGGCGGCCTGCTCACGAGCACGAGCCGGCCATCGAGTGCTGCGTCGAGGATCTGAGCAGGATGCCCGGGCCACCCAAGACCGGACACGATGACGTTCGTGTCGAGAACAGCCCTCGGCGTCACTCGGCCGTCCGTGCCGCGGCGATCGCCTCATCGACAACGGATATATCGAGGCCTGCATCAGCGACACTCTGGCGAACCTGAGCCAGCCGTGCTCGCAGCTCTTCTTGGGCTGCCCGGCGGCTGGTCTGGATCAACCGCTCGTACTCGGCTGGGCTGAGGAGAACCGCGACAGCCTCCCCCCGGCGCGTCAGCATGACCGCCTCATCCTCGGCCGCTACCTCCTCGGCGAGCTGGCCCAACTTGGCCCGCGCCTTGTCAACTCCGATGGTTCGTTGCATGCATATCCCTTATCAGTGTACCGTAATGCTAACCTTACGCTAGACCGTAAGCTTTGTCAAAGGGCATCGAGCGGCTACATGACCCACTCCGACGGTGGCGGACCGCGCTCGCGGGCTACCTTTCAGGGACGGTGGCCTACCAACAACAGGCGATAAGGCTGCGGCTCCGACCGGAGCGGCCCTGGCGCGAGCACGAGCGCCTGTACATCGACCTGTTCTCAGACCCCGCGGTGGCCGCGACGCTATGGCCGGGGGTGCTCGGCGGTGCGCGCACGGCAGCGCAGGCGGCGGAGCTGCTGAGCGCGGATATTGCCCACTGGCGGGCGGAGCGGTTCGGGCCGTGGGTGTTCTATGAGACGGCGAGCGGCGTGTTCGTGGGACGGGGCGGGCTGCGCCGCACGACGGTCGCCGGCAACGAGTGCGTGGAGGTGCTGTACGCGGTGCGCTCGGACGTATGGGGCCGGGGTTATGCGACCGAGATGGCGATAATGGCGGTCGCACACGCACGGCGTCTGGGACTGACAGACGTCGTGGGGTTCACCACGACGACTAACAAAGCCTCGCGGCGGGTACTGGAGAAGTCGGGCATGTGCTTCGATCGGGACATGTTCGAGTACGCGGGCCTGCCCCATCTACTTGGGCGATTGCTCCCAAATATTTGAGTGTTCCGAGAAAGACGCCGATAAATAGGACGCCATGCAGACAACCGGGTCACGGCGGGGCTCATGGCGAACCATGCCGATCACGGTGTGCGTCTGTCTGGCGGTGCTGAGCGCCGTCGCCGCCGTCACCGCCGACGAGCAGGCCCGCAGCGAAGCGAGCATGCGACGCGCGGCGCTGTCCCAGCACGCGAGCGAGCAGATTGCCAAAGCGGTGGACCCGACGGTCGCGCGTCTGCAGGACCTGGCGCGGGCCACGGGCCAGGACAGACCCGGAAGCCTGAGCGGGTTCGATGCGGTGGCGAGCGGCCTGCTGGAAGACCCGGCGATGAACGGGGTCGGGTTGATCGAGCTCGTACGGGCCGACAGACGCGCGACGTTCGAGCATGAGCACGGCGAGATCAAAGCCCTGCGCAACGGGCGGCCGGGCGGGCGCGCACCACAGCGGTCGCTGTATTACGTCGTCGCCGACGTGCTGAGCAGGCCGGGACAGCCGCGCAACATCGACACGAACCTGGGCGAAGAACCCGCCCGCCACGCGGTGCTCCTCGCCGCCGCGAGCAGCGGGGAGCCACGCGCGACCCCACCGGTGCGCAGAGTCGGCGTCCATGCGCTGGCGACCGTGCTGTACGTGCCGGTATACGCACCCACCCCCCAGGCGCCGAGCACTCCCCGGGCGCGCATGGCGGACCTGCAAGGATTCGTGTCCAGCAGCTACCACTATGCGGCGCTGGCCCCCGACGTGTTCGCCGGGCTACCGAAGGGGACGGCCGTGACCGTATACGACGGGCACTCGAAGCTGCTCGGGGCGGGCACACCGCACAACCCGCAGAGCACGAGCATCTCCGTCGCCGGGCGCTCATGGACAATCGTGGTCGGCGAGCCCGCGGCGAACCTGTCGCTCACCGAGACGGTGCTGATCGTCGGGGGGATGCTGACGCTGCTGCTGGGCGCGCTCAGCGTGCAAGCGGCTCGCCGCGAGCGCTACGCGCTGCAGATGGTGGACCGCCGCCTGGCCGAGCGCGAACGCGCGGAGCTGGCGCTGCGCCAGCTGACGGCCAACGACCCGCTCGGCCCCGCTCGAATCGAGACGCGGCTGGAGTGGGTGCAGCGGATCAGAGCGGCGCTCGACGAGGGGCGGCTGACGCTGCATGCCCAGCCCGTGGTGGAGACCGCCAGCGGGCGCACGACCCAGCATGAGCTGCTGGTGCGCATGATCGACACCGACGGCGCGCTGGTCTCCCCCGCCCAGTTTTTGCCGATCGCCGAGCGCTTCGGGCTGATCCGCGAGATCGACCGCTGGGTGGTGACCGAGACGATCGCGATCCTGCACCGGCTGCGAGCATACGGGGAGAAGCCGATCATGGAGATCAACCTCTCGGGGCATTCGCTCGGCGACTCGGAGCTGGCGGCGCACATCGGCCAGGAGCTGCGCGCGGCGCACGTAGATCCCGGTCAACTGATCTTCGAGGTGACCGAGACGACCGCGATCGGCAACATCGCCGCCGCGCGCGACTTCGCTCAGCAGCTGGCGCGACTGGGATGCCGGTTCGCCCTGGATGACTTCGGCGCCGGGTTCGGCTCGTTCTATTACCTCAAGCACCTGCCGTTCGACTTCATCAAGATCGACGGCGAGTTCGTGCGCAACTGCACCACCGACGCGACCGACAGGCTCGTGATCCGCGCCATCGTCAAGCTCGCCCAGGGTCTCGGCACGCGCACGATCGCCGAGTTCGTCGGCGACGGGCAGACGTTTCAGACCGTCACTGCCCTCGGCGTCGACTACGCCCAGGGCTTTCACCTCGGCAAGCCCGTTCCCGTCGAGAGCCTGCTCGGCTCCCCCGCTGCGCAGACCTCCTAACGATCCTCAGATCGAAGGCAGCAGCGCCGCGCCGCTGCTGGCCACGTACTCGCCGTCGGCCGGCACAGCCGTATCGCCGCGCCCGGCGCTCTTGACCTCATACAGATACCTGTCGGCGCGGGCCATCGGCGCGTCAAGGGGCTCGCCATGAAGCCACTCACTGACACCCACCGACCAACCGACGGGGTCATCCCCGCGCAGTCGCTCGAGCACCGCTTCGGCGCCGGTGGCAGTGGTAGCCGGGAACAGCATCACGAACTCATCGCCGCCGTGACGCGCGAGGATGTCGCCGGGACGCACGCGCGCACGCCAGTCGCGGCAGAGACTCGACAGCAACCGGTCGCCGGCGGCATGACCGTCGCGGTCGTTGATCTGCTTGAACCCGTCGAGGTCGAGCACGGCCAGCGTCAGCGGGCTGCCGGTGCGATCGGCCAGCGCGCGCTCGCGCAGTGCCGCCGTCTCAAAACCGTTGCGGTTGAGCAGCCCCGTCAGGTGGTCTGTCCCCGCCTGGCGGCGCATGTTCTCGCTGAGACTGCCGAGCAGCAGGCAGATCGACCAGATCGTGATAGTCACAATCGTCCAGTAGACGACGATGTCGTGCAGCCCGCCGATCAGCAGCGCGACGCCGAAGCCGAAGGAGATCAGCAACCCCTGAGCCATCACTCCGCGTCGCGGGAAGAAATGGGCCGCATAGATCGCGATCCACGGGTAGGCGAACGCGGCCACCATCATGCCTCCGGGTGTAGCGGCGTGCGCGATCAGCCAGCTGGTCGTCAGCGTCCCGCCCGCCGAGAGCAGCTCGAAGCCGAGCAGCGGAATGCGCGCCCCGAGCAGCCAGATCACAGCGGCGGCCACGACCGCGACGATGCCGGCGAGCGCCACGAGCGTGACGGGCTCGGCGGGACTGATCGGGTAGGCGACGGTCGTCAGGCAGATGAGCGCCTTGAACATGAACAGCAGCGACAGCGACCAGGCGATCGTGGGCCGGCTGTCGGTCAGACGGTGCGCGAGCGAGCGCCGCGCCGGGGCGCCGACCCATGCCACCGGCGATCTGCGTCGAGCAGACGGTTGCGCAGAGCTTCTATCTCGTGTGTGACGGCGCACCTGTCGATCTCTTCGGTCGAGCGTCCACCCGGCTTGAGCCGACGGAGCTCCTGACAACGAACCTTCACGAGCCCGTGGGCTGTCGAGGAATGGGGCTACCTGGCGAAGGGACTACCCTGCAAGGGAGATGTTGTTCACGCGTAAGCAGGCAACCATGACCGATGCAACCTCGGCATTGCCGGGCCGGACCGCCGAGATGCCGGTGCCCGCGCAACATGAGGTGCTGCATACCCCGCTGAAGCCACCATTCCCGGATGGTGTGCAGACGGCGGTGCTCGGCATGGGCTGCTTCTGGGGCGCCGAGCGGATTTTCTGGCAGGCCCCGGGCGTATACACGACAGCCGTCGGGTACGCGGGCGGATACACGCCCAACCCGACCTACGAGGAGGTGTGCTCGGGTCAGACCGGACACACCGAGGTGGTGCTGGTCGCGTTCGACACCGCCGCCACGAGCTTCCAGGAGATGCTGAGGCTGTTCTGGGAGGGGCACGATCCGACCCAGGGCCTGCGTCAGGGCAACGACGTCGGCAGCCAGTACCGCTCGGCGATCTACTTCGCCGACGACACCCAGCGCGCCGCGGCCGAAGCCTCACGGGACGCATACCAGCAGATGCTCAGCGCCGCCGGACACGGTGAGATCACCACCGAGATCGCACCGGCCGACCCCGCCCATCCGATGTATTACGCCGAGGACTACCACCAGCAGTACCTCGCCAAGAACCCCGGCGGCTACTGCGGTCTCGGGGGCACGGGCGTTGCTTGCCCGATTGGCCTGATATCTGCGCGGTAAGCATCTCCGTCGTCACGCTGATCGTCCACCGTACAACCATGTTCGGCAACTTGGCGTACAATGGCTGGCGTGGCTACCGTCACGATTCGAGAGCTGGGCCGCCAAGTCAGCGGCGTCGTCAACGAGGTTAGAACCACGGGGCGACCCGCGTTCGTCACCCATCGCGGCACACCCGTAGCGGTCCTGCTGCCGCTCGACGCAGAGCAGCTCGAGGACTACATACTCGCCAACGCACCCGAGTACGTCGCCTCAATGCGCGAGGCGGACGAGGCGATCGAGCAGGGTGAACCCGGCGTTCCGCTCACAGACGCAATCACCGAGTTCGAGGTCGAGCACGGTCCCCTCGACGACGCGAGCTGAGGTCCGGTGGCGAAGGTCGCGGTCGAACTCGACCGCCAGGCGCAGCGCGATCTACGCAAGCTCCATCCCGACGATCACCGCGCGGCTCTGCGGGCGATGGCCGACGTGCTCACACACGATCCACTACCAGCCAACGCGAACGACCGCATGCTGAAGGGACGAGCACCCTGGCGACGACTGCGAGTCGGCGAGCTGCGCATCCTCTGGCGCGTGGTGGGCACCGGCGAGAGCAGGCGCGTGGCCCGCGTCATACACCGCCGCGACCTGGAGAGAGCAGTACGCACGCTCGGCGACTGAGCGTCCCCCGCCTAGAACGACCGCGACCCCGCCGAAGCGGGGCCGCAAGCCGTCTTGTTATCCCACCAGGTCGCGGCCTCCGTCCGTGGGGTGAACGGGGGCCGCGACCCGGAAGCCGTGCTCGCCCTACGTGGCGCTGCCCAGCGCGGGCTCTGCACCACCGGCGGGCTGCCAGGCCGGGGGGTGCGGGCCGCCGAGCGTCGGCACGTCCGAGGGGTAGACCTCGTTGCCGTGGATCGCGTGATCGCCGATCTCGAGCTCCTCGTCGGTGAGTCGCAGGGGGATGAAGATCCCCACGAGCTTCAGCAGCACGAACGTGACGGTTCCGCTGAACACGATCACCCAGGCAGCCGCCTCGGCCTGCCAGCGCAACAGCGCCCAGTGGCCGTGGATCGCGCCTTCGGCGAAGATCGACGGGGTCGATCCGTTGCCGATGTACTCGATGATGTGCGGGTCGGCGAGCACCCCGACGAGCAGGCCACCGCAGAGCCCGGCGATCCCGTGCGTGTAGATCACCCCCAGCGTGTCGTCGACCGATCGGAACACCGGCGCTCGGCTGAGGAAGCGGATCGCCATCCAGACGATCGTGGAGGCGACCACACCGATGATGATCGCGCCGTAGCCGTTGACGAACCCGGCCGCCGGCGTGATGCCCACGAGCCCGGTGATCATCCCGTTGACGGAGCCGATCAGGGACGGCTTGTCGCGGAAGATGTAGTCCCAGGCGATCCACACGAGCATCGCCACGGCGGTGCACAGGTTCGTGTTGATCACGGCCGCGGAGGCGTTTGCGCCCGCGTAGTAGGAGTCCCCGCCGTTGAAGCCGTTCCAGCCGAGCCACAGCAGGCCGGCGCCGGCCGCGACCATCAGCAGGTTGTTGGGCGCGTCGACCTCGCGGTCGCGTTGCAATCGTGGTCCGATCACAGCCGCCGCCACGAACCCGGAGATGCCGGCCGCGAGATGGATGACGTAACCGCCGGAGTAGTCGACGGCACCGTGCGCGGCGAAGTAGCCGCCGCCCCAGATCAAAAACGCGTTGACCGTGTACACGAACGTGATCCACAGCAGCACGAACGGGATCCACGCCTTGAAGCTGATCCGCCCGAGGACGGAGCCGAGCATCAAAATCGGCGTGATCGCGGCGAACACGAACTGGAAGTACACGAGCGAGGACTCCGGGAAATGGAACGGCGGACCGGTCGTGATCGACGGGATCACCGCCTGGCCCTGCTCGCCGACATGTCCCAGCACGCTCCCCGGTTCCCCAAGCCCGGTACCCAGGAAACCTTTGGTACCGAAGATGCCCCCGCCGCTGTGCGCGATCGGATTGCCGAAGCCCATCTTGAACGCCCACAGACACCAGGCGACGAGCACCAGCGAGAACGCGACGAACGTGAGCATCATGCTGTTGACCGACCAGCGCTTCTGCATGACCCCGCCGTACAGCACGGCGAGACCGGGAAGGCTCATCAGCCCGACGAACGTCGCGGCGGTCATCTGCCACGCGTTATCGCCGGCGTTGAGCCAGGTTGGGTATGCGCTCCAGGACATGTGCCTCCCTACAGTTGTGGACCGATCCGGGTATGAAACCGGCCGCGGCGGCCAGCCGGTAGGGACACCCTGGCCAACAGTTGGCGGGCTGATTTCGACATTTGTATAGACGCCCGCCAGAGCGGGTTGTCAGGGGGCCGAGCCCACGCGGGGCGGCGCGGGGACGCGACGGTTTTCATCCGGCCGGAAAGGCCCGGCCGGATGAAAAGTCCCGCCCCGCTTAGCTGATCACGACGTAGTGACCGCGGCTCGGCGCGTGGGCAAGACCGCAGCGTTTTCAATTTTGATCCTGCTGAGCGGATGCGACGAGCTGCGAATCAGCCGAACCGCGCGGGATCCGGACGTCCTCCCGACCGCAAATCCGCTTCGCGGGGCGGTCGGGACGACATTCCGGACCCGCTTAGCTGATCACGACGTAGTGATACTCAGCCGAACGGGTAGCCCGCGCGGCGACACTGTGCCCGCAGCGCCGAGCCGAGCGACGCATAGTTCTGCGGCGCCGCACAGATCGTACGCGCGCGTGGGCCACATGCATTCAGATCGGCGCCACCCAGGGTCGAGGGAAACGTGACGTGGATACAACCGGCGGCCTTGCCTGGTTCAGGGCCGGACAGCAGCGCCGCAACACCGAGCCCGGTGGCGGCGAGGATCACGCAGACCGCGGCTGCCACGACCGCGAGCCTGCCCGCGCGCGTCCAGCGCAGGGGCTCGGACAGCCGCTTGGAACGGTCGATCATGATCATGGCGGGCGAGCCTACTGGGAGTCGTTGTCGCCGACAGCGTCGGCGGGCTGAAACGAGAGCGCGGCCGAGTTGATGCAGTACCGCTGTCCGGTCGGCCCGGGGCCGTCGTCGAACACGTGCCCGAGATGCCCGCCACACGTGCGGCACACGACCTCGGTGCGGCGCATGAACAGGCCGTTGTCCGGGCGCAGCTCGACCGCCTCGGCGACGGCGGGCTCGGTGAAGCTCGGCCAGCCCGTGCCGGAGTCGAACTTGGTGTTCGAGTCGAACAGCTCCGTGCCGCACGCGGCGCAGCGGTAGGCGCCAGACGCCTTGTTGTAGACCAACTCGCCCGTGAACGGCGCCTCGGTGCCGGACTTGCGCAACACCTCGTACTGGGCGGGCGTCAGCTGCTCACGCCACTCCTGCTCGGACTTGACGACGCTCGGCTCGCTCACGACAGCTCCCTCATCGCACTCGCCTCAGCCAAGCAGGTCCGCGACTTCGTCCCGGCCGGAGTTTTTCCGGTCGGGAGGAACCGTCCGGATCCTGCGCCGCTCACGCCACTCGCTCTCGGACTTGACAACCTTGGGCTCGCTCACGATAGCTCTCTCATCACACTCGCCTCAGCCAAGCAGGTCCGCGACTTCGTCCCGGCCGGGGTTTTCCGGCCGGGAGGAACGTCCGGATCCTGCGCCGCTCACGCCACTCCTGCTCTGACTTGACGACGCTCGGCTCGGCCATACGCTTGTTCTAGCACCCTCGGACCTGCCATCCGATCGTCCGTTCAGCAGGATCGGTGTTGAAAACGTCTCTCTCCACGGACGCGCCCGGCCGCGGTCAGCCTCAGACGGGCTTGCCACACGCGTGGTCTCGGCCCCGGACAACCCGCGACGAACTGCTAGCATGATGTTTACGTTCACGTCAGGTTCAACATCTCCTCGGCGCATCGGCGTCAGCGAAGGCCACGCCAACTACAAGTGGTGGGCGCTGTCGTGCACGAGCCTCGGCATGCTGCTCGCGGCGACGAACTCCGGCACGTTGATCATCGCGCTGCCCGACCTCGAGCGCTCGCTGCACACGAGCCTGCTCGCGCTCGTGTGGGTGATCCTCGCCTATCTCATCGCCGCGACCGTGCTCGTGCTGATGGCGGGTCGTCTGTCGGACCTGTTCGGGCGCAAGCGCGCGTACGTGGGCGGGTTCGTCGTGTTCGCCGCCGCCTCGCTCGGGGCTGGGTTCTCCCCCGACGCGACCGTGCTGATCTGCTGGCGCGTGCTGCAGGGCATCGGCTCGGCGTTCCTGTTCGCCAACGCCGCCGCGCTCGTGACCGACGCGTTCCCCAAGGAGGAACTGGGCCTCGCGATGGGCGCAAACACGATGGTCGCCGCGATCGGGCTCGTGCTCGGGCCGGTGCTCGGCGGCGCGCTCGTGGCGATCAGCTGGCACTGGGTGTTCTGGTTCAACGTCCCGCTCGCGCTCGCCGGCGCCGCCTGGGGCGCGCTGATCCTGCGCGAGCTGGCCAAGCGCGAACATGTGCACAGCTACGACGTGCTGGGCACGAGCACGTTCGTGCTCGGCCTCACCGGCTTGGTGCTCGGCGTCTCCAAGGGCGGGCTGAGCGGGTGGAACGACACGCTCGTGATCGCGGGCCTGGCCACCGCCGCGGTGCTGCTGCCCGCGTGGGTTCTGATCGAGCGCCGTTCGCGCGCGCCGATGCTCGACCTGACGCTGTTCAACAACCGCCTGTTCGCCGCGGCCACCGCCTCGGCGTTCATCAACGGGCTCGCGCGGTTCGCGCTGATGTTTCTGTTCGTGTTCTACTACCAGGGCGCCCAGTCCAACTCGCCGATCGAAGCCGGCATCAAGCTGATCCCGCTCGCGCTGGGCATGCTGATCGCCTCGCCGCTGGCGGGCATCTACGCCGACCGCCACGGCTCGCGCACGCTGGCCGCCCTGGGGATGCTCGTCAGCGCCGTCGGCCTGGCGGGAATGACGACGCTCGGTGTGGGCAGCGCCTACTGGCAGAGCGCGGTCTGGCTGGCGCTCGTGGGCGTTGGCTCGGGCATGTTCAACTCGCCCAACACCGCCGCGATGATGGGCGCCGTCCCGGCGCAGCGCCGCGGGATCGCCGCGGGCGCGCGCACGCTCGTGCAGAACACCGGCGCTGTCCTTTCGATCGCGTTCGTGCTGGCGATCGTCACCTCGGCGGTGCCCCAGGCGACGCTGTTCGCGGTGTTCTCGGGGCTGACCAAGGGATTGTCCGCGGCCAAGCTCGCGCCGTTCATCCACAACATGCACGTCGCCCTGTGGGTGCTGGCGGCCACCTCGCTGGTGGGCGCGGTGGTGTGCCTGCTGCGCCCCAGCCACGTCCGATCCTCCGAGGACTTCCCCGCCGAGTCCGAGTCCGAGTCCGAGTTCACGCCACACCCGCGTGAGCGGGGCCGGACGCAACCCCGCACTCCCCACCTGGGGGTGTCACGCACCCGCGCGGAGGCGACCCCAGCTAACCCGAACCCGTCTCGCACCGACCCAGTCACCGTCCACACGCGGAGTTCTTCATGAGCGGTGACGCACCCAGCCTGCGGATCGGCGACGTCGCCAAGCTCGTGGGCACGACGCCGCGGACGATTCGCTACTACGAGGAGATCGGCCTGCTGCCGCAGGCGTCCGCGCGCCCGAGCGGCGGGCATCGTGCGTACAGCGACGCCGAGGTCGAACGGCTGCGCGAGGCGATGCGCCTGAAGGATCTGCTCGGGGTGACGCTCGAGGAGCTGAAGACGCTGCTCTCCGCGGAGGAGTCACGCGCGCTCGTGCGCGCGCAGCTGCGCCGCGAGGACGTCGCCCCCGCGCGCCGGCGGGAGCTGCTGGACGAGGCGCTCGGGCACATCGACCGTCAGCTGGAGCTCGTCGAGCATCGTGCGGGCGAGCTGGCCAAGCTCAAATCCGAGCTGTGTGAGACGCGCAAGCGCGTGCGCCGCAAGATCCGCGAGCTGGACGCCCACGCCGAGGGCTCGTTTCCCCCGCCCGCGGACCCGGCGCGCGATCCTGTGACCTGACGTTCCGAGATTCGCCAGAGACCCGTCAATACGACAGACAAGGAGAACCAGCGAGATGGCCCCAGCCCCAGCCCCAGTGACGCCGAGCCCCGAGGGCGTGCCCGGCGCGGTGAGCGACCCGGCGAGCGTGCTGGGCGAAGACCTCACGTTCCCCGGCTCCTGCGGCGATCCGATCAACGGCTACCTAGCCGTCCCAGCCGAGCCGGCGGGCGAGCACGGGCGTCCGGGGATCGTCGTGATCCACGAGGCGGGCGGCCTCGGCGAGCACATCCGCGACGTCACCAACCGCTTCGCCAACCTCGGGTACGTCGCGCTCGGCGTGGACCTGTACACGCGCGAAGGCGGTCCCCCGCCAATGGGAGACATGCAGGCGCTGATGGAGCGCCTGTTCGCGATGTCCGACGCGCGCGTCCTCGGCGACCTGGAGGGCGCCGCCGATCTGCTGCGCGCGCGTGAGGACTGCGACGGCAAGATCGGCTGCATCGGGTTCTGCATGGGCGGGCGCTACACGCTGCTCCTCGCCTGCGCCTCCAACCGGCTCGACGCGGCCGTGGACTGCTGGGGCGGGTTCATCCACGCGGCCACCCCCGAGGAGCGCTCCACCCCGCCGCGCCCCACGCCGCCGCTGGAGCTGGTGGGCGAGCTGAGCTGTCCGCTGCTGGCGGCGATCGGCGCCGAAGACCAGAACCCCTCACTGGCGATCGGGGAGCAGCTGCGTGAGCAGGCGGCGGGCAGCGGCCAGGAGGTCACGGTCGATGTGTACGAGGGCGCCGGTCACGCGTTCTTCGCCGACTACCGTCCCTCCTACCGCCCCGAGCCGGCGGCCCTGCTGTGGGAGCGGGTCGTCCCGTTCTTCGCCCGCCATCTCCAGTCGGGATGAGGATGCGCTCAGCGCGAGGGCTCCCGCCGCGCCTCGTGGCCGTCACAGGCCAGCACCGGCAGGCGCGGATAACGCGGATAGGCTGGGTCGGTACGCGAGCGCGCGCACAGCGAGAACACCGACCCGCGCGTGTTGGGAACCTGCACCTGGTGCTCGCACGTGTCGCACAGCCCCGCGCCCAGGCCAGGACGCGGTGGGTGCCGCGGCGGCTGGGAGGGCATGACCGCAGCGTAGTGCCAGAGCGACAGCCAACCCCCTGCAATAATCGTTGACTAAGCAACTATGACCACGTTCTATCGACTACTCGGATTCCTGCGCCCCTACAAGCGCGGCATGATCATCTCCTGGTCGCTGGCGAGCCTCGCGATGGTGATGACGGTCGCGCTGCCAGCCCTGACCGGGCGCGCGGTGCAGATCATCGGCACGGCCCCCCAGCATCACCACGGCGCCGCGCAGGCCGGCGCCCGCCACGAACTGGCGTTGATCGCCGGCGCGATCGCGCTCATCGTGCTCGCGCGCTGGGGGTTCATGTACTGGCGGCGGATGGTCGCCGGGCGACTCTCGCTCGGCGTCGAATACGACCTGCGCGAGCTGCTCTACGGTCACCTGCAGCAACTCGAGCTCGGCTTCTTCGACCGCCAGCAGACCGGCCAGCTGATGTCCCGCGCGACCGTCGACCTGCAGGCCGTGCGCTTCTTCCTCGGCTACGGGCTCGTGTTCATCCTGCAGTCGATCCTGACGATCGTGCTCGCGGGGGCCGTGATGATCGTGACCGAACCGCGACTCGGCCTGATCTCGCTCGCGCCGGTGCCGTTCGTGGTGCTGATCTCCTACCGCTACGGCCGCCGCGCGCGCCCGGCGATCCAGCAGACCCAGCAACGCATCGCCGAGCTGACCGCCGACGCCGAGGAGAACATCTCCGGGGTGCGCGTCGTCAAGGCGTTCGCCCGCGAGCCCCGCCAGCTGCAGCGCTTTCAGGGCAGCGTCGGGCGCGTGTTCAGCCAGGCGATGGTGGCGACCCGCCTGGAAGCGAAGTTCAACCCGATGATCGGGTTTCTCCCCCAGCTCGGCCTCGCCGCGGTGCTGCTGATCGGGGGTAACGCCGTGATCCACGCGCACCTGACGCTCGGCCAGTTCACCGCGTTCTACCTGTACCTGAACATGCTGATCGCGCCGATGCGCACGCTCGGCGTGATCCTCAACCTCGCTCAGCGCGCCACCGCCTCGGGGGCGCGCCTGTTTCAAGTCCTCGATCGTCCCCCGCGCCTGACCTCACCGCCCGGCGCTCCCCCGCTGCCGGCGGGCAGCGGGCACGTGGAGCTCCGTGGCGTGACGCTGCGCTACGACGAATCCGACGAGTTCGGCGCGGCCTACTCCGCCACGAGCACACAGAACGGAGCCTCGCCGGATCACACCGCGCGTGCCGTGCTGAGCTCCATCGACCTGGACGTGCCGGCTGGGCGCACGGTCGCGCTCGTAGGCGCCACCGGCTCGGGCAAGACCAGCCTCGTGTCGCTGATCTCGCGGCTGTACGACACGAGCTCGGGACAGGTCCTGCTCGACGGGGCCGACGTGCGCGAGGTGGACCTGCGCTCGTTGCGCCAAGCCGTCGCGGTCGTCAGCGACGATCCGTTCCTGTTCTCCGAGACAGTCGCCGAGAACATCGCCTACGCGCGGGTGGGCGGGCCTCCAGTCCCGCGCGAGGCGATCGAACAGGCCGCGCGACGCGCCCAGGCGCACGAGTTCATCGAGCGCCTGCCCGACGGTTACGACACGCGCGTGGGCGAGCGCGGGTTGACCCTGTCCGGCGGCCAGCGCCAGCGCCTGGCGATCGCCCGGGCGCTGCTCGCGGACCCGCGCGTCTTGATCCTCGACGACGCGACCTCCTCGGTCGACGCCTCGACCGAGCGTCAGATCAAGCTCGCGCTCGACGAGGCGATGGCCGGGCGGACCACGTTCATCGTCGCCCACCGCCTCTCGACGATCGCGCTGGCAGACGAGATCGTCGTGCTCGACCACGGCCAGATCACCGCGCATGGCGACCACGAGGAACTGCTGGAGGTCTCCGAGCTGTATCGCGAGATCGTCGAAAAGGGTCTTCCCGACCAGGTTTTCCTCACAAGAGAGTTGCCGCGCGAACGCGAAGTGAGCGGGATATGAGCCCGCATGGCGGCGCTGGACCGGCGTCCTCGATCACTCATGTGCCGAGCACACTTCGCTCACTGCGTCCTTGTCCAGCTTGCCCTGCGAACTCATATCGGCGCAATGAATATTCGGAGGTGAGCGGGATATGAGCCCTCCTGGCGGCTTCGGCGGTGGCGGGGGCGGCATGGGTGGTGGCCGCAGCGGCGGTGGACGCGGCCTCGGCCCTGGATTCGCGCGTGGCGGCCAGCACTGGGACGGCGAGCGCGCCAATGCCGGCAACCGCGGGCGCAACCTGCGCGGCCTGCTGGCATTGCTGGGCCCCTACCGCCTGCGCGTGAGCGCGATGCTGCTCGCGCTCGTGCTCGGTACAGCCGCCTCGCTGGCGCCACCGCTGCTGGCCAAGATCGCGATCGACGACGGCATCGACCGTCACGACACCCGCACGCTCGTGCTGGTCGTGATCGCGTTCCTCATCTCCGCGCTGATCGTGTGGGCGATGACCTACGCGCAGACCTACCTCGTCGGCTGGGTCGGGCAGCGCGCGCTCGCGGACCTGCGCATCCGCATCTTCACCCACCTGCAGCACCAGCCGATCGGCTTTTACGAGAGCCGCCCCGCCGGAGTCCTGATCTCGCGCATGACCAACGACGTCGAGGCGCTGGAATCGCTCGTGACGGACTCGGTCGTGACGCTGTTCCAGGCCGGTCTCACGCTCGTCGGGGCGGTCGCGGTGCTGCTGTTCCTGGATCTGAAGCTGGCCCTGCTGACATTCTGCGTCGTCCCGTTCGTGGCCGGCCTCAGCATCTGGTTTCGGCTCGTCTCGGCCGGCGCGTTCCGGCGCACGCGGGAGACGATCGGCACGATCACCGCCTACCTGCAGGAGACCCTGTCCGGCATCCGCGTGGTGCGCAGCTTCGGACAGGAGCCCCACCACGAAGCGCGGTTCGCGGAGCTCAACACCGATAACTGCGACGCGAACATGGTCACGGTGCGCCTCAATGCCGCGTACTTCCCGACGGTGGAAATGCTCTCCGGCATCGCGCTCGCCATGATTGTCCTCTACGGCGGCTTCCAGGCGTTGGAAGGCCACATCACCGCGGGCACGGTCGTCGCGTTCGTGGGGACTCTGTCTTACCTGTTCGAACCGATCCAGCAGCTGTCTCAGCTCTACACCACCTACCAGTCCGGGATGGCGGCACTGGAGAAGATCTTCCAACTGCTGGACGTGACACCAAACCTGACCGACCGCGCCGGGGCGACGGTGCTGGAGCGCATCCGCGGGGAAGTCCGGTTCGAGGACGTCTCGTTCGCCTACAACCCGCGCAAGCGCTCCCGGCAGGGCTCCCCCCGCGGTCCCGACTCCGCCCCGACTGAAACCGTGACCGTAACCCCGAACGGAACCGGCGGCGAAGCCGGCGCGAGCCCCGACGGGTCATCCGGCGATGCGCCAACCGAAGTGAAGGCGCTCGAGCACATCGACCTGACGATCCCCCCGGGTCAGACCGTCGCGCTCGTGGGAGCGACAGGGGCGGGCAAGTCGACGATGGCGAAGCTGATCGCGCGCTTCTATGACCCGACCTCCGGTCAGATCCTGGTCGACGGGCACGACCTGCGAGAGGTATCAAGCGACTCGCTGCGCTCGCAGATGGGGATCGTGCCGCAGGAGGCGTTCCTGTTCTCGGGCACGATCCACGAGAACATCGCGTTCGGCCGGCCCGACGCGCAGGAGAGCCACGTCCGCGAAGCCGCGGCGGCCGTCGGCGCGCAGGAATTCATCGCAGAGCTGCCGCACGGCTATGACACCGAGGTCGGCGAGCGCGGCGCCCAGCTGTCCTCGGGCCAGCGCCAGCTGCTCGCGTTCGCCCGCGCCCTGATCGCCGACCCGCGCATCCTCGTCCTGGACGAGGCGACCTCAAACGTGGACCTGCACACCGAGGGCCGCATCGAGACCGGCCTGCGCCGCCTGCTCGCGGGCCGCACCGCGATCGTGATCGCCCACCGCCTCTCCACGATCCGCCAGGCCGGACGCATCGTGGTGCTCGAACACGGGCGCATCGTCGAGCAGGGGACACACGACGAGCTGGTCGCCGCGGGCGGGCGCTACAACAAGCTGTATCGCGACTGGGCCGGTGGGACGAGCATGCTCATGTCCGGCAAAAGCAGCCGGACATGAGCATTTGCCTCGCCCACCCAGCTGGACGGGCGGCGACTTACCGGTTTTGCCAGAATCACTGATGACATTAGACAACAGCCCGGGATAGTGCTACTTCTTTTTGGCCCGCTTGGCCTTTTTCAAGCTCAAGTACACGACGGCGGACGGACGGCCGGAGCCTCGAGACCTGGCCCTGATCGTGAATACCAGCCCGTTCGCCAACCACACGGTTGCTGGCACCAGGATGCTGAGGCCAGATGAGCCGCACCTGTCGACGCATCTCGGAGGCTGCCCAATGGACATGAGCTCCGGGAGGCTCAACAGTCCTTGAGCGTGATCGTGTGGATGGCTCTCGGTGGCTGGCCGGTGGCATCGTGACCCGTGATCTTCACCGTCACCGGCAGATGCCGATGGGCATTTACCCCTTCGCCTTGCTACGCGACTTCTCTCGCACGAGATGGACGTTCTCGGTGTGCGTCTGCGATGGGACGGGGAGAAACTTAAGGACCGTCAGAGTGGCGCTCAGCCGCCCGTGATCGGCACTGAGGAGCGCTCGGCCGAGGGCGTTGAGCGTGAGCTTCATGGTCGCCGTCTTATCCGCTGGGACCGAGAAGGTCACTGTCCCAATAGCCTCCATCTTGGTGTGCTTCGTCTTGCCCTTCCTCGTCTTGCCCTTCCCGGTCGCACCTTTGGCAGTCAGCCTCAGCTTGCCGCTGCACGTGCCGGTGCCCGTGCAGGTCAGCTTTACGGTTGCCTCGCTGCCGCGCTGAACGGTGATCGTCGACCCGTTGAGGGAGACATTGCCGGTGACCTCAGCTGTTTTCTCTTCCTGTTTCCTCTTGGCAGCGGCTGCTTCTTCCTGCCGCTTCTTAGCAGCCGCGACTGCTTCTTCCTGCTTCTTCCTGGCCGCGGTCGCTTCAGCTCCCCTCGATCGGCCCCGGCGGCATGTTCGACCGGCTCACCGGCCACGCACCCAGCGCCGAGCTCGCAGACATCCACCGGACCAAGGACCCCGCCGACCAGCGCGCATGGCAAGCACTACGCACAGGAGAACCAGAGCGCGCGATGGCACACTACGCCTCACGCGGCCAGCTCCACCTCTCCGACACCCGCGACCAGGCAGCAGAGCAAGCCGTACAAACATGGGGAGAGCTCACGGAGGGCCGCGATATCCGCGAGGTCGCGTTGATCGCCGACGCGGCGAACACGGAGATCGACCGGCTCAACGCCCGCGCCCAACACCTACGCACACAACGCGGCGAACTCGGACACCACGAGATCCCGCTACCCGGCGTCCACTACGGCCTACGCGAAGGGGACCTCATCGCGTTCACCACGCAGCACCGCCCGCCGGAGCAGCCACGGGTCGAGAACGGCACCCGCGGGCAGGTCAGCGCCATCCACGACCAGGGCGTGACCGTCACGATCGACGGGTCACGGCGCAAAGTCCAGCTCGCCAGCGAGCACCTTGGCTCGCTGAGGTTGGCCTACGCGCAGCATGTCTACCGCCAGCAGGGCGCGACGGTCGAGCGCTCCGTCGTGCTCACCGGCGGCTGGCAGACCAGCAAGGAGACCGCCTACGTCGAGGCCACGAGGGCACGCCACCGCACCGACTGGTTCATCGCCCGCGATGACCTCGGCGCTGAGGGGCAGGATGCCGCACACATCACGCGCCTCGCCCAACAGATGCGCAACAGTCGCGCGCAGACTCCATCGCTCGCCTACCCCGAGTTTCCCGGCCCCGACTACGGGCCGGGCTTCACGCGGACGATCGCCCCAAGCCCAACCCGGCTACCGGGCATCGCCCGTGCTTTGCACCGCATCGCAGCATCCCAGCCAACGCCGGAGCAAACACGATGACTCACAAGGTTCGTCGTCATGGCGCGACGCTAAGCTCGGCGGCTATGGATGACTTTGCGGTCGGCGACCACGTCGTGCTCTCGAAGGGGCTACCGGGCCGCAACGACAACGTCGGCACCGTCGTGGACATTGGCGACGACGTCGTCTGGGTCAAGTGGAAAGGGCCAGACGCTCGGGAGCAGCCGGCGAAGTACGTGCCTCGGGCTTTGGAACCCGCCTAGCACCACAGCGCAGCCAGCCGAAGCTGACTCGACCGGCGCGAGCGGGCCCGCAGCCCAAATGGCTCGACACGCCTCTGCAACCACCAATACTGAGCCTGTATCGTCGTTGCCATGTGGAGAGTGTTCGGAGGAGCGGCTCTGGTCGTGCCGGGATCGCAGCCTTCATCGAGGCACACGCGCACCCATCCACTTCGCTGTCTCGGCTGCGTTCGTTCCCCATTTGCCTCGTCCGAACCATCGCGGCCGTCTTGCTGGTCATCATCGATCTGATCGGCTACTGGGGGAGGGAGACTCAACCATGAGGCTGCACGATCGATGGGCCGATGGCTGGCGCGCGTTTCGCGAGCGCGGTTATCGTTCGCGCTCACCGACTCGGAGCTGGCCCGACAATTGGATCGACCGTTCAATCGTCGCTGCATACATATGCCCCAGGGAGCACGAGTTGGACCCGGAGGCCGGGTTCGACACCGAGGAGTTCCGCGCTGCGGCAATCTATCGGCAGGATCCTGACTGGCTTCCAAAGCCGAACCCGAACAATCTCCCGGAGGGCGTACCCCCGAGCAGCGGCTTGCTCTACGTGGTCCTTGCGCTGGAGCGGCGTCCGCTGGGGGCGGTTGTAGGCGACTGGAAAGCCTGGGATGACGAGGCTGATGCGCGAACAGCGGCGCGCACCTGGGTAGGCCCCGGCGTCATTGACGTCCCCTTTTATGCGCTCGGCCACGAAGCGATCGAGTGCGTGCGGCGTCTTATCCGTCGCGGGCCTAACTATGGACTATGAGGGGTCCGCGTGTTTGCTCTGGGCCGCCGCCACCGATTGATCATCGTTGGCGACAGCCCACGCGATCCCCGCCAACATTCCCTGCTTAATCTCGCTCCACTCGCGCTCACGCGCCCACGTCGTCGCCGCATCTACACCAAGAGGTTCACCGTCCGCCATGAGCTGACGTAGGCGAGGTAGGAGCATCCCGGCGTATAGCGGCTGGAGGAATTGGTCCTCCGTGAAATCGCCGAGATCCTCCAGAGCTTTCCTCTGAGACTGGGTTAGCGCCACGGCATGACTCTAGTCGGCATCGTCGTCGAGCGCTCCTCATGTGGCCGCGCATGTCGACACCGGTGTTAGGGTGGCGCGCGTGGCGCAATGCTTCTGTGGATGTGGTCGAGAGCTCGGCTGGCGAGGTCGGCGCGTTGCCGGATGGGCGAAGACGATCCATGAGCGGGTGACGCGGCTACGTGCTGAGCTACCGCCCAGCGACCCTGGCAATCCCGAGACGTCCGCGCAACTCGCAACGTTTATGCAACGCGGTGAAGACATCGAGGCCGAGTTGCTACTCGTCGTGCACAGCGAGCGCCAAGCCCACGAAATTGATCAGCGGCAGATGAAGGGCTGGATCAAGAACGCTAGCCGCATACTGGGAGCCGCCCGAGCAGAACGCGATCAGCGCGTCAAGGCCCTGGGGCAAGCCGTCATTGATTCTGGGATGACCGCCGAGCAATTTGCTGAGGATGTGATTGCGCGAAGTACTCGTGAGCTTGAGACCTGGGCAGAGGAACACGGCATGAGTGTGAGTGACGCGATCAAAGCGATTGAGCAGATGCCACCTGCCCAGCGGCCGAAGTTCGGCGAGCGCTGATCAGGCCGCGTGAACCACAACTGGCGGGGCGCTGTCCGCCTCGGCTGTCGGTATCAAGTGGTACTGCACGACGAAGCCGAGGCTCTCCGCGTAGCGATCGACAGTCGATACCTTCGCGTCGGCCGCCGTGGTCTCCAAGCGCGCAACGAAGGACTGAGAGGTCTCCATCGCCGCAGCGATCGCGGTCTGCGAGCGCTTCTGCTCCTCACGCTGCCCAGCCAGGGCACGCAACAGCTCACGGCGCCGGCGAGCCGCGTCCAGCAGTCGCGGAAACTCGGGGTTTCGCGCGGCGCGCTTGTCGATCATCTTGTCTAGGAAGTCGCGCTCAGGCATTGCCTTGTCCTACTCTCTGAAATTGGCGTCGATATCTACAGCGGTATCTCTTTTGAGAGATAAGAGTAGCACCTCTCACTGATGCAGCGGGCGCTTGCCGCGCGCAACGCGCTTCTGATCCCCTCGCCGCCGCCAGTCAGCCAGACGTCTCTTCGCGAGCTCGATCGCAGCCCGAGGCGTCTTCTGCGTCTTCTTGTTGAACCCGTCCAAGGCCAGCAGAACCTGCCCGCGGCTGCCTTCCTCCGCGAACAGGATGCGGTAGATGACCCGATCGCCGTCCACCCTGACCTCCCAGATATCCCCTTCAAGATGGCGGGCGGCCCGCAGACCTCGATCGCGAACCTCCTCCATGCCGGCGAGCACAGCCGCCGCGTCGGAATCGGAGAGCTCCTCGATGAACTCCTCGACAGGGCTGCGACCCGAGGCGGTCCTGTAGTCGCGCCAGCGCCGCCTCATCGGAGGCGGCCCACCGGCAGCGGAGTCGGCCTTCTTCCTGGATTGCTTCGCTGGACCCACCGAGCGAGCTTATGCAGCGCCTCGGACCGAGCACTCTTGGTCAGCACGACTGGCCCAAATCCTGGCCCGAGCACCCCCAGGAACGCGAAACGCCCCGTGTTTACGGGGCGCAAGCGTACTCCGGGACAGGGATTCGAACCCCAAATTCCTGCTCCAGAGGCAGGCGTGTTGCCGGTTACACCATCCCGGACCGGACAGCCAAGGATAGCGATCGCCCCCTACTGAGTCGGGCCTCGCTCTGTGAGCGCCTACGCCTGCGCGGGGCTGGCGTCCGGCGCGAAGTACGCGGTGATCGACTCCTCGAGACCCGGGTCGAGCACGAGCAACACCTCGTCGCCGTCTTCGATCACCGTGTCGGGCTTGGGGACGAAGCCGGATCCCTCGCGCAGGACCGAGATGATCAGGCTGCCCTCGGGCAGTGCGATATCGCCGACGCGCTCGCCGATGACGGGCGCGTCGGAGCTGACCTCGAGCTCGATGATCTCCAGGCGCTCCTCTTCCAGGGCGAGCAGGTGCACGAGACCGTAGCGGGGCACCTCGTGCTCGATCAGGCGCAGGATCAGGTCGGTCGCGGACACGGCGGGCTGGATTCCCAGCAGCCGGAAGTGGTCGTGGTTGCGGGGGTTGTTGACGCGCGCGATGATGCGATCGCACAGGTACTTCTCCTTGGCGACCTGGCACACGAGCATGTTGTCCTCGTCGTCGCCGGTCACGGCGACCACGAGGTCGGCGCGCTGGATGCCGGAGCGCTCGAGCACCCACAGCTCGGTCGCGTCGCCGTACTGGACGGCGTGCTCGAACTCTTCCTCGATCGCGAGATAGCACGAGCGCGAGGACTCGATCAGCGTGACCTCGTGGCCCTTGACGATCAGCTCGCGGGCGAGGTTGCGCCCGACCTTGCCGGCTCCGA
The DNA here is from genome assembly GCA_963749285.1 of uncultured Solirubrobacterales bacterium. Classification (GTDB taxonomy): domain Bacteria; phylum Actinomycetota; class Thermoleophilia; order Solirubrobacterales; family Solirubrobacteraceae; genus Palsa-744. The sequence goes on along the minus strand of CAVVMD010000002.1, from coordinate 828,016 downwards.
CGACGATTGCGTACACAGCCCGCGGACCCTCAGGCGAGCTCTGGTTGCAGGGCGCGCTCGAACATCTCGATCGCGTGCTTGGTGGGAGAGATCGTGTCCAGGCCCTGTTCGCCGTACCAGTTGGCGCGCGCGGGGTCCATCACCCGCGCGATCACCTTCCGCACGCCGAAGCGCTTCTGGGCGATCTGGGCGATGATCAGGTTCGTGTTATCGCCGTCGGTCGAGGCGATGAACACGTCCGCGCGCTCGATCCCGGCTCCCATCAGCGCGTCGATCTCGAGCGCCGTGCCGACCGTGAACTGACCTTCGGCGTCCTCCCAGCTACGGCCCTGGCCGGCGTCCAGGCGCTCGTGCGAGAGCGGGTCCTCGTCGAGCACCGACACTTCGTGCCCGGCCGCCAATGCGGACTTTGCAACGGCTGAACCGACGCGTCCGGCACCCACGATCATCACGAACATGGGGCGGAGATTAGACGATGCGCGCGCTCACGCCCGCAGTCCCGGGCGTACCGCGTCCATCCGCATGCGCATGACCCTGAGGGTCACTGTCGCAATCACCCATGCTGGCGCCGTCCTATCATCGGTACGGCCTTCAAGATCCCGCCGTCGCCGCCACCGGCTCACGCGACTCACGGGCGTCGTCACCGGCCGCCGGCGCGGTGACGATCACACGACAGGTCGCCTTGGCCACCACGTACTTGGTGACGTCTCCGACGAAGTCCTCCAGCGGTCCGCCGCGTCCTCCCAGGCGCGCACCGCCGCGGATGCGCGAGGGCTCCTCCGCGGCGAGCACGATCGCCTCCACCCCGCGACGTCTGGCCTCATCGACGATCGCGTAGCCCGCGCGCCTGGTCCGCACCGTGGCCGTGGCCACCTGCACGCCCGTGTACTCCTCCCCCACCGCCTTGGCTCGCGCCAGCGCTTGGCGGGCGTGCTTGACCTGAGCTTCGGGCAGGCGCGCGTCCAGCGGCAGCGACATCGGGATCACGAACATCCACACGGCCTCGATCGTCGCGGTGTCGATCGCGGCGTCGTCGGTCGGCTCGCCGGAGACCAGCAGAGCGGCCGTCTGGACGATGTCGTCGTCCAGACTCGTGCCGAGCAGCGGCACCAGGATCGAGCCATAGTCGTAGCGCTCGGCGGCCGGCTCGGAGCGCAGGATCTGAGGCGAGACGGTGACCCGTCGCAACAGCGAGGTCTCATCCGCCCGGCGGTAGACCACGTACAGCGCGATCCCCCCCGCCATCCACCCCAGGCCCACGTAGCGCGCGGGTTCGTGCACCACCATCACGGCGAGCCATCCCGCCCCGGAGACGAGCGCGCCGAAGACCGCCGGCAGCGGCAGCTCGCCGCCTCTGCACCTGATCGACAGCGGCACCTTGTACGGGCGATCACGGTCCGGCTCGGAGTAGCGCAGCTTGCAGATCGACAGGTGCGCGATCGTGAACGCGAGCATCGCCCCGAACGCATACAGCCCGACGAGAAAATCGAGGTTCTCCGATGCCGCCAGACCGGCCGCGATCACTCCCGCGAGGACGATCAGCACGTACGGGGTCGAGCGCTGGGGGTGCAGCCGCCCGAGACCGCTGGGAATCTGACGATTGGTCGACAGCGAGTACGCCAGCCGCGAGAGCCCCAGCATCGCCGAGTTCGCGGCCGCGATCAGCGTCAGCGTCGCGAGCGCCCCGACGAGATACATCAGGCTCTGTGCGAGCCAGTGCGGGTGCATCTGCGTGACGATGCCGATCACCGGGTCGTCCAGATACCTGCTCGCCAGCTCGGTGTGACCGTCGTGCACGGGCAGCGCCGTGACCGCCACCAGCGCGATGCCCACGTATCCGAGCACGACCGTGGCCGTGCCGCTGGCGACCATTTGGCGCAGGCCGGCGCGGCTGATCCGCACCTCTCCCGCCAGCCCGGCGGCCGACTCCAGGCTCGTGAACGCGATCGCGGCGATCGTCAACGCGAAGATGAAGCCCGACCAGGTGGGCGCGCTGCCGAGATTGATCGGCGCGAGCAGCGTGTGCGGATCGAAGAACAGCACCAGGCCGAGCACGACGATCAGCAGCTGCAGCGCCAGATCACCGATCACGAGCATCCCGATCCGGCGCGCGCGACGGCCGCCGAAGCCGCGGATGTTGGCGAGCACAACCCAGGCGATGAACGCGAGCGACAGCAGCAGCGCCTCCGTCGAGTTGCCGAGCGGATGCCAGAACACGCGCAGGTACTGTGTCGCCGAGTAGGTCGTGACGGCGATCAGGATGATGTAGTCCAGGAGCACCGCCCAGCCGGCGATGAAGCTGACGAGCTCGTTGAACGCGTAGCGCGCGAACACGGTCGACCCGCCACGATCCTGATGCAGGGACGCCCCCTCGACGTAGGTCAGCGCGGTGAGCCCAAAGAACAGCGCCGCGAGCAGGAACACGACCGGGGTCAGACCAAGCGCGTGGCCGGCGATCACGCCCAACGAGAAGTAGATCGCACTCGCCAGCGAGGTGTAGACGATCGCGAACAGTCGCGGTGAGCCGATGCTGCGTTTGACGATCACGCGCGAGCGCGCCGCTGAACGATCGGAGATGCCACTGGATCTCCGACCGGTGGCAGTCGCCCGCTCGACCTCCGCCGCGGCCTGCTCGACCTCGTCAGCGGTGTGCTCCAGGCCCGCCCCGTCGGGCGTTCCGGTTCCTCCGTCGGTGTCCGGCGGCGTGCTCATGCTCCGCGATCCCCCCTACGCTTCTCCACATACATCCGTCCCCCGCCCGCGGCAATGAACAGCACACCGAGCAGCAATCGGGGCGAGACGATGCTCCCGTGCCCGCCCACGGCCTGCACGATCAACGCCACGCCGATCGCTCCCATCAGCAGGGAGAGCACCAGCGTGCCCGCGCGATGAGCCTGTCGGGGAGTCATCTCACCTGGAGCTTATTCCGGGCTGCGATCGACATCTGATCTCTCTGTTCCAGCGACGCACGCAGGGCCTTAGCGGAGTGCCGCACATGCTTTATAAAGCTGATGTTGTCCCCGTTGGCGCATGCGCCAACGGGCGGGGGCGCGCATGCGCGCCCCCGGACAAGCCGCATGCGGCTTGTCTCCCGACCGGCGCATGCGCCGGTCGGCGGAACTGCACATGTGCAGTTCCGGGCTGTGCCGCATGTGGCACAGCCTTCCTGATCCATTCAGGTGATCAGCGGAATGATCAGGATCGCGACGATGTTGGCCACCTTGATCATCGGGTTGATCGCGGGCCCGGCGGTGTCCTTGAACGGGTCGCCGACCGTGTCGCCCGTGACCGAGGCGGCGTGGGCTTCCGAGCCCTTGCCGCCGAACGCTCCGTCCTCGATCAGCTTCTTGGCGTTGTCCCACGCGCCACCGCCCGCGGTCATCATCACGGCGAAGAAGTAGCCGACGACGATCACCCCGATCAAGAGGCCCCCGAGCGCCTGCTGATCGATCAGCCCGACGATCAGCGTCAGCAGGATCGGCAGCAGCGAGGGCAGGATCATCTCGCGCTGAGCGGTCTTCGTGACGATGTCCACGCAGGTCGCGTAGTCGGGCTCTTCGGTGTAGTCCATGATCCCCGGATGCTCGCGGAACTGGCGGCGGACCTCCTCGACCACGGCGCCACCGGCGCGACCCACGGCCTCGATCGAGAGCGAGGCGAACAGGCACACCATCAGCCCACCGAGGATCAGCCCGATCAGCACGGGCGGTTCGTTGATGCCGAATGAGATCAGATGCCCGGCCTTGACCTCGAGTTCTTTCTCGAACCCGGCGAACAGCACGATCGCGGCGAGCACGGCGGAGCCGATCGCGTAACCCTTCGTCACCGCCTTGGTCGTGTTACCGACCGCGTCGAGCCGATCGGTGACCTTGCGCACGTCCTCGGGCAGGTCCGCCATCTCCGCGATACCGCCCGCGTTGTCGGTGATCGGGCCGAACGCATCGAGCGCGACGATCAGCCCGGTCAGCGAGAGCAGCCCCACCGCAGCGACGCCGATGCCGTAGATGCCGGTGACGCCACCGCCCGCGAGCTTCCACGAGCCGAGGATGCCGAGCACGATCACGATCGCCGGCAGCGCCGTCGCCTGCAGGCCCGAGGAGAAGCCCTGAATGATGTTCGTCGCGTGGCCGGTGATCGAGGCTTTGGCGGTCTTCTTGACCGGCGAGAAGCGCGTCGAAGTGTAATATTCGGTTAGTCCGAACAGCAGCGCGGTGACCGCGATCCCGATCAGCGAGCACAGGTACAGATGTGTCCAGCTGGGCGTGTTCACGAGATTGCCCACGACCCTGAACGTGATGTCGCGCATCATCCAGTAGGTGATCGGGGCGAACGCCGCGGCGGCGATCACCCCGGAGACGATCAGCCCCTGCAGCAGCGCACGCTCGACGTTGCCGGAGCTCGAGCGCACCGCGAACGTGCCGATGATCGAGGCGATGATCGCCACGCCGCCGATCACCAGCGGGTAGAGCACGACGCGCGTGGACTCGTGGAAGGTGAGCACGCCGAGCAGCATCACGGCGATCGCGGTGACCGCGTAGGTCTCGAACAGGTCGGCCGCCATACCGGCGCAGTCGCCGACGTTGTCGCCCACGTTGTCGGCGATCGTCGCCGGGTTGCGCGGGTCGTCCTCGGGGATGCCGGCCTCGACCTTGCCGACGAGGTCGGCGCCCACGTCCGCCGCCTTCGTGAAGATGCCGCCGCCCAGGCGGGCGAACACGGAGATCAGCGAGCCGCCGAAGCCGAGCCCGATCAGCGCGTCGACCGCCGTCTTGGGGCTGTCGTTGAAGAATGACGTCAGCGCCCCGTAGTAGCCGGCGACGCCGATCAGCGCCAGTCCGACGACCAGCAGTCCGGTGATCGCCCCGCCGCGGAACGCGACGCTCAAGGCGGGGGTGACCCCGCCGCGGGCAGCCTCGGCCACGCGCGCGTTGGAGCGCACCGAGACGTTCATGCCGATGTAGCCGGTCGACCCGGACAGGATGCCGCCGATCGCGAACCCGCACGCCACGGCGATGTTCTGGATGAAGATCAGCGCGACGAACAGCACCACGCCCACCACCGCGATCGTCGTGTACTGACGGTTCAGGTAGGCGCGCGCGCCCTGCTGGACGGCCAGCGAGATGCCCTGCATCTTCTCGTTGCCCGGCGACAGCGCGAGCAGGGATCGCGTGGTCAGGAGGCCGTAGATCACAGCGCAGGCTGCGCATACAAGGGCGACGACGACCCCATGGTTCGTCAGAAAGCTGCTCAACGGTTAATCCTCCGCGGTCTGATTGGCGTGCCGCGCGAGGATGTTCGCGCGTACATATGCCCCCGGCTCGCTCCTGCAGAGCCCTCACCCGGGGCAAAGGCGCGCGCAGTCTATCGTGCTCGCCGGCGAAGCGGCGGCTGGGGAGCCCTTCGGGGCCTCGATTGCCCCGCTGGGTTCGCGCGGAGGATCGCCCCCATCCGTTTCCCCCAGCCCGCGGACGGCTGCTCAACCGCTCAGCGGGGTGGGCAGGATCGGTACGGGTGCCCGGCCGTTCAACGGCCGGGCACCCACAGCCTGCCGCTGGACTCTGCCGGCCCCGGTCCGCCCGGCTCCTCCTGCGCCGCGGGCGCGTCCGGCTTGTTGGCAGCGGGAGGAACTTGGGCGCCCTGGGCTCCGGGCGGAGTGGAAGGGGCGCTCGCCCCGGCCTCGCGCGCGTAGGCCATCTGCAACTGGGAGAGCGCGTCGCGCAGCGGACGCAGCTCGTTGGGACGTGTGCGCTCGAGGATTCCCAACAGTGCGCGCGCGCCGTCGATCGCGTCACGCACCTGCTCCAGATCGCGCCCCTGCTCCGCCGGCTGCTTGGCCTCACCGGCGCCCGGTGCAAGCCCCAATCGGTATCCGCCGATGTTCAGCAGCGACACCGTCGCCTGCAGGATCATGTCGGCGCTCGAGATGCGACTCATCTCCGCTTCATAGGCGGCGCGCAGCTCCTCCTCGCTCGGCTGACTCTGTGCGTCGCCGGCGCCCGGCTCCTCGTTCGCCGCTCCGACTGGATCGGTGCTCACACCGTCACCTCCTCTGAGGGTTCGTAGGAATAGGTCCGTCGGGTCTCCGCGACCGAGGCCGCGAACACCTCCTCGCTGCTCGCGCCCGCCTCGATCAAGCGTCGCTGGCGCTGCGCGCCGTTGCGCTCGGGGAAAGCCGGCTCGATGCCCAGCTCGGCGCGAACCGGCGCCGTCCACGCGGCCAGCCGCTCGATCGCCTCGCGCGCCGGGTACTCCGTGGCATGTTCCAGATCGATCAACCGCCCGTCGAGCCCGTAACGGATCGCGCGCCACATGTTCTCCTCGATCAGTCGCGACGCGGGGGCGGGGGCGGGGACACCCTCGTCCACATCGCGCACGGCTTGTGCGATGCACGCGACCATCAGCGCGGTCAGCGCATCGGACTCCTGCGCGCTCGCCTGCGCGTCGCAGATACGCACCTCCACGGTGCCGAAGCTGAAGTGGGGTCTGACCGACCACCACACCTGGGTGAACTCGACGATCGAGCCCGTTTGCTTCAGGAACTCGATGTACTCGCGGTAGGCTGGCCAGCCACCGAACGCGTCGGGCACGCCGCAGCGCGGGAAGCTCTTGGTGAAGCTCTGCGTCCGCGCCGAGTGCAACCCCGTGTCGCGACCGTCCAGGTAGGGCGAGTTGGCGGAGATCGCCAGCAGCAGCGGCAGCACCGGCCGCAGCCGGTCGCAGGCGCGCACCGCGCGGTCGATGCCGCGCACGCCCAGGTGCACGTGCAGGCTGAACGTGTTGTTGCGCCACGCCACGTACTTCAGCCCCTCCTCGACACGGCGGTAGTGCTCGGTGTCGATGATCGGCTGCTCGCGGTAGTCCGCCCACGGATGGGTGCCGGTGGCGCCGAGCGCCGCGCCCTGGGACTCGGCAAGCGCGAACAGGCGCCTGCGGCGCTCGCGCTGACGATCGAGCGCGTCGTGCAGGTCCTCCCCCACGCCGGAGATGATCTCGATCTCCGAGGAGATCAGCTCGCCCGTGATGTGCTCGTGCAGCAGCCGATCGTCCTCGGCGGCGGCGCGCAGCTCCTCGAAGCGCGGCGCCAGTTCGAGCGTCCGCGGGTGCAGGATCGAGAACTCCTCCTCGACCCCGACGGTGCCGTCGGGCGTCTGCGCGAACGTCTCGGCCGCTCGGTCTAGGTCCAGGCTGGTCATATGTGGCGTGGGCATCTGCTGCCTGCGTGGGGTTTGCGTTCGGGGCGTTACGGTAGCCAGTGTTACTCGCGTGTACGCGACTCCGGGACTCAGGCCACTCAGGTCAGATAGAAGTACAGCGCGTAGAGCAGATCGACCGCGGGGCTCGATGTGTGGACGGTCACCTCCGGTGGGACCGCCAGCAGCGACTCGGAGTAGTTGAAGATGATCTTCACGCCCGCCTCCACCAGCTCGTCCGCGAGCTGTTGCGCGGCGCGCGTGGGTACGGCCAGAACACCGACCACGATGTCCTCGTCCTCCACCACCTGGCGCAGATCGCCGGTGTGACGCACGGCCTGGCTGCCGACCGTCGTGCCCACCTTCGCCGGGTCCACGTCGAAGATCGCGACGACGCGAAAGCCGTGATCGGCGAAGATATCCGAGGAGGCGATCGCCTTGCCCAGGTGTCCGGCGCCGAGCAGCGCGATGTTGTGCTGACCGGCCGTGCGCAGGATCTTGCGGATCTGCGAGACCAGCGCCTCGACGTTGTAGCCGACGCCGCGCTTGCCGAACTTCCCAAACCCCGACAGGTCGCGGCGGATCTGAGTCGAGTTCACGTGCGTGTAGTCCGAGAGCTCCTGGGAGGAGATCGTCTCCTTGCCCATCTTCTTGGCCTGCGTCAGCACCTGCAGGTAGCGCGACAGCCTCGCCGCCACGCCCAGCGAGAGCCGTTGCTCGCCGGAGACGACGCCGTTGTGCTCGACCCCGTCGGAACTGGTCGTCGGCTCGCGATAGCTCATCGTCGTGACTCTAGACGTTCGCGCAGGATCTGCTCATCGACGACGTATTCGCACACCTCCTCGCCGTCGAGCGTGACAACGGGTATCCGCTCGAAATAGGCGCGGTGCAGCACCTCATCGGCGGTGATGTCGCGCTCATCTAGCTCAAATCCCAGCTCCGCCTGCAGCGCGCGCAGGGTGCCTATGGCATCCGCGCACAGATGGCAGTCGGGTGCGGAGTAGACGGTGATCAGAGTCATCGCACCAAGGTCATCGCGGCGAGCGTTCTCCGGTCGCGTACGCGTCGAGCCTCAGGTACGCCGGATACTCCAGGCGCTCGCCAAAACGCGCGGCTGATGCGATCATCGCGGCGTTGTCGGTGCACAGCTCACGAGCCGGCACGTGCACGGTCACCCCGGGAAGCTCCTTGAGCCGCCGGCGCAGCTCGCCGTTGGCGGCCACGCCACCCCCGACCGCGAGACGGTCCAGCCCGGTCGTTTGCAGTCCTCGGTCGGCGTGCACGAGCAGGCTGTCTACGATCGCCTCCTGGTAGGAGGCAGCAAGGTCTGGCGCCCGCGCCTGGATCTCAGCAGCGGACAGATCGCGCAGCCGGTACAGCAACGCCGTCTTCAACCCCGCGAACGAGAAGTCAAGGCCCTGCTCGAACTTCTGCCTGCTCGTCCCCTTGCCGCCACGCGCACGGTCGGCGTGGGAGCCGGGAAACGCGAACGCGTTCGGATCGCCGCCTGCCGCCAGCCGTTCGAGCGCGGCGCCGCCGGGATAGCCGAGGCCGAGCATCCTCGCCCCCTTGTCGAACGCCTCACCCGCGGCGTCATCGAGCGTGCGTCCGAGCACGCGGAAGCCATCGTGCTCAGCCACGTGCGTCAGCAGCGTGTGTCCCCCACTGGCGATCAGGCACACGAACGGCGGCTCGAACGCGTGTCCGCCGGGAGACACAGACCGGAGGGCTGGGTCGGCGATGGAGTCCCCCGTCTCTGATCGGTCGCGCCGCGGACCATCGCTCGCCCGTGCGGGAGCGATGAAGTTGGCGGCCACGTGACCCTGCAAATGATCGACTGCGGCGAACGGCAGCTCGCGCCCAGCCGCCAGCGCCTTGGCCGTGGAGAAACCCACCAGCAGCGCCCCCACAAGCCCGGGGCCCTGCGTGGCCGCGACCAGCTCGATCTCTGAGAGCGTCATCCCCGCCTCGTTCAAGGCCTGCTCGATCACGAGGTTGACGAGCTCGAGATGGTGACGGGAGGCGATCTCGGGGACAACCCCGCCGTAACGATCGTGCACGCCCTGCGAGGAGATCACGTTCGAGCATGCCATCCCCCGGGCGTCGAGCACCGCGGCGCACGTGTCGTCACAGCTCGTCTCCAAGGCCAGGATCCGACCGGGATCGCCGTCCCTCATACGGGACCCGGATTGGGCACGTCGTCCAGGTGGCCGGCCAGGGTCGCCGGAGTGCGCCACATCACGAGCGCATCCTCGCCGTTGTCCTGGTAGTAGCGGCGGCGCAGGCCGGCCGCGCGGAAGCCCTCCCGCTCATACAGGCGGATCGCGAGCAGGTTGGAACGGCGCACCTCCAAGGTGAATCGAGCGGTCTCATCGCCGACGCGTTCATACAGCTCGGCGAGCAGCGTCGAGGCCACGCCCCTGCGCTGATGCTCAGTCTCGACCGCGATGTTCATCACGTGCCAGATGGTCTCGTAGCGGGAGCAGATCAGATATCCGATCAACTGTCGCCCGCGTCCGTTGGGGAGCATCGCCGCGAGGCAGATCCCAGACTGCTTGGACAGCTCCAACACGAACATCGCCAGCGACCACGGGGTTGGGAAAACACGGCGCTCGATCGCGATCACGTTCGGCAGGTCGGGATAGACGAGCCGCCGGATCTCGACATCGTGCAGATGGTCGATCCCGAGCTCAGCCGTCCACCGCGAGCTCATGCTCTCACTCCCCCCGACACACCCGCACGTTCCAACGCGATCTCCGCGTCGGGCCGGCGCCGGTAGTCGGGCAGCACCGTCTCGATCGCCTCCGCGGCGGAGCTCGCCGCGATCTCACAGATCGCCTCACCGCTCACTCTGTGCAGCGGTGAGGTCTCCCGCGGTACCTGCACCCCAAGCGCTTCCAGTCGGTCGCGATGCAACACCGCCCCATTCCCCACCGCGATCCAGCGCGTGACATGCTCGCCCCTCGCGGCCACGTCCAGCAAAACATCGCCGAGATCCGTAGGCGCGAGCGCCCGTGGAGCGGACAGCTCCAGCGGGCAGGCACGCATGCAATCCACGTCCAACCGTTTCGCGAGCGCGTAGGCGCCCGCAAATACCTCTCCGCGTCGAGCATCGATCACCGCAAGCACTCCTCCTCGATCTTCCCCTTCTCGTCTCAGCTGCGCCTGGGCCAGCGCCCGCAGGCTGGACACGCCGACCAGCTCGACTCCGAGTGACTGCGCCAGACCGCGGGCCGTGGCCACACCGATGCGCAGGCCCGTGAACGTCCCGGGACCGAGCCCCACCGCGATCCGGTCCAGATCCCCCCAGCGCAGTCCAGCCCCGGCGAGCAGCTGCGCGGTAAGCGGCAGCAGGCGGGTGGCGTGCCCGGGGCGCTCGCCCGGCTCGGGATCGTCGCGCGCCTGCACCGTGCTCCCGTCAGCGAGTCGCAACCCGATCGCGGTCGCCGGCGTCGCCGTGTCGAAGCCGAGCACGATCACCCTGACGCCCCTCCTGAGCGGAGCCCCGGAGATGAAGAGGCACGCAGCTCCACCACCTCGATGCGCCTGTGATTGTCGCCCGCGTGGGTGAGCGTCACGCGCAGGCGGGCGTCCGGCAACTCCGAGCCCGCGGTCTCGGGCCACTCCACGAACGCGATCCGAGCCGAGCCGAGATAGTCCTCCAGCAGCTCCGGATCCTCGCGTTGCAGACCCTCCAGGCGGTACAGGTCCAGATGCGACACCGTCACGTTCGTGCCCCGGTAACGGTGGCCGATGCTGAACGTAGGGCTTGTGACCGGATCGGAGACACCCAGAGCCCGCGCCGCGCCGCGCACCAGTGTCGTCTTGCCGGCGCCGAGCTCGCCGGCGACCAGCACCACGTCACCCGCACTCAGACCGGCTGCCAGCTCGGCGCCGAGAGCCTCTGTCTCGTCTGGGTCTGCGGTCTCGACGATGCGCGCGGCCACGACGAGACTCTAGAGCCAAACCGGATGCTCCAGACGAGCACTTCCAGCGCATGGCGGCGGAGCATGAATCCCAGACCCCCGGCCGGCGGTGCCGCCAGTGGGGGCCCTAGAGCTTCGAGCTGTGACGGGCGTGCCCACGATCGGCCTGTCCACGATCGGCCTGTCCAATCGCGAAGCGCTTAACGCGACCGGCCCGCGAAAGAGGGAAGCGCGGGCCGGTCGTCACTGCTAGGGAGGATGGAGACAGGGCCGGTATCGGCATGCATTGCCATCACCTTTAGAGGCCCTGGATGAAAATCTTTCGACATCCAGTTCAAATCCCCTGCTCTGAGGCGCTATTGCGGCCCGAGCAGGGGATCGTGTCTAGAGGGTTGATGTGGGTTGAAGGGGGTTGGGAGACAGGAGAATGAGCAATGAGTGACACTATAGTATTAATATGAAGGGGTGGAAGGGGTGAGGGGTGGAAGTGGGAAGGAAATGTTGTTATAAAAAAATAACTGTGTATAGCGATGGTGATACCGAGGTTTAAAACTATGTACAAGACCCACCGTCTTTATCGCGCGCGCCCGCCATCGATCTGCACGACTGCCCCACTCCGGCGGAAGGCGCAACCCACATCAAGCCTCTAGAACAGGTCCAGTTGATCGGCCTCCGCGGCCTCGGAAGCGCCTGCTTTGCCCGGATCTGCGGCCTGTGTGTCTGCCCGAACCTGGACGAGATCGATCTCGTCCAGCTCCGGCGCCTGCGAGTCCTCCGGCTGCTCAGGCGCCCCGAGCGCGAGCAGCTCCGGCAGCCGCGCGAAATCCTCGCGCAGCGTCTCGAGCATCCGCGGCGTGTACAGCGCGGCGGCCGGATGGAATATGGGGTAGAGCCGCACCGCGCGCCTGCCCAGCGTCAACACCTCCGGCTGCCCGTGCACGCGCGTGATTCCGGTCGGGTCCTCGCGCAGCAGCTTGGTGGAGAAATTGCCGAGCGTGCAGATCACCGTCGGCTGGATCAGCTCGACCTGGCGGTACAGGTACCCCTTGCAGTTGTCGATCTCGACTGGCTGCGGATCGCGGTTCTGCGGCGGACGGCACTTGAGCACGTTCGCTATGAACACGTCCGCACGAGCCATCCCGATCTCCCCCAGCAGCTTCTCCAGCAGCTTGCCGGCCTGACCGACGAACGGCACGCCCTGCTCGTCCTCGCTCGCACCGGGAGCCTCCCCCACGAACATCAGCTCCGCGTCAGCGTTCCCCGCGCCGAACACGACCGTCTTGCGGGTCGCCGCCAGCTCGGCGCAGCGCACGCACTTCTGCGTCTGCGCGTACACCTGCTTGAGCGCCTCACGTCGCTCGGATGCCGGGAGCTCGCTCTCCTGGGCTGACATCGCCTGCATGCTAGTTCCTGTGCCCGCCGGGGTGTGTGATCCCATAGCGCGTGCTCGCGGGCGACACGTCCGCTCGACCTGTCCGGTGTCCATGAGCGATGATCTCGCGATGGTGCCGCCCTCCGATTCGGACGCCGCGAACGGCGGCGAGCGCGCGGATCTGCAGGCGGTGCGCAAACGTCACGAGATCGGCTTGGACGCCGCACGAGGCGAGGCGGTCGTCAAGCGCCACGCGCACGGGCGACGCACCGCTCGCGAGAACCTTGCCGAACTCGTGGACGACGGCACGTTCGTCGAGTACGGGCCACTCCTGTTCGCCGCTCAGGAGCGCCGCCGTTCACGCGAGGAGCTGATCGCCCGCACTCCGGCCGACGGTCTGGTCGGTGGACTCGGAGAGATCGAGGGCCGGCGGTGCGTCGCGATGTCCTACGACTACATGGTTCTCGCCGGCACCCAGGGCATGCGCAACCACGCCAAGAAGGACCGTCTGTTCGAGCTCGCGCAGCGGCGCAAGCTGCCGGTGCTGCTGTTCGCCGAGGGCGGCGGTGGACGACCGGGCGATGTGGACATGCCGATCGTCGCCGGCCTTGACTGCCGCGCCTTCAATCTGTTCGCGCGCCTGAGCGGCCTGGTGCCGCTCGTCGGGATCGCCTCCGGGAACTGCTTCGCCGGCAACGCCGCGCTGCTCGGGTGCTGTGACGTGGTGATCGCGACCGAGGATTCGAGCATCGGCATGGGCGGCCCGGCGATGATCGAGGGCGGCGGACTGGGCGTCTACGAGCCCGCCGAGGTCGGCCCGATCGCCGTGCAGCACGCCAACGGCGTGGTCGACCTGCGCGTCGCAGACGATCGCGCCGCGGTCGCGGCGGCCAAGCGCTATCTCTCCTACTTCGGGGACCCGCTGCCGGCGGACGACGCGCGCGTGCCCGACCAGCGGCGGCTGCGGGACATCGTCCCCGAGCGGCGCCGGCAGATCTATGACGTGCGCCTGGTGCTCGGCGGGCTGTTTGACGAGGACTCTGTGCTCGAGCTGCGCCGCGGCTTCGGGGCGGGCATCGTCACCGCTCTCGCCCGCGTCGATGGCCGTTCACTTGGAGTGATCGCCAACAATCCGCCTCACCTGGGCGGGGCGATCGACGCTGATGGCGCCGACAAGGCGGCACGCTTCATGCAGCTCTGCGACGCGTTCGAGCTGCCCCTGCTGTTCCTGTGCGACACGCCCGGCTTCATGGTCGGACCCGAGGCCGAGCGAACCGCGACCGTCCGTCATTTCTCGCGGATGTTCTTGACCGGCGCGAACCTCACGGTGCCGACCGGCACGATCGTGCTGCGCAAGGGCTACGGGCTCGGGGCGCAGGCGATGGCGGGCGGCGGCTTCAAGGCGCCGCTGTTCACCGTCGGCTGGCCGACATCGGAGTTCGGCGGGATGGGCCTGGAGGGAGCAGTGCGGCTCGGGATGAGGCGCGAGCTCGAGGCGATCGAGGATCCCGACGAGCGCGAGCGGGTCTTTCAGGCGACGGTCGCCGCCGCCTACGAGCACGGCCGGGGATTGAACATGGCCGCCTACGGCGAGATCGACGACGTGATCGACCCCGCCGACTCGCGACGCTGGATCGCGACCCTGTTCAGCGACACCGATTCACAGTGGTGGCAGCGTCCGGGGGGCAAGAAGCGCCCGTATGTCGACGCCTGGTGATGACCTCCCTGCTGATGGCACCGTCAACGCCCCATCTGTGAGTCTGAGCACACACGATCCCTGGCTGCCACACATCCGCCCGCAGCGGCTGTATCATTGACGGGAGGCCATCATCGAGCTCCCTCGAGATGGACCTGTAGTAGCCGCCTCACCCGCCAGACAATCTTCAGTCGTGCCGGTATCCGCAGGGAACTGGACCGAGACCGATGAGCCACACCACCCGACCCTCGCTCAGCGCCAGCGCATGAGGACCGTGCGTGCCGTCACCGAGCTGCGCGCCGCACTCGCGCCTGCCCGTCGCACTGGGCGCACGATCGGGCTCGTTCCTACGATGGGCGCCCTGCACGAGGGCCACCTGTCGCTCATCGCCCGCGCCCGCGCGCACTGCGACGTGGTGGTCGTCTCGCTGTTCGTCAACCCCGCTCAGTTCAACGAGCATGCCGACCTCGATCGCTACCCCCGGCGAGAGCGCGAGGACGCCACCCTTGCCGGCGAAGCCGGCGCCGACCTGCTGTTCGCTCCCTCGATCGAGGACGTCTACCCGCCGGGGTTCGCCACTTCCGTCGAGGTGCTCGGCGTGACCGACACGCTGGAGGGCGAGGCCCGTGGCGCCGCCCACTTCCGGGGTGTGAGCACGGTCGTCACCAAGCTGCTGTGCATGACCCAGCCCGATATCGCCTACTTCGGTCAGAAGGACGCCCAGCAAGTGGTCGTCATTCGCCGGCTGGTGAGCGACCTCAACCTGCCGGTTCGGGTCGAGGCCTGCCCGACCGTGCGCGAGCCCGACGGCCTGGCGATGTCCAGCCGCAACGCCCTGCTCGATTCGGACGAGCGCGCACGGGCGCTCGCGCTGCCCGCGGCGTTGCGGGCAGCCTCCGAGCTGGCCGGGACCGGCGAGCGCTCCACCGCAGCGCTGCTCGCAGCCGCCGCCGGCGCGATGGTCCCGCTCGGCGTCGAGCCCGAGTACCTGGCGATCGTCGATCCCGACACGTTCGATCCGCTCGATCGGCTCGATCGCCCGGCGCTGCTGGTGCTGGCCGCCCGTGTCGGTGAGATCCGCCTGATCGACAACGTCTTGCTCGCACCCATCGCCGTGAGCGCCATAAGGGCCTATCCCGATAGGGACGTGCGGCTGGGGCGTTCTAGGGTCGAGCGGAGCGCGGACGCAAGGGCGAAGGCATGGTGGTGCCACGTCGAGCCCGAGGACAAAGCTCCGCGAAGGCCATCGGGCGCATCCAGACGTGCGGGCCTAGCGGGATCGGCCCTAAGCGCCGCCGGAACAGCCGAGCGGGCGAGCAGCCTGCCCGCTCCATCCACAAGCCACCTACCCCTGGGAGAGCCGACCACATGCAGCGTGTGATGCTCAAGTCCAAGATCCACCGCGCCACCGTCACCGATTGCGACCTGCACTATGTCGGGTCGATCACGATCGACCCGGACCTGCTCGAGGCCGCCGACATCCTCGAGCACGAGCAGGTGCACGTGGTCGATGTCGACAACGGCGCGCGCTTTGAGACCTACACGATCCCCGGCCGGCGCGGCTCGGGAGAGATCAAGGTCAACGGCGCCGCCGCGCGCCTGGTGCATCGCGGCGACACGATCATCGTCATCTCGTACGGCCAGTACGACCAGGCCGAGCTGTCCAGCTACGAGCCTCGCGTGGTCCACGTCAAGGCGCAGTCCAACCGCATCATCACGATCGACGACGAGGTGGCGACCCTGCTGGCCTGAGGCCCGCGAGCGTCAACCGCGTCAGAGAGGAACCACATGTCCAGCCATACCCCCACTCACGTCCAAGCTCCGTCCGACCCCGGACGCCTGCCCATGACCCTGCCGCTGCTCGCCGAAAAGAAGCGGCTCGGCGAACCGATCGTGATGGTCACCGCCTATGACTACCCGTCTGCTCGGGCCGCCGAGGCGGCGGGCGTCGACCTGGTGCTCGTCGGCGACTCGGCCGCGACGACGGTCCTCGGCTACAACTCGACCACCCCGGTGGAGCTCGGCGACATGCTCGTGCTCGCCCGCGCCGCCCGCCGCGGCCTGCGAACCCCGCTGCTGATCGGCGACATGCCGTTCGGCTCCTACGAGGTCTCGGATGAGCAGGCGATCACAAACGCGATGCGCATGGTCAAGGAGGCCGGCTGCGAGGCTGTCAAGCTCGAGGGCGGCGGGCCCTCCTCGGTCAGCCGCGCGCGCGCGATCATCGCCGCCGGGATCCCCGTGATGGGCCATGTCGGCCTCACCCCCCAGACCGCGACCGCGCTCGGGGGCTGGAAGGCTCAGGGGCGGACCGCGGCGGCGGCCGCACAGATCGCCGCCGAGGCGCTCGCCCTGCAGGAGGCGGGCTGCTTCGCGCTCGTGTTCGAGGCGATCCCCGCCGCCGTCACCGAGGAGCTGATGCCCACGATCACGATCCCTGTGATCGGCATCGGCGCCGGCCCCGCCACCGACGGGCAGGTGCTCGTGTTCCACGACCTGCTCGGCATCCGCGATGGGTTGGGAGCCCGCTTCGTCAAGCGCTACGCCAACCTCCAGGAGGAGATGAACGCCGGCGTGAGCGCCTACGCGGAGGATGTGCGCACCCGGCGCTACCCGGGCCCCGAGCACACCTACAAGATCGACCCCGCCGAGCTGGCGGACCTGCACGCGCGGCTGAACTGAGACGCGGCCCGCAACAGGCGACGGCCAGGGCGCGGCGAGGTCCGGAGGCAGGGCTACTCGTACTCGACCCGCCTGAGCACCCGTGCGGGCGCACCGGCGGCGACCGAGAACGGCTCGATGTCGCGCGTCACCACGCTGTTGGCCCCGATCACGCACCGTTCCCCGATCTCCACGCCAGCGGTCACGACGACGTTCGCGCCCAGCCAGCAGTTATCGCCGATCCGCGTCGGGCCCTTCGTCTCAAAGCCCTGCCACGGCACCGGCTGCTCGGGATCGTCGTAGCGGTGACTGGAGTCCGTCACGAAACAGCCGTTCGCGAGCATGCAGTGATCGCCGATCTCCACCAGCCGCTCGGCGGCGATCATCACGCCGATGTTCAGGAACGTGCCCGCGCCGATCCGCACCTGCGCATCGCCCGGAGCGGTGATCCACACGTTCGGCTCGAGCAGCGCCCCTGCCCCCACTCGCAGGCGCCCCTCGCGCAGCGCCTCGAGCACGTTGCCGTGCACCGGCCAGCGCACGAACGCTTCGCTGCGCATGAACTGCGCATGGATCAGCGCGCGGTTCCACGGCAGCGAGTTGCGCTCATACCAGCGCCACTTCTGCGCCCACAGCCGTGCGCGGCGCGCCAACCTTTCCGCGGCAATCTGCGGGGCCAAATCCACCGGAGCGACGTCGTCCTCGTTCGACATGGTGGTGGCGTGTGCGCCAGAACTCACGCCACGACCTTGGCGCGGCGTTTGCGCTGAGCGCCCCTCCCGGGCTTGGCGCCGGCCGCGCGCTTGGGCGCGGGCGTGAGCAGCTCGGCGAGGAACTGTCCTGTGTGCGACGCCGGCTCGGCCGCGACCTCCTCGGGGGTGCCCGTCGCGATCGCCATGCCCCCCTCCTCGCCCCCCTCGGGGCCCATGTCGATCAGCCGGTCCGCGCACTTGATCACGTCGAGGTTGTGCTCGATCACGACCACGCTGTTGCCCGCTCCCACCAGCCGTGCCAGCACCTCCAGCAGGCGCTGCACGTCGGCGAAATGCAGCCCGGTCGTGGGCTCGTCGAGGATGTACAGAGTCCTGCCAGTCGCGACCTTCGACAGCTCGGTCGCGAGCTTCACGCGCTGCGCCTCCCCGCCCGACAGCGTCGTCGCGGGCTGGCCGAGTCGGACGTAACCGAGGCCGACCGCGTGCAGTGTCTCCAGGCGACGGCGCACCTTGGGGATGTGCTCAAAAAACTTCAACGCCTCCTCGATCGGCATATCGAGCACGTCGGCGATGCTGCGGCCCTTGAACTTGACTTCGAGCGTCTCGCGGTTGTAGCGCTTGCCGTGGCACTGCTCGCACGGCACGTACACGTCGGGCAGAAAATGCATCTCGATCTTGATCTGCCCGTCGCCCTTGCAGACCTCGCAGCGTCCGCCCTTGACGTTGAAGCTGAACCGCCCCGGCTTGTAGCCACGCGCGCGCGCCTCCTGGGTCTTTGCGTACATGTCGCGGATCACGTCGAACAACCCCGTGTACGTGGCCGGATTCGAGCGCGGCGTGCGCCCGATCGGCGACTGGTCGACCGCGATGATCTTGTCCAGCTGCTCCAGCCCGTGGATCGCGCGGTGTGAGCCCGGGCGCTGACGGGCGCGATTCAGGCGGTTCGCGGCCGCCTTGTACAGCACCTCGTTGACGAGCGTGCTCTTGCCCGATCCGGACACGCCGGTCACACACGTCAGCACACCGAGCGGCACCTTCACGTCGATCTTGCGCAGATTGTTCTGGGCTGCGCCGACGATTTCCACATAACCACTAGGCTTGCGCCTCTTCGCGGGCACTGGGACACTGAGCGCGCCGGACAGGTACTGCCCGGTGAGCGAGCCCTTCACGCTTTGCACCTGCGTGGCGGTTCCCTGCGCGACGATCCATCCGCCGTGCTCTCCTGCTCCGGGCCCGAGATCAACGAGATGGTCGGCGGCGCGCATCGTCTGCTCGTCGTGCTCGACCACGATCACCGTATTCCCCAGCTCGCGCAGCCGCTCGAGTGTCGCGATCAGCTTGGAGTTGTCGCGCTGGTGCAGCCCGATCGAGGGCTCGTCGAGGATGTACAGCACGCCCACGAGCGAGCTCCCGATCTGGGTCGCCAGGCGGATCCGCTGCGCCTCCCCGCCGGACAGCGTCGCGGCGGCGCGATCCATCGACAGGTAGCCGATGCCGACGTTCTGAAGGAATTGCAGCCGCTCTGAGATCTCGCGCAGGATCAGCCGCGCGACGTGCCTGTCGGTCTCCGAGAGCTCGACCTCTCCGAGCCACTCCAGCGCGCGGCGAGCCGACAGCGCGGTGAAGTCCTCGATCCGCGTCCCCCCCACGAGCACCGCGCGGGACTCCGCGCGCAGGCGCGCCCCGTCGCACACCGGGCAGGTGCGCAGCGACATGTACTGCTCGATCTTCTCGCGCGTCCCCTCGGACTCGGTCTCCTTGTAGCGGCGTTGCAGATTCTTGACAATCCCCTCGAAGCGCGTCGCATACGAGCGCCGGCGGCCGTAGCGGTTGCGGTAGGAGATCTGCAACTTCTCCCCGTCGGTCCCATACAGGAATAGGTCGCGATCCTCCTGCGAGAGGTCTTCCCACGGCGTGTCGAGGTCGACGTCGTAGCGTTCGGCGATCGCCTCGGTGACCTGCTCGTAGTAGTTGGACACGCTGTTCGCCCACGGCACGATCGCGCCCTCGCCCATCGACAGCGAGGGGTCGGGCACGAGCATCTCCGGGTCGATCTCCATCTGCGAGCCCAGCCCCGTGCAGCGCTCGCACGCACCATGAGGCGAGTTGAACGAGAAGATCCTCGGCTCCAACTCCACCAGCGACGGGCCGTGCTCGGGGCAGGCGAAGCGCTCGGAGAACGTGAACACCGTTCCCGGCGGCGGCACCTCGCCCGGGACAATCTGCGAGGCGGCGGAGCGCACCCCCTTCGCTCCGGTCGCACGCGGGCGCTCCTCCTGTGCCGCCGACCCCGCGCCTGGCGCTCCGATGATCTCGATCTCCACGAGCCCTTCCGCGCGGCCCACCGCCGTCTCGATCGAATCCGCCAGGCGCTTGCGCAGGTCGTGGCGCATCACCAGGCGGTCGACGACGACCGAGATGTCGTGCTTGTAGCGCTTGTCGAGCACGATCGACTCCTCCAGCATGCGTACGCGGTCGTCGATCTTCACGCGCTGAAACCCGTCCGTGCGCAGCTCGTCCAGCAGCTTGCCGTACTCGCCCTTGCGCCCGCGCACGAGCGGCGCCATCACCATGAACCGCGTGCCCTCGCCCAGCTCCATCGCCTGGTCGATGATCTGCTCGGCCGATTGGCCCACGATCGGGCGCCCGCAGATGGGACAGTGCGGCTTGCCCACGCGCGACCACAGCAGCCGCAGGTAGTCATAGATCTCGGTCACCGTCCCGACCGTCGAGCGCGGGTTGCGCGAGGTCGTCTTCTGGTCGATCGAGATCGCCGGGGACAGGCCCTCGATCGAGTCCACGTCCGGCTTGTCCATCTGCCCCAGGAACTGCCTGGCGTACGCCGACAGCGACTCGACATAGCGTCTTTGCCCCTCGGCGTAGATCGTGTCGAACGCGAGGCTCGACTTGCCCGAGCCGGACAGGCCCGTGATCACCACCAGCGCGTCCCTTGGCAGGGTCAGCGAGATGTCCTTGAGGTTGTGCTCCCTGGCGCCGGAGACGACGATCTGATCGTGAGCTGGCATTCGCGGCTATTGTATTGCGGCGAACAGACGTTCGCCTTGCCGCCGGGCGGCGCGCTACCCCTCGATCGCCGCGTACACCTCGTCCAGCAGCTTCGCCCGGTCGGCGACCTCGTAGTTCTCGGCGAGATACTTGTCGGTGTCCTCGCGCGAGTCGCCGTTCAGGGCCATGTTCAGCGCGACCAGCCGCGCGCCGTCCAGATCGCCGTTCTCGGTCACGGGCTGCGCGGGTGAGGACTCCTCCGGTGCGGACACAGCCGGAACAGGTGGTGGTGGTGGAGGAGGAGGAGGAGGAGGAGGAGGAGCGGATGCGGCAGTTGGGGGCGCGGGCACGTCATCCGGATATGCAGGCTTCTCGGGCTCGGCCGCGCGCGCGTGGGCAACCGCCGACACTGTGCCACGTCCCGACGCCGCGTCATACAGCTCCCCCATGTTCGTCTCCACGGCCGCCAGATCCCCCGCCAGCCGGCTCGCCCCCGCGCGCAGGCTGTCCACGAGCGCGTTCGTCTCGCCGTCCAGCGACTCGACTCGCGCGAGCAGCGTGGCGGTTGCGCTACTCACGGCCGCGACGTGCGCCTGGGCTTTCGCGATCGCATCCGCGCGCGTTTTCTCGGCGTCCTGGGCGGCTTGCGCGCGCGTGCTGTCCGCGCTGGCCTGTGCGTCGCTCTCGATCTCCGCCGCCGCGACCTCGGCGGCCGCGACGATCGCCTGCACCTGAGTTCCCGCGCTCGCCGCCAGCGAGTCCGCGCCGCGCCCGGCGGCCGTGCGCTGCAATTCCTCGATCTCGCCCGCCAGCGCCCGCAGGTGCGCGTCCACGGCGGCCGGATCGTACCCGCGCCGGCCGATCGGAAAGTCGCGCTTCTCGATGCTCTGCCTGTCCAGATCCACTGCGCCGAAGCCTAGCGAACGCCCCGGCCGGTGCTCACCGCATCACGGCGGCCCATCCGGTCGGTCCGGCACGTCCGCTCGTGGCCGCGTAAAGCGCTCACAACCATGCCGACCGCTGCGGTGACCGGCGCCGACAGCGTTGGCCGGAAGGGGCTGGCTACCGGGTCTCCCGCCAAAAAAGCCCGCCCGTTATGCGATCTCGCCTGCGGGTTCCTCTGCCACGTCGCCTTCGTTCGCGTGGATCTCGCGCAGGTCGCGCCGCAGCTCGCGCAGCTCGTCACGCAGCTGGGCGGCGTACTCGAAGCGCAGGTCCTCCGCCGCCGCGCTCATCTCCTCCTCGAGTTCGACCACCATCCGCTCCAGCTCGTGCGTGGGCATCTCTTTGGTCTTGGCCCGGCGCTCGGCGGCGCGCCGGCGGCTGCCGCGCGGAACCTTCGAGTCGGCCTGTAGGAACTCGGCGATGTCGGAGATGCCCTTGACGATCGTCGCCGCGGTGATCCCGTGCTCGACGTTGTAGGCGAGCTGGATCTCCCGCCGGCGGTCGGTCTCTGAGATCGCCGCGCGCATCGCCTTGGTCTCGCGGTCGGCATACATCAGCACGGTCCCCTCGATGTTCCGCGCCGCCCTGCCGATCGTCTGGATCAGCGACGTCTCCCCTCTGAGGAACCCCTCCTTGTCGGCGTCCAGTATCGCGACCAGCGAAACCTCCGGCAGGTCCAGCCCCTCGCGCAGCAGGTTCACGCCGACGAGCACGTCGTACTCCCCGAGTCTGAGGTCGCGGATGATCTGGATGCGCTCGAGCGTGTCGATCTCCGAGTGCAGGTACCTGGTCTTGAACCCCATCTCCAGCAGGTACTGCGACAGGTCCTCGGACATTTTCTTGGTCAGCGTCGTCACCAGCACGCGCTCGTCGCGATCCACGCGCGCGCGCACCTCGTTCATCAGATCGTCGATCTGGTTCTTGGTCTCGCGCACCTCCACGACCGGGTCGACGATGCCGGTCGGGCGCACGATCTGCTCGACCACCCGTCCCGAGCGCGTGCGCTCGTACTCGCCGGGCGTGGCCGAGACGAACATCAGCTGCGGCGTGATCGACAAAAACTCTGCGAACGTCTGCGGGCGGTTGTCCAGCGCGCTCGGCAGCCTGAACCCGTAGTCCACGAGCGTCTGCTTACGCGACCTGTCGCCCTCGTGCATCCCCCCGATCTGCGGCACGGTCTGGTGGGACTCGTCGATGAAGCAGACGAAGTCCTTCGGAAAATAATCGATCAGACAGTACGGCCGCTCACCCGGCCGGCGCCCGTCGAGGATGCGCGAGTAGTTCTCGATCCCCGAGCAGAACCCCATCTCGCGCAGCATCTCCATGTCGTACTGCGTCCTCTGGCGCAGCCGGTGTGACTCCAGCGGCTTGCCGTCTGACCTCCAGTTGCGCGCAGCGCTCGTTCAGCTCTGAGCCGATCGCCTCCACGGCAGCTTCGACCGTGCCCTCGCGGACGTTGTAATGCGTCGCCGGCCAGATCGCCACGTGCTCGACGTCGTCCTCGATCAGCTCCCCCGTCAGCGGGTCGAACTCCTGCAACCGCTCGATCTCATCGCCGAACATGCTCGCCCGGAACGCCGTTGTCTCCGCGTACGCCGGCCACACCTCCAGCGTCTCTCCCTTGACCCGGAACGACCCGCGTGCGAGCACGGTGTCGTTGCGCGTGTATTGAATCGAAACGAGTTTGCGCAGCAGCTGGTCGCGGTCGATCGTCTCGCCGCGCTTGAGTATCTGCATGTTCATCTCGTACACCTCGGGCGAGCCCAGCCCGTAGATGCACGACACCGACGCCACCACGATCACGTCCCGGCGCGCGAACACCGCCGCGGTCGCCGCGTGGCGCAGGCGATCGACCTCCTGGTTGATCGCGGAGTCCTTCTCGATGTACAGGTCCCGGCTCGGCACGTACGCCTCGGGCTGGTAGTAGTCGTAGTAGCTGACGAAGTACTCGACCGCGTTGTCGGGGAAGAACGTGCGGAACTCGTTGCACAGCTGCGCGGCGAGCGTCTTGTTGTGCGCGATCACGAGCGTCGGGCGCTGCACCGCCTCGATCGTGGCCGCCATCGTCATCGTCTTGCCCGTGCCGGTGGCGCCCAGCAGGGTCTGGTAACCGCTCGCCCGCGTTGACCCCTTCGGCGAGGGATTCGATCGCGCGCGGCTGATCGGCGGTCGGCGTGAACGCGCTGTCCAATTTGAACTCGGGCATGAACGGGTCCTACGTTAGCGGCGACCCCGTGCCGCCAACGCCGACTCAGCCGATGCCCAACCGGTGCCCATACAGCGCCCGGTATTCACGCTGCGCCGCCAGCACCCGCCGCACGTACGCGCGCGTCTGAGAAAACGGAATCTCATCGACGGTCAGATCGCGGCCTTCGGCGCCGGCCCCGGCCACCCAGCGATCGACGTTCGCCAGGCCCGCGTTGTAAGCGGCCACGGCGAGCATCTCATCGCCGTGGTAGTGATCGAGCAGGTAGCGCAGGTAGTAGCTCCCGTACGCCACGTTGATCGCGGGAGTCCCAAGGTCGCTCGTCGTAAATCGGTACCCACCCGAAAGCCGGGCCAGGAATTCGGCGGTCGCGGGCTCGATCTGCATCAGCCCCTCCGCGCCCGCGGAGGAGGTGCGCGGGTCGAACTTCGTCTCGGCGTAGATCACCGCGGCGATCAGCGCCGGGTCCAGGTGCTTGGCGGCAGCCTGTTCGCGGATGACGCCCGTGTCGCTCAGCGGCAGGGCGAGTTCGTGCACAGCATGGTCCACGCGTGGCGCCAGCACCACGACCACCAGTCCCACCAGCGCAACGGCTGCAACCGCGCCGAAAGTTCGCCGACGTCGTCGATGCGCGACGCTCATCCTCCAAGAGTGTCAAGCACGCCCGACAGCTGTGCCGCCAGCTCCGCTTCACTGCCGTCGTTGCGGATCGCAAAGGTAGCCCGTCGCGCCTTCTCATCCTGAGAGAGCTGACGGGCCGCACGCGCGTCCGCCAGCGCGTGTCCCCTGCCGGCGGCGCGTTCCCGGCGCACCGGCTCCTCGGCGATGACCGCGATCGTCGCGTCATAGGCGCCCTCCATCCCGGCCTCGAACAGCAGCGGCACCTCGACCACCGCCGCGCGCGGGGCGGGACGCCGCGCGCGGACCTCCGTCAGCCACGCGGCGACCCGCGTGCCGACCATCGGCCACAGCACGCTCTCGAGCCATGCCCGGTCCTCCGCGTCGGCGAACACGCGCGCGGCCACCGCCGAGCGATCGACCACGCCGCCGGGCGCCACCTCCTCGCCCCAGCGCGCAACGACCGCGTCACGCAGGGGCTCGCTCCCGTACAGCTCGTGCACGACCGCGTCGGTCGACAGCACCGCGGCCCCCAGGCGCTCGAGCGCCGCCAGGGCGGTCGACTTGCCGGCGCCCATGCCACCCGTCAGCCCGACGAGCGGCACATTCGACGTCATCTGGCCAACGATGATGCCCGCCCGTGATCCTCGGGCGAGCCCTCAGAACGTGTTTTGAAATAGGCGGTGCGGTCGGGGCGTTCATGGACCAAGCTGGGCGACGCGGGATGGCGAAGCGCATGCTGGTTGCACGTGCGAGCCGTCACGTGGCGATCCAGCGCCGTGTCCAGGGACGCATCCGGACGTGCCGATCTTTTCAAAACACGTTCTTAGTCCTGGGCCGGCTCGCCGGCGACCGATCGAAGATCGGCCGGCAACTCCTCCGCGTGAGTGCCGTCGCCCTCCGCCGACGCATCGGACGGCGACACGGGCGCCTCTGATGCCTGTGCCTTCTCGACAGGAGCCTCCTCAACAGGGGTCTCGACCGGAGCTTCCTCTACGGCAGCCTCCGCCGCGGGCTCTGCGGGCGGCTCCTCTGCAGAGTCCTCCGCGGCCGGCTCCTCCTCAGGGGGGGACGCCTTCACGGCAGGAGCCTCCTCCACGGGCGTCTCAGCCTCCGTGGCAACCTCGGCTGCAGCCTCACCCTCCGATGACGACGACGTCTCTGCCGAGGGCTCCTCTGCGGCCGCCTCGGCAGGGGTCTCCTCCTCCGTGAGGACCTCAGCCACAGCCTCGCCCTCAGTCTCCGCGGAGGGCTCAGCGTCCTCCGTGGCAACCTCGGCAACGATCTCACCATCCGCCTCATCCGCCTCCGCCGAGACCCCCTCGGCGCTCGGAGCCTGCGCCGCGGAAGCAGTGTCGGGCCGGGAGACCGGCAGGATCTGATCCTCCACGCGCTTGGCCGAGAGCGACAAACGCCTGCGCTCAGAGTCGATCTCGAGGATCTGCACGCGGATCTCATCGCCGGGGTGGACGATCTCACGCGGGCTTTCGACGTGGTGACCGGCGAGCTCGGAGATGTGCACGAGCCCCTCGACCCCGTCGAGGATCTCCACGAACGCGCCGAAGGTGACGACCTTCGTGACGACGCCCGCGAGCTCGTCACCGACGTTGTAAGTGTCGACGATCCGCTGCCACGGGTCCTCCTGGGTCTGCTTGAGCCCCAGGGAGATGCGCTGGCGGTCGCGGTCGATGTCGAGCACCTTGACCTGAACGGTGTCGCCGATCGTGAGGATCTCGCTCGGATGGTTGACGTGCGACCACGACAGCTCGGAGATGTGGATCAGGCCGTCGATCCCGTCGAGGTCGACGAACGCGCCGAAGTCGACGATGTTCGAGATCTGCCCCTCCACGACCAGCCCGGGCGCCAGACGGTCGAGGATCTGCTGGCGGACCTCCTTGCGCTCCTCCTCCAGCACCGCGCGACGCGACAGGACGACGTTGTTGCGCGAGCGGTTGAGCTCGATCACCTTCGTCTCTATCTTCGTCCCCAGGTACTCGTCGAGGTTGGGCACGCGGCGGATGTCCACCAGCGACGCGGGCAGGAAGCCGCGCACGCCGAGGTCGATGATCAGGCCGCCCTTGACGACCTCGATGACCGTGCCCTCGACGGGCTCGCCGGACTCCGCCGCGGTTTCGATGCGACGCCAGGCTTTCTCGAAGCGCGCGCGCTTCTTGGACATGATCAGGCGGCCGTCCTGATCCTCCTTGGTCATGACGATCGCATCGACCTCCTCGCCGAGATGCACCTCGTCATGGGGGTCGACCGACTTGCGGATCGACAGCTCGTTCGCGGGGATGACGCCCTCGGACTTGTAGCCGATGTCGACCAGCACCTCGTCCTTGTCGATGCGGACGACGTGTCCGGTGACTACCTCGCCCTCCTCGATCTCGCGGAACGTGGCGTCGTAATTGGGGACGATCTGCCCATTGATCTCGAGCAGCAGTCCGTTGGACCCCGCGACCACGTGGGCCTGGGGATTCTCGATCAGTGTTTGCACCGGTCGAAGCCTATCGCAGGGCGACGTTTTCATCCGGCCCTGTCCAACCGGCCTGAAAAGTCCGCCCTGCTCAGCTGATTTGGGTTGCGATCCGACTCCGTGTCGCTTTCATCAGCTCGACCGGTGTAACGCGGGGGGCTGGAATCCGTGGCCGGTACTATCGGCAGATGCCTACACGTGCGACCAAGCGCGGGGCCGCGCGCACTCCCCTGGGCCGGCAGGCGGAGGACTGCGATGTGCTGGTGTGTGGCGCCTCGTTCGCGGGGCTGGCGGTCGCGCGCGAGCTTCAGGGCTCGGGGATGCGGGTGCTGATGATCGACCGTTACGAGTTGGGCGAGCGTCAGACCTCGGCCTGTGCGATGCCGGCACCGTGGCTGCAAGCGTTGGATCTGCTCGGATCGCTGCGCCAGTCCTTCGACGAGTTCGTGGTGCACACGCGGTACCGGACATTCCGCTGGCCGCTGCCGTGGTCGTTTGCGACGTTCGACTATCGCGAGCTGTGCGCGCTGCTGTACGAGCAGGCCGACGCAGCCGAGACCGAGCTCGAGACGGCCACCGTCACCGGGCGCTCGGGCAATACCGTCCACACCGACCGCGGCGATCTGCGGGCACCGCTGATCGTCGACGCGCTCGGCTGGCGACGGGTGCTGTCCAATGCAACAGCGATTCAGCCGCCGGACGCCCGGCTGTCGCGCGGCCTGGAGGTCCATCCCGCGGGCGCGGGCGAGCAGCTGGAGCTGTGGATCGATCACCGTTACGTCCGCTCCGGGTACGCCTGGAGCTTTCCCGCGCGCGAGGAGGTGCGCATCGGGGCGGGCTCGTTCTGGCCGGAGCGCCACGTCAAGGAGACGACCGTGCGGCTGGCGCACGAGCAGGGACTGCCACCGCAGGGGTATCAGGGCAACTGGATCCCGCACGAGCTGCGCCCGGCCGTCGAGGACGGCGTGTTTTACGCCGGCGATTCCGCCGGGCACTGCCTCCCACTGACCGCCGAGGGGATCCGCACCGCGCTGTATTTCGGCCTGGCCTGCGCACGCGAGCTGCGCGCGGTGCACGAAGGACAGCGCACGCGCGAGCAGGCGCTCGCGCGTTACGGCGCGTTCTCAGACAGGCACGCGCGCAAATACCGCTGGCTGCAGAACGCGCAGCGTACGATCGGCCGGCTGACCCCCACGCCTGTGCCGGGCGCACTCACGTGGAGCCTGCAGTCGCGCCGGTTCGCCACCTGGATGTTCGAGCACTACCTGGACATAGCCCCACCGTCGTTCGTCGAGGCGAGCCCGCGCAGAACCTCATCACACGTGCAGGTTGCGGTCCCGATGACGGTCTGAGCGCGCGGCAATCGTCACTGCACCCTCAGCAGGACGATCTCGCGCCCAAGATGCCGAGCCCACGCGCGTGGCAGACCGACTCGTCATGACCGCGGCCATACGCGTCCGCGTGATGCAGCGTTTTCGATATGCATCTCATCCCCGGCGGACCGGCGCGAGACAAGACCCGACCCGGCGCGAGACAAGGCGCAAGACAGTTCACCCGCGCAAGTCAGGCGACCCTGCGCAGTTGCGGGCGCGTGGCGCGCGCCGCCGCCAGCGCCGCCAGCGCCAGCCGGGAGGCCTCGACCGCACTGGCCCAGGAAACCTCCGACAGCAGGCCGGGCGCGGCGACCATGTCCCCGGCGAGGAACACGCCGTCGCCGCGATCCACAGCCGGTCGATCGCGCCATGTGGTCCCGGGCATGTCGAGCGCTCCGCTGCGCGCATCCATCACCTGCCGGCGGCGCCAGGTCTCCCGGGCGCGCCAGTCCGTGAAGGAGGCGTCCAGCAGCCGCTCCAGGCGTGCGGCGGTGAGCTCGGTGTCCTCGCCGGGGCGGATCGGCATCTGCGCCTGGACGAGCTCCTCGCCGTCCGGGGCCAGCGACGGGTCCGGCGCGGTGAAGCGCTCGATCCAGCCGGCCTCGTCCAGGTCCGAGACGACGAATGGATCGCCGCGACGATGACGCAGACCCAGATCCAGGCATAGCGTGTGCCCGCTCGTCCAGCTCACCGAGTCATCGCCCAGCAGGCTGCGCGCCTGGCTCAGCTCGGTGGCGAGGATCACCGGGGATTCCGGCAGCTCATCGACGGCGCAACCGATCTCGATCGCCACGCCCAACTCACGCACACGGGCCTCCAACGAGCTCACCAGCGCATTCCAGCCGCCAATCGCGTAGCGAGCCGCGGGCGGCGGGCTGAGCAGGGTTCTGACCGTGCGCGACCACACGAATGCCGCCGACAGCTCACCGGGGTCGTGGTGGAAGGTGTACACGCCGGCTGCTGCGGACAGCATCGCCGCGGTGCGCTCGTCGGTATGGCCGGCGGCCCACGTGCGGAAGTCCACCTCGACGGGCGCCTCGCGCCCCCGCAGCCGCAGCACGGAGGGGATCGCTCCCAGCGGCGGGGTACGCCTGACCTCACCTCCCCAGCGCAGCTTGACGCCCGCCAGCGGCAACCCCGCATAGCGGGGCAGAAGGGTGCGCTCGGCCAACCACTGCCAGAACGGGCCGTCCTTGTAGAGGACATGTGGGCCGAGGTTGGCCTTGTACGGGCCCTCGCTGCTGCGCGCTCGTCCGCCCAGCGCCGAGCGGGCCTCCAGCAGGGTCACACCGGCGCCGCCCTCGGCACACACGATCGCGGCGGTGAGCCCCGCGAGTCCTGCGCCCACAATCGTTATGCGACGATCCGTCGAGGTATCTCCGTTGGGGTGGCTCATGGCGATCGATGATCCTCCTGGCAGGTTGTGGCGGGGTCACGATCCACCTTACGCCTGGACTGGTCCGGTATACAGTTCCAGTAATGCCACACCCAACAGGACCAGTCACGAGCCCTGAGCTGCTGGTCGAGATCGATCGCTGCAGCGAGCTGCCACTGCACGAGCAGTTGGAGCGCTCGCTGCGCGAGAACATCCGCCGCGGGCGCCTGCCCGCCGGTACGAGGCTGCCATCCACACGCGGGCTGGCGGCAGAGCTGGGTGTGTCGCGCGGGGTGATCACCGAGGCCTACGGACAGCTCGGCGCCGAGGGCTATCTGGAGACCCGCCAGGGCGCCGCGGTGCGTGTGGCCAAGGCGGTGCGTGTTGCAGCCCCCCACGCGCCGGCGCGTTCGCTGCTGCCCACGTTCCCCTACCACTTCCACCCCGGGCTGCCCGATCTGGCGGGGTTTCCCCGCGATCGCTGGCTGCGCTCGCTGCGCGCCGCCTGGCGCGAGTCCCCGCTGGGAGCCGTGGGCTACGGCGATCCCCGGGGGGTGCCGCGGCTGCGAGAAGTGCTCGCCGACTACCTCGCGCGCGTGCGTGGCGCGGCGGCCGACCCCGAGAGCATGCTGATGTGCACCGGGTTCATGCAGGGATTCTCGATCCTGTGCCGCTGGCTGCACGACCAGGGCATTGGCGCGATCGCCGTCGAGGACCCCGGCTGGCATGTGCACCGCCTGATCGCCGAGCAGGCGGGACTGCAGACGATCCCGGTGGCGGTCGACGATCAGGGCCTGTGCGTGCAGGCGCTCGCGGACACCGGCGCCACCGCGGTGCTGGTCACCCCAGCGCACCAGTTCCCCACCGGGAGCGTGCTCAGCCGCGAGCGCCGGGCGGCGCTGATCGAGTGGGCGCAGGACGGCGAGCGGCTGATCGTCGAGGACGATTACGACGCCGAGTACCGCTATGACCGCGTCGCCGTCGGCGCATTGCAGGGACTGGCGCCCGAGCGCGTGCTCTACATCGGCTCGGCCAGCAAGCGCCTGGCGCCGGGCATGCGCCTGGGCTGGATGCTGCTTCCATCCTGGCTGGCCTGGCAGCTGATCTCGACCAAGGCGATCGAGGACGGGGGCTCAGAGGTCGTGGGGCAGCTCGCGCTGTGCGACTTCATCGAGCGCGGCGAGCTCGACCGCCATACGCGCAGGATGCGGCTGCGCTACCAGCAGCGGCGCGACTCGCTGCTGGGAGCGCTCGCGCGGTGGCTGCCACAGGGACAGGCGAGCGGCGCCGGGGCGGGGCTGTATGAGTTGGTGACGCTGCCCGAGGACGTGAACGAGCCCGCGCTGCTCACGGCCGCCGCCGCGCGTGGTGTGGGCATGGAGGGACTTGCCTGGCATCGCTTCACGCACGGCGGCCCACCGGGCGTCCTGCTCGGCTACGGCAACCTGCCCGAGCCCGCGATCGAGCAGGGCGTGCGCCTGATCGCCGAAGCATTGGCCGAGGTGGGCGAGCAATCCCGAGCGGCCATCCCGTCCTGACCGACGACCCATTCCCCACCCGGCCACCCGGCCTAACCGACAACCCATTCCCCACCCGGCCACCGTCCTAACCGACGGCGCCCGAACGCATAGTGGCATCGGCGCGCTCTGTCCAACTGGACCTCGGCGCAGGACGGCTGAACCCATATCGTGCAGGGCGTGACAGCCGGCTCTGAGCAACTCGCGGACACCGTTTCGTTACCCAGTCCCGTTCCGTCCGCGGTAACGGTCGGGATCGCCGCCTTCGCGGTCATCCAGCTTGGCCTGGCGCTCTTCATGGCCGTGAGCCCCCACGGGTTCTACACCGCCGTCGGCCCGTTCGGCGCGTTCAACGGCCATTACATCCGCGACGTCGCCACCTACAACGCCGCGCTCGGCGTCGGCCTGCTGATCGCCGTCCGCCGCGTCTCCTGGCGCGTGCCGGTGCTCGTGATCACGACCATCCAGTACGCGCTGCACAGCGTCAACCACCTGATCGACATCGGCAAGGCGCACCCGGCGTGGAACGGCTACTTCGACTTTGGCTCGCTCGCCGCCGGGACGTTGCTGCTCGTATGGCTATCGTGGATGGCGCTGACCGAGGCGGGCGCTGTGAGTGCAACCTCGAAAGGAGCATCCTCATGAGTCGCGTCGAAGGAGTGGACAAGCGCAAGGCCGGTCCGATCGTGCGCCTGATCTACCGGATGACCCGCCACGAATACGACCGCATGCTGGAGCCGGTGGCCATCTACGCCCATGCGCCCGGCCTGCTTGTCGGCTACGGCATGCTCGAGCGGGCGTTCGCCGGCGCCAAGCGCGTGGACGAGCGGCTGAAGACGCTCGCCGAGGTCAAGGCCGCGGCGGTCATCGGCTGCGAGTTCTGCGTCGACATGGCTTCCCACAAGGGCCACGAGGCCGGGCTTACCGACGAGCAGCTGCTGGCGCTGCCGCGCTATGCCGAGAGCGAGCTGTTCTCCGCCCTGGAGAAGCTGGTGCTCGACTACGCCGTGGCGGTGACCCGCACCCCGGTCGAGGTCGAGGACGAGCTGTTCGCGCGCCTGCGCGAGCACTTCGACGATGCCCAGCTCGTCGAGCTGACGACCGCGATCGTGCTGGAGAACTATCGCGCGCGGTTCAACTGGGCGTTCGACATCGAATCCGCGGGCTTCACCGAGGGCATGGTCTGCGCCGTGCCGGAGACAAGCGTCGCGCCAATATCGGCGTCTTCGGCCAACGCCGCCTGATCGTCTACCACAGGACGGGCACGTCATAGGCTCGCAAACGCGAGTCAGAGCTCAGAATCGCCCTACTGCTGTGCACTCGCTACTTCGCCGCCAGCCAGTCCGCGCCGACGCCGATGTCCACGGCCAGCGCCGGCTCCTCGGTCCACACGCCGCACATCTCCCGCTCGATCAGGACACGCGCGGCGTCGGCCTCGACGGGCGGGCCCTCGAACAGGAGCTCGTCGTGGATCGTCAGGATCAGGCGCGTGGCCAGCCGCTCGCCGGCGAGCGCCGCGTGGCAGCGGACCATCGCGAGCTTGATGATGTCCGCGGCGGTGCCCTGGATGACGGTGTTGACCGCCAGGCGCTCGCCGAGCGTGCGCACCTGGTAGTTGCGGGCGCGCAGCTCGGGGATCTGGCGCCGGCGGCCCCACAACGTCGTGACGTGCCCGTCCTCCTTGGCCTGCTCGATCGTGTGCTCGATGAACTCGGCGACATGCGGGAACCGCTTCAGGTAGGCCTCGATGAACTCCCGGGCCTCCTCGCGCGGAATGTTCAGCCGGTCGGCGAGGCCGTAGTCGGAGAGGCCGTAGACGATGCCGTAGTTGATCATCTTCGACTTCGAGCGCATCCCCGGGTCGATGTCCTCGGCGGCAACCTGAAACACCTGGGAGGCGGTCGCGGTGTGAACGTCTTCGCCGCGGCGGAATATCTCCTTCAAGGCGGAGTCATCGGCGGCGTGGGCGAGCACGCGCAGCTCGATCTGGGAGTAGTCGGCGGAGATCAGCACGCCTCCGGGGGCGGCCTCGAAGCAGCCGCGAATCTCACGCCCGAGCTCGGTGCGGATCGGGACGTTCTGCATGTTCGGGTTGGTGCTCGACAGGCGCCCGGTCTGCGCGACGGCCTGCAGGAACGTGGTGTGGATGCGCGAGTCCGCGTCGGCCTGCTCGGGGAGGACATCGAGGTAGGTCTTGATGAACGTGCTCAGCTCGCGCCAGCGCTCGATCCGCGGCACGATCGCGTGCTCAGAGCGGATCGCCTGCAGCACGCGCGCGTCGGTCGAGAAGCCGGTCTTGCCCCGGCGCTTGCGCGACAGGCCAAGCTTCTCGAACAGAATCTCCCCCAGCTGCGCGGGTGAGGCGATCAGGAACTCCTCGCCGGCGAGCGCGAAGATTTCCTGTTCGGACTCGAGGATCTCCTCGCGCACACGCCCGGTGATCTCCGCCAGGCGCTCGAGGTTCAGACGCACCCCGTCGAGCTCCATCGCGCGCAGCACCGGCACGAGCGGGAGCTCGATCTCGGCCATGATCCGATCCAGGCCGCGCTCGGAGATCTGCTCGCGCTGCCACGACGCCAGGGCGCCGAGCAGCGCCGCGTCGCCCGCCACGGGATCGTCGGCGTCGCACAGCAGACCGCGCTCCTCGCACAGCTCGGCGAACGGGTACCCGCGCCGTGCGGGCTCCAGCAGGTAGGCGCCGAGCAGCGTGTCGTGAACGAGTAGGTCCGGCACGACGCGCAGCGCCTTGGCGTCGTGCACGACCACGGGCCGCCCGGCGCATGTGGCGACGATCTCCTCCGGGCCGGCGCAATCGCCGGCGAGCACCTCGATGGGAGCGGGCTTCCTCTCGCCGGCTTTCACCCCACCGGCCCCCGCACCACCGGCGTTCCCCTCACCTGTCTCAGAACTCAAGGCCCCAGAACCCGAGCCCGATCCCCCCGCTCCAGCCACCGCGAAACGCCACGGCGAGCCCTCAGCGAACAGGGCGCCCTCGGGGGCCTCGATCGCGCACACGACCACGCACAACGCCTCGCCCGTGCCGAACCCCACGATGTCCGCCGGCGTGCCGGAGCGTATGCGCGCACGCAGCTTGACCTCGGCTGCGGGAGTCGTGGCGCCGGCGACGAGCTCATCCTCGCCGAGCGCCTCCTCCAAGCGCCGCAACGGGTCGCGCAGCTCATACTGGCGGAAGACCTCACGCAGACGCGAGCGGTCGGGCTCGCGCGCGGCCTCCTCATTCAAGTCGAGGCCGACATCGAGATCGCGCTGGACAGTCGCCAGGCGCTTGGAGACGCGCGCGTTCTCGCCATGGTCGATCAGGTTCTGTTTGCGCTTGGCCCCGCCGATCTCGCGGATGTGCCCGAGCACGCTCTCGAGCGTTCCGTATGTCTGGAGCAGCTCTGAGGCGGTCTTGTCACCGATCCCGGGGACGCCGGGGATGTTGTCGGAGGTGTCGCCCTTCAGGCCATAGAAGTCGGGGATCAGCTCGGGCGGGATGCCGTAGCGGTCGAGCACGGCCTGATGGTCATAGATCTTCGTGTCGGTGATCCCGCGCGAGGTCGCCATCACCCTGACGAGACCGTCGGTGTCGATCAGCTGGAACACGTCGCGGTCTCCGGTGACGATCATCACTGGAAGACCCGCCCCGCGGGCGCGCTCGGCGAGCGAGGCGATCACATCGTCGGCCTCATACCCGTCGAGCCTGACGTTGCGATAACCGAACGCCTCGACGAGCGGTTCCATCGCCGGCCACTGCAGCTTCAGCAGGTCCGGGCGCGAGCGGCGCGTGGACTTGTAGTCGGCGAACAGCTCGGTGCGCCCGGACGTGCCGGCGTCCCACGCGACGACGGTCGGACGGACGCCGTACTCGGTGACGATCTTGACGAGCATCGAGGCGAACCCGAAGATCGCGTTGGTCGGCTCTCCCGTGGAGGTGGCGATCGACTCGGGCAGCGCGTAGAACGCGCGGTAGACAAGGCTGGGACCGTCGATCAGGAACAGGCGCCGATCTGCTCCGGCCTCCCCGTCCCCGGGCCCCTGTGCACTTGCTGTCGCTGACGCCGCCATGCACGACCACTTTACGGAGACCCTCACATAAGATGCCGGGCCGCTGCCCATCCGGGCCGCTGCCGCAAGCACCAAGCCATCCGCCCGACCCATTCGCCCGCCATCAGCGCGCCCGACCCAGGCGCAGCTCAAACCCCAGGAGAGCACTCCCCGTGACGAGCATCACCCCGAGCGCCCAGTACCGACTGAACGTGCGCGTCGAGATCGACGACAGTCCCGGCCTGCTCGGGCAGGTGACGAGCGCGATCGGGCAGGCCGGCGGGATCGTCGCGGCGGTGGACCCGGTCGAGATCGAGTCCGGGCACAGCCTGCGCGACATCGTCGTCGACGCCGCCGACCCCGAACACTGGGAGACGATCGTCGCCGCGATCGACGCGATCGCGGGCGCGCAGGTGATCGACCGTATAGACCGCACGTTTCAGCTGCACATCGGGGGCAAGATCGAGCAGCACAACAAGCACCCGCTGAAGACGCGCGATGACCTCTCGATGGCCTACACCCCGGGCGTGGCACGCGTGTGCCTGGCGATCGCGCAGGACGAGGACCGCGCGTTTCAGTACACGATCAAGCGCAACACGGTCGCCGTCGTCTCCGACGGCACGGCGGTGCTGGGACTCGGCGACATCGGCGCGCGCGCGGCGATGCCGGTGATGGAGGGCAAGTGCTGCCTGTTCAAGGAGTTCGCGGGCGTGGACGCGTTCCCGATCTGCCTGGACACGAAGGACGCGAGCGAGATCGTGGATACGGTCAAGCGGATCGCGCCAGCGTTCGGAGGGATCAACCTGGAGGATATCTCCGCGCCCAGGTGCTTTGAGATCGAGGACCGGCTGAAGGCGGAGCTCGACATCCCGATCTTCCACGACGACCAGCACGGCACGGCGGTGGTCGTGATGGCCGCGCTGCTGAACGCGGTCAAGCTGACGGGCAAGCGCATGGACGAGTTGCGCGTGCTGATCATCGGCCTCGGCGCCGCGGGGATCGCGGTGACGAGGATCCTGCTCGAGGCCGGGGTCGGGCAGATCGTCGGGGCCGACTCCCAGGGCGCGCTGCACGTCAAGCGCGCGGATTACCTGAACGAGACGATGAACGCGCAGAAGCGCTGGTTCGCGCAGGTGACGAACCCCGAGTGCCGCGACGGCGCGCCGGCGGAGGTGATCGACGGGTCGGACCTGCTGATCGGGCTCTCGGGGGCGCGCGCGCTGCCGGCGCAGGCGTTGACGCGGATGAACGACGATGCGATGGTGTTCGCGATGGCCAACCCCAACCCCGAGGTCGTCCCCGAGGAGGCGGCGCCGCACGTGCGGATCATGGCGACGGGCCGCTCGGACTACCCCAACCAGATCAACAACGTGCTGGCGTTCCCGGGAATCTTCAGGGGCGCGCTGGACGTGCGCGCGAGCGCGATCACCGACCGCATGAAGATGGCGGCGGCCAGGGCGATCGCTGAGATCGTGACCGGCGAGGAGCTGCGTGAGGACTACATCATCCCGTCGGTGTTCAACCGCGACGTGGCTCCCGCCGTGGCGGCGGCCGTAGCCAACGAGGCGCGCGCGAGCGGGATGGCGGCGGCGGCGGGCAACGAGGTCGGGTTCGCGCAGGGCGACACGCAGACGGGGACCCACCCGGTCGTGCCCGCGGGGGACACGAGGACGTAGGCGATGCCGACATCGCGCGTGACCGTCACGGGTGCGACTGGGCTGATCGGCCCGGCGGCGATCGCCGCACTCACCGATCGCGGCGATCAGGTGACCGTGCTCTCGCGCAACCCCGACCGGGCGCGGGAGAAGCTGAATGCCGATGTGCAGGCGCTGCGCTGGGACCCGCTCTCAGAACCGGCGCCGGCAGAGGCGCTGTCCGGGCGCGACGCGGTCCTGCACCTGGCGGGCGAGCCGGTCGCGCAGCGTTGGAGCGAGCGCGCCAAGCGCGCGATCCGCGACAGTCGCGTCGTGGGCACGCGCAACCTCGTGCAGGGATTGCGCGAGCTGGACGCCGACGTTCGTCCGCAAGTGCTGGTCAGCTCCTCGGCGATCGGCTACTACGGTGCGCACGGCCCCGAGCCGATTGACGAGGAAGCCCCGGCGGGGACGGATTTCCTCGCGCAGGTGTGCGTCGACTGGGAGGCGCAGGCGCGGGTCGCCGCGGAGCAGCTTGGAATGCGCGCGGTGCAGGTGCGCACGGGGGTTGTGCTCGACCGTTCGGGCGGAGCGCTCGCGAAGATGCTACCCCCGTTTCGCCTGGGCGTCGGCGGGCCGGTCGCGGGCGGGGAGCAGTACGTGGCGTGGGTGCACCGTGACGACCTGATCGAGATGATGCTCGCGGCGCTGAGCGACGAGCGCTGGTCGGGGCCGATCAACGCGACCGCGCCCGAGCCGGTGAGTAACCGCGAGCTGTCGCACGCGCTGGGACACGCGCTGCATCGCCCGTCGCTGCTGCCGGTGCCGGGACTGGCGCTGCGGGCGCTGTATGGGGACATGGCGGAGATCGTCACGACGGGAGTGCGCGCGGTGCCCGCCCAGGCGCTCGTGCTGGGATACAGCTTCAAGCATCCACACCTGGATGAGGCGTTGCAGGCGGCGTTGGGCTAGAGGCTTGATGTGGTTTCGCCTGCCGCCGGAGTGGGGGGCAGTCGTGCAGGCCGATGGTGGGCGCGCGCGATAAAAGACGGTGGGTCTTGTACATAGTTTAAAACTCGGTATCACCATCGCTATACGCAGTTAATTTTTTATAACAACACTCCCTCCCTTTCCACCCCCCCCCCTTCATCCCCTCTCACCCCTTTCATATTAATACTATAGTATTACTCATTCCTCCAACTCCCTCCAACCCCGCATCAACCATCTAGTTGCCCATGCCCGCCTGCGGGCCCGCGCGGGCTTATGAAAATGCGCAATTTACGGGAATCTGAGGCTATTTTCCTGTCAGGCAGGTGGAGCTCAGCCCACGTTCAGCTCACGCCAGAACACCGGCTTGCCGGCAGACACGCGGTCCACGCCATAGCTCGAGAGGGTTGTTTCGCCGTCCGGTTCGATCGCGTAGCGGCCGATCACCGAGTCGCGCTCGCCCGTCGCGAACAGCGCGTCGATGACCGCCTGGCGGTTGTTGCCACGCGCGCCGGCGCGCCTGATCGCCTGCAGCGTCGCGCTCATCGCCTCATACCCGAACAGGGCATACGCTTCGGGCTGTTCGCCGAACTGTCGGCGGTAGGCCGCGAGCACGCGCTGCGCCGAGACCGGGTAGTGGCTCACCGGGAGCACCGGCGTGGTCAACAGCGTTTTCGTGCCCGCTGCGGCACCGATCTCGCTCGTGAACGTCGCGTTGACCATCGTGCTCGACCCGAGCAGCCACAGGTGCGGGTCGGCGCTGTTCAACTGCTTCCACAGCGCGATGATTTCCGGAGTGGTTCCGCCGGCAAAGAACACGGCTTGGGCGCCGGACTGCGCGATCTTCGCCGCCTCCCCCATGAAGTTCGTAGTCGCGGTCGTGTCGAGGCTGTCGTGCGCGGCGACCGAGATCCCGGCGTGTTCTGCGTCGCTGACGACCAGTTGTGCGAGTGGCAGCTCAAACGGGTCCTGATCATCGAGCACGTACACCTTGCCGACCCCGAGAGCGCGCATCACCTGCACTTGCGCCTGAGCCTGGGCCGGGTCGCCGGGCGCCAGGCGCGCGAAATTGCGTTTGCCGGTCGGGTAGAACCGTTCGGGCTCGTCCTGGCCGGCGTCCAGCGATGAGGTCAGGCCTACGTAAGGGCTGGCGGGGCTGATCTGGAGGATGCCCGCGGCGTCGATCAGCGGCAGCGAGATCGCGGTGGCTGCGGAGTTGTAGTCGCCGAGGTAGGCGATCGTGCTGGGGTCGTTGGCGGCCGTCTTCGCGTCTGACGCGGTCACGCCGGGGTCCCACTGACCGCTCGTGGGACTGGAGTCGTCCTGTGAGTCATAGCTGACCTTGAACGGCCCGACGTGCCCGCCCGCATCGTGCAACGCGAGCTTCTCGCCGTCGACGATCTGCTGGGAGATCGCACCGGACGGGCCCTGCAGCGGCAGGCTGGAGTAGACGGTCAGCTGGTTGCCCAGGCTGCTGGCCGCTCCGGAGACGCTCCCGCAGCCGCAGGCGAGGCCCACCAGCGCGCCCATGACGAGGAGCGCACTCGCCGCCTGGCAGAACCGGCGCGCCCGCACAGGGCTCTCAGCTGCGGCGGCCGGGCAGATAGCCGGAGAGGATCTTCAGCGTGGCGCCCACGACGATGATCAGGGTGGCGAGCATGAACGCGTCAAAGCCCTTGGCTCCGAGCGCCCAGAGCACGATCCAGACGACCAGGCCGGCGGTTACGGTGAGGACCAGTCCCATGTTGCGCGCATCCTACCGGAGGCATGCGCCGATGGTCGCCGTTGCCCGGCGTGCCTCATATCCACGCCCCGACATGCTCCGATCACCGCGTCAGGGCGCCCGCCAGCTCCGCCACAACCGCACCGACCGCGCCCGCCGGGTCCTTGGGCGCGTCGCCGGCGGCACGCACCAGCCGCGTGCCCACGATCACGCCGTCCGCACCCGCATCGGCGGCTGTGCGCGCCTGCTCGGGCGTGCCGATCCCGAATCCGAGCGCGACCGGCACCTCGGTGCTCGCCTTCGCACCCATGAGAATCTCCCCGTAGCGCTCGGCCTGCGATGGCGCGGCGCGCTCCCCGGTCGTGCCGGTGACCGACACGGCGTACAGAAACCCCCGGGCTTTGGCGCCGATCGCCGCCATCCGCTCGGGCGTGGTGGTGGGCGCGATCAGCGGCACGAGCGCCAGGCCGTGCGCCTCGCACGCGGCCAGGATCTCCGCCGACTCCTCCAGTGGCAGGTCCGGCACGATCAGCCCGCACGCGCCGGTCTGCGCCAACCGCGCCACGAACGCCTCAGCGCCCGGGGCGAGAACCATGTTCGCGTAGCACATCAACACCACCGGAACGCTCGGCGCCAGCCCGCGCGCGACCTCCAACACCCCGGCGACGTTTGCTCCCGCCGCGAGCGCCTGCGTCCCCGCGGCGTGAATCACCGGACCGTCCGCGAGCGGGTCCGAGTAGGGCATCCCCAGCTCCAGCAGGTCCGCGCCCGCGCTCACGCAGGCTTCGCCGATCCGCAGCGACTCTGCCAACGCCGGGTAGCCGCCCATCAAGTAGGGCATCAGCGCTGCCCGCTTGCCCGTGCCGGCGAACGCATCGGCAATGCGATCGACTCCGGTCGTCGCCTGCGTGCTCACGCCGGGGGGGCGGGCTCCAATACCGCCGCGAGATCCTTGTCTCCGCGCCCGGACAGGCACACGAGGTCCAGCGTGCCGTCGCTCTGCGCGAGCGTCCAGGCCAGCGCGTGCGCCGTCTCCAGCGCCGGGATGATGCCCTCGAGGCGCGCAACCTCCCTGAACGCGGCCAGCGCCTGCGCGTCGGTCACCGCGACGTAGCGCGCGCGGCCACTGTCGCGTAGCTGCGCGTGCTGGGGTCCCGTGCCCGGATAGTCCAGGCCCGCCGAGATCGAGTGCGCCTGCAGGATCTGGCCCTCCTCGTCCTGCATCACCGCCGACAGCGCCCCGTGCAGCACGCCCGCGCGTCCGCCGACCGTCAGCGGCGCGCCATGCCTGGGCGTGTCGATGCCCTCGCCACCAGCCTCCACTCCGATCAGCTGGACGTCCTCCTCGTCCAGAAACGCGCCGAACATACCGATCGCGTTCGAGCCCCCGCCCACGCACGCGATCACGCGTTCGGGCAGCCGTGCCTCGCGCTCTGAGATCTGCGCTCGCGCCTCGTTGCCGATCACGCTCTGCAGATCGGAGACCAGCGCCGGGTATGGCGCCGGGCCGACCGCGGAGCCGATCACGTAGTGAGTGCTCTGCACGTTCTCCACCCAGTCGCGGATCGCAGCCGAGGTCGCCTCCTTGAGTGTCCTCGCACCCGCGTCAACGGGTGTGACGGTCGCACCCAGCAGGCGCATGCGCTGCACATTCGGATGCTGGCGGCGCGTGTCCTCCGTGCCCATGTATATGACGCACTCGATATCCAGCAGCGCGCACACGGTCGCCGTTGCCACGCCATGCTGGCCGGCACCGGTCTCGGCGATGATCCGCCGCTTGCCCATCCGCTTGGCCAGCAGCGCCTGGCCGAGCGCGTTGTTGAGCTTGTGCGAGCCCGTGTGGTTCAGATCCTCGCGCTTGAGATACACGCTGCGCCCCAGCTTCACCGACAGCCTGCCTGCGCGATACAGCGGGGTGGGGCGTCCCCCGAAATCACGCAGCAGCCCGTCCAGCTCCTCGCGATAGACGGGGTCCGCGCGCGCCTGGACCCAGGCCCGCTCCAGCTCGGCGAGCGCCGGCATCAGCGTCTCGGGGACGTACTGGCCGCCGTACTCTCCGAAGCGGTGCTCGACCGTCGTGTCGGCCGCGCTCACGCCGGCGCGCCTTCGATCGGGGCGCTGTCCGTGGTGGTGGTGGTGGTGGTGGGCGCGGGCGTGGCGGTGGTGGCGTCCGCGGCACCGGAGGTCGCCACAGGAGGGTCCGTCTCGGTAGCCGTCGCCGCGACCGCGTCAAAGAACGCGCGCAGCCTGGCCTCGTCCTTATGTCCGGGCGCACGCTCGGTGCCGCTCGCCGTATCCACGCCGTAGGGTCGCACCCGGGCGATCGCCTCGGTGACGTTGTCCGAGCTCAAGCCACCGCTGAGGATCAGCGGCGTTTTGGACCGCCTGCCCGCGAGCAGCGACCAGTCGAACGTCTCTCCCGTCCCCCCCGCAGACTCTGGCTGCCCGGCGTACCGCTCGAAGATCGCCCAGCACGCCCATCCAGCAGATGGAAGTCCACATGGAAGCGCTCGAGGTCGCGCACGTCGCCGGCGCCGGACACTTGGGCCGCCTTGATCACGCGCGCCCCGGTGCGTCGTGCGGCCTCCGCGCAGAACGACGGTCCCTCGTCGCCATGCAGCTGCAACATCGTCAGGCTCAACTCCTCGGCTCGCTGCGCGATCTGATCGAGCGTCGCATCTACGAACACCCCGCACAGCTCCGTCCTGCGACGCAGCGCGGTGGTTATCCGCAGCGCCTGCTCGGTCGAGCATTGTCGCGGACTGTGCTCGTAGAAGACCATGCCGATCGCCCACGCGCCCAGCTCGACCGCGAGCTCGGCGTCGCGCAGGTCGGTAATCCCGCAGATCTTCACCTTGGGAGGCGTCTCGGTCATACCGCCAACGGTAGCGGCCGCTTCGGGGAACGGCCGCTCGGGGCTCCGCGCCTACCCTTCAGGCGTGTTCGGATTTGACACCGAGTTTGGACGACTTCCGAGTGTCGCGCTCACGGTCTTACGTTCCCAACCGCCCTTCCCGTTGGCATGCAGCAGACCGATGGTGATCGTGTCACCCGGCTTTTTGGCTTCGATTGCGCTTGCCAGTTCTTCAGAGCCGTTGATCGCTTTGCCGTCGATCGAGACGATGATGTCGCCACCGACCGCAATCTGGCCGTTTTCGGTTGTCGCCGATCCGCCTCGAATCCCCGCCTTGGCCGCGGCCGTGCCGGGCTGGACGCTCTGCACGAGCGCACCGCTTTTCACCGGCAGGTTCAGCGCTGAGAGCGAGCCGTCGATCGTCAGGGAGGTCAGGCCGAGGTAGGCGCCGCGCAGTGTCCCGCCTTTCTCCAGCTGGGAGAGCTCGGCCTTAGCGGTATTGATCGGCACGGCGAAGCCAATACCGACGCTGCCGTCGCCGCTGCCGCCGGTCTCGATCTGGGAGTTGAGGCCGATCACCTGACCCTCGGCGTTGAGCAGGGGTCCGCCGGAGTTGCCGGGGTTGATCGGCGCGTCGGTCTGCAGGACGTTGTCGATCGCGAATCCGTTCGGCGCCGTGATCTGGCGTTGCAACGCCGAGATCACGCCGGTGGTGAGCGTCCGTTCCAGATCGAACGGGTTGCCGATCGCCAGCACCGGATCGCCTACTTGCACAGTGCTGGAGTCGCCGAGCGTGAGCGGGTGCAACGTCAGGCCGTCGGTCGGAATGCGCAGCACCGCAAGATCGTGGGAGGGGTCTTTGCCGATCACCTTGGCTTCGACGTTCTGGCCTTTTTCAAAGCTCACCTGGACCTTCACCGCGTTCTCGACCACATGGTAGTTGGTGAGGATCGTGCCGTTGGCGTCGATCACGATTCCGGAGCCGGTAGCCACGCCCTTGCGCTGGGCTTCGCCGCCGCCGAACAGGTTGAACGGCGAGGATTCGCTCTGCTGGACGATCGTCGATGTCACAAACGCCACCCCGGGCGCGTCGCGGACATAGATATCGTGCGGCGTCAGCCCGGTGCTCGTCTGTGAAGCGTTCGACGGCGCGATCGGAGCGGACTGGACCGTGGTGACCGTGCTGGTCGATGAGCTCAGCCCTCCGGCCGCGGCGATAACGACCGCGACGACCGCACCACCGACGAGGGCCGAGATGAAGGGGATGGCGAATGTGCGGTTCATCGGAGTCGGTGTGAGTGGAGGCGATCGGTCAATGTGGTTTACGGGACAGCTGCACAGTGAATCGTGTACAGGATGGTCGGCCGCTATGAAGGCCATCTAAAGCGAAACATCCGCTCGACTAAACTTTCACGCCTCTGCTCGGCCTGAATCTGTGACGCCGGCAGGATAGGCCCTCAACGCCCGCAACGCCTCCTCGGGTCGGGACGCGCGCATCAGCGACTCCCCCACAAGCACTGCCGCGACACCAGCCGCCTGCAGGCGCGCGAGCTGCTCGGCGTCCACGATCCCCGACTCCGAGACGACCGTCACCCCCGGCGGGATCTCCCCCAGGAGCGCGAACGTGCGCTCCACATCGACGCTGAAGTCACGCAGATCGCGATTGTTGATCCCGATCAGGTCGACCCCCTCATCCAACGCCACGTGCAGCTCTGCGGCGTCATGGGCCTCCACCAGCACGTCCAGGCCCAGCCCGCGTGCGTCCGCGTGCAGCGCCGCCAGCTCCGAGGCGCTCAGCGCGGCGGCGATCAGCAGCACCGCATCCGCCCCGGCCACCCGCGCCTCATACAGCTGGTAGCGATCGAGGATGAAGTCCTTGCGCAGCACCGGCAGCTCGCAGGCCGCGCGAGCCGCGCGCAGATCCTCGAGCGAGCCCCCGAAGTTGGGGCCCTCGGTCAGAACCGACAGCGCGTCCGCCCCGCCGCGCTCATACGCACGTGCGATCTCCACGACATCGGCGTCCTCGCGCAGCCTGCCCGCCGAGGGCGAGCGCCGCTTGAACTCGGCGATCACAGCGATCTCCGCCGGTCGGTTCAGGGCGTCGCGCAGGCTCTGCTCGGGGGCCTCGAGGGCGAGTGCTGCATCTCGCAACTCGGCTTCCGGGCGCTCGCGCTTGCGCCGCTCGATCTCCGCGCGCGTGCTTTGCAGGATGTCCTCGAGCACG
Organism: uncultured Solirubrobacterales bacterium; assembly: GCA_963749285.1. GTDB lineage: Bacteria > Actinomycetota > Thermoleophilia > Solirubrobacterales > Solirubrobacteraceae > Palsa-744. Next base: position 783,473 of record CAVVMD010000002.1, on the reverse strand, counting down.
GTCATCGCGCCGTCGCCTGCACAGGCGCATAGGAGTGACTCGCCGCCACGAACCGTTCCAGTGCAGCCGCGGCCTGCCCGCTCGCCAACACCTCGCGCGCGGCCGTGACACCGTCTGCGATCGATTCCGCGCCGCCACCGGCGTAGATGGCCGCGCCGGCGTTGATAGTTGCCAGCTCGGCGCGCGCCCCGGGCTCTCCCTGAAAGATCGCGCGCGTCACCTCCGCGTTCTCCTGCGGACTTCCTCCCGCAAGCCCCAATCCATCGTTCGCGGCGACGTCCAGGAACTCCACGCCGACATCTCTCGGCGTGAGCGTATAGCGGGTCAGCTCCCGGTCGTTGACCTCGATCACGTGCGTCGCCGCGCCAATCGAGATCTCATCGAGGCCGTCCTCGCTGCAAACGACCAGCGCCCGATCGACGCCGAGCCGTGCGAGCGCGCCGGCCATCGTCTCCTGAAACGCCGGGTCTGACACTCCGATCAGCTGCCGGCGCGCACCCGCCGGGTTAGTGAGCGGCCCGAGAAAGTTGAAGATCGTGCGCACCGCCAACTCCCGCCTGACAGGTATGACGAACCGAGTCGCCTGGTGGTGTGCGGGAGCGAACATGAACCCGAACCCCGCCTCGTCGATGCACGCCGCGACGCCCTCGGGAGCCAGGTCGATGCGCGCACCCAGCGCCTCCAGCAGGTCAGCCGATCCCGAACGGCTGGTGGCAGAACGGTTGCCGTGCTTGGCCACCGCGCAGCCCGCGCCCGCGGCGATCAGCGCCGCGGTCGTGGATACGTTGAACGTGCTGGCGCCCCCGCCCGTGCCGGCGGTGTCGAGCAGGTCCGTACGCTCGCTCGGGACATGCGCGGCCAGCTCGCGCATCGTGCGCGCCAGCCCTGTCAGCTCGTCGACCGTCTCGCCCTTCGTGCGCAGCGCGATCAGAAACCCGGCGATCTGTGTCTCAGACGCCTCGCCGTGCATGATCTCGCCGAGCACCTCCGCGGTCTCGTCGGCGCTCAGGTCACGCCGTTGCGCGAGTGAATCGATCGCGCGGGTCAAGATCGCGTTTGGCATCTCAGCCGGCCTCCGCGACGACGCTCGTCTGTGCCCCGGCGACTCGTCCGTCGAGGAAGTTGCCCAACAGCTCCCGGCCCTGCTCGGTCAGCACCGACTCGGGATGGAACTGCACGCCCTCGGCCGGCAGCTCGCGATGGCGCAGCCCCATCAGCACCCCCCCGCCACGCGCTGACTCTTCCAGGCAGTCGGGCAACTGCGGGTCGACCACGAGCGAGTGATAGCGCCCGACGGTGAGCGGACTCGACAGGCCGCTGAAGATCGTGCGCCCGTCGTGCTCGATCGTCGTGGCCTTGCCGTGCACGGGCGGGTGCAGCTTGACCTCTGCGCCGAACGCCTGCGCGAGCGCCTGGTGGCCGAGGCACACTCCCAGCGTCGGCACGCCCGCTTCGGGCATCCGCCTGGCGACCTCGAGCGTTATGCCCGCCTCGTCGGGCGTGCACGGGCCGGGCGAGATCACACAGCGCGCGTACCCGTCCGCGAGCAGCTCGTCGACCGTCGCGCGGTCGTTGCGCACCGTGCGCACGTCCGCGCCCAGTTCGCCGAGATACTGAACAAGGTTGTATGTGAACGAGTCGTAGTTGTCGATCATCAGGACCTTCATCTGGCCTCCGACTGTTGACAGCATCGCCATGAGCTCGCAGGGCAAGCTGGTCCAGAGGACGCGGGTGAGCGCTTAAGTGTGCTCTGCTGGCCCAAACGGGGATGCTGGCCGAACGGGGGATGCGAGCGTAAGCGAGTGTCTCCCCGCTTCGGTAAGGCGAGTGTCTCCCGGCTTCGGTGAGTGATCGAGGACGCCGATCCAGCGCCGCCATGCGGGCTCATCATGGCCATTCCGGCTGGGCGATAGCTAGCTCAATCGCCTGCAGCACGGCGCGAGCCTTGGCTTCGGACTCCGCCAGCTCATACGCCGGCTTGGCGTCAGCGACGGTCCCACCGCCGGCCTGGACGTGCGCGATGCCGTCCGCGACGACGACCGTGCGAATGTGGATGCAGGTGTCCATGTCGCCCGCATACGACAGGTAGCCGATCGCCCCGCCATAGCCGCCGCGCTTGATCGGCTCGAGCTCGTCGATGATCTGCATCGCCCGCACCTTGGGCGCTCCCGACAGGGTGCCCGCCGGCAGGACCGAGCGCAGGGCGTCCATCGCGCTGACCCCCTCGCGCAGCAGGCCCGTGACGGAGGAGACGATGTGCATCACGTGCGAGTAGGTCTCGACCGCCATGAACGTCTCCACCTCGACGGTGCCCGGCTCACAGACCCGGCCGAGATCGTTGCGGCCGAGATCGACGAGCATCACGTGCTCGGCGCGCTCCTTCTCATCCTCCAGCAGCTCTTGGGCAATGCGCTCGTCCTCGGCGACGTTCGCGCCACGCGGGCGCGTGCCCGCGATCGGCCTGGTGCTCACGCGCGCCCGGCCATCGGGCGCTGCGCCGTCGGCGTGGCTGACCGTCAGCAACGGCTCGGGACTCGCGCCCGCGACCTGAAAATCGCCGAAATCCAGGTAGTACATGTACGGGCTGGGATTCACCGCGCGCAGACCCCGGTAGATGGAGAACGCCTGCACCGGTGAGGGAGCAGACCAGCGCTGGGAGGGCACGACCTGAAACGCGTCCCCGGCGTAGATGTACTCGATGATCCGCGCGACCATGTCTTCGAACCGGGCGCCGGACATGTTCGACTCGAACTTCGGCATCTCCCGCGCGGCAGCGTCCAGCGCCGTCTCGTCGCCACGATCGCCTCCCGTCTGTGCCTCCTCGTGCGGGACGGAGCCGGCCAGTGCGCAGCGGATCTCACCGATCGTGGCGGTGGCCTTTGCCTGGGCGCGCTCGATGTCAGGCTCGTCGTCGAGATCGGCGTTGACGAGGATCGTGATCGTGTGCTTGAGATGGTCGAACGCGACGATCGCATCGGAGAGCATCAGCGCCATGTCGGGGAGCCCCAGCGGATCATCTGGAGGCTCGCCCAGGGGCTCGACGGTGCGCACCAGGTCATAGCCGAAGAAGCCCACCGCACCGCCCGTGAACGGAGGCCCACCCGCCCCGTCGGGCAGCGGCGCCTGGCGATACCGGGCGACGTGCTCAGCCGCCAGCGCATACGGATCGCCGCCGTCCGCAAGCGACCAGCGCAGCACCGAGCGCGGGTGCACACCGATGAACGACCAACGCCCCACGCGCTGGCCCTGATCGGCAGACTCCAGCAGGAACGCCGGCTCGCCGGGCGCGAGCGCGCGCAGCTTCAGAAACGCCGACACCGGCGTCTCACAGTCCGCGATGAAGCTCTCGCAGACCGGGATCAGGTTGTGAGCGGAGCGCTCAGCGACGGCGGCCATCGAGCACCCGCTCGGCGTCGGCGAGATCTCGTCCCCGGCCGTGCATGAGCACCAGCAGGTGATACAGCAAATCCGCCGCCTCTTCGTCGACGCGCTCATCAGACTCCTCGCGCACGGCGCGCGTGACCTCCTCGGCCTCCTCGCGCACCTTCTCACCCGCCAGCGCGGGATCGTCGAGCAGCGTCACGGTGTATGAGCCCTCTGGCCGCTCCTCAGCACGGTCGCGCAGGGTCCGCTCCAGCGTCGGCAGGACCTCGTGCGGGGCGCCCGGATCGAGCTCGCCACGGTGAAAGCAGGTGCGCTCGCCCGTGTGACACGCGGGACCGGCGGGCTCGACCAGCGCCAGCAGCGTGTCGCCGTCGCAGTCCAGCCGCAGCGCGCGGACCGCCTGGACGTTGCCGCTGGTTTCACCCTTGTGCCATGCCTGTGCGCGCGAGCGGCTATACAGGTGCAGCTCGCCCGTCGCGCGCGTGCGCCGCAGCGCCTCGGCGTTCATGTAGGCGAGCGTCAGCACCTCGCCGCTACGCCAATCCTGCACGACGCACGGCACGAGACCACGCTCGTCGTAGACGACCTGTTCGTCGACCGGGGTGGGTGCGAGCGTGCTCATCTGTGGAATTGTAGGTCCCATGGCCAGAACGGCATCGGCGCTAGAGCGCAAGCTGGTGGTCATCACCGGCAAGGGGGGCGTGGGCAAGACGACGATCGCAGCCGCGCTCGGCCTGGCGGCCGCCGAGCGAGAACTGCGCACGATCGTGGTCGAGCTGGGCGATCAGAACCGCCTGCCGGAGCTGTTCGCCGGCACCGACCAGCGGGACGACGGGCACCGAGAGAAACCGGCGGGCGCGGGGACGGAGACCGCCCTCGCGGAGAACCTGTGGAGCGTCACGATCGACCCGGACAGGGCTCTGCTCGAGTGGTTGCAGGCGCTCGGCGGACGGGTCCCCGGTCGAGTGCTCGCCGGTAGCGGCACGTTCCAGTACTTCGCCGCCGCCGCCCCGGGCGCGAGGGAGTTGGTGAGCATGGTCAAGGTCTGGGAGCTGACCCGCGAGGATCGCTGGCGCCGGCGCTCACAGCTGTATGACCTGGTCGTGCTCGACGCCCCCGCGACCGGACACGCGTTGGGCCTGCTGCACTCGCCGCGGACGTTCGGCACGATCGCGCGCGTGGGGCCGATCTTCGGTCAGGCCGAGCAGGTCCGCGAGCTGCTCGAGGACGATGCGCAGACCAGTTATCTCGCGGTGACCCAGCCGACGGAGATGGCCGTCGGCGAGACCCTGGACCTGCAGGCGGGGCTGCGCTCACAGCTCGGATGCGAGCTGGACGGCGCGATCGTCAACGCAACGCTCCCACGACGCTTCGACGGAGGTGAGCTCGCGCGGTTATCCCACCTGGACGGGACCGGCGTCGCGGTGAAGCGCTCCGCCCTGCTCGCCGCCAGGTCCGTGCACGAGCGCGCGCGCATCCAGCACAACCAGATCGCGCGCCTGCGCCGTCACGATCTGACGACGCACACGGTGCCGTTCGTGTTCTCGCCCGAGCTCGACCTCGACACCATCCGCTCGATCGGCCGGCGCCTGGCTGAGCGAGTGTGAGATAGAGGAATCAACGAGGACCCGCGAGGACTGATCGGCAGCAGCGCCGCATGCTTGATTGAAAGCTGATGGGGTAGCCAGGGCCGCATGCGGCCCTGGCTGGCAGGGCCGCATGCGGCACTGCCACGGACCGCACATGTGCGGTCCGCCGATAGGCGCATGCGCCTATCGGAAGGACGGGTCGCATGCGACCCGTCCCGGGAGCGCGCATGCGCGCTCCCGCCTGGCGGCGCTGGCGCCGCCAGGGACAACATCAGCTTCAAGCATGTGCGGGTCCGCCGCTCTTGGCGCGCAAGCGTCGCCAGGGGCTAGGTGATCCCCAACCGATCGAGCAGCCCCTCGTCCGCGCGCCAGTCCCGGCGCACGCGCACCGACAGATCGAGATGCACCTGACACCCCAGCTCGCGCTCCAGCTCCCGGCGCGCAGCCGTGCCGATCGCCTTGATCATGCGCCCTCCGGCACCGACCACGATGCCCTTCTGCGAGCCGCTCTCGACCCAGATCAGCGCCCGCACCCGCGCCAGTCCCTCGCGCGGGTGCTCGACCTCCTCGACAACCACCTCCACCGCGTGTGGCACCTCTTGGAAAGTGCGCCTGATCACCGCCTCGCGCACCAGCTCGGCCAGCATCAAGTCGCGCGGCTGATCGGAGCTCGTTGCCGCCGCGAACATGAACGGCCCCTGCGGCATCAGACCCAGCAGGTGCTCGACCAGCGCCTGCACTCCCGCGCCGGTGCGTGCCGAGACGGGAAACACCTCGCCGCCCAGCTCCAGCGCGTCGGTCTGCTGGAGCACGGCCGCCGTCGCTGCCCAGTCGAGCCTGTCCACCTTGTTGACCGCGATCGTCGCCGGCAATCCCGCGCGTGCGAGAGCCCCCGCGATAAACCGGTCGCCCGGCCCGATGCCCTGCTCGCCGTTGACGATCATGAGCGCGGCGTCCGCCCCCTCGAGCTCCCACTCCACCCGGCGGGCCATCCGCGAGGTCAGAGCGTCACGTGGACGCTGCACGCCCGGCAGGTCGACCAGCACGAGCTGGGTCTCCCCGCGCGTGCATACTCCCCTGATCGCCCGGCGCGTCGTCTGCGGACGGTCGGAGACGATCGCGACCTTCTCCCCTACCACGGCGTTCACGAGCGTCGACTTGCCCACGTTCGGCCGGCCCGCCAGCGCGACGAATCCACTGCGCGTCACGAGCATGTCCCTCCCAGCAGCCGCGCCTGCAACGCGAGCATCTCGCCGTCGTCGGTCTCGTGATCCATTCCCACCAGGTGCAGTACCCCGTGCACGATCGCCTCGCGCAGATCGGCCGTGTGCTCGGGGCAGATCATCACGTCGCCCAGCTCGCGCGGGACACCATCGTCGTCGTCGTGCGAGTCAGCGCCGTCGATCGGAAACGAGAGCACGTCCGTCGGCTCGGGTTTGCCGCGATGCTCGCCGTTCAGCCGGGCGATGGTGGCGGGCGCGACGTACTCGATCGCCACATGACCATCGTCGATTCCCACTGCCTCCGTCGTGATCACACACAGGCTCTCGACCTCGGCCTGCGGCGGCGCATCGGGCGCAAGCGCGGCGCCGAAAACCTCGACCTCGATCACGGCGATCAGGCGCGGCGGCGCTCGGCGGAGTGAAGCTCCGGGGTCTCGCGCCGGCCGCGCTCGTCATATGCCTCCACGATCCGCTGCACGAGCTTGTGTCTGACCACGTCCTCGCCGCCGAAGCGCACGAACTCGATGCCCTCGACCTCGTCGAGCACCTCGCCCACCGCAATCAGCCCCGACTGCTGCTCGCGCGGCAGATCGACCTGGGTGACGTCCCCCGTCACGACCATCCGCGAGCCGAAGCCGAGACGGGTCAGGAACATCTTCATCTGCTCCGGCGTCGTGTTCTGCGCCTCGTCGAGGATCACGAACGAGTCGTTCAGCGTCCGCCCGCGCATGAACGCCAGCGGCGCGATCTCGATCACGCCACGCTCCAGGTGCTGGGAGACCTTCTCGGGGTCGAGCATGTCGTGCAGCGCGTCGAACAGCGGACGCAGGTACGGATCCACCTTGGCCATCAGATCGCCCGGCAGAAACCCCAGCCGCTCACCCGCCTCCACCGCCGGGCGCGTCAGGATGATGCGGTTCACCTCGTGCCGTGACAGCGCAGCGGCCGCCATCGCCACCGCGAGAAACGTCTTGCCCGTACCCGCCGGACCGATCCCGAACGTGACGGTGCTCTGGCGGATCGAGTCCACGTAGCGCTTCTGATTCACCGTCTTCGGGGCGACCTGCCGGCTGCGGTGCCGCCACACCACGTCCTCCAGCACCTGTGCCGGGGACTCGTGCGCGTCCAGCGCACCGGTGACCGCCGCGATCGTCCCTGGGTCGATCTCATGCCCGCGCGAGATCAGATCGGAGAGCTCGCGCACGACCTGTTCGCCGGCGCGCGTATCACCCTGCTCGCCGTCGAACGTGATCAGGTTCCCGCGCAGGAACACCTTGCACTGCAGGTGTGCCTCCAGCGCGCGCAGCACCGCGTCCTGACTGCCCGCCAGCTCGGCGGCGACATCGTTCGGCAGCTCGATCTGCGTCCTCATCCGCGTTCAGGGTTCGCGCCAGAATAGATGGTGGGTTGAGGGGGTCGGGCCGTGGATGGCAGACGCCGCACGCTGGCCGATCGGAGATCGCTGTGGATCTCCGATCGGTAGGCGTGCTACCGATCGTCCGAGATCGGCCAGCACGTCGAGCATCGTGGGTGGTGGCTGACGCCGCTGGCCGATCTCCGATCGGTCGGCGGCCTCAATTCCGGCAGATATTCTGGCGTGGACCCATTGCCTGGGTCGGGCACGCGCGAGGAAGCGGCTCATCCGGCGAGCGCCGCCTTGACCAGGCCCGATACGCGCCCGCCGTCCGCACGGCCGTCGACCGCGGCCATCGCCTTGCCCATCGCGCGACCCATGTCCTTCGGCCCCTCCGCGCCGCTCTCGCGCACCGCCTGATCGACGATCTCTGTCAGCTCCTGCTCGGACAGCTCGGCGGGCAGGTAGCCGCCGATCAGCTTCGCCTCGGACTCCTCGCCGTCCGCGAGATCCTCGCGGCCACCCTCGCGATAGGCCTTCGCGGCCTCCAACCGTCGCTTGCGCTCACGCCTGAGCACCGCCAGCTCATCATCGGAGCCTTCCTTGGCCGCCTTCTGCAGCTCGGACAGCACCAGTCGCAGCGCGCCGACCCGCTCTTTTTCGCCTGCGCGCATCGCGCTCTGCAGATCGTCTTTGACCGCGTCGAGTATCGCCATCTCCGCTCAGGATACGCCGTCGCGGTGGGTTGCATGTATCGCTCCTGTGGTCCCGGTGAGTGTGGTCGCCGGTTTCAGGAGGTTGGCTGGAAGCGTGCGCTCCCTTGCGTCCCACAAAAAGCCCGCCCAGGTTCACTCGCCGTCCCGTTCACCCTCCAGCGGAGTGGGACTGCCCAGCCGTCCTGGCGAGGACGCGTCACGGCCGAACAGCAGCGCGACGTTCCAGTCCATGAGCAGCCTCAGTTTGCGGCCCACACCCGGCATCAGCAGCAGATGATACGTACGCGCCAGCAGCCACGCCGGAAAGCCGCGCCAGCGAACGCCCAGCGTGATCGCCACGGCCTTGCCCGCGCCGAGCTCGGCGAACATACCCGCGGTCCTGTAGCGAAACGGCCGGACCCGACCGCCCGCCAGCGTCGCGCGAATGTTTCTGGCCGCCAGCCGACCCTGCCTGACCGCATGCTGGGCCGTCGGTGGACAGAACTTGCCTGCTCGCGCCGGATCCGGCACCGCCGCGCAATCGCCGATCGCCCACACGTGCTCGTGGCCGCCGACGCGCAGCGTCCTGTCCACAACGATCCGCCCCTCCCCGTCCAGCGGCAACCCGAGCGCGCCGACCACCGGGCTCGGCTTGACCCCTGCCGTCCAGACGACCGTGCGCGCCGGTATCTGCTCGCCGCCGGCGAGTTCGACCCTGTCTGCGGCGATCGAGCGCACGGTCGTGCCTGTGCGCAGTTCGATGCCCCGTCCGCTCAGCTCGCCCGCGGCGAACCGCGACAGGCTCTCCGGCACCTCCTCCAGAATCCGCTCTCTGACCTCGACCAGCACCCAGCGCATCCCCTGCGCGCGACACCGCGGATACAGCTCGATCGCCTGCGCGGCGAAATCCTGCAGCTCTGCGAGCCCCTCCACCCCGGCATATCCCGCTCCCACGAACACGAACCCGAGGCGCTCGCGCATCAGCGTCTCATCCCGCAGCGACTCGGCGATGTCCAGACAGGTCAACACCCGATTGCGCAGCGCGGTTGCGTCCGCGAGCGACTTCAGCCCGATCCCGTGCTCGGCCAGCCCGGGGATCGGCAGCGTCCTGGAGATCGACCCCAGCGCGACCAGCAGCCGGTCATAGCTCAGGTCGATGTTCTCGCCGTCGACCCTTTTCACACCCAGTGTCTTTCCTGCCGGGTCCGCGCTCCTCACCCGGCCGACCACGAGCTCGGTGCGCTTCAGCTGGGATCTCAGCGCCACGACCACGTGGCGCGGGTCAAGCGTCGCTCCCGCCGCCCCCGGCAGCAGGGGCGTGTACAGCATGAAGTTCGCGTCGTTGACGAGCGTCACCCTGGCGCTGTGCGCGGGCAGCAGGCGCTCCAGGGCGCGCGCGGCGTAGAAGCCGCCAAAGCCGCCGCCGGCTATCACAACGTTCCAGGCCACTGACTCCCAGGCTAGTCCCGTGCGCCGGTAGAGACCAATGCCACGAGCCGCCTGCGTTCACCTCGCCGGACCGCGGGCGCACGCGCGCGAGGATGCTCAGCCCGCGAGGGAGCGGCGGGTGCGAGCTCAACCCGGATGTACGAAGTCTCGGGCAGACACGCGAACGCGACGGCGAGCGATTAGGGTGGCGTCCGTGAACCACTCCCTCTATGCCGACGCGCTCGCCCCGTTCCTGGCGGAGGCGCAGCGTCTGCGTCCGTGCGACGCCGAAGTGATTGATGCGCACACCCACCTCGGCCTGGACGAGGACGGCCGCTCACTGGGACTCGATCAGCTGCTCTCCCAGCTCGACGCTGCCGGCGCACGGCGCGCATGTGTGTTTCCGCTGCACGATCCAGAGCGTGTGCCCGCCTACAGCGTCCCCAACGACCGCGTCATCGCGTGGGCCGCAGAAAGCGAGGGCCGGCTCACGCCGTTCTGCCGCCTGGACCCCGCCGAAGATCCGATCGGCGAGGGCGAACGCTGCCTCAACGCCGGCGCGCGCGGCATCAAGCTGCACCCACGCGCGCAGGACTTCGTGTTCGACGGTCCGGAGATGCGCGCCATCTTCGCGCTCGCCGAACGCGCGCAGGCGCCGATCCTGATCCATGCCGGCCGGGGACTGCCGCCGCTCGCCGACGGGCTCGCCGACCTTGCCATGAGCCACCCGAGCGTCGTGTTGATCCTCGCTCACGGCGCGATCTGCGACCAGGGCATCCTGACCTCGCGGCTGGCCGACCACCCGGGCGTGCTGTATGACATCTCCTGCTTTTTTCCGCTCGACGTGATCGAGCTGTTCGCGCGCGCGCCCGCCGAGCGGATCGTGTTCGCGTCGGACCCTCCCTACGGGATGTCCGCGACCACGCTCTATTTGGCGCTGCGTGTCGCGGCGCAGGCCGGCCTGGACGAGACCGCCACCAGGGGTGTGCTCGGCGCCACGATGGCCGGACTGCTCGACGGTCGTGGGTTGCCCCCGGCCTCCCCGCCGCGGCGGGGTCCCTCGATCACCCTGGCCGGCCGCCTTGCCCGCGTCTACAACTACGCCAGTCTCACCGGCCCGGCCCTGTTCGCCGGAGTTCCCGAGCAGGCGTTGGCGATGCTCGACATGGCGCTCGCCGCCTGCCGCGACCCCGAGCCCGGGGCTGTCGGCGAGGCCCTGGAGACGATCGGCTCGGCTCTCGGCGCCGCTCGCGTCCTGTTGCAGAACCCGGACGGCGTCCGCCCCGCGATCGATCTCGTCTATCGCGCGATCGTCCGTGCGGCGACCGAGGTGCCCGACGATGTGGACTGACCGACGCGGGTGAGACGACGGCCGGCCGGTGACTGAGACGGGCGGGAGTTGGCGTGGCTGGGTGTGAGGGTCTGGGGATGTATATATAACTTTTAATGTGCGTATAGCCATAGTGATACCCACTTTAAAAAAGAACTACAACAACACCCCATCGTCCTTCCTCTCCCCCTCCCTCCAAACGGGCTACCTCGACTCTACGCGCTCGCCATCTCCCACCAGCCATACTGCCGCCCACTCTCCGCTCTCGCAGCGTTCGCGCTCACGCAGACCATGTCGTGTGGCGTACGCGCTCACGATCTCATCGACCTCTCCGATGAGCAGACCGCCGGCCAGCAGGTGTGACGGCGCGGAGCGCATCGTCCTCGCCAGGTCCAGCAGCAACGGGCGCAGCAGATTCGCGACGACGACAGGCTGCGACGACTCCTCCCGATCCTCGCGATCCTCGCCCATCAGCGGGATCGGATCGCTGCGCAGGTCCAGCCGCCTGACGTCGATACGCACGCCGTTGGCATCCGCGTTCTCAGCGGCGGCGCGCACGCTCTCGCGGTCGTGGTCACACGCGATCACCGGCGCATAGCCAAGCTTCGCCGCCGCGATCGCCAGCACCCCCGAACCAGTGCCCACGTCCAGCAGCGCTCGCCCGCCGGGCTCGCTCGCGGCGAGCCTCAGCAGCAGCGCCAGGCACAGCCTCGTCGTCGCGTGGGCTCCGGTGCCGAACGCCTGACCCGGATCGACCACGATCTCAACTGTCCCCTCCTGACTGTCCGGGGACTCCCACGGAGGGCGCACACGCACGGCCGGAACCCGCGTCGTGTCGGGAGAGGCGATCAGCACAGGCTTGTGAAACTGCCTCCAGCGCTGTGCCCAATCGTCGGCCACCTCGCTGCTCGCCACCTCGATGAGCGCGCCGGCAGCCGCGGCGCGCAGGTCGGGGAGCTCGGGCAACTCCCCCGCCGACCCATACACCGCGTACTCGACTGCACCTCCTTCGAGCTCGACCTCCTCCACGCCGCCGGGAGCGAGCTCGAGCAGCTCGCTCAACACGATCTCCGCGTCCTCGCGGCGAACGCGGATCGCAAGGCGGATCACGCGGCCTGGTTGCGCAGCGCGCGGCGCAGCTTGGCGAACATCGACTCATCCGAGCGCATGTTCTCCTCGGTGAGCGTGGCCTGCAACCGGCCGATCAGCTCGCGCTGCTCCTCGCTCAGACGCCGGGGAATCACCACGTTCACGACCACCCGCAGGTCGCCCCTGCGCCCGCCGCGCAGCGATGGCATCCCTCCTCCCCGCAGCGTGATCACCTCGCCGGGCTGCGTGCCATGGGGCACCTCGACGGCCGCCGTTCCCTGAAGCGTCGCGGCCTGCAGCGTCCCACCCAGCGCCGCGAGCGGCGCCGGGACGTCCAGCGCGGTGATCAAGTCCTCGCCTTCACGCACGAACCGCTCGTCCTCGCGAACGCTCACCAGCACGTACAGATCGCCCTCGGGCGCGCCCGCCTCCCCGGCGTGTCCATGCCCTGAGAGCCTGATCCGCTGCCCGTCGGCGATCCCGGCGGGCACGTCGACCTCCAAGGTCTGCCGTCTCGCCTTGTGACCTCGACCACGACACTCATGGCACGGCTGCGCGGCCACACGCCCATCCCCATGACAGGACTCGCATATGACCCTGCGCACCATCTGACCGAACGGGGTTCTCGTAACCGCCTGCAACTGCCCATTGCCCCCGCAACGCTCGCACGTCTCGATCGGGGTGCCCGGCTCGGCGCCGTTGCCACGGCAGTGCTCGCAGCGCTCTACCGCCTCATAGGAGACCTCGACGCGCGCACCGGTGGCGGCCTGCAGCAGATCCACCTCGACCGCCACCGCCACATCGTCCCCGGATGCCGGTCCGGCCCGTCCGCCAAACGGGCTCCCGCCGCCCCCAAAAAACGCATCGAACAGATCTCCGATCGAGCCGAACCCGTCGAAGTTGGGCGCATAACCCCCTGAGCGCAGGCCTTCGTGGCCGTAGCGGTCATATGTGGCACGCCGTTCGGCGTCGGAGAGGATCTCGTAGGCCTCGGCGGCCTCCTTGAACTTCTCCTCCGCCTGCGGATCGTGCGCGTTGACATCGGGGTGCAGCTCGCGCGCGAGCGCGCGGAACGCTTTCTTGATCTGCTGCTCGGAGGCATCGCGCTGCACACCGAGCACCTCATACGGATCGCGTGGCGTGGACGTTCGACTCATCGTGGCCTCAGCTCATGCTTCCGCGTAGGCGTCTTCGACGAACCGCGACAGCTCGTGCGCGGCCTCGCGCACCGTCACGATCGCCTCGGCATAGTCCATTCGCACCGGCCCGATCACCGACACGGCTCCCAGCTTGCGCCCACCCACTCCATAACCCGTCGCGACCAATCCGAGCGAGCGCATCGCCGGAATCTCGTTCTCGTGGCCGATCCGCACATACACGCTCTGCTCGCCGAGCGCCATGCGCAGAACTCGCAGCAGCGCCACCCGTCGCTCGAGCAGGCTCATCAACTCGTTGATCTGGACCGTGTCCTCGATCATGCCCGCCGAGAACAGCCGCGCCGTCCCGCCCACATACAGAGCGTCCTCGCTGTCGGTGTCGACCTCGCCGAACGCCGGCGCCAGCCGCCGCAGAAACGCGAGCTCGGTCGCGGACAGACCCGGGTCGATCAGACGCTGATGCAACATACGCGCGCCGAGCCCGGTGCCGATGAGACGCTCGTTCAGATACTCCCCCGCCCACGTCATGAGCCCAGAGTCGACAGCGCCCTCGAACGTGACCATCATCTTCGACACCCCACCCGTCGAAGTTATGATCACCACGACCACAACCTGTGGCTGCAACGCGAGCACCTCGATGTGCCTGATGCTCGCGGTGCTCAGGCCCGGCGCAGACACGACCGCCAGCAGGTTGGTCACCTGCGACAGGGTCTCCGTCGTGGTGCGCATCGCCTCCTCGACTTCACGCCTCATCAGCGATAGCTCCAGCCGCAGCGCCGCTCCGTGGCCCGGCTCGAGCCCTCGCCCTGAGGCGAGCATGCGATCGACCACGTGGCGCTGCCCGGCATCCGTCGGCACCCTTCCGGCCGACACGTGCGGGTGAGCGAGCAGACCGTGCTCCTCCAGCAGCGCCAGCTCGCCCCGCACCGTCGAGGCGCGACAGTCGAGCTCGGCATCGGCGGCGATCGACTTCGACGCCACCGGCTGGCCCGTGCGCAGGTAGTCCTCCACCACCTTGCACAGGATCGTCTCTTGGCGGGCCGTCAGGGTGTGCATCGCCCTGATTCTAGGGGTTGCCCGTCCAGGGTCTCCCTGGCTCGGTTGCGAGTTCGTCGCGGACTCTGACCTCACTCAGAGTGAAAGCTCAGCCTCCGCGTTGCGCACGATTTGTGTGCCGGCCTGCTCGGCGACGGTGTCTACGATCACGCGCCCGTCGCGCTCCTCGCGCACCGTGCCGGACACGACGACCTCCTGCTCGGGCACGCCCATGCCGCGGAACTGCACGGACAGGCGCTTGAGATGCTCGGGGCCGCCCGCGGCCTCGGTCTGCGCGCGCGCGACCTGGGCCATCGTCCACAGCCCGTGCAGGATTCGCCCGGGTAGGCCCACCGCGCGGGCGAACTCCTCGTCGATATGAATCGGGTTGAAATCCCCTGACGCCCCTGCGTAGCGCGCGGTCAGGTACTTGTCGGGCGTGACATGCACCTCGGGGATCTCACCGCCGACTGACAGATTGCCCATACCCTGATCACACTCCTCGCACGATGTTGGTCCAGGTACCGCGGCACACCTGCTCGCCGCGCTGGTTGGTCGATATCGACTCGAACACGTAGTAGCCGCGCCCGTCGCTTTCGGAGATGTCTTTGACGCTCGCGGTCGTCGTGATCTCATCGCCCGCCACGACCAGCGGGCCCCATTCAAACTCCTGCCCGCCGTGCACCATCATCGCGAAGTTGAGCTCGAGCTCGGGGTCGAAGATCGGCGGCCCCACCGAGGGCGAGCTGTAGACGACCGCGAACATCGGCGGTGCCACGACATCCTCATAACCGGCCTCGCGCGCGGCCTGCACGTCGAGATGGAGGGGATTCGTCTCTCCGACCGCACGCGCGTACTCCTTGATCTTCTCCCTGCCCACCGCATACGTCGTGGGCTCGTACTGCTTGCCGATCGCTTGGGTGTTCACTGGCACCGGATTGGGCTCCTTGACGCGGGCTGTTGTCACTCGCCGGCCGCATTGGCGACCGCGGCGCGCCAGTTTACGCGGACGCCCCGCCCGGGGCGCTGCGGGCGGGGCGGATCTATGTGATTCGGGGTCTGCGAGACCGCGACGCTCTTGAGGGCTTGTGCGATAGCGAGCGAGACTGGCGAGCCCTTCGGTGCGTGGAGCTGGTCTGCAACATGTGACTATGGCCGTTTCGCCCCATTCCGCGCATCTGGGTCTGCATCTGGGTCTTAAACACAAAAAAGCCTCCTTGGCCACCAGCGGGGGAAACGAGCGGGGGACGCCCCTGTGCTCGGCATCCCCCGCTGTCGAATCCGGCCGTGATCTCAGCCGCTAAAACACGAGCTCCGTATCGTCCGAGCCCGCACCTACGCCAGCGAGCTCGCGGTCCTCGCCGTCCTCGCCATCCTCGCCGGCCGACCCTCGATCGGTGTCGAGGTCGTCTCCCAACCCGGACACCCGCCGCTGGCCGCCGGGACTGTCCAGGAACTGGACCGTTTCGGCCACGATGCTCACCGCCTGGCGCTTCTGCTGATCGGAGCTCTCCCACTCGCGCCACTCCAACCTGCCGTCGATGGCGATGCGGCTGCCCTTGCGCATGTAGCGACTGACGCTCTCGGCCGCCCCGCCGTAGACGCTCACGTCGAAGAAGTTGGGCTTCTCGTGATAGTCGCCACCGGCGTCCTTCCTGCTCGAGCTGCAGGCGACCCGCAGCCCGCAGACGCTCGTGCCCGAAGGCAGGGCGCGCAGCTCCGGGTCACGTGTGAGGCGTCCGACGAGAACGACACGGTTGATGGTGAAGTTAGACATTTTTCTGTCTCCATTGTGATATGAGGTTGACCCCCCACCGACCAACTTACGCATCGCTTGGGACGGTACTCTCGGACGGCTCCTCCGACGGGGGCGAGGACGTCTGCTCAGATGGCTGCTCAGGGCCCATCGCGGACACCGTTGCGGACATCTGCTTGGGCGCCGTCGCGACCGTCCCGCCCAGGATCCCGGCCATACCCGGCAGCGCATCGAACCCGATGACAACGATCTGCTCGTGTGCCTGCGCTTGGGCAATCGCGCGCTCGAGCGCGCGCTGGACCTCGGGCGGGGCGATGTACAGCACGCCGGCGATCGTCCGGCACCGAGCCCACGCCCGGCAGATGTCGGTCAAGCGCCGTGGCGCCTTGATCGTGAGCTCGACCTCCACCGCTACTGCCAGCCCCCCGCCATCCTCGCCCGCGGATGCCTCGGGCCAGAGGACCAGGTCAGGGCGATGCAGCAGCGGCCCGCCGTCTGGACCGATGCCCAAACGCGCGCTCGCCAGCTGGACTCCCCGCTCACGTTCGTCCCGGCGCAACTCGCGCTCGCCGAGCACGCGATGATCCGGATAGCAGCGCTCCAGGGGCGCCGCGACCGCGGCGCACATGACCAGGTGGTGAGCGTTTGAAGCGCTGACGCGACATGGGTCAAGCCCGCGCAGACCGGATGTGCGCAGTCCGGCTCGCGTCGCGGTGTACAACGCCGGCTGCTTGGCCAGCAGGCGCTTGCGCGACAGCCATCCCGCTTTTTCGAGGACTCCCAGCCGGGCGCGCGCGGATGGGACGCTCACACCCTCGCGATCGGCCAACGACTCGGCCGTGACGGCACCCATGCGCACCGTCCACTGCACGATCGCCACCTGCTCGGGCGAGGGAGCGGGCTGAGGCTTGGTTTTGATGGCAGCGCCGGCCTTGGGTCGGGACTCGGACCTGGATTGGGTTGGAAAACATGTACGAGCCATCGTGATTTCTCCTTTGCTTTTGTTTTGTGTGGGTCATTGCGACCCCTGAATTGGGGTCCCTGAGTTGGGGCCTCTGAGTTGAAGCCCGTGAGGAGCCCTCCGATGCGTGTGGGTCCAAAAGCACCTGGTCTCAAGGGACCCTTCTGGACCCGGGGGGGGTTCATCCGAACCCCCCGACCGCGAGATCCGATCGTGAGCGGCCGGGGTTCGATACGTGCGATGTGGGGCCCACATCAGTGGGACCTGCGATGAGGGACCTGGCGGACCTCACTCGATAGGCCCTCCGGCCTCCCGGCCTCAGACCACCGAGTCAGCGACAGCGCTTGACCGAGAACATCCGCGCGATGCGTACGCCGCCGCCACCGGAGAGCTCGACCACCGCGGCCCAGCCCTGCCCGAGGCTCATGATCTGCTCAGCGCGCAGCGTGTTCTCGAGATCCCGGGTGCGGGTGATCTTTCCGTCGCCGTGCCGCGAGGTCCTCCAGACGCCCCGGGTTTCGGTCATGCTGGCGATCAGTTCAGCCGACGCGGGAACCACCTGGCGGTGAGCCATCAGAACAGACAGGTTGCCCATTATCTGCTCCCGCAGCATCTCCCGTCCGGGTACACGTAGATCGGCAAGCTCCTGCGTGCCCAACGCGAGACTCACACCGCCTCCGCCGGCCCTCGCGAATAGGCCGACCACACGCTCCGGAACGAATGCCGAGAACTCGTCGATCACCACCAGCGTCGGCACCGGCCGGCCCTGCAGCGCCGCGACCATCGTCTGCAGGTCCTGCACGATCGCCGCCCCGAGCATCTGGGCGAGCAGCGGCCGGCGGTCGGATTCCAGGTTGAAGTACACAACCGCCCGTGCTTTGACCGCCTCGAGCAGATCGAGCCGCTCCACGCCCTGCGTCCGCGCGTCCAGCCACGGTCCGATGTCGGACTCGGCCATGATCGCCAGCCGGTCGCGCACGCCCGCCAGATCGCTCTGCTGACGTGTCGTGAGCGAGTCCAGGTAGTCGTGCACCTCCTGCACGGCTGACTCGGACAGGGTCCGCGCGAGCACCTCCAACCGCATCGGGTCCAGATGCCGCACGAGCTCTTGGAGGCTGACTTCCAGCCCGGCCTTGCGCAGCACGCGCACCTCGTGACCGAGATAGCGCTGGGCCTGGCGCAGGTAGTGCGGCTCGGTGAAACGCTCGCCCACCAGCGCCTTGTCTGCGATCTCCGTCTCGCTGCCTCGCGCGTATGGGTTGTATACGCACGGACCCTGCGGGGTCCACTCGACGAACTGCCTTCCGGCGGCCCGCGCCGCATTTCCCAGCTCACGACACAGGTCACGATCGCCCTTCGGGTCGACGGCGATCGCCCCCATGCCGTGCTCGATCGCACGCACAGCCATCCAGGTCATCGTGACCGTCTTGCCCGAGCGGGTGGCGCCGACCACGAGCGTGTGCGTGCCACCCGCCCGACCGCCGAGCGGAATCGCGACGGGACGGCCGTTCTCATCCTCGCCGACGCGCAGCCGGTCGCCGCGAAACCACTCGTTCCCACCCGCGGCGATTGCGCTTGCCGGAGTCCACCTCGCTAGCAGCTTGGGCCCGGTCCGCTGGACGACGTTGCGCAGCGCATCCAGTGGGCCCTGCCGGCCGGCGGCGATGTCGGCCAGGTCGGCGCCCGCATCGAGGTCTTCCCGGTGCCAGCGCCGCCCGCGCACGGTCGCGCACAGTGCCGCCGCGCCGAGTGTCGAGGCAGTGCCACTTCCGAGGATCGAGCGTGCGAGCACGACCGCCGTCAATGCGGTGGGCGCCCAGGTCCAGCGCAGGTGGCGGCTGCGCATAACTCGTGCCGCGACGAGCCCGATCGCGAACCCGATCGCCAGATGCAGCGTCGTGCTCAACAGCCAGTGCATGAGCTGTTCCACCGGCGCCAGTGGATTCACCGACGGTTCGTTTGATGTGTATTCAGATGACGGCATTTTTTCGCCGCTCCTTTTCTGTATGGACCGGCGCGAGAGGCCGGTCGTGGTGGTTAACGACCGGCGGCGAGCCCGAGGGCTCGCCGCGCGGTGTGCTGCATGGCGAGCCATTCGGGCTCGTCAAGATGTGTGCGACAGGCGATCCCCAGGCGCGCGCCGGGTCATCGGCGCCCGCCGGCGTGCGTCAGCGCATATCGCCAGACACTGCCGGCCAGACGATGGGCCACCTCGTGATTTGCGTCAGCGCATATCGCCAGACGATCGCCGGCCCCGAGCGAGCATCGACACCCCCTCCCGGGGTTCTCAGGGCGCGTCAGCGCAGCCTGTAGCCGACGCCCCACACGTTGATCACCCAGCGGCCGCCGCATTCCTCGAGCTTGCGGCGTAGACGGCTGGCGTGGCTGTCGACCGTGCGGGTCGATCCGCTCGACCGGTACCCCCAGACCGCGCGCAACAGCTCCTGCTTGCCGAACACGCGCTCCGGGTCGCCCGCCAGGTGGACGAGCAGCTCAAACTCGAGCCGGCGCAGATCGATGGGCAGCCCGTCCAGGCTGACGGCGTGCCCAGCCAGATCGATCTCGAGCGGACCGACCTCCAGCCGGTGTGCGGGCGCGAGTTGCCACTGGGATCTGCGCAGCAGCGCTCGCGTGCGAGCACGCAGCTCCAGGTAGCGCGCCGGACGGGCCATGAAGTCATCCGCACCGGTCTCGAACGCGCGGAGCATGTCCAGATCGTCGGCGCCCGCTCCGAGCACGACGATCGGCATCTCCGCAACCCAGGGAGCGCTCCCGCCGGCAGCCCCGCGGATCTCCTCCAGCAACTCCAGCGCGCCCCGCGCGGAGCCCAGGTCGCCAAGGACGGCCAGCCGGGGCGGACATCGTCGGGCGAGCAGCCGTGCGTGCTCGGCGGTGTGCGCGAGCTCGGCGCGATAGCCATCCGCGAGAAGCTGCTCGACAAGCGCACCCGCGATGTCCGCGTCGGACTCGATCACGAGGATCGGTCCCGTTCCAGCCAGTCGGAGCGCCTGCGCATCGGCCACTCGCGAGACAGGATGGGTCCCCGCCCGCGCCTCGAGCGCCACTGCCGGCGACCCAGACGCGGCGAGCACATGCGCGGCTGGGAAGCCTCTGCTCATCCGAGTTCCACCTCACGCGGGCTGATCCCGAGCCCGTTGCGGGCGATCAGCGCGAGCACATCACTGTGGACCCACGGCGTGGTACGCGTCGTCCCGCTCTCGGGCAGAACTCCCACGCGACGAGCCAGCCAGCTCGTCTCGCCACTCGCGTTGCCCCTGCGGTCGCGCTTGACCCGGCCGCAGCGGTGCGCGATCTCGCTCATGCTCAGCCCGTGGCGCTCGATCGCCGCGAACATCGCCTGACGCAGCTTGCGGTTGAGGACGATCGGGCTCTCCCGCACGCGTTCGAGCTCGCTGCGCAGCACGGCGCCTGAGACCTTTGGATTCTCGCGATACATCGCCAGCGCTCTGAGCGTGAGTCCACATATGGGCTCATAGCTTTCGACCGCGCCGATCACCTCGCGCAGGCACACCGGCGTTGATGCCACCAGGCCTCCCTGGCGTGGATACCGCTGCCAGCGCAGCTCCATGACCAGCGTGTCCGTTCGCATCGGCTCCAGGCGATAGGCGTAATGACGACCGTTCTGCGCACCCCGACCCACAAGCTCGCTTCCCTGCAGACTTCCGTCCGCAAGTCGCCGCGGCTCAGCCTGGTCGACCGAAGGCCTGCCGGTCAGATCCTCGGTGCTCACTCGACGGCATCGGCCCCGGCTCGCGTCCCGCAGGTAGTGAGCGCACACCAGCGCGGCGTTCCCACTCGGCTCGTCGGCAGCGAGATGCGCGACCAGCCGGCGATCGCCGAGCGTCAGCGCGTCGCGATCCACCACAAGCACGCAACCATCGCCCCTGCGTCCGGCTACCACCTCCCGCGTGCGCCCGTTCTCATCGGTGTAGCGACCGAGGGGGTCGAGCTTGCGCCGTGTCGCTGCTTGCGCGTGCATCCCCGTTCCCGTTCCCGTTCCCGAGGCGGACATACCGTCTTGGCCTCGTTTTGGCAGGGAACGTCTGGAGCGCGCAGGCGCTGCGCCCGGGGGCCTGGAGGGCGCTCGCGGGGGGACTGAGGCATTGGGTGAGACCGTCGGTGTCATAGATGTCTCCTGCCCGGATCCGGGCGGCCGCTTGGGTGTATGGGCAGGGCCTTGTAGAACCTCGACGGCTACCCGTCAAGGGGCGCGTGGCGGGAGATCTGTACGCGGCGGGACAGTCCGAGACCCCTTAAGGGGTCTCGGAAACCGCGCTCCGCCAGGTGGTCCAGCGAGAAAAGTTGGCGCGTATGCGTCCTTGGCCGCTGCGACACCCGAGTCGTTGCGAGGCCGGCGGCAGATACGACACCCGGTGTCCGCTGCGAGTCCTCTTCAGCGCCCGTCGATCGTGCGGCGAGCTATGGGAGTCGGCGTGCGCCGCATATGGCCTGGGAAAAGGAGAAAGAAGAGGCAGCGATAGTAGCCGCAGATCGTGAGCCGTCAAGCCGCGCGGGCAGCCAACGCCCGCGCTGGGCTCACCACACCTCACAGACAGCTGCAGTTGCGCTCTGCAAAGCCAGATCGCAGGGTCTCAACGTGCAGTCGCGTGGCCTCTGCACAGGAGGGCAGCTGCGCCTAGCCTCTCTCACCAGGGGCGGCGACTGCACGCTTGCCGGGGGCAACGGCGCTCGGAGCGGGGCAAATGCACGAGCGTTTGCGCGCCGGCTCGCACCATCCTGACCCGACCCCCGTTTCCGGCGGGGCTACTCGTCGGCCGGCGTCGATCTGAGCAGCCCGCGCACCTCGACCGCCGCGGCCCCGGCCCGCGGATCGCCGTGAGCGACCGAGACGCGCACATCCGGTGGCAGCCGGGGCACACCGTAGCCGCACAGCAGGCCCTCGTGCGCGTCGCGCTCGGCGACGAACAGGACGTCCGCCCGGCCCGGGTACTCCCAGTCGGCGGGGTACTCACCGGCATACGCACGGCAGGCAGTCAGGACCGTGTCGGCCCTGCGCGCGCACTCCCGCGCGCGGACGCGGTCGCGGCAGACGAACACGACCAGCGGGGTGGCCCGCCCGCGCGGGCCGTACCTGCGGGTGTGCACCGACCAGCCGGACAGGAAGTGGTCGTAGCGCTCGAGCTTGCCCGCCGCGCGCCCGGTCGGCAGGCGATCGTCCAGCTCGACCAGCAGGTCGATCGCGCCGTCCGGCGTGGCCATGCTCCCGTTCCGCACACGTCCTCCCGCGACAACCTCCCTCTCTACGACGGACCCCTCCACAGGACCCCCCTCTCCACCCACACTCCCACGCAACCCCCCGGGCAGCTCGATCGTCACGTCGGGGCGCACCGTCTCGAAGCGCTCCACCTGCACACGCGCGCCCGTGGAGTCGGTGCGCAGGAACTCGTGCGGTGCGCGCCCGCCAGGGAGGCTCAGATCACCGGGCCCGGGCGCGACGCGCCCCTCAGCGCCCGCGCGCAGCGGTGGGGACAGCACCGACTCGCGCGCTCCGCGCAGCCCCAGCGGAGCGCCACCCACAGCGCGCTCCAGCGCGAGCGCCCAGCCGGCCACATGCACGTCGTGGCGCGCCTGACGCAGCAGGCGCTCCCCTTTGACCGGCGAGGCCGACGAGGCGGGACCGGGCTCCACCACCCCAGCCTCGCCCTCCCGCATCCCCATTAACCGGTCATGGGTATGGAGCACATCAAGACCCGCAGCGGCGATCACGTAACACATCGGCACGCCTCCACCGTCGCGGCGGTGGAACTGAAAGCGCCCGAGCAGACCGGCGTCGGACAGGCGCTTCAGCCTGCGTTGGGTCGTCGTGACCGCGCGCGTGGCGTTGAAGCGCCGGTGGATCTGCGTGGTGAGCACGTGTCCGAGGCTCGCGACGAGCGCCAGGATCTCCAGGTCCAGTGGCTCGGGATCCAGCGCCCGTGGCTCGGGCACGCGCCGGGCCCAGCGGACGCTGTGCGCGCCATCGAGCTCGACCAGCTCGCGGTAGCCGTCGGCAGGTGTACCGCCGAGCGCCCCCAACCCATGCCCCTCTCTCCCCCGCACCACCTCTCTCCGCCCAACCTCATCCAGCCGACCGCCCACCCTCTCATTCACCTCCACCACATCGGTTACCTCAGTCTCACCTCCCGGCCCACGCCCCAGCACATCCCCCTTAACCCCCCGAACCCCACCCCTCGCCTCAGTCCCGCCTCCCGACCAAACCCCATTCGTCCCCTCGACGCCCACCGGCTGCCGCGCGTTCGTCAAACTCGCATCGGGCTCAGGGGCTCCGCTCACGGCAATCGCGGTATCCGCACCGTCCGTGGCGCCGCCCACCCCATCGCCCACGACATCCGGCCGTTCCGGGCTGCCCCCCATAGACCCGGCCCGTCGCCCTCGATCCCAGTGGGGCTGGCGCAGATCCGCGAGATGGCGTCCTCCGCGCTGCGCCTGGAGAGCGCGATGAAGCCGCAAACGCTCCGGATCGACGCGCAAAGGGATCGTCTCGGCCACGAACGGGGCCTGGCGTCCCTGAGGTGTCAACCAGCTTGCGATCGCGTGGTGCTTGGGCAGGTGCAGGCGCGCGTCGGGATGGCCAAGCGTGGGGATGCGCTCGATGCCGGGGCGCACCGAGTCGGAAAACTCGGCCATCGTCAGCTTGACCGCCGCGCGGGCGTCATCGGCGGAAGACGTAGCGAAGTACACGCGGTGAGCGAACAGCGCGTCGAGCTGGTCGCGCACGTCGCGGTCGATCCACTGCGCGTCGGTCTGCCAGCACGCGACGGTCTCGAGGCCTGCGGAGCGCTTCAGCGCCATCGTCTCGGCGAAGCCGCGGTTGAGCACCAGGGGCGCCTCGTCGACCTTCAGCGCGACGGCCACGCGCTGGGACTCGGGCACGAGGTCCTGCTGGCGGGCCAGCGCGGCGTCGAGCATCCCGACGAGCAACTGCATCAGCACGGAAGTGTTGCCCGCGCCCATCCCTCCGAGCGCGCCCTTGACGACAAGGACCTCTTCCCCTGAGATCACCCGGTCGAAGTCGACCCGCAGCGAGTCGTTGAGCAGGACGCGCTTGATCGAGGGGGAGTTGAGCAGCCGCGCGAGCTTGTTGACGGGCGCGT
Organism: uncultured Solirubrobacterales bacterium; assembly: GCA_963749285.1. Classification (GTDB taxonomy): domain Bacteria; phylum Actinomycetota; class Thermoleophilia; order Solirubrobacterales; family Solirubrobacteraceae; genus Palsa-744. The sequence goes on along the minus strand of CAVVMD010000002.1, from coordinate 759,336 downwards.
CGAGCTTGGCGGTGGTCGTGCTGCGGGCGTCGGCGAGTTGCGCGGCGAGCTCGGCCGTGAAGAACTCGGAGATCTCCTTGAACTCGGGCATCGTGCGCACGCGCGAGCCGACCGCGTTGCGGTATGAGTAGCCCTCCTCTCCGACCGACAGCAGACGCGCGGCATCCCACAATGTCGAGGAGCGGTCGTAGGCGAGCACCGCGATGATCGCATTGCGCAGGTAGCGATCGGATGAGGCGCGGATGTCGGCATCGGTGAACAGATTCTTGAGCGCCGCTACGACGTAGTCGGCGATCACGTCCGCGGGGGCGTCCACTGCGAGCGGGTTGAACCCGCACGTGGGGTGCGCAAAGTCGAGCAGCGTGCACACGCGCTCTGGCGCGACGAGGCTCACGGCCGCCTCGGCGGCGTCGCCCTTGGGGTCGAGCACGATGATCGCGCAGCGCTCGCGGCGCAGGTCCTCGGCGACGGTCGCGACAAGGTAGCTGGACTTGCCCTGCTCGACGGCGCCGGGCACGGCGGTGTTCTGCCGGCGCAGCGCCGGGTGGATCGAGACGGCGCCCAAAGCGTCGCGCAGGGTGCCGGGAAAGCCCGGCCCCGGGCGCATGATCCTCGGCGGCGCGGGGACGCGCGGCAGGCCCGTGCGCGCGAAGGGGACGGCGGCGAAGTCGACCGAGGGGAGCTGCCAGAGCGCGGCGAGCTCCGTGGAGGCGTAGACGCCGCGGTGAAAGGAGGGCAGGGGGTTGCCCTCACCGCGCTGTACGCGGGTGCTGTAGAGGCCGAGCAGACCGTGTCGCACAGCCGTGCCGCGCTCGACCAGACGGTTCTCGGAGCTGACCGCGCGCAGCTCGGAGGCGATCCGCTCGCAGGTGGAGCGGGCGGGAGCGATCACGCGCAGGTCGGCGAAGAAGAGGGGGCGGTGCTGGACGTCGAGGCCGCCGCGAAGCTCAGCGTCATCGACCATCGAGCGGTCGCGCACGATCAGGTGCTCGCGACGCTCGCGCGAGAGGTGGGCCTCGTGGCGCTTGTATAGATGTCTGGCATAGCGCTCGAAGAGCACGGGCGCGGGCGTAAGGGCGAGTTGCACGAACGCCGGCTCCGAGCACGCGCCCATCACCGTCATCAAGCGGTTCACGGGTGGCTCGCGCTGATGCTCGAAGCGGTCCAGAGCAGTGACCCGTCTGATGAAGCCCGACTGCTTCTTCAGGCGCAGCACCACGGGTGGAGTCCCGAGCGGATGGGGTACGGAGCGCAGCCTGCTGTTGGGGTAGGCGGTGCGCAGAGCGGTCTCGACCATCGACTCGAGGCCCGCCGGACAGGTGAGGGCGAGCCAGACCGAGCGTCCCGAGGTGTGGTGCACCTCCAGCGCGAGCGAAGGCTGACCCGAGAGAAGGCGTCGCCACCAGCGGCGTAGCAGGCGCTTGTGCAGGGACTCGAACATCGCAACGAGGCCGTCCGCGGTGGTGGTGTCGGTGCGGTAGACCTCGACGCCGAGGCGAAGGTAGGTGCGCGAATGGCGTGCACGCAGGCGGGCAAGCGCGACGAGGGTCGCAAGCGCGAGCGAGCAGGCCAGGAGCGCCATTGCGAGGGAAAGGCCGCCAAACGGCGCCCAGCGCCAGCAAGAGCCGAGTGCGCCAGAAGCGCGAGCAAGCGATGCAAGCACGAAGGGGGTCGAGCCATGCGTCCCACGAAGGACCTCTCCCAAACCGCCGGAAAGCAGCCAAGAGAGCAGCAAGAAGAAGACGACAAGGGCCGCAAGACCGAGCAGACGCCAGAGCAGGAAGCGAAATAGCACCTCATGGCCTATTCCGACCGGGCGCGAGAATCGGGACAGGTGCGATCAAAGAAATGTCCGCGCACAACCGCTCGAGTTGGGGAGGGCCGAGACCGGAACACGTGGCAGCCCAACTGCTCGCAGCGACCGCGGCACAGCGCGTGTGCGACGTAGAGACGTTTTCGGCATACGGCTCATCCCCGCAGACAGGCGCAGCGGCGTGTACCGCGATGTCGGTGTCCCGGAAATGCGCTCCAATGGCAGTCCAGGCTCGCGCGCTGCGCTCAAGTTCGCGCGTGCAACCATCGACTGTATAGGCGGATGAGCACGCACCTGATGACCCGCACGCCGCGGTTTGCCTTCGCGGCATTGCTGCTGGCGATCATGCTGACACTGACGCTCGGCCAGGCCCGTGCAGCGACGATGACGTTCGGCAGCTCCCTGTCCGTACCAGCCACCGAGGACACGGCCAACAACCTCAACTACACGGGCAGCAACGTGCTGGTGCCGGGCTCGGTCTTCCACATCCCCCACGACGGCGCCGACAGCGCGTTGTGGAACGCGCAGCTCGCCGGCGCCAGCCCCACCGCCCCCACCGCGGGCCAGGTTGTGAGCGTGAGTCTCGAGGGCTGTGCCGTGTCCAACGGCCCGCCGCCGCTGACCCAGATCCACTTCCAGGCGCTGAGCCCGCTGGCGGGAGGCGGCGCCAAAGTCGAACTGACCAGCCAGGCGTTTGAAATCCCCGTCTGCGGCGCGAGTGGCGCCAGCGGCTCGACAGTCAGCACCTACCAGCCGATCAACCTGTGCGTCGCCCAGGGCGACTATGTCGACTTCAACGACGAGGGCGGCTTCGTCGGCGCCCAGAACGGACCGCCGCCCTACCCGGCCGGCGTTCCGTACATGGTGATCGGCGCAGTGGCAGGCTCCACGCTCGACTCGTTCATCGCCAACAACGGCGCCGGCAACGGCGCCACGTTCTCGCCGAGCGAAACCTCCAGCAGCAACGGTTTCGCAGCGAACCCCGGCGAGCAGCTGATGCTCCAGGCGACGCTCGCCACCGGCCCCGACGCGACGCCGACCTGCGGCGGCACCAAGGGGCTGCCCTCGCCCGCCGAGCTGCGCGCCAGACACCACGTGTTCCCGCCCCTGACGATCCCCACCCCGCAGTTCGACGGCATGAACGCGCGCGGCGTCGTGCAGGTCGCGATCTACTGCCACGCCACCACCGCCTGCACCGGCACGATCACGCTGCATTCCGAACCTCACCACGGCTCGTCGGCGGTATGGCTCGGCGCGGCCGGGTTCACCGTCGCCTCCCACCACACGGGCAAGGCGCGCGTCCACCTCAGTCAGCTGGCCCGGCGCATGATCCGCGACACGAACGACGGCCTGGGAGTCGAGGTCACGTTGAGCGGCGCCCCCAGCGCCGGGGCGAGCCCGCTCAACGCCTCAATCGCGGTGCACGGCGCCCGGGGCTGACCGGGCGGGCTGTGATTCAGCGCGGGCGGGCGGCGTGCTCGACCTCGGCGCCGCGCGCGGTGAGATGCCACGCGTTCGCGGCGCCCCGCGACTGGCCCTCGCCCCTGTTCTCGACAAGCTCCAACCGCTGCAGGCGCATCAACAGCTTCGAGATCTGTCCCTGATCGGCGATCTCCGCGTCCTGCGCGATCTCGCGATTGCTCGCGCCCGGACGCGCGCCGATGACCACCAGCACGCGCACCGTCCGATATGTGAGTCGCATATTCAGCCCTTCGAGCGGGTCGCGGCTGCCCGAGCGCCCCAATGGACGAGCGATACTCCGAGACGTGGGTGCCGGCCTGGCCAGTTCCCTGCTCGCCGCCCGCGCGCCCAGGTAAGGGAGCACGATCATGCTCATCAGCGGGGCAAGCAGGTCTGTGAGCGGCTCCTCGCCGCCCTCCAGCACGCGTGTGTGCAGTACCGCGAACACCGCGCCGACGACGCCTTCGGCGGTGACCTCCGGAGGTTCGCGCGTGCCGCCGCGCACGGCCCGTCCGCGATCGATGACCTCGGCCAGTTCGTGCAGCACCCCGGCCCGGCTCTCGAGTACACGGGCGCCGCCGCCCAGCGCCTCGACCACACAGAGCCTGGCCAGGCCGGGCTCTTCGTCCATGAACCGCAGCACCCGCGCCAGGCCCGCGCGGACTCCGTCTCGCCATCCCGACTCCAGGGCGTAGACGTCGATCACAAGCGCACGCACCTGGTCGATCGCATGGTCGAACGCCGCCAGGAAGCAGTCCTCGCGATCGATGAACACGTCGTAGAAAGTCTTGCGCGAGACCTTCGCCCGGCCGATGACCTGCGCCACGGTCATCCGCGCATACCCGACCTCTTCGACCGTCTGCACGGCGGCCGTGAGCATCCGGTTGCGCTGAATCTCGGTCACCCGCCCACGCGGCAGCCCGTTCGGTCCAGGGCGCAGCCGCTGCTCGCCCGTGCGCGATTTGTCCATAGAAGCCATCCAGTTCCTGCCCAATCGTTCAGTTTCGACTATGTAAGTGTGCCCCCCATCCCCCCAACCACCGCGTCCGGTGGGATGGACATCACGCATAAGCGGCGTATGGCCCGCATTGCGCACCACAGAGGTTCATACGTAGAGACCCACGTGTCGAGAGGCGTCTCCTACTATTTTTCCCGCTAGTTCGAACGAACGTGGCGCGGGCTGTCGTGGGGTCATGGCGGTGCTTCAGCGTCATACCGGGTCTGTCGGCAGCCCGAATGCGCGTTCGTAGGGGTCAGGCCGCTTCATTGTGGTCCTGCACAGACAGCAGGCCCCCGGCCCGGTCAAGCATCTCCATTGACTCCGTCTGGGTAAGCGTCTGGGTGAGCGATCGCCCGCCAGCGCGTCGGGCACGTCTCCACCCAGCTGCACACCTGCACCCCGCAAGGCCCGCTCACCGAGTTGATCGCGATGAACTCTACGATTCCTGTCCTGAACCAGCCGTCGTCGTGGCCCAGTTCTACCCTGGCCCCCACCCGACAGCCAAAATCTTCCAGTGCTGGAGCAATCCTCGTCAGTACCGCCAACGGGATTCGAACCCGTGTTACCGCCGTGAGAGGGCGGCGTCCTAGTCCCCTAGACGATGGCGGCGCGCCAGAATGCTCGACCGAGGCTAGCAAAGCACCCGGGCCAAGCCCCCAGCGAGCGGTTCGGCCTGGTCACCCGCGCGACCGGCCGCCCACGGTCTGTGCGCGCCCGTTCCGGGCCGAGCCGCCGTGCGATATCTTCGCTCCTCACGGCACGCGGATGTGGCGGAATTGGTAGACGCGCACGGTTCAGGTCCGTGTCCAGGCAACTGGGTGGAGGTTCGAGTCCTCTCATCCGCATCGTGTTGTGTGTCGGGACATGCTGGACGACACACAGGTCAGGTACTTGCGCGCAAGCGACTCATGTACGCATCCCGCGCGGGGGCGGCGGGATGACCGTGACGGCGCTCGCCCTCAGCGGCGCGCAACCAGCCGGTGGCCAGAGGTCTGCGAACACGCACACGACCAACGATCCAGTGCGGGCGGCACTCGGAGCTATCAACCCCGCCCAGCCGTCTTGCCAAAGCTGCTCGCCAACACGCTGGAACGCCGACCATGTGCGCCGGTCAGGCGAGGGAGCGGACAGTCCGGCCTCACGCAGCCGCTCGAGGTCACTGAGATCCGCCAGCTGCAGATCCAGTCGCCACTCGTGGTGGTCGTAAGGGACGTGGTCCTGCGGAGACAGCCCCCACTCCGCGAGCGAGCGATACCACTCCGCGGTGGCCGTCTCGAGGGTGTCAGCGAGATACAGACCGGGCACTATCTCGCCGCGCTGCCAGCGACCGTCGGCCGGACTACCGGCCCGTCCGAGCAGATCGGCACCATGTGGCACATGTCTGACCCATGTGCCACCGACGGCACGCACGTCAACCGGTAGGGACACCGTCAGGAGACGCCTGGATACTCGATCTCGGCGATCAACTTCGCCACGCGGCGATAGTCCCCACGAGCGATCAACTCGATCGGCTTCTCATCCCCCAGCGCGAGCACCGGCCGCTGCAGCCACAACACGATCGACTCCTCCCGCAGCACACGCGCGAGGCGCCTGACCATCTCCGAGAGCTCGATCAACCGCTGAGCCCGCACGCCGGTCGGCTCGCTGCGACCCGCGAGCCATCCTCGCACTGTACTTGGCTTCGCGCCGGTCGCCGCCGCGATCACCCGATCCGATAGACCCGGGAGATCGTGAACGCGCTGCGCCTCTTCAAGCAATGGACTCACACCCGCCAGCATACCGCGTAATCGTGATTACGTCGCTATTCCATCGGGGCGGCCATCGGGGAGTACGAGAAGGTCGGGTGCAGGCCGGTCGCTGTCATGCGCCGGTCCGAGCGAGACGTCGTCGGGGGCGAGGGCTGGCACGACTCCCTGCTGAATAGAGCTGCTCGACGGCGAGCACTGAGGCTCGAGGAAGCGAGCAAGCTCGTCTACAGGCGCCGAGGATCCGGGCCGGCAAGCCCCGTGTGACCCTGGGAGCTCACGCCAGCGGACCCGTCAGCGCCTGCATGCAAGCGAAGATCTCGGCCGGATTGACGTCCAGTGTGGCTGCGATCTTCAGGATGTTCGTTAGGCTCGGATTGCGCGTCCCGCACTCGATGCCGCTGATGTAGGTACGGTCAAGTCCACACATGAGTGCGAGACGTTCTTGCGATATGCCTCGCTGCTTGCGGATACTACGGATGGCCTCGCCGAATGCGGCGTGCGCAGGAGATCGAATAGACACAGCCATAGCTTTCCGCCTTGACGACTATTAGTCTATGGACTATCAGTCACACTCACCCAACAAAGTGCCCCGGCGCGGCGGCCACCGCCCGGGGCTCGGCACGGAAGGAGCACTCCCATGCAAGATCAAACTAAGCAGATTCCCAGCGGCAACGACCGCCGGGTCCAGCGAGCTATCGTCTCGCAGACCCTCGGCGACGACCACGACAAGCGTTGGTCGCGCGCCGAGCTGGAGGCGGAGCTGAACCACAGCGATCCCACCGCGATCGACGACGCCCTGAACTATCTGCAGAGCGAGGGGGTCATCGAGATCGAGGGCGAGACGGTCCAGGCGTCACGCGCAGCGAGACACCTGGATGCCCTGGAGATGATCGCCCTCTGAGGGTTCGCGCCAGAATAGATGGTGGGTTGAGGGGTTCGGGCCGTGGATGGCAGACGCCGCACGCTGGCCGATCGGAGATCGCTGTGGATCTCCGATCGGTAGGCGTGCTGGTTGCACGTCGAGCATCGTGGGTGGTGGCTGACGCCGCGGAACGGCGGCCTCAACCCCGGCAGATATTCTGGCGTGGATCCTAACGGGCGTGCTCGACGAGCACACCCGGCTGGGCGGGTACGCGGGACTGTGGCGCACAGGACCTGTTCCGATAGGAGCGCGCGGGGCCGAAGGGAGGTCCATAACCCACGCCACGAGACGGCCGCACGCCACGATCTGGCTGAGCCCATTCGGCGCGCAGACCAGCGGTCCGTTGGCGGACCGAGCGCGAGCATGGACCCCAGCCCCCGCGCGCGAGAGGCTTGGTTTCTCGCTCAGCGCGGGCTGCCGCGGCGCTGACGGCGCTGCAGCAAGACGATCGCAGCGCCCGCGCCCATCAGGAGCAGACCGAAGCCCACCGTCCAGCGCAGGTCAAGACCGGTGAACGGCAGAGTGCTCGCTTTCGCCGCCGTGGTGGTAGTAGTAGTGGTGGTGTGAGCCTTCGAGGGCGCCGTGCCTATTTTAGGCGTAGAACTCGTAGTCGTGGGAGTCGTCGCAGGCGCTGGTTCGTTCTGCGGAGACGTTTTGCTTTGCGAAGGCTGGGTTTCCTGTTTGCCCGGTGTGGTGGTAGTGGCGGGGGTGGTAGTGGCGGGGGTGGGAGTGGTGGTGGCGGGGGTGGTAGTCGTGGTCGTGTGGGTGTAGCCGGACAGACCTTCGGTGCTGGTGCCGCTCGCCGCGAAAGCAGGCGCCGCGGGCACAGCCGCCACGAGCGCCAGCGCCACGGGCAGCACGAGCAGCCTGCGCAGCGACGCCCGGCCGCGGGACGGGCATGGTGTCGTTATCGAATTGGCGTCTGCATCGGTCCGGGTCATACCAACCTCCGTGGTCTGGTGAGCGCTCTAGACCCGACGGACGGGCCTGCGGCTAGCTGTAAGCAGCATTCTATTGGCAAAACTCATTATGTGCAGGCCGCCGGATACATCCGCACCGCCTGTGGAGATTCATTCCCCGCCTCGGCGGCGCCGGAAACTCATTCCTCCGGCGTTCCCTTCCCCACCGGGGGCTCATCTCCTGCCCTCTGGGCAGCTCATCCCGGCTCGATCCCTTCCCCACCGGGGCTCATCCCCCTTGCCCTGCGAGAGCTCATCCCGGCTCGACGATCGATCCCGGCGGCGGGCGCCCGGCGATGGCCGCGCTTTCACAGTCGCGCACGCAGCGCCGGTAGACGCCGTGAAAGCCCAGCAGTTCGGGGACCGTCACGAACCGATAGCCGCGGGCGCGCAGCGCGCGGATGATGTCGGGATAGGCAGCCAGGGTCTGTCCGCGTGGACCGCCGCCGTCGTGAGAGATGACGATCGAGCCGGGCCTGACCTGTGCGAGCACGCGCCGCTCGATCGCCGAGACGCCCGGGAGCGTGTAGTCGCTGGGATCGACTTCCCACAGGATCGTGGCCAGGCCGAGAGCGGCAGCGGTGCGCAGAACCGAGCCGTCGTAGTCGCCGTAGGGCGGGCGGAACACGCACGGGGTGTAGCCGCTGAGACCACGAATCGCCTGAATCGTGCGCTGCAGCTGACTCTGCACGCCGCCGGCGGTGACGAGATCCGGATGGGTGTAGGTGTGGTCGCCCAGTGCATCCCCGTTGCGCAGCTCTTCGTGCAGCGTGGCCTGGTAGCGCGCGGCGACCTGCTCGCCGATCATGAAGAACGTCGCGACGGCACCGTTGGCGCGCAGCATCCGCACGAAGCTGGGCGTGAGCGGATACGGGCCATCATCGAAGCTGAGCGCGACCTCCCTGCGCCGCGGGCCGTGGGTGTAGGCGACCACGGGGCCGCGGCGAACGCAACCGATCGGGCGGTAGCGAACCGGGAGTGGTGTGAGGGATGTCGTTCCTGGGGGCGCATGCGCCCCCAGGCGGGAGCGCGTATGCGCGCTCCCGCGATCTGCCGCATGCGGCAGATCGTTCCGGGCGGTGCATGCACCGCCCGGCGGGGCGGCACATGTGCCGCCCCGAGGCAGGGCCGCATGCGGCCCTGCCGACCCCGTCGCATGCGACGGGGTCGCCCTGCCCATCGAGGCGAGCGGAGAGAGCCAGAGGACGAGCGCGAGCGTCACGCAGAGCAGCGCGAGTCCCGGCACGATCAGGCGTCGCCCGGACGAGCGTGCGAACAGGCTTCTCGCCCGACGACCCATGCTGTTCAAGATACCGCCCGTCTCAGCAGTCCCTACTCGACCAGGACGCGCCCCTGCAGGGTTCCGTCGGCGAGCATCGCGCGCAAAGTCATCAGTCAACGGGAGGGGGCCTGCCTGCCTCCCTCCCGACCTCCCCCGGACGGGGAATCGACACACGACCCGCAAGGGTCCCGTCAGCCAGCATCGCGCGCAGGGTCTTCTTGTCGAACTTGCCGACGCTCGTTTTGGGGACCTCGGCGATGAACGCGAACTCGTCGGGCAGCCACCACTTGGCCACGCGCGGGCGCAGGTGCTCGACCAGCTCATCCGCCCCGGCCGTCGAGCCCTCGCTCAAGACGACACAGCACAGCGGGCGCTCAGACCAACGCTCGTCGGGCTTGGCGATCACGGCCGCCTCGATCACATCGGGGTGGGCCATCACCTCGTTCTCCAGCTCCACCGAGGAGATCCACTCCCCGCCGGACTTGATCACGTCCTTGGAGCGGTCGGTGATGCGCACGAACGCGTGCTCGTCGATCGCGGCGATGTCCCCGGTACACAGCCAGCCCGAGTCGAACTTGTCGTCGCCGGAGGGATCGTTGTAGTAGCGCCGCGCAACCCACGGGCCGCGCACCTGGATCTCGCCGGTGGACTCCCCGTCCCAGGGGACCTCGTGGCCATCGTCGTCGATCAGGCGCAGCTCGGTCCACGGCAGGGGCTTGCCCTGCAGCGCGCGCTCGTCCCAGTAGCGCTCGTCGTGGCCGCGATCCTCGGGCGGGTCGGAGAAGGTGACGACCGGGCTGGTCTCGGTCATCCCCCACCCCTGGTGGATGCAGACGCCATGACGCTCCTGGAAGTCTCGCATCAGCTGGCGCGGCACGGCCGAGCCCCCGCAGACGGCGTTGGTCAGCGAGGACAGGTCGACCTCGTGCGAGTCCGCGTAGCGCAGCATGTCGGCGAAGATCGTCGGCACGCAGCCCATCACGGTGGGGCGCTCGGACTCGATCGCCCGCGCCAGGGGCTCGGCCTGCATGAAGCGGTCGGGCATCACCAGGTCGGCCCCGCACAGCGCCGCCGCGTAAGGCAGGCCCCAGGCGTTGACGTGGAACATCGGGACCACCACCAGCACACGCTCGCGGCGGGACAGCCCGAGGTTGTCGGCCATCAGCGACGCGGTGGCGTGCAGACAGATCGAGCGGTGCGAGTAGAGCACGCCCTTGGGGTTGCCGGTCGTGCCGCTGGTGTAGCAGAGCGAGGCGGCCTGGCGCTCGTCGAGCTGGGGATAGTCAAACGCGCCCGGGCCGGCTTCCTGCAGCAGCTCCTCGTAGCGCAGCGCGTTTGGCAATGCGCTGAGGTCGGCGGGGTCGGTCCCGGCGGGGTCTTCCATCACGACGAAGTGGCGCACGCCCGTGAACGTGGGAGCCAGCGGCGCCAGCAATGGGATGAGCGAGGCGTCGACGAAGATCACCTGATCGTCGGCGTGGTTGACGATGTAGGTGAGCTGCTCGGAGAACAGGCGGATGTTCAGCGTGTGCAGCACCGCGCCGACGCACGGGACGGCCATGTAGAGCTCGAAGTGGCGCTGGTTGTTCCACGCGAACGTGCCGACACGATCGCCGGGCTCGATCCCCAGCCTCCCCAGCACGCGGGCGAGGCGATCGACGCGCTCGGACACCTCTCCGAAGCCGGCGCGGACCACTCCGGCGTCCGTGAGGGTGGCCACCTGCGCGGAGGGATGGCAGTCACGCATCCGCCGCCGCGCGTGGGCAAGCGTGAGTGGGAAGTCGTCCTGCATCAGCCCCTGCAGTACCTCACTCATGTTCTCCGGCCCTCCATATCGACCCGCACCGCAACCACCCTCCGTCTCGATCCCGTGTTTGACCCATACCCGTGCTTGTGCTCACGCGCGTGGCAGGTGCTCCGATATTCCCGGCCTCTCCCTGGTTCCCCGGCCCTCCCAATCAGCCCACACCCGCAATCACCCTCTGTCTCGATCCCGTGTTTGTCCCGTACCTGTACCCGTGCTCACGCGCGTGGCCGGCTCCCCGTGCGCCTCCTCCGCTCGCGGGCCACGCGCGCGCGCGGCCCGGCAAGATCACTGTAGATCGTGTGCGTGCGCTGAGCGATGTCGTCCCAGTCGAAGCGCAGCACGTGCTCGGAGGCCTCGGTCACGAGCCGGTCGCGCAGCTCGGTGTCGATCAGCAGGCGCTCGATCATCACGCCGAGGTGCTCGGCGTCGCCGCCGTTGAAGCGCAGCCCGACGCGATCGCCGGAGGGCACGACCTCGCGCAGGCCACCGGTGTCGGCGACGATGCAGGGACAGCCCGAGGCCATCGCCTCCAGCGCGACCAGTCCGAACGGCTCATAGATCGACGGTACGACGCAGAGGTCGGCGATCCGGTAGAGCGAGTGCAGCGCGTCGTCGCCGATCCAGCCGAGAAACACCCCGTGCTCGGCCAGCCCCAGACGCTCAGCCTGCGCGCGCAGCTCGGCCTCGTGCGTACCCGAGCCGGCCACCAGGAAGCGGACCGCGCCACCGGCGGCGCCGACCCGCTCGATCACGCCCGGGAGCGCGTCCAGCGCGAGCTGAAACCCCTTCTCGTAGACGAGCCGCCCGACCAGCAGCACGAGCTGGTCCTCGGGCGCGGCAAACTCGCGCCGCAGCGCGTCCAGATCGCCGACGGGCTGCAGATCGTCCGGGTCGATCCCGTTGGGAATGACCGTGATACGGCGCTCGTCGATGTCGAAGATGTCCGCGACGTGTCCGCGCATGTAGTAAGAGCAGACGATCACCGCGTCAGCGCGCTGGGCCATCGTGCGCTCGACGGCGTGGATGTGCGACTGCGGAGGGTCCTGGACCCAGCCCTGATGGCGGCCGTGCTCGGTCGCGTGGATCGTCGTCGCGTAGGGAATGCCCAGCCGCTGCGACAGCGCCGAGGAAGCATGCGCGACGAGCCAATCGTGACCGTGGATGAGGTCATAGGCATGCTCCTGCGCGAGCCCCAGTCCGGCGGCGAGCATGTCGTCGTTCATCCGCTGAACCCACGCGACGAAGCGGTCGAGGTCGCGCGGCCAGCCGGGCTCGGGCACGCGATACACGGTCACGCCGCCGCGCTGTTCCACGGACAGCTCGCCGGTCGCCTCCCCGGCCGAGTCCTCAGGACCGTGCAACTCCGCGCCGTGGCCGGCCCCGCGGGTGAGCACATCGACGGCCACCCCGCGGCGGACGAGCGCCTCGGCGAGCTTGCGCACGTGCCGCGCCAGGCCGCCCTCGATCACGGGCGGGTACTCCCAGGAGAGGAGCAGCACGTGGTCGCTCATCCACGGGACCCTATCTGGCGGGGCGCCCCGGCCGCCCGGCCAGGCCCTACCGGAAGACAAAGAGGCCAGGTGTTGGTATACAAAAAAAAGTGGGTATAGCCATAGTAATACCCACTTTAAAACTAATACATACACCTCCACCCCTCCACCCCCCTCCATCCAGCACGCACCCGTCATCGGAGGAGGCTCCGGCGGGCTCGCGGACGCGCGATCGAGCAGACTGGGCGCAGCATGACCAGCGTGATCGACACCGTGTGGGAAGGGCTGCAGAACGCGCTGCTGATGGCCTGGCAGGTGTGGTGGGCGCTCGTGCTGGGGTTCGCGATCTCGGGCATGGTTCAGGCGTGGGCGCCGCGCGCACGGATCGAGCGGGCGCTCGGCGGCGGCGGGGCACGGTCGGTCGCCCTGGCCACAGGGCTGGGGGCGGCGTCGTCGTCGTGCTCGTACGCGGCGATCGCGATCGCCAGGTCGCTGTTCGCGAAGGGGGCCTCGGCGGCGAGCTCGCTGGCGTTTCAGTTCGCCTCGACGAACCTCGTGGTCGAGCTGGGAATCGTGATGTGGGTGCTGATCGGCTGGCAATTCACGCTCGCCGAGTTCGTCGGGGGGCTCGTGCTGGTCGCGACGATGACGCTGCTGCTGCGCGCGTTCGTGTCCAGGCGCCTGGAGGCGCAGGCCCGCGCGCACGCCGAACGGGCAGAGGAGGGCGGCCACGTGCATCACAGTGCCGGCGGCGATACGGCCGGCGCGACGGCGGGCACGGGCGCGGGGCTGGGCAGGAGGCTGCGCTCCATGCAGGCGTGGTCGGATGTGGCGCACAATTTCCGCAACGACTGGGGCATGCTCTACCGGGAGATCCTGATCGGGTTCCTGCTCGCCGGGTTCGTGGGGCTGCTCGGGCAGAACGTGTTCAACAGCCTGTTCGTGACGAACGCACCCGAACCGTGGCGACTGCTGGAGAACGTGATCGTCGGCCCGGTCGTGGCGATCCTCAGCTTCGTGTGCTCGGTGGGCAACGTCCCACTGGCAGCGGTGCTGTGGTCGGGCGGGATCGGGTTCGGCGGGGTGATCGCGTTCGTGTTCGCCGATCTGATCGTGGTGCCGATCGTGCTGGCGTATCGCAAGTACTACGGGTCCCGGTATGCGGCGCGAATCGTGGCGCTGATGTTCGTGACGATCGTGATCGCCGCGCTGATCGTCGACGGCCTGTTCGACGTCGCCGGGCTGATCCCGCAGGTGCGGCCAACGCGAGCGGACGTGTTCGGCGAAGTGAGCGTCGACTACACGCTCGTGTTGAACGTCCTCGCCACAGCCACGTTCGCGGCGCTGCTGGCACTGACCGCGCGACGGGGCGCGACCGATCCGGTGTGCGGGATGAAGGTGGATCGCGCACGAGGACTCACGCGTGAGCTGGATGGGCGCAGGTACTGGTTCTGCTCAGAGGGCTGCGCGAAGACCTTCGACGCGCGGGCCCGCGACGTGGACGCACCCGACCCGGTGCGATACTGACTGCAAGCTGGGCATCCAAAGATGATCCTCGCGAGGATCACGATCGATGATGCCGGGCGCATGCGATGTCCAGATCAGCGGGGGATCAGATCAGCCTCAACACCGAGGCGGTGAGCGACGCAGCCATCGAGCTGCTCGTCGAGGCGGGCGTGGTGCTGGCGACATCGCTCGATCAGAGCACGACGATGGGCCAGGTCGCACGACTCACCGTGCCCCGGCTGGCAGACCTGTGCGTGATCGACCTGCTCGACGAGGACGGCACGATCAGAGACGTTGCCGTCGCCGCGGCCGACGAGGAGATCGCGCGCGGATTGGAGGAGCTGCGCGCCAGGCACGGGCTCGACCCCGACGGCGAGCACCCGGTCGCGCGGGTGATCAGAAGCGGCGAGCCGGTCCTGCTGGAAGAGATGACGAGCATGCTGCTGAGCTCGTTCGCGCAGGGCTCAGAGCACGCGAAGTTCATGATCGACCACGGGTATCGCTCGGCGGCGGTGGCCCCGCTGCTCGCGCGCGAGCGCACGCTCGGGGCGATCTCCGTGCTGCGGCTGGGCGATAGCGAGCCGTACGGCAGCGAGGACATGGATCTCGTGCGCGAGCTGGCGCGACGAGCGGCCCTGGCGATCGACAATGCCAGGCTGTTCTCGGAGCTGCACCGCGTCGAGCGCCGGCTGGAGGCGGTGCTGGTCAATCTCGCCGAGGCGATCACGGTGATGGACGAGCACGGACACATGGTGTTCGCCAATCAGGTGGCCGCCGACCTGCTCGGGGCCGCGACGCCCGAGGAGCTGACCAGCGCGCAGCCCGGGACGATCATGCCCCGGTTTTTGGTCCTGGACGAGCAGGGACGGGAGCTCGACCTGGAGAGCATGCCCGGGCGGCGGCTGTTCGCGGGCGAGAAGCCCCAGCCGCTGCTCGTGAGGAACATCGTCCGGGCCACCGGAGAGGAGCGCTGGCTGATGGTCAGATCCTCACCGGTGATCGACACCGAGAGCGGGCGCATCGAGTATGCGGTGAACGTGTTCGAGAACATCACCGAGGTCAAGCGCGCGCAGCTGGCGGAAGGCTTCATGGCCGAGGCGAGTCGCGTGCTGGCCTCCTCGATGGATTACGCCGAGACGCTCAGGCGCGTCGCCCGGCTGGCCGTGCCGCGACTCGCGGACTGGTGCGGGGTGGACGTCGTCAACGATCGCGGTGAGATCGAACGCGTGGCGGTCCACCATGCCGATCCGGCAAAGGTCGCGATGGCTGAGCGCCTCGATCGCGCCTACCGGCGCACGCTCGAGGAACCGGAGGGCGTGGCCGAGGTGATCCGCACCGGACGAGCGCGGCTGTACACAGACATCCAGCCGGACGCGCTCGCCGCCTACGCGCACGACGACGAGCACCTGCAGCTGCTGCGGGCGATCGGCGCGAAGGCCGTGATCATCGTGCCGATGATCGGGGCGAACAGGACGGTCGGGGCGATCACGCTCGTCTCCGCGGAGTCGCTGCGCCGCCTCTCGAGCGCCGATCTGGCGCTGGGCGAACGGCTGGCCCGCCGTGCCGGGACGGCCGTGGAACGGGCGCGGCTGTATACCGAGCGCTCGCGCATCGCGAACATCCTCGAGCGCTCGCTGCTGCCGGAGTCGCTGCCGGACGTGCCTGGCGTGGAGATCCAGGCTCGGTACGCGCCGGCGGGCGAGATGAACGAGGTGGGCGGGGATTTCTATGACGTGTTCGCCTACGGCGAGGGGCGCTGGATGGTCGCGATCGGCGACGTGTGCGGCAAGGGACCCCGCGCGGCCGGGGTGACGGCGCTCGCGCGTCATACCCTGCGCGCGGGCGCGCTGAGCGGCCAGTCGCCCGCCGAGATGCTCGACACGTTGCATCGGGCGCTGCGTCAGCATCCGGGGGAGACGGAGTTGTGCACGGTGTGTCTCGTCATGCTGCAGCCGCAGGCGCAGAGCGCACGGCTGACGATCGCCCTGGCGGGGCACCTGCCGCCGCTGCTGATCGACCGCGGCGGAGGGGTGCGGGCGCTCGGCGAGGCGGGGACGCTGCTCGGCGCGATCGAGGAGATCGACATCGTCGAAAGCAACGCCGAGCTGCACAAGGAGGAGACGCTGCTGCTGTACACGGACGGCGTGCCGGAGGCGGGCCGGGCGGGCGGACAGCTGGGCGAGGAGGGGCTGCATGCGCTGTGCGCCCAGGCGCCGAGCCTGAGCCTCGGAGGGCTGCTGGAGCGCATCGAGAATGCCGCCAAGGAGCGGGTGGCGGGCAGGCTGCGCGACGACATCGCGCTGCTGGCAGTGCGACTGTCAGATGTCGAGCATGCCGGCGAGAAGACCCAGCCGAGGACTCAAGCGGCGGGGCCGATCCGGCGATGATCCTCGCCGACAGACGAAAGCGCTGCGATAAGATCAATCGGTGTCAGCAGGGGAGAGCATGCGGGTCGAGCACCTTCAGATCGACGTGCGCCGCGAGCCGGACAGGGTCGTGCTGGTGCTGCACGGCGAACTCGACCTGGCCAGCGCGCCGCTGCTGCAGAGCGAGATCGAGCGGAGCGCCAAGGACAGCGAGCAGACGGTGCTCGACATGGAGGACCTCGAGTTCATCGACTCGACCGGCCTGCGAATCATCCTGCGCGCGCACCAGCAGGCGGGTGAGCAGGGAAGAGAGCTCGCACTGACCCGCGTCCAAAAGCAGGTAGAGCGCCTGCTGAGCATCACCCGCGTGGGCGAGCACCTGCAGATCATCGACGTGGCCGACGAGAAAACACTCGTCTAGAGGTTTGATGTGGGTTGCGCCTTCCGCCGGAGTGGGGCAGTCGTGCGGATCGATGGCGGGCGCGCACGGATAAAGACGGTGGGATCATATACATAGTTTTAAAACTCGGTATGACCATCGCTATACGCAGTTAATTTTTTATAACAACATTTCCTTCCCGCTTCCACCCCTTCACCCCTTCCATCCCTTCATATTAATACTATAGTATGTAGAGCCTGACACGTTGGAGCGCGCCCCCCCCAAAGGCGCTCTCATTGCCACCAAATACAATCCTGCGCTCACATGGCATTCGAGCAGATCACCACCGAGGTCTCAGAGCGCGTGCTCACCATCACCCTGGACCGCCCCGAGCGCCTCAACGCATGGACGCCGACGATGGCACGGGAGCTGATCGAGGCGTTCGACCGGGCCGACGGCGACGATGAGGTGCGCGCGGTCATCGTCACCGGCGCCGGTCGCGGGTTCTGCGCGGGCGCCGACCTCGCCGCCGGGGGTGAGACGTTCGACTACCGCGCACGCCGGAGCGAGAGTCAGGACACGGACGCCGTGCCGCGCGACAACGGCGGCGTGGTCGTGCTGCGGATCTTCGCCTCCACCAAGCCCGTGATCGCCGCGATCAACGGTCCCGCCGTGGGCGTCGGGGCGACGATGACGCTCCCGATGGACATCCGCCTCGCGGCCGATGACGCCCGCATGGGCTTCGTGTTCGTACGCCGCGGCATCGTCCCCGAGGCATGCTCGAGCTGGTTTCTACCCCGCATCGTCGGCATCAGCCGCGCGCTGGAGTGGGTCACCACGGGCCGGGTGTTTTCCGCCCAGGAGGGACTCGACGGCGGTCTCCTGCGCAGCCTGCACCCTGCCGGAGAGCTGCTCGAGGCGGCCCGCGAGATCGCCGGGGAGATCGCCGAGAACGCCGCGCCGGTGTCGGTCGCGCTCGCCCGGCGCATGCTCTGGACGATGCTCGGCGCCGAGCATCCGATGCTCGCCCACCGTGCGGACTCGCGGGGAATGTTCTACCGCGGTCAGTCCGCCGACGCGGCCGAGGGCATCACCGCGTTCCTGCGCAAGCGCCCAGCCCAATTCCCCGAACGCGTGAGCGACGGGCTGCCGGACATCCTGCCGGGGTGGACCGCCCCGGAGTTCGAATAGCAACCCCTCAGCACGAGCGTGCGAGCTCGGCCATCTGCCGGCGGACGTCGAGCCGATGCGCGCAGACCTGTCTGACCCTACCAGCCTAAGGGCTGGACCGCTTCCTGAAACCGCCCCAAAGTCGCTGGTATCTGCGGGTTCAAATAACGCTGTCCAAATACGCCTCTCTTTCCTACGATTCAAGCTAAGGCGATAAACACTCGCCTAGCATGCAACAGCAACCGTCTGTCAAATAGTCGCCCTAACCGGACGGTATTTGAACCACGAGACGGTCGAGACTATCGGGCGACTGCACCGGACGCTGTAGCCCGATCAAGTCCGGATGGCCACTCCGCCACAGGCCGTTCGTAAGCTGCGACATCAGCGGGGCGGCGGTAGATGCAGGATCGCGAGGCACGGATCCGCGATCCGCGCCTGGTCGCTGTCGCACGTTACGAGCGGATAGCCCCTTGTGCTCGCGGTGGCAGCAATCCACAGGTCGTTGTCGGTGATGTTCCACCCCGAGCGCTCGCTGAGGTCCCTGAGACGCGCCCACTCGTCGAGAATGGCCTCGTCCAGCGGCACGCGGAGAAAGCTCGCAAGTCGCTGCTCCTCGCGTTCAATCCGCACCTGGCCCCAGTTCGCGTTGCGGTAGCCGTAGCGAGACTCAGCGAGCGTGACCACGCTGATCGCGAGGATCGCCCGCTCGACCCGCTCGATGACCGGGACTGGCCAGTGCGCAAAGCGACCCGGATCCTTTGCTCGCTTTGCGCTCCAGCCCACGAAGCTTGTATCGCACAGAATGCGCTCCGCCATCGCCGAAGCGAACATCAGCGACTCGTCAGAGCCGCAAGATACGGGTCATCGGCGTCGTCGTCCCACTCCGGGTCGGCTAGCGCAGCAAGCCCCTGAGGTCCGCCGATGCCCTGGCTGGCAAGCAGGTCCTCATCGGGAACAGGCTGAGAGGTAAAGAGAGTCGACTGATCGCCGAACTCGACCGGCTCGATGCGGTCGATCGTCATCGTCCCACGCTGGGGGCTGGTCAGCAGTCCCGATCCCTCGGCCCACACGACGCGGTCCATAAGGCGCGTAATCCTCGCCTCGAGCTCCTCGGGGTACTTGCACGTCCAGTCGACGCCGTTCGAACTCCGGATCGCAAGCTTGTCCGGCTCTACGTCGAGCAGGTGCAGGCGACCCGACACGCTCCGCACCTCGCCTGCAGGCCGGGGGATGATGCGTCTCAAGCGCTCCAAGCGAGGCAGATCGATGCGCGCTGGTTGTGCTCGCAGCTCCTTTGGGAAGTCAATCCGGATCGACCCGTCGGGGCCAAAAGCACGACAGGCCCTCCCGAGCGCGTCGGTCACGGCTTCGGAGACCTCCGTATCCGTTTCGACGCCGTCTACGAGGGCTCGGAGATTCTCAAGAGCAAGCGGGACAACATCGAGTGGGAGTGGCTGCTCGTCGGTAGATGCAAGCGTTTCCGGCTCTATGGTCGCAACCCCGCTGCCTGGTGCGAACCGCACGAGCCGGAACGCGGTCACCGCTTCAGCGCGACGCTCCGGATGGCCTGACTTTCGGGTCTGGACACCGCGACGGTCCCGATCGAAGTCACGCAGCGCAGCCAGGAAGCTATCGATGAAGCTCTCAAAATCGGACAGGCTCACGCCGTGCTCCGCTCGGGAGCCCTCAAGCCTCAGCGTGATCTCTGTGCGATCTTCGGTCGTCATCATTGGCCGCCGTTCTACAGTTCGTCGAGCTGCCAGCGTAGTCCTATTGTTGCTTTTCAGACGGCGGACTGCCGCGATACGAGCGCCGGCGCACAGGGTCCTGACCGCGGCGGGGGGCGTCGTGATCGCAGTGATTGGTTCAGCCCTGCGCCACTTGGCGGGGCAACCCGTGACCCGCGAGGCAGCGCATTCGGTCCCAGGCATGCCCCCGTGCTCCGGCGGGTCGGTTGCGGGATAGCCCACGTCTGGATGGTGCGTTGCAGCTTGCAGATAGCCGCAGGTAGGAAGACGATCACGTGGAATGGAGCCGACCATGGCGCGAACTGCTGAGCCTGGGGTGCTCTATCTCGACGACAACTTGGAGCGTCTCCGGCTACTTCCGAGCGAGTCGATCGACTTGGTCTACCTCGACCCGCCGTTCTTCTCCAATCGCTCCTACGAGGTCATCTGGGGCGACGAGGCTGAGGTCCGCTCATTCGAGGACCGCTGGGAGGGCGGCATCCAGGTTTACATCAACTGGATGCAGGAACGCGTAGTGGAGATGCACCGCGTCCTCAAGGACACGGGTTCCCTCTACCTGCATTGCGATTGGCACGCCTCGCACTATCTCAAGGTGATGATGGACAAGATATTCGGCCAGGCCAACTTCGTGAACGAGATCGTCTGGCGCCGGACCGGCGCGCACAACAAGCGTGGCCGCTATGGACCAATCCACGACACGCTCCTGTTCTACAAGAAGGGGCCGGAAGCGACATGGACCAACCCGCGCCGCCCGTACATGCGCGAGCACGTGGAGCAGTATTTCGTCGAGGACGCGCGCGGCTGGCGCACAAACTACTACGGCAACGTCTTGACGGGCTCTGGTAGGCGTGGTGGAGAAAGCGGCGCGCCTTGGCGCGGGATCAACCCGAGCGAGAAGGGCCGGCATTGGGCTATCCCCGGCGCGCTGCTGGAGGAGGTCGAGGAGGATCTAACGGGCCTGTCTCAGCATCAGAAGCTCGACCGACTTTTTGAGCTTGGCTACATCACGATCGAGCCAGGCGCCGCATGGCCGATGTACGAGCACTACATAACGCCAGCCCACGGGACATCCGTCCCCGATATTTGGGCGTTCCAGCCTTACACGGGCGGCACAGTGTTTGGGACCGACGCGGGGATCGACGAGGACGTGCGGTGGCTCTCCCCGCGCGACCAGGAGCGCTTGGGCTATCCGACGCAGAAGCCCGAGGGTCTACTCACGAGGATTATCTCGGCATCCAGCCAGCCGGGGCAGGTCGTGCTCGACCCGTTTTGTGGCTGCGGCACGACGCTCGCCGTAGCCGAGCGGCTCAAACGGCGCTGGATCGGCATAGACATCAGCTTGACGGCAATGGGCATCATCGAGCGTCGCCTGCTCAAGGAGCGCGGCGAGAAGCCCACAGTCATTGGCATGCCCACAACCGAGCAAGAGCTAGCCGAACTGAGGCCGTTCGAGTTCCAGAACTGGGTGATCCAGAGCTTGCAGGGACACCACGCCAAACGTCTCACCGGTGACATGGGCATCGACGGCTATACATTCTTCAACCGCGACCCGATCCAGGTCAAGCGCTCGCAGCACGTGGGCCGACCGACACTCGACAGCTTCCAGACCGCGATCGAGCGCGAGGGTAAGCAGCGCGGCTGCGTCGTCGCGTTCAGCTTCACGACGGGCGCACACGAGGAGGCTGCAAGGGTCCGCGCCCAAAAGGGCATCCAGATCGAGCTGTTGACGGTCCGCGACATTCTGCTCGCACGCGGGGACCTGCGGATGCCGGACATCGACGAAATCTTTCCCAAGCGGTCTACGTCGTTCTTGGACTTGCCCCTACCCGCAGCGAGGAAGAAGTCGCAGCGTCCGACTGCAACACGCCTGATCGCCAGCGCACGCGAACGCGTATCGGCACTCGGCGGTTGAGCTACAACCGAACGAGGACGCTACGTGAAGGCGACTGCACCGCAGCCGTAGCAGAACTGAATCTCAGTCCCGGAGGTGGCAGTTTTCGCAACGTCGCGGACGCGACTCTGGCCACAGTTCAGGCATTTGCGGCCCCTGCCGAGCATCGGATCTGGATGTCCGAGCCAGCCTCGTGCACCACAGTTGGAACATTTCATGGCTCCCTCTGGCTTCGCGGCTCTGTCGTGTTGGAAGGTTCCTTTCCCGCACTTGGGACAGATGGCGCCCGGCATGGTAGCGAGACTACACGGTGGGGTAGCCTCACATCAGCATCGACCTAGACGTCGCCCGTCGGAGGGTGCCCGCCTTGAAGCCTCCCGGCCGCCTTGAGCAGCTTCACGGCCGCCAGAGCAGGGCTGTCGCGGTACTGCTTGCTCGCGGCAACGTCGATCAGCTTGCTCGCGATCTCCTCGGGCCCGAACACCTCGAAGCCCGGCATCTCCCGGATGCGCGCCTCGTGGATGCCTTTGCCCGGTCCGGCGAAACGACCGGCGTAGAGCCGGAGCCGCACCCGGTCTTTCCGGTAGCCGTAGCGCTTGGCCGCTGCGGCGATGACTTCATCGCGGATGAACGAATCGTTGAGGAGCTTGTAGTGAGCACCGAAGCGCCGCCGCCGGCCACGTCCTCCGCGGCGACCCCTCGCGATCCAAAGAACGACTTGACCGTCGCCAGCACGAGCACGTCGGCGCGCGCGGCCACGAGATCGACCTCGTAACCGTGCGTCTGCACCTCTTTGTGCATCGCCTTTACCGTCCGACGCGTGACGGGGAACTTCACCGCGCCCGAGACGACGAACCCCTCCGCCTCCAGGACCAGCGCGACTACAGACTCAAAGCTCTCCATCGGAGGTTCCTGGGTTCGCGGTCACCTCTTGCGACCTCGTTGGAAGCGGATTCTTCGGGAGGCAGCTTACGCTGGGAATCTCCACGCCTACGCTCGCCAGTGCTTCCTGGAGCAGGACAGTCTCCGGCGCAGAGGGCGGTTCAGCGGAGCCGCGATGCTTGACAGCGATGACGGTCGCGCCGCTCGGCAGGGAGAACACGACTACTGCACGGCCAGTCGCCTGGGTGGGGTAGGGGTCACCGCCCATACCGAGTCGAGCACGTACCTGGAGTTCGAGCTTATCCTCCAGTAGCGAGAACCAGGGCGCACCAAAGGCGAAGATCGGGGGCGCGTCGAGTTCTTCAATTGGCGCGAACACGAACTCACGGATCACTTGGGGGTTTGGTCGGATGGGAGCGGTCAGGCGGGGGGAGTGCCACGGGAAAAGCTCGAAGCTGAGCATGTCGTCGGCGCTCAGCCCCGGCTGGTCCCACCAGCGCCGCATGAACTTCAGACGGCTGGTGTGGTGACGGTTCTCATTCATGTTCTTCACCCAGATATCCCGCAGGTATGGCCAGCTCGCGGCCCAGGCTCGGTAGGAGCCCATGCGTCTGATCTCACCGGCTAGCAGTCCTGTTGCCGACTGCATCTTCGGCGACGATGCTCCGGGGTTGAGCGCTAGGAACACGGCGCGTGGCTGTCGGTCCAGTGGCCCAAGGTATGGCTCCGGCAAGGCATCCCACTCGACCTCACCGTCGCCCTGGCCGCGGTACGCCTCGGCCCATACCTCCAGGTCCCTCGGAAGGTGGCTGTCCCCAGCGAGAAAGCCATCCACCACCTTGTCCCAGATTGCAGCTACGTGCGCTCGTGCTCCGACCAGAGGAAGGTCGCGATTCTCCAGCGAGGCGGGTGGCACCGGCTCAGTCTACGCGCGGTTGCGCTGATCGTCGGCCAGGTTGGGGGCACGTCGCTCGGGTATAGGACGATGCCAAGACGCCTACTGCTGGCCACTCAGCCGAGCACCTTCGCCTTTGCTGCCTGGAACTCCTCAGCCGTGAGCGATCCTTCCTGATGCAAATCTGCCAGCCGTTGCAGCTCCGCAGTAGCAGACGTGAGGGGAGCTTGCGGCGTGGCTACCGGAACGTTTTGCGTTTCCTCCTCTAGCTGCTGTTTGCTCACCTGTCGTATCTGCTCCATCGTGCCATCATCGAACTTGACATGGAAATAGCCAGGACGGTTTCCAACTGCCGCCGTGACGGTGCCTTTTCGTCCTGATGCCGTGGTCACCTTCGTCCCCTTCTTCCACTTTGGCCCACGGGCCTGCTCTTCGCGCTTCTTGGCGTCTATCTGTTCTTGGACGATCGGAGCAGGCGGGACCTTGAAGAACACGGCGATGGCGACGATGAGCGCAAGCGCTGTTCCCCACCCCTCGAAGCCGAGGGCCTGGAACCCGAGGCCGAGCGCGAAAAACGTCAAGAACGACGCCCAGCCTCGGACAGATGCTATGCCCGTGCCGTTGCTTAGCTCTTCTCGTTGAGCCTGTTTCCTGGCCCATTTGTAGTCTTTCTTATTTTTGTAGTCGCTACGATTCGGCAACATCGGGCAAATCGCCTTTCGCCGCTACAGCTTTAACCCGAGCGGCGAGGCCGTTGAGTGGAACCCGATAGCGCCATCCGATGGCGCGCTCGGCTACCTCGGCGCCAGTCAGAGTGAGTCGTTCAGCCTTGCCCGTCCCGGCGCGCTCGGCGGCGATGTTGCCGACGATCTCGAGCCTCCATGTAGGGTCAGTGCGCGCACGGTCCACTTGCTCTTGGTTCACATCGGCGGGGTAGGTAAACGAGCCATCCGCCTTCAGCAATGGCTCTCCCCAGCCCTTGACCTCAATCCGGTGTGCTGGCCCACCATTCTCGGGGACGCTGAGCAGGTCGCAACCTTCATCGTGCTGGGCGCGCTGGCCCAGCAAGTTGCCCGGCTGAAAGCCTTGCGCACGCTCCTCATCGCACACGATCTCCACGGCTCTCGCCTCAGTGTTCGTGAAGTCGCCTCTCGGCACCGGCCAAATGTACCAACGGCGACCCGCAGGCGCTGGTCGTTAGCGATCGTCCGAGTCGAATGCCGCAGCCACAAGCATCCCGGCTCAACAAACGTCAGCTTTTTGGCCAGCGCTGCTGTTCGACCTCGACCTCCGCCGCGAGGTCGGCGAGGGTTGCGTCGAGTGCGCATAGGAAGCGTTGGAGCGTGCCCCAGCGGAGGTTGATCCGCCCGCCCTCCACGCGAGAGATGTAGGTGGGGTCGATGCCCACGCGGGCGCCGAGCTCTTCCTGCGTGATGCCTGCCCGCTGGCGCAGCCCGCGGAGTGCTCGCCCGAGGGCGCCTTGGCCGTTCTCGTCGCTGGTGTTGGCAGGCTCCATCAGGGCCTTTACATAACTGGCAGGATACGCTAGTCTTGGGGCGACCCGAACATACAAGTTGGCGCCCGCGCGGGTAGGACCGCCGGGCGCCGTGGCACGAGCAATTGTCAAATGTTGTGGGTGAGGGGGTGAGGTTTCAGGCGGCGACCTTCTCGTCTGTTGTCGTGTTTTCGTCGTCTGTGACCTTGATGCCGTCTTTGAACTTCACGCCTTCGAGTACGTCTGTGACGAGCTCGTGGCCGTTGAACCGCCGCCAGCGCTCCTGGGCGGCGTCCAAGAGCTTGTAGGCCATCGCGAGCGCTGCCTTCTTGGAGCCGGCGCCCTTCGTGACCTTCGTGCGGAGCTTCACGGTCGCGAAACTGCTCTCGATCGGGTTCGTGCTCCGCAGATGCCGCCAGTGCTCGGCGGGGAAATCGTAGAACGCGGTGAGTGTCTTCCAGTCCTTGTCGAGCTTGGACACGGCCTTCGGATACTTCGCGTCGAACTCCTCCTGGAACCGCTCCAGCGCTTTGCGAGCATCAGCCCGAGAGGGAGCCTCGGCCATCTCGTGCAGCAGTGTCTTCGCCCTGGGCTGCAGCCGCTTCGGCAGCGCGTCGAGCACGTTCGCTGTCTTGTGCACCCAGCAGCGTTGCTCTTTGGTTGCGGGGAACACGTTGCGCAGCGCAGCCCATGCACCGAGCGCGCCGTCACCGGTCACGAGCTTCGGCTCGCCCAGGCCGCGGTCGCGGAGATCACGGAACACTGCCGCCCAGGAGTCCTCGGACTCGCGGTAGCCGTCCTCGACCGCGAGCAGCTCCTTGCAGCCGTCCTCACGGACACCGATCACGACCAGCAGGCACACTTTGGGATCCTCACCGAGGCGGACACTGACGTTCACCCCGTCGACGAACAGGTACGCGTAGCGGTGAAACCGCAGCTCGCGGGTAGCAAACGCGGCGTGCTCGGCCTGCCACTGCTCGGTCAGGCGCTGGATCGAGCTGGACGACAGGCCTGAGGCGTCCTCGCCGAGCAAGTCCTTCAGCGCCGGGGCGAAGTCCCCGGTCGAAAGGCCGTGCAGGTAGAGGATCGGGAGCACCTCGGTGACCTTCGGCGAGCGGCGGGCGTACTTCGGCAGGATCCGCGAGCTGAACCGCTTGCGCTCGCCCCCCTCATCGACGCGCTTGTCGTTGACACGTGGCGCCCGGACCGGGACCGTCCCCGAGCCGACCGTCACGCGCCGTTCCCGCGCACGACCGTTGCGGACGACCAGGCGCTTACCGTCCTGATCAATCTCGTCGACGAACACGCCGACGTACTCATCGACCTCGGCCTCGAGCGCCGCCGCGATCATTCGCCGCGCGCCCTCCCGAGCGAGATCATCGAGAGAGACCCCTCCCTCATCATCCTCCCCAACGGGGAGCCTGCGAACATCTGACATGGCGTGCCTTCCTGCCGGCCAACACCGGCTTCGGTCTTCATCAACCGGGAAGGTACGCCGCCTTCCTCCCCACACGCATCCACAACATCTGGGTATAGCTCCCGTGGCACCGAGAGCTCATGACTCCCGGCACAGAGACACCCTATCGGCACGAACTGGGCGTCTTCCCTGCCAGAGCCGTTCTCCCGGGGCCTCCGAACATAGGAGGAACCGACATGAGCAGGATCACCAGGCCCATCCGCGTGCGAGCGCTGGAGGGGACCGTTCGGATGCTCGGCCGTGTACTTGCGGCGTGTGCGCGAGCTCTGCACGCTGCGGGTGTGAGCCCACCGGACATCGACGCGATGTTCCGAGGCGGGGTCCGGGTCGAGCATCGGGACGCCGTCATCGAGCGTCTGCTTGTCCTTCAGGTCCTTGAGCGGCCGGGGTCGCGCTCGCGTGCCGAGCTGGAGGTCGCGCTCGGCGATGCCGTTGGCGATCAGCGACGCGCTGGGGGCGCTGGAGGCCGAGAGCGTTCTCTACACCGGCGGCGAGCAGGTCTGGGCTTCTCGATGCGCCCGGTATCTGGACGAGCTGGGGTTCATCGGCGTATGAGCGCCTGCGCTACGACGCGGCCTCGAAATCAGTTGACCCGCTTTTGGACGTTTCGGTGTTTAAAGGTCATGGACTCTCATCGAAACCTGCGCCGCCAGCCTCTCGCAACTCCTTGCCGTCCAACGACAGCGAAATCCGTTGTCACTTTGGAGACCCAGCTCGCATTAACGAACATGGGCACTCATCGAACACTCCGCCGCCGGCCCTCTTGGGTCTTTGCCGTTCGGTCGTTTGCGATCGGCAACCCGGAGGGTGGCGTATTTGGCTCGCTGGTGGGGAATCCGCGCAGGTGGGGCGCGCCCGACTCTCTCTACCTCCCTATCCCGGTGACTTTCCTTCTCTGTTTGTTGCGTTGTGTTCAGGCCGTCCGCGAGCCCAGGTCTTCTGCCCATGATTGAGAATCGCTCCAACGGCCAGGGTCGTGTCGTCCGGACTCGTCGTTCCTCGGATTCCTCCGCCGCGCTGGCCGAGATCGACCAGCGCCTGCTCGGCGTTTTGTGCGCGCACCGCGTGGTGCGCCAGGATCAACTCGAGCGGCTATTCCCCGAGGTCCCCGAGCGGACGCTGCGCTACCGCACCCGCCGCCTGCACGACCTCGGGCTCGCGGGGCGCAGCCGTCCCTACCGCGAGCAGGGCTCAGCTCCGAACCATCACTGGCCGACACGCCGAGCGGACTGCTTGATGCGCGGCGAGCCCGTACCGCGTGGCGGGGAGCGCAAGCAGCCGAACCCGGTCTTTCTCGCGCACGCCGCCGCGCTGACCGAGCTGTACGTCGCCGTCGTCACGAACGCGCGTGCTGCCGGGTTCAAGAGGCTTGGGTACCAGCGGGAGGGCGAAGCGCGGGAGGCTTTCAAGGACGGGATGCGCGAACGGGCGCTTGCCCCCGACGCGACGCTCCTGCTCCTCGACGAGCATGACCGCGAGTTCAGCGCGTTTGTGGAGATCGATCTCGGCACGATGTCCCACACGCAGCTGCGAGGGAAGGCCGAGCTCTATGCCGCCTACGCGGCCTCTGACGCCTGGCGTTCACGCCACAAGTTCGTGCCCGCGTTGCTGTTCCTCACGACGACCGACATTCGGACGAGCAAGTTTCTGAAGGCCCTCGCCCGATCGCTTTCCTACGGTCCGCGCAGCAGTAGGCGCCGTGCGTTCGTCGCCGGTGCCGCCGGGATCGTGTGGGCACCACACCGCCTCTTGACCGACCCATGCCTCTCAGACCTGGACGGGAACACCGGCCAGACGCTCCTGGACGTCCTGAATGCCGCTCGCACTCCGTATGAGCAGGCGCTCGCTTACCGGCGGGAACGGCGGGAAGCCGAGGAAGAGAAGCGTCGGCATCTGTGCGAGGACCCCGTAGCGATGCGTGAGCACCTACGTCACAACGAGCACGCCCTGGGCTCCTACTTCCAGGCGCTGGGGGAGCCCGGCGTGCACGCGATCAAGCTCCTGCTGGCCTCAAACACAGCGCCCCTGCCGAACGAGCGCGGGGCGCTGCGCGCAATCGCACGCGACCTCGGCGAGGCGCTGGCGGAACCCGGACCGCAGGCCATTGACCCGCCGGGCGCTGAAGTGACCGGCGAGGTCGCCCTGCTCATCGAGGACTACCGCGCTACCCAGACCAAGCAGGTCAGAGCGCTCGCTGTCAGCCACGGCGAGGGACCGTCCCTGCGCCGCGCGTGGGGTCTGCTTCGTCAAGGCGGATTGCTCGACCCGACCGCCCTAGAGCGGCTCCCGCAGGACGCCGAACATGACGCTGCGGGTCGCCGCGAACAACACGAGCGGCGCGATGTCTACCTGGACTGGCGCGAGCAGGCGGCGCGGCAGCTCGCGCGCAAGGCCGGGCCGCTCGGGCGGCTCACCCACCGTCCAGAGGACTGCTACCCGCAACTCGACCGTGAGCATCTGAAGGTTTGCGCGGGCTGCGAGGAGACGATCTACCCGCGAGCCCGCGAGACCGGCTCCCCGCCCCCGTCCTCCTGCCACTACTGCCGCGAACCGCGCGGCATCAAGACCTACGACCCAACCTCAACCGCAAGCATGGAAAGCGAGGCGTACCAGTGAACAACCCCAAGGAGCAGTCCGACACCATCCGCGCCCGGCGCAGATCCCGGCGATCCCCGGGCGCACAATCGCAGCGAACAGCCCGGCGAGCCCGCGTCGCTTCATCGTGCGGCCGTGAGACGACTGCTGTTCGTGCCGTGCGAATCCGAGCGGTCCATCGTGACCCACCGGACCTCGACCGTTTCGTCGCGGCTCTCCTCGCGCTCGCTCTCGCAGAGCGCCAAAACGAACAAGACGCGCCCGGACAGGGTGAGTGCTCATGAAGCGCGCCGCGATCTACCTGCGAGTATCGACCAGCGCTCAGGCGCGGCGTAACCGTGAGCCCGAGGGGTACTCGATTCCCGCGCAGCGCGAGGCGTGCCAGCACAAGGCAAGCACGCTCGACGCCGAGGTCGTCGCCGAGTACGTCGACGCCGGGGAGTCCGCAAAGACAGCGGACCGTCCGCAGTTGTGCGCGCTGCTTGACCGTGTCAAGCACGAGCAGGACCTCGACTACGTGATCGTGCACAAGGTCGACCGTCTCGCGCGCAACCGTTACGACGACGCGACGATCAGCTACACCCTGCACAACGCAGGCATCGAACTCGTCTCGGTGACGGAGAACATCGACGACACGCCATTCGGACGGTTCATGCACGCGATCGTCGCGGCGAACGCCGAGTTCTACTCAGCGAACCTCGCCGCCGAGGCGCGCAAGGGACTCATCCAGAAGGCCAAGAGCGGCGGCACACCCACCCGCGCCCCACTCGGCTACCTGAACGTCCGCAAGATCATCGACGGCCACGAAATACGCACCGTCGAGACAGACCCCGACCGCGCGCCGCACGTCCAGTGGGCGTTCACCGCCTACGCGACCGGCGCCTACACCCTGGACACCCTCGGGGACGCCCTCGCCGACCGCGGGCTGCTCACCCGCCCCACACCCAGCCGCCCGGCGAAACCGATCTCTCGCTCGCAGCTCGCTGCGATGCTCGCCAACCCCTACTACATCGGGACCGTCCGCTACGCGGGCGTTGAGTACAAAGGCAATCACCCGACGCTGATCGAGCGGCAAGCCTTCGGACAGGCCCGCGCTGTCCTTGACGCGCACGGGCACGCCGAGGAGCGCGACCGCAAGCACGACCACTACCTCAAGGGCACCCTCTACTGCGGACGCTGCAACTCCCGCATGAGCCTCACCCACGCCAAAGGCAATGGCGGCACCTACCCCTACTTCTTCTGCATCGGCCGCACCCGCCGCAACGGCTGCCAACAATCCTACATCCCCACCGACGTGATCGAGCGCGCCGTGGAGCGCACCTACGCCCACCTCGCGCCGCCCACCGCACACATCCAGACCATCCGCTCAAAGCTCGACCACGCCCTCGCTGGGATGCGCACCCAGGCCGAACAGGAGGCAGCCCGCCAGCAACGCCGGCTCGCCAAGCTGACCGACGAGCGCACGAAGCTCCTGCACGCCTATTACCAGAACGCGATCCCCCTCGACCTCCTCCACCAGGAGCAGGAGCGCATCAGCACCCAAACCGCCAACGCCGAAGCGCAGCTTCAGACCGCGCACCGCTCCGCGACCGACGTGCAAGCCACCCTCCAGAAGGCGCTCGACCTCCTCGCCGCCAGCCCCGACGCCTACGCGAACGCCCCCGGGCACCTGCGCCGCCAGTGGAACCAGGCGCTATTCCTACGCCTCCTCGTCCACGACCAAGACATACAGCACGCCGAGATCGCCGAGCCCTTCGCCACGCTCACAACACCAAGCCTCGCCGACGAACTCGACGACCCCGAGCACGAGCCACGCCACACGCCCGCGCAGAACCCGCAGGACGCCGCCGCCGCTTTCAACGGCCACGGTTCAAATAAGGGTCAAATAGTCGGGGCGGCCGGATTCGAACCGGCGATCCCCGCGCCCCAAACGCGGTGCGATACCAGGCTTCGCCACGCCCCGTCAGCATCCGAGTCTACTGCCACTCCTCGCGCAGTCGGTCCATCCACGCCTGCATCCGCGCGCGCAGCAGGGTGTCCTGTTCCCATAGAACGCGGACGGCTCTCTCCTCGGATCATCACTGCATACGCGCCCACTGCTAGCCTCCGCCACCGCACATGGCCGAGATCCAACCCCTCCGCGCCCTGCGCTACGACCCCGCGGTCGCCGGCCTGCTGGCGGACGTGACCGCACCCCCATACGATGTCATCGACCCGGTCCAGCGGGCCGAGCTACTGGCGCGCTCGCCGTATAACATCGTCGCGATCGACCTGCCCGAGGGCGAGCCGGATCGCTACGCGAGCGCGGCGAACCTGCTGGAGACCTGGCAGTTGCAGGGCGCGCTGGTGCGCGACTCAGAACCGGCGATCTGGGCGCACACCCAGGACTACACCGGCCCGGACGGACGCAGGCTGACCCGGCGCGGGTTCTACTGCCGGGTGCGGATCGAGGAGTACGGCCCCGGGCGGGTGCGCCCGCACGAGCGTACGCACCCCGGGCCGAAGGAGGACCGGCTGGCACTGACACGCGCGACGCGCGCGAATGTGTCCCCCATCTTCTCGCTCTACTCCGACCCGACCCAGGCCGCATGGACGGCACTGGAGCCGACCACCGCGCAGGCGCCGTGGGGCGAGGTCACAGACGCGGAGGGCACGACACATCGCCTGTGGCGCGTGTCCGACCCTGGCGCGATCGCCGCCGTGCAGGCAGCCACCCGCAACGCTGAGCTGCTGATCGCCGACGGCCACCACCGTTACGAGACGATGCGCACCTACGCGCAGGAGGTCGGTGGCGAGGGTGAGCACCAGTACATCCTCATGTGTCTGGTCGCATTGGAGGACCCGGGGCTGACGGTGTTCCCGACGCATCGCCTGATCGGCGGTCTCGACGAGGATCGCCGTCGCACGCTGGACGCCGTGCTGGAGCGCGACTTCGAGATCACAGAGGTCTCAGTCGAGCAGATCGCCCCGCCCGAGCAGCCCCCCCATACGATGACACCCCTGCAGCTCGGGTACATCGACCGCGACGGGCGCGCGCTGCGGCTGACGCTGAAGAACCAGGCGATCGCCGACGCGGCGCTGCCGGGCCACTCGGAGGCATACCGGCAGCTGGACACGGGCGTGCTGGAGGCGCTGCTGCTGAAGGGCGCGCTGGGACTGAGCGATGAGGACATATCGCATCTGAACGGCCTGTTCTACGCGCGCTCGACCGAGGAGGCGCTTCAGCTGGTTCGCACAGGCGCCTACGACGCGGCCTTCTTCATGCGCCCCACCCCCGTCGAGCAGGTTCGCAATGTCGCGGCGGCCGGCGAGAACATGCCGCCGAAGTCGACGTTCTTTTACCCGAAGCTGTTGACAGGACTGCTGCTGAACCCGCTCGCTTGAGGTCCGTGGCGCCGCCGCCGCGGGAGTACCATGTAGTTGAGGGGTCGATCGGAGGGCACTGGTGATCGATATAGGAGAAAGGCGGGCCAGAGCATGAAAGCGACGGCGCAGCGAGAGGGCAGGACGTTGAGGCACACCGTGCAGGTGCGCGAGCACCAGCTGACGGTCGATGAGCCGCTGGAGGACGGCGGAGATGACGCGGGGCCCGATCCGCAGGAGCTGCTTGCGGTCAGCCTCGCCTCGTGCACCGCGATCACGATGGAGATGTACGCGGCGCGCAAGGGCTGGGACATCGGGCATGTCGAGGTCGATGTCGAGTACAAGCCCGCCGAGCGCGGGTGTCCCACCAAGTTCGAGCTGGTGCTGCGCCTACCCGACGACGTGCCCGAGGAGCAGCTCGAGCGCCTGCGCGTGATCGCCGCGAAGTGCCCGGTGCACCGCGCACTCGACGGCGAGGTCATGTTTGCGGAGCGCATCGAGCGCGTGCACATGGCCGCCTGATCGGATCGACGGCGACGACCATGAGCTTCAGCCGATAGCCGTCGGTCAAGAACAGATCCCCGCGGCGGTGCTGGTGCCGCTGTTCCTCACCGACAGTGGCGGCGGCGGTGAGCCCCACGCGGTGTTCACCAGGCGCCGCACAGACCTGCGCCGTCATGCCGGCGAGATCTCCTTTCCCGGCGGCCGGCGCGACCCAGAGGACGTGGACCTCACCGATACGGCGCTGCGCGAGACCGAGGAGGAGATCGGGCTGCCCCGCGCGCAGGTGCGCCTGCTGGGGGAGTTGCCTTCGGTGTCGACGTTCGCGACCAACTATGTCATCCACCCGTTCGTCGGTGAGATCCCGGCGGGCCTGGCCTGGCAGGTGTCGCCGACGGAGGTCGATGCCGTGTTCGAGCTTCCGCTGGACGCGCTGCGCGCAGGCAGGACGCGCACCCGCATGGAACGCCGCGGGATCTCCTTCGAGACGGACGTCTACGTCGTGGACGAGCATCTCATCTGGGGCGCCACCGCGCGCATCGTCGAGCACCTGCTGGAGCGGGCGCAGGAGCTGTTGCTTCCCCGCCCTGCCGGCGATTGACTGCCCTGCCAACGGCCCTCGCGCTTCGCTGGGGTCAGTTTGGCTGCGGAACCAGCCGGATGTAGGGGCGGGGCTCCTCCCACCCATCCGGGTATGTCTCTCTGGCCTCGTCGTTGGAGACCGAGCCCGCGATGATCACCTTCTCGCCCCGCTGCCAGTTGACCGGCGTGGCGACCTTGTGCTTGGCGGTCAGCTGCAGCGAGTCGATCACGCGCAGCACCTCGTCGAAGTTGCGACCGGTCGTCATCGGGTACACGAGGATCAGCTTGACCTTCTTGTCGGGCCCGATCACGAACACATTGCGCACCGTCTGATTGTCGGCCGGCGTGCGGGTGAGCGGATCGCCGGACGTGCTCGCGGGCAACATGCCGTAGAGCTTTGACACGTTGAAATCGCTGTCGCTGATGATCGGGTAGTTCGGAGCCGCGCCCTGGGTCTCCTCGATGTCCCTGGCCCACTCCTCGTGTCGGTCGAGCGGATCGACCGAGAGGCCGATGATCTTCACACCCCGTTTGTCGAACTCGGGCTTGGCGTTCGCCATGTATCCGAGCTCGGTCGTGCAGACGGGCGTGAAGTCCTTCGGGTGGGAGAACAGCACTGCCCAGGAGTCGCCGATCCAGTCGTGGAATTTGATGGGACCCTCAGTGGTGTCGGCCTCGAAGTCAGGGGCTGTATCGCCAAGTTGCAGCGTCATGATGGTCGTTCCTTTCTAGACAGCTAACCGTCGCGAGAGCCGTCGTCGTCGTCGGCCTGAGGGAACCGCGGTTCTACGACCCGCGCTTCTACAAATCCGGATCGGCTTTTGGGAGATTACGATCCAGGATAGCGGACGGCACACGACCTGCCAGGACGGAACGACCTGACGCACTCAACCCTATGGAGTCCAGCCGGAGAGCCCGGACAGGGCGTTCTCCAGCTTGGCATCAGACGGGATCGCGCCACCCGGGCGGTCCGGCCATACGGCTCCCGCCACCATCGCCGCCGAGCCGAGCAACGCCAGCCAGGCGCCCTCGCGCAGTGCGAGCGCGAGAAAGTTGCCGGCAGGTGTGGGCGGATCGACCATCCGATACAGCACGCACAGCGCGGCGAGGATCCCGAGCAGCGCGAGCGGAGCACGATGACCACCGGAGGAGGACGCGGAGGATCCAGCACCCGCCAGCGCCAGCAGCGCAATCACGATCGCCGTCCCGGCGATCAACAGCAGCACGATGTTCATGTCTTTCAGCGCCTGGTGGGCGCTCAGCGCCGTGAACTGGTGGCCCGCGAGCATGCCGAGGCTGGCATGAAACTCGCTCATGTAGCTTTGCAGCGCGGCGTTGCCGAACTGCGCCGCGGCCTGATCGCCCATCTGCTGGGCAAAGGCGATGCCGGTCGGGGTGAAGCTCAGCCCGTACCAAGGCAGGAACACGGACACCGCGAGCACGATCGCACCCAGAGCCGAGATCAGGAGCCCGTATCGGGGACGATCACCAGCCATCTTGGGTATGTCATCGGATAGATCACCCGCGAGCTTGATCTCGGCCGCGCCTATCAACCTCCGAGCAACTGGTGGACGGCGCCGCGGGCCTCCGTCAGCCAAGCATCCAGATCACACGGATGGGCGCGCACGAACGCCACCGGGATCGCGTTGCGCGCGGTCATCGCGCGGACGATGCGCTCACCCCCGGCGGTGACCTTCCCGGGCACGACGCCTCGACCTGACTCGGATGCGCGCGCATGCGCGCGCATGGCATGGACATCCCCGACATCGTCTGTCGCCCCGGCGATCGCCGACCCCGCGTGCGCGCTCGGAGCCTCGTAGACAAATCCGCGCATCGTCGTGTCGATCGCCTGCGCGAGAAACGATTCAAGCCTTGAGCCGTGCAATGCCCGCACCTGTTCGGTCTCTCCCCTGGCCGTGGCGAGCAGCCAGCAGGCGATCGTCACGCCGTCCAGCGCCCCGCGCAGCGTCGCCAGGCGATCGGGCGTGCCGATCAGGCACTCGGCGCCACCGGCCTCGATCGCGGCTCGGCCGGACTCCGTGCGGGTGACGATGCGCACCGCGTGTCCCGAGGGGCCCTCCCCCACGAGCCGCGCCGCCAGGCGTCTGCCGCGACAGCCGCCGCCGACGATCAGGACCCGGGCCACAGCGCGCGATCCTACACATAGCCGCCCCCCGGGCCGGCCGCTTGACGTGTTGGCCGACCCGAGGCGCCCTGAGATCCAAGGGGCGGGCGACTTTCTCCGAGCCGTGGCTCGAAGCTTGGGTTGATGGGTTGATGGCGGGCGTCGCGGCCCGGTCAGGCCGCGACGCCCGGTCGAGGAGGCCG
The DNA here is from genome assembly GCA_963749285.1 of uncultured Solirubrobacterales bacterium. Taxonomy (GTDB): domain Bacteria; phylum Actinomycetota; class Thermoleophilia; order Solirubrobacterales; family Solirubrobacteraceae; genus Palsa-744. Next base: position 723,676 of record CAVVMD010000002.1, on the reverse strand, counting down.
ATCGGAGATCGCCCGGCACGAAGCGATCGCACGCCGGGACCTGCTCGAGCGCCACCGGAGAGGTTTGGGTAGCGGCGCTCGAGCAGATCCCGGCGCGTGGACGTCCCGTACATTCGACCGCCCCGGTAGGAGTCCGTTCCCAGTGGGTTGGCTACCGTCCATTGCCATGAAGAAAACCACAGTTTCTAGTGTCTGTCAAGAGGTAAGGGAAAAAGTTTTGTCAACCCACCTTCGGAGGCCTCCACGAAGAGCCTGGTAGGCGGCTGTTCGGGTTGAGACACATACGCGCGCGGAGGACCACGAAGGTCTCCGCGGGATGCCGCGACGGGTGTGCGAGCACCCCGACGACGAGAGGAGTCCCAAGCGTCGAATACCATCCGCGCACGATGAGCGAGCAGCCTGCGGACCTAGACGCCTCCCCCGCCCTCGCGGGCGAGGACGTCGTGACGATGGACAAGATCGTCGCGCTGTGCAAGCGCCGCGGCTTCATCTTCCCCTCCTCTGAGATCTATGGAGGGGTCGGCTCCACCTACGACTTCGGCCACTACGGCGTGCTGCTGAAGACCAACGTGAAGAACGAATGGTGGCGCGCGATGCTCTCAGAGCGTGACGACATCGTGGCGATCGACTCGGCGATCCTGCAGCACCCGCGCGTATGGGAGGCGAGTGGCCACCTCGCCGGGTTCACCGACCCGCTCGTGGACTGCCGCACGTGCGGCCAGCGCTTCCGGGCCGACCACCTCGAGGACCTGCAGTGCGGGCGCAAACCCTCCAAGCACCCGGGCGAGACCGACGAGTGCTCGCTCACCGACGCGCGCGACTTCAACCTGATGTTCGAAACGACCGTCGGCCCCGTGAAGGAGTCCGGCTCGGTGGCATACCTCAGACCGGAGACGGCGCAGGGGATCTTCATCAACTTCAAGAACGTGCTGCAGTTCTCGCGCAAGCAGCCGCCGTTCGGGATCGCGCAGGTCGGCAAGTCGTTCCGCAACGAGATCACGCCTGGGAACTTCATCTTCCGCACGCGCGAGTTCGAGCAGATGGAGATGGAGTTCTTCGTGCCGCCCGACGATGCGGTGCGCTGGTTCGAGCACTGGCTCGCAGAGCGCGAGCGCTGGTACGTGGAGCTCGGTCTCAGGCCCGATCACCTGCGCCTGCGCGCACACGACCCCGACGAGCTATCGCACTACTCATCAGCCACCAGCGACGTCGAGTACCTGTTCCCGTCCACCGCCCCCGGCGGCGGAGCCCGCTGGTCCGAGCTCGAGGGCATCGCCAACCGCGGCGACTTCGACCTCACCCAGCACGCCGAGTACGCCGGTCAGAAGCTCGAGTACTTCGACCAGGCCACCGGTGAGCGCTACGTCCCGCACGTGATCGAGCCCGCCGCGGGGGCAGACCGGGCGACGCTCGCGTTTCTCGTGGACGCCTACGACGAGGAACTCGTCGAGCGTGAGGGCGCCGGCGAGGGCGAGTTGCGCACGGTGCTGCGGCTGCACCCGCGCCTGGCCCCGATCAAGGCGGCGATCTTGCCGCTGGTCAAGAAGGACGGCCAGCCGGAGCTGGCGCGGAAGCTGCACCGCCTGATCCGCGGGCGGGCGGGACTGGGCATGGTCGAGTACGACGACGGCGGCGCGATCGGCAAGCGCTATCGCCGCCAGGACGAGATCGGCACCCCGTTCTGCCTTACGATCGACCACCAGAGCATCGAGGACAACACAATCACGCTGCGCGATCGCGACTCGCTGGCACAGGAGCGGCTGCCGATCGAGGGCATCGCGCAGGAGATCGAGCGGCGCGTGAGCGCGCCGTGGAGCACACCAAAGCTGAGCGCGGCCGCTACGGGCGCCGCGAGTTGACCACGACCGCCCGGCCGCGGGCATGAGGAGACAGACACGCATGGACTTCGACCTGACCGACGAGCAGCGCCTGATCAAGGACACCGCTCGCGAGTTCACCGATCGCGAGATCGTGCTGCAGACTCGGGAAAACGCGCGCAACCACCACTTCGACCTGGAGCTTGTCCGCAAGATCGCCGACCAGGGCTATCTCGGCGCGATCGTCCCTCAGGAGTACGGCGGCGCGGGCCTCGACTACCTCAGCTACGGGCTGGTCGTAGAGGAGATCGGGCGCGGGGACTCGGCGATCCGCACGGTCATCTCGGTGCAGACCTCGCTCGTGTGCTCGGCCATACTCAAGTGGGCGACCGAGGAGCAGAAGCATAAGTGCCTGCCCAAGCTCTGCTCCGGGGAGTGGCTCGGGTGCTTCGGACTGACCGAGCCCGACACGGGATCGGACGCCGCCAATCAGAGGACGCGCGCGCGCAAGACCGACACCGGCTGGGTGATCAACGGCGCGAAGATGTGGATCTCGATGGGCAACTACGCGCGGGTCGCGCTGATCTTCGCCCAGACCGACCCGGACCTCGGCTACAAGGGCCTCGCCTGCTTCCTCGTGGACACCGAGCAGCCGGGGTATAAACCGCAGACGATCGAGCACAAGATGGGCCTGCACGCCTCCGACACCGCCTCAATCGCGCTGGAAGACGTCGAGGTCTCAGACGATCAGATGCTCGGGCAGGTCGGCGACGGTTTCAAGGTCGCGATGTCGGCCCTGGACTCCGGTCGTTACTCGGTCGCGGCCGGGTGCGTCGGCATCTGCCAGGGGTGCGTCGAGGAGTCCGTCAACTACGCCAAGGAGCGCGAGCAGTTCGGCCGCCCGATCGCGAGCTTTCAGCTGGTGCAGGCGATGATCGCCGACATGGTGCTCAAGACCGACGCCTCGCGAATGCTCGTGTGGCGGGCGGGCTGGCTCAAGGACCAGGGACGCCCGAACACGCTGGAGACCTCGATCGCCAAGCTCCACGCGACGGAGGCGTCGCTTGAGTGCGCGAACATGGCGATCCAGGTGCACGGCGGCGCCGGCTACGTCGATGACCACCCCGTCGAGCGCTACTTCCGCGACGCCCGCGTGACGACGCTGTATGAGGGGACTTCGCAGATCCAGAAACTGATCATCGGGCGCGCGATGACCGGGATCAACGCGCTCGTGCCAAGCTGACCTGACATTGTCGGCGCAGCGCGGCGGCGGGGAGCGACGGGTGGCCGCAGCGAGCGATCAGCTCAGCGGGGATCGGGCCGGGGCACCGGGATATATATATCAATTCTTTTTAACAGCGTATAACCATCGTGATACTAACTTTTAAAAGACAACAACATCCACACGGCCACCCGGCGGCTATATCGCATGCCGGCAGCTGACGCCACACCCGCGCGTGTGATCGGCGTGCTCGGCGCCGGCACGATGGGCTCGGGCATCGCCCAGCTGGCAGCCAAGTCGGGAGCCCAAACGCTGCTGCACGACCCCATCCCGGATGCCCTCGCGCGTGGGGTGCAGCGGGCCGAGGACGGCCTGCGCAAAGAAGCGGCGAAGGGCCGCCTGAGCGAGGAGGAGGCACACGCCGCAAGCGAGCGTCTGCATGCAGTGGACTCCCTGGAGGCGCTGGCCGAGTCCGAGCTCGTGATCGAGGCCGCGCCCGAGCGGCTGGAGCTCAAGCACGAGCTGTATCGGCAGCTGTCGGAGATCGTCGGCGATGAGTGCGTGCTGGCGAGCAACACCTCATCGCTGCTGGTCACCGCGATCGCCGCGGGCGCCACCCACCCCGAGCGGGTTGTCGGGATGCACTTCTTCAACCCCGCCCCGCTCATGCGCCTGCTGGAGGTCGTCGCCGGCGAGCAGTCCTCAGAGGATGCCCTGGCGCTCGCCCACGCAACGGGCGCGGCGATGGGCAAGACGGTGATCCGCGCCCACGACGGCCCGGGCTTCCTCGTCAACCGCTGCAACCGCCCGTTTGGCCTGGAGGCGCTGCGCCTGGTCCAGGAGCAGGTCGCGGACATCGAGACGATCGATCGGATCGTGCGCCTGGGTGGCGGCTTTCGCATGGGGCCGTTCGAGCTGATGGACCTCGTGGGTATCGACACCGGCTTTGAGATCTCCAAGAGCTTTTACGAGCAGAGCTTCTACGAGCCACGCTGGCGTCCCTCGCCGATCTCCGCGCGCTACGTCGCCGCCGGGCTGCACGGGCGCAAGACCGGGCGCGGCTACTACGACTACTCCGGCGGCGCGAGCGCCCCCCACCGGCCCGATGATCCCGACCGAAGCCGGGGGACACGCGCCTTCGGCGCGAATCCCCGTTTCGGCCAGCCCCAGCGCGGCGCGGACACGAGGGCACCACAGGTGCAGGGCGACGGACCCCTGGCTCGGGAGCTGCGGGAGCTCGCATCCGCGGGCGCCCAATCAGAGGACGCCGGAGCCAGATCCGTCAGACCCGGGGGCGCAGGACCACAAATCGTGGTCGAGGGGCTTTCCGGGACGGTGCAGGGCGAGCCGTTCTACGCGATCACGCCCTCGACGCTCGTCGAGGTGACCGGCGAGGCAGGGGAGCGAGCGTTCCAGGGTCTTGGCCTGCACACCGCGCGCGTGCAGCCCTCGCCCGTCGGCGTGCTAGCGCGAATCGTCTGCCAGGTGATCAACGAGTGCGCGTTTGCGTTCGGCGAAGGTATCGGCTCAGCCGCGGACATCGACGCAGGCATGGTGCTCGGGCTGAGCTACCCGCGCGGCCCGCTCGCGTGGGCGGATGCGGTCGGGGTGGATCACGTGCTCGCAGTGCTGGACCGCCTCTGGGAGGAGTACCGCGAGGAGCGCTACCGACCGGCCCCTGAGCTCAAGCAGCTGGTGCGCGCGGGTCGCCTCGGCCGCGCTTCCGGAGCGGGCTTCTTCGAATACTGAGCTTCGATCTGACCCCGCGTCGCATCCGCTCAGCAGGATGGGTGTTGAAAACGCTGTATCTCACCGCCCAGTCCGGCTCGGCCAGCCCGCGCGGACACGCACCGCGAAACAGGCTCGCCCCAAAGCAACGACCTCAGGTCTGTGCAGACTCCCACTGAGCCTCCGCCAAATCGCCGACGGGCATGCCCTCGGGGGTGGGCACCTCGGGGGTGTCCCTGAGATACCACTCCGCATCGAGCGCTGCCTCACAGCCCGAGCCAGCGGCGGTGATCGCCTGGCGGTAGGTGTGATCGACGAGGTCCCCGGCGGCGAACACGCCCGGGCGGTTGGTCCTGGTCGAGCGCCCCTCGACGACCACGTACCCCTCGCCATCGACGTCGATCTGGCCGTGCACGAGCTCTGACTGGGGCTCGTGGCCGATCGCTATGAACGCGCCCGTGATCTCGATCTCGCGGGTCTCGCCGGAGTGGGAGTGCACGAGCACCGCCTTCGCCAGGGCGCCACTCTCGCCGGGGAGCAGCTCTCTGACCGTGTACGGGGTCAGCAGCTCGATGTTCTCCTGCGCGCGCGCTCGATCGATCATGATCTTCGACGCCCTGAACTCCTCGCGCCGATGCACGACCGTGACCTTGGAGGCGAACTTCGACAGGAATATCGCCTCCTCCATCGCCGAATCCCCACCGCCGACGATGACCGTGTGGGCGTCCCTGAAGAACGCCGCATCGCAGGTCGCGCAGTAGCTGACTCCGCGGCCGCTCAGCTCCTCCTCGCCGGGGACGCCCAGCTTCTTGTGCTCAGCGCCCATCGCCAGGATGATCGTGCGTGCGCGGTGCTCGACGTCTCCGACCCACACCCTGTGCACGCCCCCCGGCTCGCTTGACAGCTGCACGCGCTCTGCCTCCTCGGTGACCAGCCGTGCGCCGAACCGCTCGGCCTGGTCGCGGAACTTCTGCATGATCTCCGGACCCATGATCCCCTCCGGGAAGCCCGGGTAGTTCTCAACGTCTGTCGTCTGCTGCAGCAGCCCACCCCACGCGAACCCCTCGACCAGGAGCGGACTCAGGTTCGCGCGCGCCGTGTACAGCGCGGCCGTGTACCCGGCGGGGCCGCTGCCGATGATGATCGTGTTCTCGACGTCGCTGCTCATCTCATCTCCATTCTCAAGCCTTTGTCCGCGCGATGCGTCCCAGAAGCATATGTCCTGAGACACTTTACTTTGTAAAGTATAGCGCTTTCGTGCGCATTTTTGGGCATCTCAGGAGCCCTGCAGCACGCCCGCCGTCTCCACCTGCGCCCCGCGTCCCCCCGACGCGCGAGGTCCACCCTGCTCCTCACGCCAGCGCGCCACCGTGCGGCGCAGTTGGAAGTACGCCACGGCGCCGGGGATCGTGGGCAGCCAGAACGAGATGCCGCGGTAGGACAGCACCGCCAGCACCGCCAGATCGAGGTTGACCCCGAACGCGGCGAACGCGCCGATCATGCCTCCCTCGACGCCCCCGAGACCGCCGGGCAGCGGCAGCAGGTTGCCGAGCATGCCGATGAAGTAGGCCATCAAGATGACCGGGAACGGCGGCGGGGTCCCGAAGGCGTGGAACATCGCCCACAACACGCTGATGTCAAAACCCCACCAGGCCACCGCGCCGAGCAGGCCCGGGTCGCGCTCTCCGATCAGCTCAATCGCCGTGCGTACACCGCTCGCGGCCAGCGCGGGCGCCGTCACAGCCATGGCCACCCAGCGGGCGAGACGGCCCGAGCCGGACGCCCATCTCCCCAGACGCCGCTCGATATCGCCCGGCAGCAGCGCCATCGCGCCGACCGCCACCATCAGCGCTGCCGCGACGATCGCCGGGACGATCGTCAGCGCAAACGAGCCGCCCCCGGGCAACAGGCCGGTTCCCAGCCCGATGCCGTCCAGCACCACCGCGCCCGCGTAGACGACGTACAGCAGCACCATGAACGCGACCATCCGGCACGCCACCAGCCGCGCCTCCATCCCCGAGCGGCGCAGCGCCCATGCGGTCAGCGCGATCCCGCCCGCGCCCGCCGTCGCGAACAGGCGCGTGGCGGCCAGTCCGGCCATCGTGATCTGATAGCTCTCCGGCCAGCCGATCGGCCCGGGCGGGCGGGCGTCCTTGGCTACGAATACGGCCCGGAACAGCACCACGTAGCCGGCGAACGACAGCAGCTCGAGCACAACCCCGGCCGCGATCCACCAGAGATCGCCGTGCTCGATGTGGTGCAGCGTCGTACCCACCCCGGCGAGCTTGGGCAGGACGAAGTACAGGAATCCGACACACGTGAGCACGAACAGACCGAACGCGACAGCCTGCCGGCGCGTGACGACCACGCGCGGCATCTCCTCTTCGTGATGCGTCTGCGCCACCACCCTCCCTGCCTCCTTCCTCGCCTCCTGCGCCATCTCTGTCTCGCTCACCTCTTCGTCTCAGTCTCAGCTCGTCTCGTGCGCAATTGCCTCCAGCGCCGCCACCGCGCGGCCGAAGCGCTCGAGCACTGCACCCGCGCGCGGACCCAGACGGCGCACTGCCCCCGTCAGCGCCGCCCCCGCGAGCAGATCGACCGCGTAGTGCTCGCCCAGATACACGAGCGCGAATCCGAGCACCGCCGCATACGAGGCGCCCAGCGCGCCCGCGAGTGGCCCGGCCTCCGCGAGCAGAAGCGCGGCCATCAGGGATGTGGCGAAGTGCAGCGAGGGCATTGCAGCCAGGGGATTGCCTCCTAGGACACTGTATAGAGGCCCCCAGCCGTCTCTCCAGAAGTGCTCGCCGTACTCGACCATCATCCGGCGCACGTCCTGCTCGTCGTGGGGGCCTTCGCGACCTGCCTCGGACGCCGCATACCAGGGCGGTGCGGTCGGAGCGAGCCAGTAGAAGCTCGCGCCGATATCGAACACGGCGTAGGTCATCACCGCGGCGCGCGGAAATCGCTCGGGATGGCGCACGAGGATGTATGCGAGCGAGCCGTGCGGCACCATGAACCACGCCCAGTGCGCCCACACGAGCACGCGGTCGAGCGTACGCCAGCTCGGTGTGCCGTTGGCTGGATCGACTCGCGCGAGCGCGCGTTGCAGGCGTAACGTCGGCAGCTCGCCGAGACCCAGCACGCGATCGATGTCGATCGGATAGTCGATGTGCACGCGCTCTGACTGCGCCGTCTCATCGTCGTGGGGGGTCTTGTACGCGGCCAGATACGCCCACATCTGCAGGCTGCACACCGCCACGTCGCGCGTACGCGAGCGGCGCACAGCCACGCACAGGGCGAGCGGCGCGGTGAACGCGACCATCTGGGTCACCAGCGGCGGCGCAGCGACCCGCTTGCGCACCAGTGGTGCGGCGACCCCCGCCGCCACGATCCCCCAGGCCGCTGCCCTGATTGCCGAACCTCTAGACAGCCGCACTGCGCCGGAGTATATGGTCGCGCTCGGGCGGTTCGGGGAGTGATGATCTCGGGGAGGCAGCCATGCACCTGTCTCTCCAAAGGCTGCAAACGCGCGCGCCTACGCGTGCGCGCGCGGCACGTCATTTGGGAACGCTTGCACCGAGTCGAGCGCCCGTCGCGATGAGTGTCAGCTCGCCGGCACTTGTTGGGCCTCGGCGCGCGCGGCCTGCGCCTCAGCGACGAACGCCCCGATAACCCTGCTGGCCGTGTCCGCCTCCGGGTGCCACTGCACCCCGAGCACGAATCGCCGGGCGAGCGAGCTCCCATCCAGCTCGATCGCCTCCGGCAGATCGTCGAGCATCGAGACTCCGCTCACGGTCAGGCCCTCCCCCAGCTGATCCACGCCCTGATGGTGATGGGACTTGGTCGCGTGTCTGAGCTCACCCGCCGCGCGGGCCGCCAGCGAGCCTTCGACCAGCACGACGTCGTGGTCGGAGCCGTCGAACGAGCCGACGACCCGGCGGTGCTCCTCATGATCGAACAGGTCGGGGAGGTGCTGGCGCAGCGTGCCACCCAGGGCGACGTTGATCAGCTGCATCCCCCGGCAGATCCCCAGCACCGGCATGTCCCGCTCGATCGCCGCGCGGGTCAGCGCGATCTCGAACACATCGCGCGCGGGCACCGTGTCCACGGTCTCGACATGCACCACCGGCTCGCCGTAGGAGCCCGGGTCGATGTCGGCGCCCCCCGCGAGCACGAGCCCGTCGATCATGTCCAGCACCTCGTCTGGATTCTCGACCAGCACCGGATCGACGGGCAGCATCAGCGCGAGTCCACCCGCCCGCTGGACCGCTTCGACGTAGTTGCTCGGCAGCAGCATCGCCTGCTGGTCCCACACGCTCCAGCGCGCCCGCTCCAGGGCCGCGCAGATGCCGATCATGGGTCTGCTCATCCGTACAAGATAGGGGCACCTCGGCGCGAGCGCATAGGATCAGCGACCGTAGGTCGAACCCTCACCGTCATACCTCTCACATCCAGCGTCCCATGCCAGTGTCAACCCGAATACGCAAGGAGAGCAGCGCCATGAGCGACCCGAGCACCCCGCAGCTCGAGACAGTGGACGTGTCCGTAGCCAACGACGGCGTCGCCACCGTCCAGTTGAACCGCCCGGAGGCGCTGAACGCCTGGAACCAGCAGTTCGGCGAAGACCTGCTCGTCGCCCTGCACTACACGCGCCGGGAGGAGGCCGTGCGCGCCGTGCTGATCGAAGGCGCCGGGCGCGCGTTCTCCTCCGGGGCGGACCTGAAGGACATCAGCGGCGGTGAGACCACGCCCAACGGGCGCCCGGACGTATACAAGACCCTGACCGAGCGCTACCACCCGATCATGGTCGCGATCAGGGAGATGCCCAAGCCCGTCGTCGCGTCCGTGCGCGGCCCGGCGGTCGGCATCGGCTGCTCGCTGGCGCTGTGCTGTGATCTGATCATCGCCGCCGAGAGCGCCTATTTCCTGCTCGCGTTCGTCAACATCGGCCTCGTCCCCGACGGCGGCTCCTCGCTGTTCGTGCCCACGCGCGTGGGCATGGCTCGCGCCACCGAGCTGGCGATGCTGGGCGAGCGCCTGCCGGCGCCGCAGGCTCTGCAGTGGGGCCTGATCAACCGCGTCGTGCCCGACGAGCAGCTGACCGAGGAGTCCGCGGCGCTCGCCGCGCGCCTGGCGGCCGGACCGACGCGCTCCTACGCCGGGACCAAGCGCCAGCTGAACAACTGGCTGTACGCGCGCATGGACGAGCAGCTGGAGCTCGAGGCTCAGATCCAGCGCGAGATGGCCGGCAGTGACGATTTCATGGAGGGCGCGATGGCGTTCGTGGAAAAGCGCCCGACGCGGTTCGCGGGCAGGTAGGCGGCTCTCGGGCCGACCCCCCCAGAGAGCTGATCCGCGTCTCCCATCAACTCTCGTCACACCTCTCATCCCAGCACGTCCCATCACACATCCCACGGTGATCCAGGCTCAGAGCCTGCCCGCACGGGGCTACCGAGCCGGCAAAAGGCTCGTGGCAAACGTCATCAAGCACGTCCTGTCCGGGGCTGAATAGAATCCTGCCCGCCTTGGGCCATCCGCTCCCCGCAACGCTGCTCGCCGCGACGCAAGCATTCTTCACGCCCGAGTCGGGTGGGTCTCCGAACGCGGACAACATCGACTCGCTCTACAAGATCGTCCTGGTCGTCGCCCTGGTGATCTTCGTCGCGGTCATCGGCGCGCTCTCCTACGCGCTCGTCAAGTTCCGTGCCCGCAAGGGTGCCACGGCCGCCCAGATCAGGGGCAACACACGCCTCGAGGTCGGTTGGACGGCCGGCGCCGCGGTGATCCTGATCGGGCTGGCGGTACTCACGTTCTTCAGGCTAGGCTCGATCCAGAACCCGCCCAACTCCAGCGCCGACGGCGCGAACCTCATCGGCGAAAGCGGCGAGCTGGTCGCCAGCACTTCCCGCCCACTGCCCCCCAACGGCAAATCCCTGAACATCACGGTCATCGGCCGGCAATACATCTGGCAGTTCGTCTATCCAGGCGCGAACGAACCGGACGGCCTGGGAGCCCCCTACTCGTATGAGGAAATGGTCGTCCCCACGAACACGACGATAACGCTGGACATCGTCTCCTCAGATGTCGTGCACTCCTGGTGGGTGCCCCAGCTCGGCGGCAAGTTCCAGGCGGTCCCCGGCTACCACAACTACACCTGGATGAAGATCGACAAGCCCGGCGTCTACCGCGGCCAGTGCGCCCTGCTGTGCGGGCGCGGGCACGCGCGCATGATCGCGACCGTCAAGGCCGTCCCACCGGCGCAGTTCGAAACGTGGCTGGCCTACCAGAAGAAGCTGATCGCCGAAGCCAACGCCGATGCACAGGTGGCGCGCGCGAAACTCAACTCCCAGACCGGCGCCGGCCAGGTCGAGAACCCCTAGACGGCCACCACACTCCCCCAGCCCCCTCCAGCGCTCTCGTCCTCCAACAACTCACCCCAGTCTCTCCTCCGAAACTCTCAGCCTCCGTCCTCTCCTCTCAACAACTCACCCCCAGTCCTCCAACCCCGCCACATCCACACTTCTCCCAGCACTCGACACCCCTCCCAGGAGAACAGCCCGAACATGGCCACCGCCACAGCCCAACTACGACCCGTCCCCCAGATAGTCGCCCACCGCGCCGAGCGCGAGGCACACGGCTGGACGAGCTGGATCACCACGACCGATCACAAGCGGATCGGGATCATGTACATGGTCACGACGTTCGTGTTCTTCTGTCTCGGCGGGATCGAGGCGCTGATGATCCGCCTGCAGCTGGGCGCGCCGAACAACACGCTGGTCACGCCGCAGGTTTACAACCAGCTGTTCACGATGCACGGCACGACGATGATCTTTCTGTTCGTCGTGCCGATGATGGCCGGGCTGGCCAACTACTTCCTGCCGCTGATGATCGGCGCGCGCGACATGGCTTACCCACGCCTGAACGCGTTGTCCTACTGGCTGCTGCTGGCCGGCGGGATCGTGTTCTATGCCTCGATCTTCTGGAACCCGCCCGAAGCGGGCTGGACGAGCTATGTGCCGCTGTCCAACGCGGTCTACTCCCCGGGCGGCGGCCAGGACGCGTGGATCTATCTGATCCACCTGACGGGGCTGAGCTCGATCCTGGGGGCGGTCAACTTCTACGCGACGGTCGCGAATATGCGCGCGCGCGGCATGAGCTGGGGGCGGCTGCCGCTGTTCGTGTGGGCGATCCTGACCTACTCGATCCTGATCATCTTCGCGATGCCCGTGATCGCGGCGGCGGTGACGATGCTGCTGACGGATCGGCATTTCGGGACGCATTTCTACGATCCGGCCCAAGGCGGATCGCCACTGCTGTGGCAGAACCTGTTCTGGTTCTTCGGGCACCCCGAGGTCTACATCATGGTGCTGCCGGGATTCGGTCTGGTCTCGGAGATATTGCCCGTGTTCGCGCGCAAGCCGATCTTCGGCTACAAGGCGATCGCGGCCTCGACCGTGGCGATCGCGTTCCTCGGGTTTCTCACCTGGGCGCACCACATGTTCACGGCGCCGATCCCCGAGGCGCTGCTCGTGTTCGTGATGCTCAGCTCGTTCTTCATCGCGATTCCCACGGGCGTGAAGATGCTCAACTGGATCGCCACGCTGTGGCATGGCACGATCGAATTCAAGACGCCGCTGCTGTTCTGCGCCGGCTTCATCGCGCTGTTTCTGATCGGAGGCATCTCGGGCGTGTTCCTGGCCGTGTTCCCCGTCGACTGGCAGCTGAACGAAACGTACTTTGTCGTCGCCCACATCCACTTCGTGCTGGTGGGCGGCGCGGTGTTCCCGATTTTTGCGGCGATCTACTACTGGTTCCCGAAGATCACGGGACGCATGCTCAGCGAGAGCATCGGGAAGCTCAGCTTCTGGCTGATGTTCTGGGGAGTCCTGATCACGTTCCTGATCCAGCACTCGATCGGGCTGGACGGGATGCCCAGGCGCGTGTACGAGTACCCGAACGTCGGCAACCTCGCGCTCTACAACCTGATCTCGACGATCGGCTCGTTCATCCTCGCCGCCGGCGTGATTGCGACGATCGTCAACGTCGTGCGCAGCCTCAAGGTCGGCGCGATCGCCGGACCGGACCCGTGGAAGGCGAACACGCTCGAGTGGTTCACCAGCTCTCCCCCGCCGGTCAACAACTTCGACACGATCCCGCTCGTGCGCTCGGCCGAACCGATGAAGGACATCCGCCGCGAGGTGCAGCGACGCAGCGGCGCGGGCGTTCCGGCGCCCGGCTCGGCCACCGTGCCCGCCGGCGCCACACAGGTGGGCGTGTAGCTCTCTGCACATGAGCACTCACCGTCGCGCCCCGATCGCCATCACGGCTCCACGCGCGCCCGCGCGCAGCCCTACCATTCTTCCGACATGAGCCCGCGTCCAACAGGCGCAGCCGCAGCAGCCGCCCCGGCGATCGAGACGGCCTCTGCACTCGGTCTGGCCCCGCGCACGCGTCAGCTGCTGAGCGACTACGTCGAGCTGACCAAGCCGAAGGTCCAGTCGCTGCTGCTGCTCACCACGATCGCGACGATGTACGTGGCCGGCGATCCCTCCGTCGCGCTCGTCGCGCTCACCTGCCTCGGGGGTTACCTCTCGGCGGGCGGCGCCGGCGCCGTCAACCACTGGTTCGACCGCGACATCGACGCGCGCATGACTCGCACCGCCACGCGGCCGATCCCCGCCGGGCGCGTGCATCCGACAGCGGCGCTCATATTCGGCTGCACGCTGGCGGGGCTGTCGTTCGCCGAGCTCTCGCTGACCGTCAACGTGCTGGCGGCGAGCCTGTCGTTCGCCGGGTTTCTCGGCTACGTGCTCGTGTACACGGTCTGGCTGAAGCGGCGCACCCCCCAGAACATCGTCATCGGCGGGGCCGCGGGGGCAGTGCCCCCACTCGTCGGCTGGGCCGCGGTCACCGGCTCGGTAAGTGGCACCGCGGTGCTGCTGTTCTTCATCGTGTTCTTCTGGACGCCCCCCCACTTCTGGGCTCTCAGCCTGCTGATGAAGGACGAGTACGCGCGCGTGGACATACCGATGCTGCCGGTCGTGCGCGGCGAGGCCGAGACGCGCCGGCAGATCCTGATCTACACGGTGCTGCTGTATGCGGTCACGCAGCTGCCGTTCTGTGCGGGTGGGCTGGGGACGACATACCTCGTCGCGTCGATGCTGCTCGGGTTCGGGTTCATCGCCGGGGCGATCCGGCTGTACCGCCGGGCGGACAGGCGCAGCGCGCTGCAGCTGTACCTGTACTCGCTGGCCTACCTGGCGCTGCTGTTCTGCGCGATGGTCGCGGATGTGCATCTGTAGAATGCGCGACGCCTGCCCATGATGACTCGACGCCTCGCACGCAAGAACATCCGCACGGGCCTGATCGTGTGCGCGATCTGCATGTTCATGTTCGGCATTACGTTTGTCGTGGCAGCCGTCTACGTGTCGTGAGCCCAATCGACCCCGAGATACCGCCCGTCGGCGAAGAGGTCCACCTCCCCGGCCCGTCGATCCTGCCGGTGCTGACGGCCCTCGGGATCACGCTGGCGCTGGTCGGGATCACAACGATGATCGAGCTGACGGTGATCGGCGTGCTGCTCACCCTGATCTGCGTGTGGCGCTGGATCAAAGACACGCGCCACGAAATCGACGAGCTCCCGCTGGACTGATTGATCAGAGGGGGCCAAGGCGCATGCGCCTTGGCCGGAAGAGCCGCATGCGGCCCTTCCCCGGAGCCGTACATGTACGGCTCCGCCGAACGGTGCATGCACCGTTCGGAAGACAAGCCGCATGCGGCTTGTCTCGGGAATGCACATGTGCATTCCCGCCAGGGGGCGCATGCGCCCCCTGGGACATCAGATCAAGCGCTCACCGGCACCGGGCAGATCGCCCCGTCCTGCGTCCAGCAGCGCACGACGTCGCGCACCGACAGCACCCCCACGGTCTCCCCCTGGTCGAGCACGATCAGGTGGCGGAACCCGCCGCGAACCATTGCCGAGGCGGCCTCCTCCAGGGACCAGTCGGGCGCGGCGAACACGACATCGCGCGTGAGATGGTCAGCCACCAACTCGCGGTCGGGGTCCTGATCGGACCCCAGCGACAGCAGGATGTCGCGCTCGGTGATGATCCCCGGCCCGTGCCCATCGGGGTCGATCACGACCGCCGCGCCGACCGCGCGCTCTGACATCAGCCGCGCCACGGCGCGCAACGTATGCCCAGGCCCCACCGTCAACACTGTCGGGCTCATCCCCTCGCGCACCTGCATGACGGCTCCTTTCCCGTTCCGCTGCGCCGCAAAACCATCGTCGCACGCATGCAACGATTGCCTCAATGTAGTACGACGAGCCACCCCCGTCAAGGGTCCGCTCCGAGCGCCCCACGCAGGGGCGGGACGAGCACGCTCATGTCCGGCAAAGACAGCCGGACATGACCGTTTGCCTCGCCCACCCAGCTGGACGGGTGGCAATCACCGGGTTTACTGGACACCCCGGGCCATCGCCACACGACCGCCCAACATCGCATCGGCGCGAGGCACTAGGATCACGCATCGTGATGGAGGGGATCGCAGTGGACAGTGCCTCGGGAAACCAGACCGCGCCGGGCGTAACCGGCGCCGTCAGCGTCTGCGCGGGGTCCGCGTATGCCCACTAGGCGCGCCATCACCACCGCGGTCCTCGCCGCCCTGATTGCCTCCGCCGTGGCTATCGCGCTGAGCTTCGTGATCCACTGGTTCCCGGTCGAGGCGAGCGCGCAGGCCAAGAACACCGATCGGCTCTACCACGTGCTGGTGGTCGCCTCGGTGCCGATCTTCATGCTCGTCGTCACCGTCGTGCTGTTCTCCGTGTGGCAGTTCCGCATGCGACCCGGTGAGGAGCTCAAGGACGGTCCGCCGATCCACGGCAACACGCGCCTGGAGGTCTTCTGGACCGCGATCCCGGCGATGCTGCTGCTCGGTCTCGTCTCCTACTCGTTTGTCGTGCTGCACGAAAACGAACGCAAGCCCCCAGGCGTCCCGGAAATCCAGATCGGCGTGACCGGACAGCAGTTCTTCTGGTCCTACGAGTACCCGTCGTCGGTCACCGGCGGGGCGCCGCTGAAGAGCTATCAGCTGTACCTGCCCGAGGGCGACACCGTGTACTTCAACATGCAATCCAAGGACGTGATCCACGCGTTCTGGATCCCCGCGTTTCGCCTGCAGGAGGACGTCGTGCCCGGCATCATCACCCACTACCGGGCAACGCCCAACCGGCTCGGCACCTACCCGGTCGTCTGCAACCTGCTCTGCGGCTCAGGGCATTCGCTGATGCGCTCGGCCGTGCACGTCGTTCCGCCCGCCCAGTTCCGGGCGTGGCTGACAAGCCAGGAGCGCTCCGGCTCGACCGTCGCCACGGCGTCGGCCACCCCTCCGGGAGGCGGCGGCGCGCCCGGCGCCATCGCAGGGGCGACTGCGGGATAATGTTCACCGCGATGGGTCAGACGCAAAGAGAAGCAAGCTGATGGCAACGACTGTCCAGGCCCCCGGTCCTGCTCGCCCGGGCTCCGCCCAATCGCCGTTCGGCGATCGGAGGACCTCGCTCGGCGCCAAACTGCGCGCCCCCGGGTTCTACCGCGCCGCCTGGATGATGGTGCTCGGCGTCGCGTTCGCGTTCGCGCTGACGTGGCTCGTGCGCATGAGCACCGGGCATACGACGTTCCACCACTTCATCGACGGCGAAGCGGTCCTGACGGTCGCGCTGATCGCCGCGCCGCTGATGTTCCTCGTCGGGATCGGCGGCTTCGACTACTGGTTCTACTGGGCGGTGGGCCGTCCGACACGTCCGGAGGATCACTCCGGCCACGGCGCGTACAGCTGGAAGGACTATTTCCGCATCAACACCGACCACAAGGTGATCGGCATCCAGTACACGGTCACCTCGTTCTTCTTCCTGCTCGTCGGCGGTCTGATCGCGATGCTGATGCGCGCCGAGCTGGCCCAGCCGGGCGCGCAGTTCATCGACGCGAACACCTACAACAGCCTGTTCTCGGTGCACGCGTCGATCCTGATCTTCTTTTTCATCATCCCGGTGTTCGCTGGGTTCGGCAACTTCGTGATCCCGATCATGATCGGGGCGCCCGACATGGCGTTCCCGCGCCTGAATGCCCTCTCCTACTGGCTGCTGCCGGTGGGCGGGCTGATCATGCTGAGCAGCTTCCTGGCGCCGGGCGGAGCGTTCGCCGACGGCTGGACTGCGTACGCGCCGCTGTCGACGGACATGCCGGTCGGGCAGGTGTTCTTCTCGCTGGGGGTCCAGTTCGCGGGGGCATCCTCGATCATGACCGCCCTGAACTTCCTCGTGACGATCATCACGATGCGCGCGCCGGGGATGAGCTTCTTCCGGATGCCGCTGCTGGTGTGGGCGAACTTCGCGACCTCGCTGCTGGTCGTGATCGCGACGCCGTTCATCGCCGCCTCACAGTTCTTTGTCCTGCTCGACCGCTCGCTCGGCTTCAACTTCTTCAACGCGGGCGCCGGCGGGGACGTGCTGATGTATCAGCACGTGTTCTGGTTCTACTCCCACCCAGCCGTCTACATCATGATGCTGCCCGGGTTCGGGATCATCTCGGAAATCATCGCGGTGAAGTCGCGCAAGCCGATCTTCGGCTATCGCATGATGGCGTTCTCGCTGCTGGCGATCGTGATCCTCGGGTTCACGGTGTGGGCGCACCACATGTTCACATCGGGGATGTCCAACTGGATCCGCTACCCGATGGCGATCACCACCTGCATCATCGCCGTGCCGACGGGCATCAAGGTCTTCTCATGGCTGGCGACGCTGTGGCGCGGGGTGCTGCACCTGGACACGCCGATGCTGTTCACGCTGGGCTTCCTGGTCACGTTCACAATCGGCGGGATCAGCGGCGTGGCGCTCGCGATGCTGCCGGCCGACATCGACCTCTCAAGCAGCTATTTCATCGTCGCGCACATCCACTACGTCCTGTTCGGCGGCTCGCTGATGACGATCTTCGCGGGCGTGTACTACTGGTTCCCGAAGATGACCGGGCGCATGTTCGACGAGCGCCTGGGCAAATGGCACTTCTGGACGACATTCGTGTTCTTCAACCTGACGTTCATGCCGATGCACTTCCTCGGCCTGGAAGGCATGCCCCGGCGCGTGGCCACCTACTCCACCCAGTTCGCCGACACGAACCTGTTCATCTCGATCGCCAGCTGGCTGCTCGGCCTGAGCACGCTGATATTTCTCTACAACATGCTCACCAGCTGGCGCGGAGGCCCGCGCGCGGTAGCCAACCCATGGCGCGGCATGACGCTCGAGTGGCAGGTCAGCTCGCCGCCGCCGATATTCAACTTCGACCGGGTCCCGACGGTAGTCGGCGGCCCATACGAGTACGGCGTGCCCGGCGCGGTGCACGGGATTCTGGGGCCCGCGCCGGCCGGGGCGGCGGCAGGCGCCCCGCCGGGCGTGAGACTGTCCCGGAGCGAGTGATGAGCAGTGACGAGCGATCCCGAGCGCAAATGACGACCGGAGGGGATGGAGTGCGATGACCGAGATCCTGGTGGTGGCCAACCGCACGCTCGGCGGCGGGAAGCTGCTCGATGTGGTGCGCACACGCGCTAGATCCGAGGAGAACGTCCGCTTCCGGCTTGTCGTGCCCCAGAGCAAGCCTTCAGCGGGCTTGGTCATCTATGACGAGGCGGTGCGTGAATCCGCACACGTGCGGATCGATCTCGCGCACTCGTTGCTGGCGAGCGAGGGCATCACGGTAACCGGAGAAGTCGGTGACCCCGACCCGTTCCTGGCGACGATGGATGCGATCGCCGCGCAACGGCCTGACGAGATCATCGTCTCCACCCACCCCGCGACCAGCTCGGGCTGGCTGCGACGCGATCTGATCGAACGCATCCACAACGCCTCGGGCCTGCCGGTGGAGCACGTCGTGACCGACCTCGAGCGCGAAGGATTGCCGTTCGGGGTCACGCTCGTGATCGCCAGCAAGACCTCCAGTGGCGAGGAGCTGATCGAGCGCCTGGGCCAGAAGGCCGCGCAGGACAGCGACGAGGGCCGCCGGCGCCTGTTCATCGCCGTGGTCCCCCAGCAGGACGGCAGCGGAGATGGGCCACGCCAGGCGCGAGCCCGCCTGGCCGCGATGCTCGACCGGCTGCACGCCGCGGGCCTGCTCGCATCCGGCATGATCGGCGACCCCGACCCGTATACGGCCGCCCTGAACGCGCTGGAGCTGTTCCGGGTCGATGACGTGGTCATCTCCACGCTGCCCGACCAGCGCTCGGGCTGGATGCGCGCGAACCTGATCGAGCGCGTCCAGCACGTGACCTCGGCGCGAGTCGAGCACGTCGTCGTGGACCTGGATCACGCGCCCGCGACGATGGCGACCCCGGCGGCCTAGGGGAGCTGGACGCACGATGGAGGCAGCCGGCATCTCAGCCCACGCGGGCGGCGTAGGCGAGCACGACCATCACGGTCCGCCGGCGGCGAACCGCAGCTCGCGCGTGGACCCGCAGATGCTGGGGATGTTGCTGTTCATCATCTCCGAGATCATGGTGTTCGGGGCTTTCTTCACCGCCTACTTCTTCATCCGCATCGCCCAGGGCGACCCCTGGCCGGCGGTCGGAACCCACCTACCGGTCGAGGTCGCGGGCGTGAACACCCTGATCCTCGTGTCCTCCTCGTTCACGCTGCACTGGTCCGAGCAGGCGATCAAGAAAGGCAACCGCTTCGGCCTGAAGGCGGGCATCCTCGTCACGTTCCTGCTCGGCTGCACGTTCCTGTTCATCCAGATCAACGAGTACGCCAACATCGGCTTCGCCCCCCAGGACGCCGCCCAGCAGACGATCTTCTACTCGCTCACCGGCCTGCACGGCGCGCACGTGTTCATCGGGTTGTGCCTGCTGCTGTTCGTGACGATCCGCTCCTTCCGCGGGCACTACTCGCCCGAGTCTCACCGCGGCGTCGAGATACCCGGCATCTACTGGCACTTCGTGGACATCATGTGGATCGTCGTCTACACAACTGTTTACGTGCTCTGAGGAACGTGGACACGGAGCATGCCTGCGTCCTCGGTCGCTCGCGTACGTAGTACGCCACGCTTCCTGCGTCCTTGGCCTGCTTGGTCCACGTCCCTCAGAAGGGTGGAGCTCAGTAATGGCGAATCGGATCACCAATGGGCCGTCCATCTCTATTTGCACCGCGATAAGCGATGCTGAACCCGCTGCGCAGTGAGGCCGAGGCGTTTCGACTGCTGCTGTACGTGGTCGCGTTCTTCGTCGTCGTGATCGCGGTGGTGTTGATCGCTCGGGCGGTGTTCTGAACCTCTGTCTATTATGTGAGGCGTATGATATCATCTTATGAAGTATGGGAGTGCTCGTTCAGGTCCGCGAAGTCCCGGAGGATGTGCACCACACGCTGAAGGCACGGGCGGCGCTCGCCGGCGTCTCACTTTCCGAGTACGTCCGTGGCGTGCTGGCACGCGCGGCGTCCCGGCCTACGCCCGAGGAACTCTCGGCCCGTATCGCGGCTCGCGGAATCGTCGAGAACGCCGAACCGAGCGAGGTTGTCGTCCGCGCACTTCGCGATCAGGGCGAGTGACGGTTCTCGACACCTCCGCCGCCGTCGACTATCTGATCGGTGCCGGCGTCGCTAAGCAGGTCACTGACATCCTGACCAGCGAGGGAGAGGTGGCGGCGCCCGATCTGATCGTGTTCGAGGTGCTCGCCGCCCTACGACGCGCGACGTTGCGCGGCTCTCTCGCACAGGACAGAGCCGACGGCGCCCTGGAGGATCTCGCGGATCTGCCGGTCGAGCTTTTCCCCTGTCTGCCTCTGCGTCGACGAGCGTGGGAGTTGCGGGACAATCTCACAGCCGCCGACGCACTGTTCGTCGCTCTCGCCGAGCAGCTGGACGAGCCGCTGGTAACGAAGGACAGCGCTCTGGCCGCCGCGGCAAGAACGCATACGGCGCTCACGGTCACCCTCTTGAGCGCCGCTCCCTCGACGTCCTGATCCCGGTTGTGTCGATCATCAAGCTCTGTGGCCCTGGTCAGACTCCTCCGACAAACCCGCCACCGCCGCCCGCCACCAGCATTGGGAACGTATCCCACTGGACGATCAGCCAGCAGCCGAACGCGAGCAGCAACGGCGCGTCGTGGAGCACGCCGAGCGATTCCTGCAACTCGAGGTCGACCTCGAGCCGTTGCGCCCCGCCTCGAACACCAGCCACGCGCGCGACTCTCGCCTCATCCGCCGTCCGGCCGTCCAACGGCAGAGTCGCCACGGCCTCGATCTTCAGGCCACCGTCACCCTCAAACCACCAGCGGTCTTTGTGCAGCGGATGTCCGTGAAGCTGAAGGGTGGTCGAACCTGCCTTCAGACGCCCACCGCGATGCAACTGGTGGGGCAGGAACTCGCACACGGCGTCCCCGCCCGCGAGTGGCACCGCGGAGAAGTGCCATCCCGTCCTTTTCTTCCTGACTAGGTCGTATTCACGATCCCCCACCGCGATGCGCGCGAACGACCCGTCGTCGGCCCAGTCGACGCTGGCGAGAACTTTCTCGTCTTGCAACAGCCGGCCGTCTGCGTCGAATCGCAAGGACTACTTCACCGTCAGCGTGCCCCACATCCCCGCGGCGCGGTGGCCGGGGGCCTGGCAGAAGAAGGTGTAGGAGCCGGGCTTGAGGTGGACCGTGACCGTGGCGGTGCCCTTGGTCACGAACTGGCTGTTGCCCAGCAACGGCTTACCGGCGGGGGTCGCCCCGCCCGTGCCCGGTTCGATCGCGATGTTGTGGGAGACGCCGGACATGTTCGGCATTTCGATCGTGACGGCGCCGGCCGATGCGGTGGCTTTATTGGTGGCGTAGGCGAGCTGGCCTTCGGAGTTCGCGGAGATCTGCAGCTTGCCGGCCTTCTCTTCCGCGGGCGCGCCGCTGCCCGGGGCTTTGACGGCGCTCGCGAGCAGGCCCGTGTCTTTGCCGGGGTTGGCGGCCGCGGCGGCGACGTAGGAGGCGACGTCAGTGACGGTCTGGCCGCTGACGAGGTTCTTGGGCATCACGCCGAACGGGTTGGGGTAGCGGACCTGGTATTCGATCACGCCCCTGATCGCGGAGCGCCCGTGGGCTTCGGCGACGGCGTAGTGGAAGGCTTCGTCGAGGTTGGGGCCGACCGTGCCTTTCGTGCCGGCCCGCGCGAGCGTGTGGCAGGCGCCGCACTTGGCGACAAACTGCTGCTTGCCGACGATCAGGTTCGCGTTCTCACCCTGCTTGGCCGAGCAGCCGGCGGCGAGGAGCGCCAGGGCGCCGGTCGCAGCTATCAGGCTGAGCCCGCGCAGAGCCCTGGGTATGTGGCCGTCGAAGGCGGACATCGGCGCGGGAACTCTATCCTAAGGGTCCGTCAAGAAAGATCTGACGGTCCGGATGCACTTGCCTGGCGGCGCCAGCCGCCACCCACGATGCTCGACGTGCCACCAGCATGCCTGCGCTCGCGTGCGTCGTCTGGCCTCCACCATTCAAGCACCCCCGATCCCGCCACCTATTTCTTGACGAACCGAACGCCCGGCCGTCAGGGGGTCGCGAGCGTGTCCAGCTCGCCGAGCGCCGCTGCGATCACGCCCCGCGCGACGCCCTCCCACGACCAGCGCTCTCTTACCGCGGCGACGAGGCCCATTCGAGTCTGCTCGCGCAGCATCGGATCGACCCCCAGCCAGGCGACGATGCGCTCAGCCAGAGCTCGCACGGCGAAGTCGTCGATTCCGAACGACAGCCACGGCGCCACCTGATCGGGCACGGCGCGGGCGAGCGCGGCGCTGACCTCCGCCAGGCCCGAATGGGCGGCGCTGATCGGCAGCGCGCCACAGGCCGCCGCCTCAGCAGCGACCATGCCGAACGCCTCGGGGAACGTGCTCGGCACGACCAGCGCCTCACAGGCGGGCAGCAGCTCGGCGAGCTCGTCATGGTCGAGACGGCCGGTGAACACGACCCGCTCTCTCAGCTCACGCGCGGCGTCCAGGTAACGGTCGCGCGCATCGCCGTGCAGATCCCGCAGGAATGCCAGCAGGTGAGGCAATGCGATGCCCTCGGCCTGCCCCAGATCTCCTGCTGTGAGCGCCTCGAGCAAGCGCTCCAACAGCTCACGGTCGGCTCCGAATCCCACCACGACGAGCTTTGCCTGGGGTACGTGCCGAAGCACGAGCGGCCAGGCCGCGAGCAACAGGTCGCAGCCCTTGTTGACGATCAGCTTGCCGACGAACCCGACGAGCCGGTCGTGCTCGGCGTCGAGGCGATCCAGGGCAGACGCAGCGGCGAGATCATCTCGTGCAAATGCGTTCTCACCAGAGGCGCCCTCACCGGTTAGCCCGGCCGGCGACGTGGTGGCGGCATCGCCGGCGGCGGCGCGCAAACGGGTGCGCAGTACACGCAGTCCCTCGCGCGCACGCGCGGGCCCGCGGGGGACGAACCGCTCGACGTCCACTCCCGGCGGGCCGAGGCGCGTGCGCCGCTCAACCGCAGGATCCCCCAGCGCCTGCCACAGGCTGGCAGCGGTGTGATGGGAGCCGACGAGGATCGCACGGGCGCCGGCGAGACCCTCGCGGGCCGGCTCGAGGAAGCGCTCGGGATCGGGCTTGACGGTGTACTCGAGCGCGCTGCCGTGAACCTTGACGGCATATGGCACCTCACCCTCCAGCGCCCGCGCGAGGATGACTGGACCCATCACCAGGTGGTTGGCCAGCGCGATGTCCGGACGGGCGCGGGCAACGACCTCGCGCACGGCAGCAATGTTCGCGTCGATGTAGCGCGCAACCTCCTCGTCGCTGCACTGCGCAAACGTCCGCGCCTGCATCCCCTCGTAGCGATCGGCGACGTAGACGGGCAGCAGCGAACCGATGTCAGGGCGATAGATGGTGCAGCGGGCGTGCTCGCCCTCGCCCTCGCGACCGCGCAGGACCCGTACCCGCAGGCTCCCGGAGTCCCAGTCCCCGGCCGCATCCACAAACCGATGACTCTCGGGATGGCGGTCCTGGCAGAGCAGGTGAACCTCATGACCGAGACCGACGAGCGCTGAGGCGAGACGCGCGTTGTAGACGTTCGAGCCGGTCCCGCCAAGCAGGTAGCCGTGGAAGATGAGTACGCGCAACCACAGCAGCCTACCCTTCCGACATCCACCGGCTCCGGTAAAGTTCAGGCGTATGAGCACGCAACAGCGCTACCGCCTGCGCAATCCCGCCAGCGGGCGGGAGATCGTGATCGAGGCCCAGCCGGAGGAGATCTACCGCGACCGCGATACCGGCGAGGAGCTCGAGATCGTCGGCAAGCTGCTGCCGCTGGCGCCGTCGAGCTCGAAACTGCCGTGGGCGGTGGAGAACATGCGGTTCTGTGAGTGGTGCGATCAGCTCGCGCAGAAGGATCTGAACGACTGCCCGACGTGCGGGCGGCGCATGGGACCGCTCGGCGCGCCGCCGGCCTGAGGACTGAGAACGTGAGCGCGGTGAGCGCAGGCAGCCCCATCCGCAGTCACAGTCGTCGTGTGCGAAATAGCGCCGCAGCCGCGGCGACCGTGCTGGCGCTTGGGTGTGGCATCGGGCTGAGCGCGTGTGGCGGTTCGAGCAACGTCTCAGACGCGACACCCAAGAGCACGCCGGAAATCACACCACCGACCGATACGAGCGCCGAAGCGACGCAGACGACCGCCACCTCGACGACCTCGACGGCGAAAACGAAAACGAGCGGCGGCGAACCCGAATCGAGCTCGTCCGGCAGCGAAGGCGAATCGAGCTCGGAATCGACCGGCGGCAGCGGCGCGAGCGAATCGAGCGCAGGCGAAGCGGCCGGTGGCACCTCCGCGGGAGAATCGAGCAAAGGCAAAGAAGAAACCGCCGCTGGCGGAGCCGGCAAAACCGAAAGCAAAAGCGGGGAAGCCGGCGGTACGGGCGCCCCCTGAGCATCTATACTGACGGAGGTAACACCTCGATTGATCAGGCTTCGACCAACTTGCTTAGGACGGTCGTGAGTCAAGCGGGGCAAGGACGCAGAGAGCGTGGCGTGCTACGCACGCGTGCTGGCCGATCGGAGATCGCATCTCATCTCCGATCGGTAAGGACGCCGCATCCGCGAAGCGCTCACGGCTGTCCTAGGGAGTCGAGATAAGAGTGGCGCTGTAGGTCAGGCGCGCGGTGCGATACAGGCAGAAGTACTGCACGTTCGTGCCGATCTGCGTGTGAGCGGTCTGACTGGAGGTGCTCGAGCAGCTCGTCTTGGGCCGGGACGCGCGCCAGGAGGTAGTGTTGGCGAAGCCGAGCGCGAGCGCGGGCGCCCACGAGGGCACGGTCAGGGCGATGACGTCGCCCTTCTTGACTTCGAGCGTGCTCGCCAGCGGGAACTGGGCGGTCTTGCCGAAGTAGGGTTCGAGTTTGACGAGCGGACTCTGAGAGATCAGCTGGTAGGTGAGGTTGGGCTTGCGCTGGGGGCGCAGGACGGCGATGCCGGCCATCGAGGCGCCACCCTCGTTGGTGTTGAAAAACTTGATCTGGGTCGCGTTGGGCTTGCCGAGCGAGATCGTCCAGGCGACGATCGTGCCGGCGCGGGGAGCGGCAAGAATGTTGGTCTGAGAACCGACCTTGACCTGAAAGCCGGTCGTGCGGCTGACGGCCAGACACGGGGTGCCGGGGCAGCTGGGAGCCGTCGCGGGCGTGGTTTCGCCGATGATCCCAACTTCGGTGAGGGTCGCGGGGGCAAGCGCGGGCAGCGCGAGCAGCGTAAGCACGAGGCCCCCCAGGATCGCTGTGAATTTGCGTCGCATATGCGTCATGAACACACTCGCGTGACAGATGGTGCGGTTTACTGAGATTCGCGGCTAGCGGCGGAGTTCCTGCGCGGCGGCCGCGATCTCCGTGGGATCGCCGGGCGCCGGAACCCAGGGCAGCCGCAGCGGGTCGTCGGTGTAGCGAGGGATGACGTGGACGTGGAAATGAAACACGGTCTGCCAGGCGACCGCCCCGCAGGAGTTCACGAGGTTGACGCCATCGCAGGACAGGCGCTCGCGCATACGCCTCGCCAGCCGCTGGGAGGCGAGCGCGACAGCGCTCAGATCCTCGGGCTCGACGGACAGCAGGTCAGGCGAATGCGCCCGCGGGATCACGAGCGCGTGCCCGCGCGTGGCCGGGGCGATGTCCATGAACGCGATCGTGCGCTCGTCTTCGTCGACGATCGTGGACGGCAGCTCGCCGGCGAGGATAGTGCAGAAGATGCAGTTCGGGTCCGGCATCGACTGCGAAGCCTAGACGGTCCACGAAAGGTGGTCATGCTGGGAGACCCGTGCGCCTCGCCGCTTCGTCTATTTGCAGCTGGCGCCGGTCACCGCATCGGCCGGCGCTCGTCGCCTACAACGTCGCTGGTGGCGGCGAGGGCGTGGAGGCGAGGAGGAAGGCACGCGCGTGGGCTAGAGCCTGCTCGGGAGTGGAGATCTCGCCCGCATACTGAGCGGCGGTGAGCTCGCCCAGGATCTCGCCGAGGCGCGGACCGGTGGGGATGCGCAGCTCCGCGGCCAGCTCGTCCCCGCGCCAGAGCGGCGGGGGCGGTCCATCCGCGCGCCGGCGCAGAGCATCGGCGAGCATCGACCGCGCCAGAGCCATGTGCGCGTCGATCGACTCGGCAGCGCGCTCCCCGCGGGTGGCGAGGCGGTCGGCGACCGACAGGAGCGTGACGTCGACCTCGACGGGCGAGGTGGCCTGCAAGTAGGCGAACACCGTGCGCCGCGCCAGAGGCTGGTGCTCGTGCACGAGCAAACCGAGGCTCAGATGGTGGCGCACGAGCGTGGCGACATGGGCGCGCAGGCGCTCGCTGGCGCGCAGGCGCTCGAGCACAGAGCGCGCGAGCTCGGCGCCGCGGACATCGTGGCCGAGGAACGTGACGCGCCCGTCGGGCCGCACAGCGCCGGTGAGCGGCTTGGCGGCGTCATGCAACAGCGCACCCCAGCGCAGCGCATCGCCACGCGTGAGCTCATCCGCGAGCGGCTCTGCCAGCAGCGCCGCCACCGGCGTGGCAAGCTCCTTGCCACCAAGCTTGCCGGGGGCGGGGTCGGCAAGCTCGCCGACACCCAGAACCCCAGCAGGATCGGCCTGCAGGGCCATCACCTGCTCGAACACCTCGAGCGTGTGGCCATGAACGTCGCAGTGGTGATACCGGCTCTGCTCGATCCCACGCAGAGCGTCGAGCTCTCCCAGCACGACCGCCGTGACCCCGAGCGAGTCCATCAGGGCCAGCCCGTCGAGCGCGCGGGGGGACGCGACGATGCGGCGCAGCTCCATGAACACGCGCTCACCCGACACACCCTGCAGCTCGGGCGCAGCGACACGGGCAGCATGCACAGTATCGGGGTCGGGCTCAAAGCTGAGATCGAGCGCCAACCGCACGAGGCGCAGGACACGCAGGGGATCGTCGGCGAATGCGCGCGGTGAGACCATCCGCAGGCGGTGCGCCGCGAGATCGGCGAGCCCCCCGAGAGGGTCGATCGGCTCGCCGCCGGCGACCGGCTCAGCGATCGCGCCGACGGTGAAATCCCGCAGCCTGAGATCGGCGCCCAGCGACCCGCCGCGCAGCGGCTGAACATCGACTTGCCATGAACGGTCGCGCGCGACTACGCGCCAGCCGGAGAAGTCCTCGGAGAGCTCAAAGCACGCGGCCCCACCCGCGGCACGAGCGATCGCACGGGCGGCGTCCTCGGTAGATCCGTCGATGACGATGTCGAAGTCGAACGTCTCGCGACCGAGCACCCGATCGCGCGGGGCGCCGCCCACCAGCCAGGCTGGGGTGTCGGCCAGCGCGACACGGACGGCGCGCAGCGCCTCACCTGTTCCCACGCCACCACCGGCACCCACAGACCCGCCCGCTCGTCCGGGTTCGTCTGCATCCACGATCTCTCCCGCGCTCACGGGTCCGTGGACGCGCGCGGCCCGCAGTGGCGATCGACCCGCGCCGACAGCCCGCAGGCGATCTCGTAGTTGATCGTGCCCAGGCGCGCCGCCAGCTCCTCGGCGAGGATTCGCTGACCGCCGGCAGAGCCGATCAGGACAGCCTCGGCGCCACACAACTCCAGCGCGGCCGGGTCGGGGCCGAGATCGACGGCGACGTTGTCCATGCTGACGGTCCCCACGAGCGGCAGGCGCCGGCCGTCGATCAGGACATCGGCGTTGCCCGACAGCCCGCGTCGCCAGCCGTCCCCGTAGCCGAGTGGGAGCACACCGATGTGGGTGTCGCGCGCGGCGATGTAGCGCCGTCCATAGCCGGTGCTCTCCCCTGCGCGGCAGGGCTTGACCTCGGCGACATAGGAGCTGAGCTCCAGCGCGGGTCTGAGTTCGTATGCGAAGGGATCCTCGCCGAACGGGTCCAGGCCATAGACGGCGATGCCGCAACGGGCCATGTCAAAGCGCGCGCGTCGCGGATCGCGCAACACGGCGGCGCTGTTGGCGGCATGGACGAGCACGTCGGGGTGCTCGGCTTGGACCGTGCCCGACCAGTCGGTGAACACGGCGAGCTGGCGCTCGAAGAAACCTTCGTCCTCGCGGATGTCGGCGGTGGCAAAGTGGGTCATGACCCCGGCGAGCCGCACGCCGGGCGCGGCAACCGCAGCCGCGACGACACGCGCGGCCTCCGCCAGATCGCGGGTGCCGAGACGGCCCATGCCGGTGTCGAGCTTGACGTGCACGCGCGCGTCGCGTGCAACCAGCGCGGCGGCCTCGGAGGCGAGCGTGACAGAGCGCTCGCGCCACAGCACGATGTCGGCCTGCAGCTCGATCGCGCGCTCGAGCTCGGCACGGTCTCCCAGCGCGCCCATGATCAGGATCGGTGTTTCGATGCCGGCGTCGCGCAGCTGCTCGAACTCCGCGAGCGTGGCCACCGCCAGCCACGTGGCCCCGGCGCGCAGGGCCGCACCAGCGCAGCACACGGCGCCGTGGCCGTAACCGTCGGCCTTGACAACGGCGCACAGTGCCGAGCCGTCCAGCGCACCCAGCAGCCGCGAGCAGTTGTGTGCGATCGCGTCCGGATCGACGTATGCCACAGCGCGCGCGGGGCTCATCGAGCATCCCTTGATTGGTTCGGCCACCGTCGGGGAAGAGCCCTCGGTGCTTGCCCTGTAGAGGACCTCATGTCGTGACCCTACGCGCAGCGGGCAACGAGGCGATCACATCGGTGGCGATCACGCCCTCGGCCGCGCCCTGCGCGCGCGCCGCGAGACGGCCTGCCTCGGCGTGCAGCGACACCCCGGCCGCGGCCGCGGCGAACGCGGTCAGGCCCTGGGCGAGCAGCGCGGCGATGACCCCACAGAGCACGTCCCCCGTCCCGGCAGTCGCCAGTGCGGGACTATCACCGGGGCTGACCGCCACCAGGCCGGAGGGATCGACCACGAGCGTGTCATCGCCCTTGAGCACGACCACGGCCCGGGCTCGCTCTGCCGCCTGGCGCGCGTGCGCCAGGCGCTCGCGCGCGATGTGGGCGGTGTCGGTGTCGAGCAGCCGCGCCAGCTCGCCGGGGTGCGGGGTGAGCACGGTCGGAGCGTCGCGCTCGGACAGGTCATCGATGTGTCCGCCACCGCGCGTGCCGGAGCCATCGGCGTGAGCGTTCAGGCCGTCGGCGTCGAGCACGAGTGCAACCCCGGCGCGACGAGCGAGGGCACGAGCGAATGTGACCGCGTGCTCGCCGCGCCCCAGTCCAGGACCGAGCGCGAGCGCACCGCCGCGACGCGATGCCTCGAGCACCACCTCCACCCCCGCGGGGGTCAGGCCGCCGCTCTCCTCCGGCAGACCTCGGGTCATCAACTCGGGCGGACCGCCGGTGGCGAGAATCGACTGCAGCGATGCCGGCACACAGGCCGTGATGTAGCCGGCTCCGGCGCGCATCGCACCGAGCGCGGCCATGCGTGGCGCGCCGATCAGGCCACGCGAGCCGCCCGTGACGAGCACGTGGCCGGAGGAGAACTTGGTCGAGGCGGCGGACCGGATCGGCAGCAGGCGCAGGACCGCCGGCGCGATCAGCCCAATCTCAGCGTCGAGGGGCCAGCCGCGAGGGATGCCGATGTCGAGCACCTCGACCTCCCCGGCGTGCTCCTTGCCCGGATGGATCCACAGGCCGGGCTTGGCCGCGTGAAACGTGACGGTCGCCCGCGCGTGTACGGCGGGGCCGGAGACGACGCCCGTCGAGGCATCGACGCCGGATGGCACGTCCACGCTGATAACGGGCGCCGAGCAGGACTCGATCGCGTCGATCGCCTCCGCGACCGTCCCGCGGGGCTCACCCGCGAAGCCGGTGCCGAGCAGCGCGTCGACGATGACGCTCGCCCCGCCAAGCGCGTCCATACCGCCGGCAAGATCCAGCGGAGCGTCGCCGGGCAGGCGCTCGAAGTTCGCCAGCGCATCTCCGCGCAGATCCGCCGGCGAGGAGGCGCACCCGACCGTGACCTCGCGACCCGCCTCGCGCAGCAGGCGCGCGACGACTAGCCCATCGCCGCCGTTGTTGCCTCCGCCGCACACCACGGTCACCGGGCCGTCCGGGTGCAGCCGCTCGAGCGCGCGCGCGACACCCGCGCCGGCGCGCTCCATCAGGTCGAGCGACGGCACGCCGCGCTCCTCGGTCGCCCAGCGGTCGATCGCCCGCATGCGCTCGGCGTCGGGCAGGGGCGTCAGCCAGTCAGGAAGCGGATCCACGCCCCGCGATGCTAGATGGTCACACAGACTTGGGGTGGGTGGAACGACCAGCGGACCGTTGGCCAAGCCAGGCAATTGATGAAAGACCCGCCCGCCCCGCGTGGTGTGCTCGGCACACGAGCGACTGAGGACGCAGCTTGGCGCCGCGCCAACGGCCCGCAGGCTACTCGACGGTGACGGTCTTGGCGAGGTTGCGCGGCTGGTCCACGTTCAGGCCGCGCCTGCGCGCGATCTCATACGCGAGCAGCTGCAGCGGGATCACCGCGAGGATCGGCTGCAGCATCCAGTCGACCGCCGGCACCGTGATGACGGAGTCGGCGTGCATCGCGATCTGCTCGTTCCCGGCCGTAGCGATCGCGATCACGTGCGCGCCGCGGGCACGCACCTCCTGCATGTTCGAGACGATCTTCTCCAGCACCGGCGAGTCGGTGGCGACGGCGACGACCGGCGTCTGCTCGTCGAGCAGTGCGATCGGCCCGTGCTTCATCTCGCCCGCGGCGTACGCGTCGGTAGCGATGTAGGAGATCTCCTTCAGCTTCAGCGCTCCCTCCAGCGCGACGGGCAGGCCGACGTGGCGGCCGATGTAGAGGAAGAACTCGCTGCGCCAGTGCGCATCGGCGATGTCCCGCACCTGCCCTTCGATCCCGTGTCCGTCCGCGGCAGCGGCCTCGCCCGTGAGCTCGGCGATGCAGTGCGGCAGGCGCTTGAGCTCTGAGACCAGCTCGGTCACGCGCTCGCCCGGCAGCGTGCCGCGCAGCTGGGCGAGGCGCAGTCCGAGCAGGTACATGACCGCGACCTGACACAGGAACGTCTTCGTCGCCGCCACCCCGATCTCGAGGCCCGCGCGCGTGAACAGCACGCCGTCTGAGTCGCGTGTGGCCTGCGAGCCCATCACGTTCGTGATCGCCAGCACTTTCGCGCCACGCTCGCGCGCCATCCGCATCGCCGCGAGCGTGTCGGCCGTCTCACCGGATTGGCTGATCCCGACCACGAGGTCGCCCGGCCCCAGGACCGGGTTGCGATAGCGGAACTCCGAGGCGATGTCCATCTCGACTCCCAGCCGCGCCCACTCCTCGATCGCGTAGCGCCCGATCAGGCCGGCGTGATAGGAGGTGCCGCAGGCGACGATCACGATCCGGCGCACGTCCGCGAGCAGCGCCTCGTCCAGCGCGCCCTCCTCGTCGAGATCCACGCCGTCCGCGCCGGCGGTGCGGTCCGCGATCGTCTCGGCGACCGCGTCGGCCTGTTCGTGGATCTCCTTGAGCATGAACGTCTCATAGCCGCCCTTCTCGGCCGTGTCCTCGTCCCAGTCGACCGTCTCGACGGGGCGCTCTAGCTCCTCCCCCGAAGGGGTCGTGATCGTCACGCCGTCGGGGCGCAGCACGACGATCTCGTCGTTGTCGAGGAACTGCACGTCCCTGGTCTGCGCCAGGAACGCGGGCACAGCCGAGGCGACGAACTGCTCGCCCTCCCCCCGCCCGACGATCAGCGGGCACTCGCGGCGCGCGCCGACGAGCACCTCGGGCTCGTCCAGGCTCATCGCCACGAACGCGTAGTGACCCTGCAGCTCGGCGTAGGCGGCACGCACCGCGTCGGGGAGATCGCCGTCGTAGTGGCTTGAGATCAGGTGCGCGATCACCTCGGCGTCGGTCTCGGAAGTGAATACGCTGCCCTGGGCGCTGAGTCGCTCCCGCAACGCCATGTAGTTCTCGACGATCCCGTTCACGACCACGTGCAGGCGATCCTCGGAGTCGTAGTGGGGATGCGCGTTGGCCTCGCTGACACGCCCGTGGGTCGCCCAGCGCGTGTGGCCGATGCCGGTCGTGGCGGCCTTCGTCGCCACCGCCACCGCCACGCCGCCATCCTCCGCGGCGGCAGCCGCGGCGTCCTGCCCGTCGAGCTTGACCTGCAGAGCGCCCAGGTTGCCGACCGCGCGGACCGACTCGATGCGGCCGTCTTCGATCACCGAGATCCCCGCCGAGTCATACCCGCGGTACTCGAGGCGTCTCAGTCCGGTGAGCAGCAGCTCACGGACGGGACGGTTACCGACATAGCCGACGATCCCGCACATAGGTCGAAGATATCAGCGAGTCGCGAACGCGCCCAGGCGAAATGGACACATAGGCCTTCTCGGGCAGTTACGGGCCAGAGCGTGCGAACTGGCGGAACAGTTCGTTTTTGGACTCAGAGAGCCAGACGCCGCACAGCGCTCCTGAGCCGTTCCGGCGAGGCCGGCAAGGACGCAGCGAGCGAAGTGTGCTCGGCACACGTGACCCAGCCCTTCGGGCTGTGTGCCCCCGATCGGAGATCGCATCTGATCTCCGATCGGTAAGGACGCCGCCGAACGAAGTCGGAACGGCTCAGGCCAGCTCGCGCTGGACGAGCTCGACAAGCCGGTCGCAGACCTGCTGCGCCTCGTCGTCGGTCGGCGCCTCGACCATCACGCGCACCAGCGGCTCGGTCCCGCTCGGGCGCACGAGCACGCGCCCGCGTCCCGCGAGCGCCTCATCCTCGACCTGTACGGCCGCGGTCACGGCATCCGCGCCGTGCAGCGCCTCACGGTCGCGCACCCGCACGTTCACCAGGCGTTGGGGCAGCTTCGCCATCGCGCCGCGCTCGCGCAGGTCCGTACCGGCGAGCGCCTCGAGCGTCAGCAGCGCGCCGGCGATCCCGTCGCCCGTGCGGTTGAACCCCAGCTCGATCAGGTGCCCGGACTGCTCGCCGCCCAGCGTCCAGCCACGCTGCAACAGCTCCGCCAGGACGTAGCGATCTCCGACCTGCGTGCTCGCCACCTCGATCCCGGCGCCGGCCATCGCCGTGTGGAAGCCGTAGTTGGTCATCACCGTCACGACCACTCCATCGCCCGGCAGGCGACCGGCGGCGCGCAGGTGCAGCGCCGCGAGCGCCATCAGCTCATCGCCGTCGACGACATGCCCGGCCCCGTCCACCGCGAGCACGCGGTCGCCGTCGCCGTCGAACGCGAACCCGAGCGCGTGCCCACCGGCCGGCACCCGCTCGGCTAGTCGCTCGATATGCGTGGAGCCGCAACCGGCGTTGATGTTACGCCCGTCAGGGCGATCCGCCACGGTCGTCACGCTCGCCCCGAGACGCCTGAATATCTCCGGCGCGACCTCGTACGTGGCGCCGTTGGCGCAGTCCAGCAGCACGTCCAGACCCGCGAGGTTCAGGTCGGCGAAGCGCGCGTGCAGCTCGCGCAGGTAGTCCTCGCCCGCGCCGCGCAACTCACGGATGCGTCCGATCTGGGGTGGCGATCCCGCCCGCATCGCCTGCCCCCCTGCGGCGCGGGCGTCCGTCCCGTTCTGGCCCGCGGCGCGCTCCAGCTCGCGCTCGATCTGAAGCTCGGTCTCGTCGCTCAGCTTGTGGCCATCGCCACCGAAGAACTTGATCCCGTTGTCCTGATACGGATTGTGCGAGGCCGACAGCACGGCGGCCAGATCGAACCCGTACCGTGCGATCAGCAGCGGTGCGGCCGGCGTCGGCAGCACACCACCGAGCAACGCTTCTCCCTCGGCAGCGGCGACACCGGCGGCAACGGCAGCCTGGAGCATCTCGCCCGACTCGCGGGTATCGCGCACGATCAGCACCCGCGGGCGCTCGGCCTGCGCTAGGCGCGTCGCGGCCTGGGCCAGTCCGAGCGCCAACTCGGCGCTCAGCAGCTCACCGGCGACACCGCGCACGCCGTCGGTCCCGAACAGCTTGCGGGTTATGGAGGCGGAGTCAGCGGATGGAGGAGTCACGGACGGCGATTACATCATCTGGCGGGCGTTCGTAAAACCAGAGCAGTGAGCCGTAGAAGGGCGTTCATTCTCAAAAGGCCGGCCCGCGAAGCGGCTTTTCCGGCCTTTTGAGAATGCGCTCTTCTACCTCTTGGAGAACTGCGGCCGCTTGCGCGCCTTCTTCAGGCCGGCCTTCTTGCGCTCCTTCGCGCGCGAGTCCCGCGTCAGGAATCCGCGGCGCTTGAGCTCGCC
Source organism: uncultured Solirubrobacterales bacterium (assembly GCA_963749285.1). Lineage (GTDB taxonomy): Bacteria > Actinomycetota > Thermoleophilia > Solirubrobacterales > Solirubrobacteraceae > Palsa-744. The sequence goes on along the minus strand of CAVVMD010000002.1, from coordinate 689,236 downwards.
ACGCAGGTTTGGGTCGGCCTCCAGCAACGCCCTGGACACGCCGTGACGCAGGGCGCCCGCCTGAGCGGAGATGCCACCGCCGTGCAGGCGCGCGACGACGTCCATGCGCTCCTGATAGCCGACTGTCTCCAGTGGCTGACGAATGTTGCGCTGCAGCGTCACCCGCGGAAAGTGCTCCTCGAGAACGCGACCGTTGACGAGGTAGGTGCCCGTGCCCGGTCGCAGCGTCACGCGCGCAATCGCGGTCTTGCGCTTGCCGGTCGCCCGATACCTCGCTCCGGAGGCGAGATCGATCGCGGCGGTCGAGATCGGCTCGACGAGCGCCTCCTCGTCCTCCTGAAGCTCGCCCTCGCCCTCGGCGCCATCAACCTCCTCATACGCCTCCGCGACGCTCGCGTACGGGTCGGTGGACTCGGTGTTACGGCCCAGCGGATCCACGCCCTCGGGGACGATGTCCACCTCGAGGTGCGCCCCCGGCACGGCCGGCTTCTCGCGCGGTGCGGGCTCCTCCTCGTCCTCCAGCTCGGCCTCGATCTCCTCTGCGACAACCTCATCGGCAATCTCCTCGGCCACAGCCTCCTCGACGACCTCAGCCACGACCTCCTCAGCGACTATCTCCTCGACGATCTTCTCCGCCACGTCCTCCTCGAAATCCTCGGCCAGCTCCTCGGCCTCGACGCGCTCCTGGGCCTCCTGTGCAGCCTCCAGTGGTGCGTCCTCGGCAGAGCCCGCGATCTCCGCCGCATCGTCGCTCGGGACGGCGTTGCCGGCAATCGGATCGAACTGTCCGGTGTCGTCACCAGCTGGCTCGCTGGGGCCGTGCTCCTGGGCCTCCTCGAACGCCTCCAATGGGGCGTCCTCGGCGGACCCGGCGATCTCCTGCGCCTCCTCGCTCGGGACGGCGTGCTCGGCGGGGATCTCCTGCGCGGGCGTGTCAGGTGTCTCGGGCGTCTCGTCGTCGTCGGCCATAGTGCTTATGCCTCTATCTCCAGTGGTTGCGGCTTCTGCGCCGTGTGCGGGTGCTCGGGACCGGCGTAGATCTTGAGCTTGGTGATCTGCCTGCGCGCGAGCCGGTTGCGGGGCATCATGCCTTTCACGGCAAGCCTGATGATCTCCTCGGGTCGCCTGGCCTGCATCTCCTCGAACGTGCGCGAGCGCAGTCCGCCCGGGTAGCCGGAGTGGCGGTAGTAGCGCTTGTCCTGGCGCTTGTTGCCGCTGACATGGATCTTCTCGGCGTTGATCACGACGACGAAATCGCCCGTGTCGATGTGCGGCGTGTACTCGGGCTTGCGCTTGCCCCGCAGCACGTCGGCGATCTGCGTCGCGAGCCGGCCCAGCGTCTTGCCGTTGGCGTCGACCACGAGCCAGTTGCGCTCGCGGTCGGTGGGCTTGGCCACATATGTACGCATCGAGGGGGTCATAACGTGAAAAGGCCGCACGTCAGCGCGCGGCGCAGCGGCACATCATAGGCGAAATCGCACCCGGTTGCCGCGAGTCTGTCCGGGGGGATGAGCCACATATTGAAAGCGCCGTAGCTCGCGCACGCGCCTTGCCGCGGTCACCGCGCTCTTAGAACGTGTTTTGAAAAGATCGGCACGCCCGGATACGTCCCTGGACACGGCGCTGGATCGCCACGTGACGGCTCGCACGTGCCACCAGCATGCGCTTCGCCATCCCGCGTCGCCCAGCTTGGTCCATGAACGCCCCGACCGCACCGCCTATTTCAAAACACGTTCTTACTTGCCGCCCGCGCGGGCTCGGCATATGCTTTAAGTCACTCCCACTCGATCGTTCCGGGGGGCTTCGATGTGATGTCGAGCACGACCCGGTTGACCTCGCGCAGCTCGTTGATCATGCGTGAGGCGATCGTCTCGAGCAGGTCATACGGCAGCCGCGCCCAGTCGGCTGTCATCGCATCGTCGCTCGTGACCGCGCGGACGACCACCACGTACCCGTACGTGCGCTCGTCCCCCTGCACGCCGACGGTACGCACGTCTGGGAGCACGCAGAACGACTGCCACAGCTCGCGGTACAGCCCGGCGCGGCGGATCTCCTCCTGCAGGATGTGATCGGCCTCGCGCAGCACGTCCAGGCGCTCACGCGTGGCTTCGCCGCCGACGATCCTGATCGCCAGGCCCGGTCCGGGGAACGGCTGGCGCCAGACCAGGCGCTCGGGCAGACCGAGCTCGGCGCCGACGGCGCGGACCTCGTCCTTGAACAGCGCTCGCAGCGGCTCGACCAACTCGAAGGACATGTCGTCGGGCAGCCCGCCGACGTTGTGGTGAGACTTGATCGTCGCGGCGCCTGTTCCACCGCCTGACTCGATCACGTCGGAGTAGAGCGTTCCCTGTACGAGGAAGCGTGCGCCGGCGCCCCCGTCAGCGAGCCTGGCCGCCTCCTCCTCGAACACGCGGATGAACTCCGCGCCGATCGCCTTGCGCTTGGCCTCGGGCTCGGTCACGCCGTGGAGCCTCTCCAGAAACCGTGTCTCCGCGTCGACCGCTACGAGCGGCACTCCGAACGTGTCCCTGAACGCACTGACCACCTGTTCACCCTCGTCCTTGCGCATCAGACCGTGGTCGACGAACACGCACGTCAGCTGGTCGCCGACCGCGCGGTGCACGAGCAGCGCCGCCACCGAGGAATCGACACCCCCGGAGAGCCCGCAGATCACGCGGCCCTCGCCGACCTGGGCGCGGATCCTGGCGATCTGATCCTCCACGATCGAGGCCGCCGACCACGTCCGCTCGCATGCGGCGATGTCTGTCAGGAACCGCGTGAGGATCTCCTGTCCGTACGGTGTGTGCACGACCTCGGGGTGAAACTGGATCCCGTAGATCCCTCGCTGCGTATCCTCGATCGCGGCCACCGGCGATGCGGTCGAGGACGCGAGTGCGGTAAATCCGGGGGGCGGCTCGAACACGGTGTCGCGATGGGACATCCAGCAGGTCTGCTCGCGCGGCATCCCCGCCAGCAGCCGCCCTGACTCGGTGACGGTCAGGTCCGAGCGGCCGAACTCGCCGACATCCGCCTGCTCGACCCGTCCACCGAGCGAGTGCACGAGCAGCTGCATGCCGTAACAGATGCCCATCACCGGCACCCCGAGATCGAGCAGTCCCGGGTCAAACTCCGGAGCGCCGTCGGCATACACCGAGGCGGGACCGCCCGAGAGGACGATCGCGCGTGGGTTGCGCGCGGCGATCTCCTCCAGCGGGACGTGGTGCGCCAGCAGCTCGCTGAACACCCCGCAGTCACGGATCCTGCGCGCGATCAGCTGGCTGTACTGACCGCCGTAGTCGAGCACCACTACCTCTTCGGTCGCTGTGGAGAATGCCGGACTGGGCGTAGTCGTATTCGTGGGACTCTGTGTGCTCGGTATAGAGACGATGTTCATCATCGCCACATCGCTGTCTGAAGTGCCCCCGGCGAGGCCGGCAAGGACGCAGAGAGCGTGGCGTGCTTGGCACGTGTGCTGGCCGATCGGAGATCCCGTGATCTCCGATCGGTAAGGACGCCGCCGAATGAAGGCGGGGGCGACTCAGACGTCATTGACGAGGGCGGCCGCCTTCCCGTTCACAGCCCCCATGCCGACCTCCTGGTCGCGCTGCAGCGCCTTGCCCTCGGTCTGCAGCGCCGGGGCGATCACGACCTCCGCGCGGTTGAACTCGGCCAGGTCCTTGTGCCCGCACGTCGCCATCGAGGTGCGCAGCCCGCCAAACAGGTTGAACGTCCCGTCGTTCTCGCGCGCCGGCCCAACCAGGATCTCCTCGAGCGTCCCGTTCTGCGTGGTCGCTACGCGCGCGCCGCGCGGCAGGCTCGGGTGAAACGTCGCCATGCCCCAGTGAAAGCCCCTGCCCGGCGCCTCGTACGCACGCGCGAGCGGGGAGCCGATCATCACGGCGTCCGCACCGAGCGCGATCGCCTTGGACACGTCCCCGCCGTTGCGCATCCCGCCGTCGGCGATCACCTGGCAGTACTCGCCGGTCTCCAGCATGTGTGTCGAGCGTGCGTGGGCCACATCGGCGATCGCGGTCGCCTGAGGCACGCCGATGCCCAGCACGCCTCGTGTCGTGCAGGCCGCGCCCGGCCCCACGCCCACGAGCACGCCGGCCGCGCCGGTGCGCATCAGGTGCAGTCCCGTGTGGTAGGAGGCGCACCCGCCGACCACGACCGGCACATCGAGGGAGGGGATGAACTCCTTCAGGTTCAGTGGCTCGGACACGGTCGAGACGTGTTCGCCGGAGACGACCGTTCCCTGGATCACGAGCACGTCCAGGCCCGCCTCCAGCGCGAGCTCGTAGTGGTCGCGCACGCGTTGGGGCGTCAGCGACGCGGCGACGACGACCTTCTGCTCCTTGATCTCGGCGATCCGCTGAGCGATCAGCTCAGGCTTGACCGGCTCTGAGTAGATCTCCTGCATCTCGCGCGTGGCCGCCTCCTTGGGCAGCTGCGCGATCCGCTCCAGCTGCTCCTCAGCGTCCTCGTAGCGGGTGAATATGCCCTCCAGGTTGAGCACCGCCAGCCCGCCCAGCCTGCCGACGATCGCGGCCGTCTCGGGCGAGACGACGCCGTCCATCGCGGATGCCAGCATCGGCAGCTCGAACTGGTAGGGCCCGAGCTTCCAGCTGATGTCGATGTCATCGGGATCGCGCGTGCGCCGCGAGGGCACGATCGCGATGTCGTCGAACCCGTATGCTTGGCGGGCCTTCTTGCCGCGCCCGATCTCTATCTCCATCGCCGCATCCTCTCAGTTCGCACGGACGAGACGACCCCGCGCGAAGCGGGGCCGAGAGGGGGCCAAGGAGTGGCCGAAAAATGCTTGTCGCAGACCGAAGCCAAGTGAGTTTTGAGCATAGCAACGGCCCGCGCTTGGACGCCTCACGAGCGCGCTTGTCCCAGACGAGGACGGGACGAGCGCAGCCTCGGCTGTTATGACCTCGGATATGCTCGATTGACATGTCCGAGCAGCCCTCCACGCGCTATGACCCCCATGCGATCGAGGCACGCCGGCAGGCCGCCTGGCGGGCGCGCGAGGCATTTGCGACACCGTCCGTCGAGAGCGATCGCCCGCGCCGCTACATCAAGCCCTCGGCGCCGTTCACCTCGGGCAACATCCACATCGGCCACGTCCGCTCCTACTCGATCGGAGACGCCTACGCGCGCTTTCAGCGCGCGCGCGGCGAGGACGTGCTGTTCGCGTTCGGCTTCGACGCGTTCGGCCTGCCCGCCGAGCTGGGAGCGATCGAGCGCGGCGAGTCCCCCAGCGACTGGGTCGCCCGCTGCGCCGAGCACATGACCGGGCAGCTTCAGCGTCTGGGCTACTCCTTCGATTGGGAGCGCACGTTCCTCAGCTCCGATGTGCTGATGTATCGCTGGTCGCAGTGGCTGTTCGTGACGCTGCTGCAGGCCGGCCTCATCTACCGCGGCACGGGCGCCGTCGATTGGTGTGACACCTGTCAGACGACCCTGGCCACGATCCAGGTCGAGGAGGGCGGGCTGTGCTGGCGCTGCCATGACCCCGTGCGCCTGATCCAGCGTCCGCAGTGGTACCTGCGCATCAGCGCCCACCTGCAAGAGAACGATCGTCGCCTGGACGAGCTGGCCGACGGCGGCATCTGGGATGAGGTGGCGCTCGCAAGCCAACGGTTTGTGCTCGGGCGCGTGGACGGAGTGGAGATCGACCTCCTGAGTGCGGACTCTTCGGACGCGGACAGCATGCCGCGCGCACGTACGCGCGCGCGCGCGGCCAACGATTCAGAGCACACATCCTCGGAGTCCTCCGAGCCGTTCACGCCCGCGCCGCAGGCCTCGTCAGGCGGCGAAACGCTCACGGCGTTCACCCCGTACGCGGACGCCGTCGGGCTGACCCGGTTCGTGCTGATCTCGCCCAAGCACCCCGACGTGGATCGCTGGATCGTCGATCCGGCCGTGCGCAAGCGTCTCGAGGACCTGCGCTCTGGCGGCCTCGAGCGCGATGCCCGCGACGCCGAGACGATCCCGCTGATCGACACCGGTCGCACACTGCCCTCGCCGGCCGGCGGCGAGCCCATGCCGGTGCTGGTCTCACCGGTGGTGGACGGGCGCTTTGGCGCGACCGCCGTCCTCGGCATCCCCGCGCGCGACCACACCGATGCGCTGATCGCCTCGCGGCTGTCGCTGCAGGTGAGCGACGACGGGAGCGACGAGGGCCCCGAGGACGCCCCACCGCCGGTGCCCGGAGTCCGCCCGGCGATGCGCTATCGCGCGAACGACTTCTCGATCTCCCGCCAGCGCTCGTGGGGTACGCCGATCCCGATCGTTTACTGCGAGCGCGACTGCGGGATCGTGCCCGTGCCCGCCGAGCAGCAGCCGGTGCTGCTGCCGCTCGATTTGAAGCCCACCGGCGCCGGCAATCCGCTGGCTGAGCGCGAGGACTTCGTGCAGACCGAGTGCCCCCGCTGTGGCGGCCCCGCGCGGCGTGAGACCGACACGCTGGACTGCCACTTCGACGCGCTGTGGCTGTGGGTGCCCGTGTGTGTGCCGCCCGCCGAGCGCGAGCGCCCGCTGGATGAGATCTTCGCCTTGGATGACCTGCGCGCGTGGCTGCCCTGCGAGCGCGTAGTCGCAGGCTCGGACAGCGGCAACTTCGTGTTCGACCAGCGCATCGTCACCAAGGCGCTGCGCGATATCGGGCCGCTCGCCTTTCTCGCAGACGGCGAGCCGTTCGCAGGCTGCCTGTTTCATGAGATGGTCATTCGCGACGGGCGCAAGATGTCAAAGCACCTCGGCAACGTCGTCGACCCGGACGAGCTCGTCGCCCGCTACGGGGCCGACACCGTGCGCCTGGCGACGCTGTATGCCGCCCGCCCGCAGCGCGCACTGAACTGGAGCGATTCGGCGGTCTTGCGCTGCCACCGGTTCTTGACACAGGTCTGGGACTTCTCTCAAACCCAGCTCGCCGCGGCCGCTGCCGAGCCCACCGATCCGGATCGGCTCGCTGAGGGTGACGCGGCTCCCGAGGCGGAGGCGCAGATCAGAGACACGACCGAGCATTTGCGCGTGCGTCTGGAGAAGTGGTGCGCCGCCGCGGTCCAGCGCACCACCGAGGAGATGCTCGCCCTGGAGATGCACAGCGCCGTGCGCGACGTCATGCGCCTGTTCGACCGCCTCAAGGACTTCGAGAAGCGCGTGCTCGCGCGCACCAATGAGCTGAGCGCAGCCGATCGCGAGGCGCTGCTGAGCGCTCTGGCGGTGCTCGCGCAGCTGCTCGCGCCGCTGGCGCCGCACATCGCCGAGGAGCTGTGGATCGCGTTCGGCAACGACGGCGACGCACAGACGCCGTGGCCAGGCGTATCGTCTCTGGAACCGGCATGAGTCCGTCCAGCACCTCATCGAGTCCCGGCCAGGGGTCCCGGACGCGGACGCGCTCGTGCGCGACGGGCCTCGTCTGCCATCGCTGCGACCGCCTATATCCGTTGACCGACACGGTGTTCGCGTGCCCGGACTGCGGCAAGGGTCTGGACGTCGTCTACGACTATGAGCTGGCCGCGCGTCATTTCAAGGAGGTTCCCAGCTCGCAGCGTCCTCAGAACATCTGGCACTTCGAGGAGCTCCTGCCGATCGTCGACGCCTCCGCGCAGGCGCGCGTGGGACGCTATGCAGGCTACACCCCGCTGATCCACGCCGACCGGCTCGGCGCGGAGCTGGGTCTGAGCAACCTGTACCTCAAGGACGACTCGACCTCACGCCCCAGCCTGTCCTACAAGGACCGCGTCGTGTCGATGTCCGTCGCGCGGCTGCTGGAGCTGGGTCGCACGGAGATCGGCTGTGTCTCCACCGGCAACGTCGGCACCGCGGTCGCCTCACTCGCGGCCAAGGCGGGGGTGCAGGCGTACGTGTTCTATCCCAACCGCCTGGAGGACATGAAGGCCCGCGCCTGCGCGGCGCTCGGCGCGAGGGTGTGCCAGGTGCAGGGCAACTACGACGAAGCCAACCGCCGCTGCCGTGAAGTCGCGGCGGCGACAGGATTGGAGTTCGCGAACATCACCCTGCGCCCGTTCTATGCGGAGGGGGCGAAGACCGCCGCGTTTGAGATCGTCGAGCAGCTCGACTGGCAGGCGCCGGATCACATCATCACCGCAGCTGCCGGCGGCACGCTGTCATCGCGCCTGCACAAGGGCCTGGGCGAGCTGCAGTTGTTGGGGTTGTCCGAGACCGACCCGACGCGTATCCACATCGCCCAGCCCAGCGGCTGCAACCCGATCGCCACCGCGATCCTGGCCGAGGAGGCCGAGATCCACGCCGTCACGCCCGAGACCGCCGCGCACTCGCTCGCGATCGGGGCGCCCGGCGACGGCTACCTCGTGATCGACGCGGTGCGTAAACGCGGCGGCACCGGCGGCTTTGCCAGCGACCCTGAGATCTTCGCGGGCATCGACCTGCTGGCCGCGACCGAGGGCATCCTCACCGAGCCCGCCGGCGGCACCACGATCGCGGTGCTCGAGAAGCTCGCGCGTGAAGGCAGGTTCGCCCCCGACGACACGGTCGTGGCGATCATCACCGGCAACGGGCTGAAGACGCTCGACGAGCATCCGCCCAAGCCCTGGCCGGATAAGATCGACTGCGAGCTGGATGCGATGCTCGCGGCGCTCGAGGGGCTCGGGCGCAGGCCCAGTCCTGTGGCGGCGTAGCGCGACCGGACAGCTAGTGTCCCTAGTCACAAATTCGATGGCGTTTCCCGGCGTCTGCCCGCGCCTGACGCCCGCCGTCGACGGCCCACGTACTACCGACCGATCGAAGATCGGCCAGTAGACCGCCGCCATCGAACGTCAGATCACGACCATCCACTCGGCAAACACTCAACGAATTTCCGACTCGGGACACTAGACTCTCAGGCGGAAACCAGCTCCGCCCCGAGCGCGGTCGTGGCGGGAAGCTCGACCACCGCGACCGGCGTGGGCAGAGCGACCGGCGGCCCGCTTCCACGCAGACGCCTGGCCTGATAGACGACGTAGCAGTACTCGACCACGCGGCGACTGTCCTGCGCACTGGCGCCGGTGATGCGGGATCCGACCACCCATGTCTCGCCCTCACGCCGGCACGATTGGATCGTCAGATCGAGGCTGACCGGGACGGTCTCCCCGGAGACCTCCGGCAGCTGGACCGTGACGGTGGCCCGCGTGCCGAGCGCGATCGGAGCCGGCAGCTCGAGGCCGACGCCCGATGGGGAGAGGTCGCGAGCGCGGCCGATCAGCGGTGGTGCGCCAGGCGCGCACGGGGCAGCGACCGCGGGGGCGGCGAGGGGCATGCGGTACTCGATCCGCTGCTGACGGCGCCGGGTGATGATCGCGAGCGTGCGCATGACCCGACGAAGCTCGAACGCGCCGACGAGCGGGACGACCCACAACGCGATCCCGTGCAGGCTCGGCAGGAACAGGTGCACGCCCGCCTCCTCGAGAATCCTCAGTACGACGCCGCCGCAGAGCAGGATGGCGATCACGAGGACCGCGGGCAGCTGGCGGAGCGCGTCGAATCCGCCGAAGTCGACGCCCTCCTTCGGCGTCACCCTGAACGTCGTGCGGCCGGGTCGCACCACGCAGCGCAACGCCCGCGCGAAGATTTCGGCGGTGCAGAGTTCGAAGTGGGTCGTGTCGGAGATCCGCTGGTAGCCACGGCACAGGGCCGATCCGGCGGCGATCGAGAGCAGTGTCGCCGGCGCCCACAGCACGCCGAGCGTGAACAGCGTCGCGGTGAGCGGCAACTGACCCGTCCACAGCACCGCGGTGAGCGTGCCGAGCATCAGCAGTCGCATCGGACCGGCGAGATAGGACGACAGACTTGCGAAATAGCTCAGCCGCTGGATCGCGCTCAGCTCGCATGCGCGCAGCGGCGACTCGGGCGTCGTGAATACCGAGAGGTTGCCGCGCGCCCAGCGGTCGCGCTGCAACAGGTAGGCCGCGAGATCGTGCGGAGCGAGACCTTGAATCAGCACCTCGTCGTGGTAGCGCGAGCGCCACCCGGCACGGTGCAGCTTGATCGTCGTGTGGAAGTCCTCCGCGATCGTCTGCACCGCGACGCCGCCGACCTGCAGCAGCGCGGCGCGACGGATCGCCGCGCCCGAACCACACCAGAACGCCGCATCGTGCCGATCCTTGCCGGGGCAGATGACCGAGTAGAACACCGACTGCTCGTGGCGCCCGATCTCGTAATGCTGGATCGAGTCTTGGTTATAGAAATCATGCGGCGTCTGGACGAGCGCGAGACCCTCGTCGTCGAAGTAGCCGACGACCGCATCGAGGGCATCGGGGAGCGGAATGTGATCGGCGTCGAGCACGAACACGAGCTCGCCTCCGGTGATCGGCAGCGCGTGATTGATGTTGCCGGCCTTGGCGTGCTCGTTATCGGGTCGCGTGAGGTACTCGGCGCCCCATTCACGCGCGAGCTGGGCCATCTCCGCCCTGCGGCCGTCGTCGAGCAGATAGGTGGTGTGGGAGTAGGTGACCGCCGCGCAGCCGGCGAGCGTCGCTCGCAGCACGGTCGGCGTCTCGTCGTACGTGCACACATAGATGTCGACCTGACGCCCGGGCGTGCAGGGCGGGCGCGTGGTGGCGGGCATGCGCCAGGAGAACCAGGTCAGGATCGAGAGATTCCACAGCCCGTACAGCTCGGTAACGAGCAGGGCGCCCCACAGCCAGCGGCTCGCGCCGTGCCAGCTCCAGCCGACGCGCCAGACGAGGTAGACCGCCATCCAGGCGATCGCGAGCAGCGCCATGAGGCGCAGCAGACGCGGGCGGGCATCCCACCACCGTCCCCACGGCGCCTGCGCGAGCCCGCTCGCCATTGGAGACGCGGAGCCGGTCGCGAACGGTTGCGAGGGCATGCCCAGGAGGAACCGGGCGATCCTGGATGGAGAGACCCGCCGCCGTCGGGAACCGGCGGAGACCGCCTGTCCCTCGTCCGCCATGAAGCGCTGGGAGAACACACGGTCATAGTCGGGTGCCGTCCGCGACGGCTTGAGACTTGAGCACAGCGAACCCAGTGACGAGACTTATAGAAAAGCCCCGCCGAAGCGGGGCTTTTCCGTAGCAGGTCGATAAGCCGGATTCTGTCGTTGAGCAGCCATCCATCTGCGCGGCCTACCTGGACCTTGGCGAGCAGCCTGCAAGCGGTCCAATCTGACCTTGCACCGGGTGGGGTTTGCCCAGCCGCCGCGTCACCGCGGCGCTGGTGCGCTCTTACCGCACCATTTCACCCTTGCCGGCCCGCCGTTCACGTGGGACGGCGGGCGTAGGCGGTTTGTTTCTGTGGCACTTTCCCGCGGGTTTCCCCGGGTCGATCGCTCGACCACCCTGCCCTTCGGTGTCCGGACTTTCCTCGAGGGCATCTCAGCCCCCGCGGCTGCTTGACCTGCATCTCAGACGGTAGCGCGCGCGGGATGCCGTGTAAAGCGCGCCGCGCCCTCGGCGCCCGGGCGCGGTCCGTGACCCACAGTCTGTGAAGACCCAGCCAGCGGGCTTCGAACCCGACTCCGCCCCTCACACGCTCCTGAGCAACCCCACGACGCGTCCGAGCACCTGCACGTCGGAGCTGCGGATCGGCTCCATCGTCTCGTTCTCGGGCTGCAGCCGGATGTGGTCGGATTCGTGAAAGAAGCGCTTGACCGTAGCCTCCTCGCCCAGCAGAGCGACGACGATGTCGCCGTCGCGTGCGGTGTCCTGCGAATGCACCACCACGTAATCGCCGTCGAGGATGCCGGCGTCCTTCATCGAGTCACCGCGGATCTGCAGTAGGTACTGGCCGTCCCCCCCGCCCGCGAGCTCGGGAACGGAGACGTACTCCTCGACGTTCTCCTCGGCGAGCATGGGCGCTCCCGCGGCAACCGAGCCCACCAGCGGCAGGCTGTCGCCGGGACGCACGATCCCGCGCACGCCTTCCACGGCGCTGCCCATCGCCCGGTCGAGCAGCTCGATCGCGCGCGGCTTGGAGGGATCCCGGCGCAAGAGGCCGATCTTCTCCAGGTTGGCCAGGTGCGCGTGCACGGTCGAGGACGAGGCCAGCCCGACCGCTTTGCCGATGTCGCGCACCGTCGGCGGGTAGCCGTACTTGGCCGAATGCTTGCGAATGAAGTCGAATATCTCCTGCTGGCGCTTAGTCAGATCCATGATTGCCTGTTCCGCTCCCTATGTTCAGGTTGACTGGGGACTCCGACGAACACGTGTTCGTACGATAGCGCGCCCTGTGGATGGATGCAAATGTCGACCGCGCCCAGCCGCCTGAATGCGGCGTTCCCCAGGCCTGTCAGGGATCGGGACGGGGGTATACTCGCGTGCTCTGCGCCTGTGGCGGAATTGGTAGACGCGCAAGGTTGAGGGCCTTGTGGACCGCTTTGGTCCGTGGTGGTTCGAGTCCACTCGGGCGCATAAAGAAAGCCTTGCTGAGCGGGGCTTTTTCAATGTCCGCTTGCTTCCGTCTCCTGATCGCGCTACTGTTCGGATTGTTGCCAATGGCAACTCCGAACATTTTTCCGAACATCCCACGTGCCGATGTTCGGACGAAGGAGGCGTAATGAGCTACAGCAATACGAAGGGCAGTTGGGAGGTCCGATGGCGAGACTCCACCGGCCGCCAGCGCTCGCGACGCTTCAAGGCCGAGGAGACGGCCAAGGAGTTCGACGAGGCGATCCATGACCACGAGCGCTCCGAGCGCCGCCGGGAGACTCGTCACGGGCAGAGCGGCGGCATCTACCCGTACGAGACGGCATCGGGAACGAAGTGGCGCTACGTGGCCAGACGCTCGGACGGCTCGCAGACGAGCAAGCGCGGCTTCTCAAGCGAGAAGGCCGCGCGGGATGCCCGGCGCCGGCTGGTCGAGAAGCAGGAGCGCGGCGAGGTTCGCCATACCAAGGAGTCCTTCGGGGCGTTTTGGGAGCGATGGTTGAGCCGCCGCAAGCCCTACCTGGAGCCGGGAACCTGGCAGGCATATGAGCGGGACGGTCGCCTGCGGCTCGTGCCGGCCCTGGGACCGACAGCGCTTGGTCGACTCGACGTCGATCATGTCCGTGGGCTGATGGACGAGTGGGTCGAGGCGATGGAAGCCGAGGAGCTCGCTCCGAAGACGATCAACAACACCCTGGGGACGCTCGTGGTGTGTCTGAACGCGGCTGTCGAGGATGGTCTGATCGTGGCCAACCCGGCGCTGCGGGTGCCACGCCTGCCATCCGGGCACATCGAGCGTGAGTACCTGCGCCTGCACGAGATTCCGCTCTACCTGGACTCCTGCTCGACCATCTACCGGCCGGTGGCGGAGCTGCTGATCGGCAGCGGCCTGCGCATCTCCGAGGCCTTGGCGCTGAAGGTAAGCGACCTGGAGCTCGAGGACACCGGCGGCGTGATCGTCGTCTACCGCTCGCGCAAGAGCTCGGTCGGGTCCACCAAGTCCGACCGCTTCCGCTCCGTGGAGATCGGGCAAGGTCTGGCGGGAGTGCTGCGCGACCACCTGGCCCGCCGTGGCGAGATGGCCCACGGCGACCAGGCCGGCGCCTACGTGTTCGTAATGCCGGTACGCACGCGCAAGCGTGATAACGGACGATGGGAGGGCGACGGCGACGGTGAGCCGATGGACCGCACGACCGTCTCGCGCGACTGGCACAAGGCGGCGCTCCAGGACGCGGGACTGCGCGACATGCCGTTGCACGCGCTGCGGCATACAGCGGCGGCGGCGTGGCTGGCGGGGGCGAACTCGCTGATGTACGTGCAGCGCCAGCTCGGACACGCGGACATCCGCACGACCGAGCGCTACTACGGGCACCTGGAGCGACATGTGCTGGCCGCCGGCGCCATCGCAACCGAAGAGGCGATCGCCCGCGCCGCCAGAGTGCACAACGCATAGATCGCGTTGGACCTACCGGCGTGCGCGGGGACGCGCGTGTGCCCCACGGAGCATGACATCCGCATAGGTTAGGGTCGGTCGAGCGGAACGACCCGGAACCCACCCCACGCGTGCGTCATCAATCCAGCGCTGGATGTCCTCGGGCACGAACCGCAGCGGCCCGTACTCGCCGCCAATGCGAATCGACGGGATGCGCCCGGTCTTCGCGGCCTCGTAGAGCCAGGCCCGGGAAACGCCGAGCTGCGCGGCCAGGTCCGTGGGCTTCAGCAGAGCGATGTTGAGTTGTGGATGGTCCTCTTGCATGTGGTTGTAGACCCCGAGGGCTCCAGACCGGCCAACGGATTCGATCCAGCCCGTGCACACGCGAAGAGCAGCACCCCGTTTTGTCTTCTTGAGAGATGTCCAGGTCGGGATCACCCGGTTCCGAACCAACCTGCGCAGAACGTTGAACACTGAGACCTGCAACTATTCCGGCGCATGGCGACCGTAGCGGAGCAGATTCATTCCCCAAACCCGCGAGCCGAGGTACTCGGCTCGACCTAACGACGTTGACCCGCACGCTCGCCATCGCTGGCTTTCGTATCGATCGCCAGGACGCAAACGGCGTCGTCTATATCAAAGTCGCTCTGGCGAACTCTCTACGACGCGTGGGTGATCTTCTTGCCAATATCGCTCATCCAGGGTCGCCATCGCGTAACGCTCAGCTTCGTCTTCAGCCAGGAGCCCGCCGCAACCGCGGCCGGCCGCTCTCCGGCATCGAACGCGCCCAGTGCCGCGCGCAGCTGCAGAGTCGGTGCTGGATCAGTGCGGGATCGTGCGAACGACCGCGGGGGCCCGAGTGAACTTACGAAGCTACGCGGGTACTATCAGGCGCTCGGCGCCCGCAGCGGCCCTACCGACACATCTTGCCCGCATAGTTCTGCATGTTCGGACTGCTGCGTAGTCAGAAACATTTCTCTGCCGAGTCGGCAACAATTCCTTTACCAGTCAGAAACACTGTCAGAAACACCTCTTGCCGAAAGCCGCATCGACGGTTAGGCTCGTTTCGCTCGTACCGCAGCTTCGACTGCGGGCTATATACGACGCTCAAACGCACCTCTACTGGCAACAACAGAAAGTGAGTGCAGACATGCTAGAAGATCGAAGCAAGCGCTTGGCGAGCATACGCAAGCGCACCCTTGTCATGGCGGCAATGGCGCTTATCGTGCCCTTCACCGCGCTAGCATCAGCTTCGCCGGCGATGGCGGAACCAAAGGGCATCTTTAAAATATTCAAGGAGTGTCCTACAGAAATACCAGGAAATGAGCTGTGCACGTACAACGTCACCACCAGTGGCGAATTCGCGATCGGGACCACCAAAGTTCCGATCAATAAGCCGATCATCCTTCAGGGCGGAAGTCTACCGACCGGGAATCCCGAAAACCCGAGGGAATTCTTTGCGCTGCCGGCAAAGAATGGTGAAAGCCTGTCCAAAACCGAATTGAACGTGCCCGGCGGGTTGCTTGGCATCAAATGCGAAGAAATCAAAGGCGAAGGGCCTGCAGAAAAATTCCTTCGGGAACTGTGCAAAAGCGTATTTGAAAAAGGTGCGACAGCGGTGACGGCTACTGCTGAACTCGTGGCCAACGAAAAAAATCCGGTGATTTTCAATGAATTCGCCCTAGCGGCCGAAGAAGGCACGGCATTGACCCTACCGCTCCGGGTCCACCTCAAAAACTCCCTCTTGGGCAACTCCTGCTACATCGGGTCTGAATCCAGTCCGCTGCAGCTGCACCTGACCACGGGGGAAACACATCCGCCGAAAGGATTCAAACCGCTTCACGGCACCCTAGGAGAACCGGAAACATTGGAAGAAAAAGGACAAAAAATGCTCCGCATAACAGGGAACTCTCTGGTCGACAACACGTTCTCAGCCCCGGGAGCCGAAGGATGCGGAGAATTCCTCATCTTTAAAGGCTTCCTTGATTCCCTCCTCGACGGAAAAATCAAAATACCGAATAAAGCGGGTGAAAACACTGCGATCTTCAACGGCGAACTGAACGCCGCGACACCAGAGGCAGTGATCGCCAGCGAAAAATTCTAGGGCTACACTCCTAATTACATAGTACGTACCAACGAGAGGGCCGGGATATCCCGGCCCTCTCGCGTAATGGAGAGCAACGTGCGAGCTAAGGAACGCCAAAGAAAAACAAATCGATGGAAATGTCAATCCCGTTTGGCGGCCGCGCATACGTCGCGACATGCAACGCTGCTTGGTGTCGCCGGAACTCTTGTCGCGATGGTCGTTGCGTCGTGTGGCGGAAGTAGGCACGTGCATGTCGTCACACAAGCCACCGTCGCCTCTGAGCAGCTCCGCGGACCGACCAACCCAAGAGCAGTTGTGGCGCGGGTTGGGCCGTACACGATAACAGGCGCGACGTTCAATCGTTTCTTGAGCGCGGAGCTGAGCAGTGAGCCGAGATCCGAACAGTTGATTCCACCAGACTTCGCCGCCTGCGTCGCGCATCTGACGACAGAAGCGGCGGCGATTGGCGAACACTCGCCGGGACCGTCGCAGCTCGGGCGTGAATGTCAAACGCGGTATCAGACATTGCTGCAGAAGATCCTCGACCAGTTGATCTCAAACGAGTGGCTGATTGGCGGAGCTCGCGAATTGGGCGTGCCCATAAGCGATCGAGAAGTGAGGGCAAGCCTGGCCCGGTCCCAGCGGCACTACAAGCTCTCGAGCGAAGCGCGGTCTCGGCGCTCGCCGGCGGGACGGAACCTTGCAGACATAATGCTCGAAACGAGGGCCAGACTTGCCTTCGAGGCTATCCGGCGTGCGATCAAGGATCGTGTTCGACCCATAACCCACGCGCAGATCGTGAGCTACTACAAGCAGCACAGATTTGAATATCTGGCGACGGCCGAGCGCGATCTAACGATCGCTCGCGCCGAAACGGAGGCCTCGGCCGCCAAGGTCAAGGCCGAAATCGCCTCGGGCAAGAGCTTTGCGAGCGTGGTGAGAACGCTGCGGCTCCAGCAGCCCTTCAACAGCCACGAAGGCTTAGTGCTGGAACTTCAGCCGCACGTGTACGGCGAGCCCAAGTTGAATCGGGCCATCTTTGCAGCCACACCAGGGGCGCTCACCGGCCCCATAGGCACGTCGTACGGATACTTCGTGTTCGATGTAGTGAAGATCAGGTTCGAACATGAGAAGCCCCTGACAGAGGTCCAAGCGTCGATTCAGCGGCAATTGGCCCGTCCGCTGCAAGAACAAGCGCTCGCCGGATTCATCAAGCAATGGAGGGCGAAGTGGACCGCGCAGACGGACTGCAGTCCGGGGGACATTGTGCCCGAGTGTCGACAGTTCAAGGGTCTGCACCGCCCCGAGATTCTTGGAAGGTGATCTGACGAGTGGAGGACGTGATCAGCGCCGACGACGCCGTGCCGTACTGCTCGCCGAGACACCAACCGCCTGCTGGATATCACAAACTAACATCAAGGCCCACCCGAACTCTATCAATACCACCGGCCGAAGGTCGCGTGCCCTACTTCTTCTTGTCTCCGGTCTTCTTGTGGTGGTTGGCCTTCTGCTTATTATGCGCCTTCCCGACCTTTGGACAGCCGGTGACGGCGATCTTCGTCGTCTGTTTGATGACGGCGCCGTTCTGTCCGGTGATCGTGGTCGGCATCAGCAGCGGTTCCGACACAGTGCTCGTGACCGTCTTCGTGACGTGCTTGATATGCCCGTTGCTGCGAACCGTGACGCGCTTGCGGACCGTCTTGGTCGTGGTCGGCGCGCACAGGTTCCCGTTCGCGGTGAGGATCGAGTACGGACCCTCGGGCGCGTTGAATTCGAACGAGGTGAAGGGAGCGTCCGGGACTGTTTCGAAATGCGAGAATGTGATCCCCTTCTTGATCTGCGTCTTACCGTCCACGACAAGCTTGACGCCTTCGCCTTGCAGCACCAGCTCGACGTCGGGGAACGCCGCACCGCCGTGACTGACGAAGTACGCCGGGCCGACCAGGGGCACGTCCAGCAATGGGGTGTGCACGACCACGGTCGCGATGTCAGACGCCGCTGGACATCCAGCAGGGTTCGTGTCGAACTGCGCTTCGGCGCACGCCTTCTGCAACGTCGTCAGCCTTGACGGCAGATCCTTCGGGAACTGCAGGTCGACCTTGGCGATGTTCGCCTCCCCACTACTGGGATAAGCGATCTTCACGTCCAGGCTCGCACCAGCCGCTTTGCTGGTCTTACCCTGCGTCGAGACCGCGAACTGCGGCTTGAACGGCAGGCTCGCACAACCCGCCGCCTGGAAGCGGCTCGAGACCGCGGCGGGAACGCCGCCAATCGAGGTCAGGGTGGCGTTGATCGCCTTCGGTTCGCAGCTTGTGGGATTGAAGGTGAACTCAGGGCGGTCGAGGGTCACGTTGACGCTCTTGATGCGCAACGGTATGCCCTGCAGGATCGTGGGGAACGGATCGGAGACGTCGGTGACGTGCGCATCGTTGGGGTCGATGTAGAGGGCCTGGCGGATCACGACCGTCCCCAAGTCGAATGGGCCGGCGAGGGCAGGCACGATGACGGCCACGCCATAGGGAGCGCCCTTGTAGGGGCCCGTCAGGTAAGCCTTGCCACCCACGACGAACGGGTCGGGGCCAGGACCCGTCGCGGTCGTGACCGTGCCGAGCTGGGAGGAGGAGGGACAGCTAGGGCTGGACTGCTCGGCCGCGCCGGAGCTGGCGGCGGCAGCGGCGACCTGGGCGTCCGAGCACTCCGCGATACCCGCGATCCTGCCGAGGAGGCCGGTCGGCAGCGAGACCGTCAGGCCGCCGAGACCTTCTTCTGAGTCGTTGCGGGAGAGGGACAGCGTGAACGGCGAGAAGGCGCCCGCCTGCGGGCTGACGGTACCCGCGCTGAGGGCGGGGGCGAACCCCGAGACGCAACCCGAGTTGATCTGAAAGCTGTCGGACGGGGTTGCATCCGGGCCCGATTCGGGGGCCGACCATGGTTCCAAGTCGCTCATAGTGGTGTAGGTGCCACAGCCTTCGGGGGTGGCGAGGTCGCCGCGGGGGCCGCCGAAGAAGTGCAGTTTGAGGTCTGAGAACGGCAACTGTGGATTTTCGTCGAACACACCCGTGATCTGGCCCGTCTGGAGATTCGGTGTGAGGTTTCCGGCGATCTTCACGATCGTTCCCGTCGCCGGGTCGTCGATGACGATGTAGCCCGCGAGCAGGGCGTGGAAGGGGTTTTCATTCTGGCTGGCGAGATACACGGAACCCACGAGCGAGTTCGCGAGCAGTGGCGTGAGGACTTCGACTGAGCCGATCTTCGACGCTTCCGGGCACGTCGGCGCGTCCGGGGTGAAATCGGTGACGCTACCGCCGAGCCAGCCGATCTGCGCCTCGGAGCATGCCTGCAGGCCGCCCGCGGCGGAGGGGTCGACCGTCAGGCCGGGAGGCAACGTGACGCTCGCATTGCGCAGCGGCGGCGTCGCGAGCGTTTCCGGCGTCTCTGACTGGGGGATCTTCAAATCGAAGTTCAGGCCCGTCGGCGTGTCCGCCGCCGACGTTTCCGGTTTGACGCTGAACGCTTCCGTCGAGAAGCGCAGCGCATTACAGCCCGTCACCGGCGGCGATTCGCTCACCGCTTCCTTCCAGTTAGGGTCGGAGAGGTTGGGGGTGCCATCGGCGTTCAGCGCACCCGGGTGTTCCCAGGAATCCATGTAGAGCTTGGTGGTGAGCGGTTCACCCGAGCAGTCTGATGGGTTGGTGAACTGCGCGCTGGGTGCCGACGTGCCGCCGTTCTTGGCAGCGGGATTGCCATAGAGCGTCGTTATGATGTCTGTCCACGCGGCGTCTGGGACTTCGCGGGCGGTAGCGCGTAGGACGTAGCCGTGCGCCGTGGGTACAACGCTCGCATCGATCACATGAGGGCTCGAAAGGAAGTCCACCAAACCGAACTCCGCCGCCACGCCGTGTTCGGGGATGAGATTGTAGAGAGGGCTATTCGCAACCGCAGCCTGTGTAGGCTCGGTCGTGATGTGCCCGACGATAGTGTTCGGCGGGCAGCTGTTGGGAAACGACTGCAGCTGCGCGAACGCGCATTTTGGTGTCGACGTTGCGCTGCCGAGAAAGCCGAGCGGCAGGTCCAACACCACGTCTCTTACGCCGTGCCCGGGAGGCGTGGCCTCGGCCGTTCCCTGGGGATTCTTGCCAATCAGAGTGTTGAGATCGATCCTCGTGACGAACTCGTAGGGGTGATCGCCCGCCTGAACATCTGACGCACCACTAGAACCCGTGATATCTGAGATAAGCGATCTCGCACCAAAGGGTGGTGGGGTGGAACTGATCACATCGTTTTCGCTGGTCGAGGTTACCAGTTTGCCGCCCTCTGAGACGCTCGCGATGTTGGTCCCGCTCACGGCGCCCGGTTCGACCGTGGCGTAGATCTTCATCACGAGCCTCTGGTCCGGCTGAAGCGATTCTGGGAGTTCACAGCTCACCGGCAGTGCTTCTGGTTGACACAGGGTAGTTACTTGATGATTTCGGAGCGGATAGAGTGGTCGGCCTTCGGGGGCTTCATGATCGAAAGCCGTCGGCTCGTTTTCAGCCAGCGAGAACTGCACGACTTCGCCAAGCGAGCGGCCACCGATCTTCATTCCCGCAGGCAATTCATCGGTGAGCGTGATCGGCCCGGATGCGGGCTGGCTGCCCGCGTTGGTCACGGTCACCTGGTAGTAGTCACACGCCGAGTTGAGGCTACTTTCAGGCCCCAGGCATCCTTCAGTGTCAGCTGAGGAGAAGCGACTGGGGATAGCCAGCGAATGGATCGTCAAATCCGGAGCTGGGCTGGCGGCGGAGGCCATCGACCCGAGCAACGAAAAGAACAAGGCGGTCACGGAAAGGAAAAGGCAGGCCGTGAGCGTCCTGCCCTTTTCCTTCCGGGGAGGACGCACGCCGTCAGCTCCAGAAAAGCTATGAAAAGGACTATTGAAGAGAGGCCACATCATTTAGCCCTCAGGTTGCTGCCAGCTCCCTTTGCCTTCGCCACCTTCTTCGCCGAGCCGAACCGCTTGCGTGCCTGCTTTTCGCAGGTTGCTCGCTTGTGCTCGTTGTGTTTAGCGCGGCAGGCCTTGAGTGCGTTAGCGAGCTTTTCGGCGCGGATCTGGGTGGCGGTCTTGGGCTTCGGGGGTGCGGGAGCAATCGGGATGAGGTTGCCGGGGCCAATGAAGCTCTCGCTGCCCGGTGTCTGGCCGGTGCTCTGACCGGGGGGGACGCCGTGACACGCTTCGCCTTCGCACGGCGCCGACGGCACGAGCTTCAGCGGAGGGCAGGGTTCTTCTTCGCTGCAGATATGAGCGTCATAGTAGTTTCGCTCCCCATCCGTGTCGTCCCGGGTGAGCGGGTCGAAGGTCGCGAAAAAGACGTTTGCGCCCGAGGCGTCGCTGCCGGCGAGTTCGACGGGCACGACTAGGCTGTCCCCTTGCGCCGTAGTGTCTTTTCCATCGGAGATCAGATATACGTGACCCGCGTGATACTCGTAGATATTCTGCGCGAGCTTTTCTTCTTCGGTCAGTTCGCTCGATTCGCTCGTCTGGACGTCGTTCAGTGCCCCGGCAGTCAGAGCGACCGGACTGTGGAAGAATACGAACGCACCATCGTCAGACATCGTGGGGTCCGATCGCACCGGAACGCTCGCGGTTTCGATCGGGAGCCCTGCGTGCACGATTCCGGCGCCGCCAGCACCTTCGTTGCCGTCATCGTTGAAGCCGTTCTCGCCGATCGAGATTCGTATCAGCGACTTCGTCTGCGCATCATACTCGAACACCTGCGTGGGCCCTTCATTCCGCGTGTCATCAGGCGTCAACGCCCGATGGCTGGTGAAGACGAGGAACTGTCCGTCCGGCGTCACGTTCGCCGACAAGGCAAGCTGGGTACCAACTTCCCACTCCGTTTCATCCAACGCGGAAAGCATCGCAACGAACGCGAGGTGGCCATCCCCGTACACGTACAGGTTGTCCTCTTCGTTTGTCGCCTTTTCGTGGTTCGCGTTTTCTTCTTCGCCGGTCAGCGCACCCTTGGCGACGAAGTAGACGTGCGAGCCGTCGGCTGACATCGCGACGAGTCCTTGCACGCGGGGACCACCGGGGACCGGGGTGCCTCCGAGGCCTTCCGAGAGGTCGATCAGACGTCGTTCGGACGGCTGCGCGCAGCGATTGCCGTTGGGGCATTCGGACTCGTACAGGTTGCAGCCACCCGGTTCTTCCTTCCGACAACCACCGACGGCCGTCGAGCCAGGATTTTCGTCCTCGCTGGCGCCGTCGGTAAGCTGCTGGGTATCGGTGAAGAACACCTTTGAGCCATCGGTCGAGGCGCCTTCGAAATTCGCGTTGCGAGCGCGTTCAGATTCTTTTTCTTTGCTCGTGTTTTCTTTACATTCTTCGCTGGTACAGGCGGCGGGCGTTGGTCCCGATATCAGCACAGCGTGGGCATCTGAAATTCCACCGTCGATGCGGGCATACAGCTCATCAACCGGGGGGCAACCTACGATTTCTGAACCTTGCATGGCGGTAAAATACACCGTGCGCCCGTCCGCGGACAGCGACCCATAGTGCCTCTGAATCCCGCCGGTGGGGTCGCCAAGCACGGTACCGCACCGACTGATCAGTTCGTGGCTTTCAGGCCCGCCGTTCACCCCCACCATCAGTGGCAGGGCATTGCCCGCGCCGACGTACTCATATAGCGCCGGTGTTCCAAATGCGATTCCTTCTCCGGTGTGATCAAATGACCAGAGCGACCTCTCCGGCTCGTACACGACGTGGGAGAGATCGGCCGTTGCGACCACATCTTCTTGGGTGGGCAATTCACGGTAGGTGGCGTCGCGATGTGCTTCTGCGAACGGGCCGACAGCGGCGAACGTTCCGTCAGGTTGGCGGGCGTAGAACGCATCCTGGCCTTCGGGTGGGCTCGGCATGCTGTACAGTGCGGTGCCGACGTCGGCGCTAATGTTCCACCAACTGTCGGCTTCGAAGCTTCCGGGTGGCGCGAGCGGATGAGTTACCCAGCCAGCGCTCGTCCGCGTGAACTCAAAGGGCTCGCCCATGGACTGGCGTTCGGGGACACATGATTCGGATCCAGCGAAGCACTGGAGGCTGTTGGCGATCACCTGTTGGCCGTTGCTCGCGATCTGGAACGTGGGTGCTAGGAACGCCACGCCGACCTCGGCCCCGTTCTTCTGCGCGGGCGTGACCAGTTCATAGGCGCGGCAGTCGGGCAGCGCCGTCGAGTCGCGTTCCTGACGTATCTGTTCGTCAGGGCAGGCTTGAACTCCCGCGGCCAGGGTCGGGGCGGCGGTGAACGCGAGGGCGCCACACGAGAGGGTGAGGAGCAGGAGCGGGCACAGCACTCCTGCCATGCTGGTGCCGTTCGCGTACACGGCCGCCTGCGGCAGCCGCAGGCGCTGAACGACACTCCAGCGTATCTTCTTCCCCGTTCTCCTCAAATTTTTCAACTCATCTCATCTATTCGTCGCCAATCGACCTCGATAAATCTCAGCTAGTCTCTAACGATCTCATATAGCCGGTCGGGCTGTCAATCGGTGTTTCCCACTCCCTGCTCCCGTCGAACTGCGGCGACCAACTCGACCAGTCCTTGCGCCTTGATCACTGGCGTGGTGCGCGGAACCACCCTCGATCCCGCGCACCATCTCGCCTGCGGGACGCTATGCCGCAATTGCGGTCATCTTGCCTTCCAGGCATCCATGACTGCGATCACAGTCCTGAAATTTCGAACATCTTGCTTTCTAAGACCTTCAGCGTGACTAGTTCTTCAACAATCTCATCGGCCTGCAGGAGTCCGGTGCCAAAGTTAGCTTTGAGAATACATTCTACTGATGTTCCACTGTCGTTCTCGAACTTTTCCAGCGTGTTTTTACCGTTTTTGCCCTTGAGTTCGCCGCTCGCTTCGGTAATCTCACCCGCCGCTGCGGTGAGCGTGGAGAGCGCGCAACCTTCCACTTCGACTTTTACTTTGGCACATGTGATTGTGAGTGGAGTAACTAAGAAGGCGACCCCACTCGTTAATGTTGGTGTTAATGTGACGGTGACGAGGTGATAAGTGCCTTTGGTAGCCACTGTTTCTTTTTCGGTACCGTTACTGCAGGCCGCCGAGCCATCTTTGACGCCTAAGAATACTGCTTCAAACGTACCTAATGAAGATAATGTGTTTTCGCTCAATAGTAACACCGACACGCCTTTACCGGCGAGTTTACTGCCGCCGGTAGTTTCGAGTTTCGTTATCGTTGTGCCGTTGTCGGCGAAATTCACATGTATGGGATAGGCGCTGCCTAATGTTACCGAGAGATCGGGTAACGCAGACGCGGATATCGCCGTGATGCCGAGAGCAAACATCGCCACCAGCGCCACGCCTAGTACCTTGAGGTATCTCATTTTGGACTCCTATGTCTTGTATGGTAGTGCAACTGCACTGCGAGTGTCGCACCCGGGATCCCGCTAGTCAAGCAAATGCGTGGATTGTCTCTGACTCCGGAGGGCGTGCTCGACCTCTCATTGGTGGGGTGTCTCTAGTCGGAAGTTTTTGGAGTTTTGAGGCTCGGTTGCCGAAAGCACGCTGTTGCGGCGCTCCTACCGCGAGAGCGGCAAGGTCCCCAACGAAACGGTCGGCAACCTCTGCACCTGGCGCCCCACGTGATCGATGGGATCCGCGCTATGCTCGCCGGCAAGACGCTTGTGGATCTCGATGAGGAGTTCGAGATCGAGCGTTCGCTGCCTCACGGTCACGTCGCCTGCGTGCTCGGTGTGCTGCGCGCGCTCGACGTGGAGCGCCTGATCTGCCGTGAATGTTGCCGTGAGCGTGACCTGGTGGTGGCGATGATCGTCCAGCGTGTGATCGGTCCGGGCTCGAAGCTCTCGGGCACACGGCGCTTTGGGCAGAGCACGCTCTCGCAGGAGCTGGACCTCCGTGAGGTCATGGAGGCCGATCTGCTCTCCGCGATGGACTGGCTGCTTGAGCGTCAGGAGCAGATCGATAAGGCACTGGCTCATCGGCACCTGTCCGAAGATGGCTTTGTGCACTATGACCTGTCATCGAGCTACGTGGAGGGGCGCTGCTGTCCGCTGGCGAAGCTCGGTCACTCGCGTGAGGGACGCAAAGGCACCCAGCAGGTCAACTACGGTCTGATTTTTCCCATTGGCAGATCTCGCCGGGGCGATAGACCTGCGCTGATGCGCGCGATGCGGCGGGGGCAGCTCGGTTATCGATCTCGCTGGCGCTCGAGAGGTTTTGCTCACGGCCCTTCGAGTGCCGACTGCGGGCGCTGTGCGACACCCCCGAGCTTCGCGCACCCTCATCCGGCGGTGGAGCAATTCGTGGTTGCGCGCGCCCCTCATCCGTAGGACCACTCTGGAGGATCCCCGCCCCGTGCGCCTTTTGAGCACCGCATGAATACGTCGTCATCTTCCGGTGATTTCGAACATCTTGCCTTCTAAGGCTTTTATTTTGATTTCTTCTCCAACGGTGACGTCGGCCTGGAGAAAGCCTGTGCCGAAGTTAGCTTCAAGCCTCGCTTCTACTTCGTGCCCTTCGTCGTTGAAGTACTTCGTGAGGGTGTTTTTGCCTTTAGAGCCTTCAAGCTTGCCACCCACTTCGGTAAGCTCACCTTCGCCGGCATTGAGCGTATCGATCACAGCACCCTTTATTTTGATTTTGATTTTGCCACATATGATTTCAACTTCCTGGCCCGTATGAAGTACCCCGATTTCTAACGGTGCTAAGCGGATGGGGACAAGTGCCAAGATATCTTTCACTAACACTTCTTCTTCTTTGTCACCCTGGCTGTGACATGCAGTTTTGCCCGTTTTAACTCCTAATATCTCTAATTCAGCCCTGCCCGATGCCGATAATTCTTCGATCGAGCCTGACATAGCGAGGCCTTTGCCTTCGATTCTGCTTCCCCCCGTCGTTTCGAGGTTGACCTGTGTTTTACCGTTGTCTGCAAATTGACCACGGAGTGGATAGCTTCCACCTAACGCTATCGAGATGTCTGGTAAGGCAAGTGCTGATGTCGCCATCGTGCCGAAGGCGAACGTCGCCGTTAGCATCACGCCCAGCACCGTTAGCAATTTCATTTTTAGCAATTTCATTTTGACTCCGTCTTCGTGGTCTCGTCGCGGTAGTGTCCCGCCAGAACTGCTACTTGATGTAGCGTGCTGGACGGTCGAAGTCAAGTGATTGGCTGGATTGTCTCTGACTGATTCGCGAGGCCGCGCCGTGACCGCTTGGTAGCGCGAGGTCCTGCTTGACTGCCACTACGATCTCGGTTCGCAAACGAGGACAGAGTCAAGTGTGCGTCAGACAGGAAGCCGGAGGCGACATGGTAAGAGCTGCAGTTCACAAAACCAAGGGGAAAGCGACCGCAGTTGGACGATGTATCTAGTCATCGCGGAGAGTCGATCAGCGCCACCAAGAACCCCGGCAGACAGTACGCTTGATGCGTGTGGGGGCGCGCGTCGTCGTGCAGGGATGACCTCCCGCGGGGGTCCGGCTCAAACAGACTACAAAGTACTACTACTAGGGGCGGCAATTGACACCCCAGGACGAACGGCTCGACGGTACGCGGCCACTGCTACGTATGGCCACTGATAGCTCAGTTGAAAGTGTAAGGATCTTCTTTTTCGAGCGGGGTTGCATTGGAAGCCTTGAACTGCCTGCATTTCGCCACGACATAGCCGGCTTGACAATCCGTTCTTGCCGTCCATCTCTTGCGCCATTCCCTAACGAACGCAAGCAGCGCCTGTTTGTACAGGATGTTGGGAAGTTTTTGCCTGATAACGGCCTGTACCTGCGCCAGCGTTTTCTGATGGGGCGGATAGGTCCGCTTCACCTCAAAGACGTAGTAGCCAAGCGAAATCCCCACCGGTCCGCTGAGAACGTTTGGCTTGACAGCAAAGATGGAGTGATCGAGAGGGGGCTCGGCATATAAGCCCGGTTCGTAGCCCAAGACCAAGCCTTTTCTGCTGAATATCGGCTGATGGAGGGGTGGGAGCTTACTCGCGGCGCTGGCAAAGGTCTCCCCGGAGGCGATTTCGCTCTTGATCTTCCGTGCTTCCGCTTCACTTCCGGCGCGGACGATCTCTAGATCACGCCGCTTGGGGACGCCAAAGAGACGCTTGTTTTCGTTGTAGTAGGCAGCGACCTGCGCCGGGGTGATGTGCCCCGTTTTCCTGGCAAGCACGTGTCGGATCCCTTCCGCGAGCAGCTGCACCTTTGTTTCAAGCGCAAAGTCCGCCAAAGTCCGGCCCGAGGTCGCCAGTTCCTGCGCGGCCTGCGCCTGCGTCTGTCCGGCCTCGGCTTTCCTGAGTTCCCGCTGGAGTTCGTGGTCGCTGACGTGGACGCCCTCTTCGGCCGCGGCGCCGATCACCCACTGATCGACAATCAGGGAATCGAGCGCCTGCTTCTCGCGCTTCTGATACTGCTGCTGGCATTCGCCCTTGAGCTGTGCCACGTCGGGCTTCGACCCGGTGGACCCCGACTGGGCAAAGGCACCTTCCAGATGCTTGATGCATGCGGCGAAGTCAGGCGGCACGGGCGGCACCGCATTCGGACCTTCGCTCTTAACCAAGCCAGCGAACACGTGCGCGAACATCGCCCTGGTGATCGCGTGCCCTCCAACCCACACGACGACAGCGTTGGGTTCGGCCACCGGATCCGCCGCGGCAGATCCAGAGGGCTCTGCATCATGACGTGAGGTCCCACCACCACTACTACCACCACACGCGCTCAGCGCGAATATCGCCACGAGCAGCAAGGCGCTGCACGCGAGGCTGCGACAGGCGCGCACAGCCATGACACTCGCGCTGCAGCGACGCCGCCGAAAAGACTTGGGCGAGACTGTTTCTGAATACGAGAGCTTTGTAGCCATGACTTTGCCCCAACCATGCGGATAGCGCGGTGTGGCTGCGTGCGGGCGACATGGTGCCAGAGAGCCGAGGCGAAGTGGCGATCATGGCGCTCCCAAGCCCGCGGACGCACGAAATGCCTTATCAATCGGGCTTCGAGGCGCCCGACTGAGGAGCAAATATGTTTCTCTCTCGGCCGTTGCGAGGACCGACCGAGACGTTGCGGGCTGGGCGCGAGTTGGTTCACCTCGCCTTTTCGCTCGCCGCAGCGCTCCTTCAGCGTGTTTGACTCCCCGCGGATCGGGAGCCAGCTACAGGGCTTGGAGTCGATGAGCTCAGAGCTGCGTCCGGGTGTCACGCAGGTCCTCGACCAAGCAGGGCAGGTCCTCCCGATCGAGGATCTCGGGGTCTCCGGTTAGAAGCGTCAGGTTGTGAGCGCAGGCGGTGGCGATCGCAAAGCAGTCGCCAAGCGCGATCGGGGTGCTCGCCTTCAGGCGGGCTGTCTCGATCATCAGCGCGGTGCCGGGCAGATCCAGCTCGAGCGTCTTGCGCAACCCGGCAAGCACGTCGTCTGCTTCAGAGCGGCCGTGGTCACGCTGCACCCAGTAGTAGACCTCCACGGTGTTCACCCAGCTCATCAGCGGCCGGTCGCTGAGCAGCTGCTCGATGCGCTCGTGCGCGGGCTCCTCGCCGTCGAGCCAGGCAAGGACCGCCCACGAGTCCAGACAGACGGTCAACGTGGCTCGCGCGAGCGATCCTCGAGCAGGCGCTCAGCCATACCGCTCTGCGCGAACCGCCCGCCCAGCCCTACTGGGCCCCCACGAGCCGCCTTGATGCTCACCCGCTGTCCATCCAATTCGAACTCGACGTCCGCTCCCGGGTGCAGCCCTGCGCGCTCACGCAGATCCTTAGGTATCACTACCTGTCCCTTGACACCGACACGATGAGTCATACCGACGCAGTATAACAGCCCCTGCTCGCCGACGGCTCGGCTTGTGCAGATTACGTCACAGTCCAGCGACAGTATTGACACAGATCGCGCTCGCAGGACACGATCCGCGACCTAGCGTTGCCGATCATGCACGTCGCCTCTGACAGCCCATCCCCACCATCCCCCTCAGGCGCCCCACGCGAAGACCCCCGTCACACGCTCGGCCGACGCGGCGAGGAGCTGGCCGCAGCCCACTTCGAGCGGCTCGGCTTCTCCCTGCTGGGACGCAACGAGCGCACCCGCCACGGCGAGATCGACCTGATCGCCTTCGACAATCGCACGCTCGTGTTCGCCGAGGTCAAGACCCGGCGCGTGGACGTCCGCCCGCGCGGACCCCGACCCGACCAGCAGCCCCTCGTCTGGCTGCGCCCCCGCCAGCGCATCCGCCTGCGCAAACTCGCCACCGCCTGGCTGACCGACCAGAAGCACATCCGCCCCACCGCCCACACGATCCGCTTCGACGCGATCGGCGTGATGGTGGACAGCCAAAACCGTCTCCTGCGCCTGGACCACGTTGAGGGAGCATGGTGATCGGCTTCGACGCCGAGCTACAGCGCCAGCTGCTGGTAAGCCAGCGACTGAAACGACATCCGATGCAAAGGCGAAACGCCCTGGCGCGCGATAGCGTCACGGTGTACCGGGGTGGAGTAGCCGACGTGCTCGGAGAATCCCCAGCCGGGATGCAGGGTGTCGGCGTGGTGCATGTAGCGGTCGCGGGTGACCTTCGCGACGATCGACGCGGCGGCGATCGCGGCGCTGGTGGCGTCCCCGTCCACGATCGCGCGCTGGGGACGCTCGAACTCGGGCACGGAGAAACCGTCCACGAGACAAAGAACCTCGCCCGGCACGCCGTCGGTGACATTGCGCAAGGCGTCGCGCAGCGCCGCGAGGTTCGTGTTGTGCAGGCCACGCTCGTCGATCCCGCCGGCGCAACGACAGATGACCGCGACACGCGCAGCGTGGCGCAGCACCAGTGGATACAGCTCCTCGCGCGCCTGTGCGGTGTGCTGCTTGGAGTCGTTGAGCGCGCTCAGCGAGCGCAGCTCGCGCGTGCTCAGTGCCTCGTAGTCGAACATCACACCCGCGGCGACGAGCGGCCCCGCGAGACAGCCTCGACCCGCCTCGTCAGCGCCCGCGACCAGGGGAACGCCGAGACGACGGTCGAACGCGAACAGGCGCCGTCCACTCGTTCGCGCGCGCGCGCGCCGACGCCGCGCGCGGGCAGAGCTTTTCGAAGCCTTCGCAGCGGACTTTGTCACCGTTGCGGAGGTCGCGGCCAGGGCGGGAGCGCTCGCAGCGGGGTCTGTCGCGGTGGAGGATGCCGCAGTAGTGGTGCTGGTAGTGGTGTCGGCGGGCGCGATGCGGGCCGCGCGAGCCGGGCGGACAGAGCTCCTAGAAGAACCCGATGCGGTCGGGGGGCCAGTAGGTGGCGAACGCCTCGCCGATGATCCACCCGGTGGGTACGGGTCCCCAGAACCTGCTGTCGTCGGATTCGCCACGGTTGTCCCCCATCATGAACCAGTGTCCGGCCGGAATCTTGATCGGGGTCGGGAAGTTGCACTCGGGGCTCGCGCCGCATTCGCGGATGTAGGAGTCCTGCTCGCGGACGAACTGGCTGGTGCCGGCGGCCTTGCGAAAAGCGTGGCCTTCCTTGATGTAGATTTCGTCACCCGGACCGGCGACGATGCGCTTGATGAAGTTGACGCTCGCCTCCTTCGGGACCGGTTCCGCGCACGCCGCGCTGCCGAGTTTGACGGTGTGCGCGACGGGCCCGCACTGCTCCTGCTGAGCGCCTTCGGGCGGATGGAAGACAGTGATCTGACCGACATGCGGTTTGCTGAAATGGGTGCCGATACGGTCGACGAGCACGCGCTGGCCGACCGTGAGCGTCGGTTCCATCGAGCCACTGGGGATGCGATACGGCTTGACGATCCACGCCTGTATCCCGAGCGCCAGACCGAGCGCGACGGCGATGATCACGACCAGCTCGACAATCGAGCCGGTCGTCGATTTGGAGCGCTTTGCGGCGGGGCTCACGCCGGCGTGTCGCCGGCGAGCTCGCCTCCCTGCGTATCGCCGGCATCGGGGGACGGAGAATCGGCACCGGACGTCTCAGCTTCGACCCCCGCGGATACCTCGGCCTGCGCCGGCGCCTCAGACTCCGCCGGCGCCTCAGCCTCCACAGGCGCCTCGGCCTGGGCCGACACCGCGCCCTCGGCGGACGCGTCAGCCTGCTCAGGCTCACCCGTCCCGGCACTCGCCGGCTCACCGTCCTGCGGTCCGCTGCCATCCCCCGCGGGCGTCTGCGCCTGTGCTGTGTCCGCCGCGGCGGCCAGGTCCTCGCCGCCGGTCTCACCCCCGTCATGCGCCGCCTGCACACCCTCCGCAACCGTCTCCTCTGCGGTCATGCCCTCCGCGTCGGTCGCTCCGAGGGGCTCGTGCATCAGGCCGGGCTCGACGATCTCCTCAGGCCCGGTGTAGCGGCGCTCACGGACACGCGCGCGCTTGCCGACCCGGTCGCGCAGGTAGTAGAGCTTCGCGCGGCGCACATCGCCGCGAGCGGCCAGCTCGATGCGCTCGATCTTCGGAGAGTGCACCGGGAACATGCGCTCGACGCCGACGCCGAAAGACTGCTTGCGCACGGTGAACGTCTCGCGCGCGCCGTGACCTTGGCGCTTGATGACGACTCCCTCGAACACCTGCACGCGCCGGCGCGAACCCTCGATCACCTGAAAGTGCACCTTGACGCGATCGCCCGGCGCGAAGGAGGGGACGCGGCGCAACTGCGCGCGCTCGATGGTTTCGATGACGCTGCTCATGATCAAGAACGGGTGGGGAGGCCTCACGCCTGAACGACCGCTCACAAGATCCCGGAACGGGAGTAGGGCGGTCGGCGCGGTCAGCAATGGTAGCGGACGGTCAGTCCGCGCGCGCCTGCTCTCGGCTGCGCCCACCCGCCCGCGGCGCTCAACGAGTGCCTCACAGGCCGGACGTCTCGCCGCCCCGCAGCGCTCGGCAAGCGCATCACCGACCGGACGGGCCCTCGGGGTCTTGCCCAGCGGCCGGGTCATCCCGTTCGGAGCTGCGCGCGCGCCGCCACTGTGCGATGCGCTCGTGATGCCCGGACAGCAGCACCTCGGGCACCTGCCAGCCGCGATACTCGGCGGGGCGGGTGTAGTGCGGATACTCGGGGCGGCCCTGCAGGGCGGGGCTGAAGGACTCCTCGATCGCCGACTCCTCGTGCCCGAGCGCGCCGGGCAGCTTGCGCAGGACGGCGTCGCACACAACCATCGCGGCGAGCTCGCCGCCGGCGAGGACATAGCGACCGATCGAGACCTGCTCGGTCGCGAAATGCTCGACGATGCGCTCGTCGAACCCCTCGTAGCGACCGCACAGCAATGTCAGGGCCGGCTCGGCCGCCAGCTCGCATACGAGCTCGTCGTCGAGCAACCGCCCGCCCGGGGTCAGCGCGATCACCCGGCGATCCTCGCGCAATCGCACCGGGTCCACGCCGTAGCGGGCACGCAGAGCGCTGTCGAGCACGTCCACGCGCAGCACCATCCCCGCGCCGCCGCCGAACGGCGTGTCGTCCACCTGGCCGGCGCCAAGGGGAGTGTGCTCGCGGAAGTCAACGCACTCGATGCGCGTGCCCGCCGCGAGCGCGTTGCGCACGTGGCGCTGCTTCGCGAACCACTCAAACCACTCGGGGAACAGCGTGAACACGTCGATCTCCACGGCGACTCAGTCCTCTACGAAGCTCATGTTCACGTCGATCCGGCCGGCAGCGACGTCCACGTGGCGAATCGCATCTTTGACCATCGGCACGAGCAGCAGCCGGGGGGGATCGGGTTTGGAGGGATCGACGCCGGCGGGGTGGACATTGGAAGCATCGGCGTCGGCGGGGTCCGTGGGATCGATGTCGCAGGAGCCGAGCCGCACCTCCAGCGCCTCACACGAGGGCAGCTCGATCATCTGAGTCACCGTACCGACATGACGCTCGCCGTCGAGGACGACACACCCCTCCAGCTCGTGCGCCCACCATTCGCCCTCGGCGAGCCGGGGCGCGTCGCCTGCCGCCACCTCCAGCGTCTGGCCGCGCAGCGCCTGCGCCCCGGTGCGGTCCTCGATGCCTTGCACGCGCACGATCGGCCGCTGGTCGGTCCCCGCGCGACGCACGATCGCCGTGGTCGTGCCTGCGATCGTGACCTCCGTCCCGAGCATGAGCAGGCGTGGCCGAGCGCCTGTCACATAGAAGCTGCCGTCCAGACCATGCGCGCGACCGACCCTGCCGGCGCGCAGGCGATCCTCGAGAGCCGAGCCTTTGTCCTGCGGAGCAGAGCCTTTGGGGTCCACCGCCGTTTGCGTCCTCCCTGTCTCCGAGGAGCGCTCGACGCGGGTCAATCGACGATGTCGACGAGCACCCTGCGTCCCGCGGCCGTCGCGGCGGCTTTCACGACCGTGCGCAGCGCGTGAGCGGTGCGTCCGCTGCGACCGATCACCCTGCCGTAATCGCCGTCGGCTACGCACAGCTCCAGCACGATCGTGCCGTCGTCCTCCTCGAACTGCTCGACCGAGACGTCCTCGGGCTCATCGACCAGACCTTCGGCCAGATATTCGAGCAGCTGTCGCGGGCTCTCGCCGGATATATCTTGCGTGGCCACCGTACGTGCATCCGAGCGCGTCGTCGCGTCAATTGCCCTGGGCGGTGATGCCCTGGATGCGCAGCAGCTTGCGCACCGTGCTCGACGGCTGCGCCCCGCGCGCCAGCCAGCTGCGCGCGCGCTCGGCGTCGATCGTGATCGTCGAAGGGTTCGTCTGCGCGTTGTACTGGCCGATCGTCTCGATCACGCGACCATCGCGCGGAGAGCGCTGGTCGGCGACGACCACACGCCAGATCGGGTCCTTCTTGCCGCCCACCCGGGTGAGCCTCAGTCGTACCGACAACTTGTGCGTCCTCTCTATACGTCTTGTGTGCGTCTGGATGTATGCGTCTCGATGATGCGAAATGCAATCAGAGCTTAGTGGTTTTGGCACGTCGCTCAAGCCCGGGACCACGATGGCCCTGCCCGCGCCCCGTCATCACTGTGACGCATCGCACCCCGCCGAGCCCACACCGAGCCCGTGCCATACCCGGCCAGGGCCTGCCCTACCGCGCCTGGCGCATCAGTGCGCCGATGTCCGGCATGCGGCCGCGTCCCACCTGCTTCATCAGCTTGCGGGTCTGCCCGAACTGCTTGACGAGCTGGTTGACCTGCTGCACGCTCGTGCCCGACCCGCGCGCGATGCGCAGCCTGCGCGAGCCCTTGATCAGCTCGGGTCTAGCGCGCTCGGCCGGCGTCATCGAGAGGATGATCGCCTGCACGCGATCGAGCTCGCGCTCGTCCACCTTCATGTTCTGCAACTGCTGTCCCGCGACCCCGGGAATCATGCCGAGCAGGTTGGTCAACGGGCCCATCCGCCGGACGGTCTTCAGCTGGGAGAGAAAATCGTCGAGACCGAATTCGTCGCGCTTGAGCTTGTTCTGCAGCGCCACCGCCTCGTCCTCGTCGAACTGGCGCTCGGCGTGCTCGATCAGGCTCATCACATCGCCCATACCGAGGATCCGCTGGGCCATGCGATCGGGATGGAAGCGCTCGAACTGGTCGAGGTGCTCCCCGGTGGAGGCGAACATGATCGGCTTGCCCGTGAGCACCTTCACCGACAGCGCCGCGCCGCCGCGCGCGTCGCCGTCGAGCTTGCTCATCACGACGCCGTCGAACTGGACCTCCGCGGCGAACCGCTCGGCCACGGCGGCCGCGTCCTGGCCGGTCATCGCGTCCACCACCAGCAGCACGTCGGTCGGTTTGATCGCGGCGCGCATCCGCACGAGCTCGGCCATCAGCTGCTCGTCGACGTGCAGCCTGCCGCTGGTGTCGACAATCAGCACGTCCTTGCCTTCCTGCGTGGCGCGCTCCAGTGCCCACGCGGCGATATCGACCGGGTCGCGCTCGGTCCCCTGCTCGTAGACCTCGGCGCCCGCCTGCGCGCCGACCTTGACGAGCTGCTGCACCGCCGCCGGGCGATAGGTGTCGCACGCCGCCACCGCGACCGCCGCGCCGCGCTCCTCGCGCAGGTGCCGGGCGAGCTTCGCGGTCGCGGTCGTCTTGCCGGAGCCCTGCAGCCCGGCCATCAGGATCACGGTCGGAGGGTGCGAGGAGAAGCTGAGTCCTGCCGCTGCGCCGCCCATCAGCGCGGTCAGCTCCTCGGCGACGATCTTCACGACCTGCTGGCCAGGGTTCAACTTGCCGATGACGTCGGCTCCCAGGCAGCGCTCCTTGACCTGCGCGGTGAACTGGCGCACGACCTTGAAGTTGACGTCGGCCTCCAGCAGCGCGAGGCGGATCTCGCGCATCGCCGCGTCGATGTCCTGCTCGGTCAGCGTGCCGTGACGGCGCACATCTGCGAGCGTGGCCTGCAGCTTCTCGGCGAGCGCGTCGAACATGGGTTGTGAAGATTCTCGCAGCCGCGAGGCCCGAGGGCCGCTCCTCAGCCGAGGGACCTCCTCAGTCGTGGCGCCCGGCGGAGGAGTCTGCTGGATCTGGCGGAGCTGGCGGGGCTGGTGCAGTCAACGAACGCTTGGGGGCGCCGTCGGGCACAGACGGTGGCTGCGGGGGCTCGGGCTCACGCCCGGACACACGACGCGAAAGCGCCTCGCCGATCCCGCCGAACGCCTCGGCGAACTCGCTCGGGACGACGAACACCTTGTTCGCGTCGCCTTCGGCGAGCTGGGGCAGCATCTGCAGGTATTCGTAGCTGAGCAGCTCGCGATTCGGTTTGCCCTCGTGGATCGCTTTGAACACGGTGTCGATCGCCTTGGCTTCGCCCTCGGCGCGCAGGATCGCCGCCTGGCGCTCGCCCTCGGCGTCGAGGACCGCTGCCTGCTGAGCGCCCTCCGCGGTGAGCACCGCCGCCTGCTTGGCGCCCTCGGCAGTCAGGATCTGAGACTGCTTCTCGCCTTCCGCGGTCAGGATCGCGGCGCGACGGTCGCGCTCGGCGCGCATCTGCTTCTCCATCGCCGTCCTGATGTCCTGGGGCGGGTCGACCGACTTGATCTCCACGCGGTTGATCCTGATCCCCCACTTACCCGTCGCCTCATCCAGCACCACACGCAGCTCGGTGTTCACGTTCTCTCGGGCCGTGAGCGTCGCCTCCAGCGACAGGCCGCCGATCACGTTTCGCAGCGTGGTGACCGTCAGCTGCTCGATCGCCTGCAACGGGTTGGCGATTTCATACGTCGCCGAGCGCGGGTCGGTGATCGTGAAGTACAGCACCGTCTCGATTCCCACCACCACGTTGTCTTCGGTGATCACCGACTGGGGGGAGAAGTTGATGACCTGCTCACGCAGGTCGACCAGCGGCTTCACGCGGTCGATGAACGGCGTGATGATCGTCAACCCGGGCTCGAGCGTGCGACTGTAGCGGCCTAGCCGCTCCACCACTCCGGCCTTGGCCTGGGGAATGACGCGGATGGTTCGCGCGGCCACGATGAGCGCGAACACGACGACCACGGCGAGGACTATGAGCGGGATCATTGGGGTGAGGTTTCCTTTCTGGGAAGTTCTCTACTTCTCTACTGAGCCTATCTCGATCGCAGCCCGCCTCTGAGGCGGTCGTGGACCGAGCGAGGCGAGAACGCAGTGAGCGAAGTGTGCTCGGCACACGTGCTGGCCGATCGGAGATCCCGACGATCTCCGATCGGCTAGCAAAGCGTCCACGGCCGCCTCAGTGCATCACCAGCGCCGTGGCGCCTCTAATTTCGACCACCTCGACCCGCTCGCCCGCATCGATGATCTCGTCTTCGTCGTAGCTGCGCGCGGTCCACACCTCGCCGTCGATCTTCACGCACCCGACGCCCTCGCCGTTGGCGATCCGCTCGATCACGATCGCGGGCTTGCCGATCAGCGCCGCCGCGCCCGTTCTGATCGCCGGGGGCAGCCGGCGATGCCTTTGCGCGATCGGGCGCAGTGTGCTGAACACGATCCCCGAGGCGAGCACGAACACGATCGTGCTGAGCAGCGCCCCCACGCCCAGCAATCCCACGACCGTGGCGAGCCCCGCCCCGATTGCGAACGGGGCGAGATAGAACCCGCCCTGGTGCATCTCCCCGATCCCGAGCAGACACGCGGCAACCAGCCATACGATCCATACGTCCATATCTTCAGATTACCCCTCGGGGCGTGCAATACCGTCGGGTCGGGTTCACCGAGCACGCGTGGTGGGACGTTCTGGTCGGGACCCACCCTGGGGGTGGGTCATGATGGGTCGGCGATCAGCGCGCGCGCGAAGTCCTCGGCATCGAACGGGCGCAGGTCCTGCACCGTCTCGCCGATCCCGATCAGCTTCACCGGCAACTGCAGCTCGCCGGCGATCGCGAGCGCGATCCCGCCCCGAGCCGTCCCGTCGAGCTTCGTCAGCACAACCCCGGTGACATCGGCCGCCGCGGCGAACAGCTGCGCCTGGCGCAACCCGTTCTGACCGGTGGTCGCGTCGATCGTGAGCAACGTCTCGTGCGGAGCGCCCTCCAGCTGGCGGGCGATCACGCGACGCACCTTGCTCAGCTCGGCCATCAGATCGTCCTGGGTGTGCAACCGCCCAGCGGTGTCGACGATCACGACGTCCACGCCCTCGGCACGCGCGCGAGCGATCGTCTCGAACGCGACAGCGCCCGGATCGGAGCCCTCGGGACCGGTCACGATCTCCACACCCGCACGCTCAGCCCAGCCCGCCAGCTGCTCGCTCGCCGCCGCCCTGAACGTGTCGGCCGCGCCCAGCAGAACGCTGCGATCGCACTCGTGGCGCAGATGCCAGGCGAGCTTGCCGATCGTCGTGGTCTTCCCGGTCCCGTTCACACCGACCGCCACGATCACGGTCGGCCGCGGGCGGATATCGATGCGCGCGTCGCCCACGCGCGCGGTCTGTGCGAGCAGCCCGATCAGTCGCTCGCTCAGCGCCTCGCCACCCGCGAGCTCGCCCAGCTCGGCCTCCGCCTCCAGCGTGCCCACGATCGAGGCGGTCGTGCGCGCGCCCACGTCGGCGAGGATCAGCGCCTCCTCCAGCCGTTCCCAGGCGGCGGCGTCGAGCGTGCCGAACAGCGTCGCCTGGATCTCCCCGCCCAGCGCCTCGCGGGTCTTCGACAGGTTCTCGCGCAGCCGCCTGAACAGCCCGCGCCGGGGCCCAGCGGATGCGCCCGACTCCGCCTCGCGCGCGGGCGCATCGGTGATGAACAGATCGCTCCAGTCGCGCGCCATCTGCTCAGACGCGACTCAGGCCACTTCGGCGACGGCCTCGGCGAGGAGGGCGGCTTCCTCGCCGCCGTCCTCCCCGTCCTCCCCGTCCTGCCCGGACGCCACCGCCTCGGGGGGCAGCCGGCGAGAGAGCACCTTGGAGACGCCATCGCCGCCCATCGACACCCCATACAGCCAGTCCGCGGCCTCCATCGTGCGCTTCTGATGGGTGATCACGATGAACTGGGCTCGGTCGGAGTAGCGGCGCAGCAGCGCCAGGAACCGGTCGAGGTTGAGGTCGTCGAGCGCCGCCTCGACCTCGTCGAGGATGTAGAACGGGCATGGGCGCGCGAGGAACACCGCGAACAGGAACGCCAGCGCGGTCATCGACTTCTCACCGCCTGAGAGCAGCGACAGGCGCTTGGTCGACTTGCCCGCGGGCGTGATCTCGATCTCCACGCCCATCACGTCCTCCTCACCCTCACCGCCGTGCCCGTCCCGCTCGGCCTCCGCATCGGCCGCGGCCTCCCCCGCCTCCGCCACCGCCGCCGCGTCCCCGCCGCCATCCATGGATGCGCCATTCGCCGGTGACTGCCCGCCGAGCACGGCGCGAGGAGTGTGCTCGTCGCGCACCAGCCGCAATCGCCCGCTGCCACCCGGGAACACGTCGCCGGCGAGCTCCTCGAAATTGCGTGCCGCGGCGGCGAACGTCTCCTCGAACGTCTCTCTGATCTGGCGGTCGGTGTCTCTGATCACCGTTTTCAGCTCGCGCAGCGCAACCTCCAGATCGGCCCGCCTGCGCTCGAGCTCCTCGACGTGCGCGAGCGCCTCCGCGTACTCCTCCTGTGCGAGCGGGTTCACGGGACCCAGCTGCTCACGTCTGCGCATCAGCCGCTGCACGCGCGCCTCCAGCGCCTGTGCCTCATCCTCGGTCAGGGGCTCTATGTCCTCGACCGTCTCGCTGGTATCGCCGGTCTCGCTCACCTCGCCCGCGCCCGTGTCATTCGGCGCCTCATCCGTCTCGACCGCCGCGACCGCCGGCGCGAGAGCCATCATCATCGCCGGCAGCGGGCGCTCCAGGCGCTCGGCGATCGCGCGCAGCTCCTCCGCGGCCTCACCCGCCTGGTCGCGCAGGCGTTGGGCGGCGACCTCGGCGCCGGTCACATCCTCGCCGACGGTCCGCAGGCGTGTCTGGATCTCGGCCTCCTGGTGCGCGCACTCGCGCAGCTCGGCTGCGACCTGCTCGCCGGCTGCCCGATCGCGCGAGAGCTGCTCCTCCAGCTCCACCAGCAGGGCGCCGGCGCCCTCACCGACGGATGCGAGCACCGCGGCGAGACGCTGTGCTCGGGGCGCCAGCGCCACATCCGCCGCGCGCCGACCACGCAGACGCGCGATGCGCTGCTCGCGCTGGGCCCGTTCGGCGGCCAGCCGCTGCGCCTGCCTGCGCTCGGCCGCCAGCTCGCCCTGCAACTGCGCGCGGCGCACCGCCAGCGGACCCTGCTCTGGAGCGCTGCGGCGTTGCTCGATCAGCCATCCCGCGCGGCGCTCTGACTCGTGCGCCTCGGCGAGCTCGCGCTCCGATTCGCGCAGCGCCTCATCGGCCTGCGCACGCGCGTCCTCAGCATCACGTACCTCTGCCAGCGCGGTCTGCGCCGCCATGCCGGCCGCGTGCTCGGCTCCAAGCGCAGCCTCGCTCGCGGCGATCAGCCGCTCGCGTTCGTTGCGCCGCGCCAGCACCCGCTCGGCGCCGCCCTCGCTCACCTGGCGCACCTCTCCCCAGGCAGCGAACAGCACACGCCCGGACCGCGTCGCGGCGATCCCGGTGAACCCCTCGGCGACGTCCTGCACCCGCTCCACCACCCACGCGTCGTCGAGCAGTCTCCGCGCCAGCTCCCGCGCCGGGCTCGACCCGCTCACCAGCTCGATCAGCCTGAGCGCACCCGGCGCCGGCGGCGTGCCCGCGCCCAGTCGCGGGTCCGGGTCCAGGTCCGGGCGCTCATCCTCGCTCATACCCACGGCCTGCGCCGCATCCGCCGGGTCACCGTCGGCGGCGTCCCCCGCGAGCAGGGCGCTCGCCCCGTCGGGACCGGCCCCGTCCAGAAGCGTGTTCGCACCCCCCAAGTCGCGTACCAGCGCCGCGTCCAGGCGCCCCCCCAGCGCCGCGGCGAGCGCCAGCTCGTAGCCGTCCCGCACTTTCAACGCCTCGCTCAGCGCGCGCGCGCCACCCGTGCCGGCGCCGCCGTAACGGGCGTGGCTGCTCAGAAACTGGTTGGCCGCGGCCAGCTCGGCGCCGACCCGCGCGGCCTCTCGCCGGGCCGCCTCGGCGGCAACTTCCGCGCTGCGCAGCGCGGCGCGCGCGCCCTCGGCCAGGACGTCTGCCTGCGCGCGCGCTTCACCGACGGCCTCGACGGTGTCGGTGAGTTCGCCCGTCAGCTGCGCGGCCCGCTCGCGCTCGGTCTGCAGCCCCTCGATCTCGCGCTCGACCTCGCGCTCACGCTCGCGCTCCAACTCCGCCAGCTCCTGTTCCAGCTCGCGTACGCGATCTTCGCTCGCCTGCTCGTGTCCTTCCGCGCCCCCCTCGCCCGAGCCTGCCGACTCGGAAGCCGTGAGCGCGCCCAGCTCGATCTCGATGCGGCTCGCGCGCTCGCTCAGCGTGACCGCGCTCGCCTGCGCCTGCTCGCCACGTAGCGCCAGTCGCTCGCGCGCGGAGCGGATCTCATACGCGCGCCGTGACAGCGCGTCGTGACGTTCGGTCCGCTGTGCCAGCGCCGTCTCCGCCTGCCCGCGTCGGGCCACGATGCCCTGCAGCTCGGACTCGATCTGCTCGCGCTGCTCACGTGCGGCGTGCACCCGTGTCTCGGCCTCGCGCAGATCCACTCCCCGGACGCGCAACGTCTCGCACGCGAGCGTCCAGCGGGCTTCCAGCAGCTGGTGCTCCAAGCGCTCGTGCAGCTCGGCCGCCTCGGCCTGGCGCTTGAGCGGGCGCAGCCGGGTGCGCGCCTCGCGCTCGACGTCGAGCGCGCGATCGAGATTCTCCTGGGTGCGCTCGAGCTTCAGCTGCGCGCGGCGGCGGCGCTTGCGGTGCTTGCCCAGGCCCGCGGCCTCCTCGATCAAGAGGCGCCGGTCGCGCGGCTTGGACGT
This sequence comes from uncultured Solirubrobacterales bacterium, assembly GCA_963749285.1. Lineage (GTDB taxonomy): Bacteria > Actinomycetota > Thermoleophilia > Solirubrobacterales > Solirubrobacteraceae > Palsa-744. The sequence goes on along the minus strand of CAVVMD010000002.1, from coordinate 648,071 downwards.
GACGATCGACTCGACGCGGCCCTGGGAGATGACCGAATGCGTCTCCTTGCCGAGACCGGTGTCGGAGAGCACCTCGATCACGTCCGTCAGCCGGCAGCGCGCGCCGTTGAGCCGGTATCCCCCCTCCCCCGTGCGATCGAGTCGACGCACGATCGAGATCTCGCTCAGCGGCAGATCGACCGTGCCGTCGGAGTTGTCGAGCACGATCTCGACCTCGGCGGAGCCGCGCGCCTGCACGCCGCGCCCGCCGCCGAAGATCACGTCCTGCATCGACTGGCCCCTGACGGCGAGCGGCGACTGCTCACCCATCGCCCACAGCACCGCGTCGGTGACGTTGGACTTGCCCGACCCGTTCGGCCCGACCACGACGCTGACGCCCGGGCCGAAGTCCAGGCGCGTGCGATCCGGAAAGGACTTGAAACCCTTGAGAGTGAGCGACTTCAGTCGCACAAGCGCCCTGAGTTCGCATGGCGGCGCTGGATCTGCGTCCTCGGTCGCTTGCGTGCCAAGCACGCCACGCTCCCTGCGTCCTTGCCCAGCTTGCCCTGCGAACTCAGGGTCATCACTGGAGCTTGTCGAGAACCACATCGCCCCGTCTCACTTGTCCGGTTTTTTTGGGTCGCATCCGCGCAGGTCGCAGTCATCCGGGGGTCGTTGGCGCGGGGCATCCAGCCCCGCATCGTCTCGCTCATGGAGTCACCTGCAATCCGTCCACAGCCTCGCGCGCGGCCACCTGCTCGGCGTGCTTCTTGCTTTTGCCCTGAGCCCGCATGGCGGCGCTGGATCTGCGTCCTCGCTCGCTCGCGTGCGTAGCACGCCACGCTCCCTGCGTCCTTGCCCAGCTTGCCCTGCGAACTCAGGGTCATGTCTGCTCCTGCAATCCGTCCACAGCCTCGCGCGCGGCCACCTGCTCGGCGTGCTTCTTGCTTTTGCCGCTGCCGCTGCCCAGCGTCTCGCCATCCACGCGCGCCGCCACCTCGTACGTGCGCTCGTGCGGCGGTCCGCTCTCGCCGACGACCTCGTAGCTGACGACCGATCCGCGTTGTGCCAGCAGCTCCTGCAGCGCGGACTTGAAGTCGACCGGGTGCTCCAGCGCCTGCTCGATCTCCGGCGTGAACGCCTCCACGACGGCTTGCGCAGTGCGCTCGTAGCCGGCGGTCAGATAGCACGCGCCGATCACCGCCTCGATCACCGACGCCAGCACGCGCTCGGTCTCCACCAGCGCCACGGCGCCGCCGGACGCGCTCTGGGGCGCCGCTGCGCGCAGTCGCTCGGGCACGCCCAAGCGCTCGGCGACCGCCCGGCAGCTCGGGCCCGACACCGCCTGCGCGCGGATCTTCGTCAGCCGTCCCGCCCCGAATCGCTCGGCCTCCAGCCGCGGATACAAGTGCGTCGTGACCGCCAGCCCCAGCACGCTGTCGCCGAGAAACGCCAGTCGCGAGTAGGACTCCTCGCGGCGCTCGGTCCAGGACGCATGGGTGAACACCTGGCGCTCCAGGTCCTCCGGGAGCTCTTCCAGCAGTTCGTTGAGCAGGTTCATCGCAGAACATCAGGCGGGAGCGTGGGCCAGGACAAATTCCACCGCCTGCTCGACGGTCGTGATCGCGGCCGCCTGCTCGTCGCTCATGCGCACGTCGTAGCTGTCCTCCAACTCCTGCACGAGCGTGTACAGGTCCAGCGAGTCGGCCTCCAGGTCCTCCTTGAACCGCGTCGTCTCCGCGATCGCGCTCGGCTCGACGTCCAGCTCGTCGGCCAGATGATCCCTGATCAGCTCGAACACCTCCTCATGCGTCATTCCCCGGCAGGCTAGCGACCCGCGCGGACACGGGCGTAGCCCTTCTGAGCGCTCCCGCCTGCGCCAGCGCCGCGTGCGTGCGGCCGATCAGATCCTCCTGCGCGCCCCGCCGCGCGCGCAGGATCGCCTGCGCGAACCCACGGCGCCTGAATCCGCCGTGCGGCACGACCCCCAGCCCGCGCAACCCGAGCAGGTAAGCGCCGCCCTGGCTTTCCGGGTCGATCTCCTCGCGCAGCCCGCCCAGCGCGGGTCGCAGCAGCATTCCCCCCAGCTTCGCCTGCGTGGATGACATCGCCGCATCCCTGATCGCGCTGAGCATCGCCTGTGACACGCCCTCCATCGTCTTCAGCGCGATGTTGCCCGTCAGCCCGTCGGTCACGATCACGTCGGCCGCGCCCGAGACGAGGTCGCCGCCCTCGACATTGCCGACGAACTCGAACGTCGTTGCCCTCATGTCCACCACCCGCGCGCGCAGCCGATCGTGGGCCTGCACCACCAGCGGGCTCCCGCGCTCGGCCTCCTCGCCGTTGGACAGCAGTCCCACGCGCGGGCGCTGCACCCCGAGCACCGTCTGCGCCAGCGCCGCCCCCATGAACGCGAACTGCTCCAGGTGCTCGGCCCGTGCCCGCGCGTTCGCGCCGACATCCAGCAGCGTCACCGGGCTGCCGGGCACGGGCAGCACCAGCGCCAGCGCCGGGCGGTGCACCCCTCGCGCGCGCTTGATGTTGAACAGCCCCGCCGCCAGCGCGGCGCCGGTTCCACCCGCGCACACCAGCGCGTGTGCCCTGCCGTCGGCGACGGCTCGCGCGGCCTGCACGATCGAGGCGTCGGGGTTCGCCCGCGCCGCGCTCGCCGGATCGGCGCTCTTGGCGATCGACACCGGCGCGTCCACGATCTCGATCGTGCCCTCGACCGCGCCCTGACACGCGGCCCTCAGCTCGTTCGCCGGGCCGAACAGGATCGTGCTCGCGCCCTCGCGCCCCGCCATCACGGCGCCCGCCGCGATCTCCTGCGGGCCGAGATCCGCGCCGTTGCAGTCCACGGCGATCACCGCCTCTGTGCGCGTATCTGGTGCGGATGGCACGGCATCGTGCTCGTCGATCGCCTCCACGCGTGCATCGCGCGCGCCTGGTGCGCCCTCCTCCGGGCCTCGCCCGCCCGGTGCATCCCCGCGCGGATCGGGCGCGCCTGCCGCCCCGCTAGTCAAGCTTCAACTCGCTCAGCTTCGCCCAGCGTGCGTCTTTTGCGCGCTCGTGTCCGTGCTCCGGACCGGCCTCGTTCAGGTCGATCGCGCACTCCGGACACAGGCCCAGGCAGTCCTCCTTGCACAGCACCTTCGCCGGCGCCGCCAGCGCGAACGCGTCATGCGCCCACGCCGCCAGGTCGAGCGTCTCAGCATGTACGTACGGGCTCGCCAGCTCCTCGCCCTCGCCCGGCACATCGACCTCGCGCGCTTCCACCTCGACCTCAGGTGCGGCGTCCTTCAGGCAGCGCATGCACGGCCCGTTCAACGTTGCGCTCAACCGCAGCCTGAGCGCATATCCGCCGCCCGTCATGCGCGATACGTCCAACTCCACCGGCGCGCTCCACGGGCGCGCCTCATACCGCTCGCCGCCCAGCTCGAGAGCGTCGATCGGCACCCGCAGCTCGAGCTTTCGCCCCTCCCCGGGACTGAGCCGCAAGCCCGCCAGGTCGAGATCGTGTGCCATCGCGGCCATTCTCCTGAGGCTAGCGCCCGCGCGCCGTCTCGCGGATACGCCGATCTGCGGGGATGAGATTCTGTGTTGAAATCGCTTTGTCTTGCCCACGCGCCGGGCCGCGGTCACCGTCCCTTGGCGCGCCGCCCGTCCCGGTCTCGGCCCCCAGACAACTACGCCCGTGACTGCAGCTCGCGCTTGAGCACCTTGCCCGTCGCGTTGCGCGGCAGTTGCTCCAGGAACACGACTTCGCGCGGGACCTTGTAGCGGGCGAGGTTCGCCTTTACGTACGCCTTCACGTTTTCCTCGTCCAGCGTCCCGCCTTCGCGCCTCACGACGAACGCCTTCAGCCGCTGACCGAACTCCTCGTCGGGCACCCCCACGACCGCGGCCTCCTCGATCTGCTCGTGGTCGGCCAGCAGATCCTCGACCTCGCGCGGGAACACGTTCTCGCCGCCGCTGACGATCATCTCGTCGTCGCGCCCGTCCACGAACAGCCGCCCGCCCGCGTCGAAGTGGCCGACGTCGCCCGTGCTCATCAGGCCGCCCACGATCTCCTTGTTGCCACCGCCGGTATAGCCTTCGAACACCATCTCGTTGGCGACGAATATCCTTCCGCCGTCGCCCGGCTTGGCCTCGCGACCGTCCGCGTCCAGCAGCTTCACGACCGTCCCCATCGGCGCTCGGCCCGCCGTCCCGGGCGCGGCGCGCAGGTCCGCGGGCGTGGCGATCGTCGCCCACGCGACCTCCGTGGACCCGTACAGGTTGTACAGCACGTCCCCCAGCGCGTCCATCGCCTTGCTCGCCAGCTCGCCCGGCAGCGCCGACCCGCTCAGCGCGATCACTCGCAGCGAGCTCAGGTCGTAGGAGGCGATCGTCTCCGGCCCCAGCTCGAGTATCCGCTGCAACATCACCGGCACCACCGCCAGCGCCGTGGCGCGATGGTGGGCGACCGCCCGCAGCGTGTCCTCGGGATCGAACTTGCGCCGCAGCACGAGCGTCGAGGTCAGCGGCAGCGCGAGCGTGAAATGCCCGAAGCCCCACGAGTGAAACATCGGCGCCGCGATCACCGTCGTCTCGCGCGCCTTCAGCGGAATCTTCGAGAACAGCGCCGCCAGGGGCTCCATCGAGTCGGGCTGCTTACGCGCGGCCCCCTTCGGCGTCCCCGTCGTGCCCGACGTCAGGATCACCACGCTGCCCTTTTCCGCGGGCGGCGTCAGCGGCGAGTCCGGCTCGGAGGCGATCAGCTCTCCCAGCAGCGGATCGGACTCCGACAGCCGTCGTCCACCGGGCTCGTGCCAGGCGACGAACCGTTTGCGACCTTCGCCGCCCTCGCTGACGAGGTTGCCGAACTCCTCGTCGTACACCAGCGCGACCGGGTCCTCGCGCCGCATCACGTCCGCGATCTGCGGCCCCGCGAACGCGGTGTTCAGATACAGCGCGCCCGCCCCCAGCTTCGAGCACGCGACCGTCGCCTCGATGAACCACCGGTGGTTGCGGCACATGATCGCGACCCCGTCCTGTTCTTTGACGCCGGCCTGCTTCAGCCCCCGCGCGAGCGCGTTGGTGCGCCGGTCCACCTCGGCGAACGTCAGCGTCCCCATCTCGTCGACGATCGCCTGGCGGTCGGGATACCTGATCGCCGCGGACGTGTACGCCGCCGCCGGCGTCGGACCCCACCGGTGCAGCGCCGTCAGCGAGCGCACCGTCCTGTCCGGGCGCACCGGCTGGAACATGCCGGTACCGATCAGCGTCTGGGCGACCTTCAGTCTGTACTTCGCTTCGCGCGAGTTCATTGCGCGCGGACCCTACCCGTTTACGTGGGCTAACTCACTTCGGCGGGTTCGTCCTTACCCTGAAGTCGCTCGCGACCGCGCTGCACGGCGGCGATGAACTTCGACAGGTTGACCTCGAGCGTGTTCAGGATCTCATCGGCGTAGTCCTCCGCGCCCAGGCGGATCTCACGCTCGCGCGCCCTGGCGTCCTCGACGATGTCCTCGGCGGCGCGTTCGGCCTGCTTGGTGACCTCCTCCTCGCCGACGAGCCGCTCCTGGCGCTCGCGCGCCTCCTTGAGGATCCGCTCGGCCTCCTTCTTGGCCTCGGCCAGCATCTCCTGGCGCTCCTTGACGATCCAGCGAGCCTGCTTGATCTCCTCGGGGATCGTCGCGCGCATCTGGTCGAGGATGTCGTAGATCTCCTCCTTGTCGACCCTGACCTGGTCGGTCATGGGCACGGACTTGGCGTTGTGCACCAGGTCGTCAAGCTTGTCGATCAGTACCAGGACGTCCATCTTCTAAACACTATCTCCGTTCGCGTCGCCCGCGCCGGCGCGATTGGTTGTGATTGGTGTGATTACGCACCGGCCACCATAGTCGTGCGGCCCGCCACCGGGCTCGCGCGGCGGGTTTCCAGTCCAGTTCGTCAACGTCTCAGCTCTTCCTGCAACCGCTTGGCCACCTCGACCGGCACGAGATCGTCGATCCGCCCGCCGAATATAGCCAGCTCCTTGACGCCGCTCGAGGACAGGAAGCTGTACTGCGAGCTCGCCATCAGATACACGGACTCTATCTCCGGATCCTGACGGCGGTTGAGCTGATGCATCTCGAGCTCGTACTCGAAATCCGATATCGCCCGCAGCCCCTTCACGATCGCCTGCGCGCCGACCTTCCTGGCGAACTCGACCACGAGCGTGTTGAACGGCTCCGCCCGCACACCCGGCAGCCCGGCGGTCGCCTTCTCTACGAACGCCAACCGCTCCTCGATCGCGAACAGCGTCTTGTCCTTGCGCACCGACCGGTTCACGACCGCGATCACGACTTCGTCGAACAGCGCCGCGGCGCGCCCGATCACATCGAGATGGCCGTTGGTGATCGGGTCATACGAGCCCGGGCACACGGCGATGCGGGTTCGTGTCACGAGAGATGGTGGGTTGAGGTGGTTGGGCCGTGGATGGCAGACGCCGAACACGAGCACAGGCGTGCTGGTGGCACGTCGAGCATCGTGGGTGGCGTATGACGCCGCGGAGCGGCCGCATCAATCCCGGCATATATCGGGACGCGGGCCCTTAACTTGTTGTTGTTCTCGGTCATGCGTGACGGTGGATTGCGATCATCGTGTCTCCGTAGCGGCGCTCCTTCTCCAGCGCCAGCTCCAGCCCGAGCGGCGTCCGCCGATCGCTCTCGAGCACGACGCGCGCTCCCGGCGCGAGCACCCCCGGCAGCCCCGCCCCCAGCCACGGCCCCACCTCGTTTGCCCGTCCGTATGGAGGATCGATCAGGACGAGATCGTATGTCTCTTTGCGTTTGCGTGCCGTCTTCAGCGCGCTTTCCACGTCTTCGCGTCTGATCAGCGCCTGCTCGCCGCTCAGCCCCAGCGCCCCTATGTTCGCCTCGATCGCCTCGATCGCGGCCCGATCGCGCTCCACGAACACGGCCTGGCGCGCGCCTCTGGATATCGCCTCGATGCCCAGCGCGCCCGTGCCGGCGAACAGGTCCAGCACACGCGTCCCGTCAACGTCGCCGAGCATCGCGAACAGCGCCTCGCGCACGCGGTCGGACGTCGGTCGTGTCGTCCTGCCTCGCGGCGCCGTCAGCCTGCGCCCGCCATAGCGGCCCGCGATCACCCTCATCCACGCACCGTAACGCGCCCTCGCCCGCCGGCGTGACCCGGGCCTGGCTTGCGTAGGCGGGGCCGCGTACCTACCCTGGGATCGGCTGCAGCGCCTCGGCGCCGAACGCCCGCTCTAGTGCATCGCCTAGGAGGACATGCTCGGGCTCGCGCAGCTGCGGGTCGATGGCCACGATCGTCTCGGCGCGCGCGCGGGCTCGCTCCAGCAGCGGCGCATCCTCCGGGAGGCAGGCGATCCGATGCTGGCCGATCCCCGACTGCCTGACGCCGATCAGCTCACCCTCCTTGCGCAGTCGCAGGTCGATCTCGGCCAGCTCAAACCCGTCGGAGAGCTCGGCCAGCGCCCGCAGCCTCGCGGCGCCGGGCGGTCCCATCAGCAGACAGCTGGAGCGATGCTCGCCGCGGCCCACCCGTCCGCGCAGCTGGTGCAGCTGGGAGATCCCGAACCGCTCGGCGTTCTCGACCACCATCACGGTCGCGTTCGGCACGTCGATCCCGACCTCGATCACGGTCGTAGCGACCAGCACGTCCGCCGCGCCCGAGGCGAACTGCGCCATCGCCTGCGCCTTCTCGCGCGGCTTCATCCCGCCGTGCAGCAGCACGAGGCTGTTGTCTTTGAGCTCGCCCTTGCGCAACCGCTCCAGCTCGGCGGTGGCCGCACGCATGTCCGTAGCCGCGGTGGTGGTGGCGGCAGCGGCTGGGTCCGTGTCTTCCTCGGCGTCCTCGATCAGCGGACACACCACATACGCCTGCCTGCCCGCCTGCAACTGCTCGCGCAGCTCCTCGTACGCGCGCGCGCGCTCGGTCTCGCCGGAGACGATGCGCGTGTCGATCGGCTGGCGGCCCTGGGGCAGCTCGCGCAGCATCGTCGTGTCCAGATCGCCGTACTGGGTCAGCGCCAGCGTGCGCGGGATCGGTGTCGCGGTCATGTGCAGCACGTGCGGAGCGGTTCCCTCCCTTGCCTTGGTGTCCAGCGCCGCCCGCTGGCGCACGCCGAACCGGTGCTGCTCGTCCACCACCGCGAGCCCGAGCGCGGCGAACTGGACGTCCGGCTCGATCAGCGCGTGCGTGCCCACCACCAGCGACAGCTCGCCGCCGGCCAGCTTGCCGAGCGTGTCCGCACGCCTGCGCGCCGGGGTCGAGCCGGTCAACAGCGCGCATGTGACGTTCGCCTGCTCGCCGCCGAGCAGTGCTTGCAGCGTCGCGAAATGCTGCTCGGCGAGCGTCTCCGTCGGCGCCATCAGCGCGGCCTGCAGCCCGTGCTCGACCGCGCGCAGCAGCGCCCACACCGCGACCACCGTCTTACCGCTGCCGACCTCTCCCAGCAGCAGCCTCTGCATCGCCCGCTCCTGCGCCAGGTCCTCCCCGATCGTCTCGATCGCCCGGCGCTGATCGGAGGTCAGCGCGAACGGCAGCTCGTTGCTCCGCCAGCGCTCGCTCAACGATGGCGCCTCGTTCAGGATCGGCGCGTTCCGGCGCGCTCGGCGCGTGGCCCTGCGGCGCAGGAACACGAGCTGCGCCAGCAGCAGCTCCTCGAACGCGAGCCGTTCCCTGCCCACCTCGCGCTCCTCGGTCGTGCGCGCGTAGTGCATCGCCGCCAGCGCGCCCGCCCTGTCCGGCAGTCGCTCGCTGACCCTGGTCGCCGCGTTCAGCGCCTCCGGCACATCTCGCAGCCCATCCCTCGCGCCCTGCACGAGCGTCAGTATCTGCGTCGAGCTCACGCCCTCGCTCGCCGGGTAGTGGGATACGACCTCGCCCGGGGGGGGCGCGTCAGGCGTGCCCTTGCTCGGAGGGGGATCGCCGAGGCCGGGGGTCGAGCCGGCAGTCGAGCCGGGGGTCGAGCGGGGAACCGAGCCGGGAGTCGAGCCCGTGGTCGAGCGGGCATCCAGATCCTGGCCGACCGCGTGATGGGCGACGTTGAACGTGCCTCTGTCAGTCGTCTTGCCGTGCAGCACCAGGCGCGTCCCGGGCTTGTATCGCTGCGCCAGCCACGGCTGGTTGAAGAACGTCGCGCGCATCGTGCCCGTCTCGTCGAACACGGTCGCTTCGACCAGCGGCTTCATCCCCCGCCGTCTGACCGGCCTGGCGGCGATCGTGCGAACCTGCACCGCGACCGTGGCCCCCTCGCCCGCCCGCAGACCCCTGATCGTGCGCGCGTCCCTGCTGTCTCGCGGCAGGTGCTCCAGCAGTGCCCCGACGCTGGTCAGCCCCAGCGCCTGCAGTCCGTCCGCCAGCTTCTTCTGGCCGGACGGCACGTCCAGCGGGTCTTCCAGGCGCGACGGTCTCGGCCAGCGCACAGGGGCGGCCGCCAGCTCCTCGGCGGTCAACCCCTCACGGGACGCGAACGCGCGCGGACCGATGTCTCGATCTCGGTCTCGGTCCCGATCGGAGGAGAGCTCGACCTCGGTTGTGGCTGTCGGCAACATCCTCAACCTGCATGATGCCCATCGTCGCGGTCATCACTCGGCCGCGAGCAGCCACCAGTAGGCGTGCTGGCCACCGTCGCGCAGCTCGAGCTCGACGTTGCCGTTGACCATCGCTTCGACTTCCGCAGATCCAAGCGGAGCGCCCGCGCCCGCCAGGCAGCTGATCAGCTCGGCGTCCTCGGCGAGGCTGGCTATCACCGCGCTGAGCGTCTGCGCCGGGTCCCCCCAGGCGTGCACCTCCTCGGCGACGAACCCGACCGCCTCGCCGCGCCTGAACCGCCCCTGGGCATCGTCGCGCGCGGCCTGCGCGACTGCGCCCGTACGCACATGCGCCAGCGCCCCCACCAGCGCCTGTGCGTTCTCCTCCACGCTGCGATCGGCCTCCAGCGCCACGGCCGCCACCAGCCCCGCCTGCTGGCCGACCGCGGGCGCGACCAGCACCTGCTTGTCCGACAGCTCCGCGGCGCGCTCGGCCGCCATCACCACGTTCGGGCTGCTCGGCAGCACCAGCACCTCCTCGGCCGGCACCTCGTGGATTGCGGCCAGCAGCTCATACGTGGACGGGTTCAGCGTCGGCCCACCGTCGATCGTGTGCACACCGAGCTCCCGGAACATCGCGGCCAGCCCGTCGCCGCTGACCACCGCCAGCGCTCCGCAGCGCGCCCGGGGAGCCGCGACGCCCGGCGCGACGCCGTTGTCAGGCCCGTGCCCGTGCAGACGCTCATCGCGCTCGGCCACCTGCAGGCGCATGTCCGCGATGTCCAGCCGCGATATCTCCCCTGCGTCCGCGAACACGGCGGTGGCACGCTCGGGCTCGTCGGTGTGCAGGTGCACCTTCAGCGTGCTCGCGTCGCCGACCACCAGCACCGAGTCCCCGAGCGCCTCCAGCGGCGCGATGAACCTGCCCGCGTTCAGACCGCTGCCGATCACCGCGAAGTTCGTGCAGAACCGATACGTGCCAGAGACGTGCTGGGGATGGGTGATCTGCGCCGGCGCATAGTGGTCGAGCTCGGGCGCGTCCTCACCGCGCAACGCCGCGACGACGCCCGCGAAGATGATCGTCAGCCCGTACCCGCCGGCATCCACGACACCCGCCTCGCGCAGCGCCGCCAGCAGCTCCGGGCTGCGCTTGACCGACTCCTGACCGCTCACGACCGCGCGCTCGAGGGCGTCCGCGATCGCGGCGTCCTGCATGCCGGGATCGGTCGCCGGGCCCAGGCGCAGATTCTCCGGGCTGTGCGCGACGTCGGTCACGATCTTGTGCGCCATCTCGCGCGCGACCGTCAGGATCGTGCCCTCCGCCGGCTCGCGCACCGACGCGTACGCGCGGTCCGCGGCGTTCGCCAGCGCCGCGCCGATCAACGTCGCGTCGATCAGCTGGCCCGGCCGTGAGACCAGCTCCTCGGCGGCGCCACGGATCAGCTGGGAGAGGATCACGCCCGAGTTGCCTCGCGCCCCCAGCAGCGCCGCGCGGGCAACCGACTGCACGATCTCCTCGCGCCCGATCTCGTCGATCGTGCGTGCCTGCCCGTTGGCGCCCTGCAGGCGGTCGAGCTCGGCCAGCACCGCACGCAGTGTCAGCGCCATGTTGTCGCCCGTATCCCCGTCGGCGACCGGGAACACATTGAGGTCGTTGACCTCCTCCCGGCGAGACTCCAGATGCGCCAGTGCTCCCGCCACCGCCGCGCGAAAACGAACCAGGTTGGTGTCGCTCACTGCGCTACGTCTTATCAGGTCGAGCGGAGCCAGGTCTGTGCGGGCCGGACTCCGGGTTGCAAGCTACGCCTCCTGCAGGGCCGATGGGCAGGCCAGGCAATGGATAAAGACCCACCCACCCCGCGTGGCGTGCATGGCACGCGAGTGAGACCGAGGACGCCGTATGGCGCCGCCGAGAACTCAGAATCTGTCTCGCCATCGCCTGTAGGGCCGATGGGCAAGCCAGGCAAGGACGCAGGAGGCGTGGCGTGCTTGGCACGCGAGCCGACGAGGACGCAGGATGGCGCCGCCCAGCGGTCCTACAGGGCCTTTGTGACCTTGCCGGCTTTCAGACAACGCGTGCAGACATATACGCGCCGCGGCGCCTTGCCGACGAGGATCCTGACCTTCTGCAGGTTCGGGTCGAAGCGACGCTTGGTCGCGACCATCGAGTGGCTGCGGCTCTGCCCGAATGCCGGACCCTTGCCGCAGCTGTGACATACCTTTGCCATCGCGCGTGGCAGTTTAGGGCATATCCCGCTAGGCCCGCACGTCTGGATGCGCCCGATGGCCTTCGCGGAGCTTTGTCCTCGGGCTCGACGTGGCACCACCATGCCTTCGCCCTTGCGTCCGCGCTCCGCTCGACCCTAGAACGCCCCAGCCGCACGTCCCTATCGGGATAGGCCCTCAGCCGACGACGTGTCCGGGCAGGACGTCCCGCCCGCCGCCAGGGCTCAGCTCGCTGCGCAGCGCGGCCAATCGCAGCACCGCCTCGGCGGCGTGACGTCCCTGATCGCGCTTGCCGCCGCCCGAGCGTTCGAGCGCCTGCTCCATCGTCGCGCACGTGAGCACGCCGAACGCACACGGCACGCCCGTGTCCAGCTGCACGCGCATGATCCCGCTCGCCGTCTGCGCGCAGACGAAGTCGTAGTGGTCGGTCTCGCCCCTGATCACCGCGCCCAGACAGGCGACACCGGCATAACGGCCCGACCGTGCCGCGTAGGAGGCGGCCAGCGGCAGCTCATACGCGCCTGGCACATCGAACACCTCGACCTCGTCGTACCCCGCCCGCGCGAACGCCGCGCGCGCGCCGGTGAGCAGTCTCTCGGCGAGATCCTCATAAAAGCGCCCGACCGCGATCGCGTACTCGGCGCCCTGCGTCCCCCCGTCTCCGCTCATCCCTCGCGGCGCTCCTCGCTGTGATCCTGCGCATGCTCTGAGCGCAGCAGCTCAGCGTCGAGGTTCAGACCTTGGTGGTGCAGCGTGTGCCCCATCCGCTGGGCCTTGGTGCGCATGTACTCCTCGTTGTGCGGATTGGGCGCGTGCTCGATCGGAACCTGCGCGCTCACCGACAGCCCGTAGCCCTCCAGGCCCTTGATCTTCTTGGGGTTGTTGGTCAGGATGCGGATCGAGCTGAGGCCCAGGTCGACGAGGATCTGCGCGCCGATCCCGTAGTCGCGCAGGTCGGCGGGCAGCCCGAGCTGGAGGTTGGCTTCGACCGTGTCCAGGCCGTCCTCCTGCAGGCGATACGCCTTGAGCTTGTTCAGCAGCCCGATCCCACGGCCCTCCTGGGCCAGATACAGCAGCACGCCCTCGCCCTCGGCCTCGATCATCGCCAGCGCAGACTCGAGCTGCTCGCCGCAGTCGCAGCGCAGCGAGTGAAACACGTCTCCCGTGAGACACTCCGAGTGCACGCGCACGAGCACGTCGCTGCGCCCGGACACCTCGCCCTTGACGAGCGCGACGTGGTGCTTCTCGTCCACCAGCGAGCGATACCCGACGACTTCGAACTCGCCGAACGCGGTCGGCAGTCGCGCCGCGGCGACCCGTTCCACGAGCTTGTCGTGACGGCGGCGATAGGCGATCAGGTCGGCGATCGTGATCATCTTCAGCCCGTGCCGCTCGCAGTAGCCGGCGAGATCGCCCACGCGCGCCATCGTGCCGTCGTCGTTCATCACCTCGCAGATCACCCCGGCGGGGTTCAGCCCGGCCAGGCGCGCGAGGTCGACCGCGGCCTCGGTCTGCCCGGTGCGCTCGAGCACCCCCCCGGCACGGGACTTCAGCGGAAAGATGTGCCCGGGCTGCACGAGATCACGCGGATGCGTCTCCGGATCGACCGCCACCTGAATAGTGCGCGCGCGATCGTGCGCGGAGATCCCCGTGGTCACGCCCTCGCGCGCCTCGATCGAGACCGTGAACGGCGTTTCGAACGACGATTCGTTCTTCGCCGCCATCAGCTCCAGACCCAGCTCCTCACAGCGCTCGGAGGTCAGCGACAGGCAGATCAGACCGCGCCCCTCCTTGGCCATGAAATTTATCGCCTCGGGCGTCGCGAACTGCGCGGCGAGCGTCAGATCGCCCTCGTTCTCACGGTGCTCGTCGTCGCACACGACGACCATCCGCCCGGCGCGAATCTCCTCCAGCGCCTCCTCGATCGTGGCGAACGGGCTGGTTGTCTTCTCGGGCTGTTGGCGACGTGTCGTGGTCGTCTTGGGCTGGGTCATGCGCGTGATGCCTCCAGTAGTCGCTCTACGTGCTTGGCGAGGACGTCCACCTCCACGTTGACCCGATCTCCGACAGCCACTTCCCCCAAGTTCGTGCGCCGCAGCGTCTCCGGTATCAACGAGACCTCGAACCCATCGTCGTCGCACAGCGCGCTGACGGTCAGGCTGACGCCGTCCACCGCGACCGACCCCTTCTCGACGAGATAGCGGCTCAGGCCGGGCTCGCTGTCGATCCTCAGCACGCGCGCGATGCCCTCCGCGCGGATCTCGCCGACCGTGCCGGTGCCGTCGACATGTCCCTGCACGACATGCCCACCGAGACGACCGTCGGCGCGCAGGGCCAGCTCGAGGTTGACCTTCGCCCCCGGCCGCAACGTGTCCAACGCGGAGCGGCGCAGCGTCTCGATCATGGCCGCCGCCGCGAACCCTCCGTCACGAATGTCGGTCGCGGTCAGGCACACGCCGTTGACGGCGACCGAGTCGCCGCGCTCCAGCTCGTCCGCGAGGCGCGTGCCGATCCGCAGCGTCGCGCCCTCACCGCCCAGCTCCAGCGCTGTGACACTGCCGAGATCCGAGATCAGGCCGGTGAACATGCCACCTCCTCGATCACCACTCGCGCAGTCTCGCGCTGATCAAGAGGTCCTCGCCGACGCTCGCGCATTCGCACGTCAGCGCGCGCAACGCCTCGGAGATCTGCTCGACGCCCTTGCCCTCCAGCGGGTCGCGCGCGGCGCTCCCACCGAGCAGCAGCGGCGCCAGGAACAGACGGATTTCGTCGATCTCACCCGCGTCCAGGAACGCTCCCGCCAGGTGCGGCCCGCCCTCCAGCAGAGCCGAGCCGACGCCGATCGCGCCGAGCTGCTCCAGCGCCGAACGCACCCGCGCGGGCTCGTTCTCGCCGGTCGCGACGAGCACCTGCACGCCGGCGGCCTCCAGCGCGTCGGTGTCCGCGCGCGCCGCCGCGCGGGAGACCACGACCGTGAGTGGAATCTCCAGCGCCGCCGACACCAGTTGCGAGCTGGGCGACAGGCGCGCCAGCGAATCGAACACAACACGCCTGGGCTGGTGCGCGAGCTCGTTCGTGAGGCCGTCCGGGCGTGCCGTCAGGCGCGGGTCGTCGGCCAGCGCGGTGCCGATGCCGACGACGACCGCATCGACCGACGCGCGCCATTGGTGGGCCAGCTCGCGGCTGGCCTCGCCGCTGATCCACTGCGAGTCGCCCGTGCGCGTCGCGACCTTGCCGTCGAGCGTCATCGCGGACTTGAACAGCACCCACGGTCGCCCCACGCGCGCGTGCTTGCGAAACGCCTGGTTCAGCAGTCGCGCGCTCGTTGCCAGCTGACCGTCCGCGAGCACCACCTCGACGCCCTCATCACGCAAGATGCCCAGGCCGCGCCCCGCGGCCTTCTCGGTCGGATCGTCCGAGCCGACCACCACGCGCCTGATCCCCGACTGCACGATCGCGTCCGTGCACGGCGGCGTCTTGCCCTCGTGACAGCACGGCTCCAGCGACACGTACAGCGTCGCGTCGCTCAGATCGGTCATGCCGCACGCCTCGATCGCGTTGACCTCCGCGTGCGCCGCGCCGAACCGTTCGTGCCAGCCCTCGCCGATCACCTCGCCGTCGCGCGCCACCACCGCGCCAACGACGGGGTTCGGTCTGACCATGCCCCCACCGTTGCGCGCCAGCTCGATCGCGCGCGCCAGATGCTCCTTGTCGGTGTCCGTACAGGTCATCATCTATGCGTTCAGGATAACCCCGTGCTCGCTGGGCGCCCGTGAGGCGCCTGGGCGAGGGTTGGGCGAACGCCCCGGAATCATCGCGCGCAGCGCCCGCCCCGCAGCCGGTAGACCGTCATATCCGGCCCCGGACGGTCGTAGGCGAGCGGGTAGTAGTCGAAGCTCCAGTCGAAGTCGAACGCGACCGGACCTTGCCCCTGCGCGTACGGGGATGCCCGGTAGACGACTTCGCCGCGGCGCGCCAGCTCGCGGTAGTAGGCGATCGCCGCCGGCACCTCCTTCGGGTCGGCGAGCGCCCGTCCGGACTCGGTCGAGCCGCTCACCACCCAGCAGTAGCCGTGCGCTTCGTAGTAGCCGATCAGCGCCGGGGCGAGCGTGCGCTCGTAGTCCTCGATGCCTACCTTTTCGGTCGGATTCGCTTCGAGTGCCCCGGTTGGGGAGATGCGAGCGATCAGCGACGGGTACTTGTTCCAGCGCGTGCCCCACGCGTCGGGCGCGACCGGCTCGACCACGATCGGCGCCCCGGCCGGGATGTGCGCGAGCATCCAGTCGCGCGTGAGGTTGCGCGTGTCGGCGCGCGCGAGCACGAGGCCGGAGTGGACGCTGTAGATGAGACCCTGGGCCAGCAGCGCGAGGACCAGCAGCGTCGCGAGCCCATATGTCAGCGGCGAGCGCCCTGCCGGCGAACCCCCGACACGCGGATTATGATTCCGCTGCTCCAGCGCTCTCCCCACGGCACGCAAGATCTCCACCGCGAACAGCGCCGCCAGCAGGCACAGGATCGGGAAGATCGGCAACAGCCAGCGGCCGAAGTAGCGCCCCTGCAGGCCCATGAACGCGAGATACAGCAGCGGCGCCGGCACCAGCAGCCAGCCGAGCGCGCGCTCTCTGCGCCACACGCTCACGGCGCCTCCCAGCGCGGCCAGCGCCGGCACCCAGCCGAGCCCCCAGGTGAGCGTCCACAGGTAGTAGGCCAGCCCCCCGTTTCTGGGCGCGCCGAGCTTGCCCTGGGCTTCGGCGGACAGCGTCGACTGGTGGACCAGTTCGGAGTGGAACCTGGAGTAGTCGAGGATCGCGTACGGGTTCGCGATCAGGAACGCGCCGAGCGCCGCGACACCTGCGAGCGCGATCCCGCTCAGAGCGCGCCGCCCGGCGTCGGGTTGGGCCTGCAGGTAGCGCGCGGCCACCGCCGCCGCGAACGGCACGAGCACGATCCCAGCCGTGTACTTGCTCGCGCAGGCCAGCCCCAGCCCGACGCCCGCCAGCAGGTAGTCGCGCGCGCGGCCTTTGCGCAGCACTCCCGCGGTTCCCAGCAGCGACAGCGTCAGCGGCGCGAGCGTCGGTACGTCGTTGAGCGCCAGGTGCGCGTAGAACACGGGCAGGAACGCCACCGCCTCGATCGCCGCCGCGAGCAGCCCGACACCGCGGCCGAACAGCCGTGCCCCGGTTGTGTACAGCAGCCACAGCGCTGCCGTGCCAAGCACCGCCGCGGCCACGCGCGCGAGCGTGTAGACGTCGCCTGGGTGTATCGCGATCGCATGCTGCACGCCCGCGGTCCCCCCGTACCAGACGGCGAACAGGTAATGCAGCACGTACGTGTACGCGGGCGGGTTGGCGAAGTAGTGCGGGTTCAGGTCATGCCCGAACATCTCGATCGCGTGCGGGACGAAATGGTCGGCCTCGTCGGCGTTGTACGCGTAGGGCAGGCCCTGCCTGATCCCCCATAGACGCAACCCGAGCCCACCGGCGAGGATGACCGCCAGCCCGCCCCACGCCCAGCGACGCGCGTTCGTCCCGTCGCCGTCGCCGTGGACATCGCCGACACCGGCGTCGTGGATGCTCCCCGCTGCCAGAGCCTCGTCAGAGCCAGACCCCTCGCCGCGCGCGGACCGCTCAGATCCCCCCCGGGAGGAGCCCTCAGCAGTTGTCATACACGGCGTAGTAGCGGCTCGTGTAGATGCGGTGATATCCGGGCTGGGGAATCTGGTCGCGGGGATCGTCGCCGACATCGACGATCGCCTCGAAAAACACCGCGCTGCCGAGCGGGTAGACCGCCACGCTGCCCCGGCTCAGGCGGTCCTCCAGCCGGTGGGAGCCCTTCTCGACATCGGCCCGCGCCTGGCTGCGCGCGACGATGTCGTGCTGACCGACGCTGTCGAGGATCCAGCGCGCGTCGGGGATCAGCTTGTTGTCCGGCAGCGACAGGAGCGGGCAGCGCTTCAGGGTCGCCTTCACCCGCGGGCTGGACAGAGCCGCGGCCAGGCCCTCGTGAAAGTCCTCGTGATAGGCCAGCGTCGTGCGCAGGCTGGACAGGCTCAGCGTCGTGGCGACCGACACCCCACCGTAGAGCACCAGCGCGGCGGCGCCGAGCATCCACACGCGCCGCAGCGCCGAGCCCGGCGTGAGCATCGCCCAGCCCCCGATCGTGACCGCGCAGAACAGCAGCAGCAGGGTCGCCGCCCCCAACAGGTAGCGGTCGATCACGGACGCTCCGGCCGCTCCCTCGGCGACGAACACCGCGATCAGCACGACCAGTGCGGCCAGCGGCGTCAGCACTCGGCGCGGGGCCAGCCAGACCGCGATCGGCACGCCCACGAGCGTGCCGAGGATCACCGGCAGCTTGTCGATCCGCACCCCGAACGTCCACACCGACGCGACCACGCTCGACAGTCCCTGCGTACGTTCGAGTTCCTGGGCCAGACCGGCGGTCGAGTTCAGCGAGTACAGCGGATTGCCGGTCACGATCGCGTCCACGCACAGCCATATGACCGGTCCGATCAACGCCAGACCGAGATACTGCACCCGCTGGCGATTGTCGATCGACGCTGCCTCCCCCCGACGTGGCCACGCGCACCACAGCCAGTACACCCCGCTGAGCACCCACGCGTCCGGGCGCAACAGCCCGGCGGCGGCCAGCGTCAGCAGGACGAGCGCCCCACGCCGGGGACGCTGCACCTCGAACACGACCGCCCACACGATCAGCGCGACGTAGGAGATGTCCAGGTATCCCTGCGCGGCGAGGTTCTCGACGAAGAACCGGCTCAGCACGAGCAGCGCCGCGACCAGCCCGACGACCGGGCCGAAGCACAGCCGTCCCAGCCGGTACATGCCGGCGACTACTGCGACGAACGAGGCGATCGATCCGAGCACCATCAGCCGCGCGCCGCCCTGGCCGAAGATCGAGCAGACCATCCCGAACGCGATCGCCAGCGGATGCTCCGTCGGCCCGCGATACACCCGGAAGTCGGGCAGGTGCAGGTGCAGCAGATCCCGGCCCCACAGCAGCGCATAGAACGAGTCATACGTCGGGTAGGTGGGATAGGCGAAGTAGCCGAACAGCGCCGCCGCGCACAGCACCGCGAACCCGATCTTCGCCCACGTCGAAGCATCGACCGCACGCAACCGCTGCAGCGGCGTCGAGCCCTGCCGACGCGGCTTGCTGAGCGTTGCGCTGGCCATCGGTCCCAGAGCCTATCCTTGCAAGCAGCCGTCCCGGCGAGGCAACCCCACGGGATAGGGTTTTGCGGGAAGGGGGCAGGCCCCCCTCCCGACCTCCCCCCACTGTCATATACAACGCTTGTATCCAAATGAAGCTCATCATCCAGATCCCCTGTTACAACGAGGCCGACCAGCTCCCGCAGACGCTCGCCGACCTCCCGCGCGAGGTCGATGGTTTCGACGTCGTGGAGTGGCTCGTCATCGACGACGGCTCGACCGATCAGACGGTCGCGGTCGCGCGCGCCCACGGCGTCGATCATCTCGTGCGCCTGACCAACAACAAGGGCCTGGCCGCGGGCTTTCAGGCAGGCATCGACACCGCGCTGAAGCTGGGCGCGGACGTGATCGTCAACACCGACGCCGACAACCAGTACTACGGCGCCGACGTGTCGAGGCTCGTGCGTCCGATCCTCGACGGACGCGCCGACATGGTCGTCGGCGACCGCGAGGTGGGCGGGATCGAGCATTTCTCGCCGCTGAAGAAGACCCTGCAGCGCCTCGGCTCCTGGGTGGTGCGCCAGGCGTCCTCGACCTCGGTGCCCGACACGACCTCGGGCTTCAGGGCCTACAACCGCGAGGCGGCGATCCAGATGATGGTCGTGTCGCGATTCACCTACACCCTCGAGACGATCATCCAGGCCGGCAAGCTGCTGGTCGCGATCGACCACGTCCCGGTCCGCACCAACCCCAAGACGCGCGAGTCGCGCCTGTTCCCCTCGATGGGGGCCTACGTGCGACGCAACGCCGTATCGATCTTCCGGATCTACGCGCAGTACGAGCCGCTGCGCGTGTTCTGGAGTCTCGCGCTGGCGATGGGTGCGATCTCGATCGCCGTGTGGATCCGCTTCATCGTCGCCTACATCGAAGGCAACGGCAAGGGCCACGTGCAGTCGCTGATCCTCGGCGCGGTCCTGTTCATCGCGGCGGTCGTGCTGTGGGCGCTCGGCGTGATCGGCGACCTGCTCGCCGCGCAGCGCGTGATGACCCAGCGGACTTTCGAGCGGGTGCGCCGGATCGAGCTGCAGCTGGACGTGGCGCCGTCTCACTACGAACCCGGTCAGAGCGGCACGAGCGAGGACCGCGTGAGCGCCACGCATGCCACGGGCGCGGCGAATGGCGTGGACACGGAGGGACCCGGTCCTGAGACGGCGACGCAGCAGCCCGAGGCGATGAGACTGTGAGCGGGGCCGTAACCGTGTCCGAGGACGGGATCGTCACCGGCAACACCTATGACAAGTACGGCTCGAGCAACCCGCTCGTACGGCGCATGATGACCGGGTTCGAGGGTGCCCTGGACGAGCTGTTCGCCCGCGCCGATCCCGGCTCGCTGCTGGACGTCGGCTGCGGCGAGGGCGTGCTCGTGCACCGCTGGGCTGGGCGTCTGGGCGAGTCGCGACGCGTCGTGGGAATCGACCTGGAGGAGGAGTCGATCCAAGCGGGCTGGTCTGAGCGCCGCGCCCCGAACCTCGAGTATCGCGTCATGCAGGCCGAGAACCTGCCGTTCGCCGCCGGTGAGTTCGACCTGGCCACGGCGATCGAGGTGCTGGAGCACGTGCCCGACCCCGAGCACACGCTGAGCGAGATGGCGCGCTGTGCCGAGCGTCACCTGCTCGTGTCGGTCCCGCGCGAGCCGTTGTGGCGAATGCTGAACATGGCCCGCGGCGCGTACTGGTCAGACCTCGGCAACACCCCCGGGCACCTCAACCACTGGTCCAAGCGCTCGTTCGTCGATCTGCTCTCGCGCTACGGCGAGGTGATCGGGATCCGTTCGCCGTTTCCGTGGACGATGCTGCTTGTCCGGCTCTAGCCGCTCGTCGCGCTCTTATGGGAGTGGCGCGAGGATCCTGTCGATCGGGATCGCCGCTACCGGCCTGCTGACGTTCGCGTTCTTCTCGATCGCGAGCCATGTGCTCGGGGAAGAATCGGCGCAGCGCCTGGACGTGCTGTGGTCGGTGATGTTCGTCGTGATCTCGGTGATCTATCGGCCGATCGAACAGCTGCTCTCGCGCACGATCGCCGAACGCCGGGCACGCGGACATACCCACCATCCGCTGCGCATCCCGATCGCGATCCAGGCCGGCTTCGCGCTGCTGTTCCTCGCGGTCGCGCTTGCGTTGCACGAACAGCTGGTGGACAAAGTCTTCGACGGCTACTCGGCGCTGTACTACGTCCTGCTCGTGGGCACCCTGGCCTACGCGGCAAGCTATTTCGCGCGAGGGTGGCTGGCGGGGCATGAGTACTTCGCCCTGTTCGGCGGCCTGGTGCTGATGGAGTCGGTCTCGCGGATCTGCTTCGTGATCGCCGCGGCGCTGGGGATCACCAGCGGCCAGACGGCGGTCGCGCTCGGGATCGCGGCGGCGCCGCTGGTCTCGTTGGTGGTGGTGCCGGTGGCGTTTGCGCGGCGTGGCAGCGAACGGCACGAGCGCGAGGGCTTCACGCCGACGAGGATCGATGACGCCGAAGCTGCGCTGACGGTCCGGGCGGGTGGGGCTCCGATCACAGTGGACGAGGCGGTCGCGGCATTGGCCGGGCCGGGCACGGAGGGGGTGCAGGAGGCGGCAGCCCACGACGACCTGTCGCTGCGGCGGGGGACGGGTTTCGCCGGCTCGGTGTCGGGCATCATGCTCTCCGAGCAGACGATCCTGAACGCCGCGGTGCTGACCGTGGCGGCAACCTCGCCCGACAAGGCGCTCGCGGGAATCGTGTTCAACGTCCTGCTGATCGCCCGCGCGCCGCTGCAGCTGTTCCAGGCGATCCAGACCTCGCTGCTGCCCCACCTGACGGGTCTCGAGGTGACGGACGGCCATGCGGCCTTCGCCCGCGCGATCCGTGTGACGGTACGCGCGATCGCCGCCTTCGCCGCGGCGGTGACCCTCGGGCTGCTGATAATCGGTCCCTTCGTGATGAGCCACCTGTTCGGACAGCACTTCACCTACAACCGCTTCGGGCTCGCGTTGATCGGGTTGGGCATGGGCCTGCACCTGACCTCGGGAGCGTTGAATCAAGCCGCCCTGGCGCGCGACCGCGCGCGCGCCGCCGTTTGCTGTTGGGGACTGGCGGCAGTGCTGTTCCTCGCGTGGATGCTGACCCCGGCCGTGAGCGAACAGCTGCTGCGCACCGAGATCGGCTACGCGGGCGCGACCACGCTGCTGGCCCTCACGCTGGCGATGCTGTACTGGCGCGGGGGAGCGGGAGGGCCGGTTGCCCGGCGAGGGGCCAACGCTCAGTCGGCCTCGACGGAGCGCGCGATCGCCAGGTAGGCATCCTCCGGGTCGGACGAGCCGAAGATCGCCGACCCGGCCACGAACACGCTCGCACCTGCCTTCCTGCACGTGGACGCGGTGCCGGGATCGATGCCCCCGTCCACCTCGACGGCCACACCCGCGCCGACGATCGCGCGAACACGCTCGATCTTCTGCGGCGAATGCGCGATGAACGGCTGGCCACCCCAGCCTGGGTTGACGGTCATGCACAGCGCCATATCAAGCAATTCCACCACCTCGGCCAGCGCGCCGACCGGGGTGGCAGGATTGATCGCCACGCCGACCCCCACCCCGCTCTGGCGAATCAAGTCCGCGGTGTAGGCGACGTGCGGGGTCGCCTCGGCATGGAACGTGATCGAGTCGGCGCCCGCCTTGACGAACTCGGTCACGTGGCGCTCAGGACGCTCAATCATCAGATGCACATCGAGCACCGCCCCCGCCCCGTGCGTCTGCTCACGCAGCGCGGCGACAACCAGCGGGCCGACGGTGATCGGCGGCACGAAGTGCCCATCCATCACATCTACGTGAATCACGCGCGCGCCCGCGTCCAGCACCTCCCCGACCTGCTCGCGCAGCCGCGCAAAATCGGCGGACAGGATCGAGGGGGCGACGCGCACTCCTCCCAACAGCTCACTGACGGACCCGCTCATATCGCTTGCAACATACTGTCGCCGCAGTTATTGCACTTGAGAATCGCGGTCGAGGACATGCGCACGATCGTCGAGTGCTCGCCGCAGTTCGGGCACACCGACGTCAGCTCGAAGCGGTGCAGGCAGTACACGCAGCGGTAGCGCCCCGGAAGGTTCGTCGGGCGCAGCCACGGCTCGCCGCAGTGGGGGCAGCGCGGCCCGAGCTCGGTGGCGGCTTTGACGGGCGTCTCGGGCTCGCGGGCCATCGTGTCAACCATCCCGGCGCAGCCGGGCGACGAAGAAGCCCGCAGTGCGGTCGCGATGGGGCAAGGTCAGCACGGTCTCGGGCGCGTGAGGGTGGGCGCGCCCCGGCAGCTCGACGCTGAGATCATCGAGTGCAAAATCGGGGTTGGCATCCAGGAATGTGGCGATCCGGCGCTCGTTCTCGGTCGGGGAGATCGTGCACGTAGAGTAGACCAGCACGCCGCCCGGACGGAGCGCACCGGCCCCCGCCGCGAGGATCCTCGCCTGCGTGCGCTCCAGCTCCTGCAGGTGCGCGCGCTCCATCCGCCAGCGCAGATCGGGACGCGCCTGCAGCGTCCCCAGACCCGAGCACGGCGGGTCCACCAGCACGCGATCGAACACATCGCCCTCCGGCCGCGCCTGCGCAGCGTCCGCCAGCTCCACGCACACGTTTCCCGCGTGCAGCCGTTGCGCGGTGTGTAGGAGTGCTCCCGCACGACGCCGGTCGCGCTCGACCGCCACGATCTCTCCCGTCCCCTGCATCAGCGCGGCCAGGTGCGTGGTCTTGCCACCCGGTGCGGCGCACAGGTCGAGCACCCGCTCGTCCGGCCTCGGAGCCAGCACTCGGGCGACGAGCATCGCCGCGCGCGACTGCGCCACGAACGCTCCTTCCCGCCATGCGTCCGAGCCGTGCGCATCGAACGGGCCTTCGAGCACAAGCGCCTCGGGGATGTCCGGATCGGGACGCGTCCTCACCGGCGATCCGCCGCCGTCCGGATCACCCGCGGCCAGCGCCAGCGCGAGCGTGGACGCGTCCGTCACGAGCGTGTTCGCGCGCAACGCCACCTCCCCGGGCTCGTTGTCGCTGCCCATCAGCGCACGCGCGTCCTCCGCGCCAAGCTCCTCCCACCACAGCCGCGCGATCCACTCCGGGTGGGAGTGCTTGACGGCCGCCTGCTCGGGCGTGGCGTCCTCCAGACCCTCCAGCAGGCCCGCGCCCTCACGCGTGGCGCGGCGCAACACCGCGTTGACGAGTCCGTGCCCTGCCCGGGCGTTCGTCTTGGCCAGCTCGACCGTATCGGCAACGATCGCATGGTCGGGGGCGCCCCGCAGGTACAGCAGCTCATACAAGCCGAGCCGCAGCGCCGCCAGCACCGGCGCGTCCAGCTGCCGCGGCGGGCGTTCTGCCAGCAGCCCGATCAGGTGGTCGAGGGTACCCTTGCGCTGGACCGCGCCGTAGGCGAGCCGCATCGCCAGGGCGCGGTCGCGCGCGTCCAGATCCCGGGCCTGTGAGTGCAGCGCCTTGTCGGCGTATGCGCCGTGCTCGAACACGCGGCGCAGGACCGCGTACGCGCAGCGGCGCGCGGGGACGACAGCTACTGGCGCTGGTGACATTCGCCACCGCAGCTACCACTCCCAGCGCACACTCAAAATCTCTCCTCGCGGGGGCTTGGGCAAATCGAGATCGAAAACAGACCGACCGCCTTCCTTGGTGAGACGGTCTGTCCAGTCCTCGGTTACGTCCGTGCTCTCTCGATGCAACTTAATCGTCCGCGGAGACCGATCTAGCGGAAACCGGATCTTGACCTTGGATCGGCGGGTCTCCTTATCGAGCTTCAACTCTATCCACTCGTGAGCAGTACGGAACGCATCGGTAACGGTGCGGTCTGAGGCAAGCGTCGTTTCCTCTCCTCGTTGCCTGTAATCGGGCAGAGCCACGATGGCGTACGTCTGAGAGCCGTGCTGTCCAGTGAAGATGTGTTGGCCGTACGCCGGGTCATATGCTTGAAACTGATTTCCATCACCCCATGCGTAGTCGACTATGACGATCGTCTGGTAGTTAAACTTGACCTTCTGTCGCTTTGTGACAACCGCAATGTCCGCTCGAGGAGTTCTCAGATCCCAGATCGTCTCATCTTCGAGAAGCTCGTAGGGACCATCAAACAGAGTCCGCTGCCGCAGTGCGTACAAGAAAATCGCCACCAGCGCGACAAACATCGCAGCAAAGACAATCGCGCCAGCGATCACGTTTACGACTACCGCGAACAGACTTCCAACAAAGCCCACCAGCGTTATTGCCGCAGTAGCCCGCGGCTTCGAAAGCGCTTGGTCGATCGCCTCGCCGAGCGCCCGTTCGAACGGCTGGCTCACTCAGCAAACTCTATATGGCACGTGTGGGACAGCGACGGGTTGCTACCCGCCGTTGCCGCCATTGCTGGAGCCGCCACCGGTCATGCCAACAAGCATAGCGTACGCGCAGACCGGGCTTCAGCGGGCATGTCCGCGCAGATACGCGCCGGCGTCCATGGCACGGCCGCCCGGCGGCTGCACGCTCAGCAGCTCGAGCGTCCCATCCTCGGTGCCATACAACAGCCGCTCGCCATCCCGTGCGAGCGTGCCCGCAGGTGGCGCATCGACCGGCCTATCTACCACCACCCGAGCGGTGTGCACCCCCAGCAGCGTCCCGTCGTCAAGTGCCAGCCGCGCACCGATGTGCGGGTGCAGCGCCCTGACGGTGCGCTCCAGCTCGACCGCCGGACGGGCCGGGTCCAGCAGGCGATCCTCGGGGCCGATCTTCTCGGCGTATGTGACGCCCCGCTCGTCCTGCTCGACGAACGCCGGCGGCCCACCGGCACTCGCGAAGAGGTCGAGCACGCGCACGAGCAGCTCTCCACCGAGCGCCTGCAGGCGCTCGGCCAGCGACCCGTAAGTGTCCTGTGAGGCGATCGGCAGCGACTCGGCCAGGCACACCGGACCGCTGTCAAGGCCCGCGGTCAGGCGCATGATCGAGACGCCCGTGCGCTCGTCGCCGGCCATGATCGCGCGCTCCACCGGGGCGGCGCCCCGCCAGCGCGGCAGCAGCGAGGGGTGCACGTTCAACAGCTCGTGCTCGGACAGCAGCGGCTCTTTGATCAGCGCGCCGAACGCGCACACGATCACCGCGTCGGGGTTGGCCCGCGCGATCAGCTCGCATGTGTGCGGCTCGTTCACGTTCCCCGGCTGCTCGAGCGCGATTCCCAGCCGGCGTGCGGATTCCGCGACGGGCGGTGCGCCGAGCTTGCGTCCGCGCCCTCGTGGACGGTCGGGGCGGGTCAGGACCAGCGCCGGCCGGTGCTCGCCGCCGGCGGCCAGCCGCTCGAGTACTGACGCCGCGAACGCGGACGTGCCGAGGAAGACGGTGCGCATGATCGTCGTCCCGTCTCCTGCCGCGCGGACGCGGCTACGCGGGACTCGCGTCGGGGTCGGCCACCCGCGTGGGCCTGGGGTCGTCAGCGTCATTGCCCTCACGCGCTTCGCGCAGAGATCGCATCGTCTCGCGGCGCGCCTCGCGCGAAATGCGGTCGAGGATCAGGACACCATCGAGGTGGTCGATCTCGTGTTGGATCACGCGGGCGTGCAGACCCTCAGCCTCGATCAGGACCTCAGCGCCGGTGGCGTCGCGCGCACGCGCACGCACCCGCGCGGGGCGCTCCACCTCGACATGCACGCCGGGCAGGCTGAGACACCCCTCTTCGGCGGTTTCGAGCTCCTCGCTGGTCCACTCGAGCACCGGGTTCACCAGTGCCGTGATCGGATCCTCGACGTGCACCCGATACACGAGCACCCTGTTCAGCACTCCCACCTGGGTCGCCGCGAGGCCGATCCCGAGCGCGTCTGCCATCAGCTCGCCCATGCGCTCGATCTCGAGACGCAGCGCATCGTCGAAGCGCTCGACCGCGACCGCGCTCGCGCGCAGCACGGGGTCTCCCAGCTTGCGCACGTGCCGCAGGGCCGCGTCGCGCCTGGCGCGCGTCTCATCGTCGAGCGCCTCGCCCGCGGGCGAGTCCTCCTCGCGCTCGACCTCCACATCCTCGTCGTCGACAGCCATACGAGCGAGTTTATTGCGGGTCGACGTCCACGCTGAAGCTCACGCCCTTGTGCGCGCGATCATGGGCGACACACCGCACCGCCTCACCGACGGCGCGCACGGCCGGACGGCGCTCGGGGGCCTTGACGACGAGCACCTGGCGCTCCTGGCCACGTAGCTTGAACAGCGCCGCGGGTCCCAGCACGCTTGGGCCGAATCCATCGTCGACCGATCCCCCGAGCGAAGGTCGACCAGCACCCGACGGACCGACCAGCGACAACGCCCTCAGGTCCTCGGCCACAGCGCTCGCCGCCGCCCGCGCCGGGGCACTCTCCACCGCGGAACACACGATCCGGATCAGGTGCGAGAACGGCGGGTAGCTAAGCGCCTCACGCCGCTGCAGCTCGCCCGCGAGAAAACCGTCGCTGTCGTGCCGCGACGCGTAAACGATCGCGCGTGCTTCGGGGGCGATCGTCTGCACCAGCACCCGCCCCTGCCCACCGCGGCCGACGCGGCCGGCGAGCTGGGCGATCAACGCGAACGTGCGCTCCTCCGCGCGAAAGTCGGGAAAGCGCAGGGTCGCGTCGGCGTCGAGCACGACCCCGAGCGTCACATCCGGGAAGTCGTGGCCCTTGGCGACCATCTGCGTGCCGATCAGCACACCCGACTCGGCCGCCTCGAACCGGCGCAGCAGCGTGGCGACCCCCTGGGCGGGCGAGCCCGAGACCGTGTCGGCGTCGAGACGCAGGATGGGAAAACGACCATCCTCGCCGCCGAGCGCGACGGCGAGATCGTGCTGGACGCGCTCGGTCCCCGCGCCGTGGCGCGCGACCGAGATCGAACCGCACTGCCCACACCGCTGCGGCGCGGGCTCGCGGTGACCGCAGTGATGACAGGCCACATAACCGCCGTGGCGGTGCAACACGAGCGAGACGTCGCACTGCGGGCAGCCCCACACCCACCCGCACGAACGACACGACAGGAAGTTCGACCAGCCACGGCGGTTGAGCAGCACGATCGCCTTGCCCCGCGCCTCGCGCACCTGGGCGAGCGCCTGCGCCGTCAGCGGGTGCAATCCGGCGCTCTCGCAGCCGCGCATATCGAGCACGCTCACCTCCGGCAGCGGACGTCCGTCCACGCGCTCAGACAGGCGTAGCAACAGCGACGTCCGTGACGGTTGGCCGGACGTGGCGGGGGGTGAGATCACGGCGGCGTTCTGCGTAGACCCTGCGAGATGCACGCTCTCCGGGCGCGGGGTCGCGCTGCCGAGCAGCAGCAACGCGCCGCTGCAACGCGCACGCTCGGCGGCAATATCGCGCGCGTCGTAACGAGGGTCGCCCTCGTGCTTGTAGGAGGCGTCGTGCTCCTCGTCGACGACGATCAGGCCGAGCCCCTCGATCGGCGCGAACACCGCCGAGCGGGGGCCTACGCACACGCGCGCCTCACCGGTGCGCAGCCGCCGCCATTCCTCGTAGCGCTCGCCCGGTCGCAGACGTGAGTGCAGCACCGCGACGGTCTCGCCGAAGCGTTCGGAGAAGCGTCCGACGATCTGCGGCGTCAGCGCGATCTCCGGCACGAGCACGATCGCGCCACGCCCCTGCTCCAGGGCGGCGGCGGCGGCGCGCAGATAGACCTCGGTCTTGCCCGACCCCGTCACGCCCTGCAGCAGGCTCTGCTCGAACCCGCGCCCGGCGAGCACGGCGTTCAGCGCGCGCAGCGCCTGCTCCTGGGCCGGCGTCAGCGCCGGCGGCTCGGGTCGGCGAGTCCCGACGGGCAGATGCTCGGTGCGCACGAGCGCGCTGGGGCTGCGGCGCTTGCGGCCGCTGAGACGACGCGCCGCGCCGGGGGGCAGCACGAGCGTGAGCGCGCGCGCGATCGTCGAGCAGTACTCCGCGGCGATCCACTCGGCCAGCGCGACCAGCTCGACGGGCACGCCGAGCTCCAGAGCCCTCAGCGGGGCAAGCAGCTTCTCCTCTGACACCTCGCTGCGCTCGGCCATGCCGACGACGACGCCCAGCACCTTCCGGCGGGCGAACGGGACGACCAGCATCGAGCCGACGTCCACCACGCCGCCGCGCAGCTCCTCCGGCAGGCGGTAGTCGAACGGGCCGCGCAGCGCGCGAGCGGTCGTCATTGGCTCTACCTGGGCGATAGCGGGCATAAGATGTGGCCCGTGGTCTTCCCAGGGCCGAACGGAGGCGAGAGTTGGCTCGCCCGCGACCTCTTGACTGTAGACGGCCCACCGGACCGCTTGCGGACTCTCGTCAGGCGCCGGGCGATGCGATCCTCTCAACGACGACCTCAACGTCTTATCAGCGCAGATCGGGCTGCTCCCACCACCTGCGCCCCGATGATGCCGAGTCCGCTCGCGCCACAACCAATCGCCGGGTGTCCGCGGCCCTACGCGTGCGCGAACCCGAAGCGCTTGCGATTGAACGCTCATCCCCGCTGAGCGGGCGCGGCGTAGGACACGAGGCTCCGAGGCGTGGGGGCCCCGGCGGCGCCGGGGCCCCCACGTCGTGTCATCTCGCGCCACGTCAGCCGATCAGGTGAACACCCCCCATGATGGGCCGCCAGCCAGTTCGAGGATTGACTTGTCTTCAAGTGTCTCGCGCCCATATAGACGCAACTGTTCGGGTTTCTTTCCTACCACTACGCCGCTTTCTTCCACCCAAACCTGTGTTATCTCCGTTTGAGGAAAGTGAAGTTCCATCGCTGTCGTTTCGGCTGGTTCTTTTCCTACTTCTACAGATTGGCCGCCACTATCAACTTCGGCGACTACCGATCCAGTCAAGTGTTCAGCGGAATACAAACAATTTGTGGCGCGTTCGACAAACTTCATTTTCGCAAATACAACGCCTGTCACGGGTGCGAAATAGGCTCCGAGCTTTCCGCTCCGCCCGACGCCGCCCAGATACACGAGCTTGACCTTTAGCGGTTCCGTTACAATGCGTTCTCCTTCCAAGCGACATTCCAATTTTTCGCCGGCATTGTCGCCTTCCACCTTGCAGCCCGAGAGTTCGAGCTTGACTTCACCAGTCGCGAAATTGGCACCGGTTGAACCAAGCAGCTTGGCGCCGGCCGCAAACGCCTGTGTCTTGCAAAGAATACGCCATCCTCCTTCCGCCACAAACGTTAGATAATCTTCCTTTCTTTCTTCGGACTTTGCTCTAATTTTTACTTCCTTGCTTTGGCCTTCAGTCAGCCGTGAGCCCGCGATCTTGTAGAACGGTCCTTCGGTGGCCGCCTCGGCCGCAGTCGCTGCGATCGCGCTGAGAGCGAGCACGGCTAGCAGCGCGAGCAGCGCTGTCCTGAATATGTTTCTCATCATCAACTGCCTTTCTGATTGTCTCATTCAACGCCACAACCGCCCCCAACGGAGGCAAGGCCACGGCGCCGGTCTTACCGCCAGCACGCCCTAGCAGACGCGAAAAACCGCCCCGGCGCAGACGCACGCCCTTACAGCCCGGGAACACACGGGCAAAATCAAACCCCATAACTGAAACGGGCCAGGCAACTCACCTGACCCGCCGTCATCACCCCTCCCTTCTACTTCTTCTTCTTCTTCTTTGCCGCCCGCTTGGCCGGGCCGTAGCGCTTGTGCGCCGTACGCACACAGGCCGCGCGCTTGGCCTTGTTCTTGTCCCGCTTGCACGCCTTCAGCGCCTTGGCGAGCTTCTGCGCGCGGCTCAGCGTCTTGGTGAGTGGCCCGGGGCGTTGCAGCCCCAGGCTCTCGCAGAACCGTACGTGACAGTCTCCCGTCATACGGCTCCCACCATTCGGTCGATTGGGCGTATGATTCGCCAGTGAGCAAAGAGTTCTGGCTCGCGTGTTGCCACGCCGCCCAGAAACTCCCACGCTCGCAGGCTGCGCCGTCGAAGCCGCTTGTACTTGCGCATCGCCCATCGCACCAGATACTTGTCGATGCTTCTGAGCGATTGGGTCAACATGGACGGGTAGAACTTCCCGTAGTAGTTGATCCATCCGTGCACGGTCGAGTTGATCTCCCGTGCTATCTCTGTGAGGGATGTTCCGCTCCATAAGTGAATCCTCCATCGCCTGATCGTTCGCCTGATCTTCTTCGCGGCTTCGTCGCTGATCGCCGGGGTGAAATTGACAAACATCGCACCCTTCCCATCACGGGACTGGCGAGGACGAAACGTGTACCCCAGGAAATCGAAGCGCTCGTGCTCGTGAGAGCCCCAGCGATGCGAGTCCTTGCAGTACACGATGCGTGTCTTGCCCAGATTCAACTCCAGGCCACACGATCGCATCCGCTTCTTGATCGTGTCGAGTACGAACTGCGCTTGGCGCTCACTCTTGCAGTGCGCGACAATATCGTCTGCGTAGCGCTCGAACGGGATGGCCGGGAACTCCCGCGCCATCCACGCATCAAACGCGTGATGCAAGAAGATATTTGCCAGCACAGGGGAAATCGCCGAACCTTGAGGGGTCCCCCGATCCCGTGCTACGACAGTGCCGTCCACCTGTTTGGTCGGCGCTTTCAGCCACCGCTCCACATAGAGGAGAATCCACCGCTCTTTGGTGTGGGCAGCCACCGCCTTCAACATGCGCTCATGGTCAATCGAGTCGAAAAATGACTGAAGATCCAAGTCGATCAACCAGAAGTATCTCCAACACCGATCCCGGCAAACCCGCAGCGCATCATGCGCCGAGCGACCCGGTCGATAACCGTATGAATCCGGGTGGAAGAACGACTCCACGCCCGGCTCCAAATACCGGCGAACAACCGTTTGCGCGACCCTGTCCGCGACAGTAGGCACACCGAGTGTTCTGACCCCTAACGCATGCTTCTTCGGTATCTGCACCGCCCGCACCACCGGCGGCATATACGACCCCGAGGACAACCGATTCCAGACCTTGTATAGATTCCCCGAAAGGTCCCTCTCAAAATCCTTGATCGATACCCCATCGACACCAGCAGCGCCCTGGTTGGACTTTACGTCCTTCCAGGCTTCCAAAACAACCTTCTTTGAGATAACAAACGACTTTGCTTGCGACCTTGGCTCAACCATCAGCTCATCCCA
The DNA here is from genome assembly GCA_963749285.1 of uncultured Solirubrobacterales bacterium. Lineage (GTDB taxonomy): Bacteria > Actinomycetota > Thermoleophilia > Solirubrobacterales > Solirubrobacteraceae > Palsa-744. The sequence continues at coordinate 616,059 of CAVVMD010000002.1, read as the reverse complement.
CACACTTCGTGGTTGACCAACAGCCTCACCTGAATGGCCCGTCCGCTTCGCTCCAGTCCCATTACAAGACTTTCATCACTACTACCGGACGGTCCGTCCCTGTGCCCCACAACAGGAATTCGCCTCTTGCGGTTTCTTCCGCTTGAGACCTTCCCTGAGACGATCGGCCGCAGGCCATAAACCACTGGCCGATCATCTCGTGAGACGACAGGTTCCCATGTTCCATGCAGGAGCCTGACTCGCGCTCGCGCCGCATACATGCCGGACACCGTCTGGCCAATAAACAGGCACCCGCCAGACTTATCCCGGACCAAAGACTGTGATCCGGTTTTGATGTCATCTAATGCCTTTCGACACTTCATCTGCGGTTCACTCTCGTTCGCCTTCATCGAGTCACACCTGACGCACTCACAGGCACGCCTTCTCCCGCGACGCTTCCCACCACGGCTCTTTACCGCAGCAGTTCGCGGGTGGTTTGCGATCACTCCCTGCAGAGCGACCACGGAGGGCCTTCCTCCATCTCCTGCACGACAACGCATCAAAGAACACACCTCACTTCTTCTTCTTGGCGTGTTTCTTCTTGCGCTCATGGCGCACCGTCTTCGCGCAGCCGGCGATCACGATCTTCGTGGTCTGTTTGATCATCGCGCCGTTCTGGCCGACGAATTCGTTTGGCATCGTCAGCTTGGAAGCGCACAGGTCGCCGTTCGCCGCCAGGGCCGAGTATGGGCCCTCGGGGAGGGTCAGTTCGAAGCTCGAGAACGGCTGGTCGGGGACCGTCTTGAACGTCGTCGAGGTGATCCCCGCTTTGCTGATGAACGTATCCCCGACGAGATCGATCGTGACGCCATAACCCTGCAGCACCATGATCAGGTTCGGGAACGCTTCCCCACCATTTGAGACGAAGTACGCCGGGCCTTCCAGCGGGACCGGCAACAGTGGGGTATGCACGACCGCGTGACCGATCACCGACGGTGACGGGCACCCTGCCGGGTTCGCGTTGAACTGCGCCGCGGTGCACGCCTTCTGCAGCGTCGTCAACCTGGACGGCAGCTGCTTTGGGAGTTCGACTTTGACCTTCGCGACATCCGCGTAGGTTCCCTGCGGACCGTAGGGGTAGGTCACCGTCGCCGCCAGGCTCGCGCCGTCCGCTTTCGACGTTTTCCCGGACGTCGCGACCGAGAAGCTCGGCGCGAACTTCAAGCTCGCGCAGTTCGTGACCTGGAACGGGATCGACACCGGGGAGCTGGCCCCTTCGGCGCTCGCGATCGTGCCCGTGACCTGGGTCGGGCTGCAGCTCGTCGGGTTGAAAGTGAACCCCGGTCGTGTGATGTTCACGTTGACGTGCTTGATCTGCAGCGGTATGCCGTCGATGATCGACGGGATCGCATATCCCTGCGCGGCGGTGTTGGTCGTGACTGTCAGCGCGGCGGTGTGTGGGTCCACTTCGATCTTGGCCCTGACGATCACCGGGTGTCCTTCCTGCAGGTCGAACGGGCCGGCCTTCGCGGGGTTGACGATCGACAGGCCGAACGGGGCGCCCTCGTAGGGGCCGGTGAGGTAGACCTTGCCGCCGGTGACGCTGAACGGGTCGTTGCCCAGGCCGACGCTGACGATCGTTTCCCCGATCACGGATTCCGGATCGCAGGTGCCGGCGTTCGCTTGCGCTTCGCCGCACAGCTTGACCCCGGAGAGGATCCCTGAGAGGCCCGGCGGGTAGTGCAGCGTCACCTGCTGGATCTGCTGCTGGCCGTCTTCACGCGATAGCGTCGTCGTGAGATCGCTGAAGGACCCGGCGTTGATGTTCGTCGTACCGGACTGCAGCGATGGGGAGAACGCCAGCGGGTCGGAGCAGAGTGCGCCATTGGGGCCGCTGGTGATCTGGAAGCTCGCGGGCGGGTGCGCCGCCGAAGATGAGCTCCCTCCGGGAGGTGCGGACCACGGCACGAACGACGTTTCGGTGTCATACGTTCCGCACAACGCCGGTGTCGCCAGCGGCGCGCGGTCAGTGCCGTAGAATTCGAGCTTCGCTTCGCTGAACGGGAACTGCGGGAGATCTTCGAAGGTCGTTGTGATCTGCCCGGTCGCCGAGAGGCTCACCTTCCCCGGGAGCTTGACAAGGACACCCGTCGCTGGTTCTTCGGCGACCAGGTACATCGCGATCAGGGACGAGAACGGGTTTTCCGGAAGTCCCGCGAAGTTCTGTGGCGCCGCGAGGTACACCGAGCCCGTCAGTTCGTGTTCGAGCAGCGGCGTCGCGATGTGGATCGTCGCGATCTTCGAAGCGTCGGGACACAGCGTGGCTTCGTCTTTCTCGGTAGCGGGGTTATAGACCTCGGGTTCGAACTGGGGGGTCCTCACGCCCGGTTCGCGCACGGGGTTCAGTTCCTCGAATTCGTTCTTGAACCCGATCTGCGCGTTCGAGCACGCCTGCAGCCCATCCGCCGCGCTGGGACTGACCTGCACACCCGACGGCAGCGTGACCGCGATGTTCTTGACGTCGGCCTCGCCAAGCCCCACGGGGTTCGTCGTGGATTCCTGGGAGACACGCCCTTCGACGTTCAAGCCCGTGGGAGTGCTCCCCGCCGTAGCATCCGGCGTCACCGCGAGGGTCGGCGCGAAATTTAGCTTTTCGCAACCCGACAGCTCGGGCAGCGGCGCTGCCCTCGAGGCGAAGACACCGGGTGCTGACCAGAAGTCGACGCTCAACGTCGCCGAGCGCGCCTCCCCGCACGAAGTCGGGTTCGTCAACAAGGGCTGCACCGGCACACCTGCTGGACAATTACCCTTCGATTGTTCTTCATTATGCGGCACGCCCGCTTCTTCTTCGCTGGACCCAAGACTTTCGGCATTCGCCAGACATTTTCCGCGGATCGGATCGTGGCTGGAATCCGCCGGCACACCCCAGATCTTGACGGTCGAGCCATACACGACGGTAGCCTGGTTGACATTATGGACATTCACTGTGATCCCGTAATCGCCGCCGGTGCGGACAGACGCGTCCAGGAAGATGGGCGCGACTTCCCTCGCGAGATAGCCGAACTCAGCCGCGACGCCTCCGGGCGTTTCCATGTTGTACACAGGGTTGGTAACCGTGACGGTCTGCGGCACGAGTTTACCTGTAACGAGGCTCATATACCCTTCGCTCGAGCTGATTGTCGTCGTTGCCTCGCCGACGGCCGTGTCATCCGGGCAGCGTTCTTCGGCGAAGGCTTGGTAGGAACACTTCGGGGTCGCGTTGGGGTTCCCGGCGAATCCCGGCGGCAGTTCAAGTCGGACATCCTTCAACCCCCCGCCAGCGGGACGAAAGTCCGTGGAGCCTGCCTCGGTGAATTCTTCCGGCGTATTCAGTCGAAAGCTGGTGGTGAGCGCGTAGGGGTGCGAGCCCGCCTGTCCGTCTTCCGGGCCGAGCGCATTCGGCGCGTGCCCCGGCGGGGGCGCTTCGGTCGCCGAGACCTCGAGGCTCTGAAGACCGGAGGATGCGGCCATCGCGGGTGGGGCCGCGATCGTGAGCATGGCCAGTAGAACGATCGGCGCGGAAGCAATTTTCGCTACGCCGCTAGCGTGCCTGAGGTACCGCAGGCCAGCGAGCTCGCCTGCCGTTGCGTGCTGGGGCACAAGGCATCTCATGAGCGATCCCTCCGGTCGTTGGTGGCTCTGCTGGCCTTGTTGGCTTTCTTCGCTTTCTTTGTTTTCTTCTTGGGCTTCAGACATTTTCCATGAGTGAGCTTTCGTGGCTTCTTGCACTTCACGGTCTTCTTTGCCGGTTTTACGACCACTGGCAGTGGCGGCGGGGCAGCGTTGCCGGGGCCGGAGAAGGTTGCGCTGGCGGGCGCGCCGAAGACTCCGGGCTGGGGCGATGCGGGCGGTTTGCAGGAGTCGGCGTTCGTGCACACCGGCGGAGACGCCAGCACCGGGAAACCACCACCGACCCTCGCATCATAGACGTTCACGCGGGAATCGCCGTACGCCGCGGGGACAAGCTGGTCTTTCGTCGCGATGAACACATCTTCTCCGTTCGGGCTCGCGTCCATGAAATGCGATTCAAAGCCTCCCGCGACATCGGAGATCGGCAACACACAGCCTTCCGGCCCAACACAGCCGCCTTCCCCGTCAGACTCCCACTCATATACATCCAGAAGCCCATTGCTATCCTGCGGCACAAGCGCATCCGGGCTCTGAAAGAACAGCCGCTTACCGTCTTCGGACAGATTACGGGGAGGATAAAACGGCGTCCGTGTCAGCGAACTGGTCTTTTCCTGTTCGGCGGCGCCGCCGAGCTCCGCCGGCCCCGTCGGGCGGGCACCCGTGCGATCGCACGACACACAGTTTACGCGGCCCGTGACGGCGTCGTACGTATACACCTCGCCACACGCTCCATTGCCACACTCGCCCGGTCCCGCCTGTTGATTGTCAAACCCGGTCAGCCCCCGCAACGATTCGAACGCCAACACCGCCCCACCCCCCGCCACCCGCACCGTATGCTGACCCGGACCATAGCTGTAGGCAGAGCCCGTCGAATGTTCCAACTGTTCGCCGCGCCAATCGTTCGCGTCACCACCAGCTTCGTAGCCGCCTTCTTCGCTCGTGCCTTCGCGAGCGGTCGCCGGCGCGAGCGTCGCGATGAACCTCACCCCACCCCCGTGATAAACATACAAGTTCGGTTCCCCCGACACCGCCGTTTCCCCCTCCGCGTTCCCCTCCCCCGTCAACGCCCCTTCGGCGACAAAATAAACATAAGAGCCATCTTCACTCGCCGTCGCCACCCCCAACACCGCCGCACCGTTCACATCCCCAGGATCATCATCGACCGTGAGATCGGTCAACACCCCATTTTCCAGATCGTATTCGTAAAGATTCTCCGCGTTATCCGCAGGACCCGTATTCGCATCATCGGTCAACTCCGCCCTACTCGTAAAAAACACCCTCGACCCATCCACACTCGCATCCCAATACCGCGCCGGCCTCGACCCCACCTGACTCCCCAAAGTAACCGTATGATCGTTCGGATCCGAACCCCCCGGACCACCACCATTCGTCTTCTGCGAAGCCGACACCTCGACCGTGCACGCATCCCCCGACACCGAACAACCTTCCACCCCACTCATCGGATTCTCGCGCACGAACAACTGACCCTCCACTTCTTCACCCATACCTTCACCAGCCGTAAAAAACACCCGCGACCCATCACCAGACACCGCACGCCATACATCCCCACGCCCGGGAGCCCCATAAGTGCCGGGCGCCCCCACCCCATCTTCGGTTTCGAACTTCACGCCCGCGGGCGGCACATCCACCCGGCTCAAGGCGCCATCCACCCACTCATACACATGCGTCTCGGAGGGCGCTCCGCTGCCCCCAGTCAAATTCCCCGCCTCCTGAAAGACGACATGACCGAGATCGATGGACGCCCCCTCGGAAAACAACTGGGGAGCCTTTTCGTACTGCCTCAACCCCGGTGGGCGGGCCGTCGTCACCAGCTGGTAGGCGTCGCTGCCGATATCCGCGAGATAGAGATTTACGTATCCCGCCGGTTCGCCAGCCACCAACGGAATATATTCGCTCAACACGACGCCTTTCGAGAGATCCGGCGCGAACAACAATTCTTCAAACGGCGGTTTGACTTCCGACGTAAAAGGGCTAAACGGGGGCGAGATGTTCTGGGTCGACCAGCCGCTCGCTCCGCGGCGCGCGATGTACCTGCTGTTCAGCTGCGCCGACTGCGGTTCGGAGAACGAGCCCCGCGACAGGTAGGTGAGCGCTTCACCGGACACCGAGGCGCGACTCCCGATAAACGAGATGTTGTTGTCGTTCTTTTCGCGCGGCGAAACGATCTCGTAGGCCCGGCAGTCGGGAAGCGTCAGGCCATAGGGCTGTTCGGCGCGCAGCTGCGCGTTGGCACAGGTTTCCGGGGTCGTGCTCGGCGCAGCGTTGGTGGTAAAGGTTTTATCGGGACCATAGACGGGCGTGGGCGTGCCCTTGACATCGCTCTGCGCGACGGCGCGGTAGTAGTAGTTCGTGCCGGGTGCCAGGTTGTGCAATTCCGCGCCGGCCGCCACACGCATTTCCCCTTCGCCGATGCTCACTGCGGGCGTGCTCGTGCCGTGGGTGGCATTCGAGGTGTACGGGCTCGTGTCGTATTCGAAGTGGTAGGCGGTGTCGTATCCGTCGGGGTTGATCTGCGCCTGCAGCGTCGCCACGGTGCCTTCCACGTTCGTGACCAGCTCTTCGCTGATCCCGGCGCCAACCAGCGCGGGAAACACGTCGACCACGTCAGCCTTCGCGTCTGCGACATAGGCGGTCGCGCTCGCTTCGTTCCCGGTCGAGGAGTTCACCGCGACCCCGCTGCCGCCCTTCAAGAGCCCAGAGCCGAGGCTTTCGATCAGCGACCCCGAACCGCTGCGCCTGTCAACAGCGGAACCATGATCGATGTAGACATCATCGCCGGGCAGTTCGACGGCGAGCGCCGACACGTTTTCCTCGCCGCCGAATTCCTCGCCGCCGAGCAGTTCCCCCCCACTGTCGAGCTTCGCCACCCAAGCGTTTCCCTTGTGGACGACGTAGAGGTTCTCTTCGGAATCCACCGCGAGACCGCCAGAGGGCGGGGGGGAGAGCAGGCAGCAGCTGGCCTGCGATTCGCGGCTTCCTTCGAATTCATTCGGTTCGCCGTCGCTGTAATTATTGATCGGAAAGTTCTGCTTGTACACCCACACCTCGCCGTTAACATCGACCGCGACCCCATGCGGTTCCCCCGCCCCGATCTGACCGAGATACGCCCCCGTCGCGCTGAACTTATCGATGACACCATTGCCCGTATCGGCGACATACACGTCGCCTTTGGACGGATCGGACAGATTGGTGGAATCGTCGACCGCGATCATCGCCGGCTTTGAGAACCTGCCGGGATAGGTACCGGCCGGCGAACCGGGACCTTCGACAGCCGGATCGCCGCCGCTGCCGTTGAATTCAAACAGGTATCCGCCCTTTTCATCGAACACCTCGACGCGATCGTTGCCTTCGTCGACGACGTACACATCGCCGGTGGTTTCGTTGAGCGCGACACCAGCCGGTTCGCTGAACTCGCCCGGGCCCGAACCTGCCCTACCGAAGGAAGACGCGAAGACGTGTTCGCCGGTAGCGAGGGCGGGGGCGGCAGTGAAGGTTAGGGCCGCGAGGGTTGCGGCGAGGGCTGCGAGGATGAGTCTCTTGGGCGCACCGATCGCTTGACCGATCTTGAACGCACCACTCCCTTTCAGACGACTGGCTTTGGGCGCACTGGTCCCGCTGATGTGGAGCAGGCCACCGAGCGTCGCGAAGATGCCCGTCATCGAGATGGACACGGACTTCGCGATGCGCTCGGTGGATTTCACCCTGACTCCTTGGTAGTGATGGTCGCGCGTCATGACGCACCGTCCTGCTGCTGAAGATCGCTCCTGAGAGAGAGCTGCTGGGTGACACGCTCACCGAGCTGTGTCAAACGCCAGGCGTTGGGCTCGCCCTTGGCGTTACGACCCTCACCCGTGTTCGCCAGCAAGCCGAGGCGCTCCAAGCGCCCCAAAAGCTTTGAGATCTGCCCCTGGTCATAGACCTCCGCCCGCTCACCGATAACGCGATTGCTGGCGCCGGGATTCTGCGCTACCCGTTCCAGCACCAGCGCGGTGCGATACGTCAAGCGCATCGGGACGTCCTTCAACGGGTCCTCCCCCGCGCGATACGCACGTGGCACAGAAGACGCGAGATGCCCGGTCACAGACGCGGCAGCCGGCGGGGTGGGCGCGGGACGCGTGCGCTCCGAGCGCGCGGCCACGGGACCAAGGTAAGGCAGCACGATCATGCCCATCAGGTCCCCCAAAAGATCACTCAACGGCCCACGCTCACTGATAGACAAGCGCCTTGAGAGGATCGTCAAGACCGCCCCCACCAAACCCTCCGCCGTCAAAGACGGAACCCGCGCGGCACGCTCACCCTCGAGCCGTCCTTCATCAACGATCACGGTCAGGCGCGCAAGAACCTCCTCGCGCCACTCCAACACCCGCCGCCCACCACGCGCGCTTCCAACCACACACAACCGCGCGAGCTCAGGCTCACGATCAAAAAAGGACAAGACGATCCACAAACCCGTGCGCACACGCTCACGCCAGGACAAACCGTCAAGACTCGCCGTGTCCAGTTCTGAGGCGATACGCCCGGTCGTGTTGTGCAACACCTCAAGCAGACAATCCTCGCGATCGCTGAACAAGTCATAGAACGTGCGCCGCGACACCCGCGCACGAGAGACGATGCTCGCGGTCGTCACACGCGACCAACCCAACTCCTCCACCGCCGCGACCGCTCCCCCCAACAACCGCGAACGCTGCATATCAGCCACCCGCAACCGGCCATCACCGACAGCGAACCCGAGCGCCGGCGTGCTCACAGCGCCACGCAGCACACGCCCTCCCCGTGAACGGGCACGCACAGCGGCGGCGGGCATCAGCACTCACCCCCAACAAGCAAAGGGCGCCGCGATCCCAGATCGGAAGGACCGCGGCGCTCGGGATTGCCTACAACAGCACCAGCGCGTGAGGGAGCACGCGACGGGGCCTGCTCGAGCGTCCTCCAGGGGTTATGTGGAGAACGAACAAGACCTACACGCGCACGAACACGCGCACGCGCACGAGCACGCGCACGCGCACGAGCGACCGGCAGAAGACGAGCGCCGCGAAGGGCGGCGCAAGCGATCCTTCGCCCGCGGGCTGCCCACCCCCGTGAGCACCGCTCAGAGCGAGGAGAACCGGCTGCTAGAAGAGGGGCGCTACAGGGACAAGAGAGAGTCACTGTCATTCTTGCTCTCCCTCTCCCTGGCTGGTGGCGGCGGTGTTGCTGTCCGGCCGGGGTTGTTGGGTGTTCCGGGCATAGGCGGCGAGCTGACTCCCAGTGAGAGTGTCGACCCCGTTGGGGGGCCTGACCAGTCTCTGTTGTGTCGCTCGCCGCCGCCCGAAAAGGACCGCTGGCTTGACCTGATAGGAGCGTGGCAAAGACGCCCCAAGTGACTCGTGTCAGCCAGCGATCCGCCCAAACAACAGACCAATTGATGAATGGACGGTACGAATGATCCTGATCGGAGCGGACACACACAAGCACACCCACACCCTCGCCGCCATCAACACACCCGGCGGGCAACTCCTCAACGACAAGACGATCCCAGCGAGCAAGAACGGATTCATCGAACTGCTGGACTGGTCCCACAGCCTCGGCGACCCCGAGCGGGTATGGGCGCTGGAGGACTGCCGGCACCTCACCGGCCCCCTCGAGCGCTTCCTCATGGCCACCGGAGAGCGCGTCGTGCGCATCCCACCGAACCTCACCGCCAGAGAACGCGCAGCGGAGCGTACTCGTGGGAAGTCCGACCCAATCGACGCCCGCGCGATCGCCAGAGCCGCACTCAGAGAAGGAATAGACACCCTCCCCACCGCCCATCTGGACCAGGCCTCGCTGGAGATCAAGCTGCTGCTCGATCATCGCGAGGACCTCACCAAAGCCTGCTCGCAAGACCAACAACGACTGCGCTGGCACCTGCACGACCTCTGGCCAGACTTCAAGATCCCCATCGGAGCACTCGACCGCGCGATCTGGCTGCAGCGGATCTCCCGCAAGCTATCGCGTGCCGAGCCATCAGCCCGGGTACGTATCGCGCGTGACCTCCTACGAGCACTCAAACAACACACCCGCCGCGCACGCGAACTGCAACACGAGATCACAACACTCGTGCAATCAAAGGCGCCACAACTCTTGGAGCTCGCCGGCTGCGGAGCACTGACAGCCGCAAAGATCATCGCCGAGACCGCGGGCGTGGAGCGCTTCTCCTCCGACGCCAAGCTCGCGCGCCTAGCCGGAGTGGCACCAATACCCGCATCCTCCGGGAAAAACAACCGCCACCGCCTCGACCGCGGCGGCAACCGCCAACTCAACTGCGCGCTACACCGGATCGCGGTCGTCCAAGGACGCACACACGAGCCGGCACGAACATTCCTCGCCAAGAAGGAAACCGAAGGAAAGACACGCCGCGAAGCGCTACGCGCACTAAAGCGACACCTCGCACGCGTGATCTGGCGCGCACTACAACCACAAGCAGCACAAAACCAGGAACCAAAAAAGCCCCCAGCGACACCCCTACCAACCCTCTTTAGAGCAGAACCAGACTCAACTCCGGCCTTGACATAGGAGCAAGAGAGAGAGAGAGAGAGAGAGAGAGAATGAGTCGGCAGTGCCGACGCATCTACCTACAGGCGCACCCAGGCGCCCAGGCATCCCCATCACATTCATCCCCAACGAACTCACGCGAACAACATCCCCTTCATCGTTCTGACCCGGCCCCTCTCCCAAGAGTCCCGTTTTGCGCTGAAAGCCGGCCCCGAGAGCCCGGTCCCAACCTGATCCTATGTCGCGCCCGGCAATCGGTGTGATTACCGTGACGCTCTCGAGTATATGCACAACCGCAGCTAGGAGTCAAGCCCCAACCAAACGCAACCCCCGACGACACTCGAGGTCGCAGCGCTCTCCATGACCACAAGATACCCCGAAGATCGGCATGGGTAAAGGGAATCCCCAATGCCAACAACACACGCGAAACCAACCCGACCGGAGGACGATCGAGATAGCTCAAGGGACCCGCCAGCGCCCATGAGCACGCAGAATCTACCTAATGTCAAACAACTGGAAGCGGGAAGCCCCAAGCGCCCGCCTGCCCAGGAACCGGGGGAGCGACTCAGAGACCAGCCGCGGAACGCAGCACGGCGGCCTGGATCGACCGCACGGCTTGCGCGCGCTCCAGCGCCTGCTGCCACGAATGTCGGCCTGGTTGCATCCAATGCCGGCACCGCGCGCCGCGCGGCCCGACCGACGGCGCGCGCTCCGGCGACCTTCGGGGTCGAACCCCGACGATCGCCAGCGGCGAAGCGGGCTGCTGCCGAGCGAGGTTGGGAGACGATACGCCGCTATATCTCCGCCGACTCATCGGCTCGACGCTGTCGGCGTGCGGGACGGATCTGATTGACGAGATGAACCAGGTCTGGGTCGGCTGGTGGATCTTCAAGGCCGTCACAGCACTTCGGCTGCTCGTCGCGAGCACGACCGATGCCGCCAAGGCCTGGGATGCCTCGCGCGCCTTGTGTATGAACGTCCTCGTCCTCGGTGTGCCGGCCCACCCAGGAGATGACGATGTCGTCTTCGTCCCCAAAGACGAGATGCATACGCCAGTCTCGGTAGAAGCCCTCTCGCATACCCGGTGGTCCTGACCCGTGTCGGCTCGCATGCGGATTCCGCCCGCCTCGCATCCGCGATGCCGCAACTCCTCAACCACACCGTCAAACCTCTTCTTCACCTCCCCGCGGAGAGCTTTGACCCGCGGCTCACAGCGGCGAGCTACGGTGACCTTGAACCGTGATGCCATAAGCCGATCCTGGGGGCCGTGAAGTCTGCGATCAGAGGTCCACGGTGTCGCCCGCCAAAGCGTCTTGCAGACCCTCGCGTGCTCCCGGCTGCGCGAGAGCTCGCCGATCAGCCGCCTCGCGCAGCAGTTGCGAGAAACGGCGCTCGTCCTTGGCGAGAGCGCGCAACCTAGCCAAGCGCTCCTTGAGCTCCTGAACGCTTGCGAACTTCACACGCCGCGGCGAGGTGTCCGCGACGACATCCAACAAGCCCTTGGCGATCCAGCTGCGTACCGTCGGACGGCTCACGCCCAGCTCATCCGCAACCTCGGGCACCGTCAACGCAGGCGCATCCGTGTAGACGGTCCGCTTAGCTTGCTCGAGCACGCGCTCCGCCACAGCCACATCGCCACTCGAAAGGGCGTGACTGGCGCGCGTGATCGCATCGTCAAGCATCACGAAGCTGGCGACGAACTGCCGATGCTCACTCTTGGTCATGGCAAGCACTATATCATCTTCTTTCCAAAACCAGCTAGAAAAAGAAGGATACGACTGAGCCCCAGCACCCAGCTCAAACCCCGGCCGAGCTGACAGGGCATGGCGATCGAGAACCCGCTCGCGGCCGAGGAACGCGCCGGCGCTCCTCACCGAAGCAGTCAAGACGGTGCGTGGGACCGACTCCGGCCCCCGAACTTGACGCCTTTGACGGGTTTGAAATCGACACCCAGTCCTCCGGTTCGGTTTGCGCCCAAATACACGAGCTGCGCCGTCAGGGGCGTCGCTGTTCTGAATATGGTTCTCATCATCAAACTGCCTTTCGTGTGGTTGGGGTGCTCGTGCTGTGCGCTAAGATCGGGGCATGGCAAAACGTGAGCAGATCGAGGCGGCGCTTGACGGGCTGCCGGATTCCGAGCTGGACCCGGTGCTCCAGTTCATCGTCTCGCGCGGGGAGAGCGGCACGGTCGACGAGATCGTGGACATTCCCGTGGGCTTGAGGACATTCGCGGACGGGACCGCACAGCCCGACTGGGAGACGGCGCTGCGTCGCTCCCGCGCGAGTCATTGAAGCTGGTCATCGACGCGAACGTCGCCGTTCGCGCGTGCGCCGGACCGGACGGATTTGCGATCCTGGGCAATGCCCGGCTGTACGCGCCGCCGCTGATGTGGTCTGAGTTCTTCTCGCTCGTCCGCGAGGCCCAATGGCAGGAAGAGATCACCGCCCAACACGCCAACACCATGCTCGACCAACTCGAGTCCAGCCCAATCAAACTGCGAGACCTGTCTCATCTCCGCTGAGCGGGCGCGGCATACGACCCCCAATGCAGCGCATGGGGGCCCGGCGGTGCCGGGCCCCCACCTGCCTTTCACGTCAGATCAGAGCGTTCAGGTGAACACCCCCCACAGCGGTTCACCCGCGAGTTCGAGCGTGAAGTCGCCTCCACTCACCGCGGCCCCGTAGAAGCTGGACCATTCGACTTTTTCTTCCGATCCTACACCGCTTTTCACATCCCAAACGTGTTTTATTGGTTCGCCGGGAAAGTAGAATTCTATCGCTTTTGTTTCGGCTGGTTCTTTTCCTACTTCCACCAAGCCGCCCACCTGCGTCGAGTTGCCGCCACTGCGGACCTCGGCGGCTATTGTCCCTTCCAGCTTTTCGACGAATTCCCCCGGAAGGCATTCTTTTGAGCCTTTTATTTCGAGAAATGGTTTGCCGCCTTTGGCGAAAAACTTGACCGCGAGCGGTCCTTTTTTGGCCGATTCCAGATCCACGAGCGTCGCTTTCAGCGGCTCCAGCGACTTGACTTCGACTTTGCATCCTGCCCTATTCCCCAGTATTTGACATCCGGAGAAGGTAAGCGTCACTTCACCGGTTCCGGGTTCGCCGGCGTTCGAGCCGAGCAGTTTGGCGCCCGACGCGAACCCCGCGGAGCACTGGACGTGGCCCCATTCGGTCGATATTTCGAACGGTTGTGAGGCTTTTGTGGTGGCTTTGACTTCCTTGCTTACGCCTGCCGCCAACCTCGCTCCGGCGACCTTGAAGAAAGGTGATTCTTCTGCGGCCTGTGCCGCGCTCGCCGCGACCGCGCCGAGCGCGAGCACAGCCAGCATCGTCACGAACACGGTCCTGAACCTCGATCTCATAAATCAGCACTCCTTCGTATCGGTCCAGCCCCGGCGCCATCCTCTCACAAAGGGACACCCGGAACCGGGTCTATAAATAGCTACCCGCTGTTTATATTCGTTTTCAGCCGTCGCTCGCTATCGCAATGTGACTAACCGAGCAGCCTCGAAATGCGCACATTGCAACACGATATGGCGACGCGTCGCTAATCTTGTTGGCAGCCACCGAATCGTGCTATCTCTCGCTCAAAAAAGCGGATCTCGGCCGTAGCCTGGACCGGCTCGGTCTAGTGCTCTGATGCCGATCCGATCGAGCTCCAGTGCGACCTCGATCTCCACTGGGCATGGATGCAACGTCCGGCCGAGTCTTTCTTCGATCGTGTGCAACCGGTTTTCGACCGTCCTGCGGGCGATCTGCAACGCGGCGGCCGTGGAGGAGACGTTGCGCTCGGCGGCCAGGTACGCGCGCAACGTCTGGAGCAGCACCACGCCCCCGTTGCCGCTGCCGCTATCGTCCTCCAGCGGCGCGACATAGATCTCGATCAGCGCCCTCGCCAACGCTTCGTCTTTGAGCACACTGGCGAGCAGCGCGACATCGGCATAGCGCGTGAGCGTTACCTTTTCCCGCCCGCCCCGGCGCAGCGCGACCACGAGCGCCGCCTGAGCCTGCCGATGGGTCGATCGCCACCCCATAAGGCCCCGTGCCGGCTCACCGACCGCGAACGAGACCTCCCCGCGCCCCAACAGCACCCGTTCGAGCGCCGCCATCTCCAGACGGCGCTGTCCCCCGAGCCATGCCCACACAGTCTCCTCGCCACTGACCACACACAATGCCCGGCGATCCACGCTTACCGCCAGGCAATCCACGGCCTCCCGCGCCCCCGCGCCCCGCGCGATTACCCCGAGATGCCACGCATCGAGCTCGTAGTCGAGCTCGGCAATCTCTGAGCGCTCGACTGTCGCGCCACAGCCCCCGGCCAGCAACCCCCTTACGCGCTCCGCGCGGCGCTGCTCGGGCGAGCGCCCCGCCCGTGCAAGCTCATCCCGATACTCGCCCGTGATCGCCTCAAGCAATCGGTCCAACGCCAAGGCCTGCACCCGCAACGCGCCACGCAACGCCTCGCGGGCACCCGGGTGCTCAGCATACTCGTAACGATCGGCCTCCTCCAGCACGAACTCCTCGAGCAGCGCGCTACCGACAACATATCGGCGCAGCACCGTATCCAGGCTCACCCCGACGCGCGCCGCGCGCCGCGCCTGCCGTAAGGCGACCGCCGGAATCGGCCCCACACCCTCTTGACCGTGTTCGATTCTCTCGAGCACGTACTCCACCGCCGCCGCGACGGCCGCGCGCAACCCCGCTACGTACTCCGCGTCCCGCGCGCCTACCGTACCAAACGCATCGTCGCGCACCCGCGCAAAGATCCTCCCAACGAGCTCCGCTCGTCGCGCACGCAACCTCGCCGCCACCCCGGTACGTACATCCTCGATCGATCCCCCAAATGATGTCATCTGGTAGAATACCCCTCTTGTATCGGTCCCGCCCCGGCATCGGTCTTTAATGAGTGGAGCCCCGTTGCCCGGGGCTCCACTCACAGCTTTTCGATCACGCGCGTCCTACTTCTTCTTCCCGCCCTTCTTCGCATGCGCCTTCACCTTCTTCGCCGGCGTGGTGAGTGGCCCGGGGCGTTGCAGCCCCAGGCTCTCGCAGAACCGTACGTGACAGTCTCCCGTCATACGGCTCCCACCATTCGGTCGAGTGGGCGTATGATTCGCCCACTCGCTTGCGACCTTGGCTCAACCATCAGCTCATCCCACACACTTCGTGGTTGACCAACAGCCTCACCTGAATGGCCCGTCCGCTTCGCTCCAGTCCCATTACAGGACTTTCATCACTACTACCGGACGGTCCGTCCCTGTGCCCCACAACAGGAATTCGCCTCTTGCGGTTTCTTCCGCTTGAGACCTTCCCTGAGACGATCGGCCGCAGGCCATAAACCACTGGCCGATCATCTCGTGAGACGACAGGTTCCCATGTTCCATGCAGGAGCCTGACTCGCGCTCGCGCCGCATACATGCCGGACACCGTCTGGCCAATAAACAGGCACCCGCCAGACTTATCCCGGACCAAAGACTGTGATCCGGTTTTGATGTCATCTAATGCCTTTCGACACTTCATCTGCGGTTCACTCTCGTTCGCCTTCATCGAATCACACCTGACGCACTCACAGGCACGCCTTTTCCCGCGACGCTTCCCACCACGGCTCTTTACCGCAGCAGTTCGCGGGTGGTTTGCGATCACTCCCTGCAGAGCGACCACGGAGGGCCTTCCCCCATCTCCTGCACGACAACGCATCAAAGGAACACACCTCACTTCTTCTTCTTCTTGGTGTGTTTCTTCTTGCGCTCATGGCGCACGGCCTTCGGGCAGCCCGTCACGCTGACCGGGGTGGTCTGTTTGACCGTCGCTCCGTTCTGCCCCACGAATTCGTTGGGCATCTGAAGCGTCGCGGGCTCGGTCTGCTTGACGTTGCGCGTCTCTGTCTTCTTGTGGCCCTTGACCTTGACCGTGACCTTCTTCTTGACCGTCTTCGTCGTCGTCTCCGCGCACAGGTTGCCATTCGCCGCGAGAGCGCTGTATGGGCCCTCCGGGAGGGTCAGTTCAAAGGTGTTGAAGGGGTCGTCGGGGACCGTCTTGAACGTCGTCGAGGTGATCCCCGTTTTGCTGATGAACGTCGCGCCGACGAGATCGACCGTGACGCCGTCGCCCTGCAGGACGATCTCGAGGCTCGGAAACGCTTCCCCACCGTGCGATACGAAGATCGCCGGGCCTTCCAACACCACTGGCAACAATGGTGTGTGCACGACCGCGTGGCCGATGAACGACGCGGGCGGGCAGCCCGCCGGATTGGCTTCGAACTGCGCCGCCGTGCATGCTTTCTGCAGCGTCGTCAAGCGTGACGGCAACTGCTTGGGGAGTTCGACTTTGACCTTGGCGATGTCCGCGTCGGTGCCCTGCGGCACGTCCGGGTAGGACACCTTCGCGGTGAGGCTGGCACCATCCGATTTCGATGTTTTGCCGGATGTCGAGACCGAGAATTTCGGTTCGAACTTCAGGCTCTGGCATGAACCCACCTGGAAGTGACTCGAAATCGCCGCGTTTGAGCTCGGTTCACTCTGACCGGGAGGGGCCGTCCCATAGGCTGTGCCGGAGAATTCGCTTGGGCTGCAGTTCGTCGGGTTGACCATGAACTCTGGCCGTTCGATCACCGCGTCGATCTCGCGCAGATCAGTCGGGACACCCGCGACCACCTGCGGCAGCGGGTTCGTCGTGACCGTCAACGCCGAGGTCGTCGGATCGACTTCGATCCTCGCCCGCACCCTTTGCGTCGGCAGCGTGAACGGACCGACGTGCAACGGCACCACAATCGCCAGCCCGAACGGCGCACCATCATAAGATTCGGTCAAATAGATCGGGGCGGGTTCCTGACCCGGTTCAGGCACGACCAGCGGATACGGGCCCGGACCAGACTCCACGACCGTATGACCGATCTTCGACGCCGCGGGACAGGCGTTCGCTTCCGCCTGCGCGTTCGTGCACAACGGGACATTGGAGAGGAACCCGGTCAGGCCCTCCGGAGCTTTGAACCGCAACCCATCGATCCGCTGCTGCCCATCACCACGACGCAACAACAACGAGAAGTCCGTATAGCCGCCCGCCTGATCGGTCGTCGCACCCGCGACCAGTTCAGGGCTGAACGGCAACGCCCCGGACGGGCACGGTGCACCACCCGAGCCGTTCGTGATCAGGAAGCTGTCAGACCCCGGCACTTCCGCACCGAATGGGCTCGTCCACGGCGTGAAAACCGAGTCGGTCGTGTATGTCCCACACCGTGTCGGGGTCGCCAACGCCGCCTGAGCGCCACCGCTGAACGACAGTTTGAAGCTCGTGAACGGCAGCTCCGGCGTTTCCTCGAACGTCGTCGTGAGCTGGCCCGTGGCTTCGTTGAGATGTACCGTACCGGGGAGCTTCAGGTAGATCCCATCACCCGAAGCCGCGACCAGCAGCTTCAATTCGGGCGGGTTGGACTGCAACACGTACACATTGCCTTCCAGTTCTGATTCGAGCTCCCCTTCCAGCAACGGAGTCTGGATCTTGACCGTCCCCACTTTCGAGGCGAGCGGACAGGACTGCGGGCCTTCGCCGTGAATGTTCGCTTCCGCTTCCCCGCACGCCTGAAGGCCCGCGGCCTGACCGGGGTTGACGACCACCCCTTCGGGAAGCGTCACAGTCGTATTCTTCAGCGTCGCCGCGACGGTGCCTTCGGGATTCGTGAGGTTTTCCTGCGGAACCTTCACTTCGACATTCAACCCCGCCGGGGTGTCCGCGAAGCCCGTATCCGGCACCGCGGTGAGCGACGGTTCGATCGTCAGCTCTTGACAACCCGTGAAGCCAGCCGGAGCGCCGGTGCCGTCGTGCGTTAGAACACTCGCTTCAGCGCTCGCGTCAGGATTCTGCCACGTGCTCAACCCGCGGATCGCGAACAACTGCGCACCCGCACATGACGTCGGCAGCGTCAAGAACGGCTTCGGGATCACCCCCGACGAGCAACCATTTGCGCATTCCGGGAACATGTTGCGCTGGAGATCGTGGCTCGCTTCCGCCGGAACACCCCACAACGTCAGGACATTCTCAACGACTTCGGCCTGTGGGATATCGTCGATGTGCGCCACCAGCCCGTAACCGCCGCCGCTGCGTACTCCCGCATCAAAGAACACGGGGTAACCGCCCAGCGCAAACGCGAACTCGTCCGGGACACCCGGCGGTGGCACCATGTTATACACGCCCTGCGCGATGAGTTCTTGAGCTCCAGCCTCAGCTCCAGGCCTTGCTCCTTCGCTCGTCGCGAAAGCAAACGCGTCGATGCCGATCTGCGATTGCGCGGGACACCGGTGCGCGTTGAGCTGCGTGCGAGTGCACTCCGGCACCGCGCCGGGATCGCCGAAGAAGCCCGCTGGGAGAACCGCTTCCATGTCCCTGGCTTCCCCGCCCGCCGGGTTCCCGTTCGCAAGCTGGTCGAAGCCCAGGGCGAAGGTCGCCTCGTAGGGGTGAGACCCGGCCTGCGTGTCCGTCGTTCCATCCGCGTTGGAGAACCACACATCCCAACCGGAGAACCCAAATCCAGGTTCCGAGGCGCCGATCGTCACCGGGTCCGAGGCGACCGCTTCGCTCGCCGCGCCACCCCCGGAAACCGTCACCCGATTCTGCACCGTCCCCGAAGTCGCTCCTTCTTCCACCGCGACCGCGATACCGATACGTTCCTGTATATGGGCAATCCCGAGATCCGTTTTGGATTCCCTGCCGGTCTGCCCGTTGGGCAGCGATGGCAGCACCGCCGGATTGCTCGTGCAGGTCACCACTTTCGACCCGCGGCAAACCCACCTAGCAGCCCCAGCAGCCTTTTCTTTGAATGTCAGCTCTTCTTCTTCTGACGAACTGTAGATTCTAGTTGCTTCCGCGAGTCCCATGCCTCCCGCCCTCGTGGCGGTCAATCCCGCCGGGAGCGTATCGGTGACCGTGACGGGGCCGTTGCTCGGCTTGGCGCCGATGTTGAAGATGTCAAGCTGGATCGTGCCGTCCGGATGGCCCGCGGTCACGATCCGCGCTTCTCCAGCTGTGAATCCTATCAAAAGTTTGAGCATTTCCTGGCCGGCGTCTTCGCCGACAGCCCTCACCAGGAAGTGCGGGACACCTTCTGGAGCGGCGCTTTCGCTGACGCTCACGTTGCCTTTGCCATAGACCTTTTCTTCCAGGAATTTCTGCACGTTGGACGCCGTCAACACAGAAACGCCGAGGATCCCGGCGAACGGTTCCATCGCGAAGCGCGCGCTGACTCTCCCTTGTTCAAAGGTCTTGTTTCCAAAAGACAGTGTCAACCCCACGTCCTTTTCCTTCATGCCTGTTTTAGGATTTTCGATTTCTTCCCGTTCTGCCGCGATTTCCTGCACCTCGTTCGTGGCCAGCCCCGACTGCAGGTTTGAGGGGGCCACGGAAGAGAACGCCTCCCAACCGGTGCCGGGGACGGGTTGGGCCTGGGCTGTGGATGCGCTGATACCCAGAGGTACTAGAGAAACGAGGCAAGTTAACATCAAGCTACGCAACAGAGCGTGTGGTTTAACAAGCGTTGTGAGCTTGCCGGCAGCTGTGGGTTGTTGCACAGGGTTTACAGCAAAGATCCTCATGACCTACCCCCGCGCTTCGACTTGGATGACTTTTTCGCTCGCTTCTTACTCTTCTTCTTGTTAGGTATGCACTTGCCCTTTTTATTCTTGACGTCGCCCTTCTTGCATTTCGTGGGTTTTGGTTTGACCACCGTTGGCGGTGGGGGCGGGGGAAAGTTTCCGAGGCCGTTGAACGTGACGCTCGACGGTGTCGCAAAGATCGGGGGCGCCGGCGGCACACCCTGACAACCGGTGCCCGAACAGGCGGGCGCACTCGGAGGCTGCACACCACCGACGCGCGCGTCGTAGACGACCTCGTCATCGCCTCGATCCTGCGAGAGGAGCTGAGCGCGGCTGATGAAGAACACGTTTTCACCCGTCGCGTCGGTGCCGATCAGATACGAGTTTTCCGGATCCTTACCGCCTGAGAGCAGGTAGACGCAGCCCTTACTCGTGCGGCAGCTGCCGGTACCGTCGCGCTCCCACTCATACACATCCAGGAAGCCGTTGGTGTCCGTGGGGACGAGCGGCTCGGCGCTGTCGAAGAACACGCGGGCACCGTCGTCGGCGATCGACTGCGGCTGATATGTCGGCTGAATGCTGATCGGGAAGAAGGACCCTACGGTCGCCTTTTCAAGCTGCTGGAGCACTTCGGATGCCGCGTTGGGGACCGCCGGTTCTCCACTGGGATTGCACGACACGCACGTGAGCCTTCCCGACTGTGTTTCATACAGAAAGACCTCGTCCAATCCCTTGTTTTCATAGCCGGTCAAACTCTCCGTCGACATGAAGATGAGGCTGTGACCGTCGGGGGTCACCTCGGCCGTGCGATCGCCGAGCTCCGTCGCATAGTCGTTGTAGGCCCCAGGGAACTCGAAGGGGACCACCCCACCGTCCGCGGCCGACGCGGCGACAAGCGTGGTGACGCCGTCATGCCAGAGCTCGATATCCCTGCTCGACGCGGCGACATAATAGACGTATTCGCCGTTTTCGCTCGTACCGGCTACGCCCGCGACCGCGACGCCCGGGGACAGTTCGATCGTTTCGCCCGTTTCGACGTCGTACTCGTAGAGTTCACTGTTGCTGCTGGTGAAAAAGACCTTCGACCCTTCGGTATTGGCCGTTTGGAAGATACTGCCGCCGGGCGCCACCTGAATAGTGCATGCATCGACCGACACGAGACATTCTTCGCCACTCAGAGGACTCTGCGGCCGAGTGTCGTTCTCCCGCACATAGACCCCTTGCGACCGGTCTACGATAATTGGCTTCCCCGTTTTGGGTTGAATTTCGTGCGCTTCCGGCGCCGCCGTCCAGAACACCCGCGACCCGTCGGCCGAGATCACATGGGTCAAGCCGGGACCAGCAAAGCCATTTTCGTCCGACGCCTCCAGCGACCCAAAGGTTGCGCCGGGCGCGACTTTGCCGTTGGGCAGCACATCCACCAGATGCGGTTGTCCATCCACCGAATCATAGAGATAATGAACAAATGGGTTATTGTTGTGTTCTTTGATTTCTTTGCTGACATCTTCGCCGAGTTCCTTTTCGAGCTGTCCTTCGCCTTCGAGCAAGCCGGCGTTGCTCTCGAACAGCAGGTGGCTGAAGACGGGGACCGAGCCCGTGCCCGCGTTCGCGCCCGCGAACAACCAATGTTCTTCTCCAGATCCGGCAGGGTACGGAATGGCAGTGAAGGATGGGCGATATTCACCACCGGCTCCGGTCGCGGTGGGGTGCGTCCAGAAATTCTCGTACCCCGGCGGCGTACCCGTACCCTGCACGTTGTCGCCTTCGAATATCCCGTCGGAGAGATCGTTTGAGAAATACGAAAAGCTGCCTTCTTTTCCTCCTGCTGTATTTTCGAGATCGGCCTGCACCCAACCACCAGACGGCGAACGCCTCGCCAGATACTCGTTGCCACCGCCAATACCCACGTGGCCCGTTCCTCCCGTGGGCGGCGGATCGCCCGCGTAGACCACCGCTTCCCCGTCTGACGCGACCATGAACGGGAGGGGCGAGTAGATGCCGTGCACCAGCTGCGCACTCCCCGTCAGGTAGTAACTCGAGCCACTCGGCGTGTAAACCTCCGTGTTCTCACCCTCCGTGGGAGGAGTCACGAGTTCGTAGGCGCGACCGTCAGGTAGCCCTTGGGCCGGAGGCGGAAACGTCGTGAAGCTGAAATCTTTCCCCGCGGTCGTACCGAGCGCGTTGCGCGCCACAACCCGCAGGTGATAGACCGTTTCGGGCGCCAGACCGGTCAGCTGCGTGGAGGACGCGAGCGCTTCGGTCCCGGTGTTGCCGGCGCCGAGGCTCGTTTCCGCGCTCGTCGAACCGTACGCTTCGCTGGGACCGTATTCGACGTAATAGGTGCTCGCCAAGCCGTCGGGGTCGATCTGGGCGCTCACCTTCGCGGCGAGCGAGCCCACTTCCGAGAACGCTTCGCCGCTGAGCGCCGGGGTGCCGACCGTGAGGCCATGAGCGCGCGCGGCGACACCGCCGAGCACGACGACCAGGCGAAAACTGCGCACGGTGGCGGGTGGGAGACCGGAAAGCTCCGCGCTCACCGGGACTTCCGCGGTGCTCCCGGTAATGCTACCGGGCGCCTGTTCGCATGCGACCATGCTCGAGTACACGCCCGCTTCGGTGCCGTATTCGAAGTAGCATTCTTTCACCGGTTCGCCTTCGGGATTGACGCTCCCATGCAACGTCAGACCGGTTTCCGTCACGCCAGAGGGCGCTTCCGTGGCCAGTGAAACGTAGGTGAAGCCCTGAACCTTATCGACGTCGCGCTCGGTCGCGTAGGCCGTGCCGGCGGCGCTCACCGCGAGACCATAAGATTCCGAGAGGCCCACAGCCGGGAGCGGTTCGACCAGAGTCAGGTTCACACGCGGTGCGCCAGACGATCCTTGCTCAACAATTGAGTACGGTTCCCCGAAAGGCCCGTACAAGCCGATCGAGCCGCCCTTGCCGACGAGCAGATTGTTTGTAGAGGGGTTGATCGCGACCGCCGACGGTTCGACGCCTTCTGCAAAAAAGTAATCAAACCAGTCTTCTTTCCCCGTCGCCGAATCGAACTTTAGGACAGCGACGTTTTCCCAGGTCACGTAGACGTTGTCGCTGGAGTCGATCGCCAAGCCACCGGGGCCAGGTGAAAGGTGGGTGTTGAACTTCGTCACGCAACTACCGGCTTCGCTGCACTCGCTCACGTTCTCGCTCCCTTCGTACACCCAGATGTCGCCCGTGTGATCCACCACGACGCCGACGACGCCTGAAAACGGGCCGAGCTGCGAGATGAAGCTCCCCGTGGCACTGAACTCATCGATCACATTGTGGCCAGCGTCAGCGACGTACACATCGCCGAACGAGGGACTGCTTTGATCGTCATCGACCGCGATCTGTTCTGGAGCGGAGAACGTGCCCGCCGGCGCGGGAGTCCCTGTTTTGACTTTGACGGGTTCTTCGAGGTCTTCCCAGACGCCGCTGCCGTTGAACTGACCCTCATACACGCCAGCGGCGGTAAACCGCTCGACACGGTCATTCCCCTTGTCGACCACGTACACGTCGCCCGCAGCCGGTTCGGTCAGCGAGCTCGTCGAGTCGTTCACCGCCACCCCGACAGGTCCGGAGAACTGACCCGGACCAGAACCCGGTTCGCCGAAAGAGACACCAGGGATGTACTCCTTGACAGCCAAAGCGGGGACACTCGAGAAAGCCATCGCGCCGGCGATCACGACGAGAAACACAAAGACGCGACCAGGAATGCGCCGGGACACACCGATCCCTCCGAAGGCACGCGAACGAGCAGACCCGACGACACCGATACGATGAAACAGAGACCTGAGGATATCGCTTGATTTACTCATTCGCGTGCCTTTCTCATGGATACGCTCCGACTACGCTTCTTTTTCGGTCACGGCCCAAGTGCCAATCGCCTGTGCTGTGGGCCCTAATATGTGCACTATCAAGAATCCTCCGGTCGGACCCAAAACTGCAACCCCCTGTCCCACTCCACCGGGGAGCGCGGGATCTACCATCTCTGGTTCGCCCGGAATAGTAGATTCAATCGCTTCCGCCTTTTCCAGCTTCGCTGCATATATGCAGAGGTATCCAGCTTCAGCCGTCGGCGTTGCGTTGCTGCCTTTGCACCCTGCCACGTTTTCTTCTTCGAAGTTGACGAAGTGAATTTTGACCTTGGTGGCACCTCCTGTCGAGGCACTGGTCAACGGTATCGGTAGAGAGATCGCTGGATACACATCTCCAAATTCGTCCTGCGAGAGGCCCGCTATATTCCACACGCCCGTCTCGGTAGCCTTTGGGGGAAGCGTACCACCGGCGGTCCAGGGCGAGCCTTCCTTGCCGTTGCAGACGTAGGTGGTGGCCGCGCCGGCTTTCAGTTCGTTGCCGCCTTCTTTGCAGCTTTCCTTAGTACCGGTGAATTCTTTGGTGCTCACGCTGCTGCCGTTGCTGCCGTTTTTGCCAGGCGCCCCCGGTTCGCCCGGAGCCCCGGGGGCACCCGCCGCCCCGTTTTCGCCTTTCGCGCCCGCGGCACCACCAGGGCCCTGCGCACCGGCTGGCCCGGTCGCACCCGCCGCCCCGGTTGCGCCCTTGGGTCCGGCGGGGCCGCGGGGGCCGGTCTTGGCCTTGGCCTTGCTCTTGGCGGCGGAGGCCGTCAGCCTCACGTGCGACGAACCGCCGCCGGTGGCGGCGAAGGCGCCGCCGGTGATCGCGAAGACCAGCGCGACCAGGGCGATCACACCGCTGGGGGTTATGTGCTTTCTTACTCGTTGGAACATCGGTTATATCTCCTCTTTGGAGTCAGAGGGGAGCACCCCTCGGTTGGTGTGTTGAGGACGCGCCGAGGGGGCGCAGCGCAGGGACGAGACGGTTTTCATCCCAGCTGGAAACCCGACCGGACTGAAAAGCCAGTCCTGCTTGGCTGATCTGGTGGGGGCGGCGGCAATCGATCTCACGTCGCACCCCTTTGCGCTTGAGTGCTGAGGCTGAGCTGCTGGGTGACACGCTCACCGAGCTGTGTCAAACGCCAAGCGTTGGGCTCCCCCTTGGAATGCCCCTCACCCGTGTTCGCCAGAAGCCCGAGACGCTCCAAGCGCCCCAAGAGCTTCGATATCTGCCCCTGGTCATAGACCTCCGCCCGCTCGCCGATAATGCGATTGCTGGCGCCGGGATTCTGCGCGACCCGTTCCAGCACCAGCGCGGTGCGATACGTCAAACGCATCGGGACGTCCCGCAACGGGTCCTCCCCCGCGCGATACGCGCGTGGCACAGAAGACGCTAAAGGCCCAGTCATAGACGCGGCAGCCGGCGGGGTGGGCGCGGGACGCGTGCGCTCCGAGCGCGCGGCCGCGGGACCAAGATAAGGCAGTACGATCATGCCCATCAAATCCCCCAAAAGATCACTCAGCGACTCACGCTGACTGGTAGACAGGCGCCTGGACAGGATCGTCAAGACCGCCCCCACCAAACCCTCCGCCGTCAAAGACGGAACCCGCGCGGCACGCTCACCCTCGAGCCGTCCTTCATCGACGATCACGGTCAGGCGCGCAAGAACCTCCTCGCGCCACTCCAACACGCGACGGTTACCACGCGCGCTCTGAACCACACACAACCGCGCGAGCTCAGGCTCACGATCAAAGAAAGACAAGACGACCCACAGGCCCGTGCGCACACGCTCACGCCAGGACAAACCGTCAAGACTCGCCGTGTCCAGTTCTGAGGCGATACGCCCGGTCGTGTCCCGCAAGACCTCGAGCAGACAATCCTCGCGGTCGCTGAACAGGTCATAGAACGTGCGCCGTGACACCCGCGCGCGCGAGACGATGCTCGCGGTCGTCACACGCGACCAGCCCAACTCCTCCACCGCCGCGACAGCCCCGCCCAACAACCGCGAACGCTGCATATCAGCCACCCGCGACCGGCCATCGCCGGCAGCGAGTCCGAGCGCCGGCGTGCTCACAGCGCCACGCGGCACACGCCCTCCCCGTGAACGGGCACGCACAGCGGCAGGCATCAGCGCTCACCCCCGACAAGCAGAGGGCGCCGCGATCCCAGATCGGAAGGACCGCGGCGCTCGGGATTGCCTACGACGCCACCGGCGCGCGAGGGAACACGCGCCGAGGCCTCCTCGAGCGTCCTCCAGGGGTTATGGGGAGGACGAACAAGACCTGCACGCGCACGCGCACGAGCGACCGGCAGAAGACGAGCGCCGCGAAGGGCGGCGCAAGCGATCCTTCGCCCACGGGCTGCCCACCCCCGTGAGCACCGCTCAGAGCGAGGAGAACCGGCTGCTAGACGAGGGGAACTACAGGGACAAGAGAGAGAGAGAGAGAGAGAGAGATGAGTCGGCAGTGCCGACGCATCTACCTACAGGCGCACCCAGGCGCCCAGGCATCCCCATCACATTCATCCCCAACGAACTCACGCGAACAACATCCCCTTCATCGTTCTGACCCGGCCCCTCTCCCAAGAGTCCCGTTTTGCGCTGAAAGCCGGCCCCGAGAGCCCGGTCCCAACCTGATCCTATGTCGCGCCCGGCAATCGGTGTGATTACCGTGACGCTCTCGAGTATATGCACAACCGCAGCTAGGAGTCAAGCCCCAACCAAACGCAACCCCCGACGACACTCGAGGTCGCAGCGCTCTCCATGACCACAAGATACCCCGAAGATCGGCATGGGTAAAGGGAATCCCCAGTACCAACAACACACGCGAAACCAACCCGACCGGAAGGCGATCGAGATGGCCTCGCGGGACCCGCCGGCGCCCCTGAGCACGCAGAATCTACCTAATGTCAAACAATTGGAAGCGGGAAAGCCCAAGCGCCCGCCTGCCCAGGAACCCGGGGAGCGACTCAGAGACCAGCCGCGGAACGCAGCGCAGCGGCCTTGTCGGTGCGCTCCCACGTGAAGTCATGATCGTCGCGGCCGAAGTGCCCGTAAGCAGCGGTCTTCTGGTAGATCGGACGGTGCAGCTTCAACTCCTCGCGAAACGCGCCCGGGCGCAGATCGAAGTGCTCGTCCACGAGCTGGGCGATCCGCGCGCGACCGAGGAACTCGGTGCCGAACGTCTCGACCATCACCGACACGGGGTGCGCGACGCCGATCGCGTAGGCGACCTGCACCTCGGCGCGCTCGGACAGGCCCGCGGCGACGATGTTCTTGGCGACCCAGCGCGCGGCATACGCGGCGGAGCGATCGACCTTGGAGGGGTCCTTGCCCGAGAACGCGCCGCCGCCGTGACGAGCCATGCCGCCGTAGGTGTCGACGATGATCTTGCGCCCCGTCAGCCCGCAGTCGCCCATCGGCCCGCCGATCACGAAGCGTCCGGTCGGGTTGACGAGGAAGTTCTTCAGCAGCTTGCTCTCGTCGTAGAGACCGTGCGGGAGCACCGGGCGCAGCACGTGCTCGAACAGGTCGGGCTTGATCAGCGCCTCCGCGTCGATGCCGTCGGCATGCTGGGTGGAGATCAGGATCTTCTCGATCGCCACGGGCTTGCCGTCGCGGTAGCGAACCGTCACCTGGGTCTTGCCGTCGGGGCGCAGGTAGGGCAGCACCTCGCCCTTGCGCACCTCCGCCAGGCGCTTGGCGAGCTTGTGCGCGAGCGCGATCGGCAGCGGCATCAGCTCCTCGGTCTCGCGCGTGGCGTAACCGAACATCATGCCCTGATCGCCGGCGCCCGCGACGTCGAGCTCATCCTCGTCGGCGGGATCGTGGCGCGTCTCATACGCCGCGTCGACGCCCTGGGCGATGTCCGGAGACTGTTTGTCGATCGCGTTGATCACCGCGCACGTGTCGCAGTCGAAGCCGTACGCCGCGTTGTCGTAGCCGATCCGGCGGACCGTCTCGCGCGCGATCTGCTGGATGTCGACGTAGGTGTCGGTCGAGATCTCCCCGGAGACGACGACCAGGCCGGTGTTGACGAGCGTCTCACACGCCACGCGGCCGTAGGGGTCGTCGCTCAGGACGGCGTCGAGCACACCGTCGGAGATCTGGTCGGCGATCTTGTCCGGATGGCCCTCCGTGACGGACTCGGAGGTGAACAGGAACTCGTTGTCTGCATGCTGGCTCATGGGTTCGGGTCGGCTCCGCGTTCGTCGCTGGCGAGAAAGTCGGGAGAGTCTATCCACGCGCAGCCCGCGCCCGCGGCTCTCAGCGACCGGCCGCCGCTCGCCGCGACGTGGCGGGCTCGCGTCCGCGCTCTCCGCGCTGCACGAAGTCGATGATCAGCGGCACGCCGTCCATCCCATAGCGGGCGCGCAGGCGGTTCTCCACGAAGTAGGCGTAGTCGCGTGTCACACGCGCGCGTGAGTTGACCTGGATCGCAAAGCGCGGGGGGCGCTCGCCGATCTGGGCCATGTAGATGAGCTTCAAACGGTGCTGACCGGCGCTTCGCCGTGTCCCGACCGGCGGCTGGCGCGCCTGGACGGCCTCCGCCAGGAAACGATTGAGCTCGGGCGTGGGGATGCGCCCGGACATGCGATCCCCGAGTGTGATCGCCTCGCTCAGCAGACGCGCGACGTGACGACCGCTCAGCGCGCTCACGGTCAGCACGCGCGGACGCAGACGCAGCTTTTCGGCCACACGCGCGCGCTCGTGATCGAGGTCCTCCTCCGAGCCCTCGTATACGTCCCACTTGTTCAGCACGATCGCGGTCGCGCATCCGGCCTTCATCGCCAGCTCGGCGATGCGCTGGTCCTGGGCGGTGACGCCGTCGCGCGCGTCGCACACCACCAGCGCCACGTCCGCACGCTCGGCGGCGCGGCGTGAGCGCAGCGAGGTGTAGTACTCGACCGAGTCGGAGACCTTCGACTGACGGCGGATCCCGGCCGTGTCGATCAGCGTCAGCCGCCGCCCGTCCACGATCAGCGGCGTGTCGATCGCGTCGCGCGTGGTGCCGGCGAGATCCGAGACGATCACGCGCTCCTCGCCCAGGAAGCGATTGACGAGCGAGGACTTGCCGACATTTGGCCGTCCGATCACCGCGAGACGGATGGTGTCCTCCGCGGGCTCCTCCTCGGCTGCGGGCAGCAGCTCCACGATCCGGTCGAGCAGGTCGCCCGATCCGAGACCCTGCGCGGCGGAGACCGGCAGTGGCTCGCCCAGCCCCAGACGGTGGAACTCGGCCGCCCGGGGAATGTCCCCGACCCCGTCGCACTTGTTGGCCGCGACGATGCTCGGAACGGGCGAGCGGCGCAGCAGGTCCGCCATCTCCTCATCGCCCGGCCTGACTCCCGCGCGCGCATCGACGACGAGCACCGCGACCTGCGCGTCAGCGAGTCCCGCGCGGGCCTGATCGCGAATCGAGCCTGCCAGCGGATCCTCGTCCTCGAAGTCCACCCCACCGGTGTCGATCAGCGTGAACCGGCGTCCGTTCCACTCGCAGTCGAGCTCCTTGCGGTCGCGCGTGATCCCCGGGCGCTCGTGCACGACCGCCTCGCGCGTGCCCGTGAGGCGGTTGATCAGAGAGGACTTGCCCACGTTGGGATAGCCGACGACGGCGACCTTCAGCATGATTGAGCCAGTATGACCGTCCGGGCACGGTGTCCCGGTTCGCGCCCCCGCCGTGATTCGTCTCGGTGATGGGGTCGGAGGCCGCCGGAGCGCTCAGGGTCCCAGCAGGCCAGCGATGCGATCTACTGCCTCCTCCACGCTCAGACCGGTCGTGTCGAGCGTCACGGCGCCCGGGGCGGGCCTCAGCGGACTGTGCGCGCGCGTGGAGTCGCGCTCGTCGCGCAGAGTCTGCTCGGCGAGCACCGCATCCGCAGCGGCGCCCAACTCGACCGCGCGCCGGCGCGCACGCTCGTGAGGGTCGGCGGTGAGAAAGACCTTCAGCGAAGCGTCTGGCGCCACCACCGTACCGATGTCACGACCCTCCGCGACCCAGTCGCCGTGAGCGATCAGCTCGCGCTGCTTTACCACCAGCGCCGCACGGACGCCCTCCTCCGCGGCGACGTGAGATGCCGCCTCGGAGACCTCGGGCGCACGGACCGCCTCGGTCACGTCCCGGGCGCCGAGCAGCACCCGGCCCGTCGCTCCCGATGGGCCCGCCTCGAACTCGATGCTCGCCTCACGCGCGAGCGCGGCCGGCGCCTCCCCGGGTGAGGCAAGCGAGAGCAGCGCCACGCAGCGATACATCGCGCCGCTGTCCAGATAGTTGAAGCCCAACCGCGCCGCGAGCGCGCGCGCGACCGTGGACTTGCCCGCGCCGGCGGGTCCGTCGATCGCGATCAGCACGCGATCCGCCCGCGCGCGCCCACAGCAGGCGCCGGCTGCTCGTGCCGGGCGGGCGCCGTCACGAGCAAAGCTCCGCCAGGTCATCGACAAACCCCGGATAGGACACGGCCGCGGCCTCGATTCCGACGACCTCGACCCCCTCGCGCGAGGCGAGACCGGCGACCGCGCCCATCATCGCCATGCGATGGTCCCCATGCGCGTCGAGCACCCCGCCACGCAGCTCGCCCGAGCCGCGCACCGCAAAGCCGTCGTCGGTCGCCTCGATGTCCGCACCGAGACCACGGAGGCCGTCCACCACCCCGGCGATGCGGTCGGACTCCTTCAAACGCAGCTCCCCAGCGCCGTGCACGACCGTCTCGCCCTCGGCGAAGCAGCCGAGCAGCGCGACCAAAGGGAGCTCGTCGATCGCAAGGGGGACCTCCTCCGCCTCGACAACGGTCCCCTCCAGCGCGCCATGGGCGACATCGAGGTCGCTGACAGGCTCAGCGGCGGACAGCTCGCCCGACTCGTCCTCGAGATCGCCGAGCACGATCCCGCGCATGCGTCGCAAGATCCGCAGGAAGCCGGTGCGCGTCCAGTTCACGCCGACATCGCGCAGCAGCAGGCGCGAGCCGGGCACGAGCACGCCGGCGGCGATCAGGAACGCCGCCGAGCTGGGGTCGCCGGGAATGCGCACACGGTCGAGGATCAGCTCGTCGGCGTTGACGACCGTGACGTGGCGGCCGTTGCGGTGGATGTTCACGCCCGCGCGCAGCAGCAGGCGCTCGGTGTGGTCGCGGCTGCGCTCGGGCTCGCCTACGGTGGTGGCGCCGTCCGCGGCAAGGGCGCCCAGCAGAACGCACGACTTGACCTGGGCGCTTGCGACCGGGAGCTCGTAGGAGATCGCGCGCAGATGGGCGCCGCGCACGGTCAGGGGCGGGAAACGCCCACTGCTCGCGTCGAGCTCCGCTCCCATCAAGCGCAGCGGCACGGCGATGCGATCGACCGGGCGGCGGCGAATCGAAGTATCGCCGTCGAGCGTGAAGGAGCGGCCCTCCTGCGCCGCCAGCCAGCCGGGCAACAGGCGCATGAGCGTGCCGGCGTTGCCCACATCGATCGGCCCGTCGGGCTCGCGCGCCTCACGCAGCCCCGTGCCGCGGATCGTGGTCTGACCGTCGCGGATCTCCACCAGCGCGCCGAGAGCCCGTACGGCCTCCAGGGTGGACGTCGTGTCGGCCGCGTGCAGGTAGCGCTCGATCCGCACGGGCTCGGAGGCCATCGCCCCAAGCAGGGCGGCGCGGTGGGAGATCGACTTGTCCGCCGGCGCGCGCAGCTCCCCGGTGAGCCCACGCGACGGCTCGAAGCGCATGTTCATGCGCGCAGTATGACCGGGCGGGAAAGCCCACGGCCGGCTCGGCCAGGATGGAGCATTCGGTTACCGTTCAGACGAGGATGGCAACCGCCAAGGCAAATGTCGGCGATATCAACACGAGGCCTCCGACCGGGCGCAAGGCCACCCAACGCGAACGGCTGCTGGCGGGCATGCTCGCCGCCGCCAACCGCGACGGATACGCCCGCGCGAACGTCTCTGCGGTCATCGCCCACGCCGGCGTTTCGCGGCCGACCTTCTACGACTATTTCGCCGACAAGGACGACTGCTTCCTCGCGGTGCACCGCGACATCTCCGGGCGCCTGCTCGAGCAGATCCGCGATGCCGTTGCGCAAGCGCCCCCCGAGCAGGCCACCCAAGCGGCCATCCGGCGGCTGATCCAGCGAGCCGAAGCCGAGCCCGCCGAAGCTCAGTTCCTCGCCAACGAGGCGATGGCGGGCGGCCCACGTGCACTGGACGAGCGCGATCGCACGATCAGCGAGATCGAGCGGACCATCGAACAGGCCCGCGCCGCTATCCCACCCACTGCGCCCGCCCCGGATCTGCCGACCAGGGCGCTGATCGGCGGAACTCACTGGCTGCTCTCGCCACGCCTGCGTCGCGGCGCACACGACTACACAGCTTTTGCCGACGAACTGATCGGCTGGATCGAAAGCTACAACCGGCCCGCCGGCGAGCATCGCTGGCGCACCCTGCAGCCCGGACCTGCACCACAGCCCTCACCGCACATATCCGAGCTCCCGATGCAGGCGCCCCCGCCCCTGCTCGCGAGGAGATCCCGCCTACCTGCCGCCGAGATCGCACGCAACCAGCGCGAACGCATCCTCTACGCCACCGCACAGGTCGCCACGCAAAAGGGCTACACCGCCACCACAATCGTCGACATCGCCACGGTCGCGCGCGTGGACAAGCGCGCGTTCTACACCCACTTCCGCGACAAGCAGCAGGCGTTCCTCGCCGCCCACGAGCTCGGCTTCCAGCAAACCATGGCCATCGCCGCCGGCGCGT
Organism: uncultured Solirubrobacterales bacterium; assembly: GCA_963749285.1. Taxonomy (GTDB): domain Bacteria; phylum Actinomycetota; class Thermoleophilia; order Solirubrobacterales; family Solirubrobacteraceae; genus Palsa-744. The sequence goes on along the minus strand of CAVVMD010000002.1, from coordinate 583,688 downwards.
TCTTCAGCACCGACACCTGGCCCGAGCGCATCTGGCGAGGCATCGACGCCGCCAACCAGCTGACCGCGACCCACCCCGCCATCGCCCGCATCGGTTACGTCGAGTCCCACGCGATCGGCGCCCCCGCGATCCAACGCATCGAGGACACCCGCCAAGCTTTCACGATCTTCCTCCAGGAAGGCAACCAGCACACCCAACCCCAAACTCACACGGTGATGGAAGCGATCGCCGCCGCGATCTTCGAGATCGGCTACCAGCAGTCCCGCCGCGGCCGCGCCGACCAGTTGCCGTGCCTCGTCTATCACGCCACCTACCTTGCCCTCGCACCCTTTCTCGGCCCAGACGCCGCCGGGGAGTTCATCGACGGCAAGCTGCGCGAGGCGACCAAGCAAGCCGCGTAACCCGCGTGAGCCGGGCGTCACCTGCTCACGCGCGCGCCACCGGAAACCCGAGGCCCGCGATCAACTCCTGCGCGCGCGCCGCATGAGGCTCGCCGCTGACCCACAGCGCGATGACACCCTGACGGTTGTCCTCAGAAGGCGACAGCGCCATGTCGAGGATGTTCACGCCCGCCTGGCCCAGGGCCAGCGCCAGCTCGGCGATCACGCCCGGGCGGTTGGGCACCGAGGCGCGCAGCTCGAGCACCGCATCCCCACCCGCCCCGCCAACCAGGCCCGCGCCGAGCAGCGCCTCGCGGTCGGCTCGCGCGCGCTCGTTCCACTCCGACACAGCCCTCGCGTCACCCCGTGCAAGCGCGGCGCGCACCTCGTCCAGCCGCTGTGTCAGCCCATCTATGCTCGCGATCAGCGCATCCCGATTGGACAGGTAGATGTCGGTCCAGATCGCGGTGTTCGCGCCGGCCACGCGCGTGGCGTCCCGGAAGCTCGGACCGACCGCCGGCAGGCGTTGGCGATTGTCCCCGTCATCCCCGTCACCCGCGTCGTCATCCCCCTCGAGCACGCTCGCTGCCTGGGCCACGAGCAGGTTGGCGAGCACGTGCGGCAGATGCGACACGCTCGCCATCAACCGGTCGTGGGTGTCGGCGTCGATCGCTGCCGGCTGCGCGCCGAAGCTCGTCAACAGCCGGTGCAACCGCTCGTATAACACGCCGGCCGTGCTCCCCCGCGCGGGGGTCAGGTACCAAGTGGCGCCGTCAAACAGGTCGGCACGGGCATGCTCAACCCCCGCGGTCTCCGCCCCGGCCAGGGGATGCCCGCCGATGAAGCGCTCGTCCGCATCGCCCACCTCGGCGACGGCGCGCTTGGTCGAACCGACGTCGGTGACCACCGCTTCGTGGTCCGCTGCAGCCAAGGCCGTACGGATGGCGTCCGGGAGCACACCCACAGGCGCGGCCACGAACACCACATCCGCGCCACTCACCGCCCCGGCAATCTCCGCCGCCTGCTCGTCAATCACGCCCAGCTCGAGAGCTCGTGCGCGCACGCGCTCGTCGGGGTCATATCCGCACACCTCCGCGCCGGCCCGTTCGCGGGCCGCCAGGCCGATCGAGCCGCCGATCAGCCCGACCCCGAGAACCGCGATCCTCACGCCCGAGTCCGGGGGCCACCCGGCCCCGAGCGCTTGCGAGGCGTCGTCATGCGCTCGGGACGGCTTGGATCGAGGAGTGCCGGGTGAGGCCCATCAGACGGCGCTGAGCGCCTTGCCCGCCAGGGCCGTCGCGCGCTCCACCGCCTGGGTGTACTCCGCGAACGAGTCCGCGCGCAGTGCCTGGGGGCCGTCGCAGATTGCCTCCTCGGGGTTGGGGTGGGTCTCGACGATGATGCCGTCCGCGCCGATCGCGGCCGCGGCGAGGGACAGCGGTTGCACCAGCTCGCGCCGGCCCGCGGCGTGGCTGGGGTCGACGATCACCGGCAGGTGCGAGAGCTCCTTGAGGATCGGCACGGCCATCAAGTCGAGCGTCACGCGGCGATGATCGGTCTCGAACGTGCGGATCCCGCGCTCGCACAGCATCACCGACGGGTTGCCTTCCTTGAGGATGTACTCGGCCGCCATCACCAGCTCGTCCAGCGGCGCGGCCAGACCGCGCTTGAGCAGCGCGGGGCGCCCCGAGCGGCCGATCTCCGCCAGCAGCGGGTAGTTCTGCATGTTGCGCGCGCCGATCTGGATCACGTCGGCGACCTCCAGCACGGCGTCGAGGTCGCGGATGTCCATCAGCTCGGTGACGATCGGCAGGCCCGTCTCGGCCTTCGCCTCGGCGAGCAGCCGCAGACCCTCCTGGCCGAGGCCCTGGAACGCGTACGGGGACGTGCGCGGCTTGTACGCGCCGCCACGGAACAGCGACGCGCCGGCGTCACGTACGATGCGCGCGGTCTGCAGGACCTGCTCACGCGACTCGACCGTGCACGGCCCCGCGATCAGCGCGAAGTGATCCCCGCCGATGAGACGCCCCTCGATGTCGAGCACCGTGCGCTCGCCGTGGGTGAACTGTAACGAGGCGAGCTTGTACGGCTTGAGGATCGGCACGACGCGGTCGACCCCGGGCAGACCCTCGAGGCCAAGGCTCTCGACGTTCGCGTCCTGCTCGACGTCGCCGATCGCCCCGATCACGGTCACGCGCGCGCCCGTGCTGCGATGGGCGCGCGCCCCGGCTCGCTCGATCTTCTCTACGACCGCCTCGACCTCCTCGGGGGTCGCGGTCTCTTGCATTACGATCATCATCGATTCATCCTTTCACTGACGCCTGGATTATGGACTGAGCGCGTGAGTTGGGCGTTGTGCACGCCGTGTATGGCGCTCGGTCCAGACGCTGGACCCGGTGCGGCCGCCGGCGCCCGCACTCACGTGGGCGGGCAGGGGCCGAAGCGCCTAGATAAATCGCCAGGCGTAGTAATAGGCGCAGGACGACGGCCACGCGCTGCGCGCGTGGGATGTGCAGCCGGATGCGATACCCGAAGCGATCATGGTCGTCTAAGAGTCTTTGTAGCAGACATGCGACGCGTGGTCTACGGGTGGGAGACGATTTGGCGATTCGAGCCGGATTGCCGTGCGTGACGCGTGGTCTCCGTTGTCGGGTTCTTGGGGTCGCATCCGCGCAGGCCCTGCGCGTCCTGCGGCCATGGGTGCGGGGCATCCCGCCCCGCGTCTGCGCCCGGGGTGCACACCGATCGTGCTCAGAACGTGTTTTTGAAAAGATCGGCACGCCCGGATGCGTCCCTGGACACGGCGCTGGATCGCCACGTGACGGCTCGCACGTGCTGGCCGATCCCGGACGATCGGTAGCATGCGCTTCGCCATCCCGCGTCGCCCAGCTTGATCCATGAACGCTCCGACCGTACCGCCTATTTCAAAACACGTTCTCAGCGCGACAGTGCTCACAGCACCTCGTCCAGCGCCGTCAGGAATCGCGCGTTCTCCTCGGGCGTGCCGTACGTGACGCGCAGCGCGGGCGTCTCTGAGCCCAGCGCACCGCCACCCCGGACGAGCACCCCGCGCTCCTGCAGCCCACGCATGATCTCGGCCTCGTCGCGTTCGCCCAGCCCGATCCAGCAGAAGTTCGCCTGCGAGTCGGCCGGTTGCAGACCCAGCCCGCGCAGACCCTCGGCCACTGACTCACGCTCGGCGACGGTGCGCGTCACCCGCTCGATGACGGCGTCCTGGTGGGCCAGCGCCTCGACCGCGGCGGCCTGGGCGAGCGCGTTGCAGAAGAACGGCTGGCGGACCTGATCGACCGCCCGGGGCAGATCCTCTGAGCCGCACAGCGCGAACCCGACGCGCAGCCCGCACAGGCCGTACGCCTTGGAGAACGTCCGCAGCAGCACGAGATTGGGATGGCGACCGAGCAGGTCGATCGAGGCGTCGGGGTCGCCGAGCAGGTTGAACTCGCAGTAGGCCTCGTCGACGATCACGCACACGTGCGGAGGGACCTCGGCGACGAACGCGGCGATGTCTGTCGTGGGCAGCGCGGTCGAGGTGGGGTTGTTCGGGTTGCACACGATCGCCAGGCGCGTCGCGACGGTGATCTCTCCCAGCATCGCAGCCAGGTCGTGACGAAGCTCGGAGTCGAGTGCGACCGTGATCGCGCGCGCGCCCGAGGCGGCGGACAGGTGCGGGTAGACCGAGAACGACGGCCAGGAGTGCACGAGCTCCGCGCCGGGCTCGAGCAGCGCCTCGCCGGCCGCGAGCAGGATGTCGCATGAGCCGTTGCCGATCGCGATCTGAGCGCTCGGCACTTCGTAGCGGTCGGCCAACCGCTCGCGCAGGATCGAGTTGGACGGATCGGGGTAGCGGTTGAGCGAGGTCAACGCGCGGTCGATCGCCTCGCGCACCGCCGGCAGGGGGGGATAGGGCGACTCGTTGCTCGCCAGGCGCACGAGCGGGGCCTGCTCGGCGTAGCCGCCCGCGGTCGGGTAGACGGGGATGCGACGGATGCGCTGCGCGAACTCGAGGGTCATGGTGCACCTATTGTGCCGACTGTAAGTCGGCGCGCAGCTCGACGGCCTCGCCGAGGTACACGTGCCTGGACTCGTGTCCATTCTCGGCGTAGTAGTGGATCAGCAGCCTGATCACGCGCGGCATCGCCCGCGGTACTGGGATCTCCCGTGCGCACAGCAGCGGCACCTGCTCGAACCCCAGCGCGCGCGCCGCTACGGCGGGGAACTCGGCGTTGAGGTCGTTCGTGGCGGTGAATATGCAGCTGACGACACGATCCGGCGTGAGCGCGTTGCGCTCCATGATCGTGCTCATCAGCTCGGTCGTCGCGTCCAGGATCTCCTGGGCGTCGTTGCGTGACACGCTCGTGGCGCCGCGCAGGGCGAACAGTCGTTGCTGGGACATGGCGGCGATTGTGTCAGAGCGCGCGCAGACGCTCGACCTCGGCATCGCTGCATCGCCGGTGCGCCCCCGGGGCGAGCCCGTCCAGGCGCAACGGGCCGAATGCCACGCGCTCCAGCGCCAGCACGGGATGACCGACCGTCTCGCACATGCGCCGCACCTGGCGGTTGCGCCCCTCGTGGATCGTCAGCTCGATCAGGTCCCGCCGCATGCGGCGCACGCGCGCGGGCGCCGTGCGACCGTCATCCAACTCGACACCGTCGCGCAACGTCCGCAACGCGCTCTCCCCCACATGTCCGCCCCCCACGCGCGCGAGGTACGTCTTGGATACCTCATACCGGGGGTGCGTCAGCCGGTTCGCGAGCTCACCGTCGTTGGTCAGCAGAATCAGGCCGCTGCTGTCCGCGTCCAGGCGCCCGACGGGATACAGCCGCAGGCTGCCCCGCGCGCCCGCGGGCACGAGCTCGACGACGGTCGGCCGGTCGTGTGTGTCACGCGCCGTGGAGAGCACCCCGAGCGGCTTGTTGACCGCATACACGACCCTCGGCTCGGCTCCCGCCAGCACGCGACCGTCGAGCTCGACACGATTGGCGTCACCGACGTCGCGCGCGGGATCGGTCACGATCTCGCCGTCCACCAGCACACGCCCTGCGGCGATGAGCGTCTCGGCGGCACGCCTGGAGGCGACGCCCGCGTGGGCCAGGTGCTTGGCGAGCCGCATCGTCTGCCCAGATTAGGGTTCGGCCTCGTAACTCGCCACGCGCGTGACCACGAACGCTCCCTGACGCCAGCAGCTGCGGTAACCGGCGCCAACCGCGCCGGCACGGAGGAACTGGCTCACGGGTTTCCCGAAAACAGGTCCTACTCCGGCGTCGGTCCGCCCCCCGCGCGGGCCTCCCCCGCGCGCAGCAGTCGCTCGCGCAGCTCCGCCTGCTCCTCGGGAGTCGGGTCCCAGCGCGCGACGTCGGGCAGCTCATCCAGCGAGCGCAGTCCGAACAGCTTCAAAAACAGCGTGCTCGTGCGGTACATCGCCGCGCCGAACTGCGAGCGGCCGGCCTCTTCGATCAGACCGCGCTCCAGCAACGTGGTCGCCGCCGAATCGGCGCTGACACCGCGGATGCGCGTGATCTCCGGGCGCGACACCGGCTGCAGGTAGGCGACGATCGCCAGCGTCTCAGCCTGCGCGGGAGTGAGCGTGGCCGTGCGCGGACGGCTGAACAGGCGCCTGGCGGCATCCTCGGTGGCGGGGTCGGTCGCGAACGTATACCCGCCCCCCAGCTCGCGCAACACGATCCCGCGCACCCCTGGCGCATACCGCTCGGTGAGCACGCCCAGCGCCGCTTGGACATCGGGTTCGCCCGCCCGGGCCGCTTCGGCCAGCTCGGCGACGCTCAGCGGGTCGGGCGAGAGGAACAGCAGCGCCTCGATCGTGCGCGCCAGCTCGGCATCGCCACCGTCCTCCGGGCTCGCCTGCGCGCGAATCTCGCCCTCAGCGCCAGGCTGCACCTGAGCGATGTCCTGCATCTGCGGATCCACGTCGCCTATCCTGCCACGGCCGCGACCGCCGCCGCGGGCTGAGCGGCCACGGCCTCGATCGCGATCTCACCGAAGCTCTCCGGCTGGCGCCAGTCGGCTTCGCCGCGCTTGTACAGCTCCAGCAGCGCGAACAGCGTGACTGCGACCGTCATGCGATCGGCGCCGTGCACGGCCTCCTCGAAGCTGAACGCTCCCCGGCGCAGCAGCCCGCGCAGGTGCGCGAGGCGCTCGGCGACGGTGACCCGCTGGCCGGCGATGTGGCGCAGGCTGATCGTCGGGGGCATCGCCAGCAGCCGTCCGATCGCCTCACCCAGGACGGCGGGGTCCTGTGAGCCCTCCTGTGGCTGTAACTCGGTGCGGCGCAGGTGCGCGGGCGGCGGGGCTTCGCGAAAGCGTGTCCCGTGCTCACGCGCGAGCAGCCCCTGCAGGTGGCCCGCGGCGGAGCGGTAGCGGCGCGCGTCCAGCATCCGTGTGAGCAGCTCCTCCGCCGCCTCTTCAGGCTCCATGTCCAGCAGCTGATCGTTCTCCTCCTCGCTTGACAGCATCAATTTGGACTTGAGCTCCAGCAGCGCCGCGATCAGCACGATGAACTCGGTCGCGGTCTCCAGGTCCAGCTCGCCGCGCTGCTCGAGGTGGTCGAGATACGCGAGCACCACGTCCGCCAGCGCCAGCTCGAGCAGGTCGATCTCTTCGCGCAGGATCAGCGTCAGCAGCAGGTCGAACGGCCCGCTGAACACGTCCAGGTCGAGGTCGAGGGCAGCGATGGTCATGCGCTCCACGGTACCGATCGGCCCCGACGGTCGCACCCAGCGATCGAAGCCGCGACCCGCCGGCTCAACAGCCGGCGTACAGAGCCCGTCGTGCCGTAGGGCTCACCGGCGCCGGATGGGCGCGCCGACGCCCATCCGCTCGCGCACATCCGCGAGCGTCCCTGTCGCGATGCCACGCGCGCGCGTGGCCCCTGCTGAGAGAATCTCCTCCAGCGCCGGCTCGTCTGCACGCAGGGCCGTGTAGCGCTCACGCACCGGGGTGAGGTACTCGATCGTCGCCGCGGCCACCGCGGTCTTCAACTCGCCGTACCCTCGCGCGTCCGCCAGCTCCGCTTCGACCGCCTCAGGCGTGATCGCGCGCGTGACAGCGAGGATCTCGATCAGGTTCGACACGCCCGGCTTGTCCTGCGCACGCTCGATCTCCATGCCGGAGTCCGTGACGGCGCTCTTGATCTTCTTCTCGATCGCGCGCGGCTCATCCAGCACATACACCGTTCCCTGTTCGCTGCCCCCCGTAGTGGACATCTTGCGTGTCGGGTCCTGCAGATCCATGATCCGCGCGCCCACCTCGGGAATGCGGTGCTCGGGCACCACCAGCACCTCCTCCTCGCCATCTCCGCCGAACCGCGCGTTGAACCGCCGCGCCACGTCGCGCATCAGCTCCAGGTGCTCGCGCTGGTCCTCGCCCACCGGGACCTCGTGCGCACGGTAAGCGAGCACGTCTGCCGCCTGCAGCACCGGGTACACGAGCAGCCCGGCGGACACCAGCTCGCGCTGGACGGTCGACTTGTCGCGGAACTGGTGCATCCGCTGCAGCCGCCCCAGCTCGGTGACGCTGCACAGCAGCCAGCACAGCTCGGTGTGCTCCTGCACGTCGCCCTGCCTGAACAGGATGCAGCGCGTCGGGTCCAGGCCCGCGGCGAGCAGCAGCGCGGTCAGGTCATACACGCTCTCGCGCAGTCTGGCCGGCTCGTAGGCGACGGTCGTCGCGTGCAGATCGACGATGCAATACAGCGCCTCGCCCCGGTCCTGCCCGGCGACGTACTGGGCGATCGCGCCGATGTAGTTGCCCAGGTGCTTTGAGCCGGTGGGCTGGATGCCGGAGAAGATGCGCATGGATGGTCGGTCGGGGCCGGGAGATGTCATTCTATTTTTTTGCTCGGTATAACTTTCGTATTACCAAGGCAAAAATGGCGGAAGTTATGCAGATTCCACAGCCTGGCGGATAATCGGGCGCTTGGCGGCGGCGACCTCGTCCAGGCGGCGAACCGGGGTCGTGTACGGCGCGTTCTGTGCCACCTCGGGGCCGTCGGTGGCGGCCTCGCGCAGGATCGCGGCGATCGCGTCGGCGAACGCATCGAGCGTCTCCCGCGTCTCGGTCTCGGTCGGCTCGACCATCAGCGCCTCGTCCACGAGCAGCGGGAAGTACACGGTCGGGGGGTGAAACCCGAAGTCCAGCAGGCGCTTGGCGAGGTCGAGCGTCTTCAGGCCGAGCTCGCGCTTCATCGGCCCGCCCGAGAGCACGAACTCGTGCATGCACAGCTCTCCATACGCGAGCGGCAGGCGCTCCGCGACGCCGGCCTCGCGCAGTCGCGCCAGCAGATAATTCGCGTTCAGCACCGCCGTCTCCGAGGCGTCGCGCAGACCGTCCGCGCCGAGCGAGCAGATATAGGCGTAGGCGCGCACGAAGCAGCCGTAGTTGCCGTGAAACCCGCGCAGCCGCCCGATCGAGCGCGAGCCCGGTCGCTCGCCGTTGGCGCCATCGCCGCCGCCGTGGTCGTGGTCGTGGTCGTGGTCGCCACCGTAGTCGAGGTCGAACACGGGCTGCGCCGGCGCCGCGCCGTTCGCCTCCTCACCCAGCGCGGCGTCGCGCCTGACGACGATTGGCATTGGCAGGAACGGAGCGATCCGCTCAGACACGGCGATCGGACCCGAGCCGGGACCGCCGCCGCCGTGGGGTTGGGTGAAGGACTTGTGCAGGTTGTAATGCACGATGTCAAACCCCATGTCCCCGGGGCGCGATACGCCCATGACCGCATTCAGGTTCGCCCCGTCGTAATACAACGTCGCGCCGGCCCCGTGCACGATCTGAGCGATGGTCTCGATGTTCGGGTCGAACACCCCGAGCGTGTTCGGGTTCGTGAGCATCAGACACGCCACGTCCTCGTCAGCCTTCGAGCGCAGATCGTCGAGGTCGATCCCCCCCGCCGGGTTCGTCGCGAGCTTGACCACCTGAAGGCCGGCCATCGTCACGGTCGCCGGGTTCGTTCCGTGCGAGGTGTCAGGCGTCAACACCCGATGACGACGACGCGTCTCACCCCAGCTTTCGTGATACGCGCGCGTCAGCAACACCCCCGCGAGCTCGCCGTGAGACCCGGCCGAGGGCTGCAACGAGACGTACGGCAGTCCCGCGATCTCTGCCAGCGCACCCTGCAATCGCCACATCAGCTCCAGCGCTCCCTGCGCGCGCGTGGGGTCCTGCAACGGATGCAGCCGCGCGTGGCCCGGGAGCGCCGCAGCGCGCTCGTGCAGGCGTGGGTTGTGCTTCATCGTGCACGACCCGAGCGGGTAGAACCCCGAGTCCAGATCGAAGTTCCGCTTGGAGATCCCGACGTAATGGCGCACGATCTCGGGCTCTGAGACCTCCGGCAGCCGCGGGGGCTCGGCCCGGCGCAGCCGGGCGGGCAGCAGCTCGTCCGGGTTGACCTCCGGCACATCCAGCTGCGGGCACACGAACGCGCGGCGTCCCGGCGCGCCCTTCTCGAAGATCGTCCTGGCGCGGTCGCGCTGCTGCGGAGTCTCGGTGCTCACACGTCGCTCCCGCATGAGTGCGCAGGGCAAGCCGGGCACGCGCGCACCGCGCGCAGTGGGCTTGACACCCGTGCCGGCCGATCGGAGATCCTGTGACCTCCGATCGATACAGACGCCGATCCAGCGCCGCCATACGTGCTCATATGGTGGCCACCACTTCGCGCTCTGCGGCTACGGCAGCCCCCAGCACATCGGCGAGCCGGTCGATATCGGCGCGCGTGCGCCGCTCGGTGATGGCCACCAGCAGTCCGCCGCGATCGGACTCGCGCCCGGTCAGCGTGTGGATGTCCACGCCCGGGTTCACGCCCGCGCGTGCGCAGCGCGCCTTGACCGCGGTCACATCCACATCGAGTCGGATCGCGAACTCACGGATCACGGGCTGTGAGTGCATCGCCTGTACCCCGTCCAGCGCGGTGAGCGTCTCACGCGCGTAGTGCGTGCGGGCGAGCAGCAGCTCGCCCAGCTCCACGATCCCCCGCCGTCCCAGCCACGCCAGATAGACGACGCCCCCGAGCGCGTTCAGCGCTTGGGAGGTGCAGATGTTCGACGTCGCCCGCTCGCGGCGGATGTGCTGCTCGCGGGTCTGCAGCGTCAGCACGAACCCGCGCCGCCCGTCCACGTCCACGGTCTCCCCGGCGATCCGGCCGGGCATCCGGCGCAGATACTCCTCGCGCGCGGCGAACAGCCCGAATGAGGGCCCGCCGAAGTCCAGGCGATTGCCGAGCGGCTGACCCTCGCCGACGGCCACGTCCACACCGCACTCCCCGGGGGGCTTCAGGATCCCGAGCGCGATCGGGTCGACCTGGGCGACGATCACCGGAGGCGCCACCGAATCCCCACCCGCGCCGTTCGCGGCTGCACCGGTTGACACAGCTTCCCGCGCAGCGGCGCTCAGCCGGGCAGCGTCCTCGACCGCGCCATAGAAGTTCGGCTGCGCAAACATGGCCGCGCTCGTGTCTGCGTCGATCGCCTCCGTCCAGGCGTCCACGTCGGTGACGCCATCGACGAGCGGAACCTCGACGACGCTCATCCCATACCCGTGCGCGAGCGTGCGCAGCGTCTCGATCGAATGCGGGTGCATGCCCGCGCTCACGATGAACCGACCGCGGCCGTTGTGCAGCTTCGCCAGGTAGCCGGCGGCGGCGACCGCGCTGGGGCCCTCATACACCGAAGCGTTGGACACGGGCAAGCCGGTCAGCTCGCAGATCGCGGTCTGGTACTCGAACATCACCTGCAGCCCACCCTGGGAGATCTCGGGCTGGTAAGGGGTGTAGGGGGTCAGGAACTCCGAGCGCTCCATCAGCATGTCGATCAGCGCCGGGACATAGTGGTCGTACATGCCCGCGCCCAGGAACGACAGCTCGTCTTCGGCGCTGACGTTGCGCGCGGCCAGATCGCGCAGATGCGCGTACACGTCCTGCTCGCCCATCCCGTCCGGCAGCTCGAGCGCGCGGCCCAGCCGCACGCCCGCGGGGATCTGGCGGTCGAACAGCTCCTGCACGGAGCCGACGCCGATCGTCGCGAGCATCTGCTCGAGATCGTGCTCGGTGGTGGCGGTGTAGCGGCTCACAGGCTCGCGTTGGGCGTCGCCACGACGAGTGGTCGGGGGGGGTGTGGGATTGTCTGCGTGAAGTACGTCAAGGGCTCGCCGTCAGCCTAGCCGCCCAGGGTGGCGGAGTAGGCCTCAGCGTCCAGCAGCCCGTCGCGCTCGGTGAGATCGCTCAGCGCGATCCGCACCATCCAGCCCTCGCCGTAGGGGTCCTCGTTGATCAGCTGCGGGCTGTCGGCGAGCGCGGCGTTGACCGCGACGATCTCCCCCGACAGCGGCGCGACCACGTCCGATACGGCCTTGACCGACTCGACCTCGGCGTACGGCGCGCCCTGCACGAGCAGCGTCCCGACGGCGGGCGCCTCGAAGAACACGACCTCGCCGAGCGCGTCCTGCGCGTACCAGGTGATCCCGAGCGTCGCCTCGGGGTGGGCGGGATCGGGTCCCTCGGGGTCGATGCGCGCCCAGTCGTGCTCGGGGTGATACAGCAACTCGTCGGGGTAGCTTGCGTCGGCCATGCGGTCCTTTTCTCCGGAGCGCCCGTGTGCGGCGCGCGGTCGTACGGGTAGGTGTTCTGTCGGGTTCTCGGCCGGATTTTTAGGCCGCGAGTGGCTCGGGTCGGCGGTAGAACGGCTTCTCGCGCACAAGCGCTGGGCGCATCTTGCCACGGACGTCAATTTCCAGGCGGGTCCCGACGGCGGCGTGCTCGGCGAGCACGTACGCGAGGCCGACGCCGATCCCCAGACAGGGCGACAGCGTCCCGCTGGTAACGACGCCGCCACCGGCGATCGGGTTGCCCTGACGCGCGATCCCGGGGCCGTCGATCGCAAACGCGACGAGCTTTTCTTCGGGTCCTGCCTCGCGCACCGCACGCACGGCGTCGGACCCGATGAACCCGGTGTCCTCGGCGCAGCACCAGCCCAACCCCGCTTCGATCGGGCCGCGCTCGGTGCAGAGGTCGTTCCCATACAGGTGGTAGCACGCCTCCAGACGCAGCGTGTCACGCGCGGCCAGGCCCGCGGGCGTGGCGCCACGGCGCACGAGCTCATCCCACAGCGCAGGAGCGTCCAGGGGTGAGAGCAGCAGCTCGACGCCGTCCTCGCCGGTGTAGCCGGTGCCGCACACGAGCATCTCTGAGCCCACCAGGCGCAGCGTGGCGGCCGTCATCCGCGGGGGCAGCGGCGCGTCGGATATCTCCTGCACGAGGCCACGCGCGCGTGGACCTTGCACGGCGAGCATCGCGTACTCCTCGATGCGGTCCTCCACCTGCACGTCATCGAACTCGCCCGCGTGCGTGCGCCACCACTCCAGGTCACGCGCGTGGTTCGCGGCGTTGGTGACCGTCAGCCAGCGGTCGGTGTCCAGGCGATACGTGAACAGGTCGTCGAGCACGCCCCCGCCCTCCCGGCACAGCAGCCCGTACTGCGCCCCGCCGATCGGGACCCGGGACAGGTCGTTTGAGATCAGCCGCTGCAGCAGCTCCAGCGCCTGTGGACCGGAGGTCTCGATCTCCCCCATGTGCGAGACGTCGAACATGCCCACGTCCTCGCGCACCGCCATGTGCTCTTGCCGCACCCCCTCGTATTGCACGGGCATCTCCCAGCCCGCGAACTCGACGATCTTGGCCCCGGCGGCTACGTGGCGATCGTAGAGGACGGTGCGGCGCAGGGTGGTGGGCACGGCCCGCAGGCTAGCGAGTGAGCGCGGGATGTCCGCTGTTCGACCCCGCACATGTGCGGACCGAAGCCGGGAGACGCTCGCCTCTGGCGAGCATCCCCGTTTCGGCCAGCCGACGGGGGCATGTGCACTCCCGCTGAGCGGCGCATGCGCCGCTCAGAACTACATCACCGCAAGAACGGAGGCACGTCGATGTCGTCGTCGGAGATCTCCAACGACGAGCGCTGACGATCGTCGATACGCGGTCCGCGATCCCGGCGCGAGCGGGTCTCGGCGCGCGCGCTGCGTCCTGGCCGGTGGTCAAAGCCCGTGCCGATCACGGTCACGCGCACCTCGTCTGACATCGACTCGTCGATGACCGCCCCGAAGATGATGTTCGCGTTCGGGTCGGCCGCGTTCTGGATGATCTCCGCGGCGTCGTTGACCTCGAACAGGCCGAGGTCCTTGCCGCCGGTGATGTTCAGCAGGATGCCGGTGGCGCCGTCGACGGACTCTTCCAAGAGCGGCGAGGAGATCGCGGCTTTCGCGGCGTCCCCGCAACGGTTCTCGCCGCCCGCCGTGCCGATCCCCATCAGCGCCGAGCCGGCGTCGTGCATGATCGTGCGCACGTCGGCGAAATCGAGGTTGATCAGGCCGGGGATCGTGATCAGGTCAGTGATGCCCTGGATGCCCTGACGCAGCACGTCGTCGGCCTCTTTGAACGCGTCCAGCATCGAGGTGCGCCGCTCGACGACCGCGAGCAGCTTCTCATTGGGGATCACGATCAGCGTGTCGACGACCTCGCGCAGGCGCTCGATGCCCTCGGCGGCCTGGCGGTTGCGCTGGGAGCCCTCGAAGTCAAACGGGCGCGTGACCACGCCGACCGTCAGCGCGCCGATCTCGTTCTTGGCGATGTCGGCGATCACCGGCGCCGCGCCGGTGCCCGTGCCACCTCCCTCGCCCGCGGTCACGAACACCATGTCCGCGCCCTTCAGCGCCTCCTTGATGTCGTCGCGCGACTCTGAGGCCGCGGCCAGGCCCACGTCGGGATTGGCGCCCGCGCCGAGGCCCTTGGTCGACTCATGGCCGACGTTCAGCTTCACGTCGGCGTCGCACATCGCGAGCGCCTGCGCGTCGGTGTTGGCGGCGATGAACTCCACGCCGCGCAGGCCCGCGTCGACCATCCGGCTGACAGCGTTGGTGCCGCCGCCGCCGACGCCCACGACCTTGATCACGGCCAGATAACTGCCCGTGCCCGCCATGCTGCCGCTACCTACGCTGCTCTCCATGATTTGAGTTCCCGTCCGCAGCCTTCAGTATGAGTTAAGGGTTCGATCGACACTGTCGGACGACCCACTGAATTGTGCACGTTATGCAGGCAACTTCGCCCTGTCAACGGTCGCGGTCAGTATTGCAACGTGCGTTGCAGATCAAGGAACTCTCGACCGGACCCCGAGACATGCCTTTCGACTGGCATCGAGCTCAGGTTGAGGGTTAGGTATCGTTTTTACAAGCCTGGCGGGCTCGAAGGCAGGGTCGAGGCATCCAGCTCAGCCCCCGGGAGTCGTGCTGGATGCAGGCGATTCGGCACCAGTGGAGGAACCCGCTTCGGATGGCGAGGCGCTCGTCGCTTCAGATGCAGATGAACTCGAGCCCGCGGAGCCGGTTTGTGCTTCGGAGGCCGTGCCCGCCGTCGGTTCCGGTTCGCCGGCGGCGCTCGATCCAGTGCCGGCGCCGGTGCCGGCGCTCGGGCTCGCATTCGAGCTCGAACCGCCCCCTACGGCCGTATCCAGACCGGCGGCGAGTTCCGCGGCCGTGGCCGGGTCAGAGCCGCTGGAGGATTCCGCTTCGGTGGAGCTCGCGTCGGGGCGGGCCGTGCCAGGGGCGAACCCCGCGGCCGGTCGTTCGGGCAGGCGCACGTCGATGTAGGCGGCGCCCGCCGAGCTCGGATCGGCGAGCACGCGTGTGAGCGCAATCCACTTCGCGTGCGCTCGCGTGGCATCGCCGAAGTAAGCGGCCAGCCCGCTGCGCAGCACGATCGTCAGTCCCTTCGGTCCGGAGTACACGCGCGTGACCGTCTGCACCAGTTGTGTCGGGGCGGCCCCCAGAACGCTCAGCGCCCCCAACAGCGATGAGCCACGGACGCTGCGGCCTGTCATTGGCAACGTCGCCGCTGCTGTGCTCGTGCCCGTGCTCGGGGCGTTCAGCAGTGGCAGCGCGCTCGACAGGTATTCGGGGCCGAGCACGACCCCGTCGGCCGCCACAGCGGTGTGGGCGCCGTTGATGATGAGCACCGCGACGGGCGGCTGCTCGACCACTTCGATGCGCAGGCCGTGGGGCAGGCTCGCGTGCGCCGTGACCGAACGCACGATCGGATACCGCGCGACCGCGGCGCGCAGCGCGGCGGGCTTGACGTCGAGCGTGCTCATGCCATGCGCGGCGTTCGTCAGCGCCGCTTCGATCGCGCCGGCGTCCGCCCCGTGCACCGTGACGAGCCCGTCGATCCGCACGTGCTCGACCGCCGTCAGCGAGGAGTGGCGCAGTAGCCACAGCCCCCCGCCCAGCAACGGGACGGCGATCAGGACCGCGATCAGCGCGACTCGCAGGCGCCGTCGCTCCCACGCAAACACGATGGCGTTGCGCGCGATGTTGGCGGTTCCCCTCAGCGGGCGAGTCAGGCCGAACGCCGGGCTCGCCGGTTTACGAAACAGACGACGTGGGGCGGGCGCGACGAGGGAGCGAGCCATTCACGAGTTGTTCGACCTCGCCGTGCGAACCCCTACCACCAAGTGCACCCTTGCTGTCGTGCGGAAGCCGCGCTACCATCTAAGAGCTAGTACGGCGACTGTGTCGACGTATTTCAGGGGCCCGGGCGACCGGGCCCTTCTTTATACACATGTGTCCCGGTGGGCATGGGGCCTGTCTCCCACCGGGACTGAGGGCAATCCGCTATCTCGCCAGCCGGTCTATGACCAGCGTGGCGACAAGTAGCGCGATTGCTAGTACGGCGATCGTTGTCGACATACCATCACCCCCTTTCTCGGGACCGATCGGCCCCGCATCGGCCGTAATCCGAGTCTGAGAATGACCTCGCCAGCTAAGCTACTCAGCGCTGCGGACCCCTACCGTCAGCACGAGTGATCCCACGGCCAGCGCACGTCCCCCAGCGTCTGAACCTCCGGTTCCAGCGAGACCCCAAACCGCTCTAGGACGCGGCGGCGACCCTCGGCCATCACCGCGATCACGTCCGCGGTGCTCGCCGAGCCGGTGTTCTCGATGAAGTTGGCGTGCTTCTCCGCGAATCGGGCGCCACCGACCGCCAGGCCGTTGCAACCGGCCTCGGCGAGCAGCAGTCCAGCCGAGCGGCCCTCGGCGCGCGGGTCCTCAGGGTTCTTGAAGGTCGAGCCGAACGTCTTGATCCCCTGCGGCTGGGCCGCATGGCGGCGCTCGCGCATCTCCGCGAGCGTGGCCTTGACCGTGGCGGTCCTCGCCGGCACGAGCACGAACGAGGCGCGCGCGACGATCTCTACGGCAGTCAGGTTCGAGTAGCGATAGCCGAATCCCAGCTCTGCCGGCGCGCGGCGCTGCAGCCCCTCGGCCGTCATGACCTCCACCCACTCGAGCGCCTTCGCCAGCTCCCCGCCATAGGCGTTGGCGTTCATCCGCACCGCCCCGCCGACCGTGCCGGGGATGTTCACACCGAACTCGATTCCCGACAGCCCCGCCTGGGCCGCGCGCGCGGCGACCGAGGGCAGTCGGGCGCCGCCGCCACACGTCAGCCGCTCCCCTTCGTGCTGGATCAGCGCGAGCTTGCGGTCGAGCTTGATCACCAGCCCGCGCACTCCCTCGTCGGCGATCAGCAGGTTCGAGCCCGAGCCCACGACCGCCACCGGCACGTTCGCGGCCTGGGCCCAGACGAGCAGCTCCCGCAGCTGGGCGTTGCTCCCGGCGCGGGCGAGATACTCTGCCTCGCCGCCGGTGCGCACCGTGGACATGCGCGCGAGCGAGGCGTCGCGCTGCACGATCGATGGCACGGTCCTAGGCGAGTCCCTGGATCTAGACATCGTCGTCGGTCCCCGCAGCATCCGTTCCCACCAGTTGCCGCGCCAACTCATCCACGTCGCCCGCCCCCATCACGACACAGACATCGCCTGCATCCAGCAGTTCGCGCAACACCGGCTCGGCGTCGGCGAACGTCGGCAGCCAGTACACGGGCTTGCCGTGAGCCGCGTCCGCGGCGGCCTGCGCGACGAGCAGTCCGGTCACGCCAGGATGATCCTCGGCGCGCTCGCGCGCCGGGTAGACGTCCAGCACGACCGCGACATCCGCCTGAGCCAACGCGCTGCCGAACTCCCGCGCGAAGATCGCCGTGCGCGAGTACAGGTGCGGCTGAAACACCGCCACCAGCCATCGCGCGTGCGCCAGGGTGCGAGCCCCCGCCAACGTCGCGGCGACCTCGGTCGGGTGGTGGGCGTAGTCCTCATACACGCGCGCCCCACGCGTGGTCCTGCCCATCAGCTGAAAGCGCCTGCCGGCGCCGTGGAACTCAGCGAGCCCGGCGACAGCGCGCTCCTCGTCGGCCCCTGTGAGCCGGGCTGCCTGCAGCGCGGCGATCGCGTTCAGGGCGTTGTGCGCGCCCGGCACCGTGAGCGTGACCTCATGCCCGCGCCAGGCCAGATGCGAGCCGCCATCAACCAGCACCGGCTCGGGGGTGTCATAGGGAACGATCTCGACAGTCGTGACCTGCCCTGCCTGCCCCGCCTGCACACGAAGCCCGGATCGATCCACGACGCCCCCGCCCGACTTACGCACATCCGAGGTTTCGCCGTCCTGGGTCAGCTCGAGCAGCTCGGGCCGGTTCCACACGACGATCGCCCCACGCGCGCGCGCCAGGAACGCTCGGAACGCCTCGCGCAGCTTCGCGAGCGATCCGAACGTCGCATGGTGATCCAGCTCGACGTTCGTGAGCACCGCGATCTCTACGTCCAGCATCAGCATCGAACGGTCGGACTCATCCGCCTCGACCACCAGCCACTCGCCTTCTCCCGTCCACTGCGCATTGGTCTCCCCCACCCCCACCGTGCCACCGATAAGCCAGTCGGGCGCCATTCCGGCAGCGCGCAGCGCGCAGACGAGCATTGCCGACGTCGTCGTCTTGCCGTGCGTGCCCGCGACCGCGATCGTGCGCCGCAGCGCCGTCAGCTCACCCAGCAGCTGCGCCCGTGGGCGCTCGGGCAGGCCACGAGCACGAGCCGCCGCGCGCTCGGGGTTCTCGGGCGGAACGGCGCTCGAGTAGATGACCTCCACGCCGTCGTCGCCGTCCGGCACGTTCGCGGCATCGTGATCGCCGATTTGCGCTTGCAGCACGCCATCGCTCGCCAGGCGCTCGGTGTATGGGGAGGCGACCCGATCGGAGCCGGTGACCTGCGCGCCCAGGGCGTGCGCCGCGCGTGCGTAGCCACTCATCCCCGCGCCGCCCACGCCGATGAAATGGATTCGTCGCCCGCTCCACGGGCGCTCCGGTGCAGTCATGCCTGCTGGCGTGGTCATGCCCGTGCCACTTGCCGTGCGGCTTGCAGCAGCTCGTATGCCACATCGCGCGCGGCATCAGGACGCGCGAGACTCCGCGAGGCATCGGCCATCCCCGCCAGTCTCACACGGTCGCCCAGCAGTGCCGCCGTTTCCGCGGCCAGGCGCGATGCGTCGAGCTCGCCGTCGGGGATCACAACCGCGGCGCCGGCCGCGGCCATCCAGCGCGCGTTGGTGCTCTGATGATCGGCGGACGCGTGCGGATACGGCACCAGGATCGCGGGCAGACCGTACGCGGCGATCTCGAACACCGAGCCCCCTGAGCGCGCAATCACCAGGTCGGCGGCCGCCAGCGCCTGCGCGAACTCCGCCAGCGACAGGTACTCGCGCAGGTCATACCCGGCCGGTAGCGGGCGCGCTGTGAGCTCGGCATAGTCACGTCGCCCCGCGATGTGAAGCACGCGCAGCGAAGCCCCCATACGCATTCCCGCGAGAAGACCCTCCCCCTCGGTGTTGCCAGGCTCCGCGCCGCCGTCAGACCTCGTGTCGGCGGTCGAACCCTCGCCTGCGCCCGGAACCTGATCCCCCGCGAATGCTCCAACGGCGGCGCGGTTGATCGAACGCGCGCCGAGCGAGCCCCCGAACACGAGCACGCACGTCTCCCCCTCCGTGATCGCAAATCGCGCCCGCGCCTGCACGCGATCGGGATCCGGAACCGGGATCGGGATCGGGCGGCCCGTCACGCGATAGCGGACCTCGTCGCGCCCGGGAATCGGAAACGCCAGGCACACCCGCCGCGCCCCGCGCGCGAGCAGACGGTTGGCGAGCCCGAGATGACTGTCCGCCTCGCTCAGCACCAGCGGGACGCGCAGGCTCAGCGCGGCCAGCCCGACGGGTCCCGCGACATACCCGCCGCCGCCGAGCACGGCGTCTGGGTTCAGCGCTCGCAGGATTGCCCGCGCGCGCGGCACCGCCAGCGCGGCGCGCACCACCGCGCGAACGGCCAGCAACGGGTTGGTGCGGCTCATACCTTCGACGGAGATCGTGTGCAATGGGTAGCCCGCCGCGGGCACGAGCTGAGCCTCGGCGCGGGCTCCCCCGACAAACGTGACCTCCGCGCCGTCAGCCCGCAGCGCGTCTGCCACCGCCAACGCCGGCGCCACGTGCCCGGCGGTACCCCCCGCGGCGATCGCGATCTTCGTTGCCGGTGCGTTCACGGCCCCATCCTGCCGGTTTTCGCGTATGCGCACAGTGGCATGGCCGCGCACGGCGTGCAGGCAACGCAGCCTATGCGGTGGCTCTGCGCCTGCGATCGGACCCCATCTCTGCGCGGTCACGCGAGGTGGTCTGCGCGCGGCTAGCGCCTCGCGACGGCACGGCCCGCACGTGCGCGGTCCCGCCCGCGGCCACGTTCAGCAGCAGACCCATCCCGGCGAGCATCACGATCAGGCTGCTGGAGCCGTATGACACAAACGGCAGCGGCACGCCCGTCAGCGGCGCGAGGCCGAGCACGGCAAACACGTTGAGCAGCGCCTGGGAGACGATCAGCGAGGTGATGCCGACGGCGACCAGCGCGCTGTGCAGGCTGCGCGCGGACTTGGCGACACGCAGACCGGCGTAGGCGATCAGCCCGTACAGGAACAGCAGCGCGCACACGCCGATCACGCCCAGCTCCTCGGCAATCACCGCGAGGATGAAGTCGGTGGGCGCCTCCGGCAGGTAGAAGATCTTCTGCACCGACTGCCCCGGCCCGACGCCGAACAGCCCGCCGGAGCCGATCGCGATCTGGCCTTGGACGGCCTGAAACCCGCTGCCCGAGGCGTGCGCCCAGGGGTCCACGAACGAGGTCAGGCGGGTGCGGGCATACGGTCGCGCGAGGGCGTACAGCACGACCAGACCGAACGCCGTGCCGGCGACGATCGCCAGGTTGCGCGCGGGGATGCCGGCAGCCACCAGCAGCGCGGCGGTCGTGAACGCGATCGTCATCGCGGTGCCGAGATCGGGCTCGGTGGCAACCAGCAGACAGGCGCCGCCCACAACCACGAGCAGCGGCCGGGACAGCTCGCGCAGGTCGTGCACGCGCTTGGGGCGCCTGGCCAGCAGCGTCGCGCCATACAGCACGAGCGCGAGCTTGAGCAGCTCCGAGGGCTGAAACTGCAGCTGACCTGGGCCGATCCAGCGCCGCGCGCCGTTGACGGCCACGCCGATATGGGGGATGTGCACGGCGAGCACGAGCGCGAACGAGACCGCCAGCAGCGGCGCGACGAACGTCTGGGCTTTGGCGATCCCGTCGCGCGCGAGCACGTGCATCGCGACGAGGCCGATCGCGCCGTATACGACGAACTTGATCAGGTAGCCGCTGCCGGTGCCACTGCCCTGCAGCAGCGCGGTCGCCGAGGTCGCGCTGTAGACCATCACCGCGCCGTAGGCGAGCAGGCACATCGTGGCGGTGATCAGGATGCGATGCTCGAGCGAGTGGGGCTGCGCCTTCGCCTTGCCTGACAGACGCGCGCGGGGTTTTGCCTCCCGAGGTTTTGGAGCTCGCGCGGACCGGGCGCGCGGTGCTGGCGCTGCTGGCATCCATGCCCACTTCGACGCCTGCGCGCCGATGCCTCTATGACAGGACGAGCTCCCGAAACCGCTCGCCGCGGGCTTCGTAATCGATGAACTGGTCATAGCTCGCGCAGGCCGGCGACAGCAGCACCACGTCTCCAGACCGCGCCGCAGCCCTGGCGGCGTCCAGCGCGTGCTCCAGCTCGCCGTGTTCGCGCACGGGCACGCTCGCATCCGCCAGCGCGTCGGCGATCAGCGCAGCGTCTTCGCCGATCAGATACACCGCCCGGCAGCCCTGCTCGACCGGGCCGCGCAGTGCGGAGAAGTCCTGCCCCTTGGCCTGGCCGCCGAGGATCAGATGCACCACGCCGCCGGTAGCAGCAAACGAATCCAGCGCGACCACCGCGCTGGCGACGTTCGTCGCCTTGGAGTCGTTCACATACAGCACCCCGTCCCGGCTCACTACCTCCTCCAGACGGTGCGCGACTCCCGCGAACGTGCGCAGTCCGGCGCATACGGCGTCGACCTCAACCCCACGCACCAGGCACCCGGCCGCGGCAGCCATTGCGTTCTCGAGGTTGTGGCGCCCGCGCAGGCGTATCTCCTCGGCACGCAGCAGCGGCTCACCCAACCAGTGCAGCACCCCGTCGCGCTCATACAGCTCCGCATCAGGCTCCCATCCGAAGCGCACACGCCGCGCCGGACCCAGATCTAGGCCCGTGTCGCCAGCGGCCGGGACGACCGCGATGTCCTCCGCGGACTGGTGCGCGAATATCCGGAGCTTCGCGTCGCGGTACGCCGCGAACGTGCCGTGCCGATCGAGATGGTCGGGGGCGATATTCAGCAGCACCCCCGCCTCGGGCGCGAACGCGAGCGTGTCCTCCAGCTGAAACGACGACGCCTCACACACGATCGTCACATCCACCTCAACCCTCCCGACGAGCCCACTCAGCGCCGCGCCGACGTTCCCAGCCACGGCGACGGGCAGACCGGCCTCGCGGTGGATGTGTCCGATCAGCTCGACCGTGGTCGTCTTGCCGTTCGTTCCGGTGACGGCGATCACTTCGTTGCCCAGCAGCCGCCACGCGAGCTCCAGCTCGCCGAGCACCGGTATCCCCCGCCCCAGCGCGGCCGCGATCACCGGCGCCTCCCGGGGCACGCCCGGGCTCTTGACGACGGCGCCGACCCGATCCAGCAGCACAACCCCGTCCTCACCCGGGTGCAGCTCCACCCCGACGTCCGCCAGCGCCACCAGGGCTCCGAGCCCGTCCGGCACACCGGCGTCAACGCCGATCACCCGCTCCCCCCGCTCGCGCAGCGCCACCGCGGCCGCCAGCCCCGAGCGGGCGAGGCCCACGACGAGGTACGGCCCCGCGGGAATGTCAGGCCTGGGAGTCAGGGCTCGCGACGCGGCCACCTCAACTCAACGAATGCTCTGGTGATAGATGGTGAACCCGATCGCGCAGAATATCGACGCCACGATCCAGAACCGCAGGATGATCTTCGTCTCAGACCAGCCCTTCAGCTCGAAGTGGTGGTGTATCGGCGCCATCAGGAATACGCGCTTGCGAGTCGTCTGAAACGAGAACACCTGGATCGCGACCGACAGCGCCTCCAGCACGAAGATCCCGCCGAGCAGGATCAGCAGCACCTCCGTGTGCGTCATCACCGCCAGCCCGGCGATCGCGCCGCCGAGCCCGAGCGAGCCGGTGTCGCCCATGAAGATCGTGGCGGGGAACGCGTTGAACCACAGAAACCCGATGCACGCGCCGACCAGGCAGCCGGAGAGCATCGCCAGGTCGAAGTCTTCGGTCACGAACGCGATCGCGATGTATGACAGCAGCACGATCGCCGCACACCCCGCGGCCAGTCCGTCGAGACCGTCTGTGAGGTTGACCGCGCTCGTCGTCCCGGCGACGACGAGGTAGATAAGCAGCGGGTAGAAGGGACCGGGGAGTTCGATCGTGTAGTCGACGAACCGCAGCCGCAGCTCGCCGGCGAGATGCGCCTCATGTCTGGCGATGAACCACAGCCCGAGCGAGATCGCGATCGTGATCGCCAGCTTGGTGCGCCCGCGCAGCCCGAGCGAGCGACGGCGCACGAGCTTTACGTAGTCGTCGGCGAACCCGAGCAGCGCGCACGCGATCATCGCCCCGAACACCCCGACCGAGCGCCAGTCGTAGTCGGTCAGGATCAGGAATGGAATCGCGACCGCGAGCATGATGATGATGCCGCCCATCGTCGGCGTGCCCGCCTTCTGGTGGTGACCCTCGGGGCCGTCCTCGCGGATCTGCTGGCCGAACTCGCGCCGGCGCAGGAACGCGATGAACTTGGGGCTCAGAAATATGCAGATCAGCAGCGCGGAGGTGCCGCCGAACAGAATGCGCCCCATTCAGCGCCTGCCCGCCTGGGGCCGGGCCGGGGTCTTCTGAGGCGCGCCTGGCGTCGCCTGCGGGGCGCCCGGGGTCGTCTGCGGCGCGCCCGGGGTCGTCTGGGCGCCGTCGGGGAGGTTGGTGGGCATGGTGGTGTGCGCCGGCGGGTCCTCCCGCGCGAGCAATGCCTGACCGACGCGCTCCAGGCCCACGCCCCGCGAGCCCTTGACCAGCACCGTGTCGCCGGGCGCCAGCACCCCCCTCAGCAGCTCGGCCGCGGCGGGGGCGTCTGTGACGGAATGAGCCTCGCCCGTAGTCCCGCCGGTGAACGCGCGCGTCATCTCGCCGGCGAGCGGACCGACGGTCACGAGCACGTCCACGCCGCGCTGCGCCGCGTGCCCGCCGATCTCGCGGTGGTAGCGCTGCTCGTCGGGACCGAGCTCGAGCATGTCCCCGAGCACAGCGACACTCCGCCCAGGGGCTGTCTCGGCGAGGTCGTCGATCGCGCAGCGCATGGACATCGGGTTGGCGTTGTAGCAGTCGTCGATCAGCACGATCCCCTCAGACAGTTGCACGCGCTCCCCGCGCAGGGACGAGAACCGCACAGTAACCTCGCCGCCGGGCGTAACGCCGAGCGCGCGGGCGGCCGCGACGGCCGCGAGCAGGTTGCGCAGGTTGTGGGCCTGCCCGAACGATGGCCTCAGGACGATCTCCTCTCCGCCGTGACTGATCGATATGCGCCCATCCGCACGAGACTCGGCCGGCCCCACGTCGCCACGCTCACCGAAGGTGATCGTGCGCACATCATCGCGCAGGTATGGCTCCAGCAGCGCCTCACCGGCGGGAACGATCGCGGTGGCGCCGGGGCCCAGCCCCGCGATCAGCTCGGCCTTGGCGGCGGCGATCGCCTCCAGTGAGCCCAACAGCTCCAGGTGCACCGGCCCGACGTTGACGATCACCCCGACGTCCGGCTCGGCGATCTCCGTCAGCTCCGCGATCTGGCCGGATCCGCGCATCGCCAGCTCGAGCACCAGCGCCTCCGTGCCCGCGGGCGCGGCGAGGATCGCCAGCGGCAGCCCGATCTCGGTGTTGTGGTTTTCAGGGCTCGCTACCGTGCGCAGGTGAGGGCTCAGCAGCGCCGCGAGGATGTCCTTGGTCGAGGTCTTGCCGGTCGAGCCGGTGATCGCGACGACCCGCGCACCGGCCAGAGACCTCAACTCGCTCAGCCACGCCCGCGCGAGCGATTGCAACCCCACGAGCGGATCGCCATGCGCGAGGACGAACCCATCCCCGGACGATCCCCCCGCCCCGGCGGCCCCGGCGGCCCCGACGGTTCCCCTCGCACCGGCGGCTCCACCCACCCCAGGCGCCCCGGCGGCCCCACCTGCCTGCGCGATGGCGGCGACCGCGAGCGCGTGCTCGGGCGCCACGAGCACACCCCACGCGCGCGCCTGCAGCGCCTGCGCCGCATACTCGCCGCCGTCGGCGTGCTCGCCCGGCAGGCCGACGAACAGCTCGCCCGGCGCGACCGCGCGCGAGTCGATGCTCACGCCTACGGGTCCCCCTGGCAGCCCGCTGCCCGGGCCGCTACCCGGATCGCCGCCCGGTCCACGACTCTGCTGCTCCCGGAGCCCGGCGCCATCGAGCGGCCGGTGCACCACGCTCGCCCCGGCCGCACGCGCGACTCGATCCGCATCCCACTCCCTCATTCGCCCGCTCCCACGGCCGCGACCCGGGCGCTCAGGAGCTCCCGCGTGACGGTCACGTCATCGAACGGCAGCTTGACTCCATCGGCGAGCTCCTGGCCCTGCTCGTGCCCCTTGCCGGCGATCACCACCACGTCGTTCGCCTCCGCCAGCGCGATGGCCTGCTCGATCGCGCTGCGACGATCGACCTCGACGTGGACCGGCCCCGCGGCGGAGACGGCGCCACGCGCGATGCCGGACACGATCTCCGCGACGATCGCCTCGGGCGACTCCGAGCGGGGATTATCTGACGTGACGACCGTGACGTCCGCCAGCCGCGCCGCGATCTCCCCCATCAACGGGCGCTTGCCACGATCACGGTCACCGCCCGCGCCGAATACGCAGATGACCCGTCCGGCCGCGATGTCGCGCGCTGCGCGCAGGACGTTCTCCAGCGAGTCGGGAGTGTGGGCGTAGTCGACGAGCACGGTGAACTCCTGGCCGGCCCGCACCGGCTCAAACCGCCCGGGGACGCGTGGCGCTCCCCGCTCCAGCGCGGCGACGAGCGTGTCGAGGTCCCCCCCGAGCGCGTGCACGACCGCGAGCGCAGCGAGCGCGTTGGCGACGTTGAACCGCCCCGGCATCGGCAGCATGACCTCGCGCGTACCCGCGGGCGTGTGCAGCTCGAAGCCGCACCCCGCGACATCGCAGCGCAGCTCAGTGGCACGGTAGTCGGCGTCATTCCCCTCTCCGGCCCCTCCACCGTTGGCGTCGTCCTCCACCGCGAACGTGACTGCGACCGCGACCGCCTCAGCCAGCTCCCCCGCCAGCCGCCGCCCGTACCGATCGCCGACGTTGATGACGCTCAGGCTTGGCGGCGACCTGTCCGCGGGTGCGAACAGCATGCGCTTGGCCTGGTAGTAGTCCTCCATCGTCGGGTGAAAATCGAGGTGATCTTGGGTCAGGTTCGTGAACACGGCCGCGGCAAACTTCGTCCCGCCCACGCGGTCCAACGCCAGCGCGTGTGATGAAACCTCCATCGCGCAGGCACGATCGCCACCGTCGAGCATCGCGCGGAAGTCCGCCTGCAGGTCGATCGCCTCGGGTGTCGTGCGGTCCACCGCACGCTCCTCCCCACCCACGACCGACGTGACGGTCCCCAGCAGCCCGGTCTGCTCGCCGGCCGCCTGCAGCAACGCGCGCACCAGGAACGCGGTCGTCGTCTTGCCGTTCGTGCCGGTGATCCCGACCAACTTCAGCCGTGCCGTCGGATCGCCGTGAAAACGGGCCGCCACCGGCCCCATCACTGCGCGCACCGAGGGGACCACGACCTCGGGCACGCCCAGCCCCAGAGGTCGCTCCACGACGAGCGCCACGGCGCCGTCTCGGACGGCTTGCGCGGCGAACTCGTGCCCGTCGCTGCGGTAGCCAGGGACGCAGAAGAACAGGGCGCCCGGCCCGACTTTGCGGCTGTCGTACGCGAGCCCGGCGATCTCGACGTCGGCGTCGCCGCCGCCCACCGGGGCGATGCCCGCGACCAGCTCGCCCAGCCTCATCGATTCAGCCCCCGGGACGGCACATCCCAAGTCTAGTTTCCACCCCCGCCGGAGCCGGGCCGCGGCCCCCCGCCCGCCTCCCGGTCTTTGCCTCATCACAAGGTTGCTGTAATGACTGAAGCTTCGGGCAAAAACCCCTTCCGGCCGGGCGTCGGCGTGCGCCCGCTGAGCGGCGCCTCGGCCAAGACCCCCGGCAACGTCAACGTCCTGCTCGGCCGCCTCGTCGACGCCGGCGCGCTTTATCGCATCCGCAAGGGCGAGTACGCGTACACCGCGCCGAAGTTCCGCGACTACCTGCTGCGAAGAACCGCGGCATGAGGCTGGGTTCAGACGCCGCTCTGCGCGCCGATGGCGTGCTGGACGTCGTGGCCTTTGGTGGTGAGGGTCCACTCGTTGGGGGCGCCCTTGACGCTACGCCTCTCTCCCGCGATGTTGTCGACCAATCCGAGCTTGTGCAGGCGCGTCAGGAGCTTTGAGATCTGGCCCTGGTCGTGCACGCCCGCCTGCTCTCCGATCTGGCGGTTGGATGCGCCGGGGTTCTGCGCTATCGCCAGCAGGACCCTGACGGTGCGGTAGGTCAGGCGCATGTCGAGGTCCCTCAGCGGGTTGCGCCGCGACGGTTGAGTCTTGCGCGCCGCCGGGGCGGGACGATCCAGTTCGCGTCTTGCGGCGCTCTGTCCGAGGTAGGGCATCACGATTATGTTCATCAGGGGATTCAGCAGCCCGTTCAGGGCGGCGATGGGCGGCGCATCTCTGTGTCCTGAAGACGAGGACTGCCCGCGATCCACGCCCCGTTCGAGCAGGCGCGCGTGGATCACGCTGAACACCGCGCCGACCACCCCCTCCGCAGTCAGGGGGGGTCGCTCACGGGTGGCCTTCCCTTCCTTTGGCGCCTTATCGACCGTCGCGATCAGCACGTCCAGGACGCGCGTGCGTCGCTCCAACGCCCTCGGACCGGCGCCCAGCGCGTCCACTACGAGCAGCTTGCCCAGTCCCGGCTCGTCTTCGAGGAACCCCAGCAGCGCTCCCAGACCCGCCCTGACACGCTCACGCCACGTGTTCTGTGACTCGTACGCGGGGATTACGACGCTCGCGGCCTGCTCCAGGGCGTGATCGAACGCCGCCAGAAAGCAGTCCTCGCGATCCTCGAACAGCTCGTAGAACGTTCTTCTTGATATTCCCGCCCTCGCCACTACGTGCGCGACCGTTACGTTCCCCGCGCCGCGCTCACCCACTACCTCCACCATCGCCGCGAGCATCCGTGCGCGCTGGATCCGCGCAAGATCCGCACTTCGCCCCGCCGGCGGAAAGCCCGCTTCACGGGACCGGCCGGACCGAAGTACTCCCACCTGCTCAGCTGACGTGGTTGGGCCGGTTGCGGACGGTCCCCAACCACGACGATTACGCGAAGACGCCACGACGGCAGAGGGTCCTGTTCTACCGTCGTGACTGCCTTTAGTGCTTCTTGCCTTTGCCGCTCTTGCCTTTACTGCTGCCATGACGACGAGCCTTCACCTTCTTCTTTGCGTTCTTGACCTGGCCGCAGCCGGTGATACCAATCGGGGTTGATAGGTGGATCACCACCCCGTTTTGGGCAGTGATTTCGGTAGGCATCTTCAGGCTGGTAGCGGCCGCCTGCCTGACGACGGTGACGCGCACTCGCTTGTTGTGGCCGTGGACGCGCCGGGTGACGGTCTTGTGGGTAACAGTGGTGTGCGTGAGGCCGCAGAGATTGCCATTCGCCGCCAACGCGGAATAGGAGCCTTGGGGGAGCGTGAGTTCGAAGCTCGTGACGGGCTCATCAGGGACCTGGTGGAACGTCGAGCTGGTGATCCCCTTCTTTGAGATGAACGTTTCGCCATGCAACACGATCGTGATCCCGTAACCCTGCAACACAATCACGAGTTCGGGGAACTTCGCGCTGCCGTAGGAGACGAAATACGCTGGGCCAGCCAACGGGACCGGGAGGATCGGGGTGAGCGCCATCGCGTGCCCCACAACCGACGCGGCGGGACAATTGGCGGGGTTCGCTTCGAACACCGAGGCCAGACACGCCTTCTGCAACGTCGTCAGGCGCGAAGGCAACTGCACCGGCAGTTCGACTTTGACCGCGTGAATATTCGCCTGCGTACCCTGCGGGGTGTTCGGATAGGCGATGTTGACTTTCAAGCCCGCCCCGGCGGCTTTGGTGGCTTTCCCAGTGACCGACGCCCGGAAAGCCGGCTCGAACCTGAGGCTCTGGCAATCCGCGGCCTGGAACGGGCTCGTGAGGCTGGCGGAGCCCCCGTTGGCACCTTCGATCGCGTTCTGGATCTGCAGGTGTTCGCAGCTGGTCGGGTTCTCGATGAAGCCGGGGCGGTCGATGTAGACGTGGATGTCGCGCACGTGCACGACGATCCCGCGGATGATGTGCGGAATCGGATCCGAGCCCGCCGCGTCCACTTCCACCTGCGCCGTGATCGGGTTGATCCGAAGAGCGAAGCGGATCACGACCGTGCCGAGGTCGAACGGGCCGACCGTCGCCGATGTGACCGACACGATCGACAATGGCGCACCGTGATACGGCCCCGCCAGATACACCTTCCCCGGGGCCTGCGCGAGCACGGGACCGACGCCCGCGCCGACGCTCGTGTGCCCGATCTCACTCGCCGCCGGACACGACGGTTCAGCGGTCTCTCGGGCGCCGGTCTTCGCCTTCGCCGCTTCGATATCGGCGTCCGGGCAGAACGGAATCCCCGACAGGTTCCCCGTCAACCCCGGTGGCAGCACCGTCGAGAAGCGCGTGAGCTCCTGTTCGCCATCACCGCGGATGATCCTCAGATCGAACTGCGAATAGGACCCCGCTGCGTTAGAGAGCGTTCCCGAGATCACCTGCGGGTTGAACGGCGGCACGCTGCCTGACGGGCAGCCGCCACCGCCAACACCCTGGCCGATCGCGAATTCGCTGCTCGGGCTCAGGGTGCTCACCAGCGCTTCGGGCTCAGACCAGGACGTGAACTGCCCGAGCGCGCTATACGCGTCACACGCCGCCGGGGTCACCAAGGGCGCGGCCTGTCCCGGGTTGAACTTCAACGTGAACCTATCGAACGGCAGCTGCGGATTGTCCTCGAAGACGGTCGTGAGCCTGCCGGTGATCGGGTCGGGGGTGATCCTCCCCGCGAGCTTCACTATCACACCACGGTTGGGGATCCGCGCGACAACATAGAGTGCAAGCAAAGAGCCTTCCGGGTGACCAAGTTCGCTGAACGGGTTCGCATACGGCTGCGCGAGGAACACAGAACCCGTCGCTTCTTCCTTCAACACCGGCGTGTGGATCGAGACCGTCCCCAACGTCGAGCTGTTCGGGCACCCAGCACCCGCCGGCGTTTCCAGGGCTTCGGCCGCGAACTGGGCCTGGGCGCAGCCAGACAAGCCCGCGCCAGCGGACGGGTTGACCGTCATCCCTTCCGGCAACGTCACCGTCGCGTCGCGCAAATGCGAGGTCGCGAGCGCCGCCGGGTTTTCATAGGTCTGCGGCAACGTCACACCGACATTCAACCCTGTCGCCGATTCCGCCGAGCTGCTCGTCGGCGCGATCGTCAACGACGGGTTGAATTCCAGGCGTTCACAACCCGACAGCGGACCCACATCGCGGTCTTCCGCGGACGGGGAGCTGGCCGCCTGTTCGCTGAGTTCGGCCGCCCCAAGCGGGTTCTGCCAGGTATCGACCTTGATCGTCGAGGTCAGCGAGCCTCCACACCCCGTCGGGTTCGAAAGGAACGGCTGGGCCGGGATCGTTGCGATCGCGCCGATCGGCTCTGTTGCCCCACCGGGCCCCGGGGGGCCAGAGCAGTTGGTGAGTTCGCACGTCGTGCCGCGCATCAGATCATGGCTCGCCAACGCCGGAACACCCCACACGGTGAGCTTGCTCCCCAGCACTTCGAGGGTCCCCGAGTCGAGGTTCGGGGCGGTTGCCTCCAGCCCGTAGCTTCCCGGGCGCACCGTGATCACAATGTTGTTCGAGATCACGGCCGTCTTGAAGCCAAGTCGCGCAACCTCCCCACCCAACGGCTGCATGTTGTAGACCGGGCTCACAACCGGAAACACGAACCCGCGGAAACCGAGCGCCACCGTGATCGTGCCGACCTGCGAATCGAGCGGGCAGCTCGAGAAACGTTCGTTAGCGCCGGGAGGGGGTTCGTTCAACTGTGCCGCGCTGCACGTTTGCACCGCGGCGGGATCACCGGCGAAACCCGCCGGCAAATCGACCGACACGTCCTTCGCCTGACCCTCGGGGCCGCCTGCGGCATCGCTGTTGAAGTCGAAGCTTGTCGTCAAGTCAGCATGCGCGCCAGCCTGCACACTCGACACGCTCGTCGCGAACGACCCCGGAGCCACCCCGAAACCCGGGAACACCGGCGAAATCACAAGCGGGGTGCTCGCAGACGCTTCTCGAACGTCACCACCCGAGACCGTCACGATGTTGTCTTCCCCCGACTGCGCCGTCGGTTCGACGTTGACGGGGACGGTCAGCGTGAGCGTGTCGCCTGACGCCACAACACCCCCATATGAGCACGACAGCCCGGAACAGCTCAATTCTTCGGCGTTCAGCAGCTCGTGTCCGGAGACCGGGCCCGCAGCGACCAGACCGTGCGCCAGCACGTCCGCGATCGTCACCGTGCTCCCATCACTTGGCGCATCGCCCGTGTTCGTGACCGTCACTTCAAAGAAGTCCTTGCCCGAGTGGTCACCGGCGACGAAGTTCGCGGGCTTCGCGACGGCTGAGACCGACCACGCCGCACTACCAGCCAAGGCCGACGCGCCAGCCGGCGCCAAGCCAGCAAACACGAGGGCACAACAAACCGCCGCCAGACCAGCAACGCCCACATGACCACACCGACGCACGTTCACCTCGGACCTCCACGCTCATGGTTTACGGCGCGTCGCGCCCGTTTCCCGGCCTTGCGCCGCTTCACGCACTTCCTCTTCTTGCGCACCCTGCCCCTCAGACACGCTTTCGGTTTCCGCTTCAGTGTCGGTTTCACGATGGCGGGGGGCGCCGGTACGAGGTTACCCGCACCCGAGAACGACAGCGACCCCGGGGTCGGGTCGCTCACCGCGCCGGGCACGCGCTGGCATGTGTCACCCAGGCAAGCCGCGGACTGCGCCTGGGTCGGGAACCCGCCGCCTACCCGCGCGTCATAGATGTCGTTCAACGAATCAGTGTCTCCTGGCAAGAGCTGGGCGTGCGTCATGAAGAAAACGTTGCTCCCATCCAAGCTGGCGCCAATCAGCTCAGCACTGGTCGGACTGTTCCCCTGAGAGATCAAGAACGTGCAACCCGGCAACTGCACACAGCCGCCCGCCCCATCCGCCTCCCACTCGTAGACATCCGTTGTCCCGCCGATGGTCTGGCCTTGCGCGTTTTGTTCTTCGCCCGCGTTCACGGCTTCGGGCACCAAACGCGCGGTACTCGCGAAAAACACCTCGCTGCCGTTTTCAGACATGTTAATCCTCGCCGGATTGCCATCCAGGCCGAAGATTGGGAAAAGGTTGCCAGCGTTTGCCGCTTCTCCTGTGTAAGCGTTTCCCGGCGGGGCCGTGGCGCCGGGACCACAGGAGACGCAGATCACGCTTCCGTGCGCGTGGTCGTAGCGGTAAATCTCGTTGTGCCCCGCCCCTCGCACGCCGGCGACAGCGACACCTTCGCTCGCGAACATGAGGAACTCGCCGTCGGGAGAGACATACGGCAGTTCGTTCCCATGCGGTAATGCCTCCGACGCAATCTGCTGCGCCGGACCCGCGCCTTCTTCATAGCGATAAAGGGCACTGTATTCGTTTACGTAGAAGTACACGACCGATCCGTCCTGAGAAAGGAATACCGACCTCGGACCTTCCTCGTTTCCAGTATTATGGAACCCGGTGAAGGCGCTCTGGAAGATGACCTTCAGCCGTGAGCCTTCGCGAGCGTTGGGGTCGTACTCATACAGGTGCGCGTCACCTTTTTCTGCTTCGGGCGTCAGTGCTCTCTCTGTGAAGAAGAAGACCTTCGACCCGTCCGCGGTGGCGGCTTGGTAGTAGGCTGCCATTTCTTCTTCTCTTAGCGAGAGATGCACTTCTGGAGATTCCGGGGCCGAGAGCTCGACGGTGCGGCTGCGTTCGCTGCCTTCGACCGTTTCGCTGACGCGCATGTAAAGCTGCGGCGGATTGAGTCCGACTGACGTTTCAGGGCCGGGTGCGAAGCAGCCTTCTTCGCCGCCCCCTTGCGGATCGGGGGCGGTGAAGAAGATCTTCGACCCGTCGTCGGAGACGGCGTTGTGCGCGAGTCCGTGCCCACCCATCGTCGCGCTGAACAGTTCCCCGTCGCCGAGCGTCGCCCCGCACTTGCCGATCACCTTCGCCTGCGCGCCTTCACCTGTGACGTTGACGAGCCTGCAGCTCGACCCCGGCTGACCGCATTCAGCTCCGCCGGCCCACTCATAGAGGTCGAACGCCTTTTCATTGGTGCCGGTCGGTTCGCCGGGCAGCAGGGCGTGGTCGACCGAGCCGAAGATCACATGGCTGTAGTCCCGGGACGCCCCGAGCAGTTCGTCGCCACCGACCCCGTGATGATCTTCGCTGGGCGTGGCGGCGACGGCGGCAAAGGGCCCACCGGCCACACCCACCTGGAACGTGTTGTCGGTCGAGCGCGGATACTGTGTCGTCGCGTCGACACCGACGTGGGAGAGTTCGGGATCGAGGATCTGGTGTCCGTAGACGGTCGAGCCGGAGCCGCTGGGCTTGACCGACGCGAGGCCCCAGCCGGCGGGAGTGCGCGTGAACACCGAGAAGCTGCCACCCAGTTGAGGCTCCGGCCCCAACGTGACGAGGGTTAGGAGGGCGAGCCTTTCGCCGTCGACGGACGGTGAGCTGAACGTGCTTGAGACATCCATGTCTTGTACGGCGCTGCTCTTGTCGGTGGGTGTGAGTTGCTCGTAGGCGCGACAGTCGGGGAGCGTCGCAGAGGGCCCCGTGCGGGCCGCTTCGTTGGTGCAATGCTCGGAGCCGGGGGGCGGCGCGGCGGGCATCGTCGCGAGCGACTGGTCCGGCCCGACGGTGGTTCCATTGGCGCTGCTCGCGATGACCCGGTAGTGGTAGATGCTCGCGGGCTGAAGGCCGGTAAGCTGCTCGGTCACCGTCACGTATCCCGTGCCCGAGCCGATGCTTCCGTCCGGCACGGGGACGCTGGCGCCGTAGCTGGTGCCAGGGCCGTATTCGAACCGGTAGGTCGTGGCGAACCCTACCGGGTCGACCCTCGCGCTGACGGTCGCGACGGTCACGAGCACGTCGGAGGGTTCTTGGGATTCGATCAGCGGTGGGCTCAGCGTCGTGAGGGTCTGGTCCGCACCGTTGTTGGTGCCGTTAGGGTTCGAGGCGACCAGCCGGTAGTGGTAGGTGGTATTCGGCGCCAGGCCTCCGATCGTTGCGGTCACGCCGACGGGTGAGTTCCCAGACCCAGGGTTGGGTTCGCATCCAGCGCTTTGGCCATAGGCCTCGGTGGTGCCGTATTCGAAGCGGCAGCCACTGACCGGCACTTCGGCCGGGTTGACCGTGCCGTGCAAGACCGCCGAGCTGGTCGTCAGGTCGGTCGCGGTTTCGGTCGTGACGTCCGGCACCACCACGGTCGGGCCGAAAACGTCGACGCGTCCGTTCTGGTTGTCAGAGACATACACCCGCCCGCTCACGGGATTCACAGCCACGCCACGAACGTTGCCGAACGAGTTGGTCGCATCGCTCGCAAACCCGCCGACCAGACCGCCCGCGGGTTCGTACTGAGCGACTTCCCCCGATCGAGCCACGTAAATCTCGTTTTCACTTTTTGCAACCGGGTCGTTCGCGGTGTCGACTGCGACCGCCTGGCCGGGTTCCGCGATCACGATGCCAGTGGCTTCGACTTCGACAGCGCTGAACTGTAGCGCTTCAAACCGCGTCACCGGACCTTCCGGGAAGGTGTCCGCATACAGGTTTCCCGCGCCGTCCACGGCCAGATCGCACACGTTGTTCACTTTCCAGAGAGACGACGTGTAGTCGCCGTTGACGACCGGGTTTGCGGCAGGCGCGTACTGGTTGACCGTGCTCGACGGGTCCGCTCCGGTCGCCGCGAGCGCGACAGACACGTGCCCTGCCGTGTCGACCGCGACACCACAGGGCTTGCCCCACGGCTTCCCCGGTTCTTCCGTTAGTTCCCCGAGCGGTTCGCCGCTCGGGGCGAAGATCTTCACGACGCTTCCGTTGGCAACGTAGATGTCACCCTTCGCGGGACCCGACGCGCTGTCATCCACCGCGACCTGGCCTTCGCCTTCGCCAGCGCTACCGACACCTTCGACGACATCCGCTTTCGTCGAAGAGAATTCGGCAGGCGCACCCGCAGCTGTGAACTTGAACAGCGACCCATTGCCCGCACCCCCATCGAACACATATACATCCCCCGACGAGGAATCCGCCGCGATGCCAGCCACACCCGAGAACGATCCAAACGACGAGGCGAACTCGTGCGTCAACGCAGCTGACGACGTACCACACACGCAAAGAGAGCCCACGGCAAGCCACCACAACACGCCAAGCAGTCGCGCCACCCGAACGCGAACGTGCCCGGAGCACGCCATTGCCGTGGCTTGTGTCGCAAACGATGTGTTTGTGCCGCGCATAAGTCGTTGCTCCCGTTTCGTAGACCAAGTGGCCCTGACCCGGGCCGTCCGCTCACCAGATGAGAGGGGCAGGTCCCGGAGTCAGACGTGACCCGGGACCATGCACCCTCGTGGATAGCTTCTATTCCACCTTCACCGCTTCCACCCCGCTTTTCGCGACTGGCTTGAACGTCGCGAAAGCGCCTTTCCATTCGCCCGACCCAGTACCGCCCTGGGTGCACGCCGTTTTGGCGGATTTCGCGTCGAACGACGCTTCGACGAACCCGGCCAAAACATTGCTCATATGCGTACTCGTATTTGCCTGGCACGTATCTTCCGTGCGTACCCCGAACCAGTCACACGCAAATGTCACTCCCGGCGCTTCGCTCCCCCCATTCACAATCCTGCTCCGGACTTCGGTCCCTTCTTTGTAGAGTTCCAGCTTCCACGGAACAGTAAGGGGATTGACGCTCAAGAGTTTTTCGCAGCTTTTGACGGGTTTACAGTTGAGGTTGAGATAGTGTTTGATGACACTAACACCGGCTGGCTGAATTTCCTCCCCTTCCCCTCCCACGGTCGCGCTGCACGAAACCCCCATCGGCGAGCTCAAAGGCATTTTCGTATCGATCACTTCAAACGACAGAGTCCCTTCGGTTTTTGTGGCTTCCGTGACTTTTGCGAATGTCCCGGCTTTCTTCACGTACCATTCCGGCGCGGCGGACGCCGCCGATGCCGCGACGGCGCCGAGCGCGAACACCACGAGCAGTGCGGCGCAAATCGTTCTCAACTTGGATCTCATCTGAAATAACTTCCTTTCGTCTCATTCAGCACCGGGGGCCTTCCACGAGGGAGAGGCATCATCCCGGCGCCGGCCTTGTTGCCAACAGCGCACCCGGACGCGACGAAACCGCCACGCGCGAGCGCACGCTTGAAAACCCGACACGCGGGCAACGCTGCAAGAAAGTCGCGAGAAGGCGTCCGGTCTGACGCGACACCACGCGGACGGCGAACGTCACTGCGCGTGTGGCCGGTGAGCACCCTCCCCACGAGGGGGTTGGCAGCCCCGCGCGTCTCGGGGGTTAGACCTGGGCTACCCGAGGGGCAAGAGAGAGAGAGAGAGAGAGAGAGATGCATCGGCGACGCCGAGGCATCTACCAACAGGCCCCATTGGGCGCGCGGCGATTCCCACCACATGTGTCCTGCAAGAACTCACGCGAAAAACAGCTCCCTCACCGAAGCGATACAGGTCCCTCTCCAAAAAAAGAACCCTCTTATAAGCGCTGCAAGGTCGACCACAAGGGAAGACCCAAACCCGATCTATGTTCAATCTCGACAACCACCAGGGTTGCCATTGCGAGAACACCATAGCCCCTGACGGAGCAATTGTCAAGTCCCCCGCGGGATCGGGACTTCACCCCGGCCGGAAAACCCCGGCCGGCCCGAAGTCTCCCGACCCGTTCAGCTGGGGCTGTGGCGACCCCCCGCGCCTGGCATTGCCACGGAAAAGCGCTCCCGATACGCCTGCCACTGCGGTGAGCGGCTTGGACCGCACGGGATGAAACGACTGGCGCACGGCTCACCCAGCTAAGGGTGTATCCCGCTAGGCCCGCACGTCTGGATGCGCCCGATGGCCTTCGCGGAGCTTTGTCCTCGGGCTCGACATGGCACCACCATGCCTTCACCCTTGCGTCCGCGCTCCGCTCGACCCTAGAACGCCCCAGCCGCACGTCCCTACCGGGATACACCCTAAAGCCCGCGCCCGCCTCGCAGCGGACCTTGCGGACCGATCGCTAACCCGGCGGGATGCGCAGATAAGGCAGCGCAAAGCTCATGATCTGCCCGAACGCCGGAGCCGCGACCGTGCCGCCGAAGATCGAGCCCGCCTGCGGTTCGTCGACGATCACCGCGCACAGCACTCGTGGATCGGACGCCGGGGCGAAGCCCACGAACGAGGCTACGTACGCGCTTTTGGAGTATTCGCCCGTCGTCGGGTCGATCTTGCTCGCCGTGCCCGTCTTGCCGGCCAGCTGATACCCCGGGATCGAGACCTCGCTCGCCGTTCCCCCCGGGGCGAGCACGCCCTTCAGCATCGTGCGCAGCTCCGCGGCCGTGGTCTGTGAGATCACGCGGCGCCCCGCCGGCTCGGGTTGCTGGCGACCGTCGATCGCGCCGATGATGTGTGGACGGCGCAAGATCCCCCCGTTGGCGATCGCCGAGTACGCGCTCACCATCTGCATCGGTGTCACCAGCTCGCCCTGGCCGATCGGCAGGTTGCCCATCGACGAGCCCGAGTATTCGCTCAGCGGCAGCGCCACGCCCGTTTCCTCGCCCGGAAGTTCGACCCCCGTGCGGGCGCCGAACCCGAATCGGTGCACCCAGCCGTTGAACTGTTCCGCGCCCTCCAGTTTGCCGATCTGGATAGCCCCCACGTTGCTGGACTGCGCGAGGATTTCCGCGGTCGTGAGCGTCTCGTCGGCGTGTTCGGTGTCGTCGTGGATCGTGCGGTCGGCGACCTGGATCTGATCGGGGATGTTGAAGCCCGTGCTCGGCGTGATCAGACCCTCCTGCAGCGCCCCCGACACGGTGACCGCCTTGAACGTCGAGCCCGGTTCGTAGTTGAATCCGACCGCGCGGTCCTCCTGCGCGCTCGGGGTCGACGCCGCCGGGTCGTTGGCGTTGACCTGCGGCCAGTTCGCCACCGCCAGCAGCGTCCCCGTGCGCGGGTCGATCACGATCGCGGTCGCGTCTTTGGGGCTGAACACCCGTCCGACCGCGTCCAGCACGTCTTCCGTGCGCTGCTGGATGTTCGCGTCCAGCGTCAGCGTCAGCGTCGCGCCCGGATGCTCGGCGTGCACGTTCGTGATCGAGATCGGCTGGCCCAGCGCGTCGCTGACCACGCGCCGCTCGCCGGCCGTGCCTTTCAGCAGCGTCCCCTGCGAGTACTCGAGTCCCGTCAGCCCGTTGCCTTCGGTGCCGACGAACCCCAGCACCTGCGCCGCCAGGGTTCCCCGGGGGTAGACGCGGCGCATCGTCGGCGTGCCCGTGATCCCTTCGAGCTTGAGCGCCATCACCTGACGGGCCTGCCTCGCCGGCAGCGCCCGTGCCAGGTACACGAACCCCGTGTGTTCGCTGAGCTTGGTCAGCACCTGCGCCTGGGTCTGCTCCAGCAGTGGCGCCAGCTGCTGGGATGCCTTCAGCGGGTCCTTGACCAGGTACGGCGTCGCCGAGATGTCCTGCGCGGGCTCGGATACGGCCAGGTCCACCCCGTTGCGGTCGGTGATCGTGCCGCGTTGCGCAGGCAGCGTTTCGGTCGACAGCTGCTGCGTCTGCGCCGCCTTGCGCAGCGTCCCAGCGCGCACCGTCCCCAGGTACAGCGTCCGCGCGGCCGCCACCACGAGCAGCACGAAAAACAGTCCGAATATGACCCCGATCCTGTGCTGGACGGTGGCCACTAGTGTCTCGATTCAAAAATTCGGTGAGGGTTTGCCGAGCGGATGGTCGTGATCTGACGTTCGATGGCGGCGGTCTGCGTGCTGGTGGCACGTGGGCCGTCGACGGCGGGCGTCAGGCGCGGGCAGACGCCGGGAAACGCCATCGAATTTTTGAATCGCGACACCAAAGCTATCCCTGCGGGCTCGCCGACGCGCCACCGGATTCGCCGGTCGGGGCGGGCGTCGTCGCAGGCGTCTGGACCGGCTGGGATGGAGTGCTCGCCGCGCCTTCCGTCGGTTTTTCCGCCGCGGCCGTCGACGTGGCGGCGGGCGTCGTCGATTCGGTCGCGGTCGTGCTTGCGGACGTCGGCGTCGCGACGCTCGTGGATTCGCTCGAGGGTTCGCCCGGCGCGGTGGACGTCGCTGTCGCGCTCGTTTCGGTTCCGGCTTCGGCTCCGGTTCCGGTCGAGGCCGGCGTTTCGCTCGAGGTCGAGCTCGCGGTGCTCGCGGAGGCCTTCGCCGCCGTCACCGCCCGAGTCAGATCGCCTGCTCCCCCCTGCGCCGGCAGAAACCGCAGCGCGCCCGCCGGGATCAGCTGCATACCCATGTGCGCGGCCTGCAGCTCGACCGTGTCGCCCGCGGCGACTTCCGAGTTTTCGACGCTCAGGGCCGAGTCTTCGCGTTGCAGCGCCGCCTCGTGCTCCAACGCGCGCCCGATGCCCGCGTTCAGCTTCAGCAGCCCCAGCTGCATCGTCACGATCCCAATCAGCGCGAACGCCACGATCCCGATCCACGCGCGTCCGTGGATCAGGCGGTCGAGCAGGGGATGGGTCGCGACGGCGGTTGCGGGGCTCGCCGCCTTACGCGCTCGCTGTGCGGTCCTGGGCTTGGCGGCGGGGCCGGACACGCGCCGGGGCCTGCGCACGGGGGCCAGCGGTGCGCGCCGAGGATGGACGGCGGGCATAGCAGCGGCCCTGGCGGCAGCGGCTGCGGCGGGGGGCGGCGTCATGCGGCGTCTCCGTGCCTGTGTCCGTGTCCGTGTCCATGTCCATGTCCGCGCCGCCAACTCGCACCCCGGGGTCCGGAGCTCGGGAACAGGGTATCGCCCGACTCTGGTTCTCTGCTCCCTGGCGGCTCTCCACTCAACTTGCGGGCGGCGCGCAGGCGCGCCGAGGAGGAGCGCGGGTTGCTGGCGATCTCCCCCGCCGAGGGCACGATCGAGCGCCGCTTCAGCAGCGCCGCCTCGGGCTCGCGCCCACACGCGCATACGGGCAGGTCGGGCGGGCAGACACAGCCCCGAGCGCGCTCGGCCAGGAAGCGCTTGACGCGGCGGTCCTCGAGCGACTGAAAGCTGATCCCGGCCAGCACGCCGCCCTCGCGCAGCAGCCCCCACGCGAGCGGCAGCGCCCGGTCGAGCTGCTCCAGCTCTTCGTTGACGGCGATGCGCAGCGCTTGGAACGAGCGCTTGGCCGGGTGGCCGCCCGCGAACCGGGCGGGGGCGGGAATCGCCGAGACGATCGTCTCGACCAGTTCCTGCGTGGTCTCGATCGGCGCCTGCGCGCGGCGGCGCACGATCGCGCGGGCGATCGCGCTGCAGTGACGCTCCTCGCCGAAGTCGCGCAGCGTCCGGGCCAGCCGGCGCTCATCCCACGTGGCCACGAGCTCGCTTGCGCCCCACTCCTGGTCGGGGTCCATGCGCATGTCCAGCGGCGCGTCATACGAGTAGGAGAACCCGCGCTCGCGCGCGTCCACCTGCATCGAGGACATGCCCAGGTCGAAGTACACGATGTCCGCGCGCACGCCCTCTTCGGCCAGCTCCTCGAGCGCCTCGGCGTAGCTCGCGCGGATGAACCGCACCGCGCACGCCACCTCACTCGCCAACTCCTCGAACCGCTCACGTGCAAGCGGATCCCTGTCGATCGCGATCAGCGTGCCGTCGGGGCCGAGGCGCTCGGCGATCAGCTGGGCGTGCCCGCCGCCGCCGAACGTGCAGTCGATCGCGGTCTGCCCCGGCCGCGGGTCGAGCAGGTCGATCAGCTCTCCCGCGAGCACTGGGATGTGCGTGCTTGCAGTCATGTCAAGAGTGAGGGTCACGATAGGTGGTGGGTTGAGGTGGTCGGCGGTATCAGTGGTCCACGCCCGCGGTGATCTCCGCGACGCCTCCAAGCAGCGTCGGTCGATGTTCGTTCCAGCCCTTGCGATCCCACAGCTCCAGGCGGTCGCCCGCCCCGACGACGACGACCTCCTTCTGCAGGCCGGCGTGCTCGCCGAGGAAGCTCGGGACCATGATCCGTCCCGCCGCGTCGAGGTCCGCGTCGTGGGAGCTGCCGTAGAAGAACCGCTCCAGCTCGGTCAGCCGCGGCGACAGCGGAGGCAACTCCGCGAGCGCGCGCCGGGTATAGCGCTCGTAGTCCTCTGGGCGCCACACACCGACACATGGCTTCAGGTCCACCGGCATCGCCAGCACCACGCCCTCGGACAGCGTCGCGCGGTAGCGAGCCGGAACCGTCAGGCGGTTCTTCGCGTCGAGCGTATGGTCGAACGTGCCGCGGAAGGGGACCATGTCGTGACTGTTCTTGTGGCTGGTGGCCGGATGGTTGGTAATCGGCTGGCGAATAGCCGGGGGGCTGTTCAGGTGGCGGGTAGTCGGGTGCAGAAGCTCCCGATGCAATAACCGAGCCGGGGTGGAGGAGTGGGAGGAACCCCTCCACCTCGGCTCGCTGCCGCCAACTTACCCCACTTTCCCCCACAACGCAACCCTGATTGCACATTTTTTCCCACAATCCTCTCACGACGCTCTCAAAATCGACAAAACACCTGCTCGTGCGGCACATCCCCGGTGCTCGCGCCGCCGGCCGGGACGGACCCAAATCCTGCAATCCACCGTGCAATCCGACAGGCTGCAACGTCGCCTGCATGCCGATCTTGCCCCCGCCCGGTCACCGATGTCCGTCCGCTCGACGGTAGGAGCTTGCACGAGCAGGCGTGCTGGGCATACGATCGCGTCATGCGGGTCGGGGTTGGCAACGAATGGGGTGGCCATACACACGGGTGGCGCAGGCGCGCGCGTACGCGTGTGCGTGTGCCTGCGCGTGGCCCTCACCGCGGCGGGATCGTCTCCACGGCGGCGCTCGTCCTCGCCACGCTGCTCGTCGTGCTCGCAGGCTGCGTAGCGCTCGCGGGCTGCGGTTCCAGCGCCTCCACCGGCACGAGCGCCGACCCCGCCGGGGTCACCCCCAGCTCGGCGCCGGTGTACGTGGGCGCGGTCGTGCGCCCTGAGGGGAGCCTCAAGACCGAAGCGCTCGCGGCCGGGCGCAACCTCACGCACCAGCCCGACCCGTACAGTCGCCTGCTCGGAGTGCTGCAGACGCCCGGCAGCCCTACGCTCGACTTCGGTCATGACGTCGCGCCGTGGCTTGGACCCAACGCGGGACTGTTCCTCAGCTCGCTCGGCTCCTCCGAAGCGATCGAGAGCCTGCTCCAGCAGGGCCTGGCGGGCGGTGGGTCCACCGGTGCGGAGTGGCCGTTCGGGGCGGGCGGGGCGCAGGGCGCGATCGTGCTCGACACCAGCAACCTCTCCGCCGCCAAGACGTTCGTATCCACGCAGGCTACGCGCGCGGGCGCGCACGCGAGCAGCTACCGGGGCGTCGCCTACCAGGCCAGCTCCGGCGGAGACGCGTCGTTCGCGATCGTGGACAAGTATGTAGTGCTCGGCACCGAATCGGGCGTGCGCGCCGTGATCGAAACATCGCAGGGAGGCGCATCGCTGAAAGGCGACTCCACCTACGCGCAACTGCTGTCGGTCGCCCCGGCGGGCACGTTGGGACACGTGTACGCGAACCCCGCGGCGCTGCACGGTGCGGGCGCAAGTGCCGGTGCGCAGCAGGGCGCCGGCGCACACGGGGGCACAAGCGCGCAGGGGCTGCCGGCGCTGCTGAGCGTACTCGGGGGCAACCGCCCGCTCAACGTATCGCTCGTACCCTCCTCCAGCGCGCTCACACTCGACGCCGACGTCGGCCCCCCCGCCGCGGGAGCCACCGGACCACAGTCGGGCGGACTCGTCGCCGCAGCCGCGGCGGGCAACCACGCGCTCGC
The DNA here is from genome assembly GCA_963749285.1 of uncultured Solirubrobacterales bacterium. GTDB lineage: Bacteria > Actinomycetota > Thermoleophilia > Solirubrobacterales > Solirubrobacteraceae > Palsa-744. Next base: position 540,709 of record CAVVMD010000002.1, on the reverse strand, counting down.
CGCGCTGCCGGGAGAATCGTGGCTGGCCGCAGGCCTCGGCGACGTCGGGGGGGCGCTCGGGGGCGGGTTGGAAGGGTTGCACGGCCTGCTCTCGCTGGCGAGCACACTGGGAACCTCCGGCGCGGGCGTTGGGGCCCTGTCACCGTCCTCCCCGCAGGCGACGCTGAGCGTGAAAGGACTGCTCGAAGGGCTGCTCAAGCCGCTGGACGCGCTCAGCGCGAACACCGCGCAGGCGCGGCACGACTACCTCAGCTGGATGGGCGAAGCGGGCGTGTTCGCGAGCGGGACGTCGGTGCTCGAACTGAAGGGGGCAGTCGTGATCGACTCCAAGAACCCGGCGGCCTCGCGCGCCGCCGTCACCAAGCTCGCGAGCGCATTGCGCCAGAGCGGCGCCGAAGCGACACCGGCGAGGATCCCGGGAACCGAAGCGGCGGTCGAAGCCAAGATCACGGGCCTGCCGATCACGCTCGTCATCGCCGACGGGCGCGGCGCGGACGGTCAGACCAAGTTCGTGATGGGCCTCGGTGCGGCTTCGATCCAGGATGCGCTGAACCCGTCGAGCACGCTGTCGGGCGCCTCCTCCTACAGCGCCGCCCAGACCGCGCTCGGCGAAGGCATCCAGCCGAGCATCGCAGTCGACTTCAGCACGCTGCTCAGCCTGCTCGAAGGCGTCGGCCTCAGCGAAGACCCGACCGTCTCGAAATTCACACCCTACCTGCGCTCCTCCACCACGCTCTCGGGCGGGGGCAAGAGCCTGGGCGGCGGCGTCGAACGGCTGCGGCTCGTGCTGGGCCTGCAACCGACAACGGGCTCGGGCTGAGCGCTCGGGCTGCGGTGAGCTAGGACTCGGGCTCGCGGGACGCACACGAACACGAGACGCGGAGACAGCGGAGACGGATGCGCTCGGGACTCCAAGCGCAGGCGCAGACGCCCCCGCGCCTCAAGCCGGGGCGGGCGCGGCGGGCTCGCGCGGACGCGACGCGCGGTTCTCCGTCTCGATGATCACGCGGCAGGGGCGGCGGCTGAGCAGATAGGCCGCGGTCGGGCCGATCCGCTGCTCGCCGGCGGGCGCGTGGATGGTCGACCAGTAGATCACGTCAGAGCCCACCCGGATGGCTTCTTCGACCAGCGCGGCCCCAGGGTTGCGGGTGCGGATCAGGCCCGTGTGGATCTTGATGCCGGCGCGGCGCGCCTTGATGCGCGCGCTCTCGAGCACGGAGCGACCCTGGGCCTCCTCCTCCTCGAGGCCGGCCTCCAGCGACAGCTGGCTGGGGACGGGCAGCACGAAGATCGCATAGACGACGCCGTCCTCCCCGATCAGCTTGGCGGCGCTCGTCAGCGCCGAGGCGCTGACGTCCTCACCGAAGATCGGCACGAGCGCGGTGCGGTAGTCGAGCGCCTGAAAGTCAGGCGGGCGCTCTGCTCGCTCGATGCGGTAGTCCTTGCGCGGATCCAGCCCCTGGCGGTGGCGATAGTAGAAATAGCCGGCCATCCCCACGATCATCCAGGGGATGCCGACGTAGCGGGCCTCGACGTGCAGAACGGTCACGGCGACCCACGCGGCGGCGGTGCCAATCCCGCCGATCACCGCGGTCATCGGGATCTCGGAGCCTTTGATGCGCAGACCCCACGGGCTCCGATAGGGGCGCTCCCGGTCCGGATCGCTGACGCGCAGCTTGACGATCGCCGCGTGCGCCGTCGTGAAGGACAGCATCGCGCCGAACGAGTACAGGTTGCCCAGCACCTGGGTGTTGCCGTAGATGATCAGGGTGCTCGCCAGCGCCGAGAAGAAGATCAGCGTGAACCACGGCGTGCGGTAGGTGGAGTGCAGCCGCGAAAAGATGCTCGGCAGTTGGCGGTGCTCGGACAGCGACCAGGACAGGCGCGAGATCCCGATCATCCCCGCGTTGGTCGCGATGAACAGGATCGTCGCGGCGAGGATCCCCAGGTAGTACCTGGACAGTTTCAGAACCGTGCCATGCAGCCCGAGGTGTTCGATCACCCCGAGCATCGGGTCGTTTTCGAAGAAGCCGCCGAGCGACGTCGCATATCCGGGCGCCGAAAAAGACTGTTTGAGCTCGGCGCTGTAGCCGACGCCGTGATGAATGACCGGCAGCGCCGACAGCGCGACAACCGAGATGCCGGCGTAGACAGCGAGGACCGCGAGCACGACGAGGTTGACGGCTTTCGGCACCTGCCGGCCCGGATCCTTGGACTCCTCGGCCATGTTCGCCACTGTCTCGATGCCCGTGTAGGCGAGCATCGCCAGCGACAGCGCGAAGATCAGTTCCTTCCAGCTCGGCACCGATCCCAGGTGGATCTGGTGGACCAGCAGCGCCGGGTTGAGGACGAGCACGATGCCGACCCCCGCCAGCAGGATCTGGGTCGACAGATCGAGGACGGCGAGGACGAGGTTCAGCTTGGCCGACTCACCGAGCCCGCGGATGTTCAGCCAGGCCAGCATCGCAACCACGATCAACCCTCCGAAGATGTCGTCCGGGTTGTGCTTGAGCGCACCGAGGCCAGGGAAGGCGCTCAGGTAGTGCGGCACGAAGAACGCCGAGATGGCGATCGTGAGGATGTAGTCGAGGCTCAGCGCCCAGCCGGCGAAGAACGAGACGACGTCGTTGAACGCGTGGCGCGCGAACGAGGAGGAGCCGCCGGCTTCGGGGAACATCGCGGCGCCCTCGGCATACGTTTTGGCCGTCAGCGCGAACAGCCCGCCGGCGAATATGAACACCAGCGGCGTGAGCCCCAGCGCGTGGGCGGCGACGAGCCCGAGCGCGTAGTAGATCGAGGAGCCGACGTTGCCGTAGGCGGTCGCGAACAGGCCGGGGACACCGACCGATCGGCGCAGTCCTCGCTCGGTTAGACGTGCCATTCAGCGGAGCGTATATAGGCGGTCGGCCTGGATGGGCGGTAGGGCCGCATGCGGCCCTACCCGGAACAGTGCATGCACTGTTCCGCCACCGGCGCATGCGCCGGTGGTTGACAAGTCGCATGCGACTTGTCACGGACCGATCTTCGATCGGTCCGCACATGTACATGTGCGGCTCCGCCTGAGGTCGCATGCGCCCTCAGGAATGCAAAATCCCATTCACGGACCCAGCCCAAGCAGGAACGCTGCATATGATCCCGACGACCCGGGCCCCAACCTATCCCCCGGCAAGATTCGACATGGAAAAAACGTCGCACCGCCGCGGGAACTACGATTCGGGTGAGGACTTCGTCCTCGAATACGGAGAGCTGCGGTTCACATTCAACGAAGCCGACTTCTCCGAGCGCTGCGAGCAGGCCGCGCTGAAGCTCGGCTTCGTCGGCGGACGGCTGGGCTCAGACGAGCTCGAAGACCTCGTCAACCTCGCGGTCAACGGCGAGGTCTACGATCCGGCCTCGGCGCTGGGCGAGCACGTCAACGACTGCTGGCCGGAGCTCGTCGGACCGGCGGAGCGCTCGCTGGTGCACTGGCTGCGACGGCTCGTGTTCCGGGGGGCATGGCTGGATCAGCGCGTCAACGAGGGCGAGCTCGGGGTTGCGTTCGACGAACAGACGGGCGGGTTCATCTATGTGCAGCCGCAGCGCAGCGACGAGCCGATCGAGCTCGCGCGCGAGCCCTCCTGGGGCCGCGTCGCTTACAGACGCTGACCACGCGCGTGTACGCGCGCGTGGCCTCTGATGGTTTGCTTTCAAAGCAGAGGCCGTAGCACAATCGTATGACGCCTCCAAAAATTAGATAGCTCTCCAGCTCTCCACCCACAAGCACCACCCCTCTCCTGCTAGGTCTGGGAGGAGATCGCGCTAGCGCGGGCCTGGGCGATCGCCGTGGCGCCCTCCTCGCCGACGAGCAGCTCGGCGCGCAGGGTGCCACTCGCCGCAAGATCCAGCGGCGGCCCACCACTGCCGGCGAGCGCGGGATCGAGCGCGATCACCGTCGTCTCACCGCCGAACGGGCGGGTGGCGGTCGCGAGGATCGTCAGAGACCCCCCGTCGCGCAGGTTGCGCGCGCTCGCCAGGACGGCACGGGCGGCGTGCGGGTGCAGGCCATCGAGGGTGTCGATCAGCACGAGCGCGTCCCCGCCGCGCGCGGCGGTGCGCTTGGCCGTCTCGATCGCGTGTGCGACCGCCTGGCCCTGGGCGTCGGCGGAGGCGGCGAAGCTGAGCGTGGTGGCAGGCTGGACGGGACCCTCACCCCACTCGGCGATCTCCTCCGGGCGCACACCGGCGAGCACGAGCGTGACCTCGAGGCCCTCGCGGCCGGCGAGCGCGCCGAGCAGGCGCCTGAGGATCTCGGTCTTGCCGGCGCGGGCAGGTCCAGCGATGACCGCGCGCGAACCGCGGCCGAAGGGAGTGAGCCACTCGATCGCCTCGAGTGTTGCGTCGCCACCGTTCAGAGCCAGACGCTCGCTCGGGTAGGCGACAGGGCGCTCGTCATAGCGGGTGCCCTCGGACACCTCGCCGGCGGGCGTGCCGTTGATCGTCTCGACGCGGATGAGCGACGGGTAGCGCTCCGAGCGCCGCGGCGTACGCAACGGCCCGGTGACGCGGTCGCCGGAGACGAGCTCGCAGCGACGTACCTGCGCGGCGGAGATGTAGACGTCCTCATCGGAGGCCTCCGGTGGGTTGACGCGCAGGAACGCGGAGCCGTTGCCCAACAGCTCTACGACTCCCTCGGCCAGGCGATCCGGCTTGGCTGGTCCAGCCTGCTTGTCCGGGCCATCCGGCTTGTCCGAGCGCTCCTCACGCTCCTCGGGACCCCGGGGGCCGTCCCCTGCCGGGGCGCGCCGCGAACGGCGTCCACGCGAGGTCAGGCGTTTGCGCGCCCCCTCCGCGGCCGGGGTCTCGCCGGCGGACTCCTCAGCGTCGACGTCCGCGGACGCGCCGTTCGCGGGGGCATCATCGTCTGGGAAGGCGCCGTCCACCGCGGCGGCGCCGTCAGCCGATCCCCCGTCCGAGGATTCACCGAGGATCGCGTCGATCAGCTCGGCCTTGCGCAGCCGGCGGAAGCCTTCGAGGCCGAGCTGGTCGGCGATCGCGTGCAGGTCGGCCAGCGGGCTGGCCTCCAGCTCGGAGCGGTCGAGTACTGCCATGGTGTGTCTCCTTCAGTGTCGGATTGGGCGGTTGGCGCCCGGTCGCGTTGCGCAGCGACCGGCACCCGTCTAGAGCGAACCCTAGCGCTCGTGCCGGAGTTCCTCGGCGAGAGCCAGATCCCTGCGCGGCTGCTGGCCGATCTCCGATCGGTCCCCGCGCAGCGCAGCGCGCACGGTCAGGAAGTCGGAAGCCGCGGCGACGTCGTGCACGCGGAAGATGTGCGCGCCCGTATCCACGCCGTGGGCGAGCGCGGCAAGCGTGCCCGCCAGACGCTCGCGTGGCGGGCGGGAGGTAAGGGCGCCGATGAAGTCCTTGCGCGAGATCGCCATCAGCAACGGCCGCCGCAGCTCATGCAGGCGCGCCACATCCACGAGCAGCGCGATCGTCTGCGCGGGAGTCTTGGCGAAATCGGGTCCCGGGTCGAGGATCAGTTGCTCGAACGAGACCCCGGCGGCGAGCGCGAGCTCGATGCGGGCGCGCAGGAACGCGATCGCCTCGCCGATCACATCGTCGTAGAGATCGGGGTCCTGGAGGCGCTGCTTGGGCTCGGCGCGGGTGTGCATCAGCACGAGCCCGGCCCCGGTCTCAGCGCAGACCTCCGCGAGAGCCGGGTCGCGCAGGCCGGAGACGTCGTTGACGATCGTGGCGCCGGCGGCAATCGCGGCACGCGCGACCGCGGGCTTGTAGGTGTCGACCGAGATGGTCGTCGTGTTCAGCGCGCCGGCGATCCGTTCGATCAGAGGGACGACGCGCTCGATCTCATCGTCGACGGTGACGGGCGGGACACCCGTGCGGGCGGACTCGCCGCCGACGTCGAGGATGTCGGCGCCCGCCTCCACGAGCTCATGCGCGAGCCGGATCTGGCGATCGAGCGTGCGCGCGGAGCCATCGTCGCTGAACGAGTCCGGAGAGGCGTTGACGATGCCCATCAGCAGCGGACGGCGACCGCGACCGAGCTCGAACACACGGTCTCCGGCGCGCAGGACGAGCTGCGAAGCAGGGCCAGCGTCGTACCCGTCGCTCATACCGGCCCACCACTCACGTGGAGTGCGCCCGCTGGGAACCGAGGTCATCGGGACTGGGGTCATCAGGACTGGGGTCATCCGGCATGATCCCCTCGGCCGCGGCCTCGACGGCGAAACGCTCGATCTCCAGTCCCGTGCGCTTGCAATCCCAATCCAGCTCGCGTGCCAGCACATCGGCGACGCGCGCGACGGGCAGCTCTCCAGCCGCCAGCAATCCCAGCCGGGTGCGGCGCAGGAGCACGTCGCCGATGCTCCGCGCCTGCTCACGACGGGCGGCAAGCGCAACCTCGGCAAGGATGTCTGGCAGGCCGGGCACGATCGGCTGGGCCAGCTCGCCGCGCTTATCGAAGCCGGGGTACGCTCGCCCTTGGCGAGCATCCCCGTTTCGGCCAGCAAGCGCCAGGACCTCGTGTGCGGCATAGCCGTAACGACCGGCCAGCGCGGCGTAAGACTCGGCGGGCACACCCTCGACGCGCGGCAGATCCTCCGCGGAAATCGCCTGCCCGAGCGGGATCTCATGGGTGCGGCAGGGGGCGTCACGGGAATCGCGCGCCACGAGGCGATCGACGGTCAGCTTGGCCATGCGCCGCCAAGTGGTGAGCTTGCCGCCGGTGATCGTGAGCATCCCCGAGGCGGCCTCGTACAGCTCGGCTCGGCGCGAGATGTCGACCGACTTCTTCGGATCGCCGCTGGAGATCAGAGGTCGCACGCCGGCGAACGCGCCCGCGAGGTCGTGCGGTGCGAGGACGGTCCCGAACAGCTCGTTGATCGCCGCCAGCAGGTAGTCGACGTCCTCCGAGGAGGGGTGCACGTGGTCGAGCTCGCCCTCGTAGTCGCGGTCGGTCGTGCCGACGAGCGTGCGCCCCAGCCAGGGCAGCGCGAAGATCGAGCGACCCTCGCCTGCCGGGACGATCGCACCGCCGATCAGCGGCAGGTCCTCGTGGCGCAAGATCACATGCGTGCCGCGACTCGGACTGATGGATGGAACCCGCCCGCCCAGCTCGGACCCGTCGGCCAGCCGGTCGGCCCAGACTCCAGTCGCGTTGACGACGTTCGCGGCGCGGACGTCGAGCTCGTCGCCACTCTCGCGGTCCAGCACGCGCACGCCGCACGCGCACCCGTCACGTTCGAGCAGGCTCAGCGCGTCCAAGCGGTTGGCGCAGACCGCGCCGAAGCGCTCGGCCTCGCCGAGCACGGTCAGGACGAGGCGGACGTCGTCGGTCTGACAGTCGTAGAACAGATATCCCCCGGTCGGCTCGCGTCCGGCCAGCGCGGGCAGCAACTCGAGGACTTCCTCTCCGGAGATCATGCGGTGGCGCTCGGGGCTCCAGGACTCAGCCTCGCCGCGACGCGAGCGCAGACGCTCGCCGGCAGAACGGCGATCGGTGACGGACATCGCGTCATACAGGTTCAGACCCACCCCCATCAGCCTGTCCGGGCGAGCGCCGTCGAAGGCCGGCACGACAAGGGGCAGCGGATGGACGAGGTGGGGCGCGAGGGCGACCATCAGCTGACGCTCGAGCAGCGCCTCACGCACGAGGGCGAGATCGAAGTTCTGCAGGTAGCGCAGGCCGCCGTGCACCAGCTTGCTGGAGCGACTGGAAGTGCCGGCGGCGAAGTCCGTGCGCTCGATCAGGGCCACGCTGCAGCCGCGCGTAGCGGCGTCGAGCGCCACCCCCGCGCCGGTGATGCCGCCGCCGACGACGACGACGTCGAACTCGTTCTCAGACAGAGCCGTCAGGGCCTGGGCGCGTTCGATCACGCATCGCAGTCTCGCACGATGAGCGCTCGGAATGGAATGGATAAGCAGTTCGTGGTCGGCACATGTGCCGACCCGCGGGTGCGCACATGTGCGCACCCGGCCCGGGGCGCATGCGCCCGGGCATATCTAAATTTGAGGCCGAGACCGAAGCTCGGGGCAAACCCCGAGCGGTGACCGCGGCCGCGCGCGTGCGCGAACTGCAGCGCTTTCAAACCGACGCTCATCCCCGCAGACAAGCATCATCAGATATCCGTCAATGACGGTCCCGCCGCTTGCGCTTGCGGCCCGGCCGGTGCGCCGCGACCTTCGCCCGGTGGCCGATGTCGGACGCGAGGAAGTGCACGATCGCGGGGTCGGCGATCCGCGTGTACACCCCGGCGAAGCCGGGCTGGGCGCAGCCGTTGCCGAAGTCGACGAGCCCGACGAGCACATAGTCCTCGGGAGGACGGGCGGGGCTGTCGCGGTCGACCACGAGCGGGCCGCCGCTGTCGCCATAGCAGGAGTCCGCGCGCGGCCTGAAGCTGCCGGCGCAGATCATGCTCGGCGTGATCGCCTGTTCGATCGACGCGTACTCTTCCTCACAGAGCGCTTCTTCAACCAGCGGCACGCTCACCGCGTGCAGGTCGGCCGGATAGCTGGGAGCGCCGGAGGGCGCCGGGCTCATGTCCCCCCACCCGCTGACGGTGGCGATCGTCGCGGGCATCGCGTTCGGTTCGCCATCGCCCGCGGCGGCCGCGGCGTCGATCGGCAGCGGCGCGATCGCACTGACGCCGTTTACGCTCGGCGCCGTCGAGCCGGACCACAGCGGCCGCGCCAGCGTGACGACGCCGATGTCGTAGTCGTTGCTCACGGGGTTGTAGCCGGGATCGACCGTCACCGTCGCGGCCGGGTCGCGGACGCTGCCGGGATCGGGCTGGTCCAGGCGCGTGGAGCCCGCGAGCACCTCGACTTCACCGGACGCGCTGCCGCGACCGTGGCCGGTGCCGGCCAGGCAGTGCGCCGCGGTGATCACGTGCGTGGCGTCGACGATCACACCACCGCAGAAAAACCCCGCCGCGGGCGAGCCGGCGGCCGGGTCATACAGGGCGACCTGAAACGGAAAGCTCGAGATCGAGGCGCCGGCGCCGCCGACGATGCTCTCCTGCGCCCGTGGCGGCCTGGTGACCGCCGCTGCCGTGGCCGGTCCCGATGCCACCGCCCCTATCGCCGCTCCGGCTGAGAGCGCCAGACAAGCATAGGAGCAGCACCGCCATCGGTGGCCGGCCACAGACACAGCAGACCCCTCCCCCGCGCTGGAGTTTCGAGTTTAAAGCTGTTCCTCTCCTGTCAGTTGACTCTAAAGTACAGCCAACTTTTATGCAAGCCTTTTGTGTACCGAAACCATTGTGCGCCAGGTACAAATTTGTGCGCAAACCTCGGCCAAACGGGCCCTAAGCGGGCGCTGCGTTGCTTGACATATAGGTCCGGTGAGAACGCCGGAGCGCGTCAGAGCTGGGCGAGCTCGGCGGTGATCTCGCTCACCGCGGACTTCGCGTCGCCGAACAGCATCGACGTCTTCGGGTCGAAGTACAGCTCGTTTTCGATGCCGGCGAACCCGGGGTTCATCGAGCGCTTGATCACGATCACGGAATGACTGTCGGCGACCTCGAGGATCGGCATCCCATAGATCGGCGAGGACGGCGTGTTCTTGGCGGCCGGGTTGGTCACGTCGTTGGCGCCGATCACGAGCGACACGTCGGTGCGCTGGAACTCGGGGTTGGCGTCATCCATCTCGCGCAGCTGGTCATACGGCACGTCGGCCTCGGCGAGCAGCACGTTCATGTGCCCCGGCATGCGCCCCGCGACGGGATGGATCGCATAGCTGACCTCCACCTGGCGCGCCTCCAGCTCCTTGGTCAGCTCGCGCACCGCGTGCTGGGCCTGGGCGACTGCCATGCCGTAGCCGGGGACGATCACCACGCGGTTGGCGTAGGCGAGCTGGATCGCGGCGTCGGCGGCGCTGGTGGAGCGCACCGTGCCGGCGTGCTCGCCCGCTCCCTCCGCGCCCGCCACGGCGCCCCCACCACCGAACCCGCCGGCGACGATCGCCGGGATCGAGCGGTTCATCGCGCTCGCCATCAGGCGGGTCAGGATCGTGCCCGAGGCGCCGACGATCATGCCGGCGACGATCAGCGCCGGGTTGTTGAGCGCCATCCCGGTGGCCGCGGCGGACAGCCCGGTGAAGGCGTTCAGCAGCGAGATCACGACCGGCATGTCCGCCCCGCCGATCGGCAGCACCACCGCGTTGCCGAGCAGCGCGGCGACGATCAGCATGCCGATGAACAGCAGTTCGGAGTGCGCCCCCGCGATCAGGTCGATGCCGGCCGCCACGGCAAGGATCAGCAGCACCATGTTGACCGCCTGCTGAGCGGACCCGAACGAGATCGGGCGGCCGGGGATGATTTCCTGGAGCTTGCCGAACGCGATGTTCGAGCCCCAGAACGAGATCGAGCCGACGATCGCGGCGAACACGGAGAAGATCGCCACGTACGTGGGCACCCCGCCGATCTGGATCGAGGCGCCGCTCTGCAGGACGAGACCGTTGGCCAGTTCGTGGCCGAAGTGGACCGTGTGCGAGCCGTAGGTCGAGCCGTAGTGGCGGAACTCGACCCACGAGATCAGCGCGACCGCGCCGCCGCCGACGCCGTTGAACAGCGCGACCATCTGCGGCATCGCGGTCATCTTCACCTGGCGCGCGGCGGGCACGCCGACGGCCACCCCGAGCGCGATGCCGAGCGCGATCAGACCCCAGTTGCCCTCGCCGGGGTTCAGCAGGGTGGCGATCACCGCGATCGCCATGCCGACCGCCGCGGTGCGGTTGCCGCGCACGGCGGTAGTGGGCCCGGCGAGGCCGCGCAGACCCTGGATGAACAGGGCGAACGCGACGATGTACAGGACGTAGATGAAGTCTTCGCTCTGCAGGAAGCTCGCCATCACCGGATGGATCGCGGGCATCAGGAATCACCCTCCGGCGAGCCCTGCGACGGGTCACCACCGGCCCCACTCGCCGAGCCATCCTTCGGAGCACTCGCCGATCCACTTGCCGAGTGGCCCTTCGGAGCACTCGTCGATCCGCCCGTCGAGCCAGACTTGGGCTTGGGCTTGGGCTTGGACTTGAACATCTCGAGCATGCGATCGGTCACGAGGAACCCACCGACGATGTTGATCGTGCCGAACGCCACGGCGATCACGAGCAGCGCCTTGCTGAACGCGTCCAGGCCGGCGAGCCCGAGCAGCAGCAGGCCACCGAGCAGCACGATCCCGTGGATCGCGTTCGTGCCCGACATCAACGGCGTGTGCAGCGTGTTCGGCACCTTGGAGATGACGACAAACCCGATGAAACCGGCGAGCACGAGGATCGCGAGGTTGGTCGTGAGCGTGCTGGCGAGGATCATTGCTCGGCGCCTCCTCCGAGCGTCGTCCCCGGCGCATCGACATCGGCGTCCGACTTTCTTGCACTCGTCACCGCACCCGGCGTCCCGCCCGTCACGGCACCGGGTGTCCCGCCCGCAGCTTCCACAGCGGCCCTGGCGCCGGGATGGACGATCTCGCCCTCGCGCACGATGCACGCGCCGGCGACGATCTCATCGTCGAAGTCGAGCCGCAGCGCACCGTCCTCGCCGACGAGCAGCTCCAGCAGCGCGAGCACGTTGCGCGCGAACAGCTGCGAGGCGTGCTCGGGCATGCGCGCGGGCAGGTTCAGCGGCGAGACGATGCGGACGTCGTGCCTGACGACCGTCTCCCCCGGCACGGTCAGCTCGCAGTTGCCGCCGGACTCCCCCGCGAGGTCGACGACCACCGACCCGGGCTTCATCCCCTGGACGGCCTCCTCGGTGACGAGTCGCGGCGCCGGGCGGCCCGGGACCAGCGCGGTCGTGATGACCACGTCAAAGCCCTTGATCGCGTCGGTCAGCGCCTGCTGCTGGGACGCACGCTCCTGCGCAGTCAGCTCGCGCGCGTAGCCGCCCTCGCCGCTGGCCTCGAGACCCAGATCGAGCCACTGCGCGCCGAGCGAGCGCACCTGCTCCGCCACCTCGGGGCGCACGTCATAGCCGGTCGTGCGCGCACCCAGGCGCTTGGCGGTGGCCAGCGCCTGCAGTCCCGCGACACCGGCGCCGAGCACGAGCACCTTGGCGGGCGGGATCGTGCCGGCGGCGGTCATCAGCATCGGGTAGAAGCGGCCCATGTGCTCGGCGCCGAGCAGCGCCGCCTCATAGCCGGAGACGTTGCTCTGCGAGGACAGCGCGTCCATCGACTGCGCGCGCGAGATCCGCGGGATCGCCTCCATCGCGAACGCCGTGGCGTGCGCGTCGGCCAGCGCGCGCGTGGTCTGCGGGCTCATCAGCGGCGCGAGAAACCCGACGAGGATCGAGCCGGAGCCGAGCCCGCGGACTTCCTCGGGGTCGGGCGGGGCGATCTTGACGACCACGTCGCAGCCCCAGATCTCGGCGGAGTCCCCGGTCAGCTGCGCGCCCGCGTCGGCGAAGGCGGCGTCGGGCAGCAGCGCGCCGGCGCCCGCGCCGCTCTGCACGAGCACATCGAGACCTTTGGCCTTCAGCTTGCCGACCACCTCCGGCACGAGCGCGACACGATGCTCGCCGGCGGCGGTCTCAGTCGGAACTCCGATCCGCATATGAGGCCCGAGAACGTATCCGATCCTCCCGACGCCCGGCGGTCAGGGTGGCAGCTGGGCGGGTTGAATCCCTTACCCGACCCGTATCATCAGGGGAGCTGACTCGCTCCCGCTCGCAAGCCATGACCATCAATCTCACGCGCATCTACACGAAGCTCGGCGACGGCGGCGAGACGCACCTGGGAGACATGAGCCGTGTCTCCAAGCTGCACCCCCGCGTCGAGGCATACGGGACGGTCGACGAGCTGAACGCGACGCTCGGCGTGGCGCTGCTGGCGCCGGGCCTGCCGGACAAGGTGGCGACATGGCTGAAGCGCGTGCAGAACGACCTGCTCGACCTCGGCGCGGACCTGTCGGTCCCAGGAGCCGCGCCGGATGGGGGCGACGAGCCGGCCGAGCAAGACCAGCGCCCGCGACTGCGCGTCACCGCGCAGTACACCGAATGGCTCGAGGGCGCATGCGACGAGGTCAACGCAACCCTTCAGCCGCTGCACTCGTTCGTGATCCCCGGCGGAACTCCGGCCAGCGCGCAGCTGCATGTCGCTCGCACCGTCTGCCGCCGCGCCGAGCGGCGCGCGATCGCCGTCGGCGAGGAGGGCGGCAATAACCCCGAGGTCGTGCGCTACCTGAACAGGCTGTCGGACCTGCTGTTCATCCTCGCTCGCGCCGTGAACGAGGGGACTGAGCCCCTATGGGACCCCGGCGCCCACGGCTCGGACACGGCTTCTCGACCTGCGTGATCGAGAGCGCGCCTCGGCGGTGCGCAGCCCGGCCACGGCCAGAGCCACCCACAGCGTGCCCACCAGATAGCCGCCCAGCACGTCGCTCGGCAGATGCCAGGCGAGGATCAGCAGCGAGAACCCGACCCCCGCCGCGAACATCGCGCCCAGCGCGGCGACGATCGGTCGCAGACGCGCTGGCGTCACGAGCACCGCGCACAGGGTGAGCGCCGTCGCCGCGGTCGCGTGACCGCTGGGCCACGATGCGGCATCGACATAGCTTCCCCCGACCCACGCGTGCGGATGGGCGAGCAACGGCTTGAGTATCTCCGCGGTCAGCGGAGCCAGGCTCAGCACGAGCGCCACAGCGAACGCGACCCGGGGACGCCGGCGCACGAGCGCGACGGCGATCAGCAGTACGCCCCAGATGGTGTACAGCAAAGGGTCGAGCAGGTGCAGCAGGGCGTTCGCCACATCGTCCAGCCGCGGTCCACCCAGCAGCGTGAAGTCGTGCAGCGCCACCGCGTCTTTCACATGCGTCGCCGGCACCAGCGCGGCCACGACCCACGTGAGCGCGAGCGCAACCACGCACAGCCCGGCGATGCACAGGGGCACGGCCGCGCTCGGCCGATCTGTGCCACCGCGACGCCGGTCCGCCGCGTGGGCAGCCGATAGATACACCGTGGACATGACTACCACAGGGTAGGCAGGTCGGTAAAGAGAGGCTGAACCGCCGCTCACCTCGCCAGCGATGTGAGACTCACGGCCCGACGGGAAACGTCTTGGCCGCAAGCGCGATCAGCGCCTGGGCGGTCACCCACACGGGCGTCTGCGAGCCGGTGCGCGAGTAGCGGACGCTGCCGCCGGGTGCGATCAGGCTTTCCAGGTAGCCGAGCGGCGAGCGGCTGCCGCGGCGGCGCACCGTTGCGGGGTTGCGCCCGGCGGCGATCAGCCCCTGGGTAGCCCAGGCGGTCGACTGAGCGTTGGATTCGCCGCCGTACTGCTGGGGCAGGCCGCCGTCCGGGTTCTGTGAGCGGATCAGGTAGTCCGCGGCGGCGCCCAGCACGCGCGCGTTGCGCGCGCCCGCGTCCACGAGCGCCTGCAACGCCGTCCCGGTGTCGTCGACGTCGCTGGTGGAGCCATGAGTGCCGAAGGAGAAACCGCCGTCGGAGTTCTGCTGGCGCTCGATCCACCCCGCTGCTTCGCGGATCGAGGCGAACCCGGAGGAATGGCCGACCGCGCGCAGCGCGAAGATCGCGAACGCCGTGAGGTTGACCTGGTCGTCAAACGAGCTGTCGTGCTCGCGCGCGCGCAGCACTTCGGCGACGAGGTCGTGGCCCGCGAACGAGTACGCGGAGGCCCCACACGCGTGGGCGGCGAGGATCGTGCGCTCGACATCGCCGAGGCCCTGCAGGGTCGAGACTTCGGCGCGCAGCGAGTCGAGCACCGAGTGTCCGTCGCGACTCACGTCCGCCGGATCGCGGCCGGCGGCCGCGAGGCCCATCGCCGACCACGCGGTGTACAGCTCGCTGGAGCTCTGGCCGCGCGCGGCGCCGAAGCCGCCGTCTGAGTTCTGGGCCGAGGTCAGGTATGAGAGCTCGGGGGACAGCGACGCGGCGCGAGCCGTGACCGGCAACATGAGCGTTACGGCCACAATCAGGACGAGAATCGCTGACGCGGCCGGCTTGGGCAGACGGGGCTTGGGCGGGCGGGGTTCCCATCTAACGGTCATACGCTCACGGGTGCGCTCGAGCAGGCGCACGAGCGCGGGGCCAAACGCAAGCGCGAACAGCAGCGTGGCGATCGTGTCGGTGACGTCGAACGGCAGGGCCGTGCCGGCGATCGCGAGAAACGCGGCAGGGGTGTGGCTGGCCCCGATCGTCCAGGTGTAGACGTTCATGATCTCCTTGGCGACAAGGGCGGAACAGGCACACGCGAGTGCAAGTGGGACGCGCCCGAGGTGTCTGCGAGTCACCCGTCCAAGCGCTGCGCCGGCGAGACCGACGAGGCCCCAGGCGGCCATCTGCCAGGGGGTGTAGGGGCCCTGGCCAAGCATGATGTTCGAGGAGAGCATCCCGATCGCGCCGACGGTGAACCCCGGCAGCGGACCGAGCGCATAGCCGACGACGAACGCGATTGCGGTGATCGGCTTGACGTCGGGCAGAGCCACGAACGCGTCGCGGCCAAGTGCGGCGACGGCGGCCAGGGTCGCCACGACGGCGACCATGCGTGCGGAAGGGCGCCGGCGCTCGTACGCCAGCCAGCCCGCGACGAGGACCAGCCCGACGATCAAAAACGAAGCGATCGGCCAGCTCACGCGACGACCCCCAAGGCAATATCGGTCTGCAGCAGCTCAGCCCCATGCTCAGGCAGCAGCGCCCCGCCGGCGCCACCGAGGATGCGGGCCGTCTCGGTGGCGAAGTACCAGCCGCCGGCGAGCAGCTCCGTTGCAAGTCCGTCGGCGATGATCCGCCCGTCCGCGAGCAGGATCGCGCGCCGCGCGCAGGCCGCCGCGAACTCGGGGTCGTGTGTCGCCACGATCACCGCCTGGCCGGACTCGGCGCGGTGGCGCAGCACTGACGCAAGCTCGGCCTTGGACTCGCGGTCCATGCCGCGCGTGGGCTCATCCAGCGCGAGCACCGCCGGGGGCTCTCCGTCACCCGTGACGATCGCGAGCGCGAGTCGTTGACGCTCGCCCCCTGACAGGTCGCGCGGATTGCGCGCGGTCATACCCTCCAGGCCAACCGCGCGCAGCGCCTCCACGGAGGCCTCCTCGGCGACATGCTCGTGCACGAAATAGTCGCCCGGGTTCTGCAACAGCAGCGCGACCCGCCCGGCACACTCGATCCTGCCGCGCGTCGGTGCCAGCAGGCCGGCGGCATGCCGCAACAGCGTGGACTTGCCCGCGCCGTTGCGACCCATCAGCGCAACGGTCTCGCCGGGACGCAGTGTCAGCTCGACGCCGCGCAGGATCGCGGGACCGTCGTGCAGCTCGTGCCAGACGCCGCGCATGCGCAGCGCGGGCGGGACGACTTGTCCGCCACCACCAAGCGCGCGCCTGACGCGCCCGGTGCGGGTAGGCCGTTCGCCGAGAGAGACAGCCGGCGCCGTATCCGATACCGGCGATGAGGCCTCCCGCCGGGTGTGAGTCTCGGGAGCGGCCGCAAGCCAGGTGCGGGATGGGTTCTGCTCTCCCAGCAATCCGCGCGCGCGCAGCGAGGCGCGCGCCTGACGCACCCCGACCGGAAGTGGGCGCAGTCCGGCGAGCGCGAACAGCTTCGCTCCGGGAGTCTGCAGCGCCGGTGACGCGCGCGCGGCCCACGCCAGGAACGACGCGGGATCGCCGTCGTGCGCGACCCGGCCGCAACGCATTGCGATCACACGGTCGGCCGCGGACAGGCAGCGCTCGAGTCGGTGCTCGGCGAGCAGGACGGTCGTCTCCCACTCCTGGTTCAGCCGCCGCAGCAGCCCGATCAGCTCATCGCCCGCGACGGGGTCGAGCTGAGAGGTGGGCTCGTCGAGCAGCACCACCGGCGGCCTGCCCGCAAGCGCGGCGCCGAGCGCGACCCGCTGCTGCTCGCCCCCGGACAGCTCGTGCACGGAGCGGTCGAGCAGCGCGTCTATGCCCAGCGCGAGCGCGACCTCCTCCACCCCACGCGCGACGGCGCCCGGTCCGTGACCGCGACTCTCGAGCGTCAGGGCCAGCTCGGAGCGCACCGAGCTTGTGACCAGCTGCGTCTCGGGGTCCTGGAACAGCGCGCCCGCGACCGCCCCCAGCTGCGCCGGCCCGTGCTCGCGCGTGTCCATGCCGGCGAGCGTCACCGTGCCGGCGAAGCGCCCGCCGTGGAAGTGCGGGACCAGCCCGCAGGCGGCGCGCAGCAGCGTCGACTTGCCGTGGCCGGAGAGTCCCGCGAGCAGGCACAGCTCGCCGGGCTCGATGTCGAAGCTGACATCGTCGAGCGCGGGTGTATCGGTCCCCGGATAGTGGTAGGTGACGCGATCGAAGGACAGGATCGGGCTCATGGGTCGATACCTCGACGGTCTCCAGACGGAAGCAGCACGGCCGCGATCAGCGCGGCGCAGAGCCCGAACGTCCCAGCTGTTACGGGTATGTGCACGAGCGGGTACGCCTGAAACGACGCCGCTCCGCCAAGCCGGCCGAGGACGGCGAGCGCGAGGATCGCGACGGCCGAGCAGGAGAACGCGATGTCGTGACGCGACCACGGGTGCACCGGCCGGACCGGCCGCCGGATGTGCGTCAGGGCCATACCGAACCCCGAGCGCGCGGGCGGGCGCCGCGCGTGGGACTCGCGCGGGGGACGACGAGCGGCCGCGAAGCCACGCAGCTCGAGCGTGGCGGCGACATCCATCGCGCGGTCGAGCGAGCCGCCGACCACGGCGCCGAGCAGCGCGACCCGCCCGCGAGCGCCGGTCAGAGCGCCGCCCGGACGCGTGCGCTGGGCCTCGGCCAGGCGCCCCGAATCCGCCGCCAGCAGCGGAATCATGCGAGTCGCCAGCGACGCGGTGAGCGCAGAACGGAACGACAGCCGGCGAAACGCGCGCAGCAGCTCGTCGGGGTCCACCGCGAGGCTCGCGAGCGTCGTGATCAGGATCAGCAGCGTGACCTTCAGCGCGATCACGGTCCCGTACACGACCGCCTCGACCGTGAGGTCGCCCTGACCGAACGGACCGAGGTCGCCGAGTCGCGCGAACACGGTCAGGCCCTCGCGCGAGACGAGCACGTTGATCGCGACGATCGGCACGGCCACGATCGCGGCGGTGCGCAGGGTGCGCGCCAGCGGGCGACCGACGCGCGCACCGAATCCCGCACCCAGCACCGCCAGCGTCAGCGCGAGCAGAACGAGCGGATTGAACAGCACGAGCGCCGCCGTGGTCAGAGCCAGTGCCCACGTGGCACTGATGCCCGCGCGCGCGGCATGCAGGGGACTCGAGAGGCGGCGATAAAAGAACGGTTGCGCCCCGGTGAGCATTTGTCATCCCCCTGACGGCACAGACGCGGGCACGGGCACGGCGCGAGCCTCCGGGCGCGAGCGCCAGCGCGAAGTGGTTTGCAAGCGTGGCCTGGTTGAACGCGCGCGCCGCCTGCTCGACACCCGCGTCATCGGTGCCGGTGATCACCCACACGGGCGCCGCTTCGCCGGAGCGCGTGGCGGCGATGAGCCCCGCGCCGGCGGTGAGCGTGCGGGCCACAGCGCCCTGTTCATTCAGCAGCGCGAGCGTGGCGCCGTTGGCGGCAAAACGCGCGTACACGCCGCTGGAGCGCGGCCCCAGCTCGATCTCGTGCGTGCTCGGATCGCCGCTCACGGCCGTCCACGGCCCGACCAGCACGCGCAGCGTTTCCGGCTCATCGCCGGGCCCGATCGCCGCGAGCGCGGCGAGCACGCCGAGCGCGCGCAACCGCGAGCTGACCGTCTGACACGGTTCGGAGGAGATCACGGCGCATTCGACGCGCACGGGCAGGCGCTTGCCGTCGATCCCGTTGACGAACGGCTCGGGGAACGATCCGACGACCGCGGGCACGCTGTCGGTCTGGCTCCAGTCGTGCAGGTCCCACCAGATGTGATCGCCGGGGTTCACGTTCGTCGCCGCCGCGCCCTGCGGGGCCTGCACGCCGTTGACGTAATAGAACCAGTCGCTGGGCTGCCCACCCGTGGCACCGCCGGAGAGCCCGTCGATGCTCTGCACGAAGCCGCCGCTGTAGCGGGTGGTGACGGTCGCGTTGCGCATCAGCAGGCTCATGACGGTCTCTTGACCGCGCACCTGGGGGGCGCTCCACGAGCGCACTGTGTGCGCACCGAAGTCGTGGGTGACGGTCAGGTTGATCGCGGTCGGCGCATCGCCCGCGCCGAGGCCACAGCCGGCGAGTGCGACGACGCCCAGCGCGGCTGTGACCGCGCCGAGCGCCCTGAGTCGGACGTTACGCCGGAATGTGCCGACGCTACCGGACATCTCGCTCGTGTCTAGCGGACATAGAACACGATTCTCGACGTTCCCCGCGCCAACGTTGTGCGGTTGCCGGCGGCATCGGTCGCCTCGATGTCGAGCACGTACCGGCCGGGCGCAAGCGCGGACGGCAGCAGATAGGAGAAGAGACCGTTGCTTGAGACCTTGAACGGACTGCCCGTGCCACAACGAGCACGGACGAACCGCGTCGAGACGCCGTTGAACGCGTAACAGCGACCCCGGTACTCGCGGCGCAGGGTCAGGCTGATCGAGGAGACGGTCGTGTGCGCGAGCACGCTGCCGGACAGCACCCTCGGTGCTTGACCACTCCTGTAGGTGTGCCCGTCGATCAGGCTCGTCAGCTTCGGCACGAGCGCGTACTGACCTGTGTAGGGGACGCTGATGCTGCCGCCGGATGCCGCGACTGGGCCAGGCGAGCTCGACGGGCTTTGGGTACCGCAGGTGCCGTCGTTGCCACGGTGCACGCAGATGACTTCCTCGGTGCGCACCGTTCCCGGTGCGGTCGCCTGCAGCATGAACGTCCCTGGGCTCGCAATGGTCAATGCCGCGTGACCGGTGGAATCGGTGATCGCGCTTGTTCCGCCACCCGACACAGTGACACCCGCAGCTGCGGATGATTCCCCATTTGACTTGTACTCACTGACGGTGACAGAGACTTTTTCACCGATATTGGCGGTTGCGGGAACTTCGATGCCAAGCGGCGCCGGCGATGGAGGACAGGCTTCGCCAAAACAGGAGGGAAAGAACAGCACGTGGTCGCCCGGCTGCAGCTCGGCTTCGCAAGCACCGACTTCGGCTTCCTTGTTGTTGAGCCAGAACGACCAGAAGTAGTTTGCTGGAGCGCCCGATTCAAAGACATGGCTCTCGCCCTCAATCGAAAAGATTTCATACTGTTTGAATTCACCGTTCCACGGGCCGCCCCAGTCGCCGCCCGTGGCGAGCTGCAGAGCGCCTATGGCGCTCGTGCCCGAGCAGGCGTGTTCCGGATTGCCGTCCTTTGCGACGGGTACCGTGCTCGTCGTCACCTGAGTCGGAGGAAGCTTCGTTTCGGTGAGACCCTCTACGCGGACAGTCACGGTCGCAGGGCCAGCAGCCAAAGTTGACGACGCGAACATCCCAAGAGCGAAGCAAACAGCGCCAAGCGCCTTGAGCATGCGAATAGATACGAGCATGAGCCACCCCTTTCCACGAGGGCTTGTGGGCTTATGGTCGGAGGCAGGTCTCCTGGCTCCCGGGCCTACCCTTCGCGCCTTCCCGGACCGCTGAGCGGACCAGTGGCTGCGCGCCGAAACGCGCCACGGTGGGCATCCCCGGTCACAGTGGCGGGTCCGCGCCGGATTCTCACCGGCTTCCCTACACCACCGACCGTTATCGGATGTGACGCATCGTACCCCACCCGGCGGTGGACCCGCTGTGTCAGGCGCTCAGATCCGAGTCGGCATCGGCCAGCGCAGCCCGCCGGGATGCGTCCAGCACGGGCTTCTCGGCCAGCAGCCGGCGAGCGTGGTCGAGGTCGTCCGAGCGCCCAAACGTGAGCGCGGCGACCACGCGCCCGTCCTGCAGGTACCAGTTCGTGAAGGCCCCGTCGTCGAACGACCCGCGCAGGATCTCCTCATCCCAGCCGTATGCCGGGCCGACGTACTCGAGCTCGCCCCAATCGCCCAGCACCGAGTAGAAGTACGGGACCGTCTCGTGGGCCACATCCCGCCCCAGCATGTTCAGCGCGGCGGTCTTGCCCTGGTTGAACGCCACGTCCCAGTGCTCGATCCGCACATGCCCGCCATGCAGGGGTGAGTCGTATTCGCAGATGTCTCCCGCCGCGTAAACCCCCTCGGCCGTGCTCTGAAGCCGCGATGAGCAGCGCACGCCGCCGCGCTCGCCGACTTGGAGGCCCGCCCGCTTTGCCAGCTGCACGTCCGGCGCCACGCCTGCGCCGATCACGACCGCCTGCGCCTCGAGCTCCAGGCCGCGCCTCGTCACGACCTTCGCCACGCGGCCGTCCCCCTCGAACCGCTCCAACTCGTCCTCCCCGTGGACCGTCACCCCGTGCGCTTCCAGCAGCTCCTGCACGAACCGTCCCGCTTCTCGCCCGAACCCCCGCTCCAGCGTTTTCTCCTCCTGCATCACGATCGTCGCGCGCTTGCCCATCATGGTCAGCGACGCCGCCACCTCGCAGCCGATATACGAGCCCCCGATCAGCACCACGTTCTCCGCGTCGCTCACGCTCTCCCTGATCGCATCGGCGTTGCCGAGCGTGCGCAGATAGTGGATCTGCTCCAGCTCGCACCCCTCAACGTTCAGCCGCCGCACGTTCGCCCCGGTCGCGATCAGCGCATGGCCGAACTCGACCTCCTCCTTGCTCGAGAGCTTGGCCGTGCTCGCATCGAGGTCCAGCTCGGTAACGCTCGTGCGCGTCAGCAGCTCGATCTCCTGCTCGCCCCACCACTCGCCGGGGCGAAACAGCGGCTCCTCACGACTCTCCTCGCCGCGCAGATACCCCTTCGAGCAGTCCGGCCGGTTGTACGGGGGATCGGGCTCGCGCCCGATGAGCAGCACGCTCCCATCGGCCCCCGACTCGCGCAGCCAGCGCGCGCAGTTGGCGCTCGCCAGCCCTCCGCCGATCAGCAGATAGTCAACCTTGCGCGCCGCCATTGAGCGGCAGTCTAAGCGAAGGCGGGAACCCGCAGGGTCAGCGAGGATATGCCGTTCGCACCATCCGCTGGACGCGAGTCATCAGCTGTGTGGACAGACTCGCCATCGTGGTACAGAACCCACGCCTCACGCAACCCTTCGGCAAGCTCGTCGAGCGTATAGCCGGAAGCAAACAGGCCTGGACAGCCGGGCACCACCGCCCAGAACGAACCATCCTCTTCGTGCACGAGTGCCTGTATCTCAATCTGCCGCTGTGTCATCTCATCCCTCGTCGCGTAAGTACTCATGATAGACCCGCCTCCTTCAGTATCGCGGGCGTCAGGCTCCGACCATAATCATGGCCTCTATGCATAGGCAAAGTGATGGGTCGACGACCCGGCTTGTCCATCTTGATCGTATGCTTGCCTCCTTGTGTCTCAGTCCACCCATGTTCTTCCAGCAGCTTCTTGGCCGACTTCTGGCTGAGCGGCTTGCGTCGTCCAGGCATGCCTACAGCCCCGGCGGGTGCCTGACCGACCAGTGCGCCCAGGTCGGGATGTAACTGAGGATGCGCCAGCGCGGCCCGTCTTCGTCGCGATTCGGCCCGACGTCGGTTCCATTGTGACTCGTGTCCAGTCGCAGCCCGGCGATCACGATGAACACGTGCGGCGTCGGCTCATCCGTCGCATAGATCGTCACCCAGCGGCCGGGACCGGGGTCGCCCCAGCCGACGTAGTCCTGCGCCAGCGGGTTGTCGGCGAGGATTTCTGAGATCGGCCGCACGCCGGAGCGGTAGAGCACGTAGTTGACCGTGCTCGAGCAGTCCTCTTCGCTCGCGCCCCGCGGGTCCGGGTGACCGCCCGGGCCGTAGGGCAGTTCCTGCAGCTCGTTGCCCGCGACCACCATCGCCTGCACCGCCGCCGGCACGCCCGCGGGGATCAGCGCGACGTGACCGTCAGCGGGCGATAGCTCGGCCTGTTCACCGGCGATGAACCGTACAGGCGTTGCGGTTTCGCCCGCCAGGCGCGTGTCCGCGCCTTCCAGACTGTCTCCATCGCCTCCACCCCCTTCGTCACCAGCACCGCCTGCCGGCGACATCAGCGGGGTGGATGGGCCCCGATATCGCGCCGCCCAGCTCTCGACCTCCGTGACGTACCAGCCCGCGTGGTTATACGAGTAGATGGCGGCCCTGTAGTTCCCCGGCGCGCCCGAAGCGTGCAGGTAGTTGGCCGCCCCGTAGATCGCGTCCGCCGGGTCCCAGCGGTCGATCCGGCCGTCGCCGTCGCCGTCCACCCCGTACGTCGCCCAGGTCGAGGCGATGAACTGCATCGGGCCGCCGGCCCCGGCCGAGTTCACAGCGCCCTCGTGCGTGCACGAAGGATCGGGGTCGCGCCCGTGATCACACTCGACCTTGCCGATCCCCGCGAGAATCGCCCAGTCAAGGCCATAGCGCGCAGCCGCCGCCTGATACAGGCGCAGGTATGTCGGCGGAATTTCGCGCAGGGCGAGCGCGGACACGCCGGTGACAGACCCCCCGGCGCCTGGCGAGGTGTCGCTCGAGCTCATGCCCGCAACCGACATCATTCCCATCAGCGCGACCAACGCCCCCATGCCCATGACCAGCGCGACGGCGCCCCTCGCGAGCTTTCCCACGGGCAGGCCCGTCACGTCCGCGACACGACCGACCGGAGTCCGGCCGATGACATGCCCCGCGATGCGTGCCGCGGCCTGAGCGCCCGCGCTCCTCGAGTCGCGCTCGGACCCGGACCGAGCGCCGCGCCACGCGAGCGTGCCCGCGACAGCCGGCCGCTGGATCGACCTGGCGCTCACCGCCGGTCCCTGCCCAGCTGGCGTTTGCGCCGTGCTGCCACCTCGCGCGCGTCATCCATCACGGGCGATCTCCTCCGTTGCTCATGACTGCGCGCAGTCGCCGCCACTCCCTCGCGTTTCCAGTCATCCAGCCGCGAGCCGCCTCCCGGGGCGCTCGGCCGGCGGTGGCCTTCGGAGTGCAGTCGCTCGCCCAGCGCGCGATCCAGCTCTTTGCCCGCCTGACGTTTGTCCCGCCGCCCCACCGAGCCCGCGCCGGCACCCGCGGCGACGTCCGCTGCCGCGCCGCCCAGCTCCTTGCGCATGGCCAGCTCGCGATCGATCTGCGCCCGCGCCTCACGCCGCCGCTGCAGGTCAAGCCCTTCGTACTCTCCGCGCCCGTGTCCTGCCAGCCCGGCCAGAGCGGCGTAGTCCCGGCGCTCGTCATTCCTGCCGGCGCGCCCCGCCGCCGGCAGCGCCGCCTGGGCATCCAGGAACCGAGCGCGCTCCTCGCGTTGCTCGCGCGTGTGGGTCTGCCCCGTCCGGCGCCGCGCGCTATCGCCGTCGGCGACCGTTCGCCGTGCCCGCGCGAGCCCATCCTCCTCGCGGGCGATCTCCCCGGCGATACGCCGCTCACGCACGTCCAGCCCTGCCGCCCTGCGTGTGTCTCCCGCCGTCGCAGCGTCCTGGCGCGCCCCCTGTACACGCGCCAGCTGAGCCCGCATCCCCGACAGACGCGCCTGGGTCTCCGGGCCGATGTCGGTCAGCGCGCGCGCCTCGCCGTGGTCGCGCTCGAGACTGCGCCCGACCTGCGCGTCGGCCATCTTCTTGGCACGTTCGCCTCCAGCCTGCGCCAGTTTGGTCCGTCGCTCCACGCTCGGGGCGGGGCGAGCCAGCTTGCGCCCGACCTGGCCCGCGTGACGCAACACCGAGCGCGGCGTGTCCAGCGCCTCCCGTGCCCGCCGCGCAATCGAATGGTGTTGCGCGCCCCGTTCCCCGCGAGCGAAGTTCAGTGCCTTGTGGCGATGCACGAACGCCATCCACCACAGCGCCGAGATCAGCAGCCACTGCGTCAACCACCCGAACACGTGCACGCTGGACAACACCCGCTCGGCCATCAGCACGGCGCCCAGCAAGAACGAGAACACGAGCTTTGACGTCACCGACCCCAGCAGCCGCGTCGCCCACATCCGAAATGCCGCGCGCCCGCTTTCGCCCAGCGCCGGCGCCAGCACCGCGGCGGGCGTCAGCAGCAGGTAGAGCAAGCTCATGATCGCCGCCCCGAGCAGACGCAGCGCGATGAACCCGAGCAGCAACAGCATCCCCAGCACACCGAACGAGATGAACAGCAGCCCGATGACCCGCGCGCCCGTCCCGCTCTGGGTGCGAAACTGCGCCTGGTTGGCCGTCGGGCCGTGGCAGGGTTCTTCCGTGCCTCCGCACAGCACGTTGAACAGCGAGCCTTCTGTGTTGATCCCGTTCCGCGCCGTCTCGTTGGCGGGCAGTGCGAGGAACAGTTCTCCGTTCGTGCGCGCCCCTCGCAGCAGCGCCGGGCTCTGACCGGGGGCATACCTCCCGTCCGCGGCGAGCTTCAGCGCCGCGGCGCGCAGTCGCGGATCCAGGCGCGCGGGGTTGCTGCACCAGCTAACGTCGCCGAACTCCAGGTAGCACCACGGACCGTCGATCGCGGCGCTGAACACGTTCTGTGCGCTGTCGGCCAGCGTCCGCTCAGGGTGATCCGGGGTCCCCGCCATGACTGCGCCGAGCGTGCCCAGGCTGGCTTCGTTCGCCCACCCGCCGAGCGCCCCGACGGTGCCCGTCGGGTTCATGATCACCCACAGACCGCCCGCCATCATCGCCACGATCAGCAGCGTCTCGCCGACCGTCTCGGCGACGCGGCGGCGGATCAGGCCGTGATACAGCGCCAGCACCGACGCGATCGCGAGCACGATCGCCATCCACGGTTGAGTGAATGTCACCTGCGTCGCGCGCAGCCCTGCGGCCACGCCGCTCATCGCCGGACTGTTCAGCAGGTCGATCGTGAAGCACCAGTCGAGCACCACGATCACCCCGCGCACGACCGCGACCAGCATCGTCCACCCGAGCTGGAGCAGGTTCTGGACCATCGCCGCCTCGTCGTTGCCCCACTTCGTGGCGCCGGTGTTGATGTGCACGTCGAACGCGTAATCGCCGGTCGGCGCCCGCGCCGCCTCAAACCCCGACATCCGGCAGTTGCGCGCCGCCGCGCTCGACAGGTCGGCTTGCGCTGCGTCGCGACACAACGGACTGTTCAGGCCGTTGGCCGCCAGCGAGTCTCCACCACTGGGCGGCGCCGAGGCAGAAGCTTCTTCTTCAGGGCTCGCGACAGTGTTTGCGCCCGAGCCCACGCCCGCCCCGAGCGGCCGCCCGCTCGGCGCTTTTCGCCCGCTCGGCGCCGGACGCGCGTGTGACACCGGCGAGTCGGCCACCTTGCGTGCCCGAGCGATCGCGCGGATCGGGGCGGCGCCCGACCCCACCAGCACGATCGCGCTGGCCGCCACCGCCAAGGTCCCTCGCGCTCGCGTGCTCACGCGCGCGCCGGTGTCGTCGAGAACGCCCGCAGCAGCGCCGGTGCGACGACGTCGACCTGGATCGCCTCCACACGGCCGTAGTGATCGCGCAGCAGGCAGCGGCCCGCCTCCAGCTCGAGCAGGCTCTGGCGCATCCGCTGGTCTTCGGGGTCGAGCCCCAGCAGCTGCAACGCCCGCGCGGCCTCCGCCTCCGAGCGCATCCCGAACACGAACGTCGCCCCGATCAGGTTCTCCAGCGACTCGCGCTCACCGATCAGCGCGTCGGTCACCAGCTGTGTGCTGACGATCGGCACCGCCAGCTCCGAGCGGCCCATCCGCTGCAGCGAGGCAAGCAGCGCGCGTCCCACCGGATCGCCCAACAACCGCCAGCCCTCGTCGAATGACAACGCTATATTGTACCCTATGACTTCAGGTGGCCTGCGACTCGATGCCTATATTCGCGTCTCGAAGGTCGGCGGCAGGGCAGGCAAGAGCTTCATCTCGCCGACGGTCCAGCGCGAGCGCATCGAATCGTGGGCTCAGGCGCATGGACACACGCTGACCTGGCACGAGCCTGAGATGGACGTGAGCGGCGGCACGATGAACCGGCCCGTGTTCGATCGGATCATGGAGCGCGTCCGAAGCGGCGAGACCGATGGCGTGATCGTCGCCAAGCTCGATCGCTTCGCGCGGACGCTCGTGGGCGCGCTGAGCACGCTGGAGGAGTTCGAGCGCCGCGGCGCGGTGCTCGTGAGCGTGGCCGACAACATCGACCTTTCGACGCCGATGGGCAAGGCATTCCTGCGCATCCTGCTCGTGTTCGCGGAGCTGGAGCGTGACCGGATCAGCGAATCGTGGAAGACGGCCTCCTCCAACGCGGTCGCGCGGGGCGTCCACATCGCTAAGTTCACGCCGGTCGGCTATGAACGAAGCTCCGACAAACGGCTCGTACCCAACGGCGAGGCGCCCGCGATCCGCGAGGCGTTCCTGATGCGCGCTGCGCACAAGAGCTTCACCGAGATCGCGCGCAGACTCGATCAGAGCGCGCCGCGCCCGGGCGAGGGTCGCTGGACACGCTCGATGGTTGACCGTGTCATCAAAAACCGCGTCTACAGGGGTGAGGCATACCGAGGCGAGAACGTCAACGCAGACGCTCACCCGCCGATCGTGACCGTCGCCGAGTGGCAGGCCGCGAACCTCGTGCCCGTGAGAGCTCTCGCGCGCGGCAAGCGGCCGAGCCTGCTCGGGGGGTTCGTCCGGTGCGCGGGATGCCGCTACCTGCTCGCGCCGCACAAGCTGGACGCCATCGACAGAGCGGGCGGGCGCGCACCGGTCTACCGGTGTCGCGGCACCCATACCGCCGGCGCCTGCACCGCGCCCGCGAGCATCAACGGGCGCAAGCTGGAGCGGTACGTGGAGGGCGTCTGGCGGGAGCAGATGGCCCAAGAGGCGCTGACGATCCAGCACGACTCCGACGCTCTGCAGAGCGCCACGGAGAAGCTTTCAGAGGCCGAAGCGGAGCTTCAGGCGTTCGCGGCGGATCTGACGCTGCGGCGAGTGCTCGGCAGCGGCTATCACGCCGCCGCCGAAGCACGCGCGGCCGCCGTCAACCAGGCGCAGAGCGAGTTGCAGCGAGCACTCGCGCCGGCAGCGGGCGGCGATGTCATCGAGGGCTATGACGACCTACCGATCGAGGATCGCAGGCGTATCCTTGGCAGCTCGATCGACGCGGTGATCGTTAGACGTGATGATGCGAGCGTGCCGGTCGAGGACCGTGTCACGATCCTGTGGCGTGGCGAAGGACCGGATGACCTGCCCCGTCGTGGGCGGGACAACGGGCCGGTGCGGGCCTACGGTTAGTTGCCCGGAGGCGGAAGCGGCTCAGGAGCAGGCAAGGGACCCACGAGGAACCATGACATCTCCCTGCTAGGCGTTGATGAACTCGGGCGCGGGGATGTAGTCCAGGGTGATGCCGAGTGGGACGCCGAGCGTCTGGAGCGTTGTGGCAGTTGGGTTGGGTGAGCGTTCGTATCGCTGCCTCCGATCATCGTCAGTGGTCGATCTTCGGCAGGGTCCTCCCTGCCGAAGTGAGTGATCTTTCAGCGGGCCTGGCAGGTTCTGTCAAGGGAGGGCCGTCAGGCCCAGCCGAAGGCTGCCCGAAGGGCTCCCTTGACAGGTTCTGACAGGCCCGCTACTGGCGCCAGCAGCTGTGTACCCGGCGCTGGGTGTGTGCGAAGAACTGACCTCTCAATCTCTCAAAATGGTGCGGTCGTTGCTTCTTTACGCGGTCAGGGGCCGTGTGTCAGGCGCCGCGGGTGGTAGTGCGCCGCCGCCGGGTGCTTGCGTGTTGGTGCTGTTGCGCAGCTTGTCGATGCGTAGCTCTGTTGGGGGGTGGGTGTGGTCGGTGAGCCAGAGGAATGGGAGTGGGTGGTCGTGGATGAGGGCGTGGATCTCCAGGAAGTCGGCGAGCTCCTCGGCTTGGCCGAGACTGGCGGCGTACTCGTCGGCTTTGTACTCGCGTGCTCGCCAGTAGCGTCCCCATAGGGGGCGGGTGAGCCATAGGCCAAGGCCTCCTTTGGCGAGCAGGGAGATGAGGAACAGCACGCGCAGGTACAGCAACGCGGTCTGGATGATCGCGGGCTCGAGATCGAAGCGGTCTGTGGGCTCGCGCGGGGTATAGCGCAGGCGAGCACCGGTGTGCCTGAGCGGCGCCTGCCGTTCGCCGTTTTGATCTATGGCGCTCCCGAACGGGTTGGAGAAGATCACGAGGCGGTTGATCGCGGCGGTGAGCCTGCCGTCGGGGCTACCGAGATGGCCCAGCTCGTGCGAGAGCACTGCCGGGAGATGATCGGTTTCCAAAAGGCCACGGGAGAGCATGAGAGTGTCCCCGCACGCCGCGGCGTCGGGCTGAGGATTGTCGAGCACGAACCAGCGCCTGGGCAACGGCAGCGGCTCATCGGTGTTGGCCTGCAGCAGCTCCACGGCGTCCTGGTAGACCAGCTGCTCGCGCGAAGATGGTTCCCGCGCCCCAGCGCGGGTGCGCCACCACCACGCGCCACCGATCGGGCGGATCAGCGCGAGCATCGACCACAGCGTCGGGATGAACACGACCATCATCCAGCCCGTCCCAATGCTGGAGCCTCCTTTGATCGTGATCACGACGCCGATCACGAGCAACGTAAGCAAAAACCGCGCCATGATCACAGGGGTTTCCGCGATCAACGCGAGACCGTACATCGACAGTGCCCCGAACGAGAAAAACGGCCTTTCGCGCTCGATGATCGGCTGGATCCGATCGAGAACGCTCCGCAGAGAATTACGCATGAGGATCACTCCTTTGGTGTCAGAACGGAAGGGTGCTTACCTCCTTCTCCGACGAACCACCCCCAAACGGGACACTTTTGGCACAAGTTTTCTCGTCGGCCCCCTCGGATGGCGCGACCGCGGCCCGCTTCTCGGGGCCGTCTGGCCCGGCGAGCGCCGGCAACTCGCCGCGCAGATCGGGCGCTCGGAGGACCTGTGCTCGCATCGCGCGCCCACGGCTGATGATGTACGCCGCGCCCGGATCCAGACCACGCACCTTGTTCGGGTCGACCTTGTACTGGTGCTGCACCCGTGCCGAGCCTTCCCCGGTGCTGCCTTCCGACCCGTAATGGGTCGAATACTCCATCCGCAACCTGGTGCCAGCAAGCTGCACGATCTCCTCCGGTGTATTCACGCGATGACAGATCACCGTCTCCACGCTCCCCGTGATCCGTGCCGCCTCGTTCTCATCGCCCATCCCCTGCACCACCTGCGGCGCGAGTACCAAGCCCGTGTGGAACCCCCGTGCCTGCTCGACCCGCGCGGCCATCCCCGCGCCCTGGGCGAGCGCTGAGAACTCATCCACGATCAGCACACAGAACCGATCGCGGGCCTTGCGGGTCGTGAAATAGTGCGCGAAGTCCTCGAACAGGAACCGTGCCAGGCCGCTCGTCTCTTCACGCAACGACAGACTGTCCAGCAACAGGTACGCAGCGTCCGTGTCCTCCCACGCCCATTTCCCGTCCAGTGCTCCGCGGGTCTGCCCGAAGAACGCCTCATAGCGCAACCTGACCTGCTTGACGTGCTCGGCGGTCAGGGCATCCAGCGCGCTGGAACCCTTGTGCGCCTTACGCAACCCGCCGATCTCCATACGCTCAAGAACGGTGCGTGAGGAGCACGGTGGCCCATCGGGATGCTCGCAGACCATGCGCAGCACGTTCTTAGCGACATCGCGATACCAAGACGCCGGTCCCTCACTGGAATAGTCGATGACCTCCATCAACCGGCCGTGGATCTCGTGCGGCTCTCCGCGCCACCCATCAAACGGCTCGTTCGGGAACACCCGCGCTTCACGGCCCGCGTCACCCATCAGCCCACAAAACCGGCTTGCGGTCTCCCGATCCCCCTTCCCATCCAAATAGAACACCGGCGCGTCGTACGACTTCGCGATCGTCCACGCCAAACGCAGCACCGTCTCCGTCTTTCCGCTACCCGTAGCGCCGCACACGAGCAGATGCCGACACAAACGTCCAGGAGAGAGCAACACCATCCCACGATCCACCGGCAGCGCCCGCTCACCACCGAGACGCATCGCCAACGCCACACCCCGCTCGCCATCAGCTTCACCGACGAGCGCATCCTGGGCAGTCGCGGCAACCGCGCTACCTGGCCCGCCCAGTGACGGTTCTCGCCGCCGGCGAGCGAACACGCCACGTCCCCGTCTCGCCGTTCTGGCGCTCACGACGCAGGCGCCTGCAGACGGGGCAGCTCGCGCACACCAAGCTTCGGCCAGCGCCCACTCTCACACAGCGCCGACAATTGCCGGTGCGCTCCCGGGGCACACCAATACAGAACCGTGTCATAACGCCCCGAGAGCTCGTCCAGGATCAGCCGCACACGGCGCTGGGACTTCACGGTCAGCTCGACCTCGATCGCGACACGCTGACCCTCGGCGATCACCACCGCGTCGGGCAGGTGCTCTCCCCGATCACGCTCACGCGCGAGCACACGCTCCGACACCCATTCGCTATCGGGCGAACGAGCCTGCACGTGCAGGCGCACATCGTTGACCGCTGCAACGTGCGCGAGCAATCCGATCCGGGGACGCCACACCCCGAACCCCTGACCCGCCGCACGCAACCCCGCGCCCGTCGGGATCGCCCACGCCGGCTCCCCCACCAGCAACCGCCGGACATCGACGAGACCCGCGTCGCGCAACCGCGCGAGCATGCGCTGCACCGTGCGCGGACCGCTGCCGAGCAGTACCTCCAGCTGATCGGTACGCGCACCGCACTGCTCGCACAGCCAGCCCAGCACGATGAGGTCGCGGGCGCGCAGCGACTCCCCAGCGGCTGTGCGTCGTGTCGTGCGTGAGGAATCGACGACGCCCAGCCTCCGCGGTCCGCCAGGGCGTCCTCGGGAGCAAGCGTGCTTGTAGACGACCGTCCTCATGACTGGCCTTTCGTGGGTTTCTGTGCTCGCAGGTGCCAACCGTCGCCACGGCTGACGAACCGTGTGCTCTTGGCCCTGAACAGGTGCGCCGATACCCGTCCTGAGCTCACTCCGAGTGCTTCTGCGATCTCTCGCGGTCGCGACCCCGGATGCTCGCCCAGGTATGCCGCGATGTCATCCTGGGAAATCTGTCCTGCTGGCCCTTCGCCGAGAAGTGTTGCCTTGGCTGCCCGCAGGCGTTCGCGTTCAGCGAGCAGCGCTTCGTGTGCCGCGAGTTGCTCATCGAGTGTCTTCAGGCGCTCATCGATCTCAGCAACGACACCGCGAGAAGCCCCGCCGAGAACGCCACGCGAACGTCCAGACACAAACAACCTCCAAGATCAAGATCAACAGAACACGCCACGCATCATACACACGTAAGTCATGCTCGTCAAGAATCCAGCTAGGCTTACATATCATGTAGGAGGTAAGGCCGGTCCGAGCACACGCGAAGGGCCGGCCTTACCCGCCTTGACAGCCACGAACCCTGATCCAGTTTTTGTTGTTTTTGTTTTTGTTGTTGTTTTTTTATTTCTCAACTCCTCTCTTCCAGACACCTACCATCCAGCACCCTGCCACCACCACACCACACCACTCTGCCCTCCCCAACCAACCACCATTCAGGTCATTGACCACCACCATCTATAAGCGAAGCTGAGAGGGGGGTGGTCAATGACCGCCCCCCAACTACACCCTGTCTCTTCGGGGAGGCAGATTTGGCTTCCCAGAGCCAAACACAGGGTGCTGGACCTGACCATGATCCCGTCGCGAACCTGACGCGCACCGCGACAGCTTCTGCGACAGCCTTACGGCGCTCCCGATCGCCGTGCGCGAGCAGCGCTCAAGCTGCGACGCCTGATCGCATCCACAATTCGGCCGCGCGGGGAGGAGGCCGGCGCCGTGGACTCTGCGCTGACCGATCGCGCACTCGCGGGCGCCGATCGCCCGCTGAACGACGAGCAGGACAGCGCGGTACGCGCAGTCCTCAGCACCAGCAACGGTGTGAGCGTGATCCAGGCGCTCGCGGGCACGGACAAGACCTACAGAGCGCTCTCATCCTCGACGAGGCAGGCATGGCGCCAACCAGGAGCAGCGCGCGGCTGTATCGCATCGAGCGGCTACGTTCACAGGTCGGGGCGCTGCCAACGCGTGATCTGCAGCGCGTGGAAGACCTCGACGCACGCGCGATCACACTCGCCACCCAGCGTGAGGAGATCACCCAGCGATGGAGGATCTACCGCAGCCGCGTCGGCGCCTTGGACGCGAGCAAGACCCAAACCCGGCGAGCGCGCCCATCTGCGGGGTGCCTTGCAAGCCTCCGCGCGCGAGCTCAACACCGTGCTCACGCAGCGTGCTCGACTCGCACAAGAGCTGGGCGACCCGAGCGAGGTGGCTGCCGAGCGTTTCGGATTGGGCTGAGACTCCCGCCAGTCGTGGCGCATGTTTCGGTCGCCGATTCACGTGTGGTCTCGCTGGTGCGATCAGAGTCTTTGTTGTACGCGTAGATCTCGCTGGTCATCTTACTTTCAGATTCGTCACCGTGCCCGCGCTCTGCCCGGGTTCGCCGGCCAGAGCGTTCGGGGCGAAGGCGAGCGAGGCGGCAAGGACAACGAACTCTGCTAGCGTACGAGCACCCACTTTACAAGAGGGCCGCAGGTTCATGACTTCCTCGCCTTCATGGTCTTCCGCTGAATTAGGTGGACAGTTTTTGCCTGCGTGTTCTCGGGGCTCGGCGCGAATTGGAGGATCGCCAGGCTCGCGCTGAGACGCCCGTGATCAGCGCTGAGCAGTGCACGCCCGGCGGCGTCCAGGTTGACCTTCACCGTTTTCGTTTCATCGCTCGGGATCGAGAAGCTCGCGGTCGCGATCACGACCGTGCGGGTTTTCTTCTTGCCGCTCACCTTGACCGTGCTCTTCGCCGTGAGCGTGACCTTGCCCTGACAGCTCTCGATTCCGAGACACTCGAGCTTTACGAGCGCCATGCCGTTGCTTTGGACGGTGACGTTTGTGGCAGCGAGCACCACACCGCCGGTTTCCGGAGCCGTGCTCGCCGGAGGTATCGAAGGCGTCGTCGTGCTGCCCGCGGGCGAAGGCGGCTGCTGGGAAACCGGTGACGCTTGGACCGCCGGCAGAGCCCAGGTCCGGCTCACGCCAGTGCCACCCGCATTGGCGGCCTGCACCTCACAGAGGATCGTGCGTCCCATATCCGCTGCGGACACCGCGTAGGTGGACGAGGCGCCCTGCTGCAGGACCTGGCCACCCGAGCCGTCAATGAACATGTATGTGAGCGTGGGATCATTACTCCATTTGCCCGGTTCGCAGCTCAGCGACTGCCCAACCGTGACCCCCAAACCGCCGCCCCCGCCGCCTAATAAGCTCCCTTCTTCAAAGCGGGATTCGCCCGCTCGCCCCGGGGGCGGGTCCGTCACATAGACGATCGCGCCCGCACCACGCGGCGCCTGGGGTGGAGATTCGCTGCCTTCGATGAAGTCCCGGATCTCCGGTGCCCCAACGACGATAAAGCCGTTGTCGCCACCAACTGGACACGGTTTCCCGGAGATGACTTCGACCGTGTCCATCACACCGACGAGCACGGCCGAAGAACCGCTGGTCAGCCCGCTGCCGCTGTCACCGCTGCACCCGGACCCACCGGTCGCGGTCGCGCACACGAACACAGCATCCGCTTCGCCACCACACCGCCTGCTGAACCCGGCAATCAAACCGAGCGAGTACAACGAGCCATTCGGTTCGCTGCCCGGGCTCTGCTCACCGAAGCCGGTGAGGTTGACAGACGCACCTTCCGCCAGTGTCACACCTGCCGCGACTAGGCCGATCGGCTGCGCCGTCGCATTGAGCGTCAGCGGCCGTTCAAGCGTGAGCACGGCAACGTCGTCGGGAGCGCCCGGGCCCAACGCATAGTCAAAGTCCGGGTGCACCCGCACGCCCGAGACGAACTTGGCCTGCACCGCTGGGTTGTTCTTGATTTCTTCGGCCGTTATGCTCGCCGTGCCAGCCACGATGACGAACGCAGCGGCAGACAATCGATTCCCAGTTTTCGGGTCATACGTGCAATGCCCCGCGGTGAGGATGTGCGTGCTGTCGAGGATCGCGCCTCCACACGAAAGCCCTTCCTTGCCACCTTCGAATTCGGCGAAGACCTCTGCCTGCCACGGAGCCCGTTCGATCGCGATCTGGCTGCCACCCACGACTGCCGCGCGAGCACGGGCCCAGGGAACGCTGCCACGCACAGCACGCTTGCGGAGTAGATGCTCATGCAAAGCCCGCCTACCCAGCAACGCGTGCGCCTGCGGCCAGCGATAACTACTTGACGCTATCGCCGTGCCGCTCGACGCGAGTGCCAGCCCAACGACCAGGGTCGCCACAAGCATCCACCAGCGACCTAGCATCCTACGTGATCCGAGCATCACTTCTGATCTCCACTAGCGACCATGTGACTCGACCGGCACCGAACCGCAGTCCCTCAGCATAGCGTCGAGCTGCGCACGCGGCATATGACTCGGAACTCGCAGTCCGCTCAATGCGCCCGTCCCGACGGTCGTAGCACCGTACTTATGAACACATTCAGCATATCTTGTCTCTCGCTGCGACGAAACAGGGGGGCCAGTGCTAGCCACAGAGCTCGATCCAGCGCCTTCGTCGGGTCCATAACCAGGTCCCAACTTACGAATGGCTTCGACAAACTTCTGTCGACATTCTCTGTTGGCAGCCCTGAACCGCACGCTTTTCGTATTGACTCCGTTAGCGTTGAACAGTTGTTGTTCGACGTTCTTTGTAGCGGTGACGTGGAAGCCGTGTTCCTGTAAGCACGTGACTTGCTTTACAAGTTCTCGTTCCACAACCGCACGCTTGGCAGCACTCACGACGCCTGCTTCTACAGGGCTTGCCAAGTGGCCAGTCCGGACGCCGCACTTCTTCAGCGCCACGACGAGCTGCTTTGGAGTCATACCCGGCGGCACCTCGCCTGGGCCGGTGCCACTGGGCGCAAGTCCCTCCTTGCGCAAACAAGTAGAAATCGTAGCTAGCTTGTTTCGCGAGCTACTGGACGCTCCGCCACAACCGGCTACCATCGTCGCGACTACCACCATAGCCACAGCCGTCGTTGGACGCCCGCGCCTCCTCCACCGTGAGTCAAGTGGGTTACCGGTTTTCAAACACACGGTCGGAGCTGCCCTCTGGACATATTAGGAGATTCTTAACGTCAGTCCCATGCTGCTTGTAGCAAGAGTAGACATCAAACAATCCATTGTAAACTTCAAATCTCTCCCAGTATAGGCCGAGTTCTGGCAAAAGATAACCTTCCCATTCAAACTTTTTGAAGACGAGCAGGCATCCCCCGTGAAGAGTCGCTGGCGAAATATCGCCCGCACACGCCTGCAAATTTATCTCCAGCACCTCTAGCCAAGCACTCGTTACAAAACTAGCGATGTCGGCGGTCTCCGTATCTAGCAGCGTGTCTATCACCTCTGCGGCAGAGCTCTGGTCGTTGTCACCAGATTCCAGTTCGGCAATCAGTGATTCTGTCCCTTTTAGACTAAGCAAGATTTCCTTGGGCGGGTCGGTGCCGCAGGCTCCAGCCGCAAGACATGCCATGATGCTCTTTTCTGCCGCTTCCGCCGCTGCTTTCTGTCGTTCTGCTTCTCGCCCGGGTGCTCCAGCGGCATACGCCGAATCGCCGGCAAAGTCGGCCCCTGATCCCGCGCTGCCGATGTACGGGTTGACGTACGT
This sequence comes from uncultured Solirubrobacterales bacterium, assembly GCA_963749285.1. Classification (GTDB taxonomy): domain Bacteria; phylum Actinomycetota; class Thermoleophilia; order Solirubrobacterales; family Solirubrobacteraceae; genus Palsa-744. Next base: position 504,212 of record CAVVMD010000002.1, on the reverse strand, counting down.
GCCGTCGGGTGCTCCCGGTGGTGCAACGGGCTCGGTCTGCAGTGGCCGGCCGAGCTGGGAGACGTAGCTGCCCCCGCCCGGGTTGGCAGCGCCGGACGATGTTTCGGTCGCCAGCCCGTCGGCTCCGAGCCACGAGTATTTCGTCGGTGGTGTGCCGTTGACTGGGACCCCGAACTCGGTCGGGTTGTACGTCGTCAGCAGTTTCGTTTCGGTTTCGCTGACCGCCGCCGTGGCGACGATGTTGCCCTCGAGGTCGTGCAGTTGCAGGATCGTCGCTTCGCTGTTGTGCTGAGTGGCGGCCAGCGAGCCGTCGATGCCGGGAATGTTGCGCGTCCATTTCGTGCCTTTGCCTTCTTCGCATTCTTTGGCCGCTTCTTCACAAGCCCATGAGATCGCTTCGCCGGGTCCGGGGTAGTGGTTGACGACGGTTGATTTGGTCGTGCCTTCGGAGACCGTCTTTTCGGTGCGGCCCGCGGGGTCGTAGGAGTAGTTGGTCGTCTCGCCGTTCTGTTTCTGAACGGCGGTCTGGTTGTCGGTGTAGAAGCTCGCGGTGATTTCGTGTTCGCCGGCGTCGACAGCGGGGATCTTCGTCTGGTTGCCGAGCGCTTCGTATTCCACGCCGGTGTCGATCAGGCGGTCGGCTTCGTCATAGGTGTGTTTTTCTTCGCTGCCGCCCGTCGTCGCGCATGTTTCGGTCGCGGATTCGCGTGTGGTCTCGCTGGTGCGATCGGAGTCTTCGTTGTACGCGTAGATCCTGGTTTTGCAGCCTTTGCCCGTTGGGGTTTCGTTGACTTGGGTGAGGCGTCCTGCGTTGTCGTAGGTGTATGCCTCTTTGGCGAGGGTGCTCGTGCGGGATAGGGCTTCCCCGTGGATCGACGGCGCGATGGTTTCGTTGAACCACGTGCATTTTTCGGTGCAGTGCGTGGTCTTTTCGTATTCGATGCCGGTCGTTTCGCTGGCCGGGTTGAACGTGTACTTCGCGGTCATGCCGTTGGGGTAGGTCTCGCTGGTCATCTTGCCTTCGACATCATAGCCCGCCGTGAAGGTGCCCGCGCCGGCGCCGCCTTCCGAGCCCACGTCCAGTAGTTTCGTGAGCGCCTTGGTCGTCGTATCATACGAGTACATCTGCGAGCCCTTTTTGCCACCGTAGCTCACTTCTTCGACCTGGCCGTCGTTCGCGGGGCCGGAGTAGACGTATTGCGTCGTGTTACCGTCGGCGTCGGTGTATTCGGTCAGCTGGCCAAGCGTGTCATAGACGCTTTTGATCGACTTGGTCGTTTCGCCGGCCGTGGTGCTCTGCTTGATCATCACGCCGGTTTCGGAGCTGTATTCATCGGTGACTTTCGGCACCGCCGTATTCGAGCTGCCGGTGGCGGTCTCTTCGCTGGTCAAGGCGCGGCCCGCCGTGTCGTAGGTCAGTTTCTTTGTGCGTGTCGTGGACCCGACTTCTTCGGTGATCGTTTCCGGCTCGTCCCACATGTTGTAGGTGTCGGTCGCGACTGGCAGCGGATCGCCTTTTGTAGGCTGCGCCGCTGGCTGAGCGCGGCAGGGCAGGTTCGCCCATTCGGGGTGTTCACCACAGCCGGGGTAGGCTGCGTTCGGGCCGGCACTGTAGTAGACAGTCTGCGCGGCATGTGGGCCACCGGGATTCGGGGTGAACTTCTGCATCCGGCTGTTACCCATGTCGGCTATCCACGCGTGGCCTTCTTTGTCAAGGGCCATGCTCTGCGGTGTTTTGAACTGCCCGTTACCGGTGCCGCTCGTGCCGAACTGGGCGACGTATTCCGCTTTTTCGCTTTCTTTCCACGGTAGTTTGAACTCTTGCACGCGGCTGTTGCCGCGATCCACAACGTATGCCGTTTCGCCTGAGATCGCGATCCCCGCAGGTTCTTTGAATTCACCATTGCCGGTCCCGGGTTTTCCAAACAATCCAATATCTTTCCCGGTAGACGAAAGCTCTACTACAAAACTGAACGGCCCCGTGACCGCCACCCAGACATCGCCTTTCGTGTCGGCCGCGATGCCTTCAGGTTTAGTGACACCAGATTCATGGTATTCTCGGAGGTACGTGCCGCTAGATGAGAACTCCTGAACCCGGTTGTTTTCAGTGTCGGCAACCCACACGTTGCCGCTGGAGTCGATCGCAAGCGCCGTTGGTTTCTTGAACTTCCCGGTTTCCGTGCCTTCCGACCCGAACGCCTTGATGAAGACGCCAGCCGACGAGATCTCCTCAACACGGTCGTTGCCGGTATCCGCAACCCAAATGTGCCCTTCGGAATCCACCGCTATGCCCCGCGGTTTCTTGAACTGAACGTTACCAGTCCCTTCCGTACCGAATCCGTTAATGTATTCGCCGGTGCTGGAAAGCTCATCCACACGGCTATCTTCAGTATCAGCAACCCACACGTGACCCGCCGAGTCCATCGCAACGCCACCAGGCGGCCTCGCAGTCTGGGTAACGTATTCGCTCGTGGTTTTCCCTTCTGTTACCGTCAGTTTGAACTCCTGCATCCGGTTGTTGCCGGCATCGGCTACCCAAACGTGTCCTTCTTTTTCGAGGGCTATGCTCTGCGGTGTTTTGAACTGTCCGTTGCCGGTGCCGCTCGTGCCGAACTGGGCGACGTATTCCGCTTTTTCTTTTTCTTTCGCCGGTAGTTTGAACTCCTGTACGCGGTTGTTGCCGCGATCCACAACGTATGCCGTTTCGCCTGAGATCGCGATCCCTGCAGGTTCTTTGAATTCACCATTGCCGGTCCCGGGTTTTCCAAACAATCCAATATCTTTCCCGGTAGACGAGAGCTCTACTACAAAACTGAACGGCCCCGTGACCGCCACCCAGACATCGCCTTTCGTGTCGGCCGCGATGCCTTCAGGTTTAGTGACACCAGATTCATGGTATTCTCGGAGGTACGTGCCGCTAGATGAGAACTCCTGAACCCGGTTGTTTTCAGTGTCGGCAACCCACACGTTGCCGCTGGAGTCGATCGCAAGCGCCGTTGGTTTCTTGAACTTCCCGGTTTCCGTGCCTTCCGAACCAAAAGCCCTAATGAACGTACCAGTCGACGAGATCTCCTCCACACGGTCATTACCGGTATCCGCAACCCAAATATGTCCTTCCGAATCCACCGCTATACCCCGCGGTTTCTTGAACTGAACGTTACCAGTCCCTTCCGTACCAAACGCGGTAATGTATTCCCCAGTGCTGGAAAGCTCAACCACACGGCTATCTTCAGTATCAGCCACCCACACGTGACCCGCCGAGTCCATCGCAACGCCACCAGGGGCCTTGAGGCTCGGAACCTGACTGGAGTACAGGTAGGCCCCTACAGGTATACCGCCGCCGCCGGCTGCGGGCGCTCGGGTTTCGGTGACGTTGCCCGTTCGTGGATCGTAGAAGGTGGTGTGCACGAGTTTGAGTCCGGACGGGTCGGTCGTGACCGACGTCGGTTTCCGTAGCAGCCAGCCAAGGTTTTCCTGGCCCGAGTAGGACGTCGTGCTCGTACGAACATCAGCTTCTTTGCCTTCGTATTCAGCGCCGTCGGTGGTCTTCGTCACCAGGTCAAATATTTCGCCCCCCGGAGCGCCTTCGTCATAAGAGTACTTGACGTGATTGCGCGCTTTGACTTCGCTACCGCTCACAAGTTTCACGGTATGCTGCGGCCCTCGCACTTCCAGCAAACGGGTACCCGGTTCTACCACTCCTTCTTTTTCTTCTTTTTCTTTTTCTTCTTTGGTTTCCCCGTTGTACTTGCTTTTCGTGTCAAGCAGTTCCGCAGCTTCCTTGGATTTCGATTCTTTCAGCGCCGCCGCTCGATTGTCCGCACTGAGGCTGCGAACGACCTCGTTGGTTTCGTTGTATTCGCTGGTCGCGATCCCGCCCGAGGGCGACGCTCGGTTGACGGTGCGGCCCAGTTCGTCGAGGTACGTGATCGTCGCCCGTTTGTAGTCCTTGGCCGGCCAGCCCATCGGCTCATCCGGTGGGAATACAGCGGTCGCCAGCGACTCGCCGGGCACCGGTTCCACGGGATCATCGGTTTGACCCCACTTTTCCAGTTCCGTTTTGGTCATTTCATGAGGAGCACCTGCGCCCGCCAGTGGTACGTTGTAATCGACCGTGGTTACCGCACTCGTACCGAGCACCGGCGGTTCCGGAAGTGGATTGTTCGTCGAGTACTTCGGTTCCAGCTCCTGCACGCGGTTGTTGCCGGTATCAGGAACATATACGTACCCTGTCGAGTTGACCGCGACCGCCTGCGGGCTCGAGAATTCGCCTTCGCCTTCGCCTTTTTTACCGAAGGCCAGGAGGAACGTGCCGGCAGGGCTGAACTCCTCGATGCGATTGTTGGAGGTGTCCGCGACGTACAGATCTCCGGATACCGGTTCGGTGGCGATGCCGTAGGGCGTTTCGAACTGGCCGTTGCCCGTGCCTTTTGAACCAAACTTGGCTATGTACTGGCCGGACATCGAGAACTCCTGCACGCGATCGTTCCCGACATCCACGACATACGCGTTGCCGCCGGAGAACGCAATCCCGTCGGGACCTTTGAACTGGCCATTGCCCGATCCTTCCGTGCCGAACGAACCAATATAGGCTCCGGCTTCTGTAAACTCATCAATGCGGTCGTTGGCATAGTCACCAACCCACACGTTACCGTTCGGAGCGACAGCCACCCCGAGCGGAGTATTCAGCTGCCCGGGTTCACTGCCTTTAGCACCAAACGCGCGGACATATTTGCCTTCAGAACTCAGCTCCTCGATGCGATTGTTGCCCCTGTCAGCGACATAAACATCACCGATCGAAGGGCTACCCGTGATCGTATTGATCGCGATGCCTTCCGGGCTTTCGAACTGCAATGAGCCCACGCCTTTGCTGCCGTAGGTGTGCAGCCAAGTGCCAGTCGAGCTCCACTCCTCGACCCTGTTGTTGCTGTGGTCGACAAGCCACACGTTGCCAGCCGAGTCGATCGCGCCAGCCACCGGAGCGTTGAACTGGCCTTTTTCGCTAGTGCCTTTTTCACCGAACTTACGCAGATAGGCAGGCGTGCTCGCGGCAAGGGCATTGCTGGCCGCCGTGGTGGCGACCGTCGCCCCGGCCGCGTTTACGGCCGTCACCTGCGTTCGCAGCGTGTAGCCAGCGTCCCGCGCCTGGGGCGTATAGGTGCTGTTGACCGCCCCGGGAATTGCCGTGCACGTTTCTTGGGTGCCGTAGGTGTAGCAGTCCTCCCACACATCGCTGTAAGCGAGCGGACTATTCGACCAAGTCCCGTTGGAAGCGATGCTAAGCGTGGTCCCGATCACAGGACTCGTACTCGACAATGCAGGCACAGCGGTATTGACAGGCACGGCCTGTTCGGCCTGTTCTTTGACCTGGGTCGAGGTCCCCGCCGGCGGGCGCGTTACCGACAGCAACCGTCCAGCACTCGTGTCATGTGACGTTGTCCCGTAGTGAATAAGCCAAGGCTCCTCGCCGGGCGGATTGACCGCCACAACGTGTCCTTCGCTGTCATACCCGTAGGCCGTCTTCAATGGCGACGGCGTGATCCGCGGATCCCACTCTGCTCGTAGCCGGCCTTTTGTGTCGTATGCATATTCAGCCACTGGCTTTGTTTCCATCGCTTTGCTCGCCGGGTTATACGCCGTGAAGGAAACCGTCATCAGCCTACCTTTGTAGGCTTTCCATTGGCTGGGCGCTTCGCCGGTGGCAGTAGTTTCGGTCGCGTAGGTAAAGCTCAACGCACGACAGCCGACCGCCAGTTCTTTGGGTTCTTTCACCGTCGTCGAGCATTTCACGCCCGCGGCCACCGGCGCCAACGCCAACTTGGGCCGAGTGACGTTTTCGACCCTTTCCCATTCCACCGTTTCCTTGCCGCCGGTGGTTTTGGAAAGCACGCCTTCGCTGCTGGCGATCACCCACGGCCCAGCGCCGCCCGGCTGCGTGTACTTGACCGTCGTACCCGCAGCCGGATCCTTCAACAGGTAGGCCTTGATCGTTTCGCCTTCCTTTTCGGCTTCCAGCACCAGGTTTTCATCGCCCTTAGGCGAGATGTATCCGCCTTTGCCGTTGCTTTCAAAGGTCGTGCGCTCGCCATCGGAGCCGATCAGCACGACACTGCCCGTGGGCTCCTGTTCGACTCCCCGCGAGCCGCTGATGTTCAAGCTCCACTGCGGACCGAGCGGCCCCTGTTCACCGGCAGTCAGCTGCCGGGAGTTATAGCTACGCGACACCCCCAGCGAGCCTATACCACCGCTGATCGACACATCGCTCGCACCGAGATGCAGAGCGCCCGTGATCGGATCCACCGAACCCGGCCCGACCGGCAACGGACTGGCGTGCCGCACCGTGACGTTGTAAGTTTTCGTTTCTTCATTACCGGCATAATCAATGGCCTGCACAGTAAGAGTGTGCTTGCCCGCACCGAATTCTTCGCCATTGATCGTCCATTCCCCGGTGGCTGTGCAGGGTCCCGGCGTGCAACTCCCAGCCTGACCAGGCAGCACATAACCGTCGAGCGCCAGTACCAGCGACTTGACCCCCGAGCTCGGCGTTTTACCAGAACCATCAGTCGCCGCAGCCTGCAAGTGATACGTCGTTTCGTTGATCACGCCGCTACTCGGCAAGCCGGTCACTTCCAAACCATGAGGTTTAGTGCTGTCAACTTTGATCGGCACCCCAAAGCCTTCCCAGCCTTCGGCGGCATCGTACGCATAAACGTACACCATCGGTTCACCATCTTGCAGTTTACTGTTATAAGTAAAATCCTGTTTCACCACTTGCGGGCACTGAATACCCTGACACTTGTGTTCGGAGATCAGGTTTTGTTCATAAAAAGGCTCACCGAATTCGCCGACTGTGAAGTGTGATACCCCGATACCTTTTTCTTCGATCGTAAAGCCGACCGCGCCAGAGTTCGGACCCAACCAGGCGCCTTTGCCGGCTAGAACATTGAGATATTCGTGACCTTCGACCACGAGGTGTTCATCGGTTTTGTCGTAGGTGATCGTCGGATTGACTTCCTGCCTGATCCTCACCGCTGCCGAGCTCATCTTGTCGTGAAAGCGTGTGCCTGCGGCCGTGGCGGACTGCTGGAAAACAACGGAGTTGTGGTTTTCGATCGGAGTGCAATTGGTGCATTCCGAAAGAGGGTATTCAGTGGAACCGTAGTTTTCAGCCGAGAACAAGTGAGAATTGTTAATCGTTCCGGTTTCATTTTTGAGAAGAATACTGCTTTCCATATTAGACCCGGGATTTGTGTTGTTAGTCGCTTCCGTGGTCGTGGTAACTTCGAAGATCTTTGATTCACCCTGCGTCTTGTACCTGAACTCGGCGTACGCCCCCGCACTATATTCACCTGTGGCTTCATCACTGAGACCTTCCGTCCCACCCCAACCGGAAGTACGAAACGGAGACAGTGTTTCGGTTTTCTGGGTACACGCTTCGGAAACATTTTTCATACAGAAATACCAGTTAGTCGGAGCGCTGCTGCCGGTCAACTGCGTATCTTTACCAATCAGACCTGGATCGACAGCTATAGGATATCTAAAGCTCCCAGACAGATGATCCACCGTCAGACTCAGCACATCCCCTTCAACACTCATCGAGACCGGCACAGACGTACCTTCCGCATCCTGCGCACTCGGCGATTCAATCGTCGCGATCACCTGGCCAGCATCGAGAACCTGCACACCACCAAACGCACCAGACTGCGTGAGCGTCGCCCCTTCCGGTAGCCCTACTTGGAAGAACAGCTTCCCGGGGGCGCGAATCGAGTACAGCAGCGTCTGGAGATCGAACCCAAACGTGACCGGCTTCACAGCGACAGCCACATCGGTACCAGTCGAGCCATAGAAAACCGTGGCGCCCGCGATCGCGCCTTCCGACCCGCCCAACGCAACACCATGTTCGTCGACCGGCGTCAACGACACACCGACGCTCGACAGCTGCACTCCATCGCTTAGCTGCTTCGGAATATGAACACCGACCACCGGCGTCGTCGGTTCGAACGCGCTCCCCGCATCACGCAGACCCAGATCGACCGGCACGCGCTGGCCCGGACCGGTCTGAACCGCGATCGGCGCCAACGATTCGAGCACACCGTGCTTGCCTTCGCCGAGATCTAGCGAAGCAGCGTTGTCACTCGGATAGCTCGTGATGCTCTGCCCAGCCGGCAACTTCGGCGGCCCGCCCGCCGGTTCGTCGATCAGCTGCGGGAACGCTTCCCCGGCCAACTTAGCTGCCGCTTCCGTATCGAGACCCTCGAACTTCGTACGGCTTTCTTCGCGGATCGAAATCGCTTCGGGATTCGCCAGCTTCGCTTCTTCCGCCGCCCGCGCCTGCTCGCCTTGCGTCGGCGACCCCGGAGTCACAAGCGGACCGCCCAGCGAGGAGGACCCGCCAGTCACTTCGCCAGCGGGCGGGCCTTCAGATGACGAACCTTCCCCCAGCGCAGCCACAGGCAAGGCCGCCAACCCCGCCACGCAGCACAACAAGCACGCCACCAGCAACCGACTACCTCGCACTCCCGACCCCCGTATCACCACAAAACCCTCCCGAGCCCTCGGCTGTTTAGAATGATTGCTATAAACAGATGCACTGCTATGCAGCTTAACCGCTACACCAAAAACTTCGCAAGAAGTGTTTCTGACTCCCCTCACAGCTCATCCTCACGCCGAAACCCCAGCCGAGCAGAGATGAGATCGGCCGTCGAAATGAGATGCGGGCCAAGCGCATCGACAAGCTCCCCCAGGGAGATCATCGAGGAGTGCGCAGCCACGTTCACGGCAGCGACGACCTCACGCGCCTCGTCACGCACCGGCGCGCCGATCGAGACCAGGCCCGGCTCGAGCTCCTCGTCATTGACCGCTAGCCCGAACTCCAACACGTGGTCAAGCTCCTTACGCAACGCGCTCTTGCTCGTGATCGTGTTCGGGCCATGCTTGACGAGCGTCACCTCGGCGATACGCTCATCGCGCTCACCCACGGGCAGGTACGCCAGCAGCACCTTGCCCATCGACGTGCAATACGCCGGCAACCGCGACCCCAAACGCAGACCCAGATCGATCTTGCTCTGCCCACTACGAAAGCTACGCGCACGATCGACATACACGATGTCCACCCCGTCGAGCACCGACAAGTTGACCGTATAGGTCGTGCGCCCACGCAATTCATCCAAGAACACGTGCGAGTGCTCACGCAGACCCGTCGAGTTCAGCACAGACATGCCCAGGTCTGTCACGCGCAGCCCGAGGCGATACTTACGGCCGGCGCCCTGCTCCACATAACCCAGCGCGACCAACGTGATCACATACCGGTGCGTCGTCGAGCGACTCATACCCAGCCCATCCGCGATATCAGCGATACCCAACACCGGACGCCGCGGCGTGAAACAACCCAGAATCGCCAACCCGCGCGCCAACGACTGCGAATAACGCGGCTCGCTCATGCTCGGCATCGACCCTGCGATCTCCGAGTCGGATGAACGGAGTGCTCTAGGCACAAGCTCTCCTGATCCGGTCAGTGACCGTTGGGGCATTTCGCGCCGGATCGACCGGATAGAACATACGACGGCTCGAAGAACCCGAGTGTCCTTCCTGAAGGCTCATCCGACACTCACAATCCGATACCGCTGCTCGGCAGAAAGCGGGGAGCACAGGCATCCCCTGCGGTCGTGCGCGATAGACGCGCGTTCTTCGGGCGTCTGGTCGTCGATGACAACCTCGGCCGCGGCGTCAGGACCGATGAAGGGCGCAAGCACCACATAGACGAGATAGTCCGCCAGCGTGGGCAGCAGGTGTGTCTGGCTGCTTTCGACTTGGCAGCCGATCGTGTACCAGATCGCGCCCGCGACACCTTCCAGCGCTAGCTGGCTGTGGGCCTTCCTGGACGCGCCCTCGGTGAGCAATGTGGCAATGCTGTACGCGAGCTTGAAGTTCTGGGCTAGTACCTTCGGACCGGCACCGGGCGCCTCCACGGCGATCATTCGCGCATAGACGGGCCTGGTGGCAAGCAGACCCATCAGTCCGCCGATGACGCGACGAACCGCATAGGGCCACCCAGCGGATACAAGGTCAGGGTCGGCAACGGTCCGCAGGAGCTCATAACTGATCTCCTCGAAGGCCGCTAGAAAGCACTCTTCCTCGCCGGCGAACAATTCGAAAAAAACCTCTCCCCGAACATCAGCAGCCTCAAAGATCTGAGGAGCGCTCAGCTCGTGATAGCCACCGAGAGCAGTGAGGTTGAGCACGGTCCGGAGCAGACGCTCGCGACACTGCTGTGGCATGTCATACTCACCACGGTCGTCGCACCCATTCCACAACCCCTCTCTTGCAACGGGCAATATCTCCGAGCCACGGATGCCGTAGATACGATGGCCTAGACCTAGCACCAGCGGTACCGGCTCAGCTTCTGCCGAGAATGCACGGGCGCGCTCAGCAAGACAGGCAGACATACGCGGCATGCTGGACGTATGGAACAGCAGGGTCCAGCGCACAAGCTCGTCAGTGAGCCCAGGCAACTCTTCAGCGCGCCCCTCGCGCAAACGCAACGAGACGGCCTCGTACACACCTCCAACAATTCCCCTGACGATCGGGGTCGGAAGCTCGGCCGCTTCAGGCGAGTGCACAAAGCTGCTCGCAAGCATCTGCTCGAACACCTTCAGCGTCCTGCGCAGATGAAACAGGCCCGGAGCCCCGACGGTCTGCGCCTCAACGATCGCCAGAGACGCCCCCCTCGCGTTGGTAACGAGCTCATTGATGAACTCCGCAAAGGCGCCCGCCATGCGCTGTCGCAGGTCACCAGTGCTCGCCCGGTAGGCCCTGCCGATACGCTTGATCGCGCGTATCGCGATCAAATCGAAGGTCGCAAGGAAACACTCCTGCTTATTCGCGAACTGCTCATAGAAAACCCGTCGCGAAACACCAGCCAACGCGATCACCTGCTTGACGCTCACGCCGGCGTAACCGCTGGCAGCTACCGCCTCGACCATCGCTCCATGCATACGCAAACGCTGATGACGGACCACCTCCTCGCGACCGAGATGATGGGGACCTCTCGGCAGACGCTGATACAACGGAGCTGGCCTATCACTCGACCTCGACCCGCCGTCGCCGCGCTGGGACATCTCTTCTACCCCTCCTGAATCACGCTGCATGGCTCTCCGTCTCAGCCACCCAACGAGCCACATCGAACGCCGAGCAGGCGACGACCCAGAACTCGCTGGCAAGTCCCCGTCAGGCAACTGAACCGATAAGACAGGCATCTCCGAGTCCACGCGCCCGCGGTCTCGTGGCGGTGACGCCCCTTCGCCCAAATACCGGCGCAAGTCCTGCAACCACTTGATTCGCCCGCCCCACAACGCGACGAACTCGGCATATTCCTCAATACTCATGCGCCGCTTCGCGCCCTGAACATCAGCCCCTCGTCGCTCATCCCGCATCCGCCGGGTAAGAGCTTGAAATCTGATAAGGCAAGCCAGCTCGGACGCGCGAACCACCTCGATCATCTCGGGCAGGTCCACAGGCCCGTAGAGCGCGACCCTGACGCGCAACTCTACCCGCACGGACGGCGTCGACACGGAAGCCCTCACCCAGCGCCTGAAGCACTCAATAGGGGTCGGCCTAGTTGCCCGAGTCTCTATCGCCCCGCGACCTCTGGGGCGTGTTCGATCCGAATCTATCGCTCGCGCATTACTTGTTCTCTGCATGCTCATCTCGCTAGCCTGTACAGGCGCGTTTTCGGGTCCTGTTCAGCCAACCCCACGAGCACGAGTGTGGTCAGGTAGCGGTGGGTCGTGCTCTGGCTCATATTGAGCGACTGGGCAAGGCTCGCAACGCTGGTGTAGGTCCCATCGGAGGGGAAAGAGGCAATCATCAGCAGGCCGATCAGTAGCGACCGCGACGTTCGTTGGCCGTCCAGCAACGTGGGTTCGCGCGAGAGCATCTCCTGGATGTCTTCCAGTCCTGACAGCAGGACAGATATGTTGCCGGCCCCGGCTGCGTCTCGGATGACCTTGCCGAGTTGTCCTGGGGTGAGCTCGATAGAAATTCTGGCTGTCTCGTGCTCGCTCCCGTGAGATGGGCTTTGACTGACGGTGTCATCCTTCATCGCGGCATGATACTGCCATATGGATTCCCGGATAGCAAGAAATTTGTCCTAATTAGAACAAAATATGTCCATCAGAAGCATAAATCTTTCCGTTTGCCCAAAACATTTTACTGACGACTATCCTTTCCCATCTAGACGAATCCTTCTGCATAGCTTATAAGCGGGGGCGCCCATCAGCGGCGCTTGTGCAGGATGATTCGCGATCCGGCGTAGGGTGTGACGATCACGCTGCGCCAGCGGGCGCGCTCCATCCGAGTGCTGACAGGCATGACGGTCCGCGTGGAGAGTGTCGTTCGCAGCACTGTCTGCATCTCTAGGATGGCGAGGTAGTGGCCGGGGCATCGCTTGAGCCCTCCTCCCCAAGGCAGCCAGGCTTGTGCCGGCGGGGGCGCTGCGTCCAGGAAGCGTTCCGGACGGAACTCGTGAGGGTCCAGGTACAGAGCGGGGTCATGGTGCATTAGGTAGATGCACCCGAGCAGCTGTGTCGAGGGTCGGTAGGTCCATCCACCGATCTCGATCGGCTCTACCACCACGCGCGGGATCGCGAACAGAAAGACCGGCCTGTGCCGCAACACCTCTTGAACTGTCGCGGTCAGGTACTCATCCTCGCCGGCGCCAGCATCGATCTCCTCGACCAGCCTATTCTGCGCGATGGGGTTGTGCGCCAAGAGCTGGAATGCCCAGGCGAGCTCCGATGCCGTTGTCTCGTGCCCTGCAAGGATCACCGACATGAGGTGGTCACGCACTTGCCGATCAGACATTGGAGATCCATCCGGGTTATGTGCCTGGAGCAGCCTGTCGAGCATGTTCTCGTGCCCGGTGCTTGCATGCCGGGCCTGGGCGATCACAGCTGAGATCAGCTGGTCTACCTCATCGCGCTGGCATACGAACGATCTCCATGTGCGTCGCCATCCCGGCAGGTGGCGCAATCGTGGCTCGACCAGAACGAAGCTCATCGTCACTGAGAGCATGTCGAGAATTCTGTCGTGTAGCCTTTGCAGCACTGGGGTCTCATCGCCGAAAACCATCCGCATAATTACTCTCAGTGTCAGCGAGCGAAGACGGGGATGGATCGGGAAGGCCGTGTCGATTGGCCAGGATTCGACCTCACGCATCACAACGTCGGAGACCATATCCATGTGTGCCTGAATTGTCCTATGCTGAAAAGAGGGCGATGTCGCCCGGCGTCCCACCAAATGCTCGTCTCCGTCTCGCAGCATAAACGAGCTTTCACCGACTATAGGAGCGATCGCAACGCCGCCAGCGCCCGAGTGCAGTGCGCTAGACGGGGCTGAGATGACCGTATGGATGTCCTGCGGACTGGAAAGAAAGACCACAGGTGACATGTCAACCGGATAGAGAGTGAAGCGATCACCGTAACGTGCGCGACACCACTCGAGGTAGCCCAGAGGCATGCGCCGGCACGCCAGTGTCTGGAGAATTGCAGGAATGGGGTCCGTGGTTGGGAGCTCGCGTTTAAGGCGAACAGTCAGCGGGTGCGATCGGTGATGTGACATTGTGTCTCCTTGTTAGGTAGAACGTTGGGCGAAAGCGATCCGCCATATCCGCAGGATTGGGAGCAGGACCTTGGTGAGGGAACCCCCAGCACTTATGAGACACCGGGTTCTTGCGCGCATCTCCGTTGTGCGCGCGCTGTCCTTGGAGAGGTACATCGCGATCATGCAGGCCGCGATCAGGATGTGCCCCTCGCCGTTCTTGAGACTGTGTGCCTCGTAGAGGCACCGCTCTATCAACCGGCCTATGCGTTGTGTGGCGAGCTCCGGCCCCACGTAATAAGCCACGTAGCAGTGATCGTCGCTAATTGTATCCTCTGCGACGTCGACATAACTGTCGAGCATCGTCGCGGTAGCCGAGGTCCACGGAAAATAGGCGTGGTAAGCCTGGGCGATGTCTGTATCACTGCACGTCGGTTCGACCGCGAGAGCGAACAGCGCATAGATCGCGAGACCAGCACCAGCCGCCGCAGCTAGCTCAAACCACTCCACCTCATGACCAGGGGGAAACTCGCGCGCGATCCACTCTCGAAGAGCCTTCTCTCTGTTTGCCGGATCGAGCTCATGGTTGATCGCCTGCACGTTGGCGCGCATCGCCTCTCGCACCAGGACGGGACGAACCATCTGAAATGAAGGCAGATCACGACAGCATTGACGGCATGACTGAACGAGGGCACGCAGATAGCCGCCGTCCTCGTGCCAAGGATGATGGCGGTAGTAGTCGGAAATCGGTCGGCTGGGATCGAGTGCATCGACCAATGCCAGGTGCAGCTGCAAACCATTTGCCTGCCCAGCACCAGCACCATGCTCACTGACACAGTCCAGAAAGTCCCACATGACCTGGTAGGTCACGAGCAAGCGAAGCAAGCACAAGTCACGAGCTCGCGGAAGGGTCCAGAACAGCGCAGCTCCGTGGGTGTTACCACGCTTACGATCCAGCGAGCTCAGCGCGTCCTGACGGATCTGCTCGTCAGGTATCTCCACAGCACACGTGCGCCATCGACGGAGCTCACGCGTTACAGCCGGCAAACCCCAAAGCAACTCACGTGCCACAGCCCCAAGAAGCACCCGGAGCTGGCAAGGGGATAGCGGCGCCGGGTTAGAGGTGCTGTCAAGGCTTGCTGGAGAGCGCCGATCAGTACGCCGGACTGACAGTCCTCGGAGGCACACACACCACGAGATAACCCGGCAAGGAAACAATCACCAGTGCCGCTACACTCACCAAGGCAAAGCTGGTGACTGCAACGAGGCCTTCGAGGTGGACAGAGATCGGGAAGCCGGTAACGCTCACAAGAGTGTGGCTGAGCAGCACCTGGCCGTAAAGCCCGAACACGGCACCGATCGAGCAACCGGCGATGAGCAACAGCGCACTCTCACAGAGCAACCACCGCCACAACACGCTCCTGCGATAGCCCTGGCGCTTGATAAACGCGACGAGGTCTCGACGCTGCCAGACCATCGATCCGGTCGCAATCGCCACCGCGAGCACGGCAGCGATTAGCACGAGCAGCCTGATTTGTGTCAGCCGCGAGAGACCCTGACTGATAAGAGCGTAATGGCGCCGCTCGCGCTCAGAAGCTGTTTCAACTGTGAGCCCGGTCTGCGACCCAAGCGCCTCTTGAACGCTGCGACGTACGGTCACGGCCGAAACACCTGGCTTCGTCTGAATCTCATATGCGCTCGGGTCGCTGCTCGCCCAAGCACGAGCGTAGTCACTAGAGCTCAGGATGATCGCACCCGGTGGCCACCCAAGGTTCGTGCTCAGCGCGGCAACTCGCAAGCTAATCGGCCGTGGAGCGGGCAACGTGAACACCTCCCCCACACGCAAGTGATGTTCGAAAGCAAGCGCCTGCGAGAGCACCGCCCAACCACCCCCATGGACCCTCGCGCTGGCAAGAGCGAGACTGCCGCTCACGAGCTGAGTCGACGGGATTGGCTGCCCGATGCTCGCGGACGGCCCAAGAACCCAAAGCCGGCGCTGCCCCCAATTCAGGAAGCTACCACGATACAGACCAACATCACTGACACCTGGTAACCGCGCTAGAGAACCCAAAGCGGTCGTCCTGAACGGGATTGTCGTCAACAGGCCTGATTCCCCTTCTGGCGTGACCCACACCTCAGCGCTAGAGTCGATCTCACTTGCAGAGGCATCCAAACCACGCTGGAGATTACGCTGCGCCCCATCGACCGCGACGATCCCGAACACCGCGATTGCCGCAGTCGCGGCGATAGCCAACGAGCGCACCCGAGTCCGCGGAGTCTGCAACTCAGTGACCGCCAGAACAGTGGCCGCCCCATTGCCGAGACGCTGGATGCGCTCGAAGAGAACCACAATCGCGTCGAAGAACAATGGGAGCAGACACACCAGCGCAACAACCAGCGTGACGATCCCAAGGAATGCGTCCTCTGGACGGGCAAGCAGAATGACTGTCGTCATGACGATGCACAAAAGGCCCCCCGCGAGTCGAACCGCGACCCAACGGCCAAAGGCCTGCTCGGGCGTATTCTCAACCTGTAGAGGCCGCACCAATGTTTGCCGCAATGGCCAAAGCACACCTACCACGGCGGCGAGCAGGCCGGCACCGATAGCGAACGTAACGCTCTGCCACGTCACGATCCGATCGTCCCCAACCGGGAACGCCGAAGCAAGATATCCGGGTGTCGCGTGAAAGGCAGCGACCGAAAGCAACTCGCCGAGCGCCAAGCCAAGGACACAAGCCAACACTCCGAGAACGGCAGCGTCGAATAGCAGGATCTGGACCGTCATCAAGCGGGTCGCGCCCTGCGGCCGGACATCTTCGATCAGCTTGCGCCGCAAAGGCACGGTGATCAGCATCGCGTTGAGAGCAAACATAAAGCCGACGATCGCTGAGATCGCCGAGAACAACGTCTCGCTCTGATTCTCCGGAGTCGAGGCTACGCGAAACAATGTCGAGTCAAAGTCCGCCGGCTCGAGATTCATTCCGGCCGTGGCAGCCAACTTACTGAGTGCCGCCCGTACCTGCGAGTCGCGCCCCCGCATGGGCGCAACAAAAATACGCGTAATCTTGTTACCCATCCCTGCAATACGCTGGACGTAAGCAACCGGCGCGACCGCGATGGGGCTGTGAGCCAGGCCGCCGATATCCGCTTCCTGGAGGGTCGCGCCGAGCAGAGTATGGACGACGCTCGCGCCAACCTGCATCTTCACTGGCTGCGGAGCGCCCGCGCCGATCGCTTGGGCGAGAGGCACTGGAAGCGCGATGGCGCGTACTCTTTCAAGCTGCGCATCAGAAAAATGTCGCAAAAGCGGGCCACTGAACCGGGCAAATCTAGGAGAGATCCCGAGAAGGTCCACGGACCGCTGGCCAGTTGGCCCGATCACGTTCGCCTGCACTTCCAGCACCGGCAGCGCCGTTCGTACACCGGGAACGCGCCGCACCTCCCCCAACAGCTGCCCATTGACTCCCGCCGGACCCCGCGCATCCAGCTGGAACTGCTGCGTACTCCCAAAGACCTGACTCGTGAGCTGCTGCACAGAGTGGGTGAGACTGGTGCTGGCGACCTGGGAAGCGAACAGCAGCGCCACACCGATCGAGATCCCCACAACCGCAAGTCCCTCCTGCACAAGGACAGCCCGCGCCCGAAGTCGCGCTCGGTAAAGAAAAAGAATGTCCGACAGGCTCATCCTCACCATCCCTCATCCCCCTGTCGCAGCGAGCCGGGCACCATCAACACGCGATCTGGGCTGTACTGCTCAAGACGCCCATCGCGTAGTTCATGCACACGATCAGCGAACCCAAGGGCAAGCGGATCGTGAGTGACAAGAAGCAGTGCCGCGCCGCGCTCCACACACAGGCTGCGCAGCTGGCCCAGCACCTTCCGGGTTCGCTCTGTGTCAAGGTTCCCGGTCGGCTCATCCGCGAGCACAAGCTTCGGGTCAGTGGCGAGCGCCATCGCGATCAGAACACGCTGACGCTCACCCATCGAGAGCTCGTCAGTGCGATGCCACATCCGATCCCCCAGCCCAAGCTGCTCAAGCAACTCTTCGACCACGGGTTTACCCTGCTTGCGCTTATGGGTCAGCAACAGCTTCAGAGAGGCGTTCTCGATCGCACGCGCACCGGGAATCAGGTTGTGCGGCTGGCCGATCACCCCGAGTAGCCTCAACCGGTAGTCATCGGCTTCCCGGGAGGACATCGCATGAACGTCCCGGCCAGCCACGAGCACCGTGCCGCTATCCGGCCCCAACGTTCCCTCGATCAGTTCCAAAAGCGTCGTCTTGCCAGAGCCGCTCGGGCCATAAAGCGCGACGAACTCGCCGGACGCGACACTCATCGACACCCCGTCGACCGCACGGATCGGCTCACCAGTCCCGACCCTGTATCGCTTGACGAGATCGCGTAGCTCAAGCACCTACGAGCCCACGCCGCGCGAATCTCCACCCTGCCAAGCTGTTCCAGGGAAATCAATGATCTCAGCGTCCATCGCGCCGGTCTGATCAGACATCAACTCCAGACCTCCACGCCTGAACGACCACACACGATCAGCGACCAGCCCCGCCCCTGGATCCGAGACGCTCATCAGCACCCCGCAACCCGACTCCTGCACCAGCGAACGCAGCAGATCACCAGCCTCCTGCGTCCTTGTCAAGCCAAGCGCGTCGAGCAGATCATCAACGACCAGAAGCCGCGGACGGCCGACAATCCCCCGAGCGAGACCGACCAGCACCCGCTCCCAATTCGACAGATCCTCCCACCTCTGCTCCGCGCAGCCCGGAACCCCGACCCGCTCAAGCGCCGCCTGCGCCAGCTTCCGCATCTCCCGGCGCCCACGCCTGCGCCCCATCGATAGCGGCAACCCAAGAAAATCACGAACCTTCAACCGCATCCCCGGGCCCTCGCGATCAGTCCACACAATCTCACGCCCACGCAGCCGTGCACGCTTGGAATCTGAAAATCCCGTCAACTCCTGATCCCCGAACCAAACCTCACCCCGATCCGGCCGTTCCATCCCCGCTGCCACCCCCAACAACGTCGTCTTGCCGCTGTCTCTCGAACCGACGACCGCCACGATCTCCCCGCCCGCCACCTCCAACGACACATCTACCAGCACCCGCAACGGTCGACCCCCACGCGCAAAGCTCTTGTACGCTCCCCGCACCGACAACAACTCACCCATCAGCCACCTCCCGTACAGCGCGCAAGGCCGGAAGCCCCTCGCTGAGCTTTTCAAGCGCGTCAAGCAGCTCTTGGAGCCGTTTAACATGCAAACCCCACAATTTTGCCTCGTCCAAGGCCATGACGCCTATGATCATCGCCTCATAGTCCGCCCCTCCTGCAGAGCGGTGCCTGAGCTGCATAATCTCCAGAGAGCGCAGATGCGCAACCGCGTACCTCCGCTTGTAGGCCGCCTCTTCCTGGCGAAAGGTCTCGATCATGGCCAGCAGATCATCCTGCTTGGAGAACGAAAGCTTCCCCTGCAGCCCATCGCGCAGCACCAGAGGCACCGCGACGGATTCCCGGATCCACTTCCGGAAGTAGGCAACGCCCCCTGCCGTCGCCTCATAGCTGTTCAGCGCCTTCGTATGACCCTTCTTGACCAACCGAATATGCCCCTGGTTTACGAGACTCGACAGGTTGTTACCTACAGCCGTCCGCCCCCAGCGCGCGTCAGGAAACCGCTGCTCCAGACGAATCCTGACACTCGCGACAGTATCGGGCCGCTCAACCAAGAGGCCCAAAATCGCCAGGCTCGCGGATAGATCGCCTGTACGCGGAGGTGGCATACCAGACAAGATCCTAACCAAAACCGAGCCAAAACGTACCGCCCTCGGGAACTATTCGACTTAACGAGGCCAAGCCCTGGCGAGGACCATAATCCGGGCACCCCCGCCTCGTGGCAGACACCGCGCAACGAAAGTCGAGCATACCGGGGCGGGTCGGTCCCGCGCCGGAGCTCCTCTGGGCCGCAAAGAAATCATCGCAAATTGCGTGGAGTACAAGCGTCTGAGTCCTCGTACCCTAAATATGTCCTAACACCCCTCGCTCGCGATGCGTAAGGCTGCCGCCAATGCAACAACAGGATCTCCTCATCTGGGCAGGACCATCCGGGAGCTGCGCAGACACCACGGCCTTAGCATGAGCAACCTGGCCGCTGCTACGGGCGTAACCCAGCGCACATCACAGCCTTAGAGAACGGGCAGCTGGACCCCGACTATGAGCTGCTGCTTGGATTAGCGCAGAGCATGGGCATCCGCCCCTCCACCCTCTTCCTGCGAGCCGAAGAACTCGACAGCCCAGGACACCAGCCGCCCTGAGCTTGTGAGAAACGCTCAGGCCGCCATATCCAAGACGGGCGCCGCTCCTTCCTGCACCGCCAGCGCGTCGATACACCCCTGCGCCGTAGCAATGCAATCCCACAGCACACCGGCTCGCTCCACCTCACTGACGTCCTCGTCAACGAACTCCAACGCTCCCGCCAACGCCCTCACCAAGCCCCACCCATCCCTGCGCAGATCTATCTGCACCGCCAGCGGCGGGACCATCCTCGACCACCCGATCGCATCCAACAACGCATACGTTTCCCGCAACCTCTCCGCAGGAGCGCTAAACCACTCCCGGTGCGCTTCACGATCGCTCGCAAACGCCGCCATATCGAGCGCTTCCGCCGCCGAGCCGATCTCCGCGTACGCCGCCCGACGCACCCAGTCCACAATCACTGCCGGGACCATCACCCGCGTCCCGCCCAACACCTGCACCTGACCACTACGCTGATCTTGCATGGGAGGTCATATCTCCTTTGCCGCGACCCCCGGCAGCGCCAACTGCGCGGGGGTCAACTCGTTTCTATTGGTTCCCAAATTTTAGCTCCAATACAAGGGAAAGTCAAGGTTTTCGGGCTAAGTTGGCGCGTTCGGGGCATCGGGTTTAGAGCAAGCGAGCGGGCGCAGGGTGTCCCGTTTTGCGCTCCCCGTCGGATTAGAGGGTGTGGCGCGTCCCACCCCAACCGCTCACTACATGCCGCGGGCCGCGGTGGACGCTGCGCTTGATACGTTCGCGCTCGTGTTGCGCGAACGGCATCCGGGTGTGATCGCGCTGCCGGTACGGGATGGAGGGGCGAACGGGGCTGTTGTCGTGCCCACGACGGGGCAGGTCATCCGGCCCTTCGCCGTGCCAAAGGATCGTCGCCCGGTCCTCGATTGGAACGCGGGCGTGACCGCGTTTGAGGATCACCGCGTCGATCGAGCTGCCAAGGATGCGCTTGCGGTCACAGACAGGTAGGTCGTCGTAGCGCTCGATGTGGGCCGCGTGCGACGCCAGCGCCAGCGCACGCTGGTGCTCTGACTGCGCCTGCATGACCGCTGTTTATCCGCCGGGATCGTTAGTTTGTGTGTAGTCCGTACTGGGGGCGCTAAATGATTCCGTCGAAGGAAAACAGCTTCAGCCTGCCCCGCTCTGAGCCCAGCAGCTGCATCGCGAACATCGCGATCAGCCGCACCACCTGCGCCCCCACGCGCTCGGCCTGCGAGTACTCCGAGCGGCGCATCCCCGGCTCGGGCCCCGGCAGGTCGCGGATCGGCAGGTAGGTCACCTGGCTGTGCCCGACCGGCGGCAGTCTCACGTGCGGGTCGGCGAACCCGAGCTGCGTCAGCCCCGAGCGCGCATATATCTCGAGCGTCGCCCCCACCTTCGCGTCCGTCTCATCTCCTTCGCCCAGCGCCCTGACGACCTCGTGACAGGTCGGCTCGCGTGCACGCCGCAGGACGCGATCGACGGCGCCGACCACCGCCGTCTCCCATGCCGGTTCGGCCCTGCCCGGCAGCAGATCGCGCAGGAACGACACCGCTGCGTCCTGCCTGAGGTGCTCGGGCGCGACCCGCAGCGGGTCCAGCACCCCGCGCAGCGCCGGGTCGGGCTTGAGCGTGATGATCTCCGCGTGCGGCGCCACCTCCTCGAGCAGGTGAAAGCGGTGGTCGCCCTTGGGGTCGCAGTCGATCACGCGCGCGCCCTGCAGGAACCCCTCGTACTTGAGCTTCTGATCGAGCGTCGTCTTGCCCGACCCGAGCGCTCCAACGCTGAGGATCGTCGTGTTCCTGTCCCCGTCCGAGCCCTCCCTGAGGTTGAACCTGACCGGCTGCCTGGACCCGGACAGCGTGTGCCCGAGGTAGTAGCCGCGCTCTGAGCCCACCTCGTGGGTGGCCGCCGGCATCATCGCCGCCACCTGCTCGGGCGTCAGCGTGTCGTCATACCCCGCCACCTGCGTGCGCTGCCCCGGCAGGTGCTGGGCGAACAGACGCAGCTGATCGCCCAGCGGCCGGTGCAGATGGATCTCCCCGTAGGCGCGCCTGACCATCTCCACGCGCTCCTCGAGCTCCTCCTCGTCCTCAGCGCCCACCGCGATCGCGAGCGTCGCCCGCAGCAGCGGCGGTCTGCTGGACGCCTGCAGGTAGGCGAGCAGGTCGCGGGCCTCCTGCGTGCGCTGATACCCGAGGTCTGACACTCCCTGATCGCCATCTGACTCCGCCCTGACGATCTGATCGGCGTCCTGGATGCGCCGGCGCGCGATCCGCAGCGCCAGCCCGTTCGGCAGATAGCGGGCGTTCAGCGACAGGTCGATCGGAAACGGCAGGCTCTCCACGGGCGCGAACATCAACTCGACCCGCGCCCCCGGAAACGTCGACCGCTCGGGCAGCGCCCCGAGCACCAACTGCGCCTGCCAGCTGCACCCCAGCTCGGATTCGATGCGCAGACGCCGGCCCTCGTGCTCGACGTAGGAGTCCATCCAGCGCATCACGTCCCCCTCCAGCGGCGCCAGCAGCGCCTGGCCGTTGCGTTCGAACACGAGCGAGCGCGGCTCGTGCAGGCCGTCGATCCTCGGCTCGCCGAGGCCGCGGCAGAACGCCCGCCTGATCAGCCACTGCAGCTCCACGCCGCGCGCCTGGCGAACCGGCAGGTAGTCCGCCAGTCGCGCGTGCGCCTGGTCGGCCCTGACCCGCGCGCGCTCGAGCTCGGCGACTGCAAGCACGCGCCGGTCGTGCGGGGAGACCGCTCGCCTGAGCTCTGCCAGCCACTCCCGGGGACCGGTTTCCGCGGCCTGAGACACGTAGGAGGCGACATCTCGCTCCGGATCGCTGAGGCTCACGAGCAGAAACACCGCTGGCCGCGCCGTGCCGATGTCCCGCAGGCGGAGATGATGTTCTTCCAGGTACGCGCTGTTCGCGCGTGCGTGACTGCCCGTGCCGGCGCCCGCATCCAGCTCGCGCACATACCGATCGAGCTCCCACCGGCGCGCGACCCTCACGATCTGCAGGTCGGCCTCGATCGCTTCGATCGCGCCGAGCAGCTCGAGCAGCCGCGCGCGCTTGCCGTCCTCGGAGAGCCACTGATACGAGCTCGGCTGCACCGCGAACGCCGCCCAGCAGTCGTCGAGCCCAGCGGCGAACACGCAGTTCCCGTACACGCACGCGATCGGCGCCCTCATCGATTTACCGCACTCGCAGGCGCATCCCAGCCGCGAGCGCGATCACCTGACCGCCGGCCGGTGGACGTCGATCGGATGACTCGCGCAACGTCAACCGCGCACGCCCCCAGGCGAGACCGGAGGAGTCGATTCGCTCGTGCGCCACCGTTACAAGCACCGCTCCTGGTCCGCTGTAGCGCAGCGGACGCATCCGCGCGTCGGAGCCGTCGGGCAGCACCAGGATCTCTCGCGGCCACCAGCGCACACCGGGCTCCGCGCCCGACCCGGCCCGTCGCCGGCACAGACCCACCGATTGGCGCGACTGCACCCGGTAGCGCAGCAGCGCCTGGGCCGCCAGGTGAAACGGGCGCCCGTCGATCCGGATCACGGTCAGCAGCGCCGCGCTCGCGATCGGCAGCGCTACGTCAACCAGATACCACGGCAGCGCGCCCGTCACCGCCGACAGCGGCGGCACGCTCCCGCAGATCAGGATCGCCGCGAGCAGCGCGAGGAAGTAGACGACCCCGCGCACCGGCACGCCGCCCGGGTTCAACCGCAGCCGGTCGACTCGATAGATCCGCCGCTCGAGGTCGAACACGGCGCGGTAGGAGCGGATCTCCATCGTCAGCCCGTCCGCGGGCGGGCGCGGTGGGGCTGTGCGCGAACGCTGCCCGGCGACACCGCCACCGCGATCATCCGTGCGGGCCGAACAGTGAGTTGACGGTGTCCTGCAGCACGCTCACGCCCGTCGGGGTCGCCAGCAGCACACATACGATCCCGACCGCGAACACGCCCGCGGCCTCCTTGAAGTCGCGCTTGAACGCGAGCACGATCGCCGCCACGGCGAACGCGAGCCCGATCAGGCTCATCGCCACCGCCCTGCCCGTGCTGCCCGCCTTCGCGGCGGCCGATTCCAGCGAGCTGCCGGATTTTTCGCTCGCGGCTGCCCCCTGCTGGGCGCTCCCCGATTCCGATGTCGGGGTCGGGGTCATGATCGCCGCTTGGGCAACCGGTCCTCCGGTGACGAAACACACGCCCGCGAGCAGCAGGATTGCGCGAGCCCGCGCGAGCGGAGGATCTGGGAGTTGGAGGTGATTGGGGATTCTCATGCTGGCGCCTTTCGGTTGATGGCGAGTGGTGTGACTCGGCGTGCGTCTATCTGTGGGTGTGGGTGTCGAGCATGTGGATGTGGGTGTCGAGCGTGTGGAGCGCCCTCTCGGGGCACGAGCGCTCGCGATCCCCCGCTGACGGTCACGAGTCGGGGTTCGTCTGAATCGCGGCCACCTCCCAGCGGCCGGCCACCTCGGCGACGTCGAGCTCGTAGGCGAGCGTGTAGCGCGCGCCGCGAGCGTCTTGGGCCACGACGATCGCGCTGACCGCGTCGCCGCCTGCGGGCGACCAGTTCAGGTGCTGCACCGCTTCCAGGCTCAGCGCCTGCGCGGGCAGCGACACGCGCGCGGTGCTCGTCAGGTCCGCCGCCAGCTCGGCGCCGGAGTCGGCCAGGTAGTTACGCAGCGCCCGTTCCACGACCGTCTGCAGCGCCGGGTCTGAGACTTCGCGCAGCTTGTTATCGGTGCCGGCCGGACCGGATGCCGGCGCACCCACGAACGCCGGATAACCGGTCAGTTGCAAAGCGCCGTCCGCGGCGCGCTGCACGCTCACAGTCAGGTACACGAGGCCGGCCGTGTCGGTCTGCGCAGCGACCGTATACACATGCTCGCCGGGGGTAGCGGTCCGTTCCTGGACGACCTCGGTCCACTGCACCTGCTCCTCGCCGCCGGCGGGCGGCTGCAGTCCCGCGTCTGCTTCCATGCTCGCGCCGACGAACGGCGCGAGCGCCCGCTGATGGGCTTCGGGATCGTTCGCTTCCCAGGTCAGATAACGGCGCGCGAACAGCTGCGCGAACCCCTGCGCCGCGAGGTCCGGCGCAGCCGCGACCGGAGCTGAGCGCGTACTGCTCACGGGCCGTGGAGGCGCGATCGCGAAGCGGGCGCTGGCCAGCAGTCCCGCGAACGAGACCCCCAGCAACAGCAGTCGCGGCAGTTCGCGCGCGAGCCTGATCCGCCACAGCGGCTTCGCGCTCACCGTCACGCTTGCGCCCACGCGTGCTGTCGGCCAGTCGTTCATCTCGGCGACCCGCCGTCCATGTCAGCGCTCAAACCCGAACTCGCTCTGTGCCCGCGGCCTCGCCGCGGCTGCGGCTGCGGCTTCGGCTTCGGCGGGCGTGCTCTGCGCGGTGCTCGCCACGGGTGCAGGCGCACTCTGCGGAGTGCTCACAGCGACCACCCGAGCAGGCGTCTGCACCACCGTGTGCGTCTGGATCCGGCGCACCGGGGCGAGCGTAACCCGCACTGGCGCTCTCCAGTCCGCGTGTTTGCGGTGCGGCCGGTTCCACTGGGCGACATGCGGGAGCCTGACCTGCACAGACCTCACCTGCACCGTGCTCGCGCTCTCGCGAGGCGCCGCCATTCCTATGGACGGCACGAGACGCTCCGCGATCTCCCTCCGACCGGCGGAATGCGCGTGCAGGCTGAGACCGACCACACCACCGACCGTGCCCACCGCTCCGGTGAGCGCCGCGGCGCCGGCGAATCGCTGCAGCGTGCGTCCACGCTTCGTCTCCTCAGCCGGTGGTGGGACGTCCCAGTCGGTGAACGGGTCGATACCGGCGAGGTACTCGTCCTCGCTGTAGATCCGGTAGACAGCCCGAGGCTCACGGCGCAGCAGCGCCGGCATCATCGTGGCGCTCCCTGCGATCCCGCCGGGCAAAAGACGCGCACGCGGGCGACCGGAAGCCGAGATGGGGAGATACCCGGCTTCCGGCCGCATGCGCGCGGATGGGCATCGCCGAGCGGTCGTCCGTTCAATCGACTGCCGGCGTCCCAGGGGACGCGCCTATGAGTGGGGGGAGATATGTTCATAGGTGGGTCCCTGCCCTCTACTCCGACGGGCACGGCAAAACGGGACACCCATCGAAAAAACTTTTCTCCGCGCCCCGTCTCGCCTCGGCCACGCCCCTTGCCACGCCCCGCGTCCCCTCCTCCGAGGCTCCCTCGTTCGAAGCCCCAGCGCGCCGCGCCGCGATGCCATGCGCCTCCTCCGCGACCGGTTCATCCAGAAGCCGCCGCAGCCGCGTGCGCGCGCGTTGGGCGACCTTGCGGTGCTTGTCCTGCGACCAGCCAAACGTGAGGCAGAACTCCTCCGCGCTCATCTGCAGCCCGATCTGGCAGGCCAGCACGAGCCGCTGATCGGGACTCAGCGCGTGTGCCGCCCGCTGCAGCGAGCGCAGCTCGAAGCGCAAGATCGTGCGCCGCTCCACGTCGGCGCGCGCATCGGCGATCTCCACTTCCGGCTCTCCCGCGCCACCCAGCGAAAGCGTCCCGTCGAGCGTCGACCTCCGCCGGGCTGCGACCGCGCAGCGCACGGCGACGGTCTGAGACCCGCGAGACGAAGCGCAGCTCGAGCATGTTGCGCAGGTGGGTTCTGCCCGAGAATCGCAGCTCGCCGCGGCGCGCCTGCGCCACCAGCTCGACAGTCGCCTGGCTGTAGCAGTCCTCCAGGTCCTCCCAGCGCAGCCGGTGGCGATGCGCGGACAGCAAGCGAGCGCGCGCTGCCTGCGCCACCCGTGCCACCTCCTCGGCAGGGTCGAGCGCTCGCGCCTGGAATCGGGTAGACACATGGGCATGTCGCTCCCGATCTTGCGCAGACCCCCCCTCCAATCGACGAGCGTTCGGAGCGGGAGCACGCGCGCGGCCCCACCGGAGAACCCGCGATGAGCCTCACCGATCGCCTGCAGCAGCTGGACCGCCTCCAGCAGCGTCACCCGCGGCTCAGCTTCCTCGCCGCGGTGATCAAGAAGTTCGGCGACGACGGAGCCGGCCAGCTCGCGGCGCTGATCGCCTACTACGGATTCGTGTCGCTGTTTCCGCTGCTGCTGGTGCTCGTCACGGTGCTCGGGTTCGTGCTCGAAGGGGATCCGAAGACCCAGACCGAAGTCCTGCACTCGGCGCTCGGCCAGTTCCCGATCATCGGCGATCAGCTGCAGAGCAACGTCCATTCGCTCAAAGGCAGCGCGGGCGCGCTGGCGATCGGGGTGGTCGGCCTGCTGCTGGGCGGCCTGGGGATCGTGGGGGCGACGCAGAACGCGTTCCAGCAGGTCTGGCACATCCCGCGCAAGCGCCGTCCGAACTTCCTGGCCTGGCGCCTGCGCGGCATTGGCCTGCTCGCCGTGCTCGGTGTGCTCCTGATCGTCTCGACCGTCGCCGCGGGTTACGTGACCGCACAGACCGCGGGTGCGACCGCCGTGCTCGGCGGGGTTCTGCTCGCGCTGGCATCGAACCTGCTGCTGTTCTTCGCCGCGTTCCGGTTTCTGAGCCCGGACGAGATACAGACCCGCGATCTGATCCCGGGCGTGATCGTCGCAGCCGTGCTGTGGCAGATCCTGCAGCACATCGGCGGCTACTACGTCGCCCACGTCGTCCGCCACGCGCAGGAGACCTCTGGTCTGTTCGCGTTCGTGCTGGGTCTGCTGGCGTGGCTGTACCTCGGCGGCCAGGTAACGCTGATCGCCGCGGAGATCAACGTCGTGCGGGCGCGGCGGCTGTGGCCGCGCAGCTTCTTCTCGGCGCCGTTGCTCGACGCCGACAAGCGTGCGCTGACGTCGTCCGCGGAGACCGAGGAGCGCGTCCAGGAGGAGAACGTCGAGGTCAGCTTCGAGGAGTAGTTCAGACAGGTGCATGCACCTGTCTGTCCCACGGCGCATGCGCCGTGGGAGCCAGGGCCGCATGCGGCCCTGGCACGAGACCGCACATGTGCGGTCTCGCGGGCGGCGCATGCGCCGCCCGAACAACAACTACTTGCACACGCAACGACCTCGCGCTATACTAACTAACAAATCGTAACCTCATATGGAGTCGTGATTACGCCCATGCCTGCATCCTCAGACACCCCCCAGATCAACCCCTCCCAGCCCAAGCCGGTGCTGCGCCTGATCCCGCTCGAGGACACGGTCGTGTTCCCGAACATGGGCATCACGCTGACCGAGGAGGTCGGCGATGACGAGCGCGTCGTGCTCGTGCCGCGCCACGAGAACGAGTTCCTCGAGGTCGGCACGATCGCCGAGGTGACCGAGCGGCTGCGGCTGCCCGGCGGCGGTCATGCCGTCGCGCTGTCCGGCGAGCACCGCGCGCTGATCGGCGCCGCCCAGACCGGGCCCAGCGGCGAGCTGCGCGTGGAGGTCGACGAGCGCCCCGACGAGGTGCCCGTCGACGGCCACACCCGCGAGCTGGAGCGCGAGTACCGCGCGACCGTCGAGGAGATCCTCGAGCTGCGCGGCGACGACGGGCGCATCGCGGCGTTCCTGCGCGCGATCGCCGAGCCCGGCGCCCTGGCGGACTCCGCCGGGTACTCGCCCAACCTCAGCTACGAACAGAAGGTCCAGCTGCTGCGCACACTGGACGTGACCGAGCGCCTGGAGCTGTCGGTCAAGCTGCAACGTGAGAGCCTGGCCGAGCTGCAAATACGCAAGCGCATCCGCGAGGACGTGCAGGAGGGCGCGGAGAAGCAGCAGCGCGAGTACTTCCTGCGCAAGCAGATGGAGTCGATCCGCAAGGAGCTCGACGAGGACGACGCATCCGTCGCGGAGGAGTACCGCACCAAGATCGAGGCCGCCGGCATGCCCGAGGACGTGCAGGCGCAGGCGCTGAAGGAGCTGGGTCGCCTGGAGCGCATGGGCGAGCAGACCGGTGAGTCGAGCATGATCCGCACCTACCTGGACTGGCTGATCGCGGTG
Organism: uncultured Solirubrobacterales bacterium; assembly: GCA_963749285.1. GTDB lineage: Bacteria > Actinomycetota > Thermoleophilia > Solirubrobacterales > Solirubrobacteraceae > Palsa-744. The sequence goes on along the minus strand of CAVVMD010000002.1, from coordinate 475,366 downwards.
CCGTGGAGCAAGCGCTCGGAGGAGCACCTCGATCCGGTGGCGGCGCGCGCGGTGCTGGACGCAGATCACGCGGGTCTCGAGGACGTCAAGGATCGTGTGACCGAGTACCTGGCGGTGCGCAAGCTGCGCCAGGACCGGGGCATCGAGGCCGACCCCAAGTCGGGCGCGATCCTCACCCTGATCGGCCCTCCCGGGACCGGCAAGACCTCGATCGGCGAGTCGATCGCCCGCGCGACCGGCCGCGAGTTCGTGCGCATGTCGCTGGGCGGCGTGCGCGACGAGGCGGAGATCCGCGGGCACCGGCGCACCTACATCGGGGCCCTCCCGGGACGCCTGGTCAGGGCGCTGCGCGACGCCGGCACGATGAATCCGGTGATCCTGCTGGACGAGGTCGACAAGGTCGGCGCGGACTGGCGCGGGGATCCGTCCGCGGCGCTGCTGGAGGTGCTCGATCCCGCGCAGAACCACTCGTTCCGCGACCACTATCTCGACGTCGAACTGGACCTCAGCCAGGTGATGTTCATCGCCACGGCCAACGTCGCCGACACGATCCCCGGTCCGCTGCTGGACCGCATGGAGGTGATCCGTTTCGACGGCTACACCTCCGAGGAGAAGCTCGCCATCGCCAAGGGCTACCTGTGGCCGCGCCAGCGCGACCGCAACGGCCTGCGCGAGAGCGAGGTCGAGATCTCCGACGACGTCCTGAAGACGATCATCGCCGAGTACACGCGCGAGGCGGGCGTGCGCAACCTCGAGCGCGAGCTGGGCACGGTGCTGCGCAAGACCGCGACCAGGATCGCCTCGGCGCAGAGTCAGACCGAGACCGATGAGGCCGCCGGGGCGTCCGGGGCCGACGCACAGGACGCCGCGAAGTCCGCTGCCAAGAGCAACGGCAAGGTTCCCGACGGCGAGGTCAAGAAGGCCGCCAAGAAGGGGAAGGCCAAGGCCGCGAAGGCCGCCAAGCAGACCCCGGTGAAGATCGACCTGGAGACCGTGCGCGACGCGCTCGGACGCCAGAAGTTCTTCCAGGAGTCCGCCGCTCGGACCGCGACGCCCGGTGTCGCCACCGGCCTGGCCGTCACCGGCGCCGGCGGGGATGTGCTGTTCGTCGAGGCGACCGCGATGAAGGCGGGCGAGTCGGCTCCCGGCAACGCCCTGGTGCTGACCGGCCAGCTCGGCGACGTGATGAAGGAGTCGGCGCGGATCGCGCTGTCCTATGTGCGTGGCCACGCCGAGGAGCTCGGCATCCCCGAGAGCGCCTTCGAGGGAAGGGAGTTCCACGTGCACGTCCCGGCCGGGGCGATTCCCAAGGACGGCCCGAGCGCGGGCGTGACGATGGTCACGGCGCTGGCGTCGCTGCTGAGCGGCAGGCCGGTCAAGCACACGGTCGGCATGACCGGCGAGGTCACACTGCAGGGCCGGGTGCTGCCGATCGGCGGGCTCAAGCAGAAGGCGCTCGCCGCCCACGCCGCGGGCCTGACCGACGTGATCCTGCCCGAGCGCAACCGCGGCGATCTGGACGAGATTCCCGAGGAGGTGCGCGAGCAGATGGCGTTTCACCCGGTAATGACCGTCCAGGAGGTCCTCGACCGGGCCCTGGAGCCGGCACGCGATGTCGCGCACGTCTGAGCGGTGTGCGCCCGTTCCCGCGGAGGTCCGCCAGACGGCGGACCTCCTGGAGCGCCGCTGGCAGCTGTCGATCATCTACGCGGCCCTGACCGGTGCGCTGCGCTTTAACGAGTTCGCCGAGGCAGTAGCCGGCATCTCGCCACGGATGCTGTCCGAGCGCCTGCGCGACCTCGAGGCGGCGGGCCTCGTGCAGCGCACGGTGCTACCCACCAGCCCCCCCACCGTCGAGTACCGCCTGACCGCCCGCGGTCAACGCCTAGGACCGCTGATCGAGGCGATCAGGGCCTACGCCGAGGACCCAGTGAGTTAAAAGGATTTCACTAGACAGCCCGCCCAATCATGTGCGATCAATCGCAGCTTACATTTATCGCCGGTCGCAGACCGGCCAGCGCCAATTTAAAGATCAATTTATCACTGACCTATCTCCGGCAAGCCCACAAACAGAGAAATTTCCACCCGCGGTAGCGGCGTAGCTATAAAAGCAGCTTACATATATAATCACCACCCCCATCCACCAGTCCAAATCAAACCCTACTACTATCTCCGGCAAGCCCACAAACCGTGTATCGCCATACGAGGTATCGGCGTAGCTTGACAAAAGCAAGCCACAAAAATTTAACCGCCTCGGACACGACTTCGGTCCACGCTCAGCTCAGGGCGTTCATGCATCAGGCCGGGTCCAGCGACGGCTCAGTCTCCGCCCCACCCACGCGTGCAGCCTCCAAGCTCGCCCCCACCAACGCCCCGCCCTCACAGTCCGTGGCCCGCACGAATCGCGCCGGGTTGCGAATCCCCACCACCCCCACGACACCCCCACAAGCGACGAGCAGCCCGGCGATCGCCATGCCGAGATGGAAGCTGTGCAGCGAGGCCTGCTCCGCGGCGTGCGTCAGCGCGCTCGCCTGGGCACTCACCAGGCCGTGCACATCCGGGCGCCCGAGCGGCAGCCGCTTGGCCTGGCCGACCGCGGCACGCGCGGCTGGCCCGAGCGTCACTCCCGTCAGGTGCTTATCCAGCGACGAGCCGAAGGAGCCCGCGACGGCCGCCCCGACGGCGGCAGTGCCGAGCAGGCCGGCGACCCGCGCGATTGCGTTGTTCACGCCCGATGCGATGCCCGCCTGGGACGGTTCGGCGCCGGCCAGCACCGCGGCGGTCAGCGGCGCCACGGTCATCGACAGCCCCAGCGCGAATACGAGCAGCCCGGGGAGCACTTCTGAGACGTAGTCGACGCTGGTCCCGATCCGCTGAAACAGCAGCAGCCCGCAGGCCGCCACGAGCGGCCCCCCGCCCATGAACAAGCGCGGACCGAAACGGTCGGCGAGCGCCCCGAAACGACGGGACAGCACAAACATGATCACGGTCACGGGCAGCGTCGCCAAGCCGCTCTGCAGCGGCGTGTAGCCACCGATCTGCTGCAGGAACAGCACCAGGAAGAAGAACAGGACGGCCAGGCCCGCGTACATCGAGAACGTCTCGATGTTGCCGGCCGAGAAGTTGCGCCGGCGAAACAGCCCGAGCGGGAGCATCGGGTCGCTAGCGCGCGACTCGCGCCAGAGGAACGCGCCCAGCAGCGCGATCCCGGCGACGAGCGGGACGATCACGGCGGGGCTTGACCAGCCCAGGCGCGGCTGCTCGATCAGCGCGAACACCGGACCGGCGAGACCCGCCGCGCACAGTAGAGCCCCCGGCACGTCCACCCGGCGGGCGCCAGCCCGGCGCGGGGCGGCGCGGGGAACCGCGAACAGGATCAGCCACACGCAGGCGACCGCGAACGGGATGTTGATCACGAACAGCCACCGCCAGGAGCCGAGCGCGAGCAGCTCGCCACCGGCCAGCGGCCCGAGCACTCCAGCGATCGCGCCCCAGGCCGTCCAGCTGCCGATCGCAGCGCCGCGCTCGTCCTCTGCGAACGTATTGACGATCACCGCGAGCGAGCTGGGCACGAGCAGGGCGCCGGCGACCCCCTGCACGGCGCGCGCGCCCACGAGCACCCCGATCGTGGGCGAGACCGCACAGGCCAGCGAGGCGACGCCGAAGCCCGAGACCCCGAGCGCAAAGATTCGCCGCTCGCCGAACAGATCCCCGAGTGACCCGCCCACGAGGATCAGCGAGCTGAGCGTCAGCAGATAGCCGTTGACGACCCACTGCTGCGCGGCCAGCCCCCCGCCGAGCGCGCGCTGAATCGTGGGCAGCGCGACGTTCACGACCGTGCCGTCCAGCAGCACGATGCCCGAGCCCATGATGCACGCGATCAGCGTCAGTCGCTTGTGCGCGGCATCGGTGCGAGCGATGGGCATCTGCCACGCACGGTAGCTCGTGGAACAGCGCGCCCCATCAGCGGGGATAAGCGTCATCTCGAAAACGCTCCGTCTCGCGCACGCGCCTTGCCGCGGTCGCCTCGCTCTTGGCCTGCCACACGACCCGGTCTCGGCATACACCTCAACCCGAATCGGATAGCGTCACAGCACCGATGACCGATACAACGAGCACCGAATCACACCAACGCTGGGCCGCCGTCGACGACTACATCACCGGCCTGCTCGTGCCCGAGGACCCGGCGCTGGACGCCGCGATGAGGGACAGCGACGCCGCGGGGCTGCCGCCGATCGCGGTCACGCCGAACCAGGGCAAGCTGCTGCAGCTGCTCGCGCGCGTGCAGCAGGCGCGCACGATCCTCGAGCTCGGCACGCTCGGCGGCTACAGCACGATCTGGCTGGCGCGGGCGCTGCCCCCCGGCGGGCGCCTGGTCACGCTCGAGGCCGAGCCCCGGTTTGCGGAGATCGCCCGGGCGAACATCGCGCGCGCGGGCTACGAGCAGATCGTCGAGCTGCGCGTCGGACCGGCCCTTCAGACCCTGCCCGAGCTCGTCGCCGAGAACGCGGGCCCGTTCGACCTGGTGTTCGTCGACGCCGACAAGGGGAACAATCCGGGGTACTTCGAATGGTCCCTGAAGCTGTCGAGGCCCGGCACGATGATCATCGTCGACAACGTCGTGCGCGATGGTGCGATTCTCGACCCCGACGGCGATGACCCGACGGTGGGCAACGAGGGCATCCGGGGCATTCGCCGCTTCTACGAGCTGATCGCGGACGACCCGCGGGTCGACGCCACCGCGATCCAGACGGTCGGCGGCAAGGGTTACGACGGGTTCGCGCTGATGCTCGTAACGGCCGCAGGGTAGCTCACCGACATACCGCGAAAGGTTATGGGGCCGGCGGCGTCTAGTGAGGTAATGGCCACCAGCGGAGGGAGCGACATGTTCGATCGAGAGTCACAGCAGGCAGCGCGGCCGCGTCGGCATGGGCGCCCTTCGGGTCTGGCGATGTGCACGGTGGTCGTGACGGTGGCGCTGATCGCCATGTTCGCGGCGATGGCGCTCGCGGCGGGCTCCGCGGCGCCGACGGTCGGATCGGCCATGAACGCCAAGTTCAGCGAAAAGATCGTGGTGGACGCGCACGGCCGGACGCTCTACGCCCTCAGCCCCGAGACGACCCATCGTCTCCTGTGCAAGAGCAGCGAATGCCTGGCGGCGTGGCCACCGCTCACGGTGCGCTCGCGCAAGACCAAGCTCACGTCCGGGTCCGGCGTGCATGGCCATCTCGCGATTCTGCGGCGCAGCAACGGGATGCTTCAGGTCACGCTCCACGGCCTGCCCCTCTACCACTTCTCGGGCGACGGCGCCAAGGGCGCCACGAACGGCGAGAACATCCATAGCTTCGGCGGCACATGGCACGTGATCTCGGCAGCCACCAACGCGATCCCGGCGCCGGCGACTACCGAAGCCACGCCGAGCTCACCCTCGACTCCCACGACGCCGACCCCCACCACCTCAACGCCGGCGACCACGCCTACGCCCACGACGACTACGCCTACGACGACTACTCCAACCCCCACTGCTACAACGCCTGCTCCCCCCTCTCCGCCCGTCGAAAAATACGGCTACTAGCGAGACCGGCCCGGCACCGCACGCGGCCCTCCACTGGATCCGCGTCACGCCGCCCAGACCACCGACCGTGACGAGGCGATCGAGCGACTCGGTACGGCTTGACGCTATAGCTCGGACGCCTTTGACCAACTCCCCTCTAGCGAAGCCTCGACCGTGACCTCGATCCCCTCGCTGCGCATGCCCAGTTTCTTTATGCACTGGGTCATCGCCGCTTGCGCCACCATCTCCAGATGTGTCTCCTGCACGCCCGCTACGCGTCCCGACATTTGGCAGGTAATCACGCTCAGCATCGCGTCAGTGGCGTCGTCGGCCTCACCTGAGAGTGTCAGCGTTAGGTAACTGATGAGCTCGCGAGCCTGGGTTCCTTCCTTGACGAGCTGCTCCGCGACAAGCCAAGTGAAGACGCTGCCAATCGCTCCGGCGAGCAGCTCGCCCGGCAATGTCGCCAGCGGATCCGTCACCTCGGGATCCACGTGAAGCGACAGCAGCGGCGCAATCGAATGACTTCCGACAGTGAGGCGCGGCGCGCTATCCGGAGGATGACCCAGCCATCTGATCGTGGCCTCCCGTTTCAGTGCGCTCATGGACCCTCCTCAGCGCTCAAGCAGCCGCCGCCGAAGCCCCCGGCCCGCGCCAACAACACCGCCGCGGACTGCCAGACCGTCAACACGACCGCAGGCGCCGGATGGACGACGAGCTCCGCCGCCGCGGCCATCGCCGCGCGCGACCCCTCCGACCCGTCGTAGCAGAACAACACCGGTCCAGGCATATGGTCTCCTCAGAACAGTCGTCTTACACGAGCATAGACTCGGCATCCTATGCGCGACCGCCAGGCAGCGCTAGGCGGTCCTGTTCCCCGTTTGTCCCCGTGGGACCATCTTGGCGGCTCCGGTTTCGGCGAAAAATGCCTATTTGAGCTATTTCGTGAGGGTGAGCGAGGGGACTCGAACCGGCGGGGCGAACACGCTCATGTCCGGCAAAGACAGCCGGACATGACCGTTGTCTCGCCCCTTTAGCTGGACGGGAGACGGACACTAGGTTTGCGGGGTGTCGAGGCGAGAGCTTTGAGGGTGAGCGACGGGACTCGAACCCGCGACCGCCTGGACCACAACCAGGAGCTCTACCAGCTGAGCTACGCCCACCAAGTGAGGAGATCGCAGTCTAGCGACGTGTCAGACAGGCTCCCCGCCCAGCGAGCGCAGCGTCTGTTCGGCCAGCGCGAGCGACTCGCTCGGCGAGAGCTCGGGGCGGCGCCGGGCGGCCAGGCGCCAGGCTTGCAGCAGGGCATCCGGATCGGCTCCGAGCAGGGACGGAAGCTGCGCATCGAGCCCGGCCGCGGGAGCGTCCCCCGGAGCCGTGACCGCGGCGGCCGGGACGCCGGCTACCGCTCCCCCGGGCTGCTGGGAGCCCCGCGCCCGTGCGAGCACGCGCTCGGTGACGTCCTCGGACCGATGCTGGGCGTTGCGCCAGCCGCGACCCATCGCCAGATCCTCGACGGGGAGATGCGGGCCCTCCAGCACCGTCAGGCGCGCCTGGTGCTGGTTCCACTTGCGTTCGCCCAACTCGACCCACTGCTCTTGCGACCACGGGATGACGAGCGTCTGCAACAGCTCGGCCTCGCTCAGGTTGAACGCACAGGCGTTGTGCGGAAACTGGCGCAGCTCGACGTGGAACATCAGGTGAAGGCCTGCACGTCCACGCCCGCGAGCAGCTCGCGCGCTTGCGGGCTGGATTCCAAGGCGCGGATGAAGATCGAGGTCACGACGCCGAGCAGCGGCACGGGCACCGAGTCGGGATCGGCCAGCTCGAGCATCCCGAGACCGATGCTGAGGCCCAGCAGCGCCGTGCCGAACTGCTCGTTCACGGCCGCCGACACCTCGACGCCGGCGTCGGCGGAGCTCTCAGAGGCAAAGCGCGCGAACGTGGCGCGAAACGCGCCGAGGCCACTCGCCAAACGCCGGCGCAGGTCCTCGTCCCGCTGGGCGTAGCTCCACAGCTCGACGAACAGCCTGAACGGAGCGGGGTCGGCGCGCAGCTGCTTCATCCAGCTGTCGGCGCCCGCGAGCGGGCGCTCCCAACTCGCGCGGTCGCGATCGAACAGCTCCAGCTGCTCGGCGATCTGGCCCGCCAGGTGCTCCCGCAGCAGTGCGAGCAGCAGGTTCTCCTTGCTCCCGAAATGGGCGTACACGGCGCCCTTGGTGAAGCCTGCCTCCCCGGCGACCTGATCCAGCGTCGCCCCCGCGAACCCGCGCTGCGCATACACCCGGGCGGCGGCCTCCAGCAGCCGCGCGCGCGTGAGCGCCCGGCGCTCGCTGCGATCGAATTGCCCGCGCGGCATCAGCCCGACCTCCTGCCCAACCCAAGCGAACTTGACAGATACCAATTAGTAGATATACTCATGAGTACATTGTAGTTGTGAAGCAAAAATCCTCTGAAAGGAGCGTCATCATCATGAACGGTCACAGAAGCGAGCTGCCCCCGGGACCGCGCCAACCCGCAGCTTGGCAGACGATCATGGCCTGGAGGCGCCCCACGGCTCTGCTCGAACGCTGCCGGGCACGCTATGGACGGCGGTTCACGCTGCGGCTGCTGGGCCAACCCCCGTTCGTCGTGCTGTCCGATCCCGAGGAGATCAAGCAGGTGTTCATGGCAGCGCCCGAGGTGCTGCACCCCGGCGAGGGCGTGCGCGTGCTGGAATCGATCGTCGGGCCCAACTCGGTGATCCTGCTCGACGAGGATGCGCACATGGAGCAGCGCCGGCTGATGCTGCCCGCGTTTCACGGCGAGCGCATGCAGGCGCTGGCGGGCGTGATGGCGGAGCTGACCGAGCGCGAGCTCGAGAGCTGGCCCCGAGGAGAGGCGATCGAGCTGCACCCGAGGCTGCAGAAGGTGACGCTCGAGATCATCCTGCGGGTCGTGTTCGGGTTGGAGCGGGGCGCGCAGCTGGACGAGCTGCGCGAGACGCTGACCGAGCTGCTCGCGTTCAGCGAAAGCCCCCTGTCGCTGCTGCCGTTCGCGCAGCGGGTGTTCTCCGGGCACGGGCCCTGGGCGCGGTTCCCCGAATTGCACGCAGAGGTCGATCGGCAGCTGTTCGCGCTGATCGAGCAGCGCCGTCGCGAGCGCGGCGCCGACGCGGACGGCGGTCGCGGGGACGTGCTGGAGATGCTGCTGGACGCAAGGCACGAGGACGGTGAGCCGATGAGCGCCCAGGAGCTGCGCGACGAGCTGATGACCGCGCTGGTGGCGGGCCACGAGACGACCGCCTCACAGCTGGCGTGGGCGTTCGAGCGGTTGGCGCGCGAGCCCCGGGTGAGAAGCACGCTCGTGGAAGAGCTCGACCAGAGCGAGGGCGAGACGCCCTACCTGACGGCGAGCATCCAGGAGATCATGCGGCTGCGACCCGTGCTCGCCGAAGCCGAGCCGCGCGTGGTCAAGCAGAGAGTTCAGATCGGCGGCGTCGAGTACCCGCCGGGGGTGGCGCTGATCGCCAGCGCCTACCTGGTGCACCGCGACCCGGAGATCTACCCGCGTCCGCACGAGCTGCGCCCCGAGCGATTCCTGGAGCAGCCGCCGGGGACGTACACCTGGATCCCGTTCGGCGGCGGGCGCACGCGCTGTCTGGGCGCGAGCTTCGCGCTGCTGGAGATGCGGGTGGTGCTAGGAGCCGTGCTGCGGGCGTGCGAGATCGAGCCCGTCGGTGCTGCCGCCGAGGGGACGCGCAGGCGCAGCATCACCCTCAGCCCCGCCGGCCAGGCGATGGTCATCCTGCGGGACCGTGTCGTCGCGGCCGTCAGCCCCGGCGCCCCCGTCAGCCTCGGCGCCCCCGTCAACCCCGTCAACCCCGTCAACTCCGGCGTGCGGGATCGCCCCGGCACGACCGTCGGTCTCACCCCCTCCCCCATCCACACCCAGGCGAGCCCGCATGATTCGAACGGCCTCGGGCTGGGAGTCGATCAGGACGTAGCGGCGGCCTAGCTCCGCCGCCGCGGCGCCGAGGGTGCCGGAGCCCGCGAAGAAGTCCAGGCACCAGTCGCCCGGCCGGGTGGAGGCCTGGACCATGCGCCGGACGATGCCGAGGGGCTTCTGCGTCGGGTAGCCGGTCTTCTCGGCGCCGCGCGTGGGCACGATCGTGTGCCACCACACGTCCGTCGGCAGCTTGCCGCGCGCGGCCTTCTCCGCCGTCACGAGCCCCGGGGCCATGTACGGCTCACGGTCGACCGCGGCCGCGTCGAAGTGGTACGCGGAGGGGTCGCGGACGTAGACGAGGATCGTGTCGTGCTTGGGCGGCCAGCGCCGTCGCGTGCGGGCGCCGTAGTCGTAGGCCCAGATGAGCTCGTTCAGAAAGCAGTCGCGACCGAAGAGCTCGTCGAGCAACAGCCGGCAGTAGTGGGACTCGCGGTAGTCGATGTGGAAGTACAGCGTGCCCGCGCGCGTGAGCAGCCGGCGGGCTTCGGTCAGGCGGGGTGTGAGAAACGCGAGATAGTCCTCGAACGAGTCGCGATACGAGGACTCATTCAGCAGGCGCGTTTTGTAGCGACGGCCCTGAAACCCGGTGCGATCGCCGTCGGGGTCGGGGTCGGTGTGCAACGTCTGGCGGGTCTGGACGTGGCCGGTGTTGAACGGCGGGTCGATGTAGATCAGCTGAAACGAGGCGTCAGCGAACTGTGGCAGTAGGTCGAGGTTGTCGCCGAGCAGGATCGCGTCGGCGCGGGGGTGGCGAGAAACCTCTGGCATCGACGCCCCCGGCTGGATTCGAACCAGCGACCTGCGGATTAGAAGTCCGCTGCTCTATCCAGCTGAGCTACGGGGGCTCACGGCGGACCGGAACCACCAAATCGTCGCACGCCCGGGACCCGAACACCGCGCGCGATGCGGGGACTTAGACAAGATTGAGCAAAAACGTGTAGAAAGTGAGTCTATGAGCAGCTCGGGAGTCGAGGACGACGAGGCGGACCTGACGCGCAAGCAGCGGCGCGAGCAGGCGCGGACGCAGCGCAAAGCCTTGGAGGAAGCGGAAGCCGCCGGCGCGAAACGCAGGGCGCGGCTGACCCAGCTCGGGATCGTCGCGGCGATCGTCGTGGCGATCGTCGTCGTGATCCTGATCGCGACGGGCGGCGGCGGCACGAAGAAGGTCCAGAGCGGCACGAAAGCAGCGAACGAAAACGTCGCGGCCGTCAACTCGCTCGTCGGCGGCATTCCCCAGGGTGGGAACACGCTGGGCAATCCGAGCGCCCCCGTGACGTTGCAGTACTTCGGCGACCTGGAGTGCCCGATCTGCAAGGAGTTCACGCTGGGGGCGCTGCCGTCGATCATCCAGAAGTGGGTGCGGACCGGGAAAGTGAAGGTCGAATACCACTCGATGGAGACGGCGACGCGCGAACCGGAAGTGTTCAAAACCCAGCAGATCGCGGCCTACGCCGCGGGCAAGCAGAACCGTGCGTGGGATTTCATCGAGCTGTTCTACCACGAGCAGGGCGAAGAGGACAGCGGCTACGTCACCGAAAGCTACCTGCAGAACCTGGCGCAGCAGGTGCCCGGGTTGAACCTCGCGAAATGGACGAGCGATCGCGGCGACCCGGCACTCACGAACGAGGTCGAAAGCGACAAGCAGGCCGCCAACAACGCCGGGTTCACGGGCACGCCGTCGTTCTTGATCGGCAAGACCGGCGGGAAGATGAACAAGCTCGAATACAGCTCGCTGACCGAACCGACGTCGTTCGACGAAGCGATCGAAAAGCTGCTGCGGGCCTAATGTCGCGATTCAAAAATTCGATGGCGTTTCCCGGCGTCTGCCCGCGCCTGACGCCCGCCGTCGACGGCCCACGTACTACCGACCGATCGAAGATCGGCCAGCAGACCGCCGCCATCGAACGTCAGATCACGACCATCCACTCGGCAAACACTCAACGAATTTTTGAATCGAGACACTAGCGTCATGAGCGCGCGTGCCCTGCGGATCACGCTGATCGTGCTCACGCTCCTCGGCCTGGTGGTGGCCGGCTACGTGACCTACGTCCACTACGCCGGGATCAAACCCGCGTGCACGGCCGGCGAAAGCTGCACGAAAGTGCAGACCTCGCGTTACTCCGAGCTCGCCGGCGTGCCAGTGGCCCTGATCGGGCTGATCGGCTACGTCGCGATCCTCGCGTCGCTGCTGGCCCCCGACGACGAGCGCTTCCGTTTCCTGACCGCGGCGCTGACCCTCGGGGGGTTCGGGTTCAGCGTCTACCTGACATATCGCGAGGTGTTCTCGATCCACGCCATCTGCGAGGAGTGCGTGTCGAGCGCGATCATCATGACCGTGATGATGTGCCTGTCGATCTGGCGTTACCTACGCGGAGACGTCGACGCCGGGGTGCACGCGCGGGTGCAGACGGCGGACGGACCGGAGCCCGCCACGCCGCCGCTCGACGCGGCCCCGTCCTGAGCGGCCCGGAGACAGCTCACCTAAACCATTCGTCCAGTCCATGATTGCCGGGCCCGGCAATGGGGTACGCGCGCCGAGGAGGATGGGTGACGATGCGCATCAACGTCCCAACCACCGACCATCACGCCGATACCGCCGGTCCGGCGACCGTCACCGCCAACGCCGATGACATGGCGAGCGGCATCATCGCCGACGCCGAGGAGACGCGCCATGCGGATGCGCGCGGGGTGGAAAGGCTGTTCGAGATGACCAGCGACCTGCTGGCGGCGATCTCCTTCGACGGCCGGTTCACGCTGCTGAATCCCGCGTGGGAGGACGCGCTGGGCTGGAGCATCGAGGAGCTGATGGCCCAGCCGATGCAGGCGCGGGTGCACCAGGACGATGTCGAGCAGACGCTCGCGCTGACGCTGGCCGGGCGCAACCGCAGCGCGCAGCTCGTGAACTTCACGAACCGCTACCGCCACAAGGACGGCTCGTGGCGATGGCTCTCATGGAGCGCGCGCTGCGACGGCGAGGTGTGGTACGCGGCGGCGAGGGATGTGACCGATCGGATGTGGCTGGAGCGCCAGGCGCTGCACGACCCGCTGACAAAGCTGCCGAACCGGCTGCTGCTGATGGATCGCGCACGCCAGGCGCTGACGCGCCTGCGCCGCAGCAACGGACCGGTCGCGTTGCTGTTCATCGACCTGGACGGGTTCAAGGCGATCAACGACAACCTCGGACACGCCGTCGGCGATCACCTGCTGATCTCGATGGCCGAGCGCCTGGCGGAGATGCTGCGCGACTCAGACACGGTCGCGCGGCTGGGTGGTGACGAGTTCGTGATCCTGGCCGAGGATCTCGACTCAGACGCCGAGGCGCTCGCCGTCGCCGAACGCGTGCTGCACGCCCTGGAGGCGCCGTTTCAGGTGGGCACGGCCGAGGTCTCGATGCTCGCCAGCGTGGGCGTGTCGATCTCCCACGACCCCGAGGCCGATCCCGAGGACCTGTTGCGCGAGGCCGACGTGGCGATGTACCGCGCCAAGCGCGCCGGCGGCCACAGCCTGGAGCTGTTCAACGAGAATCTGCGCCGCGAGGCCGGCGCGCGCCTGGAGCTGGAGGATCGCCTCGAGCATGCGTTGCCTCGTCACGAGCTGCTGCTCGCATACCAGCCCCTGCTGCCGCTCTCAGGCGGCAGACCGGTCGGCTGCGAGGCGCTCGTCCGCTGGCGCCCTCACGGCGCCGATCCGATGGCCCCGCTGAGCTTCCTGCCGCTGGCCGAGGAGAGCGAGCTGATCGTGCAGATCGGCGATTGGGTGCTGCACACCGCCTGCGCACAGGCGGCCGTGTGGCGCCGCGACGGAATCGAGGTGCCGGTCTCGGTGAACATCTCCGCACGTGAGCTGACCGGTGGCGACCTCGCCGAGCGGGTGCAGGAGGCGCTCACGTACTACCGCCTGCCGGGGCGCGCGCTGCGCTTGGAGGTGAGCGAGGAGGTCGTCCTGCGGGATCCGGCACGCGCGCGGGCGGCGTTGCGGGACGTCAGGCGCCTCGGCGTCGCGGTCGCGCTCGATAACTTCGGCGCGCGCCAGTCGACGCTCAGCCTGCCGGGGAGCCTGCCGCTGGACATGCTCAAGCTGGACCTCACCCTGATCCAGGGCTTCGAGCGCGACAAGGACAGGCGCGCGATGGTCGTGGCAGCGCTGGCGCTCGCCCACGAGAGCGGCCTGACGGCGGTGGCCGTGGGGATCGAGACCAACCGTCAACTGGCGCTCGCTCGCGAGCTGCACTGCTCGGTGGGACAGGGCCTGCTCTTGCACCGACCGGACGCGCCGGAGCGGTTGCGCCTCAGAGAGGCGCCCGGAACGATACGCTCGCCCGCACCATGGCGCCCGATCGTGCGACTGCGCGGCTACGGCCGCCCCTGAGCGACGAGGACCTGAACCCCGCGACGATCGACAGGCGCAAGGACGCGGCCGCGAAGGCGGCGGCGGAGCTGGTGAAGGATGGGATGGCCCTCGGGCTGGGGACCGGCTCGACGGTCGCGCACCTGCTGGTGGCGCTGGGCGAGCGCGCGCGCGAGCTGACGGAGACGCGCTGCGTGGCGACATCGCCGGCGACGGCTCAGATCGCGACGGAGCTGGGGTTGCGGGTGTGCGAGCTGGACGAGGTGGGCGAGCTGGACATCGCGATCGACGGAGCCGATCAGGTCGACTCGGCGTGCTGGCTGGTGAAGGGCGGCGGCGGAGCACACACGCGCGAGAAGATCGTGGCGGCGGCGGCGCGACGGTTCGTGGTGATCGTCTCGGCGGAGAAGCAGGTGACGAGGCTGGGGCCGCCCGTCCCGCTGGAGGTGCTGCGGTTCGGCGTGGAGCGGACGCTGGCGACGGTCGGGGACGCGCGGTTGCGAAATGCCGGGGCGAGCCCGGACGGGAACCTGCTGGCCGACTATCACGGCCCGGTCGAGGACGTGCACGGGCTGGCGGTGAGGCTCAGCGAGACCCCGGGCGTGGTCGAGCACGGGCTGTTCGCGCCGGAGCTGGTCAGCGAAGTGCTGGTCGCGGGCGCGGATGGGGTGCGACGCCGCGCGGGCGGCAAGCTTCCGTCCTGAAGCGACCGTCTGGAGCGGTGGAAGTGGGTTCGTGCATTATGTGCTTACCGTTGAGGCGCGGCGGTACTGCGTCGCGCCGTGAGTAGTGCGGCGAGCGTGCTCGCCCGGATTGGCCGCCCCAGGCGCTCGTGGAGAGCGTGATTCTCGTTCACGAGGGCGTCACGCTGCTCGGGTGAGAGTCGTGCCCAGAATGACATCGTGCCGAGCAGGGCGTTGAGTTCACCGGCGGTGTGCTCGGTCAGGGTTGGCACGGTTGCGAGCTGCAGATCCTCGAACAGATCGGCTGCGTAGTCACGTCCTATGTCGTAGCTCCCCAGCCAGCTCCAGGCGTCCGCGACGTTCCGACGGCGCTCCTGCACGCCCGCGATCGTGCAATCGAGGTCGCGGTAGGTGGGCCAGGTCGCGGCGATCTCCCACGCGTGCCTGCGCAGGGCCGACAGCAGAGCCTCCTGATCATCAGCGCTGCGCCGCTCCTGAAGGCCGAAGTACTGGATCAGGGCAAGCGTCCCGTTGGGAGCGAGCGCGTCGGCGATCTTCCGCCAGCTCAGCTCAGGGTCAACCCAGTGGATTGCGGACGCCGAGAACACCGCCTCGTAGCTCTCCCGGGGCAGCTGCATGTCCTCGAGCCGCGCGTGGAGGAACTCCACATCGCCCGCATCCTTCAGGTTCTCCTCGGCGAGGAGGATCAGTTGGTCTCCCGGCTCGAGTGCGCTCACGCGCAGCCCTCGCGCGAGCAGGCTGCGCGTCAGCTGACCGGTCCCGCACCCGATCTCGAGCACCCGGTCCCCATCCCCGATGCCTGCCACCTCGCACGCTTCATCGACGAGCGCATCGGGGTAGGTCGGGCGATTGCGGTCGTACTCGACCGCGACCTCGTTGAAGACCTTGCCGTAGCTCCGTGCGAGCGTCCCATCGCTCATGCCCGCAACGTACACACCCGCCTGGATGGGCAACGGATTAGCGTCTCGCAGCCGTGGGTCCAGCCCTGGGGTGCTTGGTGAAGAACAGGTCGGAGGTCTCCCGCGCGCCGATCTGTTACGCCTGGCTCGCTGTCTGCAGTCCCGATCGAGCACCGGACCGGCCCATCTCAGCGGCTAGCAATTCTTGGCCGATAGCCGCGCACTCGGTGGCGGCCCGCAGCTAGCTACGGGGTCAGGTCGCTGACTATTTGCGCGGCTGGGCGGATGTCGGATATTCGGGTCACGTTCGCGCCCGCGTAGAGCGGCCCGGAGTCCAAGAGACTGCGTGGTCCATCGTCCAGTGTCATTGGCGGGCCGAGAAAGGGCAGTGATGGTCGCTGGATCGCAAGCCCGCGATCCCGTCTCGTTGGGAAGCGAGCCGTCGAGTATCACGGTGTTCCAGTGCTTCTTGTTGAGGTGGTATCCGGGGACCACCGCAGCGTGCGTCTCGCGTAGCGCCTCGGCGAGCGCGGGCTCGCACTTGACGCTGACACGCAGGGACTCCGCTTCGAGCCGGGAGAGGGCGAACATTTTTTCGGCGACCTTGAATACCGAGGTGCGGGGGCCGAACGGGAATCTCTCCTCGGCTCCGGTGAGCGAGAGGCGGTGATCGCGAAGCTCGGCGGGATTCATCGCCCCACTTCGGTGCGGTTTGGAAGGTTTGTCAACAATGCTCGCAAATCATCCTCGCGATGCCCTGGGTGGTGCATCAGCGGTCGATAAACCGAACCACGGCGCCCATCGCCCTGTATGTCGGGAGCGCCCGCTGGTCGGCGCTCAGCACCTCCGCGTCATGCGCGGCTGCAGTCGCGGCGATCAGGGCGTCGTAGAGAGCGCCGCCACGCACCCCGGCGTCGACCGCCGTGTGAAGCGCCTTGCGCAGACCGTCGCCGTCCATCGCGAGCCACGGCTCGATGAACCCGCGCTGCAGAGCCTCGAAAACGACCGCAGCCGCGATCCGGCGCCCCTCCGGCATACGGCTGAGCGCCGAGGTGGCCTCGAATGCGACGTGGGCGGGCAGCCGAACCTCAGCGCCGGCAAGCGCTCTGCGGGCTTGCCGGTGGGCATCGTGCCACGGAGCGAGCGCCGCGATCACGACGCTCGAGTCCGGTGCGATCACCGCCGCACGCGCTCGATTGCGGCGCGAGTCTCGGTGGTACTCATCGGCTCCATCGGTTGGTCGGTCACGATCACAGGGAAACCGTCTCGCTCCTCTACGCGCGCCGGCACGTCCGCGACCGTCAACTCCAGCCTGCCGTCCGACGCGGTCAGCTCGAGGTCAGTCGGTCCGTCAACGCCGAGCTCATCCCGGAGAGCCTTCGGGATGACCAGGCGCCCAACCCCGTCGATGGCAACTCGCATACCATCAGATTACCAATCGCCGGGGAAGTCTCCAGCGCGACCGTAGACCGGAGCCTTCCTGCAGCGGGGGACCCAGGAATCGAACCTGGAGCTGTGGTTTTGGAGACCACCGTGTTACCACTACACCAGTCCCCCTGGCCGTTCGCGCCCATCGCCTTGATCCGCGATCCAGTCCGAGTCCGGCGCGAACCGTCGGGAAGAGGATTCTAGGGGCCTCGGCATGTAGAGTCGCGCGCGCAAGGGTCAATGCTGGTCAAAAGCAAGGGGATAGAGGGATGATGACTGATCGTTGGAGCAAGCTCGCGCCGCTGACGGGTGTGCTGTTCGCCGTGCTCGTCGTGGCCGCAATATTCTCAAACAGCTCAGAAACACCGAAGGCGAGCGCGAGCCCCGCCAAGGTGATCGCGTTCTACAGCGTGCATCGCTCGGAAGTCGAGACGTCCGGCATCCTGTTCGCGCTCGCGTTCCTGGTGCTGCTGCTGTTCGCCGGGGCGCTGCGCTCCTACCTGCGCCGCACGCCCGCGGTCGAGGGGCTCAGCGCGCTCGTGCTGGGAGGCGGCGTCCTGATGGCGGCCGGCGCGCTCACGGGCTCCGGGGTGGAATACGGGCTCGCCCACAACCTCTATCAGCTGAGCCCGGCGACGGCGCAAGCGCTGAACTTCCTCAGCCAGGAACTGTTCCTGCCGATCATCGGCGGCGCGTTCGTGTTCGCCGTCTGCAGCGGCCTGGCGATCCTGCGCGGCGCGGCGCTGCCGAAGTGGCTGGGCTGGGTCGCGATCGTGCTGGGAATCGCCGCGATCATCCCCCCGACCAGCTTTCCCTCCCTGCTCGGGTTCGTGATCTGGTCGATCGTCGTGAGCATCCTGATGTACCTGCGCACGGGGGTGCCGGCCGACACAGGCACGCCGGTTTCGCAGCCGGCCATGTAGCACCCCGTCGCAAGAGGCAAGAGCCACCACGCGGGCGAGCCCATCATCCGGGCTCGCCCGTTCGCGCATGACGCCCCACGTCCCGTCTCCTCAGCCGGGATGGCCCAGGCACGCCGTCACCGGCGCAACGGCCGAGTAGTACGAACGTCGAGACCCTAAAGCCAGATAGAGCGAATGCCGAAGCCTTGGGTGGACCCATATTCAAGTGCTTTGTGATGATTGATACGTTCGCTACACGACTGCCCCACCCCGCCTCAGATGCGGGTGACACGCTGATCGAGGTCGTGATCAGCGCGCTGCTAGTCGGGTTGATCGTGGTCGGGACGCTCACCGGGTTCAACGTCGTGAACCGCGCGTCCGCCGACCAGCGCCATCACAGCCAGGCCTCGCTGCTCGCCTCGCAATCGCAGGAGCAGTTGCGCAGCGACCCCGCGAGCGCGCTCGACACGCTCGAGACCAACCCCCACATATACACGCGCACAGTCGAAGGAACGACGTACACGATCACCCAGGAAGCCCAGCCCGTCGGCTCCACGGGGACGACCTCGGGCTGCAGCGTCAGCAACGCGACCGCTCAGTCCGGCGCCTACATCCAGATCGCCTCATCAGTCACCTGGCCACAGCTCGGCAAACGGACGGCGGTCAAGCAGGCGACGCTGATCACGCCGCCGACCGGCTCCGACCTCGAGGTCGACGTCGAAAACGGCGCCACCCCCCCGGCCGGGGTATCCGGCGTCACGGCGACTGCCAAGTTCACCCCTGAAGAATCCAGCACGGCGACGACGATCGAAGGCACGACCGGCCCCGCCGGCTGCGTCGTCTTCACCGGGATCCCGGCCACGAGCGCGCTCGTCACGATCGTCCAGAAGTCCGGCTACGTGACCCCCAACGGCGCGCTCAAAGTGGCTCCCAAGGAAGTCAAAATTGCGCCGAACATCACCACCCACTACCCGGTCACGTACAACAAGGCCGGGAAGATCACGGCCGAATACACATACAGAGGCCTCACCACCTTCGAACTCAAACCGGGTGAAACCATACCAGTGCGCAGCGATACGTTCACGGCCTACAACGTGAAGATCCCGGCCGAACCAAAATTCGAAGTCGGTGCCCCGGAAAACAACTTTACATACATCACCAATAGCGAAGAAGAAGAAGAATACAAGGCCCTGACGACAATCGTTGCAGAATCCGCGACCACCGCTCACGGCACGAAATTCACGGGCGGGAACCTCTTTCCGTTCTCCGAAAAATGGCAGGTCTACGCTGGCGACTGTCCCGCCAACAGTGTCGAAAGCGTGACCGAAAAAACAGAAAAAATCGCCAACCCAACGGTCGTCGTCGAACCGGGCGGCACTCCCACCGTGAAAGTGCCGCTAAGCTACGTGACGCTCAACGTCAAGAAAGGCAGCATAGTCAAACCTGGAGGATTCGCTACGACACCCTATGAAGTGAAGATCACCGACAGCGCGTGTGCGTCGGCGTTGACTCCGAACAACGCGTTCGCCGCAAACCTCGAACACGTGCAGACGACGACCACCACCGGTCACCTCAGCAACCCCTTCCAACCATTCGGCAAAGGCTTCAAACTCTGCCTCGCCGTCAAACCCAATCGCCTGATCAATTACACCACCTACGAAAACACGACGGTCAAAGGTCCCGAACTCACGATCTATCCCGAAGAACCGACCAAAGCTGGTTACGAATCCGAAGAAGCCGCACAACGGGTCATCTGGGAAACTGAAGAAAAAACCAAAGGCAAACCGACGAAAGCGGAACGTCTGACCAAAGAAGCCGCCGAGAAATCGGAACGCGAAACTAAGGAAACAGCACGCGGCTACACCTTCGGAGTCGGGGAACACTGCTAATGCTCGCCCGCACCCTCCATATCACAGGTACCGAAAGCGGATTCACGCTGATCGAAACACTGATCTCGATGCTGACCGGCTTCGTAGTGACCGGCGCCCTGTTCGCGATCCTCCAGATCTCGACCACCCAGTCCTCGCGCGTCGCTGACGTAGCCCAGGCGACCCAGTTCGGCCGGACGACGATGACGCACATCGTCGACGAGACCCACTCCGCCTGCCTGTCGGCGGGTTTTACCCCGGTCCAGGAAAAGAGCAATGAAGGGCGCCTGATCTTCGTCAATGGATATAGTGAAAAGGCCGAAGTTCCGTCGGTGGGAACAACCTCCACGGGGGTGCGCAAGGACGAAATCGTCTGGAGCAAAGGCGCTCAGACGCTCACCGACGCCACCTATCTCAGCACCGGCACGAAAATCAAAGAAGAAAAAGAGGAATATATTTGGCCTGAAAAACCAAATTATGAAGTTCGCATTGGCGAACACATCACACAGAGCGGTACGACCCCCATTTTCCAGTATTACGCCTACGCGACGCAATCGAGCACGAGTCCGACCGCTCCGTCCAGCACGCTCGAAGAAAAAACGCTCGCCGGTGCGGAAAAAACAGAAGGCCTCACCAAGCCCGAAGCGGAAACCGTTGCCTCGGTGCTCGTCACCTTCAAGACCGCGCCGAGAGATGGCAAAATCGAACTCGGCCGTGACCCCGTCATGAGCACCCAGTCAACGTTCGCCTTCGAAGCACCGAACTCAGAAACCCCGATCTCGGCGGCGCCATGCGAATGAACACACTCATCGACAGAATCCGGACCCGCATCCTCGACGAGCGCGGCGTGACGATGATCATCGCGATGGGCGTGATGCTCGTGACGAGTCTGCTGCTGGTCGGCGCGTATGTTTCGGCCAACGGCGACGTGCACAACTCGCACGTCAACGCAGCGCAGAAGCAGGCCTACTACGCGGCGCTCGCCGGCATCCAGGAATATGAGTACCAGCTGCAGGCCAACCCCGACTACTGGCAGAAATGTGAAGAATCGGCGAAAACGGTAACTAATGAAGCGAGCGAGCGTTACGAAATCAAACTGCTGGCCGCGAGTTCCGAGCCCGAAGGCACCAAATGCAGCACCTCGGAACCGTTTACCACGATGATCGAGTCCAAAGGCTCGCTCGCCAACACCTTCCGGATCGAGTCGATCGGCTGCGCCGGCGTCAGCGGGCTGACCAGCTGCGAAGGGCAGAAACGCTCGACCGTGGCCGTGCGCAAGCTCGTCGCCACATTCCAGGTGACCGGCTTCCTCGACTTCATCTACTTCACAAACTTCGAAACACTTGACCCCAGCCTGTACAAAGCACCGAAAGGCTGCGAAGGGGCGTATCACAAAGAATGGAGCAAAGAAGGCCTGGGCTGCCAAACGATCACATTCACGACTGGTGACAGCGTCGAAGGGCCGATGCACACCAACGACTCCACACGCGTGGAAGGCACCCCGTCCTTTGGCCGGAAAGAACATAGCCCAGCCGACGCTGTCGAAATCAACGGGGACACTTACCCATCCGCAGAATGTCCTAAAACAGGTGGGCCGACATATTACACGGCAACAAAATGCTATACCGACAAAGGTCCAGCGCTCATTCCTCCGCAAAGCGATACCAGCCTGTCTTCGTATGTCGAATCCTCAAACCGGTTCGAAGGCGTCACGCATCTCAAACTTAATGGCTCAGCCAATACTATCAGCGTGACCTATTTCAACTCAAAAGAAGAAGAAGTCAAAGGAACCATCGGCTGGCCTAAAAATGGCCTTATCTATGTGCAGAACAACGAAAAAAAGGGGTGCTCGTACACATTCGAAGTGCAAAACGCCGACAACAGCACGGAGACCGCAAAAGAGAAAAACTGCGGCAACGTGTACGTCGAAGGCACGTACAGCAAATCACTCACAGTCGCGGGCGAAGACGATCTCATCATCGACGGCAGCATTTACCCGACGAGCGTCGAAGGCAAACTCGGCAGCGAACCCACCGGCACGGCGGTCCTCGGCCTGATCGCGAGCGAATACGTGCGCGTCTACCATCCCTGCTCAAACGAAGAAAATGAAGAAGGATCCCTGAAGAACCCTTGGATCTATGCGGGAATCCTGTCAACGAACCATTCGTTCATAGTCGACAACTACGCCTGCGGAGAAGCGCTCGGCAAACTGAACGAGTACGGAGCGATCGCGCAGGACTACCGCGGCCCGGTGGGACTCGTCGGCGGCAGCGGCTACCTCAAGGACTACAAATACGACAACCGTCTCGCGACCGACGAGCCCCCCTACTTCCTCGCGCCGCTGAAGGCCGGCTGGCGGATCATCCGCGAGACGGCCCCCAACCCGGGGTAGGTCTGAACTCGGCCCATCTCAGACCAAGCGCCCCGCAAGCCCCAAAATCAGCCAGCGAGGCGGGTACATGAGACGGCCGGCGGGTTTCGCCGGACGTGCTCATGTTCGCCTCGCATACGCGCGAAGGGACTCGAACCCCCAAGGGCTAGCGCCCACCGGCACCTAAAGCCGGCGTGTCTACCAATTCCACCACGCGCGCGTGTCCGACCATCGCTCGTGCGATCACGCACGATGACCACCCAAGATTGTATGGTGTCCCTCACGATGTCCTCGGTCTCCGACCCCCTGGCGCCTTCCGGCGCGGTCATCATCACCCATCCCAACCGCGACCGGCCGGTCGTGCAGGCCACGCGCGCGACGGTCGTGCTGCTGCTGCTGATCTCCGCCGCGCTCGTGCTGATCGTGACCGTCGGCGGCTGGCGGGTGCTCGAGAGCGCCTGGATCGTCCAGGTCGCCTACGTCGTCATCTACCTCGTGCTGGCTTTCTTCGCCGCCCGTTGGAACCGGGGCGTCCTGCCCGTCGCCGCGGCGCTTGCCGTGCTGCTGCTCGTGTTCTCGCTCGTCGCCGGACCGTTCTGGTTCGACCGCGACAAGACCGGCTTCGTCCAGCCGACGATCGACGCCGGGCTGCTCGGCGTCATCACGCTGCTGATCGTTCCCGTCCAGATGCTGCTGATCGCGTTCGCGATGCGTGGCTTCTCCCAGGGCTGGAACATCGAGTTGGAACGCCCCGCCCCCGCCTCCGGTGGGGGCCGCGGCTACATAGACGCGCCCCCGTACCCGGCCTGAGCAGTCCGTCTGACGCCCACCGGCCTGGACTCTGACCGCCCGGTGCCCGTCCCGGCGGCGGCTGGCTTATATTGGGTCACAATCGTGCGGCGGTGGCGGAACGGTAGACGCGGAGGCCTCAAAAGCCTCTGTCCGCAAGGGCGTGTGGGTTCGACTCCCACCCGCCGCATCGACTCGCCCTGATGTACGCCTCGCGGCGGTGGATGACACCTGCGATCTGACCGTGGGCATGGCGATCTGACCGCGCGGGATGGGCAACACGCGACTCGGCTCGGTCGGCCCCGGGCGCGGTGCAGCCGCCCTGGGACTCAGTCGAACCCCGGCGGGCGGTCCTGCGCCCAAGGGCGCTCGGCCTCAATCTGCGCCGCGAGCGCGATCAGCGTCGCCTCGTCGTTGGGCCTGCCCACGAGCTGCACCGCGCGCGGCAGTCCGTCGGCGGCGAATCCCGCCGGCACCGAGCACGCGGGCTGGCCGGTGAAGTTCCAGCACGCCGCGTAGGGCACGGTCGCCGTCGCTTCGACCGTCGTCCGCAGCCAGAATTGGCCCTCGCGGGCGCCGATCCTCGGCGCGGGCGCGGGGGTCACCGGCGTCAGCAGCACGTCGTGGTCGGCCAGCGGCTCGTTCAACCGCGCTGCGTATGCCTCCTTGCGAGCGAGCGCCCAGTCGACCACACCCGGCGGGAGCATCCCCCCGAGGCGGGCGATCGCGCGGATGCGCCGTTCCAACCGCTCGGGATGGGCGAACGTGGCGGCCTCCTCGTGGATGCTGCGCAGGACGATGGCGGTGAACTCGGGCGCCGGCGCCAGTGGACCGTGATCCACCTCACGCTCATTCACCTCGTGGCCGAGACCCCTCAGCAGCGCCGCCGTCTCCTCCAGCGCCGCGCGATTCTCGGCGTGCAGCTTCGTCAGCGGAGAGGGCGGCAGCTTGCTGGAGACCGCGATCCGCAGCGCCCGCCCGCCCGAACCGCCATTGATGGGCCCGCCCGGCGCCCCGTTCGCCGCCTGAGCGAGCGCGGCCATGAACGCGCTCGGCGGGACCGCGGGCGCGCCCGGGTCCGGCGGCCCGTCGGCGATCGCATCGTAGAACAGGGCGCTGTCGCGCACCGATCGTCCCAGCACGCCGTTGACACACAGGCCGTGCCACGCGTCCAGGTGCGGCGCGAGCGGCACGCGCCCGCGCTGGGTCTTCAGCCCGAACAACCCGCAGTAGGCCGACGGGAATCGAATAGATCCCCCGCCGTCGCCCGCCAGCGCAGCGCCGACCAGGCCGGCCGCGACAGCCGCCGCGCTGCCTCCGCTCGAGCCACCGGGGCTGTGCTGCAGATTCCACGGGTTGCGCGTCACTCCCCAGGTGGGAGACTCGGTCCAGGGTACGGCGCCCAGCTCGGGCATGTGCGTCTTGCCGATCGGGATCGCCCCGGCCGCGCGCATCCGGCGCACGATCTCCGAGTCCTCGCGCGCGGGCTCGCCGTAGGCGTTCGTGCCGAACGTCGTCACCTCGCCGGCCACGTCGAATTCGTCCTTGACCGCGATCGGCACGCCCAGCAGCGAGCGCTCGCTGTCCCCCGCCCCGCGCCGGGCGTCGGCCTGGTCGGCTTCCATCCGCGCGCGCTCGGCGAACACCACGCGAAACGCGTTCAGCTTGGGGTTGAACCGCGCGATCCGCTCCAGATACAGGTCCACCAGCTCGCGTGAGCTCACCTCGCCCGTGGCGATCAGCTCGGCCTGCCTGGCGATCCCGGCGTATGCGAGGTCGGTCGCGTCCATACCGAGGCAATCTAGTGCAAACGACACCCCGCCGCCCCGCGCTTTACGATGTCCCTGGAGGGATCAATCGCCGCTGTACAACGCAAGGGGGAACATCTCGTGTCCTATCCCGTCACCTTCGAGGCCGACTACGTCGAGTCCCGCAACCGCCTCACCACCTTCTTCCGCCTGATCTTCGCGATCCCGCTCGTGATCTGGCTGCTCCTGTACGGAATCGTCGCCGAGCTGGCGATCATCGTCGCCTGGTTCGCGATCGTGATCACCGGCGAGTATCCACGTGGCCTCTACGACTTCGTCTCCGGCTTCACGCGCTTCGCCACGAGGACGCTCGCCTACACTTACCTGCTCTGCGATCCCTACCCGTCGTTCGGGGGCGCCGACGACCCGGCGTACCCGGTGCGGATGGAGTTCAAGCGGCTCGAGCACTACGACCGCCTGAAGACCCTCTTCCGCATCATCCTCGCGATTCCGATCCTGATCCTGCGCTACGTCATGGGCCTGCTGTTGGAGATCGGCGCCTTCGCCGCGTGGTTCGTGATCCTGATCACGGGCTCAATGCCGCGCGGCCTCTTCGATCTGATGGTGCTGGCCAACTCCTACACCGCGCGCTCGGACTCCTACATCTACCTGCTGACCGAGACCTACCCCCCGTTCCAGGACGAGCAGACGCGCGCGGCCGGAACACCCGCTCCGCCGGCGCCCCCGGCTCCGCCGCCCGCGCCGGATTACCCATCGGCTTCCTGAAGCGCAAAGCAAGGTCGATGGAACGGGACCGCGCATGCGCGGTCCCGCCGGCGGGCACATGTGCCCGCCGGCGCCGTGCCGCATGCGGCACGGCAGCAGGGCCGCATGCGGCCCTGCTTCGGAGGCGCACATGTGCGCCTCCGCCGGGCGGCGCCTGCGCCGCCCGGGCCCATCACTACACGGGTGTCACACCGTTGCGCTTAGCGGGCCACGCGCGAGTCTTCGAGCTCGCGTGCGCGAACCGCGTGATCAACTCCGCACGCAGCTCTCCCGGCTCGACCACCGCGTCGATCACCATTTCGGACGCGAGATGCAGGATGTCGATGTCCTCCCCGTACTCCCTGCGCAGCTCCTCGGTCTTGGCCGCGCGCTCTGACTCGTCCTCGATCGCCTGCAGCTGGTTGTAATACACCGCGTTGACCGCCGCCTGCGGGCCCATTACCGCAATCGACGCACTGGGCAGCGCGATGCAGCAGTCCGGCTCGAATGCCGGGCCCGCCATCGCGTACAGCCCCGCCCCGTAGGCCTTGCGCACGATCACCGACAGCTTCGGCACCGTCGCCTCGCTCACGGCGCTGATCATCTTGGCGCCGTGCCGGATGATCCCTTCGCGCTCCACCCTGGTGCCGATCATGAACCCCGGCACATCGGCCAGGAACAGCAGCGGCACGTTGAACGCGTTGCACGTCCAGATGAACCTGGCGGCCTTGTCGGCCGAGTCCCCGAACAGCACGCCCCCCTTCTGCCGCGGCTGATTGGCGACGATCCCGATCGCATGCCCGTCCAGCCGCGCGTAGGCGACGATCAGCTCCTTCGCCCAGCGCGGGTGCACCTCCAGCAGCGACCCCGCATCGACCACCGCGTCGATCAGCTCTTGCATGTCGAACGGCTTGTTCTCGTCCTGCGGGATTATCTCCCCGATCGGCGTCTTTGACACGGGCTCTGCCGATTTTGCCGAGGGTGGGGCCTCTTCCCAGTTGGTCGGCATGTATGACAGGTACCTTTTCGCCAGCGCGATCCCGTCTTCGTCGGTTTTCACCAGTTGATGCCCGCACCCGCTCACGCTCGTGTGCATCCGCGCGCCGCCCATCTCCTCCAGACTCACCTGCTCTCCGATCACCATCTCCGCCATCCGCGGCGAGCCCAGATACATCGACGCGTTTCCCTCGCGCATGATCACGATGTCACAGAACGCCGGGATATAGGCGCCACCGGCGGCGCTCGGGCCGAACAGCACGCACACCTGCGGCACGACCCCCGACATCCGCACCTCGTTGTAAAAGATCCGCCCCGCGCCGCGCCGGCCCGGGAACATCTGGACCTGCTCGGTGATCCGCGCCCCCGCCGAGTCGACCAGGTAGACCATCGGCACTTTCAGGCTCATGGCCCGCTCCTGGATGCGCAGAATCTTCTCGACTGTCTTCGGCCCCCACGAGCCCGCCTTCACCGTCGGGTCGTTCGCCATCAGCGCGACCGTCCTTGAGTCCACCGTCCCGACGCCCGTCACCACCCCGTCGGCGCCCAACCCCTCCTCCTGCCAGTTCGCCAGTTGCCCCTCCTCGGCGAAGCTCCCCTCGTCCAGCAGCAGCGCGATCCGCTCGCGTACCGGCAGCTTGCCCTGCTCGGCGGCCTTTGTGTGATGGCGCTCCGGCCCGCCTCCCAGCGCGCGCGCCCGCGCCTCACGCAGATCAGACAACCTAGATCCCCGGGTTCTCGACTGGCGCGTCGCCGGAATAGTCGTAGAACCCCATGCCCGACTTGCGCCCGTACCAGCCCGCGCTCAGCATCTTGCGCAGCACCGGAGGACGCGCGAACCGCCGCTCGCGAAACTCGTCGAACAGCACGTCGCAGATCGAGCCGAGCGTGTCCAATCCGACGAAGTCAGCCAACGTCAACGGCCCCATCGGGTGTCCCGCCCCCGCCTTCATCGCCTCGTCGATCTCCACCGGCGAGCCCACGCCCTCTTCGTACGCGCGCATCGCGTCGAGCATGTACGGCACCAGCAGCCGGTTGACGATGAACCCCGCGCGGTCTTTCGTCCCGATCGCCAGCTTGCCCTCCGAGCGCGCGAACTCCAGCGCGGTATCGAACGCCTCGTCCGTCGTCGTCACGCAGCGCACGACCTCGACTAGCTTCATCACCTGCGCGGGGTTGAAATAATGCAGCCCGACAAACTGGCCCGGCCGACCCGTCACGGCCGCCTGGTCGATCACCGCCAGGGAGGACGTGTTCGTCGCGAACACCGCCTCCCCCTTGACGATCTGATCGAGCTCCTTCCACATCTCGAGCTTCAGCGTCAGGTTCTCGGTGATCGCCTCGATCACCAGGTCGCACTCCGCCAGGTCCGCGTAGTCGGTCGTCCCGTGGATGCGCCCGCGCACCGCGTCGGCGTCCTGCAGCGATGACTTCCCCTTCTCGACCGCGCGGGCGAGCTGCTTCTCGATCTTGCCGATTCCCTTCTGAAGCGTCGCGTCATCGACCTCGCGCAGCACCACCTCGTACCCCGACTGGGCCGCGACCTGTGCGATCCCGTGACCCATCAGCCCCGCTCCCAGCACGCCCACCTGCTCGATCTGCCGCGCCATACGCCCTCCGTTTGGTCCGCTCGGTTGCGGGCAGCCTATTACGCGACGGTGGGAACGCCCGCCGTGCTTGCGGGACATGCCGTCGAGCACCCCGCACGCACAGGGTTCGCGCACGTGCCCGGCTCGCTGTAGCCTCCGTTGGGTGAGCATCGAGGAGACCACCTTCGACCTCTCCGCCGCCGGGCTGCGCGCCGACGGCAGCGACCTGCGCATCTCGATCGAGGTGCTTGCCTCCAAGCTCGCGTCGTCGCTACCCGCGCGCACGCGTGTACAGCGCGCCGGTGGGGGCCTGTTGGGCCGTGGACCAAAGCACGTGCGTCGCCTGCAGGTGGAGCTCGGCGGATGCGCTTATGAGCTGAGCGTCGACGGCGACCGTGTCGAGGGCTTTCGCGAGCGCGTATCCGGGGGCATCTCGATCAAGCGCGAGTCGCTGACCCCCGATGCGTGGGTCGCGGCGCTCACGAGCGGGCTACAGGCAGAGGCGCAGCGCAGCGCCGAGGCACGCCGGGCGCTGGAGGGATTGATCGGCTGATGTCAGACCCCGAACCCGGCGCCGCCCCCCAGGAGACGACCGACGAGCAGGCATTGGAGCGCGAACAGGCCGAATCGCTCGCCCAGATCGAGGCCGGACACATCCCCCTGTCGGCGCAACGGCGTCTGAGCGAGCTGCGCGAGCAGGGCGGCGGCTCGTTCACGTCGGACCTGTCCGTCAACGGCTTCGCCCTCTGCCACCAGCTCGGCCTGACACCCCTCTCACAGGTGATGGGCAGCTCGATCTACCAGATGGGCTACCAGTCCTCATGGGGCACGACTGGTTATGGGGGTACCGCTCTGGTCGAGATGGACACGCTCTCGGAGGCGCTCAACGAGGTGCGCGGGCGGGCGCTGCAGCGACTCGCCGAGGAGGCCCGTCACGTCGGGGCCGACGCCGTCGTCGGCGTGGAAACGCGCGCGGGCGAATCCGAGCTCGGCTCCGGTGCGGGCGGTGGTCAGCTGGCGCTCGAGCACGTGGTTCTCGGTACCGCGGTGCGCCGCGCCGACCGATCTGCCGGGACCGGCCAACACGGTGGGAGCCCCGTCCTGACCGAGCTGTCGATCGCCGACTACGCCCTGCTGTTGCGGGCCGGCATCGAGCCGGCCGGGATCGTCGCCTGGAGCTCGGTGTTCTTCGCCAACTATGGCTATTACGGGATGCTCGGCCCGGGCCCGGGCTCGGGGATGGGCATGGGCTCGGTCCAGAACTTCGAGCTGCGCGAGTTCACCCAGGCCTTCTACGGCGCCCGCGAGACTGTCATGACCCAGCTCACCCGCCAGGCCGCCGCGCTCGGCGCCTCCGGCGTCGTCGGCGTGCGGATCGGACACACCGCCCGCCCGCACACGCTCAGCGGCGGTATGGGCGGCGCCGTGGGGGGCTTCGGCGGGCGCGAGATCCGGGGACTGATGGTGACGTTCAACGCGATCGGCACCGCCATCCACCAGCACGAGCACGAGCACGCCTCCATCGAACCGCCTGAACCCGTAGTCGATCTGTTCGCCTGACCGCTCATACCCACTGACCCTTCGACCCCTCATCTCCGAGCGACCATTCCCCACCAACCCTTCGCGACCCACCCTCGCCTGAGCGACCAATCCCCCAGCAACCTCTCGACACACCGTCCCCGAGCGAACCACCCGACCCGATAAGGAGCACGCCATGACCGAGGAGCACGAGACCGCATA
This sequence comes from uncultured Solirubrobacterales bacterium, assembly GCA_963749285.1. Taxonomy (GTDB): domain Bacteria; phylum Actinomycetota; class Thermoleophilia; order Solirubrobacterales; family Solirubrobacteraceae; genus Palsa-744. The sequence continues at coordinate 445,679 of CAVVMD010000002.1, read as the reverse complement.
CGACCCATCCTCCCTCGAGGGCGTCCCCGAGGCGGGGCGCGCCCGTCTGGCGCAGAACCAGCAGGGCCTGTTCACGTCCGACCTGTCGGTCAACGAGTTCCTGCTCGTCAAGCAGGCGGGCTTCGAGCCGCTCGGCCTGGTCGTCGGCAGCTCGATCTACCACATCGGCATCCAGCTCTCGGGCTGGAAGAAATCCCAGGAGATGACCGTCCTCTCCGAGGCCATGTACGGCGCGCGCCAGCTGGCGATGACGCGCATGGAGGAGGAGGCCGACCAGCTCGGGGCGGACGGCGTCGTCGGCGTGCGCCTGGACATCGGGCGCTACGAGTGGGGTCAGGACATGGCCGAGTTCATCGCGATCGGCACGGCCGTCAAGCACCGCGACGGCGTGCTGCACCGCGCGCCCAGTGGCCGGCCGTTCACGAGCGACCTCTCAGGCCAGGATTTCTGGACACTGCTGCGCACCGGCCACCGCCCCGTCGGGATGGTGATGGGCAGCTGCGTCTACCACGTCGCGCATCGCGGCATGCTGCAGTCGATGGCCCAGACCGGGCGCAACGTCGAGCTGTCGAACTTCACCCAGGCGTTGTATGACGCGCGCGAGCTGGCGATGGAGCGGATGCAGTCAGAGGCCCAGGAAATCGGCGCCGAGGGGATCGTCGGCGTGGACCTGCAGGAGAAGTCACACGGCTGGGGCAGCCACACGATCGAGTTCTTCGCCGTCGGCACCGCGATCGTGCCGCGCGAGGGTCATGATGAAGCGATCGAGCCCCCGACGACCGTGCTCGACCTGAGCTGATATTAACTATAGTATCTACCTAAAGATAAAGAGCCGTGTGGGTGATATAAAATAAAACTGGGTATTGCTATGGTGATACGCAGTTAAAAGAGATATATACCTCCACTCCTCTCGCACCCGGCAACGACCCACCCGGCTTCAGCTGATCCAAGGCCCGCCGCCGACAGGAGAACCCGACATGAGCCTCGTCACCACCGAAGACCGCGACGGCGGCGCCGTCCGCCACGTCGTGCTGAACCGGCCCGAGAAGCGCAACGCGATGAGCCAGGCCCTGCTCTCCGAGCTCGCTGACGCTCTGCGCGCGGCGAGGGACGACGGCGATGTGCACTGCGTGGTGCTGCGCGGCGAGGGACCGGTTTTCTCGGCCGGCGTCGATCTGGTCGAGCTGGGCGAATCGGCCGGCGAGATCGGCCGGCTGCGCCCATTTCGCACGGTGTTCCTGGAATGCGCCAATCTCTGCGAAGAGATGACCAAGCCAGTCGTCTGCCAGATCCACCACACGTGCGTGGGCGGTGCGCTGGAGGTGGCTCTGGGTTGCGATCTGCGGATCGCCTCCAGCGGCTCGCGGCTGGGCCTGCCCGAGGTGAAGTTCGGGATCATCCCGGACGTGGGCGGCTCGACCCGCCTGCCGGCGGTCGTCGGGCTGGGACGGGCGAAGGAGCTGATCATGACCGCGCGGCTGATCGACGCCGCCGAGGCCGAGCGCATCGGCCTGGTCAACCGCGTCGTCCCAGGCGAGGAGCTGGACACGGCCACCCAGGCGCTCGTGGACGAGCTGCTCGCGAACTCCCCCATCGCCGTCGGCCGCGCCAAGCGCGTGATGGACGCCTCCGCGCGCCCCGCGCTCACGCAGACCTTGGAGCTCGAGGTCTCCGTTCAGGAGTACTGCGTCGCGGCGATGCGCGAGAGCGCGCGTACGGTCGGCGAAGCCACGGAGGCCGAGACGGTCACGGCTGGATCCGAAACGGTCACGGCCGGGTAGGACCCATGAGCAAGCTCGTTGCATGGACCAGGTATGTCCTGGTCGAAATCAGCAGACTCTTCACGTCGCTGGCCGAGATGTTTCGTTTCTGGCCCGATCCTCCCCCTTGACTTCAACGCCGGTCAACCGGCCCGGCCACGAGCGTGTGGCTGCCCAGCGGCCTACGGCAGGTCGCCCACCGCCCGATCGACCAGGCACAGCCCGTTGGCCATCAGCCAGTGGAGATCCCGTCCCGTTGCGTCGTCGTGTATCGCGCGCGCGAGCCCGAGCATCGCGTATGCCCCTATACCAGCTGTCAGCCTGCGGTTGACGTCGTCGACGACATCGCGCTTGATCGTCAGGTCGACCGTGTAGAAACGCACGTCGGTCACGCGCAGGTCGGCCGGCGTGGCAGGCGGATTCAGCTGGAGATACAGCTTGTCGTTCTTGATGCGCAGTTCGGGGGCGGCTACCGGCACGACCGCCAGCGAACGCTCGCCACATTCAGCGGGAACGGCGAACTTGCATGGGCGCACCTCGACCAGCGCAGAGCCGAACGCCGCCTGGATGTCCGCCTCGCCGATCGCGCCGAGAAGTTCGAGATAGGCCATCTCATCGACGTCGCTCACGCGTTGGGCGCGCGTCATGTCGAACGCGTGATCCTCTGTCTCAGGCGCGTCGGGGCAGGCCGTGACGCTCCCGATGTCGACGAGCGCACCCGCGCCGAATGGCCCCCCGTTCTCGCGCAGGAGCACGCGCGTGAGGAGGGTACCCGGCGGTGTGACCGGGCGGACGTGTCGATACGTCGCGGTATCGATTCCGGCCACGCAGATTCGCGAGCCGGTCATGCGCGTGACGTGGTTGACGACTATCCGCACGGCTCACAGGTGAGCGATCTCGACATCAGACCACCGCTCGGCGAGGAACTCGACCACGAGCCGGCGATGACAATGCACGGGCTCAGCCTCGCTGCACAGCAACGCCGTGCGCCGCTCGAATGCCGCCGGCGAGAGCGCCTCGTGGATCCGGCGGCTCTCCATCAGCGCCTGAAACTCCCGCTCATACGCGGCCCAGTCGCCTTTGCGCTTCTTGTATGCGTCGAGGATGCCCTGTGTGGGCGCGAGCAGCGGCTCGTGCTCGTAGGTCGCGCCCACAAGTCGGCTTGCGAAGTAGGGAAGGTCCTGTGCCTTGGCGAAGCCGGCGAGCTGGGAGGTGTTGTTGAGACGCACGTCGAGCAGGCGCTCGACACGCGCGTCGGCTAGCCGTGTGAAGAAGCGCTCAGCCGTCGTCTGGGTGAAACCGATCGTATAGATCTCCACGGCAGTTCATCATGCCCGAACAACATGTCCTGTGCGTGATCGTCCCTCAGCTCGACCGCGCGCTCACTCAGCACGTCCCCGTCCGGGAGGATGTGACGCAGCTCCGCGCCCCGGTCGCATAGGACCTTGCCCACCAGGAGCCTGCGATGGCACTCGTGCGGTGCTCCGCAGCTGCACAGCAACGCGATGCGATGCTCCGATGCGCCCCGCAAGATCCCGTCGATCGCGTCGCTGAAGGTGGGCTCCGTGGCCATCCTGTCGTACAGGGCATGACCTTCGGCGTCGAGCTGATCTTCCCGCCGGGGACGCCCGCCGAGCGCCGAGCCCAGGAACGTGTAGCGCATGCCGCGCGCCTCTATCGTGGCCTGCAGCTCGTCGCGGTTGAAGTGGGGCGCGTAGCGAGAGTACGGATGAGACCGTACGTCCACCACATGCGCGACTTGGTGGCGGTGCACCAGGGCGAGCAACACCTCGACATGGTGGTTTGAATGCCCCACCGTCCACACTGTCTGTCGAACCCCCATCGAACTTCATGCTAGAGAGGTCGGCCGACGTCTCGCTCAGGGCGCTGTCCCAGCTTGTCGCGTCACTGGCCGAGGGGCCCTCGCCGGATAGCCGCTCGGGTTCAGAAGCAAGCCACTGAGACGGCCGTGGACCAAGCGATGCAATGATTTAAAGACCCACCCACCCGCGTGGCGTACCGATCGACGATCGATGGGATCGCCGATCGGCCAGCACGCGAGCGACTGAGGACAAGTAGCGCGCCGCGTCCACGGTCGTCTCAGCCCCACTCCACCGGCCCGGCCACGAGCGTGTGGCTGCCCAGCGGCCGGCCCAGCACCTCCTGCGCGCGCCGCGCGCACTGAAGCAGCGCGTCGAGGTCGATGCCCGTCTCGATCCCCATCTCCCCCAGCATCGAGACCAGGTCCTCGGTGGCGATGTTCCCCGTAGCCCCGGGCGGCACAGGGCAGCCCCCGAGCTCGCCGAAGCTCGACTCGTAGGAGTCGATCCCCGCTCCCAGCGCCGCCAGCACGTTCGCGAGGCCCTGTCCGCGCGTGTTGTGAAAATGCGCGGTCAGCTCGACGACCCCTCCCAACCCGTCGCGCCACAGCGCGAACAGCTCGCCCACCTGGCGCGGGTTGGCCATCCCCGTCGTGTCGCCGAACCCGATCTCCTGAGCGCCCGCGTCGCGCAGGCGCGTCGCGATCTCCAGCACCCGCTCGGGCGGCACGTGACCCTCATACGGACACCCGAACGACGTCGAGATCACGCCCTCGCAGCGCAACCCCTCCTCGCGCGCCCGCGCGAGTACGCGTTCCAGGCCGACAAGCGACTCCTCGATCGAGCGGTTCACGTTCTTGTGGTTATGCGTTTCCGAGGCGGACATGAACATGTTGATCTCATCGATCTGCGCGCGGTGTTCGAGCGCCGCGTCCAACCCGCGCTCGTTCGGCACGAGCACACTGACCGCCACACCCTCGGGCACGTCGATCCGCGCCAGCACCTCCGCCGCATCGGCGAGCTGCGGAATCACGTCGGCACGCACGAAGCTCGTGACCTCCAGCCGCTTGACGCCCGTGCGCGCGAGCGCGTTGATCAGCTCGATCTTGCGCTCGGTAGGGATCACCTCGGACTCGTTCTGAAACCCGTCGCGCGGACCGACCTCTCTGATCCTCACCGCCGCCGGAAGCGTCACCCCTCGCAGCTTATACTCGGCCGCCGTGCCACCCTCACCCATCGACCCTGTCGCGATCGTCGGCGCCTCGGGCTCGCTCGGCTTCGGGCTCGCCATCCGGCTCGCGCGGGCGGGTGTGCCGATCGTCATCGGCTCGCGCAATCCCGATCGCGCGGCGCAGGCCGCCACGCGCGCGCGTGCGGCCATCCTCGAGGGAGAGTTCATCGCCCGCGACAACACGAGCGCGGTGCGCGAGGCGGAAACCGTGATCCTGAGCGTGCCGTTTCGCAACCAGTCCGAGACGCTCTCAAACCTCCGCGACGCGTTGCGCCCGGGGCAACTGCTGATCGACGCGACCGTACCCCTGGCTGCCGCGGTCAGCGGCAAGGCGACGCGAATGCTCGGCGTATGGCAGGGCTCCGCCGCCGAGCAGGCGGCCGAGATGGTGCCCCCCGGCGTGCGCGTCGTCTCGGCCTTGCACACGGTCAGCGCGGCCAAGCTGAACGACCTCGATCGCGTGCTCGACGAGGACGTGCTCGTGTGCGGCGACGCGCGCGAGGACAAGCGCGAGGCGGCGCTGCTGATCCAGCGGATCGCGGGCCTGCGCTGCGTGGACTGCGGCCGCCTGGAGATGTCGCGCACGACCGAGTCGCTGACGGCGCTGCTGATCGGGGTCAATGCCCGCTACAAGGTCCACGCCGGCATCCGTCTCGCGGGGCTGACGGACGGGCTGTGGGAATAGTTGTATCTGCTTTTGGTGCGTATGACTATAGTGTTACCAGCTTTTGAATAACAAACTTCTCGGTCTTCAGGTTCGTAAGTTCGGCCCACGTCGCCAACCCACCCCCCTCAAGGCACACACGGCCGGCCGGCTGTGGCTTTGCTCGCCGGACGGACATACTCTGGGAGTGATGCAACCAGACATCGTGATCCTCGCCGGGGGCACCGGCGGCGCCAAGCTCGCGCGGGGCATGGCCGACGCGATCGCCCCTGAGCGCCTCGCGGTAATCACGAACACGGGCGACGACATCGAGATCTACGGCGCGCATGTCTCCCCCGATCCAGACCTCGTCTCGTTCTGGCTCGCCGATCTGATCGACGAGCGCGGCTGGGGCCTGCGCAAGGACACGTTCGCGGTCATGGACGGGCTGCGCGGGCTGGGACACGACGTGTGGTTCAACCTCGGCGACCGCGACCTCGCCTGGTGTGTCGAGCGCGCGCGGATGCTGGCCGATGGACTCTCCCCGACGGCGGCGCTCGCCCGTCTGAACGAGGCGATCGGCGTGCGCACACGCGTGCTGCCGATGAGCGATGAGCCCGTGCGCACATGGGTGCGCTGCAGCAGCGCCGGATGGTGCCCGTTCCAGGAGTTCATGATCCGCGAGCAGGCCAGGGGAATCGTCGAGGGCCTGGAGTTCCGCGGCGCCGAGCAGGCCACGCCGACCGAGCCGGTGTTCACGGCAATCGCAAACGCCCGCGCGATCGTGATCGGCCCGTCCAATCCGCTCGCCTCGATCGCGCCGATCCTGGCGGTGCCGGGCATGCGCGAGGCCATGTCAGCCGCCGCCGCGCCCGTCGTCGGGGTCAGCCCGGTCGTCGCAGGAGAGATCCTGAAGGGCCCGACCGCCGCGTTCATGGCGTTCGCCGCGCTGGAGTGCAACGCCGACGGCGTGGCCGACTTCTATGGGGATCTGCTGGACGGGATCGTCGCCGACGAGAACGTCGCGCGCCTGCCGACGCTTGAGATCGACACGCGCATGGACGACCCCGCCTCGCGCGCGCATGTAGCCCGCCAGACGCTGGACTTCGCCGCGGCGCTCGCGGGGTAGCAGCCCCAAGCCGAGGCCCAAACCCAATCCCCCAAGCCTACGGCGGCACCCGACGCAACCCGACGGCGATGGACGCCGCACTATCGTCTGCGAGCACATGCGCACCGCCGCGATCCTCCCCGTCAAGCGCTTCTCTAAAGCCAAGCGCCGTCTTGGCGCAAGCGTCGCCGAGGATCTGCGCGACGACCTGGCGCGAGCGATGGTCGGCGACGTGCTCGTAGGCCTGAGCGCAACCGCCTCGATCGCGCGCACGATCGTCGTGACACGCGAGGATTCGGTCGCCGCGGCCGCGCGCTACCTGGGCGCGCTGGTCGTGCAGGACACCGCCGAGGAGAGCCAGAGCGCAGCGGTCGCCCTCGGCGTCGAGTCCGCCATCGCCGCGGGGTACGAGCGCGTGCTGTGCATCCCCGGCGACTGCCCCGCCCTGGACCCGGCGGAGCTGGACATGCTGCTGGACGCGGGCGCGCCTGCCCCGCCGTCGGTGACGATTGTGCCCGATCGCCACGGGACCGGCACCAACGGGCTGCTGCTGACACCTCCCGACGCGATCGTCTCCAGCTTCGGCCCGGACAGCTGCGAGCGTCACCAGGCCCTGGCGCGCAAGGCAGGCGTGGCCTGCCGGATCGAGCAGCCGGCATCCCTGCTGCTCGACATCGACACGGGCGCCGATCTCACGGTGCTGCGCGAGCGACTGTCGGGCACACACACACGTGCCCCGCGCACTCGCGCTGTGCTCGGCCTGCCCGAGGGAACGGACGTCATCCCCATCGCCGGCTCTGACGCCGGCGCCATCACCGGCGCCGGCTGACCGAGGTCATCGACATGGCAAGCCTCAGCGCTCGTGCCCTCAGCGGCCTCCCCGAGGTGCGCACCGGTGACGACCTCGCGGCGCTGATCGCCACGGCAGCGGGCGACGAGCCGCTGCGAGACGGTCAGATCGTGGTGGTCGCCCACAAGGTCGTGTCGAAGGCCGAGGGATCGGTCGTCGCACTGGCCGATGTCAATCCGAGCCCGCGCGCGCTCGAGTTGGCGGCAGCACAGAGCAAGGACGCGCGCGCGGTCCAGGTGGTGCTCGATCAATCGGCGGAGATCGTGCGCGCAGAGCGCGATGTGCTGGTCTGCCGCACACACCACGGCTTCGTGTGCGCCAATGCGGGGGTGGATGCCTCCAATCCCTCCGGGGAGGACAGGACCGGGACCGGTGGGACAGGGAAGAGCGCAACCGACACGCTGGTCGTCCTCCCCCGCGACCCCGATGCCTCCGCGCGAGGCCTGCGCGCGCGTCTGCACGAGCTGACGGGCGCACGCGTGGCGGTGCTGATCACAGACAGCTTCGGGCGCGCCTGGCGTCACGGGCAGTGCGATGTGGCGATCGGCCTCGCCGGCATGACGCCGCTGGATGACTGGCGCGGGCGCACCGACGCAGCCGGCCTGCAGCTGCGGGCGACCTGGCTGGCTGTCGCCGACGCCGCCGCCGCGACCGCCGACTTGGCGCGCGCCAAGGACTCGCGCGAGCCCGTTGTCGTGATCGACGGCCTGGAGCGGTTCGTCACTTCAGAAGACGGCCCGGGCGCGAGAGCGCTGCTGCGGGCGCTGGAGGAGGACCTGTTCCGTTAGGGATCCGTCGAGCCCCGGTCCGTTGATGTTCTTGGTGCACCGCAAACGCGCGCGTACACGCGCACGCGCGCGGCATCTGCTTTTTAGGACCTGTTTCAAAATAGGCGGTGCGGTCGGGGCGTTCATGGACCAAGCTGGGATAGATCGGATGCCCACCCACCCGGCGAAGCGCATGCTGGTGGCACGTGCAAGCCGTCACGTGGCTGGCCGATCGCGAGGATCCCATCAGATCCTCGATCGGTCAGCGCCGTGTCCAGGGACGCATCCGGACGTGCCGATCTTTTTGAAACAGGTTCTTAATCGGAATCGATCAGACCAGCGGCGCCTCGCCTCAAGACGCCGCGACCGCGACCGGCAGCTCGTAGCGGCGACGAACCTCATACAGCGTCGTGCGCTCCGCCGCGGGGCGCCCCGCCTCGTGCGCGGCGCTCACCAGCTGGTCGGGATCCAGGCGCGTGCCGTGATAGGAGCCCGCGAGGCGGCTGATCGACTCCTCCATCAGCGTGCCGCCGAGGTCGTTGACGCCCCAGCGCAGCGACTCGGTGGCGGCATCCAGGCCCATCTTCACCCAGGACGCCTGCAGGCTGGGCACGGTCCGCCCCAGCGCGAGCCGGAAGACGGCGGTGTGCTTCAGGTTCTCCTCGCGGGAGATCTCCTCCACTCCGTGCGTGCGCCCGAGCAAAGTCTGAAACGGGATGAACGACAGCGGCACGAACTCCGTGATCCCACCGGTCCGCTGCTGCAGCTCGCGGATCACGCGCATGTGCTCGGCCAGCTCCCACGGCTCCTCGATGTGACCGAACATGACGGTCGCGGTCGAACGCAGCCCGGCGCGGTGGGAGGCCTCGATGATCTGAACCCAGCGCGCGACCGGCAGCTTGTTCGGTGAGATCCGCTCGCGCACGCCGTCGTGCAGCACCTCCGCCGCGGTCCCCGGAGTCGAGCCGAGTCCCGCGTCGCGCAGCCGCGCGAACACCTCTGACGGAGGCAGCCCGGAGATGTCGCACATGTGGGCGATCTCCATCGGGCTGTAGGCGTGCAGGTGCAGATCGACACCCGCCCCGTGCGCGGTGGCCTTGGCCAGGCGCAGCCAGCCCAGGTAGTCGTCGAGGCTCCAGTCGGGATGGATGCCCGACTGGATGCACAGCTCGCTCGCGCCATAGTCGATCGCCTCCAGCACCCGCCGCGTGAACTCCTGCTCGTCGTGCTCGTAGGCGTCCGGCGAGCGCTTGCCCTGCCCGAACCCGCAGAACGCGCAGCCCACGACGCAGACGTTCGAGACGTTGATGTTGCGGTTCACCACGAACGTGACCGTGTCCCCCGCGAGCTCGACCCGCAGCTCGTCCGCGGCCGCGCGGATCTCCTCGATCGCCTCCGGGCGCGTCTCCGCGAACAGCGCCGTCAGCTCATCCGCGCTCAGCGGCAGGCCGTCGCGACCCTTCTCGATCGCGCCCCCCACCAGCTCGGAGCGAATCGGCGCGGGAGGATCGGTGCGGGTGGACGGGCCTCCAGATCCCCGCCGGGGAATGAAGCTCCAGTACCTCGCCTTGATCGTGTCCAGCACCCCCGGCGCCACCCACTCGGGGTCGATGTAGCGCGAGTACACGCACAGGCGCTCGGTCAATGCATAACCGTCGCGCTGCAGCTGCTTGCGCACCTGGTGCGGTGAGGGAAACGGGTGCTCCGGGGAGATGTGATCGCCGTTGGCGCTCAGCCCGCCCAGGTCCGTCGCACCCGCGGCCACGAGCTCGCCCCACCAGTCCGCCAGGTTCGGAGGAATCTGAATGCCCACATCCGGCATCAGCCGCCGGGTCTCCGCGATCAGACGAGTCATGTCGGCGATGCTCACCGGACACGCCCACTCGGGCAGCGGCAGCTGCGGCCGGGGGCGGGCGGGGCTGTCATCGACGCCGGTGCGCCAGTACTCCCGCGCGGCCGCATCCGCGATCTGCGCGGGCTCCTGTCCGTAGTAGCGCTGGTGGGGGACGAAGTTCTGCAGGATCACCTCCTGGATGTGCCCGTACTCGGCGTGCAGCGCCGCGATCGCCTGCAACGATGCGACGCGCTCAGCCTCGGTCTCGCCGATGCCGACGAGGATCCCGGAGGTGAACGGAATCCGCAGCTCACCAGCCGCGCGGATCGTCTCCAGGCGTCGGGCCGGGTGCTTGGTCGGCGAGCCCGCGTGCACCGTCTGCATCAGCCGCTCGGACACCGACTCCAACATCAGCCCCTGCGAGGCGGTCACCTCACGCAGGCGCGCCAGGTCCTCGCGGGAAAGCACGCCGAGGTTCGTGTGCGCCAGCAGGCCCCGCTCCAGCGCTCGCTCACACGCCCAGACGACATAGCCGGTGAAGTCCTCGTGCCCGTAGTCGCGCAGGCGCGCGGCGACCTCGGGGTTGACCTCCGGGCGCTCGCCGGTGAGCACGAGCAGCTCCTTGACGTTACGCCGAGCGGCGCCGTCCAGGATCTCGATGACCTCCTCGGGCGCGTACAGGTGCGCGGTGTGTGTGGCGAACGCGCAGTACTTGCAGTAGCAGCGACACGTCCGCGACAGCGACAACGTCAGGTTGCGCGAGAACGTGACTCGGCGGCGCATTCTCCGAGTGTATGCCGTCCGTGCGGTAGGCCTGAGGTGAGCCGCGCACGCTGTGAACAAGCTGATGTTGTTCCGGCGGTGCATGCACCGCCGGCGACCCCGCGCATGCGCGGGGTCGTGACGGGCCGCATGCGGCCCGTCATTCCGTTGGCGCATGCGCCAACGGTGAGGCCGCGCATGCGCGGCCTCAAGCCGGGGCCGCATGCGGCCCCGGCGCCCTCGTCGCATGCGACGAGGGCGCCACTTCCAGCCCAGACCAACGAATCGGCTGGCCGAAAGCCCAGCATGTCCGTCCGATCGGGATCGTAAGTTTGGTTTCATGTCCGAGGATGCCCTACGCCGAGCCGTGGCCGAGTTCATCGGCGCTTTCACGCTGATCTTCATCGGTGCGGGCGCGGCGGTCGCCGCCAACCAGGTCCACGACCCGACCCTGATCGGCGTGGCGATCGCGAACGGCCTGGCGATCGGCGTGATGGTCTCGGCGATGGGCCACATCTCCGGCGCGCACTTCAACCCGGCGATCACGTTCGGGTTTCTCATCACGCGGCGCATCAAGCCCGCGCTCGGCGTGCTCTACTGGGTCGCCCAGCTGGCCGGCGCGGCGCTCGCCGCGCTGCTCGTGCACGACCTGATCCCCCATGCCACCACCGAAGCCGTGAAACTCGGCGTGCCGGCGATCGGCAACGGCGTGGATGCCGCCTCGGCGTTCGGCCTCGAGGCGATCATGACGTTCTTCCTCGCGTGGGTCGTGTTCGCGAGCGCCGTCGACGAGCGCGGCACGTTTAAGTCGATCGCCGGCCTGGCGATCGGGCTCACGATCACCATCGACGTCCTCTTCGGCGGCCCGTTCACCGGCGCCGCGATGAACCCCGCCCGCGCCTTCGGCCCGCAGCTCGTCGGCGGCTACTGGTCCAACGCCTGGGTCTGGTACGCCGGCCCGATCGCCGGCGCCGCCGTCGCCGCGATCCTGTACGAGTTCCTGTACCTGCGCCCGGCCGAACTGGAGGCCGTCGGGTCATCCGACAGCGGAGTGCTGGAGCCGCGCGCAGGCGAGACCGCCTAGGTGGCCGCACAGGTCTACCTCGCCCGTCACGGTCAGACGGCCTACAACCTCGAGGGCCGGTTTCAGGGCCAGCTGCCGGTGCCGCTCGATGAGACGGGGTGCACGCAGGCCGCGGAGCTGGCCGAGCGCGCCGCCGAGCACGGGTTCAGGGCGCTGTGGTGCAGCACGCTGCTGCGGGCACAGGAAACGGCGGAGCTCGTTGCCGCCCGGATCGGGTTGGAGCCAAAGCAAGACGCGCGGCTGGTGGAGACGGACGCGGGCGACTGGACGAATCGCCCGTTCAGCGAGGTGCAGGCCGAAGCACCGGAGCTGTTCGCCAAGTTCATCGCCGGCGACCCATCGTTCGCGTTCCCGGGCGGCGAGTCGTTCGCGCAGCAGGAGGTGCGCGTGGGCGCGGCGCTGGACGACGTCGAACGGGGCGAGCTGCCGGCGCTCGTGGTCTGTCACGGCATGGTCATCCGCGCCGCTCTGTCGGTGCGGTCCGGACACTGGCTGCCGGGCGGACAGCGGGTGGCGAACGGCGCGCTCGTGCCGCTGGACCCGGCGTACGTTGCCGAGGCGGACGTCGGCGGGGAGGCGACGCAGGCGAGCTGAGTTCGAGGAAGAGGCCGGAAGTCAGAGAGGGTCAGAAATAGTCGCTCCCCCGCCACAAAGTTGGCACATTTGTGATCCACATGTCGCACATGGTCGTTCAGCATCGGGGGTGTGCTTGAGGTTGTCGCAACAGTCCCCTCGCTGCCCGATCTACTCGCCGTGTCTGGCGCAGTGGTATCGATCGGCGGGGCCGCCATCGGCGTGGTCGTGGGGAAAGCATCGACATGGCGGGAATTATGCGAAGACATCGCCCTGGGTACCACCATAGGCGGTGTAGCTGGTTGTCTGCTAGTATTTTCTTGTCGAAGTTATAGGTCTCGTCGAAACTATAGGTAGGTAGACATGTGGAGTATCGAGCGACTGAAGCTGTTTGTGGCGATGCTCGTCTGTGTCAGTGTGATGAACGTGCTCGCCGATGTGGTCCTCGCTTATCTACGCGCCGGAATGGGCTGGTACTACGGCATCGCGTACTTCCTGGCGATGGTCTGCGTCTTTCGAGTGATGCTCCCCGGCATCGGAATCCCCCGGCGCTACACCGAGCTGCCTCCACGGTCGCCCAGGAGGGCATCCGGCGTCAGCCCGCCAGACTCCTGATCAGCTCGCCACCTTCGCGGGCCATACGCGAACGGGGGACGACGAGATTGAAACCGGCTTGCTCTGCCCGCTCGCGCGCCCGCGTATCGACGTGTGAGTAAAAGCCAAGCGTCCCGAGAGAACTCAGCGCGCCCTCGCCGGCCAGGGCTGCCACGATTCCCGCTCCGTCCAACTGCGCGTCGGTCAGATCCACGACGAGGACATCCACGGCGGGGGTGTCAGAGTCCGCAAGTCGTGTCCGCAGCCGACCCTCATCGGCGACCAACTCGACCTCGTTGCCCGCCGCCGCAAGATCGCCCTGGATGCGCGAGCCAAACAACAGGTCGGCGGTGAGCGCGAGCACACGCGCCATCGCAATCGTCCTACAACGCGCGCAGGCGCTGAAACTCTTCGCGCGCAGACTGCGGGCGGCCCCACATCTGCGTGACCTCGGCCCGGCCCGAGCGCAGCTCGCGCACCGCCATCTCGCCCTCGATCCCAGCGTCGTCCAGCAGCGCCAGCGTGCCATGGACCGTCGGCGCCGAGGCAGCGTGGCCGAAACGGTGAGCGACGAGCAGCCGCCAGTGCCAGTCATGGTGGGAGTAGGGGCGCGCGTTGCACGCCACGAGGTAGACGGCGGCTTCGACGTAGCGCGACTCGTCGGCGAGACGCAGGTCGAGCTCGAGGTCGGTCCAGTCGTCGGGCAGCGAGTCCACGATCTGCTGGAAGTCAGCGGCCAGGCTCATTGCCCAGAAGGGTATCCAGTTCCAGTCTGTCTCGAGCGGTCTCCTACGCATCACGGCGGCCGGTACATAGCCCGAATCCGGAGCACCAAGACCCCTGGCTATCCTCGAACGAGTGGCCGCCACCAACACCGACATCCCCATCGGCACGAACCAGCTGGGCCTCGCGGACCAGCTGGGCGCCGAGTACCGGGCGCTCACCGAGAGCTGTGGCCTGATCGACCGCTCCGAGCGCGGCAAGCTCGCGCTGAGCGGACCCGAGGCGAAGGTGTTCCTCGCCGGTCAGGTGACGAACGACATCGAGGCGCTGGACGCAGGAAGCGGCTGCTACGCCGCGTTCCTCACCCACAAGGGCAAGATGCTCGGCGACCTGCGCGTGCTGGACGTCGGCAATGAGCTGCTGCTCGACACCGAGCGCGTGACACTCCAAGGCCTGTTCGACATGATCCGCCGGTTCAGGGTGGGGTACGAGCTGGAACTGCACAAGCGCACCGTCGAGCGCGGGCTGCTGTCGCTGATCGGACCCGACGCGGCGCGCCTCGCCCACGCCGAGGTACTGCCGGGCGTCGAGCATGCCAACGCGGCAGTCGAGATCGATGGAATCGCGACGATCGCGGTACGGACCGACACCGGCGTGGACCTCATCTGCGCCGTCGTCGACACGGATGCCCTGACCGAAACGCTACGCGAGCGCGGCGCGATACCGGTCTCAGGGGAGGCAGCGGAGATCGTACGCGTCGAGCACGGCCGCCCCCGCTATGGAGTGGACATCGACGACAGCACGATCCCGCAGGAGGCTGGGCTGAACGAGCGCGCGGTGAGCTTCACGAAGGGCTGCTACGTAGGCCAGGAGACGGTCGCGCGGCTGTATTACCGTGGCAAGCCCAACCGGCATCTGCGCGGCCTGCGCCTGTCCTCCCGCGGGCCTGCGCCGCCGCCGGCGGCGGGCGCACAGCTGCGTCTGGGGGAGCGCGCGGTCGGGCGCCTGGGCAGCGCGGTGCTCTCCCCCATCTACGGGCCGATCGGCCTGGGGCTCGTGCGCCGGGAGGCCGGGCCGGGGACGCGCGTGAGCGTGGGCGAGCACGGCGCGAGTGCGGAGATCGTCGAGCTGCCGTTCACGCGCGCGGCCCACGCAGACAGTACGCAGGCCCCCGAACCCCCCGTGCAGCACACCGACGACGGCCGCGGACCCACCACCACCGCCACCGCCACACCCGCCAACGGCCACGGGCCCACCGCGGCCAACGACCCCATCCCCACGTCCACCGCCACCGAGAGAGGAGCTCCCGGTAGGATGGCCGTCCCTGCATCCGTCCCCGACACGCGAGGTTAGAGATCACCGTGGCCATCGATCTGCAGCAAGTCTCCGAGGTTGACGTCGAGCCGGGCGAGCTGCCCGCCACGATGGCCGCCTGGGTCATCCGCGAGGATCGCTTCGGCGAACCGAAGGACGCGTTCCAGGTGGAGGAGATCGAGGTGCCCGAGCCGGGGGCGTTCGAGGTGATCGTGCGCGTGATGGCGGCGGGCGTGAACTACAACAACGTGTGGGCCGCGCTCGGCAAGCCCGTGTCGGTCATGAAGTACGGCGACCACCCCGAGTTCGGCCACCACATCGGCGGCTCGGACGCATCGGGGATCGTGTGGCGAGTCGGTGCGGGCGTGACCCGCTGGAAGGTCGGCGACGAGGTGGTCGTGCATTGCAACCAGGCCTCCTACGAGGACCCCGAGGTCCACGGCCTCGACCCGATGGCCGCCCCGTCGCAGAAGATCTGGGGCTACGAGACGACGTGGGGCTCGTTCGCACAGTTCACGAAGGTCCAAGCCCAGCAACTGCTGGCAAAGCCGCACGCGCTGACGTGGGAGGAGGCGGCGTCGTACGGGCTCGTGTACTTCACGGCATACCGCATGCTGATCACCCGCTGCAAGCTGCAGGCCGGCGCGAACGTGCTGATCTGGGGCGCCGCCGGCGGGCTGGGCGTGTTCGCCACGCAGCTGTGCGCGGCGGCGGGCGCGCATTGCGTCGGGGTCGTCTCATCATCGGAGAAGGGCGAGCTGGTCAAGCGCCTGGGCGCGGTCGACTACATCGACCGCGCCGAGTTCGCCGGGATGATGCGCACCGGCAGCGAGACGCCGGAGGAGGAGAAGGCTCGGTTCGGCGTCTCGCGCGAATTCTCCAAGCGCGTCCGCCAGATCCTCGGCGACGCTCCGGACATCGTCTTTGAGCACGTCGGCCAGGCGACGTTCCCGACCTCGGTGTTCACGGTCAAGCCGTTCGGCCGCGTCGTCATCTGCGCTGGCACGACCGGGTTCAACCTCGACTTCGACGTACGCTATCTGTGGATGAAGCAGAAGGAGATCCTCGGCTCGCACTTCGCCAACGCGTATGAGTGCATGAAGGCCAACGAGCTGATCGAGTCCGGGCAGATCCGCCCCGTGCTGTGGCGCACGCTCGGGTTCGAGGGCGTCGCCGAAGCCCACCAGCTAATGCTCGAAAACAAGCACCTCGGCAAGATCTCGATCCTCATCGGCGCCGAGGCCGAGGGACAGGGCAAGACCGCGGAGGGGCCAGGCGCGATCAGGGCGGAGGTCGGCGCCTGATGGCCGGCGCGGGCGGCAAGCCGGGGCTGGTGATCATCCCGTGGTATGCCACGGGCTTCAAGGGCGACGCGATCGAGGCCGCCCTGAACGAGGTCGCCCCGATCGCGCTGCGTTACGGCGCCAGCTCATACGCCGTCTACCGTGCGCGCGACGACCGCTACCGCTTCCAGCAGCTCGCGTACTTCGACCGCCACCTGGACTGGGAGCGCTACTGGGAAGGCCCGGAGATGACCGAGCTCAGGGTGCGCTACTCAGGCGCCTACCAGGTGCCGGTGCTCTACGGCTGGTGGGATCTGACGGCCAGCGGCGGACTGGACGAGGAGCTAATGGTGGCCACAAGCAACGGCCACGGCGGCAACGGCGTCACCTCGCCAACGGCGCCATCGTCAAGCCAGCACCCTTGAGCTGCTCCCAGTAGTGCTCGGCGCGCTCCTGGTGGCCGCTGAACACGATCGCTTTGCCGGCGTTGTGAATCACGTTGGCGATCTCATGACCGCGCTCGAGCGTCGTGCCGGGGATGTAGCGCGCGAGCGTGCGCGCGACGTGGTCGAAGGTGTTGTGATCGTCGTTGCGCACGATCACCTTCCAGGATTCGCCGAGGCCACCTCCGGGCGGGCCCACACGCGGGAGCTCGATCGTCTGGCTCATGGGCCGGAGGATAATGGGCGCGACCCGTCCGTACAATGGCTGCATGGGCGAAAACCACAACCCACGCCTGCCCGAGCGCGACCGGCCGTGGATGATGCGCACCTACGCCGGGCACTCGACGGCTAAGGCCTCCAACGAGCTGTATCGGCGCAACCTCGCCAAGGGCCAGACGGGGCTGTCGGTCGCCTTCGACCTACCCACCCAGACCGGTTATGACCCCGACGACGAGCTCGCCCGGGGCGAGGTCGGCAAGGTCGGCGTGCCCGTGTCCCACCGCGGCGACATGGCGACGCTGATGGACGGCATCCCGCTTGGGGAGATGAACACCTCGATGACGATCAACGCGACCGCGGCGTGGCTGCTCGCGCTGTACATCGTCGCCGCCGAGGAGCAGGGCGTCAGCCAGGAGCAGCTGCAGGGAACCACGCAGAACGACATCATCAAGGAGTTCCTCGCGCGCGGCACCTACGCGTTTCCCCCGGCGCCGTCGCTGCGACTGATCGCCGACATGATCGCCTACACCGTCGAGCACGTGCCGAAGTGGAACCCGATCAACATCTGCTCCTATCACCTGCAGGAGGCGGGCGCGACGCCCGTGCAGGAGATCGCCTACGCGATGAGCAACGCCATCGCCGTCCTGGACGCCGCGCGCGAGCGCGTGCCGGCAGAGCGCATGGGCCAGGTGTTCGGCCGCATCTCGTTCTTCGTCAACGCCGGCGTGCGCTTCGTGGAGGAGCACGCGAAGCTGCGCGCGATGGGCATCCTCTGGGAAGAGCTCGGGCGCGAGCGCTACGGGGTGACCGATCCCAAGCACCTGCGGTTTCGCTACGGGGTGCAGGTCAACTCGCTCGGGTTGACCGAGTCCCAGCCGGAGAACAACGTGCAGCGCATCGTGCTGGAGGCGCTTGCTGTAACCCTCGGCCGCGACGCGCGTGCACGCGCAATCCAGCTGCCCGCGTGGAACGAGGCGCTGGGCCTGCCGCGCCCGTGGGATCAGCAGTGGTCGCTGCGCATCCAGCAGGTGCTTGCATACGAGACCGACATCCTCGAGTACCCGGACATCTTCGAGGGCTCACACGTGATGGACGGGCTGGTGGCCGAGCTGCTTCAGGGCGCGCGCGCGGAGATGGCGATCGTCGCCGAGCACGGCGGCGCGGTGCAAGCCGTCCCGTACATGAAGGGCGCGCTCGTCGACGCGCACCGCGAACGCATCCAGCGGATCGAGTCCGGCGATCTGACGGTGGTCGGCCAGAACCGGTTCACCGAGACCGAGGACTCGCCCCTGACCGCAGACGGCGATGGCGGCATCCTCGTCGTCGACCCGGCCGTGGAAGCGCAGCAGATCGAGGAGGTGCGCCGCTGGCGCTCCGAGCGCGACCAGAGCGCCGTCGATGCGGCGCTGGCCGAGCTGGCGCGAGTCGCGGCGCTGGATGGGGCGCGCGCAGGCGAGGCGGGTGGCGAGGGCGAGGCAGATGGCATGGGCGGGGGCGAGGACGAGAACCTGATGATCGGAACGATCGCGGCCGCGCGCGCGGGCGCCACTACGGGCGAGTGGGCCAGGACGCTGCGCGAAGTGTTCGGCAGCTACCGCGCCCCCACCGGCGTCGGCGAGGCGGCGCCCGCCTCCGGGGACGCTGAGCTGGGCGAGCTGCGCGAGCAGGTCGCCGCGCTTGCAGAGCGGCTCGGGCGCCGGCCGAAGATCCTCGTCGGCAAGCCGGGACTGGACGGTCACTCCAACGGCGCCGAGCAGATCGCGGTGCGCGCGCGCGACACGGGCATGGATGTTGTGTATGAGGGCATTCGCCTGACCCCCGCCCAGATCGCGGCGTCCGCGCGCCAGGAGGGCGTGCACGTGATCGGCCTGTCGATCCTGTCCGGCTCCCATCGCGAGCTGATTCCGGCGGTGATCGGCGCGTTGCGCGACGCGGGCGTGAATGCGCCCGTGATCGTCGGCGGGATCATCCCCGACCAGGATGTCGCGCCGTTGAAGCAGGCTGGTGTTGCGGCGGTGTACACGCCGAAAGACTTCGACATCACTCAGATCATGCGCGACATCGTCGAGCTCCTCGGAGCGGGCGCCGACCGCTCACCGAGCGACGGTGACGGCGGCAACGGCAACGGCACGGACAGCTCCGCCACGGGC
Organism: uncultured Solirubrobacterales bacterium; assembly: GCA_963749285.1. Classification (GTDB taxonomy): domain Bacteria; phylum Actinomycetota; class Thermoleophilia; order Solirubrobacterales; family Solirubrobacteraceae; genus Palsa-744. Next base: position 426,521 of record CAVVMD010000002.1, on the reverse strand, counting down.
TCGAACGGCTCTGTCTCCTCGGGAGGCCCAGCCGAGGACACGAGCGCTCCCAGCGGCTCGGCCACCGTGGCGTGAGCGGGGCACCGCGCCCGCCGACCCAGCCCTCCGGGCTGGATGCCCGTGTGGTCGGAGCCGCGATCGGCGCGCGTCTGCGCGCGCGCGAGTTGAGCGCCGCGCCGGACGCGCTCAACCTGCTGGAGAGCAGCACCCCGGCCGATCGCGAGCAGGCGGCGGCGCTTCTGCGCGAAGTATCGCCACGGGCACTCGGACATGAGGCCCCCGGACACATCATTGGCGTGACTGGGCCGCCAGGAGCAGGCAAGTCGACGTTGCTGTCGGTGCTCGTGCACCACCTGCGGGAAAACGGCTACGAGTCGGTCGCGGTGCTCGCAGTCGATCCGAGCTCTCGACGCTCAGGCGGATCGTTGCTCGGTGACCGTGCGCGGATCGAGTTCGACCCAACCGACCCGAGCGTCTTTATCCGCTCGACTGCCGCCGGAGAACGGCTCGGTGGGCTCGCCCAAGGCACACGTGCGGCCGCACAAGCGCTCGCCGCGGCATTCGAGGTCGTCGTGATCGAGACCGTCGGTGTAGGACAGGCTGAGACGGAGATCGCCGATGTCGCCGACACCGTCGCCGTAGTGGTCCAGCCAGGCGGCGGCGATGTCCTGCAGTTCCTGAAGTCGGGGATCATGGAGATCCCGGACATACTCATCGTCACAAAGGCAGACTTGGGACAGATCGCGTTGCGAACCCAACGAGACCTGACCGCGGCCCTACGCTCACTTGGCAACCGCTCGACGCCAGTCATCGCGATGTCCTCTCTTCCACCCGCAACCGAATTCGACGCGCTGGCACAAGCATTTGAGCAGCACCGCCAACGTCTAAATGTCCCAGCGCATCGGGAACACATCCGGCGTGCGGGCGCGCTGCTCGACTTCACCCACGAGTACGGCGAGCACGGCCTGCAAGCCGTGGGCGGCCGACGAGCCGCCGAACGCCTGATCGAGGCGCAGGACCCCGGACTTGACACGCAGGCGCTGGTGACCGTCCTCGAACGAGCAACCAGGGGCGGCTGAGATGGCGCGCGATCTGCTGATGATGTTCGGGGCGTTCGTGCTCGCCGCCGCGCTGGCGGGAGCGCTCGGCGCGGTCAACCTCGGCACGGCGCTCGCGTTCGGGCAGATCGCGTTTGCGATCACCACCGTCTACGTGATGATCCGCCGCTGACGTTCGAGAGCCGGCGCGAATGCGGCGTCCTCCCTCACTCATGTGCCGAGCACACTTCGCTCGGTGCATCCTACCGATTGGAGATCGATGAGATCTCCAATCGGCCAGCATGGCTCTCGAACGTCAGGAGCGCACTGCCGAAACAGACGCTGATCCGAGTCGAACCGGCGTCCGTTGACCGCCCGCGCACGTAGTCTCATAGCGAGATGATCATCCTGATCGGCTTTGCCGTCCTCGCCGGGGCCGGCACCGCGCTGTCTCCCTGCGTGCTGCCTGTCCTGCCCGCCATGCTGTCCGCCGCCGGTGTCGGTGGCCGGCGCCGGCCGCTGGGGGTCGTGCTCGGGCTGATGGTCACGTTCACGATCACGATCGTGGGCATCGCCAGCGTCGTCGGCGGCGTCGGACTGGGCTCGGATCCCCTGCGCGACCTCGCCGTGGCGGTGCTGATCGTCATGGGCATGGCGCTGATCGTGCCGGGGCTCGCCGACGGTGTGGAGGCGCGCATGTCGCGACTGGCGCGCTTCGGTCCGCGCACGCGTGGCGACGGGTTTGCCTCGGGCCTCGTCGTCGGCGCGGCGCTCGGCTTCGTCTACACCCCGTGTGCCGGGCCGATCCTGGCGGCGGTCATCTCGGTCAGCGCCGCGTCCGGTCGCACCGTCGTGGTGGCGATCGCCTACGCGTTTGGCTCCGGTGTCGTGCTGCTGGCGCTCGCGCTCGGTGGGCACAAGCTGTTCGACCGCGTCCGTCGCGCTGGCCAGGGACCCGCGTTGCAACGCGTGCTCGGGGCGATCATGGTGATCACAGCCGTCGCGATCGCGACCGAACTGGACGTCAACTTCGACCAGTACGTCGCCCAGCACATCCCCGAAGTCAACCTGACGGCGTCACTCGAGAAATCCCATGCCGTCGAGAGCCGCCTGCCCGAGCTCACCGGCCACAAGGTGAAGTTCGAGGCGAGCGTCTCATCCCCATCAGAGCCGGTCGACGTCAGCCAGGCGAAGCTGCTGTCGGACGCGCACCGGCTGAAAGACCTCGGCGTCGCCCCCGAATTCACCGAAACAGAGGACTGGTTCAACACGCCTGGCAACCGACCGCTCAGCCTCACCGGACTGCGTGGGCGCGTGGTGCTGGTCGACTTCTGGACGTACACCTGCATCAACTGCATCCGCACGCTTCCGTACCTGAAGGCATGGGACGCCGCCTATCGTCACGACGGCCTGACGATCGTCGGCGTCGAGACGCCCGAGTTCTCCTTCGAGCACGACGCGGGCAACGTCGCCAACGCGATCGACCAGTTCGGCATCCGCTACCCCGTCGTCCAGGACAACAACATGGGCACCTGGAACGCGTACGGCAACGAGTACTGGCCCGCGGACTACCTGATCGACTCCCGCGGCCAGGTGCGCTACGCCGCCTTCGGCGAGGGCGACTACGGCGAAACCGAGACCGCGATCCGCGCGCTGCTGGCCGAATCCGGCGCGCAGGTCGGCGCGATGAGCCACCCGGCGAACGTGATCGTGCCCTCCGAACAGGCCACGCCCGAGACCTATCTCGGCACCGCCCGTGCCGAGGGCTGGATCAATGGGCCGCACTCAGGCACGCACGACTATGGCCTCGGGCCGCACCCCGGCCTCGATGTCAGCGACTTCGCCTACACCGGCACCTGGAACATCGCCGCCCAGCCCGCCCAGGCGGTCGCGAACGCCGGTGTCGAAGTCAAGTTCGAGGCCAAGAACGTCTACCTCGTGCTCAGCTCGCCCGGCGAACGCCCCCTCCCGGTGCAGGTGCTGCTCGACGGACGCCCGATCTCCGCCGCGGACGCCGGCGCCGACGTCCATGACGGCGTCGTCACGGTAAGCCGCCAACGGTTGTACACGCTCGTCTCGCTGCCCCGTGACGAACAGCACCTCCTGACGTTGCGCTTCGCGCCGGGCGTCACGGGATATGCGTTTACGTTCGGGTAGGCTCGCTGCTTCGCGTTCCGTGCCGGGTCCCAACGGCACGAAGCGAGGCGGGGTCAATCTGTCCAGACCCATTGACCCCGCCGCACGATGCTTTAGCATTGGCCCGCTTGAAGGGCACCAAGACTACCGATCGGCGCTACGGAGGTGGCACATGCACGTAGGTGACGGCGGGCTCGACAAGGGCCTTGCACGACGTATCTATGCTCTGCTGGGAGCCATGGCGGCGCTCCTGGCGATTGGCTTCGGGCCGACGGTCGCTGGCGCAAGCGCCGAAGAAACCGAAGCCGTGACCTTCCCAGGCGGCCCGCTCACGGTTTCTGTGGGCCCGCTCGGCCAATGTGAGTCGAGCTATGCCGAAGTCGGCAATAACTACTATCCCCCCGGAAGCGCGCTCGGCGACTGCGGGTTCTTCCTGGCCTTCCCGCAGATAGGCTCGGGTAAAGCGGGCGCGGGCCAGCCGAAAGACCTGGAAGGAAAGACCTTCGGCTTCAGTGGCGCAGCCGGTCCGCACCTGGAAAGCCAGTACGAGCCAATTTCACAGTCCGCAGTCAGCGGGTTGGGGACCGAAGCAAGCCCGTTCACCCAGACAACCATCTTCAGCGTCAAGGAAGAAGAAAGCGGCAAATCAACTGAATACGCACAGATCACCGAGACGACCACGTACGTCAACGGCGCTCCGCAGTTCATCTCGACCTACGACGTCAAGAACGTGTTGGCCAAAGGCCACAAGATCTACTTCCGTGCGATCTACGCCGGCGATCTGTACGTCAGCGGCGACGACTTCGGGACCGGGGTGTTCCTGGCTGGACCGCCGCGCTTCATCGGGGGGCTGAGCCTGGGCGTGCTCGGCGGCTTCATCGAAGCCGCTTCGCCGGCGCTCCCCTGGTCCGCCTTCCAGGAGGGCTGCTGGAACGACGCTGCCGAAGAAAACCCAGGGCGCTGCCAGGGTGCGGTGTCAACAGACCAAGGCATCTGGAATGACGTTCGCAGCACGGTTGAAGAACCGCACGCCTTCAACGAAACGATCGAGCCGAACGAAGTGGACAACGCAGCCGGGGTGGAGTGGGACCAGCTGCGCGAAAGCGGCCTCGAAGGTGGCGCTGAACAAGCATTCACAATTATCAACCGCACGCAGGTTCCGTCCGGTTTGAAAATCAGCCCGCTCAGCCAGACGCTCACGCAGGGTCAAACCGAGACGATCAATGTCACCGCGCTTGACCTCGCCGGCGTGCCGTATGCCGGCAAGAGCGTGCACTACGCGGTCTCGGGCGCCAACCCACAGTCGGGATCGGTGACCCTGAACTCGGCCGGTCAGGCGCAGATCTCCTATGTCGGGCACAACGCCGGCGGCGACACGATCCAGATGTTCGTCGACCTCACCGGCAGCGGCGTCCAGGCACCGGGCGATCCGCTGGGGACGGCCACGGTGAATTTCGTCCCGCTGCCGCCGGCGCCGCCCACACCCAACAGCAGCTACAAAGTCCAGAGCATCAAAGCCAACTCCAATGGCACGATCACGATCACGTTCGTGCCGACCCAAGCGGGCACCGCAAGCCTGGAAGTGACGGTGCCGACCGGCACGATCGCCCGCGACGAGGCGATCGCCGCCAAGAAGGCCAAGAAGTGCAAGAAGAACCAGATCAAGCTCAAAGGCAAGTGTCAGCCGAAGACGACCGTCTCCGGCAAGGTCACGGCCACCGGCGTGGCGGGTGTGCCGCTGACGCTCACGGTCAAGCCCTCAGGCAAGGTCAACAGCGCGCTGAAGAAAGGCAAAACGGTCCATCTCACCGCGACCCTGACCTACAAATCGTCGCTGGGCGGCACTGCCACGGTGCAGACCTACCACCTGACGGTCAAGGGCAAGAGGCCACATCACCACAAGCACTAGCCACGCGCAAGCGCAACAAAGAGACATCGGACGGGGCGCCCACGGGCGCCCCGTCCACGTTCTGGGCCATCCGGGGGCGGATGCCTACAATGACTTCCATGGAGGGCTCACTGTCCGAGACAAGCGCACGCAGCTGGCTGCGCTGCTACCGCTGCTGGTCCCAAGATCTGGAGGTGCAGGTCCACTACGAGGGGATCCACAAGATCGACCCCGACACGGGCGAGCGCTCGGAAGTCGTGGACGAGCTGCAGGAGGCCGTCGTGCAGTGTCTGGACTGCATGCACGACCAGCCCCACCTGGGCTTCAACAACGGCCGCGTCGAACCGATCGAAGACCGCTGGGAGCGAATGATCGCAGGTACGCCCTGGGTCGCCTCGTGCACGGTCTCGGTCGACGCCGACGAGGTCGAGAGCTGTTCCGGCCCGGAGGCGGGCGACGCGCTGTCATACGCCGCGTTCGGCGACCACGGCGTGCGCGAGTTCTTCACGCACGTGCGGTTTCACAAGCACGAAGAAGACGCGCGCATCATCGTGCACCTGCTGGTCGAGCTGTATGCACGCTCGCTGGAGGAGGCCACCGACGTGCTCGAGTCCTCCGCCCGCGGCGCGCTGACGATCACCTCGCTCGCCGAGGAGTCACGCCCGCCGGCAGCCGCCGGCGAGTTCCACGGCCACGAATAGGGGCCGCTGGGCGGCGCGATACTGCGTCCTCGTCGGCTCGCGTGCATAGCACGCCACGCCTCCTGCGTCCTTGTCTCGCTTGCCCAGCGGCCCCTATTGGCGCACAGATTCGAACAAGCGTCGCTGGGCGGCGCTGGCCGATCTTCGATCGGTCTGCGTCCTCGTCGGCTCGCGTGCATAGCACGCCACGCCTCCTGCGTCCTTGTCTCGCTTGCCCAGCGGCCCCTATTGGCGCACAGATTCGAACAAGCGTCGCTGGGCGGCGCTGGCCGATCTTCGATCGGTCTGCGTCCTCGTCGGCTCGCGTGCTGGCCGATCGACGAGCGCATCTGATCGTCGATCGGTACGCCACGCCTCCTGCGTCCTTTACCGATTTGAGATCGACGGGATCTCCGATCGGCCAGCATGCCCAGCGGCCCTATTGGCGCACCTGCATCAATGAGCAAGCCGCGGTCCGTCGCTGCTCAGCCCAGGCGATCTTCGAGCGCGCGCAGCTGCGCGTTCAGCTCGTCCGGCAGGCGGTCGAACCGCGCCAGGTGCTCGCGGAACTGGGGCAGCTGGGCGCGCCACTCCTCGGGCTGGACTCGCAGCAGCTCGGCCATGTCCGCTTCGGATACGTCCAGGCCGCGCGTGTCGATGCCGTCGACACCGACCGGGGGGATCAGGCCGATCGGGGTCTCGGTCGCGGCGCCGTGGCCCGCGCAGCGGGCGAACACCCAGGACAGGACGCGGGAGTTCTCGCCGAACCCGGGCCACAGGAAGCGGCCGCCTGAGTCCTTGCGAAACCAGTTGACGTAGAAGATCTTCGGCAGCACCGCTCCCTCGCGGCGGCCCATCTGAAGCCAGTGACCGAAGTAGTCGGCCATGTTGTAGCCGCAGAACGGCAGCATCGCGAACGGATCGAACCGCAGTTCGCCCACAGTTCCGGTCGCCGCGGCGGTCTTCTCCGAGCTCATGACCGCGCCGAGGAACACGCCGTGCTCCCAGTCCAGCGCCTCGGTCACGAGCGGCACCACCGTCGAGCGCCGCCCGCCGAACAGCATCGCGTCGATCGGCACGCCCGCCGGGTCCTCCCACTCCGGCGCGATTGCCGGGTCCTGCGCGGCGGGGGTCGTGAAGCGCGCGTTGGGATGCGCCGCGGGCGTCTCAGAGTCCGGCGTCCAGTCGTTGCCGTGCCAGTCGGTCAGGTGGGCAGGCTTCTCTGGGGTCAGGCCCTCCCACCAGACGTCGCCGTCGTCGGTGCGCGCACAGTTGGTGAAGATCGAGTTGCGCTCGATCGTGGCGATCGCGTTCGGGTTCGTCTGCTCGCCCGTGCCCGGCGCGACGCCGAAGAACCCGGCCTCGGGATTGATCGCATACAGCCGCCCGTCCGCTCCGAACTTCATCCACGCGATGTCATCGCCGATCGTCTCCACGGTCCAGCCCTCGAGCGTCGGGATCAGCATCGCCAGATTCGTCTTGCCGCACGCGCTGGGGAACGCGCCGGTGATGTACTTGACCTCGCCCTCGGGTGAAGTCAGCTTCAAGATCAGCATGTGCTCGGCCATCCAGCCCTCGTCGCGCGCCATCACCGAGGCGATGCGCAGCGCGAAGCACTTCTTGCCGAGCAGCGCGTTGCCGCCGTAGCCCGAGCCGTAGGACCAGATTTCGCGCGTGTCGGGGAAATGGACGATGTACTTGTTATCCGCGTTGCACGGCCAGGCAACGTCCTGCACGCCATCGGCCAGGGGCATCCCGACCGAGTGCAGGCACGGCACGAACTCGCCACCGCCGAGCGCGTCCAGCGCGCCCTGGCCCATGCGCGTCATGATGCGCATGCTCACCGCCACGTACGTTGAGTCGGTCAGCTGCACGCCGACATGGCTCTTGTCCGAGGCCAGCGGCCCCATCGAGAACGGCACCACGTACATCGTGCGCCCGCGCATCGAGCCCTCGAACAGCTCGTTCAGCGTCGAGCGCATCTCGCCCGGATCGCGCCAGTTGTTCGTCGGCCCCGCCTGCGCCTCGGTGGCGGAGCAGATGAACGTCCTGTCTTCCACCCGCGCGACATCATCGGGGTCGGACAGCGCCAGGTAGGAGTTCGGGCGCTTCGCCTCGGACAGCTTCTCGAACGTGCCCGCGTCGACGAGCTCCTGGCACAGGCTCTCGTACTCCTGCGCCGAGCCGTCGCACCAATGAATCTCATCGGGCTGGGTGAGGGATGCCACCTCCTCGACCCAAGCCAGCAGGCGCTCGTTCTTCGTGGGGGCTGACGCGGTGGTGTTCATGGGATGCAAGCGGCTCCTCGGTGTCGCGGTGGGGGTCGGCGCGCCGTCGTCCTTGACGCAGCTGCCGGGCCAAGATGGCTCCGGGAACGGAAAAACGCCCTCGCGGGGCGGTCCGGACAGCCTACCGCACGTCGCAATCTAGGCTCATCCATGTGGGCCAGGACCGCATGCGGTCCTGGCATGAACCCGTACATGTACGGGTTCACCGAACGGTGCATGCACCGTTCGGCCGGGGGCGCATGCGCCCCCGGAACAACATCAGCCTCGCTACTCGACGGTGCCCTCGGCCTCGCCACCACCGGGATTGCGACGCGGCACCAGCACCAGCCGCTTGAACTCGGCCACCAGCACGCCGTCCTGGTTGAGCACCCGCGTGTGCACGCGCACCGTGCCCCGGTCGGGCTTGGACTGGGACTCGCGCTTCTCCAGCACCTCGGACTCGCAGTACAGCGTGTCGCCGTGGAACACGGGCGCCGGGTGGCTCAGTTCTTCGGTCGCCAGGTTCGCGATCGCCTTGCCGCTGACGTCTGAGACCGACATCCCCAGCGCGAGCGAGTACACGAGCGGACCGACCACCACGTTGCGGCCCTGCTGGGATTTGGCCGCGTACACGTTGTTCAGATGCAGCGGATGGTGGTTCATCGTGATCAGGCAGAACAGATGGTCGTCGGACTCGGTCACCGTCTTGGCGGGCCAGTGCTTGTAGACGGCTCCGACCTCGAACTCCTCCAGGTAGCGGCCGTACGGATGGGCGCCGCTGGCCTCGCGCGCGGCCTGGTCTGTCTCGAGGGTCTCGGTCTCGGTGGCGGTCGGGCTCATGGGTTTCTCGGAGTCTCCTGTCGTCCTGTTCGATGGATGCGTTGCCCCAAACTCTAGTGCGCGGCGCCCAGGCGATACGGTTTGGGTTCAGGTTCGGGTTCGACCCGACCAACTGCCCACCCGCACAGAAGCCACAGAAGCCCTACAGGAGACGATCTCGAATTGCGCAACCCCCGCGATTACTTCAAGCCCCTGGCGATCGACGCCCCCGAGCCGGCACGGGAGATCCCGTTCAAGCCGTCCCGGATGATCCATTTCATGGACTTCTCGAACCCGAAAATGGTCGAGAAGACACCGGATCTCGCGCCGAAGGTGGACATCCTGCTCGGCAACCTCGAGGACGCCGTGCCGCTTGAAAAGAAGGAGGCCGCGCGCGCCGGTCTGATCCGGGTGGGCCGCGAGATGGAGCTCGGCGACACGGCGCTGTGGACGCGCGTCAACGAGCTCGCCTCGCCCTATTTCCTGGACGACATCACCCAGATCGTCCAGGAGATCGGCGACCGTATCGAGGTCGTGATGGTGCCCAAGGTCGAGGGCCCGTGGGACATCCACTACGTCGATCGCCTGCTCGCCCAGCTCGAGGCGAAAGCCGGCCTGGATCGTCCGATCCTGGTGCACGCCGTGCTCGAGACCCACCTGGGCGTCGCGAACCTCGAGGAGATCGCCGCCGCCAGCCCGCGCATCCAGGGCATGAGCTTCGGACCGGCCGACCTGGCCGCGTCGCGGCGGATGAAGACCACGCGCGTGGGCGGCGGGCACCCGGGCTACCGCACGATCGCCGACCCCGATCCCGAGCACCCGGACGCGCCCCGTCCGAGCTACCAGCAGGACCCGTGGCACTACTCGATCGCGCGCATGGTCGACGCCTGCACAGCCGTCGGCGCGCTGCCGTTCTACGGCCCCTACGGCGACATCGCAGACGAGGAGGGCTGCGAGACGCAGTTCCGCGCGGCCTTCCTCCTGGGCTGTGTCGGCGCGTGGTCGCTGCACCCGGGCCAGATCGCGATCGCCAAGCGCGTGTTCTCGCCCGACCCTGCCGAGGTCGCGTTCGCCAAGAAGGTGATCGAGGCCATCCCCGACGGGCGCGGCGTGCACATGATCGACGGCAAGATGCAGGACGACGCCACCTGGAAGCAGTGCCAGGTGATGGTCAAACTGGCCGAAATGCTCGCGCGCAAGGACCCCGAGCTGGCGGAGGCCTACGGGTTCGTGCCCGCCGCGGCGTAGCGGCCGATAGAGGGCTACACCCCCGCCAGATAAGGCGAGGCGGACGGCACGGCATCGAAGTAGTTGCCGTGCGTCAACATGACCGTCTCCAAGGAGTCAGCACCCACGAGGACGATCTCCATGTGCTTGTCGTCGCGGTGCTTCTCCTCCATCTCCCCGTACGCCCGCACCGCCTCGGCCGAGTCGGTATACGGCTGCTGGACAACGAGCTTCTGGAGCTTGCGGTCGTAGACGAGAAGGAAGTGGATGACGATGGGCACTGGAGATCACCTCCTGAAGTAGGGTCGAACCCGTTCCCTTGCAGCACGGAATCCGGCCGCGAAGGATGGATCGGGCTGCTGACCCACGCTATCAAGATACATGCCCAGACTGGCGAGGCGGAAGTACTCCTTGAGGTCGGTGGGTCCCTCCCCCTCCTTGAGTCCGATGCCGAGTCTCGCGCCGGTTCGCTCGACGGCCAAGGCCCATTCATGCTCGCGGGGATCCCTCAGTTGGATCTCGATGCGACGACCATCACGCACGACAATGACATGTAGAGCGCGGTAGCCACTCGAAGCGGGATCGTCCCTTGTGTCGCGGACCTTTCCATGCACGTGCCAGTTCTTGCGGATGCGGCGGACGACTCCATCCACTTGACTACGGTCTTGTAGGACTGCTCGACAGCCGCCGATGTCACCCATGTTCGACAACTTCGTGTCCGGCAGCCGTATGAGCTTGTTGAGAATCTGCTCTCGGCGCTTGAGCCGCTGAACCACTGGGATGTGCGAGTCCTCCACCTTGAGTGCCGGCCACTCGCTGCGAACCATTGAACGAAGGCCGACGGCTGTCTTGTTGAGGGGCGCTTGAAAGGCTTCGCGAAACGCGATCATGGCCACGAAAGCATCGACTGCGGCCATCGTGAGCGACGCGTCGTCCTGTTCCCACCAGCGACGCAGCTCCACCCCTGCACGATCGATCTGGGAGCGGCTGAGGCCGGCGACTGGTGCGAATCCGCCTTTCTCGGCCACGATGTGATGCTATTGCGTGGCTCGGAGCAGCGCCCAAGGTCCACGCTCCTCGGATAGACCGCGCGCCCTCACCGGTAATCCCCCGTCGACTTCTGAGGTGTAGGCTTCCGCGCCGCAATGAGGTTCTTCGAGTACGAGGCGCGCGAGATCATCAAGCGTGCCGGCATCCCTGTCACCGACTACGGTTTCACGACCGACTCCGCCGAGGCGGCCACGATTGCTGAGCGGATCGGCGGGCCGACCGTGATCAAGTCGCAGGTGCTGTCCGGCGGGCGGATGAAGGCGGGCGGCGTCAAGTTCGCCGACACGCCGCAGGAAGCCGAGTCTTACGCGCGCGACATCCTGCAGCTCGAGATCGGCGGGCACATGCCCCGGGGCGTGCTCGTCGACCCCAAGGCGGAGGTCGAGCAGGAGTACTACGCGGGCGTCGTCTGGGACGGCACGCGCAAGCAGCCCGTGATCATTTTCTCGCCCGTCGGCGGCATCGACATCGAGCAGGTCGCCGAGGAGCAGCCCGACAAGGTCGGCCGGCGGCACTTCTCCAACATCCTGCCGTTCAGCGAGTTCCAGGCCAAGGAGGTCATCGCCTCCACAGGCGTCACGGGCTCGGCGCTGAACAAGCTGGTTCCGATCGTGACCCGGCTCACGAAGGTGTTCGTGGACAACGACATGACGCTCGCGGAGATCAACCCGCTCGGGCGGCTCGCCGACGGCTCGTTCGTCGCCCTGGACGCGCACATGGAGATGGAGAACGAGGCGCGCGGGCGCCACGCCAAGCTGCTCGCAGACCTCGGCGTCGGCGATGAGGAGACCCGCCAGGCGCGCGAGGCGACCCCGTTCGAGCTCGCCGGCGAGCAGGTGGACGCCACCGACCACCGCGGCGTGGCCGGCAACGTGACCGAGTTCGACGGCAACCTCGGTCTCGTGATCGGGGCGGGCGGGGGCTCGCTGACGCTGTTCGACGCGGTCCGCGCCCATGGCGGCCGGCCCGCCAACTACTGCGAGATCGGCGGCAACCCGTCCGTCGCCAAGGCCTGCGGGCTGGCCAAGCTCGTCTTGCAGAAGCCAGGAGTCGACAAGATCGCCGTGATGATGTCGATCGTCTCGAACACGCGCGTGGACATCGTCGCGCGCGGCGTGATCCTGGCCTGCCTGGAGCTGGGGTATGACCCGGCAGAGAAGATCGCGATATTTCGCATCCCCGGCGCGTGGGAGGAGGAGGGGTTCAAGATCCTTCAGAAGTACGGGGTCGACTACGCCGACCGCAGTGTGTCTCTCAACGAGGCCGCCAGGAGAGCCGTCGAGAAGATCCAGGGGGCCGCGGCATGAGTCCCACCAATCCCATCCACTGCGCTCGTATGCGGGGCCGGACGCCCCGCGCCCACGCACTCGGGGGCACAACGGCCTGCGCGGATGCGACCCTAATACCGACCCCAACTTCAGAAATATTAAAGACGGGGATGTTGGGCATACAATTTGGAGTGCGTATAACTATGGTTATACCCAGTTTTAAAGAGGAACATACCCATGTCCATCCTGATCGACGCCGAGACGACGTTCATCGTCCAGGGCATCACCGGCCGCGAGGCGGTGAACCTCACGCGCGAGTGCCTCGACTACGGCGCCGGCGCCAAGGTTGTCGGCGGAGTCACCCCCGGGCGCCTCGGTCGCGAGGTCCACGGCGTGCCCGTGTTCGACACGGTCGCCCAAGCCGTCGAGCATCACGGCGCGCCGATCTACGGTTCGGTCGTGACCGTGCCGCCCGCGTTCACCAAGGACGCGGTATGCGAGGCGATCGAGAACGGCGTCCAGCTGATCGTGATCGTCACCGAGCGCATTCCCCGGCGCGACGTCGCCCAGATGGTCGAGCTGGCGAGCCTGCGCGGCGCGCGCATCATCGGGCCGAACTGCCTGGGCATCATCGTGCCCGACGTGATCAAGATGGGCGGCATCGGCGGTCCCGCTAAAAACGCCGCCCAGGCGTACACCCCCGGCCCGATCGGCGTGATCTCCCGCTCGGGCGGCATGACCACCGAGATGTCCTCGACTCTGTCCGCCGCCGGGCTGGGCCAGTCGACGGCCGTGTCGATCGGGGGCGATGCGATCATCGGGCAGACCTACGCCGAGCTGATGCCGCTGTTCGAGGCCGACGAGCAGACGCAGGGCATCGTCATCTACACCGAGCCCGGCGGTCGCATGGAGGCCGAGCTCGCGTCCTGGGTCACCGAGCAGCGCTCGCGTCTGCCGATCGTCGCGTTCATGGCGGGACGGTTCATGGACGAGATGCCCGGCATGTCGTTCGGGCACGCCGGCACGATCGTGGAAGGCAAGGCCGACACGGCAGGCGAGAAGATCGCCCGGCTCGCCCAGGCCGGAATCACCGTGGCCGAGCGGATCGAGGACATCCCCGGGCTGATCGGGGCCGCAATCGCCGAGGGCGCTACCGCAACCGGAGGGCGAGCATGAGAGCCGACGGGACGTTCATCGCCGTCGAGGTCGACGACGCGGCCGCGGCCGACACCGAGCTCGCGCGGAGGCTCACGGAGGCCTGCCCGGTGGACATCTTCGCGCAGAGCGACACCGGCGCGCTGGAGCTGGTCGAGCGCAACCTGGACGAGTGCGTGCTGTGCCGCCTGTGCCTGGATGCCGCGGACGGGTGGGGTTCGGGTCGCGCGGTCAAGGTGATCAAGCTGTACGACTCCGGCGCCGTGCTCGCTTAAGCGCCCGTAAGGCCGCCGCGTCCCCTATCCTGTATGCAGGAGGGCAACGGCCGCGCCATGAATGAAAACTTTTCCCTGATCGTGATGTGCCTGTTCCTGCTCGCGTCGCTGGCGTTTTTGGCGCAGCAGCTGACGGCCTATCACTAGACGCCCGCTGGGCAGCGCGATCCTGCGTCCTCAGTCGCTCGCGTGCCGAGCACGCCACGCTCCCTGCGTCCTTACCGATCGGAGATCGACGGGATCTCCGATCGGCCAGCATGCCCAGCGACCGTCTAGACGCGCGCTGACTTGCAGATCGCCCGCGGGCCCGGTCAGGGCCGGTGGGCCTTACGTATGCGCAGGCGTTCCTGCTGCTTGTCCACGACGTTGCCGATCAGGCGCAGGAACTGCTCGGGGCCGGACGCCTTGGCCTGACCGTAGGTAAATGCCTCGACCCAGTCGGCGACCTTGCCCTCGCGGGCCATCACGTTGAAGAACTCGCGGCGCATGTCCACGCGCACGCGGGCGTCCGCCGCCGGGCCCTTGGTGACCTTCACGCCGGGCATCTCCAGCCGGAACGGCTGCACGTCGCCGCGTCCGCGCAGTTCGATGCCGACGATGAGCTTGATCGGCTCCAGCGCGGGCACTTCCTCGAGGAACCTGCGCGCGGCAAGCTCGATCAAAGCCTTGGCGTCTTCTGCCATCTCACTCCCACCTCCCCGGCCCCGTCCGGTCTCGGCAGGGACCTATCGCTCCTGCTGTCGACCTGTTCAAATCTTATGACGTTGCAAGAGCTTGCGCCCGATCACCATGCGCTGGATCTCCGAGGTGCCCTCGCCGATCAGCAGCAGCGGGGCATCCCGGTAGAGGCGCTCGATCTCATACTCCTTGGAGTAGCCATAGCCGCCGTGGATGCGGAAGGACTCCTCCACGCAGAAGCGACCGGCCTCGGAGGCGAACAGCTTGGCCATGCCGGCCTCCAGGTCCGAGCGCTCGCCGGCATCCTTCAAACGCGCGGCGCGCAGCGTCAGCAGGCGCGCGGCCTCGACCTGGGTGCCCATGTCGGCGAGCTTGAACTGGATCGCCTGGTGCTCTGCGATCGGCTTGCCGAAGGTCTTGCGCTCCTGCGAGTAGCGCAGCGCCAGCTCGAGCGCGCGCTGGGCGATGCCGACACCACGGGCGGCGACGTTGACGCGACCCACCTCGAGCGCGTCCATCATCTGCACGAAGCCCTTGTTGAGGCCCTCCCGCTCACCGCCCAGCACGTTCTCGGCCGGACAGCGGTAGCCGTCGAAGACCAGCTCGGTCGACTCGACGCCCTTGTAGCCCATCTTGCGCAGCTGCGGCGGGACCGTGAGGCCGGCGTAGGCGCCGCTGTTCTCGCTGACGCCGCCTTCTTTCTCGGCGATGAAGCAGGTCATGCCCTGGTAGGCCTTCTCGACGTTCGGGTCCGTCTTGACGAGCACGAACACGAGATCCGAGCGCAGGCCGTTGGTGACCCACATCTTCTGACCGTTGATCTCCCAGGAGCCGTCGTCCTGCTTCTTGGCCTGCGTTTTGATCGCCTGCACGTCGGAGCCGAGCTCGGGCTCGGACAGCGAGAACGCGGCGCGGATCTCCCCGGTGGCCATGCGCGGCAGGTACTTCTGCTTCTGCTCGTCTGAGCCAAACTTCATCAGCAGATAGGAGCCGATGAAGTGCGTGTTGACGATGCCCGAGATCGAGATCCAGCCGCGCGAGAGCTCCTCGACGATCATCGCGTAGGTCGTCAGATCCAGGCCCATGCCGCCGTACTCCTCGGGGATCGTCACCCCGAACAGCCCGAGCTCGCGCATCTGCTCGACGATCGGCTCCGGGAAAGAGTCCTCGTGGTCGTAGTGCTCTGCGTTGGGCAGGATCTGCTCGTCGGCGAACTGGCGCACCATCTCGGTGATCGCGCGCTGCTCGTCGGTCTTCTCGGTGTACAGCTCGGCGGCTACGGCCATTCGCTCTGCGCTCCAGGGTCGTTCGGGTCGGGTCCCCGCAGGATACCTGTGTGGCGTGGGCTGGCAGACTTCCGACCCCGATGACCTCCAAACGAATACGGCTTTTTATGGGTGAGCCGGTAGCCAGTCCACCGAACACCCCTGCCGGCGCCGCTCTCCATTGCCGGCTACGCGCAGGAAGCGCTGAAAAACAGCGATGAATTTCGCGCGCGACGTCCTGGACCGCCTGCCGCCGGGAGACCTGGCGCTCGTGGAGCTGGCCCGTGACGGCGCCCGGCGCGAGTGGACGTTCGCGCAGGTGGCCGAGCGCAGCGCACGCCTGGCGGGCGCGCTGGGCCAGCGCGGGATCGGCCGCGGCGATGTGGTGATGACGCTGATCGGCAATCGCCCCGAGTGGGTGCTGAGCATGTGCGCGTGCATGCGCATCGGCGCGGTCGTGCTGCCCTGCACCGAGCAGCTGCGCGCCAAGGACCTGCGCCTGCGCATCGCTGTGGCGCGCCCGTCGCTGATCGTCGCCGACGAGCGCAACCGCACCGAGCTGGAGGCGGCCCTTGCGGGCGGGAACGCGACCTGGGCACCCAGCCCAGCGCGCCGGGAGGATGCGACCCCACTCCCAGACGATGTGCAAGTCCTGCTCGTGCCCGACGCATCGCTATTCGCGTCCGAGCCCGCGCCCGCGATCGATCTCGCCGAGCACGATCCGTGCCTGATCACGTTCACGAGCGGCACCGCAGGCGAGCCCAAGGCGGTGATGCACGCCCAGCGCTACCTCACCGGCCAGCGCGTGCAGGCGTCCCACTGGCTGGGCGCACGCTCGGGCGAGCTGGTGTGGTGCACGGCGGCCAGCGGCTGGTCGAAGTCCGCGCGCAACGTGTTCATCGCGCCGTGGCTGTCGGGCGCGAGCGCGCTGCTGCACGACGCGCGGTTCGATCCGGCCGAGCGTCTGGAGCTGCTGGCGCGCGAGCGGGTGAGCGTGCTGTGCATGGCGCCGACCGAGTACCGCGTGATCGCCGCCCGCGCGACCCTGCGCGGGATGCCGGATCTGCGCACGATGGTGGCCGCCGGCGAGGCGCTGAACCCCGAGGTGCAGCGCGCGTGGCACGACGTGACGGGCATCGAGATCCGCGACGGGTACGGCCAGACCGAGACCGGACAGCTGACCGGGATGTCCCACGGCGAGCCGGCGCGCCCGGGCTCGATGGGCAGGCCGCTGCCCGGAGTGGGCCTAACGGTGGACGACGGCGAGCTGATCGCCGACCCGCGGACGGTGCCGACGTTCTTTCTCGGCTATCTCGGCGAGGGCGTGGAGCGCGGCGGGGACGGGACCTGGCGGGTGACCGACCGACGAGCCGATCCCCACCCGTGGCGCACGGGGGATCGCGTGCGCGAAGACGGCGACGGCTACCTGTGGTTCGAAGGCCGCGGCGACGACGTGATCGTCTCCGCCGGTTACCGCATCGGCCCGTTCGAGGTCGAGTCCGCGCTCGTCGCCCACCCCGCGGTGGCGGAGGCCGCCGCCGTGGCCGCCCCTGACGAGGAGCGCGGCGCGGTCGTGCGCGCGGTCGTCGTCCTGCGCGACGGCTATGCCCCCTCCCCCACCCTGGGGCGCGAGCTCCAGGAGCACGTCAAGCGCGAGACCGCCCCCTACAAGTACCCGCGCATCGTCGAGTTCGCGCCGGAGCTGCCGAAGACCGCGAGCGGCAAGATCAAGCGGGCGGAGTTGCGGGCGAACTGATCGACATGGCGCCGCGCCCGGGATCAGGCAGGCTGCGCTACGGGCTGAGGCGCGGCGCCCGGGATCAAGCGGGCACAGGCTCGGCGGTGGCGCGCGCGAGCTCATGCTCGGCCTCCTCGGTCTCCTGCGGCACCGTCCCCGCGGGGGGCCGCAGGATCAGCAGCGCCGCGAGGATGCCGAGCCCCACGCACGCCGCGGCGACGAGGTAGGCGAGGTGGTAGCCGCCGGTGAGCGCGCTGGGAAGCGAGTGCCCGGCGGCGGTCAGGGACTTCGAGTGGTCGGTCGCGATCGTGCCGAGCGTCGCCAGGCCGATCGCGCCGAACAGCTGCACCGAGACGTTGATGATCCCCGACGCCAGTCCGGCGTCGCGCGCGGGGGCATCGGCCATTCCCATCGTCAGCAGTGGCAAAAACGATGCTCCAGCACCGAGCCCGAGCGCCAGGAACGCGAAGAACAGGCCGGGGAAATAGCTCGCGTGAACGCCCTGGCCGGCGAGCAGCAGCAGCCCGACGACGATCCCGCCGAGACCGGTGACCAGCACAGGCAGCGGACCGAAGCGCCCGACCGCCATGGCCGAGAGCCCCATCGAGAGCGCGGCGATCGCAATCGTCAACGGCATGAACGCGAGGCCGGTGTCGATCGCGTCATAGCCGAGCACGCGCTCGAGGTACAGCGCGCCGAGAAAGAACGCCGAGAACATCCCGGTGATGAGCAGGCCACGGACGAGGCTCGACCCCATCAGCATGCGCAGGCGCAGGATCCGCAGCGGCATGATCGGGTTGGCCACGCGCGCCTCCACGGCGAAGAACGCGCCGAGCAGCGCCAGGGAGATCCCGCCGATCCCGAGCGTGCGCGCCGAGAGCAGCCCGTATTCGGTCGACTTGACGATCGCGAACGCGCCGAGCATCGTCGCCAGCGTGATCAGGATCGACCCGGCCACGTCGACGCCGCCCGCCAGGCCGATGCCCTCGTTCTCCTCGATCAGCGCCGATCCCATCAGGAACGCGAACACGCCGATCGGGACGTTCACGAAGAAGATCCAGTGCCAGTCCAGCGACTGCGTCAGCGCGCCGCCGGCGAGCAGCCCGATCGAGCCACCCCCGGCGGAGACGAACGCGTACATGCCCATCGCCTTGGCCTGCTCGGCGCGCTCGGGGAACTCGGTGACGATGATCGCGAGGATCACCGCCGAGGCCACGGCGCCGCCGATCCCCTGGATGAAGCGACCGGCGATCAGCATGTCCTGGCTCGTGGCCAGACCGCAGAAGATCGAGGCGGCGGTGAACAGCACGAGCCCGGAGAGGAAGACTTTCTTGCGGCCGACCAGATCGCCCATCCTGCCGGCGAGCAGCAGAAAGCCGCCGAAGGTGATCAGGTAGGCGTCGATCACCCACGTGAGGTTGCTCTGGGAGAAGTGCAGATCGCGCTGGATCGAAGGCAGCGCGACGTTGACGATCGTCGCGTCGAGCACCATCATCAGCTGGCCGAGGCACAGCACGCCGAGCGCGATCCAGCGACGGCGCTCACTGCGCCGCGAGGTATCTACGGCGTCAAAGTTGCGAGTATCGCGCTGTTCTGAAGCGATCTCATGCTCTGCGGCGACGCCGTGTTCTACGGCGGTGCCGAGCTGATCTGTGGTGGCGCTCATGGTGTGTGGCTCCCTTCGGTGATGGCGAGGGCACACCATAGCATGGATCATCCATGCGACAAGGATGGTCTACATAAAATTTATAATCGTTGCTAGAATGAAAACAAATGCGAAATGGTGTAAAATCCCGCGCAATGGGTGCTGAGAGGGCATCATGTGCTCCGGGCTCGATGGTCCTGCTCACCCGGCTGGCCAAGCAGGTATACCGGCGCAGCAACGACGAGCTGCTGGGGATGCAGCTGCGCCATCTGGTCGCGCTCAGCTACGTGCGCGACCACGATGCCTGCCCTCAGCACGAGCTGGCCGAGGCGTTCTGCATGGACGCCAACAACGTCGTGCTGCTGCTCAACGAGCTCGAGCAGCTGGGTTACGTCACGCGCCTGCGCGACCCCGGCGACCGCCGTCGCCATGTCGTTCAGCTCACTCCTGCGGGCGCCGAGGCGCTGAGCCTCGCCGAGCGTGCCCAGGAAGCGATCGAGGACGATGTGCTGCAGGCACTGGATGCTGAGGAGCGCGCCACGCTCTGGCGGTTGCTCACGCGCGCGCTGCGCGGCGTCGAGCCCGCCGATGGCGAGGACGCCTACAGCGCGACGATCGCGTCGATCTCGACCTGAGCGCCCTTGGGCAGCTGCGCCACGCCGACCGTCACCCGGGCTGGTGGGTGCTCACCGGGGAAGAACGACGCGTACACCTCGTTGATCGCGGCGAACTCGGCCAGGTCGGTCATGTACACGGTCAGGCGCACCGCCTGGGCGAGCGTGGCGCCGGCGGCTTCGCACACGGCACTGAGGTTCCCCAGGCACCGACGCGCCTGCTCGGCGGGCGTATCCCCAGCCAGCTCACCTGTGACTGGGTCGAGCGGGATCTGGCCCGAGCAGAACAGCAGCTCGCCGGCGCGGACCGCATGGCTGTAGGGGCCGATCGCGGGCGGCGCGCCGGGGGCGGAGATCGTGTCGCGGGAGTCAGTCATCGGCGGACAGGTCGAGTGCGGACGGGGATGGGGCTGAGAGGAAGCTCATAGAAAAGACGTTGAACGCGCGCGCGTACGCGCGTGTGCCCCCGAAAAAGATAACCGTCCACCCGGCGCCCCAACCAGCACATCCCAACGGCACACCCCGCGACCGCGACCGCGACCGCGACCAGGGTGCCCTACGGCGCACCCCAACACCCCGATCGGCTAGATTCCGGCTATGCGACTGAAGGGATTCGCCGTCGCCGTCGCGCTGCTGGCGGCGGGCACTTGCGCATGGACGACGGCCACCGCGCAGGCCCAGATCGCGTGGGTGCCGTGCGGCGACAGCAACGACTTCGCCTGCGGGCACCTGACGGTGGCGCTGGACCCGAGCGGAGCGACACCGGGGACGATCACGCTGGCGATGCGCCGCCACCGCGCGCCGGTCGGGGAAGCGCGCGAAGCGGTGATCGCGCTCGCGGGCGGGCCGGGCCAGGCGGCGATCCCGTTCGCCGAAGATTTTGCGCACCTGCTCGGCCCGATCGTGGCCACGCGCGATCTGATCGTGTTCGACCAGCGCGGCATCGGCCTGTCGCATCCGCTGTCGTGCCATCGCTTCGAATTGAGCGCAGGCGGCCCGGGGGGTCAGCAGATCGCCGAATGCGCCGCCCAGATCGGCCTCGAACGAACTGACTACACGACCGCCCAGACGGTCGCCGACATCGAGGCGATCCGCCAAGCGGGCGGCTATGAAAAGCTCGTGTTGTACGGAACCTCCTACGGGACGAAGGTCGCCGAGCGCTACGCGCAGACCTATCCGAGCCACGTCTCTGCGCTCGTGCTCGACTCAGTCGTGCCCCCAAACGGGCCGGAACCGCTGAACCTGCCGACTTTCGCGGCGATCCCGCGAGTGCTGCGCCAGCTGTGCGCCGGGCGCGCGTGCGCGCACATCACGCCCGAACCGGTCGCCGACCTCACAAAGCTCGTGCGGCGAATGGGCGGGGGTGCGCTGAGCGGGCGTTGGATCGACGGCGACGGTCGCACCCACACGCTGCGGTTTTCCGCGAACACACTGCTCAACGTCCTGATCGCCGGCGACCTCGAACCGGTGCTGCGGGCCGAATTCCCCGCCGCGGTGCGCTCGGCGGCCGACGGTGACACCGCGCCGTTCGCGCGCCTGCTGCGTGTCGCGGGGGAACGGGGCGAAGGCGGCGAAGAAGAAAGCCCGAGCGAGAGCTTCGACACGCCGCTGTACTTCGCGACCAGCTGCGAAGAGGAGCTGTTCGGATGGAACCGCTCCTCCAGCCCGGCCACGCGTCTGGCCGAAGCCAGGGCGCAGATCAAACGGCTGGGGAGGAGTCCGATCGCGCCGTTCAGTCCGAGCAACGTGCTCGCGATCAGCGACATGCCCGCCTGCGCGTTCTGGCCGTACACGACCCCGGCGCCCGCGCCCGTGCAGACGCCGCTGC
Organism: uncultured Solirubrobacterales bacterium; assembly: GCA_963749285.1. GTDB lineage: Bacteria > Actinomycetota > Thermoleophilia > Solirubrobacterales > Solirubrobacteraceae > Palsa-744. Next base: position 404,951 of record CAVVMD010000002.1, on the reverse strand, counting down.
CGAGCGTGCCCACGCTGATCCTGAGCGGCGCAGACGATCTGCGCACGCCGACGGCCAACGCGCGTGAAGTCGCCGCGCAGATCCCGGGCTCGCACGTCGTGGTCGTGCCGGAAGTTGGGCACTCGGTCCTCGGCAGCGACCTCAGCGGGTGCTCGGGCAAAGCGCTGCAGGCGCTGTTTAAGCCCTCTCAGGTCAAGCCCTGCGCTAAGGGCGGTCCCCAGATCCTGGGGCTGCTCAAGCTGGCGCCGCTGGCGCCCGCGCGCCTGTCCGACGTGCTACCCGCCCAGGGCAGCCACGGGCTGCCCGGACGCACGCTCGCGGCGGTGGGGCTGACGCTGACCGATCTCATGCGCCAGGAGGCAGTGCAGGCGCTCGGTGCGCTCGAGTCGGGCAACATCGGCGGGCTGGCCTCCCTGCGTACGGGCGGTCTGCGCGCCGGCTGGGCGAGCGTTGCGGGCGGAAAGCTCACGCTCCACGGCTACTCCTACGTGCCGGGCGTGACCATCTCCGGGCAGGTCACCCAGAGCGGGGCGATGCTCCGCATCGGCGGTGCGGCGGCGGCGCGTGGCACGCTGCGACTGGGCGCCCACCACAAGCTTGCCGGCACGCTTGGCGGGCGCCACGTGCTGTCCGGTATCAGCTCGGTAGCGGCGAGCGCCTCCGCGAGTGCCGCTATTGTCCGAATGGATGCACAGGCGAGCCCCAAGCTTGGTCCTGGCGGCTCTGCTGCCCGTGCTGGCGCTCGCGAGCTGGCCGGCCTCCTCGCTCGCCTACCCTGAATTCACCTCCTGCACGGGCAGCGCCCCGGCGAGCTTCTCCTGCGCGACCGTGCCCGTGCCGCTGAACCGCGGCGGAGCGGTGCCCGGCACGATCTCGCTGAAGGTCGAGCGCAAGCTGGCGGGGGCCACTCCGAGCCACAGCGCCGTGGTCGCGCTCGCGGGCGGCCCCGGCCAAGCGGCCCTGGGGCTGGGCGAATTCGTCGCCAAGGCGATCGCCCCGGCGCTGGGATCGCGCGATCTGCTCGTGTTCGACCAGCGCGGCACCGGCGAATCGGACCCGTTGGGCTGTCCCGCGCTGAGCAGCGTCAGTGAACTCGAACAGGCACATTCGGTCGGCGAACTGGCCGGCCGCTGCGCGCTGCAGCTCGGCCCCGCGCGCGGCGGCTACACCACCCAGGAATCGGTGGGAGACATTGAGGCGCTGCGGCAGGCGGAGGGGTATGAAAAGCTCGTGCTGTACGGAACGTCCTACGGGACGAAGGTCGCGCTTGAGTACGCCGAACGCTATCCCCAGCACGTGGAAGCGCTGGTGCTCGACTCGGTCGTCCCGACCAACGGGCCGGAACCGTTCGCGGTCTCGACCTTCCAAGCGATCGGCGGAGTGTTGAGCGAGCTGTGCGCGAACCACGCCTGCGCCGGGATCACCGCGAATCCGCTGGGCGACCTCGCGCGGCTGATCGCACAGCTGCGCAAGCACGCCCTCAGCGGCTCGGTCTATGACGGCTCGGGCCGGCGGCACGCGGTGAAGCTGAGCGAGACGAGCCTGCTGGGAATCCTGCAGGCGGGCGATCTGAACCCGGCCCTGCGCGCGCTGCTGCCCGCCGCGGTCGTCTCGGCGCTGCGCCGGGACCCCGACCCGCTGCTGCGCCTGGAGCTGCTGTCGGAGGGTCTGATCCCGAACGTGCCTGGAAGCCGGCCGGTCGAAAGCTCGGACTCGGTCGACGAAGCGCTGTTCGTGGACACCTCCTGCGAAGAGCTGCCGTTTCCCTGGCAGCGCGCAGCGGCGCCGTCGACCCGCCTCGCGGAAGCACTCACCTCACTGCGCGGGATGCCCGGCGGTGACTTCTATCCGTTCGACGCGACCACGGCGCTGAACGCGAGCCTGGTGTCCGTCTGCGCGAGCTGGCCGGACGCATCGCCGCCACCACCCGTGCCCGGGCCCCTGCCGGACGTGCCGACGCTGATCCTGTCCGGCGCGCAGGACCTGCGCACGCCGACGGCCAACGCGCGCAGCGTCGCCGCGCAGATCCCCGACGCGCAGCTGCTGGTCGTACCGTTCACCGGCCATTCGGTCCTCGGCAGTGACTTCAGCGGCTGCGCCGAGCTCGCGGTGCAGATGTTCTTCGGCGGCGTGGTGGGCGGGCAGCCAATCCAGCCGTGCTCCTCCACCCAAGACGAGTTCGCCCCCACGCCGCTCACGCCGACCCGGCTGGCTTACATACACCCGCCGCCTGTCCTCGCCGGCAAGCCCGGGCAGACGCTGACGGCCGTGCTCGACACGATCCTCGACCTCAACCGCCAGGTGATCGGCGCGACGCTGCAGGCCAACGCGGAATTGCCGATCGGCGCGAGCTTCGGCGGCCTGCGCGGTGGCTACGCCCGGCTCGCCTCCGCCTCAGTGGTGCTGCACGACTTCTCGTTCGTGCCGGGCGTGCGTCTCAGCGGGACGTTCCCGGTCAAGGACGGTGAGCTGCAGACGACCACGATCCAGATCTCCGGCTCGACGGCCGCGCCCGGCGCGGTGAGGGTCGGCGCCGGCCCGACGGTCAGCGGCACACTCGGCGGCAGGCGCTTCGACGTGGACATCGCCCACGTCAAGCTCGCCCGGGCCGGTGGCGCCGCCGGCGGCGAATGGCCCATGAGCAGGGTCAAGTTCCCGCTGCCGGGTCTGGCCCGGATACGCTGAACCAGTGACCAACGCCCTCGCGCGGGAGACCTCGCCGTACCTGCGCCAGCACGCCGAGAACCCCGTCGACTGGCTGCCGTGGGGTCCGGTCGCGCTGAGGCGGGCACGCGAACAAGACAAGCCGCTGCTCGTCTCGATCGGGTACTCGGCCTGCCACTGGTGCCACGTGATGGAGCGAGAGTCCTTCGAGGACGAGCGCACCGCCGAGCTGATGAACGAGGAGTTCGTGTGCGTGAAGGTCGATCGCGAGGAGCGCCCGGATGTGGACGCGCTGTACATGGAGGCGGTCCAGACCATGACCGGCCAGGGCGGCTGGCCGCTGAACGTGTTCCTCACGCCCGAGCAGCTGCCGTTCTACGGGGGCACCTATTTCCCGCCCGACCCACGACCCGGGATGCCCGCGTGGACGCAGGTGCTGCAGGCGATCGGCGAGGCGTGGTCGGAGCGCCGCGAGGAGATCAGGGCCGGCGGGGAGCGGCTGCGCGAGCGGCTGTCCGGCGGGGCGCTGCTCGAGCCCTCCACCGAGCCGTTGCGGGAGGATGCGCTCGATCAGGCCGTCACGAGGCTGCGTGACGTGTTCGATGCGCGTAACGGCGGATTTGGAGGCCCGCCCACTCACGCGCCGAAGTTCCCGCAGGCGTCCGTGATCGAGTTCCTGCTCGCACGAGTCCCCGAGCACGCCCACCCATTGGCGGGCGCTGATTCCGCGAGTCCGCCGCACGATTCCGAGGGTCCCCCGCACCAGTCCGCCGCGAACCCGAACCCGAGCCCAGAGGCCGATATGGCATTGCAGACCCTGCGCGCGATGGCCCGTGGCGGCATCTATGACCAGCTCGGCGGGGGGTTCGCGCGCTACAGCGTCGACGCCGCCTGGACGGTCCCCCATTTCGAGAAGATGCTCTACGACAACGCGCTGCTCGCGCGGGCCTATCTGCACGGCTGGCAGGTCTCCCACCGGGATCCGCGCCACCGGGACCCGCGCCTGGCGGAGGTGTGTCGCGAGACGCTCGACTGGGCGCTGCGCGAGATGCGTGGCCCGGAGGGCGGGTTCTGCAGCGCGCTGGACGCCGACTCGGAGGGAGTCGAGGGCCGCTACTACGTATGGACGCTCGCGCAGTTGCGCGACGCGCTCGGCGATGAGGCGGACGCGAACGCGGCGATCGCCTGGCTCGGGGCGACCGCAGGCGGCAACTTCGCCGATCCACATCACCCCGAGCCGGGACTGAACGTGCTCCAAGCACGGGGAGCACAACCGCCGCCGCCACAGCGCGAGCGGATACGCGCACGGCTGCTGGACGTGCGCGCCTCGAGGACGCGCCCGGGACTGGACGACAAGCACCTGACGAGCTGGAACGCGCTGATGATCTGCGCCCTGGCCGATGCCGGCGCGGCGCTCGAGGGGGTGGGCGGAGCCCAGTACACCGATGCCGCACGCCAATACCTCGACGCCGCACGCGCGTGCGGCGAGTTCCTGTTGAACGCGATGCGCGACGGCGACGGCCGGCTGCTGCGCACCTACAACGACGGCCGCGCTCGCATCGGCGCCTACCTGGAGGATCACGCGTATCTGCTGGAGGCGCTGATCGTGCTGTTCGAAGCGACGTGTGAAGAGCGCTGGTTCACCCAGGCGACGGCGCTCGCGGACACGCTGATCGCGCGGTTTGCCGACCCGCGGCGGGGCGGGTTCTACTCGACCGCCTCAGACGACGGAGAACCGCTGATCGCGCGACGCAAGGACCTGGAGGACTCTCCGATCCCCGCCGGAGGCTCGAGTGCGGCGATGGGCCTGCTGCGCCTGGCGCAGCTCACCGGCAACGAGGAGTACGAGCGCCACGCCGTGTCGGTCCTGCGCCTGCTGGCCGAGATCGCACCTCGCCATCCGACCGCGTTCGGTCATGCGCTGCAGGTGCTGCACTGGTACTTCGCCCCCGCGCGCCCGATCGCCTGCACCGTCCCCGACGGACCGCAAGAACCCTGACGCAGCAACTCCCTCTTTAGGGTCCGCGAATCAATATCTGACGGTCCGGATGCACTCGTCTGGCGGCGCCAGCCGCCACCCACGATGCTCGACGTACTACCGGTACGCCTGCGCTCGCGTGCGGCGTCTGGCATCCACCATCCGAGCACCCCGATCCCGCCATCTATTGATTCGCGGACCCTTAGGGCGTCCAGGACCAAGCTGGACGACGCGGGGCGGCGAAGCGCGTACCGGGTAGTACGTGCGAGGCGAAACGTGGCGTCCAGCGCCATGTCATGGGCGTCCTACAGAATCGACAAGTACCGGTCCAGCTCCCACTGCGTGACCTGCACCCGATAATCGTCCCACTCCTGCCGCTTGATCTCGATGTAGCGGTTGAACATGTGCTCGCCGAGCGTGCGCAGCAACAGCTCGGACTCGGCCGCCAGATCGATCGCCTCGCCGAGCGATTCCGGCAGCTGCTCGACACCGAGGCGCCTGCGCTCCTCGCCGGAGAGGTGGTACAGGTTCTTCTCCATCGGCTCGGGCAGCTCATAGCCCTTCTCGATCCCCTCCAGCCCCGCTTGCAGCAGCACCGCGAACGTGAGGTAGGGGTTGCACGCGGGATCGGGGCAGCGCAGCTCCATGCGCGTCGCCTTCTCCTTACCGGGGTGGTACAGCGGCACGCGCACGAGCGCGGAGCGGTTGCGCCGGGACCAGGCTACGTATACGGGCGCCTCGAAGCCGGGCACGAGGCGCTTGTAGGAGTTGACCCACTGGGCGAACACCGCGCAGATCTCGCGCGCGTGCTTGAGCTGGCCGGCGATGAAGGCCTTGCCGACGTCTGACAGGAAGTACTGGTCCTCGGGATCGTAGAACGCGTTGCGCCCGCCGGCGAACAGCGACTGGTGGGTGTGCATGCCCGAGCCGTTCTCGCCGAACAGCGGCTTGGGCATGAACGTCGCGTGCCAGCCGTACTTCATCGCGTACTCCTTGACCGTGATCCGGTAGGTCATGCAGTCGTCGGCCATCTTCATCGCGTCCGAGTAGCGCATGTCGATCTCGTGCTGTGAGGGACCGACCTCGTGGTGGGTGTACTCCACGTGGATGCCGAGCTGCTCCAGCGCGAGCACCGTCTCGCGGCGCACGTCCGAGCCGGCGTCGAGCGTGGTCAGGTCGAAGTAGCCGCCCTGGTCGAGCACCTCCGTGGAGCGGGAGTCGCGAAACAGGAAGTACTCGAGCTCGGGGCCGACGTTGAACGTGTCAAAGCCCATCGCGTGCGCGCGCTCCAACGCGCGGCGCAGCACGTGGCGCGGATCGCCCTCATAGGGGGTGCGCTCGGGGGTGAGCACGTCGCAGAACATCCTGCCCACGCCCTGCTCCTCCGGTCGCCAGGGCAGGACCGCGAACGTGCTCGGGTCGGGCATCGCGATCATGTCGGACTCCTCGATCGCGTTGAACCCCGTGATCGAGCTGCCGTCGAAGCCCATCCCCGCCTCGAACGCGTCGTCGAGCTCGGCCGCGTTGATCGAGAACGACTTCAGCTGACCGAGCACATCGGTGAACCAGAAGCGGATGAACCGGATGTCGTGCTCGGCGACGATCGCCATGACGTCCTGCGCGGTCTGTGCCTGCTCCAGTTTCGGTTTCGGCTGCTCGACCATCGTGGCGGACCTTAGTAGATGGCCATACCGACCGCTATCGACGGTTGGCCAAAGCGACGATTGTCAGTGACCAGCTACCGCGGCCACAAACGACGCGATCTCTTCGGCTTCCTTGCCCTGGTACAGCAGCGCGGGCATCTGGCCGAGGCCGCGGGCGCGGCCTTCGGCGATCGCGTTCAGCACCAGCGCCTTGCGCCCGGCCGGCGTGGAGATGTCATCGCCGACGCGCACGTCGAGGTTCGGGCCCGTGCGACCAACCGAGTTGGTGGCCGCGAGCGTGTGGCAGACGGCGCACGTGTGCGCGAACAGTTCGCGGCCTTTCTGCTGTTCGGCGGTCAGGTGCAGGCCGCCGACCGTGACGCCCGCCTTGTGCTCGGCATTGAACGCGAGCACGAACCCGGGCACGATCAGGCCGAATGCGAACAGCAGCACGACGCCGAATGTGACGGCGCGCCGGCTGGCGGTCGATTCGGTATGCAACGACTCGCGCGCGCCGCGCGGGCCGCCCCGCATCGCGACGAAGAACACCCCGAGGCCGAGCAGCAGCCAGAATGCGATGAACGCGTAGATCATGCCGCCGAGGACCATATCGAGTGCCGCGGCCCGACGGTCCGGAGGGTCTTGATGAGAGGTCTCTCACGCTCAGAGCCCCCGACCTTTAGCCTGGCGCAAGCTACGGCGCTACTCTGAGGGTGGGAGTCCCACCATGACCTATCTTCTTCGCAGACTTCCCCTGTCGCGCCTGCTGCTCCTCTGTGGGTTGGTGCTCGTCCTCGGCATCTCCATCACCGCGCTCGCGTTCGCGCTGAACACGGGCCCGACCCCGCCGGCCAAGCCGCTCGCCGACGCCGTCCACGAAGCGCTCGCCGGGGCGGGCGGAGAATCGGTCCAGGGCGTCAGCGCTCAGGTCCAGCTGACCGACCACCTGCTCGAAGGCGCCAACCTCGCAAGCGGTGGCGGCGGCGAAGCCGGCCAGCTCTCCTCCAGCCCGCTGCTCTCCGGCGCGTCCGGGCGGCTGTGGATCTCAAAAGAAGGCCACGTGCGCCTAGAGCTGCAGTCAGAAAAGGGCGACACCGAGATCTACTACGACGGCACGACCGTGCAGATGTACGACGCGTCCTCGAACACGCTCTACCGCTACACGCCACCCGCGCACGCAGGCGGCTCGGACACGAGCTCCAGCCCGGGCGCCTCGACGGACCGCCACGAAGTCCCGAGCGTCGCGAAGATCGAAGAAGCGATCTCGCACCTGAGCGAGCACGCCAACGTATCCGGCGCGACGCCGATCGACATCGCCGGTCAGGCCGCATACACGGTGCATGTCTCCCCCAAGGAAAGCGGCAGCCTGCTCGGCGGCGCGGAGCTCTCCTGGGACGCCGTCCACGGCGTGCCGCTGCGCGCGGCGATCTACTCTTCGACCGGCTCCGCGCCGGTGCTCGAACTGGCTGCGACCAGCATCTCCTACGGCCCGGTCGAACCCTCGGTGTTCGAATTCACGCCTCCGGCAAACGCCAAGGTCGAAGAAGTCGTCCTGCCTGAAAAGGACGGCGCCAAGCCCGGTGACTCCACCCAGGGCGGCGAACACCCGAAGGTGACCAGTCAGGGCCACGGGCTGTCGACGATCGGCGTGCTCGAAAGCAAGACCAAACCGGGCGCCTCAACCTCATCGACGCTGCCCGAAGGCCTGCCGCAGGTCAAGATCAACGGAACGACCGCCACCGAGCTGACCACAGAGCTGGGCACCCTGCTCACGTTCGAGCGCTCCGGCGTGCGCTACCTGGTCGGCGGCGCTGTCCCCCCCAGCGCGGTCGAAGCGGTCGCCAAGGGCCTTTAGGGGTGTCCGGCGAAGCGCCGCCCCGGCGGATGGCATCGTCGTTCCTGGCAAGGACGCAAGGAGCGTGGCGTGCTTCGCACACGAGCGACTGAGGACGCCGCCAGGGGCGAGGAGGCCCCGCCGGTTCGCGCCAGGGGACTCGTCAAGCGCTACAAGGAGGTTCTGGCGGTCGACCACATCGACCTGAACGTGCGCTCCGGCGACGTGTATGGGTTCTTGGGTCCCAACGGCGCGGGCAAGACGACGACGCTGCGGATGTGCCTCGGGCTGATCATGCCGAGCGAGGGCAAAGTGGAGCTGTTCGGACGCGATCCGATGCACGCGGGCGCGGCGGCGCTGGAGGGTGTGGCGGGGTTCGTGGAGGCGCCGCGTTTCTACCCGTATCTGTCGGGGCGCAAGAACCTCGAACTGCTGGCCGGGCTCGACGGCGGCGACGCGCGGGAGCGCATCGAGGAGGTGCTGGACGTGGTCGAGCTGGCGCCGCGCGGCAAGCACCGCGTGGGCGGCTATTCGCACGGCATGCGCCAGCGCCTGGGAATCGCCGCGGCGCTGCTGCGCCGCCCGCGCCTGTTGATCCTCGACGAGCCGGCGACTGGCTTGGATCCGGCTGGGATGCGCGACATGCGACTGCTGATTCGCAGGCTGGCGGACGATGGCATCACGGTGCTGCTGTCGAGCCACCAGCTCCCGGAGGTGCAGGAACTGTGCGACCGGGTGGCGATCGTGGACTCCGGTCAGGTGGTCTACGAGGGCGCGCTTGCAGACCTGCGCCGCCAGGGTGGGGCGGGCTATCGGATGCGCACGAGCGACGACGCGCGGGCTCTGAAGATCGCCGCGACGGCACCCGGCGTGGAGCACGCGAGCGCCGGCGAGCACGGCCTGAGCTTCCAGGCGCAGGAGTCCGACGTGGGGGCGCTCTCGTTGGCGCTCGGGGCCGAGGGCATCGCGATCCTGGCGCTGACCCCAGAGCTGGCGACGCTCGAGGATCTCTTCTTCCGCCTGACCGAGGGCGATCGGGGAACGGCGTTGGGGGATTTGAATGGATTGCCCGGCGCGATCCCGCGCCAGGCGGCGCGGAGCGGCGATGGCACGCTGGCGGCCGCGGGCCGAGGAGTTGAGATGCCATCACCGGAGCGATGAGCGCGGTAGGCGCATCGGCGGCGCCTCGCGCGGGAGCGCAGATTGGCATGGTGCGGCGCCCGCGGGTCCCGACGGTGCTGCGCTGGGAGCTGCGCAAGCTGGTCTCACAGAAGCGCACGTATCTCGGGCTGGGGTTGGCGGCGCTCTTCCCGCTGATTTTTGTGGTGTTCGAGAACCTGCACCAGCAGCACGATCACGGCGGCAACCTCTCGATCTTCTCCGGCCAGATCACCGCGTCGGGGCTGGCGACCCCGGTACTGACGCTGGAGTTTCTGTCGGCCTTCATGCTGCCCCTGATCGCCTCGCTCGTCGCAGGTGACATCGTCGCGGCTGAGGACGGCAACGGCACGCTGAAGACGATCCTGACGCGCTCGGTCGACCGTGGGCAGGTGTTCGCCGCGAAGGCGCTGGCGGCGATGCTCTACGCGGGGCTCGCGGTTTACGTGTCGGCCGCCGTGGCGACGGTGGGCGGAGTGGCGTCGTGGGGATTCCATCCGGTGACCACGCTTTCGGGGACCAAAGTCTCGGCGTCCGAAGCACTGCTGCTCGTGTTCGCGTCGAACGCGCTCTACCTGATCCCACTGCTCGCGGTGGTCGCCTTTGGTGTGCTGCTCTCGACGGCGACCCGCAACAGCGCCGCGTCAGTCGTGGGAGCGGTGGGTTTCGTGATCTTGCTCTACATCGTCTCCGCGATCCCGGGACTCGAAGGCATCCAGCCATATCTGCTGACGCAGCAGTTCGCCAACTGGCACGGCCTGCTGCGCACTCCCACCGACTGGGCGCCGATCGGGCACTCGGCGTGGGTCTGCGCGCTGTACGCGGTCCCGGCGCTGGTGGCGGGGTATCTGGTGTTTCTGCGGCGGGACGTGGCGGGGGGGTAAGAAGAGTCACACGGAAAGCGCCGCACACTCCTGAGACGGCCGTGGACCAAGCGAGGCGAGGACGCAGGGAGCGAAGTGTGCTCCGCACACGTGCTGGCCGATCGGAGATCCCGTCGATCTCCGATCGGTAAGGACAAAGCCTCGCGCCGTGTCCACGGTCGTCTCAGCCAACCTCAGAACCGACCGGCTCCACCTCGGTGAGCTCCACCTCGCCAATCAACCGCCGCGCCTCGCGCGGGTCGATCAGCCCTGCGCCCAACCGGCCGGTGGACTCCGCCCCGCAGGCGACACCGAAGCGCAGGCACTGGTCGGGGGCGCGCGATTCATAGCGCGCCGCAACGTAGCCGGCGAGGAAGGCATCGCCCGAGCCGCGCTTGGCGACGGGCTCGCGTGGGTCGATCCGCGCGCGCTTCAAGCACGGGCGGCCGTCGATCAGGACCTGCGCGAAGCAGCCGTCTGGGAGCGTCATGATCGCCTCGCGGGGGCCGAGCGCCGCGATCTCGCGCACGGCCAGCGAGCGCTCCTCCTCCCCGGCGAACTCGTGACCGACGAGCTCCTCGGCCTCCAGCACGTTCGGCGAGACGACGTCGGGCTCGGCGCGGACGGCGTGGTGCAGGGGCTCGCCGTCGGTGTCGATCACGGTCGTGACCTCCATCCGCGCGAGCTCGCGGATCAGCGAGGCGTAGATGTCGGAGTCCACGCCGCGCGGCAACGAGCCGGCGAACACGACGATCGCGGCGCCGCGCGCGAGATACAGGAGCTTGTCCGCGAACAGTTCGACCTCGTGCTCGGACACGGACGGGCCGCGTTCGTTGACCTCGGTCTGCTCGCCGCTGGTCGGGTCGAGCACGGAGGTGTTGGTGCGCGACTCCTCGCGGATGCGCACGAAGTCGTTGAGGATCGCCTCGTCGGTGAGCTGCTCGACGATGTGCGTGCCGGTGACGCCGCCGGCGAACCCGGTCGCGATCACGGGCTGGCCGAGCACCTTCAGCGTGCGTGCGATGTTGACGCCCTTGCCGCCGGCCATCGTGCGCTGCTCGACGGTGCGATGACGGCGCCCGAGCCGGAAGTTCGGCACCGAGAGCGACTTGTCGATCGCCGCGTTGAGCGTGACCGTGATGATCATTGCTTGCTCACAATCATCTTCCGGCGCCCCGGGGCGGCCTCCGCCGCGCAGCGCTCAACGGAGAAGGCTAGCGGACGGCGCGCGCCTACGCGCGCAGCGCCCAGGCGAGGCCGCGCAACCGCTCGGCCTCGGCGCGGGCCGCCGCAGCGGGATCCCCGCCGCCGCCCGTCCCACCCGTCCGATAGGCGCCTGCGATGCTGCGCGAGGCGGTGATGAGACCTCCCGCCCGCCCCGGCGCGAAGGCCGCCTGCAGGTTCCCCACACGGCCTCCCTGCGCGCCGACGCCGGGGAGCAGGAAGATGGCGCGTGGCATCAGCTCGCGCGCGCGCGCGATGTGCCCGGGAACGGTGGCGCCGACGACGGCGCCGACGTCGCTGAGACCGCACTCCCCCACTCCGGGCAGGCCAAGCTCGTCCACGAGGCCAGCCAACCGCTCCCAAACGGACCCCCAACCCGCCAAACCCCCGCTCGCCGACTCGGCCAGCTCCAGGTCCTCGACATCGGCCGCGCCCGGGTTGGAGGTGCGCACGAGCAGAAGGACGCCGGCGCCGGCAGCGCGTGCGGCGGTCACAAAGGGAGCGACGGCGTCAGCGCCCATCAAGGGGTTGACGGTGGCCATGTCCGCGCCCAACCCCGCGACCTCGCCAAAGGGGGTCTGAACGCCGCCGAAGAGCGACTGGGAGTAGGCAAGCGCGGTCGCGTCGATGTCCCCGCGCTTGCCGTCGGCGATCACCAGGAGGCCAGCGTCATGGGCGTGGCGCACCACCGCGTCAAGGGTGCTCCGGCCGGGGGCGCCGAGGCGCTCAAAGCACGCGAGTTGGGGCTTGACCGCGACGCAGGCGGGAGCGACGGCATTGATCAGCGCGCGGCAATGAGCCTCGACTGCAAGTGCGGCAAGGTGCGCCGGGGAAGAGTCCGCACCCGCGGAAGATCGCCCCGCGGACGCGGCGCTCGAAGAGTTGCCGACCCCCGGCCACAGAGCGCCCGGGTCGGGGTCGAGCCCGAGCACGATCTGCGACTCACGTTCCGCTACCCGCGCGGTGAGCGTGTCGCCGAACGGGGATGCTCCTACCCGCGGAGTGTCTGACGTGCCCGCCAAGAAACCCTCAGGCACGCAACGCTCGCACGGGTCAGCGACTGCGGACGGCAGCCTTCAGGCCACTGCCCGCGCTGAAACGGGGGACGCGCGCGGCGGCGATCTGGATGCGCTCACCCGTGCGCGGGTTGACTCCCTGGCGGGCGCCGCGCTCGCTGACGTGGAATTTGCCAAAGCCGGAAATGGTGACCTCGCTGCCGCGTCGCAAGGCGTCCTCAACGGTGCTGAGCACCGCGTCAAGCGCGCGCGTGGCCTCAAGTTTGGTCATGCCGGCGCGATCCGCCACCTGGTCGACCAGCTCGGACTTCGTCAAGGGGTCCTCCTCTCGTGAAGGTAAGGCAAAGACGCTAACAAGTCCTGCGGACGGGACGCCGACGCATCGGCAAGAATAGAAGGATGACGGCCGAACGCGCAGCCTGGACACTGACCGTGCTCGTCGCACTGCTGACGGCGTTCTTTCTCCTGCTCGCCGGCTACAACGGATACGCGGGCCTGTCCGCCGCAGTGGCAGCCGCGGCGGGGATCAACCTGCTGTAGAGAACAAGAGACACTCGATAAGACCGATCGGGTCAAGGATGCCGAGCCCCCTCGGGCGCCGAGTCAGCGCCAAGTGACCGCGGCAAAGCGCGTCCGCAGACCGCAAGCGTTCTCAACATTCAGCTCATCCCCCCTGTCAGGCGTCGAAGAATCCCCACAGACAATGGTCAAAGAACTTTCCGTGCAACGCGACATGGAGAATAGTCCCCGCCGTGTTGGACCGCCCCCTGGACACCGCGCTGAAGGTCACCACCAAGCAAGTGCCGGGCAAGCCACCAAGATGCAAATCGCCACGCGCGACATCGCGTAGGCCCCAACCACCACAAGAGCCGCAACCCACCACCATCACCCCGGGCGCCCCGCAACCCGACCCTCCAGGCCGATCCTCGAGAGTACCCGTCCCAAGCCGCGCGTAGCCTCGGGTGACGATGACGATCGAGTGCTTCACGTGGACGATTCACGCAGAAGAACGCCTGTCCGAACGCGGACTGACACGCGAACGTGTCGAGCAGGCCGTGCGGGAGCTCCATCCGATCCGCGAGACCAACGATGGAGAAGCCGAATGGCGCGTCGATGCAGGTCGCTTCGTCGTCGTCTACGACCACCCCGACGGCGAGGACATCAACGCCATCCGGATCATCAGCGCTTGGCCCAAGCGCCGGCGGCCCAGGCGACGCTCGTCTGCGAGCTATCCTGAATGATCGTCATGTATGCCTACTACGATCCCGAAGCAGACATCGCCTGGCTGCCGACCGGCGCCGCCGCGCGCGTAGTCAGCGAGGAGGTCGAATGGGGCCTGATCGACCATGACGCGACCACGGACGAGGTCGTAGCCATCGAGATCTGGGCCGCCAGCAAACGTCTTCCCCAGGCCGTCCTAGAAGCCCTGCCCAAGCCCGGGACGCAGCATAACGTCGCCGCCTGAGGAACCCCCGCAGGATCGGAACCCCCGCAGGATCGGAACTTCGCCCCGTCCGGGAAACCCCCGGACGGCCCGAAGTAGCCCGACCTGCTCAGCTGATGTGGACGCAATCCGCTGCTGGTGGTCGTCACCGGACCAGATGAACTTGCACACCGCACCTAACCCTAAATCGCCACCAATAAGCGCTCCCGTAGCGCCAACCGCTGTGTTGAGCGGTGTCGACAGCACTTAGACGAAGCGCCTCACCTCTCGGCTCACCCATCCATTCAGCCCGAGACCAACTCGGGGACGATCCCCGGGTTCAGATCGCCTCCCGCCGTGTCTTTACCCCGCGGGGACCCCTGGGCTGGCGTGTTGCGGGGGGCCCTCGGGACCTTCGTCGGCTTGTGCGTGGCCAGCTATCCCCTCGTCTTCGGGCGTCCCGTTGCGTGTGCCCGCGAGGTAGCGGTCGACCATCCGCGCGCACTGACGCCCCTCGTTGATCGCCCACACGATCAGCGACTGCCCGCGGCGGGCGTCGCCGGCGGCGAACACTCCATCGACGGACGTCGTGTACGGGCGCACGGCCTTGACGTTCCCGCGCGGGTCGCGCTCAACGCCGAGCTGGTCGAGCAGCCCCTGTTCGGGATGCAGGAACCCCATCGCCAGCAGCACCAGCTGGGCGGGCAGCTCGCGCTCGGTGTGAGCGATCGGGCCGAACGGGGGCGCGGGTTCGGCCTGGGCGATGTGCAGCGCAGCGACCTTGCCATCCGCGTCGGGAGAGAAGTGGGTCGTCGTAATCGAGTAGTCCTGCTCGCCCACGCCCTCGCGCAACGCCTCCTCCATCGCGTAGCTCATGCGGTACTTCAGCGGCCACTGCGGCCACGGCGTGCGATCGTCCGGGCGGTGCTGCGGAGGCTCGGGCAGGAGCTCCAGCTGGACGATCGAGCGCGCGCCCTCGCGCAGCGCGTTGCCGACACAGTCCGCGCCCGTGTCGCCGCCGCCGATCACGACCACGTCGCGGTCCCGCGCGCTGATCTCGCGCTCTGTCCCCGCAAGCTGCGGGACATCCGGCAGCGGCAGGGTGTCCGGGGGACCGAGCTCCTGCGCAACCCAGCGGTTGCGCTGATACAGGTAGTCCATCGCGTAATGCACCCCGTCCAGCTCGCGACCGGGGACGGGCAGATCGCGTGGCACGCGCGAGCCGGTGGCCAGCACGACCGCGTCGTAGGCGCCCTTCAGCTCCTCCACGCTGACGGCGCCCGGGGCGCTGCCGCCGACGTCCACCCCGCAGCGCAGCTCGACGCCCTCGGCGATCAGCTGCTCCACGCGCCGCTGCACGATCCGCTTTTCGATCTTGAAATCCGGCACCCCGAACCTGGCCAGCCCACCGGCGGCCTCGTCGCGCTCGAACAGCGTTACGCGATGCCCTGCGCGGCGCAGCTGCTGGGCGGCGGCCATCCCCGCCGGGCCCGAGCCGACCACGGCGACCGCCTGTCCGGTCTCGTGCTTGGGTGGTTGGGGCGTTATCCAACCCTCCTCCCACGCGCGATCGACGATCGCCAGCTCGATCTGTTTGATCGTGACCGCGTCGTTCTCGCGGATCTCCAGCACGCACGCCGCCTCGCACGGCGCTGGGCACAGCCGCCCGGTGAGCTCGGGAAAATTGTTGGTCGCGTGCAGCTGCGCGATCGCGTCCTTGAAGCGGTCGCGATACACGAGGTCGTTCCAGTCGGGGATCAGGTTGCCCAGCGGACAGCCGTTGTGGCAGAACGGGACCCCACAATCCATGCAGCGCGCGCCCTGCTCGCGCAGCTCCTCGGTCGGGCGGGTGATCAAAAACTCGCGGTAGTCGTGCGCGCGCTGCACGGGGTCCCGGTAGGGAATCCCGTGGCGCTCGATCTGCAGGAACCCCCCGAGCTTGCCCATCAGTGTCTCGATCCAAAAATTCGGTGAGTGTTTGCCGAGTGGATGGTCGTGATCTGACGTTCGATGGCGGCGGTCCGCTGGCCGATCTTCGATCGGTTGGTGGCACGTGGGCCGCCGACGGCGGGCGTCAGGCGCGGGCAGGCGCCGGGAAACGCCATCGAATTTTTGGATCTAGACACCACTACACGGCCACCGCTGGCGACGGCGACTCGGGCGAGGACGACGCGGCGGCCTGGGCCTCGGCCGCCTGTTCGCGCAACACGCGGCGATAGTCGTGGGGCATCACCTTCACGAACGCGCCCCGCGCGAGCAGCTGCACCCACTGCGCGAGCACCCGTTCGGCGACGGGCGAATCCGTGCGTTGCGCGTGCTCGGAGATCAACGCGCGCAGCTCGGCGACGTCCGCCTCAGCCAGTGTCTCGAACCCGACCATGCCCATGTTGCAGCGCTTGGGGAAGGCTCCCTCCTCGTCCAACACGTAGGCCACGCCGCCGCTCATCCCCGCCGCGAAGTTGCGTCCCGTCGGGCCGAGCACGACCACGCGCCCGCCCGTCATGTACTCACAGCCGTGATCGCCGACGCCCTCCACGACCGCCGACGCGCCCGAGTTGCGCACGGCGAAGCGCTCGCCCGCGAGACCGCGGAAGAACGCTCGGCCGGCCGTCGCCCCATACAGCAGCGTGTTGCCGACGATCACGTTCTCCTGCGCCTTGAACCCGGGCGCCATGCCCGCGCGCGGGCGTACCGCGAGCACCCCCCCGGACAGACCCTTGCCGGTGTAGTCGTTGGCGTCGCCCCACAGCGTGAACGTGACCCCCGGTGCCAGCCAGCCGCCGAAGCTCTGCCCGGCCGAGCCTTCGAACGAGACCTCGATCGAGCTCTCGGGGAGCCCTGCCGCGCCATGCGCGCGGGCGATGTGGCTGGACAGGATGCCGCCGACGCAGCGGTTGACGTTGCGGATCGGGAGGGCGAACTGGATGCGCTCGCCCCGCTCGATCGCGCCGCGCGAGCGCTTGACGAGCTCCCAGTCCAGGGCATCGCTCAGCACCTCGGGCGGCGGTTCGATGCGTCGGCGTGGCGCGTCCCCGCCCAGCTCTACGTGGGTGAGGATGTGGGTCAGGTCGACGCCGCGCGCCTTCCAGTGCTCGATCGCGCCCTGCGCTTCGAGCAGGTCCACGCGCCCGATCGCCTCATCGAGCGAGCGCAGTCCCAGTGAGGCGAGGATCTCGCGCACCTCTTCGGCGACGAAGAAAAAGAAGTTGACGACGTGCTCGGGCGTCCCCTTGAAGCGCTCGCGCAGTGCCGGGTCCTGCGTGGCGATCCCGACCGGGCACGTGTTCAGGTGACAGGCGCGCATCATGATGCAGCCCGTGGCGATCAGCGGCGCCGTGGAAAACCCCATCTCATCGGCCCCGAGCATCGCCGCGATCACCACGTCGCGGCCGGTCTTCAGCTGGCCGTCGGTCTGCACCACGATGCGCGAGCGCAGGTCGTTGAGCAGCAGCGTCTGCTGGGTCTCGGCCAGCCCAATCTCCCACGGTATCCCCGCCGCCTGGATCGAGGACAGGGGCGAAGCGCCGGTGCCGCCGTCGTGGCCGGAGATCAGCACGCGGTCGGCGTTCGCCTTGGACACTCCCGCGGCGACCGTGCCGACGCCCACCTCGGCGACGAGCTTGACCGACACCTGCGCGCCCGCATGGGTGTCCGTTGGCGGGTTTGAGCAGCGCAGGTCGTAGATCAGCTGCTTGAGATCCTCGATCGAGTAGATGTCGTGGTGCGGGGGCGGAGAGATCAGGCCCACGCCCGGCGTCGTGTGCCGGATCGAGCCGATGTACTTATCCACCTTGTGCCCGGGCAGCTGGCCGCCCTCGCCGGGCTTGGCGCCCTGAGCCATCTTGATCTGCAGCTCGTCGGCGTTGACGAGGTAGTGGATCGTCACGCCGAACCGCCCGGAGGCAACCTGCTTGATCGCCGAGCGCCGCCTGTCGCCATTGGGGTCGGGCTGGTAGCGCGCGGGGTCCTCCCCGCCCTCGCCCGTGTTCGAGCGCCCCCCGAGTCGGTTCATCGCGATCGCAAGCGTCTCGTGCGCCTCGCGCGAGATCGAGCCCAGGCTCATCGCGCCCGTGCAGAACCGCCTGACGATGGCGCTCGCGGGCTCGACCTGATCGAGGGGGATTGGCTCGCGGGGCATGTTCGTGGTGGTGGTGGTGGTGGTGTCTCCACCACCACCGGCGGCGCGCGGGCCCGTGTCGCCGTGAGCAGCCTCGCGCTCCATGCCATCACGGTCCATGCCATCGATGTCCTCGCCGGCGCCGCCGTCAGGAGGCCCATCGACCCCATTGGCCCCGACGGGGTAAGCAGGGTCCCTGAACCGCAACAGCCCGCGCAGCGTCGCCTTGCGCGCCGCGTCCTCGTTGATCGCATCCGCGTACTCGCGATACTTCGCGTACGCATCGCTGTCGCGCACCTCCGCGAGCGCGTCCGCCTCGCCGGACAGCGCGGCCGTGACATTCCCGTTGGCCGCGCGCACGGCGTGCTGCACGAGCGCGATCGTCTCGGGATTCCACATGTGGTGCTCGCCGTCGCGCCGCCACGCGTAGACCCCGCCGACCGGCAGCAGGTCGTCCCGCGACGAGGGATACGCGCGCGCGTGGCGCTCCAGCGCCTCGATCGCGAGCACGTCCAGTCCCACCCCGCCGATGCGCGAGGCGGTGCCGGTGAAGTGCCGATCGATCAGCTCATGCTCCAGCCCGACCGCCTCGAAGATCTGCGCCCCGCGATAGGACTGGATCGTGGAGATGCCCATCTTGGAGATCGTCTTCAGCAGGCCTTTGCCGATCGCTTTGACGACGTTCTGGGCGGCCTCCTCCAGACGTTGGTTCAGCTCCTCAGTACCGGGCCACTGTGCGCCGTCAGACGATGCGCTGTTGGACGACGCGGCGCCGGGCGCGGCCCCCGATGCGTTGCCGGCGCCCACGGGCGCTCCGACGCCGTCCCCGGCGCCTGCAATCCGCCTCTCGATGACCATCTCGTCGAGCGTCTCCAGCAGCAGATACGGGTTGATCGCGCTCGCGCCGTAGCCGATCAGCGTCGCGAAATGGTGCACCTCGCGTGGCTCGCCGGACTCCAGCACGATTCCCACGCGCAGCCGCGTGCCCTCGCGCACGAGGTGGTGGTGAACCGAGGCGACCGCCAGCAGCGAGGGGATCGGCGCGCGGCGGGGGCCGAGCGAACGATCGGACAGCACGATGATGTTGACGCCGGCGGAGATCGCGTCGTGCGCCTGCTCGCACACGCGCTTCAACGCCGCGGCCATGCCCGCCGCGCCCTCGGCGACGGGCCAGGTGATGTCGATCGTGCGCGCCGCGAACAGCTCGTGGGAGACATGGCGCAGGGTCTCGAGCTCGCGGTTGAGCAGGATCGGGCGCTCCAGCACGAGCTTGTGCGCGTGCTCGGGCGTCTCCTCGAACAGGTTGCGCTCGCTGCCGAGGGTCGTCTCCAGGCTCATCACGATTTCCTCGCGGATCGGGTCGATCGGCGGGTTGGTGACCTGGGCGAACAGCTGCTTGAAGTAGGAGAACAGCGGCGGCGCCTGGTCGGAGAGCACCGCCAGGGAGATGTCGTTGCCCATCGAGCCGATCGGCTCGGCGCCGTCGCGCGCCATCGGGCTGAGCAGCACGCGCAGGTCCTCCTGGCTGTAGCCGAACGCGCGCTGGCGACGGTGCAGCGGCTCCTCGGAGATCGTGACCTGCTCGGAGGGTTCCAGCTCATCAAAGGACACCGAGCTGCGCTCATACCACTCGCGGTAGGGCTTGCGTGTCGAGACCTCGCGCTTGACCTCGCCGTCCTCGACGATCCGCCCGCGCTCCAGGTCGACGAGGAACAGCTTGCCGGGCTGCAACCGTCCCAACCGCACGATCTCTGACGGCGCGACGTCGAGGATGCCCGTCTCCGAGCCGAGCACGACGTGCCCGTCGGCCGTCTCCACCCAGCGCCCGGGCCGCAGCCCGTTGCGGTCGAGCGTCGCCCCGACCACGCGCCCGTCGGTGAACGCGACCGACGCCGGCCCGTCCCACGGCTCCATCAGGCAGGAGTGGTAGGCGTAGAAGCCGATCAGCTCCGCGGGCAGGTCCTCGCGGTCGCGGTAGGCCTCGGGGATCATCATCATCGCCGCGTGCGCGGGCGAGCGCCCGGCGAGCAGCAGCAGCTCCATCACGTTGTCGAACGTCGCCGAGTCGGAGTTGCCGGGGGTCACGACCGGCAGGATCTTGGGAAGGTCATCGCCGAACAGCTCGCTGCGCAGCTCTGACTCACGCGCGCGCATCCAGTTGACGTTGCCCATCACCGTGTTGATCTCGCCGTTGTGGCAGATCGTCCGGTAGGGGTGCGCGAGCTCCCAGCTGGGAAACGTGTTCGTCGAGAACCGCGAGTGCACGAGTGCCAGCGCGCTCATGCAGCGCTCATCCTGCAGGTCGGGATAGAAGTCTGCCAGCTGCCAGCTGATCAGCATGCCCTTGTAGTTCAGAGTGCGCGAGGAGCTCGACGCGACATACAGCCCGGCGCCGTCCGGGTTCAGCTCGCACACACGCCGAATCACGTACAGCTTGCGCTCGAACGCGTCCTGGTCGAACTCCTCGGCGGGTGTGCCCATCGCGCCCGCACCATCCTGTCCTGACCCGGCCGCAGCCGGGCCCGCACCGACGTACCCGGTTCCGGCAGCACCCTGGGAGCCGGCGCCATCATGTCCCGTCCCGACAGCACCCAGGGGGCCCGCACCGACGAACAGCTGGCGGATCACCGGACGGCACGCGCCGGCGACCTCGCCGGTGTGCTCCGGGCGCACCGGCACCTCGCGCCAGCCGAGCACGGTCTGGCCCTCCGCGCGCACGGTTCGCTCGAGCAGGCTTTCCAGCCGCGCGCGATGCGCGTCGTCGTCGGCGGGCAGAAAGCACATCAGCACCCCGTAGGCGCCGGGCGGGGGCAGCTCGAACTCGACCACCGCGCGCAACAGCTCGTCGGGCATCTGCATCAGGATCCCGGCGCCATCGCCCGTGCACGGGTCCGCGCCCGAGGCGCCCCGGTGCTCGAGGTTCTTCAGCGCGGCGATCCCCCGCTCCACGACCTCGTGCGTCGGCGTGTTGTCCAGGCGCGCGACCATGCCCACGCCGCACGCATCGTGCTCGAAGCGAGGGTCGTAAAGTCCGAGCGCCTTGGGCGGCTGCATGGTGTGCGAAGTCATGGAAGTGCTCCCTGGGGGCGGTGCATCCCGCGCGTACAATCCCCGCGCGGGCACGGGTGGACACCTGAGGCGGAGCCAGAAAGGGTATCAGTGCGCGGGGGGCTCGGCCAGTCGCGCACAGGGGTCCGCGTGGGAGGTGTGTGGGGGCTCGATCGGGGTCGAGCGCGAGCCGAGCGGGGGGCGCGAGCCGAGCGCGAGGGGCCGCGGAGAAATCGCTCACGTATGCTCGGGGTGTGAGATTCGCCGCTTTCGGGCACCATTGACGATGACGAGAGCACCCTTGAGGACCCCAGGAGCGAGTATGACGCCGGACATGGAGCTTTCGCTCCCGGCTCAAGCTGAGAACATCGCACTGATCCGCCACGCATTTGGCGCGGTTGGCGAGGCGTTTGCCGTTGACGAGCAGCTGCTCTCCGACGTGCGCCTGGCGGTCACCGAGGCTTGCGCCAACGTCGTCGTCCACGCCTACCCCGACGGGGACCCCGGTCCGCTGGACGTGTACGCCACGCTGGGCGAGGACAAGCTCACCGTGGTCGTGCGCGACGAGGGCCCTGGCATCCTCCCGCACCCCGGCAGTCCCGGCCTCGGCCTCGGCCTGCCCCTGATCGCCTCGCTGACCGAGTCCGTCCAGCTCGGCCACGACGAGCACGAGCGCACCGAGGTGCGCATGACGTTCTCGCTGTCCGGCGCCCCCCACCACCACGCTTGGCAGTACCACGACACACACGACGCACACGAGGCCTCGTCCCCCGGCGACGCCGGCGACGAGGACGACCAGACCGACCCGGCGACGCTGACGTGAGCCACGCCGCCGTCAACGACCGTGACATGTGCTCCCACGACTCGAGCGACCGAACATGCACTGCCCGACGCGAGCCACCCCGACGCGAGCGGCCCCGTGCCCGACTCTGACCCACCAACCCCGACCGGGCAGCCCCCCGGGCCGCCCGGTCCCGTCACGCTGCGCGTGGCGAACGGTCCGCTCGCCGCGCCGGTCCTGAACCGCGTTGTGTCGATGGTCCTCGCCCGCGCCGCCTGTCCGCTGGACCGGCTCGACGACGCGCAGATCCTGTGCGACGCGATCTCCGCGCACGGACCAGCCCACGCGCGCGACCACCACCTCTCGTTCACGCTGACCGCCGACGCGAGCGCGATCGAGCTGCGCGTGGCCGAGCTGCGCGCCGGCGGGGCCTCCGGGCTGATCGACGACGCCCTGCTGCCAGATGTCGGCAACGTGATCAAGCGCTTCTCCGACACCTACCGTATCGAGCCCGCCGGGGACGGGGGCGAGGAGCTGGTGCTGACGCTGGGGTTCGGCTGATCAGCCGGTCTTCGCGGGCTTGTTGGACTTCGTGGCGGGCTTGGCGGGAGCTTTCTTGCGGGTCGTCTTGGCCTTGCCATTGCCGCTCGTCTCGCCCCCGCCCCGCTCGCGCGCCTGTTCCAGGCTCGCCTGCAGCGCGCCCATCAGGTCCGGCGACTGCAGCGCCTCCACAGCGGGACGCGGTTCGACCACGATTTCCTCACCGCTGGCCTTGCGGTCGATCAGGTCGAGCACGGCCTCGCGGTAGGTGTCTTTGTAGCGGCCGATCTCAAACGGCTCGGCCAGCGACTCCACCAGCCGGCGCGCCACGTCCAGCTCGCGCTCGCCGACGGTCGCCTCCTGCTCTTCGCCGTTCAGCTCGCGCAGCTCGCTCGTCGGGTTGATCTCATCGGCGTAGTTCAGCGTGCTCATCATCAGCACGTCCTCGCGTGGGTGCACCGCGACCAGCCGCTCGCGGGAGCGCAGCACCACGCGCGCGATCGCGACCTTGCCGGTCTCGCGCATCGCCGCCAGCAGCAGTTTGTAAGAGCGTGCGCCGCCGCGGTTGGGGACGATGTAGTAGGGCTGGTCGAAGTAGATCCGGTCGATCTCGTCGATCTCGACGAAGTCCTCGATCTCGATCGTCCGCGTCGCCTCCGGCGCAAGCGCCTGAAGCTCTGCGTCCTCGATCACGACGTACCGTTCGGGCGCCAGTTCATAGCCCTTGACGATCTCCTCGAACGGCACCTCCTCGCCGTCGGCCGAGCACACGCGCTTCTGCTGGACGCGCGCGTTATCAGCGCCGTGCAGCTGGTTGAAGTGCACGCTTTTGCTGCTGACCGCGCTGTACAGCTTCACGGGCATGCTCACGAGACCGAAATTGAGCGTGCCCATCCACATCGATCGTGCCATCCTCACAGTGTCGGACGTCGGCCCGCCGATGTCAACCCGTGGGCCTCACAGCCCGCGACAGACGCACTCCAGACCCAACGGTCGGTCGCGAGGAAGGAAGGACGGGACAGACGACAGACGGAAAGAAGGACGGGCGGACCGGACAGACGACAGACGGAGGGACGGACGGAAGATCCGGTGCGGACCGAACTACGGAGAAGGCGGCGGATCCTCGCTCAGACCCTCCCGCAACCGCGCGAGCGCCTGGCGGATCAGCCGCGAGACCTGCATCTGGGAGACCCCGATCCGCTCCCCGATCTCGGCCTGTGTCAGGTCCTCGCCAAACCTCAGTGTCAGCACCAGGCGCTCGCGCTCGGTGATGTGCGCGAGCATTCCTCCCAACGTCGCGCGCTCCTCCGCCCGCTCATATCCCCCCTCCTCGGAACCAATCGCGTCGGCGACGCTCTCCCCCTGGGGATCTTCGCTCGCACCCGAGCGCGGCGCGTCCAGCGAGCCCGCGCGATATGCCCCGGCGGCCTGCAGCGCGTCCAGGACCTGCTCTTCGCTCACATCCATCGCCGCGGCGATCTCCGCCACCGTCGGCGCCCTGCCCTCCCGCGAAGACAGCTCAGCGACCGCCTTGTCCACGCGCAGCGCCAGCTCCTGCAGCTCGCGCGGGACCCGCACCGACCAGGTGCGATCGCGAAAGTGGCGCCTGAGCTCGCCGAGGATCGTGGGCACCGCGAAGCTCGAAAACGCCGTCTCGCGCGTCGTGTCGTAACGGTCCACCGCCTTCAGCAGCCCCAGCGACGCGACCTGCACGAGATCCTCCAGCGGCTCCTCGCTGCGCTGGTAGCGGCGCGCCAACCGGCGCGCCAGCGGCAGATACCGTTCGACGAGCTGCTCACGCGCATGCTCGTCTCCCGCGCGGGCCTGGGTGAACAGCTCGCGGTCGGACGCCCCGCCGGACGGATTCACGTGACAGTCCCAGGCGTGTTCAGGCGACAGCGCAGCGGCACGTCGGTCCCGTCCACCGTCAGCGCCGGCGTGGGCTCATGCGCGGCCTCCGCGCACAGCATGGGCAGCTCCGGAGCCAGCGCCGGCCCCAGCCACGCGATCGGCGCAGCCCCGGGGCGCTCGCGCGGCCAGCTCGCGAAGTCCACCGCCCCGCTCAGCAGCAGCCGCTCGCGCGCGCGGGTCATCGCGACGTACACGATCCGGTCCTCCTCTTCGGCCTGCGCCCGCCGGCGCTCATCGGCCAGCTCCGCGTATTCCAGCGCGGGCCGCGGCTCGGAGTCCTCGAGCCCCACCAGCCGCACTCCGATCCGCTCCCCCTGCACGAGCAGGTCGGGCACGCCCATGCCGGGCGCGCGCCCGAGGTCGGCTACGCATACCACGTCGAACTCCAACCCCTTGGCGGCGTGCACGCTCATCAGCCGCACCGCGTCCCGGGCCTCCTCCGCCACGGGCGCGTCAGGCTCGGCGACCGCTTCAGCGCTCGTGAGACGCCCGCCTGTGCCCCCCGCCCCTGCTTGGAACGCGGCCTCGTCGAGGAACCCACGCAGATCGCGCCCTTCGCTGCGTTCCCACTCCCGCGCCAGCTCCACCAGCTTGCGTACGTTAGCGAGCCTGCGCTCCCCATCCTCTCCCGCGCGCAAGCGTGCGACGTGGCCGCCGTGCTCGATCTCGCGCTCCAGCAGCTCGGCCAGCGTCAGCTCGGGTGTCAGCTCGCGCTCCTGCTCGATCCATGCGCAGAACTCAGCCGCCCGCTCAAACTCCTCGCCTGGGCGACCAGCATTTGCCTCTGCGCATGCTCCGCCCCCACCCTGGCGCGTGTCGGCGTCACTGCTGTCATGGCTGTCGTTTCCAACCCTGAACCCGTGCGCAATCTCCCACACGCTGCGTCCCTGCTCCCGTGCGGCCCGCGCCAGCAGGCCCATCCCGTCGCTCGAGAGCCCGACCGGCGGCGAGGCCAGCGCCCCGTACAGCGCCACCTCGTCACCGGGGTCCGCCAGCGCGCGTAGATACGCCAGCAGGTCGGCGACCTCCTGGCGCACCCAGAACGCGCCTGCGCTCGCGACCGTCTTCAGCCCTCGCGCGCGCAGCGCCTGCTCGTAGCACTCGATATCACCCAGCGCACGCAGCAGCACCGCTACTCCATCCGCGCGCGCTTGCCCGCCCTGCACCAGCTCGCTGACGCGCCGCGCCAGAGCCTGCGCCTCCGCCTCGCGCCAGGACGCGGCGCCAGACCCCAAGCCGGCGGCGATGGTGGGCGTGGCGTCCCCGTTCCAGCCGCGCCTGTCGGTCAGCAACAGCTCGACGAGGGGATCGTCGTGCGAAGCCTCGCGCTCGCGCGCACGCTCCCGACCCGCGCGCAGGGGCGTGAACGCCCCGCCGAAGCGCCTGGCGAACACCGCGTTCACGGCCTGAAGCAACTCGCCGCGGCCACGAAAATTGTGCGCCAGCCGCAGGCTCTGACCACGTGGGCGAAGCTCGTCCTCACGTGCCCTGAACAGGCCCACGTCGGCGTGGCGAAACCCGTAGATCGACTGCCATTCGTCCCCGACCGTGAACAGGTTCTCGCGCTCCAGCGCCTGCACGAGCGCCAGCTGGCGAGGATTGACGTCCTGCAGCTCGTCCACCATCAGCAGCTCAAACCGCTGCGCCCACGCTCGCCTGACGTGTTCGTCTGAAGCAAGCAGCTCGCCCGCGCGCAGCTCCAGGTCATCAAAATCCAGCCCAGCGCGCGCATGCTTGGCCTGAGCGTAGTGCTCGCCGAACCGCTCCAGCAGCTCGTCCCACAGCGCGACCGCCCGTGCGCCCTGCGCGTCCACTTCAGCCCGAGCCTCCCGCTTGGCCTGCGCATCCATTTCAGCGGCCTCCAAGTCCAGCTCGGCCTGTCCGCCCGGCTCGCGCCCGGGTCTGGGCGTCGGCAACCGGGGCGCGAGCCGCCCGTGGCTGCGCAGCTCCGCGTATACGCCTAGCACCGTCGCACGCGCGCGGTCAGCGGTATAGGCGGCGATCAGGTCCACCGCCTCGGCGCGTTCGCCCTCCAGGAACTCACCGAGCGCGATGGCGAACGCCTGCCGGCGCAATCGCCCTGCCAACCCCTCATCGAGGATCTCCTGCTCCTCCTGCAGGCCCGCCTCGCGCGCATGCGCGCGCAGCACGCGCGCGCAGAACCCGTGGAACGTGCCCACGTACGCCCCCGCCGTCGCGCGCGCCGCCTCGTGCTCGCCCAGCTCCAATAGTCGCGCGCGCACCCGCTCTTGCAGCTCGCCTGCCGCGCGCTCGGTGAACGTGATCGCCAGGATCCGTTCCGGCGCGATCCCGTCCTCGCGCACAGCCCTGACGAACCGCTCGACCAGCACCGAAGTCTTGCCGCTCCCCGCCCCCGCGGCCAGCAGCAACGGCTCGCCGCGTCGCCCGACCGCCTGCTCCTGCTCGTCGGTGAGAGTCAGTTGCGTCAGCGATCCCGCGGTCTGCAACTCTGACTCGCCTCCAACCTCAGCCGCACCAAGATCGGCCAGGTCCCATCCCGTCAGCCGCTCCACGATCAGATCATCCCCTCGTACATGTTATGAGCACTACGCATCTGACGGCCGCTGGGCAAGCGAGGTGAGGATAAGAAGACCCACCCACCCCGCGTGGCGTGCTGGCCGATCGACGATCGCATCTGATCTCCCGATCGGTAAGGACAAAACATCGCGCTGGCCGAAACGGGGACGCGAGCCGAAGGCGAGTGTCTCCCGGCTTCGGTCAGCGGCCGTCAGCGGCCGCATCGGCAGATCGCAGGATGCTCGCACCCGCCCGTGTACGCGCACGTGCGCGGTCGCGCCTCGATCGCGCCTTCGATCGCCTGCGCCGCCGCCCTGCGCGCGAGCCCGATCGCGTCCTGCACCAGCCCATCCAGCTCGGACGTGTCCAGCACGTCGGTGCGCACGCACTCCAGCTGCACGCCCGCTGTGGCGTCCAGCACACCGCGCGCGCGCAGATCGCCGCCGCCCAGCGGCTGATACATGCCCCCGACGACGCGCAGCCCGAGCAGCCGTTCGGCCGCGCGCATGTACAGCGCGAGCTGCACCTTGCCGTCCGCGATCCACCTCGCCGCCGGGGTCACGTTGGCCCCCTTGTAGTCGTACACCACCGCCTCGCCGCCGGGACCGACGTCGATGCGGTCGATGCGCCCGCGCAGCCTCACCCCCCCGCCGAGGTCCAGTGCCGGCAGACCATCTTCCTCCTCGTCGAACCCGAACCCCAGCTCCAACCACCTGGGCTCCAGCGGGCTGTCTTGCTCGACTGCATGGCGCAGATAGCGCTCCAGGTCAGCCTCCAGCCTCCGCCGCGCGCCCGGCAGGCGCTCGGATCTCACCGACAGCGGGTAGTCCTGCGCGTGCCGTGCCAGCGCCTCGCCCAGCAGCTCGCGCGCCAGCCCCAGGCGCGCGGGAGTCAGTCGGGCCGAGCCCGTGCGCTCACGCAACCCCGCCAGCGTGTCGCGCAGCGCCGCGTGCGCCAGTCCCCCCGCGCGAGCGGCTCGGGATCGGGCTCGGGGCTCTCCGGGCGCAGCATCCGCTCGACGAACCATCTCGCCGGGCACGCGATCCACAGCTCGAGCGAGGACGCCGACCACGGGCGCGCGCGCAGATCCTCGAGCAGCTTGGGATCGCGCAACCGCGCCGGTCCTCGTCCCTGCGCTCCCGTCGCCGCTCCCGCAACGCCGGCGACTGCGGTGACCGGCGCCACTATGGCTGGGGCGGTCGACTGGCTAACGCGTCTCCCATCGATATCAACCCGTTAGGCGGCAGTACGAGCCTCGATGTCGCTTGCCGCCCGCTTGGCATCGGGTGTCTCAGCCTCCGCCGTGTCCGTCTCCGCCTCCGGCGGTTTCGCGCCCTCCTTGGCCCACGGCTCGTCGAACTCGACCCGCCATTTGCCCTCCTCGGTCTGGTTGAGCGCCAGATGGGCTTTGAAGTTGCGTCCGCTGCGTCCTTTGAACCCGGTGATCGCGCGGGAGGTGTAGCCGGTCTTGATCAGCTCGCGCGCGACTTCCACGGGCAGCTGCTTGCCGGCTTTGCCCTTCCAGATCACGAACCCGCAGCCGTGATCGTTGCGCGCCCAGCACGAGTACCCCTTGCGGTTTTCCATGATCTCGTGCCCGCATATCGGGCATGGCCCGAGGCTCGCGCGGGGAATGCGCACGTCCTTGAGCGTCTCGTCGAGCTCGGCGATCGTCTCTTTGGCGAACCCCGCGATGTCACCCATGAACTTCTCGCGCGAGTCCTCGCCGCGCTCGATCTTGCCGAGCCGGTTCTCCCAGTCGCCGGTCAGCCCGGGCGAGGTGAGCGCGTGCTCGTTCAGCAGCCGGATCACGTTCAACCCCTTCTCGCTCGCCACCAGCGAGCGCCCGTCGCGCTCGATGTAGCCGACCGTGATCAGCCGCTCGATGATCGCCGCCCGCGTCGCCGGCGTGCCGATCCCCGAATCCTTCATCGCCTCGCGCAGCTCGTCGTCGTCGACGAGCTTGCCCGCCGTCTCCATCGCGCCCAGCAGCGACGCGTCGCTGTAGCGGCGCGGCGGTTTGGTTTCCTTGCGCGCGCTCTTGATCTCGCGCGTGGCCACCTGCTCGCCCTGATCGAGCTTGGGCAGCTGCTGATCGGCGCCCTCGTCCTCCTCACCCTCGGCTCTGGTGCTCGTTTTCGCGGCGCTGGCGGCGGAGATCTCGTCGTAGACCCCGCGCCAGCCCGCCACCAGCAGCAGCTTGCCGCGCGTGCGGAACACGTACCCGCCGTCGCGCTCGCTCTCGCCCGCCGGCACCGTCGTCTCCACGCGCGTGTTCTCGAACACCGCCTCGGGGTGAAACACGGCCAAAAACCGCCTGGCGACCATGTCGTAGATGCGTTTATCGTCGGAGCCCATCCGGTCGAGATCGTGCTCGGACTTGGTCGGGATGATCGCGTGATGGTCGGTCACCTTCGCGTCGTTGACGACTCTTCCCAGCGGCAGCACATCCAGCCCGGTGACGTACTTGGCGGCCTGGGCGTACTCCCTGCGCCCCCCCACCAGCTCGGCCGTCGGCTTGATCTCGGGGACCATGTCTTTGGTCAGATACCGCGAGCTGGTCCGCGGGTAGGTGAGCGCCTTGTGCTCCTCATAGCAGCGCTGCGCGGCCGCGAGCGTCCGTTTCGCGGAGAACCCGTAGCGCGTATTAGCCTCACGCTGCAATGTCGTCAGGTCATACAGCATCGGCGCTTTCTCGCGCTGTTCTTTCTTCTCGAGCTTTGAGATCGTCGCCGTCTTGCCCTCGCACGCCTCGACGATCGCCACCGCCTCCTGCTCGGTCGCGATCCTGGGCTTGGTGCCCGCGTGGAACCGCCCTCGGTAGACCCGCTCGCCGTCAGTCCCATCGCCGTTGGCGTTGGCGGAGTCGGCTCCATCGCCGTCACTGGCGCCGTCACCGTTCAGGAGCCCGCCCGCCCCGGCTCCGGCCGCGAACGTCGCGTCGACCAGCCAGTACGGCTCGGGCTTGAACGCTTTGATTTCCTCCTCGCGCCGCGCCACGATCGCCAGCGTCGGGGTCTGCACACGCCCCAGCGACACGGCCCCGTCGAACGAGCTGCGCAGCCGGATCGTCGCCGCGCGGGTGGCGTTCATGCCCACGATCCAGTCCGCCTCCGAGCGCGACCTGGCGGCCTGCTCCAGCGATGCCAGCTCTTCGGAGGGCCGCAGCGAGGCCAGCGCAGCTTTCATCGCGGCGTTCGTCATCGAGCTCAGCCACAGCCGTTTCACCGGCTTGTCGCCTTTGGCCTTCTCGTACAGGTACGCGAATATCAGCTCGCCCTCGCGCCCGGCGTCGCACGCGTTGACGACCAGATCGACGTCCTCGCGCTTAAGCTGAGCGGTGACGACCGACATCTGCTTGCGCGAACGTTCGTCTCTGACCACAAGCTTGAACCGCTCGGGCACGATCGGCAGATCCTCCATCCGCCAGCGCTTGAACTTCGGGTCGTACTCGTCGGGCTCAGCCAGCTGCACGAGGTGCCCGACCGCCCAGGTGACCACGTCCTCGGGCCCCTCCAGCCAGCCCTCCTTCTTCTGGAACGGCCCTTTCAGCACGCGCGCGAGGTCCTGGCCGACGGAGGGCTTCTCGGCTATGAGGAGGGTCTTGGCCACGGCGGTCAGCCTAGCGGGTGCTCGGACCGCGGCTCTCTGCGGGCCACCACCACCGGATCGCTAGCCCCCGATCGGGGCGCGCGGTTTGGTGCCCCAGAACACCTCGGTGCCGAGCATCCCGATCAGGTTCACGAGCACGAGGTTGAGCACCATCGACTTGGCCGTCGCCGTGCCCACCCCGACGGGTCCGCCGCTGGCGTTGTAGCCGTAGTAGCACCCCACCAGCACGATCGCCGTCGCCATGACCATCCCCTTGATCAGGCTGAACAGGAAGTCTGGCGGGTTCTGGAACTGCCAGAAGATCAGCAGGTATCCGCCTGAGGACACGTACCCGACCTGCTGCACGACCGCGAGGTATGAGCCCAGGTACGCCACGCCGATCGCCGAGATGTACATGAACGGCAGCACGATCCATGCGGCCAGCAGGCGCGTCGCGCACAGAAACGTCATCGAGTCGATCCCCATCACCTCCAGCGCGTCGATCTCCTCGCTGATCCGCATCGCCCCGAGCTCGGCCACGATCCCGGTGCCGACCTTTGCGGACATCATGTATCCGAACGTCAGCGGTACGGCCTCGCGCAGGTCACACCACGCGGCGAACACGCCCGCGTAGGCGGGCGCGCCCTGGGCCTCGGTGAAGTAGGCGCCCTGGACGCCGCACGTGCCCAATCCGATGATGAACACGAGGCCCCAGATGACGAGCGTCGAGGAGACGATCATGATGCCCGACTGGCGCAGCGTCTCCCCGAAGAACCGGAGCACGCGCAGGCCCCATACGTCACGCACGATGTTGCCGGTGAACCCGGCGATCTCGCCGGTCGCGGCGATCCATTCGCGCGGCATGGCCAGCAGTTCGTTCATCGCAGTCGCCTCGGAAACGACAGCATGATGGCCGCTCCGCGGATGCTAGGCGCCCTAGGCGCCGCACGCTGGCCGATCGGAGATCGCCGTGGATCTCCGATCGGCAGACGTGCTGCCGATCGTCCGGGATCGGCCGGCACGGCGAGCCTCGCGGGTGGTGGACAGCTCAGCGGTTCGGTCATCACTTGATCACCAGGATCTGCGGATGGGTGGCGAGCAGCGTCTGCGTGAACACGGTGTTGAACGCGCCGATCCCCAGGAACGTGACCACCACCGCCTGGTTGACCGCGCGCCCGACGCCCTCGGCGCCGCCGGAGGCGGTCATGCCCTTGTAGCAGCACACGATCGCGATGATCGCCCCGAAGATCGTCGTCTTCAGCACCGAGCCCCACAGGTCGGTGACCGTGGCGTTGGCGAACAGCGTGTTCCAGAACGGCCCCAGCGGCTGCTCGTAGGTGATCGCGGCGAGGATGCCGCCGAACAGGCCGAACAGGATCGCGTACAGGTTGAACAGTCCCGTGACAAGCATCAGCGCCAGGAACCGGGGCACGACCAGGTTCTTGATCGGATCGACGCCCAGCACCTGCAGCGCGTCGAGCTCCTCACGGATCTTGCGCGCCCCCAGGTCCGCGGTGATCGCGGTGCCCGCGACGCCGGCAAGCACGATCGCGGTGATCAACGGACCGATTTCGCGGATCGCGAACACCACGAAGAACCCGCCGAGCCGGTCGGTCGCGCCGAAGATCGTCAGAAAGTTCTCCGCCTCCAGGCCCGGCGCCCCGTAGCTGATGGCGACGGTGGACAGCAGCAGCGGCAGCCAGCACAGGCGCAGTGCGAACAGGAACTGCGACACGAACTCCCCGCCGTAGGGGTAGGGGGGGCGCAGGCTGGATGAGATCGTCCTGCCGGTGAGGATCATCATGTCCCCGACTTCTTCCATCAGGCTCCTGCTCGGCAGCAGCGCCCGCCCGGCGACCTCGCGTGGGGTCGGCCTCGCCTCCGATCGCTCGGCAGGCGAGCCTTGCGCGGGATTCGGCTCCGCCGCCGCTTCGTGCACAGGCCCTTCCTCCGTGCTCATTTTACTAGTGTACTAGTTCACCAGCACACTAGGCTTCTGCGCGTGCGGGCGCTACCGTGGGTATGTGGGCACACAGCTGGAATCACCTGGATTGGACGACTTTGCGGCGGCCATCGACCGCGATGCCGAGGTCCCGATCGGCCTGCAGCTCGGCTGGGCGCTGTGCGCGCGCATCGACGACGGCGAGTTCAGGCCCGGACAGCGCCTGCCCGGCCTGCGTGAGATGGCCGAGGCGAGCGGCCTGAACGTCAACACCGTCCGCGCCGTCTACCAGCGGCTGGAGCAGAAAGGCCTGCTCGAAAGCCAGCAGGGCAGCGGCACGTTCGTCTCCTCCACGCTCCCGCGGCCGTCGGCCGTCGGCACGATCGCAGCCGACGCGGCCCGCGAGGCCGAGGCGACCGGAGTCGACCCACGCGATGTCGCGGCTGCCCTGTATGTCGCGATGCGCCAGGACGCTCCGGCAGAGCAGGCACAGGCTCCGGCGGACGAGGCCAGCGACGATGGCGCCGTGGCGCACAGACGCGCTCTACGCGCGCAGATAGCCACGCTGGAGCGAGCGATCGGCGAGATCGAAGCCGAACACCCCGGTGTCGCGCCCCGGCCAACGGCAACCCGCCGGTTGGCTGGGCCGGCGCTGCTCGGCGCCGATGAGCTCGAGCAGGTGCGCTCCACACTGGTGCGCCGGCTCGCGGCTGTGCAGACGGCGATCGACGAGCAGACATCGAGCGCTCAACCGGCCGCACAGGGGCCGGTGCCCACGGTGGCCGATCCGGCGCCGGCCAAGATACGCACGACCGTCGCGTTGGCGACGCCGTAGCCGGCGGGCGAACCACCGCCGACGGTGCCGGCGAACACCGTCGTCAGGACATTGCCGCTCCCGTCGACGAGCGGTCCACCGGAGTTGCCTGGTCGCACCAGCCCGCGCAGCGGTGTCAGCAGTCGCGAGACGGGACCCTGTCCGTAGGCGTTGTCGGTAAGCACCGTCTGCGTGCGCCCGATGCGGCCGGGCTGCACGTCGTAGGGCCCGTTCTCGGGATAGCCGAGGATCGCACCCGCGCGGCCCGACGACGGTTCGTGCACGACACTCAGCGACGGCACGCCCCTGAGGCCGGGGACGCGCAGCACCGCGATGTCGTTCATCGGGTCAAACGCGATCGCTTCCGCGGACATGGTCGGCGGATGACCGCCGACCTCGACGGTCGTGTCCCGCTCGCCGGCGACGACATGCGCGTTGGTGACGATCTCTTCCGGGCGCGCCACCCAGCCGGAGCCCTCGATCGCCAGGCCACAGGCGGTTCCGAGCACGCGCACGACGCTGCGCGACGCCGCGCGCACGCCCGGGGCGCGGCCGATCCGTGGCAGCGGCGCCGCCACGTCGGGCGAAGGACCCGCGAGCTGTGGCAGCGGATCCAGGCGCGCGAGCGCGTTCAGGATCGGCCCCGAGGGCGGCAGCAGCTGGTTGAGCTCGCCCAAGATGACCGAGCGCTGGATGTCCGCGCGCAGCTCTCCCCCGCCCTGCGTCTGCCCGGCGACGGCCGCGGCGATCCACACAATTCCCAGGGCGAGCGCCGCGCCGAGGGCCGCCCCGAGCAGTCCGTCGAGCGCTCCGAGGCCAGGCAGGATCAGCGTGCGGCGGCGCAGCCTGAACCCGAGGCCCTCCAGTCCGGTAGCGAGGATCGCGCCGGCCAGCAGCGCGCCGATCAGCCCAAACGCGGGCGCATACGGCGAGGAGGAACCGCGGGGAAGCAGAAGAGGACCGAGACGCGTTCCGAGGAATGCACCTAGTGCAAAGCCCGCAAACGAGAGTGCCCCCACGATGAATCCCCGCCGGAAGCCGAATCCCGCCAGCAGCGCGGCGAACGCGACGATCAGCCAGTCGAGCGTCGTCACACGCGCGCCCATCGACCGAGACCACGGTTCGTGCGCGCGAGCAGGCTCATCAGACCATGTTCTACCGTTCCGCGGCGTGGACGCTCGCAGCTGGGATCGATCGTGAACGCGATGTTCCCGGACGAGCGCCCGGGCGCAGCGGCCTCCGCCTCCAGCCATCAGCATCACGACCATCGACGCCGACAGCGCACCAGACGGGCGCGTCCGGTGATCGCGCTGGCGGCGCTAGCGTTCGTGATCGGAGCGATCGTCGGTGCGAGCCACGGCCCGGATGCGGCGCACGCGCTCGCAGCGCGATTCGTCACCGCGTGGACACGGGGCGAATACGTGGCGATGTACGGCGACATCGATGCATCCTCCAAACGCGAGACCTCGCCCCAGGAGTTGGCCGACGACTACGAACACGCGCTGCGGACGGCGACCGCGACACGGCTGCAGGCGACAGGCAAGCCCCGTGACATATCCGGAGGACTGGTTGCGGTGCCGGTGCGCGTGCGCACACGGCTGTTCGGAACGCTACAGCTCGCGTTCGCATTGAAGATCGTCGGTGGGGGCGGGGGCAGCGAAACCGGCGGGGTCGCCTGGTCGCGGTCGCTGGAGTTCCCCGGCCTGCGCGCGGGCGAGGTGCTCAGCCGCAAGATGGCGCTGCCGCGCAGGGCGACGCTGCTGGCACGCGACGGGTCTGTCCTCGCCGAAGGCGCGGCCACCGAAGCCGGACAGCGCGACTCGCCGCTCGGCGCCATCGCCGGCGCGGCGCTGGGCGAAGTCGGGCCCGTCCCGGCCGCACACGCGGCAGCGCTCGAAGCCGAAGGGGTTCCGGCGGACGCGATCGTCGGCGTCAGCGGAGTCGAGGAGGCGCTGGACGACAGCCTGCGGGGCACACCGGGAGGCGAACTGCTGGCGAGCAGCGCCCAGCCTGGTGGGCCGGCACGGGTGCTGGCGATCGCCGTGCCCAAGGCGGCGCTCACGGTACGCACGACGATCTCTCCCGCGGTGCAGCGCGCCGCGGTCGCGGCGCTCGGGGGTCAGTTGGGCGGGGTTGTGGCGATACAGCCGAGCACGGGACAGATCCTGGCTGTCGCCGGACTCGGGATCGACGATCTGCAGCCGCCGGGCTCGACATTCAAGATGGTCACCGTCAGCGGCGTCCTGCAGGCCGGGATCGCCAGTCCGCACAGCACGTTCCCCTACGCGACATACGCGACGCTCGACGGCGTCAAGCTGAGTAACGCCAACGGCGAGGAATGCGGCGGCTCGCTGGAACTGGCGTTCGCCGTCTCGTGCAACTCGGTGTTCGCGCCGCTCGGGGTCAAGCTGGGCGCCCCGCAGCTGGTGGCGATGGCCGAACGGTACGGTTTCAACCACGAACCGGGGATTCCCGGCGCAGTGCAGAGCACGCTGCCGGCCGCCTCTCAGATCCAAGGCGAACTGGACGTCGGCTCGACGGCGATCGGCCAGGGCGAGGTGCAGGCAAGCGCCCTGCAGATGGCGACGGTGGCGGCCACGATCGCCGACGGCGGACACCGTCCGCAGATCACGTTTGCGCTCGACGCCGCCCCCCACATGCTCGCCACGGCGACCAGCGCCACCGTGGCGCACACGGTCAGGCGACTGATGATCGGGGTGGTGCGCGAAGGCACGGGCACCGCGGCGGCGATCCCTGGGGTGACGGTCGCGGGCAAGACGGGCACGGCCGAACTGGGCTCGGCGGGCTCATGCTCGGGCGGCAGCGAAGAAGGCGGCGCCAAGGAAGGCGGCTCCGGGGAATCGGGCTCATCCTCGGGCTGTCAGGGCGCGGCGAGCGAACCGAGCAACACCGACGCCTGGTTCGCGGCATTCGCACCCGCGCTGCACCCACGCATCGTGGTGGGCGTCTTGCTCGTCAAAGACGGCGCGGGCGGCGCCACCGCCGCGCCGCTCGCGCGGCAGGTGCTCGAAGCCGGGCTGGCGACCAGCCGCTAAACGTCGAGCTCGGCCGACGCGGTCTGAGTCGCGTTGGTCGGATCGACGATGTGAATCGTCAGCGGTCGGTTGTCGAGCGAGACGACCTGGATCTTGTAGAGCAGCAGCGCGCCCTGGGTACCGCCGTTCGCGGCGACCGAGCTCGGCACGGGAACCTGGCTTTCGGCGGGGATGAGACCCGCGCGGTAGGCGAACTGATTTGTCTGGTCCGGCGTGATCGGGGTGTAGACGTTGTTCTGGGTATCGCTGATCGTCACGTTGCTCGCGCCGAGATGCGCCGTGGAGGTGTGGTTGTAGACCTGGATGAACACGGCGAACCACTCTTCTCCCGGTTTCAACGTGCGCTGCGCGAGCGTGAGGCCCTGCAGGTATGCGGCGTCTTCGACGTTGGCGGGGTTCAGCTCACGCGAGAGCTGCACCTCGTAGACGAGCGGGCCGACGTTCAGGTAGGGGGCGTTCTGACCGGACTCCCCGGCGTAGGTGCCGGTCGTTACGCGAGTGTGCGAGTCCCCGCACGCGCCCAGCACCAACGTGGCCACGAGTGCGAGTGCCACCGCCGCGATCCTGCGTGCCGCAATACGCGAGCGCGCGTTATGCAAGCGGGAGTCCGAGCAAGCGAGGCGGGAGGAAGCTGTGCGGAGGCAGCGGCTCATGCGACGCGGCAGTCTATCCAGTCCCCGCCGGGCGGTGACTACCCGCCGGCGACCGTGACGCGTGTGCCGCGCCCAACGTCTGACTCGAGAATCGTGCGCAGGCGGCGCAGCGCGCGGGCGTTCTGGCGGCGCATCCAGCCACGCGTGCCGAACCCCTCGCGCAGACGATCGGAGAGCTTGGCGGGCTCGGTCTGCAGCGTGAACTGCACGCGCGTGGTGCCCGAGGCGCCGGGAGCGAGCTCGTAGACACCGAGCGTGCGCACACGATTGCCCTTGCCGGTACGACCGACCTCGACGATCCGGTGCGGCCGGTCGACCTCGACGAACGTGACGTCGCCCCAGGCGAAGCGCGCGCCGGGGCCGGGGACCTTCACGCGAAAGCGCGCACCCGCCCCGCGCCCGACCGAGTCGATGCGCGTCAGATGCCAGTCGCGGAGATAGTGGTCGGTGAACCCCGGATGGTTGGCGATGTCCTGCAGATAGTCGAACACCTGCTCGCGCGGGCGGTCGACGACGATCGACACGGTCACGGGGTCCATAGTCGAGCGGCAGTTTATGGGTTCGTGGGGAAACGGGGCGGCGACGAGCTCGGGCCACGGGCGATCGCGCGCTGTGGCGCGCAATGCGAGCGTGAAGCGACCGCAGATCGGCGGACGGATACCTGACGCCCGGGCCACTATGCCGCGCTGACGCCGGGCGCTAGGCCGCGCGCCTGAGCCGTACCGTATGGCCGTGCTCGGAGTGACGTACGAGCTCGGTCGCGACCGGGTGTTCGCGACGCAGGGAGCTGCACAGCTCACAGACGATGCCCTGGACGCGCGCATACAGGTGCACATGCTCGCCCACGAGCGGGGTGCGCCCGCAGTCGGCGCAGTGGTCTCGGTCGGCCTCCAGCGCACCGACACCGCGACGCAACAGGAAGCGCTCGAACTGCTCGATGTCGCGCTCGACGGGCTTGGGATCCTGGCTCATGGTGTCGGAGTTCGCTGCCACCGGCCAGGCTCCTGCCGTTTGCTCAGACCGGCGCGCGGGTAGTGCAAACGGTAGAAGCTCTCGCGGCCATACGAGCCACCAGAGTTAGGAACAGAGTGCTAGATTTTTGTTGTCAGAACTCGCGACCATGGCTTACATTGACACGCTTGTTATGATCGCCACGAGCTCTTCCTGATGGGCAGCACCCTGGGGAATCCGAAGCAGAAAGGGGCAAGCACAGGATGGAATCGCTTACTTCAGGCACTATGGCCGGCACGGGCTCGTTCCGCTGCAGGGGCTGCGGATACATGCTGACGCTCGCGGGCACCGACACGCTGAGTGAGTGCCCCGGCTGTGGAGGTCACTACTTCGTACGCGCATCGCTGTTCAGCGCGGATGGCATGGCCCGTGAGCGCTCGGGCAGAGGAGCCTTTGCGAGCGCGCCCGATCTGCCGGGACGGGGGCAGAGGATCATCGCCAGCCGCGGTGGCGCCGTGAGCATGCGCGCCGGCCACGGCGATGGAAGCGCTCCCCGAGCCGGTGAGCATGCGACCGGCGCGGACACCATCAAGACGGGCATCGTGGGCGGCGCGCTGTCCCAGCCCGAGCCCGTCGACAGCGACGCTTGGTTGGAGGATGCGCGTGAACAGCTGGGCGAGCCCGGCGAGTATCTCGCCTACGAAGACACCGGCGAGTGCAAGACGGTCGCGTTGACGCGCGAGTGGACCCGCATCGGGCGCAGCCTCGCGGCCGACGTGCGCTTCGACGACCCGACCGTCTCGCGCCGGCACGCCCTGGTCGTGCGCCAGGCCGACGGCGTGCGCGTGCTCGACGATCGCAGCCTGAACGGGGTGTTCGTGAACGGTGCACGGATCGAGTGGAAGGTGCTGCAGGACGGCGATGAGATCCTGGTCGGGCGCTACCGGCTGCGCTTCCTCAGCATCGCTCCCGTTGCGGGCGGAGCTGTGGCCTCGACGACTCTGCACAGCGCGAGCTGAACTCCGTCCGAGCGCCTGGGTCGCGGCGACCAGCCTCGGCCGACTCTCGGCCAGATCCTTCCGGCACCTGGAACAACCGGACGGGTCCACCCCCGGCAGAACCGCGCGGCGCGTAGTATCGCGCCTCATGACAGAGTCTCAGACGACCGCCACGACCATCGCCGTGCTCTCTCAGAAGGGCGGGACCGGCAAGACGACAGCGGTACGGACTCTAGCCGACGCGTTCCGGCGGGTGGGCGTAACCACCCTCGCCGTCGATCTCGATCCACAAGGGAATCTGTCCGACTACTTCGACCTGCCGCCCGACGTCGAGCCGACGATCGCCGATGTGCTGTCCGGGCGGGCATCGGCGAGCGAGGCGATCCACGACGACCTGATCCCCGCCAATCTCAGCCTCGCGGAGACCGAGCTGATGCTCGGCGGGAAGCTGGGCCGCGAGCTGACGCTGCGCCGCGCACTGGCCGACGTCGCCGGCGGCTACGAGCTGATCCTGATCGACTGCCCGCCCTCGCTCGGGCTGCTGACCGTCAACGCGCTGGTCGCCGCCGATCGCGCGCTCGTGACGGCCGAGGCCCAGTACTTCGCGCTGCAGGGCGTCGAGCAGGCGATGGAGGTGATCGAGCTCGCGCGGGACAGCCTCAACCCCGACCTGCAGCTGCTCGGCGTGCTGCTGAACCTCGCGGACATGCGCACCGTGCACTCGCGCGAGGCGCTCGCCTCGCTGAAGGAGCGCTTCGGCGCGCAGGTGTTCGACACCGCGATCCGCTCCTCGATCGCCTACGCCGAGTCGGCCGAGCGGGCAAAATCGATCCTCGATCACCGGCCCGACCTTGGCGCGGACTACCTGGCTCTGGCCGAGGAAACCCTTGGACGGCTGCCGGGGTTCGAGGAGGACGCGCGCAGACGGATCGCGGGGCTACGGTAGTCCGCGGCCTCCCCAATCACCCCCTACATCTCCCCCACGTAAGCCCCCTGGACCTCAAACGGTATCCGCAGCAACGTAGCCCAGCCCTCGACCTCGCCCCGCAGCGCCTCCACAACGGCGCCGGTCTGCTCGTAAAAACACCACACGAGCACGGTCGGGCCCGCACCGGAGATGGTCGCCCCCAGCGCGCCCAGCTCGGACGCGCGCGAGGCGAGCTCATACGAGCGTGGGAACAGGCTCGCGCGGCGCGACTGGTGCAGACTGTCATGCAGCCCGCGCGCGACCAGGTCCCAGTCGCCCTGAGCCAGCCCGAGCGTCAGCAGGGCGCCGTGCGCGACGTTGAACACGGCCTCTCGCAGCGGCACTTGCACCGGCAGGACATCGCGCGCGGACTTGGTGCGTACCGCCTGCTCGGGCACGACCGCGATCGCCTCCAGTCCCGTGGGCGGGTCAAAGCGTGTCGCCTGCCCGTCCGCGCACACGACGAACCCGCCGTTCAGTGCTGCGGCAACATTGTCGGGATGGCCCTCGAGCTCGCTCGCCAGCGCGAGCAGGTCGGCGTCCAGCTCGAACAGGTGGTCAGCCGCTATCAGCCCCGCGACGATCGCCGCGGCGCTCGATCCGAGACCCCCGGCGAGCGGAATCTCAGAGCTGATCGTGAACGCGAACCCATCCGCGGAGTGCAATCGCTCGAACGCCCGCACGCACAGGTTTTCACGCCCGTGCGCGACCGGCAACTCGGTCTGCACCGCAAACTCCCCCGTCTCGCGCACCTCGAGTTCCAGGTGCAGGCCGACGGCCGCCGCCATGCAGTCGAATCCCGGCCCGAGATTGGCCGAGGAAGCGGGCACGCGTACGACCCGCCTACGGATCACCCAGCACCGCCTCCTCGATCGCCGCCATCTCCGGCGGGCAGCTGATGATGCGGCCGTCGTTGTGCGCGATCGCCGTCTCCGGATCCTTCAGGCCCCGACCGGTCAGCACGCACACGATCTGCTCGGCGCCCTGCGCGCCGTACTTGAGCAGGCCCGCCACCGACGCGGCCGAGGCCGGCTCGCAGAACATGCCTTCGCGGGAGGCCAGCAGCCTGAACGCCTGCAGGATCTCCTCGTCGCTGACAGCGCGGATCGAGCCACGCGAGTCAGTCGCCGCGGCCATCGCGTCCTCCCAGCGCACGGGGTTGCCGATCCGAATCGCGCTCGCCACCGTTTCGGGGTGCTCCACGAGCTTGCCTCCCACCAGCGGAGCGGCCCCCTCAGCCTGGTAGCCGAACAGACGCGGCGCCGAGCCCAGCTCCTGAAAGCCGCGCCAGTAGGAGGTGATGTTGCCGGCGTTGCCGACCGGGATGCACAGCGCTTCCAGGCCTCCGTCGAGGCCCTCGTGGATCTCGAAGGCTGCGGTCTTCTGGCCTTCGATACGGTAATCGTTGACCGAGTTCACGAGCACGATCGGATGCGTGTCGGTCAGCTCGCGCACGAGCGTCAACGCCTGATCGAAGTTGCCCTGAAGGGAGATCACGCGCGCGCCGTGCACGAGCGTCTGAGCCATCTTGCCCTGGGCGATCTTGCCCTCCGGGACGATCACCGCACACGTGATGCCCGCGCGCGCGGCGTACGCCGCCGAGCTCGCGGCGGTGTTGCCCGTCGAGGCGCAGATAACCGCCTTGGCGCCCTCGCGCACGGCTGCCGACACCGCGCAGGTCATGCCGCGGTCCTTGAACGAGCCGGTCGGGTTGGCGCCCTCCAGCTTCAGTCGCACGCTCGCGCCGACCAGCTCCGAGAGCACGGGCGCTCGCAGCAGCGGCGTGGAGCCCTCCTGCAGACTGACCAGCGGATCGCCGGGCGCGAACGGCAACCGCTCGCGATAGCGCTCGATCAGGGGCACGTGGGCGCCCGTCGGCGGTATGCCCTCCACCGTGGGCACCTTGACGGTTGCCTCGTTCATCATCCGAACTCCTCTTCGATAACTCTGATCGTGCGGGGCGTCGAGCGCACGAAGTCGGACTCCTCCAGCAGCGCGACGGCCGCCCGCAGATGCGACTCGGCGATCTGATGGGTGACCATCACCAACCGCGCGTTCTCGCCGAGGCCGCGCTGCACGACCGACTTGATCGACACCCCCTGCTCGCCCAGCACGTGCGTCACCGCCGCCAGCACGCCCGGGCGGTCTGCCACCTCCAGGTGCAGGTAGAACGCGCTCGCGATGTCCTCGAGCAGACGCAGCCCCAACGGCGGGGCGGGCGGTCGCGCGCCGCCGGTCATCACGCTTACGACGTCCCCCAGCACCGCGCTCGCGGTCTGCCGCCCGCCGGCGCCCGGCCCGGACATCGTGATCTCTGTGATCGTCTCGGATTCGACGGTCACCGCGTTGAAGGGCCCCGACACCGAGGACAGCGGATGCCCGGCGTACAGGAACGCGGGGTGCACCCGCACCGACAGCCCGCCGTCGCGCCGCTCGGCCGTCCCGATCAGCTTCAGGCCGAGACCCAGCTCGCGGGCATACTCCAGATCGTCTGACTGCAGGTGCTCGATGCCTTCGTAAGGCACGTCCTCGAGGCGCACCGGCGCGCCGAACGCCAGGCGTGCGAGGATCGCCATCTTCGCAGCGGCGTCGCGGCCTGAGACATCGTCTGAGGGGTCCGCCTCGGCATAGCCCCGCTCCTGCGCCTGGGCCAGCGCCTGGGCGTAGGTGCTGCCGTGGGTCATCTCTGAGAGGATGTAGTTGGTCGTGCCGTTGACGATCCCGTGGATGCGCTCGATCGGCGTGGCGGCCAGCGACTCCTCGAGCAGGCGCACGATCGGCACCGCGCCGGCCACCGCGGCCTCGAACCGCAGCAGCACGCCGTGCTCGCGGGCGAGACCGAACAACTCCTCACCGTGCTGGGAGAGCAGCTGCTTGTTCGCGCTGACCACGTCGCGCCCGGCGCGCATCGCCTGAAGCATGTACTCCCGCGCGGGCTCGATTCCACCGATCAGCTCGACGATCAGGTCCGCGTCGGCGAGGATCTCCTCGAAGTTGCCTCGCGTGCGCGTCAGGACACCCGTGATCACCGGCGCGCGGCCGTTGAACCGCTCGATCTCACCGGCGCGCTCGTCCAGCAACTCGGCGAACGCCGAGCCGACGGTGCCGTGACCGAGCAGCCCCACGCGCAACGGCGCGCCGCTCGCGCCGGCGTCGGAAGCGGCGGCTGTGCGGGCGCTAGCGGACATCGCGCGAGATCAAATCATCGAATGTCTCGCGCCGCACCATCACGCGCGCGCGTCCGTTGCTGCAGAAGATCACCGGCGGACGCGGCACGCCGTTGTAGTTGGACGCCATCGCATACCCGTACGCGCCGGTCGCGGGCGTGACGATCACGTCGCCCGGGCGGGGATCGTCGAGCAGCGCGTCGCGCACGATCACATCGCCGGACTCGCAGTGCTTACCCGCCAGCACGCAGGGCGTCCCGCCGCCGAAGCGGTCTACGACGTGAGCCTCATACCGTGCCGAGTACAGCATCGGGCGCAGGTTGTCGGATATCCCACCGTCGACGGCCACCCACGTGGAGACGTTGCGCTTGACGCTCTGCACCGTGTACAGCGTCACGCCCGCGTTGGCGGTCAGCGCCCGCCCGGGCTCGATCAGCAGGCGTCCGCCGGAGCCGGCGCCCATGCCGTGCTCGCCCGCGGCTATGACCAGCGCCTGCACGTAAGACTCGATCGACGGGGGCTCGGGCTGCTCGGCGGTGTAGCGCACGCCGAGCCCGCCGCCGAGATCCCAGACGGGAAACTCCCCAAGCCTGGCGAGCTCCGCAGCCGCGCGGCGGAACGGTGCGAGCTCGAGCAGCTGCGAGCCGATGTGCGCGTGCAGCCCCCGCAACCGCAGCCCCGCGACGCGTTCGATCCG
Organism: uncultured Solirubrobacterales bacterium; assembly: GCA_963749285.1. Lineage (GTDB taxonomy): Bacteria > Actinomycetota > Thermoleophilia > Solirubrobacterales > Solirubrobacteraceae > Palsa-744. The sequence goes on along the minus strand of CAVVMD010000002.1, from coordinate 361,377 downwards.
CGCAATCGCCTCGGGCGCGTCGACCATCGCAAACCCGAACTTCGAGTCGGCCTGGCCGGTCGAGATGTGATCGTGGGTCTCGCCCCGCACATCTGGCGTCACCCGGATGAGCACGTCCTGGGGGGACTGCGGCGCATGCGCCGCAGTCGGAGATGCCGCATGCGGCATCTCCCGGGGCGGCACATGTGCCGCCCCGTGCCGGGTCGCATGCGACCCGGCCGGACGAGCCGCATGCGGCTCGTCTTGAGGCCGCGCATGCGCGGCCTCAGCGGTCGGCGCATGCGCCGACCGCACACCATCAGCTTTTACTAAGTCATGCGCCGAGCCGGGATCCGACACCATCCCCTCAAGTCGCGAGATCTCGTCGAAGTTGTCGATCACGATCAGTCCCACGCGCGCGTCCAGCGCCATGCGCAGCTCGGACTCGGACTTGGCGTTGCCGTGGAGCACGATCCGCTCCGGCGCGAACCCCGCGTTCAGCGCCAGCGACAGCTCACCCCCGGAGGCCACGTCGCACCACAGGCCCTCCTGGGCGAACAGCTCCAACGCGGCGGTGCACGGGAACGCCTTGGACGCGAACACGACGTGGAAGTCCTCGTGCCCGCTCCGCCGGCCCGCCTGCACAAACGCCCGTGCCCGCGCGCGCAGATCGTCCTCGGCGAGGACATACGCAGGCGTCCCGAACTCACGGGCGAGCTTGAGCGTGTCGCAGCCACCGATCTCCAGTCGCCCCCGCTCGTTCAGGCGACTGCCGAGGGGCAGCGCCGGCGAGAGACCTACGGTCTGCGGCGTGGTGGTTTCAGTGACGGCCATACCGGGATTATCGCTGGCCGCCACGATTTTGCCGCTGCCGCGTGTCCAACCGCCCGTCGTGCTTGCGTGCGATCGCGATCGTCGGAGGTCAAGCCCGGACGGCTCGGGGCGCCGGCCCGGACCCCGTGCGCAGCCCCGACAGGCCATCCTGGCGTGCCATCAGCGCCAGCCACACGAGACCGATCAAGAGCAGCACGATGCTCTCCACCTGCGGCGCGGTCAGTCCCACGAGCACCTCCTTGTTGCGGCGGATGAACTCGACCAGGAACCGCTCGAGGCCGCTGAACACCAGATACAGCGCGAAAATCACACCCGGGCGCACGCGGTCGCGCAGCTGCCACAGCAGGTAGGCGAGCAGGCACATCGAGACCGTCTCGTAGATCGGCGTGGGCTGCACGCGCACGCCCGGCGGGGTCGGCACGGTGCCGTGCGGGTAGCCCATCGCCCACGGCAGGCTGGATCTGATCCCGTAGTCGCCGTCGCCGGAGACCTGGCAGCCGATCCGCCCGATGCCGTAGCCCAGCGCGAGCGCGGTCGCGCACATGTCGAACATCCGCAGCTGCATCGCGTCGCGCCAGCGCATCCACGCGAGCACGGCGATCGCGCCGCCGATCGCGCCGCCGTACCAGACCAGGCCCGAGCCGGAGAACACGCTGCCGAGCAGGTTGTGCTGGACGGTGGAGTAGTTCTGGATGACGTAGTACGCGCGCGCCCCGATCACGCCGCCGAGCAGCGCCGCGAACACGATCTCATACGCCCAGTCCACGGGTCGGTCCAGCTCACGCAGCCGCCGGGCGACGACCAGGCCGCAGGCGAGGAACCCGAGCGCGAACGTCACCCCGAACGTCTTGATCGAGATGCCGAGCAGATGCACTTCGGGCTTCATCGCTGATCCTCGTCCGCGCGTGCCATCGTGGATCGCACTCTACGGAGAATCCCTCCCGGCGCGCGCCGACCGCGGCTGTCAGGAGTTTATGGGGCCGTGAGCCGTGTCTGCGACAATGCGAGCAATGGCGAAACGAGGAGAGAACTTCGGCCGCGACACCGGCCTGCAGTCGCGGATGGTGCTGACGATGTTCCTACTGGGACTCGTGTACGCGGTGTTCATCGGGGTGCTGTTCGCCGTCGGCGCCGGCGCCGGGTTGATCGTGGTGGTGGCGCTGGTGCTGCTGGTGGTGCAGTTCTTCGCCTCGGACAAGATCGCGCTGGCGACGATGGGGGTCAAGGAGGTGACTCCCGCGCAGGAGCCCGAGCTGCACGGGATCATCGAGCGGCTGTGCGTGCAGGCGAACCTGCCCAAGCCGCGGGTCGGCGTGATCGAGACCTCGATGCCCAACGCCTGCGCGATGGGCCGCTCGAAGAAGGCGACCACCGTCTGCGCCACGCGGGGCATCCTCGAACTGCTGGAGCCCGCCGAGCTCGAAGGCGTGATGGCACATGAGCTCACGCACGTGATCAACCGTGACGTGATGGTGATGACGCTCGCGAGCTTTTTCGCCACGCTCGCCTCGACCGTCGCCCAGTTCGCGTTCTTCTTCGGCGGCGGCTACGGCAACCGCGAAGAGGAGGAGGACATCATGATCGTGGTGCTCGTCTCGGTGCTCGTGTACGCGGTGTCGTTCCTGCTGCTGCGCGCGCTGTCGCGCTACCGCGAGTTCGCCGCCGACCGCGGCTCTGCCGTGCTGACCGGACGGCCGAGCGCGCTGGCCTCTGCGCTGCTGAAGATCAGCGGCACGATGGAGCGGGTGCCGATGCAGGATCTGCGCAAGGCGGAGGGGATGAGCGCGTTCTTCATCCTGCCCGCGCGGACCAAGAAATCGCTGATGAACATCTTCTCCGACCACCCGCCGCTGGAGGCGCGCCTACAGGCGCTGTCGCGGCTGGAGTCCCAGCTGCAGGGCACGACCGGCGCAGCCATCGCGTCGTAGTGGGCCTGCGCGACATGAGCATGCCCGGGCCGCGCGGATCGACCCTGCCGCCACGGTCCTCGACCGCGAGCCGCGGACGCTGAGGTGGGCCTGCGCGACATCATCACCGGGCGCCACACCGTCGCCGGGCCGGCGCCGGATCGGCTGTTCGCGATCACGACCGCGTACATCGCGCTGCAGTCCGAACACTCAATCGACCCGACCGGCGTCGCGGCGATCGTGTTTCAGGCGCTGGCGACGAGCGAGTTCGAAGCGACGCTGCGCGACATGGAAGAGGTCGTCAGGGCCACCGGCGGGGACAGCGGCACGACGGTCGCCACCCAGGACGACAGCTACGGCTATCGCTGGATGGTGCTGCGCAACCCCGACGGGGCTCCCAGCGTCGAAGACCTCGCGGTCGGCATCAACGCCGTGTCGGGCTCAATCGAGACCGCCGGCCACGGCGAGCGGCTGCTGTGCGCCGTGTTCGCGTTCGCGGATGCTCAGCAGCGGCCGGTGTACATGATCTACAACTACAAGCGCGGCTACTGGTACCCGTTCGTGCCCAAGTCCGGCGGCGGCGCGAACGAACGCTCGACCGAGCGCGAGCTGCAGCTGAAGGCGCAGATGTCCGGCGAGCTGCCGATCGAGCCGGAACTGGAGCGCTGGTTTCCGCTGTGGGGGATTCCGATCTGACGGGAGCGACATAGCGTCAACTGACAGGTGGGTATAACTATAGTATGACCTAGGGATAATGGTCGCGCTGCTGACAAACGCCCGCTGTCGCCGCAGTCATAGCCGCGGTCTTAGAATTGCGGGTTCCTCAGTAACTACTGCTATTTGCAGCCCTTTCAGGCGCTGATCCAAAATGATCCAAGCTGATCCAAATTTTTGGAGTTCTGCTATGCTCCAAATCCTTGGACTAATCTGGATCAATTTGGATGGGTCATGTACGTTGCCTCGCCCCCCACATATCTCAGCCTGATCGAGCCGCTCGCCGGTTCCGATCGCCTCGTAGAGCTAATGCAACTCGGGCTCTCGGAGAACGGCCGCGATTATGTCCATTGGGACAAGCTCCGCCAGCTCGATCCTCCCGCGAATCTTAGCCACAAGGAGTGGTGGTTCCTCATCAAGTGGCGCCGCCAGTCGGTCCAGCGCGTAATCCCGCTCACCGATCCCTCCGGCGCGTCTTTCGCCTATAGCGTCCCCGACCTTGTCGCTCGCCGGCTCCATTATGTCGATCAACACTGCAGCGGAGAGGTCGCCATGTCCGAGGTCGTGACGGCCGACCAACAGGCGCGACATCACTATCTCGTCAACTCCCTGATGGAGGAGGCGATTCGATCGAGCCAGCTGGAGGGCGCCACGACAACTCGTCGGGTCGCAAAGGAACTGCTTCGCTCGGGTCGGGAGCCAAAGGACCGGAGCGAGCGGATGATCTTCAACAACTACCGAGCACTGCAATACATGCGCGACGGGATGCATGACGAGCTGACGCCCGGCATCGTTCTAGAGCTGCAGCGCATCCTGACGGAGGACACCCTGGACGACCCAGATGCAGCGGGACGGCTCCAGCGTCCAGACGAGGAGCGAATAGCCGTCGTAGACAGTCTCGACGGGAGCGTGATCCACAGTCCGCCGCCAGCCGATCAGCTGCCAGGACGGCTGCAGGCTCTTTGCGACTTCGCAAACGAAGGCGAGAACCCGGATCGATTCATCCACCCGGTCGTACGGGCGATATTGCTCCACTTCTGGCTCGCATACGACCATCCGTTCGAAGATGGGAACGGACGGACCGCGCGAGCGCTGTTCTATTGGTACATGAGGACCCGCGGATACTGGCTCGTCGAGTACCTATCCATCTCACGAATCCTGCGGGATGCCCCCTCAAAGTACACGCGGTCATTCGTGCTGACGGAGACCGATGAACGAGACACGACCTACTTCATCGTCTATCAGCTCGAGGTCATCCAGCGGGCCGTAGAACAGCTCCATGAGTACCTGCAGCAGAAGATCAAGGACGTGCGCGATGTCGAAATGCTCCTCAAAGGATCGACCCAGTTCAACCACCGACAGCTCGCTCTGCTGGGCAACGCCATCAGGATGCCAGACGCCAGTTACAGCTTCCAGACTCACGCCGCCAGTCACGGCGTCACCCATGAGACGGCTAGGAACGACCTGCTGCCACTTGTCCACATGGGGTTTCTAGAGCAGCGACGCCTGGGGCGGGAATATGCCTTCACCCCCTCGCTGAACCTTCCGGAGCTGCTGAAGGCATCCAACTAGCCTCGACGCTAGTCCGGGATAAGCCCCTCGCCGGTGAACTCGCGCCCCGCCTCGGCGAACGTCAGATCCGACGGCGGCAGGATCACCTCAGAGGTCTCGATCTCGTCGTCGCCGACACGGTCGCCTTGGGAGCGCACATAATCGAGCAGCGTCGCGTATGCGTCAGCGAAGCCGTCTTCCTGCCCCCCGTTGACGAGCGCGATGACCGCCTGCTCCAGCTCGTCCAGGCGCGCGGCGTCACTGTCGGCGAGGCGGTACTGGTCCTCGCCGGAGATGCGCACGATCATGACTGCCCACCCTCGGCCGGCGGGGCCTGCGGCGCGGCCTCGGCCGGGGCGGGCTCGCCGCTCGGAGCAGCGATCTCACCGGCGGGCGCGGGCGCCCCGTCTCCGGCCCCGATTTCAGCTCGCATCTTGGCGAGATCGTCATCGACGGCGGACTGGCTGGAGAGAGACTTCAGCTGGCGGTCGATGTCGTCTTCGCCGGAGCCGAGCGCGGTGATGTCATCGAACGTCCCGGCGGCTTCGAGCTCTGAGACGGCGTCGGCGCGGGCTTTCATGTTTTCGGTCTTGTCGACCGCGCGCTGCATCGCCAGCCCGACGTCGGCCATCTGCTCGCCGACGCCGGTGGCCGCCTCGGAGATCTTCACCTGGGCTTCGGCGGCCGAGTACTGGGCCTTGATGACCTCCTTCTTGGTGCGGAACGACTCGATCTTGGCGCGCAGCTTCTGCTCTGAGTCGGTCAGCTTCTGCTGCTGCTCTTCCAGTTCTGAGACCTGCGTGTCGAGCCCCTGCAGCTCAGTCTGGGCGACGTTCTTGCGCTCGAGCGCCGTCCTTGCCAGGTCCTCCTGGCCGGAGGACAGAGCCTGGCGGGCCTGCGTGTCGAGCTTGACGACGCTCTGCTTGAGCGTCGTCTCCTGCATCTGCAAGCGCTTCTTGGCGGTGACGACGTCGGCGATGCCCTTCTTGACGTTCTGCAGCTGTTCGACCTGCTTTTGGTAGCTGTAGTCGAGCGTCTCGGCGGGGTCTTCCGCACGGTCCAGCAACTTTGAGACCTTCGCCTTCACGACGGTTGACATGCGCCCGGTCAGGCCGGCCATCTGATCCTCCTATAGCTGTTCACTGCAACGGTTCGCTCAAGCGTAGCCGAAGCGCACCTACCGGCCATCCGCCCCGACCGTCCATCCGTCCATCCATCATCCATCCGGCCGTCCGCACCACAGGCATCGCCGGGCGCGTCCTCGCACCGCGGGCTCAGAGCCCGAGCGGGTGGCGAACCACGTAGCCGGCGTTTTCCGGGCGCAGCGGGCGCCAGCGGGGGCCCTGCTCGTTGGACGGGTCGTCGGCGGCGCTCGTGTCCAGGCGCAGCCCGGCGACGGTCATGTAGGCGTGGCCGGGGTTGGCGAAGATCGTGACCCAGCGTCCGACGCCGTGCGAGCCCCAGGTTTCGAATTCCGAGGAGTCCTCGGGTGTGGCCAGCAGGTCGCCGCCGTGCAGCGCGAACGAGACGGTGCCCGAGCAGTCGTAACCGGGCGAGACGAACGAGGCGTGGCCGCCGCCGAAGATGTAGGGCAGGCCGATCAGCTGGTTGCCGGCCCAGACGATCTCCTGGACGGCCGGCGGCGCGGACATCGGCGCCGCCGCGAGCCCGTTGACGTAGCGGGCGAGCATGCCGGGGACGAGCAGATCGGGCTTGGTCGCGGCGGTAGCGGTCGCGCCAACGGGACTGCCGCCGTTCGTGGGGCTTGTCTGTCCGGGGGCCACGGGCGGGGCAGGCGCGACGTAGGGGACGACTGCGCCGGTCGCGGTCTTTTCGTAGACCGGGCCGCTGTAGGCGACGCTCGGGGTCTTGGCCGTGATCGGCGAGAGGTGCAGCGGTTTCGCCGGCGTGGCGGAGGTGGTCGGAGAAGCGCCGCCGCTGGCGGAGGTGTTGGTCGGAGTGGGAGCCGAGGTCGAGCCGGCGGCGGCGCCACCGGCTACTGCAGCCGAGCTGGTCGTTCCCGCCAGGGCGGGCGTGGCCGCGCAGGCCGCGACCGTCAAGCTTGAGCAAAGCAACGCGCCTAGGGTTCGCACCCGCAAAGCAACTCCTCTTTCGTGGGCCTGCGGGGTTAGCTGACGGGCTAGCGCTGAAAGAGCCTGCGCTTCTCACGGTTCACCGTGTGATTCGCCCCAACAAACTGGGTCCCCCGTTCCCTGATCTCTGTTCAGGGATTCGGCGTTGATCGCGGCACCCTAGCACGGTGCAACGACGGTTGCAGAGGTTCTACGCGGTTGCGCAGGATTCTCCTGCAAATTGGGGAATAAATGGCCTTTTGTGGCGCTCAGGCGTGCAGCACGAGGCTCTTGGTCACGGTCACCACGGCGCCGTGCACGGGCGTGAGCACGATCCTCACAGTCAGCGCCAGGCGCCGGTGACGGCGCAACGCGGCCTTGCCCTTCGCGTTCAAGGGCACCGTGAAGGATGTCGTGCCGGCGTACAACGACGAGCGCACCAGCCTCCCGACCCGCGCCTGCGGCGAGTGCCCCGCCTTGGCCAGCGACGCGCCGCTCGCCAGCAGGTCGATCTCCAGTCGTCCTCCGACGCCGGCCTGGGAGATCTTGACGGAACCGCGCACCGAGGAGCCGTGCTGGACTCTGGCGAGCTTGACGGCTTCAGAGGAGCTTCCCACCAGCGGCGAGCCGGGCGCGGCTCCGGAGCCCGATCCCCCAGCAGGGCCCGGCGGGGAGGTCGTGCCGCCACCGCCGGGGGACGACGGCGTGGTGGGGGTTGTGCCGGCGCCTTCCACGACGATTTCGTACATGGTGTAGTTCAGGCCGTCACCTATGAAGAGGGTCGAGCTTTCGAACTTGTACGTCCCAGGTTGTTCGAACTTGCACTTGCCTTCCCAGCCGGTCGTCGCGCTCGTGGGCACACCGGTGCAGACCGGCGCAGAGCCCATCCATACAACGGCCGCCGGGGTGGTCGCGTGGTCGGTGAACATGACTTCGCCGCCGGCGGCGATCGTGACCTTGCTCGCGGGTTCCGGTTTCGACCCCGGGGCTGTCCAGCACGGCCATTCGGGCTCGACGCAGTTCTCGTTGACTTCGAGCTTCGCTTCGGACGGGGAGGCGGCGGTGGTGCCCGTGGGGTCCCCGCCGCCGGATGGCTGGGTGGAGGTCGTGGTCGGCGGCGGCGGCGATGTCATCGTTGTGGTCGGCAGCGTCGTGGTTGGGGTCGTCGAGGTGGTTGTTGTGCCGGTGGTGCCGGTGCTTGCGCCTTCGACCACGATTTCGTATTTGCGGTAGTTCTCGTATGCGTCTTTGAAGAGGGTCGAGCTTTCGAATCTGTACGTCCCGGGCTGTTCGAATTTGCATTCGCCGTGCCAGTGGGCTTCGGGGCTCGTAGGCACACCCTGGCAACTCGGCTGGGGGCCCGGTGTGCTCGTCCACACCACGGCGGCGGCAAAGCCGGTTTCGTCAGCGAACTTGACGACCCCGCCACTTGCGATCCGTACTGACGGGGTGTAGGTGCTACCGCCGGGGCTCGTCCAGCACTGCCATTCGGGATCCTGGCAGTTTTCGTTGACTTCGAGCTTCACTTCGGACGGGGCGGCGCCCGCGAGCGTGGGCACGATCGCAACGGCAGCCCCGAGCACGGCGGCTACAGGTAGGTAACGATAACGCAGCTTCACAGTCTCAGACCACCTCTCTCAAATCGAGTACCCAGTCGGTCCCACGCGCTCGTGCAAAGCAGCCGATGCACGCTCTAAGAACCCACGACTCCGACCCGGCGCGATCCTTCCCGGGAGGCTCCTCCCGGCGCCTCTCGCGGCGCACCCTCCAGCGGTTGAGGCGTGAACATGATCGCCTGCGGCGCTACAGTCGCAGAGCGGGATCGGCCATCCCACTGATCGAAGGTCGCTCCGCCATCCAATGCGCACCCTGGACCCGCAGTCGCTGACGCAGCACGTGGACCGCCTGTATCGCGCGGCTTGGGCGTTGTGCGGCAGCCGAGAGGACGCGGAGGACCTCGTGCAGGAAACGTTCGCGCGGGTGCTCGCACGCCCGCGGATCGTGCGCGGCGAGGACGACCTGTACTACCTGATGCGCGCGCTGCGCAACACGTTCTACACGAGCAGGCGCACGGCGAGCCGCCGGCCGGTGACGGGGGCCACGCTCGAGGACGTCATCGTGGCCGACCCCCGCCCGACGAGCCGCCCGGAGCGGGCAATCGAGGTGCAGGAGCTGTATGCGACGATCGCGCGGCTGCCGGAGGACTTTCGCCTGGCGCTGGTCGCGGTGGATGTGCTCGGACTGTCATACCGGGAGGCGGCGCGCGCGCTGAAGGTGCGCGAGGCGACGATCACGACGCGACTGTTCCGGGCACGGGGACAGGTCGCCCGGGCGCTTGACCCGGAGCTCGCCGCGAACGCCCAGTCGCCATCGTCGGCGCCGAATGTGGGAGCACCCACGGAGGGAGCGCTCACGGAGGGCGGGCGGGCTCAGCGGCAGGGCGAGCCACGCAGGGAGCAAACCGGCCGGGAAGAGACACGCGCGGGCGGAGTCATGCCAAGTAGAGGAACACCATGAGCGATCCGGCCACACGCACCCGATCCGACCCAGAGCACGAGCACGTGGCGGAGCTGCTGCGCGCGGTGGACGCGCGCGCGCCGCAGAGGCTGCACGAGCGGGTGGAGGCGATGGTGGCCGACAGGACGCGCGCGCCCAAGCCGGACAAGCGCTCACGCCGACGAGCCGAAGCCCCAGCCCATTCAAACCGAGGCCTGATCGCGGCCCGCATGAAGCCGACATTGGCGGCGATGGCCGTGGCGGCCATCGTGGGCGGGGCGATCGCGCTGCTGACGGGGTCGGGCACGCGCTCGAGCCCGAGCGTGAGCGCGGCTTCGGCACTGACGCTGCGCGCCGCGACGATGAGCGCTCCGAGCGAGAGCAGGACGAACTCCGCCCAGCTCGACGTGGCCGTGGACGATGTCGCGTTCCCGTACTGGGAGGAGCGGTTCGGCTGGCGCGCGACAGGCGCCCGCACGGACACGGTCGGCGGACGGACGGTCACGACCGTCTTCTACGCGGGCTCCGGCGGCAGCCGGATCGGGTATGCGATCGTGGGCGGCACACCGGCGCCGGCCACGAGCGGCGGGACGGTCACCTGGCGCCACGGCGTGCCATACCGGCTGCTGCGCGAACACGGTGCGCCGGTCGTGACGTGGCGGCGCGACGGCAGGCTGTGCGTGCTGTCGGGCAGGGGCGTGAGCGACGCGACGCTGGTGCGGCTGGCGGGCTGGGGAGACGGCGGGGCGACGGCCTCGTGAGAGGCCGGCTCACAGAGATTCGACGTGACCGGGGCATCTGAGCCGGCCACGTCCCGGGCCGGGCCCGCGGGCTACGTCTCCAACCGGCTACGTCCTAGAGGGTTGATGTGGGTTGAAGGGGGTTGGGAGACAGGAGAATGAGCAATGAGTGACACTATAGTATTAATATGAAGGGGTGGAAGGGGTGAGGGGTGGAAGCGGGAAGGAAATGTTGTTATAAAAAAATAACTGTGTATAGCGATGGTGATACCGAGGTTTAAAACTATGTACAAGACCCACCGTCTTTATCGCGCGCGCCCGCCATCGATCTGCACGACTGCCCCACTCCGGCGGAAGGCGCAACCCACATCAAGCCTCTAGAGCCGCGACATCCCTGGTCACTCGCAACGCATACGACGTCTCGCCGGGAAGGTAGTCGGCTCGCCGGCGTCTGGAGGGGTATGAACAGAAAGACATTCGCCATGCTGGCGGTCCTCGCGGTGGCGGTCGGATCGACGATTCCAACGGTCGCGCTCGGGCTGGGCGCCGGAGCGAGAGCCGCGAGCACACATACGGTGACCCTCAAGAACATCGCCTTTCACCCGGCGACGCTGAGCATCAATCGTGGCGACAGCGTCCGTTGGGTGTGGGAGGACGGGGGAACCGAACACAACGTCACGTTCCACGGCTTTCATTCACGCACGCAGGCGAGAGGGTCCTACACGGTCAAGTTCACGAAACGCGGGACGTTCAACTACGACTGCACGATCCACGTGAGCCAAGGGATGAAGGGCAAGGTCATCGTCCACTGACGGATGCCTCGTGGGCTTCGATCGAGTCGTCGTCGAAGCTGAGCGGTTCGTGGTCGGGTGCAGGTCGTGGCGGGGAGTCAGGCCGGGTTTCCAGGCGGGACCAGTCGTGCTCCGGCCCAGCGCACGCCCTCATCGAGCGGCAACGTGGCGAGAGCATCGGCGAGCCTGTACCCGGAGGGTGCGGTCAGCTCGAAGTCGAGCTCCAGCGCCGGGATCAGGACGAAGCGGCGGCTGAGCAGCTGCTCGTGCGGGAGCGTCATGCGCGGGTGCGCGACGACGAGGTCGCCCAGCAGCAGGATGTCGATGTCGATCGCGCGCGGGCCGTGGCGAACGCCCTGCGCGTCGCGTCCAAGCGCGCGCTCCAGATCCTTGACAGCGTCGAGCAGAGGCAGCGGATCGAGCACGGTCTCGACCACAACGCAGGCGTTGAGGAAGCTCGCCTGGTCGGGCACGTCGCCAACGGGGTCGGTGTCATACACGGACGAGCACGCGAGCACACTGACCCCGGCGCCGGGCAGCGCGTCGACGGCGCCCTGCAGCTGGGCGCGGCGGTCGCCGACGTTCGAGCCGAGGCCTAGCAGTCCTGTCCGGGCGAGCATCGGGCAGCAAGGTATTTGGTTTGGGTGGGAGACCCGGGAGCCAGCTCACCGAACACAGCCGCCGGCGCCGGTCTCGATTGCCGGCTACGCGCTGCAAGCGCTTGCGAACGGAGCGGACAGCCGATTCGCGGCGGGTTACGCGCCCGTGGGTTCGCCGAGCTCCTCACGCAGCCCGACCCGGGCGTGCAGGCGGCGCAGCGGTCGCGGCGCCCACCAGGTGCGCTCGCCGAGGCGGCCCATCAGCGCGGGGACGAGCAGCGCGCGCACGAACGTCGCGTCGATCGCGACCGCGAGCGCGGTGCCCAGGCCGAACTGCTTGATGAAGAAGATGTGCGAGGTCACGAACGCGCCGACCGCGACGCAGAACAGCAGCGCGGCGGCGGTGATCAGGCGCCCGGTGCGCTCCACGCCGTAGGCGACCGCGTCGCGTGTGGCCAGGCCGTCGTCGTGGGCCTCCTTGATGCGGCCGAACAGGAACACGCCGTAGTCGGTGGACAGCGCGAACGCGACGACGAACAGCAGCACGAGGTTGGACTCCTCGAGACCGCCGATCGGACTGAAGCCGAACAGGCTCGACAGGTGGCCGTCCTGGAAGATCAGCACGAGCAGCCCGGCGCCGACCGCGACCGTGAGCAGGTTCATCAGCAGCGCGACGAACGGCAGCACGAGCGAGCCGGTCATCAGGAACAGGAACCCGCCGGTGACGAGCGCGAGGATCAGCAGCGCGAGGGGCGTGTTCTGAGCGATCGCGGCCTTCTGGTCGACGAACCACGCGGTGGCGCCGCCCACCAGCAGGGTCGGCGGACTGGCGAGGGCGCGAAGATGGTGGACCAGCTGCTGATTGGCGGCCGAGCCGTCGACGCCGCGGGGCAGCATTTCGATCTCCCACGCACCGCGCCCGAGGTAGCGCGGTGGCCCGGCCAGGCTCGCCTGGCTGCCGGCCGCGGCCTGCGCCCGCCGCGCGAGCACCGCGACGGCCTGCTCGCCATGATTGGGCCCCCCGGCGGGCGGGCGCACCACCATCGTGAGCGTCTGGGAGCCGTCGACGGCGAAGTCATGGGTGATCGCTTCCGCGACCTGGCGCGGCTGCGCGGAGGACGGCAGCACGTGCGCGTCGGCCGGTGTCAGCTGCAGGCGCAGCGCGGGCAACGCGATCACGATCAGCACCACCGTGGTGCCCAGAGCGACGATCCCCGGACGGCGCATGACGCCGCGCGCGAGCCGGTACCACGCGCCGCGCTCGTCCGGTTGCGCCGCCCGCGCGGCGTTGCGCTGCAGGCGCGCGGGCGCGAGCGCGTTGATGCGCGGGCCGAGCGCCACGAGCACGGCGGGCAGCACGATCAGCGAGACGGTTCCAGCGGACAGCGTCACGAGCGCGCCGCCGATCCCCATCGAGTAGAGAAACCGCAACGGAAACACGAGCAGGCAGGAGAGCGCGCCGGCGACCGTCAGCGAGCCGAACAGCACGGTGCGCCCGGTGGTCTGCAGGGTGCGCTTGATCGCCGCGTGGGAGTCCAGGCCGCGCGCGAGCTCCTCGCGGTAGCGGGACAGGATGAACAGGCTGTAGTCGATGCCGAGGCCGAGGCCGATGCCGGTGACGAGGTTGACCGCGAAGATCGACAGTCCCAGGAACTGGTCGATCAGGCGCAGCAGCAGGAACGTGATCACGATCGCGAACCCGCCCACGAGCAGCGGCAGCGCCGCGGCGACGAGGCCGCGGAACACCCAGAACGAGAGCAGCAGCAGGATCGGGAGCGCGAACATCTCCGCGCGGGCGAGGTCGGAGGAGGTGCGTGTGGTGATTTCGTGGAACGCGACGTCGTTGCCGCCCAGGCGCACACCGCTGCCGGCCAGTTGCGGGCCGATGTGCTTGACCGCTGCGGCCGAGCGTTCGCGGTTGGCGAACGCCGCGAGCACGAGTGTCTGGCGGCCGTTGCGCGAGACGAGCACGGGCAGGTGCGTGGCGGGATAGTCCAGCGCGCGCTCGAACCCGGGTTGACGAGAGAGCAGTGCGACCACATGGGCGGCCTGGGCCTGGGCGGCCGGGTCGGTGCGGATGTCGGTCTGGCTCGGCACGAGCGCGGCGACGCCGTAGTAGGCGGACTGGCCGGTGGCGTGTTCGACCGCGCGCAGGACCTGCTGGTTCTGGGCGTGCGGGTCCTGGAAGTCCGAGGATTCGCTCTTGAGGATCGTGACGACGGGAACGCCGATCGCCGCGGCGAGCAGGAACACCGCGCCCGCGACGGTCAGGATACGTCTGGTGCGCTCCGTTGCGAGCCGTGCAAGCTGGTCGATCATGGTGTCTCCTGATCCTCGAACGTTGTCGTGACCAGCAACACCCTCTGCCCTTGCAGGGATTATAAGTGACTGCTAACTAATGTCAAGCAAAAATCTCCAACAGGCCTCCCTACTCCTCGGCCTCGCGCCAGACCTCCACAGACACCTCATCGACGGGCAGCGCGATCGGGGGCTCGGGCTTGGTCGCCTTGACCCAGACGCCTTCGAGCTCGTAATCGCCGAGCAGCCGGTCGGCGATCGTGCCGCACAACCGCTCGAGCGTGTTGTGCGAGCGCTGCTGGGCGATCAGCGCGACCAGCTGGCAGACCTCGTCGTAGTCGACGGTGTCCGCGAGCGAGTCCGTCACCGTGGCATCGCTTTCGCCGAGGTCGAGACGCAGGTCGAGCACGAGCCGCTGGCCGACCTCGCGCTCGGCCTCGCTCACGCCGTGGTGGGTGTACAACGACAGCCCCGAGATCTCGACCGTGACCGACTCGCCCGTCTCCTCGCGCTCGGCGTCGAGGTCGTAGTCGTCGTCCTCCTCCTGCTCGTCCTCGTCGGGCGCGTACACCTCGCCGGGCTCCCCGGGCGCGTCCATGTAGTCGAGCGTGTCCTCGCCGCCCAGCTCGTCGCCGTCGTCCAGCGCACCGTTATCCGGGATGGCCGCGCCAGAGCGCTCGCCGCTGCCCGCCTCCCGGGCATCGTCCGGCGAGTCCGCGCCGGTCAGCTCGTCGGGGTCCTCATCGCGGGGGTCCATCGCGGGTTCAACGTAGCAGCCGCCACCGTCAGCGCAGCGCGCACCGGGGCGACGTCGTGCACCCTGAACACGCTCGCGCCGCGCTCCAGCGCGAGCACGTTCGTCGCGATCGTCCCTCCCAGCCGCCGCGCGATGTCCATCGGCTCAGCCTCCCCGGCCTGCCCCGCCCTCCCCCTGTCCGCTGCCGCGTCGAGGATGATGCGCCCGAGAAAGCTCTTGCGCGAGGTCCCCACGACCACGGGCCGCCCGAGCGATGTGAGCTCATCCAGGCGCGCCAGCAGCGCGAGGTTGTGCGCGACCGTCTTGCCGAACCCGATCCCCGGGTCGAGCATGATCCGCTCCTCGCGCACGCCCGCGCGCACGGCCAACGCCAGCCGTTCCTCCAGAAACGCCTTGACGTCGTCCACGACATCCCCATAGCGCGGGTCGGCCTGCATCGTGCGCGGGTCGCCGAGCATGTGCATCAGGCAACACTCCACCCCACTCTCGGCCACGAGACCCACCATCTCCGGGTCCGCGCGCAGCGCGCTCACGTCGTTGACGATGCTCGCTCCCGCACCGATCGCCGCGCGCGCGACCGACGCCTTGGACGTGTCGATCGAGATCCGGGCGGGATCGCCACCGGGCTCGCCGCCCGTCACACCGCTCGCGGCGATCCCCTCCACGACCGGCAGCACCCGGCGCAGCTCCTCTGCTGCTGACACGGGCTCCGCGCCCGGGCGCGTGGACTCCCCACCGACATCCACGATGTCAGCCCCTGCGCCGATCAGCTCCCGCGCGTGCACAACCGCGGCACCGGCGTCCAAGAACAGGCCCCCGTCCGAGAACGAGTCCGGGGTCACGTTCACGACCCCCATCACTCGGAACGGTGCTCTCTGGTAAGCGGCGGCGCTCATTCGAAACATCCACCTCCTCTGACGAGCGAGTCCGGGGTCACGTTCACGACCCCCATCAGGCAGAACGGGGTCTTCCGGCAAATGGCCGTGCTCATCCGAAGCATCCACCTCCTCTGACGAGCGGATCGGCGTGGCTGGCAAGGACGCAGTGAGCGAAGTGTGCTCGGCACACGTGCTGGCCGATCGGAGATCCCATAATCATCTCCGATCGGTAAGGACGCAGCCAGACGCGGCTAGCCGCCGTCAGACGCCGTCAGAGCGAAGCTCGGCGGTTCCCCCCGCGAGCCCCGGCCGGGGCGCCACGCGCGGGGTTTCGCGCTCTGGGCGGTCCGCCGGCGCGGGCGGGGCGGGCAGCTCGGGCTTGGTCGAGTCCTCCACGCCGAACACCTCCTCCTCTGACTTGCCGTCGAGCAGCGCCAGGAACTCCTCCTTCTCGATCGTCTCGCGTTTGACGAGGATTTCGGAGATCTTGGTCAGATCGTGCTGGTGCTCGGTCAGGATGTCGCGCGCGCGCTGGTGCGCGGACTCGATGATCCGGCGGACCTCGTCGTCGATCTCGCGCGCGATCTCATCCGAGTAGTCGGGCTCGGTCGAGAACTCGCGGCCGAGGAACGGCTGGCCGTGGTCGTGGCCGAACACGCGCGGCCCGAGCCGCTCTGACATGCCGAAGCGCATCACCATCTGCTTAGCGGTCTGCGTCACCTTCTCGATGTCGTTCGAGGCGCCGGTCGTGATCTCGCCGAACACGATTTCCTCCGCGGCGCGCCCCCCGAGCGTCATCGCCATCGTGTCCTTCAGCTCCGCGCGGGTGGTGAGGAAGCGATCCTCCTGGGGCATCGAGATCGTGTAGCCGAGCGCCTGGCCGCGCGAGATCACCGAGATCTTGTGCACCGGGTCGGCGTACTCGAGGAAGTGGCCGACGAGCGCGTGGCCCATCTCGTGGTAGGCGGTGATCAGCCGCTCTTTCTCTGACATCACCCGCGTCTTCTTCTCGGGGCCGGCGATCACGCGCATGATCCCCTCCTCGAGCTCGACCTGTCCGATCTCGCGCCTGCCCGTGCGGGCAGACAGCAGCGCGGCCTCGTTGATCAGGTTGGACAGATCCGCGCCGGTGAAACCCGGGGTCTGCCCGGCGAGCGCGTCGATGTCGATGATCTTGGCCAGCGGCTTGCCGCGCGTGTGCACCTCGAGGATCTTGGCGCGGCCCTTGCGGTCGGGGCGGTCCACGGCGATCTGGCGGTCGAAGCGCCCGGGGCGCAGCAGCGCCGGGTCGAGGATGTCGGGCCTGTTCGTGGCCGCGATCATGATGATGTTGTCCTTCGCCTCGAACCCGTCCATCTCGACCAGCAGCTGGTTGAGCGTCTGCTCGCGCTCGTCATGCCCCCCGCCCAGCCCGGCGCCGCGGTGGCGCCCGACGGCGTCGATCTCGTCCATGAAGATGATGCACGGGCTGTTCTGCTTGGCCTGCTCGAACAGGTCGCGCACGCGCGAGGCGCCAACGCCGACGAACATCTCGACGAAGTCCGAGCCGGAGATCGAGAAGAACGGCACGCCCGCCTCGCCGGCGACCGCGCGCGCGAGCAGCGTCTTGCCGGTGCCCGGCGGCCCGTACAGCAGCACGCCCGTGGGAATGCGCGCGCCGAGCGCCTGGAACTTCTTCGGGTTCTCCAGGAACTCCTTGATCTCGTGCAGCTCCTCCACGGCCTCGTCCACGCCGGCGACGTCGCGGAAGGTGATCTTCGGCGAGTCGGCCGACAGGCGCTTGGCGCGCGACTTGCCGAACGACATCACTTTCGAGCCGCCCCCCTGGACCTGGTTCATCAAAAAGATCCAGAACCCGAGGAAGATCACGAACGGCAGGATGTACGTCAGCAGCGACAGCAGGATGCTGCTCTTTTCCGATTCGATGTTGAAGCTGACCCCCGCTTTTTCGAGCTGTGAGATCAGCTGCGGCGCGGCCTGTTCGACGAAGCCGATTTCGTATTTTTCGTTGTGCCCCTTGGGGTTCAGCTTGACTTCGAGCGCCTTGCCCTTGTTCTTGAACTCGACCGACTTGACTTCGCCCTGCGGGATTTCTTTCGCGACGAGCGTCTGATAGCTGTGCGAGCGGGTGTCGTTCGAGGTCGGGCTGACCAGTTTCACGGCCAGGAACGCCAGCACCAGCACGATGAGGATTGGGAACGCGGCGCTCTTGAATGAACGGCTCATGGCGATATCACTGGGTTTCTGGCGCCGGTTGTCGTCGTGGCCTACGCCAGTTCTCTAGCGTACCATGCAACGTCCCATTTTCCGGCGATTGCGGCCCCGCCAGAAGGCCCGCGGACCGGTTGTGAGCCCCGCAAGGCGCTCGTACTGCTATCAACGAGCCGACCGGGCGCCCGCTCGCGCGCCCTCGTCCAACGCAGCCACGAACGGCAGGTTGCGGTAGCGCTCGGCGTAGTCTAGGCCGTACCCCACCACAAACGTGTCGGGGATCTCGAACCCCACATACCGGGCCTGCAGCGCCACCTTGCGCCGCGCGGGCTTGGTCAGCAGCGCGCATACCTCGAGCGTGCGCGGATTGCGCGAGCCGAGGTTGCGCAGCAGGTACTGCAGCGTCAGCCCCGAGTCGACGATGTCCTCGACGATCAGCACGTCCCGGTCCTCGATCGCCGCGTCGAGGTCCTTGAGGATGCGCACCACGCCCGAGGAGTCGGTCGCGGAGCCGTAGGAGGCGACGGCCATGAAATCGACCTCGACGGGGATGTCGATGAACCGCATCAGGTCGCTCAGAAAAAACACCGCGCCCTTGAGCACGCCCACCAGCAGCAGCGGCCGACCGGCATAGTCGCGCGAGATCTGCTCCCCCAGCTCGCGCACGCGCGCCTGCAGCTCCTCGGTGCTGACGAGCACCTCGCCGATCTCGCCCGCGGGGGGCGCTGTGCCACCGCCCGCACCGGCGCGAGTCATTGCGCCGGCCCGGGTGGGGGCCGGAACCTCGGTGGAGGCTGGAACGCTCACGCGCGGAGTGTACGCCGCGCCTCAGTCGCCGCGACCGCCGCCGCCGTCATCGTCGTTGCCGTCATCGTCATCGTCGTTGCTATTGCCGGTGCCGTCGCCCTCGCCACCGGGACCATCGGGCGCCCGGCGCGGCGGGAGCTTGACCATGCGCAGCTCTCCGCCTGAGATCGTCGCGCTCACGTTCCCGCCCACGTGCAGCTCCGCCGCCCCGCCGCGCTCGGCCAGCGCGACGATCTCCTCCACGCGCGCACCCGCCTGGGGCACGTACTCGCCGGCGGCGTCCTCCGCGAGGCGCACGACCACCAGCCGCGCCAGCGCCGGGTGCAGCTCCGCCAGTCGCTCCACGGCGATGCTGTCCCTACCCGCCAGCTCATCGTCGATGAGCCCCTCCAGCAGCGCCGTCTCCTCGCGCAACAGCTCGGCCGTGCGCAGCACGCTGTCCTGCGCGGCGGGATGCACCTCGCGCAGGGCGGGCACGAGCAGGTGGCGCACGCGCGCGCGTGCGAACCGCTGATCCTCGTTGCTCTCGTCATCGCGCCACGCCAGCTCGCGCTGCTCGCAATACGCAGTCGTCTGCTCGCGCGTCACCCCCAGCAGCGGCCTGACGAGCCAGCGCTCGCGCGGGGCCATCCCCAGCAGCGCGCGCCGGCCCGGCGAGGCGGCCAGGCGATACAGGATCGTCTCGAGCTGATCGCTCGCGGTGTGCCCCGTCGCGACGGGCGCGTCCAGTTCGGCCGCCAGGCGCCTGGCCACCTCGTAGCGCAGCTTGCGCGCCCACGCCTGCAGGTTGCCGCGCTCGCCCTGCGCGCGTTCGTGCGAGCCGACGCGCACGAGCTCCAGCCACACCCCGAGCTTCGCGCACAGCTCCGCGCTCAGGCGCTCGTCCTCGTATGACGCCCGCCCGCGCAGCCCGTAGTTGATGTGCAGCGCGCGCACGTGCTCGGCCCCGCGCACCGCCACCGCGACGTCCAGCAGGCAGACGGAGTCCCGCCCACCCGAGATCATCGCCACGACCTGCTCGCCCTCCCCGAGCAGGCCCTGCGCGCGCACCAGCTCGTGCAGCTCCGCGGGTGTCACCGCGCTGAACGTCTTTCAAAATAGGCGGTGCGGTCGGGGCGTTCATGGACCAAGCTGGGCGACGCGGGATGGCGAAGCGCATGCTGGTTGCACGTGCGAGCCGTCACGTGGCGATCCAGCGCCGTGTCCAGGGACGAATCCGGACGTGCCGATCTTTTTGAAAGCCGTTCTAAAGCGCCTCCTGCGCGTAGCCGGCAATGGAGACCGGCGCCGGCAGGGGTGTTCGGTGGACTGGCTGCCGCGTCTCCCGCCCAAGACCAACCCGCCATCGTCAACACCGCGCCACCTCACTCGCCGCGCGCGCGGGCCAGGAACAGCTCGGTCGGCTCGGCAAAGCCCTTGAGCACCACTTCGCCGATCAGCTCGAACTCGATGCCGTCCTGGCGGCCGGCGAGGTCCACGACCGGGCGCGTCACGAGCACCTCGCCGCCGGCGGCCCGCGCGACCACGCGCGCCGCCCGGTTGACCTCGCGGCCGTAGTAGTCGCCGTCGCGATAGATCGCCGCCCCGCTGTGGATCCCGATCCGCGGCGGCGGCGATCCCGCCGGCAGCTCCCCGCCCAGCCCGACCGCCCAGCCCGTGAGCGCGCCCGCGTCCGCGCCGACGACCATCACCTCGTCGCCCAGGGTCTTGATCACGCGCGCGTCGATCGGCAGCGTCTGCTCGACCGCCTCCACGAACCGCTCGACCGCGCTGACCGCCCGCGCCTCGCCCTGCTCCTCGGTCAGCTTGGTGTACCCGGCGAGGTCCGCGAACGCGATCGCGACGCGCATGCGACCCTCCTCGGCGGTCTCCTCGTCGTCGAGGTCGGACTCGATGTGGCCGATCACGTCCTGCTCGACGAAGTACCCGAGCATGCGTCCGTGCAGGTAGTTGATGAACGGCACCGCGAACGGCAGCATCTCGCGCGTCATCCCCTCCATCGCCTGCGCGACCTCCACCCCGGGCACCCCGTCGCGCATCAGCGGCTCGTGCAGGTACAGGTGAAACAGCCTGACCTCGGCGTCGGCGACCTGCGCCATCGCCTGCCCGTACACGCGCACGATCTGCAGCAGCGCGGGCAGCGGCAAGCCAGCGGCGAGCACCTCCGCGCCGTAGCGCAGCACCTGCAGGTCTTCCGCGGAGAGCTCCTCGGTGGAGATCGCGTTCAGGCCCATCGCGCTCGTCAGCCGCCCGATCAGCTCCGGGTCGAGGTCGATCTCGCGCGCGGCCTCCTTCAGGGTGTAGCGGGCCTCGGAGCTGGGCAGCAGTTCGTCGATGTAGCCGAACGCGAGCTTGCCGCTCTGGCTCGCCTCCCTGATCCGCTGAACGCTGTGCCCGCGCTCGCGCAGCCGCGCGACGATGCGGACGTGCGAGGCCGCCGCGGGCGTCCAGGTCCCGTCGTATTGGGGCACGAGCCCCGCGTTGACCCAGCGCCTGACGGTCGCCGCGGTCACGCCCGCGCGCGCGGCGACCTGCTTGAGCGTGAGCTCGGCCGCCGGGGATTCGGCGGGCGGGGCCTCAGACGGTGTCTGCGCGGGAATGTCGGGCTCGGGCGGCGTCGCCATCGGCCGCAGTCTAAAGTCGCGGCCCGTCGCGCAACCCGAGCCCCGTCAGGTGCAATGGTCTCGCGCCCTATCTACACTGTCGGGCATGGCAGCGGCAAAACCGAAGGCCAAGCCCAAAGGGCCCTGGACGGCGGAGGAGATCGCGCGTAACGAGCGGGCCAACCGAGCGCAGGTCGAGCGCGACCGCGCCCGTGGCGTGAGCGTGAACCTCGAAGAGGCCGCCGCGCTCGCTCGCTTCGCCAACCGCTTCGCCGAGGCGTTCCGCCATGCCCGACGCGCTTGATCCGTTCCCGCTGCTGCGTACCCTGCACGAACGCGGCGTCGAGTACATCGTCGTCGGCGGCTTTGCCGTCACCGCGCATGGCTTCACGCGTTTGACGAAGGACCTCGACATCGTCCCGAGCTCAGCCCAGGACAACCTCGAGAAGCTCGCCGACATGCTGCGAGATCTCCACGCAACCATCTTGGACACCGGCGACTTCGAGCCAGAGGAGCTGCCGGCCGACCCCACGCGTGCAGCTGATCTGGAAATGGGAGGTAATTTCTGCCTGCTGACCGACCTCGGCCGTCTCGATGTCATGCAGTGGCTCAGCGGGGTCGACTTCGACGATCTGTACGCCGAGCTCGACCGCGGGACGATCGACAGCACCATCGACGGTATGTTCGTGCGCGTGTGCGGGCTGGATGACCTGCGCGCGATGAAGCGTGCCGCGGGTCGCCCGCAGGACCTCGAAGACCTCAAGCAACTCGGCTGAATCCCCACGTGCTCCATCTCCGCCCCACCGCCGAGCTGGCCGAGCGCGTGCTGCTGCCGGGCGACCCCGGGCGCGCGCTGAGCCTGGCGCAGACCCTGATCACGCAGCCACGCATGTTCAACCACCACCGCGGCCTGTGGGGCTACACGGGCGCGGCGCGCGCGGACGGCGAGCCGTTGACGATCCAGAGCACGGGCATGGGCGGCCCGTCGGCGGCGATCGTGCTCACGGAGCTGATCGCGCTCGGCGCGCGCCGGGCGATCCGCGTAGGGACCTGCGCCGCGCTGCGGGCCGGGATCGCGCTGGGCGAGCTGGTGATCGCGCGCGAGTCGATCTGCCTTGACGGGACCTCGCGCGCGCTCGTGGCCGGGGATCGCACCCTGGCCGATCCCGACCTGACCGGCGCGCTGATCGGCGCCGCGCCGCGAGCGCACACGGGCCCGGTCGTGAGCGTCGACCTGTTCTACGACACGCTCGGCCCGGCCGCCACGCCCGAAGCGCTCGCGGTCGAGATGGAGTCCGCGACCCTGTTCGCGCTCGGCGCCCGCGCGCATGTCCCGGTTGCCTGCGTGCTCGCCGTGTCCGACACGTTCGACACGGCCGGCGCACGCACGCGCATCGACGACGACCCCCTCCTGGCCGCATCCGAATCGATGGGCGAGGCCGCGATAACAGCGTTTTGCAGCCCGATCATCCACCCCGCTAGGCCTGCTTAAAATTGCATCTTATCCCCGTAGCCGGTCGGCACGACCGGCCGTGCACATCGTCAAAACCTCAATCCAACCAAAAAGAACGGCCGGCAAGCAATAGCGACTATTTTGTCACTACGAGGGGGTGCGTAGCTATGACGACCACCCACCCTCGCACCTAACAACCGCCTACCTCGCACCCATAACGACCGTCCGCTTGGCCTTGCCATCCGCGCGGGCGGTTATTAATTTGTCGCTTGTTATACAGCTACGCCGATACCTCGCATGGCAATACTCGGGTTTGTAGGCTTGCCGGAGATAGGCCAGTGACAAAATTGATCTTTAAGTTGTTCGTGGCCGGTCTGCGACCGGCTAGTTATGTAAGATGCGATTGTTCGCACAGAATCCAGGCGGGCTGGGCTGGTTACCGCCGCCTCGAACGTTAACCACGCAGGCGTATCGCTAACCTTGATTGACACGCGCGCCGAGCGGGACTGGTCAGTCAAATCGCCGCTTACATGTATTGCCGGCCGGTACGGCCGGCAACTGACTTTGTAAAGATTTATTTAGCGACTGACTCGATTCCGGCAAGCCCACGAACTGTTGGGTTTCCATGCGCGGTATCGGCGTAGCTATAACGACCGTCCGCTTGGTTTTGCCATCCGCGCGGGCGGTTATTAATTTGTCTCTTGTTATACAGCTACGCCGATTCCTCGGGCGGTAGCACGCTGTTCGTGGGCTTGCCGGAGATAGGCCAGTGACAAAATTGATCTTTAAGTTGTTTGTGGCCGGTCTGCGACCGGCTAGTGCAGTGTTCCTGAAGTGGCTTGTTGTTTGGTGGCCTTGGTGATGATGTGCTGGGGGGTCTTGGTCCAGATGAAGGGTTTGGCGCGTTCGTTGTAGTTCTCGATGAAGTACTCGATCGCTGCGATGAGCTCGGGGACGTCGTGGTAGGCGCCGCGGCGGACTTGCTGGTTTGTGAGGATCGAGAACCAGATCTCGATCATGTTCATCCACGACGCGCTCGTAGGGGTGAAATGGAAATGCACGCGCTTGTGGCGCTGTAGCCAGCGCTCGACCTCTGGGGTGCTGTGCGTGGAGGAATTGTCCAGGACGACGTGCAGGGGCTGACGTGGGTAAGCACGCACGAGCGTGTTCAAGAACGCGAGGAACTCTTGGTGGCGGTGTTTGGGGTAGCACGCGCCGGTGACCTCGCCGGTTGCGATCTCCAGCGCGGCGTAGAGGCTGGTCGTGCCGTTGCGCTTGTAGTCGTGCGTCATCCGGGCGGATCTGCCCGGCTTGATCGGCAAAGTGGGCTGCGTGCGGTCCAGTGCCTGGATCTGGGTCTTCTCGTCGATGCACAGCACCAGAGCGCCTTTCGGGGGCTCCATGTAGAGCCCGACGACATCGACGATCTTCTCGGTGAGCTGGGGGTCTTTGGAGAACTTGAACGAGCGGACTTGGTGCGGTTTGAGCTTGTGATCACGCCAGATCCGGTGCACCGTGCTCGCAGAAACACCAGTCGCTGCGGCCAGTCGGCGCACACTCCAGTGCGTGCTGCCATCCGGCGGCGTCTCGAGTGTCTTGGCGAGAACGCGCTGAACCTCATCATCGTCAATTTCGCGCGGGCGTCCCGGGCGCGGAGCGTCAGCCAGCCCATCCAGCCGGCGATCACAGAAATTCCGTCGCCACAATCCCACCGTCGGCAACGACACGTGCGTCTCAGCGGCAATCTGCGTGTTGGTGGCGCCCTCAGCGGCACGCAAAACGATCCGCGCGCGCGTCGCCTGCTGCTGCGGCACCGACGGCCGGCGCAGCCACCCACGGAGCTCCCGCTCCTCGCTCTCCGACAGCTCAATCACACCAGCAGCACGCGCCACAACCCCAACGTACCAGAACTAGCTTACAAAAACAAGCTACTTCAGGAACACTGCACTAGTTACTACTCCGGGCCAGTAAACGTCCGACGGCCCTGGTAGGTTTTGGTGCGTGAGGACTCGGGATGCAAGGCGGCTGGGGCAAGAGGCTCAGGAGGAGCTTCGTCGGCGTGCTGTGGTTCTGGTCAAGGAGGGTCGTTCGCAGACTGAGGTGGCGGGGCTGCTTGATGTTTCGCGCCAGTCGGTGAGCGAGTGGGTGCGTGCTCAGCGCCTTGGCGGGGACGAGGCGCTCGCGGCTGGCAAGCGTGGCCGGCGGCCGGGTGAGAAGACGGCACTCACATCGGCCCAGCAGGCGCAGATCTCCAAGGCGATCCGGGAGAAGAACCCTGACCAGCTCAAGCTCCCTGGGTTTCTGTGGACAAGGGCGCTGGTGTGCGAGCTGATCGACCGGCGCTTCGGGATCCGGGTCGCGGAGAAGACCGCGGGACGGTATCTACGGGCGTGGGGGTTCAGCCCACAGAAGCCCGCCAGACGAGCGTTCGAGCAGAACCCCGAGATAGTCGCACGGTGGCTTGATGAGCGCTACCCAGCGATCGAGCAGCGCGCGCGCCGTGAGAAATCCTTGATTCTGTGGGCCGATGAGATGGGTTTGCGCTCCGATCATAGCGCCGGCAGATCGTGGAGCCCGGTCGGGAGAACCCCTGTGATCGAGGGCACCGGCCAGCGCTTCGGCGCGAACGTAATCTCGGCGATCTCCAACAAGGGCCATTTGCAGTTCCGGGTCTTCAAGGAGAAATTCGTGGCTGCGGTCTTCATCGACTTCCTCGGACGTCTGATCCGCCAGAGCAAAGAACAGAAGATCATCCTGATCCTCGACGGGCACCCGGTCCACCGGTCAAAGAAGGTGAAACTCTGGGTACAGGCACACACCGAGCAGATCGAGCTTCAGTTCCTGCCCGGCTACGCGCCAGAGCTGAATCCCACCGAGCTGCTCAACCAGGACGTCAAGACGAACGCCCTCGGCCGCCGCCGACCCCACACCCAGAACGAGCTGATCGACGACACCCGCTCCTACCTACGCTCCACCCAACGCCGCCCCGACATCGTCACCAACTACTTCAACGAGAAACACGTCACCTACGCCAAAGCCGCCTGACGGCTATTTACTAGACCAGGATAGTATGTAAGATGCGATTGATCGCACGGAGCCCGGGCGGGCTGGGGCTGGTTAGGGCCGGCAGCTGGCGTTAGACCCCGAGTGTGTTCTCGATCTCGCATCCCCGCGCGGTGAGTGTCCAGGCGTTGGGTTCGCCATGAGCCTGCCCATTACCGCTGTTCTGGATCAGACCGAGCTTTTCCAAGCGACTGAGGAGCTTTGAGATCTGACCCTGATCGTGCACACCCGCGGTTTCCGCGATCTTGCGGTTGCTGGCACGGGGGTGGGTGGCTATCGCCGAGAGCACCACGAGCGTGCGATACGTCAAGCGCATGTTCAGACCCTCCAACGGATCACCGGACCGGGATCGTGGTGCTCGCGAAGGGGCTTTCCGTGCGGGCGGGGGTTTTGGTGTGGGACGCGTCAGCTCCCTGGTAGCAGCCGCGCGACCCAGATACGGCAGCACGATCATCCCCATCAAGGGATTCAACAGCTCGAGCAACGGACGATGATCCTCTTCCAACATACGTGCGTGAATGACCGACAAGACCGCCCCGACGGTGCCCTCCGCCGCCAACGGTGGTGGCGGGGTCACGCTCTTGACTTCCGCGCCTCCGGCCCTGAGGACCGCGGTTAGGGATCCCAGGATGCGCGTGCGACGCTCCAATACCACCGGTCCGCCACCGAGCGCGTCCACGACCAGGAACGACCCCGACAACGGCTCCTCGTCAAAGAAACCCAGCAATGCCGCCAAGCCCGCTCTGACCTGCTCACGCCAAGAGGAGGACCCCGCGACCATGCTCGCCTGGATCACGACCTTCCTCGCACGCTCAGCAGTGTCATCGAACACCGCCAGGAAGCAGTCCTCCGAACCGGAGAACAGCTCATAGAACGTACGCCGTGAAACACCGGCCTGTTTCACGATCTGGGAGACCGTCGCGGCACTCACACCGTCCTCAGCCACGACCCACACCATCGCTGTGAGAATCCGCGCGCGCTGCACCTCTGAGACCTGCACCGCGCCCTCTCGCGACAGATCACTTCTTCTTCTTGGCTTTGACCGGGCCATACTTCTTCCTTGCCTGCCTCTCACAGACCGTTCGCTTAGCGCCGTGTTGCTTGTGGCAGGCCTTCAGCGCTCGGCGAGCTAGAATCTGGGCATGGCAAAACGTGAGCAGATTGAGGCGGCGCTTGACAGGCTGCCGGAGTCCGAGCTGGACCCGGTGCTCGAGTTCATCGTTTCGCGCGGGAATAACGGTACGGCCAGCGAGGACATCGTGGACATTCCCGTAGGCTTGAGAACATTCGCGGACGGGACCGCACAGCCCGATTGGGAGACGGCGCTGCGTCGCTCCCGCGCGAGCCATTGAAGCTCGTCGTAGACGCGAACGTCGCCGTTCGCACGTGCGCGGGACCGGACGGATTTGCGATTCTGGGC
The DNA here is from genome assembly GCA_963749285.1 of uncultured Solirubrobacterales bacterium. GTDB lineage: Bacteria > Actinomycetota > Thermoleophilia > Solirubrobacterales > Solirubrobacteraceae > Palsa-744. Next base: position 334,204 of record CAVVMD010000002.1, on the reverse strand, counting down.
AAGGCCCGGCTGTACGCACCCCCGCTGATGTGGTCTGAGTTCTTCTCGCTCGTCCGCGAGGCTCAATGGCGAGAAGAGATCACCGCCCAACACGCCAACACCATGCTCGACCACCTCGCGTCCAGCCCGATCAAACGGCGCGCCCCCCGTAAGCTGCACCGAGAGGCTTGGCGCGTCGCCGAGGAACTCGGCCTCGCGAAGACCTACGACGCGGAGTACGTCGCGCTCGCGCGTCTGCTGCGCTGCCGCATGGTCACATTCGACGGACGCCGTCTACCGGTTCACATTTAATGGCTTCGAGTCTCGTACGTCGCTTATGCCACCGACTTGAGTTCCCCTAGAGGACTTTTCCCACTGCATTTGATCCCAAACTTTACGCCGAAGTTCGGCACAACGATCTCCTCGAGCCCGAAGGCCGCCTTGACTTTCACGGCTTCTTTGACTTTCGAGTAGGTCCCGCCTTTCTTCACATACCATTCGGGTGTGGCGAGCGCGGAGGACGCCGCGACCGCGGTGAGCGCGAACACCGCGGCGAGCGCAACCACCACCATTCTTGACTTTGATCTCATCTGAAACCAACTTCCTTTCGTCTCATTCAGCACCGGGACGACCTCCCACGAGGGAGCGGCTTCCCGGTGCCGGTCTTGTTGCCCAACAGCGCGCCCGTACGAGACGAAACCGCCGCGCGCGGGCGCACGCTTATACGCCCGACTCGCGGGCAAGTCCATGAACGAGCCGCTAGAATCGCTCCCATGACGACGCGTGAAAAGGCCCACAAGGTGCTGGATGAGTTGGCCGAGTCCGAGCTCGAGCCCGTGCTCGAGTTCATCGCCTCGCGGCGCGAGGATCCGCTGATCCGCAGGCTGGACGAAGCGCCCCTCGAGGACGAGGAGATCTCCGCAGAGGAGGAAGCGGCCGTGCGAGAAGCTCGCGACGAAATCGCGGCCGGTGTGCCCCTGATTCCGCTCGAGCAGGTCAAGCGCGAACTCAGCGACGCGTGACCGGCGAACCCTGGAGCGTTGGCTTCACGCGCCGCGCCAGGAAGGACATGGATCGCCTCGACCCGCCCGTGCGTCGACGCGTCTACGCAGCCTTGGACCAACTCGCTGCCGACGACCCCCGGGTTCGGGAGCGTAAGCTCGAAGCCCTGAGCGAGTGGCGCATCCGCGTCGGTGATTGGCGCGTGCGCTTTACCAGGGATATCGACGCGCGGCTCATCGTCGTGCAGCGTGTGCTGCCGCGCGGACGCGCCTACGACCGCTGACTCAGACGCACGAGTGGCCCACCCCCGCAGGCGCTTCTGAAGGCGGGGGAAACCGACTGCTAGACGAGGGGTTCTACAGGTACAAGAGAGAGAGAGAGAGAGAGAGAGAGATGTGTCAGCAGTGCTGCCGCATCTACCTACAGGCCCAAACGGCGCACAGGCATCCCCATCACATCTGTCCCCAACGGACTCACGCGAAAACAACCCCTCATCATCTGATTTGGCCCTCTCCCTAACAAAGTCCCCTGCAAAAGCGCTTGACGTCGATCCAGAAAAGAACCGACCCAAACCCGATCTATCGTGCCCGGCGCCCCAACGTCCGCTTTGTGTTGCTAGTGATATAGCTGTGTCATTGACTCGGGTTGAGGGGTCCCTGCGGGTGAAGTAGTACGGTCCGAAGCGCGTAGTGATCCGGAGCGAGTGGTTATTGATCCGGAGCCCGCGGTTATTGATTTGTCGCTTGTTATACAGCTACGCCGATACCTCGCATGGCAATACTCGGGTTTGTAGGCTTGCCGGAGATAGGCCAGTGGCGAAATAGATCTTTAAGTTGTTTGTGGCCAGTCTGCGACCGGCTAGTTATGTAAGATGCAATTGTTCGCACGAGATCCAGGCGGGCTGGGCTGGTTACCGCCGCCTCGGCGTTCACACGCAGGCGTATCGCCAGCCTTGATTGACACGCGCGCCGAGCGGGACTGGTCAGTCAAATCGCCGCTTACATGTATTGCCGGCCGGTACGGCCGGCAACTGACTTTGTAAAGATTTATTTAGCGACTGACTCGATTCCGGCAAGCCCACGAACTGTTGGGTTTCCATGCGCGGTATCGGCGTAGCTATAACGACCGTCCGCTTGGTTTTGCCATCCGCGCGGGCGGTTATTAATTTGTCTCTTGTTATACAGCTACGCCGATTCCTCGGGCGGTAGCACGCTGTTCGTGGGCTTGCCGGAGATAGGCCAGTGACAAAATTGATCTTTAAGTTGTTTGTGGCCGGTCTGCGACCGGCTAGTTATGTAAGATGCGATTGATCGCACGGAGCCCGGGCGGGCTGGGGCTGGTTAGGGCCGGCAGCTGGCGTTAGACCCCGAGTGTGTTCTCGATCTCGCATCCCCGCGCGGTGAGTGTCCAGGCGTTGGGTTCGCCATGAGCCTGCCCATTACCGCTGTTCTGGATCAGACCGAGCTTTTCCAAGCGACTGAGGAGCTTTGAGATCTGGCCCTGATCGTGCACACCCGCGGTTTCCGCGATCTTGCGGTTGCTGGCACGGGGGTGGGTGGCTATCGCCGAGAGCACCACGAGCGTGCGATACGTCAAGCGCATGTTCAGACCCTCCAGCGGATCGCCGGACCGGGAGCGTGGTGCTCGCGCAGCGGGTGTCCGTGTACGAGAGGGTTTTGGTGTGGGACGCGTCAGCTCCCTGGTAGCAGCCGCGCGACCCAAGTACGGCAGCACGATCATCCCCATCAAGGGATTCAACAACTCGAGCAATGGACGATGATCCTCTTCCAGCATGCGCGCGTGAATGACCGCCAGCACGGCTCCGACGGTGCCCTCCGCCGCCAACGGTGGTGGCGGGGTCACGCTCTTGACTTCCGCGCTTCCCGCGCTGAGGACCGCAGTTAGAGCTCCCAAGATGCGCGTGCGGCGCTCCAACACCACCGGTCCGCCACCGAGCGCGTCCACGACCAGGAACGACCCCGACAACGGCTCCTCATCAAAGAAACCCAGCAAAGCCGCCAAGCCCGCCCTGACCTGCTCACGCCAAGACGAGGACCCCGCGACCATGCCCGCCTCGATCACGACCTTCCTCACACGCTCAGCAGTGTCATCGAACACCGCCAGGAAGCAGTCCTCCGAGCCGGAGAACAGCTCATAGAACGTGCGCCGTGAAACACCGGCCTGTTTCACGATCCGGGAGACCGTCGCGACGCTAACACCATCCTCAGCCACGACCCACACCATCGCCGCGAGAACCCGCGCGCGCTGCACCTCAGAGACCTGGACCGCGCCCTCTCGCGGCGCGGGACCCCGAGTTTCGTCCGGACGGCCCGCTTGCGCGGGCATTCTCGTCCGGCCCGAAATCTCGGGCCCGCTTAGCTGATCACTTCTTCTTCCTGGCTTTGACCGCGCCATACTTCTTCCTCGCCTGCCTTTCGCAGACCGCGCGCTTGGCGCCCTTTTTCTTGTGGCACGCTTTGAGCGCGGCCGCGAACTTCTGCGCACGAGTCAGCGCCCTGGGTATCGGGGTGATCGTGCCGGCTTCTTCGGTGGGGAACGCGACGTTGGGAATCGACAGCAGCGGCGTTGAGGGGAACAGGGTGACGCTCTGGGGAGCCGGCGCGGGGACTGTCGTGAACGACGCTTCGGGGGTTTCGACGGTGCCATCGGGGTTTTGCGCGATCAGCTTGTAGTAGTAGACGGTGCCCGGGGTCAACGATGCGATGTTCACCGCGAGTGGTTCAGCGACAGAACCCGTGGTGTTACCCGCCGCCTGGGGCTCGAGGCTGCCCTGGGTGTCGGCGAGACGCAGTTCGTAGTGCGCCGGCAAGCCCCGCGCGTCGATCGTCGTTGTGATCGTCACGCCGGTCTGCGTGATCGCACCCGCTTCGGGCGGCCCGAGCACCGGGGGTGTCGCGGGGGTCGTAAACGTCTTGCCTTCGCCGAAGACGACCTGCGGCATGCCGCCCGCGCTGTTCGTGTTGTCGTTGCTTGCAACGATCCGATAGTGATAGGTCGCGTCGGGTTCCAGGCCCGTCAGCTGTGCTGTCTCGGGGACTGCGCTAGTGCCCTGCCCGGCATCCGCTGCGACCGATGGGATCTGCGTGCTGTAGCTGGTGTCGGTGGAGTACTGGAAGTAGTAGGTGGTGTCGGAGTTCACACCACTGCTGCCCGGGTTCACACTGCCGGCGATCGTGGCGCTGTTCACGCCAACTCCCGACGCTTCGCCGGTGAGGACCGTCGGGGGGTTCGGCAACGTCAGGAACGTCTTATCGCCCTGCGCGACGAGACCTTCGGCAATACCGGTCGCGTTGCTCGCGAGCGCCTGGTAGTGATATTCGGTGTTCGGTTCGAGGTGGATCCCTTCATTGTTCAGGTTCACGACCGGTTCGAGATCGCCGAAGAACCCAGCGCCGCCCAGTCCCACTGGCGTGACGGGCGCCGAACCCAGACCATAACTCGTATCCGTCCCGATCCTGAACTGGTATTCCGTTTCCTGATACTCCGGGTTGATCAACGCGTGCAATTCCGCGTCGGTCTGCGTCACCCCCGTGACCTTCTCTTCATTGATCGACGGCTTCGCAAGCACTCCCGTCGTGAAATCTTCAACTTTGCCTTTGGTTGTGCCAGTCCCGTTCGTCGCGACCACACGATAATAGTAAGTCGTGGCAGCTTCCAGCCCACCGATACCCATAGGGCCCGCCTGCAATTCTTCAAGGACACCGGGGAACGATCCTTCCCCGACCGTCACGATCGTGCCTTTCAACGTTTCCAAGACCGCTTCCGTCGCGTATTCGAAATGGTATGTCGTCGCCTCGTCCTCCGGGTTTACTTTCGCTTCGATGACAGCACCAACGGGCGTCACTTCCGGTGCGCCCTCACTGACGATCACAGGTGCTTGCAAGGGCCCCGCGAGCACCGGAGCGGCGGCGAACAACAGGATGGCCAGGACCAGGACGGGTAGGAAGAACAGGGAGTGCTTGAACAGAGCTAGACGGAGCAGTGTCATGACTTACCCCCATGGTTTGCCTTGAGGACTCGCTTCCGCTTCTTCTTCTTGACGGCGGCCTTCTTGGACTTCGGGCATCCCGTGACACTGATCTTCGTGGACTGATGGATCACCGCACCGTTCTGCGCGACGAATTCCGTCGGCATCGCCAGTTTTGACTTGCAGAGGTTGCCGTTCGCCGCGAGCGCCGAGTACTTGCCCTCCGGCAGAAACAGCTCGAAGGAGTCGATCGGCACGTCTGGGACCGTCTTGAACGTGCTCGACGTGATCCCCGCCTTTGAGATGAACGTCGTCCCCACCAGGTCCACCGTGACGCCATAACCCTGCAGCACCACGATCAGGCTCGGGAACGCTTCCCCACCATGGCTGACGAAATACACAGGGCCCGTGAGCGGCACCGGCAGGACGGGCGTCACGGCCTTGGCGATACCGATCACCGACGCCGCCGGGCAGCCCGCCGGGGTTTGCTTCGAACTGCGCCGCGGTACAGGCTTTCTGCAGGGTCGTCAGGCGCGAGGGGAGCTGCTTGGGGAGTTCGACTTTGACCTTCGCGATATTCGACTGGCTCGAAGCCTGATTATCCCCCAACGGGCCCGTCGGATAGATCACCTTCGCGTCCAGGCTCGCACCGTTCGCTTTCGACGTTTTCCCGGACGTGGAGACTTTGAAGTCCGGCTGGAACTTCAGGCTCTGACACGACCCGACCTGGAAATGCGTCGAGATCGGAGCACTTGCGCCTTCCGTGCTCGTGGCGGTGCCACTGAAGGACGCCGGCGCACAGCTCGTCGGGTTGAACATGAATCCCGGACGGTCGATCACCGCGTTGATCGTGCGCAGATCAGACGGGACACCGTCGACGATCGACGGCAACGGGTCGGTCGTGACGGTCAACTGCGAGGTGTGCGGGTCGACTTCGATCCTGGCGCGCGTCACGATCGTTCCCAGGTTGAACGGGCCGACGACCAGCGGCACCACGATCGACAGGCCATACGGCGCGCCCTTATAGCCCCCCGTCAAATAGATCGGCGCGGGCGGCTGACCGGGCTGCGGCACCACCAGCGGATACGGGCCAGGACCCGCCTCCACGACCGTATGCCCAATCTGCGACGCCGCCGAGCACGTCCCCTGCGCAGCCTGCGGTTCCCCGCACAACGGTACCCTGGAGATCATCCCCAGCAATCCCTCCGGGGTCTTGAACTGCAACGTCGAGATCCGCTGCTGACCGTCTTCGCGGGTGAGCAGCAGCGAGAAGTTCGTGAAGCCGCCCGCCTGGTCGGTCGTCGCGCCCGCGTCCAGCGACGGTGCGAACGGCAACGGCGAGGACGGGCACGCGCTGCCCCCCGGGCCGGCTTCGATCGCGAAACTCGCCGACGGAAATACATCGGACCCAAACGGGCTACTCCACGGCGTAAAGACGCTGCTCACCTTGTAGACCCCACACGCCGTCGGCGTCGAAAGCGCCGCCTGCGCACCACCCGAGAACGACAATTTCAGGTCGCTGAACGGCAACTGCGGCGTCCCTTCAAACGTCGTCGTCAACTGGCCCGTCGTTTCGTTCAGATGCACATGCCCGACAAACTTAACAAAGATCCCATCCTGTGGGTCTTCTGGCGCCACCAGCAGTTCCAGGTTCGGCGGGTTAGACTGCAACACGTACACGTTGCCTTCGAGCTTATTCCGCAAGATCGGCGTTTCGACCGCGACCTGCCCGACCTTCGAATCCGACGGACAGGACGGCGGGCCTTCTTCATCCAAACGCGCCTGCGAAAGCTGACACGCACCCAACCCATTCGCCTGCCCCGGATTAATCGCCACACCTTCCGGCAACGTCACCGTCGTATCCTCAATATCCGCCTCCGAGAGCGCAGACGGGTTCACCAACCCTTCCTGCCCCATCCTCACACCAAACGTGAAGCCCGCCGGGGTGTCCGCACGCGTAGTATCCGGAGAGGCTGTGATCGCCGGGGCGAATTCCAGCGGGCTGCAGCCCGTCATCGGGCCGACGCTCGAGGGCGCTTCGACCTCGTGCCCCGGTTCTTCCCACGAATTCGCCGTGAACGTCGCCTCCAACGGTTCACTCGTGCAATCCGTCGGACTCGTCAAATACGGCACCAAAGGAGTCGTCACCGACTGACCTTCAGGAAAATCTACGAGTCGGTTTTTGGTACCCTCACCTCCTTCCGTTTCGGTCGCGTAGAAGCCACATCCTTCTTCGTCGCAGTTGATCCCTCGCATCAGATCGTGGCGGTGTTCGGCGGGTACACCCCACACGGTCAGCGAGATGCCATGAAACGCCCCGGCGGCGTCCTGGATGTGTGTGAAGTTCACACGCACCCCATACTTCCCCGGAGTCAACGAGACGGTACCCTGAATCCCGAACCGCAAGAACGAGAACCCGAGCTTCGCGATTTCACCCGGGTTAGTCGTCAAATTCATCAGTGGCCTCACACTAGGTTGGCTCTGGTCGGGGAAGTCGCCGATATAGAAAGTCACCGTCCCGACGATCGCGCTCGGCGAACAATGAAGCGCATCATCAGTCTCTTCGCTGAAGCCCGCGATCGGGCACTTCGGCGCATCCGCGAGATCACCAGTAAACCCCGATGGCAGCGTCCCACCGCTTTCGCTCGGGTTGCCAGCAAGACGCCCGGATTCCACAGTATTGAACGCGAGCATCGTCGTCAGATCGGGATGCCCACCCGCCTGCGTGCTCGACAACGCCGTAGCCAACGAACCTGGGGCGATACCAAACTCCGCCGGGACCGAACTGATCACCGTCGGCGTCGACACCGACGCAGCCAACGCACCACCCCCAGAAGCGCTAACAACATTAGTAAGACAGCCAACCGCACCGAACGGGACCACACAAGAGTTCACGAACGGGCCCGCTTCAACTTCAACAGGGACTTCCAGCTGCAGGATCGTATCGATCCCAACCACACCTGAATAGCTGCACGCAAGACCCACACAGCTCAACTGACGCACGGTTTCCTGGATGTTCGTCTCGTAATAGATCCCTTTCAGTTCGCCTGCGGCCTTCAACCCCGCCGGGAGGGCATCCGTGACCGTGACCGCTTCGCCATTACTCGGCGCGCTGCCCGTGTTCTCCACATACACGCGATACAGACCCGTGCCACCAGGCGCGAGATTCGTCGGCACGGAGAACGCCGTAACCGTCCACTGCGGCCCCGATTCGGCGAGGGCCGCACTGGCGCTGACAAGCAGCGCCAGCACGGTCAAGACAACGATGGCCGGCGCTGGCCTAATCGGAGATATGAGCGGAGCGAATGTCTCCCTATTCGGTCGGCGTCCTCGGTCGCTCACCGATCGTCCGAGATCGGCCAGCAAAGCACACCACGCGGGGCGGGCGGGCCTTTCATCTTTTGACCTGCTTGGCCCTCGTCGCCCTCGCCGGATCGGGTTTATGTTGGGGAAAGTCGAGAAGAAAGACATTTACTTACCCCTCCCACGATTGCTCTTTTTGGCTTTCTTCTTGGGTTTGATGCACTCGGTCTTTTTCTTGACCTTCTTCCTGACAAGGCCGCGCTTGCACTTGGGGGTCGTCTGCTTCGTGACCGTCTTCGCGGGCGGCGGTTCGGACACTGGGAAGTTCCCCACGCCTTCGAAGGTCGCGCTCGCCGGCGTCGCGAAGATCGGCGCCGCCGCTGGCACACCCTGACAACCCGTACCCGTGCACTGCGACGGCGTCAACCCCGCGAAACCACCACCCACACGCGCATCATAAATATCAGCGGACTGATCGGTGTCCTGCGCGGAGAGCTGAGCATGCGTCATAAAGAACACGTCGCTCCCATCCGCGTTCGAGCCGAGAAGGAACGCGTTACCCGGGTCACTCGGCGACGAGAGCAGCGAGATCACACCTTCATGCCACTCATACACATGCACCCGACCCGGAACAGCCTGCGGTACAAGCGCACTAGCCGAGTCAAAGAACACATCTTCCCCATCTTCGGAGATCGGACGCGGCGGCCCACTCGCCGGAGACCTGAAAACGGTGCGGGCAAAGTACGCACCATCCACCGGAGTGCTACCCGCGCACGACACACACACAATCTTGTTCGTCGCCGCGTCATACCGATAAAGCTCAAAACACCTCTCAGGGGGTGCTCCAGAGCCGTAGTTGTCCGGGCAGTGCGCATCTGGAGCAGGGGTGTTGTCAAACCCGGTCAACGGCAGGACTGTACCGAATACCAAGAATTGTCCGTCCTTCGTTGTGTACCACTCCTGGCGGTTGGAAAGGCCCTCCTGTTCCGCACCATCGCCGCCGAAGTTCTCGAATTCATGGCTATACCAAACGCCTTGGGCAACGAAGGACAGCGGATAGTCATCATTGTTGAGTGTCGTGACGAACGTCGTGACTCCGGTGGTCGTGTCGTAGCGGTAGAGATTGACCGGAGAGAAGGGTTCCGTTCCGCGGGGGTTATATTCCTGCGCCGATTCGGCGAGCTTGCCAAACGCGCTGAAATAGACAGTCGAACCGTCGCTTGAGACCGCCGTCACGGAGTCGACTTTGCCTTCGACCGTTTCCGACGACCCACTGGAGATCAGCGTCAGAGCCTTTTTCCCCGCGGCCGGTTCGGTGTTGTACTCGTACAGCTCCGGCGCTTCCCCGACCGCGCCTTTCGTCAACCTCGTCCTCGTCATGAAGAAGATCTTCGACCCATCGCTGGACGCGCCGACGAACACCGCGGGCCACAGCGGGTTTTCCGGCGTGCCAGCTTTCACTCCTTCTTCGTGAGGGATCAATATCTCGACGGTCCTCTCGCCGTCTTCGCGCATGTAGAGCTCAGGCGGGTTTTCCTGCGGCGTGTTCTGATTCCAGCACCCGAGTCCTTGCGCCACTTCAGATTCTCCTCCGCCCCCTGGCTCGGGAGCCGTGAAGAAGATCCGCGAACCGTCGCTCGAGACAGCGCTGTGCGCGCCACCGCGGGAGTGCACGCCCTGTCCGAGGGTGGCGCCGCATGGCATTGGCTTGCCTTCTGGGTTCACGTCGACGAGCGTGCACTTCGACGTCGCAGGGTTGCATTCCGCGCCGCCGGCCGCTTCGTAGAGCGCCTCGGTCCCCGGATCCTGAGCTTCCGCACCCGCTGCCAACGAATGGTCCTCGCCCTCCAACACCACGCGGCTCAGATCTTCAGAACCTCCCATCATGAGGACGTCGTCTTCGGGGTTAAACGTGGCGAGCCCGGTGGTCGAGTAAAGCGGCGTGTCCGGGCCGCCTGCAGGACCAACCAGCCCTGTTTCCTGAAAGGCTGACGGTTCGCCGCTAAACAGCTCGCCGTGCGTGCCGACCTGGTCGACAAAGCCAACCGCGGAGAGATTGCGGGGATCGACAAGTTCGGTTTCTTCCACTTCCTGAGGCTTGTCGATCGGCTGCGCCAGGACACTCATGTTCCACCCTGCGGCACCACGCAAGAACACGTACGCCGACGCGGCCTCGGTAGCTTGCGGTGCGAAGGAACCATCCGTTTGGACCAGGATGGCACTTCCTTCTTCGGCGACGTAGGCCTGGTTGCCTGGGTCAACGAAGGGACTGCCTTCTTCGACACTGTTGCCAAAGATGTCAACGGCGTCGCCCTTGTCCACGGGCGTGACCTGCTCGTAGGCGCGGCATTCGGGCAGGTCGATGGAGGGGCCCTGACGCGAGGCGGCGTTCGGGCATGATTCTGCGACGGCAGCCGGCGCGTTCCACAGTGAGAATCCCGCTACCAGCGCGCACAGCGCCGCGAGGACCATCGACACGGTCCACCGAACACGCTCAGCGCGAGTCACCCCCGCTGTCAGCGTGGAACGAGACTTGAGTATGTTGAATGTGTTTCCCATTGTTGCCCTTCCTCCGTGGACCATGTTCCTCTGACCGTCGTTTGGTGACTGCCACCGATTAAGAGTCGGTTGTGGGGCCACCGCGCGGCGGCCCCACAACTCTGTCACGTGTTCACATACGCCCGCTGGTTATTCCACCTTGATCGCTTCTACTCCGCTTTTTCCCGCCGGTTCGACCGTCAGGAACGGGCCTTTCCATTCGATTTCGCCTCCATCTGCCCAGCTCCCTTTGGCGGATTTTGCGTCGAATGCCGCTTCGACGAAGCCGGAGGCGAGGTTGGTCATGTGCGTACTCGTACTCAACGAGGTTTCGACTGCCACGGGCCCGAGGAACAGCGTTTTGCAAGAAAATCGGAATCCCGCCATTCCGTTTATTCCGCTGACAAACTTGCTCCTGATTTCGGTGCCTTCCTTGTATAGTTCCAACTGCCAGGGAATATTAAGAGGGGCTTCTTTTTCCTCTAATTTTTCGCATCCATCTATCTTTTCACATCGATCTATTCCGATGGATATGAGGTCGCTTATGCCGCCGGACTTGAGTTCGCCTTCGCTGTTCCCATTGCATTTGACTCCGAATTTTTCGTTATACGGAGGACCGTACCCGGTAGGCGTAACGATCTCCTCAAGCTCCCATGCCCCCTTGATTTTCACGGCTTCTTTGACTTTCGAGTACGTCCCGCCTTTCTTCACATACCATTCCGGCGAGGCGAACGCCGAGGACGCCGCGACCGCGCTCAGTGCAAACACCGCGACAAGCGCGACCAATACCATTCTCAACATAGATCTCATCTGAAACCAACTTCCTTTCGTCTCATTCGACGCAGGGACGACCTCCCACGAGGGAAGGACATCCCGGCGCCGGTCTTGTTGCTCAACAGCGCGCCCGGGCGAGACGAAACCGCCGCGCGCGAGCGCACGCTCATACGCCCGACCCGCGGGCAAGTCCACGAATGAGTCGCTAAAATCGACGCCATGACGACCAAGGAGCGCCTGCACGAGCTCGTGGACGAGCTGAGCGAGGACGAGGCCGCCGCTACGCTTGAGTACGCAGCCTCGCGGCACGAGGACCCGGTGATCGCGGCGTTCCGCGACGCCCCCGAGGACGACGAGCCCTGGACCGAGGAGGACGAGGCCGCGATGGCCGAGGTGGAAGCCGACCGCGCCGCCGGGGTGCCGACGATCCCACTCGAGGAGATCGAGCGCGAACTGGGCATGCGGTGACCGAGGCGCCCTGGCGCGTCGAGGTCGAGCAACGAGCCAAGAAGGACTTGACGCGTCTTGACATGCCTGTACGCCGGCGCATAGTCAAGGCGGCCCGCAAACTGGCCGAGAACCCATACGGTGGGACCTTGCGTAAGCTCACCAACCGACCCGAGTCCCGCCTGCGTGTCGGTGACTGGCGTGTTCTCGTCACGCTCGATGACAAAACGAAGACAATTCGAGTCCAACGCATCCTGCCGCGCGGCCGCGCCTACGACCGCTGAGACACAACACACCCCTCCCCTCCCGGGGAAGATCAGCCGCTAGACAAGGGGCGCTAGCAGGACAAGAGAGAGAGAGAGAGAGAGAGATGTGTCAGCGCTGCTGACGCATCTACCTACAGGCGCACACGGGCGCACAGGCATCCCCATCACATCTGTCCCCAACGGACTCACGCGAAAACAACCCCTCATCATCCGATCCGGTAACCCTCTCCCAGCAAACTGTCCCCTGCAAAAGCGCTTGACATCGATCCAGAAACAGAACCGACCCAAACCCGATCTATCGTGCCCGGCGCCCCACCCTGGGACGCCATGACAAGAACAACATATACCCCTCGCGCTGAGTTGTCAAGGGGCAAACCGCGAGCGGGCCGCGACGTCCGGCTCAAACGGGCACGCTATGGGGCATACTCAGCCCGATGACCAAGCGTCCGATATGCCTCCTCGCGGCAACGCTGATCCTCGCCGCGACACCCGCGCCCGCTGCGCTCGCCGCGTCGGGGGACGCCGCCGCGACGCGGGCATACATCCAGGCCGACTACGCGCTCGTGCACGCGGCCAGGGTCAACCTCGCGACAAGCGAAGCGGCCCTGCAGAAGCTGCGCCGCCAGATCGCGGCCGAATGCCCCCAGGCGGCCGCCGGCTCGCCCCAGGACACGGACTCCGAACAGCTCAGCAACGAGCTGGTCGGCGCGATGACGCTCGCCGCGATCGTCCCCGACGTGCACGCCGTAGCCGCGTTCGCGCACACTGTGCAGGGCCTGCACTGGAGCAATGCCACGCTAACCCATAAAGTCAAGTCCTACGCGGCCCGTTTGCAGACGCTGTCGGTCCTGCCCGCCCCCAACGTCTGCGCCGACGTGAGGGCATGGGCGGCGAGCCGCTATCAGACGCTCCCCGCGAGCACGGTGAGCTTCGACAGCCGCTACTACAAGGTCGAAGTCGCGGTCGGCGAGGTGCCGGCGAAGCTGCTCGCCCCCTCAGAGCAAGCGGACGAGCGGCCCGTGCTCGCGCACGCGCAGCGGCTCGAAGGCCAGCTGACCGAAGCCGAAGCCAACGCCGTGTACACGTGGGGGCACATCATGGAATCGCTCGCCCTGAACCCGTAGCCCGACGGGCGCTCCCGCAACCGGTCCGAGCCTTCGGACCGCGCGCAAGTCTCAGCCCTTCTTCGCTTTGCCGGCGCGCCCCGAGCGGGGTTTGGCGGCGGCAACTCGAGCTTTGGGTTTGGATCTAGACTTGGACGCGCCGGCTCGCTTCGGCTTCGCGGCGGACGCGGACGGTGTCCCCGGCGGAGTCTGAGCCAATTTGCCGGCGAGCGTCCCCAGCTGCTCCTCGATCCGCGACAGCCGGGACTCCACGCCGTGCGCGGCCAGCGCGCGGTCCAGGCGGTGCACGCCGTCCTCGATGCCCTCCAGCCGCTGGGAGACCGAGCGCAGCCGCCGCGTCAGCCGTTCGATGTCGGCGGCCGAGGGGATGTTCAGCGCGCCCATCGCCAGCTCCTGCGCCTGGGCGGCCTTCTCACGCGCGTCAAAAGCGCGTCCGATCGTCCCCGTCAGCAAAGGGTTGTCCAGCAGATCGGACAGCGCTTTGCCGAGATGGTCCTCACCACCGGCGAGGCGCTCGCGCAGGTTTTTGACGGCACTGCTCGCGTCGGACATCGCCCCGGCACTCTATCCCACGCGCACGCCCAGGAACGACCACCAAAAGCGCCCACGCAACGCCGGCCACTGCAATGAGCGGTTTCGCAAGCAATGGATGGAAGGACCAGCTTCCTTCTCACCCATCCAAATAGCCCGCGCGCGGACATCCCCAACTCGGCGGATTCGCCACGGCGAGGAGACCGGATACGGTGGCACCGTGCCCGAGCGCCCAGAACGACTGTTCCTGTTCGTGCAATGCGAGCTGCCGTGGGTGCTGGGCCCGGCCGACGGGCGCTATCTGCTGCGCTCCGAGTCCGACGGCGAGCCCGAGCACGTGATCGTCCTGGCCACGCTCGGAACCGGGCGAGCGGCGCTCGCCCGGGGGGCCGGCCCGCTGCGACGCAGGGCCGCCTCGCGCCGGCGCGACGCACCCCCCGAGCCCGAGCCCACGTCCGTCGATGTCACCCGTGTGACGATCGTCGACCCCGTGTCGCTGTCCGCCGAGCGCCAGGCCAGAGCGTGGCTGGCGGGCCTCGACACAGAGCGCGAGGTGAGCGCGGCGTTCGCCGCGCTCAACCGGGTGCTGCACGCTCAGCGCATCGCCGCGGCGGACCCGTACGCGCGCGAGGTCTCCCCCGCGCAGGCGCTCGTGATCAGAGCCGGCTGGGGCGAGGGCGAGCAGGTCGCCGCCGGGCTGTGGCTGCACGCGGTCCAGCTGCCCTGGACGGGCCCGCAGGTACGGGTGCGACGCCGCACCTCGGCGTTGCGCGCCGACGAGCGCCTGGCGGAGCTGCTCGGGGCGCGCGAACGGCCGCTGGTATGCGAGGAGCTCGCGCTGCGCGCGCACCTGGACCTCGACCAGGGCCGCGTGGGACTCGCCGCGATCGAGCTCGACCGAGCCCTGTTGGGCGCCCTGGGCGAGCTGGCCGACGAGCAGCGCGCAGACCTGCCGCTGCGCGTGGCCGAGCTCGAGTCCCTGCACACGGGTGTCGCCGCGGTGGCGGGAGCAGCGCTTGGCCTGGACAGCTCCACCGGCGACACACAGGCCGGCGAGGCCGCCGGCACGCCTGAAACCGGTCCGCCCGACACGCCCGAGCAGTCCGACGAGGAGACGGTTCGCCACGCGCTCGGGCGCTTGGAAGCCGCGCTGCGCGCGCGCACGGCCGCGGGATTCGACCCCTCCTGAGAACGTATTCTGAGCGGTCGCGGACTCCGCCCGCACGCGCATTGCGCAACTTGACGCCCCGACAGCGGTTTGAACATACGCTGGACGTTTCACAAACAGCAACTTGACGAACAGCCCAGTGAGTCTGTAGGGTCTTGCCGGGGTTAGTCGCATAAACAGGGAGAGGGAGCCATCGTGATCGTCGTCAAAAGCGTTGCTCATCGCAGTCTTGCCGGTACCGCCGTTCTGCTTACAGCCGCCGCGTGCGCGCTCCTCGCCTTCGGCGCCGGCGGCGCGTCCGGAGCGACCGCCCGCGCGGCGCGCACGATCTCGCTGAACGAGAGCGGCAACCTGCATCTCACCAGCCACCACGGGTTCCATCTCAACGAGCAGGGCACCGCGTCGGGGACGATCAGGGGCACAATCTACATTCACCTCGACGTGACCTCGACCAACCACGTGACGGCCGAAGTCAGCATCTATCCCTCAAACGGCTCGCTCACCGGCAAGGGAACCGCCGACTATCGCTCCGAGGGGGGCAAGGCGACGTTCTCCGGCACGCTGTCGATCTCCCGCGGAACGGGCAGCTACTCGGGCGCTCATGCTTCGGGCCTCAGCTTCAACGGCACGATCCAGCGCTCCAACGACGCCACGACCGTGCGCGTCAGCGGCCCTCTGTCCACGTAGCCGCGGCGGACTCGGCGAGGATCAACTCCCATGCACAGAGGCAGAGCCGCAGCTCCGATCGTCGCGGCAGTCCTGCTGGCGTGCGCAGCGCTTCCGGGCGCCGCGGCCGTCGCGGCGCCCGCGTCCGAGCAGGCGACGTTGAGCGCGGGGTTCTCACCCGACAGGCTCGGCGTGAGCACGACGATCTCGTTCGGGTTTCACCTGCAGACCGTCGAAGGGGTCGCGCCGCCGCCACTGACGAGCGTCGTCCTGCACATGCCCGCGGGCATGAACTACACGCTGACGACGCTCGGCCTGGCGATATGCCAGCCGGCGGCGTTGCAGGCGCAGGGGATCAAGGGCTGCTCGCCCAACTCTCGCGTCGGCTCGGGCAGCGCGCTCGTGGAAGTGCCGTTCGGCACCGGCGCCGGGCACGAGATCCCCGAAATCCAGGCGGTCGTGGGGCCACCGAACAACGGCAACATGGTCGTGCTGTTCTACGCCAACGGCCAGACCCCCGTGTTCGCCCAGCTCGTGTTTCAGGGCGAAGTGCTCCCCGACTCGGGCCCGTTCGGCTCACAGCTCGCGACGAACGTGCCGCTGATCCCCAGCGTGCCCAACGGTCCCGACGTCTCGATCGTCAACGTCAACGCGACGATCGGCCCCAGCCACCTGACCTACTACAAGCACGTCCACGGCCGGCGCGTGGCGTTCCATCCGCTTGGCATCGGCGTGCCCGAACACTGCCCCCACGGCGGCTTCCCGTTCACCGCCTCGTTCGCGTTCCAGGACGGCTCGCAGGCGAGCGCCTCCACGACGGTCCCCTGCCCGCCGCCGGCGCCGCGGCGGCACAAGTAGCGCGCCCGTCATCCATCGAGCGTCGCCAGAACGCCCAACCGTGCCACAAGGGCCGGCTTTGCCGGCCCGACGCCAATACTGCTACAGCGGGGTACCCGCCCGCCGGGGGGCCTGCCCCCCTCCCGCTCAGTCCTGCAGCGCGACCGCCGGGGAGACTCCCGTCGCCAGATAGCCGGGCAGCGCGACGATCAGCACCGATGCGACGGTCACGAGCGCGAGGCTCGTGACCGCGACGAGCACGCCGAAGGAATAGACGACGGGGAACCCGATCACGTTCGCCAGCGCGCGATCCAGCAGCTGCTGGCCGTAGAGACCGAACACTGCTCCGCTCGTGCAGCCCACGCCGAGCAGCAGCACGCTCTCCAGCAGGATCGTGCGCCACAGCTCGCCCGCGGGAAAGCCCTCGAGCTTGAGCTTGGCCAGGCGCGGGCGGCGCTGCCAGACCATGTTCGCCATCGCCGCGGCCATCGCCAGGATCGCCACGATCAGGATCAGCGTCGCGATCTGCGTCAGGCGCGCCAGCCCCTGGCGGCTGAGCGTGTTCTGGCGGGCGGCGTGCTGTTCGGCCGTTTCCACCGCCAGGCCCGAGCGCGACCCCAGCGCCCGTTCGATCTCGCGCCGGGCCTGCGCGGGCGCGACGCCGGGGTCCAGCAGGACGTTGTAGGCGCTCGCGTCTTCGCTCGCCCACGCGCGTGCGTAGTCGTCCGCGTTCATGACGATCGCCCCGGGCGCCCAGCCGATGTTCGTGGACAGCGCGGCGAGCCGGAACGTCGTCGGGACGGGCGTCGGCAGCGTGAACGCGTCGCCGATATGGAGATGGTGTTCGTCGGCGATCGCCTGCGAGAGCACCGCCCAGCCGCCCGCGCGCACGCGCGCGGTGGCCTTGCGCAGATCGCCTTCCACGAGCTGGCTCGCCGGCAGCAACGACGAGGAGGAGCGCGGCGGGGCGATCGTCCAGATGCGCCGGTCGCCCCAGTCGAGCAGCCCGCCGCGGTAGATGCGCACCGCGCGCACACCCGGCAGGCGCTGCAGCTTCGCTTGCGCGCTCGGAGTGAACGGCGCGGTCTGCAGCAGGTTGTAGGAGCCCGCGGGCGATACCCACACGTCGGTGAACGCGTTCATGTCGTGCGCGGCGTTTTCCAGGCCGTGCAGCAGATCGCCATGGGCGGCCTCGATCGCGACGCTGCCGAACACCGCGATCGAGCCGGTCGCCGCGATCGCGATCGCGCGCGTGCGTCCCGCGCGCAGCTCCATCACCGCGACGTGCGGGACCGCGCTGGTGATGCTCGGCGCCAGGCGCCGCACGAGCGCGAGCGTCCCGGCCAGCGGCAGCGGCAGCAGCAGCAGCAGCGCGGCGACGAGCAGCACCATGCCGATGACCGCCTCCTTCGGCGCCGCGAGCAGGATCGCGGTGGCGCCCGCCAGGCATGCGATCCCGCCGAGCGCGAGCCGGCCCAGGCCGCCGCCACCGTCTCCCCCACCGGTGAGATCGCCGGGCGCGGTCACCACGGGCGGGCGGCGCGAGAGGATTTCGCGCAGCGGGCTGAGCACCGCCACGCACGCCGCGAGCATCCCTCCACCGACGGCGATCAGGACGCTCTGGGCACTGACCACGCGCTGGGAGCCGACCGCGAACGCGGAGGACAGGTAGCCCGGGTTCGAGCGGAACAGATGGATCGAGAGCTCCTCCCCGAGGACCAGCCCGAGGACACACGCCAGCAGGCCGAGCACGACCGCGTCGAACAGCAGCACGGCGATCACGCTCGCGGGCGGGTAGCCGTCACGGCGCAGATCCGCGATCAGGCGCCGGCGCTGGGGCACGGTCAGGAGCATCGCGTTGAACGCGAACAGAAACCCGACGAGCGCGCTGATCAGCGCGAACAGCGAGGTGGACTGGTTGGTGGCCGAGGAGGCCCGCGCGAACAGCTTTTCGTCATAGCTGGCGGGCTCCACATTCAGGCGCCCGGCGGCGAGCCGCACAAGAGCCGCGCGCACCGCGGCTTCCCGGCCGGGCGCCGGCTCGACGAGGATCCGGCTGAGCCGCCCGCCGAACCCGGTCATTTCCTGGGTCTGCGTGAGCGTGGTGATGGCGATCGGAGTTTCCACGAGCGGGCCGATCTGCTTGGCGTGCAGCTGCTCATACAGCGCCGCTTCGGCGACGCGACCGTCCAGCTGAAAGGTCGCTTCCTGGCCAAACTTCGTCACCCCCAGCTTGTGCGCCAGCGGCGCCGGCAGCGCGACCGCTTCGATGCCGGCGAACGAGCTCAGCGAGGTGTGGCGCAACAGCGAGCCACCCAGTCCCGACAGGCTCGGATCGGCGCCGACGAGCTCGACCGACTCCGAGCCGCGCGGGCCGATCGCGTTGGCGCTCACTTCCAGCAGCGGCGCCGCTGCCTGCACCCCGGGGATGGCGCGCACCTGGCCGAGCAGGCCGGCTTCGAAACCGTGCGGATCGCGCGCGATCAGCTGCAGCGTCGCGTTGCCGACGATTCCGCGCGAGAGCTGGGCCACCGAATTGGACAGACTCTGGGTCGCGACCTGCGAGGCGAACAGCAGCGCGACCCCGGCGGCGATGCCGACGATCGCGAAGCACTCCTGCAGCAGGCGCGCGCGCAGGCGCACCCGGTAGAGGTGCAGGATGTTGCGCGGCTTCATCGGTGTCTTCTCTCGGGCGCGTTCACGACGCGACGGGTCGTATGAGCCGGCTGTCGGGCTCGTAGTCGCCGAGCTTGCCGTCGCGCAGCGCGTACACACGGTCGGCGTAGGCGGCCGCCTGCGGGTCGTGACTGACGAGCACGATCGCGACCTCGCGCTCACGGCACAGCTCGCGCAAGAGCTCGAGCACTTCGCGCCCGCGCTGTGTATCGAGGCTGCCCGTCGGCTCGTCGGCGAGCAGCAGGCGCGGCTCGGTCGACAGCGCGCGCGCGATCATCACGCGCTGGCGCTCGCCCATCGACAGGTGCTCGGCGCGGTGCTGCAACCGCTGGCCGAGGCCCAACCGCTGCAGCAGCGGCGCCACCCGGTCGTGCGCATCGCGCCAGCGCATCGTTTTCAGCAGCTTGAGCACCGCGTTGTCGATCGCGGTGACGCCGGGCAGCAGGTCGAAGTTCTGGCGGATGAATCCCAGTTCGGCCAAGCGGAAGTGCGACGCCTCGCGCTCGGACAGCGAGGACACGTCGCGCCCGCCGATCAGCACCGCGCCACCGGTTGGTTCGAGCAGCGTCGCGATCATCAGCAGCAGCGTCGTCTTGCCCGACCCGCTGGGCCCGTACAGCGCGACCATCTCGCCCGGCGCGACCGACAGCGACACGCCGTCCACGGCGCGCACCGACTCCCCGCCGATCGCGGGATAGTGCTTGACCAGATCGCGCAGCTCCAGCATCTACGTGCAGCCTCTCCTCAGATTGGAAGCCGCTCCCCGCGCGGCGTTCCATGAGAACCAATGGCGCGCGAGTCTACTTCATGCCATGTGCTGCGCCGCGCCCTGAAAACGAGCATCGCGAGCGATGCCGGGACGCCCAGCACGTCCAGCACCGCCCGGGCTACCGGGAGCGCCTCGGGCGTCGCTGCCTGCGGGCTCGACAGGTAGAAGCTCGCCATCGCCGCGAGCACCAGCACGTGGGCGCGACCGTTCGGGAGGGCCACCGCCGCGTCCAGCGAGCGTTCGGCGAGCCAACCCATGCGCGCAGCGGCTTCCTCAGGGCCGGCGTAGCGGCCGATTAGGCTATGCTGTCCGGTCACGCGATCCTCGGCAGCGTCGACCAGGTTGTCCAGCAGCGAGTGCAGCGCGCCGATCCACGGAAAGTAAGCGTCCTCGACCGCAGGCGCCCACGAGTCGGGGAGATCCGGCTGGGCTGCGAGTGCAATCAGCGCGTAGATGCCAAGCGAGGAGCCGCCCGCGGCGGCGGTCTCCCACCAGTGCAGCTCGCTTCCGGGCGGAGTCTCCGCACGCGCCCAGCGCTCGAGTGCGGCCAGGTCGCCCTGAAGCTCACCGGTGTTGCAGCTCTGAAACGCGACGATTCGCTCAGCGGCCCGCCGCGCCGCTGGTGCGAGGACCGCGTAGGATGGGAGCCTGACCAGGGTCGCGCGACACGCGTCGATGATCTCCCTCAGGTAGCCACTATCGTCACGCTGGAGGTTGTGCTCGTAATAGTCCAGGTGCGGGGCGTCCGGGTCGAGCGCGATCAGCAGCGCTTGGTGCAGTCGCCTGCCGTTGGCCATCGGATCGGTGCTTGGCTGCTCACCGAGTAGGTCCAGGTAGTTGTAAGCGCTCTGAAAGCTCGTCATCGCACGCATCGCCGCGGCTCGGCAGCGACCCGGCGCGAACACAGCAAACGCGGCCGCTCCCTCGATGTTGCCCCACTTGCGCTGGGCCTCGAGCGCCGTACGGCGCAACAGCGGGTCGTGGATCTCCAGGGCCCGCGACCGACGGCGCCGGCGCTCCAGGCACACACGCGGAAATACTCCGAGCCAGTAGCGTCGCGCCGCCCCGGCAAACGACGCGGCGAGCGCGACACGACCCTCAGCAGCTGGCACATCCACGAGCACGACCTCCAGACCCCGACGCAGCGATCACATCGATCGTGCAGTCCATCCATCATAGTGTGCGGCGCAGGATCCGGACGTTCCTCCCGGCCGGAAAGCCCCGGCCGATCGATGGAAGATCCAATGGGCTCTTCCATCGGCCAGCAGTCGCGAACCTGCTTGGCTGTGGTGGTTGCAGTCCGATGGGTTTGTCCCTTTGACGTTGCCGCGTAAAGTGAGGGCGCGATGGACCCCACTACGACCGCCATAGGAACCTGGAGCGGCGGGCGCTACATGCGCTTCGGCGAGCCGCTGGACGACGCGCGGCTAGAGGCTTTGCTGAGGCCCGGGGATGGGATCCAGACCGTGATCACGGCCGACGCGTACGGGGCGGGCGCGGCGGACAGCCTGCTCGGCCGGGCATTGCGAGGCGTCGATCGCGACAGCTACTGCCTCATCGGCGCGATCGGACACGACTTCTACACGGGCGAGCGCGAGGGCGCGCGGGGGTACCCGCGCTTCACCGACCCCAGCCTGCGCGCGCAGAGCGAGTACGCCGACTACATCCGCATGGCCACGGAGCGCAGCCTGCAGCGCTGCGGCGCGGAGCGATTCGATCTGCTGCTGCTGCACAACCCCGACCGCACGGGCTACACCAGCGCGGCGGTGTGGCTCGACGGCATGGCGGCCGTGCGCGAGGCGGGCCTGACGCGCATGCTGGGGGTCGCGCCCGGTCCCGCGAACGGGTTCACGCTCGATCTGATCGGCTGCCTGGAGCGCTATGGCGAGCTGATCGACTGGGCGATGATCATCCTCAACCCGCTGGAGCCGTGGCCCGGGGAGCTGGTGCTCTCAGCCGCGCGAGCCAGCGACGTGCGGCTGATCGCGCGGGTCGTGGACTACGGAGGTCTGTTCCACGACGACGTGCTTATGGGTCATGAGTTCGCCGAGCACGACCATCGCATGTTCCGTCCCGACGGGTGGATCGAGGCGGGCCGGGAGAAGCTCGAGTCGATGCGCCCGATCGCGCACAGGCACGGCCTGAGCATGCTGCAGCTGGCGTGTGCGTGGGATCTCGCCCAGGCGCCGGTGCGCTGTGTGGCGCCGACGCTGATCCAGGAGGGTGGGCGGGGATCCGATTCACCCGCGCGGCCGATCGAGGACAAGCGTGCCGAGCTGGCGGGGCTCGAAGCGGCGCTCGCGGACTCGCCGCTGCGCCCGGATGAGGTGCGGGAGATCAGGGCGATCGGCGAGAACACCGGCTGCATGGCGCTGAAGGGCGCCAACCCCGCGCACGAGGGACCGGAGCGGGCCGACCGCTGGGGCTTGGACGGCGAGCTGCAGGACGTCGCCGGGCGCTGGGGCATCGACCCCGCGCGGGACTTGCGTCACGCCGCGTAGGCGCCGCCGGGTGGGCCAGAGAGATACGAGATGTGAGGAGATGTGAGCATCTACTTTTAAACTCCGTATGACTATCGTTATACCGAGTTTATTTTTATAACAAACACACCCTCTGACTTCGAGAGCTCCCGTCCCCGCCCCATCCCATCCGTCCCGGTCCCATCCGTTCCCGCCCCGTCCGTCCCGTCCCCGTCCCCGTCCCGCCGACACATCGCTCAGAAGCGCAGCGGGCGAGAGCGCGCGTCGTCGATGTCGAGCGCGGTCGTCAAAGCCTGGAGCTCATCGACGACGTCGCCATCCAGGCGCACCGTCGCGAGCTCGTCCAGGGGGGTGGGACTCTGGGTGAGGATCGCGATCGCGCCCCCGGAGTCGTGGGTGAGCAGCGGCAGCGCCCCGACGGGCTGGACCTCAAGCGAGGAGCCGATGCACAGGATCAGGCTCGCGCCCGCGCACAGCTCACGCGCACGCGCCATCGCCTGTTCGGAGAGCGGCTCGCCGAACAGCACGATTTCCGGGCGCAGCGGCCCACCGCAGAGTTCGCAGCGGGGAATCCCGTCCGGGTCGCCGAGCCGGCGCGCGAGCACCTCGAGCTGGGGTATGTCCCCACCGCAATCCGCGCAGGTGCAGCGCGCGATCGAGCCGTGCATCTCGATCAGTTCCTCGGTACCGGCCTTGCGGTGGAGCATGTCCACGTTCTGGGTGATCACCGCGTCGAGCATCCCCCGGCGTTCCATCGCCACGAGCGCACGGTGCGCGTCGTTGGGCTGCTTGCAACCGAGCGTGGCGAAACGCTCGCCGTAGAAATGCCAGAAGCGCACGGGGTCGGCGCGCAGCGAGTCGACGTGGGCGACCTTCATCGGGTCCACTTTCTGCCAGGTCCCCGTCTCCGGCGAGCGGAAGTCGGGAATGCCGGACGGCACCGAGATGCCGGCGCCGGTGAGCGCCACGACCGAGTCGGCGCCTCGCACTAGCTCAGTCAGGCGCGCGATTTCCGGAGACTCGGCGCTCTTGGCTTTGTTGGCGCCCTCAGCGCCCCCGCCACCCTCAGCGCCCCCGGCGTGCCCGCCGCCATCGCCGTCTGTGGTACTGCGCGAACCGGGCATCGCCCTAACGGATCTCCGACTCCACCAGCATCCGCCTATCGTCCCGCAAACCGCGGCGCACGTTTGGCCAGGAACGCGGAGATGCCCTCGCGCCCGTCCTCGCTCGCGAACACGGTCGCGAACCCGGACTGCTCGGCGGCGATGCCCGCGTCGAGGTCGCCCGCGCCCGAGACGCGCTTGATCTGCTCGATCGCCAGGGGCGCCTGCCCGGCGAGACGGCGTGCCCAGGAGAGCGCGGTGTCGAGCAGTTCGTGGTCCTCGACCACGCGGTTGACGAGACCCAGCTCGAACGCCTCCTCGGCCAGGATCGGATCGCCGATCAGGTTCATCTCCAACGCCTTGCTCTGCCCCACCAGGCGCGGCAGCCGCTGGGTGCCGCCGAAGCCGGGGATGATCCCGAGCTTGATCTCCGGCTGGCCAAACAGCGCCGAGCGCGCGGCGATGCGAATGTCACACGCCATCGCCAGCTCGCAGCCGCCCCCGAAGGCGAGGCCGTTGACCGCGGCGATCGTGGCCACGCCGGAGGAGCCGATCTCGCGCAGCAGCGCGTGGGTGCGCTGCAACAGCTCGCGGGCGGGCGGGCCCGAATCTCCGTCCATCGTCGTGAACGCCTTGATGTCCGCGCCGGCGCTGAACAGGAACGGGTTGGAAGAGGCGATCACGAGCGCCCGTACGCCGGTGTCACGGACCTTCGCCCAGACGGCCGCCAGGTCTTCCACCACCCGCGGGGAGATCGAGTTCATCTGGCCGTTCGCCAGCCACGCGATCGCCACGGCGCTCTCGCCGGCGCCGTCGGCGCCCTCACTCGCTGGTCCGTCGCCCCCGCGCGTGGCGCCACCGAGTGTCTCCAACTTGATCACCTCGGCGGGTTGATCTGAGTCGGGACGCGGGTAGGCGTAGAAGCCCTGGCCGGTCCGCTGCCCGAGCCGGCCCTGGGCGACGAGGCGGCGCAGGATCGTGGGCGGCGCGAAGCGCTCGCCGTAACGCTCCTGGGCGGACTCCATCCGCTCCAGCACCGTGTCCAGGCCCTCGGAGTCGGCGCGCATGAACGGCGGCATCAGCCCGCGGCGCGGATCCAGTCCCGCGCCGGCCATCATCCCGAAGTCGATGTCGCGGTGGGTGGCGACGCCCTCCTCGAGCACGAGGCAGGCCTCGATCAACGTCTTCAGCGACAGCTGCTCGACGAGCTCCTCGATGTTCGGCTCGGCCTCGCCCGGGACGTTGGGCTCGCCCTGTGGGTCGTAGAACCCGTCGCCGCCGGTCTTCGCCCCCAGCCGGCGCTCGGACACGAGTCGCTGCATCCCCGCCGGCACGTAGAAGCGCTCGTCGCCGTAAGACTCGGCGAGGTGCTCGGCCACGTGCAGGACCGTGTCCAGGCCGAGCAGGTTGACCAGGTGGTACGGGCCGACCGGCACCAGCCCGGAGGCGCCGACGCCCTCGTCGATCAGCTTGATCGACAGGCCCTGCTCCTCCTGCGCGCGCCACACCTCGGAGATGCCCGAGTTGAGGATGCGGTTGACGACGAAGCCGGGAACCTCGGCGCAGGTGATCGGCTGCTTGCGGATCGCCTGCGCGAACGTGACGGCCGCGGTGACG
Source organism: uncultured Solirubrobacterales bacterium (assembly GCA_963749285.1). GTDB lineage: Bacteria > Actinomycetota > Thermoleophilia > Solirubrobacterales > Solirubrobacteraceae > Palsa-744. The sequence continues at coordinate 308,936 of CAVVMD010000002.1, read as the reverse complement.
GTCTCAGCGGAGGTGTCCTCGCCCTCGACGATCTCGATCAGCGGCATCAGCGAGGCGGGGTAGAAGTAGTGGAAACCCACGACCTTGTCGGGCCGCAGCGTCGATTCACCGATCTCGGTGATCGACAGCGAAGAGGTGTTCGAGGCCAGGATCGCGTGCCCTGGGGTGGCGGCGTCGAGCTCGGCGAACACGGCCTGCTTGATCTCCATCCGCTCGGGTACCGCCTCCACGACGAAGTCGACGTCGCCGAAGTCCGCGTATGAAGTCGTGCCGTGGATGCGGTCGAGCACCTCGGCGATGCGCTGCTCGCCCTGCTCGGCGCTCAGCTTGCCCCGCTGCACGAGCTTGCTCGCCTGCCCCGAGGTCACGTTGCGGGCCTCGTCCAGTCCCGCCTGCACGAGCGCGTCGTCGATGTCCTTGAGCACGACTGGTGTCCCGGCGGCCGCGATCGTCTGAGCGATCTGTCCGCCCATCGTCCCGGCGCCGACGACGGCGGCTTTGAATACGAACATGCTGTGTCGATCTCCTCGTCTATGTGCAGTGACTCTGTCTCTTCGCGGAGCCTATTGCACGAGCGGCGCAGGGCGATTTTCATCCCGGCCGTATCCGGCCGGCCTGAAAATGCCGCCCTGCTTGGCTGGAGTGGTTGCATTCCCACTGCCGGCGGTCCTCAGCGACCGGACGGACCTGCCCGCACGCCTGAATCGCCACCGAAACGCTTACGCAACGCCAACCGCTGCAATGAGCGGTTTCGCCGGCAACGGATGCAAGGACCGACCTTCCTTCTCACCCAAAAAATATCCCCGCCCGGGCGAACGAGGGATTCGTCACACGAGCGGCGAGCTGCCCTTGGAGGCGCCCTCGGCAGCGCTCTCGGAGGCTGCGCCATCGCCGCCGCCGATCCACTCCTGCAAAAACGGCGCGCAGGCGTCCACGTCCAGGGGCCGGGCGAACAGGAAGCCCTGGCCGGTGTCGCAGTTCTCCTCGCGCAGCAGCGACAGCTCGCTGGACTGCTCGATGCCCTCGGCGAGCGTCTCGATCGACAGCGACTTGCCGAGCTGGACGAGCGTGCGGATCAGCGTTTCGCCTTCGGGGTCCTGGCCCATGCGCGAGATGAACGAGCGGTCGATCTTCAGCGCGTCGACGGGAAACCGCTGCAGGTAGGCCAGCGAGGAGTAGCCGGTGCCGAAGTCGTCGATCGCGATGCGCACGCCGAGCTCCTTGGCGAGCGTGAGTCGCTCGGCGGTCTCCTCCGCGTTGCTCATCAGCGTCGTCTCGGTGATCTCGAGCGTGAGCGCGCTCGGATCGAAGCCACTGCGCTGCAGCGCGTCCGCAACCATGGGCACGAACTCGTCGGTGTCGAGCTGCAGAGCGGAGACGTTGACGGCGATGCCGACCTCATAGCCGGCCTCGTGCCAAGCCGCGCCCTGGCGGCATGCCTGCTCCAACACCCACTCACCGACCTGCACGATCAAGCCGGTCTCTTCCAGCAGCGGGATGAAGTCGTCGGGCTGGACGATCCCGCGCGAGGGGCTGCGCCAGCGGATCAGCGCCTCCATGCCGGTCGGGCTCATGTCCTGCAAGTCGAACGTCGGCTGATAGACGAGGTAGAACTCGTCGTTCTGGTAGGCCATGCGCAGGTCCATCTCCATCTCCATGCGGGTCTGGATCGCGTCCTGCATACCGGTCTCGAACACGACGTAACGGTTCTTGCCCGACCACTTGGCCCGGTACATCGCGATGTCCGCGTCGCGCAGCAGCTCTTCGGCGGAGACCCTGTCGCCCGTCGCAATCCCGACGCTCGCCGTGACCGTCAGGTCGTTTTCGGCGCTCTTCAGCTCGAACGGCTGCTTGAGCGCTTCCAGCAGGCGCTCGGCGATCAGCTCGGGCCCCGCGTCCAGCGACATCCCTTCGGCGACGATCACGAACTCGTCCCCGCCGAGGCGCCCGAGCGCGTCGATGTCGCGCACCACGCCCCGCAGGCGCGCGCAGACCGCGCACAGCAGTTCGTCGCCGGCGCCGTGACCGAGCGTGTCGTTGATGCCCTTGAAGTTGTCCAGGTCGATGAACAGCGCCGCCACCGGCGTCTGGCTGCGCCGCGAGCGCACCAGCATCTGCTCGACGCGATCCAGGATCAGGGTGCGGTTGGGAAGGCCCGTCAACGGGTCGTGGGTCGCCAGGAACGCGAGCTCCTCCTGGCGGCGGGTGAGCTCCTCGTGCGCGCGCTGGCGCTCTGTCTCAAAGGACTGGCACATCCGCACGAGCGTGACGTCGAGGCTGCGCTGCAGCATGTCCAGCGCCCACGCGAGCACCTCCGGAGCGAGCTCGAGGCTGGCGCCGGTCTCGCGCACGACGTCTTCCGCGGCGTCGCGCCAGCGCAGACAGCGCTTGGTGACCTCGTTCAGCGGCGCGGCGCGCTGCGCCGCCAGCTGGCCGAAGATGCTCCACGACTCCTGACCAACCTCACGCGCGACGTCAGGGCCCTCGCCGGCCATCCAGCGGGCGACGGCGATCGTGGAGACGGCGCCCACTCGCGCGAAGCTGTCTTCGACGACTTCGTCGAGCACCAGGCCCGACTCTCGCGAACGTCCGAGCATGCCCGCGACCACGTCGTCGGTCCGTTCGTTCAGCGCATGCCCGAGACGCAGCAGATGCTCCTCGTGGGCGGCGTGCGTGGCATGCAGGGCGGTCCCGGACTGGGACTCTGGCTGACGCCCATTGGGCACACCGGCGACCTCCGTCACCCCATCATGTTGACCGGACATAGTAGGACAGATCGGCGCACGCTAAGAATTTCTTTAGCCGTGCAGCCCAAAGTCAACGGCGTACGCACACGCGCACGCGGCTCGCTGGAATCACGCAGCTCGGGCTCCGACCCCCACGACCGTATTGAAGGACCGCACCTCTGAGACCCACGAAGGGTTGATACGGATGACACGAGACCAAGCCGGGGGACGCCCAAACATCCGGCCGGCATCGGAGAGGGTCCGGCCGTGATGCACACGGCGCGGCGCGCCAGGGGAAGCGCGCCGCGCGAGTGTCCGTCTCGTGGTGAGTTGTTGTTGTCCTGTCCAAGACCCAGGCGCGCGCGCTCACGCGCGCGTGGACCGTGCATGCGATGGACGATGCATGCGCTGGCCGACCCAGGCGCGCGCGCCTACGCGCGCGTGAGCCATGCATGCGATGAACGATGCATGCGCTGGCCGACCGACTGTGTTGTGGATGCGAAGCCCGGACCTACGCCGGAACGGCAGTGGGCTCCTCGGCGCGCCGCGGGAGCAGCGTTTCGCGAGCGATCACCAGGCGCTGAATCTGCGAGGTGCCCTCATACAGCTGCATGATCTTGGCGTCGCGGAACAGCTTCTCGACCGGGTACTCCTTGATGAAGCCGTAGCCGCCGTAGACCTGGACTGCATCGGTGGCGATTTTCATCGCCGCGTCGGCGGCGAAGCGCTTGGCGTGAGAGGAGATGAGCGTGTTGCGTTCGCCGTTGTCGAGCATGCTCGCCGACTTCCACGTCAGCAGGCGGGCCGCCTCGATTTCGGTCGCCATGTCGGCGATCATGAACTGGATCGCCTGGTGCATCGCGATCGGCACGCCGAACTGGACGCGTTCGCGCGAGTAGTCGGTCGCGAACTCGAACGCCGCGCGGGCGATGCCGGTGGCCATCGCGGCGACGCCGGGACGGGTGCGATCGAGCGTGGCCATCGCGAGCTTGAAGCCGTGGTTTTCCTCGCCGAGCAGGTTGGCGGCCGGGACCTCGACGTCGTTGAAGGAGATCGTCGCGGTGTTCGACGCGCGCTGGCCGAGCTTGTCCTCCTTCTTGTCGACGACGACACCCCAGTCGCGCTCGACCACGAACGCGGAGATGCCGCGGTGGCCGGCGTCACGGTCGGTCTTGGCGTAGACGGTGTAGTAGTCGGCGTAACCGCCGTTGGTGATGAAGCACTTGGAGCCGTTGATGACGTACTTGTCGCCCTGGCGCACGGCCGTCGTGCGCATCCCCGACACGTCCGAGCCGGCGTCGGGCTCGGTCAGGCAGAACGAGGCCAGCTTCGGGGCTTCGGTGAGCATCCCGAGGTACTTCTTCTTGACCTCCTCCGAGCCCCCCAGCGCGATCGGAGCGGTCGCCAGCCCGTTGCAGCCGAGCGAGGTCTGGATGCCCGAGCAGCCCCAGGAGAGCTCCTCCTCGATCAGGCAGCCGTCGAGGTAGCCGGCGCCGGCGCCGCCGTACTCCTCCTCGATGTGCGAGTTCATCAGCCCGACCTCCCAGGCCTTCTCGATGATGTCCTGCGGCCACGTGCCGTCGCGGTCGTACTCCCAGGCGACTGGGCGAATCTCTTTGGCGGCGAAGTCGTGCGCGAGCTCGCGCAGGTTCCGCTGCTCGTCTGTGAGCGTGAATTCGACCATGTCTACGTGATCTCCTCAAAGAGCGGTGGATTGACTGATCGGTCAATCAGGGTTGGGGAAAGGGTATCGAAGCGCGAGGCAAGAAAGCAACGATGTCGATCTGGGGGCCGAGACCGCAGCGCGTGACAAACCGCCGGGCGCGCAGACCGCGGCCGCTCGCGTGGGCGCGGTAAAGCGCTCGCAAAATGCGGCTCATCCCCGGAGGACCTGCGTGGTGCAGTCCCGTGGCAGGGCCAGAGAGGCGATCGAGCGAGGCGATCCAAACGGAGCGGGCGAAATCCGCAACAATCCAGAGATGCAGAGTGCGTTCCCGATCGTCGTGTTCGGCGCAGTGGGACTGTCGGTCGTGATGTCGATCGTGTTTTTGGTGAGCAAAGGCAGCGCGTATGACGAAATCGGCGAGGGCGGGCTGCCTGGCGAGCCGCCGCATGGATCGCCGTTCGGCCAGGGCATGGAAATCGCTGACCTGCCGACCATGAGCCCCGAGCTCGCACAGGCCGAGCGCGAGCAGGAGATCAGGCAGATGCTGCAGGCGCGCAGCGAACGGCGGGTGCGCCGGGGCGAGCCGGCGCTGGACATCGACGCGGAGATCGCGAAGCTGACAGCGGCGGCGCCGGCGAGCCCCCAGCACGACCAGGGGATCGCCGAAGAGGTGCTGCAGCTGGTGGTCGCCCGCAACGAACGGCGCGAACGGCAGGGGCTGGAACCGCTGGACATCGAGGCCGAGGTGGCGCGCACCCTAGCGGAGTTGAATCCCTGAACACGCATGGCGGCGCTGGATCGGCGTCCTCGCTCACTCGTGTGCCGAGCACACTTCGCTCACTGCGTCCTTGACCAGCTTGCCCTGCGTGTCCAGGAGCACAATGGATGACCCTATGAGCGATCCTCGCTCACTCGTGTGCCGAGCACTTCGCTCACTGCGTCCTTGACCAGCTTGCCCTGCGTGTCCAGGAGCACAATGGGATGACCTATGGGCGATATGAGCACACGCGCGCGCGGTCGGGTATAAAAGCGACATACATGGCCGCTGACCACCGCACGTTCGAGCTCGACGAGCTGACCAACCGCCCGGGGACCTACTTCAACCCCCAGACCGAGGTGCTGCTGATCGTCGACGACTCCCCGGAGATGGACCACGAGATCTTCAACATGGAGGAGCTCGAGGGGACCGAATGGGTGCTCGTGTCCGACGAGAGCCCGGTCGACGAGCACCGCCGCGACGAGCTGATCGAGCGCTTCCAGGTGACGTATCACGCGGGGGGCGAGCACTCGATCGAGGGGGACGCGGACGACGAGGAGGAGGACGTGCTCGAAGCCGACGATCAGGAGGTCGGGCGGGAGTAGGTTGGCTGGGGCTGGCCGGGGTAGATCACGGGTGCAACCCAGGGCGGCTCACTGACACCAACACGCGGAGGGGAAGGTATGGCTGAGGCGCGTCTATCTATGTGTCGCAGCCGGGCTCATTGGACATGAGGGCCGGAGAGAGCCTTCAGCCGGCGGCTAGCAGCACGGCGGCGGTGTCAATCTCGTAGGAGGCGATGGCGTTTCTACCCTGCGCGCGTCCGCTGAGGAGTTTGGGCGCGCGCTGACGCGGATGGATGTCAATGGCGAACTCGAGGTCTAGCGTCTGCGCGAGGCGGGCGAGGGTGTCGATGGTGGGGTTGTGCTCGCCGGCCTCGAGGCGCGCGAGTTGTGGCTGTGTCATGTCAAGCTTCTTGGCAAGCGCTCGCTGGGAGAGCTCGTGATCGGTACGGTAGGTCAGTACCTTCAGCGCGACGGCCCGTGCGACCGCGGTTCGGTCCCACTCGCGCTGGAAGTCCGGGTCGCGCAGCTCCTCGGCCAACACCTGCTCGCTTGTCTTTATGTCGCTGAGCTTCACGCCACTCCCTTGATCTTGGTTACGTCACGATGATATCAAGGTTGCTATCGACCGCGCTATGGAGGATCACGTCTCCAGCTCATCGAACCGTCGCCGAGCGTCACGGACCTTTTCATCGAAGCCGCGACCGTCGATCTCTGCCTCCGGGGCGACGGCGAGGATCACGAAGATCCCAGGACCAACCTGCCGATAGATCGGCCGCCAGCGACTACGTCCCGCACGTGGGCGCAACTCGCGCAGTCCCGACCCATTCTCGCCCTTGATCGCGCTGCTGTGCGGAGCACCGAGCCGTGGACCGATCGCTTCCAGCTTCTCCCGCGCGTGCTGGATCGCCGCTCGCTCAGCTGGATCGGAGATCGCGGCACGCTCGGCGTCGGCCGCCGGATGCCACAGCACTATGTATGGCGGCCCGGGATTGGACGTCGGCTTGGATGCGCGAGGCTGCTTGGCCTGTCGCGGCGGATTGCGCTGCCGCTGTCGCTTATCGGGGCTCATCGTCGAGTAGGCATACCAGTCGCCTGGGACGGCCAATCGTTCTGTCCGTGCCTCAGTCTCGTCTCACGGGACGAGCTGATCGAGCGATTTCAGGTGACGCATCACCCCGGCGAGCACTCGATCGAGGGCGACGCGGACGACGAGGAGGAGGACGTGCTCGAAGCCGACGATCAGGAGGTCGGGCGGGAGTAGGTAGGGCGTTGCCCACCGCTGGGTGCGGATGTGAGCCCGGCTCGGCAGCCGGCTCGGCAGCGTTAGCGTACGCCTCGCAGCAGGCTCGCCGGGGTCACGCCCAGGGCACGGGCAAGCCGCACGAGCGTCCGAAACTCCGGGGCGCGCTCGCACGTCTCGAGGCGGGAGAGGGCGGTGCGGTGCATGTTGGCCTCGGCGGCGAGCGCTTCCTGGCTCATGTCCGCGCTCAGCCGAGCACGTCTCAGGTTCGCGGCGAAGCGGGATAGTGGCTCGGTGAGTTCGGGGTCGGTCGTCGGTGGCAAGCCGCCATCGTCTAGACCCGTAGCCGGTCAGGCAACCGCCACAACGGCACGTCTGTAGCCGAGACAGCACAAAAACAGTCGCAAAATGCGGGGAAGAGACTAAAGGCGATGGAATGTTTCCATCCTTGTGGCTACGCTCCCGCGCAAAGCTACGCAAGACGGGACAAACCTACAGAAAGGGTGCGCATGCTCGGGCTGGCCGGTTCTATGCAGAGGGTGGTTGATCTCTTGAGGGTGGATCGGATGGCGTCGCCGCTGTGGCGTTCTGTCCGTGTGCTGGCTGTCTTGATGTGTGGTGCTCTGGTGTCGATTTCGGTCGTCGCTGTGCCCGCTGCGAGCGCGTCCATCAGGTCTTACCCGGAAGGGCGTGTGCTTTTCGCGAAAATAGCGGATAACTATGGGGGCAACATTGAACGGGAAATTGAATATAAGGAGCCTGCTGGCAAGTATTATTTTGGGGAAGAAGGCTACGAAGGGGGTGACGGGCATCTAGAATACGAGGAAGTCTGCGAACACGGGAATATCTTTGAAGGTTGTGAAGGGCTCCATACGGTTGTCACTTCAAATATCGAAGGTAAACCTCCCAAACGCTTTGAAAAACGTGAACATTTGAGTATCGAAGACGAGTACCGCGGAATCCGTGAATTTCTCTTCGCGCGTTTTGCTTGGCGGCCGGCTAAGCGTCGGCATGGGCCGCGGCGTAGGGAACGGTTTGGGTTGGGTAACGCTGCGGATACGCATGTCCAGGACCCGTGCAAGGGTAAACCTGTTGATTGTGCGACGGGTAATGAGGTGGAGTCGCAGACCGACCTCAGTGTTCCGGCTTTGGGAGTGCCGTTTGTTTTGAAACGGACGTATAACTCGCAGGCGGCGGTCGAAGCTTCCTCGCCGGGTTTGTTCGGGTATGGGTGGAGTTCGTCGTTTAGCGATCATCTCGAAATTGATAGTGAAACGAACGCCGTTACAGTGGTGCAGGGCAATGGCAGTACCGTGGTGTTCTTCGGAAAAATAGGCACGCCGGGAGAATTCGCCCCACCTGCGTGGTCGCAGGCAAAGCTCCTCTACACCTCGGAAAGCACGTACAAGTTTACGTTGCCTGACCAGGAAACCTTCACTTTCAACTCGTCTGGCAGACTGTTGAGCGAGAGCGACCGCAACGGCAATACGACGACCGTGACGTATAACGAAGAAGAAGTCTGCGAAAGCGGATGCCACAAAGTGCTCAAGAGCATCGTGGTCACCGACCCTGCCAGCCGCAAACTCACCCTGACCGTCAACGGCTCTGGCCAGGTCGAAAGCGCAACCGACCCGATGAGCCACGTCGTCAAATATGGTTATGAAGCCGGGAATCTCGTAAGCGTGACCGAGCCAGGCGAATCGAGCGCCCGATGGCATTTCAAGTACAACAGCTCGCATGAGCTGACCGAAACGGTCAACGGCCTGGGGGGCAAAACGACCAACGAATACAACGGAGCGCACCAGGTCGTCTCACAGACCAACCCGCTGAGCGACACCCTCCATTTCAGCTACGAAGAAATAGCCAGCAAACATACCGGCTACAAATGGAGTACGGCGACCGAAGAAGAACCCGAAGAAGAAGCCGAGGAAGTAGCCGAACCTACCGAAGCCGAACAGGAATACTATGCGCTGCCACCTGAACAGGAAACCACGATCACCAACGAAGCCACTGGTGCCGTCGAGCACGAGCACTTCAACAGCGAAGACGAGCTAGAAACGATCACCCGCGCCGCCGGCACGTCCAGCGAAACGACCGAATCCTTGTCGTATAACTCGGCCGACGAGCTTACCAAGCGCACGGACGGCGACAAACACACGACCGAATACGGCTACAACTCCACAGGCGACAAGACGAGCGAAAAGAACGCCGACGGCGACGAAACGAAATGGAAATACGACAGCACGCACGACATCGAAACCGAAACGACGCCCGAAGGCGAGACCACCACGATCAAACGCAACAGCCACGGCGACCCCGAAGTGATCGAACGGCCAGTCGGCAGCGAAACGCAGAAGACGACCTACAAATACGCCAGCAACGGTGATGTCGAAAGCATGACCAATCCGCTGGAACAGACTTGGAAATACGAATACGATTCTTATGGAGATCGCAAGGCGGAAACAGACCCGCTGGGCAACAAGCGCACGTGGGAATACAACGAAGACTCGCAGGAGACCGCCACCGTCAGCCCGCGTGGCCATGTCAAAGCCGGGGAAGAAGAAAAATACGAGACCAAGATCGAACGCGATTCGCAGGGCCGGCCGCTCAAGATCACCGATCCCCTCAAACACGAAACGAAATACACATACGACGCGGATGGGAACCTCGAAACGCTGACCGACCCCGACGGCAACAAAACCAAATACGTCTATGACGCGGACAACGAGCTGACCAAGACCGAAGAACCAAAGGGCACGGCTACCGATACGGAATACGACTCGATGGGTCAGGTCAAGAGCCAGACCGACGGCAACAAACACACGACAAAGTACGAACGCAACCTGCTCGAGGAGGTCACCGAAGTCATCGACCCGAAGGAACGCAAGACGACCAAGGAATACGACGCCGCCGGCAACCTCAAGTCCGTGACTGACGCGGCGAAACGGACCACAACCTACACCTACGACCCCGCGAACCGTCTCGAAAAGATCAGCTACTCCGGCGGAAAAACTCACGCCGTCGAATACGAATACAACAAAGACGGCAAGCTCACGAAGATGGTCGACGGCAGCGGGACCACCAAAAACACCTACGACAAACTCGACCGCCTCATCGAAGCCGAAAACGGTAACAAAGAAGTCGGCAAGTATGAATACAACCTCGCCAACGAGCCGACTAAGATCAAGTACCCCAACGGCAAAGAAATCACCCGGGGGTACGACAAAGATGCCCGACTCGAAAAGGTCACGGACTGGAACTCGAAGGTCACCAAATTCACCTACAACGAAGACTCAGAGCTGAAAGCGACGGTGTTCCCGAGCGAAACCAAAGACGAAGACACCTACGCCTACAACGACGCGGACCAGATGACCGAAGTCAAGATGAAGAAAAGCACAGAAACCCTCGCGTCTCTCGTCTACACCCGCGACAGCGACGGGCAGGTCAAAACGGTCACGAGCAAAGGACTGCCAGGCGAAGAAAAACCGGCCTACGAATACGACAAAAACAGTCGTCTCACCAAAGGCGCCGGCGTGGCCTACGAATACGACTCGGCCAATAACCCGACCAAGATCGGGGCAGGCACCTACAAATACGACAGCGCCGACGAGCTCGAAAGCGGCGGCGGCGTCACATACGCCTACAACGAAGTAGGCGAGCGCACGAAAACCACTCCCGAAAAAGGCCCGGCGACGACCTACGGCTACGACCAGTCCGGAAACCTCATCTCGGTCGAACGACCCAAAGAAGGCGAAAAAGCCGCGATCGAAGACAGCTACGCCTACAACGGCGAAGGACTGCGCATCTCGCAGACGATCTCGGGCACGACCAGCTATTTTATGTGGGACATGACCGAAGGTCTCCCATTGATCCTCAGCGACACCACGAACAGCTACATCTACGGGCCAGCCGGCCTGCCGATCGAGCAAATCTCAAGCGGCGGCACCGTCACCTATCTTCATCACGACCAGCAAGGCTCCACACGCCTCCTGACCGGCTCAACCGGCACCGTCACCGGGAAATGCACCTACAGCGCCTACGGCACACCAACATGCGAAGGGGCCGCGACCACGCCGCTCGGCTACGACGGGCAGTACACCAGCTCGGACACCGGACTCATCTACCTGCGGGCTCGGGTCTACGATCCCGCGACCGCGCAGTTCATGAGCGTGGACCCGGCCGTGTCGATCACGCAGGCCCCTTACAACTACGCCGAGGATAATCCGTTGAACCGCGGCGACACGACGGGGCTGAGTAGCTGGAATCCATTCAGCGAAAGTTTTTGGACCGAAGGCAACGTCATATCCGAAAGCCCGCTCAACCCGATCCCATACTACGAAAAAGAGATCAGTTCTTACGAAAACGGTTGCGGATATCTTGCATCCGTCGCGCACGGGCTAGAAGGCGCCGTCGTCGGTGCCCTGGATGTAAGCGGTGCAGGTGAGGAGGCAGCAGGAGCCGAGGCGGCAGCGGGAGCCGGGGAGGGTGCAGGAGTAAAGGGTTGGGGCACGTTCCTCAATGAACTTGCGGAGGCCACGGGTCATCATTACGTCTTTATTGGCTCGAGCGCACTTGCTGTTGTAGGCAGTCTTGCTGGTGTCGGTTACCTGATCTACGAGAAGGTTAAGTGATGAGCGAGAGGCTAGCTTCGCTCATAATCAAGCTCCTTGGCGCGCCGCCCCCGCGCACAGCCCCTTTAGAGATCAAGCGTCACTACACACGTCGCTTGTATCTACGGATTCTTCCACCGCAGATCATCGTCTATGGATTGTTGGTAATCCTGGACGCACCGACATGGCTGTTGATAGTCCCTGCCATGGGCGCTGCGGTCTGGCTTTGTGGCTTCGCGCAAGTCAATCTCCAGATATGGTGGGAGCGTCGGCGCCCGCCAGGCTCAGCAGCGTGAGCGCGCGAGCGGTGTTGTCGATACTGGTCCCGCCATGCTCGAAGATTTCTGCGCGTCGTTGCGCGTGCAACGAAGTGGTCGACGGCGAGCCGGCTGACGTGTCGGGGCGCGCTCTGGCGGGCGTGTTCTTGTCAGGACGCGGGGCGCTCGCGTTGCTGCTTGTCGATCGCCTCGCTGAGCTGCTGCAGGTCGGAGTTCAGGGCGCGCAGGAGGCCAAGGAGGGTGTGCCAGCGGATGCCGCGATGCCCGTTCTCGACCTGCGAGACATAGGTCGCGCCGATCTCCACCTTCCCCGCCAGCTGCTCTTGAGTGAGCTGGGCCTGTTCGCGTAGCTCACGCAGCGCCTTCCCGAGGGTGCGATATGCGTCGGTGTCTTGTTCTGCTCGACGGCGCGGGGGAGGCATCGCACACAACACGGCCTTTACAGTTGGGCTAAGTTATGATAGGCTGCCGGACGACCATACAAGTTGGCGCCCGCGATGGTTGTGGCCACCCGGGCGCCGTGGCACCGAGAGCACAAACTCCCGGCACGCCGGCCAAGCTACCAGCACAACGGCAGCGTGGCTTCATTGCCGCCAGAGCAGTCCTCCCGGGGCCTCCGACCACAAGGAGGAACCATGAGCGCCGCAATCACACGAAGCGTCCTGCAATCCCTTATCGTCGAGGACCGGCCCTGGACGGTCAAGGAGCTGATCCGCGACAAGGGCGAGCGCATCGAGGTCGAAGACGCGATCGCCGACCTGCACGCCGCGGGCCTGGTCAACCGGATCAACAAGCGCGTGGTATGCGCTTCGCGCGCAGCCATCCGCGCGGACGAGCTGAACACCTGATCGCCACCGGGCAGTCACGAGGATAAGCAACGCTGATCTTGGGTGCGCGGCGCGGCGGTTGCGCCGCGCACGCCGGGTCACCCGCACGAAGCGCCCCGAGGGACGGCAAGTCCGCCTACACGCTGAGTTCGACGGCCGGCTGAGGGCGGCTCAGAGACCTCTCCCCATGTGTAATGCTGTATACTGTATGGCGTTATGCAGCATCGTACGCAGCTCTACCTGGATGATGCACAGTATCGCTGGTTGAAGCAGCAGGCTCGCCAGGGAGGAAGCATCGCGGCTGTGGTGCGTGAGCTGATCGACAGGGCGCGCTCGCGTAGGCCGAACCACGATCGCGATTCGCTGATCCGCTACCTGGTCGACGAGCCCCCCACGAAGGGATCTGGCAGCTCATCTGTGCAAACGCTCGATCAGGACCTCTACGGTTGAGAAGGGTGTTTGTCGATACGGGCGCGTTCGTGGCGCTGCGCAACGGCGGTGAGCGCGAGCACGAGGCGGCGCGCACGGCGTTGTCGAGGTTGGTGTCCGAGCGTGCGCTGCTGGTGACCTCGAACTACGTCTTCTCCGAGACCTACACGGCGTTGCTCGTCAGGGCAGGCCGGGAGGAGGCGATCGAATGGGGCCGTCGCTTCCGCGCCGGGGAGGCGATCGAGATGGTGCGGATCGATGAGTCGGTCGAGCAGGACGCCTGGGCGATCCTCGAAGCCCACGCCGACAAGCGCTGGAGCCACGTGGACGCGACATCCTTCGCCCTGATGGAGCGCGAGGGGATCACCGAGGCGTTCGCCTTCGACCACCACTTCGCCCAGCGCGGGCTGACGCTCGTGCCCGTGGCGTAGGGCGGGTTAATCGAGATCGAACGCGGCCTGGATCGCGTCGCTGAGGGCCTGCTCCTGATGGTCGAGCAGCACGCCGATCTGTGCTCCGAGGCGTCCTGCAATCCCTTATCGTCGAGGACCGGCCCTGGACGGTCAAGGAGCTGATCCGCGACAAGGGCGAGCGCATCGAGGTCGAAGACGCGATCGCCGACCTGCACGCCGCGGGCCTGGTCAACCGGATCAACAAGCGCGTGGTATGCGCTTCGCGCGCAGCCATCCGCGCGGACGAACTGAACACCTGACAGCCGCAGCCACGACGATGCGCAACGCCGATCTGGGTGCGCGGGGCCGCGGTTGCGCCGCGCACGCCGGGTCACGATCGAAGCGCTGGCGTTCACCGCGGAGATGCACCCGCCACGGTCAGGACCCTGGAAGCTTGACGTTCTCGAATGCGAGGACTTCGGCGAGCTTGTCGAAGTGAGTGTCGCGATGGAGCACCGCAACGCCTCCGTGTTCGGCGGCAGCCGCGGCGATCAGGGCGTCGGTCAGCGGCACGCGGTGGTACCCGTCGCTGTGCTCGGCCAGCTCGCCGATCGCGCTCATCGCGGCGTCGGCGACGGCGCGATCGTTGCGCAGGATCCGGAACCCGTCGAGTTCCGTCTCGAACGCGATGTACTCGGTGCTGTTGCGGGCGGAGTAGAGGATCTCCATTCGTACGATTGGGGTGATCCACAGGCGATCGTCAACGATCGCCTTGTCGACGAGTTCGCCGGAGAGCGACGAGAACCGCCACCACGCCGACGTGTCGACGATGAACGGCACGTCGCCACGCAACAACTCGGCAGCGTCCACCGCGGTCGCTAGGGCTCTTCGCCGGTCAGCTGCTCGATGTGCTCGAGCGTGTCCCGATCCAGCCCATCCGGGCTGAGCACTCGCTCGATAAATCGCCTGCGCCGTTCGAGGCGCTCCTCGTCACTCAGCGCAGGGGTCTCGGCTGTCGGGGTGGTGCTCAGAACCGAATGTTTCACGACCCCAGGATAGCGCCTGAACACGACAAGCACGATGGCCCCAGCACCCATACACCCCAGGCGGGGCCGCTTCGTCCTGGGGTCTCAAGCGCTCTTTACGGTGTGGATCGTGCGATTGTTCTATGTGGATGACTCGGGTAACGAGGCAGTCACGACGTTCTCGGCCGTTTCCGTGCCCGTTGAGGCGTGGACGGCGGCGTTGGATGTCTGGCTTGGCTGGCGGCGGCATCTGCGTGCCGTCCATGAGATCGATGTGCGTTCACGGCTGCACGCGGCGGATTGGCTGGCGGGCAGGGGCCGTCCATCAGATGATCCCGATGCAACGATCAATCGCAGCAAGCCGATTCGTTGGCAGGAGTTTGTGTCCGCGCTGGATGCCATTGTCGCGATGCCTGGCGTTGAGGTCATGACGAGCTTCGCGCCCGATAATCGTCACAAGCCGCCGTATCGGGCGCTGATGGACTGGATTGACCTGCGCCTGCGGGAGGCCGACGATCATGGCATGGTCGTTCTCGACGGAGAGAGCGGAGAGCTGCGGACGATGCATCGTGAGCTTGATATTGCTACGCGGCGGATCGTGGAGGACCCGTGGACGCGGGATGCGAGGGAGAGCCAGTGGCCTCAGGTCGCAGACTTCGTCGCGCACACGGCATTTCAGGCGATCGTGCGCGCGCCGGGCCGGACGTTTATGTGGGAGTGGTACGAGCAGCGCCTCGGAGTGGTCATCATCCGTGACGGGCGGAGCCGGTACGGCGTTCGGGGCCTTGGATAAACGAAGAGCCGCACTCAGGCGGCCCTTCGCAAAACCTAGCAAGACCGAGTTCCCACCGATACCGGCGGCTCGACCCTGCGCTGTAATTCTAACACGCGCCGTGAGCTGGACGCAGCGCGTGCTCGTTTCAAGATCGGCGCTCGTCTTCTGCAGCAGCGCCAAGCCGCGGCCTTCAAGCCTTCTCGACAGCTTGCTGGGCGTGAAAACCAATCCCAGCGTCCGTCACCCCCTCGACCGGGAGCAACCACCTCGCCATCAACTCATCGTCGCCCGCGAGACCAGCGAGCTTGCGAGCGAGATCAATCGACGTAGCCACTATGCCGCCAGCTCCCTGCCCTCATCCAGCGCGGCGTGGATCACAGTGCCGTACACGTCTCGCCACTCGCGGACACTCTCCTCGGTCACGACCACGACATCCGCCCAGACGTGGAGTCCGTTCAGCGTTCGACGTAGCCTAACTGACTCTTTGATCACGTCCTCGACGGACGGCTCGATCACGAGGAAGTCTAGATCGCTGTGCTCGCCAGCCTCTCCCCGGGCATGGGACCCGAAACAGGATCACTTGCGAGTTCGGCGGTGCGGCCTCCAACAGCCGCCGGCCAGCCTCAGCTATGACCGCCTCGTCGAACACACGCCCACGATAGCGCGATGAGATGACGACAACAAGTGTCACGAACCCAGCGCAACTGCGACGGTTCGGGGGGTTTGGGGGAGTATGCCCCAGCGCAATAACGGACGACTGCAACCGGCTGTGCAGGCACGGTCCGGGTCGAGCCATAGCATCCGCGCGATGTTCGCCCGACTGGCCACGCGCGTGCGTGCGCGCATGCTCCCCCTTCTCAGCACCCTCGCTCTGAGCGGACTGATCGCCGTGATGATGGCTCCCGCGCAGGCGGGCGCGCGCGGACCGAGCGTGAGCGCTGCGCTGGCGAGCCTGAAGGGCAGCGGTGCGATCACCGAAGCGCAATACACGCAGTACACGAGCGCGTACGCGGCGGCGCAACGCTCGCTGAAGAAGCTGAGCGGCACTCGGCACTCAGAACTTCAGAGCGTGATCGCCAACGTCGAAGGCATCGCCGCCGCCGGCGAGTTCACGCCGACACGGCTGCCGGCGCTGATGCTGACACTGGAAAAGAACAGGCGGTGGTGGACGACCGAACCGCTGATCGCATCCCGCGAGCGGGTGAGCTTTCCGCCGAGCAAAATCGTGTGGGAGTACTACGCCGGCCAGGGCATCCAGATCCAGTGGTTGGGGACGTTCGGCGAGGCCAACGGGTACTACCTGTCGGGTCACGAAAACACAAACCTGCGCGAACTGCTGAGCGAAGTGATCCCGCTCGCGACCCAGCGCGCCGGGGGGATCGCGTGGGAGTACATGTTTCATTTCGACGGCGGCGCGCCGCCGTGGACGAGCGGGCTGTCGCAGGGCACTGCCCTGCAGGTGCTCGCGCGCGCGTGGTCGCGGTTCAAAGAACCGGCGTATCTGACGGCGGCCCAGCAGGCGCTCGGCATCTTCCAGACCGCCCCGCCGGCGGGGGTCCGCGTGAAGACCGCCGCGGGGGCGGAGTACGCCGAGTACACCTACGCGCCGAGCGATCGAATTCTGAACGGGTTCATCCAGGCCGAGGTCGGGCTCTACGAATACACGTCGATTACGAAAGATCCGCTGGGGCTGAAGCTGTTCGAAGAAGGCGACGCCGAGGCTCGTGCGGAGACGCCGCACTACGACACGGGCGCGTGGTCGATGTATGACCAGTTCGGCGAATCGGATCTGAACTACCACGAACTGCTGACCGAATTTTTGACGCACCTGTGCGAACGCACGCACAAAGGCCCACCGCTCACGGGTGTCGCGGCCCCGGCGCCCTCCCCCCCGGCGCCTACGCCCTCACCTACGCCTACGCCTACACCCTTGCCCCCGGCGTCGGGGGGTTCACCGAGCGAAACCGGCGGCGGTGCAGGTTCAGGAACGGGCGGAGCGAGCGCGGCAAGCGCATCGGAGCGAGCAAGGACTGCCCAGGCCGCGCCAACGCCGATCGCGGGCGATGAAATCTACTGCACTACCGCCCAGAAATTCACGGCCGACCTGCACACCCCGCCGGTGGTCTCGCTGCTCACGACCACGCTGCCGGGCAGCACGCGCGCGGGCGTGCAGGTGTCGCTGTCCAAGGTCTCCGCCGTGCACATCACAATCCGGCGGGGCGGCAAAACCGTATGGAGCAACGGCGCGACGGTGGAACGCGGCAAGCCGAAGGTGCTGTGGGTGACGCCAGCGCAGACGGGCGCGTACTCGGTCACGGTCACAGCGACCGATCTGGCGGGCAACTTCTCGACCGCCACGGGCACGATCGCGCTGACCAAGCGCTGACGGCCGGCGCCGCGCCCGTGGGTCCCGTCAAGCAGCTGACGAAGCCTTCCTTGACGAACCCTAGACTGAGGACTATGGCGCGGAACACCACGAGCGGGTGCAGGAGCGAGTCGAGTCGATGGCACGACTGACGCGCGACTGGCGGGCGCTGGACGGCGAGCAACGCCTGGTCGGCGGCGCCGCGGTGGCGCTGTTCGTGACGATGCTGCTGCCTTGGTATCAGCAGAACGCGGTCGTAAACGCGCCCCGGACGGCGCCGCTGCAGAGCCGGAATCTGAACGCGTTCCAGGTGTTCTCGTTCGTCGAGGCGGCCGTGCTGCTGGTCGCGATGGCGGTGATCTACCTGCTGTACGCGCGGGCGGAGGGTCGCAAGTTCCATCTCCCCGGCAGCGACGGGGCAGTCGTGATGGTGGCGGGCCTGTGGACGGCGCTGCTGCTCGTCATCCGGCTGTTCGACAAGCCGGGGATCTCGAGCCACGGGATCGCCGCCAACGTGGGGGTGCAGTGGGGGATCTTCTTCGCCCTGGCGGCGGCGGGCCTGATGACATACGCCGGCTCGCGCATGCGCGCGATGCGGCGCCCGGAGCCGCCGGTGGTTCGCAGCCGTCCACGTCGTCCACCGGCGCCGGTGACACCCGCCATGCCGGTAGGACCGGCGCCGGCGGCGCCGCCCCGCCCGGCGACGCGCCGACCCGTGGCCGCCAGCCCGGCTACGGAGCAGCTCTCGTTCGAGGATCAGCCGCCCGACTCGGACTGAGAGTCCGGGCGCCCTGACGCCCATCAACTGAAACCACACACTCTGACGCCTATCATTGCGCGGACGATGTCGAGCTCGTCCGAGGCGCCGGCCTCCGTCCAAGCAGTCACAGAGGGGTTGCGCGCGGTCGGATACCTGCCGGGTGAGTCGACCGCGCTGGTGGCGTACCTGGCGACGAAGCTCGGCAAGCCCGTGCTGGTCGAGGGACCGGCGGGAGTCGGCAAGACCGAGCTGGCGAAGGCGCTCGCCTCCTACCTGGACCGAGAGCTCGTGCGGCTGCAGTGCTACGAGGGGCTGGACGAGGCGAAGGCGCTGTACGAGTGGAACTACCGCAAGCAGCTGCTGCGCATCCAGGCCGAGGCCGACGGCGCGGGGTGGGACGCGGTCCAGGAGGACATCTTCGGCGAGGAGTTCCTGCTCGCGCGGCCGCTGATGAGCGCGATCGCCTCAGAGCAGCCGGTGGTGCTGCTGATCGACGAGATCGACAAGACCGACCAGGAGTTCGAGGCGATGCTGCTGGAGGTGCTCTCAGACTTCCAGATCTCGATCCCCGAGCTGGGCCGCGTGGAGTCGCGCACGCACCCGGTCGTGCTGCTGACCTCGAACAACTCGCGCGAGCTGACCGAGGCGCTCAAGCGCCGCTGCCTGTACCTGTGGCTCGACTATCCCGAGCTCGAGCACGAGCTTCAGATCGTCCGGCTGCACGCGCCCGACCTGCCCGAGACGGTCGCGCGCAGGCTGGTCGAGGTGGTCGGCATGGTCAGAGCGCTGGACCTGAAGAAGCCGCCGTCGATCGCCGAGTCGATCGACTGGGCGCGGGCGCTGCTGCTGCTCGGCGCGGAAGACATCGACGAGCAGACGTTCATGGACACGATGTCGGTGATCGTCAAGCACCGGACCGACATGGACCTCGTGGCCGAGCGCGTCGGGCTGAAGCTCGGGGCGACGGCCGATGCGCTCTGAGGATCGTCCGAGTCCCGACGCCGCCCCGGCGGCGCGGCCTGGCGCCGGTCCCGTGCAGTCCGATAACGGCCCTGTCACTCGACTCGGGCGCGCGGAGGACTCCATCGCGCCGCCGTCGGGGTTCGCCGCGCGGGTGCTGGAGCTGGGCGAGGAGCTGCGCCGCGAAGGCGTCGCGGTCGGGACCTCAGAGCTGCTGGACGCGTTCGCGGTGCTGGGAGAGATCGACTGGACCGAGCAGGCGGATTTCCGCGAGGCGCTGGCCGCGACGCTGGCCAAGAGCCAGGAGGACAGGCGCGTGTTCGAGCTGGTGTTCGACCGGTTCATGTTCCGCGCGGTCGAGCTGGCCGCGATCAGGGAGGACGTGCGCGAGCAGGCGGACGCCACCCCCGGGGGACTGGACCTCGACGAGCTGACCGACGAAGAGCTCGAGGGACTGCGCGCCCAGATCGCCGCAGCGCTGAGAGACGGCTCGGAGGGGGCGATGCGCGACCTCGCGCGGATGGCGATCGCGGCGTTCGCGCGCCGGCAGGAGGGCTCGGGCGTGATCGGCGTGGACGTGCAGCGGATCCGTCGTGCGCTGGGGCTGCGCGCAGAGCCCCAGCCAGAGCTGCCCGCGAATGACCCCCGTCGCGACGGGGTGCCACGCGAGGCGCTGCGGCGGTTCGAGGCGCTGCTCAGACGCGAGCTCGAGCGCGCTCAGGTGGAACGCACCGGCAGCCTGCCCCCCGCGCGGCCACTGGGCGAGCTGGACCGGGCGCTGCCCTCGGGGCCGTTGGCGGACCTGGCGGCCGTGCACCGCGTGGTGGCGCAGCTGCGCCGGCGGCTGGCCACGCAGGGGCTGCAGGCGCGCGGGCACAGACATCACGCCCATGTAGACGTGAGGCGCACGATGCGCGCCTCGTTGCAGACGGGCGGCGTGCCGGTCGTGCTCAAGTACCGCCCGCGCCGCCCGCGCCGGCCGGAGATATACGTGCTGTGCGACGTCTCCACGAGCGTGACCTCGGCGTCGGTGTTCTTTCTGTCGGTGCTGCACGCGCTGCACGACACGTTCCGCAAGATGCGCTCGTTCGTGTTCATCGAGCGAATCAGCGAGGTGACCGACATCTTCGAACACGAGCGCAACTTCAGCGCCGTCAGCGAGCGCATCGGCAGCGACGCGGGCGTGGCCGACATCTCGGGGTACACCGACTACGGGCGTGTGTGGTCGGAGTTTCTGGTGGACGTCGAAGACGATCTGCATCCGCGCGCGACCGTGATCGTGCTGGGCGACGCGCGCACCAACGGGCGCGACCCGCGCGCGGACATCTTCGCCCAGATCGCGGCGCGGGCGGGCAGGACGTTCTGGCTGAACCCGGAGCCCAGGCTGTACTGGAACTACGGCGACTCGGTGATCGCCGCCTATGAGCAGTACTGCACCGCGTTCGAGTGCTGGACGACGGCCCAGCTCGAGGACTTCGTGCGCGCCCTGACGCGACCGGTCATCGCCGCCGCGCGCTAGCATCGGCGGTAGAGCAGACTGACTGACACCAGGGGAGCTGGCGGGACAGGCCGGCTGAGATGGCGCACGTAGCGATACCCGGCGCCGACCCGTTGAACCTGTGGGGTAATGCCCGCGAAGGGAGCCACGTGCAGATAGGGCTCGAGCCCAGCCCGAGACCGCCCACCGAGAATGCCTCGGCTCCCGCCGTGAGTGTCGCCGAGGTGAGCCGCGCCTACCGTGACCGCAATGGCACGAGCGTGCAGGCGCTGGCGGGCATATCGCTGCACGCCGCCACGAACGAGCTGCTGGCGGTGGTCGGACCGAGCGGGTGCGGCAAGACGACGCTGCTGGAGCTGATCTGCGGGCTGCAGGCGCCCGATGCAGGCTCGATCGAGTGCGCACCGGCGGCGCTGATGCCTCAGCACGACCTGCTGCTGCCGTGGTTGAGCGCCGTGGACAACGCCGCGCTCGCGCTGCGGATCGCGCGCGTGCCCCGTGCGCGAGCACGCGAGCGGGCGGCGAAGCTGTTCGCCGAGCTGGGTCTCGCCGGGTTCGAGCAGGCCCAGCCGCACGAGCTCTCGGGCGGGATGCGCCAGCGAGTCGCGTTCGTGCGAACACTGCTGTCGGGCAAGACCCTGCTGTGCCTGGACGAGCCGTTCGGCGCCCTGGACGCGATCACCCGTGCGGAGATGCACGCGTGGCTCGTGGATGCGCTGCGCAGCGAGCCCAGGACGGTGGTGCTGGTGACGCATGACGTCGAGGAGGCGATCGTGCTGGCCGACCGCGTCGCGGTGCTCTCGCCCCGGCCGGGACGAGTCGTGGCTGAACTGGAGGTTGGATTGGAGCGCCCCCGCGTGCGCACCGATCCCGAGGTGGTGGCGCTGCGCGAGCAGGCGCTGATCGCGCTGGGGCTGGAGCTGGGGATCGGGCAATGAGTCGCCGCCGCGTCCTGAACCTGCTGCCGACCCTCGCGCTGGGACTGAGGAGCGCACGGTGAGACGCCGCGTCCTGAACGCGCTGCCGGCCCTCGCGCTCGTCGCGGTGCTGCTCGGCGCGTGGGAGGCCTATGTGGATCTGGGCGGCGTGAACCAGCTCGTGCTGCCGGCGCCGCACGAAGTCGCCGCGGCGCTGTGGGACAACGCCGGGTTCCTGGCGCTGAACCTGCGACCGACCGCCGAGGAGGTGGTGCTCGGGATCGGCCTGGCGCTGGCGAGCGGGTTCGTGCTGGCAGTGGCGATCCACCTCTCCCCTGCTCTGCGCCGCGCGGTGTATCCGCTGGCCGTCGGCTCGCAGGCGGTGCCGATCGCGGTGATCGCCGCGCTGCTGATCTTCTGGTGGGGGTTCGGCATCGTGCCCAAGCTCGTGGTGATCACCCTGATCTGCTTTTTTCCGGTGCTCGTCACGACCGTGGACGGGCTCGCGGCCGTCGATCCCGAGCAGTTGAAGCTGCTGCGCACGCTGGACGCCTCGCGCTGGCAGGCGTTCCGGTTCGCCGAGCTGCCGGCGGCGCTGCCCGCCGCGATCAGCGGCGCGCGGATCGCACTGACGGTCGCTGTGATCGGTGCTTACATCGCCGAGTCCCAAACCGCCACGACCGGTGCATACGCTGGCCTGGGACACGAGATCGACGCCGACCTGACCGCGCTGCAGACCCCGCGCGCATACGCGGCGGCCGTGGTGCTGTTCGTGTTCGCGATCGCCTGCTTCTATACCCTCGCCCTCGCCGAGCGCCGTCTGGCGCCGTGGGCGCATCGATCCAGAGGAGACATCCGTTGAGAGTCCTGTCAGCCGACCGCCGTCACTCCCCGCGCCCGCAGTCGAGGAGGCCCAGACGAGTCCTCCGCGCACCGGCGGCGCTCGCGACGCTCGGCCTCGTCTGCGCGCTGGCCCTGTCCGCGTGCGGGACCAAGCAGGACGTGACCTCGGCGCCCGCGGTCAAGCCGTTCACGGTGATGCTCGACTGGTTCCCCAACGCCGATCACGCGGCGCTGTACTCCGCGATCGCACACGGAGACTTCCGCGCGGTCGGGCTGGACGTGCGCCCGCAGATCCCCGCCGAAACCGCCGACCCGCTGAAGCTGCTGGCGACCGGCAAGGTTGACATGGCGATCTCCTACGAGCCGGAGCTGCTGCTGGCGCGCGATCAGGGGTTGAAGCTGGTGTCGATCGGCGCGCTCGTGCAGCGCCCGCTGACCTCGATCATCGCGCTTCCAGGCCAGCACGTGCAGAAGGTCTCAGACCTGGCGGGCAAGCGCGTGGGGACGGCCGGCATCGACTATCAGGCGGCCGAGCTGCACACGGCGCTGCAGACCGCGGGCGTGAACCCGAGCAGCGTGCAGGAAGTGAACGTCGGGTTCAACCTCGTCCCGGCGATGCTCTCCGGCAAGGTGGCGGCGACGCTGGGCGGGTTCTGGAACTATGAGGCGATCCAGCTGCAGCTGCTGCACAAGCACCCGGTCGTGATCCCGGTCAACGAGGCGGGGGTGCCGGCGTATGACGAGCTGGTGCTGGTCGTGCGCGAAGACGAGGCGCGCAGCCGGGGCCAGGACCTGCGCGCGTTCATGCAGGCGCTGACGCGCGGCGAGCGCGAGGTGCGCGCGAACCCGCAGGCGGCGGCCGCGCTGGTGGTCAAAGCCAATCCGTCGCTGGAACCGAAGCTGCAGCTCGAATCGATCCGCCAGACGCTGCCCGCGGCCACGCCGGCCAGCGCGAGCGACCCCTACGGCTGGCAGGAACCGTCGGCGTGGGCGAGCTTCGGTGCGTGGATGCAGACGCATGGGCTGCTCCAGCACAACCCGAACGGCGCGCTGCCGCCGTTCACGAACGAGTTCCTGCCGGGTCAGGGGATCTGACGGACCTCTCGCAGCGCCGCAGCTGGAGCGAGACCCGAAGTTCCGCTCCAGCGCTGAGATTGCGAACGGGTTTCCGGTCAAACGCTTCAGGACAACCCACCAGCCTGGGCGGAAGCCAGGATCGGCGGACCGCCCGGCATCCGTATCGACCCGCGCGAATCAACGTACTTTTCCCGTAGTCGCACCGGGTCGTTACGCGATACGTTCATCATCGCCATGCCAGATCAGCAGACACGGCAGGCACAGGCCGACGCCGGTCGGGGCGAGGAGTCCTCGCGGGTGGATGCCATCCGGATCGTGCTCGCCGACGATCACGCGGTCGTGCGCAGCGGCCTGCGCTTGCTGCTCGACGGGGAGGCCGGGTTTGAGGTGGTGGCCGAGGCCGGCGACCTCGACAGCGCGCGTCGCTACGTGCGCGGCCACACCCCGGACGTGCTCGTGCTCGATCTGAACATGCCCGGCGGCTCGAGCCTCGAGGCGATCCCCGACATCCGCGCGGAGGCGCCCGCCACGCAGATCGTCGTGTTGACGATGCAGCAGGAGCCGGCGTTCGCGCGTCATGCGCTCGGCGCGGGCGCGATCGGATACGTGCTCAAGGAGGCCGCCGACGACGAGCTCGTGGAGGCCGTACGGCGCGCCGCGGCCGGCGAAAGCTACCTGAACCCCAGGCTCGGGGCGCGGATGGCCTCCGAGCCTGCGCCCGGACCGCCCGACGATCTCTCCGAACGCGAGCTCGAAGTCCTGCGCCTGATCGCGCTCGGACACACCAACGCCGAGATCGCCGAGCAGCTGTACCTGTCGGTGCGCACCGTCGAGACCCACCGCGCGCACATCCAGCAGAAGCTCGGCCTGTCCTCGCGCGCCGAGCTCGTCGGCTACGCGCTGCGGCGCGGGCTGGTCAACGCCTGAGGACCGCGACCTCCGGCACAAGGCACGGCGTCGAGCTACGCGCTGAAGCGCAGGCTGGTCAACGCCAGAGGGCCGCGACCTCCGGCACACAAGGCACGGCGTCGATGCACGTCGTGCACAATGCGGCGAGATGCCACGAGTAGGGTTGCTCACCGGCGGAGGCGACTGCCCCGGGCTGAACGCGGTCATTCGCGCCGCCGTGCGCCGGGGCCTGGCCGACCGGGGCTATGACTTCCTCGGCTTTCGCCACGGCTGGGCGGGCGTGCTCGCAGACGACGCGATCGAGCTGACGCTGCAGAGCACAGCGGGCATCCTCCCGCGCGGGGGCACGATTCTCGGCACCTCGCGCACGAACCCGTTCGCCGAGGATGAGGCTCGTGGCCTGCACGCGATCCGCCGCACGCTCGCCGCGCGCGCGGTCGACGCGCTGATCCCGATCGGCGGCGAGGACACGCTCGGCGTGGCCCTGCGCCTGCATCGTGAGGGCATCCCGGTGGTGGGAGTGCCGAAGACGATCGACAACGACCTCGGCGGCACCGACGTGACGTTCGGATTTCAGACGGCGGTGCAGATCGTGACCGACGCGATCGACCGCCTGCACACGACCGCCGAGTCGCACAACCGGGTGATGATCCTCGAGGTGATGGGCCGCAACAGCGGCTGGATCGCCACACACGCCGGGATCGCCGGGGGCGCCGACGCGATCCTCGTCCCGGAGCGCCCGTTCGACGTCGAGGAGGTGTGCGCGCACCTGCGTGCCCGTCACGCGCGGGGACGCAGCTTCTCGATCGTGGTCGTCGCCGAGGGCGCGACGCCGAGCGATGGAGGGCGGGCGAGCACACTTCGGACCCGGCAGGACGCACCCACGGACGCGTTCGGGCACGTCCGTCTCGGTGGGATCGGCGTGACGCTCGAGGGCGAGATCGAACGGCGCACCGGCTATGAGACGCGGGTCACGATCCTCGGGCACGTGCAGCGCGGCGGCACGCCGGTCGCGTTCGATCGCGTGCTCGCGACCAGGTTCGGCGTAGCCGCGATGGACGCCGTCGCGGGCGGGCGCTACGGCACGATGGTGGGGTTGCGCGGCACGGAGATCGTCGAGGTCGCGCTGCAGGAGGCTTTGCGCGAGCCGAAGCTGCTCGATCCGGCGTTGTATGAGACGGCGGAACTGTTCTTCGGCTGACGCCCTCGCGCGGCTTTGGCTGACACTCTCGCACGGGATGATCGTGTTCGAGAGTGTTGGCCGGTCGCGGCGTAACCCGGCGCCCGCGCCAGGCCGGTCAGGCAGCGCCACCGTGATCGGGCCGTAGATGACTGGGATGCGTGCGGCCATCGCGAGAATTAGGCGAGCACGTAGATTTCCGAGATCTCGAACCTAAACGTAATATAATCGAGCCCTGTGGTCAGCTCGTGAGAAGGGGATGAGCATCGAGTCAGAGCAACCGTGGATGCGTCACCCGCTCGACGCGGGTCGCCTGCTCCTGACGAAGGCCGGCGGCGTGCTCACCGATGCAGAGACGCAGCCCGCGAGGACCCTCACCGACTGGGCCGCGATCGCGATCGAGAACGCGCGCCTGTACCAGACCAGCGAGCGCCGTCGCCGGGAGCTCGAGAAAGCCTTTCGCGGCCTGCAGGCAACCCGGGATGTCGTGATCGCGATCGGCGAGGAGATCTCGCTCGAGCACGTGCTCGAGATGATCGTGATGCGCGGGCGCGCGCTGGCGCACGCGCGCAGCCTGGTGATCATGCTGCGCGACGGTGACGATCTCGTGCTGGCCGCGAGCGCCGGTCACGTGCGCGACGTTCACGACACACGCATGCCGATCGCGGGCTCGGCCCCGGGGCAGGTGCTGCGGCGAGGTCGCCCGGAACGGATCGCCGACGTGACCGCACGTCTGCGACTGGCTCCCCAGGAGTTCGGAGTGTCCGATCCACACACCGCCCTGCTGGTCCCGATGATCCATCGCGGAGAGGCGCTGGGCGTGCTCGCGGCGTTTGACCGCAGCTACGAGGGAGCCGCATTCACCGAGGACGACGAGCAGTTGCTGCAGACGTTCGCGGCAAGCGCCGCCACGGCCGTGGCGCTCGCCCAGGGCGTGCGCACCGACCGGCTGCGCAGCTCGCTGGCCGCGGCCGACGCCGAGCGCGGCAGATGGGCGCGCGAGCTGCATGACGAGACGCTGCAGGGACTCGGCGCGCTGCGTGTGCTGCTGTCCTCGGCACTGCGCCGCAGGGATCCCGAGCACACCGAGCGATCGCTGCGCGAAGCGGTCGGGCACATCGAGCGCGAGATCGAGAACCTGCGCGCTGTCATCACCGAGCTGCGTCCCGCCGCCCTGGACGAACTCGGATTGGAGCCGGCGATCGAAGCGCTCCTCGAGCGCCATCGTGAGCACAGCGGTTTCACGATCGACAGCACACTTGCGCTCACCAACCCACAGCCGGGCGCTCCCCGCTTTGACGCGGAGCTCGAGACGACCGTCTACCGCCTGGCGCAGGAGGCGCTCACCAACGTCGCCAAGCACGCCCAGGCGCGCTACGTGCGTGTCGCGATCGAGCAGACGGGCGAGGCGCTGCGGATCGAAGTACGCGACGACGGCACGGGTTTCGCGCCGGACGCCCACACCACCGGCTTCGGCCTGGAGGGGATGCGCGAGCGAGTCAGCCTGGCCGGCGGGACGTTGCGGATCGACTCGGGCGAGCACGGCACGCTCGTACAAGCGCACCTGCCCTCGTCCGGCGCCCCGCTTGCGTCTCGCGCATCGCGCGCGGGCGCCCGGTGACAGCCAAGCCTAAGCAGGTTCTCACCGACCGCTCATCTCAGCTTTAGCCGTCGTCAAGATGCTGGCGGCGTGGGATCTGGGTGGGGAACCGCACGTCGGCGCACTGGCCGGTCTTCGATCGGCATACGCCGGGCACTCGAGCTCGCACTCCTGATCGTCGCAGCCGCCGTGGCCGCCGGTTGCGGAGGCGCCCACGCAACGGCGCATGCCTCCGCCCTCTCCGGGTCGCACAGCACGTCCACCACGGCCGTGAGCCCCACTCCCGTGGCGCTGCATCTCGGGGGCGCAGTTCGGTTGCCCGCCGCCGTGCAACTGCCCGCCGTCATTCCCTACGCCGCGGGTGCGCTTGTCCTCGGCGGCCTTGACAGCGCCGACGCATCGGTCGCCGACATCGTCTTCATCGACGGTAGCGGCGCTCGCCGTTTCGGCGAACTTCCGAGCGCGCAACATGACGCGGCCGCGGCCGATATCGACGGACAGGCCTACTTCTTCGGGGGCGGAGACCTCGGCAGCGCGAGTGCCCTGATCTTGCACGTCGAGCCCACCGAAGCCGCTGTGGCAGGACATCTGCCCGTCGGCGCCTCCGACATCGAGGCCGCCACGATCGGCCACACCGCGTACATCGTCGGCGGCTATACCGAGACGGTCCCGCTGCGCACGATCGTCGCGTTCACGCCTGGCGGTGGCGTGCGCATCGCGGGGACATTGCCGCGGCCGCTGCGCTATGCCGCGATCGCCGCCGTCGGCGGGCAGCTGCTGATCGCGGGCGGCACATCCGGGGAACTGGCCCAGCGCGCGATCCTCTCGTTCGATCCGAGCACGGGCACGGTTCGCCAGATCGGATTGCTGCCCCAACCCAGCACCCACGCCGCGGGCGCGTCGCTGAACGGTCGCTTCTACATCCTCGGCGGGCGCGGTGAAAACCTCGACGAACAGCGATCGTCGATACTCGCGGTCGACCCGATCAGCGGCGCCGTCTCGCCGGGCGGGCGTCTGCCCCTGGCGCTGTCTGACCTCGGCGCCGCCTCGCTGCCCGGGCACATCGTCGTGGTCGGCGGGCGCGACTCGAGCGGAAATGTCCAAGACCGTGCCCTGACCTTCCTCCCAGCCCGATGAGCGGCGCGCGCACGACGCACAGTGCGATGAGCGTGGCCCGCGCGCGCCGCGCGCTGGGGGGCCTGTGGCTGCTCACACTCGGGCTGATGGGGCTTGGCCTCGGTATCGGACTCGGTGGCTGCGGCGCCGGGTCGTTCGCCGCACGCCCGCACCAGGCGTCGAGCTCTACCGACGCTCGCTCGCATGCCGGCGTCGAAGTGCCCGTCGCGGGGTCGGTTCCGCCGCCGCTGGACCCGCACAATGTGTACGCGGCCGACGGCCCGGGGATGCTCAGCCCCACGGTGCGCGGCGATCCGCAGCTGGTCTACGTGCCCAACAGCCAGTCGAACACCGTCGATGTCATCTCCCAGCGGACATTCAAAGTCATCGAGCAGTTCCCGGTCGGCACGCTGCCTCAGCACGTCGTCCCCTCGTGGGATCTGCGCACGCTGTATGTGACTAACGACACCGGCAACAGCCTCACCCCGATCGACCCCCGCACCGCCCGTCCGGGCACACCGATCCCGGTGCTCGATCCCTACAACATGTACTTCACCCCCGACGGGCGCTGGGCGATCGTGGTCGCCGAGGCGCACCACGAGCTCGACTTCCGCGACGCCCACACGATGGCCCTGCACCACGCCCTCATGACCCCGCAGTGCGCGGGCGTGGATCACATGGACTTCACCGCCGACGGGCGCTACGCGCTGGTCTCGTGCGAGTTCGCCGCGCGCATGATCGTCGTGGACGTGAACCGCGAGACGGTCGTCAAGACGATCGAACTGGCCCCGGGCGCGACCCCCCAGGACGTCAAGCTCGCTCCAGACGGACGCACGTTCTACGTCGCCGACATGACCGCCAACGGAGTGTGGGTGATCGACGCCGCCACGATGCGCAAGGTCGAACTTATCCACACCGGTCTGGGCGCCCACGGTCTGTACCCGAGTCGCGACGCGAAGGTGCTGTATGTCTCAAACCGCATGGAAGGCTCGGTCTCCGTCCTCTCGTTCGCCACCCGCCGCGTGATCGCCACGTGGCAGATACCCGGTGGCTCGCCGGACATGGGCGGCGTCTCCGCCGACGGCAGGGTGCTGTGGCTCTCCGGGCGCTACAACGCCGAGGTCTACGCGATCTCCACCGTCAACGGGCGCCTGCTGGCGCGCATCAACGTCGGCGAAGGCCCGCACGGGCTATGTGTTTGGCCCCAGCCCGGCCGTTATTCGATCGGCCACACCGGCATCCTGAGATGACTGTGAGCGAGCCGCTCGCTCCCGCACAACCCGGTCGTCCCCCGCGCTGAAGCGGGGAAGCTCGATCTCGATCCGGGCGCCGCCCTGCGGCGAGCGTCCCGCGGCCACTCGGCCGCCGTGAGCTTCGGCGATCGCGCGTACGATCGCCAAGCCGAGCCCGGTTCCTCCCGAGGCGCGATCGCGGGCCGTGTCGGTGCGGTAGAAGCGGTCGAAGATGCGCTCGCGCTGGGCCGGCGGGATGCCCGGACCGTCATCCTCCACCGCGAACCGTATGCGGTCCCCCGGGGCGACTTCGAGAAGCATGCGCACGACACCGCGCTCGGGAGCGGTGTGGTCGATCGCGTTGGCGATCAGGTTGCGCAGCGCTTGTGCCAGCCGGTCCGGATCGGCGTGCAGCGTGCCCGCGGGGACTGGACCGAGCTCAAAACGGCGCTCGGCGAGCAGGCTCATCCCGTCCCACAGCTCCTGCACGTATGCCACCAGCTGGATCGGCTCGATGCGCAGGAACTGTTTCTGCTCCGCCTTGGTCAACAGCAGCAGATCGTCGACGAGCCGGCTGATGCGCGCAATCTCGGCCTGCAGCAGACGCTCCACGCGACGCACCTCGGTGGGAGACGGACTCGCCGCAGCGGCGAGCACTTCCAGCTGGCCGCGGATCACCGTGAGCGGCGTGCGCAGCTCGTGCGAGGCGTCGGCCACGAACGCGCGCTGTCCAGCGAACGCCTCGGTGAGCCGGTCGAGCATGTGGTTGAACGCGTCCGCGAGCACCCTCACCTCCTCGCCCTGCCCGCCGGGGTCGTGAATGCGAGGGTGCAGATCGCCGGCGTCCACCCGCGCGGCCACGGCCGCCATCCTGCGCAGCGGACGCGACACGCGCGTGCCGATCAGATATCCGCCCAGCAGCGCGCCGACGAGCGCGAGGATGCCCGCGAGGATGAACGCGCGCGCGACGCCGTTCTGGGCGTGCGTCACGCTCACCAGCGGCTCGCCCACACCGATCGTGACGGCGAGTCCGCCGGCATGCACGATGCGCTTGAGCAGGCGCAGGTTGCCGACGTCGGGCAGCGCCAGCGTGGCGTAGCCCGGTGGCACCGTCAGCAGTTGCCGGGCGAGGCGGTTCTCCTGGAACTGCTCCGTCGGCGTCTCGCCGTCGTCCGGTTGTGCGCTTCCGAACAGCTCGGGACGGTTGGTGCTGGTGCCCGCGCCGGGGACGATCGCGAACAGCAACGTCGAGCTCGCGCTGAACGGCTGGTCGTGGATGTAGCTGCTCGCCGCACGCGCGAGCCGGGCGGGCGAGCGCGCGCGCGAGCTGGTGAGGTTATGCGCGAGCTCAGCCGCGTCGCCTGAGATCTCCTGGTCGATCTGGCGGCGCAGCTGGGTTGCGGTGCCGCGATAGACGGCCACGAAGGTGATCCCGGTGCAGGCCATCATGATCACGGCGATCCAGCCCGCCAGGCGCCAGCGCAGCCCGCCGGGAACGATTCGCGCAAGCCCCGGCGGCATCGGCATTTGCTCAGCCATCGCTGCCCAGGCGGTAGCCGACGGAGCGCACCGTGTAGATCGGCGCCGGGTCGTCGCGGCGCGCGAGCTTACGACGCAAGTAACCGACGTAGACATCGACGATGTTCGTCGCCGGGTCGTGCTCGTAGCCCCATACCGCGCCGAGGATCTGCTCGCGCGAGAGCACCTGCCCGCAGTGGCTCAGCAGATAGACCAGCAGCTCGAACTCTGTCCCCGACAGCTGCACCGTCGCGCCGCCGCGCTGCAC
This sequence comes from uncultured Solirubrobacterales bacterium, assembly GCA_963749285.1. Classification (GTDB taxonomy): domain Bacteria; phylum Actinomycetota; class Thermoleophilia; order Solirubrobacterales; family Solirubrobacteraceae; genus Palsa-744. The sequence goes on along the minus strand of CAVVMD010000002.1, from coordinate 277,402 downwards.
CTTGCGAGTGAGCAGGTTCGCTTCGATGTCCGCTCCGCGCAGCGTGGTGGCGGAGGTCTGCGCCACCACGCGCAGCTGCGCACGCACGCGCGCCAAGAGCTCCGCCAGCGAGAACGGCTTGACCAGGTAGTCGACCGCGCCGGCGTCCAGTCCGGCGACGCGATCCTCGATCTCACCGCGTGCGGTCAGCACGATCACCGGCACCTCCGGCTTGGCCTGGCGCAGCGAGGCGAGCACATCCAGGCCGTCGCGCCCGGGCAGCATCAGGTCGAGCACGATCGCGTCGTAGCGCTCTGCGAGCGCCAGCCGTTCTCCCTCGACGCCATCCAGGGCCGCCTCGACGGTAAAACCATCGGACTCAAAACCACGACACACGAAGTCGACGATCCCCGGCTCGTCCTCCACCAGCAGTATGCGCGCGTCGGGCACACATTCAGAATAAGGCCAGCTGCGCAGGCATTTTCCCAGGCGAGCGATTCGATGAGCTTTCTCATCAAGCGGTTATCCGATCCTTAGCTCGCCATCCCACACTCGCCTCATGTCAGTAGACCCACACACCCTTGCCCCTGAGCGCGGTGAGGGCAGCACAGCACGCGGCACGCGTGCCGGCGCGGGCGCTCATGCCATTCACCGTGGCGAGCAGGACCGATCCCCGAGCGCCGGCCGTTCCCTGATCGGGCGCCTGACCGCGGGAGGGAGCACCGGTAACGAGCGGCTCACAATCGCCACCGGACTCGTTCTGCTCGTCCTGCTCGCCGTGATCGGCGTGACGATCGTGCGATTGCGATCGCTGCTCTGGATCCACCTGTTCGTGGGCATGCTGCTGATCGGACCGATCGCGCTGAAGATGGCCAGTACGGGCTACCGGTTCGTGCGCTACTACACAGCCAACCCGCGCTATCGCAGCAAGGGTCCGCCACCGGCCCTGCTGCGCATGATCGCGCCGATCGTCGTGATCTCGACGATCGCGGTATTCGTCAGCGGCGTGGCGCTGCTGCTGATCGGGCCGTCCTCTCGCGCCACGCTGTTGCCGATCCACAAGGTCAGCTTCATCGTCTGGGTCGTGTTCACCTCGCTGCACTTGCTCGGCCACCTGCCCGAGGTGGCGAGCGCCATCGGACTCGGCGGCGAGACCGCGTCCAGGGTCGACGTGCTCGCGGCACTGGGCGCTTGCAGTGGCAAAAATCTCTCGGCATGGGAGACCCCGGGCACCACACCTCCCGGACGCGCCGGACGTGGGCTATCGCTCGCGGGCGCCCTGGCGGGCGGCACGGTGCTCGCGATCCTCCTCATCCCTCAATTCGGCCCGTGGCTGCACGCGTCGAGCTTGTTCCACCACCACTGACATGCACCCGCATACACATACGCGCGACGCCGCGCTGCGCCGGCTGGATCGTGTCAACCGCTGGCTGATCGCCGGCAGCGTCGCGCTGACCGGCGTGTTCGCGGAGGTGGCCGCCAGCGCGTTTCCGGGCGCCAGCTCAGCCAAGGCAACCGCTTCCAAGCACTCCCGCAGCTCCGGCCATCACTCCTCTCCCAGCGATTCTTCGAGCTCCCCGAGAGCGGTGCAGCCTCCCGCCCAAGCCCCTCAGACCACGCGGGAATCGGCGCCCACGCAGGCAGCGCCCTCCCAAGAATCGACACCCACACAGGAATCCCCGCCCGCGCAGGAATCCGCGCCGGCCCATGAATCGACGCCATCGCAGGAATCGTCGCCGTCCAAGGAATCGGCGGCCCCCACGCAAGAATCCTCGCCATCCGCGCCGACACAGGAATCGGCGCCCGCACACGAATCGGCGCCGGCCCAGGAATCGGCGCCGGTCGTCTCGGGGGGCTCCTGAGATGTGCCCTCCACAGTCGGCTGCGGCCGCCGGCACGCCCGCACAAACCGCACCCCCTGCGGTCGGGGCACAGCCCGCGCGCGAACTGTTCGCCGACGCGAGCTGGGAGGCGCTGGGCACGCGTGTCGTGCTGCGCCTCACCGATCCCTGCGCGCTCGGCCCCGCGCGCGCCGCGGTCGAACACGAGCTCGACGCGATCGACCTTGCGTGCAGTCGCTTTCGCCCGGACTCGGACATCGCCCGCGTGAACGCGAGCGCGGGACGCGCCGTGCATATCAGTCCACTGCTGGCCGATGCGCTGGCGCTGGCATTGCGGGCCGCCGCGTTGACGAACGGCGACGTCGACCCGACCGTCGGCTCGGCGCTTTTGCTCGCCGGCTACGATCGCGACTGGCGCCTGCTCGATCCCCCGGGTGAACGCCCGCGAGCAGGGGAGCCATGGCCCGAGACGCAGCCCTCTGTGGGGACCTCCTTCGGCGAGCCCGGGAGGCGGCGGCCCATACAGACGATCGCCGCGCGCGCGGTCTGCGGCTGGCGCAACGTCATGTTCGACCATACGGCGCTCACCGTCCGCGTGCCCGCGGGTTTCACGATCGACCTCGGCGCGACCGCCAAGGCGTGGGCGGCCGACCGGACCGCGCACGTAGCCGCGCTGACCGGCGACTGCGGCGCTCTGGTCGGCATCGGCGGAGACATCGCGCTCAGCGGCCCCGCTCCCGCACGCGGCTGGGCCGTGCACGTGACCGACGATCACCGCAGCACTCCGAGCGCTCCCGGCCAGACGGTCACGATCCGCTCCGGCGGCCTGGCCACCTCCAGCACCGCCGTACGGCGCTGGCATCACAACGGTGAGACCATGCACCACATCATCGACCCCGCCACCGGCCTGCCCGTGCGCGGGACCTGGCGCACGGTCAGCGTCGCCGCGGCGAGCTGCGCCGACGCGAACATCGCCACCACGTCCGCGCTCGTCCGGGCGGGCGCAGCACCCGCGTGGCTGGCCGGGCTGGGCGTGCCGGCGCGGCTCGTAAGCCGAGCCGGGCGGGTCTGCACGATCGGCGACTGGCCCGCGGCGGGGACGTACCGGCAATGACCCCGATCCTGGCCGCCGGCCCGAGCCTGTACTGGTATCTGACCCGCTCGACGGGCGCCGTCGCGCTGCTGCTGCTCACCGCCACCGTCGTGCTCGGCGTCGTGGACGTGCGTCGCTTCAGCACGCCACGCTGGCCGCGGTTCGTGGTGGATGCGCTGCATCGCAACGTCGCGCTGCTGTCGATGGTGTTCCTGTGCCTGCACATCCTCACCTCCGTGCTCGACTCCTTCGCACCGATCTCGCTGATCGACGCGATCGTCCCCTTCGCCGGCTCCTACCGCCCGTTCTGGCTGGGTCTCGGCGCGATCGCGTTCGACCTGCTCATCGCCGTGACGATCACGAGCATGCTGCGCCGGCGCATGGGCTATGCGAGCTGGCACGCGGTCCACTGGCTGACCTACGCGAGCTGGCCGATCGCGCTGCTGCACGGCTTCGGCACCGGCAGCGATGTCAGCAGCACGTGGCTGCTGGCCTTGAGCGTCGCGTGTCTGCTCGCGGTGCTCGCCGCGGTGATCGTGCGGGTCGCCGATGGCTGGCCGGAGCACCTTCCTCGTCGCGGTATGGCGCTCGGGAGCGCCGGGGCGTTCGTCCTGTTCCTGGCGATCTGGATGCCCGGCGGACCGCTCGGCGCCGAATGGGCCCGGCGCTCGGGCACACCGCCCTCGCTGCTGCACCATGCCAGCGCAAGCCCCGTGCACGGGAGCCGGCGGTGAGCGAGGAGACCCTCATGCTCGACGTGTCGGCCTCGCAGTCCTCCCCCGCCGCGGCGGGCCCGGCGGGGGAACTGCCGCGCCTGCTGAGAGGTATTCCCCCCCACGGCGCGATGAGCCTCGACGGGCATCTCGCGATTCACGGTCCCGCGCCCGCCCACCATCGCCGGCGGGGACGTCGCGCCGAGTCGCCGCTGATCGAGCAGATCGCCCAGGCCGGCCTGCGCGGGCACGGCGGCGCTGGGTTCCCGACTGCCACCAAGCTGCGTGCCGTCGCCGGCTCCCGCGGCCGGGCGATCGTCGTGGTAAACGCCGCCGAGGGCGAGCCGGCGAGCCTGAAGGACCGCACGCTGATGCACGCGCTGCCCCACCTGGTGCTCGACGGAGCCCAGCTGGCAGCTGAGGCTGTGAGCGCCGATGAGCTGATCGTGTGCGTCTGCGAGTCCGCACCCGCGAGCGTCGACAGCACCGCGCTGGCGCTCGCCGAACGCCGGGGGCTGGACGGAGACTCGGCGCGCGCCCAGGTGGCGACCGTCCCCGGCCACTACCTCGCCGGGCAGGAGTCGGCGCTGGTCAACCACCTGGGCGGCGGTCCCGCGATCCCGACGTTCACTCCGCCGATGGTCTTCCAGCAGGGCGTCCGCCGGCGCCCGACGCTCGTCGCCAACGCCGAGACGCTTGCCCATATCGCGCTCATCGCCCGTCGCGGACCCGACTGGTTCCGCCAGCTCGGGACGCCCTCGCAGCCGGGGTCGGCGCTGGTGACGCTGTCCGGCGCCATCGTCCATCCGGGCGTCTATGAGATCGAGCACGGCGCTTCGCTCGTGTCGCTGATCGACGCCGCGGGCGGCGCCTACGGCAGCCCGCGGGCATTGCTCCTCGGCGGGTACGGCGGCAGCTGGATCGATGGCCGGCTGCTGCGCGGCGTCGCCCTGTCAGACGAACACCTCGCGCCCCACGGCGCCTCGCTCGGGGCGGGCGTGGTGGCCTTGCTCTCCGAGGACGCATGCCCGGTCGCCGAAACCGCGCGCGTGACGCGCTGGCTCGCGGATCAGAGCTCCGGGCAGTGCGGACCGTGCGTTCACGGTCTCGACTCGATCGCCACCTGTGTTGAAGAGATCGCCGGCGGCGTCGCCCGGGCGGACGCCACCCAGCACGTCGTCCAACTGGCCGCGCTGGTTCACCGGCGCGGCGCCTGCGGCCATCCCGACGGGACCGCACGGTTTGTGTCAAGCGCGCTCGATACCTTCGCTCCCGAGCTCGCCGACCACGCCCGGCACGGCCCCTGCGAGGACTGCGCCCGGCCGGGGCAACTGCCCCTGCCCGTCTTTGGACGCGCGCCCGCCCTAACCCGCGAGCCGATCTCCCTGCGATGAGCCATCGTCTGCGCGTCAACCCGATCGCCTGCGAGGCCCATGGCATGTGCGCCGAGCTCCTGCCCGAGGCGATCGCCCTGGACGAGTGGGGCTATCCGATCCTCGACGACCGTCCCCTGCCGCCCGCGCTGCTCGACCACGCCCGCCGCGCCGCCCAGGCCTGCCCTACGTTCGCGCTGCTGCTTACGCGTGACCGGAACCGCGATCGGGGCTCGTAGGGCGCGACTCCGTCAGGCGATCAGGGGTCACGGCCAGTCGATCCGCTGCGCAAGCTCGCTCGGCCCGAGGTCGATCAGGCCGCTGTGCTGCGTCTCGCGATACTCGCCATCGGTGAGCGCGAGCCAGTGAACGGCGTGGTCGGCGGGATCGACGATCAGCACCTCGTCCACCTTATGAGCGGCGTAGAACGGGAGCTTCTGCCAGCTCTCATCATCTGGGGAGACGATCTCCACGATGAGCGCGGCGGTCGTGTGCCAGACACCGCGCGGGCGCGTCCGGTGAACGCCGCCGTCCGGCACGCGAAAGTCATCACCGGCGTCACCGAGGTTGAACTCCGCCATCGTGGCAGTCAGTCCAGCGGCTCTCGCCAGCGGGCCTAGCACCTCAGCCAGTTGCTGTGAGAGATCAGCGTGCTCGCCTAGCGGAGCCGGAACCATGTGCAGCACCCCTTCCCAGACCTCATCGAAACGGTCCAGGCCCGCGCGCCGGCGGCGCTCCTGCAACTCCTGCAGCGCCTGCGGGGGAGGGTCGAGCACCAGTGTGGGCACGCCCATAAGCGTAACACTGACACTGACGTAAGCGGCTGACTCGTAGCCTCGGCACGGACATGTTGCGGAGCGCACATCGGTCCGCCCACATTCACAGCCCCGCCGCGTGCACGGCGGCCAACCCCGCCCAATCGCCGTAGGGGGCGAACGTCGCTCTCACCTCTGCTTCGCTTGCTCGCGCGCGTGGGTCGCCGCCACTGAGCATGCGTCCCACCAGCTTCAGCAGTCCCAGGTCGCCCGCCGGGAGCTGGTCGTAGCGGCCCTGGCCGCGCAGCGCGAGCATCTCCACCGTCCACGCCCCGATCCCGGGGACCGCGCGCAGCCTTCTCCAGCCGCGCTCGGGCTCAGCGCTGTGCAGATCTACTTGCCCGCCCGCCACCTCGCGCGCGGCCCTTCTCAGCGCGATCGCTCGCGCGCCCGCCAGGTCGCATGACTGCAGCTTCGCGGGCGCCGCCCCGCCCAGTGTCGCCGCCGTCGGCAGGTCGCGCAGCCCAGCCGCCCACGCCTCGGACCCACCGCCCGTCCAGCGCCGCCCCAGGCGCGCGACCAGGCTGCTCTGGATCGCCGCCGCGCGGTCGTACTCGATCAGCTGCTCGCACACCGCCCATACCAGCGCCTCGAACGGCTCCGGGCGGCGGCCCACGCGCACCCATGGCCGCTTGCGCAGCGATTCCCCGATCATTGGATCTCTGGCGTACCGCTGGTAGAACTCGCGCAGATCGTCGTCGATGCCCAGCGCGAACCGCATCCGCGCGAGGCCGTGCTCGGCGCTCTCCCTGCTCCTCGCGCGCGCGCCGAACACCACCGCGTCCGGCGCGGTCTGCGCCACGCGTACGACCACCGGCTGCCCCTCGGCGTCGTGCAGCAGCCGTTCGATCACTCCTCCGCGCCTGCGCGTCACCCCGTCCTTGCCGACCTTCCTCGGCAGCCGAAACGGGCTCGCCGGCCTGACCTCAACTCGCAGCTCCACCCGCCTGCCCGCCTTTGCGCTCGACTCAGCGCTCGGCGCCGCCCAGCAGGTGCACGTCCACCAGCAGCGACCTCGTCCCGAGGATCTGCACCAGCTCGCTTCGCTTGCCGCCGCTCTGCTTGCGCGTCCCGCGGCGACCCTTGGCTGGGGCCAGCTTCCGTTTCCCGCGCCGGCGGCTTGCCAGCCCGACGACCGCCGCGCCCGCGACGAACCCGCCCGCCGCGACCACCATCGCCTGGGCGGTTGGAGCAACCGATCTGATCAGCGCGTGCCCCGGCTCAGGCGACCCAGGGGTCAAGACCGGGACCGCGTCCACCTCCTGCACGACCTCGACGATCTCGCTCACGCCGTGAGTGTAGTCCCCGGTCCCGACCGCTTTTTTCGCTCCCCATCGCCAGCCACTCCGTCCGCGGGGATGAGACCGGTGTTGAAAACGCTGTGACTCACACACGCGCTGGGCCGCGGTCACTTTCCTCGGCTTGCCGCCCCGCGTGGGCTCGGCACCTCTACAACTCCCGCTCGTACACCCGATACCGCTTGACGACCTTTCCGCCCATCGCTTCCATGCCGCGGTTCATCGCCGTGTTCGTCTCGAGAATCCAGCCCATCTCCCCGCCCTTCTGCGGGCGGGCTTCGGCCGCGTCGAAGTGCATCTGATACAGCTTCGCCGCCACGCCCGTGTGCTGATACTCCGGCTTGACGCCCAGAAACCCGACCCGCACCCGGTCGGTGATGCGACCCTTGCGCAGGAAGTGCCACCAGCCGAGCGGCAGGAATTTGCCTCCCATTTTTTCCAGCACCTGATTGATGTCGGGGAACGTCATCGCCATACCCACGACCTCGCCCGTGTCTTCGCGCTCGGCGATCATGCACCAGTGTTTGTCGAACACCAGCTGTATCTCCTGGGCGTAGGCGTCGAGGTCCTTCTTGGAGTACGGCACGAAATCCCAGTTCTTCGACCACGCGGCGTTGTAGACCTCGGCGAAGGAGTCCATGTCTTTGCGCAGCTGCCGGCGACGCATCGGGCGCACCCTGATCCCGTGCTCTGACTGCGCCTTCTCCGCCAGCTCCCAGATCACGGGCAGCACTTTGTCGCGATCGACGACCTCTAGTTTCCACATCAGCAGGTCCATCGCCTTGCGCATCCCAGCCTGCTCCATGCGCTGCTGGTAGTACGGCGGGTGCCAGGGCTGCTTGATCATCGGACGCAGCTCATATCCCTCGATCAGGATGCCGCTCTCTTCGTTCATCGAGAAATCAGCCGGCCCCACCATGCGCTCCTTGCCGCGCGCCCTGCACCACGCCTCGGCGGCTGCGAGCAGCGCGTCGAGGACCTCCTGATCGTCCTCGAACTCCAGGAAGCCGTACCAGCCCCAGTTCTTCTGCTGATAGTCGTTGAACGCATGGTTGACCTGAGCGGTGATCCGTCCCACGACCCGCCCGTCGCGCCGGGCGAGGAAGTACTCGGCTTCGCCGTGGCTGAAGAACGCGTTCAGGCGGCGGTTGAGAAACAGCCAGCGCTCGAGCTTCGGCAGTGCAATCCACAGCGGGTGGTTAGCATGCAGTTTGAACGGCAGGTCGATAAACGCTTTCAGGTCCCGCCGGCCCGAGACCGGTGTGACCTGGACGTCCGCTCGCTCAGACTCGCTGCTCACCAGCCCAGACCCTATATGCCCACCTCGACAGACGTCTTTGACACACCCTCCGGCGATCCGCCCGCGGCGCCGGGAGGCGCAGCGGAACCCACCGACGTCTTCGCCAAGGTCACAGGCCACGAGCGCGAGCAGCTCCTGCGCGCCGCCCGCGAGGCCGACGTGCTGCCCTACTTCCACGTCCTGACCTCGGCGGCGATGCCCGTCGTCGAGATGGAGGGCGCGCAGCGGATCATGCTCGGCTCCAACAACTACCTCGGGCTGACCGGCGAGCAGCGTGTGATGCGCGGCGCCGAGGACGCTCTGCATCGCTACGGCACCGGGTTGACCGGCTCGCGCTTTCTGAACGGCACGATCCCGCTGCACCTGGAGCTCGAGCAGGAGATCGCCGAGTGGATGCACACCGATGCCGCGCTCGTGTTCACGACCGGCCACCAGGCCAACCTCTCAACGCTTGGCACGATCCTCGGACCTGCCGACACGGTGATCGTCGACTCCGGCGATCACGCCTCGATCTTCGACGGCTGCCTGCTCTCGCGCGCAAAGCTGCGGCCGTTTCGCCACAACCGCCTGGACAAGCTCGAGAAGATGCTCGATCGCGCTCGCGACGATGGCGGCGGGGTCTTGGTCGTGGTCGACGGGGTCTTCTCGATGGAGGGCGACATCGCGCCGCTGCGCGAGATCTGCGATCTATGCGAGCGCTACGGCGCGCGCCTGATGGTCGACGAGGCTCACGGCGCCGGCGTATTGGGCGCTCGCGGCGCCGGCGCCGCCGAGCTGCTCGGCGTTGAGGATCGCGTCGACCTGCGCATGGGCACCTTCTCCAAGTCGCTCGCCTCCTGTGGGGGCTTCGTCGCGGGCCCGGCGGATGTCATCGAGTACCTGCGCATCTACTCGCGCCCGTTCCTGTTCACCGCCTCCGCAGTCCCCGCCGCCCTCGGGGCCGCACTCGGGGCGCTGCGTGTGATTCGCTCGGCCGATGGTCCGCCGCTGTTCGAACGTGTGCTCGACAACGCTCGCCGCCTGCGTGACGGCCTGGAAGACCTGGGCTTCGCGGTGGTGGCGCCCCAGGCCCTGCCTGACGATGTCTCAGCAGCCCCAGGCGTGGTCAGGGAGGGAACCGGTATGCCGCCGCGGATCGTCACGCCGATCGTCCCCGTCCTCGTCGGCGACGATTGGAAGGCAGCGCTGTTGTGGAAGGCGCTCTACGACGCGGGCGTGTTCGTCAACACCGCCCTGCACCCCGCCGTCCCCCCAGGGGGCGCGCTGCTGCGTACGAGCGTGATGGCCACCCATGACACCGCCACGCTGGATCGCGCACTGGAGGTGTTCGGGCGCGTCCGCCGCGAGTTCGAGGCGGAGCACGGTCCGCTGCCCGGACCGGACGGCGGTTCGGACGGACCCTGAACCCCGGCTCGGGACTTGTCCAATTCTTCACAAGTCGATCGGTCGACGAAAAACCTCGCTTCTAGCGCACGAACCGTGCGCGCGCGGTTGACCGGACACCCCTCGCTGGCGTAGCTTGCAAGAGCGCTCTGCATGACCGTTCGGGGTCCGGCCCCGACGAGGACAACACACCGGGAGAGGGCCCCTACGTGCTTCGGGGCGGTGGACAGCTGAACCGGCTTCGCGACTCTGTCTGTCGCGGACCGATCTCAGACGGCCACACGAGCGTTCATACGTCCGAATGTCACATCATCGAATGTCGCCCGTCGCGTGCCAGCGGCGGCGACGGGGAGAGTCTGCTCATGAACGCGACCGCGACGGTTGCCCCTACCGGTCCTCAATACATGCGCGCCCTCGAACGCGCCAACCAGGTTCGCCTCGCCCGCGCCGAGCTCAAGCGCAGGATCGCGACCGGGGAGACCGACGTCGCCGAGGTGCTCCTGCACTGTCCTTGGGAGGCCGACAGCATGGCCGTCGCCGACCTGCTGACGAGCCAGCGCCGCTGGGGGCAGACCCGCTGCCGCAAGTTCCTCGCCCAGCTGCCGATGTCAGAGAAGAAGACGATCGGGTCGATGACCGACCGTCAGCGCCAGACGCTGGTCGCGATGCTGCGCGGCGCGAGCGCCTACTCTTTGCGCGATCTCCGGGCCACGCCGGGGCCGGAACGTGAGCCCTGGGTGAGGGTGACGGTGTGATCTCCGGGTCACGCCGCGGCGTGACCCTTGGCTAACGGACAGCCCGATGAGAGCTTGACCTGCCACCAGCCCGCGAGCATCCCGATCAGTCCCAGGCGCGGGCGCACCTCCCACACGCCGCACCCGCCTTCGCCCATGTCCCGGACCGGCAGGCGCATGAACTTGTAGCGGGCCGGTTCGCGCTTCATTCGCTCCAGCAACTCGCGTGAGCGCGTCTCCAGCTCGACCCGCTCGGCAGTTGCCCGCCGGGCCATCTGCACGTCACCGGCCAGCTCGTCGCGCGTTCGCTCCAGCTGTCCCAGGTCCAGCAGGCGCGGAGCCCCATCAGCACGACGGCCGGGTCTGCTCGCGTCCGTGTATGCCGCCGGCAAGATGTGCGGGAAGCCCTCGGCGACGATCCCCGACAGCTCGCGCTCGAGCTTGGCGACCTGCGCCAGCAGCGCGCGCCTCGCGGCCCGCTCGTCGATCCCCCCCGAGAGCGAAACCCGATCGGTGCGATCGATGCGATCGCTTGTGATCTGCACTGCCACTCCTCCGCCACTCCTCCGCTGCGTTGTGAGGCGATTGGTGAGGCGATTCTACCAAGCGCCGCATCTGGTGTGGTGCTGCTGGGCAATGAAGGTGGATGCTGGGATGAGGGTGTGTGTACTTTATATATCTGCTTTTACGTTGGGTATAGCTATTGCTATACGCATCCCAAATTGAGGAGTGGGTCAGGTTTGGATTTGCCCGGCGCACCCGGCGCACATAGCGCAAGATCTCAAACGCGCCCCGGCACGGCCGGCGAGCAGCCAGCACCACCCGGCGTCTTGATCTATTGCGCAGTCCTACCGGGCCCGTTCCAGTCCGTTGCGACACGTCCACAGCGCCTCCTCCACGTACAGCGTCGGCACGCCCGAGACCTGCACCGCGAACAGCGCCAGCTCGCGTGTGCGCGCGCTCGGCTCGCAATCCTCCGCCAGCGCGCCGAACAGCAGCCCCAGCGCCGTCGAGCCATCCGCCACCACGAGCCTGCCGGCCGGCAGCGACCACGCGTCGGAGGCCCTCCCCAGCGGCTCGCCCTCCTGGCTGAGGCGCACGCCCAGCTCCCCCTCCACCGCCCCGGCGTCGAGTGCCCAGACCGGCACGCCAGTATCGATCAGGGTGATCAGGAGCATGTCCTGGAGCAGACCCGCCGACAGAAATCCCCCATGCAGCATCCGCTCCAGCACAGCCGCCTCGATCGGCGTGCGCGCGACCTCCGGGTCCAGACCTATCTGGCGGTAGAACACCCTGTATGCGGAGGGCACCGGCTCGCGGCGCACCCCGACCGCGCGCGCGCCCTTGAAGCGGTTCGAGAGCCCGTGCAGGCGCCGTTCGACGCCCGGCGGTGAGCGGCGCTTAGTCGCACCGGCCCTGGCCAGGCGCGCGTGTGCGACCACCAGGCGCAGCTGCGGCAGCTCCTCCTCGATCTCCGGCGCGCGCCAGCCGAGCCTCGGTTGCAGACGCTCCCCGGGTTCGAGCTTGGGCCCGTATCCCCCACTCGGGTTCCGCCGGGATGGCCTCGCCCGCTCGCTCATCGCGATTCCCTGGCGCCCGCCGCCGACCTCGGCGATCGGTATCCGCGCAATCGCGACGGGTGGAGCGTCCGCTCGCTCATGATTCCCCGGCGCCTGCCGGCTGCGGCGGCCTGTGTCCGCGCGCCGCGGCAGCCGCTGCCGCCACGAGCTCGCTCACGCGCGCGCGCAACGTGGCCCGCGACGGTGTCGCGAGCAGCGCCGGGCTCTGCACGACGCCCCCGGGCAGCACGAAGCTCACCTGCGGACAGCTCGCCATCTTGTACAACCCGGTCAGCACCCCGTCGCTGTCGAACCCGACCTGCACCCGTGTCAGGCCGCGCTGGCGCATCAGCTTCAGCAGCGGCTTGCGTTCGCCCTTGATCGCCACCGCGGCGAAGCTCACGCTCGCAAACGCGCCCGCCAGCGCCTGCATGTCGCTGAGCACCGCCGGACACGAACCCCCGTCGACGAACAGCGCGAGCACCACGGGTCCCCGTTCGTAGAGCTGACAGACATTGAGGATCTGCGGACCGCGCTCGGCGCACGCCGCCACCCGTCCGGCCGCGCCGTCGTCGGGGTGCGTGGCGACATCCGCGTCACCGCTCAGAGACCCGACCGCGAGCGGGACGGCGAACGGCGGGACCGGCTGGCCCGCCACGATGCCCTTCGCCCCGTTCGGCTTGGTCAGCACCGTGTTGATCGTGATCAGCACGAGGATCACGATCCCGAGCAGACCGATATACCGCCCGTAGCGGCGCGGGTAGGAGCCAAGAACCGGGCCGGCGCCCGGGTGGCCTGGCCCCTCGGCGAACCGGCCTGGCCCACCCCCGCCGCGTCCCGAACTCGCCCCGCCCGAACCCGAGCCGCCTGCGCGCATCCGATCGCGCCCCGAACCTGACCCCCCGGGGGCAGGCTCAGACGGGTTCATGGCCTGCCCGGCCACGCGCGCGCCTGCGCACCATCGCCGCGATCGACCCACCTGCGCGCACCCGCGCCCTGCCCTCACGCTCGGACAGCATCAGTGCCGCGGGCAGCGCCACGAGCACGCCCACGAGCGCGACGCTCAGATCGATCAGCGTGACCAAGCCGAAGTCGCGCAGCATCGCGATGTCCGAGAGCACGAGCACGCCGAACCCGGCAATCGCCGTCACCCCTGAGGCGGCGACGGCCGCGCCCGTGTGGCGGTAGGTGCGGCGCAGCGCCTGCACGACATCGTGTCCGGCCTGGCGCTCCTGACGATGGCGCTCGGACAGCAGCACGCTGAACTCGGTCGCGATCGCGATCACCAGCGCCCCCAACGTCACCGACATCGGGTTCAGCGGCACCCGCACCGCGAACAGGACCAGCGCCGACCACCCGCTCGCCAGCACGATCGGCGCGAGCGGCGTCAGCGCGCGGCGGCGATCTCCGCGAAACGCGATCAGCAGCACCAGCGCGACCGCCGCCAGCCCCGCGAGCAGCGTCTGCAGGCGCCGCCACGGCGAGGCTACCTGCGCGTTCGCCTGCGCCGCCAGCACCGGCAGTCCCACCAACTGTGCCGTCACGCCCCTGGGCGGATGCAGGCCCGCCTGCATCGCTTCGATCACCCGCTGCTGTTCGTCCAGGCCCATCAACCTGATCCCGAACGCGAGCGTCGCCACGCGCCGGCCGGGCGCGATCACGTCCTGGGAGAAGTACGCCGGTATCGCGTTCAGCAGGCCGCTCACCTGGGCTTGAGTCAGCTTCGGCTTGGTGCTCGCAGCGGGGCTTGCGCCCGCCGAGCTTGCTCCCGTTTTGCCGTGCGTCGTGCTCCCGGCGGGCGCCCCGTTGCCTGTTCCGGTCCCACTGGTTCCGGTCCCACCGGCAGTGGCCGCAGTCGCAGCGGTCGTCGATTCGTCGCCGAACAGGTCCGGCAGTGAGAACGCCGGGCACAGCCTGGCCTTGCCGCAGCCTCGCGTCGTGGTGTAGCCGAACCGTCTGAGCATCGCGCCCTCATACGAGCTCATCCATTCGATCGTCGCCGGCTTGACCACGTCAGAGCCGCTGACCATCAGGTCGATCTCGCCGCCCACCCCGCTGAGACGCTCCAGCGTGTTCAGGTTCTGCAGCGACGCGGTGTTCTGCGGCACGAGCTTGGTGATGTCGGTCTGCACGTGCGTCTGGGTATCGAGTCCCCACCCGAGCGCCGCCAGCACAAGCCCCACCGCGAGCACGCGCTCGGGTCTGCGCACCGCGTAGGTCAGCGCCGCGCTCGATACGCCGCGCGTCAGGGGGTTGTCCACGAGCAGTTCGCGCGCTCCACGCCAGGCAGGCGCCAGCCAGCCCACAGGACGCGATATCCCCAATGACGCCCCGACGGTCCCGGTCCCGCTCCCGCTCCCGCCACGCGCGGCCACGACCAGCGCCGCCGACCCCACGGTCAGCGAGCACACGAACGCGATCACGATCCCGACCGCGAGCAGCACGCCGAACCCGCGCACCATCGGCACGGGCGAGAGCACCAGCACGAGCGTCGCCGCGGCGCTGGCGGCACACGCCGTCGCGATCGTCGGCGCGCCGATCCGGGCGGCCTCGCGCACGGCGGCGCGCACGTCGGATGTCCCTGCGGCCATGACCTCCCCGGCGCGCGACTGAAACTGGATCGCGTAATCGACGGCCAGCCCGACCAGCACGGGCAGCACCGCGACCTGAGCCACGGTCAGCGAGGAGCTCACCAGCGACAGCGCCCCGAACGTCAACGCCGCGGCCAGCAGCGCGGCCAACAGCGGCAAGAGCCGTGGGCGTCCGCGAAACACCAGGCTCAGCACGATCGCCATCACCGCCAGCACGGCGATCAGCAGCAGCTCGATCGAATGGCTGATCGAGCTCGTCAACTCGGAGACGATCGCCGGCTGGCCGGTCACCAGGTAGGTCTCGCCGTGCTGCAGCTGCCACTGCTTCATCGCGACCGCCCGAGAGATCAGCGCGATCGTGTGTGAGCGCGCGGCCTGCGAGAGCCCGGGTCGCATCCGCACCGAGATCAGCGCCGCGTCGGGGCTCGGGAACAGGTAGGCGAAGCGCTGCTTGGGGGTGCCGACGGGCTTTGAGGAATCGAACACCAGCGTCGAGACGAACCCGGGGTCGTCGAGGCTCGGCTTGGAGGTCAGCCCGTACTGCAGCGCGAGCGTCGCGACCCCCTCCTGAAAGCGCGCCATCGTGATCGAGCTCGCCTGCTTGCCCAGCGTCTGCGCTTCCGCGACGGAGTGCCCGCGCGCGAGCGCGGTCTTCCTCACGACCCGTTGCGCTTGCAGCGCCTGGGCTTCGGCCTGCTTGGTCTGCGTGCTCAACTGTTCGTCGATCTGTTCGGCGGCCTCGTTGACGAACGTTCCCGGGCCGAGCACCACCTTCACCGTCTTCGCTTTGGCCAGCTGCCCACACGGTCCGTTCTGACCGCCCTCGGCGCCCAGCGCGCTCGGCGGGACGTTGCCCGACAAACACCCCTCGAGCCCGAGGAGCCTGTCGATGTCCGAGCTCAGCAGCAGCTGCTGCAGATTGCCCTTGACGACGACATCCACGGGCTCTTCGCCGAAGCTGTCGTAGTAGCGCTGCGTCGCTCTGTACTGCGGGCTGGAGCTCGACACGAACGTGCTCGTCGCGGCGCTCGGGCTCAGTCCCAGCGCGAGTCCCGCCGCCGCCAGCCCGAGCACGACCGCGACCGCGAGCGTCCTCCACGGCCGGCGCGTTGCGCCGCCCACGAGGGCAGTAAAGAATCTGGCGGTACTCACGGGTTTGAGGCTAGTCGGTCTGCCTGTAAGTGCAGAGCGCTACCCGGCAGATAAATCGCCGTTCATGGCCAGGGCGCAGTGAGCGAAAGGTGCTCGGCACATGAGCGATCGAGGACATAACCAGGGGCGACGAGGCACCGCCGGGTTCACTCCATCCCGAGGGGGCCGGCCGCATCGCCGGACAGGAACTGGCGCACGAACGGGTTTTCGGACGCGAACAGCTCGGCCGCCGGACCGGACTGGACGATCTGACCCTTCCACAGGACCGCGATGTGCTCGGCCACCCGCCGCGCGCTCATGATGTCGTGCGTGATCACGACGTAACAGCCGCCGTTCTCGGCGTGGACTTCCTTGATCAGCTCGCACAGCAGGGCGGTGCGCACGGGGTCAAGACCCGAGTCGGGCTCGTCGAACAGGACGATCTCCGGTTCGAGCACGAGCGAGCGCGCGAACCCGGCGCGCTTGCGCATCCCTCCGGACAGCTCGTTGGGCATCTTCGTCCCGGCGTCCCCCAGTCCGACCTCGCGCAGGCGGCGATTGACGATCTCGGCGATCTCCTCTTCGCCCTTCTCGGTGTGCTGGCGCAGCGGGAACGCGACGTTGTCGTACAGGTTGATCGACCCGAACAGGGCGCCGTCCTGGAACAGCACCCCGAACTTCTTGCGTATCTCGAACAGCTCGGCGTCGGGCAGGCTCGGCACCGACACCCCCTGCACGAGCACGTCACCCTCGTCCGGGTACAGCAGACCGACGATGTGCTTGATGCACACCGACTTGCCCGTTCCCGAAGGACCGATGATCATCGA
The DNA here is from genome assembly GCA_963749285.1 of uncultured Solirubrobacterales bacterium. GTDB lineage: Bacteria > Actinomycetota > Thermoleophilia > Solirubrobacterales > Solirubrobacteraceae > Palsa-744. Next base: position 260,765 of record CAVVMD010000002.1, on the reverse strand, counting down.
GATCTGTTCGTCGGGCAGGTTCATGTTCAGCCCGCGCAGCACGTGGTTGCGCCCGAACGACTTGTGCACGTCGATGAATTCGATCGCGTCCTGCGTCACCGGAACGGGATCGTCGCGTCCTGCGTCCTGCGCTCGTGAGCCCGGCCCGACCGTGCCAACACCGGCGAGCGGGACCGGATCGACGGTCCCGGTGTCCGCGTGTGGGCCCGGATCGATGCCGCCGGCGCTCGTGGGAGCCCGCGCTCCGGCGTCACTCTGACCCCTGCGCGGGTCCTCCTCATACGAGGATGATGCCTCGTCCGCCATATCGGTCAACCCCCGATCGGGGCGCGCGGATTGGAGCCCCAGAAGACCTGTGTGCCGAGCATCCCGATGATGTGCACGAGCACGATGTTGAGCACCATCGACTTGGCCGTGGCTCTGCCCACGCCGACAGGCCCACCACTGGCGTTGTAGCCGTAGTAGCACCCCACCAGCACGATCGCGGTCGCCATGAACATCGCCTTGATCAGGCTGAACAGAAAATCTGGTGGTCCCTGGAACTGCCAGAAGATCAGCAGATACCCGCCCGAGGACACGTATCCGATCTGCTGCACGACCGCGAGGTAGGAGGCGAGGAACGCCGCTCCGATCCCGGCCAGGTACATGAACGGCAGCACCAGCCATGCGGCCAGCAGCCGTGTGCCGCACAGGAACGTCATCGAGTCGATGCCCATCACCTCCAGGGCATCGATCTCCTCGGAGATGCGCATCGCGCCGAGCTCGGCGACGATGCCCGTTCCCACCTTGGCGGCCATCATGTAGCCGAACGCGTAGGGCGTGATCTCGCGCAGATCGCACCAGGCGGTGAACACGCCCGAGTAGGCGGGCGCGCCCTGCGCCTCGGTGAAATACGCGCCCTCGATGCCGCACTCCAGGCCGAGGATGAACATCAGCGCCCAGATGATCAGCGTCGAGGAGACGATCAGGATCCCCGACTGGCGCAGCGCCTCGCCGAAGAAGCGAAACACGCGCAGCCCCCACACGTCGCGCACGACGTTGCCCGTGAACCCCGCGATCTCGCCGGTCGAGGCGAGCCATTCGCGCGGCATGGCGAGCAGTTCGTTCATCGCCTGCTCACTTGATTACAAGGATCTGCGGGTGGGTGGCGAGCAGCATCTGGGTGAAGACGTAGTCGAACGCGAAGATCGACAGGAAGGTGACGACCACCGCCTGGTTGACGGCGCGCCCGACGCCCTCGGCGCCGCCGGAGGCGGTCATACCCTTGTAACAGCACACGATCGCGATGATCGCCCCGAACAGCGTCGTCTTCAGGACCGAGCCCCACAGATCGGTGGTCGACGCGTTCGCGAACAGCGTCGCCCAGAACGGACCCAGCGGCTGGCCCTTGACGAGCTCGGCGAGCAGACCGCCGAACAGGCCAAACAGGATCGCGTAGATGTTGAACAGGCCGGTGACGATCATCAGCGCGAGGAACCGCGGCACGACCAGGTTCTTGATCGGATCCACGCCCAGCACCTGCAGCGCGTCGAGCTCCTCGCGGATCTTGCGCGCGCCGAGATCGGCGGTGATCGCGGTGCCGGCCACACCCGCGAGCACGATCGCGGTCACGTTGGGGCCGATCTCGCGGATCGCCGCGAGCACGAAGATCCCACCGAGCCGGTCCAGCGCTCCGAAGATTTCAAAGAAGTTCGCCGCCTGCAACCCCGGAGCGGCGTAGCAGAGGCACACGGTCGAGACGAGCAGCGGAAACCAGCACAGTCTGATCGCGAACAGGAACTGCTGAACGAACTCGCCACCGTAGGGGTACGGCGGGCGCAGGGCAGACCAGATCGTGCGCCCCGTCAGAATCATCATGTCCCCGACTTCCTCGAGCAGATTCCTGGTCGGCAGGAACGTGCGTTCCGCTGCGCTGCGTACCATCTGCTGTGCCCCTCCTCGGGTGGCGATCGACGGTCGCACGAACTCTACGCCATGCGCTGGCGGCGCGCCACCCCCACTGGTATCGTGGCCACGCTGTGAGGGGGAATCATGTGTCCACTGTTGTCCTACTCGGCGCCTGTGCGGCGATCGTCGCCGGCTGTGGCGGGGGGACACGCCAGAACGCGGACGAACCGGTCGCGACGTACACGGTCGCGGTCGACCATGCAAGCTTCCCCGCCGTGCAGTCGGTCGCGCGACCAACCGTGATGGCGCTCGAGGTGCGCAACACGAGCACAGGCACGATCCCGAACATCGCGATCACAGTGGACGCGTTCGACTATGTATCCAACTATCCCGACCTGGCCGTGAACAAGCGGCCGATCTGGGTCATCGAACAGGGCCCCGGCGCGATCTCCAAATCCCCCGTGCAGAGCCAGGTCGTCAGCCCCCCCGGCGGCGGTCAGACCGCCTACGTCAACACCTGGGCGCTAGGCTCGCTCCCGCCCGGTCATACGCGGACATTCGCGTGGCGCGTCACCCCGGTCAAGCCCGGCGTGTACACCGTCCACTACACGATCGCCGCCGGACTGTCCGGCAACGCCAAGGCACGTACTGCCTCAGGCGCAATCCCGCACGGGCACTTCACGGTCGCGATCGCCCCCCGACCACCTTCGAAGCACATCAACCCGAACACGGGCCAGCTCGCGCCGGGGAGATACCCACAGGAACCGTATCTGCCGACGTCGCCCTGACGCACCCCGCGTTCCTCGGGCCCCCGGCCCCGGCGAGTCCGAGGTTGCGCCCGCGAGCCCGAGGGTTGCCCCCCGAAACTCCCAGGGCTGTGTCCCCGAGCCCGAGGTCCCCCCCAACCCCCGTGCTGTGCCCGCGAGCCCCGATTTGCCCGCGGGTCTCGGCCACCCCGTTTGGCCCGCTGTCGAAACGGCGAAGCGCCGATTTCGCCAGGCGGTGATGCCATAGAGCCGTGCGGGCACTACGATTGCACTCCAGCCCCGCGCCCGCGCCCGGCCGGCCGGTAACGGCCCGGAGATCGGGTACCCACCGCCTCCCCACCCAACCCGCCTGCCCACCCCGCCAAACCCCCACCCCGCCAAACACATCACAGGAGGAATCGCCCCGCCCATGCCCAGGACCCGTCAGCAGAACGTCACCGCCGCCCAGTGGAGCGCCAACGGCACAGCGCTCGGCTCCCCCGACCTGACGCTGCCGGGGAACCAGGTGTTCGCGTCGAACGTGTTCAGCGCGAACCTCCAGCGCCACCGGCTGCCCAAGCACGTGTACCGCGCGCTGCAGCGCACGCTCGAGCACGGCGAGGCGCTCGACACCTCGCTCGCCGACCAGGTCGCGCAGGCGATGAAGGACTGGGCGATGGAGCGCGGCGCGACGCACTACACCCACTGGTTTCAGCCGCTGACCGGATCGACGGCGGAGAAGCACGACTCGTTCTACGCCCCCGCGGGCGACGGCACAGCGATCGCCGAGTTTTCCGGCAAGGAGCTGATCCAGGGCGAGCCCGACGCCTCGTCGTTCCCGACCGGCGGCATCCGCGCGACGTTCGAGGCGCGCGGTTACACCGCCTGGGACCCGACCAGCCCGGCGTTCATCCTGGAGAACCCGAACGGCGCGCTGCTGTGCATCCCGACGGCGTTCACGTCCTGGACGGGCGAGGCGCTGGACAACAAGATCCCGCTGCTGCGCTCGATGGACGCGCTGTCGGGGGCGGCGATCCGGGCGCTGCAGCTGCTCGACATGACCGGGGGCGCGGACCGCGTGTTCACGACCGTGGGACCGGAGCAGGAGTACTTCCTGATCGACGAGCAGTACTACTTCGAACGCCCCGACCTGCTCACGACCGGGCGCACGCTGTTCGGCGCCAAGCCGCCGAAGGGGCACGAGCTCGACGACCACTACTTCGGCTCGATCCCCGAGCGGATCCTCGCTTGCATGATGGAGACCGAGCTCGAGCTCGCCAAGCTCGGCGTGCCGGTGAAGACGCGCCACAACGAGGTCGCGCCGAACCAGTATGAGGTCGCGCCGATCTTCGAGAACTCGAACGTCGGCTGCGATCATCAACAACTCACGATGCAGGTGATGCAGAACGTCGCCCGTCGCTACGGGCTGGTGTGCCTGCTGCACGAGAAGCCGTTCGCGGGTGTGAACGGGTCGGGCAAGCACAACAACTGGTCGATGGGCACCGATACCGGCGTGAACCTGCTGGAGCCCGGCGACACCCCCTCGGAGAACCTGCAGTTCTTGTTCTTCTGCACCGCCGTCATCCAGGCCGTCAACGCCCATCAGGCGCTGCTGCGCGCGTCGATCGCCTCGCCCGGGCAGGACCATCGCCTCGGCGCGAACGAGGCGCCGCCGGCGATCATCTCGATATTTCTCGGCGCGGAGCTGGAGAAGGTGTTCGCCGCGATCGAGTCGGGCAAAGCCCAGCAGTCCAAGCCCGGCTCGTTCCTCGGCCTGGGCACGCCCGTGCTGCCGGCGCTGCCGCTGCACGGCGGGGATCGCAACCGCACGAGCCCGTTCGCGTTCACCGGCAACAAGTTCGAGTTCCGCGCGCTGGGGTCCAGCCAGTCGCTGGCGCTGCCGAACACGGTCCTGAACACGATCGTCGCGGAGGCGATCGACGATCTGGCGGGCAAGCTGAAGACGGCCCTGAAAGGCACCTCGGGCAACCTCGAGAAGTCCGTCGCACGGGTCGTCAAGGAGAGCTGGGCGCAGAACAAGCGGATCGTGTTCGACGGGGACAACTACGCGCCGGAGTGGCACGCGGAGGCCAAGAAGCGGGGGTTGTACAACCTGCGCTCCACGCCCGACGCGCTGCCGTGGCTGGTGGACAAGGGGACGGTGGCGCTGTTCAAGAAGTACAAGGTCCTGTCCAAGCGCGAGCTCGAGTCCCGCCATGAGGTGTTCCTGGAGCAGTACGCGGTCAAGATCAACATCGAGTCAGAGACCGCCGCGGCGATCGCCCGTACGGAGATCCTGCCCGCGGCCGTGCGCTACCTGAACGAGCTGAAGGTGACGGGGCTGGACGAGCTGACCGGCGAGATCGAGCCGCTGATCAAGGAGCTGCACTACGCGATCCGGGGGCTCGAGGATGTCAACCTGAAGGAGAACCAGGACGACTCCAATGCAGTCAAGTGGGCCGCGTACATGCACGACCGTGTGCTCCCGGCGATGGACGACGTGCGCGACGTCGCCGACCGGCTGGAGGCGCTGGTGGCGGACGATTTGTGGCCGCTGCCGAAGTACTCGGAGATGCTTTTCATCAAGTAGTGCAGGGCGAACATTTTTATCCCGGCCGATAAGCCCACTTCGCGGGACGGCCGGGGTAAAGAGAAAATGTTGCCGGCCCTGCTTGGCTGATGATGCCGAGCCCGCGCGGGCGGCATGCCAGGTCGCCGGTTACCGCGGCCAGGCGCGTGGGCGAGTTGCCAGCGTTTTCAACACGCCTCTCATCCCCCCGGACAGGCGTCGGCGACGATCGTGGGCGCCACCTCGTTCTGGTGGGGGATCGTCACCTCATAACCGGTGACGCCGCCCACGCACACGTCGATCACATCCGCTTCAGGGCCCGGGGCTTCGGTGACGGTCGCCCCCTGGGAGGCGTAGGGACCGGCGGCGAGCAGCGTGGCGAAGCTCGCGTTCGTGCCGTGGCGCTCGAACTGCAGCGCCCAGCTGGGCTGCTTGAAGCCGTAGCCCGAGGAGTACCAGCCCTGCATCGGGTCGGTCGCGCCGTCGAAGCTCTGCAGAGTCATGCCGGAAGGGCTCGCCTGGGTGATCTGCAGCTGCGGCTTGCCGCTCACGAGCGCGGTCACGTTCTTAGCGCTCGCGCCCGTGCTCGGCGTGGCGTTCGGCGCGAGATGCCACGTCTGGCTGTATTCGTGGCTGGCAGAGCTGCTCAGTTCATCGCGCACGAGCACGAGTCCCTGGCGCAGGACCACCGTCGTGCGGTGGTGGGTCACCCCGGCGTACAGCCTGCTGACTCCGCTGGCCCAGGTGGAGCCCGCGGAGGATCCGTAGCTGCCGGCTTCGGCCGAGCCCTCGGCCTGGTCGGAGCCGTCGACGACCACCGTGTTATGTGAGCGCGTGCCATGGAAGTACTCGAGGCCCGGTTCTTCGGTGTAGGTGTAGAGCCCGGACGTCGGCAGCACCTCGGCGCCGGACGAGTACATCGTGATCCCCATCGCGTCGAGATCCGAATGGCTCGTGCGATAGGTGCCCGAGTTGAAGGTGACGAACGTCTGGTTGGGCAGGTTCGAGACGGACCCGAGCGGCGAGCGCATCAGGAACAGGCCGGAGATCGGGAACAGCACGGTGCCGTCGGGCGGGGGCGTGCCGTGCGCGCCGCGGGTGTAGGCGAAGTCGAATTCGGGATCGGCGGCGGCCATCGGCCCGTACACGTTGGGGTCCTGGCTTGGCATGTACGTGGTGGCGGTCGCGCCGAGCATCGGCAGGTAGCCGTCGGGCTCGGTGACGTCGGCCGTGAACCTGAGCATCTTGGTCGCCGCTTCGGAGTAGGGCGCGGCGAGCGTCGGCTCGTAGCGCTTGGCCCACTGGGCGATCTGATAGACGAGCCCGAGCACGTACACCTGGTAAAAGGGTGAGTTCTCGACCTCCACGCCGTCGGCGTCGATCGTGTTTACGAGCATCTCCTGCAGACGTTCGAGCGCAAGCGCCCGCCAGCCGCTCGCTCCCGGCATATGGGGGAAGTTATCCGCCAGCAGCAGCAGCGCGAGGCCCTCGTTGAAGCCGTGATTGAAGTCGGACTCGAAGTGCTGTGGTTCGGCCAGGAAGGCCCCCAGCTTCTGCAACGAGCGAGCGAGGCCCGCTTCGAGATCCGTGGGCAGCGCGTGTGCGATCTTCAGCTTCACATAGAAGTTGATCAGCTCCATCGTCCGGTAGGCGGAGGTGTGATCGTTGTCGAAGGTGACGGTGTCAACTGGGCGGGTCGCGTCGTAGGCGACGTAGGAGCGCAGGATCGCGATCAGCTTTTCCAGGTAGGCGCTGTTGGCAGTGGTCTCCCACTCATACAGCAGCGTCGCCTCGGGACGCAGTCCGTAGAAGTAGAACTCCCAATAGGCTTCGTGGTACGGGTCCTCAGTCCAGGTCAGCGGCCATTCCAGGTAGGGCAGCGGGTAGCCCCGGGCGGGCCACACATTGCCGAGCAGATCCTGAGCGGTCGCTTCTTCGCCCTCGTCCATTTCGGCGTACGCGCTCTCCTCCCCGAGCGCCAGCGGCGTGGGATAGCTCGTCAGATTGTGCACGTCGAGTGTCACCTGCGTGCTCACCGGACTGCTCGCGCCCGGGCCCCACAGCTTCACGGTCACGGTGTGGGGACCGTTTGACTCCGCCCGCGTGTACCACGTGTACTGGTAGGGAGCCTCCGCCGGCTTGGCGTAGCGGTACTGCCCGTCGACGTCGAACTCGATGCGGTCCGCCGGCAGTCCGCTCACGGACGCTTTCACGATGACGTTGCCGGAGACGGTCTCTCCCTCGCCGAGGCCTTCGATGCTCGCCAGCGAGACGTCGCCGTGGCCGTCGTCGACCGGCCCTTCGCTCTGGGCGCTGACGCTCGCGCTGTGGGAGGCGCCGGTTGTGGTGCTCGTCGCGGAGAGCGTCTGGCCGAGATCGGCGAGCACCGGCGTGTAGGTCGATGAACCTGCGCCCGCGATGCTCGCACACGGTGGGCGCATGGCGTCGGCGTAGCGCGCGCTCACGTGTGCCCGGGCGATCGCCTTGGGGTAGATCGCGACATCAGCGAGGTCGCCCGCAAAGAACCCGGAGCGCCCACCCGCACCGGCGCCGAGCGTGGTCGCGGCGCTCACAGGGCTCAGCGGCGCCGTGGTCGCCGTGGAGCCCACTTGCACACCGTTGACGAACAGCCTCATCGTCGAGCCGTCGTAGCTGGCCACGACCTGGCTCCACACACCCACGGGCAGCCCCGCGGCATATGCGATCGTCGCACTCACCCCGCCGCTCCAGCGCTCGAACCCGAGCCCCGCCTTGGACAGCCAGATGCCCGTGCCCTGGCGCTTGCCCGCGACCGTTTCCTCCTGTGAGATCAGAAACCGGTAGACGTCTTCCTCGTCGGCCGCGCTCGGGCGCACCCACAGCTCGAATGTGTAGGGGTTCACCCCTGGCGCGTCGGAGACCCCTGCGAGCGTCACCACCGAGGTGCTCCCGTCAAACGCCGCCCCGGGGCCGCCCTGTTCGTCAAGCGGCCCGCTCGACGCGAGCGCGTGCGCGCCCAGGTAATGACCGGGGTTGGAGCCAAGCGCGTCGGCGGCTGTCGCGGAGGCGTCGCTGAGCGGCCACAGGTGCGCAGCCCCGTCGACTCGAACCATGGTCGTGTAGAACGAGCAGCGTCGCCACGCGTACGTGACCGTGCCGGCTTCGGAGAGCGTCGGGGCCGCCGGGGCCGTGAGCGGAACCCCGAGGTGTCCGGCGCCGAGCGTCACGGGCGCCTGGGCGATCGCCTCGCCGGCGTGGGCGAGCAGAGCGCAGGCGAGCACCGCCGAGGAGCGAGCCATGCGTTTGACGAAGCGACTGGGACGGCTCATCCGAGCGCGCCTTCGACGACGGCCGAGGCCGACCACAACGCCTGGTCCTCCCCACCGAGCCGCCAGACACCGGCCAGCAGACCGTGCTCGCGCGCGATCCGCAGGCGGTCGGCTACCGATTGGGCGTCCATGTACCAGACGCGGTGGGTGACGCCGGCGCGGGTGTAGGCGAACGTCGGCTCGTCGACCGAGCGGTCGAGCACGGGGCTCGCGCCGGTCGCATGGGCCAGGGTCAGCACATTCGCGTACTGCAGCGCGGTGGCCGGTGGCTGCGGGGAGGACCGTCCGACGACGGGCCAGTCGAGCCCGTACATCGGCGCCCCCAGCACGAAGCGGTTGGCGTGGGGCAGCGCGGCGAGATAACGGGCGACGGCGGACACATAGGACAGCGGCGCGATCGGTCCCGGCGCGGAGCCGGCCCAGTGCGTGCCCCAGGCGATCACGAACACGTAGTCGGCCACGGCCGCGAGCGCGCGGTCGTCGTACAGACCGGTGGAGATCGCGGGGTTATCGCGAGTCACCCCGTCGACATCGACCGCCAGCTTCTTGGCGCGAGCATGCAGCTCGCGAGCGAGGGTGCTGACAAACGACGTCAGCGCGTCGCGGTCGGCGGGCACGTCGTTCTCCAGGTCGAGGTTCACACCCGCGTAGGACGGGTTCGAGGCGATGCCCTCAAGGCCCGCGAGCGTGCGCGCGCGGGCGCGCGGCTCGGTCAGGATCGTGTGGACCGTCGGGCCGTCCTGGCAGTTGAACCGCGGCATCACCGCGATCTGCCGCGCGCGCGCGTACGCAGTGATCGCGGTGGCCTCTGCGCCACCGTCTCCACCAGCGCCTGCGCCGCCGCCCGCATCCCCTTCGCCGGCGATCGCGCCCGTGGTCGGTTCACATTCGTAGTACGTCGGGTAGATCGTGCCGATTGCGCTCGCGTGAGCTTCGAGATCGGCCAGCGAGTCGGGGGCGCCCGCCAGCACGAACGCCTGCATGAGCGCCGAGCCGCCCACCGCGCCACGCGCTGGGGTCGACGCCCGCACAGGCGTTCCCCACACCGCGCCGATTGCCGTCAACGCCGCTGTCAGGGTGGCAGTTGTTCGGGTTGACATCCCATCAGCCACCCAGACCGGGCAGTTCCCAGATCGACTGGTCCTCGCTGCCCAGATGCCACAGACCCACACCCAGGCCAAGCGACTGCGCGAGCGCCACGCGGACTTCCAGCGATTGCTTGTCGGTGTACCACACGCTGTGCGCAACCCCGCTGTGATCGGTATAGGAGAAGTGCGGATCGGCGGCTTCGGGTTCCCATTCGGGGGTCACGCCGTATTCGTTTGCCAGCGCGGTGATTTCGCTGAATTCGAGTGGAGTTCCCGGATTGCTTGGACCGCCACCGTTGGGCCAGTCGATCCCGTACATCGGCATCCCGAGCACGAACTTGCTCTTGTTCGGCATGGTGGCCGTGTATTCGGCGACTTTCTTAAACCACGGCAGTTCGTCGATCCCCCCCGGGGCCGAGGTCGTCCAGTGCTTTCCCCAATCCAGCACGAACACGTAGTCCGAGGGGCCAGACAGAGCTTCGTCGTCATACATCGCGGCCCGGCCGCTCATGATGTTGTAGTACTTGGCCGTGACGATCGTCGACAGCTTCTCGCCGTGTTCGTGCAGCCTGGCCGCGAGCGCCGTGATGAACGCGGTGAACGGATTGCGCTCGGCCGGCTGAGCGCCCTCGAAGTCGATCTGGATGCCCTGGTAGCCATAGGTTTCACAGAGCGAGGCGAGCTGTTCGATCAGATGCTGCTGCACAGCCGGTTCGTTGAGGATCTGATCCTCATCCAGCGGGTTCTGACAGTTCAGCCGCGGCATCACGGCGATCCCGCGCTCTTTCGCCCAGCCTGTGACGAGCGGTTCGTCGCTGCCGGTGACGGCGCCTTCGGCGCCGCATTCGAAGTAGGTTGGATACAGGACGCCGATCTGCTGGTAGTGGGCCTGCAGGTCGTCAAAGCTCAGGCTGGTCGAGGCCAGCAGCGCCGCCTGCACCGTCCCATGCGATTGCGGTGGGGGCGCCGTCTTGATTTCAAGCGGCGCTGACGGCGCGCTGATCGCGCCCAGCGAATCGACCGCCACGACCGTGATCGTGTAGCCGGTCTCGGGCGCGAGGTGTTCGAGCGTCATCTCCAGACCCGGAGTCTGGCCCAACGGAGTCCCGTCGCGGAACACCCGGTAGCCGGTTATTTCCCCGCTCACCGCCGTGCTCGCTCCCCATTCCAGCACGGCCGATTCGTCGCCGACCTCGCTCGCTTTCAGCCCACTCGGAGGGGAGGGCGGAGTTGGGGTCGCCGTCTTGATTTCAAGCGGCGCCGACGGCGCGCTGATCGCGCCCAGCGAATCGACCGCCACGACCGTGATCGTGTAACCGGTCTCGGGCGCGAGGTGTTCGAGCGTCATGCTCAAGTCCTGAGTCTGGCCCAACGGAGTCCCGTCGCGGAACACGCGGTAGCCTTCTATTTCACCGCTCACCGGCGTGCTCGCACCCCATTCCACGACGACCGAGTCATAGCCGACCTCGCTCGCTTTCAGCCCGCCCGGCGCGGACGGCGGGGTGGGGGTCATAGGCGGGATTGGCGACACGGTGCGCGGCGCGTGCGGCGCACTCGGCGCGTGGGGCGTGCTCGGCGTGCTCGGTGCCGTTTTGCTGAGCGCGGGCGGCGCCGGGACATCAATGCTCAGCGGGCGGCTCGCCGGGCCGAGGTGACCGTCGAGATCGACCGCGGCGACGGTGATGCTGTGCGCGCCGGGGCTGACCGGCAGCGTGTAGGTGAGTCCACGAGTCTGACTTACGACCAACCCGTCGCGCTTGACGCGGTAGCCGTCGAGCGGGATGCTCCCGCGACGCGCCCGGCGCCAGCCGATACTCACGCGCCCAGAGGTCTGCGCCAGCAGGCGCAGCCCCCCGACGCGGCTGGGGCGTCGCGCGGGCTTGTGGCCGCGCGACGGCTTGTGTCCTCGCGCGGTGTGCTGAGAGGGCGAGCGAGAGCCGTGCGAGGCATGGCTGAACGCGACAGGCGCCATCACGCCTGGCAGACCGGCGACGAGCAGCAGCGCCACGACGACGCGCCTCACGGTGAAGCGGCTCATCGAGCTCATCGTGTCCCCGTCCAGGTGATGCCCATCCCGCCAGCCTGCGGAAACGCGCCCCAGCGTCCATAGACCGGTCCAAAACTGACCAGCGGGCGCCATACGCTCGGGCCGGGCGTGGGCGCGGGGGCGTGTGGAGAGTCGGCGTGGGCCGGCTGTAGGCGCCGCTCCAAGCGCTGGATATCCCCCCACCCCTCGCGCGAGAGCGCTACCGGCGCACGCAGCACCGACGGACCGAGCAGCAGCACGGGGACGATCGACAGCGGCAGCAGCAGCATCGCGAGCACACCTCCCAGGAAGTCCGCCGCCGCGCGTCCACGCCGCGGCGTTCGGGGAGACTGCTCCGCGAGGGAGGGCTGCTCGACGTGCGGGACTTCAGCCTCGGCGATCACCTCACGCGCCTCCATCTCCGCCCGCCATCCCTGCCGTCGCCGGGCGGGTGCCCCAGGAGGCCGTACGGCAGGTGGCGATCGCGTAGTAGGTCTGCCACAGCATGATCGCCAGGTAAAAGAAGACGAACAGGATTCCGTATATCCAGATCACCGAGTAGTGCTTCTGGAAGAGGACGAAGTAGAGCGAGTAGACGATGGCCAGCGAGTACAGCCCGCCGATGTAGATCAGCGGCAGCGTGCTGTGGTGCACGAGCGGGCCCCATGCGATCGAGTGCAGGGCCGCCACGGGCGCGATCAGCGGCAGCACGATGCTCAGATAGGTGAACGCGGCGGCGATCGGGTGCTTGCGCCAGATGAAGCGCGCGACCATCAGCGACTCGCGCGTCCAGGAGCGCTTCCAGCGCGTCTGTTGCTTGACGAACGCGCGGAATGTGGTCGGAACGATCGTGTGCGAGACGGCGTTCTTCTCATACAGGATGCGCCAGTCGCGCAGCACGCAGTTGGTCAGCGAGCGATCGTCGCCGAAGGTCGACTCGACGCCGAGGAAGGTCTGGCCCTCCCACCACTCAAGGCGCGGCATGATCGCCTCGCGGCGGTAGGCCGAGAAGCAGCCCGAGCAGCAGGTGACGGCGTGAAAGACGGACTCGGCCGCCTTGACGACGCGAAACGCGACGAAGTAGCGCACGGCCTGCATGCGCGTCAGCCAGGTCTCGCGCACGTTGAGCACGTCGGCGTGCCCGCACACGGCGCCGACCCGCGGGTCGGCGAGCGGCTGCACGAGCAGGCGCAGCGCGCCGGGCTCCACGACCGAGTCGGAGTCGACGAACACGATCGTCTCGGCGGAGGTCGCGCGGATGCCGGCGGCCATCGCGGCGCGCTTGCCGCGGTTCTCGGGGAAGTCGATCACGCGCACGCGTCCGCCGGATTCCTCGGCGACCTGGCGCATCTCGACGATGGTCGCGTCGGTCGAGCCGTCGTTGACGGCGACCAGCTCGAGCTTGGACGGCGGGTACTCGAGCGCCAGCAGCGAGCGCAGCGAGGCGGCGATCGCCTCCTGCTCGTTGAACGCGGGCATCACGATCGCCACGCGCGGCTCGATCCCGGCGTCCGGGCGGGAGCGGTAGAAGAGGCTGAACAGAAAGCGCGAGAGGATGTACAGGGTCACGCACGTGGAGTAGACGCCGAAGAACACGTTCGTGAACATCAGCTGCACGAACTCGGTCTTGTAGGACATCACGGCCGCGATCAGCCACACGAGGTAGACGACCGCGAAGATCTTCAGCACCCGGTTGACGATCGCCTCCTGTGAGGACTCCCGCAGCGTCCTCAGCGGGACGAGCAGGCGCGCCGGGGCCGACCGCCTCAACCGTGCGAGCAGTGTCCTCATGGCAAAAAGCGCCGGCGTCCGCCCGGCGTGCGGTAGGTGCAGTCGAGCACCGCCGGACAGCGGTTCAACCATCCGTACTCGTGCTCGGGGTGAACGGTGGCGAGGACCGCCAGGTCGTAGTCTTCGGGCCCGAAGCCGCTCGCATCGCTGCGGGGGTCGGGGTCGACGCCGTGCAGCACCTCACCGTCGGCGAGCTCGAGCTCGGGCACGAGCGGGTCGTGGTAGTCGACGTGCGCCCCCTCCGCGCGCAGCCGCGTGAGGATCTCCACCGCCGGCGCTTCGCGCGTGTCGGCCACGCCGGGCTTGTAGGAGACCCCGACGAGCAGGACGCGGGCATCGGCCAGGCGCAGGCCCAGCTCGACCAGCACCTCGTGCGCGCGCCAGGCGATGTGCCGGGGGCGCCCGGCGATCGTGCGCAGCGCCTCCTCGGCGAGGATCGCCGGGCGCCCACGCTCGCGCAGGGGATGCAGCAGGTAGTGGGGATCGACGGCGATGCAGTGGCCGCCCACGCCGGCCGAGGGATAGTGCGCCATGAAGCCGTAGGGCTTGCTCGCGGCGCCGTCGGTCACCTCGATCGGCTCCAGCCCGTGGATGCGGCAGGCTTCGGCGATCTCCAGGGCGAGGGCGATGTTCACCGCGCGGAAGGTGTTCTCATACAGCTTGACCATCTCGGCGGCCTCGGGCGAGGAGACGCGGTGCAGGTGCGCGCAGGTGTGGCGCAGGAGCTCGGCCGCGCGCCGGAAGCAGGTCTCGGTCACCCCGCCGAGCACGCGCGGCGTCTGCAGCTGCTCGTGGCCGGCGACGCCGGGGTCGATGCGCTCGGGGGCGAACGCGACGTACACGTCCTCGCCGACCTGCAGCCCGCGCTCGGCAAGCGGCGCCACGAGCAGCTCGCGCGTGCAGCCGACATATGTGGTCGACGTCAGCACGAGTGTCTGGCCCGGGCGGGCATGGCGCACGACCGCCGCGCAGGCGCCCTGCAGGATCGCGGGGTCGGGCAGGTGCTGCTCATCGACTGGAGTCGGTACGCAGATCAGGATCAGGTCGGCGGCATCGAGCGCCTCGATCCTGTCGGTCAGGGCGAAGCCGTCGCCCGCGAGATGATCGGCCAGGTCGCGACGCTCAGAGTCCAGCAGCTCCGCCTCGCCGCCACGGATCGCATCCAGACGCCTGACCGAAGTGTCGATCCCGACGATCCGGCAGCCGGCGTTGCGCATCGCGATCGCCGTCGGCAAGCCGACATAGCCGAGGCCCACGACCGCGACGACGGCGTGCGCGACGGCCGGCGATTCATCCGCGAGTGTCGCGACCGGTGGATCCTGAAGTGAGGGCGCGGCGACGGCGGGGGCCTCCGTCAGCGGCGGCGGCGCCTCCACGACGGTCGCCTGCCCCCTGATCGGCTCGGCCAGGGCCGTCTCGACGGCCAGTTGCGGGGTCATCGCCCCATACCTCGGTTGCGTGCCATGTGATCTCCTGACTTGACGTCGTCGTCCCGGCGTGGTCAATGTCAGGTGGCCTGATCGTCAGTGTCGCGAACGGGCGGTGCCCTCGCGTGTCGAACAGTCCCCCTGCGCGTCGTGTTGCTGACGGCAGCATGCACTGTGCGGGAAAAAAGTCCAGGGGTCCTGGACGATTGATCTAAAGCCGTCCCCAAACGTCATACAGCGGTGTCGTCCGGAGGAGACGCGGAGCCGTCCGATGCGGGCAATGCGTGTCGGTCCCGGGGCTCCTGGCAGGGGCTTTCGCGCGATGCGCGTCGAGTTGCGGGTTTGGTGTGGGCGAGACCCGGGTAGGGTTCAAGGTCCTAGCGCGAGCCCGTCGCGGATCGCGTCAGCAAAAAGCGAGCGATCGCAAAACCGGGCACGCAGTATCAGCGCTTCGCGGGACGAGTGGGAACCCGGCGCGCGGGCCGAGCGACGTTCGTGTCCCCGGCGGGACTGGCCAGCCGTCGCTCCAGGTCGGTGAAGGCGGAAACGATCTCCCGCGCTTCGAATGCACGGTTGCGCCGTCCCATGCTGACCTGCCGGATCGCCCCGGCGTCGAGCAGCCGTGCGATCGCTTCGTTGGCGGCGATGAAGCTGCGATCGATCAGCGCCGCGGCGCCCGTGGCCGTGAACAGGGGGGAGCCGGGCAGGGCGCGCACCAGCAGGTCCAGGGCGGAGTTCTCGCGGACGGAGCCCAGGCGTTCGCGCCAGTTCTCCTGGATGTGAGCGATCCGCGCTTCGAACGCCACGGCATCGGCGACCGCGCGGGTGCAGGCCGCGGCGAAGCGGGCGATCCACAGGTTGATCCCCTCGTGCGCGGCGCGTGCGGATGCCGGGCCGCGATAGCGAAAGGCGGTGAGCCCGTCGATGTAGTCCCGCGCCCACGTCGCCAGCACGAGCGAAACCGGCACGAGCACGCGCGTCGCCAGGCCGCGCCGGCGGAGGACCAGGTGAATGAGCGCGCGTCCGGTCCGGCCGTTGCCGTCCACAAACGGGTGGATCGTCTCGAACTGCGCGTGCGCGATCGCCGCCTGGGCAATGGCCGGCAGAGAGGACTTGTTGCAGAAGGCGCACAGGTCCTCGAGCAGGTCGGGCACGTGCTCGGGGGGCGGCGGCACGAACGCGGCCGAGCACGGGTTGTGGCTCGAGCCGCCGATCCAGTTCTGCTCGGTGCGCACGACGCCGGCGTGCGCCTCAAGCCAGGTTCCGCTCAGCAGCCGCCGGTGGACCTCGAGCAGCTGCCCCAGCTCGATCTGATCTCCCGGGCCGAACCCGTCGAGCGCAAACCGCATCGCGTCGATGTTCGCGAGCACCTCAGCGGCGGTGATGTCTTTAACGCGCCCTCCGAGCTCGCGCGCGGCCTCGGCGCGCAGCAGCCTGCCGGCGCCGACCTCCAGGCCCTCGATACGAGACGATGCGACGGACTCGGCTCGCAGCAGGATGCGCGCCAGCGCCTCGGTTTCGATCAAGGCGGACGCCTCGACATTCAGGCGCGCGATCGCCACCTCCGCGTCCACAACCTCGGCTGCGACGTCGCCGTCGAGCGTTATGCGCCGGCCCGCCAGCGAGTCCGGGACGTATGCATCGTAGTCGCACGAGCGGCGATCCCGGCGAGACATGCCCGACCCGATGTCGCTGCTCCAGTGGCGTTTGATGACTTTGGACATGACTTCATAACCCTAAATATGGCTCACCCTTATTATAGGTTATACAACAACCCATAACAAGCTCCTCCACTATCTAACCTTCGGCGAAATCGCCGCTAACCGAAGGATCGTCGATAACCTTCGCTTAGCAGCAGCCATATTTAAGGCTAGGGTACAACCTTAAACATAGTCCGGACGCAGGTCTGCGCCAACACCCCTCCGCTCGCTCCCCCATCGCTAGCATGACCTGCAATGTCCTCGCAACGCGACTACCTGCAAGCCATCTCCGAGCGCGTCGTCCTCTACGACGGGGGCATGGGCGCCACGCTCGAGCAGTTCGAGCTGACCAGCGAGGACTACGGCGGGCTGCAGGGCAAGTGCCACGAGGCGCTGGTGCTCAACCGGCCGGACGTGATCGAGGGCGTGCACGCATTGATGCTCGACGCCGGCGCGGAAGTGCTCGAGACGGACACGTTCCAGGCGTCGCGGATCAAGCTCGAAGAGTGGGGCCTGGCCGAGTACACGGTCGAGATCAACACCAAGGCAGCCGAAATCGCGCGCAAAGCCGCGGGCGAGAGCCGGTTCGTCGCGGGCTCGATCGGGCCGACGGGCTACCTGCCCGCCTCGGAGGATCCCTCGCTCGGGCAGATCCGTTTCGGCGAGCTGGTCGAGGTGTTCTCAGAGCAGGCCGCGGGGCTGATCGACGGCGGCGCGGACCTGATCGTCATCGAGACCGCGCAGGACATCCTCGAGGTCAAGGCAGCGGTGTTCGGAGCGCGCGAGGCGTTTGCGAGCACGGGCAGGACGCTGCCGATTCACACGTCGGTGTCGCTGTTGCCCAACGGCGGCAAGATGCTGCTCGGGACCGACATCTCAGCCGTGCTCACGACGCTGGAGGCGCTCAAGGTCGACGTGATCGGACTGAACTGCTCGACCGGTCCGGAGGACATGCGCGACGCGATCAGGTTCCTCGGCGAGTACTGCCCCGTCCCGGTCGCATGCATCCCCAACGCGGGGCTGCCGCTGCAGGGTCCGGACGGCGAGACGATCTTCCCCGAGCAGCCCGAACCGCTCGCCGACGCGCTGCGGGAGTTCGTCGAGCGCTACGGCGTGGGCATCGTCGGCGGCTGCTGCGGGACCACGCCCGCGCACATCGCGGCGATCGTGGAGCGCGTCGCAAAGCGAGCGGCACAGCCGCGACCGGCGCCCCGCGCGCCGCACCTGTCCTCGATGATCGCCGCGACCCCGCTCACCCAGGAGCCGGCGCCGACGATGGTCGGGGAGCGCGTGAACTCCCAGGGCTCGCGCAAGGCCAAGGAACTGCTGCTCGCAGACGACTACGACGGCCTGCAGCAGATCGCCGAGGACCAGGTCAACGGGGGCGCGCACGTGCTCGACCTGTGCGTCGCGCTGACCGAGCGCAGCGACGAGGACGAGCAGATGCGGCTGGTGGCCAAGAAGGTCTCGCTGACCCAGCCCGCGCCGATCCAGATCGACTCGACCGAGCCGGAGGTGATCGAACGCGCGCTCGAGCAGGTCCCGGGCCGGGCGATCGTCAACTCGGTCAACCTCGAGGCGGGCAGAGCCAAGCTCGACCGCGTCGTGCCGGTCGCGCTGGCCCACGGGGCGGCGCTGATCGCGCTGACGATCGACGAGGTGGGAATGGCCAAGACGGCGCGGCGCAAGGTCGAGATCGCCAAGCGGATCAAGGAGCTGTGCTGCGATGAGCACGGGCTCGACCCCGAGCTGCTCATATTCGACTGTCTCACGTTCACGCTGACGACGGGCGACGAGGAGTGGCGCCCGTCGGCCGTGGAGACGATCGCAGGGATCAAAGCGATCAAGCAGGAGATCCCCCAGGTGAAGACGTCGCTGGGCGTGTCGAACGTGTCGTTCGGCGTGTCGCCGGGCGCGCGGGCGGTGCTCAACTCGACGTTCCTGCACCACTGCGTGCAGGCGGGCCTGGACCTGGCGATGGTCAACCCCAACCACATCACTCCGTACAGCGAGATCTCCGAGGCAGAGCGCGAGCTGGCCGACGATCTCGTGTTCAACCGCCGCGAGGACGCGCTGGAGCGGTTTATCGCCCACTTCGAGTCCAAGGGCGAGGAGGACACCGCCGGCCAGGGCGCGGCCGACCCGACCGAGGGAATGGAGCCCGAGCAGGCGCTGCACTTCCACATCCTGCGCCGGCGCAAGGAGGGCGTCGAGGAGTGGATCGACAAGTCGGTGCAGAAGATCGGCGCGGTGCCGACGCTCAACGAGGTGCTGCTGCCGGCGATGAAAGAGGTCGGCGACAAGTTCGGCGCGGGCGAACTGATCCTGCCGTTCGTGCTGCAGTCCGCGGAGGTGATGAAGAAGGCGGTCGCGCAGCTGGAGAGATATCTCGACAAGATCGAGGGGTACACGAAGGGCACGGTCGTGCTGGCGACGGTGTTCGGCGACGTGCACGACATCGGCAAGTCGCTGGTCAACACGATCCTCACGAACAACGGCTACACCGTGATCGACCTCGGCAAGCAGGTGCCGATCCAGACGATCGTGGACGCCGCCCAGGAGCACGAGGCGACGGCGATCGGGCTCAGCGCGCTGCTGGTGTCGACGTCCAAGCAGATGCCCGCGTGCATCCAGGAGCTGCACGCCAAGAACCTCGACTACCCGGTGCTGATCGGCGGCGCGGCGATCAACCGCGCGTTCGGCTACCGCGCGCTGTATCCCGGGGGGAAAGAGTCCGAGGAGGTGTACGAGCCGGGCGTGTTCTACTGCAAGGACGCGTTCGAGGGCTTGGCCGTGATGGATCAGCTGATCGACGCCGACGCGCACGCTGCGCTCGTCGAGAAGCTGCGCGCGGGCGCGACCGCGTTCCGGGCAAAAGGCGAGGAGCCGGTCGAGGAGGTCAACCTCGCCGACGACTCGGTGCGCTCGCCCGCGCGCACCGACGCGCCCGTGCCGACGCCGCCGTGGTGGGGCGTGAAAGAGGTGAAGGTGGATCTCGACGAGGTGTACAAGCACCTCGATACGCACGTGCTGTTCAAGTTGCACTGGGGCGGGCGGGGCGTCAAAGGCGAGGCCTGGAAAAAGCTGCTGGACGACGAATTCAGACCACGCCTGGAGCGGATGTGGCGCGAGCAGACCTACCTGCATCCAAGAGCGCTGCTGGGGTTCTACCCGTGCTATTCAGACGGCAACGACATCGTCGTGCTCGACCCGCAGGACCGCGAGTCAGAGCTCACGCGGTTCGTCTGCCCGCGCCAGCCCAAGGGCGATCGGATCTGCCTGGCCGACTTCTACCGCCCCGCGATCGACGGCAAGGCTCCACCGG
Organism: uncultured Solirubrobacterales bacterium; assembly: GCA_963749285.1. GTDB lineage: Bacteria > Actinomycetota > Thermoleophilia > Solirubrobacterales > Solirubrobacteraceae > Palsa-744. The sequence goes on along the minus strand of CAVVMD010000002.1, from coordinate 240,898 downwards.
AGCTGGACGTGATTGCGGTGCAGGCGGTGACCGTCGGCGCCGAGGTGACCGAGCTGATGGCAAGGCTGGAGGCCGAAGGCGAGTTCGCCGAGCAGCTGTTCGTGCATGGCCTCGGCGTGCAGACGGCCGAGGGGCTGGCCGAGTGGCTGCACTACGAAGCGCGCAACATGCTCGGCATCGACGCGACCCAGGGCCGGCGCTACTCCTGGGGCTACCCGGCGGTGCCCGAGCAGTCAGAGCACCTGAAGGTGCAGCAGCTGCTCAAACTCGGCGACATCGGCATGCAGATCACCGATGGGTACGCCCCCGACCCCGAGCAGTCGACGCTCGCGCTGATCGCCCATCACCCCCAGGCGATCTACTTCGGCACGCGCCAGGGCCGGCTGCTTCCAGACGGCTCGCCCGACGACGTGATCAAGGGCTCCGCGCGCGACCCCTCGCTGTTCGGTGAGCTGGCCGACGAGGACCCCCCGGATGGCGTGGTGGAAGCCGAGGACGAGCCGGCAATGGCCCCCTAAGAAGGGGCTGACCCCACGCGCGTGGACAGGGTGCCGAGCCCACGCGCAGCGCAAGCCAACACGAAGCGACCGCGGCGATACGCGTCGGTAAGGGCCCGCGGGCCCTAAAACCGCAGCGTTTTCAAATGACTCTCATCCCCGCTGTCAAGCGAGGATCAAAAATCAGCTCTCCACGCGCGAGAGCCCGCGGGCACGGTCCGGCAGCGGCCCGAGCGTGACCGGCGCGGCGTGCATCGTGCGCAGGCGCACGTCCCGCCAGGAAAGGCCCTCGTTGAGCAAGGCGGGGACGCCCATCAACAGCGCGGTGGAGACCTCGACCGCCTGCAGGACGATGCCGTAGGCGATGGCTTCGGGGGTGGAGACGTGGTAAGCCCCGACGAGGACGGCGACGCACGCGGCCTGGAAGACACCGACGTTGGCGGGCGTGGCGGGGATGACGGCGGTGACGTTGACCGCGAACAGGACGGCCGCGGCGGCTCCCGCGCCCGCCTGGGAGTCCAGGCCGAGCGCCATCAAGAGCAGCCAGCAGGACATCCACTGCAGCGCCCACGCGCCGAGCTGGGCCACGGTCGCGATCGCAGCGCGGCGCGGCGATCGAAACACACGCAGGCCGTCGCGCAGGCGCAGCAACACGCCGCGCAGCCCCGCCAGCAGCGCCTGCAGGCGGCGCGAGCGGGAGACCGCCGCGGGCGGGATCAGCACCGGCGCGAGCAGGACCATGAGCAGCGCGGCCAGCGGCGCGAGCGCGACCAGCAGCAGCGCCCGGTCGTGACCGTCGAGGACGCTGACGCTGGAGAGCGTGACGCAGCCGAGGATCGCCAGCGCGAGCAGGTTGAGCAGCGTCTGGGAGACCATCGTGCCGAGCACGACGGGCAGAGTCTCGCGCGCGCGACCGAGGCGGCGGGCGACGATCAGCGCACGGGATGGCTCACCCAGGCGGGCGGGCAGCGTCGAGGACATGAGCACACCGATGAAGGTGCCCTGCATCGCGTCGCGGCGTTTGGCGCGCCGCCAGGTGGGAGCGACGACGAGGATCGAATGCCAGGCCAGCGCGCGGACGAACATCGCCGCGCACATCACGGCCAGGCCGGCGGCGAGCAGGCCGGGCTTGGACGCGACCAGCGAGGCGGCGACGCGGGTGACGCCAATGCGCTGCAGGGCCAGCGCGGCGAGTCCGGCGCCGAGCAGCGAGCTGCTCGCCAGGCCCAGACGGCGCAGCATGCGCATCCGCCGGGGGCGGTCGAGCGCGGGGGCGGGCGCCTGCGCCCGCAGGGACGGCAGCCGCTGGGCGGGAATGCGCGGCAGCAGGTCGGCGGGGGCGAAGCCGTGACGCACCGCGGCGCGGGCCAGGCGCGTGGCGGGCTCACCGACGGACCGCGCCTGCTCGTAGCAGTCGAGCACTTCGGAGGCGATGTGCGGCCACGCGAAGCGCTCGGCGCGCTCACGCGCGGCGGCGGCCATGCGCGCGCGGCGAGCAGGCTCCAGCGCGAGCAGACGCAACGCCTCGGCCAGCGCGAGCGGGTCGCCGGCCGGCACGAGCTGCCCGTCGACGCCGTCGCGCAGGACATCGCGGTAGCCGGGAATGTCGGAGGCGAGCACGGGCGTGCCCGCGGCCAGGCCCTCGGTGATGACCATGCCGAAGCTCTCACCGCCCAGGGAGGGCGCGCAGAGAATGTCGGCCCGCGCGAGCTCGGACAGCTTGCGCGACTCTGAGACTTTGCCGAGCGCGCGAATGCAGCGGTCGTCGAGCGTCATGTGCGCGACCTCCTCGGTGGACGCGCCCACGAGCGTGAGCGTGGCCGGCACATGGTCGCGCAGCGCCTCGAACGCACGCAGCAGCACGGGCAGGCCCTTGCGCTCGACGGCCTGCCCGACGAACAGGATGCGCAAGGGGGCGACGCCATCGCCTGCGGGTGAGAGATCGTCCTCGAAAAAGTCATGAGCACGCGCGCGTGCACACACGCGCGCGCGGCCCTCCTCAAAGAGAACAGATTCTTCTCCTGCAAGCGCCCCATCCCGACCGGCAGCTCCCCCGAGCTGGACGCCGTTGGGCACGATCCGGTAGCGCCCGCCGTAGAAGCGCCGCGCGGTCCAGGCGGCCGCCTCGGATACGGCGATGCGCACACGCAGGCGGTTGATGCGCCGCCGCCCGCCGAGCGCGACGGCGGCGATCCCGTTGGTGATCGGGTTCTCGGAGTAAGTGTGGAACGTGCCGACGAGGGGCATGAGCTCGCCGGCGCTGAGCAGCGCGTCCCAGCAGATGACGGGGACGATCGGCTCGTGGACGTGGGCGACGTCATAGCGGCCGCTGCGCAACTCCCGGCGCAGGGTGAAGATCGCGCCGGGCGCGCCGGTGATGTTCGAGACGGCGCCGTTGGCGGGCAGCCCGAACGTGCGCCCGAGCGAGACGAAGCCCTCGGGTGGCTCGCGGCGCTGCGGATGCGCCCCACGGTGCAGGTGGCGCGAGAGCGCGTCGTCGGGGTCGTAGGGCGCCAGGATGCGGGGACTGTGACCGAGCGCCAAAAGCTCGGCCGAGAGCGCCTCGATGTGGCGCGTGACGCCGCCGGGGTAGGTCCAGGAGTACGGCGAGACCAGCGCGATCCGCACGGCAATACTGTATCCACCTCACCGGCCACCCGCCGCTCACCTCACCCGGCTCACCTCACCCCCCACCCTCACCCGGCCCACCTCACCCCACCTCACCCCCACCTCACCCGCCGGGTGGGATAATCGGGCGGTGGCCGCGAGACGACATTTCGTCAAGTACACGTTCCTGAAGCTCGACCCGGCCTGGCGACGCCTGGACTCAGAGCAGCGCGAGCAAGACAAGCGCGAGCTGCTGGCCGCGTGCGAGGACTTCGCCGACGGACATATGCTGCAGGCGTTCTCGCTCGTGGGCACGCGCGGCGACGCCGAGCTGCTGCTGATCGCCGAGGCCGAGAATCTCGAGCGCATCCACGAGCTGCACGTCGTGATGGCCCAGAGCGGGCTGATGAAGTGGGCACAGATCCCGTACTCGTTCCTGGGAATGCGCAAGAGCTCGGAGTACTCCGAAGACGAGCGCACGAGCCCGCGCGGGTTCGAGGGCAAGTATGTGTTCGTGTACCCGTTCGTCAAGTCTCGCGAGTGGTACGGGCTGCCCGCCGATGAGCGCTGGCGGATCATGCAGGGGCACATCCAGGTCGGGCGCGAATACCCGGGCGTGGATAACCACACGACGTACTCGTTCGGGCTGGACGACCAGGAGTTCGTCGTCGCGTTCGACACCGACGACGTGGGGACGTTTCTGGATCTCGTGCAAAGGCTGCGCACGACCGAGGCGTCGCGCTACACGGTACGTGACACGCCAAGCTTCACGTGCATCAGGATGTCGCTGGAGCGGGCGCTGAACGCACTCGACGGAGAGCCGATCAGCGTCGAGGCGGCGCTTCCGGGCGCCTGAGGAGACCTCGTGGCACGCCACCCTCCAGCCGCGCCGAAGCGGACGACACCGGCGCCCCGAAAGACCTCGCCCCTCGCGGCAGCCAGGACGCGCGGAAGCTCGCGGCCCAAGGGTCTCGCACACCTCAAGCGCGCCGATCCCGTGCTGGCCGAGGTGATCGCCGCCGTCGGCACGCTGCCCGACGCGCGCGAGGGCAGACCGGACCGCGACGATCACTACGGCGCGCTGGTGCGGGCGATCGTCGGCCAGCAGCTGTCTGTGAGCGCCGCGCGGGCGATCTACGGACGGCTAACGGCGCGCTTTCACGACCGGCCGCCCACGCCTGAGCAGATCCTCGCGGACGAGCCCGAAGAGCTGCGCGCCGCCGCGGGACTGTCGCGCGCGAAGGTGAGCTATCTCAGATCGCTGGCCGAACACGCGCTGACAGGCGAATTGGAGCTCGAGCGACTGGACGAGCTGGACGACGAGCAGGTGATCGCGGAGCTGGTCGCCGTGAAGGGCATCGGCCTGTGGAGCGCGCAGATGTTTTTGATGTTTCATCTCGAGCGCCCCGACGTGCTGCCCGTCGGCGACTTGGGCATTCGCCGCGCAATCGAACGCGTCTACGGGCTGGAGGCGCTGCCAGACCCAATCGCGATGGAGCAGATCGCCCAGCCCTGGCGCCCATACCGCACGCTGGCGTGCCGCTACCTGTGGCGCTCGCTGGCAAACGAGCCGACCTGATCGATCACTGCATAACGATCACTGCACGACGAGGGTGGCTTTCATGCCTTTCGCCTCGTGTTCGGGCAACGAGCAGAACAAGGTGTAGCTGCCGGGACGCAGATCGAGCGTCAGCTGCGGATGGGCGCCCGGCACAGTGTTCGGCAACGAGCCCGCTTCGACGCCTGCGCTCGGTTCGACCGCATGCAGGTTGTGTTCGTCCTGGCCGTGGTTGACGAATTCGATGATCACCTTGCCGGCGGGCACGCTCGTGCGTGAGAGGACGAACCTGAACCCTTCGGTGTCCTCCGCCGTGACCTGCACGTAGGCGGGCGCCGCCGGGCTGCCCGGAGGTTCCGTGGCGGGAGGAGTGCCCCCGCCCAAGCCGGGTGGCGTCGCCCCGGAGCCGGGGGTCGCGCCGGGAGCGCCAGGTGCTGCGCCCGTCGTCCCCGGTGTGGTCGAACCGCCGATCGCGCCCGAGCCCTTGCCTGTGGAGGCGCTTCCGTGCGAGTGCTTGGCAGACTTGGTTCTCGTGCCGGATTTGTGCTTACGATCGGCCGGGCAACGGCGATGTCGCGCGCGCCGCCTGCACGCCTTCGCCGCGCTGTGAGTGCGACGATGGCGCGGCGCAGAACGATGCCCGGGCGCGGCGAGCGCCACGGCGCTGAGCACACCGGCAAGCGCGCACAGACCGCAGGCCACGACGATCGAAGTTCCCCTGCGTACCGTCATTCGACGTGGAGCCTTGGGTCTCGGCACACGTGTCATCACGCGATCAGCTGGGGGACTTCGCCGAACGCCGCGCCGGCGCCCGCCAGACCGGAGCCCGCGCCGGGGATCACGAGGCCGGCTTCGGTTTCGAACCACTGCTCGAGCAGCGCCGAGTACATCGCGCGGAAGTCGGAGGTGTTGCGAAGGTTTTCGTTTTCGTCCAGGTTTTCAAGGCCGGGGAACTCACTGACCATCGTGCCTGTTACGCGGCTCCCGATCAGGAACGCCAGGCCCGCCGCGCCGTGATCGGTGCCCGAGCCGTTTTCCTGCGGGTGGCGGCCGAACTCCGACCACAGCTGGATCACCACACTCTGATCCAGCTTGCGCGCTTCGAGGTCGCGCTGGAAAGCCACGACCGAGGCGACCGTCTGGCCGAGGTTGGCGCTCAAAGTTCCTCGCTCGTCGGAGTGCGTGTCGTAGGAGCCCACGGCGGTCAGCGAGGCGCATTTGATCGGCATGCCGGCTGCGAGCATCGCCGCGAGCGCCGCGAGCCGTTCGGGGAACTCTCCGCCTTCGGTCGGGTAGGGGACGGGCGAGGTGTAGCCCGGCTTGCCTTCCGTGCCGACGAACGGCGCCACCTGCTTGCGGATGATGTTCGTGTCGAACGCGGCCGCGCGCGCCTGTTCGTAGGCGGGCGAGGGGGCCCCGAGCGCGCCCAGCGCGCCGAAGGTGTCGAGCGTCGGTTCCATCAGCGGTTCGCCCAAGCCATTGGCCCAGAAGCTGTAGTCCGAGGGCGAGGAGACAGCCGCCACGGGTACCTTTGCGGTCGCCAGAGCCGGGGCCAGCGAGTAGTCGAGCGATAGACCCTGCATCGGGTTGCCCGGATCTCCCGCGATGTCCAGATAGCGACCCATCCAGCCCGTGCGCGTCTCCGTATTGAGTTCGCCGACCTCCCAGTAGTGGCGGCTGGTGAAGTGGCTCTCGTCGGGCGGGTCATATCCCACCGCGGGAAACACGGTCACTTTGCCTTGGTTATGGAGCTCGGCGAGACCCTTCGCTTCGGGGTGCCACATCAGTCGCGGGTCCTCTGTGAACGGTTCTCCTTCGCCGGGCGCCAGCTTGAGGTTTTCGCGCAGCTTTGCATACAGCGGATCGCCGACCGGCGCGAGCACCGACAGCGCGTCCCAGCCGCCTTCCATGAAGATCGACACGAGCACCCGTTGTTCACCGGAGGCCGCCGAAGCCTGGGCGATGCCCTCTTCGAAGTGGCGCGGGCTCAGCATCGAAGCGCCATACACCGACAGGGCCGCGCCGGCCGAGCGCAGCAGAAACGTGCGCCGGTCAAGGCCGGTGCCGGCGGGCAGCGGCATTCCCGGCTCGATCGACGGCAGGCCACGGCCGGCCTGGGCGATGCCGTGGCGCAGCAGTTGGGCGCGATTGAAGTCGTTGCACGAGCAGCTTCGGGCCATGTTCAGATCTCCCCGTCCCCCGTCCGCGTGCGACCCCCGCCCTCACATGCCGTCCCCGCCCCCATGCGACCCCCGTCCTCACATGCCATCCACATCCCCGTGCGACTCCCGTCCTCGACTGTGTTCGTCCCCGCCATATTCAACTCACCTGCATGTCCGGGGAGGTCGCGATCAGCATCCGCAGCGCGTTCTGGCGCATTGCGTGATACGGGCTCTGTTCCCATGATTCGAGCGGTTCTTTCAAGCAGGTCTCAGCAAAGGTCGCGATGCACTGCTCGGATTCGGGCGACAGCAGCGGGTTGGCCCAGTAGGCGAGCGCGCTCGCGAGCGCCGCGGAGGGTTCCTCGGTTTTGCTGTATTCCGGTTCGCCTTCCGGCGGCCACGGGTTGGGGTAGGTCTTCGCGGTGACGTAGCTGGCCATTTCCCAGCGCGCCTTGGCGGTCGAGGTATCCAGCCAGCGAGTGAAGTCCCAGCCGGAGACGTTCGGGGGATAGAACAGCTGCTGGCCCGCGCCCGAGGACAGCCACGCCCAGGCCGTCGTGTCGATCGGGCGGCCGATCGAACGCAACAGGCCCGCGTTGTAGACGACGGGCGGCGTGACGAGCTCGGGGCCTTCGTAGAAATCGGGGTGCTGCAGGATCGCCTCGACGACGGCCCGGATGCTGTATCCCGAGCTCACGTACACGCCCTGCAGCGAGGCGAGCGTCGCTTCGTCGGGCGGGCTGGGGATGAAGTAGCCCCACAGCTTGGTCACGAAGAACGAAGCGTGCAGCGGGTGTTCGACGCAGAGACGGACGGCGTCTTCCCAGTTCCAGTTGCCGGTCTGCCCGAACACGGTCTTTACACCCGTGTCGTGGTGGGTGGGGTCGAAGTGGAAGTTCGCATATCCCTCTTCCGTCCATTCCGCGCGCCAGCCGGTCAGCGCACGCCCCATTTCGCGCACGTCATCCTCGGCGTACGCGCCGCGGTCGGCGCCGAGTGAGAACAGCTCCATCATCTCGCGCGCGTAGTTCTCGTTCGATTCGTCCTTGTCGTTGTAGATCCCGTCGAGAAACACGAGCATCGCGGGGTTCGCGGTGACGGCCACGAACAGGTCGTGAAAGCTGCCGAGCGCCATTTCACGAAACAGGCCGTTCTGTTCGAGCATCGTCCGCTGGCTGTCGACCTTTTCGTTGGAGTTGGCGAACCAGTCGTGCCAGATGAACGTCATCCGCTCCACCAGCTGCTGATCGGAGCGGACCATCCGGTCCAGCCACCAGCAGTGATCCTCGCCCCAGGCGTCGTAGGGGTCCAGCGGGTTGCCGTCTTCGTCGACCGGTTCCGGCCCGGTCAGCGTCGCCGCTGCGGAGGGCCGTGTGAGTCCATAGACGACCTGCTGCAGCGGCTGACCGACCAGCGCCTCGGCCTGGCCAGCCGTCGGACCGAAGCCCGCGCGCCAGAGCAGGCGCCGAGCCTGGGCAAGCGAGATCGGCGCGCCCAGCGATTCCACCGGAGCCGGAGAGGGAGCGGGCGGGGATGCCGGGGCGCTCGGCAGCGGGATCGGGAGCGTGCCCCGCGGCTTGGCCACGTCGCGGCGAACGTGCTTGTGAGGCTTGTGCTTGCGCCTGCGCTTGTGGTGCTTGGCATGCTTGCCGTGCGTCTGCTTCTCGTGGTGGCGCTCGCGCTGCTTGGCCCGTTTGCGGTGCTCCTCACGGGCGGCATGGGAGCGGGCGCTTGCATCGCCGGCGCGCCGCTGCGTCGCTCCCGGGTTCACAGTCATCGACCCGAGGCCACACGCGTGCGTGGACAACAGGCATGGTGCCGGTGGACCATCTGCGTACCTCGACCATGGCGGCGGGATGGCCTGACCCGCGTGTGGCGCTATCGACAGATGTTCGACACGCCCGGTGGCGCAGAGAGCGGGCATACCCAACCCCTTGCACCCTCAGTCTCCCCTACCGCGTATGCCGCACGGCGACGGTGCGATCGGCCTCGGCGACGACCTCCCACCCGGGCGTGTCCCCGCCGGAGCGGAAGTGACGAGCGACCACCACCGTCGGCCCCGGCAGACCGCGCCCACCGGGCTGATCGGCACGAGCGTCGTGGAAGACGACATGGCCGCCGAACGCGACGAAGTCATGCCACTGCGACCAGTCCAGCTCACAGCCGGACTCGGAGTGGTCTCCGTCGATGAACACCAGATCCACCCCGCCCCGCCAGCGCGAGGCGAGCTCATCGGAGAGGCACACGTGCCAGTGCACAGCCGGCGCCGCGCGACCGCGCCGGCGCAGGGCGCGCGAGACCGCGCGCCGGGTGGCCCACTCGGTGGCGCCCCAGCCGGAGGGCAGCGCGTCGGGATGGCGACCGAAGGGGTCCACCAGGTGCAGCTCCGCGTCTGAGCGCAGCGCTCCACACAGAGCAACCGCCGAGGAGCCCTCATACACACCGATCTCGACCACGCGCCGCGCGCCCCGGGCGGCTCCCAGCAGCACCGAGGCATCCTCGGCAGAGTGCATCGTGCGGGGCGGGATCAGTCCCCAGCCGACGGCCAGCCCGCGCAGGCGGACATCGTCGCGCAGGCGATCGGGCGTCAGACGGCGCAGACGGCTGGGCAGGAACGACATCGCGAGCGCACCCTACCCGCCCTCTGACGGTCGCGGGACAAGCTGGTCAAGGACGCGCCAAGCGAAGTGTGCAGGCGGCACAGGAGCGAGGGAGGACGCCGATCCAGCGCCGCCCATCGACCGTCAGACCGCCGAGACCTGCTCCTCCTCGGCTACGCGGAAAGACGAGCCGCAGCCGCAGGCGGCGACCACGTTCGGGTTCTCGACCTTGAAGCCGGCCCCCTGCAGCGTCTCCTCGTAGTCGATGACCGAGCCGCGCACGAACGGAAGCGAGTCGTTGTCGACCAGGAGCTTCAAGCCATGCGTCTCGAACACGGCGTCCTCGTCGCGCTGCTCGTCGAAGGCGAGCTGGTACTGAAAGCCCGAGCAGCCGCCGCCGCGCACACCGACGCGCAGCCCGGCAAGGCTCACGTCCGCGTCCTGGGCCTCCTGGGCGGCCAGGAACTCGCGGACCTTCTCGGCGCCCCTGTCGGTGATCGTGACCATTGCTTTCCAAAGTATAGCGAGGCTCCACGGAGTGTTCTAAGCTGGCGGGAGCATGCCAAACGCGCAGGAGATCAAGCAGCGAATCGAGGCCGCGATCCCCGGCGCGCAGGCCGAAGTAGAAGACTGGACGGGCGGCGGCGATCACTTCAAGGCGACCGTCACGGCGCCCGCGTTCCAGGGGCGCAGCCGCATCGAGCAGCACAAGCTGGTGTATGAGGTGTTCGGCGCGGAGATCGGCGGCCCGATACACGCCCTGTCGCTGAAGACCCAGAGCCCCTGATAGCCACCCAAGCCCAGGCCAACACCCCTCCCGCCCAGTCGCCCATAGCCCCACATCCCCACGCAACCCCCGCCAACCCGCCAAAGCCCCCCGAATCCCCACCAGCCAGGAGCAGCCCACATGCCAGACACCGAGCCCACCAACCAGATCCACGACGCGATCGCCCAGGCGATCTCCGAGCACGAGGTGATCCTGTTCATGAAGGGGACGCCGGACGCGCCCGCGTGTGGGTTCTCGGCACGCACTGTGGCGATGCTGCAGGACCTTCAAGCGCCGTTCGCGGCGGTCGACGTCCTGCCGGACCCGCGCATTCGCGAAGAGCTCTCGGCGATCTCACAATGGCCGACGATCCCGCAGCTGTTCGTCAAGGGCGAGCTCGTGGGCGGATGCGACATCGTCACGGAGATGTACGAGTCGGGCGAGCTGGCGCAGACGCTCGGCGTCGAGGCAGACGGCGAGCCGGGCGCGCGGGAGCTGCCGAACGAGGCCGGGGCGCTTGCGCCGGGGCTTACGCAGATCGAGAACCGGCTCGGCTAGCGACGGCGAATCCGGGATCGGCACCACGAGTGTTGACGGTGACGCTCCGCACGCCCCCGCCGGTACGGTAGCGTCCGCCGCGGGATGCCAGAGTCCGTCGCGGTAGTAACCGACAGCACGCAATACCTGCCGCGAAACTTCGCGGACGAGCAGGGCATCCACCAGGTCAGCTTGTACGTCGGCTGGAAAGGGGAGCCGGAGCGCGAGCTCGAGATGGACGGGTTCGACGGCTTCTACAAGCGCCTGGCGTCAGACCCGGAGCTGCCCACGACCTCGCAGCCGTCGATCGGCGATTTTCTCGCCGTGTGGGAGCCGCTGCTCGAGCAGGGCAGGGACGTCGTCTCGATCCACCTGGCGGGTGGCATCTCGGGCACGTGCGAGGCGGCCAGGCAGGCACATGGCCTGCTGAGCGAGCGCGGCGAGGGCGAGCGGGTGCAGGTGATCGACAGCGAAACGGCGTGCGGCGGGATGGGGCTGCTGGTGCTCGCGGCGTGCGCGGCGGTGAGGGCGGGGACGGACCGCGCCGGCGTGGTGGAGCGCGTGCGCGAGACGCGCAAGGCGCTGAAGATCTGGTTCTGCCTGGACACGCTCGAGTACCTGCGCCGCGGCGGGCGTGTCGGCAAGGCGCAGGCGTGGCTGGGCGGGACGCTGCGGATCAAGCCGATCCTCTCGCTGGAGTACGAGATCGTCCCGGTGGAGCGGGTGCGCACGGCGGGCAGGGCGTTCGAGCGGATGGTGCAGTACGCGCGCGAGCTGCACGACGCGGGGGCGGACGGGTGGGTGGTGCAGCACATCCAGGCGACCGAGCAGGCCGAGCGCCTGATCGCGCGCTGCCGCGAGATCTTCGACTCCGAGCCGGTGTTCACCTCCGAGGTGGGCCCGGTGATCGGCACCTACACCGGCCCCGGGCTGATCGGCGTCGGCGCGGTGCCAAGAACTCTGCTGAGTTAAAACCAATCGGGTTGACGATGCCGAGCCCACGCGCTGGGCAGGCCAAAGCGCAGCGACCGCGGCAAAGCGCGTCTGTGAAACAGAGCGTTTTGAAAACCAGGCTCATCCCCGCGTGACAGGCGAGGTGAGAGCCCACGACTCGGGATCAGCGACGACGACGGCGACGGCGGCGCAACATGCGACCGCCGATGAACAGGCCGACGACCGCTGCCGCGACGGTCACTTCGCTGCGGTGGCGCTCGAGATGGCCGCGCCAGTCGGTGAGGTAGGCGACCTCGCCGCGCAGCTGCACGATCGAGACGGCGAGCTCGTTGCGGTTGGCCTCGATCGAGCTGCGGATCTCGGCGGTCGAGCGCTGGGGCATCAGGTGGTTCCCTTCTCGCCGGGGCCGGCGGCGGACTGGCCACCGAGGTCCTCGGCGGGCGGGGCAGCGTGCGGCGCCGCGGCGCCATAGGGAGCGGGTGCGGACCCGGCGGCGGGCGTGCTCGACGAGGCCGAGCCCGGCCCTCCACCGGCAACGCTCGTCGCGGGAGCGCCGGCGGGCGCGGTCGAGGTGACGGTGTCGCGAATCCGGCGAGCCTCCGCGATCGCCATATCGGGCGTGGGCGGCGCGCCCCGTTTGACCGCCCGGGCGGCGATCAGGCCGGCGATCAGACCGAGGACGAGCAGGATCACGGCCATCGCGAAGAAGCCCCAGAAGTAGGTGAAGTCGTTGCCCGGGAGGTAGTAGTAGAGCAGCCAGGCGCACCCGATCAGAAAGAAGAACAGGGCGGTGACGACGAAGATTCCGGCGGCGATGCCGACGATGGCGCCCCGGACGAGCCTGGCCGCCTTCTCGGTGACCTCGGCCTTGGCGAGCTCGATCTCCTCGCGGACGAGCAGCGTCGCGCGATCGGAGATCTCGGCGATCGCTGTGGCGATGCCTTTGGGAACGTCGCCGCCCGGAGCATTCGCGCCGTTGCGCCCAGCGCCGCCCTGCGCGCCGATGCCGGGATCGCTGCCGAGCGGAGAGTCGCTCACTCGGGCGGCTCCTCGTCGAACAGGCGCTGCCACACACGCGCGGCGATACGGTGGGCGATGACGCTCGACAGCGCGCCGATCCCGGCCAGCAGGCCGGACCACATCAAGCGCTTGATGACATCGTTCTCCATGTCGCTACGGCAGTCTATTGCCCTGAGGCGACACGCCCCGCTCCGACACGCCCCAGACGGCGCGGCCTCGCGGCGGTGCGCCTTGCGAGGACCCCCGGCGCGCCGGTCTCATGGCCCGACGTCCAGTCCGCCGCAGACGGTCTCCACCACCAGCCGCTTGGCCTGCTCGTAGTGCTCCTCCCCGCGCGGCAGCAGTCCGAAGATCCAGCCGGTCAGCACCTGCTCGATCGCGCCGTAGAAGGCGATCGCCGCGAACTCGGCCGAGATCTCGGGCTTGAACTCGCCGTCGGCCTGCGCGCTCGTCACGATCTCTGCGATCAGCGTGAACGCCTCGCGGATCTGGGCGAGGTGGGTCTGGCCGAACGAGTTGGCCGCGCGCGTGACCTCGACGATGATCACCTTCATCAGATCGGGGTTGTGGCTGTAGGAGTCGATGATGAACGAGGCGATCTCCGCGAGCTTCTCGCGGGCGGGGATCTGCTCGGCGTCGACCTGGCGGATCGTCTCGAGCATGATCGCCCAGCGCTCGAGGAACAGCGTGTCGAGGATCTCGTCCTTGGAGGCGAAGTAGTGGTAGACGAGGCCGTAGGCGACGCCCGCCTCGTCGGCGATGTCGGCTACACGGCAGGCGTGGAAGCCCTGGCGCGCGAACACGCGCACAGCCGCGTCGAGGATCGAGCGGCGCTTGTCGGCGGCGGTCTTCGCCCGCGTGGCGCTCATCGGGCTCGGTCTCCACCCGGGGGATCGGCGCGGCCAAGCGTCCCCGCCACCGGGCCCGTCTCCCCTGCCCCCGCCACCGTCCCCGTCTCTCCCGCCCCCGCCACCGTGCCCGTCTCCCCCGCCCCGGCCGCGGCGCCCGTCCCCCCGGGCGCAGTCCCCGCGGGCCAGCTGTACGCCTCCGGGCGACGGTGGGCCAGAGCGGGCAGCTGCGCGCGGATCTCCGTCTGGCGCTCGAGGTCGAGCTCGGCCACGATGTGATGCTCGCCGTCGGGGGCCTGCGCGAGCACGACGCCCCAGGGGTCGACGATCATCGAGCGCCCGCCGGAGCGCATCCCGCCGGGGTGGGGACCGACCTGGTTTGAGGCGATCACGAACACCTGGTTCTCGATCGCGCGGGCACGGACGAGCACCTCCCAATGGTCGCGGGTGGTCGGCAGCGTGAACGCGGATGCCAGCGCGATGATGCGCGCGCCGCGAACCGTGAGGATGCGAAACAGCTCGGGGAAGCGCAGGTCGTAGCAGACCGTCAGGCCCAGCTCGACGCCGGAGGAGGTCTCTGAGAGCACGATCTCCTCACCGGGCAGCTCGATGTCGGACTCGCGGTAGGAGCGGCCGTCGATCGTGACGTCGAACATGTGCAGCTTGCGATAGACCGCGCGCACCGCACCCGATGCCGCTACGTGGACACAGGTGTTGGCGAGCTTCTCCTCCCCCGGGATGCGCTCCAGGAACGAGCCCGCCACGAGGTCCACCCCCAGCTCGCTCGCGGTCTCCCGCGCCCAGGAGACGGCGCGGCCGTCGAGCGGTTCGGCGGCGGCACGAAGCTGCTCCTCAGAGCCGATGGCCGTCCACTTCTCGGGCAGCACGATCAGCTGCGCCCCATCCGCGGCGGCCGCGCGTGTGAGACGATCGGCGGTGGCGAGGTTCGCGCCGAGGTCGGCGGTGGAGTTGAGCTGGACGGCCGCTGCCTTCACAAGTGCATTTCCCTCCGCGGGTCGAGTCTCAACCTACGGAAAACTAGATTGACTGGTCAGTCAACAGTGTCAAGCATAGCTCTCGAGAGCGTCCGAACCCTGAGCGAATAGCGCTAATGACCACATAATCGAGCTAATCAATCCAGCTTTTAGCGCAATTATGTCATGATTAGCGCAATGCGTAGCTTCATCGACATCGACAGGACGTTCGCAGGACAGCCCCGCGAGCTCGGCGCCACTCTGGCTCGAATCGACACGGGCAGAGGCCGGGAGCAGCTTTTCGAAGATCAGTTGCCCGAGCTGCTGGGGCAGCTCTCCGAGCATGCCCGCGTCGCCTCGATCACCGCGTCCAACGCGATCGAGGGCGTGGTGCTCGATAGCGAGCGCGCCGAGCGCATCGCAGAGGGAACGAACCGCTATCGCAACCGCAACGAGCGCGAGTTCGCCGGTTATCGCGACGCGATAGACATGCTCATGCGCATCGACGCATACAAGCCGCTGACGGTTCCGTTCGTCCTGCATCTGCATCGTCTGCTGTTCAATCACACCGACGGACATGGTGGGCGCCTGAAGACCGACCAGAACCTGATCGTCTCCTACGAAAGCGGCCGGCGCGAGGTCGTTTTCACCCCTCCCCCTCCCGAGAAGACGGAGTTTCTTCTGACAGAGTTGCTGGCCCGTTACGACGACGCCAAGCGCGAGGCCGGCACACATCCCCTGATCCTCATCGGCGCATTGATACTCGACCTCCTGGCCATCCACCCGGTCGCCGACGGCAACGGCCGTCTCGCTCGGCTGATCACTACACACGAGCTGCTCTCCCAGGGCTACGGCGTCGCCCGCTATGTGAGCATCGAGCAGCGCGTCTACGAATCGAAGAATAGCTACTACGCAAGCCTGTACGAATCCCAGCTGGCCTGGCACGAGGCAGAGCACACGATCTGGCCGTGGACGTCATACCTCGCGCGCATTCTTGCCGGCGCCTACGATGACTTCGAGCAGCGTGTCGCGGCGGCAGGGGAGCACGTGGGGACCAAGCAGGACAGGGTCCGCGACTACATCCTGCGTTATGCACCCGAAGAGTTTCGCCGGCGCGACATCGAGCGTGCCCTCCCGGGCATCAGCCTGGCGACGATACGACTGGTCCTCAGCGACCTCCGGGACGCGCAGGAGATCAAGCCGGAGGGCTCCGGTCCCGGCGCACGCTGGCACCGGCTATGACTGAGTCGGCTTTCGACCCCCGCCTGTCCATGTTCCGCGCGGGGCGCCCGCTGAAGCAATGGCGCTATGTGGGAGTGTTCTGCGAAGAGCTGATGGCGTGCGCCGCGCTCGTGCGGGTCGGACCGGCGAAGCAAGCGTTCTGGGCGGTGTACACGCGCGGGGATGGGCGGCTGCGCGAGCGCACGCACATGCTGCCACGTCGCGGGGTTGTCGAGCTGTCCCCGGGGAGTGTGCGTGTCAGGGACGACGGGATGCTGCTCGATCTCGTCCTCACGGAAGACGAGGGCATCCAGGCGCGATGCCGGCACGGCCGCGGCGAGGTGTGGACGCGCAAGCAGGCGGGCGTGCGCGCGCGTGGAACACTTGCGCTCGACGGCGGCCCACGGCGCGAGATCGAGGCGCTGGCCGTGATCGACGACACAGCCGGATATCACGCGCGGCGCACCGAGTGGTGGTGGAGCGCGGGGGTGGGCACGCGCGAGGACGGGGTCGCGCTCGCGTGGAACCTGGTGTCCGGCGTCAACGACCCACCGACCGGGAGCGAGCGCGCCGTGTGGGTCGACGGCGAGCCGAGCGAGGTGGCGCCGGTGCGATTCGCGGCGGACCTGAGCGAAATCGTCGCGCAGGACGGCTCACGGCTGAGCTTTGCCGCGGAGGCCGTGCGCCGGCGCAGCGAGAACCTGCTGATCGTGAGCAGCGACTACACCGCCCCGTTCGGCACTTTCAGTGGACAGCTGCCGGGCGGCGCCCAACTCGCCAGCGGTCTCGGCGTGATGGAGCACCACCGCGCGAAGTGGTAGCTCCACACTCCGATTCATCGCCACGGCGCCGCGCCCGATCGGCGAACAGCAACCACCGAATGCGCGTTCGACTTGATCGGCGGCCCGCCCCCGCTGCGGCTGCGCTCACACCCGAAACGCGGTGCGATCCGCGACCGCCTCGGCCGGACCGGCGGCCGCGCCGCAGGCCAGGAGCTCTGCCACCTGCTCGGGGGAGTAGCCGGCCGCGCGCAGCGCCTGCTCGGTGTGCTCGCCCAGGACGGGGCCGGGCAGGCGCGCGTGTGAGCCGGGCGTGCGGTCGAGCTTGACGGGGATGCCGAGCTGGCGCACGGGCGCCGATACGCCCGGCTGATCGAGCTCGACGACCATCTCACGGGCGCGCACGAGCTCGGAGTCGAGCGCCTCGTCGAGGTCCAGGACCGGCTCCAGGCAGCAGTCGTGCTCGCGCGCGAACGACTCCCATTGCGCACGGCTGCGCTCGCGGAAGATCGCCTGCACCTGCGCGTGGGCATCGGAGCCGGGGGGCTGGAACTGCGCCTCGATCAGCTCCTCGCGGCCGACGCCGCGACACCACGCCTGCCAGAACTTGGGCTCCAGCGCGCCGAGCGTGACCCAGCCGTCGGCGCACTCGTACGGCCGGTAGCAGATCAGCGATCCTGCCAGCGGGAGATCGCCGCGACCCGGAACGACACCGTCGGCGAAGTAGCCGGCGGCGACCATCGCCAGCCAGGACAGCGCGCCGTCGGCCATCGAGACGTCGACGATCTGCCCCCGGCCGGACCCCTCCCGGCCCGGACGACCGTCTCGCGCGGGCGCGCCATCGCGCTCGTGCAGCGCGGCCATGATTCCGAACGCGCCCATCAGCGCGCCGCCGCCGAGGTCGGCGATCTGCCCCGCCGATTGAATGGGACCCCCACCCACCCCGCCGCCGCGCTCGCCCGTGAGGCCGAGCAGGCCGACGAGGCCGAGGTAGTTCATGTCGTGCCCCGATGCCTCGCGCTTGGGTCCGGTCTGCCCGTAGCCCGAGATCGCGCAGTAGACGATGCCGGGGTTGACCTCGCGCATGCGCTCGTAGCCGACGCCGAGACGGTCGAGCACGCCCGGGCGGAAGGACTCGAGCACGACGTCGTGGTCGCGCACGAGCGCGAGCAGGGCCTCGCGGCCCCGCTCGTTCTTGAGGTCGAGGCGGATCGAGCACTTGTTGCGGTTCAGCGACAGGAACAGCGCGGACTTGGCGCTGTCGTCCGCTCCCTCGATGTACGGCGGGGACCAGCGGATGTAGTCGCCCATGCCGGTGTCCTCGACCTTGAGCACGTCCGCGCCGAAGTCGGCCAGCAGCAGCGAGCAGAACCCGCCCGGCAGCAGGCGCGAGAGGTCGAGCACGCGGATGCCCGCGAGTGGCAGGCTCACCGGGAGATCCCCAGCATCGCGCGGGCCTCGGCGACGGTCGCGGGCCGGCGTCCGACCTCTTCGGCCATGTGGCGGGCCTGGGCGATGAGCTCGCCGTTGGAGCTCGCCATCTCGCCGCTGGGGAGGTAGAGGTTGTCCTCCAGGCCCACCCTTATGGAGCCGCCGAGGGTCAACGCGGCGGCCACCAGCAGCCACTGCTGACGACTGATCCCGATCACTGCCCAATGGGAGTCCGCGGGTATGTTGTCGACCATCGCGGCGAGGTTGCGCGCGCTCGGGGGGATGCCGCCGACGACGCCCATGATGCAGTCCACGTGCAGCGGCGGACGCAGGACGCCCATGTCGATCAGCGGCTCCAGCGAGCCGACGTGGCCGATGTCGAAGCACTCGTGCTCGGGTTTGATTCCCAGCTCGTTCATCGCCTCCAGCAGCGCAATGATCTCCTCGAAGGGGTTGGCGAACACCATCTTGAACACGAAGTCGTGGCGCGAGCGGGAGTACTTGGCGTAGTTCATCGAGCCCATGTTCAGCGCGGCGACTTCGGGGCGGCACTCGCGCAGGTAGGCCACGCGCTTCTCCACCGACACCCCCACGGCGCCCGTCGAGAAGTTGATGATCGCGGCGTCCCCGACCTCAGCGCGGATCGCGTCGGAGATCGCGCGGTAGTCCTCGACCTCGAAGCTGGGCGCGCCCTGGGGGGTGCGCGCGTGGATGTGAATCATCACTCCCCCCTCATCGACGATCCGGCGCGCCTCGGCGGCGTACTCGGTGGGCGTGTAGGGGATTGCCGGGCACTGCTCGCGGTTGGCGAGCACACCTGAGATCGCGCAGGTGATGACCACGGGGTCCTCGACGCTCACAAAACAACCTCCGTCCGGGTTGTTCTGGGTGGTGCATGCACCACCCAGCGACCCCGCGCATGCGCGGGGTCGTGACGAGCCGCATGCGGCTCGTCAGCCGTTGGCGCATGCGCCAACGGCGAGGCCGCACATGTGCGGCCTCGAGGGAGGCCCGCATGCGGGCCTCCCGACCACGCCGCTTGCGGCGTGGTCGACCAAATCAGCTTTTTAATAGTCATGCGGCGTGACCGCCATCCGAGACTCATGCGACACAGCACATAACCCGAGATTCATGCGACACGACTCATGCGACACAACACACAACCCAAGACTCATGCGACACGCCACCCCCGCCATACGCGCCTGTGGTCATACCGGCACCACTCCCTGGCGCTTCCACGGCCGCTCGACCCGCTTGCTCGCCGACATCTCAAGCCCCCGGCAAATCGCCTCGCGCGTCTCGCGCGGGTCGATCACATCGTCGATCAAGTCCGCGCCCGCGGCGAGGTAGACATCGAAGATGTCGCGGAAGCCCGCGATCAGCTCGGCGCGCTTGGCCTGCGGATCCTCAGCCTCCTCGACCTGCCGGCGAAACGCGATCTCCACCACGCCCTCCGCCCCCATCACGCTGATCTCCGCGCTCGGCCAGGCGACGATCAGGTCCGGTTCGTAGGCGCGCCCGTTCATCACGTAGTAGCCGGCGCCGTAGGCCTTGCGCGTGATCACGGTGAGCTTCGGCACGGTCGCGTTGGCGACCGCGTACAGCATCTTCGCGCCGTGGCGGATGATGCCTTCGGCCTCGACCTTCGTGCCGACCATGAAGCCCGGCACGTCCATCAGGAACACGAGCGGGATGCCGAACGCGTTGCACAGGTTGACGAAGCGCGCGGCCTTGTCGGCCGAGTCGTTGTCGAGGATGCCGCCGAGCTGCTTGGGCTGGTTGGCGACGATCCCCGCCGGGCGCCCGCCGAAGCGCGCGAAGCACGTGATGATCGTCTTCGCCCACTGCCCCTTCATGTCGAAGTACTCGCCGTCGTCGACGACATGGCGGATCACCTCGTACATGTCATACGGCTTGCGGTTGGACTCCGGCAGCACGTCGAGCAACTCCTCCTCGCGCCGGTCGATCGGGTCGCTCACCGGCCGCGTCGGTGGGCGCTCCTCACAGTTCTGGGGCATGTATGAGAGGTAGGCGACGATCCGCTCGATGCACTCCTCGTCGGAGGCCACCTCCATGTCGCCGACGCCCGACTTGCGGCAGTGCACGCGCGAGCCGCCGAGCTCCTCCTGGGTGACGTCCTCGCCGACGGCGGCCTTCACGAGGTGCGGCCCGGCGAGCGCCATCGACCCGCGGCCCTTGACCATCGGCACGAAGTCCGCCAGACCCGGGATGTACGCGGTGCCGGCCGCGCACGGGCCCATCAGCGCCGCGACCTGGGGGATCACGCCGGACATGATCACCTCCTCGCGAAACAGGTGCCCCGAGCCGGCGAACATCGCGCCGGCCGCCTCCTGCACGCGCGCGCCCGCGGAGTCGAGCAGCCAGACAAAGGGGATGCGCTTGGTCAGGGCCAGCTCGCGCAGGCGCGTGACCTTGATCTCGCCGGTCATCCCCATCGAGCCGGCCATGACCGTGAAGTCATAGGCGCAGACCGCCGTCAGGCGCCCATCGACCTTGCCGTAGCCCGTGATCACGCCGTCGGCCGGCGCGTCGACGCCGTCCATCGCGCGCTGGGAGAAGTGCGGGCGGCCGTGAATGCCGAGCTCGACGAACGTGCCGTCGTCGACGAGCAGGGCGATGCGCTCGCGCGCGGTGAGCGCGCCCTTGTCGTGCTGGCGGTCGATCTTCTCCTGCCCCCCGCCGAGCACGATCTGCGCGCGGCGCGCCGCCAGGTCCTCGACGAGGGGGCGCAGCAGGCTTGACTCAGTGGAGGACGCGGCCACACGGCCATCCTAACCGCACCCCTCAATGCGCAAGTAACTTCCGAGCCCACACGCACGGACACCACCAACACCTTCAAGACCTCATTCGTGACCTCCGCCATACAGGTCGGCCGCGGTGAGGAGCAGTGCGTCGTCTGCGGCTGCCCGCTCTCGGACCTCTGCGGTGAAGCCCTCGCGAGCGAACAGCACACGTCTGGCGCCGGCTGCCCGGGGACCGAGTCGCTCCTGCTTGGCGTAGAGATCTTCGAGGATGTCGATGCCGGCGATACGCCGCCACTTGCACGATCCCACCAGCACGTAGCGGTGCTTGCGCACGCCGACGACGTCCACCTCGATCTGACCGTTGCGTGACCACCACGACCCGATCTGCTGGGGAGCACCGATGCTGTCCTCCGCGGCGTAGGCTCTCAACCAGCGCCGGCAGCACTGCTCGAAGGACCAGCCCATGATGTT
Source organism: uncultured Solirubrobacterales bacterium (assembly GCA_963749285.1). Taxonomy (GTDB): domain Bacteria; phylum Actinomycetota; class Thermoleophilia; order Solirubrobacterales; family Solirubrobacteraceae; genus Palsa-744. The sequence goes on along the minus strand of CAVVMD010000002.1, from coordinate 219,708 downwards.
GTCGAGGTCGGTGAGAATCTCATCGCGGACCTCCTCGGTGCGCCCGGACTCCAGCCGGCTGCGGTTGTTGGCGACGTAGCGGAACCAGAAGCGAAAGTAGGGATCGGTGATCTGATAGCTGGAGCGGTCCTCGATGCCGTCGGCCGCGAGCGGATAGCGCGGGGCGACATACCCAAGGTCCTCGAGACGCTCCAGCTTGCGGGCGAGGTTGCCCGTGGGCACCCCGGCCTGCTGGGCGATCTCGTTGTGGTGCGTGGCGCCTTTTGCGACGGCGCCCAGGATCGCCAGATACGTGCCCGGGTCACGGATTCCCTCCCCCTCGCGCAGCAGATGCCGGGGGTCGTCATATAGCGAGGAGTCCTTGGCGAGGATTCGCTGGGCGATGATCTCCTCGAGAGCGCCTTCGCCTGCCCACAGCTGATACTGCGGGGTGCCGCCGAGGACGGCCCACCGGCGCAGGAGCTCCACAGGGTCGCTCGTCCCGGCGAACGCCGCGGACTCGCGATAGTCCAGCGGCGCCAGACGGGGTCGCGCAGTCGCCCGGCCAAACAGCGGCGCGCCGCGATCGAGCAGCCGCTCCATCAACGTCAGCGCGCTGCCCGAGAGCACGAGTGTGATCGGAACGCCGTCCCGGTTCCACTCATCCCAATGGCGCTGGATGATCGAGTCAAGCGCACCTTGAGCGGCCTTCAGCCACTGGAACTCGTCGAGGATCAGGGTCAACGGCTCGCGCCGCGCCTGCTCGCCGAAGAACCGCAGCGCGTCCTCCCAGGTGGCGAAGGAAAGCGCGTCGGTCCCCAGCAGCGTGCGCCCCGCCTCGCCGGCCAGCAGCTCGAGATGCCGGCGCTCGTTCTGCTCATCCCCCTGGAAAGACACGGTCCGCGCGTCGGTGAACGTCCGCGCCAGCAGAAAGCTCTTGCCCACCCTGCGACGGCCGACCATCACGATCAGCGCGGGCGGCGTGCGGGCAACCTCCAGCATCTGGCGCTGCTCGCGCTCGCGGTCGATCAATTCTTGCACGAAAGCACTATACCATAGATTGCAACCTGTGGTATAGCGCTCTCGGTGCGTTCAGAAAACACCCGGCGGCGGGGGTTGGGCGTATGTCCGACACCGGTGTGCCCAGTGGCCTAACCGAACTCTCCGACATCGACCGGCACGCCGTTGAGCAATCTCTGCACAAGCTCGGCGCGGCGCCGCTCGGGTGAGCGTCCTGCTCCCTCGAGCTCCCGCTCGTACTGATCGACAATCGAGACGATCACACGTTCGAGCAGCGCGAAGACTGCCGCCTCGATCTCCGGCTGGCTCGTTCGCAACCGCTCGAGGAAACCGGCGCGATCGTCCATCGCGAGGCCCCGCAGCACACGGACATCGCCAACCGACTCGCCACTATCTCGCATCTAGTAGATACTTCTCCGTATCGGTTCGGTGCCGGGGCCCGTCTCTTCCAAGGAGAGGGTCCCGGTACTGATCTTTTAACTAACGAGAGTCAGCCACAACGCATCCCATATCGAGCGGCTGCTCCACGGGTTGCCAAGACCACCACGTCGTCGCCAGTAATGCTTGGCGACACATCACGCCCGGCAAAGGGCGGGAAACTCAAGACCCCTACCTCTTCTTCTTGCCGCCCTTCTTCCTTGCCTTCTTCGCCTTCTTGGCCGGCTTGCTCTTCGCGCAGCCGGTGACGCCGATCGGGGTGCTCTGGTGGATTTCGGCGCCGTTCTGGGCGACGAATTCGGTCGGCATCGCCAGACTCGCGGGCTGAGTCTCCTTGACCTTGCGGGTCTCGGTCTTCTTGTGGCCCTTGACCCTGACCGTGACCTTCTTCTTGACCGTCATCGTCTTCGTCAGCGAGCAGAGGCTCCCGTTCGCCGCCAGCGCTGAGAACTTGCCCTCGGGCAATGTCAGTTCGAAGCTGCCGACGGGCGCGTCGGGAACGGTCTTGAACGTGCTGCTCGTGATCCCGGCTTTGCTGATGAAGGTTGTGCCGACGAGGTCGATCGTAACGCCATAGCCCTGCAGCACGACGATCAGGCTGGGGAATGCTTCGCCGCCGTGGCTGACGAAGTAGGCGGGGCCTTCCAGCGGGACGGGGATCAGCGGGGTGATTGCCTTGGCGTGACCGATGACCGACGCCGCCGGACAGCCCGCCGGGTTTGATTTGAACTGCGCGGCCGTACACGCCTTCTGCAACGTCGTCAACCTCGACGGGAGCTGCTTGGGGAGATCGACCTTGACCTTGGCAATGTTCGCCTGGGATCCGAACGGCGCTTTGGGATAGGTCAGCTTCACGCTCAGGCTCGCACCGTTCGCTTTCGATGTTTTCCCGGACGTGGAGACCGCGAATTTGGGGACAAACGCCAGGGTCGCACAGTTCGTCGCCTGAAACTGCACGGACAGCGCATCGGTGGCGCCTTCGGTGCTGTCCAGGCTCCCGGTGATCGCCATCGGGCTGCAGTTGGTTGGGTTGAACGTGAACCCAGGACGGGTGATCGTGACGTTCACATGCTTGATCTGCAACGGAATACCGTCGAGGATCGTCGGGATCTTGTACGGCCCGCTGTCATCGCTCGTGATTGTCAACGCCGCTGTGATCGGGTTCACTTCGATCTTCGCGCGCACGATCACCTGCCCGAGGTTGAACGGGCCTGCGACCGCCGGGTTGACGATCGACAGACCGAACGGGGCGCCCTTGTAAGGACCGGTGATGTAGACCTTCCCGCCCTTGACGCTAAACGGGTCGTTACCGACACCCACCGACACGATCGTTTCGCCGATTTCGCTTTCCGGGCCACACGTCCCCGCGTTCGCTTCCGCTTCGCCGCACAGCTTCACGCCGGAGAGCAGACCCGACAGGCCGGGTGGCATGTTCAACGAGATCGCCTGCAGGTTCTGCTGGCCGTCTTCACGCGACATCGTCATCGTGAACGGGCTGAACCCACCTGCCTGAATGCTCGTCGTGCCCGCCGTCAACGACGGGTTGAACGGCAGGCTGGCGCCGGGACACGGGCTGCCGTCCGGACCAGAGGTGATCTGGAAGGACGAGGACGTTTCGACCGGTGGGTTGCCGTCCCACGGCGTAAACGACGCCTGCGTCGTATACGTCCCGCAATGCGAAGGGGTCGTCAGCGGCGCGCGTTCCCCACCAAAGAAATGCAGTTCGAGGTCTTCGAACGGCAGGTCCGGGGTGTTCTTGAACGTCGTGACGATCTGGCCTGTTTCGGTCAGACTCACTTCGCCCGTGAGCTTGATGATCGTTCCCGAGACTGGGTCTTCGGCGATCATGTACATTGCGACCAAGCTGCCGAACGGATTGGCGTCTTGGGCCGCGAGGTAGACCGTTCCTTCGAGCGGGTTGGGCAGCAGCGGTGTCTTGATCTGCACGGTCCCGATCTTCGAGCCGTTCGGGCAGAAGTTCGCACCCGGCAGCAACGGGTCAGGCATATTCGGCGTGAACGTCGCCGTCTTCACGCCAGGTTCGAATTCCGGATTGAATTCTTCAAAGCCGCTCCCGTTCACCCCGTGACCGATCTCAAAGCCCGCGAGTTGCTCAGAGCACGCTTCCAGGCCATCCGCGCCGGCCGGGTTGAGCGCGACGCCTTCGGGCAGCGTCACGGTTGTGTCGCGCAGCGCCGACTCGGCCAGGCCATCAGGGTTGAAGGCGGCCTTCTGCGAGATGTGGACACCGACCGTCAATCCGGACGATGTGCTGGCATCCGTCGTGTCGGGAGAGACCGTGATCGTCGGCGGGAACTCGAGCTTCGAACATCCTGTCAACGCAAGCGACTGAGCCGACGCATTGTGCGTCACGGAGGGAACTTCCACGAAGCTGTTCGGGTTTTGGTAGGAATCGGCGCGAACCGTGGACTTCAGTGGCCCGGTGCAGCCGGTCGGTAGCGTGATGAACGGTTTGCGGTTGTCCACGGTGCCGTTGCTGGATGCCTCATTTGCGAATTCCTTCTGTCCCACGAGCCCGAAGATCGTGAACCTGGTTGCGATGACCGGCTCCACCCCTGAGATGCCCACCGAGCCCGCTTCCAGCGGATAGTCGCCACCGGCGTGAACGCCGACATTGACGAACACCTCGGGGATGATGAAGTTCCCACCGATCTGCGCGGCCACGCCGGGGGGCGGCACCATGTTGTAGACCGGCTCGTTGACGGGTTCTCCGATCGCACCTTCACCGAATTCCACGATCAGTTCGCCGACCTTCGATTCAGGCGGACAGTGGCCGCCGCCTTGGATGTCATGATTGTTCGCCGATCCCAATTGGGCGAGCGTGCACTTCACCGCGGTTGCATTGGGATCGCCGACGAGCCCTGGAGGCAGGTCCACGATGATGTCCCTGGCATTGCCGTCGGGTAGGTTCACATACCTTGAGTCGGCCGTCTTTTCCCGCTGGATGGCGGCGGTGTTGAGCGCGATGCTGGTGACCATCTTGTACGGGTGCGAACCAGCCTGCGTATCGGGCGTACCGTCTTCGTTGAGGAACGAGACGTCGAAGCTCTTGATGCCAAAGCCGGGTCCCGCGGTCGCAAAGCGCCCGCTGCTCGAGCTCGTCCCCGTGGCGTTGCCGGCAAGGACCCGGAAGTCGTACAGCTTCCCCGGCACGAGGTCGCCGATCTCGGCCGTCACAGGCACCGGGCCGGTGCCTTCGCCTATCTGAGCCGCGCTCTGGTCGCAGGGAACGTGCTGACCGTAGCGACTGACTGGAGTCGTCATTTTGGAGCTGTTTACAACTTCATATTCGAACTGGCATGAGGTCACGGACACACCCCGCGGATCGACCGTCCCGTTCAGCGTCGCCGCTTCCTTCGTCAGGCCGCTCGCCGCGCCGGCGGTCACGGCCGGGACCTCGCTACCGAAGACGTACACCTGGCCGCCGGTCGGAGTGGGGTTGGAGACATAGATATCGCCGCTCCGGCCATCTACCGCGATTCCGCCCTGACCGGAAAACGCAGACAGCTGCAGCGAGCCAAAGCTCGAGATGAGCGCGCCGCTACTCACGTCTTCCAGGTTGTCTTTTGGGTTTCGCACCTGCGAGTTCATGGCTCCGGTATCCCACTCCGTGATCGACGACTGCTCATCGACATAGAGGTGTCCCGTCGCCGGATCGACCGCGGCCGCGATGCTCGAGGGGCCGGGATCGACCCGGCCCAGCGGTTCATGATTGTCGCCGAGCTTCTCCAGGCAGCCACAGCTCTCGAGCAGATACATGTCACCCGCCGGGCTGACGGCAAAGCCATGTCCCGATTCCCAATCGATCCCGTTCCCTTTTTCGTTGATATCACCGGAGCTGGCATCAAAAAGGCTGGTGATGAAGGCGTTTTCCACAGAGCTGTCGAACACGTCGATCATCGCCCTTCGGCCCGGAGGGTTATCCGCAAGGTATACGCGAACATGCCCATCGGCCTGCACACCGATGCCGAGCAGCGGAGCGCCCGACGGCGGGACGCTGCTGATCTGATTGATGTAAGCGCCGGTCGAGCTGAACTTGTCGATCACGCCGTGGCCCGCGTCCATCACATACAGGTCCCCCGCGGACGGATCGAACTGCGTGCACGCAGTCCCGGTCAGGGTGGGTGTGTGCAGCACACAGGCGTTGTCGACCGTGATCGCGGCAAGGTTGCCGCTTTCCGCCGGAAAGGAGAAGGACCCAGCGGGCGTGTCGGCGCCCTCGAGCGCGTTCCCGGCGGCTTCGTTAGATCCCGCGGGAAAGTTGAAATTGGCCGGAGTGCCGCTCGCGTCGAACTTGTAGACAGTGTTCGTGCCGATGTCGGCGACGTAGACATCGCCGCTGGCTTCGTCGATCGCGATGCCGTTCGGGTTGCTGAACGAGCCGAAGCTGGACATGTACGGGTGAGCTTCCCCGGCCGCCAGCGCAGAGGACGTACCGACTCCCATCACGACGATCGCAGTGACCACGAGCGAGGCTGCTGTTGCGATTCTCCTGGAGAGCATGACGATCACTTACCTGTCCTGTTGGCGTGGGCAGACTTCCTGGCTTTCTTCCTGGATCTCTTCACACATTTGCCCTTCTTCTTGACGAAGCCCCGCTTGCACCTCGCCGGCTTTGACTTGGGCTTCACCTTCGGCTTGACTACAGTCGGCGGCGCGAGGTTCCCGGCGCCCGAGAACGTCTGACTCGGCGGCGCGCCGTAGAGCGAGGGCTGTGGCGGCACCGGCGTGCGGCAGGCATCGGCGGTCGTGCACGCCGGCGGTGAGACCACTGCCGGGAAGCCACCATCGACGCGTGCGTCGTAGATGACGAGCGTTTCGGTGGAGCTGTTGTCCTGCGCCACCAGGTCCTGGGTGCTCAAGAAGAAGACGTCGCGCCCGTTTTCGCTGACGTCGAGCAGCACAGATTCGGTGCTGCTGGTACCCGCCGAGATCAGGCTCAACTGGCCGTTCTCGTACTCGTAGACGTCGATCTCGCCGTTCGTGTCGCGCGGGAGCAGCGCCTCCTGGGTCTGGAAGAAGACCTGGCCGCTATTCGTCAGGTAGTGGGGAGTGCCTTCCCCAACACTCTTTTCGAAGCCTTCCTCGCCGAAGGTGGCCCCGCCGGCGGAAGGCGGTTCGCCGCTCGGGCTGCACGACACGCAGACGATGCGATCGGACGCGACGCTGTAGAGGAAGATCTCGGGTTGCGTGCCTTCGCCCGGCGACGTGTTGTCATAGCCGGTCAGGCTCTGCTTCGAGCTGAACGCCAGGAAGGCGCCATTCGGCGAGACCCGGACGGCTCCCAGCACCGCTTCGTCTTCTTCGCTGCCACCGGGGGTCGCGATGAACGTCGTGCTCCCGCCGTGTGAGAGGTACATGTTGGGTCGTCCCGCCTGCGCTGTTTCGCCGCGCTCGTTCGCCTGCGAGCCCGACAGCACGCCATCGGCCACGAAGTAAACATACGAGCCGTCTTCGCTGATACCGCTCACGCGAACGACTTCGGCGTGTGCTGCCGATGTCAGGTCGGTCAGCTGACCGTTGGCGTAGCGGTAGAGATTCGTGCCGCTGCCGGCGACCGTGTCGCTCGTCAGGCCGGCCGACGCTTCATCGGTGAAGAGGGCCTGCGTCCCGTCCGCGCTCGCGGCCTGAAAGGAGCCGCCACCGCCCGGCCCCGATCCCCCCCGCGGCTGATCGAGCTGCACGGTTTCTTCGCCGTCGACGCGGACGTAGAGGTTGCCGTCCGCGGTGAAGAAGACGCGGGCGCCTTCGGCGGAGACGACACTCGAACGGCTCGACACGGACCCCGGATCTTGCGCCAGCGAACCCACGACCGGGTTACCGTTCGGCAAGATCGTCACCAGGCGGATGGCGCCTTCATCCCATTCATAGAGATCTTCCACCCCGGCCGGCGCGTCGGCCGTCAACCGCGCGTTCTCGCTGAAGACCACATGACCGAGGTCGGCGGAGCCGCCATGGAAGCGCGCGTTCGTCGGTATCACACCCGCCGGCGGCACATCGAGCAGCCGGTAGGCCCCCGTCGCGTTGTCCCGCAACAGCAGGTTTTCGACGCCCAACGGTTCGCCGGCGACGACTTCCAAGCCCTGGGCGCCACAGCCACCCTTCAGATTGGATGTACCCTCGTTTCCCCCGGCGCCGACACGCACGACGGAGTCCGTGAGCTCAGAGGAGTACCTCATAACGGCATTGCCCAATTCTTCACCAGGCTTGGTGCACCGGTCGCCATCATAGGACTGCAGCGGAATCACGTCTTCCGAGGACCAGCCGCTCGCACCGCGCGTCGCGAGGTAGTCGAAGCCGGCCGATTCCGCGCCCGGGAGTACTTCGGCGCTGCGATACGAGAACCGTTCGCCGTTGCGCGCCGCGAAGTTGCTGGCTATTCCACCACCGACGTAGATGCCCTTGGCGACGGCACTGTCAATTTCCGCCGCGTTGAACGTGTCGGGCTCCGCCGACGCGGTGTTCGACGGCGTGACAAGCTCGTAGGCGCGACAGTCGGGCAGGCTCGCCGAGAAACCGCCACGGAACTGTTCATTTTCGCATTCCGCTTCCTTGGCCGTCAGCGTCGTGAACGTCTGATCGGGGCCCACGGCGGTGCCCAATTCGTTCGTGACGACCACGCGGTAGTGGTAGGTCGTGCCGGGCGCGAGCCCGCTCGCCGACGCCCAGACGGTGCGCGCCGTCGTGCCCAACGCGCTGCCTGGCGGGAAGGGCGTGCTCTGGCCGTGAGGCCCTTCGCCTTCCGCGTATTCCCTGGTGTCATATTCGAAGCGATAGCTGCTGGCAATTCCACCGGCAGTGATCAGAGCACCGAGCTTTGCTTCCGTCGTGCTGACTTCGGCGTCGAGCTCCTTGGTCACCGTCGGCGCGATCGGCGGCGCGAACACCCAGACGGTGTTTTTGGCGTCATCGGTCACGTACACGTGGTCGTCCGATTCGTTGACCGCGAGCATGCTCAAGTAAGGATAAAAAAGCGCTGCGAAGAGTGAACCCCCTTCAGGGATGCCAAAATCTCCAGCGCCGACGTCGGCCAGCTGCACGCCCGCGGAGCTGTACTCAAGGAGATGGTCGCAGGGCGGGCTGAGCGAACCGCAGGAGTCGGCGCCGTTGTTGACGAGCGCAAACACGTTCCCGTGCCGATCGAGTGCGACGGACCTCACACCTTCGCTCTTGATTTCCACAGGCTTGCCGTTTATTTCGACGGGCGCGCCGGTCGGGCTCAGCTCCTCGATCCGGTCGTTCCCGGTGTCCGCGACCCACAGGTCGCCGGCTGAATCGACCGCCACACCGTTCGGTTCCTTGAGCGCACCCTGGCCTGAGCCACCCGTGAATGTTTTCAGCGGCACGCACGGTGTGGGCGCCGCCGGACAAGTGGCTGGGTCATACTCCAGCACCTTGTCTTCCGATACGACCGGTACATAGACGTTGCCCGCGGAGTCGGCCGCGATCTGCACGTCTGTCAAGGCCCCGAAGAAGTTGGCAGACGAAGCCACCGAGAAGGACGAGAGCAGTGCGCCGGTGCCGGGGTCGTACATGTTGACCGCTGCGAACATGGTGAGGACGTACAAATCTTGATTGACCGGGTTGACGACGGCGCCCGCATATGCGGATGGTTCGCCGAACGTCGAAGGCGGCGAGATGCGATCGCCCGCTGCATCAAACTTGTTGAGCTGTCCTGGACCCCTGGGTTCGTTGAATTTTTCGAAGCCGGCGGTGAACACGTCGCCGCTCGACTGATCGACCGCCACGCCAGGGCCTTCCGAGGCGAATGTACCCGACAAGATGAGCTTCGTAGATTCGGCCTGGGCGAGGGCAGAGAGCGCGAGCACAGCGAAGAAGGCACAGAGAGTTATGAGGGGGGTGATGATCAAGCTGCGCGAAGGCGCACCACTCCCTGGAGCAGGGTGCGGGCCACGGAGCAGCGCGAAGCGACCGGTCTTCGGTGCGGCGGCGGGCTTCGCGGTGTGCGCTGTGGGTCCGAACATCGGTTATCTCCTCCTAGGAGCCTCGGAGGGGACATACGACTGCAACGAGGCCCCCCTCGGTTGGTCTGTGTTATGCGCCGAGAGGGCGCGGGTAGGCTGATGTGGGCACGACCCCGCTGTTGGGGTCGTCAAAGGCGGCGCTCCGGCGGCCAGATGTGACACCGAGCGCGCGAAAGTGCGACAACTTTGTGACTTCTGGCCGGGAACACGGAAATCGACCCTGCGGCGGAGAGTTTCGTCGCCGGCGATGCGTACGGTGGACCGCATGTTCGTCATCGCCACCATCCGTGTCTTCTGCGAGGCCAATCCCTCGCTGGGGACCGCCGTGGTCAACGGCCTGCTCGCGTGGGCGGGCTTCCTCGGCGGCGCCACGGTCCTCTGCTCGGGGCTGCCCGCGGCCGTGGCCCTGTTCATCCCGAGCCGGCCCGCGACCCTGGCGCGACGGATCAACCAAGGGCTGGGAATCGGCTTTCTCGCGGGGATGTTCCTCGGACCCTTGATGCTCTTTGTCTTCGTCGCTAAGATCGTCTTATGAGCAGGAACGGCTTCGAAATCTTCGACCGCTACGACTTCGCCATGTGCATGCTGATGGACGCCCTGATGGCCGGCGCCCTCGTCCTCGGCGCGGCCCTGTGGGTGCTGGTGCCGATCATGTTCGTCTGCTGCGTAATCGTGTTCATCCGCCACTTCGACGAGATCATGGGGCCATAGAACACCACCAAATACACTCCTCATCTCGCTGCCTCCCGCTCGTCGCGGCTACTCGTCCCGAGGCGCTGCGCGACCTGATGACCGAGCGCAGTGAGTGTCCATGCGTTGGGCTCGCCCTTGACGTGCCCGGGCCCCTTGTTCTCCACGAGGCCCAGTCGCTGCAGACGCGAAAGGAGCTTTGAGATCTGGCCCTGGTCTGAGATCTCCGCGAGGTCCGCGACAAGGCGATTGCTCACCCCGGGACGCCGCGCGATCGCCTCCAACACGAGCGTCGTGCGATACGTCAATCGCATCGGGATACCCGCCAAGAGATCGCCGGCGCCACCACCGCCCCCGTTCTCCCCCACCGCCAGCGATGCCACCGCGCGTGGCGCAGTAATACCCAGCGCGAGGATGGGCAACGGACGCGCCCGATCACGACGCGCAGCCGCCGGACCAAGATAGGGCAACACGATCAGGCCCATCAATTCCCCCAACAAACCAGTCAGGGACTCCGATTCACCACGCAACAGACGGCCGTACACAACCGAAAAGGCAGCGCCGACGAGGCCCTCCGCGGTCACGGGGGGACACTCAACGCCACGAGCGCTCTCACAACGACCCTCATCCACCGCGCGCGCCAGCTCCGTCAAGACCTGCTCGCGACGCTCCAATACCCGCGGGCCGCCGCGCAGCGCCTGCACGACACACACCCGCGCGAGCACGGGCTCGCGCTCGAAGAACACAAGGATCGTCCACAAACCGCTGCGGACGCGCTCACGCCAGGAAAGACCATCAAGCCCTGCCCGGGCGAGCTCGTCGCGGATCATCTCAACGACGCTCTCCAACGCCGCCAAAAGACAATCCTCGCGATCGTCAAACAGCTCATAGAACGTGCGCCGCGACACCCGCGCCCGCGAAGCGATATGCGCAACCGTCACCCGCGAATAGCCAAGATCCTCGATCGCGCCCAACGCCCCCGCCAACAACCGCGAACGCTGAATCTCAATCACACGCGCGCGCGACGCCCCACCACGCGACACGCGTGACCGCGCAACGACAGCCGACCCGCCACGCGTACGTACACCCGCGCGCGAAGCCATCACGCAACCCTCCCCGCGAGGGGGCTGAAAGCCCGGCGCGACCTGGCGGTTAGACCAGCAGCGCTAAGCGGACAAGAGAGAGAGAGAGAGAGAGAGAGATGAGTCAGCGCTGCTGACGCATCTACCTACAGGCCAATCATGGCCCGCAGCAATCCCCGACACGTATGTCCCCAACGAACCCACGCGAATACAGCTCCCTCACGAAGCGATCCAGGTCCCTCTCCACAAGAAACCCCTTTATAAGCGCTGCAAGGTCGACCACACAAAAAGGAAGACCCAAACCCGACCTATGTCACTGCGCCCCATGACAAGACGCACACAACAGACACAACATACATCAACCCCTACGACTTGTCAAGCCCCGCGGAACGGCATTCCCAAACGGCCGAAAACCCGGCCGTTTGGGAATGCTCCGTCCCGCGGCAGCTCACGCCGCTCGATACATGGGGTCAGCCCGTCTCTTACGCGCAGCCCTACCCGATGGGACCTGACACGGATGCCGAAGGCCTACCCATCGAGGCCCAGTGCGAGCACAAGCGCCGCATTGAGCCGGCGCAACGTGAACGGATCGAGGGCGCCGCGGCGGCGAACGAGACGGTCCTTGGCGACGTTGATCACCCAGTCGCAGTTCGCGGCGCTCGGCTCGTGCACGCCATGCGCGCGCGACAGCTCGACCTCGGCGACGTGACCACGCACCGTGCTCGTCACGACCACACACGTCAGACGGCTCAGGACGGGGATGGCCGTCTCGCGGGTGGCGATGACGACCGGACGAACGATGGGGCCGAGGTTGGCGTCCCAGACATCGCCGCGCGCGATCACGACAGGGCGTCGCCGGCCAGCGCAGCCGCGGCGTCGAGCACGCGCGTCTCATCCACGGTCAGCGCCGTCGCCGGGTAGGCGGCGCGGTAGGAGTCCGCGATGCGCGTCTCTCGCAGCGTCCCTTCCAGCAGCCTGATACCGGCGCGAACGGCCTCCGCGCGCGAGCGGAACGCGCCCGCGGCGACGGCCGAGTCCAGCAGACGCAACTCCTCCTCCGTCAAACGCACCGCGATCTGTGACATGCAAAAAGCATACCAGGAAGGGATGCACATGGCTTTCCGCCTGCTCGGCCGCGGTGGTGGTGGCGAACGACGTGGGTCTTGAAGCGCTGCGTCTGCGGCGCCGGCGACCGCCCAGCCGCCACCTCTCACCGCACTGCCCTGCTCGTCTCGCTGCTTGTCCCGCTCGATGCTCATCTCACCCAATTCATCTTCTGTGCAGCGTTTCTGCGGTGCACATGTGGGGCCGCGCAGCGGCCCCACAACCTGTCTTTACACGAGGTTAGGGACGACGGTCCTACTATTATGCGTCTCCCGGACGGCGCTTATTCCACCTTGATCGCTTCCACTCCTTTGGTTTTTTCTGCGGATGTCGGCGCGATCTTCAGGACGCCCAGCCACTCACCGGATTCTTTTCCGCCTTCGCGGCAGGTTGTTTTGTTGGATTTTGCTTCGAATGCAACTTCTACCAGCCCGGCGACCGTGTTGTTGGTCACATTGGTGCTCGTCAAAATCTCACACACATCCGGCACTTGACTACATTCAAAAAAGACACCGGGTTCTTTACCTTCAAGGTAGCCGGGCACGATCCTGGACCTGACTTCGCTACCTTCCTTATACAATTCCGTTGCCCACGGAAGCTCCACAGCCGTGAAGCGTTCGGGTTCGCCGACGCAGACTTCGTTGTGTTTGCCCCGTTTGCAATTTTCCCCTATGAAAATTTTTATCAGTGCTGCGCCGCCGACGTTGATCGTGCCTCCGGTTTCGTTTTCTTTTTCTGGAATGGTGCACGAAACCGCTAGTTGTTTCCCGAATACTCCGTTATATTTTGTGTCGACCACTTCGATGGAGCCGTACCAATGCACTTTTACGGGTTCTGTGACTTTGGCGAATTTTCCCCCTTTCTTCACATACCATTCCGGCGTGGCGCTCGCCGACGACGCCGCCACCGCGCTGATCGCAAAGACCGCGATAAGCGCAACGAATACCATTTTTGATGTGGATCTCATTTGCTAGACTTCCTTTCGTTTCGTTTGGTGCCGGGGCGCCATCCCATCAAGGCAGCGTCCCGGCGCCGGTTTTGATCAACAGCGCGCCCGGACAGGGCAAGAGCCCGGTCCGGACACACACTCGTTGTCCTCTGTCCACGGACAAGATCGTTACCACGCGCGTCCTAACCCTATTTCCTCTTGCGCTTGACCGGGCCATAACGCTTGCGCGCCGCGGCCTTGCATGCAGCGCGCTTGCTCTTTGGGTGCTTCGCGCATGCCTTGAGTGCTTTGGCGAGCCTCTGTGCTCGGGTGAGCGCCTTGTTCTTCGCGCAACCCGTGACGCTGATCGGCGTGGACTCGTGGATTTCAGCTCCGTTCTGCGCGACAAACGCCGTAGGCATCGCCAGCTTGCTCGTGCACAGGTTCCCGTTCGCCGCGAGCGCCGAGTACTTGCCCTCGGGGAGAATAAATTCGAAAGAGCCGACGGGCGCGTCGGGGACCGTCTTGAACGTGCTCGATGTGATCCCCGCTTTGCTGATGAACGTCGTGCCGACGAGGTCGATCGTGACGCCATAGCCCTGCAACACGACGATCAGGCTCGGGAACGCTTCGCCACCGTGACTGACGAAGTACGCCGGGCCTTCCAACGGGACGGGGACGAGCGGCGTGATCGCCTTCGCGTGACCGATCACCGACGCCGCCGGGCACCCGGCCGGGTTGGTGTTGAACTGCGCGGCGGTGCACGCCTTCTGCAACGTCGTGAGGCGCGACGGGAGCTGCTTGGGGAGATCGACCTTGACCCGGGCGATGTTCGCCTGGCTGCCGAACGGCGCTTTCGGATAGGTCAGCTTCACCGACAGGCTCGCGCCGTCCGCTTTACTGGTCTTCCCGGATGTGGAGACCGCGAATTTCGGGGCGAACGCGAGCTTCGCGCAGTTGGTGACCTCGAAGTGGTCGGAGACCGGCGCGCTCGCGCCCTGAGCGCTGGAGATCGCGCCCGTGACGGCAAGGGAGCCGCAGTTGGTCGGGTTGAACGTGAACCCGGGCCGGTTGATCGTCACGTTGACGTGCTGGATTTCCAGCGGTATGCCCTTCAGGATCGTCGGGATCTTGTACGGCCCTTCGTTATCGGTCGTGATCGTCAGCGCCGCCGTGAGCGGGTTGACTTCGACCTTCGCGCGCACGAGCACGCAATCGCACGGCGTGCCCGCCTCCAGGTCGTACGGTCCGGCCTTCGCCGGGTTGACGATCGACAGGCCAAACGGCGCGCCCTCATACGGGCCGGTGATGAAGACCTTGCCGCCCTTCACGCTGAACGGGCTACCGCCCACACCGACCGACACGATCGTTTCGCCGATCAAGCTGTTTGGGCCGCAGGTTCCCTCGTCCGCCTGCGGTTCGGGGCACAGTTCCACCCCGGAGAGCAGGCCCGAGAGGCCCGGGGGCATGTGCAGGCTGATCGCCTGCAGGTTCTGCTGGCCGTCCGCGCGGGAGAACGTCGTCGACAGCGGACTGAACACGCCGGCCTTGGGGTCCGACATCAACGCATCGAGCGACGGGTTGAACGGCAGGCTCGCGCCGGGGCACGGCGTCCCGTTGGGACCGTGTTCGACGTTGAACGAGGATTCCGAGTGGACCGGAGCGTTGCCGTCCCACGGCGTGAACGACGCCTGCGTCGTGTACGTCCCGCACCTCGAGGGCGTCGTCAACGGCGCGCGTTCCCCACCGTAGAAATGCAGTTCGAGTTCTTCGAACGGCAGGTCGGGGGTGTTCTTGAACGTCGTGACGATCTGCCCCGGACCCTGACAGGAGACGCCGTTGAGGACCTGCCCCGCGCTTTCGCACAATCGCACTTCGCCCGCGAGCTTCACAGTGCTTCCAGACACGGGGTCTTCCACGACCATGTACATCGCGATCAGGCTCCCGAACGGGTTGGCGTTCTGCGCCGCCAAATACACCGAGCCTTCCAGTGCGTTGGGCAACAATGGCGTCTTGACCTTCACCGTCCCGATCTTCGACCCGTTCGGGCAGAAGCTCACACCCGGCTGCAACGATTCGACCGGTGTCGGCGTGAACGTCGCGGTACCCACACCAGGTTCGAATTCCGGATTGAATTCCTGAAAGCCCGTGAACCCCGCCAACCCCTCCGAGCACGCTTCCAACCCGTCCGCGCCCGCCGGGTTGATCGCCACGCCCCCAGGCAGCGCCACCGTCGTATCGCGCAGCGCCGACTCGGCGAGCCCTCCGGGGTTGAACGCCGCCGTCTGGGGAACGTGCACGCCCACCGTCAGCCCCGAGGAGCTGCTCGCGTCGCTGACGTCTGGTTTGACTTCGATCGACGGGGGGAACGTGAGCTCTGAGCAGCCCGTCAACGGCAGCGGTTCGCCATTCGCATTGTGCGTGATCGCGCTCCTGCCGACGTAATGACCGGGTTCCTGGTAGGAGTCGACGGAGATCGATGAGCGCAGCGGTCCCGTGCAGCCGGTCGGCAGCGTCAGGAAAGGCTTGCGGTTTGCGCCGTGGCCGACCACCCCCCACAACGTATTCCTGATTCTGAAGAGCGGCTCGATCGCCGTAATATTGAGCGATTCCGCCTGTAGCGGGTACTGTCCGCCTGCCTGCAGACCGACGTCGATAAACGCCTTAGGGAAGATGACGAACGCCCCGAACTGCGCCGCGACACCGTGAGGCGGCACCATGTTGTACAGCGCATACGAACCCGTGCCGTAACCGTGGGTGTCTATATACAGGGTGCCGACCTGTGATCCAGGCGGACATTCGCTAACGGCTCCATAAGGAGAATTGCCTGGCACTTCAAGTTCGCTGAGCTTGCACTTCGCTTCGGTCGCGTTGGGATCGCCGACGAGCCCCGGCGGCGGGGTGACGATGATGTCCCTGACGGTGCCTACGGGAAGAATCTCATACGGCGATTCCAAGGTGGCAATCTGCCGCTCCGCCTTCGTGTTAAATTCAAAGCTCGTCACCATTTCGTAAGGGTGCGAGCCGGCCTGGGTGTCCGGCGTGCCATCCTGGTTCACGAACGAGATTTCGAAGGACTTGATGCCAAAGTCCGAGTCGGCGGTCGCGAACATACCCTGGCTCGGACTCGTGCCGCCGGCGTTGCCGGCGACGAGACGGAAATGGTAGAGGACCCCCGGTTCAAGACCACCGATGTCGGCAGACACTCCCACCGGACTCGTGCCCGAGGAGATCTGCGCCGCGCTCTGCGCACACGGGGCGCTGTGAGAGAACACGGTGACAGGCACTGACAATGTTTCATTGACTTCCGCTTCGGGTGCCTTTTCGTATTCGAACACACAGGAGGTGACGAGGACGCCACGCGGATCCACGCTGCCCTGCAGCGTCGCGCCCGTCTCGCTCACGTTCGCCGCACTACCAGCCACGACGGCCGGAGGGGTACTCGCGAACACGTACACATTGTGTTCCGCCGGGTTCGAGACGTAGATATCCCCGTTGGCGCCGTCCACCGCGATCCCGCCCTGCTGGGCCACGACACCCGAGAGCCCCAGCGCGCTGAAGCTCGACACGAGCGCGGCCGAAGGCAGGGATTCGGTCCTATCCCTTGGGATCTTCTCGGACCCGTCCATTCCGCCTGTGTCCCACTCCGCTACGGACGACTGGTCGTCGACGTAGAGGTGACCGGTCACCGGGTCCACAGCCACAGCGACATCGACATCGCCGGGACCGCTGTCAACCCGCCCGAGCCCAATCAGGGTGGGGCCGAACTTCTCCGCACACCCGCATTCGAACAGCATGTAGTAATCCCCGGTCGGGCCGACAGCGAAGCTATGCTCGGGTGGACGCCCGCTGGCAAAGTCGTATTTAGCTTCGGCTGCTTCGACCTGCGTGATGAAGTTGTTCGTTATGGAATTATCGAACAGGTCAATCTTCTCAGATAGTCCGTGACTTTCGGCACTTACGGCAACCCGGACATCCCCGTTTGCGGCGAGCGCGAACCCCAGCAGTTCGCCCGCGAACGGTCCGGTGATCTGGCCCAGATATTCACCCTTGGAGTTGAACTTGTCGATCGCGCTATGGCCCAGGTCCATCACGTACAGGTCCCCACGCGAAGGATCCGAAGGGTCGGTCGAGTTGTCGACCGCGACCTGAGCCGGGGTGCCGGATACTTCCGGGAACAAGAACGGATCGGTGGGCGTGCCGGTAAGCTCGTTGCCTTTGATGTATGCGCAGGTTTTGCATTCGAATTCAACCGGGTTGCCGTTCGCGTCGAACTTCGAGACCGTGTCCGTGCCGATGTCAGCGACGTACACGTCACCCGTCGATTCTTCCACCGCGATCCCATTCGGATTGGTGAAAGAGCCGAAGCTGGAGACGAAGGGGTGGGTTTTTTCGGCGCGGGCGGGGGAGGCACAGAATAGGAGACCAACAAGGGTGATTAGTGTTATTGCTACGCCAAGTCGCTCTTGGTTACCCCGAGGTTTGCTCAGCTTGCCTGCATTGGTTTGTGGTTGCAACCGGTTTACGGCAAAGAAACGACCGATAAGCGGCCTCATGAGCGTGCCCTCCGGTTGGTGTGAGCAGACTTCTTTGCTTTCGTCGCCTTCTTTGATTTCTTTTTCTTGATGCACTTACCTTTCTTCTTCACGAGGCCCTTCCCGCATTTCTTGGTTTTGGGCTTGACTGCCGTTTTGACCACCGGTGGAGGCGGCGCGCTCAGGTTGTCTTCTCCGAACACAGCCGCGGTGCCCACCCCTGCCGACGGGAAAAGGGGCTGCGGTTCGGGCGCCGCACGGCACGCGTCGGCCGTCGTGCACGCCGGCGGCACGGCCGGTTCGGGGAAGCCGCCGTCCACGCGCGCATCGTAGATTTTGTTCGCTTCCTGGGAGTTGTCCTGCGGCACGAGCTTTTGGCGCGTGAGGAAGAACACGTCGTTGCCGCTCGGCGTTGAGGAAAGCAGGAGCGATTCGCTCGAGCCAGTGCCAGAAGAGATCAGGTGCAGCCCACTATAGAAGTCCCATTCATAGACATCCTCCTGACCATTGGTGTCCCGCGGCAACAGCGCTTCGGCCGTGGCGAAGAACACCTGCCCGTTGTCGGAGACCCGCCCTCCACTGGGAGCACCCTCAAACCGGTTCGAGGCGGCGCTGTAGATGGACGATCCAAACGCGACGAAGGCGCCGTTCGACGACATCACGCCGCCTCCTGCGTGCTTGACGAACGTGATCGCCCGGCCGTGATCGACATACAGGTTCGACTTGCCGCTTTCGGCCATTTCGCCAAACTGATTCGCCGCGGCTCCCGTGGGGACGGCAGGCGAGTCGAAGTACAGATAGGAGCCGTCTTCACCGATGCCTTGGAAGGTTGCATTTGCATCGCTGAACGGCGTCAGGTCGCTCAGCTGGCCCGTGTCGATGTCATAGCGATACAGGTTCGTGCCGCTACCGGAAACCGTGTTGCTCGTCAGGCCCGCCGAGGCATCGTCGCTGAAGAACACCTGCGAGCCGTCGGCGGTGACGCCCGCGAACGAGCCCCCGCCGCCCGGGCCCGATCCCCCCGGCGCTTTTTCATCGAGCTGCACGGTGCGTTCCCCGTCGTTCAAACGCACGTACAGGTTCCCGTCCGCAGTGAAGAACATCTCAGAGCCATCTCCTGAGAAGCCCACCAACGAGCCCGCGACCGGAGCCCCGGACGGCAGCGCGAACTTCAGCAGATGCACAACGCCTTCGCGCCATTCGTAGGTGTTCACGGTGTTGTTCAGCGCTTCGGGGGTCAGCTTCGCGCGCTCGGAGAAGACGACGAGGCTGAGATTTGCCGAAGCGGCGACGAGGCTCGCGTCTGTGGGCGTGACGCCCGGCGGCGTGAGATTGATCAGCTGGTAGGCGCCGGTTTCGTTGTTGCTCAGCAACAGGTTTTCCGTACCCGCCGGTTCGCCGGGCACCACTTCCTGAAGTTCTGCTTGACATTCATAACGGAAGCTGTCGTTGTTGCTGCTGTTGTCCACAAGGACCGCCGTCGACAGATCGGCGGAATACGTCAAAACGTAAGTCGACGGGTAGTACGGGCACCGATCGCCGGTATAGGGTTCGAGCGGGAGCGCGTCTTGCGTGCTCCAGCCGCTCGCGCCGCGGGTGGCGAGGTCTTCCAAGCCCGCCGACTGCGAACCGGGCATCACTTCAAGCGAGGTGTACGCATACCGGTTGCCGTCGTCGGCTATGTAATTGCCTCTTGCGGAACCGAGATGGCCGGTGTCGGGCTGGGCCGAGGCCTTGCTCGCCGGGGTGACGAGCTCATACGCGCGGCAGTCGGGCAGAGCCGCGGAGAACCCGACGCGCAACTGTTCGTTGGGACACGCGGCCTGCGCGGCGGTCTGGGTCGTGAACGACTGATCGGGACCCACGACCGTGCCGAGGCCGTTCGTGACGACCGCGCGATAGTGGTAGGTCGTGCCCGGCGCAAGACCGTTCGCCGACGCCCACACCGTGCGCGCGGAGAAACCTTCGCCCACGCTGCCTTCCGGGAACGGGACGCTGACGGGTTCTTCGGGACCGGAGAAGCTTTCTTTGTTGGCCTGGAACGCCGCTTCGGTGAGGTATTCGAAACGATACGTCGTCTCCACACCTCCCGGGTTGACGAGCGCGCCGAGCTTCGCTTCGGAGGTGCCCACTTCGACGGACGACTCCTGGCCGAGCACCGGCGCGAGGGGCGGCTGGAACACCAAAACGCGGCTTTTCCCGCCGTCGGTCACATACACGTGACCGCTCGCCTCGTCCACCGCCAGCATGCTGGTAAGACGGCCTTCGGGTTTGCCGATCTCGCCGGCGCCGAGGTCAGCGAGCTGCGCGCCGGCGGAGCTGTACTCCACCAAGTGAGCACACGGCGGGGGGAGCGTGCCGCAGCCGTCGGCACTGTTTTCGACGATCGCGAGCACGTCGCCGTGGGCGTCGAGCGCGAGCGCCCGCACGCCTTCGCTTGCGAATTCGCTCAGGAATGCACCCGCGGGAGAGAACTCCTCGATCCGGTTGCCGCCATTATCGGCGAACCACACGTCCCCGGACGGAGCGACCGCGACACCGGTCGGCCCGCTCAGAGCGTGAGCGCCCGAGCCCGTGAACGTTTCCAGCAGCGTCCCCGTCGGACTGTACTCCAGCACCTCGTTGCCCGGCGCGACGGGCACGTACACATTGCCCGCGGCGTCTGTCGCTATCTGCACCGCCGTGAAGGCCCCGTCGAGGTTGCCGGATCGCGGCACCGAGAACGACGACAGCAATGCGCCGCTGTTCGGGTCATACGTTTCGATCGCCGTGGGTCCGCCGATACTCGCTTCACCAAGCACGTCCACATCCCTGTTGACCGGGTTCACCGCCACGCCGGAGTAAAACGCTCCCCCGAACGACGACGGCGAGAGCGGTTCGCCCGAGGCGTCGAACTTGTCAACGTGGGCCGGGCCAAATGTCGAAGTTTCGAGCAGGCCCGAAACGAACACATCGTTCGTGGACTGATCGACCGCGACACCCAATGAGAGTTCGTTAACCACAAAGCTGCCATTGGAGATGAGCTTGGGAACTTCGGCCCGCGCGACACCGGCAGAGAGGGCGAGGAGCGCACAGAGCGCACAGACAGCTATGAGGGAGCGGACGATGAAGGGAACAGCGGTGCCGATCAGGCCCCGCGTAGGTGCACCACTCCCTTCGGCACGGTGCGGACCACGAAGCGTCGCGAAGCGACCGGTCTTCGGTGCGGCGGCGGGCTTCGCGGTGTGCGCTATGGGTTTCACCTTGTCTCCTCAGTCGTGGTGCGGTTATGCGACCGATCGGAGATCGGCCGGCAGCTGGTTGGGCTGAAGGACGCATACGCGCCAACTTTGGGAGCAGACGCCCCGTAAGCACGGGCAATTGAGCAGCGGGCAACACTCCGCTCGAGAGTTTCATGCCAAGCCGCGCGTACGGTGGGTTTCGTGAACCGGCCCGGCCCGCGGCGATGAGCTCCAGGGCGCCCACCGTGGGCGAGCTGTTGCCGCGCGCCACGGAGGCCTTTGGCGTGCGAGGCAAGCTCGCCACGTACTCGCTGGACATCGCCCACAAGGACGGTGGACCCAAGGCCCGGGGCTTTCAGATGATCCTCGGTATCACCCTCGATGACGTCGACTACCTCGAAGGCGCGATCTATACGGGCATACTGGTCGTGCCGGTCAGCTCCGTCTGCGACAATCCGCCTTGGGGGGTGAACTGCACGGTGATCGTGCCGGTGCGGGGACTCGGCGAGAAGCGCGGGCGCGTCGTCAACATGAGGACAGCCTGGCTGCTCACCAGCGGCGCAGATCCGCCCCGACTTGTCAACGCCTACCTGAAGCCCTAAGCTGGAGGAACCATGGCCACCATCCTCAAGCACGCAATCGGCGAACACGACTACGTCGCTCTCACCGAGGCGATCGACAAGAACGAAAGCGTCGGTATCTGGCCCGCCGGGACAAGGGGCACCGTCATCAGCGACTTCGGCGATCACAAGATGGTCGACATCGCCAACGAGCAGGGCGAAACCCTCGACATGCCCATCGTCGCGGTCGAGAAGCTGCGGCTCGTCGAGAAGCACAGCTGAGCTCGGCAGATGACGGGGGACGATTCCCCTGGTCTTCACTGCTGCGGCTGTCTGTCGCATCACGCGACCGTCTCCTCATCGCGGGTGTGCGTCCCCAGGCGCTGCGCGACCTGACGACCGAGCGCTGTGAGTGTCCACGCGTTGGGCACCCCCTTGACGTGCCCGGGCCCCTTGTTCTCCACGAGGCCCAGTCGCTGCAGGCGCGAAAGGAGCTTTGAGATCTGGCCCTGGTCTGAGATCTCCGCGAGGTCCGCGACAAGGCGATTGCTCACCCCGGGACGCCCCGCGATCACCTCCAACACCAGCGTCGTGCGATAAGTGAGACGCATCGGGACACCAGCCAGCGGGTCGTCGCCACCGCCACCGGCGCCGTTCTCACCCGCCGCGGCATAGGCGACACGAGCAACGCTCGATGTCGCGACGGGCAAAGGACGCGCCTCCTCCCTGCGCGCAGCGGCCGGACCGAGGTAGGGCAGCACGATCATTCCCATCAATTCCCCAAGCAAACCGGTCAGCGGCTCGTGCTCACCCCGCAACAGACGGCCATACACGATCGAAAAGGCAGCGCCGACCAAACCCTCCGCGGTCACCGCGGGACACTCAACGCCACGAGCGCTCTCACAACGACCCTCGTCCACCGTGCGCGCCAGCTCCGTCAGGACCTGCTCGCGACGCTCCAATACGCGCGGACCGCCACGCAGCGCCTGCACGACACACACCCGCGCGAGCACGGGCTCGCGCTGGAAGAACACAAGGATCGTCCACAAACCCATACGGACGCGCTCACGCCAGGAAAGACCATCAAGCTCCGCGCGGGCGAGCTCGTCGCGGACCATCTCAACGACGCTCTCCAACGCCGCCAAAAGACAATCCTCGCGATCGTCAAACAGCTCATAGAACGTGCGCCGTGACACCCGCGCCCGCGCAGCGATATGCGCAACCGTCACCCGCGAATAGCCGAGCTCCTCGATCGCGCCCAACGCCCCCGCCAACAACCGCGAACGCTGAATCTCAATCACACGCACACGCGACACCGGAGCCTCACCACGCGACGTGCGTGACCGCACAACAGCAGCCGACCGGCTACGCGTACGCAAACCCGCGCGCGAAGCCATCACGCGACCCTCCCCGCGAGGGAAAAGCCCAGGCTGAGACACGATCCGCCCCGCCCCGCGAGGGGGCTGAAAGCCCGGCGCGAACCGGCGGTTAGACCAGCAGCGCTAAGCGGACAAGAGAGAGTCACTGTCATTCTTGCTCTCCCTCTCCCTGGCTGGTGGCGGCGGTGTTGCTGTCCGGCCGGGGTTGTTGGGTGTTCCGGGCATAGGCGGCGAGCTGACTCCCAGTGAGAGTGTCGACCCCGTTGGGGGGCCTGACCAGTCTCTGTTGTGTCGCTCGCCGCCGCCCGAAAAGGACCGCTGGCTTGACCTGATAGGAGCGTGGCAAAGACGCCCCAAGTGACTCGTGTCAGCCAGCGATCCGCCCAAACAACAGACCAATTGATGAATGGACGGTACGAATGATCCTGATCGGAGCGGACACACACAAGCACACCCACACCCTCGCCGCCATCAACACACCCGGCGGGCAACTCCTCAACGACAAGACGATCCCAGCGAGCAAGAACGGATTCATCGAACTGCTGGACTGGTCCCACAGCCTCGGCGACCCCGAGCGGGTATGGGCGCTGGAGGACTGCCGGCACCTCACCGGCCCCCTCGAGCGCTTCCTCATGGCCACCGGAGAGCGCGTCGTGCGCATCCCACCGAACCTCACCGCCAGAGAACGCGCAGCGGAGCGTACTCGTGGGAAGTCCGACCCAATCGACGCCCGCGCGATCGCCAGAGCCGCACTCAGAGAAGGAATAGACACCCTCCCCACCGCCCATCTGGACCAGGCCTCGCTGGAGATCAAGCTGCTGCTCGATCATCGCGAGGACCTCACCAAAGCCTGCTCGCAAGACCAACAACGACTGCGCTGGCACCTGCACGACCTCTGGCCAGACTTCAAGATCCCCATCGGAGCACTCGACCGCGCGATCTGGCTGCAGCGGATCTCCCGCAAGCTATCGCGTGCCGAGCCATCAGCCCGGGTACGTATCGCGCGTGACCTCCTACGAGCACTCAAACAACACACCCGCCGCGCACGCGAACTGCAACACGAGATCACAACACTCGTGCAATCAAAGGCGCCACAACTCTTGGAGCTCGCCGGCTGCGGAGCACTGACAGCCGCAAAGATCATCGCCGAGACCGCGGGCGTGGAGCGCTTCTCCTCCGACGCCAAGCTCGCGCGCCTAGCCGGAGTGGCACCAATACCCGCATCCTCCGGGAAAAACAACCGCCACCGCCTCGACCGCGGCGGCAACCGCCAACTCAACTGCGCGCTACACCGGATCGCGGTCGTCCAAGGACGCACACACGAGCCGGCACGAACATTCCTCGCCAAGAAGGAAACCGAAGGAAAGACACGCCGCGAAGCGCTACGCGCACTAAAGCGACACCTCGCACGCGTGATCTGGCGCGCACTACAACCACAAGCAGCACAAAACCAGGAACCAAAAAAGCCCCCAGCGACACCCCTACCAACCCTCTTTAGAGCAGAACCAGACTCAACTCCGGCCTTGACATAGGAGCAAGAGAGAGAGAGAGAGAGAGAGAGATGAGTCAGCAGCGCTGACGCATCTACCTACAGGCCAATCACGGCCCGCAGCAATCCCCGACACGTATGCCCCCAACGAACCCACGCGAATACAGCTCCCTCACGAAGCGATCCAGGTCCCTCTCCACAAGAAACCCCTTTATAAGCGCTGCAAGGTCGACCACACAAAAAGGAAGACCCAAACCCGATCTATGTCACTGCGCCCCATGACAAGACGCACACAACAGACACAACATACATCAACCCCTACGACTTGTCAAGCCCCGCGGAACGACATTCCCAAACGGCCGAAAACCCGGCCGTTTGGGAATGCTCCGTCCCGCGACAGCTCACGCCGCTCGATACATGGGGTCAGCCCGTCTCTTACGCGCAGCCCCCAGACGAGCCTGCACCACTCGCTGTGAAGACGCCTGTCACCGCCCCCGCCAAACCGGGTCGCGCTTCTCGAAGAAGGCGGTGACGCCCTCGACGATGTCCTCCGTCGAGAGCGCGAGCGAGAGCTGGGAGCGCAGGTAGTCGAGCGCGTCGTCGAGGGGCATGTCGAGCTGGCGGCGCATCGCTTCCTTGCCGAGGCGCATGATCACGGGCGACTTGGAGGCCAGCTTGGCAGCCCAATCGGCCACAAAGGCGTCGAGCTCGCCGGCGGGAACGACGCGGTTGACGATCCCGGCGGAAAAGGCGTCCTGCGCGGACCAGCGCTCACCCAGGAGCAGGAGCTCGGTGGCGCGCTTGCGCGGGACGTTGCGGAAGATCAGGGCCATGATCATGAAGGGGAAGGCGCCGACGTTGATCTCGGGCGTGCCGAAGGTGGCGTCCTCGGAGGCGACGATCAGATCGCATGCGAGCGCGATGCCGAGCGCGCCGGCGAGGACGTGTCCGCGCACGGCGCAGAGGGTGGGGATGCGCAGCGACCCGATCAGCCGGAAGAGGTCGATGAAGCGCTCGGAGGCGAAGTGCTTGTGCACGAGCGGGACGTCGCCGGCGAAACCGCCGAGGTTCGCTCCCGAGGAGAAGGTCCGCTCGTGCGAGGAGCAGAGCACGACACAGCGCGCGCCGGGGTCGGCGTCAGCCCGCTGGAACGCGTCGATCAAGCCCGACAGCAGCTCGGGAGAGAGCGCGTTGCGCGTGGCGGGCTCGTCGAGCGTGATCGTCGCGACGCCGTCGGTGAGCGAAAAGAGGACGGGGTCGGGAGCAGGAGCAGCCATGCAGGCAGATCCTAACCGCGTCGCGGCGGCGCGCGGTCATCGGAGAGGATCCAGGTCACCGATCGGGTCGTGGATGCCGAGACCGGGCGGGCGGCGAGCAAGCGCGAAGTGTCCGCGGCCCGGCGCGTGCGTCAATTGCCGGCGCTTTCAACCCCGGGCTCATCCCCGGTGTCAAGCGCGAGGCAACGCCTGGATCGAGTCACGGCCTCCTGATCCCCATCCGTCCTACCTGATACTCCCCATCTGCCCGGTCATCTACTCCCCAATTGTCCCGCCTCTAACTCCCCATCTGCCCGACTCCGCGATACCCTGTACGCATGCCTATGCCGTTCATCGAGCGGAATGTCAGACCGACGGTCGTCGAGGCCCTCACGGAAGCCAGGGCGGTGTGCCTGCTGGGAGCGCGACAGTCGGGCAAGAGCACGCTGGCGCGTGCGATCTCCGAGCGCGAGCATCCGGCTGAGTATCTGACACTGGACAACGACGCCACTCGCCGCTCGGCGCTGGAGGACCCGACAGGGTTCATCGCCGGCGTGTCGGGTCCGGCCGTGATCGATGAGGTTCAGCGCGCGCCCGATCTGATGCTGGCGATCAAGGAGCGCCTGGACACCAACAACGAGCGGGGACAGTTCCTGCTCGCCGGCTCGGCGAACATCCTCACCATGCCGAGCAGCGCGGACGCGCTGCCCGGGCGGGTGGACTATGTCCGGATGTGGCCGTTCTCGCAAGGCGAGCTGAACGGGCGGCGCGAGACCTTCATCGATCGTCTCTTCGCCGGCGAGCTCCCGCACATCGACGATGCCGAGGTGGGACGCGGAGCATATGCCGCACAGATCGTCGCCGGTGGCTTCCCCGACGCCCGGGACCGGGGTGCTCGCGGGCGGGCGCGGTTTTTCACCAGCTACGTCTCGACGATCCTCGGTCGCGACCTCCAGGATGTCGCCAGCGTACGCGACACGGCCGGCGTCGAGCGTCTGCTGCGGATCGTCGCGACTCGCTCGGCCGGCCTGGTCAGCTCGCGTGGCGTCGCCGGCGAGCTGGGTGTGGACCACAAGACCGTGGCGGCGCGGACGCGCATCCTGGAAGAGCTGTTTCTCGTGTGGCGCCTGCAGCCGTGGCACGTGAACCTCGGCAGCCGCCAGGTGAAGACACCCAAGATCTACATGACCGACACAGGGCTGCTCACGCACCTGATGAACATCGACGCGAAGGGAATCGTCCAGAGCTCGACCCTCGCGGGGCCGATCGTCGAGACGTTCGTCGCGATGGAGCTGGCACGGCAGTGCGACTGGGCAGAGAGCCCCGCCTCGCTGTTTCACTATCGCGACAAGCAGCAGCGCGAGGTCGATGTCATCCTCGAGCTGGGCAGCGGCGAGGTCGCCGGGGTCGAGGTCAAGACGGCCGCAAGCGTTGCGGCGAAGGACTTCGCGGGCCTGCGCCACCTGCGCGACAAGCTCGGCAACCGGTTCAAGGCGGGCGTCGTGCTCTATACCGGCAAGCGAACCCTCAGCTTCGGCGACAGGCTCGCGGCGGTGCCGTTGTGCGGGCTGTGGTCGTAAGCGCTTATGGCGCCGAGCACGCGCGGGCGGGGAGTCATGGCGCTGTGACCGCGGCCAAGCGCGTGCGCGGAAGTCAAGCGATCGCAAGACCGACCCCCGCCAAACCGGATGAGGAGACAATCAGGTCGCACGCGAGCGCGATGCCGAGGCGCCGGCGAAAAGTGGTTGTGGGGCCGCCACTCGGCGGCCCCACAACCTGTCTTTACACGAGGACGCGTAGGGACGATAGTCCTACTATTATGCGTCTCCCGGACGGCGCTTATTCCACCTTGATCGCTTCCACTCCTTTGGCTTTTTCTTCGGAGGTCGGCTTGATCTTCAGGACACCTTTCCATTCACCGTTTTGTCCGTTGCTGTACAAGCACTGCACTTTCCCGGTTTTCGCGTCAAATGTGGCTTCGACCAAGCCTCCGGTGAGGTTGTTAGCCATATGAGTGCTGGCCGCAAAATCGCATTCGTCAGTGATTCCGGTACAACCGAATTGTACGAATGCTTGGCGCGCTCCGCTCGGGTACCGCTGCCTGATTTCCGTCCCTTCCGTATACAGTTCTGTTGCCCAAGCCAAATTCCCTGCTGCAAAAGTCCTAAATTCTTTGCACTGGTTGGGTCCTTTGGTTTTAGCCGGTATACACTGAGAGCCGGTAACCCTAAATGTCCCGACCGTCGCTTTCCCGCCTGCCTTGACTTCGCCTGTACCTTCCCCGCCTTTGCACGAGATCCCGAATTCTGGTTGATCAATTATTTCGAATGTATTTTCCATCGCTACCTTCACGGCTTCCGTGCCTGTGAGTTTTTTGAACGCGCCGCTCTTCTTAACGTACCATTCTGGCGACGCGGACGCGGACGCGGCTGTGGCTGCTGTGATCGCGATGGCCGCGATGAGCGCGAGCAATGCTATCTTCGTTGTTTGTTTCATTTGCTAGACTTCCTTTCGTCTCATTCGGTACCGGGACACTCTTCCGTGAAAGGGATGTCCCGACGCCGGTTTTGTTCAACAGCACGCCCGGACGGGGATGAGAGTCCTCTTCGTCCGAGACGCACGCTGGGATGCCCGTCCTTCTCGTGCGGGCAAGATTGTGTGAGAGCGCGCGGTCCGCACCACTACCCCCTTACTTCTTCTTTTTGGGTTTGACCGGGCCGTATTTTCTGCGCGCCTGGCGCTCACAGCTCGCGCGCTTGCTCTTGGCCTTCTTGTGACAGACCCTCAACGCCGCCGCGAGCTTCTGAGCGCGCGTCAAAGACCTCTTTTTGGCGCAACCGGTCACGCTGATCGGTGTGGACTGGTGGATCACCGCGCCGTTCTGCCCGAGGAATTCGGTTGGCATCTTCAACTTGCTCTTACAGAGGTTCCCGTTCGCCGCGAGCGCGGAGTACCTGCCCTCGGGAAGGGCGAGTTCGAAGCTGCCGACGGGCGCGTCGGGGACCGTCTTGAACGTGCTCGACGTGATCCCGGCTTTGCTGATGAACGTCGTACCGACGAGGTCGATCGTGACGCCGTAGCCCTGCAACACGACGATCAGCGATGGGAACGCTTCGCCGCCGTGACTGACGAAGATCGCGGGGCCTTCCAACGGGACGGGGATCAGCGGCGTGATCGCCTTCGCGTGACCGATCACCGACGCCGCCGGGCACCCCGCCGGGTTCGTGTTGAACTGTGCGGCCGTACACGCCTTCTGCAATGTGGTCAGGCGCGAGGGCAGCGCCTTTGGCAGTTCGACTTTGACCTGCCTGATGTTCGCCTGGCTGCCGAACGGCGCCTTCGGGTAGGTGACCTTCGCGGTCAGGCTTGCGCCGTTCGCTTTCGAGGTCTTGCCCGAGGTGGAGACCGCGAATTTCGGTGCGAAGCCAAGGGCCGCGCAGTTCGTGGCCTGCAACGGGACCGACACAGCCGAGGTGGCGCCTTCGGCGCTGTACAGCGTTCCCGTGATCGCCAGCGGATTGCAGTTGGTCGGGTTGAACGTGAACCCGGGTTTGTTGATCGTCACGTTCACGTGCTGGATTTCAAGCGGTATGCCCTTCAGGATCGTCGGGATCTTGAACGGCCCGCTGTTATCGGTCGTGACCGTCAGCGCCGCCGTGATCGGGTCGATTTCGATCTTCGCCCGGACGACCACGCAATCGCACGGCGTTTCCTTCTCCAGATCGTACGGTCCGGCCTTCGCGGGGTTGACGATCGACAGGCCGAATGGCGCGCCCTCATACGGGCCAGTGATGAAGACTTTGCCGCCCTTCACGCTGAACGGTTTGCCGCCCACCCCGACACTGACGGTCGTTTCGCCGATTTCGCTTTCAGGACCGCACGTCCCAGCATTCCCTTCAGCTTCGCCGCACAACTTCAACCCATTCAGCAGACCCGACAAGCCGGGAGGCATGTGCAGAGAAACCGCCTGTAGGTTCTGGTTGCCGTCCGCGCGACTCATCGTCATCGTGAACGGGCTGAAACCGCCCGCCTGGTTGCTCGTCGTGCCACCCGTAAGCGACGGGTTGAACGGCAGGCTCGCACCGGGACACGGCGACCCGTTCGGACCAGAGGTGATTTCGAAGCTCGAGGACGTGTCGACCGGCGCGTTGCCGTCCCACGGCGTGAACGACGCGTTCGTCGTATACGTTCCGCAACGCGATGGCGTCCGCAAGGGAGCGCGTTCTCCACCAAAGAAGTGCAGTTCGAGTTCTTCAAACGGAACGTCCGGGGTGTTCTTGAACGTCGTCACGATCTGCCCCGGGGCCTGACAGGTCATGCCGTTTATGACTTCACCTGTGTTTTCGCACAGGCGCACTTCGCCCGCGAGCTTGACGGTGCTCCCCGAGACGGGGTCTTCGATGATCATGTACATCGCGATCAGGCTCCCGAACGGGTTTTCATTCTGTGCCGCCACATACACCGCGCCTTCGAGCGCCGTAGACAGCAGCGGCGTCTTGATCTTCACCGTCCCGATCTTCGACCCATCCGGGCAGAAGCTCACACCCGGCTGCAACCCTTCTACCGGAGTCGGCGTGAACGTCGCGGTCTTCACACCCGCTTCGAATTCCGGATTGAATTCCTCAAAGCCCGTGAAGCCCGCCAAGCCCTCCGAGCACGCTTCAAGCCCATCCGCGCCCGCCGGGTTGATCGCCACACCCGCCGGCAGCGCCACCGTCGTGTCCCTCAACGCCGACTCTGCCAGCCCTTCGGGGTTGAACGCCGCCGTCTGGGGAACATGCACGCCCACCGTCAACCCCGACGAGCTGCTCGCGTCGCTCACGTCAGGCGCGACCGCGATCGCCGGGGGAAACGTGAGCTTCGAGCAGCCAGTCAACCCCAACGGGTCGCCGTTCGCAGTATGCGTGGTCGCGCTCATGCCTACGTAATGACCGGGTTCCTGATAGGAGTCAACGGAGATCGACGACTTGAGCGGTCCCGTACAACCTGTCGGCAAGGTCAGGAACGGCCTGCGATGGCCGCCGCTGCCAACCACCCCAGACAACGTAGTCCTGATTCTGAAGAGCTCCTCGATCGCCGGAATATCGAGGGATTCCGCTTGCAGCGGATACTGTCCGCCCGTTTGCAGACCGACGTCGATAAACGCCCTGGGATAGATCACCTTGGTCCCCAACTGCGCCGCGACGCCGTGAGGCGGCACCATGTTGTGCAGTGGATACGAGCCTGTGCCGTAGCCGCCGGTTTCTATATACAGTTCGCCGACCAGTGATCCAGGGGGGCATCCTTCCACTCCACCCACTTCAAGTTCGCTGAGCGTGCACTTCGCTTCGGTCGCGTTGGGATCGCCGAAGAACCCCGGCGGCGGATTGACGACGATGTCCTTCGCGTTGCCTACTGGTCGAATCCGGTACGGCGAGTCTGCGCTCGCAACCATCCGCTCCGGCTTCGTGTTGAATTCGAAGCCCGTCACCATCTCGTAAGGGTGCGAGCCGGCCTGAGTATCCGGGGTGCCGTCTTCATTCAGGAACGAAACTTCGAAGGACTTGATGCCAAAGCCCGAGTCGACGGTCGCGAACATACCCTCACTCGAACTCGTGCCGTTGGCGTTGCCCGCAGCCAGGCGGAAATAATAGAGGACGCCCGGTTCAAGACCACCGATAGCGGCGGACACTCCCACCGGACTGGCGCCCGACCCGATCTGCGCCGTCTGCGTGCACCCAACGCTGTGAGAGAACACGGTCACAGGCACTGAAAAAACCCCGCCGGAACCCGGTTGGGGTTGGGGCGCCTTTTCGTATTCGAACTCGCACGACGTGACGGGGACGCCCCGCGGATCCACGCTACCCTGCAGCGCCGCGCCCGTCTTGCTTACGTTCGCCGCCGTGCCCGCCGTGACACCCGGAGGGGCGCTCGCGAACATGTACACCTTCCCGTCCGCCGGGTTTGAGACATAGATCTCCCCGCTGGCGCCGTTCACCGCGATCCCGCCCTGCTGCCCCGGAACACCCGAAAGCTGCAACGAGCCGAAGCTCGACACGAGCGCGGCCGAAGGCACGGTTTCCCCGGCATGGCCTGAAACCAGCGAGTACCCGTCCATTCCGCCTGTGTCCCACTCCGTTACGGACGACTGCGCGTCGACGTAGAGGTGACCAGTGACCGGGTCCACAGCCATCGCGACATCACTGGGACCGCTGTCAACCAGTCCGAGCGTAGTCAGGGGGTTGCCGCCGAACTTCTCCACACAACCGCATTCGAAGAGCACGTAGTCATCCCCAGTCGGGCCGACAGCGAAGCTGTGCTCGGGTAGATGTGAGGTGAATGCGTCGAATTCTCCGACTGCTTCGATCTGCGTGAGGAAATTGTTCGTGATGGAGTTGTCGAACAGGCCAGTCGTCGCGGTCAGCCTTTGCCCGGCAGCTCCCAGTACGGAACCGGCGACAACCCGAACATCCCCGTCAGCGACGAGTGCGAATCCCACCAGTTCGCCCGCGAACGGTCCGCTGATCTGGGAGAGATAGGCGCCGCTGGGGCTGAACTTGTCGATCACATCGTGACCCGCGTCCATCACGTACAGGTCCCCGGCGGAGGGGTCGAACTGTGTGCATTCCGCTCCGTTCAGCGCCGGCATGTGCCGTACACACCCGTTATCGATGACGATCGCCGCCGGGGTGCCGATCGCTGCGGGGAACGAGAACGATTTGGCGGGCGTGTCTTCGCCCGTCAGCGCGTTGGCGCCCAGCGCCGAGAAGTTGACCGGGTTGCCGTTCGCGTCGAACTTGGACACCGTGCCAGTGCCGATGTCGGCCACGTACACATCGCCCGTGGATTCTTCCACCGCGACCCCGTTCGGATTCGTAAACGAACCGAAACTGGACACGAAGGGATGGGTTTCGGCAAGTGCCGGCGCGGCACCCGCTCCAAGCGCGACGATCACTCCGACCATGAGCGGGAGTGCCGTTGCGATTCTTCTCGGGAGCATGAGGTGAGTGGCCCGAGGGGATTTCACCCTCGGGCTCTCGCAGAACCGTGCGTGATGGTCTCCCATCACACGGCTCCCATCATCCGGCCGTTGGTTTGCGTAGCTGGCCGCCAGTGGGCGAAGAGGTTCGGCTCGCGTGTCTTTACGCGTGCCAGGAACTCCCATGTCCGCATGCGACGGCCCTTTAGTCGCTTGTACTTCCGCATGGCCCAGCGCACCAGGTATTCGTCGATGCGTCTGAGGAACCCGGTCAACACGGACGAGCAGAAGCGCCCGTAGTAGTTGATCCATCCTCGCACTTGCTTGTTTGTGTCTTGTGCGAGTTCGGTCAGGGTTTGTCTGTTCCATAGGTGCAGCCTCCATCGCTTGATCGTTGTGCTCATCGCTTTCATGGCGTCGTCACTGACGGCGAGGAGGAAACTGACGAACAGCTCGCCGTTTCTTCCCTTTGCGCGTCGTGGGCGAACGTTCATGGCGCACTCACTTACCCCTCCTGTTGGCGTGAGCGGACTTCCTGGCCTTCTTCGCCGACTTCTTCACACATATGCCCTTCCTCTTCAGAAAGCCTCTCCTGCACTGCACCGGCTTTGCCTTGGGCTTCGTCTTTGGTTCGGCTTCGCCGGACGCTAGGTTCCCGACGCCCGAGAACGTCTGGCTCGCCGGTTCCCCGAAGATCGAGGGCTGCGGTTCAGGCGCCGCGCGGCACGCGTCGGCCGTCGTGCACCCCGGCGGCACGGCCGGTTCGGGGAAGCCCCCGTCCACGCGCGCGTCGTAGATTTTGTTCGCTTCCTGGGAGTTGTCCTGCGGCACGAGGTTCTGGCGCGTGAGGACGAACACATCGTTGCCGCTCGGCGTCGCGAGGAGGAGGAACGATTCGCTCGAGCCCGAGCCCGAAGAGATCAGGTGCAGCCCGCCGTTGAAGGACCACTCATAGACATCCGTCCGACCGTTCGTGTCCCGTGGCAACAGCGCTGCGCCCGTTTCGAAGAACACCTGCCCGTTGTCGGAGACCGGCGCTCCACTGACAGGAGCGCTCTCAAACCGGTTCGAGGCGGCGCTGTAGATGGACGATCCGGACGCGAAGAACGCGCCGTTCGACGATAGATTGCCGACTCCTCCATGCCAGACGAACGTGATCGTCCCGCCGTGATCGACGTACAGGTTCGACTTGCCGCTTTCAGCCGTTTCGCCGAACTGATTGGCCTGCGTGCCAGACAGCACGCTTTCGGAGCTGAAGTAGACGTACGAGCCGTCTTCGCTGATGCCGGCGAGACCTGCTTTGGCGGCGAGGTCGCTCAACTGGCCCGTGACGATGTCGTAGCGGTACAGGTTCGTGCCGCTGCCCGGAACCGTGTCGCTCGTCAGGCCCGCCGAGGCGTCAGCGGTGAAGAACACCTGCGAGCCGTCAGCCGTGACGGCCCGGAACGAGCCCCCACCGCCCGGGCCCGCACCTCCCCGCGCTTCGTCGACCTGCACGGTGCGCCCGTCGTTCACACGCACATACAAATTGCCGCCTGCGGTGAAGAACATCTCAGAGCCATCGGGCGAGATGCTCACGAGCCCACCTGCGACGGGCGCCCCGGAAGGCAGCGCGAACTTCAGAAGACGCACCACGCCTTCGTGCCATTCATACGTGTTCACGGTGTTGTTCAGCGCTTCGGGCGTCAGCTTCGCGCGCTCGGAGAACACGACGAGACTGAGATTCGCCGAAGCGACAGCGAAGTGCGTTTCGGTAGGTACGACTCCCGACGGGGTGATATTGATCAGCTGGTAGGAGCCGTCGACGTTGTTGCGCAGCAGCAGGTTTTGTGCGCCCACCGGTTCGCCGGGCACTACTTCGCGGAGTTCCCCTTGACACTCTTCAGAGAAGGCATTATTGCTTTCGGCGTAGCTGAAGTTGTGGTCGACAAGGACTGCCCTCGACAGATTGGCGGAATACGTCACGACGTGAATCGGGGAGTAGTATGGACACCGATCGCCGGTATATGATGTAAGCGGGAGCGCGTCTTCCGAGGTCCAGCCGCTCGCGCCGCGGGTGGCGATGAATTCCAAGCCCGCCGACTGCGAACCGGGCATGACTTCAAGCGATATGTACGAGTACCGGCTGCCGTCGTTGGCTGCGTAATTGCCTACGCGGAAATTCGAATCGGAATTGACCTGACCAGTATCGGGCTGAGCCGAGGCCTTGTTCGCCGGGGTCACGAGCTCATAAGCGCGGCAGTCGGGCAGAGCGGCGGAGAACCCGAAGCGCAACTGTTCGTTGGGACACGCGGCCCCCGCGGTGGTCTCGGTCGTGAACGTCTGATCCGGTCCCACGACCGGGTTGCCCACCCCGTTCGTGACGACCGCGCGATAGTGATAGGTCGTGCCCGGCGCAAGGCCCTTCGCCGACGCCCACACCGCGCGCGAGGAAAAACCTTCGCCCACGCTGCCTTCCGGGAACGGGACGCTCACACCATGAGCCCCTTCGCCTTGCCTGTATTCGCGCGTGTCGTATTCGAAGCGATATGTCGTCTGCGCCCCACCCGGGTTGACCAGCGCGCCGAGCTTTGCTTCGACGGCGCCGACTTCGACGGCCGACTCTTCACCGAGCACCGGCGCGAGCGGCGGCTGGAAGACCCAAACGCGGCTTTTCGGGGCGTCAGTGACGTACACGCGCCCGCTCGCGTTGTCCACCGCCACCATGCTGAATGACGAAGACCCATAGAAAGTGGGGAGTTCGGCGGACCCGAAGTCGCCCGCGCCGAGGTCGGCGAGCTGCGCGCCGCTGGCGCTGTACTCCACCAGGTGGGCGCACGGCGGCCTGAGCGAGCCGCAGGAGTCCGCGTCGTTGTTGACGATCGCGAGCACGTCGCCGCGCCTGTCGAGCGCGAGCGCCCGCACGCCTTCGCTCTTGATCTCGCTGAGGAACGCGCCGGTCGGATCGAACTCCTCGATTCGGTTGTCGCCGTCATCGGCGACCCACACGTCCCCGGAGGAGTCGACGGCGACTCCCGTCGGTCCGCTCAGAGCGTGGGCGCCCGAGCCGGTGAACACTTTGAGCGGGACGCATTCCACCGGTTCGCCGCTGCAGGCGGGGTGAGGGCCGTACTCCAACACCTCGTTGCCCGGGACGTTGGGCACATACACGTCGCCCGCGGAGTCCGTCGCAATCTGCGCCTGATTTTCGAACAGCCCAGAGAAGCTCGTGAAGAACGCCGGCACGGGGAACGACGAGAGCGGTTCGCCCGTGTTCGGATCGTAAGTGTCGATTTCGTGAGCGAAGGGGCTGGCCACGTACAAGTCACCGTTGGTCGGGTTCACGGCCGCGCCGTAGTTGAACCCTTCGGCGAACGGCGACGGCGGCGAGAGCCGTTCCCCCGAGGCGTCGAACTTCTCGCTATGCGCTTGTTCTCCCACGGTGAAGCCCGTGACGAACACGTCGCCGCTCGACTGGTCGACCGCCACGCCGAGGCCCTCGTCTGAAGCGAAAGTGCCGTTTGGGACGAGCCCGGGGACTTCGGCGCGCGCCACTTCGGTGGAGAGCGCGAGCAGTACGACGAGCGCACAGACAGCTATGAGAGAGCGGACCATGAGGGAAGCAGCGGTGGCGGTCAGGCCCCGCGTAGGCGCACCACTCCCTGGGGCACGGTGCGGGCCACGGAGCATCGCGAAAAGATCGGCCTTCGATGCGGCGGCGGGCTTCGCGGTATGCGCTGTGGGTCCGAACATCGGTTATCTCCTCCTAGGAGCCTCGGAGGGGACAAACGACTGCAACGACGCCCCCCTCGGTTGGTGTGTGTTATGCGCCGAGAGGGCGCGGGTAGGCTGATGTGGGCACGACCCCGCTGTTGGGGTCGTCAAAGGCAGCGTTCCCGCGGTCAAATGTGACACAGGGCGCGCAAAAGCGTCACAACTTTGTGACTTCTGGCCGGGAACACGGAAATTGGCCCCGTGGCGGAGAGTTTCGTCGCCGGCGATGCGTACGGTGGACCGCATGTTCGTCATCGCCACCATCCGTGTCTTCTGCGAGGCCAATCCCTCGCTGGGGACCGCCGTGGTCAACGGCCTGCTCGCGTGGGCGGGCTTCCTCGGCGGCGCCACGGTCCTCTGCTCGGGGCTGCCCGCGGCCGTGGCGCTGTTCATCCCGAGCCGGCCCGACTCGCTGGCGCGACGGATCAACCAAGGGCTGGGTACCGGCTTTCTCGCGGGGATGGCCGGCGGACTGTTGCTGTTCTTTGTCTGCGTTGCTAAGGTGGTCTCATGACCGGTTTTGACATCTTCGACCGCTACGACTTCGCCATGTCCCTGCTGATGGGCGCGCTGGTGGCCGGCGCCCTCGTCCTCGGCGCGGCCCTGTGGGTGCTGGTGCTGATCATGCTCGTCTGCTGCGTGGTCATGTTCATCCGCCACTTCGACGAGATCATGGGGCCATAGAGCACCACCAAATACAGCCCTCATCTCGCTGCCTCCCGCTCATCGCCGGTGTTCGTCCCGAGGCGCTGTGCGACCTGGTGACCGAGCGTCGTGAGCGCCCACGCGTTGGGCTCACCCTTGACGTGCCCGGGCCCCTTGTTCTCCACGAGGCCCAGTCGCTGCAGACGCGCCAACAGCTTTGAGATTTGACCCTGGTCTGAGATCTCCGCGAGGTCCGCGACAAGGCGATTGCTCACCCCGGGGTGTTGCGCGATCACCTCCAATACGAGCGTCGTGCGATACGTCAATCGCATCGGGATACCCGCCAAGAGATCGCCGGCGCCACCACCGCCCCCGTTCTCCCCCACCGCCACCAATGACACCGCGCGCGGCGCAGTAATACCCAGCGCGAGGATGGGCAACGAGCGCGCCTCCTCGCGACGCGCAGCCGCCGGACCGAGGTAGGGCAGCACGATCAGGCCCATCAATTCCCCCAGCAGGCCCGTCAACGGCTCCGGCTCACCCCGCAGCAAACGCCCGTACACGATCGAAAAGGCAGCGCCGACAAGGCCCTCCGCGGTCACCGCGGGGCACTCAACGCCGCGAGTGCTCTCAAAACGACCGGCATCCACCACCCGCGCCAGCTCCGTCAAGACCTGCTCGCGACGCTCCAATACGCGCGGACCGCCGCGCAGCGCCTGCACGACGCACACCCGCGCGAGGACGGGCTCACGCTGGAAGAACACAAGGATCGTCCACAGGCCGCTGCGGACACGCTCACGCCAGGAAAGACCATCAAGCTCTGCGCGGCCCAGCTCGTCGCGAACCATCTCAACGACGCTCTCCAACGCCGCCAAAAGACAATCCTCACGATCGTCGAACAGCTCATAGAACGTGCGCCGTGACACCCGCGCCCGCGAAGCGATATGCGCAACCGTCACCCGCGGATAGCCAAGATCCTCGATCGCGCCCAACGCCCCCGCCAACAACCGCGAACGCTGGATCTCGATCACCCGCGCGCGCGGTGCCTCACCACGCGGCGTGCGTGACCGCGCAACAGCAGCCGACCGGCTACGCGTACGCAAACCCGCGCGCGAAGCCATCACGCAACCCTCCCCGCGAGTGAAAAGTCAAGGCTGAGACACGACTCGCCCCGCCCCGCGAGGGGGCTGAAAGCCCGGCGCGACCTGGCGGTTAGACCAGCAGCGCTAAGCGGACAAGAGAGAGAGAGAGAGAGAGAGATGAGTCAGCAGCGCTGACGCATCTACCTACAGGCCGATCACGGCCCGCAGCAATCCCCGACACGTATGTCCCCAACGAACCCACGCGAAAAACAGCTCCCTCACCGAAGCGATCCAGGTCCCTCTCCACAAGAAACCCCTTTATAAGCGCTGCAAGGTCGACCACAAAAAGGAAGACCCGAACCCGATCTATGTCCCTGCGCCCCATGACAAGACGCACACAACAGACACAACATACATCAACCCCCACGACCTGTCAAGCCCCCGCGGAACGACATTCCCAAACGGCCGAAAACCCGGCCGTTTGGGAATGCTCCGTCCCGCGACAGCTCACGCCGCTCGATACATGGGGTCAGCCCGTCTCTTACGCGCAGCCCCCAGACGAGCCTGCACCGCTCGCTGTGAAGACGCCTGTCACCGTCCCCCGCCAAACCGGGTCGCGCTCGAAGAAGGCCGTGACGCCCCCTCCTCATCGCTGGTGTCCGTCCCCAGGCGTTGCGCGACCTGACGACGAACGCCGTAAGTGCTCAGCAGTCGCGGAAGGGATTCTCGACCCGTACCCCGCCGTAGTCCTGGCCGTCGCTCAGGTCCTCCGAGAGGACGATCTCGCAGTCCATGGATCGGGCCGCCTCGACGATCGCGGCGTCCCAATAGGAGATGGCGAATCGTCGCTTGGTCACGATCGCGGCGAGCGTCATCGCGACGGTGCTCTCCTGCACGGGAAAGCGCCGGAAGGACTCGACCAGCGTGGCGGCCTGCTCGTCGGTCAGCCAGTCCGCGCGGCTGGCGCGAGTGGCCTGGACATAGAACTCCTGCAGCACCTGGACGGAGAGTCCCAGCTCCCGAGCGGCGAGGATCTCGTTCGCCCGCGCCGCCTTCGCCTGCTCCTGGGGATCACGCGAGATCGCATAGAGCAGGACGTTGGTGTCAACGAACCGCACGTTCGTGAGCCTCGTCGCGGGCGAGGCGGTCACGCGCGCTGAAGCGATCGACTTCCGCCTGCACGCGCCGCTGCTGAGCCTCGAGCCGAGCGAACGCGGCGTCGCGCTCGGAGAGCGAGCTCAGGTACTCGGCGACGAGCGCGCTGACCGAGCTGCCGCGTTCCGCGGCGCGAATGCGTGCTGCCCGGTAGACGTCGTCGGACACGGAGACCGTGATGTTCGCCATAAGTACAACATTATCACAGTTACACAATAACTGTGAAACACAGGGAACAGCGTTGGGGTCGGGCCACCGCGCTGCGTTAGCCTCCATGAGGAACGTTCGCGCATCCGCCCGAGCACCAAAGACCGAGGAGAGCGAGACCCCGCCATGGCCGCCACCGCCGAGAGCGTGCGCAAGCCCGACCATCAGGCCGCGCGCAAACACATCATCTTCACCGACGAGCACGAACAGCTGCGCGAGTCGATTCGCAACTTCGCGATCAAAGAGCTCGCGCCGCACGCCGAGGAATGGGAGGAGACGACGTTTCCCGACTCGGTGTTCAGGCGCATGGGCGAGCTCGGGTTCCTGGGGCTGGACAAGCCCGAGCAGTACGGCGGGCAGGGCGGGGACTACTACTCCTCGCTGGTGCTGGCGGAGGAGATCACGAACGCGAACTCCGGCGGGCTGGCGATGGGCGTGGCCGTGCAGACCGACATGGCGATGCCGCCGATCCTCGCGTTCGGCACCGAGGAGCAGAAGCGCGCCTGGGCCGAACCGGCGATCAAGGGCGAGGCGATCCTGTGCCTCGGCATCACCGAGCCCGATGCCGGCTCAGACGTGGCGGGGATCAAGACGCGCGCGCTCAAAGACGGCGACGAATACGTGATCAACGGCTCCAAGACGTACATCACCAACGGCCACCGCGCCGATGTGATCGTGCTCGTCACGAAGACCGACGTCGACGCGGGCTACGACGGGTTCACGCTGTTCCTCGTGCCGATGGACGCGCCCGGGGTGATCCGCGAGAAGAAGCTGCAGAAGCTCGGGATGCACGCCTCCGACACCGCCCTGCTGGCGTTCCAGGACGTGCGCGTGCCCGAGTCCGCCGTGCTGGGGCAGGTGGGGAAGGGCTTCTACCACATCATGTGGGAGCTGCAGGGCGAGCGCCTGATCGGGGCCGCGGGCTGTGTCGCGGGGGCGCAGAAGTGCTTCGAGCGCACGCTGCAGTACGCCCACGAGCGCAAAGCCTTCGGGCGGGAAATCGGCAAGTTCCAGGTGATCCGCCACAAGTTCGCCGAGATGGCGACGAAGATCGAGTCCGCGCGCCAGATGGTGTACGTGACCGCGTGGCGGCACAACAACGGTGAGTACCCCGTGCGCGAGATCTCGATGGCCAAGCTCCACGCCGCGCGGATCGCCTGCGAAGTCGCCGACGAGTGCATCCAGATCCACGGCGGCGCGGGCTACATGCGCGAGTACGGGGTGGAGCGCGTGTGGCGCGACATGCGGTTGAACCGGATCGGGGCGGGCACCGACGAGATCATGCTCGACGTGATCGGGCGCTCATACGGGCTTTGATCGGAAGCCCGGGCCGCATGACTAAGGGGCCGGCCGCATGACTATTAAAAAGCTGATTTGGTGGGCCATGCCGCAAGCGGCATGGCCGGGAGGCCCGCATGCGGGCCTCCCACGAGACCGCACATGTGCGGTCTCGCCGTTGGCGCATGCGCCAACGGTTGACGAGCCGCATGCGGCTCGTCACGACCCCGCGCATGCGCGGGGTCGCCTGACGGCACGTGTGCCGTCAGGAACTGCACCATTCCCCCTCTCATGACCAACCCCGATCCCCCGTTCACGCACGAGCACGAGGAGTTGCGGGCCTCGATCCGCGGGTTCATCGACCGCGAGCTGGCGCCACACGCGCAGACGTGGGAGGACGAGCAGTGGTTCCCCGACGAGGTGTTCGCCAAGCTCGCGGGGCAGGGGCTGCTCGGGCTGAAGTACCCGACCGAGCTCGGCGGACAGGGCGGGGACTACCTGCACGAGGCGGTCCTGTGCGAGGAGCTCGCGCGGATCGGCTCGGGTGGGACCGCGGCCGGGATCGGCGCGCACACGAACATCGCCACCCCGCCGATCTGGAAGTTCGGGACGACCGAGCAGCAGCAGCGCTATCTCGTGCCGGCGATCCGCGGTGAGCTGATCGGCGCGCTCGGCATCACCGAGCCCGGCGCAGGCTCGGACGTCGCGGCGATCGCCACGCGCGCCGAGCGCGTGGACGGCGGCTGGGTGGTCAACGGCGAGAAGACGTACATCACCAACGGCGTGCGCGCGCAGTTCATCGTCACCGCCGTCAAGACCACCGCCGAGGGCGGGCATCACGGCATCTCGTTCCTGATCGTCGACCGCGGCGAGGGAGTCAGCTCATCCAAGCTCGAGAAGCTCGGCTGGCACGCCTCGGACACCGCCACGATCGCCTACCAGGACGTGTTCGTGCCCGAGCAGAACCTGCTGGGCGGCCTGAACGAGGGGTTCAAGCTGATCATGGCCAACTTCCAGTGGGAGCGCCTGGCGATGGCGCTGGGCGCCGTCGGGGCGATGCGGCTGGCGTGGGAGCGCACGGCAGGGTTCGCGCGTGAGCGCACCGCGTTCGGGCGTCCGCTCTCACGGCACCAGGCGATTCGCCACAAGCTCGCGGATCTCGCCACGAGCGCTTACACCGCGCGCTGCGTCACCTACGACGCGCTGCGCCGGTTCGTCGCCGGCGAGGAGCCGCTGCGCGAGGTCACGATGGCCAAGCTGATGACCCAGCGCGCGTGCTACGAGCTGATGGACGCCTGCCTGCAGATCCACGGCGGCGCGGGCTACATGCGCGAGGTGTGGGTCGAGCGCGCCGCCCGTGACGCGCGCCTGGGGCCGATCGGGGGCGGGAGCGATGAGATCATGCGCGAGATCTTGGGGCGCATCCTGGAAGCCCCGAGCGCCCGGTAGGAGTCGGGACAGCCCGCCTGGACCGCGCGGGCTTCGGCGGGGCCCACGCGGGCTTCGGGGCACTCCTCGCGCGCGCAAAAACCGCTGACAGACGCATATAGCCAGACAAGGACGGGGCGTGCGAACGCAGGCATCCGGAGTGCAAGAATCCGTCCAGGCGCACAGTCGTGACTAAGGCCGGACGCGCGCGCGTCCGATTCGAGCTGTGTGACTCGCCTGCTCATAACGCTGGCCGCTGCCGTGGCGATCGCGATCGCCGCCCCCGCGAGCGCGGGCGCACATAAGGCTCGGCGGGCAACCCACGGGCATCGTCATCACACGGCCAAGCACGCGAAGACCCGCCATGGTCACGGCCACGGCCGGCGGCGAAATGCCCACAAGCGCCACCGGCGCCACCGGCGCCACGCGGCCGTCAGGCACGCCAAACGTCACGGCAAGCATGCGACGCACGGCAAGCACTCCCGGCGCGCGCAACCGAAGCACATCCGGGGCGCCCAGGGCGCGGACGCGGGCGGATGCGTGGGCGCCACGCTGCGGCCGGGGCCGGAAGACATCGAAGCCGTGCGCGAAGCGACGCTGTGCCTGATCAACCGCGAACGCGTCTCACACGGCGAGCGGGCGCTGACACTCAACGGGAAGCTCCAGCACGCCGCGCAGGGCCACAGCGAAAGCATGGCGTCGAACGACTACTTCAGCCACGAAGGCCCGGGCGGCAGCACGCCGCTGAGCCGGATGCGCGCGGCCGGATACATCTACAGCTCGAAGATCGGGTATGAAGTCGGCGAGAACATCGCCTGGGGCACGCTGTCGCTGGCGACGCCGCAGGCGATCGTCGAAGCGTGGATGAACTCACCGGGACACCGCGCGAACATTCTCGACCCCAACTACAGAGACACGGGCATAGGCGTCTCCCCCCACCCTCCGGCCGCGCGCGCCGAAGGCCAGACGGGCGGGATCTACACGCAGGACTTCGGCGTGATCATCACGGGCTGAGCGGACGGGCGATCCGCACCGTCGCCCGGTTTCCCACGCACACCGCGGCCAGGCGCCGGGGAACCAACCCGATCCTCCCCACCACGCCCCCGCCTGATGCCGGGACCCATCGAATCCAACCCTCCCCCTCGCGCCGCGCGCTGAAACCGCGCCCGGCTTATAACCTCTCGTCTCCACACACGACAAGGAGACACAGAGCTATGGGAGTACTCGACGGCAAGGCGGCGATCGTCACCGGTTCGGCGCGCGGAATCGGGCGCGCGACGGCCGAGCTGCTCGTGGCGCAGGGCGCACAGGTGCTGATCAACGACCTGGACGGCGACGTAGCCGAGCAGGCGGCGGGCGAGATCGCCGGAGAGACGGCCGTGTTCGCGGGCGACCTGACCAAGCCGGGCGTGCCCGATCAGCTCGTGCAGACCGCGGTCGACGCGTTCGGCAAGCTCGACATCATCGTCAACAACGCCGGCTACACGATCGACGCGCCGGTGCACAAGATGACCGACGAGCATTTTCAGGCGATGCTCGACATCCACACGGTCGTCCCGTTCCGCGTCATCCGCGCGGCGGCGCCGCACCTGCGCGAGCCCGCCAAGCAGGAGCGCGAGGAAGGCAGGGAGGTGTTCCGCAAGATCGTCAACGTGTCCTCGACCTCGGGCACGTTCGGCAACGCCGGCCAGGCCAACTACTCGGCGGGCAAGGCGGGCGTCGTGGGCCTGACCAAAACGATCGCCAAGGAGTGGGGCCAGTTCAAGGTCAACGTCAACGCGGTCGCGTTCGGCTTCATCGACACCCGCCTGACCCAGGCCAAGGTCGACGAGAACACGATGGAGATCGGCGGCGAGCAGGTGCAGCTCGGCATCCCCGAGCAGATGCGCCAGATGGCCTCGATGCTGATCCCGTTGGGCCGCCCGGCTACCCCCGAGGAGGCCGCGGGA
This sequence comes from uncultured Solirubrobacterales bacterium, assembly GCA_963749285.1. GTDB lineage: Bacteria > Actinomycetota > Thermoleophilia > Solirubrobacterales > Solirubrobacteraceae > Palsa-744. The sequence goes on along the minus strand of CAVVMD010000002.1, from coordinate 175,566 downwards.
GGCGTGTTCTTCCTGTGCACCCCATGGAGCAACTACGTGCACGGCCAGACGCTGCACATCACGGGCGGGCTGTTCGGGGGGATGTCGGGCTGAGTCAAGCCGGGCCGGCGCGGTGCGCGGAATACGCGGAGGCGCCCACCGGCCCGTTCTGTTAGACCCGCAGCCAGAGACCTCAGACCCCCCGCAGGTCCAGCTGAGCACCCGAGAAGTAGGCCCCGGCGGGCGAGGCCAGGTAGGCCGTGAGCGCGGCCGCCTCGCCCGGGGTGGTGGCGTCCCCGAGGGCGATCGTGACGAGCGTGATCGCATGGCGCGCCCACTCCACCGAGAGCGTGCGGGCAAGGTTCTCGAGGCCCGCACGCGCGGCGTCCGCCTGCTCTCCCGCGATCGGAGCAGGCGCCAGGTAGACAATCCGACGGGTGGGCGGGCTCGGTGTGGCGAGCAGAAACGCGAGGTTGACGACCGCCCGGGTTGCGTTCCAAGCACTGTCCAGACACGCGTGCAGACCCCCGGACGCGAACAGCGCGGCGCCGTCCACGACCAGCATGTCGATGCCACCCGACTCGGCGGCAGTGCTCGCAACGGCGGCGTCCATCGCTGTTTCGTCGACGGCGGCGTCCCCCACGTGCAAGTCCACGCGCGCGCCAAGCCGCTCACACGCCTCGCGCACCGCGTGCCCGAACGACGCGGTGGGTGGCTCACCGGACGGCCCCGCCGATCCGACCGCCAGAAGCGAGGCCCCCTCCAGCAGGCCGGGGCGCAGCAGCGATTGGACTGCAAGCATGGTCGAGACGACTACTGGTCGCTCGGTGGCGTGAGGGAACCACCCGCGGACGTCGTCGAGGGCGCCAGAGCATCCGCGCGCGCGACCAGCTGGCTGGTGTTCTCCATGATCCGAAACAGCGCGATGATCAGCTCCAGCAGCACGCGTGTGTAGACCAGGCTGGCCAGCGTGAAAATGGGCGCGATGATCAGCAGCACCAGGAGCCCTGCGGCAGGGCTGCGGGAAAAGCCGCCGACGATGAAAATAAAAGCGTAGAGCCCGATCACGAGGATCGCCAAGACGTAGAGCAGTTTGATGATCCGCGTTGCTACCAAGGATGTGAACGACAGATCGAAGAGCGACCCAAAGAATCCTTTGGTGTCTTGCATAGATGCCTCCTGTTCGAGCTCGACTGAAAAGAGCAAGGGAGCCTAATCACCGCTCCGGGCGAAAGCCGTCAACCGGCGACAGGAACCCTGCGGCGCCGCGCGTCAGGCCACAGCGGTTCTACTGGCCGAACCGTGCTCCGCGCGGCGCTCGGCGCGGGCACGCTGGAGCGCGCCACGGCGACCGTGCTCCTCCAGGCCCGCGTAGAGCGAGCGGATCTCCGCGAGGATCGTGTCGGCGACGGCCTGCTGCTGCTCGCGCGTTGGGTTGGCGACGCGCTCCCAGCGCATCGCGTCGCCGTACTGGACGGTGACCTCGGGGAAGCGTAGGCGCTTCCAGTTGCGGATGCGCGAGGAGCCGTGGATCGCGATCGGCACGACCGGCGCGCCGGTCTCCAGGGCGAGGCGGCCGATGCCGCGCTTGGCCTGGGCGGCCATCTGGCCGGTACGCGAGCGCCCGCCCTCGCAGTACATCGTGATCGCCCCGCCGCGGGCGAGGATCGTCTCGGCGGTGATGAACGTCTCCTCGTCGCGGGCGCCGCGACGGACGGGAAAGACGCCGCCGGGGCTGTAGATGTAGCGCATCGGGAACGAGAACAGCTGCGACTTGGCCATGAACCGGACCTTGCGGCGGATGCAGCAGCCCATCAGAAAATGGTCCATGAACGAGAAGTGGTTGGGAGCGAGGATGATCGCGCCGCGCCCGGGGACCTTCTCGGAGGAGATCGAGCGCACGCGCAGCAGCGTGTAGGCGTAGAGCGAGGTGATCAGGCGGGTCAGCTCGTACACCCAGTTGGGTTCGCGCGTGCGGGCGCGCTCGTGAAACTGGTCGAAGTACTCCGCCGGCCGGGGGTCGGCGTAGACCTGTTCGCGCATCGGTGCGAGATCGCTCATCTGAGCGGTCTACGTCGCAGGGCCGCGGAAGTTACGCGCGGGTGCGAGGGCCGACGTGGATCTCGGACGGTGCGGGTCCTTGGATCTCAGACGTGCGGTCCTGAAACTCCCAACTTGCCCGTGCCGATATTCCCAATTTGTCCCAGTGTCTACTCCCTATTTGTCCGGCCCTCTACTCCCACTGACCCCCCACTCCCCATTGCCCGGCACGTCAGCCGGCGCTGCGGGTGCGCGCCAGCGCGTCGGCCCAGCCCGTGAGCAACTGGGAGCGCTCGTCGGCGGACATGCGGGGCTCGTAGCGCCGGCGCTCCGGCCGGGTACGGGAGATGTCGTAGATCGTGCACAGACCGGCGCCCACGCCCGCGAGGTAGGCCGCGCCGAGGGCTGTGGTCTCGGAGGTGGCGCCAAGCACGACGGGCACGCCGAGGATGTCGGCCTGGAACTGCATCAGCCAGGCATTGGCGCTGGCGCCGCCGTCGGCGCGCAGCTCGCCGAGGGGCTGCCCGGAGGCGGACTCCATCGCGCGGACGGCGTCGTGGGTCTGGTAGGCGATCGCCTCGAGCGTCGCGCGCGCCAGGTGAGCGCGGGTGGTGCCCCGCGTGAGACCGGTGATCGTGCCGCGGGCGTGGGGGTCCCAGTGGGGGGAGCCGAGGCCGGTGAGGGCGGGGACGAAGTAGACGCCGTCGTTGGTCGCCAGCGAGGCGGCCAGGGCCTCGGTCTCAGCGGCGTCGGAGATGATCTGCAGCCCGTCGCGCAGCCATTGGACCGCTGCGCCGGTGGCGAAGATCGAGCCCTCCAAGGCATAGGTGGTAGAGGCGCCGATCGTCCAGGCGACGGTCGCGAGCAGTCCGGGAGGCGGCTCGGGCGGGGAGAAACCGGTGTTGAGCAACACGAACGAGCCGGTGCCGTAGGTGTTCTTGCCGAGGCCGGGGTCGATGCAGGCCTGGCCGAACAGTGCCGCCTGCTGATCGCCGGCGACGCCCGCGAGCGGGACGGCGTGACCGTGCAGGGCGGAGGGGAGCGTCTGCGCGAACACCCCGGCGCTGGGACGGACCTCTGCCAACGCGCGGGCCGGGATGTCGAACAGAGCCAGCAGCTCAGGGTCCCAGCGGCCGGAGGAGATGTCGTACAGGAGCGTGCGCGAGGCGTTGGAGGCGTCGGTCAGGTGCTGGCCGGTGAGCTTGAAGATGAGCCACGAGTCGATCGTCCCAAACACGGCACGGCCGTCACGGGCGCGCTCGGGCAGACCGGGAACATGGTCGAGCAGCCAGCGCATGGACGGCGCCGAGAAGTAGGGGTCGAGCACGAGACCGGTGCGCGCGCGGATGAGGGGTTCATGCCCATCGGCGCGCAGCTGCTCACAGAGTGGGGCGGTGCGGCGGTCCTGCCAGACAAGCGCGCGGTGCAGAGGCTCGCCGGCGGCGGGGTCCCACACACAGACGGTCTCGCGCTGGTTGGCGATCGCCACCGCGGCGAGATCCCCCGGGCGAATGCCGGCATCGGCGAGCGCCTCCCCGGCCACCGCGTGGGTGACGGTCCACAGTTCGGCGAGATCGTGCTCGACCCAGCCGGGCTTCGGAAAGTGCTGGCGAAACTCACGGTAGGCGCGCCCGATCGGCTCAAAAGAAGCGTCATAGACGATGCACGTCGTGCCGGTTGTCCCCTGGTCGATCGCGAGGATCATCTCGACGCGAGCCTATCGCCGGCGGTTATCGTTTCGGCTTGCGACGCAGGCGCCGGCGGGCCGCTTCCAGCGATTCGATGTCGACCACGTCCAGCGGACGGCCGGCGGCGCGCTTCATCGCGAGCAGATCCTCGATCGAAGCGATCCGAACTCCGTGACCGCCCAGATCCATGATCTCGGCACGGCGGCGCAACGTGCTGTACGGGGGCGCTCCATCCGGATTGACCAGCAGGTCGATGTCGCCTGCGGACGTCGTCAAGCACAAGATCTGCGTCTGGCGCAGGGTGCGCCCATCGGGCACGAACGGCACCATCTCCGGGATGCCACGCAGACGAGCTTCCAATGCCACCAACACACCGCCGAGCGCATCAAGGTTGTCTTGGGCGGTCGAATAGCAGATGTCGAGATCCTTGGTGAAACGTGGCATCGACTGCAGGACGACCGCCACGCCGCCGATGACCACGAAGTCGACGCCACTCTCGACGAGTGCGCGCACCAGTGCTACGGGATGGTAATCAGGCCAGTTCGCCACGGGATCGGGCTCCGGCGAGCGACAGTTCGCGACCCCACTCGTACATGCTTTCCAGCTGCGCAAGCCTCTGCTCAGGGCTCAACCTGAGTTGCTCGAACACCAGCGTCTCGTCGATGCCCGGCCTCACCGGCTCGGTGGTGAGAACGAGTCGCTGTCCGGTCTCGCGCAGCGTATCGTCGAGCGTCGCGATCGCCGGATTGGCCCCCGGCCGCTCCAGCTTGGCTACGGCCGCCTGGCTGACCCCCAGCCGGCGGGCGAGCTGCGCCTGGGTGAGGCCAGCCTGACGGCGCGCTTCTTTGAGCAGTGAGGATGGCTCGGACACGAAGGGGAATTATAACCTAAAAGTTATCGACGGGACGTGTCGCCATGTTGGTGTGCCTCGGAACGTGTTCTGAATCAGGCGGTGCGGCCGAGGCGTTCATGGACCAAACTGGGCGTTCGCCCCCAGATGCACGTCTGCGTACTGGCACCCCTTCCCCCTTCCCGGCTCAGCGAGCCAGGTAGACGCGCGCGAAGTCCACCAACTGCCGCCCACGATGCGCAAACCCGGCGGGAGTCCGGCCGGTGGGGCGGTGAGAGAGCTCGAGTGAGACCTCCACGACGCGATGGCCGGCACGGACGGCGTCGATCGTCATGCCGACCTCCATGCCGAACCCGGCGGCGAATGGCAGGACATCGCGCAGCACGCCCGCACGCATGGCCCGTTGCCCGGAGATGGGCGCGCGGGTGGACAGGCCGCAGCAGCGGTGGATCGCCCAGCGCGCGAAGTTGAGCGCGAGACCAAATCCGCCGCCCACACGCGTGGCGAACATCGCCACCGCCAGGTCGCCGTCGCCACGCTCGATCGCCTCCGCGAGGGCGGGCAACTCACGCGCGGACTCGCCGAGGTCGCCGTCGCAGAGGATGACGATCGACTCGGTGTGGGGCACGGACGCGGGCGCGGGCGGCTCTGCAGAAAAGTTGTCTGGATCGCCGTGAACGCGCGCGCGCGTACGTACGCGCGCGGCACCGTCCAAAAGGTCGACGTCAGCGAGCGTCGCCCGGACACCCGCGGTCATCGCCTGGCCCTTGCCGATGACGCGCGGGCTGCGCACCACCGTCGCACCGGCGGCGCGCGCGAGCTCGGGGGTGGCGTCAGTCGAGCCGTCGTCGGCAACCCACACGGGCGCCCCGGGGAAAGCGGTGGCGAGCGCGGCGAGCGTCGCGGAGATGCGCTCGGCCTCGTTGTACGCGGCAACGACGATGAGGGTGTCGGAGGTCATGTGGCGATGGGGTCGGGGCGAGGGATTATTGTCCGCGACCGACACCGGCAATCGAGGCTCGTGGCACGATCGAGACTCGGCGACAATCCTGGGAGGTGCGTGGCGTGACTGACGTGGAGGCCCATATCACGGGCACGGTATGGAAAATCGAGTGCGAGGTGGGGGACGACATCGCGGAGGGCGACACGGTCGCGGTGCTCGAGTCGATGAAGATGGAGATGCCGGTCGAGGCCGAAGACGCCGGCACCGTCACGGAGATCCGCTGCGAAGAGGGCCAGGCCGTGAACGAGGGCGACACGCTGGTCGTGCTGGAGTAGCGCAGGATCCGGACGTTCCTCCCGACCGGAAAACCCCGGTCGGGACGAAGTCGCGGACCTGCTTGGCTGAGACGATTGATTTTGATTCGGTCGACTTCGAGGATCGACGCGATTATTGAACCAGGCGCCCATCGGCGAGCGGACGATCCTCAAGTGGTCCAGCACGCCCGCCGATGAACGGACAGTCAGTCGATTCGTGCTGCACGGAATGTCATCGAGTGGAAAGACGGTCCAATGACCTCCAACGAGATCCTCAGCAGAGCCATCATCGCAACGATCGCGGTCACGGTCCTGGCCGTCGGTCTCGGCACAGCGCCCACGGCTGACGCAGCCGGGGGCTTCGGTCCGCTAAGCGGCCCGGGCGGCTGCCTCGTCGCGCCGGAAGCCGGCGGCTCCGAAGACGGCACTTCGGGCTGCGCGGTCGGCAATGCGCTGGTTGGGGCCCACGCGGTGGCGGTCTCTCCGGACGGCGCGAACGTGTACGTGGCGGGAGGCGTCGCGGGCACCAGCGTGGCCACGAGCTTCGGCGCCGTGGTGATCCTCAAGCGCGACCCCGCGACGGGCGCGATCACAGAGACGGGTTGCCTGAGCTCCGATGGAACCGACGGGCGCGACGGCGCCTCGGGCGCGTGCACGCCCACCCCGTCGCTGCTGGGAGCCGACGGCGTGGCGGTCAGCCCCGACGGCTCGACGGTGTTCGTCAGCTCGAGCAGCTCCGCGAGCGTGGTCGCCTTCTCACGCGACCCCGCCACCGGGTCACTGACGCGGCTTGGCTGTTACCAGGGCACTCCCCGCCCCGAGGCTCCCTGTGGCGCGGCCAATCTGTTCTCGAGCGCGAGCGCCCTGGTCACGAGCGCGGACGGCAGCGCCCTGTATGTCGCCGCTCCGCTCGAAGGCGCGATCTCGACGCTCGCCGCAGCCCCGAGCACGACCGCGGCCAGTGGTGGCGGATCGACCCCCAGCACCGGCAGCACCCCCAGCACCGGCAGCACCGGCAGCACCCCCACGTCCTCGAGCGCCGCCGGCACCACCTCGAGCGCGACGCTGGCCTCGATCTTCACGACGCCGCCGCCGAGCACGTACCTGGCGAACCCGTGTATCGCCGTCAACGGCCTCGACGGCATATGCGGTGTGGGCACGGCGACGCAGGGCCTCGACGCGCTCGCGCTGAGCCCGGACGGCAAGCAGCTGTATGGCGCCGCGCCGGGCAGCAAGGCGATCGACGTGTTCGCCACGGGCGCCGGCGGTGCGCTCACCGAGACGAGCTGCGTGAAGGTGCAAGCGCCACCCGGGCTGTGCAGTTCGGGCAAGCTGATGGACTCGCCCACCGAGCTTGCGGTCAGCCCCGACGGCCAGAACGTTTATGCGAGCGACTCCCTGGGCTCCGGCGGCAGCGTGGATGTGCTCGACCGCAACCCCGCCACGGGCGCTCTGTCGAACAACAGCTGCGTCGATTTCCTGCCGAAGCCCGAACCAAAGGAACCAGGCGAAGAAGGCGAAGAAAACGAAGGCAGCGAAGAAGAAAAAGCCTCGACACCGACGGATCCGTGCACGAGCGCCCCGGGCCTGGACGATGTGAGCGTGGTCGCCGTCAGCGGCGACGGCTCGTCGGTGTATACGATCGGCAGCGGCTCGGCGGCGATCTTCTCCCGCGACCCCGCGACCGGCAAGCTGACCGAGACCTCCTGCGCCGCCGACGAAGACAGTCGTTGCACGAGCCTCCCGTCGTTGCAGGGCGTCAGCGGCGCCGCCGTCAGCCCGGACGGACGCGAGGTCTACGTGGTGGCTGCCAAGAGCGACGCCGTGATGGTGTTCAGCATCGGTGCGGCCGTCACCACGGCAGAGACTGCCGCGACCCGCGCCGGGACCGCGAAGGTACGCGTGGTGTGTCCGGTCGGTCTACGGCACGCGTGCAGCGGTCGCCTTGACCTCACCCGGGCTGTGACCGGCACGGCGCGACGTCGCGGTCATCGCGCGCGCGTCCGGCGAGTGGGAGTCGGTCGCTCCGGCGTGTTCTCGATCGGACCCGGCCAGCAGGCGAGCGTCCGCGTGCGCCTGACGCCCGCCGCGCGCCGGCTGCTGCTCAGACGCCGGCACCTGCGCCTGATGGCGGTCGTGCTCGCCGCTCCCTCCGCCGGCGGATCCGGCTACGGACGCCACGTGGTGCTCCGGCTCGGTCGCCCCTGAGAGCCGGGGTGCGCCCGCACGGTTGCGCCCGCGCTCCCCGCGCCATGCGGGCGCGTGCGGCAGTGCTCGGCTAGCCTGTCGCAACCAGTGTCCTCGAGCGCCCCTCAACGCGAGCTGGCCGACGGCAAGCTGCTGATCGACGAGCCGGCCGGCGGCGTGCTGCGGCTGACGATCTCCAACGCACAGAAGCGCAACGCGCTCGACCATCCGATCCTCGACGCGATCACGGCGACGCTCGGCGAGCACGCCGGGGCGGGTGGAGTGGATGGGGTGGGTGTCCCTCAATCCCGGGTGCGCTGCGTGGTGGTGACCGGCGCGCACGGAATGTTCTCTGCCGGGTATGACATTGGCGAGATACCGGACGCCGAGTTCGAGGAGCGCGCGCAGGCGCTGGTGGCGCACCCGTTCACCGAAGCGATCGACGCGCTGGAGGCGTTCCCGTGGCCGACGGTGGCGGCGCTGCCGGGCCACACGATCGGGGGCGGGCTGGAGCTCGCGCTGGCGTGCGACCTGAGGGTGGCGCAGGACGGCATCAAGCTGGGAATGCCGCCGGCGAAGCTCGGCCTCGTGTACTCGCACACCGGGCTGCGCCGGTTCATCGACGCGATCGGCGCGGCGCGCACGCGCGAGCTGTTTCTGCTCGGCCGCTATATCGACGCGCAGACGGCCCTGAGCTGGGGCCTGGTCAACCGCGTCGCGGCGGCAGCCGACCTGGAGGCGGTGACATTGGAGCTGGCGAGCGAGCTCGCGGGCAACGCGCCGCTGTCCCAGCTCGGCAACAAGCGCGTGATCGTGGCGCTGCTGGATGCGGAGGGCGAGCTGGATGAGGACATCGAGCGGGAGTTGATCGAGCTGCGACGAGCCTCGTTCGCCTCGTCGGATATGCGCGAGGGAATGCGAGCGTTCGCGCAGAAACGTGCGCCCGAGTGGCGCGGCGAATAGCGCAGGTCGAACTTCGCCCCGGCCGGAAAATACCGGCCGGCCCGAAGTTTCCGACCTGCTTTGGCTGGGCGTGACGCGACCCTACGCGCCTTGACTTCCCACGGTCTGGGGCGGCCACGACGCATTGGATCGCACAAAAAAGCGCTTCCGATACGCCGCCGAGTGTGGTGAGCGGCGCCAACAGCAACTCGATGAAAGAGCTGGCTCGTTCGGCTCACCCATCCATATAGCCCGAGCCCGGACACAACACGAACCATCTCCCCTTTGACGTCCGAGGCGCGACATAACGTGGAGGAATGCCGCCGCTGATAACCCGCGAGGAGGCCACGCGCCTCGGGGAGATCGAGGATCATGGCGCAATCGAAGCGCTCGTGCAGCGCGCGTGGGAGGCGCGGGTGCAGCGGTTCGACGATGCGACCGACATGTGCTCGCTGGTGAACGCCAAGTCGGGCGGGTGCGCGGAGGACTGCGGGTTCTGCGCGCAGTCGCGGTTTGCCGAGGCGCAGACGCCGATGCACGCGATGATGAGCCCCGAGCAGATCCTCGAGCACGCGCGGGCGGCCGAGGCGGCCGGCGCACACCGCTTCTGCATGGTCACGCAGGGTCAGGGCCTGTCCAAGCGCGACTTCGAGCGGATCTTGGAAGGCGCGCGTCTGGTCGCCGAGCAGACGAACCTCAAGCGCTGCGCGTCGATCGGGCACATGTCTCCCGCGCGCGCACAAGCGTTGCGAGAGGCGGGGATCCAGCGCGTGCACCACAACGTCGAGACCGCCGAGAGCTACTACGACGAGGTCTCCACGACCGTCCGCTACGAGGGGCGGATCAGAACGATTCAGGCGGTGCGCGACGCCGGCCTGGAGACGTGCGTCGGAGGCATCCTGAACCTCGGCGAGAGTCGCGCCCAGCGCGTGGAGATGGCGTTCGAGCTCGCGGCGATCGACCCGACGAGCGTGCCGATCAACCTGCTGAACCCGCGTCCGGGCACGAAGTTCGGCGACCGTGAGCCGATCGACCCGTGGGAGGCGGTCAAGTGGATCGCGATCTTCCGCCTGATCCTGCCCGAGGCGCTGTTCAGGCTGTGCGGCGGGCGCGTGGAGAACCTCGGCGAGCTGCAGCCGCTCGCGGTGCGAGCGGGGCTGAACGGCGTGATGATGGGCAACTTCCTGACGACACTCGGCTCAGAGCCCGAGCAGGACAGGGCGATGTTCGAGCAGCTGGGCCTGAACGTGGCGCGCCAGCCTGACAACGGCGCGAACCCGCGGCCGGACAACCGCTCGGGCTGGCTTAACGGCGAGACGCCGGATGTCGTGGAGGAGCTGCTCGCCGCGGGCACGCCCGCGCGCACCGGTGCAGACCGCGCGCGAGGCGCCGGCAGCGGTGACGCAGACAGCGAGAGCCAGGGATTGACGGTGCGCCTGTGGGACCCGTCCACGCAGTTGCGGTTCAAGGCCAAGCGCGCCGTTCCGCCGCGCCCGGACGGCGCCCCGAACAGGACACCCGGGCACGCCGACTCGCTCGAACCGGCCAGGGGCGACGCCATGCCCGCCGGCGCCCGCGCCGGCGCCGCCGTGGGCTGGGGAGACTGACCGGACGAGCGAACTGAGGGCGAGGCACTGGACATGAACGAGATCGAGCAGCGCCTGGCGGAGCTGGAGCGGCTCGGACTGAGCCGGCGTCTGCGCATGGTGAGCGGACCACAGGGACCGCGCGTGGTGCTCGACGGCCGACCGGTGCTGCTGCTGTGCTCGAACAACTATCTCGGCCTGGCCGATCACCCGCGCGTGCGCGAGGCGGCGGCGGCGGCGGCGATGCGCTGGGGCGTAGGCGCCGGCGCGTCGCGGCTGGTGTCCGGCACGATGACGATCCACCGCCGCCTGGAGCAGCGCTTGGCGGCGTTCGAGCGCAGCGAGGAGTGCGTGCTGTTCGGCTCGGGCTACCTCGCCAACGCGGGTGCGATCGGCGCACTGGCGGGACACGGGGACACCGTGTTCTCCGACGAGCTGAACCACGCCTCGATCGTCGACGGCTGCAGGCTGTCCCGAGCGGAGGTGGTCGTGTACAGACACGGCGACGTGGGCCATCTCGACTGGCTGGTGCGCCGTCACGGCGGTAACGGTCGGCGGCTGATCGTCACCGATGCCGTGTTCTCGATGGACGGTGACCTCGCCCCGCTGGCCGAGATCGTCGAGCTCGCCCGGGAGCACGGCGCGCGCACGATCGTGGACGAAGCTCACGCCACGGGCGTGCTCGGCCCGGACGGACGCGGCGCGATCGCACAGGCTGACCTGGAGGGCGAGATCGACATCGTGATCGGCACGCTCGGCAAGGCGCTCGGCTCATACGGCGCGTACGCGTGCGCGCGCAGTGAAACGATCCGCTACCTGATCAACACCGCGCGCCCGCTGATCTTCTCGACCGCTCCCCCACCGCCGGCGGTCGCCGGCGCCCTGGCGGCGCTGGAGCTGCTGGAGGAGCGTCCCCACCGCGTGCGGCGGCTGCGCTGCAACGCGCGCGTGCTGCGTCGCGCGCTGGCCGCCGAGGGTGTGCCCGCGGAGGATTCGGAGATGCATATCGTTCCGCTGATCGTCGGTGAGGAGCACGCGACGGTGAACCTCTGCGAGGAGGTGTTGCAGCGGGGCGTGTTCGCCCAGGCGATCCGTCCCCCGACCGTCGCCGCGGGCACGTCACGGCTGCGGCTGGCGGTGATGGCCAGTCATACCTCGGAGGAGCTGCGAGACGCCGCGCGGGTTATCGCCGAGGGCGCGCGCGCACTGGGCATCGACCTGGCGATGGCAGGGTCGCATGCCGCGGCGACTCCACAACCCGAGGCCGAGCACGAGCGCGAAGACTTGGAGCGGCGCGTTCCCGCGTTCGCGCAGGCCGCCTCGACGGCCGGCCCCGCGGCGGTGCGCGCCCCCACGGCAAACGTACCGTTCGACGGCGAGCGCGACATCGTCATCCACCGCGCGGCCTAGCGACGCGAGCGCGAGCATGCGCGGGCTGTTCATCACCGGCACCGGCACGGGTGTCGGCAAGACGATTCTGAGCGCGGCGCTGCTGGCCGCGATGGCGGCCGCCGGTGAGCAGGTGCGCGCACACAAGCCTGTTGTCACCGGACTAGACGAGCCACCTGGCGAGTGGCCAGCCGATCACGAGCTGCTGGCAAGCGTGGCGGGTACGTCCCCCGAGGAGGTGGCGCCGCTGCGCTACGGCCCCGCGGTGTCGCCCCATCTCGCGGCCGCACTCGCGGGCGAGACGATCGACCCGGCCAATCTGATCGCCCACGCGCGGGCGGGCGGGCGCGTGGCGGAGACGAACGATGGCATTCTGATCGTCGAGGGAGTCGGTGGTCTGCTGGTCCCTCTGACCGAGGATTTCACCGTGCGCGATCTTGCCGCCGCGCTAGGGCTGCCCGTGGTGATCGCCGCCGGACCGGGCCTCGGCACGATCAACCACACACTGCTGACCATCGAGGCCGCACGCAGCGCCGGACTGGACGTGCGCGCGGTGGTGCTGACACCGTGGCCCGATACGCCGGGTGAGCTGGAACGCTCCAACCGCGACACGATCGCGCGGTTGGGCGGGATTGAAGTCGCAATCCTGGGCCAGGTACCGAACCCAACGGGCGCAGACCTCGCTCGCGCCGGCGACACGCTCCCGTGGCGGCAGTGGTGCCCGCCCGAGAGTTTCGTCCCAAGCTAACCGTAGAGTCGGTGTGGTGGTTGACCGTCGAGTCGTGATGGTCCTCCTCTCTGGGTCGTTCCGGGGTCGTACTCCCGGAGAAAGGAGGTCCTATATGAACGCGACAATGGACGTTCTAACCACCGCCCTGCTCGTCGCGCTGTTGATCATCGATCGACTGACGCGATAGCGGAGCGCCCTGGCGGTCGCAGCCAAGACGGCCCCGGCGACCGTCAGGGGCATGTTCTTGCAAAAGAGGGGCTCGGGTATCCGAGGCCCCTCTGAAGACACTAAAGCGACAACAGACGTTCTAACCGCGACAGAGCCTAGCGCACAGCCAGGCAGAACTCAACCACCGGCCGCAGCCACCACCGCCCCCGTCACCCGCGCCAGATCCTCCTCGCCAATCACATACGGCGGCATCGTGTAAATCAGGTCGCGAAACGGCCGCAGCCACACACCCCGATCGACCGCGGCAGCGGTCACACCAGGCACGTCCACCGCATGATCGAGCTGCACCACCCCGATCGCGCCCAGCACGCGCACGTCCGCGACGCCCGGCAGCTCCCGGGCCGGCTCCAGCCCCACCCGCAACCCCCGCTCGACGGCGCCCACCCGCGCTCGCCAACCCCCACCGTCGGCGAGCAACTCCAGCGACGCCAGCGCAACCGCGCACGCGAGCGGATTGGCCATGAACGTCGGCCCGTGCATCAGCCCCCCGCCCTCGCCGCCGCAGACGGCCTCGGCCACTGCGGGCGTGCACAACGTCGCGGCGAGCGTCATGTAGCCGCCGGTCAGCGCCTTGCCCACGCACATCACGTCGGGGGCCACGCCCGCGTGCTCACACGCGAACATCGCGCCCGTGCGCCCGAACCCCGTGGCGATCTCATCCAGCACGAGCAGCACCCCCTGCTCGTCACACAACCGCCGCAGCAGCGCGACGCACTCGGGCGCGTATATCCACATCCCCCCCGCGCCCTGCACGACCGGCTCGACGATCACCGCCGCCAACTCATGCGCATGCGCGGCGATCAGCTCGCCCACATCCGCCGCCCAGCGCTCGTCCAGCCCCGCGTCGAACCCGCCCGGCGGGCGCTGCGCGAACACGTGCTCCGCCAGCACGCCCGTGAACAGGCTGTGCATCCCCCCGACCGGATCGCACACGGCCATCGCGCCGAACGTATCGCCGTGATACCCACCCCGCACCGTCAACAGCCGCGTGCGCCCCGCGTGCCCGAGCGCGCGCTGATACTGCAACGCCAGCTTGATCGCCACCTCGACCGACACCGACCCGGAGTCGGCGATGAACACCCGCTCCAGGCCCTGCGGCGCGAGCTCGACCAGGCGCTCGGCCAGGCGTATCGCCGGCTCGTGCGTGAGCCCGCCGAACATCACGTGCGCCATCCGGCCCAACTGCTCCCGCGCCGCCGTATCCAGCGCGGGATGACGGTAGCCGTGGATCGCGCACCACCACGACGCCATCCCGTCGATCAGCTCGCGCCCGTCGGCCAGTCGCAGGCGCACGCCCCGCGCGGAGACGACCGGCAACGGCTCGGGCGGCGCGGCGGGCAACCCGCCATACGGATGCCACACGCGCTCGCGATCGAGCGCCAGCAGCTCCTGCCAGTCCGTCAGCTCGGCCCTAATCCTCGTAGAGCACGAAGTCGCGCTTGCGCGCGCCGCACACCGGGCAGAACCACGTGTCGGGGATGTCCTCGAACGCCGTCCCCCCGGGGATGCCCCCGTCCGGGTCGCCTTCGTCGGGATCGTAGATGTAGCCGCAGGACTCGCAGATCCAGCGTTGCAGGGTCTTGGTTGCGTTCATGTCCGGACAGATTACCGGCCATCCCCGCCGGCGGGTAGAGTCACTCGATGGATTCTGGCGCCCCCGACGATCGGCCCGCTCCCGGCGAGGATTACAACCCGGGCACCGCCACCTCTCCGCGCCAGGCCGCGACCGTAATCCTGCTGCGCGGCAGCGCCGACACGCTGGAGATACTGCTCGTGCGGCGCACGCCCGAGGCGAAGTTCATGGGCGGCGTCTGGGTGTTTCCAGGCGGGGCCGTCGACACCGGCGACGGGGATGGCGAGGAGGCCCACCGCGCCGCGGCGATCCGCGAGCTGCACGAGGAGGCCGGCATCCTCCTCGACGACCCACACGCGTTGATCGCGTTCTCGCGCTGGATCACCCCCGCCGAGGTCAGGATCCGCTTCGACACCTACTTCTTCCTCGCCCCCCTGCCCGACGGCCAGGAGCCACACATAGACGGCGAGGAGTGCGTGGACCTCGGCTGGTTCACCCCACAGGCCGCGCTCGACGCGCACGCCGCCGAGGAGATCGTGCTCGTGTTCCCGACGATCGCCCACCTTCAGCAGCTAATCCCATTCCCCTCCGCCGACGCCCTGCTCACGCACGCGCGTGGCCTCGTGGTCGAACCGGTCCTGCCGAAGGTGATCGTCGATGGCGACTCAGCCCGCGTGCTCATGCCAGGCGATCCAGGCTATTGACCGACCGTGGTCCTGCTTAGCCACCTCTGCCGCCCCACCCACAGTGTTCAGCGGGAGCGCCAGCCCGCCGCGCAAGACCGCCCGACCGGCCCATATGCATCCCTCCCAACCACCGCCCGCAGCCAGATGCCCGCGGCGTGCGAGCCCGGCTACTGATTCTGCTGCGCGGCGACGATGTGCGTGACCGCGTTGATCAGCGCGAGGTGCGTGAACGCCTGCGGATAGTTGCCGAGATGGCGCCCGCTCGAGGCCTCGAGCTCCTCTCCATACAGCCCCAGCGGTGAGGCGTAGGCCAGCAGTCGCTCGCACAGGTGCTCAGCCTCGCGGCGCTCGCCGATCTCCGACAGCGCCGAGACCAGCCAGAACGAGCAGATCAAAAACGTCCCCTCCTCCCCGCTCTGCCCGTCGTCGGTCTCATCGGTACGGTAGCGCAGCACGAGCCCGTTCTCGGTCAGCTCCTCCTTGATCGCGCACACCGTCGCGCGCACGCGCTCGTCCTCGGGCGGCAGGAATCGCACGAGCAGCACGAGCAGGTTTGAGGCATCGAGCGCGTCCGTGTCGTAGTGCTGGCGGAACACCCCCCGTTTGTCGACCCCCTGCTCGAGGATCTCCTCACGGATCTCGTCCGCCAGCGCCTGCCAGCGCTGCGCCTGCTCCTGCTCGCCGCGCCGTTCGGCCAGGCGGGCGCCGCGATCCATCGCCACCCAGCACATCAGCTTCGAGCTGACGTAGTGCCGCGGCTCGCCCCTCGCCTCCCAGATCCCCTGGTCGGGCTGCATCCACACCTTTTCGGCGCTGTGCACCTGATCGATCAGCACCGGCCACAGCCGCTCGGGGATGTGGTCGCGCTGCTTGGAGTGCAGGTACACCGAGTCGAGCACCGCCCCGTACACGTCGTTCTGGCGCTGGTCATACGCGCCGTTGCCGATCCGCACCGGGCGCGCGCCATCGTAGCCCTTCAGGTGCTCGAGCGTGGACTCCTCCAAGTCTTTATTGCCGGTGATCCCGTACATGATCTGCAGCGACCCGTCCTCGTTGCGCTGCAGGTCGGCGACGTACTGGATGAAGTCGTCCGCCTCCCAGTCCAGCCCGAGCGCGTGCAGTCCCCACAGCGTGAACGACGCATCGCGCATCCAGCAGTAGCGGTAATCCCAGTTGCGTTCGCCCTTGGGCGTCTCCGGCAGCGAGGTGCTCGGCGCGGCCACGAGCGCGCCCGTGGGCATGAACGTCAGGCCCTTCAGCGTCAGCGCCGAGCGCTGCAGGTGCCCGCGCCACGGGTGGTCCGGATATGTCCCGTCGGCCAGCCATGTGCGCCAGAAGTGGCTCGTGTGGTCGAGAGACGCCTTCGCTTCCGCGGCGGTGCGCGGCCCGCCCCGCGCTTCCGTCCAGGAGATCGCGCAGAACCGCTGCTCGCCTTCGGCCATCGTGTGGCGGGCGTGCACCCGGTTGCCCTCGATCCCCATGCGCATGTCGCTGTACAGCCTGAACGCACTCGTCTCGCCGTCGCCGGCATCCAGCGCGTACCCGCCCTCCTCGCCGGTGTCCGCGACGCTCCACCGCGCGGGCGTGGCGCCATAGTCGAGCATCGGCTCGCACACCACCTCCACCTGCACCTGGCCCTGCACGCATTCGACCCAGCGCACGAGCAGATGGTCGGCGTCGAAGTCGGTCGGGGCGCGCGTGTGGCTCGAGCCGTGCTTGTTGTCGTGCCATTCGCCGATCGTCATCCCGTCGATCACCCGCAACCACCCCTGCGGGGTCATCCAGGTCGTCTCGATCAGGTTCGTGCCCGGCATGTAGCGCCGGCCGATCGGCACATAGACGCCGTACGGGCCCATCCTGAAGCTCCCCGCGCCACGATCGAGCATCGCCCCGAACGCGGACGGCGAGTCGAAGTGGGGCAGGCACATCCACTCGATCGACCCGTCCGAGGCGAGCAGCGCGCCGGTGTGACAGTCCGACAGGAACCCGTAGTCGGCGATCGGCGGAAACGGCGACTCCGACTCAGACGCGCCCGCGGCCGTCTGTCCTGCCCCGGTCCCCGACACGGCCGCGCCCGCGGGCGCCTGTCCCGAGTTGGTCCCCGACTCAGACGCGCCCGCCGAGGCCCGTCCGGCGTCCGGGTCCGGAGCGGTGACGCGCGGGCTCACCAGTCGGAGCTGTCGAACGTGGGGCGCTGCACACCCCTGGGCAGGACCTGCTCGTCGTCGAGCTTGTCCAGGTGCGCCGCGAGCGTGACGCTGGCCAGCGGGCGCATCGCCTCCGACACGTCCGCCCAGACCGCGTCGAGCAGCTCTTGTTCGCTGCGCAGGCCCTGGCCGAGCGCGTACATCAGCGCATGTTCGCGGTCGAGGCGATGGTTCACGTACTCCTCGAGCTTGCCGTCGGCGTCCCACACGATCGGACCATGACCGGGGCAGATCACGTTGAAGTCTTCGCGCATTCGCAACCGCGTCAGCGCGAGCATGTAGTGAGACATCGATCCGCGATGCGGGGCGATGTAGACGCTGCCTTCGCCGAGCACGGCGTCGCCGGTGAAGCACGCGCTGTCCGCGATCAGCGCGAAGTGGTCGATCGAGTGTCCCGAGGTCGCCACCGGGTAGAACGGCCCGAAGCGCACGCCTTCCTCGAGCTCCACGTCGACCTTGCCGCGCCCGCCCGCCAGCGGCGCGGGATAGCGCGCCAACAGCTCCGGAACGGCCTCGCTGTGGTCCTCGTGGTCGTGCGTGAGCACGACGCCGCCGAGCCCACCTCTGCTCTCGATCGCCGCATACAGGCGCTCCACGTGTGCCTCGATCAGCGGGCCCGGGTCCACGACCCATGCCGGGCGGCGCCCCACGACCCACGTATTCGTGCCCGACAACGTGAACGGCCCGGGGTTGGGCGCGCGCAGGCGCAGGATGTCGTAGTTCTTCAGCAGGTCGGTATCTGACCTTGACTCGGGGATGATCTCCTCATCCGGATCGAACGGAGACTGTGTGCTCACGATCGCGACGTTAACTGACCTGCCGACTCAGCGACTGCTCGTCGGGGTCGATCGTTTCCTACACGGTCACGTAACGCTTGCTCGCGCGACGCTCCTCGGGCACCTTGACCACGTCCCAACACAGTCCCACACGGGCCATAGCGCCGATTACGAGCGCGGAGATGTCGGGCTGACGCCAGCTGAGACCGTGACTGGCCGAGGTTGGAAACGCGTGATGGTTGTTGTGCCAGGCCTCGCCCAACGTCGGCAGCGACAGCCACAGCAGGTTGCGCGAATGATCCTCTGTGGCGTAGTCGCGACGTCCGAAGAAGTGACACAGCGAGTTGATCGAGTAGGTCATGTGGTGCAGCACGAGCATCCGCACCGCCCCGCCCCACAGCAGGCCCGTGAGACCGGCGCGCAGCGAGCCGCCGATCGCATACCCGAGCCCGAACGCCATGGCGAGGCCGGCGAATGTCCACACGAAGAACGTGCGATCCACGAACGACACGACCGGGTCGGCGATCAGATCCGGGGCGTAGCGCTCGCGCGAGCCGCGCTCGGTGTGGATGAACAGCCAGCCGACGTGCGCGTGCGCGAGCCCGCGCAGGGCCCCTCGCAAGCCGACGCCGTGATCGACGTGGGGGCTGTGCGGATCGCCCTCCTTGTCCGAGAAGGCGTGGTGCTTGCGATGGTCGGACACCCACGAGATGACCGGTCCCTCGATCGCGGCGGACCCCAGCACGGCGAACACCCCGCGCAGCGCGGGCGAGGTCTTGAAGCTGCGGTGCGTGAACAGCCGGTGGAACCCGACGGTCACGCCGAGCCCGGTGAGCAGGTACATGATCGCGAACACCACCAGATCGGAGGGGTGCAGCAGCCCGTCCCACAGCTGCCAGCCGACAAAGAACAGCGCGACGATCGGCCCGACGGTGATGAGTCCTGTGAGCGCGCGATCAAGCGTCTCGTACGCGGGGGGCTGTACATCGTCTGGCCCGGGCCCGTTGCTTGCCGGACCATCGGGGATATCGTCGTCGTCCATGGTGCTGCCAAGCAAGTTATCAGCGCGACCAGCAGACTGCGTAGCCATGATTTGGCCTAGGCTGGCTCGGTCATGCGAACATCCGCACACGAACAACGACTGAGCAAGCGCGACAGGCGCCCCGGCGGTGTTCGCCCAGCCTGAGCCGCTGCGCCGCGAGCTCGCGCGCGCGCTCCCCGCGCGCCCGTTTGCGCTGCGCATCTCAACGGGGGGAGGGCAGGCCCTCCCCCCGACCCCCTCCCACCATGTTCGCCCGTACTGAGCCGCTGCGTCGCGAGCTCGCGCGCGCGCTCACAGCGCGCCCGTTTGCGCTGCGCTTCTGGGACGGCTCTGAGCTGCCCCCCACGGTCGCGGGCGGCCCCGTGCTCACGGTGCGCTCTCCGGCCGCCGTCGCGCACCTGCTGCGCGCCCCTGGGCAGCTGGGTCTGGGACGGGCCTACGCGGCGGGCGAGCTGGAGGCCGACGACCTCGACCGGGTGATCGGGCTGCTCGACACGTTTCAGGCGCCCCCGATCGACCGGACCACGCGCGCGCGTGTGGCACTCGCCGCGATACGTGCATGTGGCCTGACGCGTCCGCCACACATCCCCGCCAGCGAGCTGCGCCCGCGCGGGCGCCGGCACAGCCGTGAGCGCGACGAGCGCGCCGTGCGTCACCACTACGACGTGAGCAACGAGTTTTTCAAGCTGTTCCTCGACGCCTCGATGACCTACAGCTGCGCGGTGTTCTCGCACGGGGCAACCACGCTGGAGGAGGCCCAGCTGGCCAAGCGCGAGCTGATCTGCGAGAAGCTGCGCCTGCGCGAGGGCGAGCGCATCCTCGACGTCGGCTGCGGCTGGGGCAGCTTCGTGCTGCACGCCGCCGCCCGCCACGGGGTGCACGCCGTGGGAATCACGCTGTCGCCCAACCAGGCGGAGCTCGCGCGCCGGCGCGTGGTCAAGGCGGGCCTCGAGGACCACGTCGAGATCCGGCAGTGCGACTACCGCGACCTGGGGCGCGACGGCGAGCGCTTCGACGCGATCGCCTCGATCGGCATGGTCGAGCACGTCGGCGCCAACCAGATCGACGAGTACGCGCGTGTGCTCGCACGCCTGCTGGAGCCCGGCGGGCGGCTGCTCAACCACGGTATCGCCCGTCTGCGCCACGGCGACGCCGAGGCGGGCCCGTTCTCCGAGCGCTACGTGTTTCCCGACGCCGCCCCCCTGCACCTCTCGCGCATCCAGCTGGCGCTGGAGCGCGCGGGGTTCGTCACCGATCACGTCGAGGGCCTCGCGCAGGACTACGTCGACACGCTGTCGGCCTGGATCGACCGTCTGGACTCAAACCGCGAGGCCGCCGAGCGCCTTGCCGGGGGTGAGCGCCTGCGCGTCTGGCGGCTGTACCTGCGCGCCGCCCGCAACGGGTTCGCGACAGGGTTCACCTCGATCTACCAGGTGCTCGGCCACCGCTCTTGAGGATCCTGGGAGGGCCGGGCCGCATGCGGCCCGGCCTGAACCCGCACATGTGCGGGTTCACCGAGCGGTGCATGCACCGCTCGGGTACATCCATTCAACCTAACTCCGAGATGAGCTTCGGCGACGCGCCTGGCTACTACGACGCGGCGGACCCTGGCGACGCGGCGCGCTCTTAGGGCGAGTGGCGTCGCTGGGCAATCCGCCCAGCTCCAGCTCGCGATGCAACCCGAGGTCGCTCACCATGCCCGACAGTTCGCGCGCCTGCTCGTGGGTCACGAGCGTCACACCGACGCCGCTGGCGCCCGCGCGCGCGGTGCGTCCGATGCGATGGACGTAGTCCTCGCGCGTGCCGGGAATGTCGTAGTTGATCACGTGCGTTATCCCCGCGACGTCGATCCCGCGCGCCGCGACGTCTGTCGCCACGAGCGTGTCCACGGCGCCGGACTCGAAGCTCGCCAAAGCCCGCTCGCGCTGCCCCTGGGACTTGTCGCCGTGCATCGCCACCGCCCGCACGCTGTTGCTCGCCAGCCGTTTGACGAGCCGGTCGGCGCCGCGCTTGGTGCGCACGAACACGAGCGTCCGCCCGCGCTCTGACCCGTCCAGCTCGGAGACCAGCCGCGCGACCTTGCCCTCGTGGGAGACCGTTACGAAGCGATGCTCGACGTCTCCCTTTTGTGCGGCCGAGTGTGCGTGCTCGTGACGGCGCGGGTCGGAGGTGTAGGCCTTGGCGACCTTCCCCACCTCGCCCTGCAGGGTGGCGCTGAACAGCAGCGTCTGGCGCTCGCGCGCGCACATCTTCACGATCCGATCGACGACCGGCTTGAAGCCCATGTCGAGCATCCTGTCGGCCTCGTCGAGTACGAGCAGCTTGACCGTGCTCAAAGACACGTCGCGGCGGTCGATCAGGTCGAGCAGCCGTCCCGGCGTGGCGACGAGGATGTGGGCGCGCGCGGCGATCCGCGCCTGCTTGACGATGCCGGCGCCACCGTACACGGCCGCGATCGACAGGGCGCGCGCGTGGGCGATCGAACGCAGGTCCTCGACGATCTGCGACGCCAGCTCGCGCGTGGGGGCGAGGACGAGCGCGGCGGGGCGCACATCGGTGCCGTGCAGCCGTTCGACCATCGGAATCCCGAACGCGAGCGTCTTGCCCGATCCCGTCGGGGACTGGGCCAGCACGTCGTGGCCTGAGAGCACGTCCGGGATGACCATCGCCTGAACGGCGAACGGCGTGGCGATCCCGCGCTGGGCAAGCTCGCCTGTGACGACCTCGGACACGCCGAGATCGGCAAATGTTGCGTGTTGCATGTGTTGATGCTCCTTCTGGCGACCGCCTGGCCGCCGCTGCAGATGGAGATTCGACTGACCCCATCCGCGCACTGTGAGCGCCAACAAAGACAAAGAACCTCACGAGCGACTTCGCCGCCCGTGGGGGGACCGTAGCAGCCTTCCCTCTCGCCCTCCGCAACCGCTGTCCCGGGGGAGGCGGACCTCGTAATCAGTCGAGGCTCGCCATCACGTGCTTGACGACCGTGTAGTCCTCCAGCGAGTACACGCTCAGGTCCTTGCCGTACCCGGACTCCTTGAACCCTCCGTGGGGCATCTCCGAGACGAGCGGGATGTGGTCGTTGATCCACACGCAGCCGAAGCGCAGGGCCCTCGATACACGCAGCGCTCGGCCCACGTCGCGTGTCCACACCGAGGAGGCCAGGCCGTAGCGCGTGGCGTTCGCCCACGCGATCGCCTGGTTCTCGTCTGAGAACTGCTGCACGGTGATCACCGGCCCAAATATCTCGCGCTGGATCATCTCATCGTCTTGCTCCAGGCCCGCGACGACCGTCGGCTGCAGGTAGAACCCCGGTCGCTCGGGGGCGTCGCCGCCCGTGACGATCTCTGCTCGCGACGGCCTGCGCTCCAAGAACCCGGACACGCGCTCGCGCTGACGGGCCGAGTTGACCGGCCCGAGCGTCGTGTCGGGCGCGAGCGTGTCGCCGATCTGAAGGCCCTGTGCCTGCTCGGCCAGGCCCGCGACGACGTCGTCGTAGACCTTCGCCCCGGCCAGCACCCGTGTCGCGGCGGTGCAGTCCTGGCCGGCGTTGTAGTAGCCGGTCCCGGCGATCGTCGCCAGCGCGCTGTCCAGGCTGACGTCGTCGAACACGACCACTGGCGCCTTGCCGCCCAGCTCGAGGTGCACGCGCTTGAGTGTGTCCGCGGCCGTGCGGGCGAAGTGCTTGCCGGTGTCGACCGAGCCCGTGAGCGCGAGCATGTCGACGTCGGGGTGATTGATCAATGCCTCACCCGTCGGCCGGCCGGGTCCGGTCACGACGTTCAGCACGCCGGGGGGCAGGATGTCGGCCGCCAGCTCGGCGAGCCTGATCGTCGTGAGCGGCGTCGTCTCCGCGGGCTTGAGCACAACCGTGTTGCCCGCCGCGAGCGCGGGGGCGAATTTCCAGATGGCCATCATCAGCGGGTAGTTCCACGGTGTGACCTGACCGATCACACCAACGGCCTCGCGGCGCGTGAACGAGGTGTAGCCCTCCATGTACTCGCCCGCCGCGCGTCCCTCCAGGCAGCGCGCGGCGCCGGCGAAGAAACGGAGGTTGTCGGCCATCACCGGCAGCTCGTCGTTGGTCACCGCCGCGATCGGCTTGCCCGCGTTCAGCGCCTCCAGGCGGGCGATCTCCGGGGCGTGCTCGTCGACCAGGTCGCCCAGCGCGAGCAGCGCCTGCGCGCGCTGGGCGGGCGTCGTCGTTGACCATGTGGTGAACGCTCTGCGCGCGGCGCCCACCGCGCGGTCGACGTCCTCCGCGGTCGAGCGCGGCGCCCGCGCCAGCTCCTCTCCGGTGGCCGGGTTGAGGATCGGTTCAGACTCGTCGCCGTCGGAGGCGACAGACTGACCGTCGATGAAGTTGTCGAGTGCGCTCGATGCGTCGGCCATCATGTTGATATTGATGTTGATGTTGCTCGGATTTGAGTGTGTGCAGAGCTGGTGGGGGAGGGATATATGTATTCATTTTAAACTGCGTATAACCATAGTGCAAAATATATACAAAAGATATACACCTGCTACTGTGCTCTTTTGCATATACGCGATACCAAAGTTATACCGAGTTTTAAAACAAACATATCCTCCCTTTCACCGTGCTCTTATGTATAAACACTTAGCCGAGAAAGAGCCTCGATCACCGCCGGATGCGTGATCTCGCCACCCCGCACGTTCAACCCCATGGCCAGCCCCGGGTCCGCTGCCATCGCCTCCTCCACCCCGGAGTCCGCAAGCGCCAGCACGTACGGCAGCGTCGCGTTCGTGAGCGCATACGTCGAGGTGATCGGCACCGCGCCCGGCATGTTCGTCACGCAGTAGTGGGTGATGCCGTCGACCTCGAACGTCGGCTCTGAATGGGTCGTGGGGCGCGAGGTCTCAAAGCACCCGCCCTGATCGATCGACACATCCACCAGCACCGCGTGCCTGCGCATCAGCTGCAGCTGCTCGCGCGAGATCACGTGCGGAGCCCGTCCGCCGTGCACGAGCACCGCCCCGATCACCAGGTCCGCCGCCGGGAGCATCTCCTCGATCGCCAGCGTCGAGGAGTACACGGTCGAGGCGCGCCCGGCGAAGGCGACTTCCAGTTCGCGCAAACGATTGATCGAGCGGTCGAACACGAACACGTCAGCCTGCATCCCGATCGCGATGATCGCGGCGTTCATCCCCACCACGCCGCCGCCGATCACGAGCACCGTCGCCGCCGCCACGCCCGGAACACCCCCGAGCAGGATGCCTCGCCCTCCGAGCGGCTTCTCCAGCATGAAGGCCCCGGCCTGCGTGGCGATCTTGCCCGCCACCTCGCTCATCGGCGCCAGCAAAGGCAGCCGCCCCTCCACATCCTCGACCGTCTCATAGGCAATGCACGTCGCGCCCGACGCCTGCAATCCCCGCGCGAGCTCGGGCTCGGCCGCCAGGTGCAGGTAGGTGAACAGCGTCTGGCCCGCGCGCAGCAGCTGCACCTCGACCGGCTGGGGCTCCTTGACCTTCAGCACCAGCTCCGCCTCTGAGAACACCACCTCCGCGTCTCCCACGATCCGAGCGCCTTGGGCGGCGAACTGCTCGTCGGCCATCGCGCTGCCCACCCCCGCGCCGGCCTGGATCAGCACCTCGTGCCCGCGCGCACTGAGCTCGCGCACCCCCGCGGGGGTGATCGCGACGCGGTACTCGTCCGGCTTGATCTCGCTGGGAATCCCGATTCTCATCGCACGTCTCCCTGAAGGTACGCCACTCGGCGCGATGGCCACGCGCGCGCGTACGCGTATGGCTTGATCTCGCTCGGGACTCCGATTCTCATCACAGCCATCCTGGGCCCGCAGATGGATCAGGTCCCGCCCACCCGGGACGCAGTGAGCGAAGTGTGCTCGGCACACGAGTGAGCGAGGACGCAGATCCAGCGCCGCCATGCGTGCCCAGGATCATCGCGCAAGCTCCCGGCCGCGCAGCGCCAGCCAGAACTCGATGCGATCGCGCGCGCTTGAGAAGTCGCGCCCGGTCAGCTGCTCGACGCGCCTGATCCGGTAGCGCAAGGTGTGACGGTGACAGTACAGCGCGCTGGCCGCCCGCTCCCAGTGGCCGTTGTTCTCGATGAACACATCCAAAGAGCGCAAGAGCTCGTCGCCGTACTCGCCCTCGCCCTGCTCGACCGGGCCGAGCACGCCACGGCAGTAGGACATCAGCGCGTCGTTGTCCTGCACCGACAGCAACAGCTGGAACGCGCCGAGGTCCTTGTAGGAGGCTACGATCGCCTCGGACCCATCCCCGTTGCGCAGGCGCGCGGCCTCCAGCGCGCAGCGCGCCTCGTGAAAGCTCAACCGCAGCGAGTGGGTCGCCGCGGGGCGGCTGGCGGCGGCGCGAACCTCCCCCAGGCGCGCCGCGAGCTCCGAGCGAATGCGCCCGGCGAGCTCGACCGGGTCGGGCTCGACACCGTCGATATCGATCACCGCGCACAAAAGTCCCGCGCGGATCGCGACCAGGCTGTGCACCTCCGCGCGCGCGAGCGCGCGCTCCAAGAGCGGCGCCGCCACCGCCGGGTCTCCCAGCGAGAACGCCAGCACGGCCGCCTGCTCGCCGATCCCGAACGGGTGCAGCTTCCCCTGCAGCTCTTCGGGATAGAGGTTGCCGGTCAGCGCTTCGGCGAGCACGTCCCCCGCCATGCTGCGCTGCAGCATCTCGTAGCGTTCGTCGACCAGCTGCGCGAACACGCGCTCGGTGATCGCGATGAACGGCAGCTCGTAGGGGACCTCGAACACGGGGAAGTCGTGCTTGCGTGCGGCGTTCACGAGCGCGACCGGCAGCTTCTTGTGGGCAAAGCCCGTGCCAAAGCCCAGGCCCGCGATGTCGTGCTCGACCAGGCGATCGATCAGCTCGTGCTGGACCTTCGGGCCATCGAGCTGGATGCCAGTGGTGAGCAGCAGCTCGCCGCCCTTCAGCCACGGCGTGGGATCGACCAGCTCGGTGATGTGCACCCAGCGCACATGATGCGCTTTGGCGGAGCCCTGTCCGCTGGAGAGCTCCAGCCCCAGCTCGGCGATCAGGCTCTCGACTGTGAGCTCCATCTAGTGTCTCGATTCAAAAATTCGTTGAGTGTTTGCCGAGTGGATGGTCGTGATCTGACGTTCGATGGCGGCGGTCTGCTGGCCGATCTTCGATCGGTCGGTAGTACGTGGGCCGTCGACGGCGGGCGTCAGGCGCGGGCAGACGCCGGGAAACGCCATCGAATTTTTGAATCGCGACACCAGCATCAGGCTTTCGAGGACGGCGAGCTCCATATCGCCATCCGCTCCGAGGCCTCGCTCAGCACCGGGCGCAGGATCGACTCGATTTCCTGAAACTGCTCCTCGCCCGCGATCAGCGGCGGCGAGAGCTGGACGATCGGCTCGCCGCGATCGTCGGTCCGGCAGATCAGCCCGCGGCGATACAGCTCGCCGGAGAGGAAGCCGCGCAGCAGCTGCTCGGCTTCGTCGTGGTCAAAGGTTGCCTTCGTGTCTTTGTCCCGGACGAGCTCGATCGCGTGGAAGTACCCGGCGCCGCGCACGTCCCCGACGATCGGCAGGTCGCGCAGGCCCTCCAGCACCTCGCGAAAGCGCGTCTCGTTCGCCAAGACATGGGCGCACAACTCCTCGCGCTCGAGCACGTCGATGTTCGCAAGCGCGGTCGCGCACGCCACCGGGTGCCCGCCGAACGTGAACCCGTGGTTGAAGATCGCGGTGCCGTGCAGGAACGGCTCTGCCACCCGGTCTGAGGCGATCACCGCGCCCAGCGGGGCGTACGCGGAGGTGATGCCCTTCGCGGTGGTGATCATGTCGGGCAAGTAGCCGAACCGCTCGCAGCCGAACATGTGCCCGAGCCGCCCCCACGAGCAGATCACCTCGTCGGAGATCAACAGCACGCCGTGGCGGTCGCAAATGTCGCGCACGCGCTGGAAGTAGCCGTCCTGGGGCACGAAGCAGCCGCCGCCGTTCTGGACCGGCTCGAGGATCACGGCGGCCACCGTCTCCGGACCCTCGAAGGAGATCGCCTCCTCGATCGCGTCGGCCGCCCACAAAGGATCGCGGTCTTCGGCCCAGCGGTAGGAGTTCGTGTTCGCCACGTGCACCCCACCGGGAGTCAGCGGTTCGAACGGCGTGCGCAAAGGGGTCAGCCCGGTCGCGGTCAGCGCGCCCATCGAGGTCCCGTGGTAGGCCAGGTGGCGCGCGACCAGCTTGTGCCGCGTGGGCTCGCCGCGCGCAGCGTGAAAAGCCTTCGCGAGCTTCCACGCCGACTCCACCGCCTCCGAGCCCCCGGAGGTGAAGAACACGCGGTTCAGGTCTCCCGGCGCCAGCGCCGCGATCCGCGCCGCGAGCTCGATCGAGCGCGGATGGGCGTAGCTCCAGTTGGTGTAGAACCCGAGCTCCCGCGCCTGCCTGGCGGCGGCGTCGCCCAGCTCGGCGCGGCCGTGACCGACGTTCACGCAGTACAGGGCGGACAGCCCGTCGAGGTAGCGCCGGCCGTGCTCGTCGTAGACGTAGCAGCCCTCGCCGCGGACGATCACCGGCACCTCCGCGCCCTCCTCGTAGACGCCCATGCGCGTGAAGTGCATCCACAGGTGGCGCTTGGCCAGCTCCTGCAGGTCGCTGCCCGCCCGGACCCCGCCGGTGTGTGTCCCGGGGGAGCTCGCCGGAGCATGCTCCTCGCGGCCCTGCTCGCTCAGACCTGTGCTCGTCGGTGTGATTGCCATCGCACACTCTCCTTGGATGCGTCGCCGTCAGCTAGACACTCAGGACAACCGTACTCCGCCAGGATGTCCAGCTCAAGGCATCGCCCGTTCAACAAAGGCTGAGTCCATTGTACGAGATGTACAACGCCAGCCATACGTTTTGGGGATCGCGCCCCTTGTGCTCGCCACGGTGCAGGACGTAACTTCTGTTACAACCCGAACAACCGCCACCCAGAGGAGAAGTAGGGATGGCCATCGACACCGTTGCCGTATCCGGCGCGCCAGCCTCATCCGAGATCCAGGACAAGGGCCTGAAGAAGAACGCGATCGGCTACCTCTCGAACATCGTGATCGGCGTCGCTTCGACGGCGCCGGCCTACTCGCTGGCGGCAACACTCGGCGGCATCGTCCTGATCTCCGGCGTCGGCGTGCACGCTCCGGCCGTGCTGCTCGTCTCGTTCGTGCCGATGCTGCTGATCGCGGCGGCCTACAAATACCTCAACCGCGCCGATCCCGACGCAGGGACGACGTTCGCGTGGACCACACGCGCGCTGGGGCCGGCGACCGGCTGGGTCAACGGCTGGGCGATCTTCCTCGCTGACGTGATCGTGATGGCGTCACTTGCTCAGATAGCCGCCCTGTACACCTTCAAGCTGTTCAGCTGGGAATCGGCCGCCAGCTCCAAAGGCGCCATCATCGCGGGTGCGGTGATCTGGATCGCGCTGATGACCTGGATCTGCTACCGCGGCATCGAGCTGTCGGCGCGCATCCAGCAGTTCCTGCTCGGGGCCGAGATCGCGATCCTCGCCCTGTTCTCGACAGTCGCGCTGGTCAAGGTCTACAGCGGTCACCCAGCCGGCTCGATCAAACCCTCGTTCTCCTGGATCGACCCGACACAAATGAGCTTCAGCACACTGGTCGTCGGCCTGCTGCTCGGCGTGTTCATCTACTGGGGCTGGGATTCGGGTGTGGCTGTCAACGAGGAGTCTGAGGACCCGAACGAGGGCCCGGGCCGCGCGGCGGTCGTCTCGACAGTCTTGCTTGTCCTCATCTATGTGATCGTCTCGATCTCCGCTCAGGCCTTCCACGGCACCTCGTTTCTGGGCGCCAACGAATCCGACGTGCTCAGCGCCCTCGGCAAGCCGGTGCTCGGCTCAGTCCTCTACAAGCTGCTGATCATCGCGGTGCTCACGTCAGCGTCGGCCTCGACGCAGACGACAATCCTGCCGACCGCGCGCACGACGCTGTCGATGGCGCACTGGAAAGCGGTCTCCGCGCTCCTCGGTCGTGTGCACAAGCGCTACCTGACCCCGACCGTGTCGACGCTCGGAATGGGCGCGGTCTCGATTGCTTTCACGGTCCCGCTGTTGCTGCTCTCCGAACACGTGCTCTTCGATTCAATTACTGCGATCGGGTTTCCGATCTGCTTCTACTACGGATTCACGGGCATCGCCTGCGCGGTCTACTACCGACATGAGCTGCTTAAGAGCACGCGCAACTTCCTGCTGCTTGGACTGGCTCCGCTGGTTGGGGGACTGATGTTGTTCGGTGTGTTCATCAAGGCAATGATCTTTTACGGACACGAAGCAAATGTCGAATCGCCCCCGATCCTCGGCATCACTCTGCCTATCTGGATGGGCATCGGCGGCCTGCTGCTCGGGGTCGTGCTGATGCTCATCTCCAGACCGTTCTTCCGCGAGTTTTTCTCTCGCAAAACCGAAACCGCCCCACCCGGCCTGCTCGATCAACCCGTGGAGCACGCGCCGGCACACTTCTGACCCCGCCTCAGCCCAGCTCCATAACCCCATGCGGTGAGCCCAGCTCCGCCAGGCGCTCCAGGAACGGCCCCGGCGGGAACGCCTCCGGTCCGAGCACGCCCGTGCCCTGCCACGCGCCCTCGTTGAGCAGCTCCAGCGCGACGACGGGGTTGATAGCCGTCTGCCAGACAACGGCCTGGGAGCCGTACTCGCGCATCGTCGTCTCGTTGTCGACCACGTGGTAAAGGTAGGTGGAGCGCTCGGCGCCGTCCACGCCCACACCCGTGACCCACGTCCCCGCGCACGTGCGCCCGGTCATGCGCTCGCCGAGCGTCGCGGGGTCGGGCAGCGCCGCGGCAACCACGTCGCGCGGAGAGATACGCTGCCCGCGCACGGTCACCGGCTCGGTCGAGTCCAGCCCGAGTTTGTGCAGGGTGCGCAAGACACCGATGAACTCGTCGCCGAGCCCGTACTTGAAGGTCACCCGCTCACAGGACACCCAGCGCGGGATGAGAATGACCTCCTCGTGCTCGACGTTGACGCACTCCACCTCGCCGATGCCCTCCGGAAACGTGAAGGTCTCCGGCTCGGAGAACGGCGGGGTGGTGTAGAAGCCACGCTCGCGCTCCCAGATCAGCGGCGGGTTCAGGCACTCCTCGATCGTCGTCCAGATCGAGAAGGTGGGCGCGAAGTCATAGCCCTCGACGACCAGGTCCGCGCCGTCGCGCACGCCGATATCGCGCACCTCGGAGAACAGCTCCTCGGAGGCATACCGCGCAAAGACGTCGGACAGTCCCGGCTCCACGCCGATCCCGACGAGCGCGAGCAACTCCGCCTGCTCCCAGCGCTCCGAGAGCGCGAGCTGATGCTCGCCGAGCATCGTCCCCGGCAGCTCATACGGGTGCTCGGGATGTGGGTGCGACAGCGTCATCGCCATGTCTAGATAGGTCACGCGCGCGTCGTAGCAGGCGCCGAAGATCGGCTCGTTGAAGCGCGGGTCGCACGCGTTCAGGACCGCGTCGGGGGAGGTCGCACCGATCAGCCGCGTCAGGTCGTCGCGGTCGGAGGCGTCCACGCGCTCGGCCGCAAAGCGATCGGCTTCGCCCAGGCGTGCGACCACCGCACGTGCGCGCTCAGGCGAGACGTCGGCCATCGTCACCCGCTCGAAGACCTCGCGCCGCTGGGCAATCGCCGCAAACGCCGCCCCCACACCGCCGGCTCCGACCACGAGCACCCTCATGCCGGACAGTCTTGCGCAAATCGACTCTCCGGAACGTCCGAACAGCAACCCCGACATCTGCCGCTATGGCGCAGGCCGCTCACGTATGCTGCGCCGATCCGCGCAGCACCGATCCACAGCAGCCGATGAGCACGGGCGTCCCCAGCCCGCCGCGCACACCATCCGAATCACAGCCGCCCGACTCCGGGGCCGGCGACGAGCGCGGCACTCCGTCACATCCGAGCACACGCGGGCGTGCCGCCCGCTGGGCGCCCTCGCCCACGTTCGGACGGTTCGAGGTGCTGTGGGTGGCGGTTGTGGGGGTGCTCCTCGCAATCCTCACCACCTGGCCGCTGGTGCTGCACCTGCCCAGCCGCATCGCCCCGGACCTCGGTGACCCGATCCGCACCGCCTGGCAGATCGCCTGGGTGGGACACGCGATGCTCAACGACCCGCTGCACCTGTTCGACTCCAACGCGTTCTATCCGCACCCGCTCAGCCTCGCGTTCTCGGACTCGCTGCTGGGGTACGGCCCGGCGGCGTTCTTCGGACACGGCACGGTCGCCGCGCTGGTCCGCTACAACCTGCTGTTCCTGTGGGCCTGGTCGCTGTGCTTCGTCGGGGCGTATCTGCTCGGACGCGAGCTGGGCCTGAACAAGCTCGCCGCCGGCGCCACCGGCATCGCGTTCGCCTACGCGCCCTATCGCGTGACCGAGGCGGGACACCTGCACGTGATCTCAAGCGGCGGGATCGCGCTCGCGCTGTTTCTGCTGCTGCGCGGCTACCGGCACAGCTCGCGCGGGCTGGTGCTCGCCGGCTGGCTCGTCAGCGCCTGGCAGGTCAGCCTCGGGTTCACGCTCGGGTTGCAGTACAGCTACCTGCTGGGCGTGCTCGCGCTGCTGGCGCTGGCGTACTGGTGGCGCGCCGGGCGCCCGGCGCTGCCTCGGCGCCTGGTGGTCGTGAGTTGCGTCGGCATGGCGATCTTCGGGGTCGTCGCGATCTACCAGGCCCGCCCATATCTGAAGGTCGCCAACGAGTACCCGACGGCCAAGCGCACGCTCAAGGAAGTCAAAACGTACTCATCCGGCCCCGCGGCGCTGGTGTCCGCGTCCTCGGAGAACCGCGTGTGGGGCTCAGTCACCGCGGGGGCGCGCACACACGTGCACTCCAAGAACGAGGACGTGTTCTGGCCCGGCGGTCTGATCCTCGTGCTCGCCCTGACCGGGCTCGCCGCCGGCGGCGCGGTGTATACGCGCAGGCTGCGCATTGGGCTGGCCGGCGGGATCGTCGTGTGCTCGGTCCTCGCGATGGGCCTCGGGCTGACCGGGGCGGGCTATCCGTATCGCCTGCTGTACGACTACGCCCCGGGCTGGGACGGGGTGCGCGTCCCCGGCCGGGTGTTCACGACCGCGACGCTGTTCTACGCGCTGCTCGCCGGCGCGGGCGTCGGATGGCTGATTGGACTGGTCGACTCCTGGGGCAGGCGCAACGCGCTGCGCGGCCTGGGCGCGATCCTCGGCGGGGTGCTGCTGATCGGTCTGCTCGGCGAAGGCGCAGGGCATCTCGCCCACCCGGTCGTCCCGCAGCCCGCAAAGGCGGAGATCGGGCTGCCCGGACCGATCCTCGACCTGCCCACCGACGGCGCCGCCGACCGGTTGTGGCAGTACTACTCGACAAACGGGTTCTACAAGATCCCGATCGGCAACAGCACGTTCGACATCCCCGCAGTCGACGATCTGCGCGGCGGGATGAACGGGTTCCCCGACAAGGCCAGTGTGGAGAAGCTGCGCTACTACGGCATCAAGACCGTGGTGTTGCACCTGCAGATGCCGAAGCTCCCGGGCATCGTCGGCTACGCGCTCGCCGAGCCCCCGAACGCGCAGGCGGCGGCGGCCAAGCCGATCGCGGGCCTGGGCATCACCCGCCGGCAGGTGGGCTCGATCGTGATCTATGAGATCGGACCGGGGCCGTCAGCGCTACACGGAACCGACTGACCATGAGCACGCATGCCGGCGCTGGATCTGCGTCCTCGATCACTCGTGTGCCGAGCACACTTCGCTCACTGCGTCCTTGCCCAGCTTGCCCTGCGAGCCCCTGGGAGCGCGACCAATATCCGAAGGGATTATCGAAATGAGGCTAGCGATCACCCGCAAACGCCTCGCGCTGGCCGCGATCCTGCTCGTCGGGCTGTCATACGCGACGCTCATACAGTCGTTCTCCTGGAATCAAACATCGCACTACGATCTGATCCGCTCGCTGAACGTCGAACGCACGACGATCGACCAGTACCAGATGAATACGGGTGACAAGGCCTACTACAAGGGCCATTACTACTCCGCGCGCGCGCCCGGCCTGGCACTGTGGTCACTGCCGTTCTACGACGCACTGAACCTCGTCAATGCCGAATCGTGGACGGACGCGCACGTGGCGCCACCGAATCACCCGGGCGATGAGATGATCTACCTGATCGGCCTATGGGCAAACGTGCTGCCCGGCCTGCTGCTGGCGCTGCTCGTGTGGCGCGTGGCCGACCGCTTTCAACCGGGCTACGGCGCGGCGGCCGCGGTCGCGCTCGGGCTGGGCACGATGGTGCTGCCGCTGTCGACGCTGCTGTTCAGCCACGTGTTCACCGCGTTCCTGGGGTTCGCCGCGTTCGCGCTCATGCTGCGAGAGCGCGATAACGGCCCACCCAGCGCGATGCTGCTCGCGCTCGCCGGCCTGGCGATGGGTTACGCGGTCGCCTCGGAGTACCCGCTGTTCTTCGTCGCACTCGTGCTCGGCCTGTATCTGCTCTCACGCAAGGACGCCCTGAAACCGGTGCTCCTCGTGCGCCGCGCGGGCGCGTACATCGCCGGCGGCATCGTCGGCATCGTGCCGCTGGCGCTGTACAACCACTACGCGTTTCACTCCTGGACGCACCTCGCCTACTCGAGCATCCCCCGCCAGCAGAAAGGGTTCTTCGGCATCAGCGCACCCAGCCTGAAGGTGCTCGCGACGTTGCTATTCGACTCGCGCGGGCTGCTGACGATCTCGCCGGTGCTGGTGCTCGGAGCGCTCGGCACAATCCTGCTCGGCAAACGCGGCAAGCGCGCCGAGGCGCTGACGATCGCCGGTATCTGCGTGTGCTACGTCGGCTACAACTCTGGCTACTACCTGCCGTTCGGAGGCGGGTTCATGGGTCCAAGATTCCTGACCACGATGCTGCCGTTCCTGGCGTTCCCGATCGCAATCGCGCTCGAGCGCTGGCCGGGGCCGACGGTCGCGCTGGCGGCGGTCTCGATCGCAACGACCGTGATCGCCACGATCACGCACCCGCTCGTAGGCTACGAGACCGAGACGGTCGTATGGGCGCGCTACCTGCGCGAGGGGCTGTTCCAACCCACGATCGCCTCCGCCTACGGCCTCGGTCGCGGCTGGGGCGGCATCTGGCCGTTTTTGCTCGCCGCGGGGGGCGGCGTCGTCCTGGCCGCGTGGGCGACACCGCGCCTGCGCCTGTCGAACGCCTCGCTCGGCTACGGCGTGCTCGCGCTGATCGGCTGGTGCCTGTTCGCCGTACTGGCGCCGACGGTGCTCGGCATCGACCACGCGGGCCTGGAATTGATCGTCAAGGCCGGCGATCACACCGCGCTGAGCACAGCGGCGCACCCGGGCTTCAGCTCATACCCGCTGAAGGTGCTCGCCCCGATCGCCGCTGCGATCGGCCTGCTGGCGCTATGCGCGATGCGGTTGCTACGCAACGAGCCGGCGCGGGGACGGACAAGTTTTCATCCGGCCGAAAAGCCCGCTTCGCGGGGCGTCCGGATGAAAAGTCCGTCCCCGCTTAGCTGATCAATTCTTGACCGTCTTGACGTTGCATTTCGCCCCATGCAGCTGCTTGCACACGACGATGTAGCCGGGGCGGGGCTGGTCGTGGGCGTTCATCAGCCCGGCGTCGAAGCGCGTCGAGGTGTAGCCGCCGGTCCAGTCATAGATGTACAACCGCTTGATCTGGGGCTGCGAGGCGGCGACGGCGAACATGTATTTGAGCACCTTCGCCGAGCGCGTCAGGCCCGAGCCACGATTGTTGGGAAACGAGCCCCCGAACTGCACGA
This sequence comes from uncultured Solirubrobacterales bacterium, assembly GCA_963749285.1. GTDB lineage: Bacteria > Actinomycetota > Thermoleophilia > Solirubrobacterales > Solirubrobacteraceae > Palsa-744. The sequence goes on along the minus strand of CAVVMD010000002.1, from coordinate 140,644 downwards.
TCCCACCCGTCTCGGTCAGCCACACCTGCCCGCCGAGGGCACTCACCAGGTCGCGCGTGCGCCAGGATTCCAGGCGGTTGATGTCGGAGTAGTTGTGCAGCCCCCAGATCTTCGGCATGATCGTGCGCAGGCGCCCGATCTCGCGCTTGAATTCGGAGATGTATTCCAGGGTCGGGCCGATGTCCTGCGCGTCGAGCACGTCCAGCCCGATCACCGTGCACCCGTGACACACGCGGATCAGCGCCTGGTAGTACTGCGCCGCCGCCACCGCCGACGGGCTCGCCAGCACGTGGGAGATGTTGCCGCGATTGGCCTCATCCCAGGACTGGTACTGGCGAACATGGGGAAAGCGCTTGACGAATTTCTGCACGTCGTGCTGGTACTGGGCAACACTCGGCATCCGCGTCGGCGTGTACTCGGAGTGGTAGAACGCCACCAGCACCTGCTCGTGCTGGGCTTCCGCGGCCCGGATCCAGACGATCGCCTTGTCGAGCGAGTAGGAGTGCACGACCGCGTCATACGGGGCGATGTAGCGGACGATCTTCGTGTGCAGCTGCTGCCACAGCGGGTTGCCGAACATCTCGCCCTGCTCGTCGCCGATGCCCGTCAGGTAGGAGGCGGCCGCGTGCGCGCGCGGCGCCCGGGCTGAGCCGACCGCGCTCGGCGCCACCAGCAGGCCGACCGCCAGCGCGAGCGGGATCACGAGCGTGGCAAGCAGTTGGGGGAGTCGTAGTCGTCGTCTTCGTCTGGGTAGCCGGCGTGGTCTCATGTCGCTCCTGGAACAACGCTCGAGGCGCAGGGTTGCGATGCGGTCTCACAGCTTTACGCCACCCCTACTCTGGGTCCTGCACCGTTTACCCGACCTTTACTCCGCTACCTGCTCGACCTCGGGCGTCTGCCCGCGCAGCGTGGGGTCGGCGACGATGCGGATGTCTACCCCCGGCAGCCCGCGCAGCAGGCTCCTCAGCAGCGAATCGTTCAGGCGGCGCAGCCCACGGCGCTGCGCCGGGGCGCCCAGCAGCACGTACGTGCTGCCCAGCCCGCGCGCAACCGAGATTGCAACGGCCGCGACATCCTCGCCCTCCTCCACACGCAGGCGGGCGCCCAGCATCGACACCAGCCGTCGCAGCGCCTCCAGGCGCTCGCGGTCGGAGGCGCTGGGCTCGCGTCCGGGGGGGCGCACGACGAGCACGTCGAGCTCCGCGTCCAAGCGCTGGGCCGAGCGCCACGCGCGCCGCACCACGCGCTCGGAGTGCGGCTGCAGCGTCGCCAGCGCCAGCAGCCGCTCGGCGATCGCCTGCGGTCCCGCCTCCGCTGACGTCGGGGACCCCCCCTCGTCGCGGCGCACCGCCGGGGCGGGCTCCCGCACGAGGCGCTTGACCTCGACGTCCTCCGCCACCTGACGCAGCGCGGTCTCGCGCAGGGCGGACAGGTTCTCGATCTTGAAGAAGTTGTTCAGCGCCGCCGGCACGCGCTCCGCGGGGTAGACCTTGCCCGCCCGCAGCCGCCCGATCAACGCCTCGGGGGTGAGATCGATCAGCACGACCTCGTCGGCCATCGACAGCACCTCGTCGGGGATCGTCTCACGCGTGCGCGAGCCCGTGAGCTGTGTGATCTGGTCGTTGAGGCTCTCCAGGTGCTGGACGTTGACGGTGGAGAACACGTCGATCCCCGCCCCCAGCACGTCGCGCACGTCCTCGTAGCGCTTCTCGTGCTCGACCCCCGGCGCGTTGGTGTGCGCGAGCTCGTCGATCAGGCACAGCTCCGGCTTGCGCGCCAGCACCGCCGGCAGATCCATCTCCGTCAGCGGCGTCCCCCGGTAGACGACGTTCCTGCGGGGGATGAGCTCGAGGCCCTGCGCCTGCGCGACGGTCTCCGCGCGTCCATGAGACTCGAGATAGCCGATCGCGACGTCGCGCCCGTTGTCGGCTTCGGCCGCGCCCTCCTGGAGCATGCGATACGTCTTGCCGACCCCCGGCGCCATGCCGATGAATACCTTCAGGTGTCCGCGATCAGGTGACGCCACGCGAGCATTGTCGCCCACAGATGTAGCGCGCGTACTGCGGCTCAGGCTCCCAAGATGTTGTGCACGATCAAGTCGATCAGCTTGATGCCGATGAACGGCGCGATGATCCCGCCGAGGCCGTAGATCCAGAGGTTGCGCCGCAAGAGCGCGCTCGCGCCGATCGGGCGGTAGCGCACGCCGCGCAGCGACAGCGGGATCAGCAGGGGGATCACGATCGCGTTGAAGATGATCGCCGAGACGATCGCCGACTGGGGCGTGCCGAGGTCCATGATGTTGAGCACGTGCAGCGGACCCTTGCCCCCCGGCGTGGTCGCATAAGTAGCGACGAACACGGCCGGCAGGATCGCGAAGTACTTGGCGACGTCGTTGGCGATCGAGAAAGTGGTGAGCGCGCCGCGGGTGATCAACAGCTGCTTGCCGACCTCGACGATCTCGATCAGCTTCGTCGGGTTGGAGTCCAGGTCGACCATGTTCCCGGCCTCGCGCGCGGCCTGGGTGCCCGTGTTCATCGCCACGCCCACGTCGGCCTGGGCCAGCGCGGGAGCGTCGTTGGTCCCGTCGCCGGTCATCGCCACGAGGCGACCGTCGGCCTGCTGCTCGCGGATCAGCGCGAGCTTGCGCTCGGGCGTGGCTTCGGCGAGGAAGTCGTCCACGCCTGACTCCTGCGCGATGTGGGCGGCGGTCAGGCGGTTATCGCCGGTGACCATCACAGTTTTGATGCCCATCGCCCGCAGCTGGTCGAACCTTGCCTTCATCCCCTCCTTGATCGTGTCCTTGAGGTACACGACCCCGAGCACCTGATTGTCGCGCGCGACGGCCAGCGGCGTGCCGCCCTCGTTGCCGATGCGGTCGAGCTGAGACTGCAGCTCCGGCGGCGGCGAACCGCCTTCGCTCGATACGAGCCCGATGATCGCGTCGCCCGCGCCCTTGCGCAGCCGCCGCCCGTCGATGTCCACGCCGCTCATCCTGGTCTGGGCGGTGAACGGCACGAACTCTGCGTTCAGCGTCGACATGTCGTGCTCGCGGATGCCGTACTGCTTGGCCAGCACCACGATCGAGCGTCCCTCGGGCGTCTCGTCGGCGAGCGAGGCCAGCTGCGCGACCTCGGCCAGCTCGGACTCGGGCACGCCCGGCATCGGGACGAACTCTGACGCCAGGCGGTTGCCGATCGTGATCGTGCCGGTCTTGTCCAGCAGCAGCACGTCCACGTCGCCCGAGGCCTCGACCGCGCGCCCGGACAGCGCCAGCACGTTGCGACGCACCAGCCGATCCATGCCGGCGATCCCGATCGCGCTCAGCAGCGCCCCGATCGTCGTCGGGATCAGCGCGACCAGCAGCGCGATCAGGGTCGTCTCGGAGATCGACGTGCCCGCGAACAGCCCGAACGGGCGCAGCGTCGCGACGACGATCATGAATATGAGCGTCAGCGCCGCGAGCAGGATGTTCAGCGCGATCTCGTTCGGGGTCTTGCGCCGCTCCGCCCCCTCGACCAGCGCGATCATGCGGTCCAGGAACGACTGGCCGGGCTCCTGGGTGATTTCCACGACGATCTCATCCGAGGTCACGCGCGTGCCGCCGGTCACGGCGCTGCGGTCGCCGCCGGACTCGCGGATAACGGGCGCGGACTCACCCGTGATCGCCGACTCGTCCACCGTGGCGATGCCCTCGATCACGGTGCCGTCGCCGGGGATCAGCTCTCCGGCCGGCACGACCACGACATCGCCGCGCGTGAGCTCAGACGCGGCCTTGGTGGAGCCGTCGCGCATCTTCGCGACCGTCTCCTTGCGCATCGTCCGCAGCGTGTCGGCCTGGGCGCGGCCGCGACCCTCGGCAAACGCCTCGGCCATGTTCGCGAACACGACCGTCAGCCACAGCCAGAACGCGATCGTGAACGTGTACCAGGCGGGCTCATGTCCTCCCCCCAGCGGCTTGCCGCCGAACGCCTGAATCAGCCACGTCGCGGTCGTGATGACCGAGCCGATCTCCACGACGAACATGACAGGGTTATGGATCTGCACGCGCGGGTCGAGCTTCTTGACGCTGTCGATCAGGGCGCGCCGGACGATGTCGCGCTGGAACAGCGAGACGGCCTGCCGTTCGGTGTGTGCGGGCGTGGCCATCAGCCTTTACCTCCTGTGGCGAGTCGGTCCAGCGCGAGGTTGAGCTCGAGCACGTTCACGCCTTCCTCGCCGGAGAAACCGAGCCCGCGGCCCGATGTGTATTTGGCGATCAGTCCGTTCACAGTCGCGAGGGGGAGACGACGCACGGCCGCGATACGGTGTGCCTGAATCCAGGCGTTGGCCTGTGAGATTTCGGGGTCCAGGCCCGAGGCCGAGGTGTTGACCGCGTCGACCGGGATCTTCGCCGCGGTCAGGCCCGGGTCGTATTCGGCTTTGGTGGCCGGATTTTTATTTAGTTCGAGATAGGCCTTGATGTTTTCTTCGTTGGCTTCCCTGGTCTTCACGCTGTTGGGCCCTTTGTTGGAAAACGTGCTCGCGGCGGCGTTGTACGCTCCGCCTTCGGTGGCCGAGGGGCGCGTCTGGAAGTAGCGCGCGTCCGCTTCGGTGACGATCGCGCCTTTGATTTCCTTTACCTTGCCGTTCTTTTCCAGCACCGGGGTACCGAAGTTCTGCCCGATGATCCTCGACCCGACCAACCTGCCACCCACATAGAGCCGCTGCCCGTTGGCGTTGCCCGGGAACGCGACCTGGCCGACGCCGGTGATGAACAGGGGATAGATCAGCCCGAGCAAAACGGTGAATACGACGATGCCGATTGCGGAGGTGATGAGGTCGCGTTTCATTTTATTTTGACGTTGTGACGGGAGGGGGCACCGGGGGAGGGCCTGCCCTCCCCCGGCTTATGGACGATGCCAATTGCCGATGTGATGATGTCGCGTTTCATGGTGTTTAGTACAAATGTCCGGTCAGGCCCTGGACGATCGGTCCGAGCAGCAGGGCTGGAAAGAATGTGAGCGCGCCGACGAGCACGATCACGCCGATCAGCAGCACCACGAACGTCGGGTTGTCGGTGCGCATCGTGCCGAGGCCCGCCGGGGTCACACGCTTGCCCGCGAGCGCGCCGGCGACGGCGAGCGCGAACAGGATCGGCGCGTAGCGCGCGAACAGCATGTCGAAGCCGCCCAGCAGATTCGCGAACGTGATCCCGTGGGCGCCGAGGTTGCCGGCGTTGGGCTGGATGTAGCCGGTGTAGCCGGCGAACGCGGAGCCGTTGTTGTTGGCCTGGGACAGGTACGCGTAGAACGTCTCGGAGAACCCCTGCGGCGTGCTGCCGCCCGCCTTGGACAGCGCCGCTTCGGAGATCGACTTGCGCCCGGCGCTGCTCGCAGTGGCCAGCGCCGTGCAGAACAGCGCCGCCAGCGGCGTGATGAGAATGCCGAGCCCGGCGAGCTTGATCTCGCGCGCCTCGAGCTTCTTGCCAAGCCACTCGGGCGTGCGCCCGACCATCAGCCCGCCGATGAACACCGCCAGCAGGACGTACAGCAGGATCGAGTACAGCCCCGTGCCGACGCCGCCGAATATGACCTCGCTCGCGGACAGGTTGGCGAACGGAACCGCCCCGCCGATGCCGGTGAACGACTCGATCGCACTGTTCACCGCACCGCATGAGGTAACCGTGGTGACGACGTCGAACAGCGCCGACCCCGCGATCCCAAAGCGCTGCTCCTTGCCTTCCATGTTGCCGCCGGTCGAGCCGTGGATCACGCCGGTGTGCAGCCCAGCCGCGTGCTGGGCGGGCGAGCCGTGCGCCTCGGCGATGTAGGCGACCGTCACCGCGCCGAGAAACATCAGCATCATCGCGCCGTAGATCGCATACCCCTGGCGGCGGTTGCCGGTCATGCGCCCGTACATGAACACGAGCGCGGCGGGGATGATCAGCACCAGCAGCATCTCGAAGAAGTTGGTGAACTGAGTCGGGTTCTCGAACGGGTGGGCGGAGTTGGTGTTGAAGAACCCGCCCCCGTTGGTCCCGAGCAGCTTGATCGCCTCCTGCGAGGCGACCGGCCCCATCGCGATCGTCTGGTTCAGACCAGTGATCGTATGCACGGTCAAGTAATTTGAGAAATTGGCGATCACACCCTGGGACACCAGCACAATCGCGGCGATCACCGACAGCGGCGTGAGCACGTACAGGATCGTGCGCACCAGGTCCTGCCAGAAATTCCCGAGGCTCTTGCCGCTGCGCCCGACGATCCCCCGAACCAGGGCGACCGCGACGATGATCCCGATGCCCGCCGACAGCCAGTTCTGCACGGTCAGCCCAGCCATCTGGCTGAAGTAGCTCATCGTCGTCTCGCCGCTGTAGAACTGCCAGTTCGTGTTCGTCATGAACGACGACACCGTGTTGAACGTCACGTTCCACGAGCCCGAGTGATAATCGAGCGGGTTCAGGCCGGTGAAGTTCCACAGCGTCTGCGTGCGCAGGATCAGGTACAGCAGCAGCCAGCCCGCGAGCGAGAAGATCAACAGGCTTTTTGCGTAGGACTTCCAGTCCTGCTCGCGCGTGTGATCGACCCTGAGCAGGCCGTACAAAAACCGCTCGGGGCCTGCGAATATCGGCGTCAGGAACACCCGCCCGCCGGTGTATACCCTTGCCATGTAGCTGCCGAGCGGCAGCGCCACCACGGTCAGGATGACCGCGAACAGAACGATCGTCAGCCAGCCGGTGAACGTCACAATTTCTCTCCGCGGATCAGCGCGTAAAACAGATAACCGATGATCAACACGGTCACGACCAACCCGAACACGTCAGCGCCGCTCATATGCGCGATCAGGTCTCCGACCGGCAGCGAGACGGTCATACCCTGTCGATTCCCTCGATCATCGCCAACAGGATCAGGAACACCACGATCCCGAGCAGTACGGCCACAACGTCCATGACTGCACTATTGACCGGCGGCCATCACGACCGTGTAACGATCGGTCAGGTGCGTATAACGATTTCGTTACGCTGGCGCCGAACGCGCGCCGGTTACCCCCCGAGCGCGGCCTGCGCTGCCGCTTCGGCCTGCTGCAACTGGCGCTCGACGAGGTCCAGGCCCGCGTCCCAGAACCCCGGGTCGGCCAGGTCCACGTCCACGATCGCACCCAGCTCCTCGGGACTGCGCGACCCCCCGGCGCTGAGCAGCTGCAGATACTGGGGCACGAACTCCGCCCCGCGCTGCTCGTAGCGCTCATACACCGACAGCGCGAGCAGCTGACCGTAGGCGTAGGCGTACACATACCCGGGCGAGCCGATGAAGTGCGGGATATACGACCACCACGAGCGGTAGCCGTCGGTGATCGCCACCGAGTCGCCGAGCATCTCCTGCTGGCTCTCGACCCACAGCTCGCCGAAGCGCTCGACCGACAGCTCACCCTGCTCACGGCGCGCAGTGTGGACGAGATCCTCGAAGCGGTTCATCGCGACCTGGCGGAACACGGTCGCGATCGCGCCCTCCAGGTTCTCCGCGAGCAGCGCCAGGCGCGAGGCGGGCGTCGCGTCCTCCGCGAGCAGCCGCCCGAACACGATCGTCTCGGCGAACACCGACGCGGTCTCGGCCAGCGTCAGTGGCGTGCCCTGGTGAAACACCCCCTGCCGGGCCGCCAGCGCGAAGTGCACCCCATGGCCGAGCTCGTGCGCGAGCGTGAGCACGTCGCGCCGCCGCGAGGTGTAGTTGAGCAGCACATACGGGTGCACCGACGGCACCGCCGACGCGCAGAACGCCCCGCCGCGCTTGGCCGGACGCAGGGGCGCGTCGATGTAATGCCCGTCGAAGAACCCTTGCGCCAGGTTCCCCAGCTCGGGGGAGAAGGACGAGTAGCAGTCGAGCACGATCTCACGCGCCTGCGCATATGTGTAGGTGACCTCGTCGCTGGTGACGGCCGCCATGCGGTCGTAGTCCGCGATCCGCTCGACGCCCAGCAGGCGCGCCTTCAGCCGGTACCAGCGCCGCGCGATCTCATAGCGCCCGCGCACCGCCTCGATCAGCGCCTGGACGGACTCGTCGCTCGCTTCGTTGGACAGATTGCGCGCGGCCAGCCAGCTCGGGTAGCGGCGCAACCGGTCGTCGGTCGCCTTGTCCGCGAGCAGCGTGTTGAACAGGAACGCGCGCGTGCGCAGCCCGGGCTGCAGTGCCGCGGTGACGGCCTCGGCGGTGGTGCGCCGCAGCTCACGGTCTGGAAGCGCCAGGCGGCTGAGCGCGAGATCGAGGGCCACGCGCTCGCGCGCGCTCGCGCGCGTGGCATCGCCGTCGCGGGGAATGGCATCGTCGCCGGCCACCGGCAGCTCGACCTCGATCGCCGAGGTCAGCTCTTCGAACAGGCGCGACCAGGCCGAGGAGCCGGTGAGCGCCTTGTCGGCGAGGATGACCTCCTCGGGTTCTGAGAGCAGGTGATCGCGATAGCGGCGCGCGCTGCGCAGGTGATGGCGGCAGAACTCCAGTCCCTCGCCTCCAAGCAGCTCCTGTGCGCGCTCGTCGGACAGGGCGGCCCACTCGAGCTCGAAGAACAGCAGCGTCGTCTCGATCTCGGTGCCGCGCTCCTGCGTGCGCTGCAGCAGCGCCCCGCGCGCGGGGTCGGCCGTGTCGGTGGAGAAGTCCAGCGCGGCATACGTGCCCGCGCGCCCGACGAGGTCATGGATGTCAGCGAGCTCGTGCATCGCCTCGGCCAGGCCCGCGCTGTCCAGCTCAGCCAGCTTGCCGGCATAGCGCTCGGCAAACGCCTGTGCGCGCGTGAGCGCCTCGTCCAGACGGCGCTGTACCCCGGCGGGGCCATCACTGTCGACGAGCGGTCCCAGATCCCAGGCGGTCTCGGCCAGCTCGGGGTCGGCGGGGGTGGAAGGAGCGCTCGCGGACATGATCACGGCAGCTTATCCGCGATGACCTGAGCGGAAGATGCTGTTCCATCCGGCGCATGCGCCGGATGGCCGGGCGGTGCATGCACCGCCCGGGGGAACCGCACATGTGCGGTTCCCAGCCAGGGCCGCATGCGGCCCTGGCGACCTCGCCGCATGCGGCGAGGTCCTCCCTATCAGCATTTTTCAAGCATGAGACATAGAGGCCCTACTCGTACTGCAGCGCCTCCAGCACGTTCAGACGGGCGGCTCGCCGGGCGGGGAAGATCGCGGCGAGGATGCCGGCGATGATTGCGGCGATCACGAATACGACGAGCGTCCCGACGGGGATCGCGAAGGTGGGATATTCGATCGCCTGTCCGACCATGATCGCGAGCACGATTCCCACGGGGATCCCGAGCGCGGCGCCGATCAGGGCGGTGACGATGCTCTCGTGGCGGATCATCCGCCGCAGTTGGCGCCGGGTCATGCCGACGGCACGCAACATGCCGAGCTCGCGGGTGCGCTCGAACACGGTCAGCACGAGCGTGTTGACGATCCCGAACAGGCTGATGATGATCGACAGCGAGAGCAGCACGTACAGGAGATTGAGCAGCGTGTCGATCCCCTGCTCCTGGCTGGACTTGAACTGGCTCTCGGTCTGGATCTTCGCGTCGGGGAAGCCCGCCAGCGCGCTTTCGAGTGAGTGTGTGTTTGCAGCCGTAACGCCGCCGGCGATGTTCACGAACGTGAAAACGTTCTGCGGGTTCTCGTATTCGGCGTCGAAGCGCTGCGTGGAAATCGTCACATCGCCGTACGGAGAGCCGCCCTTGGGCGGCGCGAAGATGCCGCGCAGGTGCAGGTGCATGACGCGCCCGGCGGGTGTCTCGACGGCGATCGGCGAGCCCACGTGCAGGTGCAGTTCTTTCGCGTAGTCCTTGGAGACGAACGCTCCGCTCTGACCCAATTCGGCCGGGACGGCGGGCGAGCCGTGCTGCCACTTGACGTCGATCACCCGGCTGATGTCCGGCGAGACGCCGCTCACGTTGATTTCACCGCCGAACGCGCGGCCCTGTCCGGCACGCACGCCGGACACCACCTGCACGCCGGGCACCCCGCGCAGGGCTTGCGCGGACGCGATCGAGACGGGCGAGAAGTTGTTCGTCGCCGTGAGCGCGTAGTCGGCGTTGAAGATCTGGTTGACGGAGCTCTCGAAGGTCGACTTCAGCCCGGTCGCCAGCACGGAGACCAGCGTCACGAGCGCGAGGCCGATCATCAGCGCCGACGCGGTCGAGGCCGTCCGCGTGGGGTTGCGCATCGCGTTGCCGCGCGCGAGCTTGCCGGCGGCGCCGCCGATCCTCGTCGCGGGCCAGCCGAGCACGGAGGCGAGCGGCGGCACGAGCACCTTGGCGAGCATCGCCACGCCCACGAACAGGCCCGCGGCGCCCACGCCGATCGCAAGCAGTCGCGATCCCGTCGAGAGCCCGCCGACGAACAGTCCGATCAGCATCAACGCGACCGCCCCGAGGATCGTCAGCAGGGCGACGGGCGTTCCGAAGCGCGCGAACCGCGACGGCGGCAGCAGCGCGCCCTCGCGCACCGCGGCGATCGGCGGCACGTGGGTGGCGCGCAGAGCAGGGCGCAGCGCGGCGAGCACCGTGATCAGCACGCCGACGGCGAGCGAGACGACGATCGTGCGCGTCGCGAACACGGTGCTCGCCTGCGGCAGGTCGATGCCGAAGGAGACGAACAGCGAGTTCAGGCCCTTGGCGAGTCCCAAGCCGAGGAACAGGCCGACCACCGATGCCAGCAGCCCGATCACGAGGGCTTCGAGCAGCACCGAGCGCAGCACCTGGCGGCGAGTCGCCCCGAGCGTGCGCAGCGTCGCCAGTTCGCGCGTGCGCTGGGCGATCGTGATCGAGATCGTGTTGGCGATCACGAACGCGCCGACGAACAGCGCGACGCCGGCGAACGCGAGCAGGAAGTCCTGGATGATTTCCAGGAAGCCGTTGGTGTTGCTCGTCGCGTGCTGGGCTTCTGCCGCGCCCGTGCGCACCTGCGCGCTGGGCGGCAGGATCGGTCGGATTTCGCGCACGACCTGCGCCGGGGTGTACCCGGGCCTGTCCGCGATCGAGATCGAGTCGAGCCGGCCCACCTTGTCAAACAGCCGCTGGGCGACGGGAAAATCGAAGATCGCCATCGTCGCGCCGCCGAGCGAGGAAACCCCGCCGATCTTGGCGATGCCCGCGATCCGAAAGCGCTGCTCGGCGCCGCGCGCGATCACGCCGATCGCCTGACCCACCGCGTAGTGATGGGTTTCGGCCGTGTTGGCGTCGATCGCGACTTCGTCGGGTCCTGACGGCCAGGCGCCAGAGATGAGCTGCAGCGGGTTGAAGCGCTGACTGCCGTGTGGCTGCACGCTGAAGGCCAGCCCGGGAGCGCCACCGCTGGATATCACCTTGCCGTCCCGCCCCACCAGCTGCGCGGTATCCGAGATGCCCCCTTCGGTCTGCGCCACGCCGGGGAGCGCACGCACGGCAGCCAGCAGGGATTCGGGCAACGAGGGCGCCACCGTCGCGCCGCCCCGTTCTTTGCCCGAGCCGATCGCGCTCTTGCCGGTGATGACGACGTCGGTGTGTCGGTAGACCTGCGTGAACACGGTGCCGAACGCGGATTTGATCGTGTCGGTGAGGATGTAGGTGCCGCTGATCATCGCCACGCCGAGCACGATCGCCAGCGCGGTCAGCGCCGCGCGGAGCTTGCGGCGGGCCAGGCCTTTGAGCGCTACCGCGATCATGCCGAGAGCTCGCCCATCACGGCCAGCACCTCAGCGGCGCTCGCGCCGGTAAGTTCCTTCACGATCAAACCATCGGCGATAAACAGGATACGATCGGCGATCGCGGCGGCGCGCGGATCGTGGGTCACCATCACCGTCGTCTGGCCGTAGGAGTCGACCGAGGCGCGCATCAGCTCGAGGATCTCCCCGCCGGTTTTCGAGTCGAGGTTGCCGGTCGGCTCATCGGCGAGCAGGATGGTGGGGCGGGTGATCAGGGCGCGCGCGATCGCCACCCGCTGCTGCTCGCCGCCGGAGAGCTCGGACGGGCGGTGGCTGCGCCGCTGCTCCAGGCCGACCTTCGATACGAGCTCATCGACCCACGCCTGCTCCGGGCGCTCGCCCGCGATCGAGAGCGGCAGGACGACGTTCTCCTCCGCGTCGAGCATCGGCAGCAGGTTGAAGAACTGGAAGATGAAGCCGATGTGCTCGCGGCGCAGCCGTGTCAGAGCTGAGTCGCCGAGCGGGCTGAGCTCGGTGCCGGCGATCGTCACCGTGCCCGATGTCGGTCGGTCCAGGCCGGCCAGCAGGTGCATCAGCGTCGACTTGCCCGAGCCCGACGGCCCCATCACGGCGACGAGCTCTCCCGAACGCACGTCGACATCGACACCGCGAAGCGCATCTACGGCTGTGCTGCCCTCGCCGTAGCGGCGCGTGAGCGCGCGCGCCGCGACCGGGACGCCGGATGGCGCCGGCGCAGCCGTCTTCTCGATTGTCGCCATATGGCCTGGAGGCTACCCGATGGGCCTCGCGCCGAGGGACGCCCGGCACGGTATGTACCATCGTCCGCCCGATGCACGAGACGATACCCACCGTCCACCTGATCGCCCGCCCGTCGATCGATGTCGAGGGGATGCGCGGCTACCTGCGCGACGTCGGCGGCGAGTCGTGGCTGGAGCGCCGTCTGGGGGAGTCCGACGGGAGTCCCAACGGCGGAGAACTGCTCGTCGAGTTCGGCGGCCGAGCGTGCTATCGCAGCTGGGAGCCGGGCCTGAACCCGAACGTGACGAAGATCCGAACCGATCAGCGTGAGTACTTCGCCAACATCCTGCGCTCCGCCCACGGCAGCGTGCTGGAGCACGCGAACTGGTCGTTCGTGCTGCGCAACGTGAGCCGTGTTTTCACCCACGAGCTGGTGAGGCATCGCGCGGGCTCGGCGTTCAGCCAGGAGAGCCTGCGCTACGTGCGCCTCGCCGATATCGGCTTCCGCGTGCCGCCGGCGCTGGAGCCCGTGCGCGAGCAGGTCTTGAGTATCGTCGAGCAGCTGGAGGAGTTCCAGGTCAGCGCGGCTGCGGAGCTGGAAATCGACGCCGAGGGAGTGCCATTCCACGTCAAGAAGGAGGTCACCTCCGCGCTGCGCCGCCTCGCCCCGATCGGGCTGAGCACCGACATCGTGTGGACCGCCAACGCGCGCACGCTGCGCCACGTGATCGAGATGCGCACGGCCGAGGGCGCCGAGGAGGAGTTGCGCCTCGTGTTCGACACGATCGCCCGCATGATGCAGGCCGAGGCCCCCAATCTGTTCCAGGACTTCGCGCGCGGCGACGACGGCTGCTGGGTGCCCGAGCACCGCAAGGTTTAGTCACCTTTCCCCAGGGAGTCCAGGGAGTCGATGGGCAAGCAGATCAAGGACGCAGGAAGCGTGGCGTGCTGGCCGAAACGGGGATGCTGGCCGAACGGGGGATGCGAGCGTAAGCGAGTGTCTCCCCGCTTCGGTAGCGAGTGTCTCCCGGCTTCGGTACGCGAGCGACCGAGGACGCAGACCGATCGAAGATCGGCCAGCGCCGCCCAGCGGCTTCCTGTCAGGCGTCCATCGTGCGCGTGCGCCAGGCGCCGAGCGCGAGGAACACCGCCACCCAGATCGCAACCACCAGCAGAGCGGTCCCCTCGCTCATCGTGACGGTCGCACCGTGACCGCCTTCGCCTACGTGGACGGGGCTGAAGTGGGCGATCGCTTGGCTGAGGATCGCCCTGCGTGAGCTGCCCAGCGAGCTGATGCTCGCGATCAACGGGCTGGCGACGACCTGCCAGGCGATCATCACGATGATCGCGGCGGGCTTGGAGGTCGTCAGCGACGCGAGGCCGACCGCGATCACGCACAGCACGCCCGTGCCGAGCAGCGCGAAGCCGAGGCCGTTGAGAATCAGGGCGCCGCCGGGCGTGGGCAGGTCGGAGGCGAAGATGAAGCTGCCGGCGAGCAGCAGCGCGAAGGCGCCGATTATCACCACCCAGCAGAGGGCGAGTGCGGCGGGCACGCGGGAGGCGAACAGCTGAAGGCGCGAGCGGCCGGTGACGACCAGATCGCGGAAGACGCCCGCGGAGGCGTCCCCGGTGCCGGCCTCGACGCCGATCAGGATCGCTGCCAGCGGCCCAAAGAACAGCGTGACCACGCGCAGGCCGTCGCTGAAGTTTTTCGCGCCTCCGGCAGGTTCGTATTTGACCGGGTTGGAGGTGTGCTGGATCGCCGACACGAGAAAGAAGATCAGGATCGGCGCGACCGCGAGCACCAGCGCCCAGATCAGGGTCCCGCGCTTCTTGCGCAGCTTGAGGAAGTCCGCGCTGAACATCTGCGCCACGATCGTGGTCGACGAGCCGCTCGGACTCGAAGGACTGGGCGCACCCGTGGCCGGCGCGACGGCACTCATGCCCTCACCTCCTCGATGGTCTCCATCGACGCCGAGCCGTCCAGCCGCGAGGTGACCTCCAGGAAGCGCTGCTCCAGGCTGTGGCGCACGGGCTCCAGTCGCATAACTCCGACTCCCGCGCGCACGAGGGCCGCGTTGACCTCGGATGCAGTCTGCGCCGCGCCCGTGAGCTCCACGCGCAGACCCTCGTCAGAGCGGCGCGCCTCGCTCACAAGCTCGCTGGCTCCGAGCGTCGTCAGCGCCAGCTCGACGTTGTCCACGCCCAGGATCAGCTCGTTGCGAACGCCCCCGCCGGCGGCGAGCTCGGCGATCGGACCCTGCGCGATGACCTTGCCACGGTCGATGATCGCCGCCGCGTCGCAGGTCTTTTCGACCTCATCGAGCAGGTGTGAGGAGATGAACACCGTCCTGCCCTCACGCTCGACCATCGCGCGGATCATTTCGCGGAACTCCTGGATGCCGCCCGGGTCCAGTCCGTTCGTCGGCTCGTCGAGGATCAGCAGCAGCGGGTCGGCCAGCAGGCAGCGCGCGACCCCGAGCCGCTGACGCATGCCCATCGAGTAGTGCTTGACCCTGTCTCCCGCGCGCTCGGCCAATCCCACCCGGACCAGCGCCGGCTCGATCCGCTCGCGCGTCTCAGGACCGCGGACGGCAGCGACGATGCGCAAGTTCTCGCGGCCCGACATGTTCGGATGAAAGCGCGGCTCCTCGACGATCGCGCCGACCCGCTGCAGCGCCAGCGCCCGCTCCGCGGGAACCGGACGCCCCAGCAGGCTCATGCTCCCGGCACTGGCATGGGTCAGGCCAAGCAGGGTGCGGATCATCGTCGTCTTGCCCGCCCCGTTGGGGCCGAGAAACCCGAACGCGCACCCGCGCGGCACCTGCAGGTCGACGCCGTCGATCGCAGCGCGCGCGCCGAAGCGCTTGGTCAGGCCGGTGGTCTCGATCGCCAAGCCAGAGTCGGCGTACTCGGACGCAGGTGGGGAGACGGTTGACGCGTCAACAGGGGAGGACATTGATTCCTTTGTGCTTGGCTGGTCGGGGCAGACATCGCGCGAGTCCCGCGAGTGATCGCGCGCAG
Organism: uncultured Solirubrobacterales bacterium; assembly: GCA_963749285.1. Taxonomy (GTDB): domain Bacteria; phylum Actinomycetota; class Thermoleophilia; order Solirubrobacterales; family Solirubrobacteraceae; genus Palsa-744. Next base: position 125,225 of record CAVVMD010000002.1, on the reverse strand, counting down.
CCTCCCAGACGTACCTAAAGATTCGATGAGAGTGGCGGGCATCCTGCGCTGCCCTGCCCGGGCTCGATCAGGACTTCGTGGCCCCAGGACGACGACGGCTGCTGGTCCGGCCGGCGCTGCGCGTTGTGCAACATCATGGCACCGGCCATTGACGCGAAGGCTTGACGGGGGTCGATAAGGGTGGCGCATCCTGCCCTCCCCGGCTCAATCCTCCTGCGCCTGCAGCTCCTTGACCCGCCCCTCCAGCTGCGCCATGACCGCGGGATCGCGCAGCGTCGTCACATCACCCAGCGCGCGACCCTCGGCGATGTCGCGCAGCAGACGGCGCATGATCTTGCCCGAACGCGTCTTGGGGAGGTCATCCGCCCAGATGATGCGCTTTGGCCGGGCGAACTTGCCGATCCGCGTGGCGACCGTCTCGCGGATGCCCTGCACCGTGTGCTCGTCGCCGGCGAGGTCGCCCTGCAGCGTGACGAACGCGACGATCGCCTGGCCGGTGTCCTCGTCGTGCTGGCCGATCACCGCGGCCTCCGCGACATCGGGGTGCGCGACGATCGCGGACTCGACCTCCGCGGTGGACAGCCGGTGCCCGGAGACGTTGACGACGTCGTCGATACGCCCGATCACCCACAGGTAGCCGTCCTTGTCGCGCCGGGCTGCGTCGCCCACGAGGTAGGTCTCTGAGCCAAAGCGCTTGAAGTACGTCTCGACGAAGCGATCGTCCTCCTTGTACAGCGTGCGCAGCATCGACGGCCACGGTCGCGTGAGCACGAGCAGACCCTGACCTTCCTCGATCGGCTCGCCGGTGGACTCGTCACGCACCTCCGCCTCCACCCCCGGGAAGGGTTGCGTGGCCGAGCCGGGCTTGGTGGTGGTAATGCCGGGCAGCGGGGTGATCATGATCGCGCCCGTCTCGGTCTGCCACCAGGTGTCCACGATCGGGCAGCGTTCGCCCCCGATCACCTTGTGATACCAGAGCCACGCCTTCGGGTTGATCGGCTCGCCGACCGAGCCCAGCAGGCGCAGCGAGCTCAGATCGTGCTCGCCGGGCCACTGCGCGCCCCACTTGATGCAGGCGCGGATCGCGGTCGGCGCGCAGTACAGGATGCTCACGCGATAGCGCTCGACGAGCTCCCACCAGATGCCCTTGTTGGGGTAGTCCGGCGCGCCCTCCCACATCACCGACGTGGCGCCGTTGCACAGCGGGCCATAGACGATGTAGGAATGCCCGGTGACCCAGCCGACGTCGGCCGCGCACCAGTAGACGTCCTCGTCGGGCTTCAGATCGAACACGTAGCGGTGCGTCGCCGAGACTCCGGTGAGGTAGCCGCCGGTGGTGTGCAGGATGCCCTTCGGCTTGGCGGTCGAGCCCGAGGTGTAGAGGATGTACAGCGGGTGCTCGGCGTCCAGCGGCTCGGCCTCACACTCCGGATCGGCGGCGGCGCAGATCTCGTCGTAGTAGACGTCGCGGCCCTCCCGCATCTCACACGGCGTGCCCTTGCTGCGCACGACGACGATCTTCTCGAGCGTCTCCAGATCCCCCATGACCTCATCGACGCGGTCCTTGACCGGCGCCGTCTTGCCCTTGCGCGCCGCGCCATCGACCGTGATCAGGACCCGCGCCTGCGAGAACTCCATCCGCTCGCGCACCGCCTCGGCAGAGAAGCCCCCGAACACGACGTTGTGCGGAGCGCCGATCCGCGCGCAGGCGAGCATCGCGACCACGACCTCGGGGACCATCGGCAGGTAGATCCCCACGACGTCGCCCGGACGCACCCCCAGGTCCTTCAGCGCGCTCGCGCACCGCTTGACCTCGGCCAGCAGCTCGGCGTAGGTGATGTCCCGCTCCGAGCCGTCCTCGCCGCGCCAGTGGTATGCGACGCGCGCGCCCCGGCCCGCCTGCACATGGCGGTCCAGGCAGTTGTGGGAGACGTTCAGCTTGCCGCCGACGAACCACTTGTAGAACGGCGGATTCGAGTCGTCGAGCACCGTCTCCCATGGCTCGGCCCAGTCCAGCGCTCGCGCCTGCTCGACCCACCACGCCCGCGGATCGCGCGCCGCGCGCTCATACACAGCCGGATCGTTCAGCAGCGCACGCTCGCGAAACTCCCCCGATGGCTCGAACTTCTCGACGTCCAACAGTTGCGCCAGCTCGCGGTCGAGCTCCCCGCCCGTAGCCACATCGGATTCAGTCGCCATTGCTCACTCCTCTAAATCGATCGCACTCGCGCGCCACCCGCCCGGCACAGGCACATCATCCCACCGGCCGGTAGGAGTGACGCAGAATCTATGTGTGTGTATCCGCTGCCGCCCAGACGCACCCCGCCGCCCCAGTCCCCGGCCGGACGCCGCCTGAGAGCACCTAACAAATGCGTGCACGTCCGGATGCGGCCCTGTGCACGGCGCGGGGCTTTGTCCTCGGATCGCGCCGTAGCACCACTACTGCCACGATCCTGCGTCCGCGCCCCGCTTGGCCCATGATCCGCCCCGGTCCGCACCCGCATTTTGTCAGGCACTCTTAGCGCCCGCCGAGTGGCATGATCGGCATCACGGTTCGTCCGAACGTCGAGTTGACGACGGCCGCAAACGACGCGTACCAGGCCGCCGCAGCAGTGGCCAGGCCGAGGTAGCCGCCCCAGTGGGTCACGGTTTCGTGCGGGCCCACGGCGCCGATCGCCAGCAGCACGAACGTGACCGTCAGCAGCACGAACACGAGCAGCACCGCACCGCTGACGCGCAGCGCGGCGACCGTCATGTAGGCGGTGAAGATCGCCCACGCCCACAGGTACACGCCGACCGCGTGGCCGGCGTTGCCGCCGATCTGCTTGGCGTAGAACACTTGGAGCGCCCAGAACGAGATCCAGAACGCCCCGAACGAGCAGAACGCGACCGCGCCGAACGTGTTGCCGGTGCGGAACTCCCACATGCCGGCGAGCAGCTGCACGATCCCGCCGTAGGCCAGAGCGAGACCGAGCACGACCGGCACACCCTTGCCGTCGACGAGATTCGAGTTGAACATCGACAGGACGAACGTGGTCATCGCGAACCCCGCGAGACCAAGCGGCCCGGGGTCGGCCGGTTTCCAGCCGGCGATGCTGGTGTTGGCTGAGCCCGCGCCCGCGCGCTCGCCCTCGCCACGCGTCGGGTCTTGACGGTGGATCGTTGCTGCCTCCATGAGTCCTCCTTCAACCGCCCGGTGCGGGTCGGCGTCGACGATGCAATCTGGCTGGCGCCCCCGTTCGCCGCATTGACGCCGGTGGCGTGTCCGCGCTAGACAGGATTATTCCCGCAAACATCCAGATCCAATCCTCAGAACGCCCAGATTTTCCATGCCGGCCCGCAATGCCCCCGCCGATGGGACGTTTTGTCCTACTTGGGCATGCACACCGAGCCTGTCCGCTGGGGATGAGATCTGGTTTGCAAACGTCTTACTGCTCGGACGCGTTCAGCCGCGGTCACTGCGCCATTGGCGCTCGGAGATCCCGTCGATCTCCGAGCGCTCGCCGCCCGTGACGGGCTCGGCCCCATCGACCCGAGCCGTGACTCCCTAACGACGCTTGCGACCGCGCTTGCGCGAGGAGCCGCCCTTCGATGCCGTGGACGCAGACGCGGGCTCAGGTGCGGGCGCCACATCGGGCCCAGACGCGAGCGCCGGCTTGCCCCTGCCCTTGCCGCCACCGCCAGACCCCTCTTCGCGTTCGGCCCTGCGCTCGGCCTGTGTCGGCCACGGCCGTGCCTCTCCGGCCGTCCACGCGGGTGGATCGCCGCCCGGCCAGCGACCGAGATACAGGACGCCCATCCCCACCATCCAGAACGCGGGCACGATTTCCAGCGTCGCGCCGCCGATCGGCAGGAAGATGAGGATGCCCGAGAAAATCCCGATCACCCCCATCCAGCGGGTCAGCAGCCCGACGCGGATGGCGTTGATCGACACCGCGATGATGCCCGCCGTCAGGCACAGCGCCGCGAGCAGGTCCAGGTACTGACTGCCCACGTTGATCGCACCCTTCGTCAGCGCCTGTTCGACGGCGTGGCTGGAGAAGTCGTGGCCGACCGCGAACTTGTGCGCCTGGATCGCGCCGACGACCTGGTGGGCGACGTTGACGACCGCCAGGGCGATCCCCCCGACGAGCACAAGCGGACGGGCCGCCGACCATGTCTGCGGGCGGCGCCAGCGCGTCGCGTCTAGCAGCAGCAGCAGCACCAGCGTCAGCGCGACGAGGGCGAGCGACTTGATCATGCTGCCGGCGATCAGCGCGATCGCGTGGTGGCTGATGTATTTGACCTCGGACGCGCGCGGGCTGACTGCCGGGTTGGCTTCGCCTCTGAGCGCCGGGGTGAGACCTTGCACCAGGCCCACCGTGGGTGCGGAGTTGAGCGTCGCGGTGACGATGATCGCGCTCAGGAAGTACAGCATGCCGCCGGCGAACGCGGGCACGCCCAGGCGCGCGCGGCGCGCGGACTCGCGCTCCAGCTGCTCGGAGATCTCAGTCGAGCTCGGCATCGGTTCGCGCACAATATCTGGCCCCCGGCAGCCGGCACACCACGGCCGGCGACCAGATCGCGGTATTAGAGGCGGCTGGGGCCCCTGGTTCGAGGGGCTGGGATGGGACCTCTGGCTCGAGAGGCTGGGGATGGGACTCCCTGGTTCGAGCCCGGAAGTTCGCCTGCCCGATGCTCAGCGATCGAACATGGGGGCTCACGGGGCCTGCTCCCACCATGCATGTCTATGATGAGCGTATGGAGGGCGGTGGTCTCGGAGACCTGTTCGGCGATCCAGAGGAGCTTCAGCAGAGGCTCGCGGCGTTCGCCGAACAGATGCAGGGCCAGCAGCGCCTGGCGTGGGCGGACAATGCGATCAAGCTCGCGGTCGACATGACCGTCGCAGCCGTGCAGCGCATCAACGTGCAGGGCAACGCCGAGGCTCAGGCTGAACAGATCAGGACCGTGATCGCCAGAGTGTTCCCCGAGGCCGTGACGCTCGTGCGCGAGGCGCGCGAGGGGCTTCAGTAGCGAGCGCGCAGTCTGGGCGTTGGGGGTGCGGCCGGCGGCGGCGGATCGTCCTCGCGTCGGTGATCCTCGGGCGGCGCCATCCCGGCGCGCTCGGCCTCGCGCGAGGCGCGACCGGCGTGGAGCACTTCGCCGAAGGAGCGAAACCGGAAGATGAAGATGACCGCGCCCAGCCCGACAGTCGCGGTGAACACGGCGATCGCGATCTGCTGGCCGACTGAGTAGGCGGCCACGACCGCGGTGGGCGCCGAGACGGCGAACACCTTCACGAGCAGCGCCTGCTGCACACCAGCGCCCCCGGGCGTGAACGGGACCGCCCCCGCGACCTGATTGCAGGCGAACACGAGCAGCACGTTCTGCACTGAGCCGCCGACCCTGAACGCTTCCAGCAGAAACCAGAACGCGGCGAACCGGCACATCCACGCGACCGCCTGCCAGGCGGCGACTTCACGCAGGTAGCGCGGCCGGTCGGAGAGGATCGTCACGCCCTGACGTATCCGCGCCCAGAACGCGCGCACGCGCACCGACAGCAGCGCGAACGCGACCAGCCCGATCACCGCCAGCGCCGTGATCAAAAACAGCGTGAACCGGAAATGCTCGGCCAGGTAGGAGATGTCGAACGAGCTCAGTTTCGAGAAGTCCGGCGGCTTGGGAAACACGCCCTGGGTGAACGCGTAGATCAGCACGAGCACGCCCGCGCAGACGTCGAAGATCGACTCGACGAAGAACGCGGCCGCGACCGTCGCATAGCTCGACCCGGGTATCGAGGAGCGCGCGAGGAACAGCTTGATGATGTCGCCCCCGCGCGCGGGCACGACGTTGTTGAAGCCGACCGCGGCGAAGTAGGCGCCCCAGATCCTGCGCCATTTGATGGTGGCCGCCGGATAGGCCGCGCGCAGGCTGTGGAAGAACGCGCGCGAGCGCAGCGTCAGGTTGAGCCCGAAGAACGCCAGCCCCAGCACCAGCGCGCCCCAGTGGACGGACTCCAGGTCGGACAAAAACTGTCCGACGGCGTCGATGAACGTCGTGAAGCTGTCGCCGATCGAGGTCGATGCAGGGATCTGCAGCACGACCTCAAGCGTACGGAGACTCACGCCTGAGCGGACAGCCCGACATGCGGCGGACCGACGCTTCCGCATCTGCCCGGTGCGCGAATCACAAGTCGACGTGCTACCAATTTGCTACCATTAGGGGATGAGCAAGCAGATCGCCGTTCGCCTTTCGGATGAGCTTGTCGACTTCGTCGACGGGATCGTCAGCTCCGGCGCCGGACGCAGCCGGGCGGGGGTTGTCACCCTGGCGCTCGAACGCGAACGCCGGCGCGCGGTCGCTGCGCGCGATGCTGAGATTCTGGCCCGCACCGGCCCGGATCCTGAGCTTGCCGGGCTGGCCGAGCACGCCGTCGGCCTCGCCTCCACGCTGGCCTGATGCGGCCGATTCACGTCGCACAGCTCGACAAGGCCCGGCCGGTCCTGATCCTCACACGCGAGATCGTGCGTCCGCACCTCACGACGGTGACCGTCGCGCCGATCACCGCGACGATCCGCGGTCTCTCGACCGAGGTGCCGGTCGATGCGGCCAACGGCCTCGCGGGACCTTCAGTCGTGAGTTGCGACAACATCACCACAATCCCGACTGACACCCTGGGGGCACAGCTCGGCGTACTGCTCGACCGCCAGGAGCCGGCCCTCAGCGACGCGATCCAGGCCGCGTTCGATCTCGACTGACCACCCGTCTTTCAAACTTGCAAGACGTTTGCTTGCAAGCGTCTGAGATTTCTAAAGGGCGGCCGCGGAGAGCTTGGGGACGGAAGTCAGCGAGGGCCTCCCGACGCACACTGTAACCCTCCTGTGGATGGCGCCCATGCGCCGGCGCGCGAGGTCACTGCAGGCAGGGGCCCGCCCCCGCACGCTGGGGGGGCGGGCCGTGAGGCAGCGGGTGCTACTTGGTGATCTTGATGATCCGCTCCATCCCCAGCCGGGAGTGGCTGCGCCCGTCCTGGGTGTCCATGAAACACACCTCGACGTAGATGCCCGGCTTGGCTGTGATCGTCTCCTGCTGGAAAGCTTCGTGTGAGAGCGGCCCGGCGAAACCCGCCGGAGGCCCTGAGATCAGCTTTCCAACCGCCTTTTCCTTGCCTGCCAGCAGGTCCTTGATGGCCTGCTTGGCAGCCCGCATGTTCTTGACGGGCGCCGCAACGTCCATGTGCACGAGGAAGCCTTCGTTTTCGAAACGCACCAGCTCGCCGTCGTGCAGCGTGCTCGGCCCGCGGAAGCCGAACTCGATCGAGCGAATCGTGGCTTCAGGCGCCGGCAGCGCGGCGGGGGATGCGGCGGCGCTGACCGTGAAGAGCGCGTGCGCCCTCGACCCCTTGCCTTCTTCTCCTGGGACCACGGCAACGTACTGACCGGGTTGCAGGTACGTCTGGGCTTCGTTGGTGTGGCCGGGAGTCACTTCGGCGTCGAACACGAGCGAGCCGTACTTGCTCGTCACGTTGATTTCGCCATGGGCCTTCTGGATGGCAGCTTCGGTTGCTTCGAAGGTGGCGCCGGGTTTGAGGAGGACCAGGATCGCGCTTGCTTCCTTGACGCCCGTGGCGGTCGTGACGACGTTGACCGCGCCGGACTGCGGGGTGCCTCCGACCGTGATCGAGGACTTGGTGATCGTGAGCGTGAGGGTGGGCAGCGGCGACGCCTGCGCCGACGCCGCCGACACCAAGCCGACGGCGACCGGCAGAGCCGCCATGAACGCGCCCCTCAGCGGGCCGCGCATAGAACGAAGTGACATCAGGTTGATCCTTTCGATTGACATAGCTGGTCCCCCGCTGAAAGCCGGCTCTTTGACATAGCGGCCTGAGCTGCGCCGGGGGGCGGCGCGAATCGTGCGCCTCCGGCGCCTCAACGGCTCCGTACACTAGCGTGAACAGTGCATCACGCTCGGCGACGGGACGGCGGGCAAGACATGACGGTCTCCCGGTCCGCGGTGCTGGAGCGTTACGGTGTTGCGCGCGCGTAGATGCTCTCGTAGATCGCGTTGGCCGTCCCGTTCTCGTGCCACGGCTCTGCGGATAGCCGGCCAGCCTCATTGACGGTCCGTTCGATCATGGAGTTCGTCGTGGTACGGATGAAGCGAGTGCTGTAGCCGGTTTCCTTCGCGAGGGCTTCCCATGCCTTTGTGTTGACGTCGCTTATCTGGGCGGCTCCGTCGATGCTCATCGCGAGCCGGGTGCTCAGTTCGGGATAGGCGGTGGTGCTCACCAGGTCATACAGCGGCGCGAGGGTCGGGGCGCCGGTGTCGTAGAGGAGCGAGAAGTTCTTGGCGTGTGCATCGCAGTTGCCTATCAGCCAGTTGAACACGAGCGCACGCCAGAACGTAGGGAGGTCCTGAGCGGGCACGGACGAGCAGTTGCGCAACAGCTCGACAGTCTCCAGCACTGTCGGTCCTCCCTCGGTCTGATACTTGCTATCGGAGGAGCGGCCGAGCGCTTGACAAACGTCCTCTTGGTGCAGTCGGCGGATGGGCTCGGCGGTCATGTCGCGGTCGTAGCGCTCGACCAGCAGATAGTGCAGGCCAGAGACGGTGGTCCGCTTGCGTGTGAGGGCGGCGGGCAGTTCCACGGCGCGCGCGAGCTCCATGCAGAAGGCCTCGTTGTCGACGAGGCCGGGGAAGCGCGAGGGCTCAGGCTTGATGATATGCGTGGTCGCGGCAGCTGCGTTCAGAGGCAAAGCCACTTCATCGTTCTCGATGATGACCGGCAGCTTCGGCTGGGCTCCGGCGAGAGAGAGGCGGATTCCCTGCGCGGGATTGGCGGCGAGTGGTCGTTGAGGCAGATCGCGTAGCAGCACGTCTAACTGCTCGTCGTCCAGCGGCTTGAGCTGGGCCTCGCTCGGAAGCGGCACGTCGGGGTCAAGCAGTGTGATGGCGCCCGCGCAGTCGCCTCCCAACTTTTGCAGGAGCGCGTAGTCATTGCCGACGGACACTCCCAGGTTGCGTGCGAGCGCCTCTCGTGCGTCGCCCTCGAGCAGCAGTCCGCCGAAGACCGCTCGGCAGACTGCGTGCGGATGAGCGGCTTGCTGAACCGGGAGCGCCTGAGAGATCGCGGGGCCCGTGTAGTCGGGTTCGTAGCGGAACTGGAGATTGCCGTTGTCCTTGCGGATCAGCCGTCCGGCTCGCCGGCCGGAGAGATAAACGATCAGCTCGCTCATCTGCCGCGAGGCTCGAGCTCGATGTCCAGACCGAGCACGCGCGCAACCTCCATCGCGATCTGCAGCTGCACTGTGCCCTTGCCGCGCTCCAGCTCGCCGATAACCCGTCGATTGACCCCGATCACGCCGGAGATCTCCTCCTGAGCGAGGCCGAGCTCCCGACGTCGCGCACGTAGGACGCTGCCAAGGTCGATAGAGGTTCGGACAACCATGAGATCGATCGGTAACAATACCAGAGTTTGGAGACAAAGGAGATCGATCGGTAACATCTCTGCGAATGCCCGACCGATGTGATCGCTCGGTAGCAACACTGACAGGAGCGCTTGACCCCTTCGGAGGCGCTCGCGGGACGACGAGCCGCATGTCGAATGGTGGCACGCCTCTAGTATCAGGCGCGCAGCAGACGCCGAGGGCTGGCGCGAGTGCAGTTCATGGGTCGGTCTCGCGCCGCGCCGGGACCGCCGCGCGGGACCAGCGCGACGGGGCCTACACGACAGGCGGCGCAGCTTCCGCGAGCGCCTTCAAAACCAGCTCGTCGTGCTCGGCCGGCTTGACCTTGCGCAGCACCTCGGCGACCTTCCCACCAGAGTCGATGATGAACGTCGTGCGCTCGTTCCCTTTATACGCTTTCCCATACATCGAACAAGCCATCCAGGAAGCGCAGGACCGCCAGCAAGCCTGGGAGCACGGCATCGAGCCCGACCGCGAGAACGACCGCGGGTTCGAGATCGAATGAATGCCTCCATCAATCAAGTAGGGTCAGATCGTCCCCGAGCTGACTGGGATGAGATCGTGTCCGACTTTCAAGCCGTCTTCTATCGCGATGCGTCCGGTCGCGAACCCGTGCGCGAATTCCTCGACTCCCTGGACAACGACTCGCAGGCCGCGATCGAGCATCAGATCGGACGTCTGAATCTGCTGGGCGACGCCACGCCTCATCTCCCGTTCCCTCACTCCTCACAGGTCGACGGGGAGTTGCGCGAGTTGCGCTGCCACTACGGTCGGGAGCTGTATCGCGTCCTCTACCGCCGCTCAGAGCAGCTCGTTGTCCTGCTGCACATCTTCGCCAAACGCTCCGCGAGGATCGATCCGCGTGAGATTCGCATCGCACACGAGCGGTGGGAGGACTTCAAGGCGCGGATGCAGGCGCGACCGCGCACCCCGCCCCGGGCCGCCGGTCACGACGCGCCATAGCACCGATTTCGCACTTCTGCTAACATCCTGGATCGCCGGGACCGATACGACCATCACGATGACCAAGCACCAGAGCCCAATCGGAACAAGCGTCAGCGACCACGTCGAGAGCAAGCTCGCGCGCAACAAGAGCTACCGCGAAGCCCACGAGCGCCTTGAGCCGTTCGAGCAGATCGCGCGAATCGCGATCATGCGCCGTGCACAGCTCGGTCTCTCCCAACAGCAGGTCGCCAAGCGCATGGGCACCACCACCTCAGTCATCTCCCGCATCGAGAGCGGCCAGCACCGCACCGGCACCGAAACGCTGCGACGCCTCGCCGAGGCGCTCGACGGTCACGCGGTGCTCGGCTTCGAGTTCGCCACCGACGGCAAACCGGATCGCGAGCTGGTGGCGCTGTAGACGCCGCCACAGCAAGGCGATCACTGCTCTCCGCGACTCGTGCTTCCTGCTGAAAGCTACTCACAACCACGCGGGAACGGCAGCGCGTCGCAGCTCAGGCAGGACTGCTGCTCCTCCCAAGCAGGCACGTCAAGCCAAACCGGAGCCCCAGCTCAGCAAGGAGAGCGACCTCATCCTCGGCGAACTCAGTATCAAGATCCCCAGCCACTCCTCATCACTCGTGCTGCCGGACTGCATCCCTTCCGCTGATCGCACTGCCTGTGATTAGCGCTGGCGCTCGACCCACTGCTCTACATCCCCCCGGTGCCAGAGCCGCGCGCCGCGGACCACGACGACCGGCGGCGGGAAGTCCCGGGTCTTTTGGGCGTCGAGGAGACTCTTGCGGGTCTTCCAGCCGGCGAGCTTCAGGATCTCGCCCGCGCCGATGAGATCGGCGGGATTGACCTGCTCGCGCTTGGGCCAGCTCGTCATAGCCCGGATTATCGCTGTCCGAGCGCGCCTTCTGCTTGACCTTGACACAGACTAAACGCGCGTTTAGTCTGTGTAGCGTGTCCGCGTCGATCCCCGATAGCTCTCAGCCCAGCGTTCCCGGGCCTTCACCGTTGACTGCATCGCGTCCGATGACGAGAGCGGATCGGCGAGCGGCGCCGAACACCCATCCATATAGAGCGCCCGGCGGTGCTGTGAACACCCCGGGCCCGGCACCGAAGGACGGACCTTCGCTGCACGAGCAACGGTAACCCCTGCCACGGGACCACCGTCGCCCGCCCACGAACCATCCTCCCGGTGTCGCGATCCGAAAGGAAACCGACATGAACAGCATCACCACCACCTTCCACGTACGAATCCTGGAAGGGACCATGCGGATACTCGGCCACGCAGTCGATGCGTGTATAGGGCGTCTCCTTGAAGCTGGTGTGGACGCACCAGCCATCGCCGTGCTGTTCAGCGGCAACGAGACTGTCGAGCATCCCGACACCACCACCGAGCGACTGCTTGTCCTACAGATCCTCGAGCAGCCAGGGCCGCGTTCGCATGCCGAACTACAGGACGCGCTCGGCGATATCGCGCCGTCGGTAATCCGTGCGGCGCTGGAAGAACTGGAGTTCGAAGACATCCTCTACATCGGCCGTGAGCAGATATGGGCGACCCCATGCGCCCATCATCTGGACAGGCTCGGCCTCATCGCACTATGAGCACACCGGCATGTCCAGCACGGACTTCAGACAACACGAGAACGGCCAAGTTACCCGCCGCACCCCCAACCGCGCTGCGCGCGGCCGGGGACCCCTAAGTGCGGCGCGCCCGCCTATCAGGTCCGGGCAAAAAAGGGTACCACGGAGGTCAACCCACAAGGGGTCGGCGGCTGCGCCGCCTTGACCTCCGTGGTTCCCGGACCTGGTCCGGACCCGATTGGGCGGGCGATGATTGTGTGACACATTATCTCGCCTTGAGCCAAGTCGTAAACCATAGACAATATCGCGCCATATTTCAGTGAAATACCTTGTTTCCCGCCGTGGCTGCTGATAAAATGAGAGGCCAATTAAACAATTTGGCCCCCGCGCTGCGCTAACAGCCGGGGGCCGCGACATAGGAGGTATAGCTCCCATGCAAGAGAGGAATATAGCCAGTGACGGGCAGGTATCGGGCGGAGCGCTGGTGACAGTCCCCGCGAGCGTCGTGGACTGGTTGCGCCGCGCCGCCTACGCCGAGATCGGCTCGGCCGCCGAAGCGCTCGACACGGCCGCGTTCGCGAGCGACCGTGAAGATCACCCCGAGTGGTTTCGCGGACCCATGCAGAACCTAAGAGAAGTCTATGCCCTGCTCGACGCAATCGGGTGGGCCAAGACCCTGCCCCCACTCGGCGTGCAGCTCGATCTGAGCGAAGACAGCTGGGGGCTGATGAGAGTCCTAGGAAGCGCGTTGGAGTTCGCCGACGAGGACATCAGCGAGACAGCGTGCAGCATGGTCGAGCACGCCGAACCACAAGACCTCGCGCCCAAGCCCAACACGGAGACCGAGCGAGTCGGAGTGCTCTGTGACTTCATGGAGACAGCACAAGCGCGGATCGACGCGCTCGCGGTCAGGGAGGAAGAAGAGACCGTCCTGAACCTCGCGGCCTGAGCCCCGCACCACGGGAGGTCTCGCAGGCTACGTGTGAGACCTCCTTCGGCCGTTTGCGCACGCGTTCTTCAAGCACTTGTGCTTGATAGACGTCAGTCCCGACGGTACGAGAGGCCCAGCGACCGACGCTTGTCCCACACTGACCAAGTCTACGTCGTGGGTCCGCTGCTGCAATGAACGACGCAGCCGAGCGTCGTGCGCCTACACGACAGGCGGTGTTGCGTCGCCCAGCGCCTTCAACACCAACTCGTCGTGCTTGGCCGGCTTCATGTTGCGGAGCACCTGCGTCACCCGCCCATCCGGACCCACGATGAACGTCGTCCGCTGCACGCCCCAGAACGTGCGCCCGTACATACTCCTGGTTGTCCAAACTCCGTATGCCTCGGCAACTGCGTGATCCTCATCGGCCAGCAGGGCAAAGTTCAGGCCCTCCTTGTCGTGGAACTTCTTGACCTTCGCCACGGGGTCGGGAGAAATCCCGAGGACAACCGCGCCAGCCTTCTCGTAGTCCAGCCGATGATCGCGCACGCCGCACGCCTGGACCGTGCAACCTGGGGTCGCTGCCTTCGGGTAGAAGTAGACAACGACCGGTTGGCCACGGAAGTCCGAGAGCCTGAACGGACGACCGTCCTGGTCGGGCAACTCGAAGTCGGGGGCCACTTGTCCTGGCTCGATCATGCGTCTTTCCGTCTGATCCGTTTACTACCCTATGCGATAAGTCCATACATCGACTTCTCGACCCAGACGCCGTAAGACTCGGCGACCGCGTGGTCCTCGTCCGCCAGCAGGGCGAAGTTGAGGGTCTGCTTGTCGTGGAACTTCTTCACCCTCGCGACTGGATCGGGGGAGATCCCGAGCACCACCGCGCCCGCCTGCGCGTAGTCGGCATGGTGCTCACGCACGCCGCACGCCTGAGTTGTGCACCCCGGCGTGTCGGCCTTGGGGTAGAAATAGACGACGACCCGCTGGCCGCGGAAGTCCGACAGCTTCACCGCCCGCCCGTCCTGGTCGGGGAGCTCGAAGACCGGCGCCTGCTGTCCCTGCTCGATCATCGGCTGATCCTTTCGTCGCTTGCTCGTCTTTGCATTGCTCTCGCCGCGCGCCCGCGCTTTGACGACCGCTACTTCAACAACCGCGACATCCGGCGATCCTTGAGGATCCTACCCTCGGTCTGGCAGTCCGGACAGTAGGCGATCACATAGTCCTCGAAGTGGACCGCCCGCAGCGTGGCCCCACAACGCGGGCAGGGCTCGCCCTCGCGGCGGTGCACCCGCAACGGCATCGGCAGCTTGTCGGGGATCGGCAGCCGAACCGCCTCCTCGTAGTGGGCGATCGCGCCGCCCAGCGTGGAGACGATCGCCTCGCGCAGGCGCTCACACTCGTCCGCGTCGAGGTCCGCGCCGCGCTTGTACGGAGACAGCTGCGCCTGCCACAGGATCTCATCGACCCAGGAGCGCCCGATCCCGGCGATGACGCGCTGGTCGCGCAGCAGCGGGTGCAGCGGACGGGGCGCGTCCAGCACATCCGCCAGCGGCGGCGGATCGGGCCACGCTTCGGGGCCGAGCTTTGCGAGCGCCTCGTCCCCGTCGAGCTCAGCGGCGCGCAGGAGCTTGACCCAGGCCGCCTGCTTGGAGCCGAACTCGCGCAGGCGCAGCTCTGACTCGTTCCCCTGCGATCCCTCTCCCCCCAAGCCACCTCCTTCCGGCTCCTCTCCCTCCGAACCCCTCTCGCTGTCCGGCGTCCGTACCCGCACAAGCAGCCTGGACGTGCGATCACGCGGTCCTGCGCGCTTGTCGTGCAGCTGCAACCGCCCGGCCGACATCAGGTGGATCAGCAACACCAGCTCGCCGGAGATATCGACGATCAGGTTCTTCCCCCGCCGGCGCACCCCGGCGATCGTCTCGCCTTCCAGCGCCGACAGCGGCGGATCGAACGTCTTCAGCGCGTTGATGCCCGGCGCGAGCACAGACTCGATCCGGGCGCCCCGCAGCGCGCTGTCGAGCAGGCGCGCGGTGATCTCGACCTCGGGCAGCTCCGGCATCGTCTACTCATCGTAGGCGTAGCCAAGATCGCCCCTGAGGCGGCCGTGGACCAAGCGGGGCGCGGACGCAGGGAGCGAAGTGTGCTACGCACACGAGCGACCGAGGACAAAGCATCCGCGCGGCGTCCACGACCGCCTCAGCGCGTTGATGCCCGGCGCGAGCACAGACTCGATCCGGGCGCCCCGCAGCGCGCTGTCGAGCAGGCGCGCGGTGATCTCGACCTCGGGCAGCTCCGGCATCGTCTACTCATCGTAGGGAGACGACGCCGGGGCGATCTGACACTGCACCCCTGAGGCGGTCGTGGACCAAGCGGGGCGCGGATTTGGACAACCCGCCCCCCCGCGTGGCTTACTACGTACGCGTGCTGGCCGATCGGAGATCGCATCTGATCTCCGATCGGTGAGGACAAAGCATCCGCGCGGCGTCCACGGCCGCCTCAGTACGCCGCGATCGGCGACCCTTCGTATTTCACCCCGCTCGGGCTTACCCAGCGCACGCGCCAAGCCACGCCCTGAGTCGAGGAGCTCAAGCTCCAGTACCCCAGTGAGTTGGTCCTAACGGTCTTCAACGTGCGATACGCGTGGGCGCCCCGACGCTTGACGAGCACGGTCAGCTTGGTCGAGCCGGTCGCCGGGCGCACGAGCCCCCACAGCGAGTATCCGTGGCCGTGCTTGGTGACGGTCAGCGGCAGCGGCCAGCTGTAGTAGAGCGGCTTGGGCTTGCCCGCGACGGCCTCGAGGCCCGACTGGAAGCCCACGAAGCCGCCGTTGACGCTCGACCCGGCTCGCCCCCCGAGTGGGTCGTCCTTGAGCAGGTACTGCGAGAACGCCGCCACGCGTGGGTTGCTCCAGGCGATGTGCTCGTCGATCGCGTCGAACTGGGCCTGCTGTGAGAGCGAGACGCCGAGTTCCCTGTTCGGCACGCTCTGCACGCCGAACTCGGTCAGGTAGACGGGCAGCCCCGCCGGGATCGCGTGGGCGCGCGCGGCTTTGTCCAAGGCGTTCGTCAGCCGCGAGAGCACGCCGATCGTGACGTCGTCGGCCTCGGGCGGACGGTAATACGGGCCCGCCGGCAGCGTGTAGGCGTGGTGGGCGTAGCCCACGGCCTGCAACGGGCCACAGGAGCCCGATTTCTTGTAGTGGTTGTTCAGGCACAGCATCCCGCGCAGGAACGCCAGCGGGGCGACGTCGTGCAGCACCCCTTCGCGGTGCACGTTGACGGTGTCATAGCCGAACGGCGCCGTCTCCCCCATCAGCACCTGCGGATGCGCGAGCCCACCGGCCTGCAGGCCCGCATAGCCGGCTTGGTACAGCCCGCGGTAGATGCGGGGCGAAGCCGGCTGGCCATGCGAGTTGAACTGAGGGCGCAGGAACGCGGGGTGGTTGGGCTCGTTCCAGATCGAGAACAGCGACACCTTCGAGCCGTAGTGACGGGCGACGGCGGTCATGAACTGTTCGAAGTCGAGGTCGTCGGGGCTCGTGAGGTAAGGCGCCTGCTTGTTGGACGTGGCCCAGCGCGGCACGGGCGAGGTGACGGTCAGCAGCACTTTCCAGTGCAGCCGCTGCGCTTCGTTGATCAACGCGTCGTATTCGCCCCAGCTGTAGCTGGCCGGATTGGTGGCTTCGAAGTTGGGCTTGGTGGCGCTCTTCTGCCCGGGCGCGACGTCATACCAGGAGAGCTCGACGCGCAGGGCTTTGACGCCCAGCGCCTGCAGCTGGACGATCGCGTGCGGGCGCGTGGATGCGGTGAGCAGGTCGGTGGAGCCCTCGAAGTACACCGCCTGGCCATGGGAGGCGAGGGCCGTCGTAGTCACGGGCGCGCTCGCCAGGGCGCCGAAGACGCCGCAGCCAAGCAGGATGGGGAGGATTGGGAGCAGTCTGTTTCTGAGCATGGTCGCTTAAGACACCTTCGGAGTAGAGAGGTTGCGGTCGCGTTGCGATCTTTCGTGGGCAACGCCACTGCTCCTGCCCGCAAATCCCAGAAACCGGTCGCACCCGGCGCCGAGCAAAATGCCGTGAGTGCCCTGACTCGCGCGCCGGGCATCCCAAGCGTCGGGTAGCGTTTGCCCGGGTGACCATCGCAACGGCACCGGACGACATCGTCCGGACACACGCGGACGCGTCCGCCAACGCGCGCCCGCCGCTGCTCGTGATCGAGCCGCTGCGCCGGTTCCTGGACGAGCACGGTATCGGCGAGGGCGAGATCGAGGCCCAGCCGATCGGTGAGGGGCACTCGAATGTGACCTACCTGATCAAGCGCTCCGGCGCCGAGGTGGTGCTGCGCCGCCCGCCGCGCCCGCCGCTGCCACCGAGCGCGCATGACGTCCTGCGCGAGGCCCGGCTGCTGCGCGCGCTGGCTGACACGCCCGCCCGTGTGCCACGGGTGCTGGCGGTGTGCGAGGACGAGCAGACGATCGGGTGCCCGTTTTACGTGATGGAGCGGATCGCGGGCGAGGTGATCGTCGCGAGCGTCCCTGACGCGCTGGATGACCCCGCGCAACGGCGGCTGATCGGTGAGGAGCTGATCGAGGCGCTGGCGGAGATCCATGCTGTCGACTGGATGCAGGCGGGCCTTACGGGCTTCGGCAAGCCCACCGGCTACCTCGAGCGCCAGGTGCGCCGGTTCGGAGGGCTATGGGAAGTCAACAAGACGCGCGAGATCTCCGCCGTCGAGCGCGTCGGGGCGTGGCTGGCCGAGCACCTGCCCGAGTCTGGCCCGGCGACTATCGTGCACGGCGACTATCGCCTGGGCAACACGATCTTCGCCGCGGAGCCCCCGGCGCGCTTGGAGGCCGTGCTCGACTGGGAGATGGCCACGATCGGCGACCCGCTCGCGGACCTGGGATACCTGTGCATGATGTGGACCGAGGGCGGGGACCCGACCGGCGGGATGCGCGAGTACCTCGGCGGGGTGACCCGTCGCGAGGGGTTTCCCACGCGCGGGGAGCTGATCGAGCTGTATGAGCAGCGCACGGGGCGCTCGATGGCGGACCTGCGCTGGTACACGACGCTCGCGCTGTGGAAGTCGGTCGTGTTCATGGAGGGCAACTACCGGCGCGCGCTCGCGGGCGCGACCGACGATCCGTACCTGAAGCAGTTCGGTGACGGCGTCGTCGAACTGGCACGCCAGGCGGAGGGGGTGGCGCTCGGCGATGACTGAGGGGACCCCTACGACCGGCGCGGGCGAGTTGGCGAAACAGGCCGAGGGGGTGGCACTCGGCGATGCCTGAGCCGGACGTAGACCAAGCGAGGCGAAATCGAAAAGGCCCACCCACCCCGCGTGGCGTGCTTGGCACGCGAGCGACCGAGGACAATGCGTCGCGTAGGTATACGTCCGGCTCAAGCCGCACGGGACTGCTGATCGACTGGGGCGGAGTGCTGACGAGCAACCTGTTCGTCTCGTTCCACGACTACTGCGTGCGGGCTGAGATCGATCCCCAAACGCTGGCGGGGAGGTTCAAAGCCGACCCCGAGTTCAGAGAGCTGCTGATCGCGCTGGAGAAGGGTGAGCTTGCAGAGCCCGAGTTCGAGTTGCGCTTCGCCGAGCTGCTGGAGGTGGGGCCGGAGGGGCTGATCGACGGGCTGTTCGCGGGTGTGGGTCCCGACCCGGAGATGATCGACGCAGTTAGGCGCGCGCGCGAGGCGGGGGTCCGCACGGCGCTCGTGTCGAACTCGTGGGGCACGCACCGTTACCCGCACGAGCTGTTCGCAGAACTGTTCGACGGCGTCGTGATCTCAGGCGAGGAGGGGATCCGCAAGCCCTCGCGGCGAATGTACGAGCTCGGCGCCCAACGCGCGGGAGTCGAGCCACGCGCGTGCGTGTACGTGGACGATCTCCCGTTCAACCTCACCCCCGCCGAGGAGCTCGGCATGGCAACAATCCACCACACGAACGCGGAGACGACGATCCCCGAGTTGGAGCGGCTGCTGGGCATCCTTCTCCACGAGACGGTCGCCTCGGGCAACGACGGATCCTAACCGGATAGCCAGCCCAACCCGTGTCAACCAAGGCCAGCGATACGCCTGCGCGGTTAACGCCCGAGGCAGCGGTAAATCCAGCTACGCTGCTACCGCGCGTGGCGACACACGCGTTATGGGCTTGCCGGATAGTAGTCAGTTGTCGGACATATCTTTAAGAGGTCGCTGCCCGGCCGTACCGGCCGGGCATATATGTAAGCGGCGATTTGACTGACCAGTTCCCGTTCAACGCGCGGGATCACACGAACCAACCAACCGAGCTCGCGGCGAGCACGCGTGCGCGATGGGGAGTCTAGTCCCGCTTGCCGCGACCGTAAAGAACTTTGAACAGCCCCGCCAACAACCGCGAGGTGCGGCGCCGGTAGGGGTACATGAAGATTTCCTTCTTCATCGCCAGCCGCGGCGTCACCACGATCGCCTGCTGCGAGCAGTACTTGCGAATCCCGCCCGCTCCATGGCGCGAGCCCAAACCGGACGCCTTCGCTCCGCCCATCGCCAGCTCCAGCACCGTGTAGTTGATCATCGCGTCGTTGACGTTCGCCGCGCCGGTTTGAAGGCGCCGTGCGATCGCCTCGCCGTGCTCGGTGTCGCGCGAGAAGACCGACGCGCCCAGGCCGTAGATGGAGTCGTTGGCGAGCCGTACTGCCTCGTCGGCGTCGGCGACCTTCATGATCGGCAGCGTCGGTCCGAATGTCTCCTCGGTCATGATCTTCATCGTGTGATCGACGTCGACGAGCACGGTCGGCTCGTAGAAGCGCCCTCCCCCCGGGGGCTGCACGGCGTGGCCGCCGGCGAGCACGCGCGCGCCCCGGTCGATCGCGTCGGCGACGTGCGATTCGATCGTGTCCAGCTGCGGCGCGAACGTGATCGCGCCAACCTCGACGGAGCCGGGCCCCTGCGGCGGCCCGACGCGCAGCGCGCGAACTTTGTCGGAGACTTTGGCGACGAACTCGTCGTACACGGGCTCCTCGACGTAGACGCGCTCGATCGAGATGCAGGTCTGGCCGGCGTTCTGCATCGAGTAGTAGGTCGCGAAGTTGGCCGCCCGCTCGACGTCCGCGTCGGCGAGGACCAGCATCGGATCCTTGCCCCCGAGCTCGAGCGAGGCGGGGATCAAACGCCGCGCGGCGGCCTCGGCGACCTTCCTGCCTGTGCGGGTGGAGCCGGTGAACATGATCATGTCCACGTGCTCGATCAGCGCCGCCCCGGTCTCACCGCGACCGGTGGCGATCTGCAGCACATCGTCCGGCAGGCCGCACTCGTGCAGGCCCTCGGCCATCAGCAGCGAGGTCAACGGGGTGATCTCGGAGGGCTTGAGGATCACGCTGTTGCCGGCCATCAGCGCCGGAATGCAGTCGCCGAAGGAGTTTGTCAGCGGGTAGTTCCAGGGACCGATCACGCCGATCAGCCCGAGCGGGCGATAGCGCATGATCAGCTTCTTGCCCTTGACCAGGATCTGACTGGACTTGACGCGCTCGTCAGCCAGGTAGTCGGGGCCATGTCCGGCCCAGAAGCCGAACGCGTTGCCCGCGTAGCCGATCTCCGCCAGCTCGGCGTCCTCGAAGGTCTTGCCCGTCTCCGAGCAGATTGTCGCGACGATCCGCTCGGCGTTGTCCATCACCCACTTCTGCGCCCGCAGCAGCACGCGCGCGCGCCCATCGAAGCCGTACGCCTCCCACGCGGGCTGGGCGACGCGAGCGCGGCGGGCCATCTCTGCGATCGCCTCGGCGCCGAGGTCGGGGACCGTGCCGACGATCTGCCCGGTCGCGGGGTTCTCGACGGGGATCTCCTCACCCGCGTGCACAGCCCCGGCGTGGGCCTGGAGTATCTCCTGCTCGACGTGCTGCTCGACGCTGGCCATCTCGTCTCCCCTCATGAAGATGTTGTGCTCTATGCAGAGAGACTACTCCGCCTGAAAAGACGTGCCCGAGCGGTCAGTCGGAGAGCTCGATCGTCGCGATCCCGATCGGCTCGGTCGGGCGGTCGGAGCCGTCGGTGGATACGCCCTCCAGCTTCTTGACCACGTCCATGCCCGCGGAGACCTGTCCGAACACCGTGTGCTTGCCGTCCAGCCACGGGCAGGCATCGGCAGTGACGATGAAGAACTGCGAGCCATTCGTGTTCGGCCCGGCGTTGGCCATCGCCAGGGCGCCGCGAACGATCTTGTGGGGGTTGATCTCGTCCTCGAACGTGTACCCCGGTCCGCCCGTGCCGGTCCCCTGCGGGCAGCCGCCCTGGATCATGAAGTCCGGAATCACGCGATGGAAGGTGAGCCCGTCATAGAAGCCGTCGGAGGCGAGCTTGCGAAAGTTCTCAACGGTCTTGGGCGCGTCGGCGTCGAACAGCTCAAACGCGATCGCGCCCTCGCTCGTGTTCATCGTGGCGGTCGACATAAAGAGGCCTCCTAAAGACTCGGAAAGAGGTCACGATAGCGACGAAAAAAGAAACGACGAGGCCGAGACCAAGCGCAAGGCAAGCCCGCACAAAGCGACCGCGGCAAAGCGCGTCCGTGAAAGAGATCGTTTTTAAAAGACATCTCATTCCCGCTGTCAGGCGCAGGTCGGTCAGCGTCCGGATCGCCACCGGAAAACGCTCACGCAACGCCAACCGCTGCGGTGACCGGCGCCAACAGCAACCAGACGCAGGAGCCGGCTTCCGGGTCTCCCGCAAGCCCGACCAGTTGCTACCCCGCGAACCGGTACCCGATCCCAGGATCGGTGACGATGTATCTTGGCACCGGTCTGTCCGGCTCGATCTTTGCTCGCAATCGCGCGATGTGCGTGCGCAGCGCCTGCACGTCCTCGGCGTAGCCGGGACCCCACACCTCGACCAGCAGTGCGCGGTGGGTCATCAAGCGGCCGCGATTGCGCGCGAGCACGCGCAGCAGGTCGAACTCGATCGGGGTCAGGTGCACGGGCTCGCCGTCGCGGCGCACCGTGCGCGCGGCGAAGTCGAGCTCCAACCCCTCCACCTCGATGCGCGCATGCTCCTCCCCGCCTGCCGCCGTCCCGGCCGCGCGGCGCAACGCCGCCTGCAGCCGCGCCACCAGCTCGCGCGCTCCGAACGGCTTGGTCACGTAATCGTCGGCGCCCGCCTCCAGCGCGCGGACCTTCTGCTCCTCCTCGCCCACGGCCGACAGTACGAGGATCGGCATCTCGCTCCACTCGCGCAGCCTGCGCGTCACCTCGATCCCGTCGCCGTCTGGCAGCACGAGGTCCACGATCGCGGCCTGCGCAGGGCGCACCGCAGCGCGATCCAGCGCCTCGGACGCGGTCTGCGCCGCGACCACCTCGAACCCCGCGTCGCGCAACACGACGCGCAGCGCGCGCAGGATCTGCAGCTCGTCGTCGACGACGAGCACGCGCGGCGCGTCAGCCGCCATCACGCCCCCGGCAGCGCGAGGACTCACGCGCCTGCGCCGTCATCGTGCTCGCCCGTTGCGCCGGTCTCGTCGTGAGCGCCCGCGACTCCCACCGGCGCCTGGACGCCCTCGGCGGCGGGGACGACCGGGTCCAGCGGCAGCTCGAACACGAACGTGGCGCCCTGACCGGGCAGCGACTCGACATATAGCTTGCCCCCGTTGGCCTGCACGAACCCGCGCGCGATCGCCAGCCCCAGACCCGAGCCACGGTGTCCACCACGCGCGGTGCCGGCGCGATAGAACGGCTCGAACACGCGCTCCAGCTGCAGCGGGGGAATGCCGGGGCCACGATCGACGATGCGCACGATCACACGGTCGTTCTCCCCCGCGTGCGTTCTGACCGCCCGGGCGCGCACCGACACGGGGTGCCCGCCGGAGTGCCGTCGCGCGTTCTCGAGCACGTTCACGAACGCCCGCTCCAGCTGCGCGGAGTCGGCGCGCACGAGTGGCAATTCGCGGTCGATCGACAGCGTGAACTCCTCGGCCTTCGCGCTGAGCTCGTCCAGCGCGGCGCCGAGCACCTCCTCGACCGACGTCCACTCACGGTGGGGCTCGGCCACGCCGGCCTCCAGGCGTGACTGGTCGAGCAGGTTCTCCACCAGGCGCGAGAGCCGGCGCGTCTCCTGCTCGATCACCGACGCCAGCTCTTCGCGCTCGTGCTCGGACAGGCCCGGCAGGGCGACCGCCTCGCCGGCCGCGGATATCGCCGTCAACGGCGAGCGCAGATCGTGGGAGACCGCGCGCAGCACAGCGGTCTTGACCACGTCAGCCCGGCGCAGCGACGCCGTCTCGACCACCTCGCTCAGCAGCGCCTCGCGCTCCAGGGCCGCGCTGAGCAGCGCCTCCAGGGCGGGCACGACGCGCTCCTGCAGCCGGCGCAGGCTGGCCTCGGGCGTGTCGGCTCCGACGAGCAGTGTGCCCAGCCGGCGAGTGCCTTCGCGCAGCGGGAACGCGACCCGGCGCTCGTCGCCTTCGACCGCTTCCATCTCGATCGCGGCCGAGTGCAGCCCCAGCACCTGTGCGAGCCTGGCCGCGGCGGTCGGCAGCGCCTGCGCGAGGTTGTTGCCGCGCAGCAACAGGCGCGCCATCTCCGCGGCAAGATCGGCCTCACGCCGGCGCTCCTCGGCCTCGCGCGTACGCGCGCGTGTCACCTCCGCCACCGAGCTGGCCAGGCCGGCGGCGAGGACGAACGCGATCAGGGCGACCCAGTTCTCGGAGTCCCGGATCGTGAACTGGCCGACCGGAGGCAGGTGAAAGAAGTTGAACGCCGCCGCGCTCAGCACGGCCGTGAGCACGCCCAGCCACGCCCCCCAGATGGCCGAGACGACAAGCACCGCCAGCAGATACACGACCCCGAGCGAGACGACGGGCGCGATCTGCTTGAGCGGGTACAGCAGCAGCGTGCATACCGCCACCGCGGCCACGGCGGCGATCACGCCCACCCGCCGGGGCGGCGGCTCGGTGGCCAGCATGAAGCCGAACGGGCGCATCGCCACCCAGCCTAATGGTGAACGGGGCGGGACTCACGCAAGGGTCCATGTGCCCGAGTCCCGCCCGGCTTGTCCTGGTGCTCGGTTTCTGTGGTGGGGGCTCATGGGGGTGCCGGCTACCCTCCCCCTCCTCCTCCTCCCTCTTCTCTCCCATGCTCAAAAGAACGGGGCGGGACCTCCATGTCCCGCCCCGTTCGGTGCGCCCTGCTAGGCGACGCCCGGGTCAGCCGAGCTTCACCATCTGGTTGGAGTCGCTCATGTCAGTCCGACTGCCGACATGCGCGCCTCAGTCAATCTCGACACTGAAGTCCCACGAGGCGATTGGCCGGCCACCGTAGGGCGCCCACGCCAGGGCGCCGTCGCCGGTCGGGAGGACGTCCGTCACGGTCAGCGACACGGTCTTGCCGGGCGCAACCTGGCGCGGCGGAGGGCCGCCGGTCATGTTCGTCACGTGCGGGTGGCGCACGTGGCCGAGCCCGTCGATGAACGTGAACGTGTCGGCGCCGATCGGGATCGTGCCGGATGCGTGGGCGAACGTGACGATGAACGTGCACGGGCTCGTCGCGGGGACCGGAGTGCGGCCCTCCTCCGGCACGCTCGGACCGGCGGCTGTGGCGAGCACCCTCCCGTGCCCGAGATCGACCGAGACCGTTTCGCCCTGGATCGACAGCGCCGGGTGAGCGCGGCTGGCGTGGAGGACTCGGCCCACGGGTACCTTCGCCTTGGGCAGCCAGGCCGGAAGGCCCCCGTATCTGGATGCCTGAGCGCTGTGGTGAGCCGCCCCGACCGCCGTGTGATAGGTCGTCCCGGCTGCGCTGTGGTGGATCGGCCCGGCTGCCGAGGAGCCGCTGCGGCTCAGCAAGACCCCAACCAGCGCGAGCACGAGCACGAGCGCCAGGGCGACGCCAAGAAGGCGAACAGCACGGTGGGAGCCGAGCCCGAAGGCTCGACCCTCACCGTGAGACGCTGATTGAGACGCTGACGGCCTCGGCGATGGCACGGCGTTGGGCGCCGTTAGGTGCGTGTGCCGTTCGCTACTCATCGTTTACGCGTCCTGTCCCTGAGGAGAGACCACCTGGATCAGTGGTGTTCCCGCGGCGGCCCTTTCGGGTTGTTGAACACGTCCGGGCCGAACGGCGCGAGCCCGGGCTGGGCGGCGTAGCCGATGTGGCCTTTTTTGTCCAGGCCCGGCGAGGCGCTCTTCACATCGAACAGGTCCTCCATCGTGCGCAGCCAGCTGTAGTGGTTGTAGTAGACCGTGCTCACGCTGCCTGGGTTGATGTAGGGGCTGATCAGCACGCTGCCGGTGTCGCCACCGCCGGTGGTCGCATCGGTGGCGTCATACAGCGGGTCGCTCGCCGGGGTGCGCGCTCCGAGCACGACCCCGCTCACCGCACCGATCGTCGGCAGGGCTTCGTTTGCGGAGTTCACGAGCGTGAACGAGCCGGTGTCAACGAAGCCGCCGCTCTGGTTCGGAGCGGTCGCCGTGACCGGCGTGTCGGTCACCTGGCCGACGAACGCCCCCGCGGGGATGCCGGCGCCGGTTACCGAACGCCCTGCGTCGGTCGCCACGGCTGAGTTGTCGGCGATCGTCGTAGCGCCTTCCGCGGCCGTCGCTCCCGCGTCGGTGCGCGCACCCGGGACGGGGCTGCCGCCCCCGAGCAGGCAGGTGCCCGCGGGCTGAGCCGGGACCGTCTGGGCGACGCAGTTGCTGGGCCGGTCGAGGTACGCGTTGTCACCCGGACCGGGGTACAGCTCGTTGCCGTGTTCGTCCTTTTCAAGCGGCGTGTTCGGGCCAGTCGGCTCCCAGTTCACGCTGTTGCCGAACAGCGTCTCGGCCGCAGAGTCAGACGCAACCGAGGTGGCCGCGTCGGGCGCCACTACGCCTGAGTTGGCAAAGCTGTTGCCGGTGTATGTGAACGGCGGGAATCCCTCGTCGAAAGTGACGTCGATGAGCCCGCCTTCCTTGAACGCCGGCGAGGACTCGATCTCGGGGATGACATGTTCGAGGAACAGGTCGGCGGCGTACAGCCCGCCGGTGTAGTTCACCGGTTCGTTGGGCGTGTTCGGGTCTGAGAACCCGCCCGACAGGTTGTTCCCGTGGCACACCGCGTCGTGGCCGTCGCTGCAGTTGTTCGGCGAGATCCAGCTGAACGCCGGGGTGCTCGCCGCGCTCTGCAAGTCGTGGTAGAGACCGTTGGCGGAGCTGAACAGGTTGGCGATGTGCGCTTCGTTGCAGTCGCCGGCATCCCGTATCGATTCAAACCAGGGGAACGGGAAGTGCTTGGGCACGTACTGGTCGGTCGCGTTGGCGCTGCCGGGGTTGAGCTGTGCGGTGCTGCCCGTTTCACCGGGCGTGGCGTACGGAGCGCCGCAGTATTCCGTGCCGGCGTCGTGCGTCGGCCCGCTCGCATCGGTGTTGCCGAGATCCTGGGCGTAGCCCTTCCAGCTCACGCCCGCCGCATCGAGCTGGTTGAACAGCGTCGGCACGCTCGCGGGGTACACGCAGCCGTTGGAGCCGGCTGCGGCGTTGGGGCCCGCGGCAGAGTCCATCTGGCCGTAGTTGGGGTTGGTGTGGAGCTTCCCCGTGGTGTCGACGGTGCCCGAGAACTTGTCGTAGTACGGACAGTCCGCCTGCGTGTCGGGCTGCGTGGCCTGCCCGCTGACCAGCGAGATGTAGTTGTCGAGGCTGAAGTGCCCGGTGCCGAAGTAGTTCTTCAGCAGCACTCCCTGAGAGGGCAGCGTCTGCCACAGGTAGGTGTTTTTGTTCAAGCCCGTGAACGTGGCGTCGTAGGACTTGTTCTCCAGGATGATCAGCCAGACGTGCTTGATCTTGCCTTTCCCGATTCCGAGGCTGTCCTGGGCCGACAGGGACGCCGGCGAGGGCGCCACCACGGGCGGGGTGTCGCTCACCGACGAGGACACGGACGAGGAGGCGCCTGCCGAGACGATCGGCACGGCGGCAGCCGACGCGGCCACAACCGCGACGGCCGTCAGAGCCATGCAGCGCCGACGTGGCGCTGGTGAGGTCGCGGTCGACCTCCGTTGAACGATGCGTGCAATACGACCGGGGGGCTTGGCGTTCATCGCGGAACTCGATCTCCTTTACGCACGTGGGTTCGGGAACGTCAGTCTCTGCCTTCCGGTGGGCGCCGCCGGTATCCATCGCGTGACCCAGCGGTGAACGAGTTGAGAACATTGGCCCCGGGTCCTCAGCCCGTCGAGCCGGTCCCGCTGGTTGGCCCGCTGGATCGCGCGGGCCCAGGCGACTGGGTGGGGTCTGGATTGTTCGCCTGAGTCTGCTCGCCTCGCTCAAGCAGCTGCGGCCGATAGACGAAATACCGTATAACGAGGCTGTCGATAGGCGATGGAGGCGACTGGAGACGAGCGTGACACCCACGCAGGACCGTAGAATCACGCAAGACCGTGGACGGATCGGAACGCTGCGCACCGCGCTCACGAGCGCGGTGGCCATGCTCCTCCTGATCGCGCTGCCCGGCGCCTGCGCCAACGCAGCGGGCAGCGCCGTCGCGCCGCTGCCCGCCTCCGACTACACGGTGCGCCCGGTGTGCGCGGCGCCCGCCCCCGGATATGCCGGCTGCCTGGCGCTGGAGCTGGTGCCGATAACGGCGGCGGCACGTGCTCACACCCACCCGCTGGGGATCACGCGCAGCGCCCCGATCGGGGGAGGTCAAGCCGCAGAAGTCTGCAAGCCGCCCACGGCCGGGGAAGGCTGTTACGGCCTGCGTCCCCAGGATCTGCACAGCATCTATCAGCTGCCGACCGGCGTAGCTTCGGTGCAAACGATCGCGCTCGTCGACGCCTACAACGACCCCAACGCCGAAGCCGACCTGGCGGTTTATGACAAGGAATTTGGACTGCCCGAATGCACCGGCGCGAACAAATGCTTCGAGCAGATCAACCAGAACGGTGAACCCGGAAATCTGCCCTTCCCCGCGAGCAACGCAGCCAGAGAAGCGGAAGAAGCGATCTGCAATACGGCGACAGGAGAAGCAAAGGAAGCGGCTTGCAACGAAGTGGAAGAAGCCGATGGCTGGTCAGAAGAGATCTCGCTCGATATCGAGGTCTCCCACGCTACCTGCCAGAACTGCCGGATCATGCTCGTCGAGGCCGACTCGGCCTCGTTCCCCAATCTCGAAGCAGCCGAGAAAAGGGCCGCCAGGCTCGGCGCCACGGAGATCTCCAACTCCTGGGGCGGACCCGAGCGGGGCGAGACGCCGGCGCTCGATGACAGAAGCCCCTTCGACCATCCCCGCACCGTGATCACCGCTGCCGCCGGCGATGACGGCTATCTCGACTGGGACGCCGAAGCAGGCTCACCGAAGGGCTTCGCCGACTATCCCGCCTCATCCCCACACGTGGTAGCGGTGGGTGGCACCCGCCTGCAGGGCCCTCTCGGGGCCGGTGGAACGTGGGTGGGCGAGACGGTGTGGAACGGCGACGGCGCGGGCGGGGGCGGCTGCAGCGTGGAGCTCGCCGCTGCGCCCTGGCAGCAGAACACCTCCGATTGGGCCGCGGTCGGATGCGGCGAACATCGCGCCGTCGCCGACGTCTCCGCGGACGCCGACCCTTACACGGGCGTGGCCGTCTACGACTCCATCTCCGAATGCCGATCCGAAGAAGGCAATGTGACCCCTGTCCACTGGTGCACGATCGGCGGCACGAGCCTCGCCTCGCCACTCGTGGCCTCGGTATTCGCGCTCGCCGGGGGAGCCGGTGGCGTCGAATACCCGGCCAAGACGCTGTACGAAAACGAGGTCAGGAACCCCAGCTCGCTGCACGACGTGATCTCCGGATCAAACGGAGCATGCTCGGAAGAATTCGACATCACAACCGGCCTCTCCGGCTGCACCGAACTCCAGGAGGCGGCCAGCTGCTCCGAAGAGGCCATCTGCCTGGCGCGAGCAGGCTATGACGGTCCCACCGGGGTCGGCACGCCCGCTGGAATCGCCGCCTTCCAGCCCTCCGAAGAAGCCAAACAGCAGACCAAAGCGGAAGAAGAAAGGCGGAGCAGAGAAGCCAAAGAAGCGGAAGAAAAAAGCAAACAGAAAACAGAAGAAGAACGGAGAGCGGAATCTGAAGGGAGCTCGAAAGAAGGCGGCACGGCGGGCAAAGAAGCGGGCGAAGGTGGCGCTGAATCTAAAGGCAACCCACCGGTCTATGTCCCAATCGGCGTTGCTGCGCTCCCGAACAGCACGCTGCCAACCGAGCCGCCCACGGCGCCCGGCTCGAGCGCAATCGTCCCGATCCTGTCAGCGCCGGTCCTGACAAGAACGGCGACCGCGGCCCTGAACCACGGCAGGCCGCGGGCCTCCATGGTCGCGTTCGCGTTCACGCTGAACGTGGCGGCGCGCGTGCATGTAACGCTCGCCAAGCTCCTCGTCGCGCACGGACGCAAGCGCTGGCAGACGCTGCAGTACTCGCGCACGATCGCAGGCGCATCGGGACGCGACCGCGCGCGTCTGAGCGCGCATGGAAGACTCGCGCCCGGAAGCTACCGACTGACGCTCACCCCGGTCCACGGAACCGCGCGTACG
Organism: uncultured Solirubrobacterales bacterium; assembly: GCA_963749285.1. Taxonomy (GTDB): domain Bacteria; phylum Actinomycetota; class Thermoleophilia; order Solirubrobacterales; family Solirubrobacteraceae; genus Palsa-744. The sequence goes on along the minus strand of CAVVMD010000002.1, from coordinate 95,804 downwards.
CTGACGTTCAAGATCGGCTGAGTGGCGCTCGCAGCGAGGCATGCCTGCGGTCTCTGAGCGTAAATGAAGGGACACCCAAATAACCCCCTGCCCTCAGCGCCGGATGTTGGACACGCACCGGCTGCCAGCGCGTACGAACGACCGGCAGGGAGTCTCCGGCGGGACGCGCGCGCTCAGTCCGGCAGTGAGGACGAGCGCGGGCCGAAGCGCTCCCCGATCCCACGCTCGACGTGCTCGCCGAGCTCGGTCAGCCGCCACGCGTTGGGGGCGCCGCGCGAGGTTCCCTCGCTCGTGTTGACGATCACACCCCCGCGCTCCAGGCGCGTCAGCAGCTTGGAGATCTGGCCCTGGTCGACGATGCCGGCGCGCTCTGAGACCTCGCGGTTGCTGGCGCCGGGGTACTGGGCGATCGCCTGAAGCACGCGGCCGGTGCGGTAGGTCAGCCGCACACCGTGATCCTCAAAGCGCGACCCCTCTGCATCGGGGTAGCCGGCCGCGCCGTACGGCGCCGGCGCGGGCCGGGTCAGCTCGCGCCGCGCCGCGCCGGAGCCGAGGTAGGGAAGCGCGATCAGGCTCATCAGCGAGCCGAACAGCTCGATCGCGGGACGCTCCTCGGGCGGATCTGCGTCCTGAGCGAGCAGGCGCGTCTGCACGACGGTCAGCACCGCGCCGACCACCCCCTCCGCCATCACCTCCGGGGGCTGGGTCCTGCTCGCCGCGCCTTCCGCGCGCCCGCGGTCGATGACCTCCCACAACACGGCCTGCACCTCGGCGCGGCGGCGCAGCAGCGCCGGGCCGGCGCTCAGCGAGTGCACGACGCACAGCCGTCCCAGCGCCGGCTCGTCGTCGAGGAAGCGCAGCAGCTCCGCCAGCGCCGGCCTGATCCCGTCGCGCCAGCGTGACTGCGCGGCGTAGGCGGGGGCGATCCGCTCGGTGGCGCGCTCCACGCCGAGGTCGAACGCCGCCAGCAGGGCCGTGTCGAGATCCTCGAACAGCCCGTAGAACACCCGGCGCGTGACGCCCGCGCGCGCGAGGATGTCCGCCAGCGTCAGCCCACCCACGCCTCGCTCGGCGACGAGCGTGGCCAGCGCCTCGAGGATCTCTGTTCGCTGAATGTCCTCCAACGTGGCTCCTTCGTACGGCCACACGAGACGATCCGAACCTCTCCGGCTTCCCCCGCCACCGTTTATGACCCCTGCCAGCTTGAGATTATCAATAGAGACTATCTGCTTAATGTCTAGTAATTCAAGCGTATGCAAGACGGCCTGCACGATCCGCCGCATTGCTTGTGTTCGAGCCGCACGCGGGCTAGCGTGGCCCCGTCATGCGCCCGCACCAGCGTCATCTCGACCCGCGCGACGCGCGACCTGCTCGCCCGCGCCCTATCGGCTCGCGCCGTGTCCGCGCCCGTGTCCGTGTCCGCCGCGCCCGTGTCCGTGTCCGCGCGGGAGTGCTCGCGTCCGCCGCCGTTTGCATCCTGGCCGCGCTCGCCGCCATCGCCGGGCCGGCGGCAATCGGCTCGACGCCTGGAAGCCTGGAAAGCCGCATCGCCGCATCGCAGGCGCGCGCAGGCGAGCTGCGCTCGGGAGTCGGCGCCGACACGCACCAGATCGAGGGGTTTCAGGGCAGCATCGACGATCTGCAGACGCGGCTGAGCGCCCTGGAATCGAGCCTGAGCGTCGAGCGCGGCGTGCTGTCCAGCCTGCGCTCGCAACTGAGCGCCGCGCGTACTCGGCTCTCCTCGCTGCAGGTTCAGCTCGCGCGTGACCGCCAGGTGCTCGTGGCCCAAGTCGTCGCCTCGTATGAGTCACCGCCGCCGGACATCGCGACGGTCATCTTGGAGGCGCACGGGTTCGCTGACCTGATCGAGCGGGTCGACGATCTGCGCGCGATCTCGCGCGAGAACGCCTCCGCGACCGTGCATGTAGCCGTCGAGCAGCGACTGGTGACCGCGCAGACCACACGGTTGGCCGCCCTGGAGGCAAGCCACGCGCGCGAGACGAGCGCGGTGCTCGTGCAGCGTGACGAGGTCGCCCAGCTGCACCTTGCGCTGGTCAGCCGCCAGCTGCAGTACATCCGTGCGCGCGACCGCAAGAACGCCGAGCTCGGCCCGCTGGAAGCGCACAGGCAGTCGCTCGAACACGAACTGTCCAAGCTCGCGGTCAGCGAACTCGCCGCCCGGGGCGTCTCCTACGCGTATACCGGCCCGATCGGCGACTTCACCTCGACGCCCCAGGGCGAATACGGCTTTTTTCAGGCGCCCGGCACGAACTACAGCGTCGGCGAGGAGCCCGTGCTCGTCGCCCACCTGAACACGCTCGGGATCGCGTTGCACCTGCACCTGATCGGCATCTCCGGCTACCGCACGCCCGAGCATTCGGTCGAGGTCGGCGGCTTCGCCAACGACCCGCACACCCGCGGCGAAGCCTCGGATACGCCCGGCATCGAGGGCGTCCCCCAGGCGACGCTCGCGCGCTTCGGCCTGATCCGCCCGTTCGCAAGCGCGGCCGAGGCGGATCACATACAGCTGCTCGGCAGCCGCTACTAATCGCCGCCGGCCGGCGCCAACCGGGCGGGCGCCCCGTAGGGCACTAGCGCCGCGGGCAGCTCGACGCTCGCGTCGGCCTGCTGACCGTTCTCCAGCAGCGCGACCAGCGTGCGGCCGACCGCGACGGCGGTGCCGTTGAGCGTGTGCAGCGGCTCGGTTCCGCGCTGCGCACGCACGCGGATGTTCAGACGCCGCGCCTGGTAGTCGCTCGTGTTCGAGCAGCTTGTCAGCTCGCGATAGCGTGCCTGGCTGGGCAGCCACGCCTCGCAGTCGTACTTCTTGGCGGCCGAGTTGCCCAGATCGGTGACGGCGATGTTGACAACGCGGTAGGGCAGGTGAAGCTCGCCGAGGATCTCCTCCTCGATCGCGAGGATGCGCTCGTGCTCGGCAGGCGCGTCGGCGGGCGCGACGAAGCTGAACATCTCCACCTTGTCGAACTGGTGCACGCGAAAGATCCCGCGCGTGTCCCGGCCGGCCGCTCCGGCCTCGCGGCGAAAGCAGGGCGAGAACCCGGCGTAGCGCAGCGGCAGCGCCTGCGCGTCGATGATCTCCTGCGCGTGCAGCGACGCCAGAGCGACCTCGGAGGTGCCCACGAGGTACAGCTCGTCCTCGGGCAGGGCATAGATCTGCTGCTCGGTGTCGGGCAGAAACCCCGTCCCGTACAGCGCCTGCTCGCGCACGAGCACCGGCGGGATCACGGGCTCGAACCCGTGCGCGCGCAGCTTCTCGAGCGTCCAGCGCACCAACGCCAACTCGACCAGCACGAGATCGCCGAGCAGATACGCGAACCGCGCGCCCGACAGCCGCGCGGCGCGCTCCATGTCGATCCGCGGACCCGCCAGATCCAGGTGGTCGCGTGCCTGGAACGCGAACGCGCGCGGCTCGCCGACGGTACGGATGAGCTCGTCCTCCGGTCCGGGGGCCGCGCTTGGATCGGGCAGGTTCGGCAGCGGCGCGAGGGCGGCGCGCAGCTCGTCTTCGACCGTGGCCAGCTCGTGCTCCAACTTCTTCGCGCGCGTGGCCACCTCGCGCATCGCGGCGATCTCACGCTCGCGCTCCTCGGAGTCGCCCGCCCCCCGGATGCGCGCGTTGGCCTCGTTCTGCTCGGCGCGCAGCCCCTCCAACTGGGGCAGCAGCTCGCGCCGGCGCGCGTCCAGTTCGATCACCCGGTCCAGGCCCGCCGCCACCTCCGGCCCGCGGCGCGCGAGCGCGGCGCGCACGGCATCGGGTTCTTTGCGGATCAGCCTGAGGTCGAGCACCGACGGGAGCCTACCTCGCGGTCCGCACGTTGGCCCGCGAAGCGAGCCACATCAAATCAACCGTCCCAGCCGAGCAGGTCCGGAACTTCGGCCGGCCGAGCAGGCCTGTGTGGAACAATCTCGATCGTCCCAGACCCGTAGGCACGGCGGCCCGGACGATTACTTCGTGGACAGCGTGATGTTCGTGGACGGCACGGACTGCGACTGCGAGCCCGAGTAGTGGGCCAGGAACGCGGCGACTTCACGGGCGTCGTCGCCGAGCACGATGTTCTCGGGCATGATCGCGCCGGAGAACCCGCCGTTGCGGATCGCGTACAGGACCTGTTCGACATTCTCCTTGCGGATGTTGAAGTTCGGGCCGTTCGTTTTGACGCGGTCCTTGATCGATGTCGCCGAGCCCTCGGCGCCGACGACGGCCAGCGTGTGACAGCCCGAGCAGTGATCGCGAAACAGGACCGCGCCACGGTAGTAGGGACTCGTCCTGGGCACCGCGATGCCCTGCGACCCGCACGCGCCGAGGACGACGCTCGCGGCGATGAGCACGGCAATGATGGCGATCGGCTTCACGCGGTCGGGAATATATAGACCGCTGAGACCCACCGGGACCGCAACCCGCCCACCGCTAGCCTCCCACGCCTTGAGCACAATGTCTAGTACTTTAGTCCGGTATATCTTTTGCATATACCCGTTTTTTTTCTTTACGTCCAAAGTTAAGTACGCACACCCACGCCTACCCGCACCACCCCAGCCTCCCTCCGGCCAAGTCCGCCTCAGAACCCGTGGGCCGTGCCCGCGGCGCGCAGCGCCAGGAACACGACCACCAAAGCGGACAGCGCCATGATGCCCAGCTCCCGGGCCACGATCGCGGCGACGACCGCATGCTGCTCGGAGTCGCCCAGCAGCCCGACCGCCTGGGCATCGGGAATGTCCCGCTGGTCGAGGATCGTCTGCGCGGCGGCGACCCGCAACTGCTCGGCGACGAACGCGACCGCGAGCGGGAGCAGCGCGTACAGGTAGAACAACCGATCGGAGGAATAGTGCCCGGCCACAGCCAGCGAGCCCGCGAGGATCGCCAGCACCAGCGCCGAGCCCTGACCGACGCGCAGCAGCACCCAGAACCCCTGGCTGGATTCGCCGCGATACCAGCGCCACGCCCCCAGCAGCGCGGGCAGGGCATTGAACAGCGCCACCACGAGGGCGCACGCGACGACGGCCTGGGTCACGCCCGGGTCACGCCAGGGTGAGGGATTTCGAGCCGATCGTCACTATGTAACACATTGACACAAGCGGTGATGGCGGTGATATAACAGCGCACAGTGCTGCGCAGCTACCTCCCCGCGATCGTATTCCTCCTGCTCGGCGGGGGCGTGGGCGTCGCGTTCACGGCACTGAACTCAGTGATCGGCCCGCGGCGCGCGGTCGCGCACAAGCAGGACCCCTACGAGTGCGGACTACCGTCCGAGGTCAAGAAAGGGATGCGGTTCGGAATCAGCTTCTACCTGATCGCGATGCTGTTCATCCTGTTCGACATCGAGGTCGTCTTCCTCTACCCGATCGCGATCGAGCTGCGCGCGTACGGCGGATATGCGCTGGCGGAGACGATCACGTTCATCGTGCTGCTGTTCGTCGCGTTCGTGTACGTGTGGCGACGAGGAGCACTCGAGTGGAAGTAAAACGCGAACCCCTGCGCGTGCAGAGCCTCAACTCGCGCCAGCTGCTGCGCGGTGGAGACCTCGAGGGCGCCAACCAGCCGGCGCACCTGGAGGGCTCCGAGCTCGAACGGTACGTGGAAGAACGCATGCTGACGACGACCCTGGATCAGGCGGTCGCGTGGGCGCGTTCGAACTCGTTTTTTCCGCTCGGGTTCGGGCTGGCGTGCTGTGCGATGGAGCAGTTCCACGCCGCCGGCCCGCGCATGGACATCGCGCGGTTCGGGTGGGAGGCGTTCCGCGCCTCCCCGCGCCAGGCCGACCTGATCATCCTCGCGGGGCGCGTGTCGATCAAGATGGCGCCGATCATTCGCCGGCTGTACGACCAGATGCTCGAGCCCAAGTGGGCGATCTCGATGGGGGCGTGCTGCAGCTCGATGGGCGTGTTCAACAACTACGCGCTGGTGCCAGCCGACAAGTTCATGCCGGTCGACGTGCACGTGCCGGGCTGCCCGCCCCGCCCAGAGGCGCTGATGCACGGCGTGCTGAAGCTGCGCAAGCTGGTCCAGGACGATCCGGACATGGGCTGGCGCGAGCGCTACGGGGCCGTCGGTACAGAGGAGCACCCCTCAGATGCCTGACGCCACGGGCTTGGAGCTGATCGCCGCAGAGCTGGGCGACGCGACGCTCGAGACCGTGTACTTCCGCAACCGCGCGACGATCATCGTCGATCCCGCGCAGATCCGCGCGGTGTTGCAGACCCTGCGCACGCACGGGTACACGTTCCTGGCGAGCCTGCACGGCGTCGACCATTATCCCGAGGAGCCGCGCCTGGGCGTGATCTACGAGCTGCTGGACATGAGCAGGGTCGACCGCATCGCGGTCAAGCTGCGCGTGCCCATCGACGCGCCCCAGGTCGAGTCGGTGACCGCGGACTGGCCGACGGCCAACCACCAGGAGCGCGAGGTGTACGACATGTTCGGCGTCGTGTTCACAGGGCACCCGGACCTGCGCCGGATTCTGATGCCCGAGGACTACGAGGGCCATCCCCAGCGCCGCGATTTTCCGATCGGCGGCGAACCGGTCATATTCACGCGCGATGAGACCAAATGGCTGGAGGCACGCGAGTGAGCCCGCCCCCGACCGAGAACCCGCCCACGCCCACGCCGACGCTGTCCGAGTACCGCCGCCGCGAGCAGTCGATCACGCTCGCCCCCGTGGAGGAGCAGCTCGAGGGCGTGGACGGCGCCGAGACCAGCGAGGAGCTGCTGACGCTCAACTTCGGTCCGCACCACCCCGCCACGCATGGCGTGCTGCGCCTGCTGGTGACGCTGCAGGGGGAGATCGTCAGGGACGTCAAACCGATCGTCGGGTACGTGCACACGGGGATCGAGAAGACCGCCGAGGACAAGGCCTACTGGAAGGTCATCCCGGTCATCGAGCGGATGGACTACCTCGCGTACTACTTCAACGCGATGGCGTTCTGCGGCGCGGTCGAGACGCTGATGGAGGTCGAGGTCCCCGGGCGGGCGCAGTATTTGCGCGTGATCCACCTCGAGCTGAACCGCATCGCCTCGCACCTGATCTGGCTCGGCACGAGCGCGCTGGACCTCGGCGCGAGCTCGATCTTCCTGTACTGCCTGCGCGAGCGCGAGTTGATCCTCGACCTGTTCGAGATGTCCTCCGGCGCGCGCATGCACACGCGCTACTTCCAGGTCGGCGGCGTGATCGAGGACATCCCCACCGGGTTCGCGTCCAAGCTGCGCGAGTTCCTCACGATCATGCCCAAGCGCGCGGATGAGTACGGCGCGATCCTGAACTCCAACGAGATCGTCCTGCAGCGCCTGCGCGGCACCTGCCCGCTGGATGCGGAGACATTGCTGGGGCTGGGTGTGACCGGTCCCCTGCTGCGCGCGGCGGGCAACCCCTGGGACCTGCGCAAGGCCGCGCCGTACAGCTCCTATGAGGACTTCGAGTTCAAGATCCCCGTCGGCACGGTCGGTGACAACTACGATCGCTTCGCCGTGCGGCTCGCCGAGATCTACGAGTCGGTCAAGATCGTCGCCCAGGCCCTGGACGGGCTGCCCGAGGGACCGCACATGACCGCCGATCGCAAGGTCGCGCTGCCCCCCCGCCACGAGCTCGCGACCTCGATGGAGGCGCTGATCCACCATTTCAAGCTCGTCACCGAGGGCTTCCGGGCGCCGCCCGGCGAGGTGTATCACCCGATCGAGTCTCCCCGTGGCGAGCTCGGCTGCTACGTGCGCTCGGATGGCAGCTCCAAGCCCGCGCGGGTGCACATGCGCGACCCGTCGTTCGTCAACCTGCAGGCGCTCGCGCCGATGGCCCGCGGCAGCTACATCGCCGACATGATCGCGACCACAGCGATGCTGGATCCAATCCTCGGGGGCATCGACCGATGATCCTGAACACGCATGGCGGTGCTGGATCTGCGTCCTCGATCGCTCGTGTGCCGATTCTGGGGGGCATCGACCGATGAGCTGCCCCGCGATTGACAGTTCTCGGTGGACGTGCCGCGCGCGCGTGTACGCGTGCGCGCGTGGCAGCTCTTTTGAAACATTGATCCTCCATCCGATCTCCGGGAGCCCAGATCGATGACCCCCGGCGCCACCACCTCAGGCTGGGACCGTCCCGCTGACCTGGACAAGGATCCCGCGACGATCCCCGACCCCGCGAGCACGCCCGTCCCGGAGGAGCTGCGCCGCGACATCGAAGCGCACATGGCCCTGTATCCGGACACGCGCTCGGCCGCCCTGCCCGCGCTGGCGGCGGCGCAGCGCCTGCACGGCTGGTGCTCGCCCGAGGCGATCAACCAGGTCGCCTGCGTGATGAGGGTGACGCCCGCCTCGCTGGACGCGGTCGCCACGTTCTACGACATGCTCTACACCGAGCCCGTGGGCGCGCACAGCGTGTACGTGTGCACGAACATCTCCTGCTCGCTGTGCGGCGCCGACGAGCTGTACGCAGCGATCCGCGACGCGGCGGGCGACGATGCGGCGTTCAACGTGCGCGCGTTCGAGTGCCTCGGCGCGTGCGACATCGCGCCGATGGCCTCCGTCGACGGGGTCTACGTGGGACCACTGTCCGTCGAGGACATACCGGCGCTGCTGGACGACATCCGCGCGGGACGGGACGTGCTGCCCGGCAAGCAGTTGGCGCGCCGCGCGTGTGCGGACCCGGGGGTGCGCTCGTGATCGCGCACGCGCCAACCCCTCCCGCCCGTATGCGAGGCGGGAGGCCCCGCACCCTCGCGCGCGGCGCCTCACCCACCTGCGCGGATGCTGGCCGATCTTTGATCGGTCAAAGCACCACCCATGAACTCATCCGCGCGGTGGCCCGATGACCAAGACGCTCCTGTTCGACGGGATCGACGAGCCCGGCTTGAACACGCTCGCCGTCTACGAGGCCCGCGGTGGCTACGAGTCGCTGCGCAAGGCATTGGCCATGACGCCGGAGGAAGTGCTCAAGGAACTGGAAGCCTCCGGTCTGCGCGGGCGCGGCGGGGCGGGGTTCGCGATGGGCAAGAAGGTCTCGTTCCTCCCGCACGGCGCGATCGACAAGTACCTCGTCTGCAACGCCGACGAGTCCGAGCCGGGCACGTTCAAGGACCGCGAACTGATGCAGAAGACGCCGCACATGCTGCTCGAGGGATTGATCGTGGCCTCCTACGCGGCGGGCGCGAACCGCTCGTTCATCTACATCCGCGGCGAGTACGCCCACCAGGCGGACATCCTCGACGCGGCCCTGCGCGAAGCCCGCGAGGCGGGGTACGTCGGCGAGCACATCCTCGGCTCCGAGCATTCCCTCTCGCTGGTCGTGCACCGTGGCGCCGGCGCATACATCTGCGGCGAGGAGACCGGCCTGCTGGACTCGCTGGAAGGCAAGCGCGGCAACCCCCGCCTGAAGCCCCCGTTCCCCGCCAACCAGGGGCTGTACCAGGGACCGACGCTGATCAACAACGTCGAGACGCTGTCCACGGTCCCCGCGATCATCCGCATGAGCGGCGCCGACTACGCCAAGCTCGGCACCGAGACCTCGACCGGCACGAAGCTCGTGTCGGTCTCCGGCCACGTCCAGCGCCCCGGCAACTACGAGATCGAGCTCGGCATCCCCTCACGCGAGCTGATCTACGACCTGGCGGGCGGCCCCCCGGCGGGGCGCACGGTCAAGTGCTGGTTCCCGGGCGGCTCCTCCGCGCCGGTGCTGACCGCCGAGGACTTGGACGTCCCCTACGACTTCGATTCCCTCGCCAAAGCCGGCTCGATGCTCGGCTCGGGCGCGATCATCGTCGTGGACGACTCCACCCCGATCCTCGACGTCGCCCTGAAGGTCGCGAAGTTCTACCGCCACGAGTCCTGCGGCAAGTGCACCCCCTGCCGCGAGGGCACGAACTGGACGGTGCACATGCTGCAGCGCATCGACCGTGGCGAGGCGACCCCGATGGACCTGGAGATCATGGCCTCCGTCCAGGACCACATCATCGGCCACTGCCTCTGTGTCCTCGGCGATGCGATGGCAATGCCCATCGGCTCGATGATCGCGAAGTTCCGCGACGAGTTCGAAGCGCATATCGAGGCCCGCCGCCTGAGCAGCCCTGTGATCGCGGGAGCCGTGGCCTGATGCCAAGGCCCGAGCAGAACATCATCACCTTCACGATCGACGGCCGCGAGGTCCAGGCGCCCGAGAACGCGATGCTCGTGGACGCGGCCAAACACGGCGACGTGGAGATACCCGTGTTCTGTTACGAGCCCAAACTCGGCAACCCCGTCGGCGCGTGTCGCATGTGCCTGGTCGAGGTCGAGGGCATCCCCAAGCTGCAGACGGGCTGCTCGACGCCGGTTCGAGACGGGATGGTCGTCAACACCCAGTCCGAGCGGGTGAAGGAGGCCCAGCGCTCGGTCGTGGAGTTCCTGCTGATCAACCACCCGCTGGACTGCCCCGTGTGCGACAAGGGCGGGGAGTGCCCGCTGCAGGACATCACGTTCGGCTGGGGTCCCGGCATCTCCCGCTTCGTGGAGCCCAAGCGCCATTTCGTCAAGCCGCTCGAGCTCTCCCCCACGATTGCGATCGACCGCGAGCGCTGCATCCTGTGCTACCGCTGCGTGCGCTTCAGCCAGGAGATCTCCGAAGACCACCAGCTCGTGCTGCTGGAGCGCGGCGCGCACTCCTACGTGTCGACGTTCGACGGCCACCCCTACGTGGCGCCGTTCAGCGGCAACATCGTCGAACTGTGCCCCGTCGGCGCGCTGACCTCGCGGCCGTACCGGTTCCGGGCGCGCCCGTGGGATATCGAGGACGCGGGCTCGGTCTGCACGCTGTGCCCTTCGCAGTGCAACGTCACCCTGACCGTCCGCGACGAGCGCGTGCTGCGCGTGCAGGCTCGCGAGCACCCCGAGGTCGACGACGGCTGGCTGTGCGACCGCGGCCGCTTCGCCTACCCGGCGCTCGGGGCCGTCCCCCCGGCCGGGGGCGCGACCCCAACAGATGGCGCGAAGGTGAGCGGGATTCACATAACCCCAGACAGATATCGCATCACCGAGCCCCTGGTCCGCGACGGCGGCGAGCTGCGTCCCGTCTCCTGGGAGCGCGCCCTGGAGGAGGCCGCGGCCGGCCTGCGACGCGCGGGTGAGCGCACCGGCGCCCTGGTCGGTGGGGAAGCCACGAACGAGGAGGGATTCCTGCTCGCACGGATGATGCGCGAAGGCCTGGGCTCCCCCCATCTGGACTCGCGCCGCGCGGGCACCCTCCCACTCGAGCTCACGCGCGCCCTGAACGACCCGCGCCTGCAGGCGCGGGTCAGCGACCTGGAGTTCGCCCACGCGGTGCTCGTGCTCGATGCCGACCCGATCGTCGACGCGCCGATCCTCGACCTGCGCCTGCGCAAGGGCATCCGCCGCCACGGGATGCGGCTGATCCAGGCGAGCGCCGCGGATCTGAGCAGCAGCGAGCGCGCCGGCGAGCTGGCTCAGCAGCTGCGCGAGACGGCGGGCGGGGAGGACATCGTGATCCTCTGGCACGAGCGCCTGACGGCCGGCCCCGAGGGCGCGGCGGCCGCCCGGGCGCTGCTCGACCTGGCGCACACCCTGTCGTTGGCCGGCACCGATGGCGCGGGCCTTTTGGAAATCCCCGCGGGTACGAACGGCCGTGGTCTGCGCGAGGCCGGCGTGTTGCCGAACGCCGGTCCCGGACTCTCCGAGCCCAGTACGACGACCGGCGCGGACCCCCGCGACGCGCGCGGCATCGCCGTGGGACTGGCCGAGGGCGAGCTGGCGGCGGTTCTGCTGCTGCAGTCCGACCCACTGAGCGCCGATTTCCAGGGCGACGCGGGCGACACCGAGCTGTGGGGACAAGCATTGGAGCGCGCATCCACCGTCGTCGCCCACGCGACGTTCTTGACCGACGGCCTGCGCGAGCACGCCAACGTCGTGCTCCCCGCCCAGGCGTACGCCGAGAAGGAGGGCACGATCGTGCATCCCGACGGGCGCATCCAGCGGCTGCGTCCCGCGGTGGCGCACCCGGGCTCGACCCGCGCGCAGTGGCAGGTCATCGCCGAGTTGTCCGCCCGCATCGGGCTGGATCTTGAAGTGCTGACCGGCCCGATGGCTTCGCAGCAGCTGTTCGACGCGGTCCCGTGCTACGCGGGCCTCACGCTGGAGGAGATCGGCGGCAAAGGTGTTCGTTGGCAGGAGCGCAGCGAGGCCGCGGGGGCATATGCAGTGGGGGAACGCGTATGACCATCGTCATACAAGCCTTGAGAAGAATGTTTAACTTTAAAACTCGGTATAACTATGGTCATACCGAGTTAAAAAAGAATACATTCCTTCCCGCGACCCGTATAACTATTGCATCACACCTGTCACCTCGCGAGGCACACCGATGACGACCCTCGCGACGGTCGGCTACTACGAAGAATGGTGGATCCAGGTCCTCAAGGCGATCGTCATCTTCGCGGTCGGCCTGCAGCTCGTGCCGGTGGTGCTGCTCGCCGAGCGCAAGCTGCTCGGGCGGTTTCAGTCGCGCTACGGCCCCAACCGCGTGGGGCCCTACGGCGCGCTGCAGCCCCTCGCGGACATCCTCAAGCTGCTGACCAAGGAGCAGTTCCGGCCGTCCACCTCGATCGGGTTCCTGTTCGCGTTCGCCCCGATCGTCTCGATCCTCACGGCCGTCGCGGCGTTCGCGATCATCCCGTTCGGCAACGTCCAGCGCATCTTCGGCACGCCCGTCGGGCTGTACGGGCTGGATGTCTCGATCGGCCCGCTGTACCTGTTCGCGTTCGGCGCGATCGCGTTCTACGGGATCATGCTCGGCGGGTGGTCGTCGGGCTCGAAGTACTCGTTCCTCGGCGCGATGCGCGGCGCGGCGCAGCTGATCTCCTACGAGGTCTCCCAGGGACTGGCGCTCGTCGGCGTGATCATGACCGCGCAGACGCTGTCGCTGACCGGCATCGTGCAGGCGCAGGCGAGCATGTGGTTCATCGTGCCGCAGTTCTTCGGGTTTTTGATCTTCCTGACCGCGAGCTTTGCCGAGACCAACCGCGCGCCGTTCGATCTGACCGAGGCGGACGCCGAGCTCGTCGGCGGCTACAACACCGAGTTCGGCGGCGGGCGGTTCGCGTCGTACTACTTCGCCGAGTACCTGAACGTGCTCGTCGTCTCGGGCATCGTCACGACCGTGTTCCTCGGCGGCTGGCTGCTCCCGTTTGGCATCCACCCGCCCGGCTGGATCGACCCGTTCGTCGTCTTGTTCAAGATGTCGCTGATCACGTTCCTGTTCATCTGGGTCCGCGCGACGTTGCCCCGCCTGCGCTACGACCAGCTGATGAGCTTCGGCTGGAAGGTCCTGCTGCCGCTGGCGACGCTCAACGCGCTGGTCACGGCCGTGCTCGTGGTGGTGACGCACTGACATGGCCCCCGAGACCCCCCAACCGCCGATCCCCGCCACGCCCCCGGACTCCCCCCAGCTGCCCCCCGCGCCCGCCGGCGGCGTGGCCGTCACGGCCTGGAGTCCCGGCGAGGACGTGATCGAGGTCCAGCGCACCCCCGCCCCGGGTCCCGCGCGCGGCACCTGGCGCACGTTCCGCGAGACGGTGCGCGGTCTGATGACCACGTTCGGCCGCTTCACGGAAAAGCCCGTCACGGTCGAGTACCCAGAGGAGAAGACCCCCGTCTACCCGCGCTTTCGCGGCCGCCACAAGCTGCACAAGTTCGAGGACACGGGCCTGGAGAAGTGCGTCGGCTGCTCGCTGTGCGCCGCCGCCTGCCCGGCCGACTGCATCCGCGTGGTCGCGGCCGAGAACACCCCCGAGCACCGCGTCTCCGCCGGCGAGCGCTACGCGGCCGTGTATGAGATCAACCTGTCGCGCTGCATCTTCTGCGGCTACTGCGAGGTCGCGTGCCCGTTCGACGCGATCACGATGGGGCACGACTACGAGCTGTCGGACTACGACCGCACGGACCTGATCTTCACCAAGGAGATGCTGCTCGCCGAGCCGCTGGAGCGCACCCCGCTGAGGAACGAGGGCGAGTGAGCGCGATCCTGTTCTTCATCGCCGGCTTCGGCGCGATCGCCGGGGCGGTCGGCGTCGTGATGCTGCGCGACCCGTTCTACGCGGTGCTCGCGCTCGTCGCTCACCTGCTCTCGCTGGCCGTGCTGTTTCTGCTGCTGCGCGCCGAATTCGTCGCGGCCGTGCAGGTCGTGGTGTACGCCGGCGCGGTGATGGTGCTGTACGTGTTCGTCGTCGCCTACGTCGGTGGGCGCGAGGAGCCGATCGGCGAGCTGTTGCGCGGGCGCGGTCCCGCGGGGGCGCAACTGCGCCTCGGCGCGGCGATCCTCAGCGGGGCGCTGCTCGTGGAGCTGCTGATCGCGCTGCTCGGCACGGGCCTGAAGGCGGTCAGCGGCGACGGGGCGCCATACGCGCCGGGTCCGAGGACGTTCGGCACCCCCGCGTACATCGGCCAGCTGCTGCTGACCAAATTTCTGCTCGTGTTCGAGGCGGCCTCGTTCCTGCTGCTGATCGCGGCCGTCGGCGCGGTCGTGCTCGCCCGGCGGCGGGGAGGCATCGAGGAGGACGGGGACATGAACGGGCGCGTGCTGACTCCGCTCGACCTGGTGCGCCCGCGCGATACGGGAACCATGGCGGAGGGCGTGGGGGCGCGTAAATGAGCATCGGCTGGTATCTCGCGGTCTCCGCGATCGTGTTCGCGCTCGGCGCCGCCGGCGTGATGGTGCGCCGCAACCCGCTTGTCGTGCTGCTGTGCCTGGAGCTGATGCTCAACGGCGCCAACCTCTCGCTGGTCGCGTTCTCGCGCATGTGGGGCAACGGCGACGGGCAGATTTTCGCGCTGATCGTGATGACGGTCGCCGCGTGTGAGGTCTGCATCGGGCTGGGCATGGTCGTCGCGATCTATCGCCGCAAGCTCCCGATCGATGTGGATGAGCTGAGAGAGCTCCAAGGATGATCCTGGGCGCGCATGGCGGCGCTGGATCTGCGTCCTTACCGATCGTCGATCAGATGCGATCGACCGATCGGCCAGCACGTGTGCCAAGCACACTTCGCTTCCTGCGTCCTTGCCCTGCGCGCCCAGGATGGCGCTATGACGAATTCGGGGAAGACGCGATATGAGCACGACGACGTACGGCTGGCTCGTGCTGCTGTTTCCCCTGCTGGGGACGCTGATCATCGCGTTCGGCTATCGCAGGCTGCCCGGCAACACTGCTGGAGTGATCGGCACCGGTGCGATCGGCCTGGCGTTCGTGGCGGCGCTCGGGGCGCTGATCTCGCTGCAGGGTCACGGCTCCGACCACCGCGAGCTGACGTCGTCGCTGTGGAATTACGCCAACACGGTCGGAGTGAACGCGGAAGTGTCGATTCTGGTGGACCCGCTGTCGGTGTTCATGATCTTGATCGTCAGTGGGATCTCGAGCATGATTCACCTGTACTCGATCTCCTACCTCGAAGAAGACCGCGGGTTCGCCAGGTATTTCGCGTACCTCAATTTCTTCGTCTTCTCGATGCTGCTGCTCGTGCTCGCGGGCAACTTCCTGCTGTTGATCGTGGGGTGGGCGTTCGTCGGCGCGGCGTCGTACCTGCTGATCTCGTTCTGGTACCGGCGCACGACGGCTACGAAAGCTGGGATCAAGGCGTTCGTGATCAATGTCGTCGGCGACACCGGGCTCGTGCTGGGGACGTACTTCATTTTCAAGCACACCCACACGCTCGACTTCCTCGGCACGTTCGCCGCCGCCCCGCACGTGTTTCACTCCGGCGAAGCGGACATCGTCGCGGGCTGCCTGCTGCTGCTCGTCGGGGCGATCGCCAAGTCGGCGCAGATCCCGCTGCACACGTGGCTGCCCGACGCGATGGAGGGCCCGACTCCCGTCAGCGCGCTGATCCACGCCGCGACGATGGTGACGGCGGGCGTGTACCTGATCGCGCGCATGCACGTGCTGTTCGAACTCGCGCCCGCCGCGCAGGACACCGGTGCGGTGATCGGCGCGGCGACGCTGCTGATCGCGGGCACGATCGCGCTCGTGCAGACCGACATCAAGCGCGTGATCGCCTACTCGACGATGTCCCAGATCGGCTACATGATCATGGGCGAGTCCGTCGGCGCGTACGCGGCGGGGATGTTTCACCTGATGACGCACGCGTTCTTCAAGGCGCTGCTGTTCATGGGCGCCGGCTCGATCATCGGCGCGATGGGCGGCGAGCAGTCGCTGCAGAAGATGGGCGGATTTCGCAAGGCGCTGCCGTTCACGTTCGCGTGCTTTGTCATCGGCGGCCTGGCGCTGTCGGGGATACCGCCGTTCTCGGGGTTCTTCTCCAAGGACGAGATCCTGCTCGTCACGGCCGAGCGCGGCGGCTGGCACTGGGCGCTGTATGCGATCGGCTACCTCGGCGCGTTCCTGACGGCGATCTACACGTTCAGGATGATCTTCCGCGCGTTCTACGGCGATCCCGTGCACGAGGCCGATGAGCTCGAAAAAGGACACCTGCACCACAAAGAGCACGCGACGAATCCCGCCAACGGGGAAATCGAGGACAACGACGTCGGGTTCCCCGGCCCGCATCACACGATCGCCGAGCGCGCACTGCCGATGAAGGTCGCGATGATCGTGCTGGCGATCGGCGCAGCCGGCGCGGGCCTCGTGCAGATCCCGGGGGTCGACGACGTGGTCGTCAACTTCCTGCGCCCGACGTTCGCGGGCTCGCCGTTGTATGAACCGCACACGCGTGACGGGCTGCTCATCTTCGGGCTGTGCCTCGGCACGGTGCTGGGGCTGAGCGGGATCGCGATCGCCTACCGCATCTGGGTCCGGGAGCCTGCGATCGCCGTACGCGCGCGGGAGCGCCTGGCGCCGGTGTACGAGCTGCTCGTACACAAGTGGTACTTCGACGAGCTGATCGACGCGCTCGTCGTGCGGCCCGCCGCCGCGGCGGGGAGATTCGCGCAGGGCACGTTCGAGCGCGTGTTCGTCCAGGACACGATGATCGGCGGCTCGACCGGACTGGTGCGCGCGGGCTCGGCCGCGGTGCGCGCGGTGCAGAGCGGCTTTTTGCGCTACTACGCCGCGCTGCTCGTGCTCGGCGTGACGGGCGTCGCGTTCTACTTCCTGCTGCAGACCTGACCCTCACCCTCCACACCAACTCCACAAACCCCACCCCAACACCCGACCTCAAACCCGATGCCGCCTCTTTCCATCATGCTCTGGCTGCCCGCCGCGTGCGGGGTGCTCGGCGCGATCCTGTGCACCCTCGTGGGGCGGACCCGCGCGAGGGCCGATGCCACGACCACCGCCGAGGCCGATGCGCAGACCGGCGCCTGGGACATCCCCGGCATCCTGGCGCTGATCGGCTCGATTGGGGCGCTGGGTCTGGCGATCGGGTACATCGCCGATTACAGTCCTGGCACGAGCGGTCTCACGCACGTCACGGACGTCGTGTGGATCAGCGAACTGGGGATTCACTACAAGCTCGGGATCAGTGGGTTGAACGTTTTCCTCGTCGGCCTGACGACACTCCTGTTCGCGGCGGCAACCATCGCGGCGAACCTCCGACAGTGGGAGCGCCCCCAACTGTTCTGGTTTTTCTTCATGCTCGCCGAGTCCGCCGTGCTCGGCGCGTTCCTCGCCCAGGACCTCGCGCTGTTCGTCGCGTTCTTCGATCTGATGCTGATCCCGTTCTACTTCCTGACGGGAATGTGGGGCCGGGGCACCCGCGAGGAGCGCGTCAAAGCCACGATCAAGCTCGTCATCTACACGCTCGTCGGCTCGCTGCTGATGCTCGCCGCGGCGATCGCCACGGGCGTGCTGGCGGCCCAGCAGGGCGGCGGCGGGCACATCACGTTCGTGCTCTCCTCACTCCAAGCACTGCCCCTGAGCAGGGGCTCGCAGGAGTGGATCTTCCTGTTCTTCGCCGCCGCGTTCCTGGTGAAGATGCCCGCGTTCCCGCTGCACGGCTGGATGCCCGACGGGTACAGGGCGATGCCGATCGAGGTGCTGATGGTGTTCAGCGGCGTGCTGTCGAAGGTCGGCGCGTACGGGTTCCTGGCGATCGTGCTGCCGCTGTTCCCCCAGGCCGCCGCGCACTTCCAGACGCTGATGCTAGTCATCGCGCTCGTCTCGATCCTGTACGGGTCGGCCGTCGCGTTCACCCAGACCGACGCCAGGCTGATCCTCGGGTATTCGTCCGTCGCACAGCTGGGGTTCATCACGCTGGGAATATTCGCGCTGAACCCCCAGGGCGCGCAGGGCGCGCTGCTGCAGATGGTCAACCACGGGCTGGTGGTCGCGCCGCTGCTGTTCATCGTCGCCGTCCTGTCCCGCCGCGCCGGGGGCTCGGAGGACGTGCGCGACATGGGCGGGATCGCGTTCCGCGCGCCCGTGCTCGCCTCGATCTTCCTGATCGTCTCGCTGGCGACGCTGGCGATGCCCGGCTCGGCGAACTTCGTCGGCGAGTTCCTGATCCTGCTCGGCGTGTTCCAGGCGAAGCTCGTGATCGCGATCATCGCGTTCAGCGGCGTCGTGATGGCAAGCGTGTACGCGCTGCGGCTGTTCATCCGCGCGATGCACAACCGCGTCGGCCCAGGCGTGAGCTCGCGTGAGATCTCGATTCGCGACGGCGCCGTGCTCGTACCGCTGGTGCTCGTGATCGTGTTCATGGCGATCTACCCCCAGCTGGCGCTGAAGCGCAGCGAAGCCTCGACGAAGACCGCGGTGGCGAGCGCCCAGGCGGCGCTGAATCCTGCCCTCCCCACCACGGCGAGCACGATCCCATGATCACACCGCTCGCCACAGCAACACTGAAAGGCCCGCACGTAGATTTCGCGGCGCTGTCCCCCCTGATCGCGCTACTGGGCGGCGCGGCGATCGTCCTGCTCGTGGGCCTGCTCGGGTCGCGCTGGGCCCGCGCGCAGCTCGTCCCCACGCTGAGCCTGATCGCACTGGGGGCGGCGGCGGGGCTCACCATCTGGCAGTGGCACGAAGAGAAGTCGATCGTCGCGGGCGCGCTGCGAATCGACGCGCTGTCGCTGACGCTGAACCTGATCCTGGTCGCGGGCGGCATCTGCACGGTCCTGCTCGCGTGGCGCTCCCTGGCCGCGAGAGAAGCCGCGCACGGCGAGTGGCACGCGCTGCTGCTGAGCTCGATCGGCGGGATGTCACTGCTCGCGGCGGCGCAGAGCACGCTCGTCGTGTTCCTCGGCCTGGAGCTGCTGTCGATCCCGCTGTACGTGCTGTGCGCGACCGAGCTGCGGCGCGAGCACTCGCTGGAGTCGGGGCTGAAGTACCTGATCGTAGGGTCGGTCGGGTCGGCGACGCTGCTGTACGGGCTGGCGCTGATCTACGGCGCGACGGGTCAGACCGAGTTCACCGGGATCGCGAGCGCGCTGTCGAACGGCAGCCTCGCGACCGACCCGCTGACGCTGACCGGGATCGCGCTGTGCGTGGCGGGTCTGTGCTTCAAGGCGTCGGTGGCGCCGTTTCACCAGTGGACGCCTGACGTGTACGAGGGCGCGCCGACGCCGGTGACGGCGTTCATGGCGGTCGCGACGAAGGTCGCGGCGCTGGGCGTGTTCCTGCGCCTGTTCGACGTCGCCCTGATCGAAGCCCACGCGAGCTGGGGTCCGGCGGTGGCGGCGCTGGGCGCGATCACGATCGTCGTCGGCAACGTCGGCGCGCTGGGCCAGACCTCGCTGAAGCGCATGCTCGCCTACTCGTCCGTCGCCCAGGCCGGATACATGCTCGCCGGGGTGGTTGTGGCGAGCAAGCTGGGCGCCCAGGCGACGGTGTTCTACCTGGCGGTGTATCTGTTCATGAACATGGCGGCGTTCGCCGTGATAGTGGCGCGCGAGCGCGAAACCGACAAGGGCGACACGGTCGCGGCGATGAGGGGCCTCGGCCGCGAGCGGCCGCAGCTCGCCTGGCCGATGACGCTCGCGATGCTGGGCCTGGCGGGAATCCCCGCCACGGCGGGGTTCATGGGCAAGTTCTACCTCATCGACGCGGCCGTCTCCGGCGGCTACACATGGCTGGGGGTCGTGATCGTGATCGGCTCGATGATCTCACTCGGCTACTACCTGCCGGTGATCGCGGCGATGTGGATGAGCGAGGCGCCGGCACAAGCGCCGCAACCAGCCGTCAGCGAGAGCACGCTGCCGACCCTGGCGGGCGGCTCACAAGAACTGGACGACCAGGCGGCCGCGGCCGGCCCCCAACCCGAGGTCGCCCTCGTAGCGATCGTGGCCGGCGCCGCGATCCTGTTCTTCGGCATCGTCCCCCAGCCCCTGTTCAACCTCGTGCACGGGGTCGGCAGCGCGCTGGGGCTGCTGTAGATATACGACGCCGGAGCGCTGTCTACCCTCTCGTGCGCTCCGGCGCCGGTGCTTCGTCTCATTCGGTGCCGGCGCCATCCTGCCTGTACGCTTGGCGCCGATCCGTGCCTACGCGCGTGACCCAATCAGGCCCCGTTTGTAAACACGATCGTTGATCCAAGCACCTCGCTCGGTGCTTGTCAAGCTCAATAAACGGATTGCCGTATAAACGGGCGTAATGTCCCGAAGGGACCCATGTCGACGGGAGCGTCAACCCAGAACGGGCGGGTTCTGTGCCCTTGACGAAACGATCGTACCTGGTAGAATCCTGGTTGTCTCATTCGGTGCCGGTGCGCCTGTAAGCGTGGCGCACCGGTGCCGGTCTGCCGTGGACATCGTCTGCTTGCCTTTGACGCTCGCCTGTCTCGCCAGAGCTAAGGGCCTATCCCGCTAGGCCCGCACGTCTGGACGCGCCCGATGGCCTTCGCGGAGCTTTGTCCTCGGGCTCGACATGGCACCACCATGCCTTCGCCCTTGCGTCCGCGCTCCACTTGACCCTAGAACGCCCCAGCCGCACGTCCCTATCGGGATAAGCCCTAAGATCGCCGCGGTGCCGGATCTCCTCCACCACATCGCGAGTTTCGCGCGCTTCGCCACCAATCGCGAAGAGCGAGAGCGTCACGACGCCGACGCGATGCGGGAGCTCGCGAGCAAGCCACCCGAGCTGACGCCGGGGCTCGAGCTCGAATGGCTCGGTGTCGCCGGCTACCGTCTGAGCTATGAGGGGCAGACGATCTACATCGACCCCTACCTCTCGCGCGTCCCGCTCTCCAGCATCATCCGCCGCGCGCCGGCGCTGGCGGACCCGGCGCTGCACGAGCGCTTTCTGGCACCGTCAGGCCGCGTCGTCGGCGTACTCGTCGGTCACACCCACTTCGACCACGCGATCGACGTCCCGACGATCGCGCGCCGTCACGAGTGCGCCGCTTACGGCTCGAGCTCGCTGGTCAACCTGATGCGTCTCCACGGCCTCGCCGAGCGCGCCGTTGAGGTCGAGCCCGACCGCCGGTATGAGCTCGGGCCGTTCACCGTCACGTTCGTCCCGAGCCTGCATTCCAAGCTGTTGCTCGGATACAAGGTCCCGTTCGACGGCGAGCTCACCTGCGAGCATCTCGACGCGCTCTCACCTTCAGCCTACAAGTGCGGCCAGGTGTGGGGCATCCATATCGAGGTCGCGGGGATGACCTTCTACCACCAAGGCAGCGCGAACCTGATCGACGAGGCGCTCCACCACCGCGGCGTCGACGTGTTCCTCGCCGGTATCGCCGGGCGCAGCTTCACGCGCGACTACTGGGCGCGGATCCTGCCCCGTCTGCAGCCACAGACGATCGTGGCCAGCCACTTCGACGACTTCTTCCGCCCAATCGACGCCACGATGGGGTTCTCCACGAATGTCAACCTGACCGCCGTCCCCGATGAGGTGGCCGCGGTGAGCCGCGACTTCACTGTCGCAACGCTCCCGCCGATCCAACCGGTCTGAGGCCGGCTTCCAGACGCCGCCCGGACTCAAACGCGCCAGGAGAGATTCGAACTCCCGACCCTTCGGTTCCGTAGTGGCTCAGGATGCCGCACTTTTGGCTCTGTAGAGCCATTTCCGGGCACCTAAAGTGTCCCGAGTGACCTCAGATTTGCGGAGTTCGGGACATATTTCGGGACACGGTTTTGGCGGCGAGTGCCGCGAGGGTCCCAGCTCTACTTCGGTCCTGAACGAACGGAGCCCCAGGGGGATCACCGCCGAAACGGGAGAGCCTTACCTGGGGCATTCGCCTACAAGATTAGCACCGTCCCCGTTAGGCTTTCCAGCCTCCGATGAACTCCGCTCAAGCAACGGCGTGGATCACCGAAGCTCGCTTCGCGCCCTACCGCTCCGAGGCAGGTGGCGATCACGAGCGTGCGGTCGCCTTGTACGCCTGGAACGCGCAGGTCTCCGCGGCCGTCTTCGAGACGCTGCACCACGTGGAGGTGCTGCTGCGCAACACGATCGATGCACAGTTCGCGCCGGTCATCGCCGCGGCCCCGGCCTCGGAAACGTGGCTCGAAGACCCGATGGATCCTGAACGTCGATTCTCGCAAGCGCGTCCGGGAGACCGTACGTGACAGACGACCCGATGCGCCTGCGTACGATCAGCGAACCCAGCCGTCGGCGGACTCATTCGTGACCTCCGCCATGATCCTCAACCCCGCTTCCGCCTGCTCGCGCCGCTCGCGGAACCCCCGGATGTCAGCGACGCGGATGCGACGCTGATTGCTGACCCGCCTGTAGGGGATCGACTCGATGTCCAACAGCTCGTTCAGGTGCGGACGCGAGACGCCGAGCATGTTCGCCGCGACCTCAGAGGAGACCTCCTCATCGGAGTCGAACACCAACAGCTCGCGCCCATCAACCTCCTGCGCTTCCAGATAGCGCCGCAACAACCCCACAGGGATCAGCGCCTTGGTCGCAGCCTTGGCGGAGATCCGCACCTCGACCAGGCCGCGCGGCTGCTTTCACGCGAAACCAGGTCTTTCACAGCGGGCAGGATCTCGGATGGTGACATCCTCGAGTCCCGCTGCGAAGTAGCCTGAGGCGCGTCTGCGTGAATGCTTGCGACAAGGAGGCTGAACGGTGAACAAGCCGGTGTTGTTTTGCTACGACGGATCCGACGGCTCAAAGACGGCGCTGGCTGCCGCAGTCGAGCTGATCAAGCCTGCCGATGCCGTGGTATTGGTGGTATGGATGCCGGCAGCGGTGCAGTTGGCCCGAGCCGGCTCGTTCGTAGTCGCGGTGCCGAACGAGGGCGAGATCGACGAGCAGGAGGCGGCTATCGCGCTGCAGATCGCGGAAGAGGGCGCCGCGCGTGCCCGCGAGCGCGGCTACAACGCCTCGGCACGGATCGCGCAAGCCAACGAATCCGTGGCCAGAACGATCGATGAGATCGCCCAGGAGATTGACGCCGGGCTGGTTGTCTGCGGCCAACGCGGGCGGGGCGCCATCGGCAGCACTCTGCTCGGCAGCGTCTCCCACGCACTCGCGGCACACACCAAGCGGCCGGTGCTCATCGCCCCCCAGCACCCGTCGTAGCGCCGAGGCGATGCCCGGCGCCATCCGCGGCCTCGAAGTGGTGGCAGTTGCCGATCGCGTGACGGGCGAGCGCGGCCTTGACGGTGGGCACGCGAGGCTTGGCGCGGCCGGGCAGGATCACCATCGCCAGAAGGAAGCCGAGGGCGAAGATTCCGACCGACCACCAGAACGCCGTGGTGTAGCCGTGAACTGCCGCGGCATTGGCCAGGCCGGTGGTGTGCAGGTGACCGGCGGTGTAGCTGGCGACGGCGCTGGCGAAGATCGTGCTCAGCAGGGAGGTGCCGACCGAGCCGCCGACCTGCTGGAGGTGTTGACCATCGCCGAGGCGACCCCGGCCTCGCGTCCCTCCACGCCCAGAGTCGCCGTCGAGAACGCGGGCGCGAAGATGCATCCCATCCCGAGGCCGAGGACGAGCAGACCGGGAAGGACATTGCTGGCGTAGCTTGAGCCGGGCGTCAGGCGCGTGAACAGGAACATCGCGATCGACCCGAGCGTCGTGCCAGCAAGTACCAGCGGCTTTACCCCGGTGTGTTGGATCACGCGGGTCTGCACGGTGGTCGAGGTGACTACCAGAACGCCGGTGAGGGGGAGGAACGCCAGTCCGGTGGTGAGCGGCGACAGGCCGAGCTGCTGCTGCAGGAAATAGGTGAGGAACAGAAAAACGGCGAAGATGCCAGCGCCGGCCAGCGCGATCGTGGTGTACGCGCCGCCGCGGGCCCGGTCCCAGACGATGTGCAGAGGCAGCAGCGGATGCTTGGCTCGGCGCTCGATCAGCACGAAAGCCGTCAGGAGCAGGGGGCTTGAGACGAGCGCCACGATCGTAGCCGTGGCACTCCAGGAGTGGGTCTCGGCGTTGGAGAACCCGTAGACCAGCGCGAACAGGCCCAGCGCTGAGGTGAGAACGCCGGGTATGTCGATCGGATCCCGCTCCGGAGCACCGTGATTGACCAGCAGGCGCAACGCCACGATCGTGGTGGGTAGGGCGATCACAAGGTTGACGTACAGGCACCAGCGCCAGGACAGCACTTGGGTGAGCGCACCGCCGAGTATCAGCCCGAGCGAGGCGCCACCGCCGGCGATCGCACCGAAGATCCCGAACGCCGTGGGCCGGTCAGGAGATCCCTCGAAGGTCACCGTCAGCAACCCCAGCGCCGAGGGTGCCAGCAGCGCGCCGAATGCCCCCTGGAGCGTTCGGGCGGCCACGAGCACGCCGAAGGATTGGGCCAGACCGCCGATCGCCGAGGCGATCGAGAACCCGGCCAGGCCGGCGATCAGGGTCCACTTGCGCCCGAACAGATCACCCAGCTTGCCACCCAGCAGCAGGAGGCTGCCGAACGCCAGCGCGTAAGCGGTGATGATCCACTGCCGGCTATCCGTCGAGAAATGCAGCGCCTTCTGGGCCGAAGGGATCGCGATGGTCACGATCGTCGCGTCCAGCACCACCATCAGCTGCGCGACGCCGAGCAGGGCCAGGACCGCCCATCGGTTCGGTTCGCGCTGTGTCGAAGCCGTTGACACCGCGTGGACAGCATCCCGATCGGTGCCGCGACCATCGACCTCAGCCATCCCCTGACGGTAACACCGCAAAGCCGGCAGCCGGTGTCGCGCCGTTCGACGCTTCAGTCAACCGACCGCTTCTTCGCCCCGCGGCTCGAGGGCCGCGCGCAGTTGCGCCTAGCCGTGATCCCGAGCTTCGGGAAGATCCGGTACAGGTGGGATCCGATGGTGCGGTGGGAGAGGAACAGCCACTCGCCGATCTCGCGATTCGACAGGCCGGCTGCCGCCAGCTGGGCGATCTGCAGCTCCTGGGCAGTGAGCCGGTCGCGAGCGTCCGGCGTGCGCGGCCCGATCTTCTCGCCGGTGGCTCGCAGCTCTTGGCGTGCGTGTTCGCTCCAACGCGTCGCTCCCAAGGCGTCGAACAGGTTGATCGCGTCGCGTAGAGGCGTACGTGAGTCTGCGCTTCTGCGCTGCCGACGCAGCCAGCGGCCGAATGAGAAGAGCGTCCGCGCACGCAGGAACGGGTAGCTCCGCGAGTCCTCGCCGAGCGCCGCGACGAAGTGCGCCTCGGCGTGAGGACGGTGAGGCGCTAAGTACGAGTGGGGATACGTGGTCGGGTCGGGGGTTTGAGCGGCGCCTACCTCATGCAGGCGGCGAGTTGGAGTCCCGCCTTTGGCAGGGCGCGGCGGACGCGGCGGTCGAACGAGGCGACGCTCGCCTGGGGCAACGCGCTGTGCGCATCTAGAGACGTAGTCTGCGCGATCACGCCGATTAGATGAGGCGGGGGCCCTAGCTGACATGATCTGCGCGATCGCACAGATTCTTGCTGTGACCGCCGTTCTACGATATGATATGCGCGATCACGCAGATGGCAGAGATCGAATCCACGTCGCAGCGAATCGGGCAACGCGTCCGCGACCAGCGTCGCCGTCAAGGTATGGATCAACGAACACTGGCGATGGTCGCGAACGTCGGCGTGCGCTCCATCCATCGCGTCGAGCACGGCGAGCCGACGGTGCGACTGGACATCCTCATGCGCATTCTCGCAGCGCTGGGGTTGCGACTGGACGTGCACGGACGCGGTGAGACATGAGCCTCGGCGTGTACTGGGACAGCGAGGAAGTCGGTCGGCTCGAGCGCGTCGATGAGCGCTCGCGGGAGTACGCCTTCCAGTACACGCAGAAGTCGCGTTCTATCTCACTCTCGCTGCCGCTGAGCCAGCAGCGCTTCAGTCCGGCGGAGAGCCGGCCGTTCTTCGAGGCGCTACTGCCGGAGGGAGCGGTGCGCGAGCAGATCGCGAGCCAGCTCAAGCTGGCGGCAAGCGACTCCTATGGTCTGCTCGCCGAGCTGGGCCGCGACTGCGCCGGGGCGCTGCAGATCGTCGAGGCCAAGCGTATGTCAGAGCCCCCAATGGTCCAATGGCTCGACGATCGTGAGCTGGATGCACTGATCGAGGAATTGCCGCAGCATCCCCTCGGCATGCGCGTCGAAGATAAACGCCTGCGACTCAGCCTCGCCGGGGTGCAGCGCAAGGCGGTGCTCGTCCGTGACGGCAGCGGACGCTTCGGCAAGCCGCTCGACGGCATGCCGAGCAGCCACATCCTCAAGCCCGAGCTGCCCGACAGCGAATACCCGGGGCTCGCGAGCAACGAGTACTTCTGCATGCGCTTGGCCGCACGATGCGGCCTGTCGAGCGCCGCCGTCGAGCTCGTCACACTAGCCGGCCGCCCGTGCCTCGTCGTAGAGCGATTCGACCGCGAGCAGGTAACCATGCCAAACCGTCGCGTGCACCAAGAGGACCTGTGCCAGGCGCTCGGCCTCACCCCTGACTTCAAGTATCAGAAGGACGGATGGCGGTTGCCCTCCTACCGCGCGCTCGCGGACCTGCTGGAGGTGAACTCGCCGCGGCCTGGCCTGAACCGGCTCGCCGGCGCACAGGCAGCCGTCTTCCACTTCCTGGTGGGCAACGCGGATGCGCACGCGAAGAACATCTCGCTGCTGCATGTCCGAGACGGCGTGCGACTGGCGCCGCTATATGACGTGGTGTCAACCGCCGTCTACCCCGAGCTCAGCACCGAGCTGGCGTTGAGCGTCGGCGACGAGTTGAAGGCGGATGCGATCACATCCATCCACTGGTCCGACCTCGCCGGTGACTTCGGTCTGAACCCGGGACCCTTCGAGCGCGTGCGCCGGGAGCTCGTGGAACGAATGACAGCCGAAGCGCCGGCACTGCGCGAGGCAGCACGCGCCGAGGGTTGGCATCACCCATCCATCGACGCGATCGTCGACGTCATCGCAGCCCGCGCTCCGCGCGTCGTGTAGGACTCAGCACCCCATTTGGCCTCGCCTATTGATCGAGATCGGATCGTGCAAAGTGCCAGCTTCGACGCCACCACGATCTCGGTGCAGACGATCCGCGAAAACGCCTACTACGAGAGCGCTCGCCTCACACTCTGCCCGGCCCAAGGGCCGCTAGCTCTTCGATACGTCAATCTGGAGCCACACGGAGCATCCACAGGTCGCATCTGACTGGACGACGGCGCTCCAGAACGACCGGATAGCCGTCTCGCCGGTCGTCGCCTTTGAGGTCCTCTACACCGCGCAGAGCCAGGCCGACTTCGAGGCTCTTGAAGAACAGCTCGACGCTTTGCGACTGTCGGCTCCTTAGAGCGCCTAACAAAAAGAGGGTTTGGGATGCTGTCGTCGTAGACGGTGTCCATGGCGAAACCATTGGTCAGTGATGGGTTGTGGGCTCGGGTCGAGCCGTTGTTGCCGCGGGTCGAGCGTCGGTATCGGTATCCGGGGCGCAAGCGGGTGCCCGATCGGCAGGCGCTGACGGGCATCCTGTTCGTGCTGAAGACGGGCATCCCGTGGGAGGATCTGCCGCAAGAGATGGGGTGCGGGTCGGGGATGACGTGCTGGCGGCGGCTGCGGGACTGGAACGAAGCGGGGGTCTGGGAGCGCCTGCACCAAGTGCTGCTGGACGAGTTGCAAGACCAGGGGCAGCTGGACTGGTCCCGCGCTGTGGTGGACAGCTCGCATGTGCGGGCCAAAGGGGGGGCGAGAAGACAGGACCCTCGCCCGTCGATCGCCGCCGGCCGGGCTCCAAGCACCACGTGATCTGCGACGGCCGGGGCACGCCCCTGGCCGTGACCCTGACGGCCGCGAACCGCAACGACATCGCCGAGCTCTTGCCGCTCGTCGACAGGGTCCCGCCGACTGGCCGGCACGGCAAGTTCCGGCCCAAGAAGCTCCTCGCCGACCGCGCGTATGACAGCCGCCGGCACCGCAAGGCCCTGCAAGAACGCAGCATCACGCCCCGGATCGCCAAACGCAAGAGCCCTCACGGGTCGGGCCTGGGCAAAGACCGCTGGGTAGTCGAGCGCACGATCGCCTGGCTGCACCAGCACCGCCGCCTGGACCGTCGCTACGACCGACGCGCCGACATCCACGAAGCCTTCCTCACGATCGGCTGCGCCCTCATCTGCCATCAACAACTCCAACACTCATTTTGTTAGGCGCTCTTAGCACGCGATGGCCTATGCGGCAGGTCGCAGCGCTTGGGCGAGATCGTCAGGGCTGACGTGGCCGGCGGGCAGCGTGATGGTGATCTCGCCATCGCGATCGAGCAGCCACGACACGTTCGTCAGGGTCATGCCGATGACACGGCCCGTTGCGTCGTACTCGATGTTGTGGCCCTCCGGAGTCGACGACGCCTTCGCGGGCGGACCCTCGTAGCGCGCCACGCTGAGATACAGCACGTCCCCGCGCTGGTCATAGTGATGATCCTCGAAGGTAGTGCCGGCGATCGTTATGCTCATGAGGCTCGCTGTGCTCGGGGATCGTCGTCCTGAATCAACACGGTGACGACCCAGCCCGGGACATCATTACAGTCTACGACTACCCGCAACCATCGCCCCGGTGTGAGCGCGTTGTGGCGGTAGAAGCGCTCACGTCCCGGCCGCGGATCGTCCTCGCGGTAGTCGGGGCGCGCGACCGTCGTGAGGATCATCTCGACGTGATCGAGCAACCACGAGCGGCGGCCTTGGGCGAGATGCAGATGCGAGCCGGCGTCGAACACAACCCGCCGGCCATCCGGGTCGATGACGCTCTGCTCACCGCGCTCCATCAAGGGCACGATACGCGCTGGGGCGCCGTCCGCAACGAGCTGCGTGCCGGCGAAGACCGCCGGCACGATCTCTATCTCACCCGCTTTGCTCACGGCCTGCAACACACCGCGGATGCCTCACGACGCGCCAGGAGAGATTCGAACTCCCGATCTTCGGTTCCGTAGTGGCTCAGGATGCCGCACTTTTGGCTCAAGCTCTGGCGAGCCTCCAGCACTCCCGCTACCGCCTGAACATCACACGCAGCCCGCGCTCCGCCGCCCCGCCCGGCACAGCACCAAGCCCCGCCTACCCGCAAACCGCCTCGCCGGCCCCACCCCACAAACCATTACGCGACAGCCTCTGTAGAGCCATTTCCGGGCACCTAAAGTGTCCCGAGTGACCTCAGATTTGCGGAGTTCGGGACATATTTCGGGACACGGTTTTGGCGGCGAGTGCCGCGAGGGTCCCAGCTCTACTTCGGTCCTGAACGAACGGAGCCCCAGGGGGATCACCGCCGAAACGGGAGAGCCTTACCTGGGGCATTCGCCTACAAGATTAGCACCGTCCCCGTTAGGCTTTCCAGCCTCCGATGAACTCCGCTCAAGCAACGGCGTGGATCACCGAAGCTCGCTTCGCGCCCTACCGCTCCGAGGCAGGTGGCGATCACGAGCGTGCGGTCGCCTTGTACGCCTGGAACGCGCAGGTCTCCGCGGCCGTCTTCGAGACGCTCGCCGATCCACAGGATCGGCTGTCAGCGCCCAAGAACCTCGGGCCACAGCCCCCTCCCACTACAGGTGTAGGGGAGGGGTGTGGTGATGGGCTGTGGGTAAGCTCCGCTACTTCTTGAACGTCAGTTTAGCGGTCTTGGACTGCTCCTTGCGATCCTTGCCCGTGCTCGGCGTAAGGGCGACTTTCACGGTCGTCTTCAGCTTCCCGGCCTTCTTCTGCTTCAGGGTGAAGGTGATGTTTTCCTGTCCTTTCGCAGTCTTGGTCTGCGAGGTGAGGCCTTTACCACTCGCTGTGATCTTCCCTGCTGCTGGGGCATAGACAGAGAGGGTCAGGGTCTTCTTTTTGATTGATGAGGTAAAGGAAAGGGAGGTAGAACACCCTTCTACTGTTATGAGAGTGTTCTGATGGATTTCCGCCCCGTTCTGGCCTGTGAAGGCGGTGGGCATCGTCAGCTTCTGTCCGCATAGGTTGCCGTGGTCCTTTTCGGGGAGGTTCGCCGCGAGCGCCGAGTACGGACCCTGGGGGAGCGTGAGTTCGAACGTGCTGAAAGGGGCGTCGGGGATCGTCTTGAACGTCGTGCTCGTGACGCCCGCTTTGCTGATGAACGTCGTGCCGACGAGGTCGATCGTGACGCCGTCGCCCTGCAGCACGATCGTCAGGCTCGGGAACGCTTCGCCACCATGCGATACGAAGATCACAGGGCCCGTCAGCGGTACCGGCAACAGCGGTGTGTGGACGGTCGCGTAGCCGATCTTCGATTCCGAGGGGCACGCCGCGGGATTCGCTTCGAACTGCGCGCTCGTGCACGCCTTCTGCAGCGTCGTCAACCGCGACGGCAGCTGCTTGGGCAGTTCGATTTTTACATAGCCGATGTCCGCGTCGGTGCCCTGCGGCACGCTCGGATAGGTGACCTTCGTCGTCAGGCTCGCACCGTCCGCTTTGCTCGTTTTCCCGGATGTCGAGACCGTGAACTTCGGTTCGAACTTCAGCGCCTGGCACGCCCCGACCTGGAAGTGGCTGGAGATCGACGCTTGCGTGTTCGCGCCGGCCACACCCGGAGGCGGCGTGCCATACGCGGTCCCGGAGAATGCCTGGGCGTCGCAGTTCGTGGGGTTGACCATGAATCCGGGGCGTTCGATGACCGCGTCGAGCTCCCGCAGATCCGTCGGGACACCAGCGACGACCTGGGGCAGCGGGTTCGTCGTGACCGTAAGCTGCGAGGTGTACGGGTTGATTTCGATCCGTGCCCTGACCCGCTGCGTCGGCAACACGAACGGTCCGACGTGCAACGGAACCACGATCGACAGTCCGAACGGCGCACCGTCATACGCTTCGGTGAGATAGATCGGGGCCGGTTCCTGACCGGCTTCCGGCACCACCAGCGGGTAGGGGCCCGGCCCAGACTCGATCACGGTGTGCCCGATCTTCGACGCTTCAGGACACGTGTTGCTTTCTGCCTGCGCGTTCGTGCACAACGGGACCTTCGAAAGAAACCCGGTCAAACCCTCCGGGGCGACGAACCGCAGCCCGTCGATCCGCTGCTGGCCATCCCCACGACGCAACAGCATCGAGAAGTCGGTGTAGCCGCCGGCCTGATCGCTCGTGGCGCCCGCGATCAGTTCCGGGGTGAACGGCAACGGCGACGCGCACGCGCCCCCACCCGGACCGGTTTCGATCGCGAAGCTGCTGCTGGCCAGCGCTTCGCTCTCACCGCTCCACGGAGTGAACGCGCCGTTCGTCGTGTAGGTCCCGCAGCCCGTCGGGGTTGCCAATGCCGCCTGCGCGCCACCGCTGAAGGAGAGCTTCAGATCGCCGAACGGCAGCCGCGGGGTCTTTTCGAACGTGGTCGTCAACTGGCCGGTCGCTTCGTTGAGGTGCACGTCGCCGATGAACTTCACGTGGATCCCGTCGGCCGGGTCTTCCGGCGCCACCAGCAGCTTGATGTCCGGCGGGTTCGATTGCAGCACGTAGACATTGCCGTCGAGCTTGTTGCGCAGGATCGGCGTTTCGATTTCGACCTGCCCGACCTTCGAGTCAGACGGGCACGACGGCGGAGCTTCCGCGCCGACGCCGTCCTGGGAGAGCTGGCAAGCGCCCAACCCGTTGGCCTGCCCGGGGTTGATCACGACGCCCGGCGGCAATGTCACCGTAGTGTCTTCGATGTCCGCCTGGGAGTTCGCGGATTCGTTGACCAGCCCTTCCTGACCCATGTGCACCCCGAACGTCAAGCCCGCCGGCGTATCCGCGCGCGTGGTGTCGGGCGAGGCGGAGATCACCGGCGCAAATTCGAGCAGGCTGCAACCGGTCAGCGGGCCGACGGGCGAGCGCACGGGTTCCGGATGGGACGGATCCTCCCACGAGGCCGCGGACAGCGTCGCCTGCAGAGGTTCGCCGGTGCACTGCGTCGGGCTCGTCAGGTACGGGATCGGCGGGATTGTCGATTCCTGGCCGTTGGGGAATTCCACGAAAATTTCTTTCGTATTCCCATACGTGCAATTGCCGCCTCCTCCTATTCCGACACCGAAACCGGGGAGCGTTAGGCCGTGGCAAAGACGACCGCGCATCAAGTCATGACTTGGGGCAGCCGGAACACCCCATACGGTCAGGGAGACTTCGTCCAGCTGCGCTTGATGCGAGTTTATCCCCTGAAAGGTCGTTCGCACACCGTAGTCGCCGGGACTCAGTGAGACGGTCCCCTCGACGCCGAACACATTGGCAATGAACCCGAGCCGCGCGATTTCGCCAGGATTGGTCGTCAGATTGTAAACAGGGACAATGTTGTGAAAGAGCACCCCCCCGGGAACCGAGCCGACGTTCACAGTCAAAGCCACGACTCCGACCTGCGAGCTCAAATCGCATCCCTGCACTTCGAACGTGTTTTCCATTTTCGAGAAGTCGCCGACGGGGCACTTTGGCGTGTCCGCCAGGTCGCCGACGAAGCCCGGCGGCAGTTCGGCGACCGTTTCCTTCGGGTCGCCCGCGAGCAGGCCGTGTTCGATCTTGTTGAACCCGAGGCTGACGGTCAGGTCCGGGTGCGCGCCTGACTGCGTGCTCGACAGAGCGGTCGCCGTCGAGCCCGGCGCGATCCCGAATTCTGCCGGTTTCGCACTGATCGCGGTCGGTGTTTCCCGGCTCGCTTCGGGGGCTCCCCCGCCGGAGACGGTCACGAGATTGGCGACGCTCGACGGAGCGCCGGCGAGCACTTCGACCGGGACCTCGAGGACGAGATAGTCGTCGACGGTCACCACGCCCGAGAACGTGCAGGTCAACCCGGTGCAGGTCATCGGCTTCGGTTCGGCCGTCGCGTAGTCTTCGCCGCTCGCTTCGAATCCGGACCTCACGGCCAGGCCGCTGGGCAGGATGTCCTGCACCGTGATCGTGCTGCCATCGCTCGCGGCGGCGCCCGTGTTCCTCACGAACACCATGTAGGTGCCGGTGCTCCCGGGCGCCGGGTTGAGGTTCGTCGGTTCGGAGACAGCCGTAACCGTCCACTGTGGGCTCAACGTTTCAGCGCCGGCGGGCGTGGCCACGATCGACGCGAGCAACGCCGTGGCGAGCGCGACCAACAGCGCCGGAACGACCGGTGCGCGACGGCCTGTCGACTTGCAGAGCCAGGACATCACTTACCTCCCCGGTTTGACTTGACCGACCTGTGCGTCTTGGCGTATTTCGCCCTGGCCTTCGCTTTGCACGATGTCCGCTTACGCTTAGCTCGGTAGCGCTCGCAGGCCTTCAACGCCGCCTTCAGCTTCTGCGCCTTGGTCAGAACCTTTGCCTTTGCGTTGACCACTGGCGTCGGCGACGACGGTGGGAAATTCCCGACACCTTCGAACGTCACGCTCGACGGCGTCGCGAAGATCGGCGGCGCGGCCGGCGCGCCCTGGCAGCCCGTGCCCGTGCACACCGGCGGGGTCACCGTGCCGAAGCCGCCGTCGATGCGCGCGTCGTAGAGGTCGGCAGACTGGTCGGTGTCCTGCGGTACCAGTTGGGCGTGCGTGCCGAAGAACACGTCGCTGCCGTCGGCGCTCGAGCCCAGGTAGTACGCGTTGTCGGGGTCGTTGACCGAGCTGATCAGCGAGATCGTGCCTTCGTGCCACTCATACACGTGCCGCAGGCCGCTTCGAGCGTTCGGCGCGAGCGCGTTGGCGGTGTCGAAGAACACGTAGCTGCCATCTTCGGAGATCGCCCGCGGAGGCGGCGCATTGCCTTTTTCTAGCGCAGAGCGCGCGAACTCCGCGTCATCGACCTGCGCCACTCCGGGTGGTCCGCACGACACGCACACTACGCTGCCGTCGGCCGCGTCATAGCGATAGAGCTCGGCACAGTATTCCACACTCCTACCCCCACCACTACCGGGTTCCAGGCTCGTGCATTCGGACCCTGGCGCCTTGAGGTTGTCGTAGCCGGTCAGGGCCTGATAGCTGCTGAAGAGGAGATATTGCCCATCGGCAGTCGTGTACCAGTTTGCCATTGGATCCAGCCCCAACGTCTTGGCACGGTTCCCAGATTCAGGCGTGACACCAGAATTGACGCCGTGAGCAGTGTCGTACCATAGGCGGGTTTGTTCCAGCTGAGTCATTGGATATTCTTTGGCGTCGATCGTCGCGATGTAGTGCGTTTGTTCGGTGCCTGTCGAATAGCGATAGAGGTTGACCTGGTCCTGGTTCGGTTCTTCTTTTAATGCCTGCGCGGCGGGGGCCAACTGACCGAACGCAGTGAAGTAGACCTGGATGCCTTCGGGGCCTTCTTCGCTGGAGATCGCCGCGACGAAGTCGACGTTGCCTTCGGCAACGCCGGATTCTCCGCGCGAGATCCGGATCAGCGTCTTTTCGCCCGGGCGCGGTTCGGTGTTGTACTCGTACAGCTCCAGGCCGTGGGCGGTGTCGTCGGCGGTGAGCTCGGTGCGGGTCAGGAAGAAGACATGCGCACCGTTGGCAGACGCACCGGCGAATACAGCGGGATAGAGCGTGGGATCGCTGACCCCGGCTTCCGGTTCACCGGAGATGTCGACGGTCGTAGTGCCGTTGACGCGCATGTAGAGCTGCGGCGGATCGGTCTGGGGAGCGGTTTCCGGGTTCCAGCATTCACTGCCTTCGCCGCCCGGGTCAGGCGAAGTGAAGAAGACCTTCGAACCGTCGCTCGCAACGGCGCTGTAAGCGCCACCGGAGACGTTGTTTGCACCGAGCACGGCGCCGCATGCGCTGACCAGCGAGCCATCGTTGTTCATGTTGACGAGCTCCACGCAGCCGCCCGAGGTCACGCTGAACGTTGCAGATGAGCTGGAGCAACCCCCGCTCCCCGCGCGCACCCACTCGTCGAGCGCCTTGCTGGCGCTGTCCTGACCACTGTCCCCCGTTGCCAGTTCGTGATTGAACCCTTCGAGCACCACGTGGCTCATGTCCGCCGACGCTCCCGCGATTTCATCGCCGGTCCCTTCCACCACCCCCGGTCCCGATTCCGAATCGAGCGCCGCGAAAGGACCACGTGATGGTCCAATCAGGTTCACCTGATCAAAAGCCGATTCTTCGGCTCCCGAGCCCGCGATGGCGTTCGAGCCCACGACATCCCGGACCGGAACTTCGGCGAAGTTGGTCTCCGGGTTCACGACCGTGGGGTCGATGCTCTGCACCACCGACGTGAATGGAACGATGGGCGTAGTGGTCCAGCCCCCCGGGCCGCGAGTGAACACATAGGTGTTGTTGCCCGACGCGCCGTCGTCGAAGTTGGCGGCGAAAGTGCTGAGCAGGAAGCTGTCGCCATCGGCCGCCGCATAGCCGCGATCTCTGATTGGATTGCCGGGTGGGGCTGCGAAGAGATCTGAGGAGTCGCCCTTGTCCACCGGCGTGAGCTGCTCATAGGCGCGGCAGTCGGGCAGGGCGGCCGAGGGGCCCTGGCGGGCGGCGGGGTTCGGGCAGGCTTGTTCAGCCAGCGCAGCGGGGGCCGCGAACAGGACGCACACCGCGAGTGGGCACAGCGACACCACCGTTGCCAGGATCAGCTTACGGCCATCCTTCAAATTCAAAGCGTCTCCTCTTACTATGAATAGTGTGTTTCTCATCCTGGCCCCTCCCAAATCGAATCGATGTCTCTCATATGTGGCCGCGCTGCCAATTGCCGCGACCGACATCGTGGTGGGGCCCGCGTACCGGCGACCCCACCACGACGTTCATCTGCATACGTCTACCTGCTGGATGCCGTCTCCTATTCCACCTTGATCGCTTCGACACCTTTGGGGAGTTCGAGCTTGATCGTCCCTTTCAGGCTGCCCGATTCTTTATTCCCGTTGAAAGTCGCACCCCAACTGCAGAATGTTTTGTTCGATTTTGCTTCGAATTGCGCTTCCACGCTGTTCAGCGCGTTGTTGATCACATGCGCACTCGTGTTGAAGCCGCACGAATCTTTGAATTCATCGTTGCCGCACTCGAATTCCCATTCGGGCGTTCCCGATCCTCCGCTCACCAGCCGCTCCCGGATTTCAGTACCTTCCAAGTACAGTTCCGACTTCCACGGAAGGTGCCGCGCGAGCGCGGTGACGATGCCTCCGCAAGAAACAGGTGCGTTGCTCTTGCTAAATTTGCATTCAGCGGCTGTATATTCGACTATCTTGCTAACGCCGCCGGGTTCGATCTTGAATTTCATGGACCCCAAGCATGACTCCGAGACGTAGATCGGCGGTTCTTTCACGGGCTCATCGGTGAGATCGAGGTTGGTGTTGGCGTGGACTTCAAGAGCGCTCGTGAGTTTGTGGAACGTGCCCCCTTCCTTCACATACCATTCCGGTGAAGCAAGCGCGGAGCTGGCCGCCACCGCGCCCAGCGCAAACACGGCCGCGAGTGTCACCACTGCTGTTGTGAACTTATATCTCATCTGCTTGAACTTCCTTTCGTCTCATTCGACGCCGGGACGCCATCCCGCAAAGAGAAGCGTCCCGGCGCCGGTCTTGTTGAACAGCGCGCCGGGCCGAGGCGAACGCCCCGGTCCGGACACACACCTGGGCCCCCGGCGCACGCACGGGCAGAATCAGCGAAGAGGCTCGACGGCCCGCGGACGGTCTCGACATGGCGCCCGAGCCGCTGTACGAAGAAGCCTGCCAGCGCCCCGTGCTCGAATCCTCCGCTGCCGCAGCCTAGCCCGACCGGGGTCATGCCCGACCGTCCTTTTGAGCGTAGGTGCTCAGCGCCAGCTGTTCGGTGACGCGCTCACCCAACTCGGTCAACCGCCACGCATTCGGCTCGCCCTTCATCTGACCACCGCCGCCGTTCGCCAACAGCCCCAGCCTCTCCAAACGCGCGAGCAGCTTCGAGACCTGGCCCTGGTCTGAGATCCCCGCATGCTCGGCGACAAGGCGATTGCTCACACCGGGCCGCTCGGCGATCACTTCCAGCACCCGCGCGGTGCGATACGTAAGGCGCATCGGGACGCCCTCCAACGGGTCCTCGCGCGAAACGCGGTCGCCGCCCCGCGTCGGCGCGGACACGACCGGAGCCGGACCGGGCGCGGGCAGCGCACCCTCACGACGAGCGGCCGCCGGACCCAGGTACGGCAGCACGATCATGCTCATCAGCTCGCCCGACAGCCCGCTCAACGGCTCGCGCTGGCGCGCCAGCAGACGCTTGTGGAGAATCGCGACCGCAGCGCCGACCAAACCCTCCGCGGTCAAGGACGGCACCTGCGCCGCACGCGCACTCTCCATACGACCCTCGTCCAGGACAGCAGCCAAACGCGCGAGGATCTCCTCGCGACGCTCCAACACCAGCTGCCCGCCACGCGCGCCCTGCACCACACACACCCGCGCCAGCTCAGACTCACGATCAAAAAAACAGAGGATCGTCCACAACCCCATACGCACACGCTCACGCCACGGCAGAACAGCAACCTCCGCCGCGGCGAACTCCGCGGCGATCAGCTCGACGGCGTCATCCATCACCGCCAGCAGACAACCCTCACGGTCTGAGAACAGGTCATAGAACGTGCGGCGCGACACCCGCGCACGCGACGTGATGTGCGCGACCGACGCCCGCGCATAACCCAACTCCTCGACCGTCACCACAGCCGCGCTCAAAAGCCGCGCGCGCTGCATCTCAGACACCTGCACCCGCGGAGAGACAGTATCCCTGCGGGCGCCCCGCTTCAACGCATCCCGGCGCGCACCAACCCCCGGACGGCGTGAACGCGCGACCCGGGCCGATGCAAAACCACGCTCAACTGCCATCACGAACCCACCCCCCTATATCGGTGCGCATCGGGGAGCAGTGGCTGCCCTGGGTCGCGAATACGGGGGAGCGCCGCGATCCAAGATCGGTAGGACCGCGGCGCTCGGGGTTACTCACAGCGCCAGCGCGTGTAGGGGCACACGCCGAGGCCTCCTCGAACACCCTCCAGGGGTTATGGGGAGGATGACCAAGACCGATACGTACACGCGCGCGAACCGCGCATGAAACGGCGAAACAAGCTGCGAAAGCGGACCCTGACGCGCGCGAGGCCCACTCCCGCGAGCGCTCCGGAAAGCGGGGAAAACCGGCTGCTAGACGAGGGGAACTACAGGGACAAGAGAGAGAGAGAGAGAGAGAGAGATGAGTCAGCGCTGCTGACGCATCTACCTACAGGCGCACCATGGCGCACAGGCATCCCCATCATGTTTGTCCCGAACGGACTCATGCGAAAACTACTCCCCTTCATCGTTCTGACCCGGCCCCTCTCCCAAGAGTCCCGTTGCGCTGAAAGCCGGCTATAAGAAGCTTGCTCCCAACCCGATCCTATGTTATGCCAGCGACCCGAACGGGACGCCATGACAACTGAAGCTAAGCACATCCCGGGCTTCGCGTCAAGCCCCAACCGCACGAACACCCGGTGACGCTCACGATCGAAACGCTCCCCACGACCACCAAGCAGACCAGAATCCCGCACAGACAAAAGAGATTCCCGGTGCCCACCGCCCGCGCGAGAGGTCGATCAGGGACACAATCGAGGAGTCCGTGGGACCTGCCGAGCACCCTCACAGAACATAGCGTTCCCCTGATGTCAGATATTTGGAATAAGGGCTCACGACTCAACAAATGCCGTGGTGACCACCACGGATTCCCAATATTTTCGGGCGTTTGGTGGCTGAATCCCGGCAGTTATTTAGTCGTGAACCCTAAGCGTGGGGCAGGAGAGGCCGCACCACGCGCCAGGAGACGCTTTACAACGCGCCAGGAGAGATTCGAACCGCGCGGGATGAGCACGAGCTGCGTGCCGGCGAAGACCGCCGGCACGGTCTCGTATCTCACCCGCTTTGCTCACGGCCTGCAACACACCGCGGGATGCCTCACGACGCGCCAGCAGACGCTTTCGACGCGCCAGGAGAGATTCGAACTCCCGACCTTCGGTTCCGTAGACCGACGCTCTATCCAGCTGAGCTACTGGCGCAGAGCCCCCCAGTCTAGACGCCCCGCCTCGCCGCCTGCCGTCCGGCGGTGTAGCGTTGGATCGCGCCGGCCCGTGAGCTTCCCTGACTGCCGGTCCCCGCCAATGAGCTCCACACCTGACCACACCGATGACTTCGAGGGGCCCGACGACTTCGAGGCCTGGCAGGTGCAGCTGCACGGCCACCGCGTGATCTACCACATGGCCGGCAGCGGCCCGCCGGTCGTCCTGATCCACGGCATGGTCAACTCCTCCCGGCACTGGCGATCCGTCGCGCTGAGACTGGCGGATCGGCATACGGTCATCGCCCCCGACCTGATCGGCCACGGCGACTCCGCCACGCCGCGCGGGGACTACTCGCTCGGCGCGCACGCCACCAGCATCCGCGACCTGCTCGCCGTGCTCGGCATCGACCGCGCCACGATCGTCGGGCACTCGCTCGGGGGCGGCGTGGCGATGCAGTTCTTCTACCAGTTCCCCCAGCGCACCGAGCGCCTCGTGCTCATCTCCTCCGGCGGGCTCGGGCGCGAGGTCAGCCCGCTGCTGCGCAGCGCCACCCTGCCCGGCGTCTCCGCCCTGCTCGCGCTCGCCGCCCACCCCCGCCTGCTCTGCGGCCTGCGCCGCGGCGGCGATCGGCTGCGCGAGTCCGGGTCGCGCCAGGGCGTCTACCTGCAGGCGATCGCCCGCGCCCTGCGCCCGCTGGAGCAGCCAGGCGCGCGCACGGCCTTCCTGCACACGCTGCGCGCGGTGATCGACATCCGCGGCCAGCGGGTCAGCGCCACCGACCGGCTGTACCTGCTCGCCGGCATGCCCACGCTGATCGTGTGGGGCGAGCGCGACCACACGATCCCGCTCGCGCACGGCCTCGCCGCCCACCACGCGGCGCCCAGCAGTCGCTTCGAGACGCTCTCGCGGGCGGCCCACTTTCCCCACCTGGAAGACCCCGACGGGCTCGCGGCGGTGCTCGGCGACTTCCTGGCGAGCACCGAGCCCGCGCGGATCGAGGACGGGGACTGGGGCAGGATCGTGGCTCCGTGGGCTCCGCGCTCGCGGCGGGAGGTCGGGTCCGTCCTTTGAGGGGAGGTCGAGGGACGGTTGGCTCGGAGTGGCTGTTGAGGGCAGCGGCTATCTGGGTGATCCGTCTCCGCACCCGTCGCGTAGATGTGTCCACCGAGGAACGGGACTGGGGCGTGCTCCTCGACGAGATCGTCACCGACGTCGCAGCACTGACGTCGTCACAAGACGAGGACATCACCCAACCGAATGGAGACGGACGATGCACGATGCACACAACGATCCCGAGATCGGTAACGCGGGGCTGCAAACGCCGGAGGACCCGCCGGCGGCGTCCACGACGCGCAAGAGCTTCCTCAAGGGTGCGGCCGTCGCGGGCGCAGGCGCCGCGGGCATGGGAGCGTTCGCCCCGGCCATCGCACTCGCCAAGGGCAAGGGCAAAGGCAAAGGTGGGTCGGCCAAGAGCGACCTGGCGATCCTGGAAGCCGCCCAGATCGCGGAGGCGCTGGCGGTCACGACCTACACGAACATCATCAACACGGCGCCGTTCTTCAAGAACATCCCCGCCGACGATCAGGACTACCTGAAGGCCGCACGGCAGGAGGAGATGTCGCACTACCTGCTCGAGGAAAGCCTCACGAAGAAGCCCTCCCCGTTCACGGCGTTCTACTACCCGCCGAAGATGTTCACCGACGCGCAGACGACGCTCAACATCCTCGTGACGCTCGAGGATGCGTTCATCGCCGCCTATCTGGTTGGGGTGCGCCACTTCAGCACCCCGGACCTGCGGGTCACGGCGGCGCGGATCATGGGCATCGAGTCCGACCACCGCACCCTCGCCCGCGTCATCGGGCCCGATGTGGCAGGCGGAGACGGCGGTCCGATCAACGCGATCACCGGGATTCAGAAGACGGCCGAGCCAACCGACCCGCCCAACAACAACGGCTACGAGCGCACGCTGCTGCTGAAGAACATCGGCCAGGCGGTCGAAGCACTGCTGCCGTTCGCGGAAAAGAAAGTAGCCGAAAAAGAAGGCTTCGACACCTCCAAGCCATACAAGTTCGAACCGTTTACACCGACGCTCCCGAACCCGCTCGGTGAATTCCACTCGCTGAAGGGCTGATCCCCAGCTCGTTGAGGGCCCGATCCAGACCTCACTGCGGGGAGGCCCCCCGATGCGGTGATCCGCGGCACGTCGCGTGCCGCGGATCGCGAGCCAGATCGTGGACGGAGGCCTCGCCTTCGAGCCTTCTGAACCTGGACGGAGAGGGAGGGATGTGGTTTCAGCACATAGTGGACTGATGTCTCGGGACATGCTGGACGGGCATCGCGGGAGGAAGATCGAACTCTGACCCTGGTTCTCAGGGCAAGAGTTCGAACATTGATCAAATGGCGGGGAGGGAGGGACGAAGATCGAACCCGAACCTTGTGTGGAAACGCATCAGAGAGCTGCACGCCCGGCGTTATGACTGACAGGGATGTGCTGCCGTTTGCCATCGCCAGCCGTACGGACTAGAATTACGGTCATGCCTGAGGTTCTTCCGCTTTCGTCTGTCAAGGCGCATCTCTCGGAGGTCGTCGATCGCGTCGAACTCGAGCAGGAGCGCGTCGTGCTCACCCGTAATGGGAAGGCCGCAGCAGTCCTCATCAGCACCGACGACCTGGAAGGGCTCGAGGAGACGCTCGCGATCCTGTCCGATCCGATGCTTCGCGAGCAGATTCGCGAAGGCGAAGCGGCGGCAGCGGCCGGTGACACCGCGACTCTCGAGGAACTGCAGGCCGACCTCCAGGCCAGACGCGTGAGCGACCGGGCCGCTTGAGCGACAGGCCGTGGCAGCTGGTCGCCGCCAGCTCTGCCCGCCGTGATCTCCGGAGCCTCCCGGAGAAGTACGCAGCGGCGGTCCTTGAGCTGCTACCTATCATCGCCGCCAACCCGAAGCGCGTGGGCAAGCCGCTGCGCTTCGAGTACGAGGGACGCTGGTCGGCCCGTCGCGGCCCGTATCGCATCATCTACAGCATCGATGAGGCATCCAGAACAGTCACCGTCCTTGCCATAGGACATCGCGCGGACGTCTACCGCAAGCGCTGAAGCGAAACCGCTCACTCAGCCCGTCGCCGCGAGGTCGCAGGCCAATGTAGAGCCCGAGATCGCGGTGTGCGAGCCCTCGGGCCCCTCAGGGCAGCCCGGCGTGCGGTACGTCGACGACGGTCGTGAGCAGCACCGCCTCTCGCGTGTGCGCGCGGTTGGCCTCCAGGAAATCCGGCGCGGCGCAGAGCAGCAGCGTGCACCCGTCCTCGCCGCCGAGTGCGCAAGCGAAGATGCCCAGACCGTCGGGCGTCCGTATCTCCTCGAGGATCTCGCCACCCTGCCCGACGCGGACGCAGCGCGCGCCGATCGCGTCGGCGGCCCAGATGCAGCCCTCGGCATCGAGTGTGCAGCCGTCGGGAGCGAACTTCAGCTGGGGGAATGTCTGCTCGAAGGGCCCCAGCTCGGGCG
Organism: uncultured Solirubrobacterales bacterium; assembly: GCA_963749285.1. GTDB lineage: Bacteria > Actinomycetota > Thermoleophilia > Solirubrobacterales > Solirubrobacteraceae > Palsa-744. The sequence continues at coordinate 53,145 of CAVVMD010000002.1, read as the reverse complement.
CGAAGGCCACCTGTGCCCAGACCCTCCGATCGCTCAGCGAGCCGTCGTCCTCGAGCGTGAACGCGGTGAAGCGAGCGCCGGCCGTCTCCCCGACGATCAGCGTGCCGTCGTCGGGTGTGATCACCAAGCCGTTGGGAAACCTCATGTCGTCGTCGAGCACTGTCACCGAGCCATCCGGATCGACCCGCATGAGCTTCCCCGGAGCCGGATCGGCAAAGCCCATCAGGTCGAAGCCGAACTCCCCGACATATGCCCGCCCCCGCCGGTCGACCACCATGTCGTTCAGGTGCCCCGCGCAGTGCGCCGTCAGATCGGCATGCACGGACACCTCGCCGGTGGAGCTGCGGCGCAGCACGCGGTGGTCTCTCATCGACACCACTAGCAGCGAGCCGTCGGGCATCCAGCCCAGCCCCGAGGGCTGCTGCTCGACCGACATCACCGTCGCGGCCACGCCGTCGGGAGCGACCGTCATCACCACGTGTCCGTAGAAGTCCGACACCCACCAGCGACCTTCGCGCCAGCGAGGTCCCTCGAAGAACGCGCCCCCCTCGAACAGAGTCGTGAACTCTCGCGCCGGCACAGCGGGATACTACCGGGGTGGGTCGGGGGCTACATCGGCTCGAATAGCGCTGCACGGACCACACGACCAGCATGACCGATGCCCTTGGACGTGAGCCTCCGGTTCGAACTACGCTCAAACTCCCGGCCAAGAACGGAGAGGGAGGGATTCGAACCCTCGAACGAGGTTAACCCCCGTTACGCGATTTCCAGTCGCGCCCGTTCAACCGCTCCGGCACCTCTCCTTGCACTCGCTATGCGGCGGTGGCATTAGAGCCTATCTCGAACCGAGCGCCCGCCTCGGGACGGGTCGTCGGGCCTCGACGCGCAGCCCGGGGCTGCGACACCGGCACCGATTGCGCTGCTAGGCTCCTCCAGCGATGACTCCCCTGCTCGCCAGCGCGGCCACCTCCAAGGACATCGGGCTGCTCGCCACGTTCCTCGGCATCGGCCTGATCGTCAACGTCATCGTCGTCCTCATCGCCATCCAGATCCGCGGCGAGCGCCAGCAGAACCAGGCCCGCCTCACCGAACCAGACCGCACGCGCCGGGTCTGACGGCGCCCCCGAGAGCGCGATCTCGTCTGTATAGGACCCGGACCCGCCCGCACATGTGCGGTGCGGCGGCACGCCGCATGCGGCGTGCCGTACCGACGGCGCATGCGCCGTCGGGGAGACCGCGCATGCGCGGTCTCCAGGAGGGGCCGCATGCGGCCCCTCCCCCGCGTCGCATGCGACGCGGGCCTACTCCGCAACCCCCATCCGTGCCTCTTCGGCGTGGGCTTCCTCACGCGCGCGGCGGTACTCGTTGACGACGATGTCGGTCAGCTCCTCGACCGAGGTCTCCGCCGTGGGCTTGTCCAGCGCGATCGCTCCCTCCTGGATCATGCTCACGCGATCGCACGCCTGCAGCACGTGCACATAGTTGTGCAGGATCATCACGATCGAAACCCGCCCCTCCTCCTTCAGCCGTGCCACCAGGTCGAGGATCATCGCGCCCTCCTTGGCGCCCATCGCGGCCAGCGGCTCGTCCAGCAGGATGATGTCCGCGTCGGAGTTCACCGTCCTCGCGACTGCGATCGCCTGGCGCTGACCGCCCGACAGGCGCGCCACCGCGACGTCGATCCGCGGGATGTTGATCCCGATCTCATCCAGCGCCTGACGGGCCTCGGTCTTCATCTCGCGGTTGGCCAGGAACGGCAGCGGGCGATGCACGCGCTCGCGGCGCAGGAACATGTTGTGGTAGACGGACAGTTCGTCGATCAGCGCCAGATCCTGGTAGACGGTGTCGATGCCTTTGGAGCGCGCGTCGTCCACCCCGCGCGGCTCGTACGGCTGACCATGCAGGAACATCTTCCCCGAGTCCTGACGCTGAAACCCGCTGAGGATCTTGATCAGCGTCGACTTGCCCGCGCCGTTGTCGCCGAGCAGGCCCAGCACTTCACCCTTGCGCAGGTGCAGGTTGACATCGCGCAGCGCCGTGACCGGGCCAAAGCGCTTGCTGATGTGCTCGACGCGCAGCACATCGTCCGCATCCGAGCTTGTCGGCGGGATGACCGTCTCCGGAGGGATCGCCACTGGATCAGCCACTGCTGTGTCCCCTGCGTGCACGCTGGACGTAGGTGTTGACCGTCATCGCGATGATGATCGCCAGGCCCAGATAGAACAGCAGATAGTTGGCGTTCACACCCTGCAGGACGAGGCCGTCCTTGAGGATGCCCAGGAACAGCGCCCCGATCAGGGCGCCCACGACCGTGCCCGAGCCGCCGGCGAGCAGCGTGCCGCCGATCACCGCCGCGGCGATGCCGTAGAACAAGATTTCGTTCGCCCCGGCGGTGTCGGGCTGGACTGACGCCGAGCGCACGGCCTCGAGGATGCCGACGAGACCGCCGGTGGTGGCGCAGAGGATGAAGTTGCGGATCATCACCAGCCGCACCCGCACCCCGGCCTCACCCGCGCCGAGCTTGTTCGAGCCGACCGCCACCGTGTAGAGCCCCCAGCGGGTGAACGTCAGCACCATCTGCAGCACGATCACGATCACGAGCGCCCAGATCAGCTCCGAGTACACGCCGCCGCCGAACACTTTCGCGAACGTGCCGATGTGGTTGACCGTTTCCGGCAGCTGGATGTGCACGCCGTTGACCACATGGGTGACGTTGTGGGTGGTGGCGTGCACCTGAGCGCCCGGCGTCTCCACCGGCTCTCCGTGAGAGATGATCAGCGTCAGCCCCTCCAGCATGAACAGCATGCCGAGCGTCGCCACGAACGAGCTGATGCCCACGACCGCCGTGAAAAACCCGTTCACCAGCCCCACGGCCATGCACGCGACCAGCGCGAGGATCACGCTCGGAACGAGCGGCAGGCCGGCGTTCGCGATCTTGTAGAACAGGTACGGCGCGAGCAGGTACGTCCCCCCGATCGACAGGTCGATCTCGCCGAGGATCATCACGAACACCTCGCCCGCGCCGAGGATCGCGAACGGGGCGAAGTACGGCAGCAGCGTCTTGAAGTTGGACGAGGTGAAAAAACTGCTCGTGTTCAGGGCGAAGTAGATTGCAACTACAACCGTGACGACGATGATGCTGCCCTCGCGCAGGGCGAGCACGCGCGCGAGCAGGCCGTCCTCGCCCCTGAGGGGGACGCCGCGCCGCTGCGCGACATCTCCCTCGCCCGCGCCAGTCGGGCTCTCGGGGGCGGACGGGGCGGAGCCGATCGCCACGGCTAGGCGGCCGTGCCCGCCTTGATCGGGACCACCGTGACCGCCGAGGAGGTTCCCTCGTAGCGGGTTTTGGATTCGACGTACGGAGCGACGGTTTCTTTGTTGAGGAACTTCAGGCCCGTGTCCACTTCGGCGGGGCCGGTCAACGATCCGGAAACCCTCCAGAAGAACAGCTGCAGGACCGGCAGAAACCCCTGCTGGTAGGGCTGCTGGTCGATCGTGAATTCGATGTTCCCTTCCTGCAGCAGCTTCTGAGTCTGTTCGGTCAGATCGAAGCCGCCGGCCTTGATGCCCTTGGCGGGCAGACCGTACTTCTGCATCACTTTCGCGAGGCTTTCGGTGCTGCCGCCGTCGACCGCGTACATACCCTTCGTGCTCGGGTGACCGACCCAGTAGGCGTCGATCGTCGAGAGCTCCCCCGGCACCGCTGCGCCAGTGGCGACCGTGTGCACCGTGATCGGCTTGCCCGACGCCTTGATCGCCGCTTCGGCGCCTTCGATGCGCGGCTGCAGGTTCGCCGAGCCCGGCGTGGCGATGAACAGGGCCACGTCGCCCGAGGGCACGGCGGCGACGATCCGTTCGCCCATTTTTTCGCCGGCCAGTTTCAGGTCCTGGCCGATGTAGGACAGGCGCGCGTTGGTGGGCGCGTCGGCGTTGTAGGCGAGGACGGGGATGCCGGCCTTCAGCGCGGCTTCGACGGGCGCGTTGAACGCGTGCAGGTCGATCAGCGAGACCGCGATCCCATCCGCCCCACTCGTGACCGCCGTGTTGACAGCGTTGACCATCTGGCTGACGTTGCTGGATTCCGAGCCGGTCCACTGATACGAGCAGCCCAGCAGCTTGCAGGCGTCGGCGGCACCGTACTGCGTGGGAACGAAGAACGGATTGGTCGTCACATGGTTGACGATCACGAATTTGTACGTCGGATGGGATCCGAACACGCTCGCCGAGCCCCCGCTGCTGCTCGAAGCACTCGACCCGCATGCGGCCAGCAGGGTGCTCACCCCGCCGACGGCCGCGCCGGTCAGCGCTGTGCGCTGCAGAAATGCCCGGCGGTCGAATCCGGGGCTGCACTCAAACCCGGGGCTCGTGACCTCGGGCCGGTCGGCGTGCCCCAAGCGCTCGACCTCGTAGGTGTGGTCGGTATCTGACATCTCCTCCTCCTTCACTGACTCGGGGAGTGGCGCCAGATGGTTGACGCTCACCCATCTACTTCCCCGTCAACGATCCCGCTAACCCTCGCTTCCGTCAAGAGAGATTGGAACGGTTTACCCGCCGTCCTGATACGGGGTTACTACGGATGGAGCAGGCTGTGCGGGTGCGCACAGCGGGGTATACCCTCGGTCAATGCCTGCGCCGTCTGACCGCGACGACGACCCCCTCCTCCCGTCACAGATCGACGCCGGGCCGGGGGCGAGCGAGGAGAATCGGCAATCCGAAGCGTTCGGGATGCTCACAGTCACGCGGCACGTCAAAGACGATGGGCGCGCGCTGATCCTGTACACCCACGAGCCCGACGACGAAACGACCCCGGACGGATGCACATGAGCGCTTGCAGGCGGGGCCAGACGCCCCGCACCCACAGCCGTCTGACCGAACCCAGCCGCGCGGATGCGGCCCCAGGCAACGGCATTTCTCAGGCCATGCGCAGCCGTACCAGCCGGCGGGGATTGCGGCGCGCGAGGGATGTCCGATGAGCGACCGATCGGAGATCGGCCAGCGCTACGAGGAGCTGCGCGGCGAGCAGGTCGTGTACGCGATCGACCGCCAGGAGCGCACGTTCCTGCCCCCTGCCGAGCACTGCCCGCTGTGCCCGACGGCCCCCGGCGACGAGCCGACGGAGATCCCGTTCGCCCAGTTTGAGATCGCCGTGTTCGAGAACCGCTTCCCGGCGTTCCGCTCTCCGCACGGGGCGGCGGAGGTGGTCGTCTACACCGACGCGCACACCGGCTCGTTCGGAACGCTCCCGCGCGAGCGCGCGCAGGCGCTGATGTGGGTCTGGCGCCAGCGCTACGCGGAGCTCGGCGCGCGCGCGGACGTCGAGTACGTGTTCATCTTCGAGAACCGCGGTGTCGAGGTCGGGGTCACGCTGCACCATCCTCACGGCCAGATCTACGCCTACCCGTTCCTGCCGCCCGTGCCGGCGCTCGAGCTTCAGGCCGACGAGCGCCTGGGTGGCTGCGCGCCGTGCGAGCTGCTGCGCCGTGAGCTGCAGGACGGGCGGCGGGTCGTGTATGAGAACGAGCGAGTCGTCGTGTACGTGCCCTACGCCGCGCGCTGGGCCTATGAAGGACACGTGGTCATGCGCGCACATCGCCCCAGCCTGCTCGAGTGTCAGCCGGAGGAGTTGGATGCACTTGCGGACGGCTTGCAGTCGCTAGTGCGGGGCTATGACGCGCTGTTCGACACGCTCGACCACCCGTTTCCCTACGTGATGGCCGTGCACCAGGCGCCGTGTGACGGACGTGCGCGCGGCGGGCACCTGCATGTCGAGTTCTACCCGCCGCTGCGCACGGCAGAGAAGCTCAAGTACCTCGCGGGCTCCGAGCAGGGCGCGGGCACGTTCATCTCCGACACGCTCCCGGAGGAGTCCGCGCAGGCGCTGCGCACGGCGATCGCCGATGGCGCATAGTGGCGAGGACATCCCCGCTCTGAGTCCGGGCCGGCACGGGTGCGAGAGGGGATCGTCGATGTCGAGCAGTCCCGATGAGCGTGACCACGCGCGCGCGTGCGTACGCGCGCGGCCCGGCGAACCAGAGCACACTCCCAAGCACGGCCCCAGGGATAGTGCTCCACACGTGCGCGCGTTCGCCCCCGGACGCGTGTGCCTGATCGGCGAGCACACCGACTACAACGATGGGCTCGCGCTGGCGTTCGCGATCGCCGAGGGGGTGACGGTGGACGCGCGGCGGATCGAGCCCGAGGAGCCGGGGGACGACGGTTCGGAGCGCGTGCAGGCGCACGCGCTCGACTTCGGCGAGCGCGACGAGTTCGCGCTCTCAGATCCCCAGCCCGCGCCGGGCTGGCGCGCGTTCGTGCGGGGCACGGTGGCCGAGCTGCAGCACGCCGGGTTGCGACCCGTGGGCGCGAGCCTCGAGATCGAGGGCAGCATTCCGCGTGGGGCCGGCCTGTCCTCCTCGGCCGCCCTGGAGGTCGCGCTGAGCCTCGCGCTGCTGGCGCTGGCCGGCACGGCCGATGAGATCGACAGGACCAGGCTGGCGAAGCTGTGCGCGCGCGTGGAGAACGAGTGGGCGGGCGCGCAGACCGGGCTGCTCGACCAGCTGAGCTCACTGCATGGCGAGCAGGACATGGCGCTGCGGATCGACTTTCAGACGCTGCGCATCGATCCGGTGCCGCTGCGTCTGGACGGCTGGCGGCTGGTGACGCTCGACAGCGGCGAGCAACGTGAGAACGCGAGCTCCGGCTACAACCAGCGCCGCGCCGAATGCGCGCGGGCATGCGAGCTGCTGAGCATCGGCTCGCTGCGCGAGGCGAGCTGGGACGCGGTCGAACGGTTGCCATCCCCATTGCGTGAGCGCGCGCGACACGTGCTCAGCGACAACGAGCGAGTACAGGACGCCGTGGCGGCGCTGCGCGCGGGGGACCTGCTCGCGCTGGCGGCGCTGCTGAACGCCTCGCATGTGAGCCTGCGCGACGACCTGGAGGTCTCCACGCCGGCGGTCGAGGCCACGGTTGCGCGGATGCTGGACGCCGGCGCCGCGGGCGCGCGTCTGCTGGGCGGCGGCTTCGGCGGCAGCGTGCTCGGGCTGCTGCCCCCGGGCGTGCCCGTGCCGGCCGGAGGGCTCGAGGTGCGTCCGTGCGCGGGAGCGCGGGTGCTGGAGGCGAAGGTTTGACGGGGTGGGTTCGGGAGCGCGGGTGCTGGAGGCGAAGGTTTGACGGGGTGGGTTCGGGAGCGCGGGTGCTGGAGGCGGAGGCTCGACGGGTGGGTTCGGGACCGTCGTGAGCGATGCGGTGATGCGGTGCGGGTGGTGCACCAAAGATAAAGACGACGGCGAGGGTATGTATTGACTTTTTTTGTGCGTATATCCATTGTCATACCCACTTTAAAATTTATAACAACACCCCACCTCTTTACCTTTCTCCGTCTATACTTTAGTCATACATAATAACCCACACAAACCATCACAACACACACACACACACACACACAACACACACACAACACACACACAACACACAAAGGGGGGAGCCACATAATGAGCGACCAGACGCGTCAGGCGACTCAGGTACAAGCGCAGGCGCAGACCAAGCCGGCGATGGTGGCGATCGTCACCGGCGCATCCAGCGGCATCGGCGAGGCCACCGCCAGACGGCTCGCACGCGAGCCGGGAGCCTCGCTCGTGCTGGTGGCGCGCCGCGAGGAGCGCCTGCGCGCGCTGGCGCAGTCCCTGGGCGAGTCGCGCGTGAGCTGGGTCGCCGTCGATCTCCTCGACGAGGACGCGCCGGAGCGGATCCGCGCGCACGTGGTCGAGCGCCACGGCCGGTTGGACCTGCTCGTCAACAACGCGGGCGCCGCCTGGCGCAAGCCCTTCGCCGAGGGCGGCTACGAGAACGTGGCGCGCACGATGGCGATCAACTTCGACGCCCAGGTGCGCCTTACCGAGGCGCTGCTGGCGCTGCTGCGCTCCTCGTCGCCGAGCGCGATCGTCAACGTCGCCAGCACCGCCGCGCGCGTGACGCGCAAGGGCACCGGCGCCTACAGCGCCTCGAAGGCCGCGCTCGCATCGTGGTCGGATGCGCTGTGGGCGGAGGAGGACGCGCACGGAGTGCACGTCGGGCTGGTGCTGCCCGGGTTCATCTCCACCGAGGGCTTCCCCCAGTCCGAGCTGACCGCCAGACCCTGGACGCGCTGGGCCGTCTCCACCCCCGAGCGGGCGGCCGAGGCGATCTATCAGGCGGGCGTCGGCCGCCGGCCCGAGCGGTATGTGCCGCGCCCCTACGCGATCGCGGCGGCGCTGCGAATCCTCGCGCCGGGTCTGGTACGCCGGGCGCTGGGCGGCAACAGCGCGGCCGTGATGACGACCACGACCGGGGCGGACGTCGCGGACCGGGAGACCACGTCCTCATCCTCGTGACGATTCACGCTCGCGCGGCGCGGCGGGGCGACTTCAGACCGGAGGCGCGCAGAGCGCGACCCCGACGACGCGGCGAGAGCGTCTACGGCTCGAGCTGACCGGCGTAGAGCGCGAACATCGCGCCCTGCGGGTCCGCGACGACCGCGATTTTCGCGATCTGGATATTGATCGGCCCGGCGTGCTTGGTTCCTCCCAGCCGCTCGACGGTGGCGAGCGCGGCATCGAGATCCTCGACGCCGAAGTACGCAAGCCAGTGAGGCGGAGGTCCGGGCGCTGGGAGCGGGCGGATGCCGCCGTTGTTCGCGTCGCCGTTTTTGATCGACAGGTACGGTTCGGGGCTGCCCTCGAACGGCGCGACCGTCCAGCCGAACAGGCCGCTGTAGAACGCAGTCGAAGCATCGAGGTCGGGGGAGGCGAGCTCGTTCCAGACGAGCGCTCCGGGGGCATTGACGAGCGCAGCGCCGGGATGATCGCGCGGCTGCCAGGCCATGAAGTATGCACCTTGCGGATCCTGGATGACGACCATGCGACCGGCCTGCATCACGTCGAACGGCGGGGCGTGGACGTTGCCGCCGAGCTCCTTGGCCCGCTCGGCGATCGTGTCGGCGCTGTCCACTGACACATAGGAGTTCCATACCGGCGGCACGCCCGCGTCGCGCTGGAACGGGGGCTGCGGAGCGATCGCGCCGACCGGGTGGCCGTCGAGGATCATCATCGAGTAGTAGACGCCGTCGCCTACCGGTCGATCATCAGCCTGCCAGCCGAACAGGCCGGAGTAAAAGGCCTTGGCGGCGTCCTGATCGGTGGTCGTCAGGTCAACCCAGCAGAACGTTCCCGGCGTGTACTTGGTCCGCTCACCCATGTGGGGAGCCTAGCGCAGGTGGGCTGGGCACGATGTGAAGAGATCGCGACACAGACGATTGAGGACAGCCGGGAGCTGAGAGAAGACCCAGCCGAGCACCGAGAGAAGACCCGAGCATGCTCACGCGCGCGCCGGATCGCGGGACGCGGGGGGCAAGCGTTCGTTGCTGAGTTCACACACGCGCAATGACCAGGGCGCCGGCGAGCAGCACCATCGCGACCGACAGCGCGGCGAGCGCCCCGTCGAGCGGCGCCAGCAGGCCGGGGAGCGTCAGCGGCTCGGTGGAGCCGTCCGCGCGCGTGCGCGTGCCGATGAGCGAACGCGTGCGGCGACGCAACTCGCGCGCGGGCGAGGACAGGCGTCGCTGGGCGACGCTCAGCGTCAGGCAGCCGGCGGCGATCAGCACGGCGGCCGTCGTGATTCGCTCAGCCTCCACGAAGTACCCGGTCAGCGCCGGGAACGCGCCCCAGCCGAGGGCGAACCACAGGTCTGAGTGCAGGCTCCCGCCGAACAGCTCGAGGTTGTACGCGGGCAGGAACAGCGCGCCCGCCACGACGAACGGTGTGAGGGCAGCGGAGACGGTGAGGATGCCGGCCACCCCGATCGCCAGGGCGCCGAGGAGGCTCGCGACTGCCAAGGCGATCAGGGTGCGGTCGGACAGGCGCGTGCGCAGCGGACGGTCGTGCAGCTCGTCGAGCGCGTGCGCGGCGACCCCTACGGCGAGACCGAACGCGGCCAGACCCCACAGCAGCCGGTTGACATAGAGATGCGGTGCGATCGCGGCGCCGATCGCGAAGTAGCTCAGGTGCCAGGCGGTATACGGAGGGTGCAGCAGTGCGAGCAGATCCCCGGGCCGACCGCGGCCGAGCGCGTAGAAGGCGGGGCGCTCAGTGCTCGCCGGCATCCGCGCTCGGACTTGATCCGGTTCTGGTCGCGGACATGACGACGCCCCCGCCGAGGCTCATGCGCCGCACGCGAACGTCCTCCAGTCCGGCATCGCGCCAGTAGCCGACGATCGCGGGCAGCGGATGACGGGCGTAGTAGCCGGCGATGCTCGGGCCGAGGAACCGTCCGACAGCGGCCCAATCACGGGAGCAGATGCGCCCGAGCACGGGCAGGCCGACGGCGGTGTAGAAGCGCCAGGCCAGGCGCGCAACCGCACGCGGAGGGACGCCGAACTCGAGTGAGGCGATGCGCCCTCCGGGGCGCAGGACACGCGCCAGCTCGCGCAGGGTCGCGGGTGGATCGTCGACATAGCGCAGCAGGTAGGTGAACGTGAGCGCGTCGAACGTCGCGTCCGCGAACGGCAGCCGCTCGGCCTGTCCTTCGATCAGCTGCACGCGCGGCGGCCCATCCTCACCACCGCCGGCAGACGCGATGCCGTGGTCGGCGCTGAAGCGCATACGCGCGGCGGCGAGCATCTCCGCGCTCTGGTCGATACCGACGACGGTGCAGTCGTCGGCGCGCGAGAGCAACTCGGCGGCGACCATGCCCGTGCCGGTGGCGACGTCGAGGATGCGCTCCCCCGCGGCGGGCGCGACCGCGTCGATGAGCGCACGCCGCCAGCGCGGGTCCTGCCAGAAGCTGAGCGCCGCCGAGAGCTGGTCGTAACGACGGGGCAGGCCGCGGAACAGCTCGAGCGCCTCGAGCTTGGTAGGCGACGCTTGATCGGCCGACCTGCGATCGATCGACACCGGATCGGCTGGATCCATCCTCTTTGGTGTTGGGCTCGTGATGCGAAGGATAGGGAAGTCTGCGGACGTTTCGGCTAATTCCCATTTGCCGAGCTCCGCGCTGCGGAGCAGTCGATGTCTCCTACTCCCCACCCAACCCAGTCTTGCAAGCGGCGTTTCCCCAGCATCGTCGGTCAGCCTGCTCGGCCCCTAAAGACGGGTGGTGCGAAGACGAGCGGTGCGCGGACGAGCGGCGCAAAGACCAATGGCACAAAGACCAGTGGTACGCGGAGCCATCATCGATTCCGCGCACCATCTCGCCCACGAGGCGCCAGGATCACCCTGCCTCCAGGCGCTCGTGATCAGATCATCTTTTCGTGATCGTGAACATCTTGCTTTCCGAGGCCGCAGGTTTGATTTCTTCTCCGAGGATCTCTGCCGCCTGCGTGAATCCGGTGCCGAAGTTGGCTTCGAGAACCGCTTTTACTTCTTCTTTTGAATCATTGAGATATTTGGTCAGTGTGTTTTTGCCTTTTGCGCCTTCGAGCTTGGCGCCAATTTCGGTCAGCTCTTCGCTTTCTTTCCCGGCGCTGAGAGCCGCTATCACCGAGCCCTTTACTTTGGCTTTTACTTTGCCGCAAGTGATTTCCAGTTCTTTGAGTGAAAGGAGGATCCCATCTCCTTCTTTGGGCAGTTGGACGATGTGGAATTCACCGGAAGTTAACACTTCTTCCGCTTTGTCGCCCGGACTGCTGCATCCTTCTTTTTCGTTCTGGACGTGTAAGAATAACGCGTTGAATTTACCCGACGCACTTAATTCCCCGACTTCGAGTTCCAGTTGCACGCCTGTTCCCGTCAGTTTATTGCCAGCCGTCGTTTCAAGCGTCGACGTAGGCGTTTTGCCGTTGTCGGCAAATTTCAGATGCAGAGGATAGGCTCCGCCTAATGTTATCGAGATATCGGGTAAGCTCGCCGGTATGACTTCGTTGGCCGTCGTAAGCAGTTCGAGTTTATATGCTTCGAGTGGGCCTTCGGCGGCTCCTTTCACGGGCTGCTTCAGCGGCTGGTAGACCACGTGCAGGTCGGGTTCACGCTTCCATTCACCTTCACCTGCTTTTTCACCTTCTTCGCAATTTTTCTGCGATTGAAAGAACTTTGGTCCTTTTTCGATTTTTTTCACATTTTCACATGTATACTTTTTTCGTTCCCAGCTGCCTTTGTTTCCTTTTTTTTCTAGGTACCGAAAGTTTTGACATTCCGTCTGGGTTTTGAAGAACTGTTCGCCTTCCACTTCCCCTTTCACCTGGACACATTCATATATATCCCCGGTGTATGTGCCTTCCATTAGGACTTCTTGGCTGGGTTCTTCTATAAAGACCACGGGACCGCCGCTATCACCACTTTCACTGAGCAGTTTTTCTCCCGTATCTTCGACGACCCCTTCCACGAATTTTTTTACTCCTTTTTCTTCGTCTACGAATGTCACGTTGAGCATCGAGATTTCGCCGCATGATTCGCCGGAGGTCTTACCCACATGGCAGTTCGTGTTTTTCACGACAGGTACCCGTTCTCCTTTCACTGGGTACGACGTTTTTTCTTTTTTTTCATTCATCTTTATCCACTCGGCAGAGACCGCAAAGACCGGATTAGCGGGTTTGCCCGTCTGCCACCCTGGTTCGATCAGGATGTCGGCATAGTCTCCCTTTTTTTCTCCTTCGGCGCCACCGTAGACAAAATTTTCCACCGGCCCGATCGCTTTTTCCGCGCCAGCTATTTCTTTCGCCGACAATGCTTCTTTTTCTTTTTCTATGCAGTGACCGGCCGTGAGCAGGACCCTTTCTTTTTTGCCGTTAATCGCCACAGGCCCGGCCGTACACAAGAATGCGCCGGCGATCTTGACACCGGGCGTAATAGATCGGTTGCAGAAGGCTTCATTTTTTTTAAATGTTTCGCATTCTGTTTTGGCCTGCGGCATGACACTGGATTGGCCTGGAACAATGTCTACAAAAACATTCACATCGGCAGCTGCAGCTTCGCGTTTGAGAGCGGCGCGTTCTGGCGATGACACAGACGGGCTCAGCGTGACGAATACCGCATTGTGCTGTGGTTCGAGGCCCGTCTTGACCTCTTTTTGTTCGAACAGGTTCGCGAGTTTGCGGTTCCACTGTTTCTGGGTGGCCAGGAGCTGTGCCATAGTCGAGCGGACCGGCGTAACGGTCACGTCAGCCGTGAGGCCCGTTCGCGCGACAACCACTTCAGCCGTCCGCCGGCTCGCCTGAGACGTCGCCCCGACGTGCAGTTGCGCCGCTGCAGGCTCAAACCACACCCCGGCGAATGCGCTGCCCATGGCGGCTTGCAGTTCGCTCGGGAGATCCGCCTGCGCGACTTTGCCCTGAACGTCGAGGGCCTGTCGCGCACGCGCAGGAGAAATACCTTGATCCGTGAGCACCGCCCTCTCCTTCTCGAGCAGAGAGCCTGCAGACGTAGATGGCGCCGCAAGACCTGAGGCCGGGAAAGGAGAATCCGCAAGCGGCCCGAACCCTTCCGAGCCTGACGCGTCGGCGTAGGACGCGGACGCAAGCGCAGCGCCGACCGCTATCACAGCGCAAGCGCCGGCAGTCTTGATGAATCTCATGTCATACCCTCGCGCAACGGATAAGGCGGGGTGTTCAAGCCTTCCCGGCCTTCCCTCGACGCCGGCGCGCTTGTCTCGCCCGCGGCAAGTCCAGCGACAAAGGCGGGTTCTGCTGACACTGCGATACCGTCTCATGATTCATGCTCCTTGATTTCACACTCAGAGTTCGAGACAACCAAGTGATAGGTAGCCACCGGCAGCTAGCCTACGCCCATATCGGGAATAGGTCACGACTGAATGTTTCCAACTGCACACCCCACCGAGATACGCCATATGCAAGCCAAAAAAACCTCCTCAACACCCGCAAAAAGGTTGGGAGGGGCGTTTCCTACTATCTGAAACGGCGAGCGGTGCGAGTCAATCAGCCGTTGATGGGGTGATCGTGTGTAGCTCGTGATCGGGCTGTTGCCGTTGGATGGAGGTGTCCAGGTCAGGGTCGCGCTGGTGTTGTCCGCCGTCGCGTCGACAGCTGTCGGCGCTGCGGCAGACCGTGATCGCTGAACGGGATCCCCCGCCGGCGGTGATCGGGGCCGTCCAGATGCTCATCTCGGTTTCGTCAGTGAAGGCGTCTGCGGTCTACCAGGCGCGGCGCGCGCGGACCGCCTCGAGCGAGTAGCCGGCGAGCGAGATCGGTGACATTACGAACTGATAGCAGAAGAAGTAGAACAGCAGCCCGCGACGGTTCTTGCGCACGCGCAGATTCACTGTCTTGAAGACGCGGCGCTGGTAAGCAAACATGATGCTGCCGAGCACCATGTTGAGCGGCAGCACCAACAGGGTCATCGGCCCGACAATCACGAAGTTGCCGGTCATCGCCAGCAGGATGCCGGGGATAAACGCGAGCGTGAACGTCAGGTCGACGAACGGGAACAGGAAGTTGACGGCCACCGCGTGCGAATAGAACTTGAATTGGCTCAGCATGCCCAGGCCGTGATCGCGCAGACCCTCGATCATCCCGCGCGCCCAGCGCCGGCGCTGGCGGGCGAACGCGCCCCAGTTCGAGGGCGCGTCGGTGAACGCGACCGCGGTCGGCTCGAACACGCTGCGTCCGCCCTGCAGCAGCATCCGCCAGGTCAGCACGATGTCCTCGCCGATCCGGTTCGGCCAGCCACCGACGAGCTTGAGCGCAGTCGTGTCATAGACGCTGAAGGCGCCCTGCGCGACGAGCGTTCCCTGCAACAGCGCCTGGCCGCGCTTGACGGAGGCGATGCCGAGGAAGTAGTCCCACTCCTGTGCGCGCGTCAGCAGGTTCTCGCGCGAGTTGCGCACGAGCACCGCCCCCGCGACCGCGACGGTGTCGGGCGGTGAGACGAGCAGGCGCGCTACGGCATGCTTGAGCGAGTAAGGCATCAGCAACGTGTCGGCGTCGATCGTGGCGGTCAGCGGTGTGTTCACGGTCTGCAGGGCGGCGTTGAGCGTGTTGGCCTTGCCGCCGTGGTCAGCCGCGAGCAACCGCACGCACGGATAGCGCGTGGCGTACTCGGCGACGATCTCGCGCGTACGATCAGTCGAGCCGTCGTCCGCGACCACTAGCTCGAAGTGGCCGGGGTATTCGGTTCGCAACGCGTAGGCGAGCGTCTCGGCGATCGAGTCCTCCTCGTTATAGGCAGCGACCAGCAGGGTGATCTGCGGAAAATCGCCGTCGAAGCGCAAAGGCCGCGGGGTGTCGAGCAGGATCGAGCTGATCAGCTGGATGTTCAGGTAGCCGGGGATCAGCGCGACCCCGGTGATGACCAGGATCGCAAGCGGCGTGGAGATGTCGTGCCCGAGCGTCCTGATCCAGCTGCGCGACAGCCACAACGAGAAGCAGAACCACAACGCGCCCGCGAGGAAGGTGAGCGCGACCCGCAGCTTCAATGGGATGTAGACGCTGTGCCGTCGTTTCACGCCCGGCGGGCGCTGCCGGCGCTCGACGCGGGACTGCAGCCGCGGAGCAGGGGCGCTGAGGGGCATCGACGGATCGGATGTCGGGAGATCGCGCGTCGTGGGGCTGTTTCCGAGGAGTCGCATCGGTTGGGCGATGCATCCGCCCAGCACGGTTATCGACACAGCTCGAGCGCCCCTGAAGTCGCTCGTTACGACTCGCGACGTCTACGATCTCCCGAGACGAGACACGACAAAACGGAAGGGGAGGGATTCGAACCCTCGTCGGAGGAATCTCCCCCGAAACGGTTTTCGAGACCGCCGCATTCAACCGCTCTGCCACCCTTCCACAGCCAAGGCTAGATGATCGCCCGTGCCCGGGGCCGGGCGACCGCCCGCGAACAGGGCCGCCGCGCTGACCGGCAAGCAACGGAGGTAGCGCCGGGAGGGCCTAGCGCCGCGACGCGAAGAACCCGCTCAACAGCTGCCCGCAGTCCGGCGCAAGCACGCCCGAGATCACCTCGGGGCGATGGTTCAGGCGCGGCTCGCAGAGCACGTCGAGCACGCTGCCGCAGGCGCCGGCCTTGGGGTCGGTGGCGCCGTATACGACGCGGGGGACGCGCGCGAGCACGATCGCCCCGGCGCACATGGCGCAGGGCTCGAGGGTGACGTAGAGCGAGCAGTCGAGCAGGCGCCAGGAGCCCAGGGCGCGGGAGGCCTCGCGCAGGACGAGGATCTCGGCGTGGGCAGTCGGGTCGGCGCGCAGCTCGCGCTCGTTGTGCGCGGCGGCGAGGACCTCCCCTCCGCGCACGAGCACCGCGCCGATCGGAACGTCGTCGTGGAGGAGCGCACGCTCGGCCTCGCGCAGGGCCAGGCGCATGAAGTAGGCGTCCTCGCCCACCCGCCCACGGTCTGAGAGCCGTTCCCAGGTGTTCATACAGCGGGACCGGTCATGACTCTGCGAGCATGCCGGCTCCTGAAGCGGAGGGCCGTTCGGGTCGAAGCACCTACAGATGATTGCGCACAGATACCAATACGCGCGACGTGCGGTCGCCACGGCGCTGATCGCGCTGGCGCTGCTGCTCGCTGGTGAGACCCGAGCTGGGGTCGCGTCCGCCCACTTGCCCGAAAGCATGCGAGACCCGGTCGCACATGAGGCGGGATTGCTAATCCCGAACGACACGGGCATACCCGGCGAGGGAGGCGCCCCGGGGGACTGGCAGCTCGCGCAGTGGAACTTCGTGGGGCCGTTCGGGGTGGACGCGCCGGAAGCCTGGGCGAACGTCGCGGCGGAGGGCGCGCCGGGAGGCAAAGGGGTGATCGTGGCGGTGCTGGATACGGGCGTGGCGTATGCGAACAGGGGGCGGTATCGAAAATCGCCTGAGTTCAGCAGGTACGGGTTCGTGAAAGGGTATGACTTCATTGCCCATGATCCGTACCCAAACGATCGCAACGGGCACGGGACGTTCGTCGCGGGGACGATCGCGGAGGCCACGGACAACGGGTACGGCCTGACGGGGCTGGCGTTCGCGGCGCGGATCATGCCGGTGAGGGTGCTGAACAGCGAAGGTGAAGGGGACGCGACGACGATCGCCGAAGGAGTGCAGTTCGCGGTGCGCCACGGCGCGAGAGTGATCAACCTCAGCCTCGAGTTCTCCCCCGGCGTGACGGCGAGAGACATCCCGGAGCTGATGGAAGCGCTGCGCTACGCCTACCGCAAGGGAGTCGTGGTGGTGGCGGCGGCCGGCAACGAGGGGCATACGGCGATCGCCTATCCGGCGAAGGCGCCACACGTGATCGCGGTGGGCGCAACGACCGAACACGGGTGCCTGGCGAACTACTCAAACGACGGGCCGAGGCTGACGCTCGTGGCCCCGGGGGGCGGCGCCGACGCGGATCTGCCGGGCGACCCGAACTGCCGTCCGGAAGAACCGGCGGGCAGGGACGTGTTTCAGATGACGTTCACCGGGTCCTCCCCCAGGGTGTTCGGGTTCCCGGACGGGTATGAGGGCACCTCGATGGCGACACCGCACGTGGCGGCGACCGTCGCGCTGATCATCGCCGGGCGCGTGCTCGGGCGCAAACCGACGGTGGCCCAGATAACGGCGAGGCTGCGCGCGACAGCGCGGAAGCTGGGCGGGCCGGGCGACAGCGATCTGTACGGAGCGGGGCTGCTGGACGCGGCCACGGCGACCGCCCGCGGCGGGCCGGGGGCGGTGAGGTAACGAGCCCCCTGGCTCCGGGCGACGCCTAGCTTGCGGGGCCGGACGCCCCGCACCCACGGCCGTGGAGGTCTCACTGACCTGCGCGGATGCGAGCGATAAGACCGCGAGAGGAGCAGAAGCCCGTCTGGCTAGCGCCACTCGGCTCGTTGCCATGGCCCACACCGCAAGGGAGCCGCAGTCACCTCCCCTGAAACCCCCTACGCCGTCTGTGCGTGACGACGCTCCACCCCCTCAAACGGCTGCCGGCGCTGGCGTCGACGGTCGGGGCGCAGTACGGGACCGGTCGAGCTGCCGACTAGGCGCAGCACGAAGGCATCGCGGGTGGTGCTGTAGCGCAGCACCGGCCGAAGGATGAAAAGCCAGTGACTGGCGACATATCGGCGTGGACGAGTTACTGTGCGCATGCCGTTTCCTGTCCTTGTTCGTCAACTTGCGCCGATCCGCCCGGCCAAACCAGTCGGCCATGCCCCCAATCCGTAGGGGCGTCAAGCGTGCCAGCCCACATATGGTACAGCAATCGTGGACCGTCCACTCCAGCTCGGTCTCCGTGTCCAGGATCACCGGAGCCGCGACCGTCTCGCTGGTTCAACGCAGACAGGAGACCGTCAACCGTCGATGGTCCAGGCGAGCAGGCCGGAGGGTATGGCCCAGATGTCGTCGTTGAGGTCGAGGATGTCGCGGGTGGCGATGACGCCTCGCTGGTAGTGCTCGTCCAGGGCCTTGCGCTCCACCCCCTCCATGGTCGCCGCACCGACGAGATCGCTGGAGCTAGAGAGAGCGATTCGCACAGCGCTTTTGATGCTGAAAGCCGGGACGAGCGCCCCCAAAGGAGCGTCGAACGGCGGGCGGTATCGACCTCACGAAACGCGGACACCAATGCCAATATTTTGGGTCGCATCCGCGCAGGCCGATGAGACCGCTACGGTGAAGGATGCGGGGCGTCCAGCCCCGCAACCCGAGCGGAGAGCGCACACGGCGGGGAGCAGATTGCGGAGAAGACACCGCACGGATGCGCGTAGCGGCGTGTTCAATCGAACATGGTCCGCAAGAACAGCGCTGACAGAGAGTTATTCGGTATGGCCATGTTCACGATCGGCCGGCGAGTCGCGCTGGCCGGGGCGCTCCTGATCAGCGCTGCGCTGGTGCTGCCGCTCGTCTCGCACGCGGCCACGGCGCCTGCTCCCAAAGCTCCGTCCGTATACACGGGTGCCTTCCTGCAGGTGAGCACCACGTCCGCCACGCTCAAAGGAAGCGTCAATCCGCACGGCATCGAAACGGTCTATGCGTTCCAGTTCGGCACGACCACCGGCTACGGCGCGCAGACAGCGCCAGTATCGGTGGGCAACGGGACCATGGAAGTGAAAGTGAGCCAGACGATCGCCGGGCTGCAGCCGGGGACCACCTACCACTACCGCCTGGTGGCGACAAACGGGGCCGGCACTAGCAATGGTCACGATGTCGCGTTCACGACAAAGAAGATCCCACTCACGTTCAAGATCGCCCGCATGTCCAAGCCCACCGTGTTCGGAAGCCCGTTCTCGCTGAGCGGTGTGCTGTCGGGAACGGGCGCCACCAACCACGCGGTCGTGCTGCAGGCTAACCCGTTCCCCTACCTTGGCGGGTTCAAGAGCACGGGCAACCCCGAGCTGACCGACGCAGCCGGAAACTTCTCGTTCTCGGTCGCAAACCTCATGGAAAACACCCAGTTCCGCGTAGCCACGCTCGAAACCCCAGCCGTCAACAGCCCCATCGTGGTGGGACGCGTCGCCGTGCGCGTCAGCTTGAAGCTGCGCTCGACCGGGCGCCCTGGGTTCGTGCGCATGTACGGCACGGTTATGCCGGCCGAGGTCGGCGCGCGGGTCGGATTCCAGCTGATGCGCCCCGGACTCAGACCACTGACGGTGGCAGGCACAGTCGTAAAGCCCGCAAAAAACGCAAGCACATCGCGATTCAGCCGCGTCGTGCGCATCCGCCGCGGAGGCCTGTACCGCGCGTTCGTGCAGGTGGCAAACGGCAAACAGGTATCCGGCCACAGCCGTCTGCTGCTGATTCGCTGAGCCAGTAGGGTCGCCCGTCAGAGCAGCCCGTGGCCGGCGAGCGTTTCGATCACACGCTCGACCTCGGCCTCCACGCTCTCTGTGCACGTGTTCAGAACCAGATCAGGATCGATCGGCGCCTCGTACGGAGCGCCCACTCCGGTCAAATCCTTAAGCTCGCCCGCCCGCGCACGCGCGTACAGGCCCTTGGGATCGCGCTGCTCGCACTGTTCGAGCGGGGTGCTGACGAAGACTTCGATGAAGCGCAGATCTTCGGTAGTGTGCAACGCGGCCGCCGCCTCGCGATCCGAGGCGTAGGGGCTGACGAGGCTGACCAGCGCGATCGTGCCCGACTCCGCCAAAAGCCGCGCGACATGGGCGGTACGGCGCACGTTCTCACAACGCGCGGTCTCGTCGAAGCCCAGATCGCCGTTGAGACCGTGGCGGAGGTTGTCGCCGTCCAGCAGGAACGCCGGGCGACCAGCGGCGACGAGGCGCTCCTCCACGGCGGTGGCGACCGTCGACTTGCCCGCACCCGGCAGGCCGGTGAACCAGACGGTGGCGCCGGCGTGCCCCAGCGACTCCCAGCGGCGGACACGGGTCACCCGCGACCCCTGCCAGCGCACGTTCGGGCTGCGCTCGGTCCTCGCTTCCTCGCCCGCGCTCTCATCCAACTCGGTCTCCGTGTCGAGAATCACCCCGGCCGCGACCGTCTCGTTGCTCGCCTCGTCGATCACGATCAGGCCGCCCGTCACACGGTTGCGCCGGTAGGAGTCGAACACCAGCGGCGAACCGAGCTCCAACCGCACCCGCCCGAGGTCGTTCAGCTCGAGCGTCGTGGCGCGCTCTTCCCGGTGCAAGGTGTCGACGTCGATACGGTAGCGAACGTCCACCGCGCCGACGGGTGCCGTGCGCGTGGTGTGCTTGACCAGGTAGCGTCGGCGAGGATCGAGCGGCTGCTCGGACATCCAGCAGATCAGGCTCTCGAAGCTGCTCGAGACGGTCGGCTGGTTGTGGGAGCGCACGATCGTGCTGCCCCGCCCCACGTCGATGTCGTCCTCCAGCCGCAGCGCCACCGACATCGGCGGGAACGCCTCCTGCACCGGTCCGTCGAACGTGTCGATGCCCGCAATCGTGCTATGCCGCCCGCCGGGCAGCACGACGACCTCATCACCCGGGCGCAGGATGCCGCCGGCGACCTGCCCAGCATACGCGCGGTAGTCGAGCGCACCGGCTGTGCGCTGGCCCGAGCGCGGGCGGATCACCCACTGGACCGGAAAGCGCACGTCGATCAGGTTGCGATCGGAGGCGATATGGACGTGCTCGAGGTGATACAGCAGCGGCGGGCCCTGATACCAGGGCATCTCCTGCGAGCGCTCCACCACGTTGTCGCCGTGCAGCGCGGAGATCGGTATGAACGTCACGTCGGAGATCTCGAGGCGCGCCGCGAACCGGCCGAAGTCCTCGACGATCGCGTCAAACGCGCCCTGGTCGAAGTCGAGCAGGTCCATCTTGTTGACGCACACCACGAGATGCGGAATGCCCAGCAGCGCGGCGATGAACGCGTGGCGCTTGGACTGCGCCAGCACACCATGCCGGGCGTCGATCAGCACGATCGCCAGATCCGCGGTCGAGGCGCCCGTGACCATGTTGCGCGTGTACTGCTCGTGCCCGGGAGTGTCGGCGATGATGAACCTGCGCCGGTCCGTGGCGAAGTAGCGGTAGGCGACGTCGATCGTGATGCCCTGCTCGCGCTCGGCGCGCAGACCGTCGGTCAGCAGCGACAGGTCGAGGAAGTCGTGGCCCATCCGCCGGCTGGCCTGCTCGACGTGCTCGAGCTGGTCTGCGAGCACCTGCTTTGAGTCGTACAGCAGCCGTCCGATCAGCGTGCTCTTGCCGTCGTCGACCGAGCCCGCGGTGACGAGGCGCAACAGCTCCACCGAATGCTCGGGCATTCGACCGGGCGAACCTGCCGAGTCCGCGCCGATCGGACCGGGGGCCTGCCCGTCGACAGCGACCGCGACGCCCGGTCCGCCGCCGTTCCCGTCCACTTCGGCATATGAGCCACGCGTCGCCATCAAAAATAGCCGGCCTTCTTGCGGTCCTCCATGGCGGCCTCGGTGACGCGATCGTCCGCGCGGGTCTCTCCGCGCTCGGTGATCCGTGTCGCGGCGATCTCCGTGACGACTTCAGCCAACGTGGCGGCCTGGGAGCGCACCCCGCCGGTGCAGCTCATGTCCCCGACGGTGCGATAGCGCACGGTCTCCGCGAACACCTGCTCCCCGTCGATCAGCACCACACCCTCACGCCAAGCGTACAACATCCCGTCGCGCTGGAACACCGGGCGCTCATGCGCGAAATAAATCGAAGGGACCTCCAGCTGCTCCTGGTCGATGTACTCCCACACGTCAAGCTCAGTCCAGTTAGACAAGGGAAAGACCCGCACATGCTCACCCCGGCGGATACGCCCGTTGTACAGGTTCCACAACTCCGGACGCTGATTCTTGGGGTCCCACTGCCCGAAGTCGTCACGAAACGACATCACGCGCTCCTTCGCGCGCGCGCGCTCCTCGTCGCGACGCGCGCCACCGAACGCCGCGTCGAACCCGTGCTCGGCGATCGCGTCCAACAACGTGACGGTCTGCAACCGGTTACGCGACGCGCGCGGCCCCGTCTCCTCCACGACCCTGCCCGCGTCGATCGAGTCCTGCACGCTGGCCACGATCAGTCGCTCCCCGAGCTCAGCGACGCGCCGGTCGCGGAACTCGATCACCTCATCGAAGTTATGCCCCGTATCGACATGCATCAGCGGGAACGGGAACGGTCCCGGGCGAAACGCCTTCTCCGCCAGTCGCAGCAGCACGATCGAGTCCTTGCCCCCGCTGAACAGCAGCACCGGGCGCTCCAGTTCCGCCGCGACCTCACGCATCACGTGTATCGCCTCGGACTCCAGCGCACGCAGGTGCGACAGCGCATAGGCGCCCGAGGACTCGCTCGCGATCGGCCGCCCGAGCAGAGGGGATCGAGACTCCACCACTCCCAACACGCCCATCAACGGCGCATAGCGCATCGGACTTGCGCATCGCCTTGCGCGATCGGGCGGCCCGCAGGTCCAACGTCTCCCGTCCGTTGACACTGGGAAGGCACGAATCCCTCATTGCCGATGGAAGAATGCCGATCGAGCTGGTGTTGATGAATGAGGACAATGCACCGACCAACTCGCTCAAGCCGCCCGAGATGGCTGCTGCTCGTGACCGCCACAACGACGATGCTCTTGGTTGTCTGTGTCGTCTCCGCCGGTGCCGCCTCAAACATCGAAGGGGTCTGGTCCTTCAACGGCGGCCAGATCGCGATCCAGCCGTCGGCCTCGGCAAACGGGACGTTCACCGGCACCGTGGTCGTCGCAACCAAGTTCGCGGAATGCACCCATCCGGTGGCACAGCCGATCTGGACAGAAATTACCCCTCAGCCGGACGGGTCCTATTGGGGTCTCCACCAATGGTATTACGAAAACACGTCCTGCTCTCTAAATCCGACGCTCGGACAGACGGCCTGGCGGGTGCTGCAAGAAGCAAACGGATCTAGTTACCTACGCGTCTGCCTCAGCTCTCCAGGCACTTCTTCTCACCCGACGATCGACGCCAACGACTCCGACAGCGGCGCGACGTATGGCTGCGTCAACTCCGCGCTGACCGCTCCGCTGCCGGGCTCCGGCGTGGCGGGCTCGAAAGAGCACCTGTCGTTGCCGAGCGCCAAGCAGTGCTTGAGCACCAGGCTCTTCAAGATTCATCTGGTGGATCCGAAATACGACCCGCTCAAGACGGTTTCCGTGACGCTCAACGGACGCAAGATCGCCACGGTGCGGAAGGGCAAACACATCGTCGCCACGATCGACCTCAAAGGCCTCCCAAAGAGCGCTTTCACGGTCAAGATCCGAGCCACGACGGTCCTCGGACACCATCTGTCGGCCAGCCGCACGTACCACACCTGCGTAAAGAAAATCAAGCAGTCGAGCAAGAAGAAGAACAAGAAAAGACTAGTTCGGCCCAGACTGGGCTGACACGGTGAGGAGCGATTGTGCGGACCTGATCGCCCGCGCGACTCCCTCCCGTGGATCGGATCTCATCTTGAAGAGGAGCCCTGGCCCGCGGAAGAATGTTCGACTGGCCGGAGTTTATGGAGGCAATGACGACGCGCTACGTGGCCTTCGGCCTGGAGCTCCGGGCCTCGTTTCCGCTCCCCGGCATGACTTCCAAAGAGGCGCAGGAGTTGCCGTCGCTGGAGCTGGAGTTGACGACGCCGGATGAGCTCGAGGCGGCTTGGGGCGGCTCGGACGGACCGCCCGAATGGCGCGGGCGCCTGGGCGATGGTCTTGACCTTGTGATTGAGCGGGGAGCCGCCGGAGACCTGCTCTTCAGCTACGGCGATCGGGCCCCCTCAGACGAGGATCGGGCGCGCTTTCGCCTGCATCCAGGCATGCGGCGGCTCGACTGCGCTCCGCGCCAATCGGGCCTTGACTGGCAGCGGGCGCTGATCGGCAAGGTGCTGCCGGCCATCGGCGTGATGCGCGGATATGAGGCCCTGCACGCGGCGGCGGTCGACTCGCCGGAGGGCGTGCTCGCAATCATGGCACCAAGTGGAACGGGCAAGTCGACGCTCGCGATCGAGCTATTGCACCGAGGCCGGTCGCTGTTCGCCGACGACGTGCTGATCCTGGAGCAGACAGACGGTGCGGTGCGCGCCCACCCGGGGACTCCTCACCTGAACCTCGCGGAGAACCTTCCGGGCACCGTCGATCCACAGACGCTCGGCGGCACCCTGGGCGTGCTCGCGGGAGAGCGGTGGCTGGCAACCCGCACAACCGCGACCCAGCCACGGCCGATGCGCATGCTGTGCCTGCTGGAACGCGGCCCCGGCCTGCCGCTGGAGTCACACACTCTCCCCGCCAACCCGCTGCTGCTGGCGCCCTACATGCTCGGCTTGTCGATGGACGCCGATCGCCAGCGCAACCGCTTCGGCCTGTACGCGGACCTGATGGAGTCCGTTACGCTCGTGCGCTTGACCGCCGGTCTCGAGCATCGCCCTGAACAGCTGGCCGATCTGCTCGAGCAGGTGCTCGCACGCCGGCCCAAGGCCATAGCCGGAGCGATTGCGTGACTCCGCGCTCGCTTGAGCTGACCGAGTCCGCGCCGCGGGAGGGTGGCGACATCGACCTGGTCATGGCCGCTCAAAAGTCCGAGCCAGCCATGGCGCCATTGAGGCTACGCAGTCTCACCAAGCGCTGGCGCAAGGATCTGCCGCTCGTGCTCGACGAGCTCGACCTGACGCTCGAACCGGGGACGACCACCTGGGTCGGCGGGCGCAACGGCGTCGGCAAGACGACGATGCTGCGTGTCGCCGCCGGGCTGATCGACGCCGACAGCGGTCGCGCCGAGGTGTGGGGGGTCACCGTCCGTGAGAACCACAGCCGCTATCAGCGGCTGGTGTCGTTCCTGCCCGCCGGCGACCGCGGCCTGTACGCGCGGCTGACCGTGCGCAAGCAGCTCGAGTTCTGCGCCCGGATCTCGATGACGCCTCGCGACCGGTTCCGCGAGACGGTTGATGACGCGATCGAGACGTTCGATCTGAGCGAGCTGGCCGAGCGTCGCGTGGACCGGATGTCGATGGGCCAGCGTCAGCGGCTGCGCATCGCGATGACGTTCCTGCCCGGACCGGAGGTCGTGCTCCTGGACGAGCCGCTCACCAGCCTCGACGAAGAGGGCAGCGCGCTGCTGCAAGCCGCCGTGGCGGAGGTGCTCGCGCGGGAGGGGGCGGTCCTGTGGTGCTCACCGAGCGGCGAGCACCTGGAGATGACGTTCGACGCCCGCTGGACGATCGAGCACGGCAGGCTGGTGGCGGCATGAGCGAAGCGATCACCGCGTGGTACGCCTTCCTGGCCGTGATGCGCCGCGACCTGCACGTGTTCGTGTCTTATCGCACCCGGATCGTCAGCCAGCTAATGACCTCTGTGTTCAGCATCACCCTGTTCTATTACGTATCGAAACTCGTGCACGTCAAGGGCTTCGGCTCTCCTGAGAGCTACTTCGGCTTCGTCGTCGTCGGGATCGCGCTCGTGAGCATCATGTACTCGTGCTTCTCGATCCCGGAACTGCTCCGCCAGGAGCTGATCGCGGGTACCTTCGACCGCCTGCTGCTCTCTCCGTTCGGTGCGATCCGTGGCGTGATCGCGATGACGCTGTTCCCGCTGCTGTACTCGTTCGTGATCGCTGCGTTCACGCTCGGCCTGGCGTGCATCATGTTCGGGCTGCAATTGCACTGGTCGACGGTGCCGCTGAGCGTGCCGGCGATGGGCTTGGCGCTGCTCGCGTTCCTGCCGTTCGGGCTGCTGTTCGCCGCGCTGACAGTGGCGATCAAGCAGGGCGCGATCGGAACGAGCTGGGTGATCGCCCTGATCTCGATCGTCGGGGGGCTGTACTTCCCGATCACGCTGCTGCCGCAGTGGGCGCAGACGGCCGCCAAGATGCAGCCGTTCACACCCGCGACCGACGTGCTCCGGCATCTGCTCGTGGACAGCCCGCAGAGCACCTCGATCGAGGCTGCGCTGATCAGGCTGGTGGCGTTCGCCGCCGTGCTGCTGCCTCTGTCGATCTTCGCCCTCTCCAGCGCGATTCGCACCGGTCAGCGGCGCGGGACGATCATCGAGTACTGACCATCAGGATTGATCATTATGATCCCCGAAACAGTGCCCAGCACGTCCTCGCTTCTGGCATCGAAGGTCACGGTGCCCCAGCACGTCGTCTATCGCAGCTTCCCCGCGGAGACTGTCGTGCTGAACCTCGAGACCGGCAAGTACCACGGGCTCAACGCGACAGCCGGCAGCATGCTCGAGGCGCTGGAGCGGGCCGACTGCGTCCGCGACGCGGCAGCCGCGCTGGCCGCGAACTATGAGCAGGACCCGAGCGTCATCGAGCGGGATCTGTGCGAGCTCTGCCAGTCGCTGCTCGAGCGAGGACTGATCGAGACGGATGGCAGTCCAGCGCCCTGAGCCGCATGGTTGCAGCCGCCCGACGCCGACCGCCGGTCGCTTGCATGAAGGGCGCCTGAGCAACGCCGAGCGCCTGCGGCTCGCCGCCGAAATTCTTGCGGCGTACGTGCAGGCGCGCCGTGCGCTGCGCCGCGCTCCGATCGGCGCGGTTGTGGCAAGCCTGCGTTCGGAGCCCTCCACCGCTGCGTACCCAACCGTGGATACGCTCGCGCAGGCCCGCCGCCTGGGGCACGCGGTAACACGGACCCTGGCCATCGTGCCCGGCGACACGCGTTGCCTGGCCCGCTCGCTCGTCCTGACGCGGCTGCTGGCCAGGCGCGGGATACCGGCCAAGCTGGTGATCGGGGCGCGCGGCGGCCCGGACTTCCTCGCGCACGCCTGGGTCGAGCACGACGATCAGCCCGTCCTCTCCCCCGGCGACAGGTCGTTCGGCCGGCTGGTCGAGCTCTAGATGGAGCAGACGGCGGGTGTGAGGGCCACGGCGTTCGGACTCGACATCGACTCTGAGATCCCTCTCTCATTCCTCGAAGGATCAGCGGCGAAGCCCTGCGGACGCACGCTTTCAATCTCAGTGCGGGCCGCAGATACGGTGAAGCTCGATTGGCCGGAATCCGCCGAGCTCGTCTGCGACGAACGCCAGCCTGACGGCGGCGTGACCTTCCGAATCGAGGCGCACGCCAAAGCCGGATACCTCATCTCCGGACCTGAGTACGGCGCCTATCTGCTCTCAGCCGACGGACGGCGGCTGAGATGTTTTCCTGAAGACCGCCCCGAGGGTTCCTGGCAGCGGCTGCTGATCGCTCAGGTCCTGCCCTTCGCCGCACTGCTCCAGGGGCTCGAGGTCTTTCACGCCAGCTCCGTCGTGCGGCGTGGAGAGGCGGTTGCCTTCCTCGGCCCCTCGCGCGCTGGCAAGACCTCGCTGGCGCTCGAGCTGTGCCGGCGGGGGGCGAGCTTCCTCGCCGACGACGTGCTCGCGCTGGAGTCCCGAGCCGGCGAGCTCCTGGCCCACCCGGGGACACCGGTCGCGGGCGTCGCTCACGCCGAGGTGGAGCGCCTTGGCGAGAGCCTGCCGGAAGAGGAGATCATGGCGGTAAATGCCCGGGAGCAGCTCGTGCAGATGCCGGGCGCCGCCGAACCGGCGCTGCTGGCCACGCTGTTCTTTCTCGACCGCCGCAAAGATGGTCCCGAACACCCGCGCTTCGAGCCCACCACCGACGCTCAGCTGCTGCTCGCCGCCACCTTCAACTTCGTGCTCGCCACCCCCGAGCGCCTGCGCGGCCTGCTCGACGTGTGCGCGCTCGCGGCGCGGCTGCGCGTGGAGAGGATCGTGATCGGCCCGGCGACGGACGCCTGCGAACTGGGCGGGGCGGTCGAGCAACGACTCAGCTCCACGACGTGACGCGCTGGCTCGCCGGTGTCTTCGACCCGCATGGTCGAGCGGACTCCTCGCGTCTGGCCGGCGCGCTCGAGCCGCACGCAGCGACGGTCGTCGCCGCCGGACCCCTGCGAGTCGCATACAGTGGGCCAGCGGAACGTCCCACCGACCCTCTGTGTCTGCTGGACGGGTTCCTGGACAACGTCCAGGAGCTGAGCGCGGAGCTGCAGATTCCGGCGGACTCATCGCCCGAGGACGTACTTGCCGCCGGCTGGCAGCGTTGGGGGCGCGAGCTTCTGGCCCGCATGCGCGGGGACTTCGCGCTGCTGGTCTGGGATCAGGAGCGCGGCGAGGGGCTGCTCGCGCGCGACCAGCTGGGCGTGCGCTCGATGTTCCTGCACGAAGCCTCCGGCGCGCTGTGCTTCGCGAGCGAGATCCGCCACCTGCTGGCCCTGCTGCCGCAACGTCCAGCGCCCGATGCCGTGAGCGTCGCGCACTGGATCACGATGGGCCATCGGCCGGGCTCGGCGACCCTCTACGCGGGGATCCGCCGCCTGGATCCCGGCGCGATGCTGCTGCTCGATCGCGATGGCGTGCGCGAACAGCGCTACTGGACTCCCCGCTTCAACGAGCCTCTGAGCGAATCCGAACCACAGCTCGCGCAACAGATGCGCGCGGCGCTCGATCGCGCGGTGGGTCGGCGAATCAGCTCGGATGGCCTGACGGGCGTACTGATGAGCGGAGGCTTGGACTCCGCGTCGGTGGCCGCCGTCGCCGCGACACAGGCAGCGGGCCGGGTGTGCGCTTATGCTGCCGTGTTCCCCGAGCACCCCGCTGTCGACGAGTCCGGGCTGATCGAGGAGCTGAGAGGCGCCCTGAGCCTTCCTGGCATCACCGCCGAGGTGCACACGGGCGGGCTACTGGCGAGCGCGATCGAGTCGATCGAGGAGTGGCAGATGCCGCTACTCAGCTGGGGCGACTTCTGGGCGCTTCCCCTGCTGCTGGCGGCGGCGGCCGCGGGAGTGCGGGTCACACTCGGAGGCGACGGCGGCGATGAGCTGTTCGGCGCACGCGCCTACCTGTTAGCCGATCGGCTGCGCGCGGGACACCCGCTGCAGTCAGTCGCGCTCGCCCGGGAGCTGCCGGGCGCCGGGGACCGGCCCGCGCGGCGGGAGGTCGCCAAAATGGTCACCGATTTTGCCATCGCCGGTGCGCTTCCCTACCGCCTGCACAAGCTGGTGCGCAGGCCCTTCGCCCGTCGCGCCGCGTCCGGCTGGCTCCGTCCCGAGGTCGTGCGGAACCTGCTCGACTCCGAAGACCCGCTGGCGTGGAAGCGCATGGACGGCCCACGCTGGTGGGCTGAGATCGCCCACTGGCTCGCGCGCGGAGTCGATGAGATCGGGGTGTTCGAGCACCAGCGCCGGCGGGCGGCCTCGGCGGGCCTGCAGGCACGTCATCCGCTGTTCGACCTGGACGTGGTGGAGCTCTGCCTGCGCCAGCCGCCACTGGCCACCTTCGACCGCTATCGCAGCCGCCCGGTGCTGCGCGCCGCGATGACGGGGCTGCTGCCGGACGCGGTGCGACTGCGCCCGCGGAAGGCGCTGTTCGACTCGGTGCTGGTCGACTGCCTGGACGGGCCAGACCGCATGGCCGCGCGCCGGCTGTTGACCGAGCCCGGCACCGAGCTCAGGGCCTACGTCGACCAGGCCGACCTCCAGCGCATCCTGTTCGACACGGATCGTTACCGGCGTGAGCAGCCGTTCCGGTGGATGTGGCAGGTCTGGCGGCTACTCACCGCCGAGTGCTGGCTGCGCACCCAGGTACAGACGGAGACCGAGACTTTGCGGGCTCAATTGCAAGCATCAGCCCCGCGCGTGGCGCTTAGATCGGTCGCCACGTAACGAGCTCTCTCATACTTTTTTCGTACCGCACCTTTTTCCACCTTGACGGGCTCGGCGGGTCCTCTACTCTATGAGTCGTGGTTTGGCTGTTCCGTCGTCGACGGGACGGACGTACGATTGATAAGGAACTGTTGCCATGGATGACCAAATGACCGTTCGAGAGTACGAGACGCCTCGTGTCATCGACTACGGAGGCCTTCAGGAGCTGACTGCTGGGTGTCTCGGCGGTAATAGTGGAGACGCCTTCACGGCTAGCCATCCGGGATACACCGGGGAGGCGAGCAACCCCGCGTCTGGCTGTAAATCGACCGCGTGATCGACGGCTTCTCTAGGTAGACATAAACTCAACATAGGTTGTGCCTCCAGCCGCCCTCGGGGCGGCTGTTGTGCGTCATGCCTCCGTTCCGGTTCCACAATCGGACACTCCTGACGATCCTTTGTAAGTTCGCGCTAAACAGCGTCGTTAGTGGCCCATGTCAAAGACCGGCATCGCGGTTGCACCAGCGCCCGTCTCTACCCGGGCGACGTGCGACGCGGTCGCGCTGATCGCCGGCCAAGCCGCTCGCGAGAGAGTGGCGGAGATCATCGAGCGGGAGGATCTCAGCGTCGACGCGTTCGGCGACCTTGACGCGCTGCTCCGTTGGTCGTCCGAGTCCAGCCCAGCTCTCGTCGTGGTGTGGGTCAAGGACACAAGCTCTCCCCTTTCCAGATTCGTCGAGCCGCTGGCGCAGCGCTTTGAGCAGACGCCGATCGTGCTGGCCTGCGCCGAGATCGAGCGTTGGGAGGTGCGCTCCGCGCTGGCTACGGGAGTAGCTGGCATCGTGCTGCACGAGGACATCAACTCGGCACTCGGTCCCTGTCTGCAGGCCGTGCTCGCCGGCCAGACGTGCGTGCCGCGAGGCCACTGGCGTCAGATCGAGCCACCGGCGCTGTCGGCGCGCGAGAAGCAGATCCTCGGGCTTGTGGTCATGGGCTACATGAACAGCCAGATCGCCGAGCAGCTGTTCCTCGCCGAAAGCACGGTCAAGAGCCATCTCTCCTCGGCGTTTGCCAAGCTGGGAGTGCGCTCGCGCAACGAGGCGGTGAACCTGATCCTCGACCCGGAGCGCGGACTGGGAATGGGCATCCTGGCTCTCGGGGGAGAGCCGGTGGAGACGGCGGCGGGGACGGCGGCGGGGGGGAGATGAGGCCGCTGTACGCAACCGCGGTCAGGAGGCTCGCGCGGCTCGGGGCGAAGCCGGCCAGCGGGTAGGAAGGACCTGGCGACAACAAAGGCAAGGGGGCCGATGACGGCGATGAGCGGAGGAATCGGCAGCGAGACGGAGATACGCGTTGCGCAGGCAAGCGAGGCGGCACACGCCCCGGACTTCACCGGACGTAAAGAACCGAGACGCGGGCAAGACGCAGATCACAGTGACGAGCAGATCGCCGAGACGCGGGGACTGGCCGAGAACCTGTCGCGCGAGGCGCTGTTTCGCCGCTCCCTTCTGACCGCGGACGTAGTGGCGATCGTCGGCGCGTTCGTGCTGCTGGCGGAGATCTCCTCGCGGACGCTGCAGCTGACCTGGGTGAGTGTGTGCGGGCTGCTGGCGCTGCTCTTGGTGTCCAAGACCTTCGGCCTGTACGACCGCGACGAGGCGCTGCTGCACAAGACGACGCTGGACGAGACCCCGAAGCTGTTTCACGTGGCCACGCTGGGCGCGCTGCTCGCGTGGCTGGCCGGAGGGTTCGTCGTCAACGTGATCGCCCTCAACCGCCGCGAGGCGCTGCTGCTGTGGCTGCTGCTGCTGGTGCTGCTGGTCGTCATGCGTTCGGCGACGCGCGCGCTCGTGCTACGGGTCGTTCCCGCGGAACGCTGCCTGTTCATCGGTGATGTCGCCTCAGCCGAGACGATCAGGTCGAAGCTCTCGAGCCACAGCGGGGTCAAGGCCGAGATGGTCGCCCACCTGGACCTCGACGACGTCGACGCCTGGTCTGCCCATACGTTCTCGGCGCAGAGGCTGTCGGAGATCCGCAACCTCGCGCGATCGCTGGACGTGCACAGGGCGATCGTGGCGCCCGGCAGCGTGGACGCCGGCGAGATGCTCGATGTCGTGCGCACGCTGAAGGCGGTGGGAGTGCGGGTCAGCGTGCTGCCGCGCCTGCTGGAGGTCGTCGGATCGTCGGTCGAGTTCGACGACCTCCACGGCGTGATGATCATGGGAGTCAGGCGCTTCGAGCTGACCCGCTCGTCGGCGGCGGTCAAGCGCGCCTTCGACCTGATCGGCGCCTCGCTGGGGCTGCTGGCGATCTCGCCGTTGATGTTCGCCATCGCGGTGGCGATCAAGCTCGACAGCCGCGGGTCCGTGTTCTTCCGCCAGCCGCGCGTGGGGCGCCATGGTAAGCACTTCAACATGCTCAAGTTCCGCACGATGGTACCGAACGCCGACAAGATGAAGGACGCCCTGCGCGACCGCAACGAGGCCCAGGCGGGGCTTTTCAAGATCGCCGACGATCCCCGCGTGACACGAGTGGGCAGGCTTCTGCGCAGCAGCGCCCTGGACGAGCTCCCCCAGCTTCTCAACATCATCAGGGGCGAGATGAGCCTCGTCGGTCCGCGTCCGCTCGTGATCGACGAGGACCGCCACGTCGAGGGCTGGCACCGCCGGCGGCTGGAGCTGAAGCCGGGGATGACCGGCCCGTGGCAGATCCTGGGGCCCGCGCGCGTGCCCCTACGGGAGATGGGCGCGATCGACTACCTGTACATCGCCAACTGGTCGCTGTGGGGCGACGTCAAGATCCTTCTCCGCACGGTTCCGCACGTGCTTGGGAGGCGCGGGCTTTGACGCCGTGAGACGTCCTCCGCCCACGAGCCGTCACGCGGTAGGAGACCTGACGATCTCGTAAGCTCGGGGGGGAAGCCCGCCGTTAGTAGTCCATGTCCAAGACCGGCATCGCGGTGTCCCACGGGCCTCCCAGGGCTAATACGTTGACATCCGGATATTCAACCAATGACGTATCGGCCGGGCCCAAGCGGCACATGCGCCTGATGGGCGCGCCTATGGACATCGTGACCGAGGCGTATGCGGTGCAGACCATCGTTAACGCCGCGCAGGCAGGCCGAGGGCACTGGACAATCACCGCGAACCTCGACCATCTCCGCCGGTACCACCGCGAACCCCTCGTCAAGAGCTTGATCGACGAAGCCGATCTCATCGTCGCCGACGGGATGCCGTTGATCTGGGCGAGCCGTCTCGCCGGCGAGCCGCTGCCCGAGCGGGTCTCTGGGTCGAGCATGGTCTGGTCGATCTGCGAGGCCGCAAGCGCCCACCGGCAATCGGTGTTCCTGCTTGGCGGCGATCCCGGTGTAGCCGAACGCGCAGCGCATATCTTTCAGGACCGCTACCCAGCGCTCGAAATCGCGGGTACTGCGTGCCCACCCATGGGTTTCGAGGACGACGACCACGAGCTCAACCGCATTCGGCGTCAGCTCACCGAGGCGGCGCCCCAGATCGTGCTCGTGGCGCTGGGGTTCCCCAAGCAGGATCTGCTGATTCGCAATCTGCGCAGCTCCCTGTCACACGCATCGTTCCTCGGTGTGGGCATCAGCCTGAGCTATGTGACAGGAGACGTGTCACGGGCACCAGATTGGATCTGCAACCTCGGACTGGAGTGGGCCTATCGCTTATCGCAAGAACCTACGCGGCGTCTCGCCCGACGCTATCTCGTGGATGGCCTGTCGTTTGCCCCGCGACTGATGGCGTCCGCCGCGCGGCACCGCGTTCGCCGTGGAAATCTTGGAAGTTCTTGGGGCTGCGATGACTGACGCCCGAGTTTGAGCGGGCAGCTCAGGGCCTCGCGGTCGGGATGAGCTCCTCCGATGGGGAGGCGCCGTTTGCCGACGCGTCAGGCATGAGCCAAGAACGTCCAGATTGGCAGCGCGTGAGCGGCCTGCATCTGCTCGCAACTGAGTGGCCCATCACCATCGGCAGTCCAAACCCGGTAGCCGTGATCAGTCAGTAACGCCCAGAGATCAGCGGTAGTTGTGTCATACACACTGGGCGAGCGAGCGCCGTGCTCAACCCAAATCGCTGGATGATGCTCAGCTAGGAGGCATTGGGCGCCACGCAGCACACAAACCTCGGCACCCTCAACGTCGAGCTTGAGAAAGCTTACGGCGTGCGATGGTGGGAGTACGTCGTCCAGCCGACGAACTGCCACTTTGATCTCGGTGTAACCCGTGTTTATCCACTCGCGACGCCGTAAGCCGCTCAGCGCAGGGCGATCGGCCAGATAAAAGGTCGTCTCGCCGTTCTCGTCGGAAAGCGCAGCGGCGTGAATCTCAACATTTGGAAACTCTTTGGTTAGCCTCGAAGCGAGATCGGGTATGGGCTCAAACGCCATATGATGTCCAGCGGGCGCGATGCTGAGCATTTTGCGCAGCACTCGGCCTCTGTTGGCACCTACGTCAATGCAGTTGGCGTCTCTCGGAAGCTGGGCCATGAAAGCAGCCATCCGCCGATCGTCGCGAAGGTCTCGGCGACCCAGCGGGCTAGTCATCTGTGCACATACGCGAGCTTGATCCTCAAGCCCAAACCTCCGGACGGCGCTCCGCACGACACGCTCAAGCATGGCTGGCGATTCCATCAGCGACGATGAGGGCAGTTGAGCGCCCGCTTCAGCCCCTGCCAGCCGGCACGCGCTCCTCGGATGGGGAGGCGCCGTTTGCCGACGCGACAGCAAGGGACGACGATCTGCCGTCCCCGGCGTAGGAGTAGGCGGCTGGGCCGCCCGACTTTGAGCCGTTGGCGATGACCCCCAGCAATCGCGCGCCGCTGCTGGCGAGAACCTGATGGAGTCGTTCCGCGGCGTCGCGCCGGCTATGCCCGACCCAGCCCACGATGACGACGCCATCGACCTTCGTGAGCAGCGGAAACGCGTCCGACACAACAGTGAGCGGCGGCGTATCCACCACGACGAGGTCGTACGTGGACTTCGCCTGTTCGAGCACGGCGCCCATCGCGTGACTTTCGAGCAGCTCGCCTGGGTTGGGAGGCAACACGCCACCAGCAGTCAGCACGTCCAGCGTCCGCGCCTTGGTCCCATTTCCGGGCAACAACGCCTCCAGCGCGACAGACTGAGTCGCTTCGCTCATCGGCATGGCGCCGATCAGGACATCAGCGAGACCTGGGCCAGGCTCGATGTCGAGTTGCTGGGCAAGCGTCGGATGCCGCAGGTCCGCCTCCAAGAGCAGCACCCGCGAGCCCAATCTCGCCGCCGCCTCAGCCAGGTGGCGTGCGATCGTGGTCTTGCCGTCGCCCAGCGCGGGCGACGCGATGCCGACCGTACGCACGTCGCGATCTACGTTGAAGAAACGCAGGTGGGCACGGATCAGGTTGAACGCCTCGGCCTCGGACGACGGAAGAGCCGCTTTCCTTTGCCGTGCTGATCGCGCAAGCGCGGCGCTCTTGGAAACCGCCCCCAGCAGAGGCAGGCGATAGATCGATCCCAGATCCTCCGGTCCTCTGATTCGACGGTCCAGGCGCTCGAGTAGGAAGGCGAGACCGAGACCCAGGAACAGACCCAGGATCCCGCCCAGGATCGTGTTCTTCTTGGTCTTCGGCGACGAGGGGCTGCTGGGCGCCAGCGCTTCCTGGGCGACCTGAACGTTGCCGTAGCCCAGTTCCGAGAGGAGGCTCAGCGTCTGGAGGCGGTTCTGAAGATTGAGCCCGTCGACGCCGAGCCTCTGCGTCCGAGAGAGTGCCGCCAACTGCTTCTGCACGACCGCCAGCGCAGACTTGAAGTACTGGCGATTGGCGCTCTGCTGCTCCTTGACGAACTGGCTGGTGTAGGTGTTCGCGATCTCGGCCGCCAGCACCGGGGAGGTCGCAGCAGCCGAGACGTCGATGGCACCCGATTCTTCCTGTCCGGCTATGCTCAGGTGTTCGCTGACCTTCTCCGCGGTCAGCCCGTGGCCGAGCAGCTTTGCGGTCTTCGCCGCCGTGTCGCCGCCCCTGACGAGTTCGAGATCGCGGGCCTGCTGGGCGGCCAAGCTGCTGCTGCTGCTGCTGCTGCTGCTGGCTGAGAGTCCGGCAAGCTGCTGGCTGAGCGAGTTGTTGCTGAAGTTCAGCGAAGCTGTCGCCGTGTACTTCTCGGCCTGGTGCTTGGAGAAGCCGTAGGTCGCCCCCGTGACGAGCACGAAGCAGAGCACGATCCAGGGCGCGCGGCGACGCAGGACGTGCAGAACCTGTTCGAGATTGAGCGTTTCGGAGCCTTGCCGCACGTTTACATATCCTCTCGGACCGCCGGAGATCCTTGTGCCTAGAAACCGTCCTTGGGCCAGGAAACTTGCAGGCGCCGCATAAGAAGTCTCCAGGGCCCAGCGTTATAGGCTATCCGACCTTGTAGATTTTCCTGTCAGTCGTTGAGCTGCGCCCCGTCATGAGGGTAGCCTACGTTGTGGGCGCGCGGCCGAACTTCGTCAAGATGGCGCCGGTCATATCCGAGCTGCGCCGCCGTCTTCCCGACGGCCGGCATGCGCTGATCCATACCGGCCAGCACTACGACCGCCTGATGTCCGACATCTTCCTCGAAGAGCTGGGCGTGCCGCCCCCCGATCATATGCTCGGCGTGGGCTCGGCCAGCCACGCGGTCCAGACCGCACGGGTGATGGAGCGCATCGAGCCGGTGCTAGAAGAGGAGCATCCCGATCTCGTGATCGTCCCCGGCGACGTCAACTCGACGCTGGCCGCGACGCTCGTAGCCGTCAAGCTCGGCATCCCGGTAGCCCACTTGGAGTCGGGCCTGCGCTCGTTCGACCGCACGATGCCCGAGGAGATCAACCGAATAGTGGCCGATGAGTTCTCCGAGCACCTCTTCCTGCACTCAGAGGAGGCGATCGAGAACCTACGCGCCGAGGGAATCGCGGAGGAGCGCATGCATTTCGTCGGCAACACGATGATAGATTCGGTTGTCGCCGTGGAGGAGCGCTTTCGGGACATGAAGTCCGCAGCCAAGCTAGGGCTGTCGCCGGGGGACTACCTGCTCGTGACCCTGCACCGCCCGGCGCTCGTCGACGGGCCGTTGCTCGCGGACACGATCGCCCGATTGGATGACGTGAGCCGCGAGTTGCCCGTGGTGTTCCCAGTGCATCCACGTACACGCAAGATGATGGTCGACATGGGCCTCCAGCCTGGACCGGCCATCCGGCTCACCGAGCCCGTGTCCTATCTGGAGTTCCTCTCCCTGGAGGCGGATGCTCGGGCGGTGCTGACGGATTCGGGCGGCGTGCAGGAGGAGACTACCTACCTTGGCGTACCATGCTTCACGCTGCGAGACAACACCGAGCGCCCCGTCACCGTACGGGCAGGAACAAACACTCTGCTGGGCCTTGAGCCGCAGCGCATCGATGACATCCTACCCGCGCTGGAGCAAGCCAAGACGGTGACCGAGTCCCCGCCACTATGGGATGGACGGGCCGCTGAACGGGTGGGAGACATCCTGGCCGCCAATGCGCATTCAAGTGTGATCGAAGGCGTCTACCATGGTTGACGATACCCTCGGCAAACCGGCCTCTCCAAAGATCGACATTACCCTCGCGCAATGGACGGGCGTCCTCGGATCATCCGGACCTGTGCAAGCACCACGACGGTCGTCTATGTGGTCGCAGTTGCGCCCGCTGCTCGGCGATCGGCGCGGGTCGATCGTGGCGCTCGCGATCGGCTCGGTACTTTCCGGGTTCGCCGAAGCCGGCGTCCTCGCGATCGTGGCCCAGGTGGCGACCACGCTCGTCAACGGAGTCACGCGGGTTCATCTTGAAATCGGGCCGTTGCACATAGAGGTGACGGTCGGCGCTCTGCTGGCCGTCGCTTTCGTCCTGGCCGTTATTCGCATCGCTCTTCAAGTCTTGGTCTCATATCTTCCCGCGCGCATCGCCGCTGAAGTGCAGGGGCGCCTGCGTAGACGCATGTTTGCGGCGTTCACCCACGCCTCCTGGGACATGCAGTCGCGCGACCGCGAGGGGCACCTGCAGGAGATCATGACCAGTCAGATCATGCAGGCCAGCCAGGGCGCGCTCCAGGCGACGACACTGATCTCCTGGCTGTTCACCTTCGCCGTTCTGGTCGTCTCAGCGCTGGTCCTGAACGTCGTGGCCGCCGCCATCGTCTTGGTGGCGGCCATCCTGTTGTTCTCTCTTATGCGACCGATAAACGCGCTCGGCGCTCGGCATGCGCGCTCGCTCTCGCAGGCGCAGATGTCCTACGCCGGCGGGGTCGGCGAGGCGAATCGGGTGGCCGAAGAGACGCGGGTGT
Source organism: uncultured Solirubrobacterales bacterium (assembly GCA_963749285.1). GTDB lineage: Bacteria > Actinomycetota > Thermoleophilia > Solirubrobacterales > Solirubrobacteraceae > Palsa-744. The sequence continues at coordinate 14,867 of CAVVMD010000002.1, read as the reverse complement.
TCGGGGTCGCCGAGGCTCAACGCAGCCGCATCGACAGGTTCATCGCCGCGGCTGAAGACCTGTTCTTTCGCACCCAGTTCGTCGCCCGCCTGGTTCCAAACGTCTATCAGGGCTTGGTCTATCTCGTCCTCGTCGGGGGCCTTGCGGTTCTGTACGAGGCCGGCAGCGGCCACGTGGCATCGCTGGGAGCGGTGGTCTTGCTGCTCGTGCGAGCCGGGCTCTACGGTCAGCAGATCCAGGGCTCCTACACCTTCGTACGTCAGGCCGCCCCCTTCGTCGAGCGTCTGGACGAGGCCGAACAGCGCTATGCGGCAAGCAGTCCGGTAAGCGGCCAGTCGTCGATGTCCAAGGTGCAGACACTGACGTTCGAGAACGTGTCGTTTGCGTATCAGCCAGGTCGGCCGGTGCTGTCCGATATCAACTTCGAGGCTCACGGTGGCGAGGCCGTGGGCGTCATCGGTCCGTCCGGCGCGGGCAAGTCGACGCTGGTTCAGATCCTGCTGAACCTGCGAGCGCCGGACGAAGGCCGATATCTCATCAACGGCGTACCCGTGCAGCAGTTCCGGCAGGACGATTGGCAGGCACGAGTGGCATATGTACCGCAGGAACCCCGTCTGGTGCACGCGTCGGTGGCGGAGAACATACGGTACTTTCGCGATCTCGACGACGACGCGGTGGTACGGGCCGCCCAGCTCGCCCGCATTCACGATGACATCGAGAGCTGGCCAAACGGCTATGAGACGATCGTCGGGCCTCGCGCAGACGCGGTCTCAGGCGGACAGCAGCAGAGGATCTGTCTCGCGCGTGCACTCGCCGCCCAGCCGGAAATCCTGATCTTGGACGAGCCGACCAGCTCACTCGACCCGCGCTCGGAGACCCTTATACAGGAATCCCTGACCGCGCTCAAGCACGAGATCACGCTGTTCATCATCGCGCATCGCATGTCGACGCTCGACATATGCGATCGGGTGATGGTCATCCTCGACGGCCACCTTGACGCCTTCGACACCATCGCGCTCCTGGCGAGAACCAATCCTTACTACCGCTCCGCCTCGACTCTAACCGCGGGAGCAGCTGGACAGGATTCGCTTTGATGCAAAAGCCAGTACAACCTCCACGAGGTTCGTTTCGCTTATTCGACCGGCCCACGACGATCACCGAACGGTTGCGGCTCTCCGGGTATGCTTTTCAGCGAGCGCGTGGCGGCTGCAGTATCGACCCCCGAGCTTCGACGCTCCACCGCACGAGCCTATTGTTGTCGTTTTCGGCATGCACCGAAGCGGCACGTCTGCGGCCGTCGGGATTCTTGAGGATCTCGGTTTCACGGTGCCCGGGACGATGCCCCTGACGGGCACGGCGACAACAAGCGCGGTACGCGTGAGCCAGTCGAGCTGACCTCGCTTTCGATACCGCGTACTCAGAATGAACGCGTGCTCGTGGTACCAGCCACCAACAGACGGCCTCAAGTATCTCAAGACGCACATGGCGGATCGAAACGACATTGTAAGACTATGTGCCGGCAGACGATGCGTGCTTGAAGGACCCGAGGATGCTCCTTATGCTCGACCTGTGGGATGGCGTCTCGATCCATCCCATGGCGGTTGTACGGAACCCGGTCGATGTCGCCGAGTCGCTGCATGCGGCGAGGCGAGCCGTGACGCGACGACAATGCATCGCCTGTGGAAGATTTACAATCGGGCGTTGCTGGACTTTGCGCAGAACCACGACTGCCCGATAGCGTTTTTCGATCACCCCAACTTCGCGGATCAGGTCCTGCGGTGCATACGTCACCTCGGCTACAGCGACAGCACGGCGACGCACTTCTTTGAAGACCGGCTCGTCAGATCGCGAACTGAGCACTGGCGAGACCTCGTTGGGGACAGCGAGGCTATCGCGCTCTACGACGACTTGGCCAAATTCGCAGTAGATTCACAATCCGCCCTCCCCGCAGGAAGTGGGCCTGGACCCTGAATTGCCGACCCGATGGCGTCGGCGTGAGGAAGGCCGACCCCGTCTGCTGCTCCAGATCAAGACCACACCACGGCGGTCAGCCAGGCTTGGCATACGCAACATGGCTTTTGGGCCACCGCACTGACGAGGCCTAAACCGACCAGTCCTCCAGCGCCTCGCCGGTGAACGCGCGCAGCTCGTTCGGCGTCATCCACAAATCTTCTCTTCGCGGGCGTCCACAGGCGATCGGCTACGGCCGGCTTGTCACGCTGCGGTGACGCACCGAGCCCAGAACACGGCCGGACGCCTCGTCTGCCACTCAAGCCATTATCAGTCGGCTCGTCAAGCACTTTGCCCAACATTTCGAGCAATGGATATCTATGCGCCGCGTTGTGCACTCGCTCCCAATCTGGGCTTACGAAGTCGTCGGCCACTCCAAGAAATCGAAAGACGCGGGACAGCGTCTTTCTGCGCTCTCGCACCAGTGACTCAAAAGGCACGACTAGGATCTGGCTTGCTCAAACCATGCTAGGTACTGCTGCAGCTGAACCAGTAGCAACTGCGCAGTAGATAGGCGCTGCTTGTCAGCCGAGGTGAGCGAAGTACATCGGAGAGGCTGCGGCGCTCTCTGCCGATCCCACGGACATGAAGGTAGTGCGACACCATGCGATCGACCGGGTCACGTACGGCGTAAATCAACTTGATGTTTGGAATCGCTTCGTGAATACGTTGCGGCACACCAGGAGTATGCGGATAATTGGTGTACGCGGTGCTGGCCTCCCCGTGCACCGTCGCCGTGCCGACGAAGTTTCTCTGATACCACTCTGGGCCCCGGCCCCACTGTGATACTAGTGTCGGGCGTGAGACAGGGCCCGCAAAGTACGACAGCTCCTTCTGACTGCTCAGTCTAATTTCAGGATGCGCATCCAGATATTTGTACAGACTTGTGGTGCCAGCCTTATGAGCGCCGATGATCAGAAGCGTTGGCCAGCGACCTTCTCCGTCCGCCACTATTCGCCGCGCCCAGTCACGCGACGCCGTGTCTGGCACGTTCTTCATTGTGCTTCAGGGAGTTGCACACGACAACTGGCCCACAAGGCCCGAGCATCCTCTGCGCTGCCGCCGGACACGCATGGGTGCAGTGCCCAGAATTGCGGGTGCCAACAGCGACGCCTTGCTGCATTATCCCGCTCCTGGAGTGCTCGCCGTCGCCGTGGCCTGCGCGAGCCAGCCCAGAACGAGCGCCGTGACCACGAGACCGGCGACGCTGAACAGCACTACCAGGTTCCACGACCCGGTCAGCGCCCACGCGATCCACGCGGCGCCACCGTATGCTATCCATCGCCGCTCCGGACAGTCCCAAGCGCCTCCAATTTCCTGCTGTCCGCAGCAGCTCAACGAAGCCGTACAGCAGCGGCGCATAGATGAAGAACGCACCTATCACTCCCATCGTCATCAGCGCATTGAACACCCCTATGTCCGAATTGCGGATCGAACCTTCAGGCAGCCCGGCCACGTAGTGCACAGGGGGTCCAGAAACCCCAAGCCGATCGGCCACTGCGAGCCCAGGACGTTGAGCATCTTGGCATCCAGGTTCGTCCGGTATCCGAAGGTCCCGCTCGTGTTCGAGACAGCAGATACGCCGCTTTCAGCGCGTTCCGCCACGCGACTCGCAGCGCCACCGATGCCCGAGTTGCCCACTTTGGCGTTCCCCAGCGCGATCACGGCCACTGTGACGACCAAGACCGCCATTGCGACACGCACTATCACGGCAGTGAAGGAACCTCCACGGATCGAGTGCACGGCGACCCCCGTCACCAGCGCCACGGACCATAGCGGCGTAGTTGGACCGGGTCAGCTGGAGCGCCACTGAAACCGCCAGCAGCGTCACGACGGCCGCCGCGGCGACTCGGCGCCGCGACACACCGCCCGCAAAAAGCCATGCCGCCACGAAGATCAGGGACGTGCTCACGACTGTGCCCATAGGGGAATAAAGTCGTAGCTGGCCGCTTGTTTTGTTCGACAGCGTAGAATGCACCAGCCATGACAGTTCATGGCCACTAAGACACTGACGATCTGGCCCGCCGCGAACGCGACGACCCCAGCTGTCAGCAAACGCACGCCATGGCCTCACGGACCGGCGCGGCAGTCTCGCTCGCACCGCTAACGGCAGCAGTATGGCAAAGTACAGGAAGTCCCGGCCGTAGGAGGCCGCGTATCTGATCGGAATGTCGTCGAGCAGCACGCTACGGGCGAAAGTGATGACCCACCACGCAACAAAGCAGGCAGACCAGATGGCAGCGATCCGCGCGACTCGCCTCTCGACGATCGCCGACGATCTCCCCGCGGTACCAATAGAGGCCAGCGGCGAGGGCGAGTACCGCGCAATCCTGTATGCCGAAACTGCCGTAGAGCTGCCTCGACAAGTTGACCACCGGCACGCCGTTCATGATCACGAGGACCATCAGGGCGACGAACGGTCCCGGCCACCACCTTGCGATCACCAGGGCCGTGATCACCGTGCAACAGACAATCACCACATCTTCATGACCAGCGGCTATCAGCCAGCCGGCGAGGAGTGCACCGACCAGCGTCGCCGCAGCGACGACCCCATCGGTCCTCGGCGTAAACCGCATCACCGATCTGGCAGCGCGGTATCCTGCCATCTCGCTCATCCCGTTACGTAGCTGGAGAATCCGTAGACGACCCCCGCAACCAGTACGACGCACAGCACGATCCAGCGGGCGCGACTAGGAGGATGCCCAGCACCCGCTTGATGCATAGGTTCGTCTGCTCCGCGTCCATCCAGCCGCCATGATCCTTTCATCCGTAGAGAACGCGGCCACGCGCGGACAACTTGCACGGCGAACTCGCGATCGGAGGGCGTTTGTGGTTGCCTGCGCAAGATCTGCACCCTACCGAACGTTCGCCGATACAGCGATGCATCGAGAGCGCCACATCCGCCGCCCAGCCCATGCCGCGTCGATCGCCCATGTGGTCGGCACGCGCCCGAACCTCGTCAAAACGGCGCCCGTGATGTCCGAGCGGATGGCCGCCACGCGCCGGTCCACACCGACCAAGACTACGACCGGCTGTGTCTGACGTCTTCCTCAAGGATCTTCAAGTGCCGGCCTCCGAACACATGCTCGACGTGGGCGCGGCCAGCCACGCCCTCCCCGTTCAGACGGCATGCGTCATGGAGAGCATCGAGCCGCTCCTGGAAGGGAAGTGTCCGGATCTCGCGATCGTGCCCGTTGACGCCAACTCGACGCCGGCCGCGGCGGCCATGGCCGTCAAGCTCGGCATTCCGACCGCACGCTTGGCGGCGGACATGCGCTGCTTCGACCGCACGATTCCCACGGACATAAGGCGCACCGCCGCCGACCAGTTCTCCGAGCATCTCTCGTCGCACTCCGACGAGGCCATCGGGGATGTCTCTTGCGTAAGCCCCAACGGCACGGAATTGCCCTAGTGGTTCGTTTTGAAAATTCGTTGAGGGTTTGCCGGATGGATGGTCTGCGTCTGAGGTTCGACGGACACGGTCTTCGTACCGGTAGTACGGGGGCCGTGGACGGCGAGACTCAGACGCGAGCAGGCGCCGGGAAACACCAACGAATTTTCAAAAGGGACCACTAGGTCACATCATGGCCCTCCCGACGTTCTTCATCATCGGAGCACCAAAGTGCGGTACCACCAGCCTGCACTCCTACTTGGATCAGCATCCTCAAATCGGTATGTCGCTGAAGAAGGAGACCCACTTCTTCATCGGTCCGGAGAACATGACATCTCCCGCGGGACGTGTAGATCAGCTCGAAGCCTACGAAAAGCTCTTCGACCCCGCATTTGAGGTGCGAGGAGAGGCATCACCAAGCTACGCCGTGCACCCACGCCATCAGGGCGCGCCAAAAGCCATTCAGGCGCTCGTTCCAGACGCGAAGTTCATCTACCTGGTTCGCGATCCAATCGACCGCACCATCTCGCAATACCAACACCGCGTATCCATGGCGGGCGAGCGGCGATCTCTTTGCGATGCCTTGGGCGATCTCTCGGATCCCTACTCCCTCTATACCTGTGCCAGTCTCTATGCGTCGCAACTCGATCGCTATTTGCATTACTTCCCGCAGGACCGGATTCTCGTGATTGACCAGGCTGACCTGCTCGTGGAGCGGCAAGCAACATTGCGTGAGATATTTACGTTCCTCTCCGTCGATTCCATGTACGAGTCGCCCGACTTCGACGACGAACTCGGCGCGAGCCGTGAGCGGCGGACCTATCGGCCTGGCTACCTGCGCTTCGCGGATCGCGCCGCCGCCTCGCCGCTTCACTGGCTGCCGCGCGGTGTCCGGCGATCCCTGCGCCGCTCCCTTGAGCGAGTCCTCTGGCCACCGCTTGAGACCACGACGGTCGATGACGAGTTACGGGCCCGGCTAGAAGGGCTCTATGCCGACGAGGTGGAGCGCCTGCGTATCCTCACCGGCAAGGCGTTCTCGACATGGCGTATTTGATGTGAAGGCCGCCCTCGAACCTCCCCGAGCCCCACGGCTAGCGGTGGTCTTATGGAACGGCAATCTAGGTGGTGCGGAGACGCTCGGCATCGCTCTCGCTGAGCGTCTGTGCCGGCTCGGGGCAAATGTCACGATCGTCTTCGTCCAACGGCCATGGCCACTCGCCACACGCCTCTCGTCCACTGACGTCCCATATAAAAGCCTCGGTCTCGCCCGCGGGCGCGATGTGCTCAGTCATCCTCGTAGGTATGCATTCGAGGTGGCCGATGCCGGTGCCGATGGCGCCCTGCTGCTGGAGTGCGGTTTCATGGGAGCCGCCCTGCGTGCCGGTGGCTACCGCAGACCGATCGTTGCGGTTGAACATGGCGCGCTCCTTGGGCTGGAGCGTTTCTCCAGGCTTCGGCGGCTGCTTTGGAGAATCGACCGACTCAGCGGAGCGTGGGCCGACAGCGCCGAGGTCGCCGTGTCCGACTTCATGCTCGACAGATTGCGCCGGCATGCGCATGCTGGCCAGATCCGGCGTATCTACAACGGCATCGACCCCGACACCTATCTCCCGGTCGCCAAGTTGCCCACCGATGACGGCAACGATTTGGTAGTGGGGTTCGCTGGCCGCCTGATTTCCGGGAAGGGCGCAGACCACTTGATTCGAGCAGTCGCGCAAGCCAACGAGCAGGTCGCCGTCAAACTGCTGATCGCTGGCGACGGGCCCGAGCGCACGGCGCTTACCTCGCTGGCTCGCGCGCTGAGGGCCGATTCAAAAATACGCTTTCTAGGGGCCATCAGTGACATGCCAGACTTTTGGCAAAGGTGTGATATCGCCGCGGTTCCCTCAGGCACGTTCATCGAGTCATTTTCGATGGTCACGCTGGAGGCCATGACTTGCGGCAAGCCCATTGTCGCCTCTCGCAACGGCGCCATACCCGAGCTCATTGTCGACGGGGTGACCGGGACCTTGGTTACCTCTGGGGATGTGGGCGCCTGGGCACAAGCCTTGGTCGCCTACGCAATGAAGCCCGACTTGCAGCGCGCGCATGGTGTGGCTGCTCGGACTCGAGCAATCGAGCACTTTCATATCGACGACTGTGCACAAACATATCTTGACTTGTTCCGTGAACTGGACATGATTCGACCTTGGCGACCGTGGCGATGGCCAAGTGATGGAATGGTATGGGCGTCAACGCCGACCTACCTCTGTATCCCCATGATATCCTTGTCCGCAATGAACCCTCGGCCATCCCGCGAGTAGGTCGATTTCATGTCAGGCAACCATAAGTGCCAACAATCGGAAGGAAAGATGTCCGACACGAGCAGAATGGATGCCATCGCCCTGCATCATCTTGCGCAGAAACTCCAAGCTGCGGGTATTCCAATACTTCCACGATTGATCGACTACTTGATCTTGTTAATATTCAATTCGGTCATCCACCACGCTACCCGCATCGGAGAGGGCACGAGATGCGGCTATCGGGGTCTCAGCGTGGTGATCCACCAAGACGCCGTCATCGGCCGAGGCGTAATGCTTGGAGCACATGTAGTGATCGGTGGGCGCTCTGGACAGCCACCACCCATCATCGAGGACGGTGTTTACATCGGAGCAAACGCCTGTGTGCTGGGTGGAATCCGAGTCGGCAGAGACGCTGTCATTGGAGCCGGGGCCGTTGTTCTGAGGGATGTGCCGCCCGGCACACGAGCGGTCGGCAATCCTGCACGTATCCTCGTAACCGGATACATCATATGATCTCTGTCGTCATTGTGACTTATAATTCAGAGGCTTGTGTTGGGGCGTGCATCGACGCCCTCGCACTGTGGCTACCCGAGACGGAGATTCTCGTGATCGACAATGCCTCGACCGATGCCAGCCGTGCGGTCGCTGAACGTCACGGAGCGGCAGTAGTCGCGCTGCACGAGAACATTGGTTTCGGTCGCGCATGCAACGTCGGTGCCCGTCGGGCAGAGAACGAGCACATCCTCTTTCTGAACCCCGACGTGGCTATTCGCTCGGCGGATTCGAATGGTCTGGCAGACCTGCTCGGAGCCGCCGATTTGGGGCTGGCCGTGCCGACCTCGGCGAGCAACAAGTTCACGTATACGGAACGCTCGTGGATAGGAGAGACGCTGTCGCTGACGCTTGGAGCACTGTGGCCCCGTGAGTTCTCCCGGCGTACGCCCCCACGACGCGCTGGTCAAGAGCTATGGGCGTCCGGAGCTGCTTTGCTGGTACGCAAGACGGAGTTCCTCGGAATGGAGGGTTTCGACGCCCGATATTTTCTGTACTACGAGGATCGCGATCTCTCATTGAAGTATCGTAGGTCGGGCCTGCCCGTGCGTACCACTCCGGCTTTTGTGGCCGACCATGTGGGGGGAGGTTCCACCAACCTCGGTGATCGGCGTCCGACCGCCCTTGCCTTTGCGATGATGGGCTGGCTTCAGTACATGCACACAGCCCATGGCGCGCAGACAGCAGCACGCGCATGGAAGCTCGCGCGCGAAATGCATACGGTAGTCACGCGCTTCGTCAACACGACGGTCCGAATCGTGCCGTCGGCGCGCCTGCGTCGCAAGAGCCTGCAGCTCAGAGAGGTGACACAGGAATTGGAGACGATCCGCGCATCCTCGGGAGTCCTTGACCAGAGCGACGCGCATGCTTACTGGCCGGATGCTGTCGCGGTGCTTGGCGCGGCCCGAGGGAACGCTGCGCCATGACAGGATCCGCTCCGATGACCATCGGCCTTGTCTCGCCCCTTCCGCCCCAGCATGGGGGTGTGGCCACCGTTGCACGCTGGCTGCTCGCCAACCATGATGCCATTGGCTCTCTCTACGTCACATTCGACCTCACGCGGCCCACCGAGGCATTGGGAGGACGTCTGAGTGTCGCATCGGTGACGCACCAGATCCGCCAGCTATGGCGGTTTCTTCCATGGGCTAGCCGCTCACCCCAGACCGTGCATTATGCCATCGCGCCATCGCCCATCGGGCTCACACGTGACCTTCTATACCTATTGATCCTCGCGAGCTACCGGCGGAAGGCGATCGTTCATGTTCATACCGTGACTCCCGACCGCACCTGGTGGCCTCCGGCGATGCGGATGGTCAATAGGCTGGCAGCGGAGATCGTAACGCTCGGCAAGCCTGCCCAAAGGCAGCTCGGCATCGTCGGCGTATCAAGCCAAGTAGTGCCGAATGCCTTTCCAATTGACCCCGAGCTGGTCGGTGCGTACCGCTGTCCCAACGCGGCCGAGCCGTTCCAACTGCTCTTCGTCGGCGCAGTGGGAGTCGACAAGGGCTGCTTCGAGCTGGTGGATGCGCTCGGTGCTGTCCGCAATGCCGGGATCGACTGCCGCATCGATTTTGTGGGCTCGCCTGCGTTTAGAGGCGAACAGGAGCGACTCGATTCTCGCGTAAGCGCGCTCGGGCTGGATTCAGCCGTCCGCTTCCTTGGGCCGCGCGAGCCGGAGGAACTTCCAGTTCTTTACGCTCAGAGCCATGCCTTCTGCCTTGCATCGCACCTCGAGGGCCTTCCCCTGGCGCTCATCGAGGCGATGGCGTACGGGCTGCCTGCGGTCGCGACGCCCGTTGGCTGCGTCGAGGACATCGTGATCCATGGCCAGACGGGCCTGTTGGCGCGGGTTGGCGACCCCGTCTCTCTGTCCGAGCAGCTCACCCGTCTCCTTCGAGACTCGGATCTCAGGCGCGAACTGGGCCGAAACGGATCGCGGCATGTCGCCACCCACATGGGCCCTGATGTCATAGCAGCGGCGTGGCGTGACATCTACTCGCGTCTTGCCTGATGGCGGCCATCACGCTCGACCTTCAAGGCTCACTCCTCGGACCCGAAGATAGGATCAACCCATGTGCGGCATCTGCGGCGTTCTGAGTCACTCCGACTCCCTGGCCATCGACGAGGGCACGTTGGCGAGGATGTGCGCCCGCCTGATACATCGCGGCCCAGACGGGGAAGGAGTGTGGAGCGACCCCGCGCAGGGTGTTGCCCTCGGCCATCGCAGGCTTTCGATCGTGGACCTCTCGGAGGCCGGGACCCAGCCGATGGCCAACGAGGACGGCACGGTCATCCTCACCTACAACGGCGAGGTCTACAACCACGCCGAGTTGCGCAATGAGCTGGAGGCGAAGGGGCATATGTACCGGTCGCACACCGACAGCGAGACGATCGTGCATCTCTACGAGGAGGAAGGCCCTCGCTGCGTGGAGCGCCTGCAGGGCATGTTCGCGTTCGCCATCTGGGACGCTCGCCGCCGCGAGCTCTTCCTCGCGCGAGATCGCGTCGGGGTCAAGCCCCTGTACTACGCCCAGCTGCCCGGCGGCATGCTCTTTGGATCGGAGATCAAGGCGCTGCTCGCCCACCCGGCGATGGTCCCCGAACTCGATGAGGAGGCCCTTTTTCATTACTTGACCTTCGCCTTCGCGCCCGCTCCTCGCTCGCTCTTCAAGGGGATTCGTAAGCTGGCGCCCGCCGAGCGCATCACGGTCGGCGCCGACGGATCGGTGCGCAGCGACATCTACTGGAGCCCGCTGAGCGAGGACGCCTCAAACGAGGTGGCGCAGATGAGCGAGTCCGAGATGGTGCAGCGGGTGCGCGATCTGCTGCGCGGCTCGATCGCCAAGCGTATGATGTCCGACGTCCCATTTGGCGTGTTCCTCTCGGGAGGGCTGGACTCTTCGACCAACGTGGCGCTCATGTCCGAGCTCATCTCCGAGCCGATTAGGACATTCACCACCGCTCCACGGGGCCACTCCAAGTACGACGAGCTGGATCCGGCCAGGGTCGTGGCACGCCACTTCGGCACCGACCACCGCGAGATCGTCATCGACGAGGAGGACCTGGCGGGCTTCATCCCCGAACTGCTCGCCCAGCAGGATGAGCCGCTGTCAGACTGGACCTCGATCCCCCAGCACTTTGTCTCCCAACTCGCCCGCGACAGCGGCACCCCGGTCGTACAGGTCGGAGAGGGAGCCGATGAGCTGTTTCACGGCTACAAGGGCTATGAGGACCACCGGCGCTTCTTTGTGCCCTTCCAGCACTACCTACCTCCCCTTCTACGCCGTCCCATCGGCCGGGGCGCCGAGGCCCTGACGAGGCGGCTGGGTCGTGGCGCACGCTACGGCGAGGCGCTTCGCGACGCGGCCTACAGCTCGATCCCCTACTGGGGCGGCTCGATCTGCTTTCGCGGCGAGCTGAAGGACGAGGTCATCGGCCCCAGTCTCGCCGGCTACCCCAGCTCGCTGCTGCTAGCCGAGCAATTGTGGTCGGAAGCGGGGACCGTCCGCCCGGACGTAGATCTCTTCCAGCGCATGACCTACATCGAGTTGAAGCAGAGGCTGGCCGAGCTGCTCCTGCAGCGCCTGGACCGCATCGCCATGCTCAGCTCAGTCGAGGGACGCGAGCCGTTCCTCGACCACGAGCTGGTCGAGTTTGCGATCGCCCTACCACCAACTATGAAGCATCGCAAAGGCGTGGGCAAGTACGTCCTACGCGAGGCGATGAAGGACGTACTGCCCCGCGAGATCTTGGAACGTCCCAAGCAGGGCTTCGGCACGCCGATGGCCGAGTGGCTGCGAGGTCCGTTTGGGCAGAGCGCCCAGGAGAGCATCCAGCGGTCGAGTCTGGTGCAGCGCGGCATGATCCGCCAGGATCCCATCGATCGTCTCTTTGCCGCCCACCGACCAGGGCGGGCAGATTGGAGTTACCACCTGTGGAACGTCTACAACGCCTGCGCCTGGCATGACCGCTGGATTGCCGGCGCCGGATGACGTCCTGCCAGGTCTACGAAGACTCCGGTTCCGGATCGAGCGTCAGAAATTGACAGGTCCACAGCACGAGGCTGACCACTACCTTTGAGCAGGCCATCTGACCACACATCGCTTCTCAGCCGCGCGAGCGCTTTGGACGCAGAGTGACGATGACAGCGCTGGCCGGGCGCACAACGACGCGAACAGAGCGGCGCGCATGGAACGGTTTCGCGGGTTTGGGTCGCCACCGTCCCTGCCGGTCACCGGCAGCGCCACCGAGAGCGATGCCGCTTCTCGCTTCGGCCGAAGGAGCGGCAAGCATCTCCTCGGTGGCCGTATATCCGGACATGGGGATAGACACTGGCTGCGCCAAGCCCGCGGTGGCGAGATTGTCGATCGCGATCCTGACCGTGCCGCCGGGAGCGAGGGTGGCCCAAGTCGTGAGGTTCGGCAGCGGGCCGGGGGCAATCAGACGGGTCGGCACGAACCGGCCGCCCTCGAGCTGGCGTGCGGCAAGCAACCCGTAGTACTCGGGCTGCGGCTTGACGTCTCCAGCCTGGGCGGCTTCAACGCCGGGAGCGCAGATCGGACTCTCGCTGTAGGCGCTCACAGACGCCAAGACTACCGTGGAAGTTCAGACCTGTACACCGCTGCTGGCGGCGCGCAGCACCCAGTCCAGCGCCCACAGGGCGCCTGCAAACGCCGGGCTGGCATCATGCTGCCGCTGACAGGCAACGCTGTTGGTCTCCCCGATCCGCGTCGGGCGACCGGCGACGGCTCCGCCGGGCAAGCGCTTGGAGGATTTCATCCTCTTGCTGACGAACCGCGGGCGACAGCAATTCGGCGGCGGTAGGCTGTGGAAAGAGGCGGCGTTACTGGACATGTGTTGATCGGGTAGTAGTGCTGGGTGAGCTCGGCGAACATGCGCGCGGCGGCCCCGATCTGGGCAGCCACGAGTTCCGCTCACAGCCGGCCCATAGACCGCCACGCCCGGCGCTGCCGCGCTCAGCGCCTGGCGATAGGCTTCCGCTTCGTGCAGGTATTCGCCGACGCCGTAGGTCGGCGGACGCAGGATGACCTTCCTGTTCTTGTCGCTGTAGCCGTTGGGCTCGTTGCCGATCTCGATGCCCAGCGAGATCTGGCGCCAAGGATCTCCCGCGCCTAGCGAGCCTCATCGGCTGCGCGGGCCGGTTCGAAGTGGCCAAGATCAACCCCGAGCAGTACCCTCCATCCAGTGGCGGCCAACAGCCCGTGCAGGGCGGAAAGATCGGCCGGCGTGACGGTGTTGGTCGCCCAGGAGGAGGCGGTTCGCCGCCGCTGGTCCACCACGAGAAGTCCACGCTGTCTCCGCCGATGCGCAGCACCGACGGCCCCAGCAGCCGCATCAGCCGTACGAGGCTGAATGGGCGGCGCTGAGATGACCGCTCCAGTTCCCTGGCCTCCGTCGAGAGCCCGACCGCGCCGAGATCGAACGTGTTCCCGGCCGGCTCGTGTCCACCCTCAGAACCGCAGTCGGCATCAGTGGCACAGTGCCGGTCAACCGAGCCCAAACCTGCGTGCCCGTCGGCGCCGGCGGCACGACGCCGGCCGACCGGGCCCACGCCCACGTGCCCGCCGCCACCAGCATGACGACGAGCACAGCCAGTACACGGCGAAGACGCGGAATCTTTATCCCAACCATCCCAGCCAATCCCAACCCGCGCCCTCTCGCCGATCGCCAAGACCGGAGCAGGAGAAGCAGCGCGCTGCGCCGCTTCACGATCTCGGCCTTCTCATCAGACGCTAACCCCCGAGCCCCTGGCAGTTGCGGGCCGAACCGACATCGCAAGCCGATGGTATCAACCGAGCACCAACACCGACATCGAGGCGCTACGAGCCGACGGCGCCCTGACCGGGGAGCAGACCTACAAACTCGTGCAGCTCAAGGAACTCTGCGACAGACCGCGCCACGAGTATGCCTACGTTGACGCCGACGACGTGCATGCCGCGGTGCACTCGTTGCTGAAGCTCCTACCGAGCTTCACAGCCTCCAACATCCAGTGGCTGGCCGAATACGGCGTTGACCTCAGCTGACGCTTGCCGGCCACCGCCTCTCTCGGCGCGCTCCTCCCCCCGTGCCGGCTCCTCCCACGAAGACGCGGGGCAGGACGCCCCGCGCTCACCACCTTGTTGACCCCCTTCCCCGCGCGGATGCGACCCAAAGGACCGCCCCTCACTCCACCACCCCTCTCCCGGGGCCGTTCCCTTCAGGGTTTGCTGTGCAGTTCCATCTTCAGCAGCTGCAGCCGGCTCCAGGGGAAGCAGGCGAGGGGCTGCACGGAGGCCTTGCCTTCGAACCAGCCGTGCGTGCCGGTGTACGGGTTCGTCCCCGTCGGGATCGGGTCCTGGGCGCAGAAAAGGCCACGTTGCCGGCTGTGTCCCTGACGAAGATCCCGTAGCACCGCGCCGCTTCGGCCATCATCAACGTGAGCCGCGGCAGGTGCAGCGACGCGAGGTCGAGGCTGGGATCAAGCCGCGGATGCGCGCCTTCGGGCAGCGACAGCGGGTTGGTGGAGAACCCGTCGGCCTGCTGGGCGGGGGCGGCCGGCTGGATCGCCTACGGCAAGTAGGGCGGGCTCGCGTATTCAGTTTCAGGAGTGCTCGGCCGCTTGAAAGAAGAGC
>CAVVMD010000001.1:0-33799 GCA_963749285.1 uncultured Solirubrobacterales bacterium | reverse complement strand
TCTGACATGGAGCAAAATGTCAAGGCCCTGCGCGGGTTGGCGCTGAGCGGTTCGGGCGTGGGGTGGCGGGCGTCCCGGGGCAGCGACGGTGGGTCAGACTGACATTCGCGGGTTGGTACCGCATGACTGGTATCCGTCGGGAGCTGCCTCGGTCTAGAGTCGCGGGTCGCCAGCCGGGGCTGGCGCCGCATAGATGCAGCGAGGGTTCTCCTTCTGGGAGGGACCGCCCGCCACCCCACGCTCGTCGCATCGTTATCTCAGGTGGTTTTCATCGGCTGGTCGGTAGCGATCGCCCACACGAACCCGGCGAGCTCGCGGGCGCACGCGACGACGATCTTCTGGCTGGGCTTGCCTCGACCCGCCATCCTTTGCCAGCGACGGTGAAGGCGCTGCTGGCAGCGCCACGCACGCTCCAGGACAGCGGGGTCCTGGCCGCGGTGTCGGCGTCCCAGCTCGTAGCCGACCGTTGGGCGCCGCCGGGCGTGCCACGCGGACTCGACCAGCAGCCGTCGTGCATGCGCTGAGCCGGCCCTGGTGATCGAGCCTTGCCGGCGGCTCTCACCGGAAGATCGCTCTGAGGGGACCAAGCCGACGAAGCCCATGAACTGCGTTGCCGTAGCGAACCGTGCGAAGTCACCCACCTCGGCCGCCAGTCCGAGCGCGGTCAGCGTGTCGATCCCCCGGATGCAACGCAGCCGCGCGATCAGCTCCCGGTGCGGGCCGTCCTGGGCGAGCCGGGAAAGCTCTGCCTCCAACCCCTCGATGCGCCGGTCGACCTGATCCACAGCGAACAGGTAGTCATCGAATGCCTGCTGCTGCCCTGGCAGCTCGAACGCCTGGCGGCCGAGCCAAGCTCGACGTGTCACTCCCCAGCACGTGGTCGGCATCCGCCGGTCGTGACGCAGGATGAACTTCCCCAGCCGGTGACGAGCGCGCATCCGATCTAACCGCGCGTCCTCTCTGGCGCGAACGAGATCACGCAACGCCTCCTGCTCAGGCGAAGGCACGAAGATCGCGGTCAGCAACCCGCCAGCGTGCAAAGCCGCGAGGCGCCTGGCGTCGCGCTTATCGGTCTTCACCCGATCGCCCGGCTTGCTTGGCACCAGACCCGGAGCCACGACTACACAGTCGATCCCGGCCGCGACCAGATGCCGGTAGAGCCCGAACCCCGTCGGGCCCGCCTCATAGCAAACCCGCGCGCCTGGCCACGCCCCCAGCTCCCGCTCAACACGCTCGTGGTCATAGGGCAGCGACATCTCTCCCAAAAGCTCCCCGCCCCTGACTGCCGCCAGCCGCACCGACGACTTATGCACATCCAATCCCACCCCGACAGTCCTGCGATCCTCCACCATGGTCGGCGACCTCCGTATGTGGCTCGGCCGGATCAAACCCGGCAACCCACGCAAATGCGCAGGCCGCCGGCCATCATCACCGAGCACCCGGACCCACCCGGCCGCTCCATCCTGTCTAGTCTGTCCGGGCTTGGTGCTGTGCGCCGGTCGCGGCGAAGCCGCGCAGGCCGGAGGGCTGCGAAGGTCGCCGCGAAGCGGCCGGCCGTGCTGGCTGCGGCGTAAGCCAGCAGTCCAGCGAGCAGACCGTAGGCCGTCAGGCGTGCAGTGCCGGGGTCGGTGCAGAGCCGACTGCAGGGAGGCTCGGTTACAGCGGGCGAACCCCGCGTGCGCTACCTGGCCGTTGCTGGTCGGCCACGCCGGCGGCGGTCACGCAGCCGGGGGGGTCGGTGTGGCAGCCACGGGCTGCCGAGCCGGGCGCGAGCCCGCGTGAGGGCCACCCCGCCGAGCGAAGTCGTGTGGGCGTCAGCGGGCGCCAACTCGCCGGAACTCCTTGAAGTTAGTCCACGGCGAGGCCGTGATCTCGGCGTGTCGGGTAGAACGTCATGTGCCGGGCCGGGCATCCTCCTCGCCGTCGGCGCGCTGCTGAAGCTCGATCGGCCACCAGTCGGCGTCGTCCCAGCGCGACGCGCGCGCCTCTGCTGCCGCCTGGCTCGGAAATGGACCGATGACGTCGAACCCGCCGCGTGGGTCGCCGACTAGCAAGACCCATCCTGTGAGCTGCTCCCGTGCTCGGCTCTCGCCGGCGGTGACGCCGGCCTCGAACGCATCGAAGCGATCCATCGCTTCGATGTCGCGGATGGTGTAGCCGTATGCCCACGGCTCGTCTGTGTCTGTCTCTGCGCCCGTCGTGCTCATAACTGCTCCCCTCTGTGTTGGTGTCTGGATGCTGTCGGTGCGACCGCCGGTTTCCGCCGCCACACTTCTTGCGTCGGGCTACGCCGCTTCGACCTCGAGAGGGCTCGTGCCGAGGCCGTCGCGCGCGATGAGCGCGAGCACGTCGATGCGAATCCAGGGGCAGGGCTTCTGCTCGCCTCCCTCGGGTAGCTGGCCAATGCGACGGGCAAGCCAGCTTGTCTCTCCGCTGACGTTTCCGCGGGAGTCGCGCTTGATGCGCCCGCAGCGCAGCGCGATCTGACTCAAGGTCGTATCGCCCCGATGGACCCGGTACTGGACGGCTTCGCGCAGGCCACGGTTGAGCACGATGGCGCTCTCGCTCAGACGCTCGAGCTCGGCTCGGAGTCGATACGTGGAAGGCGATGAGTCCTCACTGTGCAGAGCGAGCGCGTCGCTGGTGAGGGTTCGTGCTGGCTCGTAGGCTTCCAGGCGGGCGACGACATCGCGGAGGGTCAGCACGTCGAAGGTCTCATTGCGGCCGGGCTGGCGAGAACGTGTCCAGCGCAGCTCGGACATCGGCTCATTGGTGGCGAGTTCGCGGATGCGGTAGAGGTGGCCCTCGGCGTCTTGCAGTTGCGTGCTCTGCGCTTCGGCCTGGGTGCTTGGCAGCGGCGGGGTGGCGTGGCGAGTGGCCTCGAGGTCCTCTGCTGTCAGCGCCCGGCAGCGACCCTTGGTGTCGTCGGCGAGGTACAGCTCGCAGATGATGCGCTCGTTCTCGGGTGGCTCATCGGGCGAGATGTGCGCGACCACGCGCCCGTCGCCGAGCGTGTCGAGGTGATAGTCGACGACGAGCGTGCTCCCGTCAGGGCGCTGCAGGCTGAGGATCTGGCGCGTCTGTCCGCTGTCAAGCGCGACATATCCGCCCAGGTGCCGGGCGCGTCGTGGGCTTGAGTCGACTTGCGCCGGAGCTGCGTAGGGCTCGGGTGCTGTGATGGTGCTCATGGCTCTCCTTCAGGTTCTGAGCCCGCGGGGCGCGGGCCGCTGCCCCGATCCCGCGCACGCGCAGCGTGCGATCATCGGGAGGGGCGAGGCCCCGTGGACCGTGCTCATGCGCTACGTCCACCGGCCAGCACGCGCAGCTCGCCGTGCCCGTCGGGCGCGAGGCGATAGCCGACACCCCGCACTGCGGTCAGCCACCCTCCAGCGCCGGCGTGAGCGAGCGAGCGCCGCAGGCGGCAAGCGTGGGTGTCCACGGTCCGCGTCGTGCCCTGTGAGCGATAGCCCCACAGCTCTCGCAGCAGCTCCTCCTTGGTGTAGACACGGCCGGGGTCACGCGCGAGATGCACGAGCAGCGCGTATTCAAGGCGGCGTAGACGAAGCGGTGTAGATCCGAATGTCGCCTGGTGGGCAGCCGTGTCGATCCGCAGCGCTCCGAACTGGATGACGCCGGTGGAGCTGACGGTGCTGCGGCGCAGCAGCGCCCGCACGCGAGCGAGCAGCTCCGCGTAGATGAATGGCGAGCGGATCACATCGTCGGCGCCGGCCTCGAACGCGCGCAGCACCTCGGCTGTCTCCTCGGTCGCGCTGACCCAGAGCACGCGTGCGCCTGGGTTCACCTCGGGAGTGAGCTCGCCCGCGCGCAGCGCACGCACTGAGTGAAGTCTCTCGGCCTGGTGCGGCGCTGGACCCAGGACGATGAGGTCGATGTCGCCGGGAGTCGACCGCGCTCGGAGTCCCTGCGAGTCGCTGGCGCGACGCAGCTGGTAGCCGTCTAGCGCGAGCTCCTGCGCGAGCGACTCGTTCTCGTGTCCCTCGCCGAGGACGAGGATCACCTCGGGACTGTTGCTCATTGCAGGGCCTCCGATCAGGACTCGGGCCCCGCCCGGTGCGGGGCCGCGGAGCCCGTTCCCCGGCACGCCCTGTGGGCGTGCCAGAATCTGGAGGGCGACGGCCTGCGACCTGGCCCCCGCGGATCGAATCACCCGCGGGGGTGCGGCCAGCGCCTCTGACGCGCTAGGCATCCTGGGCCACCTGCTGGCGCCCGCGGCGCCGGCTCTTTGCCATCGGGATGCGCCCGAGCTGCTCAGCCTGCGCGATGTAGTCAGCCACAAGCGCCTTGACTTCGCTGTTGCCGCCTTTCTCGCACAGTTCCTCCTCGACTGTGTAGATGCGCCCCGCCTGATCGGCCGCCGCGTCGATGATCCGCGGCTTGCCGTCCACGCGGATGCCGTAGAGCGCTCGCTGTTCTCCTGCTTTCGTTTCATAGCGCCCGAGCTCGAACGGCTCACCCGCCGCTCGCTGCGGCGCCGGCGCCGAGCACCGCGGGGCTGGGTCTCCGCGCCGCGCGCTTGACCCGTAGCCGACAGTCTCGCCGGGCTTCTGCTCGGTCGCGTAGGGCTGTTCGCCTGGGTCCAGATCAAGCGGCGGAGCTTCGAGGTAATGGCCCCTTGTTGCGTTGAGTCCCTTCAGTCGCTCGATTTCGCAGCTCGCGTGGCGTCGCGTCTTGGGGAAGGTGAACGTGGTGCCGGTCTGTAGAGCGAGCTGCTTGATGTATGAAAGCTGCCTGGGGGTCGCTGTGCTGTGTGCTGATGCGAGAGGGCTCATGGTGTGCTGCCTTTCTGTGGTTTGTGAGCTTGCGAACTTGCCCTCTGCTCATCACACCCCGGAAGGAGAGTCAAGCAATTGATAATGTGAAATCCGTGCTCCCCCGCCAGGGGGAGATTCTCAATTGCTTGAAGGCGTCAGCCGATCTCTCAGGGAGGGGTGTGATAGGACCCTCGTGTTAGACGCGGATGCCGCCAGCAACATCTGGAACCCGTCCGGGCGACGTGCGCCGCCGGGTTTCACCTAATTGGGCTTCACTGCCCGCTCAGCGCGGCGTTGAGCTCCGCTGCGATGACAGACAGCGCTTCCGTCACGACCGCTGGATCGTTGTCCTTTCGCTCATCGCCGCGCGATCGTGCGATCGTCTCCGCGTCACACCAGCCGCGGGTGACGCCTGTGCAGAGATCCTCGGTCGGCTGGGCCACCAGCATGAACCCGCTGAAGCGAAGGTCGTCTCGGGCGTGGCAGTCGACCGCGAGAGAGTCGGGAATCACGAGCGCACCTTCGGACTCGGCCTCCCTGAACAGGCTGACGGCGCTCGCGCCTGGCTGATCGTCGGCGCGTAGGTCGTCGTCGTACCCGACGTTGGGCACGAACATCTCCTCGGTGATCCGTTCGGGGTCAACCGCTACCAGCTCGCCCGTATAGGCGATAGTGAGGGATGGCCGCAGCGCGCTCATCGACTGGCTCCCGTGACGGGCAGGCTGGCCGTCCTGTCCAACACTTCCTGTGACAGCTCCTCCGCGTCGGTACCGTAGTCCTCGAGAAAGTAGCCGTGAGCGGTGAATGACTCGCGGCAGTTCTCGCAGCGTGATGGCAGCTGGTCGTGCTGCACGGGCTGTATGTGTCCGCAGCACATGCAGACGAGATTGGTGTGAGGCTCGATCTGCTCGTCCTCGGCAGTGTGTGTGACAGTCACGGTCGGCTCTCCTTTTTTGGGGTGATGACCCCGCATGTGCGGGTGCCGGTGGCAGCCGCTCGCGCACCCCGCAGGGGTGCAATCATTGACGGCTGCCGGCGCCCGACTTCGGTGTCGCGCAGCGCCAGTCGTGGCGCTCGCTGTCGAGGACTGAGCTGCCCCCGCCCGCAGGGCAAGCGCAAGGGTTGTCACCCGTCCGGTCGCCAGCGCCGCGCTGTGTCTAGGCCGCGAGCTCGAGCCAGCGCTCACGCTCGAGGATGTTCGCGTTCGCCAACCGTGCCAGCACATCGCCGTGACAAGCGTGTGGCGCGCACCAACATCCGAGCACCAGCCCGCGCAGCTCATCGAGCGCAGCGAACAGCGCTGCGTTCTCGCGCAGCCAACTCTCATACAGCGCGATGCACTCGCCTCTCGCACCGTGCTTGTCCACCACGAACGGGTTGCCCCACTTCGAGGGGCGCCCTATGTAAACGTGGTGGCGCTCGCGCTTGCAGTGAACCGCGCGTGGCTTGCCGAGCTGCACATGCGCTGGGACGAGTAGACCGCTGGGTCGCCGTGAGTCCTTGCTCATCGCTGTCTCCTTGAGGTCGGGGTTGAGCACGCCCCGGCCTGAGCGGGCCGGCAAGGTGTGTCAAGCCCTGTCCCTTGGGGATCGCCGCCAGGCGACGCGAAGCGCAGGGCTTGACGCGCCGTTAGAGCCGGTCTGCTGGCCTAAAGGGGTGCGCTCGAACCCGGCCCGGAGTAACGAGCCGGTAGTACCTGCGGCCCAGATGTCTACTTGTCACTACACGGCGGTGAACTCAAGGTCTTGCCAGCAGCGGATGTGACATTGGCAGCCGTCGTCGGTTTGGAAGCGCGAGCCGCCCTGGTAGGTGAATGTGCTGTGTGACTCGTCGTTGGTGAATGTGAGCGCTTTCGCAAAGGTGACGGTCTGTCCCTTGCGTGGATGCGGCTTGGCGAGGCGGGCGCGGCAGCGCTCGCGCCACTCCCGCGCGTAGTCGTTGCTCGGCTCGGTGAGCAGATCGAGGATGCGGGCGGGGCAGCGGTCCTCCGCTGGTCCCATGTCCTCGCTGATCGGCTTGGTGTAGAGGATGCCGCCTCGGCGCTCGGCGAGCAGCACCAGGCCGAATATCTCCTTCTCGTTGTGTGAGCGCACGGCGGCGTAGATGACGGTGCCGTAGCGCACGGTGTCGATGACCCGCGCAAGAAACTCTGCGCCGAGCTCGAACTCGATCGCGGCGCGTGCGGTGAATGGTCCCTGTAGCTGTCCTCCGGTCCAGCCCATGATCTGTCCTCCTGTGAAGTCCGGGTGCGCCCCGTGCTGGGGCGATGGTTTGTTGGGCGTGCGGCGGAGCGGGGTGAGCGCCCCGCCGCACGGTCCTGGGTCGTTTAGGCGGCGAGCGCCATCTCGGTGGGCTCGGGCAGCTCCATGAGCTTGCGGCTCTGCTCGGGCGGCATCGCGGAGAAGCCATACTCGTGACGCAGCCTTTGGATCTCGGCCTGACGCTCATCGCACGTCAGGCTCGGGGCCTGCTCGATGAACTGCGCGACAACGCCATCGCGCTCACGGTCGCGGCGCTCCTCATCGGCACGCACCGCTTCGCGGTGTTCCTTGGCCTCGCGGATCGGGTCGGCGACCTCGGGGGGCAGCTTCTCGATCAGGATCTCATCGAGCAAGTCCTCGACTTCGCCTTGCCACGGCACGCCACGGTCGCTGTAACTCGTGAAGCGCAGCGTGTAGTTGCTGGCCTTTGAGTTGGAGACCGCGTGCTTCTCCTTCGCCCAGCGAGCGGCGGCCAGCAGCGCAAGCGTGCGTCCCGCGATCTCAGCTGCGGTGCTTGCACCCGCGAGGAACTCCTGGGCCTTCGCTTCACCCGCGAGGTAGTCGAGGTACTCGGCTTTGGTCGACCCGTTCTTGCGAGTCGAGAGCTCCGCCCAGCCGGGAAACGCGAGACGCGCTCCACGCGCAGCGATCTTGGCGAGGTCGGCAGAGATCGGCGCCGCGGTCAGGATCTTCAGAGCCCGCTCGTCGACCCTCACCTTGCACACGTGCTTGATGAGCACCGCACCGAGTCGCTGATTGCGGGCGATCGTCTCGTCACACAGACGACGGTCTTCTTCCAGCGCGCGCTTGCGGCCTGCCTCGATCTCCTCGTCTGACGGCCGCTGCATGGCATCTGCCTCGCCCGATTCGCCGTCGCCACCGTCTGCCCGATGCCGTCGCGGAGCGCTCGCACGCTCGGCGTTCTCGCGTTCGTCCTGCGCCTGCTTGAGCTCGGTCTTCAAGCTCCGCTCAATCAGATCGCCGGCGAGCTGGCGGGCGACATCGGCACCGACGATGATGGCCTCCGCCTTGTTGGCCGACAGGTGCGCCGCGTTCAGCGCGAGCGCCTGGTCGAGCAGCTCGCGGTCAAAGTCGACCGGGAACTCCTCGGGCTCGATCTGCAGCAGCTCGCACAGCAAGCCCATGCTCTGGGTCGTCTCCTCATCGAGCTTGAATGCCGAGACGGGGTAGCTGCAACCCGCGACGAATACGTCCTTGGGCAGGTCTGCGAGCTGCTCCTCATATTCACCGATCACCACCGAGATCGGGTTTGCGAGGAGATGCTCCCAGGTGGTGGGCTCATCCCATTGCTTCACGGGCCCACCGAGCACGCGCTTGACGGCGACCTCGGGAAGGTCGGGATGGATCTTCGCGAGCGCACCGAGGGTCTTGACGACCATCAGCGGGACAATCCCGGCGGCCACCTGATGGCGCAGCTTCTCGGGGAGGTCGAGGATCAGCAGTCGCTCTCGAACCCGCGCGAGCGGAATCTGGAACGACTCGGCAATTCCCTTGCGGGTGTAGCCCGCATCATTGATGAGCGTCTCGTAGCCGAGCGCCTCCTCGAGCACGTCCAGCGAGATGCCGAGGCCGTTGGCAAGCATCGCGTCCAGCAGGTCAGCACCCGGCGCATCCGGGCGCGTCTTGACCAGCGCCGGTATCAGCTCGACCTGCGCTTGCTGGGCGGCACGCCAGCGCCGCTCGCCGTCGATGATCTCGTAGTAGCCCTCCTGCTCGGCCGGCTTGACGAGGATCGGGTGGTTAAACCCGCGCGTGGACATCGCGTGCGCGAGCCGTTCGAGCTCCTGCTCATCGAACTGCTTGCGCGGGTTGTTCTCCGAGACCACAATGTGGCTCACGGCGATGTCACACAGTGTGTAGGTGCCCTGCTCGGCCTCCGATACGGCTTGGTCGGCCTGGGTCATGGTTGGCATTTCGTCCTCCATTGGTATCGCAGGCCCACCGGGGCGGCGGGCCCTGTGCGACCCCCCGGCACGCCCGGAGGGCGTGCCACAATTGGGGAGCTAAGGGACCCGCCGCCAGGTGTCGGCACGCTCCGCTGCTGTATCGCGCTGAGGCAGGTGCGTAGACCGCTGTTTCACTTGGGTGAGAGCTCCGCGCGCGGATCGTTCACCAGCGCCTGCTCGAGCATCGCTGCCACGTCCTCGATCGTGCCGGCGTGCCACTCATACGTCGGCACGTCCTCATATCGCTCGGGGAACAGGTAGCGGTGAAGTGAGAGCAGAGCGCGCTCTGCTCCCTGTGGTGAGGAGAGGCCGTCGCTTGTCAGCGCTTCGGCGCGGATGATGAACGCCGAGTAGCGAATGTCGAGTGCTTGCGCGAGCGCGAGCAGCAGATCCAAATCCGCGTCCAGCCGACCAGCTTCGAGTGCCTCGAGCTTGCTCGCCTGGATGCCACTCGCGGTGGCGAGAGCGACCGCGCTGAAGCCTGCCCGCTCCCGCTCTTGCCGCACCGCCTCGCCGAGCGCGCGCAAGGCTCGCGCTCGGGCTCCGCACTCCTCGTCGTTGCGCTCCTCGATCTCTCGCAGAAACGCGCGGGCATCGCTGAGCGTCCGTGCGAGCACGACACCGCTACCGTCGGGATCAGGTCCCGCGAGCTGCCAGGGAGTGTCCGGCATCGCCGTTTTCTGCACTTCGACGCCAAGACGCTTGTGCCGGTAGTGCCCGGCGCGGATGCGAGTGAGTGATGTACTCACGATTCGTCACACCTCCAGTTGTGTTCTCGGCCCACCTGTCGGCAGGCCCTGCGCGACTTCCCCGGCACGCCCAACGGGCGTGCGAGCATCGGGGAAGCCAGGGCCCCGGCTAGGGGCGCTCGTCGTCATCGGTGTCCTCGGGCTCGATGACGATGGTGAATCCGTTGACCTCACTGAGGTTCTGAGGCAGCGGCAGCCGCAGCCATGTTTGGATGCCCTCGAGCAGGCCCTCCGCCGTGCCGTAGCGACCCTCGAACTCGCTGAGGTCGCTCAACGTGAGCACCGGCTCGCCGTCAGGCATCACGGTGAACTCGCGCTCCACACGACTGTCGGGGTCAAAGGAGCGCGCGGTGCCTGCCACCTCAGTCTTCCTCGCGTCCCAGGCGACGTAGGAGACATCGGCGAGCCGCAGGGTGGCGAGCACCGCCTCGAGATCGGTGAGCCCGTGGAGCCGCTCGCGGGAGATTTCAAGCAGGAGCTGGCCGTCCTCGGTGCGCCGCGCGGTGAGGCACCCCGGAGCCGCCTGCGGCTCTGTGAGCGGGACGCCGATGGCGCGCAGCTCCTCGGCGACGCTCGCCGCTAGTGGTGTGGCAGGCCAGAGGATCAGGGTCGTGTCGTAGGAGTCGCGCATCACGACTGTCCTTTCCGTTGTGGACCCGCTGGCTGCGGGTGCCGGTGGCAGCCCTCCGCACCCCAATAGGGGTGCGATCATGGGGCTGCCGGCGCCCGCGATCTACGCTCGCGGTTCGTGAGTGCGACTCCGACGTGTCGTTCACTCGCCTGCGTCAGCAAGCGTCGAGCGGGCAGTGCCTTGACAGCCGCTCGGCGTGCTCTGGACGGGCGAGGTTGAAGACCGCAATGCCGTGGTGATTGGCGATCCGAAGCGCCTGGCCAGTCCCGCCGACACGCCGGCCGCGACCGTCGAGGCTGCCGTCAGGTGTCCAGCACAGGACGAAGCTCGCCGGGCTGGCTAGGTCGGGGCCGAGCACCTGATGGCAGTTGCGTGCGTGCAGGCGTCGCACACTCAACGCCAGCCGCGACCAGGCCGGGTGAAACCGCGCGGCCATCTCGTAGGCGGCAGGGCTCGGCTGCCCGAGGACGTACTGCTGTGCGGCGCCGGCGGGTGAGCGAGCGTCGGCCTCGAAGCTGGGCCACGGCAGGTAGAGCTCAAGCGCTCCGCCGACGGTCGCGCCCCGATAGAACGCTTGGTCGGCGCCACCGGCCATCCCGGTGCGGAGAACCCAGCCCTGGATCGAGAGCCGCGAGGCTACGCGGCCCATGAGGTCGAGCACGCCCGGCGGTGTCTCGCGTGAGCCGATGCCGGCGTAGGCAAGACGCTGCTGCGAAGGCCAATCTCGTGCGTGGGACACCATCGCGCTTCCTTTCAGTCGGCGACCCCGCCCGATGCGGAGCCGATCCCCGACCCACCGCACGCGCAGCGTGCGAACATTGGAGGGGTCGAGACGCGCGGCGGATAACCCCTTTGCCGCGTGAAGGAAGCGTTGGTCTGAGCGACCGACGCGGGGCTCAGCGCTCGACTCGCTCCAGTTCCTCGAAGGCGTCGTCGGGCATGTCGATCCCAGCCTCGTAGCCCAGCCGGCTCAGTGTCTCGAGCACGATCTCAGCGTGCTCGTAGGCGCAGTCACGCGCCTTGAGCTTCGGATTGAGGCTTGCGTGCTCGTGTTCGACGGGGACAATCACAGGGTCCTCTCCAATGGGCCCGAGCGTGAGATGAGTTACGCAGGTCGGCACGCCCTCGTGGCCGACGAAGATGGAATCGAGCTCCAGCGCGAGTCCGTGGTCGGGCAGCACGGTGGCAATCACGAGCACGTGAGGTCCGACCCATACGCACGTGGTCTCGCTGTCGACCTGACGACCGTTGAGCGTGAACGCAAGTGGGATTGTCCGTAGGTCACTCACGGCACGTCACCGTAGCGCGCCTCGATGACGGCGTTCGGTCGGCTGGCGTGCCTGCGGGGGTCGCGACGACAGGGCTGCCGTGTGGCGTTCTACCCGCCGGGCGGGTAGTTGCGTAGGACGCGCTCGCCGCCGGCGAGGCGGTAGAGCGCCGTCCAGTCGGTGTCCATCTCCTGCTGCAGGCGGCTCAGGGGTATGCGCCCTGCGCACGCCATCCGCGCGGTCCAGGTCTCAAGCTGGTCCTTCTGTTCGGCATTGTCGGGGCCGTTGCGTGGCTCGGGCCAGAGGTTGCGCGGATCGCGCGGCGCCCCGCCGATAGAGAGCGGCACGAGGTGGTCCTCCTCGTAGGCCGAGGGAGATCCCGGCAGGCCGTAGGCGCGCATCTGACGGAGCTTCAACGGCTCGGTGTAGTTCTCCGGTGGGCGGATGGATGGGCTGTAGCCGAAGGCGCAGATCGTGGCCAGCGACACCCCGGCGCGAATCGCGCCGGGGGTGCAGCGCGGGTCGGGCAGGCCGTGGCGCTCGACGCAATGGCGCTCGGATGCGAACGCAGGCGAGCGCGTGCCGAGCTGGCTGCTTCCGGTGGCGAGCGGCGCGCAGCCGCTCAGCATCACCAAGACGATGAGCGAAGCGATGACGCGCGTGCGTCTGCCGATGTTCACTGGCATCGTGTTCCTCCAATCGAGGTTGATGGGAGCCCGAAGACGCGGGCGAGGCGCTCGCGCAGCTCGAGGAAGTCTTGATCGCGGGTGCGGATGCCCCATAGGGCGGCAGCGAAGTCGAAGATCGTCCCGCCCTTGCGGCACGCGCGGTCCTTGCTGTGGCGGCCGTAGCAGTAGAAGCTGCCGTCGGGATACAGCTGGAGACTCGGGTCAGTCTCATGGTGAAAGGGACAGAGAACCTTGCCGGCTCTGTTGGGCACGAGGCCCGCGAGCACGCGAACGTACTCGGCGGCCGGGATCGCGAGCAGTTCACGGTCGAGCAAGGTGCGCTCCGCCCTCGGGCGGACGGGTCCGGTGCGCTCGGGACCGCGCGGATCGGGGTCATCGGGCAGCCCCTCCGTGAGCTGCGCAAGGGTATAGCGAGCGTCCTCTCGACACACGACGAGACTCACTGCTCGCGGCGGATCATGCTTGTAGTTGAAGGTGTCCGGTGGCCGCAGGATGCGCGCGATGTCAAAGCAGCCGGGGTCGCCGCCCAGCTCCAGCGCGAGCCTGCGGTTGGCGCTCTCGACCTGTGCGTTGGCGGCACGCTGGTAGAGCCGCCAGTAGAGCTGCAGGTGTCCGGGCGTGCCCGAGGCGGTCTCCATCGTCGGGGGGTGCGCGAAGCCATCGAGGCGATCCTTGGCGTTCGGGTCGTCACACTCGATGTAGAGCAGGTGCGAGCCATTGATCGCGCTCTTGCCACCGTTCGCGCGCTCGCGCAGCGCCGCACCGACATAGACATCCGCTTCGCACGCCAGATCGGTGATCCGGCGTGCGAGCTGGTCGACGCGAAGCGCCGGCACGAACCGTTGGCGCATCCTGCCCTCGGGCGTGAGATAGCGCATGTCAAAGAACTGGTCGCGCTGCGGGTTGCCCGCCAGCATCCGCAGGTAGGTGAGGAGATCCGCGTCGGTTTGCTGC
The DNA here is from genome assembly GCA_963749285.1 of uncultured Solirubrobacterales bacterium. Taxonomy (GTDB): domain Bacteria; phylum Actinomycetota; class Thermoleophilia; order Solirubrobacterales; family Solirubrobacteraceae; genus Palsa-744. Next base: position 20,508 of record CAVVMD010000001.1, on the reverse strand, counting down.
TGGCTCCAGGTCACTCACACACCTCGGGGGTGAACACGGCGAGGTACTCGAACTCGCCGTTAAGCAGCGGCACCTGTGTGGGGTGACGCGCGGCCCATGCCGAGCACTGCTCGAGGGTCAGTTCGCCGCGTCGCATCGCCGCGACCCGTTGGGCTGGGGTCATCTGCCACAGCGCGCGAAGCCGGGCGTCTCGCGCGTTCAAGTCTTCGAGGATTTGGTCGATCAGGAGGCTTTGGCTCATGGTCACGCTCTCCGTCTGGGCTGGTGGTCCGCGCCCCGGCCGGGGCGCGGACCGTTTGCCCTAGAACTCGATGTCCTCCTCGGCACCGACGCCCGCTGCGACGAGCTCGCCGCTGTCCTCGCTGGATGCGCCGTTCCCGTTGCCGCTGCCCAGGAACTGCACCGAGTCGGCGATGATGTCCACCGCCTGGCGCTTGCTCCCATCCTGGGCCTCCCACTCGCGCCACTCCAGGCGACCGTCGACCGCGACCGGGCGGCCCTTGGAGAGGTATCGGGCGACGTTTTCGCCCTGCCCGCCCCAGACGGTGACGTTGAAGTAGTTGGGCTTGTCGACCCACTCCTCGCCGTCCTTGCGGCGGGTGTTGCAGGCGACCCGCAGGCTGCACACCGCGGTTCCGCTCGGCGTCGAGCGCAGCTCGGGGTCGGCGGTCAGGTTGCCGGTGATGATGACTCGGTTGATGTTGTTCATTGCTTGTTCCTCCTATTGGTGGTTGTTGGTGCTAGTGACGCCGCCCAAAAAAGACGCCGACCGGCGCGCGGAGCCGGAGCCCGTTAGGGCGCAGGGAAGCCCCCCGCAGGGGGGCCGAAGCGCTAGTCCGGCGGTGTCCAAAATGGGGCAAGACACGACGTGCCGACAACCAACGGGGACTGCTTGAACAGCCAGTCAGCGCAACTGCTCTGACCTGGCCTTGACTCGTTCTTTCTCGTTGCCTGTGGAGCATCGGCGTGTCTCCTTGCGTGTTCTGGCCACGGGTTCACCGCGGCTTTCCTGGGTTACTGACCACGACTGCTCCCGAGCGGCCAACGAGTTCGCCAAAGAGCTCTCGGAATCGGCTCCGGGGCACCTGGGATTGGCGGTGCGGATCGGGCGAGTGAGCGCTCGCGCGTGTAGCTGAGGACCGCCGGCCTGAAAAGTCGTTGGCCGGTTTGGGTCGCTGGTGGTCAGCACCAGCGATGAAAGACTCATCACCACCGATCGCTCGGGCCTCTCCGCCACGGCGCAGCTCGCCGGCTGGAGGAGCCCGATGAGGGTTCATGCGGTTGGGCGCCGCCCGGCGATGAGGCTGTTCATCTGCGTCCTTGGCGTGCTCACCCTCGCGGGGGTCGTCAGTGGGGTCCTGCCGTGGTGCTGGACGCAGGCCGCGTGCCTGGTGTCCCTGCGTGGGCCGATGCACTTGCCGGCCGGCGATGCCGCGCACGCGATGTGGCATCTGCTCGTGCGCGGCGGCTGGAGCGCGCCGTATGAGGCGTTCCCAACCGCTGCTGAGCGAGCCGCGGCCCCGCAAGCGGCGGCGTATTTGATCGTCGCGGTCTGCTGCCTGGCGCTCTTGGGCCGTGGCGGGTGGATGGTTCATCGGCGAGTGCGCGCGTGGCGGGCCGGCTCGCCGCTCGGCAAGGATCAGCGCACCGTTGCTCGCCGCGCGGTCGAGCGAGGCTGGGTGCGCCAACGGACGTGGGCGCTGCCCACCGATCTGCGGCGCCTGTGGGTGCCAGGCCCGGTCTCGGGCCGCCCGTACCTCGGCATGATCGGCCGGGTGCCTGCGCGCACGCTGGCGGCCGAGCTTGAGGTGCAGCCGATGGTCGTCGCGCCGCCGCGCTCGGGAAAGTCCAGCGGGTTTGTGGTGCCGTGGCTGTTGGATCACCACGGGCCGGCGCTGGTCCTCTCGACCAAGCGCGACATCTACGATGCGACCGCCCCGTACCGCCGCGGCCTCGGGCGCGTGTGGGTATATGACCCGTTCGGGGATCGCTCGAGCGCCGGTTTCACCCCGCTGATCCCGGCAAGGAGCTGGCCGGGCGCAATCCGCGCGGGTGAAGCGCTGGCCTCAGCCGCGCACCCGGACAGCAGCAACGCCGCCAACGAGTTCTGGGACAAGGAGGCGGCGAGCATGTTGGCGCCCCTGCTCCACGCGGCTGCTCTCGCCGGGGAGAGCATGAGCGAGCTCGTGCGCTGGCTGGACGCCCGCGACTTCACAGACGCGATCAGCGTCCTGAAGGGCGCGGGAGCGTCTGCCGCAGCGAACCAGCTGCAGGGCGTCAGTCGACGCGATGAGCGCAACCGCGAGACGACCGTGATGAGCGCCCTGAACCTGCTGCGCGCCTACCGCTACCCCCAGGTTGCCGCTTGCGCGGTCGGGGATCTCACGCCCGAGAGGTTCCTCGACGGGCGGCCCAACACGATCTATGTCGTGGCCGCCGGCCACGACCAGGACGCGCTGCGGCCCGTGATCCTCTCGCTCGTCGCGGCGATGTATGAGGCGGCGATCGTCAAGGCTCGCCGCACCGGCGTGCTGGACCCGCGGCTGTTCATCCTGATGGACGAGGCCGCGAACATCGCTCCGGTGCGCAACCTCGCGCCGTGGCTCTCCCAGTGTGGAGACCACGGCATCGTGATCGCCACGATCTGGCAGTCGATCGCGCAGATCGACCAGCGCTACGGCCGCGCCGCCCGCGACGCGATCTGCGCCGCATCTACCGCCCAGGTGTTCATTCCACCGCTGGCCGAGCCGACGAGCGCCGGGTATCTCACTGAGCTGCTCGGCGAGGAGCCTGTCGCGAACGCTTCGAGCTCGACCGGGATGGCCCGGCACACCTTGAGCATCGGCCATCAGAAGGCCGGGCCCTCGCCTTGGCTGAGGCAGATCGGTCGCGGACGCGCGGTGCTCGTCTACCGCGATCTGCCGCCCGCGATCGTTCGCGCGCCCGGATGGTTCGAGGACCCCCGGTTCGCGCGCTACTCCCAGCTGCTCGAGGCACGCGGCCTTGCCGCAAGGCCGTCAACGTGACGCCTACGGCATCGCGTCGGCGCGTACCTGCCCCGCATCGGATGCAAGAGCGAGCCGCGACGCGTGGAGGACTCTCGCAGTTCGTCCTGAGCAGGCATGTCGGCCTTGACGATCAGGCGCTCGCTTGCGGGCGAAGGGGGGCACCGTCTTCGTCGAGACTCAGGACGGCTCAGCGCGGCCGCAAGGGTCGCCGCCTCTTAGACAGCGCCGCCGTGGACTCGGAAGGCGTGATTCAGGATCTAGGTCGTATGCTGGCCGTTTACAAACGTAGCTAGGAGGCGGCAGCACGATGCAGGTGGCACGGGCAGTACGCACGATGGTGGGCGGCGGCACAGCGACGGTGATCGTGGTGGTCGCGCTCGCTCATGCGAGCGACGCTCTCGCCTCGCGAACCCCGACCGCGCGCGAGCGATCGGGGATCACTCAAACCGCTGTCATGACCGAGGGTTCGCCGACGCAGACAGTCCGCGTCAGCGTGATCAGTGTATCCAGCGTTGGCCCGTGGGCTACGGCAACGGTCGGCGTCTACCTTCACGGCCAACTCGAGCAGGAAATGGCCGAGAAGTTCTATGAGAGCCACGACCACTGGATAGACCTCGCTAACGCAGACGCTCCGAACGTCACCATGCCGCGCGGCGTCGAAGAAGAACTCGGACTCGCGAGCACCCCAATCACAAAAAACCCGCTCCTCATCTACCTGTTCGCGTGCTGGTTCTTCGGTCTCGCTGCGATCTGGGACGTCCTCCTACAGCCATCGAAGGCGTTCCGCGCCGCAGGTCATTCGAAGCGGAATTGGCTTCTCGTGGAGGTGCTGGGGGCGACCGTGGTCGGCGTCTTTACCTGGGCCTACTACGCCGCTCGGATCCGGCCCGCCGTGGTACGCGCAGGAGGGCGACGACCCCGCACCTTGTTGAAGGTGTTCTTGGGGGTGATCAAGGCCGCCGCCGAGGGCTTTGCAAGCGCCGTGCCGAACACCAGGAGCGAGCCCCCGCGAGGAACATCGGGGCAATCTGATCCCTTCAATTCGCCGAGTACGCCTCAGCCCATGCCCTGCGGTCATTGCAGTGCGCTTAAAGGCTGGTGGGCGCCAAATCCCGACAGCCCGGGCAACCAAATATGGGTGATATGCCCTCGGTGCGGCGGCAAAGGGTCATACCCGTAACGCGCTTCAGCGAACTTGTCCTCCGCCCGCGGTGACAATCGGGGCTGGGCAGCAATGGACAGCAAACTCGCCGCGACGCTTGCTTGTCCGTGAAACCGACAGCGCAGCATTGACCTGTAGGATCGCTGCGTGGGTAGCCTGGTGCGTGTGCCGTCGTGGGCCAAGATGGTTGCTGTCGCGGCGTGCTTCGTTGGTGTTCTGGGTCTGGTTGCGACGGCTGCGCAGGCGGAGGCACCGGTCACCGTGTCGGGTTCGCGTGCGGTGTCGGCCGGTGGGCTTGCAAGTGTCCGCGGTCGCGTCCATCCGGCGCGCGCGACGCTCGTGCGTGCGCAGCGCAAGGTGGGCCGACGGTGGCTGACCGTGGTGTCGGGAACGACCACCCGGGCTGGGGTGTTCGCGTTGACGTTTCAGGCGCAGACGCATCCCGGCGTTACGGTGGTGCGCGTTGTTGCGATTCGTGCAGGACGTGTGGTCGCGGTTTCGCGATCGCGACGGCTTCGGGTTACGCGGGCGCATGGCCCGATTGCGAGCGGAGTCCACGCGATCGTGCTCGAACCGTCAGCGGTCAAATCAGTCCCCTCACCGGGGGACTCGGGACGGTTGGTGTACGCGGGTGGCAACAGCGTGAAGGCCGGGCAGGTGATCGCAGTCGGACAGGGTCCCGCCACCCCGGACGGGTTTCTCGGTCGTGCGACGTCAGTCACGACGAAGGCCGGCGAGACGACCGTAGAAACCGTGCCGGCCACACTTTTCGAAGCGGTGTCAAACGGATCGATCGACACCTCGCTTTCTACCGCAGCCCAGAGCGCCACGGCACGGGCAGCGGCAAAGCCACGGTTCTCCTGCACCGGGTCGGCCTCGGCGTCCTTCGGCGCCGAAGCGAATTTCAACGCGTCGGTTGAACTCAAGGCAGACTGGACGTTGCTTGGTGGTCTGCAGAGCGCGAGCCTCACGGCGAACGCGAGCGCTACCGGAGGACTTGAAGCTGAACTACAGGGTGCCGTGACGTGCTCGCTGAGGAAAACGACGATCTCGCAGTTCAACCTCCCGACCCAGCGTTTCTTGGTTGACGGGGTGATCCCGATCGTGATCACCTCCCAGGTGACCACCTACCTCGACGGAAGCGCGAAAGCCGAAGCTGCGACCAGCACGAGCGTGGATACCGGCTTCTCCTCTTCCGCTGGGATCGCATGGACCAAGAGCGGCGGATTCGCTCCGATAGCCACCTTCGAACCGCACCTGCAGTTCACGCCGCCGGACCTCACTGTGAGTGGGGATGTCCAGGGGAACCTCACGCCCACGATCCTGGTCCTGATCGACGGCCTCGCGGGTCCGAAGATCTCGCTACGGGCTGGGCTGAACCTCGCGGCCGAACGAAGCGCAACGCCCTGGTGGAAGCTCACGGCACCGGTGCTGCTCACGGGCGAACTAACCGCTCCCCCGCTCAAACTCAAGAGCGGCCCAGTCACGATCTACGAACACACCTTCACCCTCGACGAAGCGATGTCGATCACGCCCACTGACCTCGATGACGCTACCGAGGGCACCCCCTACTCCGAACCACTCAGCGTCACCGGCGGCAAGGAACCCTACTCGTGGGCCATCACCTCAGGGCAGCTGCCCGAAGGTCTCACGCTCGACCCGGCGACAGGCGTCATCTCAGGCACACCCACCAGCTCAGGCGACAGCACCTTCGAAGTTACGGTCAAAGACAAACTCGGCTCGACGGAAACCGAGAAGTACAGCCTTACAGTCACCGGCGACCTGACGATCAAACCCGCCACCCTGAGCGACGCGACCGAAGATACCCCGTATCACGAAACACTCACCGCTGAAGGCGGTGAAGCACCCTACACGTGGGCCGTGACAGGTGGAAGCTTGCCAGAAGGTCTCAGTCTGGGCGCCGATACGGGGGTTATCTCTGGTACGCCAACCAAATCCGGCGAGAGCACGGTCGAAGTCACGGTGACCGACCTGCTTGGCGCGAGGGGAAAGGTTATGTACACCCTGGCAGTGACGGGCGGCGCGTGGCCCACTTCGTTCAGCATGAGCATCAACGGCTATGTCGTTGGCTACAGCTACGCTCCAGCGAATAACGTAATTGGCCTTGACATCACCATCACCGGGACGAAGCTGTACTGCACGGCTGAAGCCTGCTCATATCAAATTGCGGGAGCCAGCGGTACGCTCTACGGGTACAACGAAAACTCTTCGGAACTAGAACATTGCTCATTGCCTGAGAGCTTCCCGATCCCTGAGGACGGATTTGCCGAGTTGGTCCTTACCAGAACAAAAGGCGCAATTCTGGGTGCCCTTGAAATCGAGACCGAGGACAGTGTGCTGAACCCTGCCATCAACGGCCCCTGTTTTGCGGGGACTTTTCTCGGAACGCCGGGTGGCGGTGAGTACAGCATCGGACCCCCATCACAGCCGGTTACCGAAGGAGCGGCTACGTCCGTCTGGACTGTGGTGCCGGTGGCCGGCTTCATTCCTCCAGGACCGGAAGAACACATCGTGTTTTCGAGCGGCGCGACTATCACATGGACATGGTGATTTGCCCTGCCTCGCTTGGGTCGGACCCTGGTGGCTAGCGGGCGTAGACGACCAAGGGTTCTGACGGCTCACGCCTGCTTGGGGAGCAATGGGAGCGCGACTCAACGTCGGCACCAGGCTTGCGCAAAGGACGACCTCCGACAGTGCTCGCGGCTCCCTGACTAGCTTTCGCATCTGTTGCGATGCGGGCGCCAGGCGAGCCGATGCGGCGGACCGTAGGTAGACGACATCGGTCCCTCGCAGGCCTGCGCTGAGTGCGCGGTCCTCGCGGGCGCTTGTCGGATGCTGCTGCGGCCACAGTAGGGAGACGCAAAAAAATTCGTTGGCCGGTCTGAGTCGCTGGTGGTCAGTAACCGCGATGAACGACAGAACCGCAGTCCAGCCGCGCAGGACTCAGCGCGCGAAAAGCACCCGCAGAGGCGGCCCCGCGGGCCGGCAGATGGTGGGCGAGTATGTCGGCCAGCCCGCCGGGGATGCGGCCCAAGCCGTGCGCCGCGCCGGGCTGTGCCCCGGCCTTGATCGTTCGTTCGGCTGCGAGGCGGAGCTGATCGGGCTGGTCGTCGCGCAGGAGCCCGCCGCGGGCAGCGACCTCGCGCGCAACGGAATGGTGACTTTGTACGTCGCGGCACCCGGCGCCGGGCCGATGGACGAGGAGCCTGCCGCGACCGAGGCCGTAGATGAAGCGCCAGCGCCGGCAACTGTCACGGCGGTGCTCGCCGAGAGCGAGCCCCCCGACGCTGCGAGCAGGCCGAGGAGAACGCGGCGACGCAAGCCGGGCCTTGCTCGGCAAGCGACACGTGTCGTTGATCCGCCGACGGCTCCCATCCCGCCCGAGGGCGAACCAGCGGAGGAGGTTCCCCTCGCGCCGGAGTGGGGCTCTGCCGATGGCGAGGAGCTCGACGAGGGCCGTCTTGAGGAGCAAAGCGACGCCGAGCTTTCGCACGACGACTTCGTGGTGCATCTGGACGATGTGCTTGGCGGCCGGACGGACAGGACGCCCGCGTGGCGCAGGGTCTATCCGCGCAGACGCACTTTCGCCGCGCTTACCAGCGTCGGCGGTATCCGTGTGTGGCTCGGTGAGCATTCACTGCTCGCCAAGGCCGTCGGGGCCGCGCTCGCTGTGTGGATTCTCGTCGGGCTCGCGTCCGCGCTGGATAGCCAGCACGTAGGCACCCCGACGGCGAGCCTCGCCTCTCCCAGCCACCGGCCTGCTCGAAGGCGCACGACGCAAGCGCGGCCCCCGGTATCTGCCCCGAGCGCGGCGAGCGCCCGGCCGACGGCTCGATCTCCACAGGTTCGGCGCGCTGCGAGGCATAGCGAGGCGCCGCATCTCGATCGAGGACGAGCGCCCGTCATCGAGGCCGCCGCACACCCCGAACGGGTGGCCGTGCAGGCGCCGGCGGCGCCGCCCGCGGCTCCGCCAGCTCCCGCCAGCGCGCCGGCCGCACCGCCGGCGCAGCAGACGCAAGGGGGCCTGTTCTCGCCGTGAGCTTGCAAATCAACCCAAAGGAGGTGAGGCCAGTGATGGCGCTCACATTCAGACAGACTGGCGCCCTTCTCGCGAGGAGCAAAGGGCGCGGGCTCCTCGCCATCGGCGCACTGATGGGGCTGGCAATTGGAGTGGCTGTCGTCGTGGTGTTCCCCGACGCGCACCCGCACGCGCTGAACGCGGCCGGTGCATTTCACGGAACGCCGATCAGCGGCGTGCAGAACTTCGTTTCCAAGCTGCAGGACAGCCTCGTTTGGCTGGGCAGCACGGCGATGGGTCTCGTGATCGCGGTCGTGGCGATCATGTTCATGGCCGGACATTCGAGGGCTCACGATGTCGCGATCAAGACGATCGTCGGCCTCGCGATCCTCGCATCGATCAGCGGGATCGTGGCGTAGGGCCATGACGACGCGCCGCGCCATCGTGTGGATGCTGCCGGCGGTGATGGTGGGCGCGCTCGCCTGCGGGCTCGTCCTCGCGCCGGCGGCGTCAGCGGCGAGCAGCGGAGCCACCGTCGCACCGCTGGCGTTCCTGGGCCTGCCTTCGCTGCACAGCATCATCGAAGGGATCGCCAAGGGGTTCTTCTCCGCTTTGGCTGGCGCGCTGGTTCCTGGCTTTCTCAAGCACGGCACGGTCGCCACGATCCAGTATCTCGTCGCGCTGCCCGACCCGGCGAGCTGGGGTCACGTCAGCGAACTGGAGAGCGACATGACCTATCTCGGCATGTCGCTGATGCCGGTCACGTTGACAGTCTGCACGCTGCGCTACTGGATGGTGGGCCTGACCGGCGCGGCCCATCCGGTGAGCGCGATCTCACGCTGCGCTGGGGCGACTGGAGTGCTCGTCATCTACCGCTGGCTTGTCGAGCAGACAGTCGCGGCGACGAACACCCTCACACACGCGATCCTCGGCTTCCCGGTCGTCGCGAACGGACTGGCGAGCATCATCACCGTGCTATTTGGCGGCGCGCTGCTGCTCGGCGCGGGCGGCGTCTTCGGTGCGTTCTTGGTAATCGTCGGGGTTGCGTTTGCAGCTGCCCTATTCGCGTCGAAGGAGCTGCTGACCGTCATCTTGGCGCTGGCGTTCTGTGCGGGACCACCGTTCATCGCGCTCGCGCCGATACCCGAGCTCTCTCATCTCGCGAGGGTCTGGAGCCACGCACTGATGGCGATCGTGCTCGTCCCGATCGGCTGGACGCTGCTGTTCGCCGTCGCAGGCGCGTTGACGCTGGATGCGACGAGCTTCACGGGCGGGGCCAGCGGCGGAGTACCCGGTCACATAGAGGCGGCGTTCGCGGGGCTCATCACGTTCGTGCTCGCGGTGAAGCTCCCGCTGATGCTGTTCGGCGAGCTGCGCCACATCCTCGGCGGCGCGGCCTTGCGTGGCGGAGGCGGCTCGAGCGGCGCGCAGGGACAGCCCGCGATGCCCGGCGCGCAGCGGATACAAGCCGCGCACGCCCGACTGCAAAGCGCCGCCTATCAGGGAGTCCCTTCGCTCGGACGAAGCGCTGGGCGCGCTGCGGGCGCATTGGGAGCTCCCGCGGGCGGCCCTATTGGAGCTGCCCGCCGTGGCTTGGCGGGCGCGGCTGCTCGCAGCGGCGTCATGCCTGGTGTGGCCGGCGCCGGTGCCGCGCTCGCGGGGGCAGGTGCCGGTGGCGCTGCGGTCAAGGGTGCGCGTGGCGGGGTGCGCGGGCGGATCTCGCGCGCCGGGACGATCGTCGCGAGCGCTCCGCGCGACGCGCGGGCGGCGATGGCAAGCGGCTCCCGTAAGGCCGCACGAGGGCCAGCGCGCGGTATCGCGGCACGAGGGTCTCAGAGAGCCGGCGCGAACAGCGCGACCGGCAAGACTCCAGCGAAGGTGGGCGCTGGTGGGACGCGCGGCGGGAGCGCTGGCGGGCGAGCGCCGGCGAGCAGCGGAGCGCCCTCAGCTGGGTCCTCCGAGCGCGCGGCGCCGAACATCGTGGCAAAGCCACATGCCGGGCCGGCGCAGGCCGGGCCGGCGCAGGCCGGGCCGGCGCAAGCCGGGAAGCCAGCATCGGGGTCAGCGGGCGGGACGCACCCAGGGCGGAAGGTCACAACGAACGCGCGTCGTGAAACGGCGGCCCCCGCCAAACGGGCGAGCACGAATTCCAAGGCGCAGCCTGCGAAGCCGAGCGGGCCTGCTCCGCCTGCGCCTGCAAAGCGGCGTAGGCCACGTCCCCGGAGTGGGCCGTGATCCACCGTACCTTCAGATCGCTGGATGACGCGCCGAAGCTGGTCGGTTTCACGATCAAGCAGTGGGCGACGCTGATCCTGGGCGCAGGGTCGGTGCTTGGCGTGATCCATCTCGCGCATGTGCCGACGAAGCCCGCGATCTCGCTGTGCGTCTTTCTCATCGGCCTGCCTGCGGCGCTGACCTACGTGTCGGAGAGCGGTGGTCTGCAGCTCAGCGTGCTGTTGCGTGCAATGTGGCGCTGGCGCTGGAGCACGCACATCCTGGCCGTCGCCTCGCCAGAGGACAGAGCTGTGCGTGGACTGGTGATTCTCGGGGAGGGCGAGGAGACTCTCGATGAGCGTCCCGGCCAGGGCCCGCCCCTCGACGCCGAGGACGCCGCGTTGTGGGAGCGCTGGGGCTGATGGGCCACAAGCGCCGCGTCTCGGAGCTGCTTGGTGTCGCCGCGATCGAGCCTGACGGGCTGCTGATCGCGGAGGACGGCACCTACGTCCGCTATCTCGAGGTGGGAACGGTCAACCCGCTTGCTGTGGAGCAGGCCGAGGGCGAGCGAATCTCCGCTGCGTTTGCGCAGATCGCCGCGCGGCTCCCCGACCGCCAGGCCCTCCAGCTCTATGTGCAGGGCACGCCGCTGGATCTGGAGGCGCTGCTCGCCGAGGAGACCTACCGTTGCGAGCGTGCGGCCGGTGCCGCGGAGGACGCCGGCGAGCACGACCGTGCGACCGCGATCCGCCGGCTGGGCATCGCCCAGGAGCAGTCGATCCGAAAGACCGCGCGGACGGTCAAGCCGTTGCGCTTGCGCTACTTCGTGGTCTGTCCCTGGCGTCCAACTGGGCGATCTGTCTTTGGGCGAGCGCGCGGGCGTCGGGCGCTGCGCGTCAAGGACTCGGTGCATCGGCGAGCGATCCGTGACTCGTTGCGCCACTGCGAAGGGGTGCGCGCAGATCTCGACGCGATGGGCCTATCGGCGCGGTCGGTCTCTGGCCATGAAGTGCTCGACCTGCTGCACGGTCGCTTTGATCCTGACGCTCAGACGGCAGGCGGCCTGCCCGCGAGCTTCATGCAGCCCGAGGTCGTTCAGCCGCTCGTGGCAGGCGAGACGGCCGAGCAGGCAAGCGTTCGCGCGCAGGCACTCGCTGACGCGATCTGCACCTCAGCGATCGACCTGTCCGATCGCAGCCGTCTGAAGATCGGCGAGTCCCTCGAGCAGGTCTTCCACGTTTCCCTTCCACCGGAGCAGACATGGCTCGGCTGGCTGCTTCACATGATGCAGTCACCGAGCCCGTTCGTGTTGAGCGTGCATATCGAGGCGACCGAGCGCTACCGCGAGCGGATGGCGCAGAAGCGCCGCTACAAGCGCCTGTATGGGGTGAATCGTGGTGTCGAGGCGCACGGCCGCCCGCTCGATCCCGACGCGCGGGTGCAGGAGCAGGAGGCGGCCGAGCTGGTCGACGAGCTCGCCACGAGCGTCGGCGCGGGCATCTACCGCGTGAGCATCTATGAGGCGATCTCCGAGCCAGCACCCGACGCGGACTCGGAGAGGCTGCAGGAGCTTTGCCAGGCGACCGCACGGGAGGTCACGATGGCTAGCGACGCGCGCATCGGCCACGGTCTGTTCGCCCAAGCTCCGCTGTGGCAGTCAACGCTTCCGCTCGGCCGTGATGTGGCGCGGCGTAAGCGCAAGTACGTCAGCCGCAACGTCGGGGACACCTTCTCCCTGGTCGGCACGAGCTGCTCAAGCCCCGACGGCATCCCCCTTGGCTACGCGCTGCCGGGGCGGACGCTGGAGCGGCTGGACCCGTTTGACAGCACGCACTCCAACCACCTGATGCTGATCGCGGGGATCACCGGGTCGGGGAAGACGATGGCGACGATCATCCTGCTGATCCGTGCCATCGCGCAGGGCGCCACCGGGTTCATCATCGACCGGGCTGGTCACTTCGCGTTCCTGGCGTCTTTGATCCCTGGTGCCGCGTCGGCTGAGATCGGCGCGGACGCGCACGCGATCAACTCGTGGGACGTTGAGGACCCGGCCAATCTCTCGCCGGAGAAGATCGACTACTTGCTCGCGTTGCACGCGCTGCTGCTCGGCGAGCACCATCCTGGCCAGGACTCCTACGGGCTCACCGACCTGGAGAGCAATCTCCTCGGGCTCGCCATAGCGGAGGTGTATGAGCGCTGTGCGCTGACTGGCGAGGAACCGCGCGAGCTGCTGCTGCAAGAGGAGCTCGAGCGCCGCTACCACAGGGAGCGCACCGAGGGCTCGATCGGGATCGCGGAGACCTTGCGCAACCTCTCGATGCGCCTGAACAACTACGTCCTCGATGGTCCTTACGCCTATCTGACTGACCGCCCGACGACGATTCTCCCCGACGCGCCGCTGATCGTCTTTGACACCAAGAGCGTGCCGGAGGCGAAGGCCGCCGCCGTGCTGTTCGTGCTGTGTGAGCACGTCAAGCGACGGATCGAGCAGACACGCCGCGAGTACCTGGCCGGTAGGAGCCCCAAGCACGCCTGGGCGGGCCGCACCTTCCTGGCGATCGACGAGTGCTGGAAGCTCACCGAGCGACCATCCACGGGGCGCTGGTTCAACGAGTTCTGCCGCAGGAGCCGTCATTGGGCGGTGTGGCTGATAGCGATCTCCCAGCAGATCAGCGACTTCGACACCGAGTACGGCAAGGCGCTGCTGGCCAACGCGAAGATGCGGGTGACGGGCCGCCAAGAGGCTCGTGAGCTCGCGAAGATGCGCGAGGCGCTCGGCAACACCGAGGAGCGCGAGACTGCGATGGCGCAGCTGCGGACTGTCCCCGGCGAGTACGCGATCGTCTATGTCGAGAATGGCAGTCGTGGCGAGGCGATCGTCCAGATCATCGTCGCCGAGCTGGAGTATTGGATTGCGACATCGAGCCCCGCGCGCGATGATCCTGTGCGTCGCTACGCACTGCGCGTGACTGGTGGCGAGGACTGGGAGGCGCGCTGGGAAGCCCTGCTGTTGTGCGCGGATGAGCGCTGGCGAGCAGCGGCGATCGCCGAGCTGGAGCTGGCCGTGTAATGCAGGCCAGGATCGCGATCGCCCTGTTGCGCAACCGCCAGGTGCAAGGCGCGCTGCTGGCACTCGTGCTGCTGGTCGTCTTGATGCCCATGCTCGTCGCGGCGGGTGTCGCCGGACTGTTCGACCAGCAGGCGGAAGCCACCTGCGGGGGGAAGCGAAACCACGATCAACCCGCCCGCAGGCGGTGGCGCGCTCGCCCAGGGTCTCTACGCCGCCCCGCTGGAACTGACGCCCGGCCGTTGGTATGAAGTCGGCGCGACCGAGTACGGCGGGTCAGGCGACCCGACCTCCGGTGACTACGGCTCGATCCCGAACCCCGGCGAGTCCTACCTCCCCGCGCATCCCGACTCGTTCGCCGAGCTCTCGGTGCTCGACAGCAACCCGGCGAACGGCGGGACGTTCACCTTCGGCGACGCGAACGCTCTCCACAACCTCCCGTATCTCTCACAGCTGCGCGTGGAGCACGCAGGCCGTCAAGAGCTGCTGGCCAAGCGCGACACGGGCTACGGGCAAGGTCCCGGCCAGTTCATCGCGAACGGGCAGCCCTACCGACTGGATGTGTGGTGGCAGGCCGCGCAGCCGCTCGGGATCAGCAAGAGCTCGGTGAAGGTCGCGCTCGCGCCGGCGACGGGCTCAGCACCGACGCTCGGGGCGCTTCCTGGGTCAAGCGAAGCGCGCGGTGGCGGCGAAGCCAGCTCGTGCCCGGTGTCCGAAGGCGCGGGCAGCATTCCGCTGCCGCTTACGCCGGGCACGCAGACGAAGATCCTGCCGAGTGGCCTGGCCGCCGCCGGCGAAGAAGCGCCCCAGGCGGTCAAGCGGATGGTCGCGGCGGGCAATCGGCTGTTCGGCGCGAGCTACCTCTTTGGCGGCGCGCATGGCACGTCGCTGGACACCCTGCAACCTGCGTATGACTGCTCATCGGCGGTCTCTTACGTGCTGCATTGGGGCGGCGTGCTCGGCACGAGCGCCCTGGACTCGACCGCGCTTGAGTCCTACGGGCAACCCGGTCCGGGCCAGTACGTCTCGATCTACGCAAACGCCGGGCACACCTTCGTCTACATCGCCGGCCTGCGCTTCGACACCGTGGAAGCGCAGGCCTACGACACGGGCCCGAACTCTGGCAAGCCCGGCCCGAAGTGGCGCGTCTCCACCTCAGTTCCCGGCTGGGCCACCTGGACCGTCCGTCACCCACCGGGCCTATGAGCAGGTACGCCGGAAAAGCACTCATCGCCGCCTGCGTGCTGCTGGCCGCAGTGGCGCTCACGGGCTGCACCAATCCGGACGCGCCCGGCTCTGTGCAGGTCACGTCGACCGCCTCGCCGCAGAACACCGGCGAGCCTCCGGCACCTGCGCCGCCGACGCCTGGCGCTCAGGCGCCCGCCGGCGTGCAGCCGACACCCGCGAAGGCCCTCGCCGCCTTCAGCGGGCTCTACTCGAACTGGACGTATCGCACGCTGAGCTCCAATCAGCAAAGGCTGGCTGCGATGTCGGTTGCGGCTGCGCGACTGGCCGAGCAGCAGGCCGCTGCTTCGAGCCGGGCGGACACGACGATCACCCGCGGGCACATCTACAACAGCGGTGAGATCCTCAGCATCGCTCCCGATGCCTCGCGTCCCGGTACGTGGGTCATCGTCACCCGCGAACAGACCGGCGGCGACACGCAGTACGAAGGGCTGCCGGCCAGCTACCACGTCACCCTCGCGCAGCTCGCGCATGTCCCCGGCGGCTACGCCGTGAGCCAATGGTCGCCCGAGAATTGAGCGCGCCCACTCGGCGGACGGAGCGCCGGTGGCTGCCGGCGGGTCTCGGTGTGGCGTGGCTGTACGCCTATGCGGGGGTGTGGATTGCCACGTTGGTGCCGGCCGTGCTCGTCGCGCTTGTAGGGCGACCGTGGGTGGTGCCTGTGCGGCATGTGCTGGGGCTGACGCTCACGGCGCAGCGCAATCCCCCTCCCGGTGTCGGGCACGTCCTCTTTTCTGTGGCTCACAACCTCCCGATAGTCGCCTGGCCCCTGCTGCTCGGGGTGATTGGAGCTCATCGCCACCCGCTCGCCAAGCATGTCGCGGACGGTCTGCTTACGGCGTGCATCATCGTCAACACTCTGCAAGTGGGCGCGGCGCTGGGTGCCTACGGCGCACCGTTGCTGCCCTATCTCCCCCAGCTGCCTGTGGAGTGGGGAGGGCTCGCGCTCGGCGCGAGCGCCTGGCTCGTGCAACGGCGCCGTGCGCTCACCGTCGCTGAGGGCCTCGGGCTGCTCGCGCTGATCGCCGGCGTTCTGCTCTGCTCTGCCGCCCTGGAGACCGTCGCGGTGCCCCACCGATGAGACGGCAAGAAGCCCATGTGCCCATGCTGGGCGAGTTTGGCCACGCGGGATCGGAGGGCCGGCTGCCCCAAGATCGCCATTTGCAGGTAAAATGGCGATTTACGGAATCGTCCTGTAGTGCGGTGACTTTTCGCCTGGGTTAGGGCTGACCTGGAGATGGTGAGAATGGATGCGGGAGAACGAGGCACGGGAGCCGATTGGGCTGGTGGAGCAGGGGAAGGAGTCACCCTCGCGCCGGGCTCGGGTAGGCGGCGCCCCTTCGGCTCGGAGCGGGTCGGTCAGATCCTCGGGGAATGGCAGGGCCGGGAGCTGCGTGTTGCCCGCGGCTTCGTGGAGTGCAGGGGACTGAGCAAGGAGCAGCTCGAGGACATCTACCAGGAAACGACGCTCGCTCTCTACAGCCGGCCGTATGACAGCGAGGAGCACCTTCGCAACGCGCTACGGGACGGGATCAAGAAGCGCGCTCTGCGCCTGCACCGCGACGAACACCGGCATGGCCAAATCCGGGCACGCAGCGCTCCGGGCCTACGTCTCATGGCCGAGACGCGAGAAGAACAAACCGCGCCCGAGCCTGCCGTGCTCGCCAAGGAGGATCGTCTGATCGCCTTGGAGTTCAAGACCGAACTGGACGAGGACGAGCAGCGCGTCTTTGCTTGGCTCGTCGAGGGGTTGCAGTACCGCGCTGTCGCGTCGGTGCTCAACATCCCGGTCAACGAGGCGCGCAATACCGCCCGCTCGTGTGAGCGAAAGCGCGAACGCTTCCAGCTGCTCTACGACACCGGCCGCCTCTGCGGGTACAGGGCACAGACGATCCTGGCGCTGCAAAACGGGGAGACGACCAGCGAAGTCCTCGCCGAGCGCGCCTTCGCGCACCTTGAGAGTTGCGGGCACTGCCGGCTGGAGCACCGGACGAACGCCAAGCGGCTGCGGCGCAGCTTCCGCGACCAGGCGGCGGCTCTGCTCCCGCCGGTGTTCATCGGTCATCTCGGCTGGCTGGCGAGACTCGACTTGCGAGCGAGGCTCCTCCTGCACCGCCTCGGGATCGACACGGCGCCGGTCGGTCAGGGCGGCGTGCGCGAACGGGCGGTCGCTCTGCTCGCGGGTGGCGGCGTCGGCGCGAAGGTCGCCGTCGGGGTCGTCACCGTTGGCGTGCTCGCCGGTGGAGCAGTCGCCACGCACGTCCTCGAGCAGAGCCCCTCACCGCACCGCCACCACGTCGCGCGGAGCGCAGCAGCCGCGCCCCGCGCAGCCCCGGCCACCGGGCGGCTTCTGAGCGCGGCGCCAGCGGCGTCGCTGAGCACGAGCGTCCACCGCAGCGTGCATACCTCCAGGCGCCCGCACCATTCCAGCTCCCGGCGAGTTGCGAGCGCCCGGCGGACGAGCAGCACGAGCGCCGCCGGGCAGCGCGAACCGGGCGGGTTTGCCTACCTCGGCGTCCCCACGAACACCAGCCCTCCCAGCACGTCAGCGCAGGCGGCGAGCACCTCAGCGCACCAGAGCGGCGGCGGGGGTCAATTCAGCCCATGAGTCCGGTCAGAAAATTTGTTGGCCGGTTCGGGGCCGTTGGGGTCATAGACCCGCGAAGCCCCACCAAAACGGGCCTGAACAGGGAATGGACGCGACGATGAACCAACACAACTACGGGCAGACCAGCCGCACGCTGCTGCTCACTTTGACGCTCGCACTGGCCGTTGCTGGCGGATGGATGGCCGCGAGCTCCGCATACGCGGGGAGCTGGATGGAGGTCTCCTGCGTGAACCCGAGCCAGTCCGCCGCGCCGAGCCAGGGCTGGACGAGCTTCGCGGGCGGCGGTGGCTACGGCTCGAACAACAGCACGAGCTGCGGGCCGGGCAGCCCGATGTTCGCGATCCTCAGCACGGATGCCGCCGTGGGCGTGGGTGCGAACGAGACCCTCCAATACGCACCACCGGCGGGATCGACACTGATCGGCGGCTCGGTGGACGTGAGCTTCTTCGCCGACGGATACGGCTATGGAGCCTCGGGCACGGCGGTCGCGTACTCGCCGGAATACGCCTACAACGGCTCAAACGTCTTCTACCAATGTGCGTCTGGGCTGCCTCCCTGTGCCAATGGCACCTATGACTTCTCGGGCGTTCTCGGGCTTCCGAGCGGGCGCGGCGGAGACCTCTACCTCAGCGCCGGATGCGGCGGACAACCCGAAGCCGGGAGGGTCTGCAACTCGGGAGGCAGCGAAGGCGCGTGGTCGTTGGTGCGGCTGTGGTGGGCGAACCTCCTATTGGCCAACGAAGCGACGCCGAGCGCCAGTGGCGTCGGCGGAACGCTGCTGAGCCCAAACGTCGCAGGCACGGCGGAACTCACGCTCAACGCTGCCGATCCGGGTGGCCCAGGTGTGTATCTCGTGATCGTGCAGATCGACGGCAAAACCGTCTACTCGGGCACACCGAACAGCAACGGCGGAAAGTGTGCGGCGGTAGGCGCGACTGGCGGCGCGTTGATGTTCGACTACAGCCAGCCTTGCCCGGCGAGCGAGTCGGTGGACTTGCCGGTCAACACGACCTCGCTTCCCAACGGCCAGCACACCTTGAAGGTCTCGGTGCAAGATGCGGCCGGCAACTCAGCGGTCGTTTACGACGGCTCGATCTCGACAAAGCAGCCGTCGAACAACTCACTCGGGGCGCTGCCCGGTCCTGGCACAGCAGCGGGAAGCTCGCCAGCCTCCACGCCGGTCGCTGTAGCGAACGGGTCGACGGCCAGCCACACGGCGCGGCTCAGTCTTGGCGTCAAGCGCAGGATCACCCGCCCCTACGCGCACCGCGCGCTGCGAGCGACGGGGCGCCTGCTCGACGGCCAGGGTCATCCGATCGTGGGCGCGACGCTGGACGTGCTGCAGCAGGTCAGCGGCTCGCCGAGCTTGGCGGTCATCGGGCACGCCAAGACCCGTGCGAATGGGACGTTCGCGGCGGCGGTGCCCGGTGGCCCCAACCGGACGGTAGAGATTGCCTATCGCGCGTTCTCCACGGACGCGAGCTATGCCGCCACGGCGAAGATCGCGGAGGCGGTCAAGGCCGGTGTGAAGCTCAGCGTGAGCCCGCACAGGACGGGCTCGGAAGGGACCATCACGCTGAGCGGACAGGTACTCGGGCCGGTCCCCGCCGAAGGGGTCGCCGTCGAGCTGCTTGTCCACTACCGCGGCCGTTGGGAGCCCTTCCGAGTCCCGCAGACAGATTCACGTGGGCGCTTCGAGGTCGTCTACCAGTTCCAGGGCGGCGTAGGGCACTTCCCGTTCCGGGCGTCAGTGCTCGGCGGGCAAACCGGATTCCCATTCGCACACGGAGAAAGCAGGGCGGTCGATGTCACCACGAACTGACAGCAAGATCACGCTCGCTCCGCGTGGCATGACCGGACTGTTGCTCGCGGCCTTCGGTTGCGTGATGTTGATCCTCGCGC
Organism: uncultured Solirubrobacterales bacterium; assembly: GCA_963749285.1. Taxonomy (GTDB): domain Bacteria; phylum Actinomycetota; class Thermoleophilia; order Solirubrobacterales; family Solirubrobacteraceae; genus Palsa-744. The sequence goes on along the minus strand of CAVVMD010000001.1, from coordinate 1,263 downwards.
TCTGCACGTCGAGCGCTCGGGCGGGCACATGGACGCTGGCGTCGTGTACCCAGCCTGGCGGTCAGCCCGCCCCGACCGAAGGATGGAGCACAAGCGCGACTGGTGCCGTCGGCCCCGACAGCGGCGACACCAACACGTGCGCTCAGGGCGGAGACCTGAGCGCCGTGACGAGCGGTGAAGCACCGCAGGGCGCCTACGAAGGCCCTGAGTGGGTGTTCACCGCGCCGGCCGGCTCGACGATCGCGGGCGGCAGCATCACCGCGACCTTGACTTCCCCACATGGCCAGGCATGGCTAGGGACGCCGAGCGCGAGCTACGACTCCGCCGACGTGGTGGCGAACTGCCAATACAACCTCGCGTGCGGCCAGAACGGCACGCTCAGCGGAGCGTTCCCGATCACGCATCTCGGCGGGACCAGCCTCTACGCCGTGGCGGTGTGCGTCGGCCCCTACGAAGGGGCTACGTCGTGCCCGGCCACAGGAGGGATCGACGCTGGCGTGTACGTCAGCAGCGCAGCCATCGCACTCGCCAACAGCGCAACGCCGGCGGCGAGTGGATTCGGCGGCACGCTGCTGAGCCCAAACGCTCAAGGCACCCAGGAACTGACCTTCTTGGCAAGCGACCCCGGCGGTCCGGGCGTCTATCTCGTGACCGCCCAAATCGACGGCAAAACCGTGTACTCGGGCACGCCTGACAACAACGAAGGGCGGTGCATCCCGATCGGCGGGACCGGCGGCACGCTGATGTTCGATCACAGCCAGCCCTGCCGCGCGAGCGAGTCGGTCGACTTGCCGATCAACACGACGGCGCTTGCCAACGGCCAGCACACCTTGAAGGTGACAGTCGAGGACGCCGCCGAGAACGCGAGCGTGGTCTACGACGCCCCGATCACCACACAGCAGCCGTCGAACAACTCCCTCGGGGCGCTCCCCGGCCCTGGCGTGAGCGCGGCTTCGGGCCTCGCGCGAGGAGTCGGGCAGCCGAATGGGATCGCGGCAAGTGAGGGAGCGCGCCTGCGCCTCGGTCAGCGCGGTAGGTTGACGCGCAGCTTCGCCAAGCGCGCGCTAGGAATCTCCGGCCGCTTGATGAGCGCGCAAGGCCAGCCGATCGGCGGCGCGACGCTCGAGCTGCTGCAGCAGACCGCGAGCTCGCCGGGCCTGAAGTTGATCGGTCATGTGAAGACGAGCGCCACCGGGACGTTCGTGGCGAGGGCGCCGGCTGGACCTTCGCGGACGATCGCAGTGGCATACCGGGCGTTCTCCG